>CAWCIW010000002.1:0-406403 GCA_963795825.1 uncultured Alphaproteobacteria bacterium | reverse complement strand
GAAGAGGTATCTAGTTGGCCCTGAGAGGCATGTCAACTCGGTTACAGCGCCGCGAGGCGCGATGACGTGGCAGCCACCCCTAAAGCTTGACCTACCGGCGCCCTGCCAACACATCCTGGCGCATGCCATCCCCCTTCCTCGATCCTCTGGACGACACCGCCGCGGCCGCGATCGACGACATACGCGAATCGCTCGATGTATTTGACGACTGGATGGACCGATACCAGTTCATCATCGAGCTCGGCCGAAAATTGCCAGCCTTTCCAACAGCTTGGCAGGATGACGCGCACCGGGTTCCCGGCTGCCAGAGCCAGGTATGGTTGCAGGCGCAAACGCAGGACGGCCGGCTTTATCTCGCCGGCGCCTCGGACGCTGCGATCGTCTCCGGCCTGGTCGCGCTGTTGCTGAAGGTATATTCCGGCCGAAAGCCAGAGGAGATTTTGGCCACCAGCCCCGCTTTTTTGAGCGAGCTGGGGCTTATCGCGGCGCTTTCCACCAATCGTGGAAATGGCGTCGGCAGCATGGCCGAAGCGATACAGGCGCGGGCCCGACACGCAATGGCCGGCAAACCGTAGGCCGGCGAAAGCGCTGATACGACGCAGGGTCGGCCCGAACGCGCCTACGCCGCAGCCCCCCGTAGCTGGATCCACGCCGAGCGCAGTACATACCTGACCAATCAAGCGGCTTAGTTTAGCCGCGCACTCCCACGCCCCTCAGCCCCACTGGCCGGCAAAGCCGGCAACGTCGTTCGCGCAAGCGGCACCTCGGCGCCAACCGTCACCGACCCACCGCTCGCCCGCAACAGTGAAGAGATGAACGAGCGCCCCCATCCGGCCGGTGTCGCACCCTCGATCGCCGCCCAGGCGCCCTGCCACCGCTCCTGCCGCTCAGCCAAAGGCATGATCAATGCGCGGTCCAGCGCCTCCGCCAGCTCGTCCGGATCGTGCGGATTGACCAGCAGCGCCGTAGTGAGCTGATGCGCGGCGCCGGCGAACCGGCTGAGCACCAGCACGCCGGGATCCTGCGGGTCCTGCGCCGCGACATATTCCTTGGCCACGAGGTTCATCCCGTCGCGCAAAGGCGTGACAAGACCCACGCCGGCCTCGCGCATGTAGCCGGCCACCGCATCACGGCTGCCGCCGCGGGCAATCAGGCGCGCCGGCGTCCAGTCCGGCTCGCCCCATTCGCTGTTGATGGCACCCGCCTCGGAATCCAGCTCCGCCCGCAACGCCTTGTAGGCATTCACGTCCGTCCGCGAACTCGGCGGCGATCTGCAGGAATGTCACGTTGCGGCGCCAGTCCGGCCGTGTCTCCAGCAGGCGGCGGTAACCGACCAGGCGCTGTATCAGCCCCTTGGTCGGGTCCAGGCGATCGATGCCCAATATAAGACGCTGGCCCTGCAAGCTGCGGCGCAAACGCTCCGTCGCGTTGGACCGCCAGGCCACGCGCGCCTGACCGGCGAATTCGTTCGCGTCGATTTCGACCGGGAATACGCCGAGACGCACACGGCGTTCGCCGAGCTGCAGCCCACCGGTGGAAAGCCGCACGGCGCCGGCCAACCGGTGCGCGGCGGCGACGAAATTCTCCAGGTCGTTGGAAGTCTGGAAGCCGAGCAGGTCGGCAGACAACAGGTCGCGTATGAGAACGCCCGCCTCCGGCACGCTCGAGAGCATGTCGGGCGACGGGAACGGCACGTGGAGGAAAAAGCCGATCGGCGCCTCCACGCCACGCGCCCGCAACAGCGCCGGCATCGCCATCAGATGATAGTCGTGTATCCAGATAATGTCCGTGGACCGCAACAGCGGCACCAGCGTATCGGTCATCCGCGCGTTGGTCTGCCGATACACCTGCGCAGCCCGGCGATCGAAGATCATGTGTTCCGGCATCGAGTGCAGCAGCGGCCACAACGTGCCGTTGGAGAACTCGTTGTAGTAGCGGTCGTGCTCGTCGGTGGTCAGGTCCATTGTGGCGAACTGCATCGTCCCCACGGTCTTGGTCGCGACGACCCGCCGCGCATCGTCGCTGACCTGGCCGGACCAGCCGAACCAGAGACCGCCACGCTGGGTCATCAGCCCGTCCAGCGCCACCGCGAGGCCGCCGGCTTTCGGCGCTCCGTCGGTCGGCACCTGCACCCGGTTCGAAACTACGACAATCCGGTTCATCGAACCTCCAGAAGCGCCACCGGCAAGGTGGCTAGACATTCGCCCACAGCGATCCGGCCATCCTTGCCGACACGCAATTCCTGGTCGCCCAACACATCGGCCAGAGTCTGGCCCTGCGAGAGGCGATCCTGTAACGAACGTGTAACCTGCACGGTTGTTCCCTGCCAGAACGCCTTGGGTATCAGGGGCGTGGCGCCCAACTCCGTCTTAGCAGAAAGCCGCGAGACCAGCACGATCACGGTCTGTTCACCCAACTGCCGCGCGAAGGCCACAATGTGGTCGGCGGCCGGTCCATCGACGGTCAGCTTCTGGTAGCTGCCGCGGGCGAACAATTCAGGCCGGCGCCCGCGCAAGCCGAGCGTGCGATACAGGATGGACTGCTTCACCCGCCCGTCCTGCCAATGGGCCAGCAGCGCGGCAGGCGGTATGTTCTCCTGCAACGATGCCGCGCGCGCCGCATAATCCACCGGTCGCCTGTTGTCCGGGTCGACCATCGAGAAATCCCAGTATTCCGTGCCCTGGTAGAGGTCGGGCACGCCGGGCGTGGTGAGCCGCAACATCATCTGCGACAGGCCGTTCAAAGCGCCGGGCACGGCCAGACGCAGCGCCAGATCGCGCAGCTCGGTGACCACATGGGCCGGCCGGTCGGGATCGAGCACGCCCGCCAGGAAATCCTGCGCGGCCTGCTCATAGGCCTCGTCCGGCACCGCCCAGCCAGAATGCCGCTTCGCCTCGCGCAGCGCCTTTTGCTGCCAGGCGCCCACGCGCTCGCGAAACGCCGCCATGCCGTCGCTATCGTCTGGTGCGAGGTCCAGCGGCCAGGCGCCGAGCAGGGTCTGGTAGAGCATCACCTCGTCGGTCGCATCGGGCGCCGGGCCGTTCAGGTCGCGCTTCAACGGCGCGTTCAGCCGTGTCCAGCGCGACAGCGCCGCCTCCCATTCCGCCGGCATTTCGCTCAGCACCGCCAGCCTGGCGCGTGCATCCTCGCCGCGCTTGTGATCATGCGTGGCCGTCGCCAGCAAGGCCCGCGGCCAACGCTGCTGGCGCGCCTTTGCCGTGGCGTGCCAGGCCGCAGGCGAGATGGCGAACTGCGACGGTTCGCTGCCGACCTCGTTGCGGCTGATCAGCCGGCCGTAGCGGTAGAACGCGGTATCCTCGGTGGACTTAGCAGCGGTGGGCGAAGAGAGCTGCTGGAAGCGCACCATGGCGCGCAGCCGCTCCTGCCGGCGGGTGCCTGCCTGGATATGCCGGAGGTCGTTGCCCGACAGCCACGCGCCAACCAGATCGAGCAGATGCCGGTCGGTAGCGCGCACGCTGCGGCGCGCACCGGCGAGCGCCCAATCCATCGCCTGTGCATCGGCCTCGCTCAGCCCGGCCGGGCCGGCATAGATGCGATACACGCGGAAATGCGCCAGCAACTCGATCAGCGTGCGCTGTATGGCCGTCAGCGTGTAGTCGCGCGTGACGAGATCCCGGCGGGCAATACGGTGCAGCGCCACCGCGGTCGCATACAGCTCGCTCGACAGGCTTTCGCGCAAAATCTGCCGACGCGCGGGTATCACTTCCTCCTCGAATACGCCGGTGCGCCCGGTCGCCTCCACCCAGATGCGCGTCATTTCGGCTTCGCCCTGCTGGTCATGCAGAACGGCCGCGGCATCGTTCATGAAATCGTAGCCGCTGGTGCCGTCGATCGACCAGTCCTGCGCAAGATGCTCGTGTGTGGCGAGTATCTTCTCGACCCAAATCACCGGCGCCTGCTGCGAAAGCTCGGGCGGGCGATGTTCGGCGAACGTTTGCATACGGCGGCGCAGCTTGCGGCAATAGCCGCGAGGATCGGCCAGCCCATCGACATGATCGATGCGCAAGCCGTCGATCAGCCCTTCCTGATACAGCTTGAACACGGCCTCATGCGTGGCGTCGAACACCGCGGGGCTCTCCACACGCAGGCCCGCCAGGCCGTTCACATCGAAGAAGCGGCGCCAGTTGATCTCGTCGGAAGCCGCACGCCACCAGGCAAGCCGGAAATTCTGTCGCTCCAGCAGGCGATGCAGGTGATCACGGCCGAGTTCCGTTCCCGGATCGTAAGCGCGCAATGCCTCGGCGATTGCCTGGGCGTTTTCCGGCCGGCGAAGTTCCCTGCGCGCCGCCGCCGCCGCCGCGCGCATCTCCCCGCGCTCCGCCGGCAGATCGGCGAACGCCCGCGCCACCGTCTCCAAAGGTCCGCCTTCGGTCAGCAGGATTGCGGTATAGTCGCGCGGGTTGATCGGAAAACGGTTGTTGAAATACGCCGCGAACAGACGGCCATCGGCGGGATCGAACTGCAGTTTCAGATCGCCGGCGGCAAGGACCGTGCCGTAAGCGTCGCCCAGGAACGGCGCCAGCATGCGGCCGCGCAACGTGGCATCCGGCGGATCCCAGTCGATATCGAAGAACTCTGCATACGGGCTTGCGCGGCCCCACTCCAGCACGTCCATCCACCACGCGTTGTCGTCGCCGCCGACGCCCATGTGGTTCGGCACGATATCGAGGATCAGGCCCATATCATGCGCACGCAAAGCGGCCACCACGCGCTGCAACGCCTCCCGGCCGCCGAGCTCCGGGTTGATTTCGGTGTGATCGACGATGTCATACCCATGGGTGGAGCCGGCCCGGGCACGAAAAATGGGCGAGGCGTAGAGATGGCTGATGCCGAGCGTGGCTAGGTAGGGCACGAGCGCCGCACCGTCATCCAGCGTGAAGCCTTTGTGGAATTGCAGGCGCGCCGTTGCTGTGAGTTTCTTGATAGCCACGGCAATAATCTCCAGTTTTCAAAAAGTCTGCTGCTACGTTTTCAGCGCCTATCAGCGGCCGAGTAGGCGCCACTGTTCAAGGTGCGAGGAGAAGTCTTTTGCCTTCAAAAGACTTCTGCCCTAATGGCCCTTGCGAGCGCCGTCCAAAGCACGAAGGCGCTGCGCGGCGCCGTCGGTTTGCAGCAGCACAGACGCTTCCGCCGGCAGACGCCGCTGCCAGTTCGGGTGTTCGTGCAACGTGCCAGGCAGGTTCGGTTGCTCGCGCAACCCGAGCGCATCTTCCACGGGAAGCATGACCAACTCGCAGGCGCTGCGCCCGACATGCACGCACGCCGCATCGGCGAAGCTCGCGGTATCTGACTCTGCCGGGCATGTGCCTGCGGCGGAGCCCGCGTGTTCGAACGCCTGCCAGATGGAAGTGCGATCCGCCGCACGTTCCGCCCGGGCGGCCGCCACGTCCGTCAGATGCCCAAGCTTCTCGTGCCAGCCTAGATCCGTCCCGGACCACCAGCCTGCCAAGGTCGGCAGATCGTGCGTGCTGGTCATCGCGGCCGCGTTCGGCGTCCAGGTCTCCGGTGGGGTGAAATGCTGTTGCTTGTCGCGCTCGAACCAGAGCACGCGCATGCCGTCGATACCCGCCTCGCGCAGGCGATCCTGGAACCCGTCGGGCACGGTGCCAAGATCCTCAGCCAGAACAATGGCCCGGCGCCTATGAGAACTCAAGCTTAATGAGCCGAAGCAAATCGGTTTCCGGAAATGACAGGTACGCGCCTTGCGCGCCGGTCGCTCCATCGGGGATCACCCACAAACGGTTCAACCCCATCGCATGGTCGATACGCATACCGCCGGCATGGGCAAGCGCCGTGTCCAACATCTCACGATAGGTGGTGAAGCCGTTTGCCGCCAGGCCGACGGGCGAGAACGCGGTCAGGCCCCAGTTCTGGCCGTTGCGCTGCATAAGGTCGGGCGGCGCCCCGACCGAAAGCCCGAGAAGTGTTTCGCTCTGCCGGCTCCAGCACTGGCTGCCGCCGGAATCCGTGCCGACGGCAAGATCGCTTATCAGGCCTATGCCCATGCCGGCTGTGCGACAGGCTTGCTGTGCCGCTGCCAGCCCGCGATCCGCCTGAAACTGCAGCCATTCGTGGAACACAACCTCCTCGGCATGACGCTCGGCGAAATTGCGTACCGCTTGCGTGTCGGGGCTGCCATACTCCGCAGGCCAGGACCGCCAATGCCAAAGGTTTGGGTCCTGGGCAAAAAAATGCGCGTGCAAAACTTCGAAGATCGCATGCGCCCGCAGCCGTTCGGCTTGCGCCGTGCGAAAGGCGTCGAACGCCGCGTTTTCCGCCTGCTCTTTGCGCGCGGCGGCGAACATGCGCCGCAGCTTTTCCACGCGGAATCGCGAAACGCTCGGCCAGTCGATCAATTCTGCCGTCGAGAGCTCCCCGTGATCTGCGTCAACCCGCGCGTGAAGCACGTTCAGCGCGGTGCGGCTCGATGGCGCATACGGGCTGAAGCGATCCGGATCGGCGGTGAATTGCGCATGCACAGGTGAAATGCCGATCGCCTGCGCACCGAATGACGCCGCAGACTCCGCAAACATGCCAAGCGCTGCGAAATCGCCTATGCCGGCATCGCCCGACCGGCGCAGACCGTAGAGCTGCACGGCCAATCCCCAGCCTTTTGCGGCATGCATCGCTTCGGGTGCGGTGAAACACTTCTCGGGCGCTACGGCGAGGCAAATCTGCTGACCGGCAAACGACAGAGAGTGATACCCGGCCTCAAGTATCGCCGGAATTGTGGTGACGCCCTGCGCGGCTTCGGACTGGCCGGAGAACACCCGTCCGTCTTCCAGCACCAGCTCGTATGCGCCGGCGTTGGCAGGCAGGGTTATACGCTGGCCAATCTCGGTGGTCAGCAGAGGCGGAGAGCCGGCACCGGAACGCACCCGATGCAGACTATCGGAAATGTCGGCATCATTCTCGGCCGGGTAGTCGAGTGCAGCAAGAACCGCACGCAGAGTGGGCGCGGCTACCGCGTGCGTTTTATTAAACACATCCTTCCAGGTAGCGCCGACACCAGCGGCCTCTGCCAGCTCGATCAAGGCCTGATCCGTCATGCGCGCTTTGCCAACGTGGCGACAGTGCAATACGCTGGTATCTGCGCCGGGATTGGTGACAGCAACCGTGCTGAAAAGGATGTCGCCCGGAAGATGCTCCACCGGAATTCGCCGCATCGCCGAAGTTGCTGACGAGCGTTAATGTCTCGCCCGTTCCGAGTGTCCAGGCCGCGCGCACAGCCTTTTCGCCGATCGCCTGCGCGCCCACGCTTTTGCAGCCCGGAATGCCGGGAACGATTTGGGTAGCACGCAGCGCCAACAGATGCTTGTGCATCGCAAGCACCGCCGCGATGCCGCTCGGCATCCGCCTCGGCATCATCAGGCACAGAAGCGGCAAAGGTCGCCGCGGCATTCGGATCCGGTATCTGCGCCCGCCTGGACTCGTCCTGGAATGCGGAGAAATGCGCGAACTCCTTACGGCGACCCTTCACGCACCAATCCCAGCCAGTTCCTCGTTATGGTCGGTGAAAAACAGGAACGGGGTGCGCGTGCCCCATTCCTCGCCCATGAACAAGCAGGGGAATGAACGGCGACAGCAGCAGCAGCGCGCTGGCAGCGCGCAAGGCGCGCGGGTCTGCCAGCGCCGCCAGCCGCTCGCCCATGGCGCGATTGCCGATCTGGTCATGATTTTGCAGGCAGACCACAAAGGCAGTCGACGGCAAATGCGCCGAGGGTTCGCCGCGCGGCTTGCCATGATGCGGCGAGATCTCGCCCTGATACACAAAGCCTTCGGCCAATGCCCGTCGCAATTGCTTCGCCGGGTCCTGGAAATCTCTCGTAATACCCTTCTCTCTCACCGGTCAGCAGAACGTGCAGGCAGTGATGGCAATCGTCCGCCCATTGCGCGTCGAACCTTCGCGACTTTGCCGGACCGGTGCAGCAGGCTCGATTTGTTGCTCCTCATTTTCGAGCACGAGGTGCGACCGGATGATCTGCGCCCGCGCGGATCGCAGCGGCAAGTTGCGGCAAGAAACGCCGGCGGGAAATCGCATGCACCGCGTCGAAGCGCAGGCCGTCAAAGCGATACTCGTTCGAAGCCACATCAGCGCGTTGTGAATAAAAAGCGCGCACACTTCGGGTTTCTTGAAATCGATTGCGGCACCCCAGGGCGTGTGCACACCTTCATCGAAGAACGGCTTTGCGAACGCATGGATATAGGCGCCGTCGGGACCGAAATGGTTATACACCACGTCCAGGATGACCATCAGCCCCTCGCCATGGGCTGCATCGACAAGCGCTTTCAATTCATCCGGTGTTCCATATGCAGGATCGGGTGCGTAAGGGAGCACACCGTCGTAGCCCCAATTATGCTTGCCGGGAAAATCCGCAATCGGCATCAGCTCCATGGCAGTGATGCCGAGGGCGCGTAAGCGCGGCAGTTGGCACGGATTCCCTTGAACCCGCCAAAGGCCCCTGGATGCAATTCGTAGATGACTGCTTCGTGCCATGGGCGGTTGCGCCAATGTGTCGCTTCGCCACGAATAAGACAGCGGGATCGACGACCATGCTGGGGCCATGCACGTCGCCTGCCTGCGCCCGCGAGGCCGGATCGGGCACGCGCATACCATCGGGCAACACAAATTTGTAGGCGCTGCCCGCCGTTGCCAGCTCGTGGCTGTAAACCACCCATCCTCGGCGTCCATCGGCCGGTCGGCGCCAGCCCGCTCCAGCACCATCGACTCGCGCGACCGAAGGCGCCCAGAGCGCGAACGCCGCCTTGCCGTCCGGTTCAATACACGCGACCGTGCCGCATGCCCTTTAAGTGCGGTCCCGTCTAGCGTGGACCCCGGCCGGCTGCGCGGTTAGCCGGCGCGCAGGACCAATGTTGCCAGTGGCGGCAACGTGAGTGACAGCGATGCAGCATGTCCGTGGCTGGCAACTCGCCGGAGGCCTCGATCGGCCGCCATTCCCAATGCCGGAGCCGCCGTAGACGGCCGCATCCGTGTTCACGATCTCCCTGCCAGACACCGCCAACCGGCACGCCAAGGCGGTAAGCGTAACGCGGCAGGGGCGTGAAGTTGCACACCGCGAGCACCGGTGCATCGCCATCCTCGCCCGAGGCGCAGATAGGCAAAGACGCTCTGATCCGCGTCGTCCATCACCACCCATCGGAAGCCGTCCGGCGAACTGTCGCGGCACATGCAGCGCCGGCGTTTTCGCGATAGGCATGGTTCAGATCGCGCAAGCACCGATTGCACGCCGCGATGCAATGGCTGGTCGAGCAGGAACCAATCCAGCCCCGCATCGTGGTTCCACTCCCGATCCTGGGCGAATTCACCGCCCATGAACATCAGCTTCTTGCCGGGGTGGGACCACATGAAGCCGAAATAGGCGCGCAGATTGGCGAATCGCTGCCACTCATCGCCAGGCATTTTCCGGATCAGCGAGCCTTTTCCGTAGACCACTTCGTCGTGCGACAGCGGCAGCACGAACTTCTCCGAAAAAGCATACACCAGGCCGAAAGTCAGCACACCATGGTGCCACCGCCGGTAGATCGGCTGCTCCTCCATGTAATGCAGCGAATCGTGCATCCAGCCCATGTTCCACTTGAAGTCGAACCCAAGCCCGCCTTCATCAACCGGACGGGACACGGCGGGAAACGCGGTCGACTCCTCGGCGATCAGCATCGCACCCGGCACCCGGTCCAGCGACCGCGCGCGACAACTCGTGGAAAAACCCGATCGCCTCGAGATTTTCGCGGCCGCCATAGATATTCGGCACCCACTCGCCCGCGGCCGGCTGTAATCGCGATACAGCATGGAGGCCACGGCATCCACACGTAGCCGTCCACGTGAAAGTGCTCCAGCCAGATGCAGCGCACTGCCGATCAGAAAGGCGCGCACTTCGTTGCGGCCATGATTGTATATGAACGTGTTCCAGTCGCGATGAAAACCTTCGCGCGGATCCGCATGCTCGTAGAGGGCGTGCCATCGAAATATGCCAGCCCATGTGCGTCTGTTGGGAAATGCGCCGGCACCCAGTCCAGTATGACGCCGATGCCCGCTTCGTGGCAACGGTCCACAAAGCGCGCAAATCCGTCCGGCGAGCCCAGCCGCGCTGTCGGCGCGAATTGCCCGAGCGGCTGATAGCCCCACGATCCGCCGAACGGATGTTCCATCACCGGCAGCAGTTCCACATGCGTGAAACCCATATGCTTCACATACGGCACCAACCGGTCGGCCAGATCCTCCCAACCATAATCGGAGACGTGCGACTCCGGCATCCAGGACATGGCGTGCATCTCGTAGACCGACATCGGCGCATCGGGGCGTTGCCGTGCCGCCCGATTCTGCCATCCACTTTGCGTCGCTCCATACCGGCTCCCAGGGTTCTGGGACAATAGAGCCCGTTGCCGGCGGTCGCTCCGCTGCCATGCCACCGGATCCGCCTTCAGCGGCAACGTTTCGCCATCCGGTCCCACGATTTCGTATTTGTAGATCGCGCCGGCAGTAACCCGCGGTATGAACAGCTCCCATACGCCGGCGCCCTGGCGCAGGCGCATGGGATGGCGGCGACCGTCCCAATGATTGAAGCCGCCGACAACGGAAACCCGCTGTGCATTCGGCGCCCAAACGGCAAAGCGCACGCCGGCAACGCCTTCGATGCGCGCCACATGAGCGCCAAGGACGCGCGCGAAATCGCGGTGGCGACCCTCGGCAAGCAGATACATATCAATCTCACCAAGCAGAGGCGGAAAGCTATAGGGATCTTCGGTTTCGACTACGGCCAGACCATAGGCAATGCGAAACCGGTATGGCGCGCCGCTACGCAGCACAGCGCTCCAGAAACCTAATTCATCGATGAGCGACATCCGTGCAAGGACATTCCCATCATCGCGCGCGAGTATTTCGACGCTTTCTGCGCCTGGCAGGAACGCACGCACTGCAGTTCCACCCTCCGCCGCATGCGGGCCAAGCACGGCGAAAGGATCGCCATGCCTGCCTTGCACAATGGCTACGATTGCTTCCCGGGGAGGTGCGCCGGTCGCCATGAGAGTGTCAGACATTCGCTTGGCTCTCCTGCAGAAGACGCTCTGATACCCGCGCGAGCCCCGCAAGCGGTATGCCGATCCAGGCAGGACGGTTCGTGGCTTCGTAGCGCACTTCGTAAGCTGCTTTTTCCAGAAGAAAGAGGTCGAGCAAACTCTGTTCCGCTTGCTTTTCCACCCATGGTTTTGGCGACGCATGCAGCACGCTCCTATACGCATCGAGGAACGTCCGTCCCGCAGTCTGCCTGAACAACTCTACAAGGTTGACCTGCCGCTCGGCCGCCTGGCTGGAGACCGGAACGCGGCCCGCCAAGGCAGTTGCAGCCGCATAGTCGAATGACCGCAGCAGGCCGGCTACGTCACGCAAGGGCGATGATTTGGCACGCCGCTGCGCCATCGTCTTCGCCGGCTCGCCCTCAAAATCGATCAATGTCGCGTCGCCCGATGTCACCAAGATCTGGCCGAGATGGAAATCGCCGTGCACACGCGTCTGCGTTGCCAGGCCAGAGGCTGCCGCGGAAAGCCGTCGCGCTGCCGCTCGCAAGGCGTCGGCATTCGTCATGAACCCTGATGCCAGAGCATGCGTGCTCTCATCCAACGTCTCGATCACCCGTTGGCACGCCTGTATGGCCAGATCGATCTGCTCGACCACGCCGTCCGCCCAGGCATTCACCGCCGCCGTATCGGCAGGCTCCGGACGGAATGCCGCATCGTCGGTATCGCCAGCCAGCATCTCGTGCATTTCGGCCAGGCGTTTGCCGATGGCAGAAGCAAGCGTCAGATACCCGGACAGAGAGTCATCGAAAGCGCTCGTATCGTCGGAGCCGGAGATATCGGCAGAAGCGCGCTTGAGATAATCCAGCGTCCACTCCCAGGCATCGCCCTGGTTGCGAACAAAGCCCTGCGCCAGCATCACCGTGTGTTGCACGCCGGCATCGTCCAGCCGAACCACTTCGCCGAGCAGCGGCGCGATGTTGGCAAAACCGCGCGCCGTGAGATACCCGGTCATCTCGGCCTCGGGATGGCGACCGGCCAGCACCTTGCGCACGACTTTCAAAACCAGCTTGTCATCGGCGATCAACGAGCTGTTGGATTGCTCGGCAGAAAGCCGACGTATTTCATAACCATCGGCAAGCCCGAGCGTGTCGAGCACCGGCGTCTTGGAGAACACAAGTTTGCCGTTGGCGAACCCGACATGCCGTTCGGCGCGCATGGCGTCCACCACGTTGTGGGTGAATGCGTCCAGCGCGAATGCGTCGGTAAGATACCCCACCTCCGCCGCGCGTCGTACACGCGTCACCGCAAGCTGCTGTGCCAGCGGACCGCTCGTCTGATCGTCGCGACAGATGCCGAGTGGCAGGGTATAGTTCTCGGTCCGGTCGCCGAATTCCGCCGATACTTCCGTCAGCAACGACGCGTTCAATCCTTCGCCGAGCTTAACCGCATAGGCAAGTTTCACACCGGTCAGCTTCTCGCCTTTAGAGGCGAACCACCGCCGGTTTTGCAGGTAAGCCGACAACACCTCGCGCTCGAGTATGGCGCGTCCCGTCGGCTGCAGAACTTCGCTGATATCGTGGCGCAGAACGATGGTCGCATATTCCGGCAACGGAGTCGGCACCTGCCCGCTACGCGATGGGATGGCCGATTCCGAAACCAGCGAAAACCAGTAGAACGCATAGGGCGGCAGCGTGAGGAGATAAGAAAGCTGGCCGATCGGCGGGAACGCATTGCCGCCAACTATGTCGATCGGGGTACGTCCGGAGAACGCGGAGAGATCGAGCTCCACCGCTTGCGCCGTGCGCGACAGATTGCTGACGCAGAGCAGCGTCTCGTCACCCTGCTCGTCGGCATGCTCGCGCAGATAGGCCAGGATGCGACGGTTGCCGGGATAGAGGAACCGCTGCGTGCCGCGGCCGAATGCACGATGCTGGCGCCGCACGGCGAGCATGGTGCGCATCCAGTTCAGCAGCGAATGCTGGTCGCGCGCCTGGCTCTCCACATTCACCGCGGGAAAGCCGTAGATCGGGTCCATTATCGGCGGCAGCACGAGGGCGGCAGGATCGGCACGCGAGAAGCCGCCATTGCGGTCCACCGACCACTGCATCGGCGTGCGCACGCCATCGCGGTCGCCGAGATGGATGTTGTCGCCCATGCCGAGTTCGTCGCCGTAATAGATCACCGGCGTGCCAGGCATCGAAAGCAGCAGCCCGTTCATCAGTTCGATGCGGCGCCGGTCGCGTTCCAGCAGAGGCGCCAGTCGCCGGCGTATGCCCAGATTGATGCGCGCGCGGCGGTCGCTGGCATAAGTCTCCCACAGATAATCGCGCTCCGCGCTGGTCACCATCTCGAGCGTCAGCTCGTCATGGTTGCGCAGGAACACCGCCCACTGGCAGTTCGCCGGGATCGCCGGCGTCTGGCGCATGATGTCGGTGATCGGGAACCGATCTTCGCGCGCGATCGCCATATACATGCGCGGCATCAGCGGAAAATGGAACGACATATGGCATTCGTCGCCCTCGCCGAAATATTGCTGCGCATCTTCCGGCCACTGGTTCGCCTCAGCGAGCAGCATGCGGCCAGGCGCGTGCCGGTCCAGCTCGGCGCGTATCAGCTTGAGGATATCGTGCGTTTCGGACAGGTTCTCGTTGTTGGTGCCTTCGCGCTCCACAAGATACGGCACCGCATCCAGGCGCAGCCCGTCGATCCCCATATCCAGCCAGAACCGCATCACCGACAAAACCTCGGCCAGCACGGCGGGATTGTCGAAATTCAGGTCTGGCTGGTGCGAATAGAAACGATGCCAGAAATACGCCTTCGCCTCGTCGTCCCACGTCCAGTTGGATTTCTCGGTGTCGAGGAAGATCACCCGCGTGCCGGCATATTTGTCGTCGTCGTCGGACCACACGTAGAATTCGCGCTCCGGCGAGCCAGGTGGTGCCAAACGCGCGCGCTGGAACCACGGATGCTGGTCGCTGGTGTGGTTGATCACCAGCTCGGTGATCACGCGTATGTTGCGCGCATGGGCCGCATCGATGAAATGGCGCACATCTGCCAGCGTGCCGTAATCGGGATGCACGCCGCGGTAATCTGCGATGTCGTAGCCGTCGTCGCGCCGCGGGGAGGGATAGAAAGGCAGCATCCAGATCGCGGTCACGCCGAGTTCGGCGATATAGTCGAGCTTCTCGATCAACCCCTTGAAGTCACCGATACCATCATTGTCGGCATCGAAAAACGACTTCAGGTGAAGCTGATAGATGATCGCGTCTTTATACCAGAGCGGATCCTCGGGCGTGGCGGGATGTGCTTGAACGTTCATCAGTGGTCCGTATTCGATTATTGTCGGCGTTTCAACTTGCGGTTCAGGCGGCCGCGGGACGGGCTCGCCAGATGGCGTAAGGCTGCTCCGGCGTCAGGCGTATTCGGTGCCGCTTGCCCTGCCAGACAGCCGTCGTGCCGGCCACCAGATCATCGAGTGCCAGCGCTCCCTCATCCGGGATGCGCCAGGACCAGAGCGGCAGGTCGATCTCGGCCTCCTGCGCCCCACGCGGGTCGAGGCTGATCGCCACAAGGATCACGTTGGAGCGGTCCGGCGTGGCTTTCTCGTAGAACAGCACGAAGTCGTTATCCGCCGGCAGGAAGCGCACGCCCAGATGGGTCTGCAGCGCCGGATTGCGACGGCGCAGCCGGTTCAGCAGGCTGATCTCGGCCACGATATTGCCGGGCCGCTGCCAATCCCAGGCGCGCAACTGGTACTTCTCGCTGTCGAGATATTCCTCCTTCCCGGGCACCGCCGCCGCCTCGCAAAGCTCGAAGCCACAATACACGCCGAACAGCCCGGAGAGCGTGGCCGCCAGGGCCGCGCGTATCAGGAAGCCAGGACGCCCGGATCCCTGCAGGAACACCGGATTGATGTCGGGCGTGTTAACAAAGAAATGCGGCCGGAAGATATGCCGCGCCGGCGCCTCGTTCAGCTCCGTCAAATACGCCGCAAGCTCGGTCTTTTCGTTGCGCCAAGTGAAATAAGTGTAGGATTGCGAAAATCCGATCTTCGCCAGCCGATACATGATCTTCGGCCGGGTGAAGGCTTCGGCCAGGAACATCGCATCCGGATAGCGCGCGCGCACTTCCCGTATCATCCACTCCCAGAATGGAAACGGCTTGGTGTGCGGGTTGTCGACGCGGAATATACGTATGCCCTGCTCGGCCCAGAACAGCACCACGTCGCACAGCGCCACCCACAATCCGGGTATCGCATCCTCGGCGTAGAAATCGACGTTGACGATGTCCTCGTATTTCTTCGGCGGGTTTTCGGCGTAGCGTATCGAGCCGTCCGGCCGGTAATCGAACCAGCCGCGATGCTGCTTCAGCCAGGGGTGGTCCGGCGAGCACTGTATGGCAAAGTCGATCGCCAGCTCGAGGCCGTGCGCGGCCGCCGCCTTTTGCAGATGCTGGAAGTCGGCCAGCGTGCCGAGCTCCGGATGCAGCGCGTCGTGCCCGCCATCCACAGAGCCCACGGCATAGGGGCTGCCGGGATCGTCGGCCGCCGGCGTCAGCGTATTGTTGCGCCCCTTGCGGTTCACGCGGCCGATCGGGCTGATCGGCGGGAAATACAAAACGTCGAAACCCATGTCGCGTATGCGCGGCAGATGCCGTTCCACATCGGCGAACGTGCCGTGCCGCGACGGATCGTCGCTCATGCTGCGCGGGAATATCTCATACCAGCTCGCAAACGCGGCCAGCGCGCGATCCGCATCGACGGGAATAGCCACCGTTTCCACCAGGAACGGACGCGAATCCGCGGCGCGCATCGCCGCCGCCAGCTCCGGCGCCAGCAGCGCCTTGGTGCGCGCCGCCTCGTCCAATCCGGTCAGCGACGCCAGCATCTTCGCCAGCGCCGCGCCGCCCCGCGTCACCGCATCGCGCACCAGCGCCTCGCCCTCGGCAAGCTCGAGCGTCACCCGCAGGCCGACCGCGGATTTCTTCGTCAGCTCGTCATGGAACGTCGCCCAGCGGTCGCGCCATGCCATCACGACGTATTCGTGCAAACCCATCGATTCGAGCGGCAGGGCCGCGGTCCACACATCGTTGCCGAGCGGCCGCATCGGCGTCTCGGTCCAGGAAGCAGCGCCAGGCACGCGCCAGCGCAGCGCGGCGGCGATCTTGTCGTGCCCGTCGAACACGATGTCGGCTGTCACATCCACCACCTCGCCGACGA
This sequence comes from uncultured Alphaproteobacteria bacterium, assembly GCA_963795825.1. Taxonomy (GTDB): domain Bacteria; phylum Pseudomonadota; class Alphaproteobacteria; order Acetobacterales; family Acetobacteraceae; genus BOG-908. The sequence continues at coordinate 390,130 of CAWCIW010000002.1, read as the reverse complement.
TCGCCTTTACCGGGAACCGCCCCGCATCGACGCTCGGCTGCGGGTTCTCGATCGCCAGCCTGGCCTGCGAAGCGGCCATTTTGGCCTCGGCCGGCACCGCGCGCCCGGGCACGTCCGCCGGAGCATGCGCCACGGCGCCGAACAGCCGCGAGCCGCCCGGCTTGAGGCTGAGCAGGCTCTGTGGCGTCAGCCGCGCGCCCGCCTCATCCTGGAACGCGCCGAACGCGCCGCCGCACGCGGCCAGCAGTGCCGCGCCCGGCGCCGCGAGTTCGAGCTGGGTGTCGGTGTTCACCACCGCCAGAACCGCGCGCGTCGCACTGCGCAGCTCCGCACTGTCGGCGCGCAACAGGCCGATCACCGGGCCCGCATCGCCCAGGGGCAGGCGCACCGGCGCGCGCGCCGCCAGCACCGCCTCGCGCCCGATCGCCGCGTTCAGGCGCATGATTTCGCCCGGCAGCACGGCGCCGCCAGGCACGTGCAGCCAGCCCTGGCCCAGCAATGCCGCCAGGCCGGGCGCCACATGCGCGCTCGCCGCCGCATGGCCACCCTGCGGTACACCGTCGAGCCCAAGGACCGGCGCCACCTCGGACAAGGCGGCAACCTCGTCCCACAACCAGTCCGCCTGCCTGTCCCACCACGGCAACGACGCAAACACCCCGTCCGCGCCGCGTCCGCGCAGGCTCGAGCACCGCCTCGCGCGACAACCCCGGCGTCCACGGCAGCAGTATCGCGTCGGGCACCGCTTCCCGCAGGGCCGCGAAGAAGCTTGGCAGCGTGCCGGCCGGCAACGCCTTCAGGCCCAGCAGCCGGAAGCCGGCGAGCCCCGCCTTGTGCCAGCCGGCCAGATGCCCCGCCCACCAGGTGGCCAGGGCGGCCGCATCCTCCGCGCCGTCCAGACGCGCCTGCGCCGCATCGCCGCGCAGCCGGCGACGCGGGTCCAGCAGGCCGGCCGCATCCGGCGCCGCGAACGGCGCGCCGGCCAGCGCGAACGCGGCCGACACCATGTCGATACGCACATCGGCGATCAGCCCGATGCCACCGGCGGCAGCCACCAGCCCGGTCAGATCGGCCACGCCGAGGGCCGGCGCCAAGGCGCCGAAATCTCGCGTTAGATAGGGGTCCGCCGGGCTGGCGGAAAGCCAGGGCGGCGGTAGCAGCAGGTGGCTGAACCCGAGCGCACGCGCGTGTGCTGCCTGTTCCGCCACACCGGCCAGTCGTCCGGCCAGAATACGCAGAGGGCCGCGTGTGCCGGGAGTAGCCGCCATTCAGGAAATCCTTACCGTCTCGGCAGGCTCAAGAGCGCGAGAGCGCTTCGGGTTGCCAGCTTGCGAACGCGCGGCACGAGGTCGCCGCCCGCCACCGCCGGACGAAAATGCGGCCGCAGCCCCCGCGGCGCCGGCCGGGTGCGCGTGACTAGACGCTGTCGAGCTGCACGCCGCCGGTCACCGCCTGGTAGGTGGCGATCGCCAGGGTCAGCGGCTCGAACGGCTTGGTGATCACGAAAGCCGGCTCGATCGCGTCTCCGGTCAGCAGACGCTCCGGATAGGCGGTCACGAAGATCACCGGCGCGTAGTGGCTGGCGAGGATCACGCTGACCGCGCTGGTGCCGTCGCCGCCCAGCCCGAGATTGATGTCGGCGAGTATCAGCCCGGGGCGCGTGAGCTTGGCCAGTCGGATCGCCTCCGCCTCGGAGGATGCCACGCCCACCACCCGGTGCCCGCAGCTCCTGACCAGCTCCTCGAGATCCATCGCGATGATCGGCTCGTCTTCTATGATGAGCACGTCGGTCGCCGCCGAGGCGCGCAGACGCTCGCGCGCATCGGCCAGCAACTGCCCGGCTGCGTCCGGCGACACGCCGAGTATCGGCGCCGCGTCGCCGAACGACACATCCTCCAGCGAGGTGAGCAGCAGCAACTGCCGCTGCTTGGCGGACAGCCCCTCGGAATCACCGCCGCGCGCGCTGGCGTCGAAGCGCCGCGTCACACCGCGATACAGCGCCTGTCGCGCATCCGTGATCGCCGCGCCCTCATCCTCGCCACGATCTGCCGCCAGCGTATCGCGCAGGCAGTCGGCCACCAGCGCATCGCCGGCCGGTTGGCTGCCGGTAAGCGCGCGCGCATACCTGCGGGCATACGGCAACGCGCGTATCAGGTCTTCGCGTCGGAGTGCGGTCATCAAAGTTCCTCGGAGTCGGATGAGTGCGTAAGTCTCGCCAAGCCAGCGTCGGTCCAACATGCCACCGTCCGGGGCGCCTAGGCCAACATGGATAATCCGTCCAAGCGCAACCCGGCGTCCGACGAGGCGTATGACGTCCGCCGTGAGGTGGCCGCGCTGTTGCCCGAGTTAAGGGCCTATGCCCGCTTTCTGGTGCGTGATCGCTCGAAATCCGACGATTTGGTGCAGGATACCATTGTCAGGGCACTAGCCTCGATCACGCAATTCCAGGCCGGCACCAGCCTGAAAGCGTGGCTGTTCACGATTTTGCGAAATGCGTTCTACGAGCAGACGCGCCGCCGTAAACGCGAGGCGGCGGCCATGGCGCTGCATGCCGGCAGCGGCGAAGGCCTGCAGCAGCACCACGGCGAGATCGCCGACATGTCGCGCATGTTGTGGACCCTGCCGCCTTTGCTGCGGGAGGCTCTGGTACTCGTGGGCGCGCAGGAGCTGACCCATGAGGAGGCCGCCGCGGTGTGCAGCGTGCCGGTGGGGACGATGCGGGCGCGGGTTTCGCGGGCGCGGGGGAAGCTGGCGGAGGCGTTTGCTGATGGGAGCCGGCCGTGGGAGGCGTAAAGTAAGGAAGGAAGCAGTCCTTTTTCTCGAAAAAGGACTGCTTCCTTCCTTGCTCCCTAAGATGCCGTTTTCGTGATCGAACCAGATGCAGCGTATCTCCGCCCTGCGTCATTGGTTGATTCAGGAAGACGGAGACACCGATGACCGCCGACATTGCACTGCCGACATTTCACGATCAGATCATCTCCATCCTGCCGAAACTGCGCATCCAGGCGTTGGCCCTGACCCGCAACCGCGCCGCCGCCGAAGACCTGGTGCAGGATGCCGTCTGCAACGCGCTGTCCGCCCAGCAGAGCTTCATCCCGGGCACCAACTTCCCGGCCTGGATGCACCGCATCCTGCGCAACCGTTTCATCAGCAACCTGCGCAAGCGCCGCGACACGACCGACATCGACGATGTGCCAAGCAGCGTTTTCGCCACCGAGGCGCCCCACGAAGACCGCCTGGCGCTGAAGGAACTCGCCGCCGCGATGACCCGCCTGCCGTCCGACCAGCGCGAGGCGCTGGTGATGGTCGTGGTGCACGGCATGAGCTACGAGGCGCTGGCCGAATCGACCGGGTGCGCCGTCGGCACCGCCAAGAGCCGCGTGTTCCGCGCACGCCGTCAGCTGGAGAGCTGGCTGCTGGGCGAAACGAAAGAGAGCAGCAAGGCCGGGCGTAACGCAGCAGCGTTGTTGGCGCGCCGCCTGGCCGAAGGTGAACGGGACGCAGCGCGCGCGTAACATAGGGGCATCCGCCCATTTATAGGTGATTGCAGCGTGTTTCGGCCGTTCCCGCAGGGGGCGGCCGCAACAGTTTTCACGCGCCCCCAGGATCACGAGCAGCCGCGATGCCAAAGGCTCCCGACCCGAACCGATCGCCAGCCGGAGGCGCGCCGAAGAAGCCGCGCAAGGTCGATGCGGCCTTCGACGTATGGCTGCAGAAGGGTTTGCACGACATTTTCGATAACGTTGCCAACGAACCGATACCCGACGAACTTCTTCGTTTGATCGAGGAGGACAGGAAGCGGTGAGCGGTCTCTCGCCCGCTCCTGCGGGCGAGCCACTCGGTCGGGGTCGCCTGCGCCACCTGTTCGGTCCGATACGCACACGACTGGCGATGATCGTGCTGATCGCCGCGGTCCCGCTTCTCATGCTGTCGGCCACCATCGCCTGGCAGAACTATCGCCTCGCGCGGGATGCCACCGAGCGCACCGTGTTCCGCCTGCGCGAAGCCGCCGTGGCGGAGCATGTGGCGGCGATTAGCGGCGCGCAGCAGATGTTGCAGGCGCTGGCGCAGATCACCGAGCTGTCCGATGGCAATACCGCCGCCTGCCATGATCACCTCGCCCATATCCTGCACCTGCAGGCCGGCCGCTACGCGGACATCGCGGCGCACGACCGCACGGGCACCGTCATCTGTTCCGCACGCGGCGTAGCAAGCGCGGCCGCCGCGCCACTGCCGAAAGCGGAAGTCGCAACCACCTACGACACACAGGCAGACGCTGCTCTTTTCAAAGCCGTACGCGAGCGCCGCGATCTCGCTCTCGCCCCTCTGCACCACGACACAGTGGCAGAGCGCGACATCATCCCCCTCGCCTATCCCATCCTGCACGGCCAGGAGATCGTAGGCTTCGTCTCGGCCGGGCTGCGTATCGACTGGTTCCGCCAGCCGCTCGCCACCCAGATCGCCGACCAGCGCGCCCTCTGGCTGGCCGATCCGAACGGCCAGGTGGCAAAGGTGTCGGACACCGCCGGCCTGGGCCTTCCGGCACCCGCGCTCGTGGCCCGCCTCGCCCGCTCGCCCGCCGTGATAAGCGCCCATGCCACCAGCGGCGCGCCCTACGCTTACGCCTCCGCCAAACTCGACGACGGATACAGCCTGATCGTGGCCTACCCCGCGCATGTCGACCAGGCTGCCGCCACGGACCTGCTGGTCCGCCGGCTCGGCCAGCTCGGTCTGCTGCTGCTGGTCGGGTTGGCCGCGGTGGCCGTCGGCACCCATCTGGCGCTCGTGGAGCCGCTCACCCGGCTGAGCCAGGCTGTGGCCGAATGGCGCACCGGCGGCGCCTTCCAGCCGAATCTCGCCGCCGATCCGCCGACGGAAATACGCGACCTGGCCGCCTCGTTCGCCGAAGCCACGGACTCGCTGCGCCAGCACGCGATCCGGCAGGTCGCCGCGGTGGAGAAGCAGGACCTGCTGATGAAGGAGATCCATCACCGGGTGAAGAACAACCTGCAGATCGTGGCCTCGCTGCTCAACCTGCAGGCCGCCCGCATACGCCAGCCGGAAGCCCGCGCGGAATTCGCCAGCGCGCGCGACAGGGTGCGCGCCTTGGCCACACTGCACCGCCATCTTTATTTGCAGGGCGAGGTCCACACGATCGACATGCCGGCGTTCCTGAAAGAGCTGTGCGGCCAGATCTTCGACGCCATGGGCGAGCCGGCCGGCAAGCGCATCGCCCTGCAGATCGAGGCGAGCCCGCTGCAGATGAACAGCGACCAGGCGGTGCCGCTCTCGCTGATCGTGACGGAAGCGGTGAGCAACGCGGTGAAATACGCCTTCCCGCAGGGCCGCAGCGGCACCATCCGGGTGCGCCTGACCGACTCGGACGGACTGGCCGAGCTGGTCGTGGAGGATGACGGCGTGGGCATACCGGCCGGCCGGTCCGAGACGGAGACCGGCACGCGTGACGGGCTGGGAATCACGCTGATCAGCGGGTTTGCGCGTCAGCTTGGCGCCACGCTGATGGTCGAGGAGAATGCGGGCACGCGGTATTTGGTGCGGATACCGCTTCAGCCGGTGGGTTTGTAAGGAAGCAAGTCCTTCTTTTTAAAAAAAGAAGCAAAAAACTTTTGCTATGTGCTGTCGCGCCCAGGCGGGATACGCGCGCGCTTTGCCACTCTCCACGCCGATAAAAAGAGCGCTGGCCTGCGTGCAGGCGGGGAAGCAAAAGTTTTTTGGTCCTTTTTTTCAAAAAGGACTGCTTGCCTTGCCTGCCTCCCCCACCCGACGCCTTGAGGCAAACCCCACCGACAGCTACATCCAACCCCATGCAGGACAGCAAGACCGCCGCACGCGCCTGGACGCGGCAGCAGACCAGACTGGCCCGCCCCCAAGCCCTCCCCGCCATCGGCTACGGCCTCGCCAACCTCGCCACCTCCGCCGCGCAAGCCGGCTGCGTCGCCTGGGCGCTCTCCACTGCCCTGTCCGGCCACCCGCAGGACGGCCTGCCCGCGATCGGCGGTTTCGCCGCCCTGGCCGTGCTGCGGACCGCACTTGCCGCGCAGGCCGAGCGCGCCGGCTTCAAGGCCGGCGCCGCGGGCCGCGCCAGGCTGCGCCAGGACGTTTTCGCGCGCATGCTCGCCGCCGGCCCCGCTCTGCTGCGGCGCACCCATTCGGGCGAGCTCGCCGCCACCGCCGTGGACCGGGTCGAAGCGCTCGACGGGCTGTTCGGCCGCTGGGTTCCGGCCGCCTTCCTCGCGATGCTGGGCCCGGCGCTGATCTGCGCGGTGGCGTTCGCCGTGGATCCGTTCACCGCGCTGGTGCTGCTGCTCGCCGGCCTGCTCGTGCCATTGGGCCAGGCCGTCGCGGGTATCGGCGCCGCAACCGCATCGCGCGGCCAGTTCCAGGCGATGGCGCGTCTGCAGGCCCGCTTCCTCGACCGGGTGCGCGGGATCGCCACCATCGTCCTGGCCGGGCGGGCGGAGGCGGAAGCACGCGCGCTCGCCGTGTCCGCCGCCGAATTGCGCCAGCGCACCATGCGCGTGCTGCGGGTGGCGTTCCTCTCCTCGGCGGCGCTGGATTGCGCGATGGCCGGCGCGCTCGTCGTGATCGCGCTGCACAACCGCACCGCGCTGGCCGGCGGCCACGGCTCGATGTTCCGCGCCCTGTTCGGCCTGCTGCTCGTCACCGAGTTCTTCGCCCCTTTGCGCGCCTTTGCCGCCGCCTACCAGGACCGCTTGCATGCCACCGGCGCCGCCGAGGCGCTGGCCGACCTGCCCGCCCTGCCCGCGCCCGCGGTGCCGTCCGCCATACGCACGGTCGCGGCGCGCGGCGTCACCGTCAGTTTCGAGCGCGTGCGCCTGGTGTGGGACGCCTCGCGCGGCCCGGCGCTGGACGACCTCACCTTCTTCGTCCCGCCAGGCGAGACCCTGATCCTGACCGGCCCCTCCGGCGCCGGCAAATCCAGCGTGCTGGAACTCCTGCTCGGCTTCGTGCGCCCGGACGAGGGCCGCATCCTGCTGAACGGCCATGACATCGCGGACATCGTGCCGGACGCGCTCAGCCGCCTCACCGCCTGGATCGGCCAGCGGCCGATGCTGTTCGCCGGCACGATCGCCGAGAACATCGCCTTCGCCCGCCCCGACGCCACGCAAGCCGAGATCGAGGACGCCGCCCGCGCCGCGCATGTGGACGGGTTCGCCGCCGGGCTACCGCTCGGCCTGGCCACCCCGATCGGCGACGGCGGCTACGGCCTGTCCGGCGGCCAGGCGCAGCGCGTGGCGATCGCCCGGGCGTTCCTGAAAAACGCGCCGCTGCTGCTGCTCGACGAGCCCACGGCGCATCTCGATCCCGCCACCGAGGCCGACGTGCTGGCCAGCCTGAAGCGGCTGGCGGTGGGGCGGACCGTGCTGATGGCCAGCCACTCGGCCGCCGCGCAATCTTTCAGCGGCCGGCGCCTAGATCTGCGCGGCGGCCGCATCGCAGCTTCGCGTGGCGTCGCGTGAACCCGACGCCGAACATGAGGCCGCTGCTCCGCATCCTGGCGCTCTGGCGGCCCTATGCCGCCCCGCTCTGCGCGGGATTGCTGCTCAGCCTGGCGGCACTCGGCGCCGCGGTGGCGCTGATGAGCCTGTCCGGCGGCATCATCGCCACCGTCCTTGCCGGCGGCCTGATCGTAGCCCCGCTAGCCCTGCGCGTGCTCGGCCCGCTGCGCGTCGTGTCGCGCTACCTCGAACGGCTGGTCACCCACGGCGCCACCTTCCGCGCGCTCGCCGGCCTGCGCGTGTGGTTCTTCCGTGGCCTGGCCGCGCGCGCCGCCGGCGGGCTGGGGTTCCGCCGTGCCGGCGACCTGCTCTCCCGCCTGGTCAACGACGTGGAAGCGCTCGACGGCCTCTATCTCCGCATCCTGCTGCCGCTCGTGGGCGCCCTGCTACTCGTCCCTGTGGCCGGCGTGGTTGCCGGCCGGCTGAACCTCGCCGCCGGACTTGCCGTGGCGTGCCTGCTGGCGGTCGCCGCGTTCGCCATGCCCGCTCTGGCCGCCCGTTTCGCGCGGCAGGGCAGCGCACGCCTCGCCCTCGCCACGTCCGACTTGCGCGTCGCCGCCCTGGACGCGCTGACCGGCCTGCGCGAGGTCCGCGCCTTCGGCGCCGAGGTCACCATGACCACGCGCCTGGCCGCAGCCGGCGACCGACTGGAAGCCGCCCAGGACACGCTCTCCCGCCAGATCACCGGGGCCAACGCCGGCGCCCTGCTGTGCGGCCAGGCCAGCGTGCTGGTGATCCTGCTGGCCGCCGGTGCCGCGCCGGCCGCCGCCGTCGCCGCCCTGTTCCTCGTGGTCGCCGCGTTCGAGCCGATTTCCGGCCTGCCGCGCGCCGGCGTGGCGGCGGCCACCGCGTCCGCCGCCGCCGCCCGCGTGCTCGCCATCGCATCCGGCGCGCCCTCGGTCGTGGAGCCGGCGCAACCCGCGCCGGTGCCCGCGCAGCCCGGCGTGCGCTTCGCCGGCGTGCATTTCGCCTGGACACCGGACCAGCCGGCCGTGTTCAGCGGATTGACTCTCGAAATCCCCGCCGGCGCCCGCGTGGCGGTGCTCGGCCCGTCCGGCATCGGCAAATCGACGCTCGCCGCGCTGGCCCTGAAAGTGGCGGTGCCGCAGGCCGGCCGCATCTTCCTGGGCGGCACGGACCTGGCGCAGCTCGCCTCGGCGGACGTGCATCGCAGCGTCGCCTGGCTCGGCCAGTCCACACATCTGTTCAACGACAGCATACGCGGCAACCTGCTGCTCGGCCGCCCCGCCGCCACCGATCGCGAGTTGTGGGATGCGCTCGACCGCGCGGCCATCGGCGACACGGTGCGCGCGCTGCCGGACCAGCTCGATGCCTGGCTGGGCGAAAGCGGCGCGGCCTTGTCCGGCGGTCAGGGCCGCCGCATCGCACTCGCCCGCACGTTGCTGCAGAAAGCGCCGGTGCTGATACTGGACGAACCCTGCGCCGGCCTGGACGGCGAGACCGAACGCGCGTTCCTCACCACGCTGTTCGCCGAGACGGCCGGGCAGACGGTGATATTGATCGCGCATCGGCTGACGGGGGTGGAGCGGCTGGATCGGATCTGGCGGCTGTCTGGCGGCCACGCGGTGGCGGCAGCGGCATGAAGAAAGCAAGGCCTTCTTTCTTGCAAAAAAGAAGCAAAAAACTCTTGCTCCGACGCGCTGGCCAAGGCTTCCACCTATTCGGATATGCACAGGCGCCGCAAATGCGGGGAGCAAAAGTCTTTTGCTTCTTTTCTTCAGAAAAGAAGGCCTTGCTTTCTTATTTATGACCGAAGCCGAAGAAACCCTGCACCGCGTATTCGGCTTCCCCGCCTTCCGCGGCCTGCAACAGCAAGCCGTGGACGCGTTGATTGCCGGCCAAGACGCGCTCGTCCTGATGCCGACAGGCGGCGGCAAGAGCGTATGTTACCAGGTGCCCGCTTTAGTACGCCCCGGCACCGCGCTGGTGATCTCGCCGCTGATCGCGTTGATGGACGACCAGATCGCCGCACTCCGCCAGCTCGGCGTATCGGCCGGCGCGTTGCACTCGGAACTCGAGCCCGCCGAAGTGTCGCGGGTTTCCAACCTTCTCGAGTCCGGCAAGCTCGATCTGCTTTACGTGTCACCGGAGCGGCTGCTCTCGCCCGGCACGCTGGAGCGGCTGCGCCGGCGCGAACTGGCGCTGATCGCCATAGACGAGGCGCATTGCGTGAGCGCCTGGGGCCACGAGTTCCGGCCGGAATATCGCGGACTCGCCAGGCTGGCACAGCTGTTTCCCGGCGTGCCGCGCGTGGCGCTTACCGCCACCGCCGACCCGCGCACGCGCGACGACATATTATCGGCGCTCGACATGCAGAACGCGCATGTGTTTGCCGCCAGCTTTCACCGGCCGAACCTTGCATATCGCGGCGCAGCCCAAAGTTTCCGAAACCACGCAATTGCTGGATTTCCTCAAGCGGCATGACGGCCAGGCCGGCATTGTATATTGCGGCAGCCGGGCAAAGACCGAGCGCACGACAGCCAAGTTGCGCGAAAAGAACATCCCCGCGGTGGCGTTCCATGCCGGCCTCAGCCCGATCGAGAAGCGCGCGGGCTTGGCGCGTTTCCGCAGCGGCGAGCCGATCGTGATGGTGGCCACCATCGCGTTCGGCATGGGCATCGACCGGCCGGACGTGCGTTTCGTGGTGCATCTCGACATGCCGGACAGCCCGGAAGGCTATTACCAGCAGATCGGCCGCGCCGGACGCGACGGCGATCGCGCCGACCTCCTGCTTTTGTATGGCGGCGAAGACATGGCGCGCGCGCGCCATTGGCTCGGCCAGTCGACCGCCCCGGAAGCGCAGCGCGAGGTGATGCGCCAGCGGCTGGAAGCGATGATCGGGCTGGCGGAAGCCACCTCGTGCCGCACCCGCACGCTGCTCGCCTGTTTCGGCGAGACGCTCGTGCAGGACTGCGGACATTGCAACTCCTGCCGCACGCCCTTCGCCGTGTTCGACGGCACCAAAGCCGCGCAGCAGGCGCTGAGCGCGGTTTATCGCACCGGCCAGATGTTCGGCGCGCAATACGTGATCGACGTTCTGCGCGGCACGCGCAACGAGCGCATCGAACGCAACGCGCACAGCAAACTCGCGCTGTTCGGCATAGGCAGCGACCGCGGCGACACCTTCTGGCGCGGCGTGCTGCGCCAGCTCGTGGCGCGCGGCGCGCTGCGCACCGGCGACGGTGAATTTCCCGGCCTGGAACTGGTGCAGGAGCAGGCGCGCCCGATCCTGCGCGGCGAAACCACGGTGATGCTACGCGAGGACGGGCCCGCCGTGCGCGCGCCGCGGCCCGCGCTGCGCGCGTCTGCCGCAGCGGCCGCCGCCGCAGATCCGGCGAATGACAGTCTGTTCGAGCGGCTGCGCGCGTGGCGCGCGGAGACGGCGAAATCGCAGGCGGTGCCGCCTTATGTGATATTCCACGACACGGTGTTGCGCGATATAGCGGCTGTCCGGCCTTCGGGGTTGGAGGCGTTGGGCGAGATACGCGGGGTTGGCGCGTCCAAGCTGGAGCGTTATGGGGATGCGATCTTGAAGATTTTGACTACGGAAAAGTAAGGAAGTAAGGCCTTCTTTTCTGAAGAAAAGAAGCAAAAGACTTTTGAATGTTTAAGGCTTCGGCCGTTTTGAATTGCAAGGTGCAATCCAAGCTTCTGGCAGCAGACACGACATGCCAATGCAGCTCCAGGGGGAAGCAAAAGTTTTTTGGTCCTTTTTTTCAAAAAAGGACTGCTTCCTTCCTGTCTCCGCCGCAAATCACCGAAGCCCAGCCCCCCGCAAAAACGCAGCGAACCCCGCATAATCCGCCGGCGCACCGGCATCCGCCGCGAAATACGGCAGCGTCGCCGTCCAGGCCGCCGCATTGAGCGGATCGTCCAGGTCCGGATGCGTCTTGCGCACCATCTCCCAGCTCTCCCGCGGATGCGCGCGCAAATACACCATGCCCTGCGTCGTCGCGCGCAGGAACCGCGCATAGCGCGTATCCGCCTCTGGCACGGGCCGAGAGGCGAACATCAGATCCTCGAAAGGCGGCACGCCGTTCCGCTCGTAATCGAACTGCAGCACGGAGGCGCCTTGCCGCGCCAGTTCCAGCGGTTCGAAATTGCGATACACGCTGACGGCATCCACCTGGTCCGACAGCAAAGCGACGGTGAGTTGCTCGCCGACCTGCACCATACGCACATCGCCCGGCGCCACGCCGGCGTGGCGCAACATGACACCGACCATCACCTGCTCCACCTCGCCGGACCCGTAGCCGATGCGCTTGCCGCGCAGATCGGCAAGCGTGCGCACGCCGGAACCTTGCAGTGCCACCAAAGTGGAAAGCGGCCGATCAATCAATACGCCGAGCCGCACCAATTTCAGGCCGGCGGCGACCTGCTCGATGAATTGCGGCTCCGCGGTCAGCACCACATCGGCCTGGCCGGACGCCACGAGTTTCGGGCCGATACTTGCATCGGCTGGCTCGACGAGTTTTACGTCCAGGCCCTCTTTCGTGTAAGCGCCGATCTGCTGGGCGACGAGGATCGGGGCGTGATCCGGATTTATGAACCAGTCCAGCACGACGGTGAAACGGTCGTTGGCTTGGGCTTGGCTGGCGAAAAGGAAGATAAGCAAGAAAGCACTTCTTTTTCGAGAAAAAGAAGCAAAAAGCTTTTGACTCCCCGCCTGCACCAAGGTCCGTCCCCTCTGTGCCAGCATCAACACTTGCACATGAAGACCGAAGCTCTTGTGCAAGCGAGGAGCAAAAGTTTTTTGGTCCTTTTTTTCAAAAAAGGACTGCTTGCTTCCTTCCTGCCCCACCCTCAAAACGCCGAAACCAAAGTAAGAACCGCCGCAAACCCAGGCCCCACATAGTAAGTCGGCGCCGCCCCGGCGATCACCGCGCCCCGAACCCCGCGCGCATCCTGCGCATTCGGCGTCACCGAAGCCACACCGGACAAGAACTTCGCATCGGCGATATTTATCAGGTTCAGCCGCGCCTCCGGCTTCTTGATGAACCCTACATCCGGCAGACGCACCCCCAACGTCGCATCGGCCTGGCTGTGCGACGGTATGCGCTCGTCATTATCGAATGTGGCGAACTGCGATCCCGTGTATTTCAGCGCCAGATTGCCGAAATACGTGCCCTGGTCGTAGTCCAGCCCAAGCGCGCCCTGGAAAGCCGGGCTGCGCACCGCGGTCTTGCCTGCCGTAGGCAGATAGTCGCCATCCACGGCAAAGTTGTTGTCGATCGTGGCGTGCAGGTACTCCGCCGAAATATACGGCCGCCAATGCCGTATCGGCAGCAATCCAAGCTCGGCATCCACGCCACGCGATGTCTGTCCCCCGGCATTGATGCTGCTGCCGATCACCGTGTCGACCAGCGTGGACACCTGCCGGTTGGTGAAGTTGTAGTTGAATGCGGTGAGCGATCCGTCGAGCAGCTTGCCCTGGTAGCGCATGCCGACCTCTTCGGAGATCGAGTATTCGTCGCGCTGGCTGGTGCCCTTGGTGAGCTGGTCGCCGAATACGTCGTATGTGTTGTAGAGCACGTATTCCGTTGGCGAGCGAAAATTCGTCGACACGCTCGCAAATACCTGGGTTGCCGGCGTGATCTGGTAGCGGATCGCGGCGCGCGGCAGCGGCTGCGCGCTGTTGAGCCCCACGCGATATTGCGGCCCCGGCAGGTTGTTGGTGCCGTCGCGGTTCACCATCGCGAACTTCATGCCGAGATCGATGCGCAACCGGCCGCCCAGCAATGTCAGCGTGTCACCCACGAACAGCACATTGACCTGCTCGCGCGTATGCGCCTCCTGCGCCGAAAGATTGCGTCCGTCCGGCAATTTTATCGTATACGGAAAGCCCTGTATCGAGGCCGGCTCGCCGTTCGCCCCCACAGGCGTGAACGGCTGCGGATCGTAGTCGTCGGCGTAATCGTACCACCAGCCGCCGACGATGCGGTTGGCGCCGAGCGTGGCGATCAGCTCGCTCGTCACGCCCGCCCTGATACTGGTTGCCGATATAGTCGGCGAGCACCACTTTCTGGCCCTGTATGGCAGCGCCGGGAATATTCACCGGCTGCGCGATCGGCTGCGTTCCGAGATACAGCCCGGTCGACGGCAGCGTGGTGCCGTAAGGCGAATTGCCGTAGCCATGTTCCGCATACGGCGTCGTCTCGAACGACAGATTGTCCGTCAGGGTCAGATGCGTGGGCAGGCTGGCCTGCTCGTCATGCCAGGTCTGCTGGTAGAGCTTCCAGTAATTCGTATCGCCCGGCGAGAATTTCGCATCGTAATTATAGGAGCGGCCGAATGCCTGATAGTCGCCGAGGGTCGGCATTGGATAGGAGCTGAGGATCGCATCGTGGTAGGAACCGGCAAGGGCGATGCGGTTGCCGTCGCCCCAGCCATCGGCGATCTTGAAATCGACGTGCTGCCGGTGATCGTCGCCCGGCCCGCGATAGTTATCCGCCGCCGTCTGCGAGAACGACACGAACGCGCGCGCATTGGTGCCGGCGATCGGCCCGCTATCGAGCCGCACAAAGGCGCGGCCCTCGTGATACGAGCCGAACGAGCCGGAGGCCAGGCCGCCCGCGGTATCCGCCGGATCGCGCAGATCGAGGCTGACCAGGCCGCCGCCGGCATTCACTGTCGGGCTGTCCAGATCGGCCGTTCCCTGCTGCAGGCTTACACTCTTGATGTTCTCGCTATCTACCCATTGCGACGGATAGCCGGCGTAATAGCCGATGTCGTTCACCGGCGCGCCTTCCACCAGATACGCCACCTCGTCGCTGTTCAGCCCGCGCACGGCGATGTTCACGCTCGGCGACAATCCGTAAGGGTCGGATGTCGACACGTTCGCGCCAGGCACCAGGCGCAACAATTCGAACGCGTTGGCCGTCGGCGCCTGCTTGGCGATGAAATCGACGCTGACCGTGCTGCGCGAAACCGCTGAGTCCTGACGCGAGATCAATCCGCCACCAGGCTGCGCGCCGGAAACGCCCGTGGCGGAAGGCGCGCGCGCGACCACCACAATGTGTTCAATCGCCGAGTCAACAGGGGACGGATCCGCAGCAAATGCCGGGCCGCCGGCGACAATCATCAGCAAAAGTGGTGTGCGCATCGGTCAACTCCCGCACGGCAGGAGAATGACACGGGAGAATTGCCAAGCAGCACGCCCCGACACCATTCCCTACGCCGGCATTATCCGGATCAGGTTCCCCGGTGCGGGCCTGCGAGCAGGGCCGAACCGGCAGGGTATCCGTGCTGCGCGCGAGCGCTAACGGTGTCTCAGCCCCTTGTCGGGGCCCCCCTTGGTGCGCGCACCTTAGTTTGCGTCTGGCGGGAAAAGCAAGCGGCGGGGCTAAGGTCAGGAAGCAAGCAGTCCGTTTTCGAGAAAAAGAACCAAAAAGCTTTTGCTATGATCGCTGCACGGTCATCTCGACCGCTGGGCCGCGCAGCGGGCTCGGCCTACAGTGCGGCGAGAAACGCCAGACCGGCATCCGACGAAAACCATCTTGCATGGCCAAGCAGGAAATCCGTATACGCCGCCTCGGCATTCCCCGCCGACCGCGTCACGCCGTGGAAATACGCAAGCTCCGACAACGCGAAATCTACATGCACGACCGGCAGCAACGCCGCCAGCGCCGCCCTCTCGGCGGGCGGGCGCGGCCGCGCATCGTCATAGCCGCGCAGTATCGCCCGCGCGAGCGCCGCATCTCCCAGATCGTCGCCGGGCGCCAGCCAGGCGATCGCGTTGCGCTCTATCGCGGTCGCAAGATCGTACGCCGCGCTCGCCTGGTTACACAGCCCGAAATCCACCACGGCGGAAACCGCGCCGTCGCGCCAGAACAGGTTGGAGGCATGGAAATCGCCATGCACCCAGAGCGGCGCCAGCCCGGCCAGATGCGGCTGCAGCGCCCGATGCCAGCCAAGCAGCGCCTCGCCGAAATCGGCGCGCCACGGCCGGCCGCGCAAAGCCGCGCGCAACAACGCATCATCGTCCAGCCGCGCGGCCACCCCGGCCAGCAGATCCGGCGCGCGCAGCAGCGCATCGCCAGCCACCAGCAATCCCGTCCGGCGCGGCGGCGCCGCATACCCGAGGGCCGCCACATGCAACCGGCCAAGCGCCGCGCCGAGCGCCGTCGCATCCGCCACGCTGCGCACTCTGGTCCAGGAATGCGCGTCCCGGTAGCTGTCCGCGCCATCCGCCAGCGCATGCACCTCATACACGCCGCCCGCCCCGGCCACCGCGGTGGCACCCGCCCGGTCGGCCAGCACCGCCGGCACGCAAGCGCCGCGCGCCCGCAGGTGCGCGATGAACGCGTGCTCCTCCTGCAGGCCGGCGACGTCGCGCACCAGGGCGCCGTGCCGCTTGACGAACACCGCGCCGCGCGACGCCCGCACGATGGCGCTGGCGGCGAACGGCCGCGCGCCGCGCCACAATATCGCTGCCGCCGCATCCGCATCAGGAAACCCCGCCAGCACAGGCGCAAGCTCGGCCAGCGTCAGCGGCGGCCAGTCCGGCGGCACCACATCGCCCGCCAGCCCATGCGCCCACGTCGCACTCATACCAACCCTTCTTGGGACTGACCCATAGGCAGCGAGGAAGGAAGGCCTTCTTTTTCGAGAAAAAGAAGCAAAAAGCTTTTGCTGCGACGCCTGCACGGGGATCTGGCTCTTATTGCAGGCGCATCGACTTGCAGTGCGTGGGTAAGCCTTGGGGCGGGCGTCGGAGCAGAAGCTTTTTGGTCCTTTTTCTCGAAAAAGGACTGCTTCCTTGCTTGCCTGGGTGGGTCCATGTCTTTGGTATCACTCCGGCTGCCAGTACAGCACCCGCCGCAGCACCAAGTCCGTCGCCCACCACAGCGCGATCGTCATGGCGGACAGCACCGCGAGTGCCGCGAACACCACGTCGATACGCACCCGCGCATTGGCGTTCAGCATCAGGTAGCCCAGCCCGGACGAGGCGCCAACCCACTCGCCGATCACCGCGCCCACCGGGGCCCAGCAGGCCGCCACCCTCAGCCCTGCGCCCAGCGACGGCAACGCCGCCGGAACGCGCACGAACAGCAGCGTGCGCCAGGCCGGCGCGCCCATGCTCCCCGCCAGGTCCAGCCAGCCTTGCGGCACCCGGCGCAGCCCGTCGTGGAACGCGGACATCACCGGAAAGAAGATCACGATGGCCGCCAGCACCGCCTTGCTGGCCAGCCCAAAGCCGAGCCAGAGCACCAGGATCGGCGCCAGCGCGAATACCGGAACGGCCTGGCTCAGCAAAAGCACCGGCAGCAGCCAGCGCCGCAGCCCGGCCGACAGCGTGATGAGCAGCGCCGAAAAAACACCAAGCGCGATCCCCAGCGCTAGGCCGGCCAGCGTCTCGGCCGCCGTGGTCAGCGTGTCCCCGGCGAGCGTCGCGCGTTGCGTCCACAAGGCGCGCGCCACCGCCGGCGGTGAGGGCAACAGATAGGCGGGCACGGCGAAGCCGGCCTGGATCGCCCACCACACCGCCACCAGCCCGCACGCTGTGACCAGCGGCCTCACGCAGCCGCCTCGCCCAGCAGCAACCGCAACAATTCGCCCTGGGTGCGCAGAACGCCGGGATCGTCCACCGGGCGCGGGGTGGCGCCGCGCGGCATCACCGCGTCGGACAGCGTGGCTGGAAAGCCGGACATCACGTGGATCCGGGAGGCGAGCCGGCAGGCCTCCAGCGGATCGTGGGTGATCAGCAGCACCGTGCGCCCGCGCAGCAGCCCGGCGGCGAGCGTCTGCATGCGGGCGCGGCTGAGCTGGTCCAGGGCGGAGAACGGCTCGTCCATCAGCACCACCGGCCGGTCCTCGTAGAGCGTGCGCGCCAGGGCCACGCGCTGGCGCATGCCGCCGGACAGCGTCGCCGGCAGCGCGTCCGCCTGTTCGGCCAGGCCCACCGCCGCGAGCAGCCCGGCCGCCCTGGCAGGGTCGGGGCGCTGGCCGCGCAAAATGGCGCCCACCATCACGTTGGCGGCCGCCGAGCGCCACGGCAGCAGCAGATCCTCCTGCCCCATATAGGCGACCTGGCCGGCGAGGCTGGCGCCGTCGGCCGTGGCGATCCGGCCCGGCGCCGGTATGAAGCCCGCGAGCACCCGCAGCAGGCTGGTCTTGCCCACCCCGCTGGCGCCGAGCAGGGCGGTGAGTTCGCCGCCCGCCAGGCGCATGCTGAAATCGTCGAACAGCAATCCCTGACCGAAGCGCAGGGACAGGCGGTCGATGCGGATTTCGGGACCCATGCGGCCCGGTGTCGGATGCTGCAGGGCGGTTGGCAAGCGCAGGATTGCAACGTATCCCCGCGCAGTGGCACTTGGCACGCAACGCTTCGCACCGACTTACGTTGCACAGCCGGAGCCTCACGACAGGTTCAGCCCGGCCACCTTGCGGCCCACCAAGAGGAGTTACCATGCGCGACGCCCACGACGCTTCACGCCGCCTGATGCTACGCACCGGCCTGGCCATTCTTGCCGGTAGCGCGCTTGCCACGGCCGCCCGCGCGCAGGATGCGGACAGCAAGGTCGAGCAGAGCGTGGTTCAGTACCAGACATCGCCGAAAGACGGCCAGAAGTGCAGCGGCTGCGCCAATTTTGTGGCGCCGAACGCCTGCAAGGTCGTCAGCGGCACGATCAGCCCCGAAGGCTGGTGCGTGGCGTTCGCGCCCAAGGGTTCCTAGCGCATCGCGACCGGGCTGCCGCCCGGGTAGCCTGGCCGGCGCGGTTCGCCAGGAAAGCCGGATGTCCGCAAGGGCATCCGGCTTTTTCGTGCGCTAGAGCTTCGGCGACGTATCCGGCAGCGGCGTAGCAGCGGGCGCCGGAGCCGGAGTCGGTACCGCAGCCGGCGGCGCGGCAGGCGGCACCACAGGATTTGCCGTATCGAGTTCCGCCGTTTTCGTGGTTTGCAGCGAGGGGAACGTCGTCACCATGCTCACGCCGTAGAGCGGCTTGAACAGGCCCTGATGGCACGTCGAGCAGTTCACCTTGGGATTGTCGCCGAGCGCGCCCTTTCGATAGACCGGAAAGACGTCCTTCAGCGAGTTCAGATAGGCGTTGTTGAGATCGCGCACCATCCTGATGCCGTACCAGGCGGTAACGCGCGCCGGCGAACTCGTGGACCAGTCGCCCAGCGAACGCGTGTTGTGGCAATAGGTGCAGTTCACGCCGAGCGCCTGGCTGAAATGGATCATCAGCGCATAGGTGCCCTCCGCCATCTTGATAGACGACAGATTACCCGTCGGCAGCGCGGTCTGTCCCTGCACGCGGATGTCGAGCGCCTGCTCGAGATACGGCGTGAACGGATCGTATGGCAGCGAACTGTCGTTCACCACTGTCGAGGGATGCGCCATCCCCGTCTGCGTCTCGGCAACACCCATCGCGCCAACCGGACCAGGGCTGTTGAACCAGATGTTCTTCGGCACCGGATTGCCGCCATGGCAGGTGTAGCAGGTGACGCCGACCTTCTGGACGTGGCTCTGCCAGTTCTGGTTGATGTTCTGCGTCATCTGGATCATGCGGCGGGCCACCACCTTCGTGTACAGCCCGTCCCACGCCATGTTCGCAACGTTATGGCAATACGCGCAGCCCTGCTTGGGCGCCACCCAGTTCGTCATGCTCACCATCAGCCGGGTGAACTGCCCGACGCTGAGATTCTTCAGCACCTGCACGTTCTTGTAGGCCACGGCAGCCTTTACGCCGACGGGACTGGCCGGCGGCAGGCTCTTGGGTATTTTCAATGCCGAGGCCAGCGCGTCGATCGTGCGCGGGTTGTAGATCTGGTCCATCGCGGTGCCGCGGAAGCCGCGCTGCACGGCCACGATCGGCGGCCGCTCCATGCCGCGCAGGGCGGAAATCCCCAGCAGCGTGCCAGCGGTGATGCCGATCAGCGCGCCGGCATATAGTATGCCCTTCGCCATGCCGATCTTGTCGTCCACCATCCTGGCATCGTCGCCCTCGCCCACGATCTGGTTGTCGTCGCCGAGCTTCTTATCGGTCATTTCGGTGCTCCCGGAAGCGTTGCGGGATCGATGACCGGTCCCCAGGTGGCAGGGTATTCCGGCACCAACCCGTGATGCTGGCCCCAGAGATACCAGTTATCGACCACCGTGCCGGTCAGCAGGATGCCGATGCCGCCGGTAAGCGGACACAGCACGGCGAACCACCACGCCCAGCGATGGATGCTCTCGGCGGTGGCGCAGAAACCCATGGTCCAGCGCCAGAACAATCCGCCGCGCTCGAAAGCGGTGCCGCGATCGGTGATCTGCTCGAGCTCGCGTTCCGCGCCGTAGCGGCTTGTGGCCAGCACGGTGGCGCCGTGCATCGCGAACAGCAGCGTGGAGCCATACAGGAATACGATCGAGAGCATGTGGAACGGGTTGTAGAACAGGTTGCCGTAGCGCAGCGAAAACGCCGCGGTCCAGTCCAGATGCGGGAAGATGCCGAACGGCACGGCTTCGGCCCACGAACCCATCAGCAACGGGCGGATGAAGCCGAGCACCAGATACAGCCAGATGGCGGCGGCGAACGCCCAGGCAGTGTGGCTGCCCAGGCCGAGTGCCCTGGCGCGCAGATAGATGCGCGTCCACCACAGGAAGATCGACATCGTGAGGAAGAAGCCCGCGAGCAGCCACCAGCCACCCTGGGCCAGCGGCGGTATGTGCAACCCGTAAGCCGGTGCAGGCGGTTCAAGCGCCAGCCAGGGAAGTTGACGGACGAACTGCACCGGATCCCAGTGGACCGACGCCCACATGTTCAGGCCGATGATCTCGAAGGCGATGAAGCCGCAGATCAGCGCGGCCATGCCGCTTATGCCGAGATAAATAGGACCCACCTGCGCATCGCCGAGCCGGCCGAGCAGATGGACGAACCCCGGCGCCGAACTGCGCGAGAATGCGGTATGCGCTTCCATCGGCGTGCCGGCATAAAGCGGGCCGCGGACCTGAAGCCGGGTAAAAATATTCTGGTACTCTGCCATGTCGCGTTCCCTCTTGTTGGGAAGATAGCTTTATTGTTGTCCGTGTGCCGCCGTGGCGCGCTCAGCTCCAGATCGGCAAGTTCAGCCACCAGCCCCACCAGGCGGGCCACCCGCCGGTCCAGAACGGACCGCTGATGATGATGCAGATCGCGCTCCAGAAACCTGCCGACAGCGCCAGGAACAGACCGATCCGGTGAATGCCGAGCGTGCCGATGGAGTAGCCGATGATGTCGCGGAAGAACGTGTTCTCGTGCTCCGCCGTCTTGACCATCTCGCCCTTCGGCGGATTTGCCGCTGACAGCACCAGCGAACCGTGCAGCGACAATGCGAGCGTGGTGGTGAAGAAGAACGACACCGCCAGCATGTGCGCCGGATTATAATGGAAGTGAAGATATTGGTAGCCGGTGTTGGACACCCAGTCGAGATGCGAGAGAATGCCGTAAGGGAAGGCATAACCCCACGACCCCATCAGCACCGGACGTATCACTTCGAGCGCCACGTAGGCGAAGATCGCCACGCTGAACGCGAACGGCACGTGATAGCCCATGCCGAGCTTGCGCGAGATTTCCACCTGTCGCAGCGCCCAGGAACAGAATGCCCCGATCGCGCAGATGGTGATCGCCTGCCACAGCCCGCCTTCCTTGATCGGCGCAAATCCCAGGCCGTAATCGATATCGGGCGGCGCGATGTTTATGCGCCAGACGTTCCAGGTGTGGCCCAGCGACGCGCCGTACAGGATCAGTGCTGTGCCGAGCAGGGAAAAGAACACGGCGGTGACACCGAAGAAGCCCACATAGAACGGCCCGAACCAGAAGTCGAAGAGGTCCCCGCCCAGCAACGTGCCGCCACGCACACGATATTTTCCCTCGAAACTCAGCATCGCCATAGCCAGACGCTCCTCTTCAAACGCACGCAAATGCTACTGTGGCGGCGAACGGATAGCGTTCCGTCCGCCGCCATTGAGCTACTTCGTCCCCGACGGCAACGGCGCCAGTTGCTGGGCAACCATTCCGTGATGCGGGCCCTCGAGCCAGTTGAAACGATCCGTGCTGAGCAGGATGAAGTGGATCAGCAAAGCCAGCACGAACAGGAAAATCGACAGCGCGACCAACACGCGGCGCGGGTCGAAAAGCAGCCAGACGCGAAACATTCTGTGTCCCCCCTAGGTGAACATCGAGGTCACGGCGTGCGCCACGTGGTGCGCGCCATCGAGCATCGATGTCTGGTAGCCGTTCACGCTCGGCAGCCAAGGACGCCACATCCACACGAGGATGTGGGCGACGATTGCCACCACCACGAAGCCAATGAAGCTTTGCAGGAATATCGTGTGAAACTCCTTGGCCTCGGTCTCCGTCAGCCCTGAAGCTGCGACGGGCCGTCTCGTGACGTCCGACATGTCATTTACCTCCGTTCAGTGCCGCGCTGATCCCGCGCGGCCAGGAACCCGTCGCCGAACATCGGCAGGGCTGGTCTCCGTCCGGGGATACCGGCCGGCTGTTTGGGAGACTGGCGGGTGATCCGCGCCAGCTCCGATCCGTGTGTGACGGCGATCATGCCGGCACGTTCTCCAGCGAACGCGATACGCGCTCAGCCGAGATGCGACCTTCGCGCGCCGCGCGCGCATCCTGCTCGACGCGATCGCGCAGGCGGCGCGCAGCCGAGATTCGCACGATGAACGGCTCGCGCTCAACCGCCGCATCCAGCGCCGCGAGCGCATCGCTGTCCCAGGGCGTCTGCGCCTGGTCGCGCGCCGGCGTGGGATCGACGCGATCCATCTCCGTCGCCAGCGGCAGGATATGAAACAGCGCATCGAACAGCGCGTTGCAGTATTCCTGGATGATCCAGGTGGCCCCTGCATATCCCATGAACGGCGTGCCCGTGGCACGGCGTATGATGGCGCCCGGAAACGAGGCAGGGATGAACATGCAGCGCGCGCCCAGTTCCGCCGCATACATGCGCTCGTTGAAGGAGCCGTAGAGCACCAGAGGCGGCGTGTCCTTCAGGGCCTTGCGGACTGCCGCGTTGTCCGGCTTCGTGCCGGCCGTGCGCGAGAACGCGAACGTGCAAGGTATGCCCATCTCGTCTTCGAGGAACTGCCGCATTCCGCGCGCATACGTATCTGTCGCCACGATGGCGAAGCTCGCAGTCGCGAAGAAATCCTGGGTGACGCTACGCCACAGATCCCAGATTGGCTTGATCGTCGTGTGTTTCTCGCTTTCGATGAACGGCTCCGGATCGATGCCGGTGAGCTCGCCCAGCGCGCGTAGGAAATTCGTGGTGGCGAAGATGCCGATCGGCGCCTGCAGATACGGCCGGTCGAGCGCCTCGCAAAGCTTGCGGCCGAACTCGCGATACAGGCAGATATTCACATCGGCATCGGGAAGCCGCGCGATATCTTCGACATGCGCGCCAAGCGGGAACACCAGGTTGATCTCGCAGCCCACGCCTTCGACGAGCCGGCGTATCTCCGCCAGATCGGACGGCATGTTGAAGGTCCCGTAGATCGGCCCGAGGATGTTCACCCGCGGCTTCACGCCTTCGGCACGCGCAGGGCGCGGCTTGATCTTTGCTTTCTTGGCGCCGAACTCGGTCCACAACCAATAGATCGCGCGGTCGGCCGCCTGCCACTGGTCCTCGTCGATGGTGCGCGGGATGAAACGCAGCAGGTTGCTGCCCTCCGGGGTCACACCGCCACCGATCATCTCGGCGATGCTGCCCGTCACGACAACGGCAGGCAGATCCTGGTCGCCCGCAGCCGCGGCGCGGCGCATCGCACCTTCCGTACCCTCGGACGATAGATTGTCCTCTGACAAACCCGTGACCATGACGGGCAACTCATGCGGCGGCAGCCCATCGGTATAATGCAGCACCGCCGTCACCGGCAGGTTCTCGCAGCCGACAGGCCCATCGACGATCACCCGCAGACCGCGCACCGCGCAGAACGCATACACCGCACCCCAGTAGCCGCCAGCGCGATCATGGTCGAGCACGAGCATGCGCGTCAGGTCCCCACCGCTTCGAGGGATTTCGCCTTGGCCAGCCGTGCACGCCTTGTGCGCTCGCGCGCGCCTGTCGGCTCCACAGGCTTGCCAGTCCAGCCATAACCGGACGCATCTCCCGTGCCCACACCTTCGAAGAACGAAACCATGCGCGCAAAACGCGGCGCGCCGCGCGTCTGCGCAGCCACGATAGCGGCCAGCGCGCCGGCCCCTGGCGCGCCGAACAGCGGCCGGGCGGATACCATGTTGGTGAAATACAATGACGGTATGCCGAGCTGCTTGGCCTTTTGCACCAGCGGCGTCGTGCCTATCGCCAGATCCGGCCGCACATCCTCCATCGCACAAACATCCTGCTCCAGCGACGCACGGAATTGCACATGTGTGCCGCGCGCTTCGAGCCAGATGCGGTCGGCGTCGCTCCATTCCGTACGCGGGCAGGCCGTGCCGACATACGGTATTTCCGCACCCGCTTCCATCAGCAGGCGCGCCACCAGCAATTCGGATCCCTCATAGCCGGACAGGGTAATCCGCGCATGTATCGGGTTCGCCGCCAGTGCCGCACGTATCGCAGGCAGGCACGCGGCTTTCGCAGCGTCGATCTGTGCGGCCGACGCACCGCCAGCCGCGCCCACGCTCTCCAGCCAGGCAGATGTGCCCTCGAGGCCGACAGGCGCCGATCCCACGATCGGGCGCCCCGCCGCCCGCATCTCGCGCACCGATGCCGTGTAGAACGGGTGCGATGCCGAAACCACGGCGCAATCCAGCGCGGCGTACAGATCGCGCCACTCGCGGCACGGCAGCGTCGGCGCCATCGCCATGCCCATCGGCGCCAGCAAGGCACCGACAGTCGGCGGATCGGCCGGGAAGAACTCGCCGAGCATCGCCACCGTCGGCTGGTCGTGCAGAACGCGTGGCCGCGCGACAGGCCCGCTTTCCGCCTCGTGGCGGGCATAACGCAGCATCGCGCCGGTCAGCACGTCCTTTGCTTCCGCATGCGTCGGCACACCGAAACCGGGCACGTCTATGCCGATGATCCTGACACCGTCTATCTCTTTCGGCAGCAGGTCGAGCGGCACGCCGGACGCCGTCGGCACGCACAGATTGATCACCACCACCGCGTCGTAATCCGCGGGCTTTGCCGTCTCATAGACCGCGTCGCGTATGTCCTCGAACAACTGCCCGCGCACCAGCGACTCGGAGTTGAACGGCACGTATCCCACGCTGCGGCGCGCACCGTAGAAATGCGACGTGAACGTCAGCCCATACACGCAGCAGGCCGAGCCGGACAGGATCGTCGCCACGCGGCGCATGCGCAGCCCGACACGAAGCGAGCCGAATGCCGGGCACATCGATTGCGGCTGGTCATGCGGGCCCTGCGGATAATCCGCCGCCAGCTGCGCCATCACCTCGGATTTGCCAGCGGCCGTGGCAGCCGCAAGCAGGCGCTCTCGCCCGCCATGGCAGCCGCCCTCGCTCACCGGTGCGGATCCCCCGTCCATGCTCATACGCCCGCGTAGATCACTTCGAGCGACGCCTTGGTATTCACCGTCGCCGGGCACATATCGGATTCGGTGGCCGGCACCAGCACCACGCTGCGGCCGACAGCATCCCCTTTGAACAGGCCAAGAAGATTTTCGTGCGTCAGCGGATTCGGGCGAACCGGCGGCGCATCGGCTACCTGCTGCGCCAGCATCTCGAACATCGGCGCCCAACGGCCGCCCGGCGTGCCGATGATCTCGTAATTCGCACTCTTCCGCCGAATATCGTCGTCAGCCGGAATAGCGCTCAGCACGGGGATGCCAACCGCGGAAGCAAAGGCCTGCGCCTCGCCTGTCCCGTCATCCTTGTTGATGACCATGCCGGCCACGCCGACATTGCCGCCCAGCCTGCGGAAATAATCGACCGCCGAGCACACGTTGTTCGCCACGTAGAGCGATTGCAGATCGTTCGAGGCTACGACAATGACCTTCTGGCACATGTCGCGCGCGATCGGCAGGCCAAAACCGCCGCATACCACGTCGCCGAGGAAATCGAGCAGCACGTAATCGAAGCCCCACTCATGGAAACCGAGCTTCTCCAGCAACTCGAAGCCGTGAATGATACCGCGCCCGCCGCAACCGCGGCCGACCTCGGGGCCGCCAAGCTCCATCGCATAGACGCCATCGCGCTTGAAGCACACATCGCCGATCGCCACCGCCTCGCCGGCCAGCTTCTTCTTCGAGGATGTCTCGATGATCGTCGGGCAACTGCGGCCGCCGAACAGCAGCGACGTGGTATCGCTCTTCGGATCGCAGCCGATCAGCAATACGCGCTTGCCCTGCTGCGCCATCATGTAGCTGAGATTGGCGAGGGTAAAACTCTTGCCGATGCCACCCTTGCCATAGATGGCGATAACCTGGGTTTCTTTCTTTGCGGGCGCCGTCGAGACCGGATCGGGCGCGATCGAAGCTTCGTGGCGCAATGCGTCCGCCATGCTCGCCTGTGCCGAGTTTGCCGCCTGCGGGGAAACATGTGCGTTCATGCGGCGTCGCTCCAATCGAGTATCATTTTCAGGCAATCGGCATTTCCGAATGCATCCGCGTAGGCGCTCTCGGCAAATCGCGCAGGCGCGCGATGCGTGATGAGCCCTTCGAGATTCAGCACGCCATCGGCCGCGAGCCTGACGACATGCGCCATGTCCGCGCGCTGCCACTGCGCCGCTATGAGTATGCGCGCCTCGCGCATGAAGGCCGGCGCGAACGCAAAACTCAGGCGATCGCTGTAGAAACCGGCAAGCACCACCGTGCCACCAGGCGCCAGATGGGCGACAAGCGTGTCGAGCACACCGGCATCGCCACTTGCGTCGATAACCAACTTATAATCGCGCCGCGCATCCAAAGCAGGATCGACGACTTCATAGGCCCCGGCGCAATCTCTGCGGCCAGGCTCGCGTTCCCACACGACCGGCGCACCACCGGCAGCCACGGCCAGCCGCGCCAGCAGGCGCCCCAGCATGCCGTGCCCGACGATCAGGTCGGGCAACCCCGCACCAGGCAGCGCCAAAGCGTGCTGTGCGGTCGCCGCCAGCGCCAGCAACGTTGCAGTCTCGCCCAAACCCTCCGGCAAAGGCACAACCCGCGCGCCGCCCGTCACAAGACGCGACGCGGCACCGCCAAACAGCCCGCGCACATCGCCGTAGCAATTCGCACCGGGCACAAACACCAGGGTCCCGGCCGCCACGCCGGCGTTCGGACCGGCAGCGCTCACGCGCCCGACCGTCTCGTAGCCTGGCACCAGCGGGTATCCCATGCCGGGGAAAGGCGGCATGCGGCCGGTGTAAAGCAGCCGCTCGGTGCCGGCGCTGATGCCGCTCCAGGCCACGTCCACCACCACGTCTTCAGGCCCGGGTGGCGTCAACGCGATGGTGCGCAGGCCCAGGCTCGCGGGGGCGGTCAGAACGATTGCGTTTGTCTGCATCAGGCCCTCTCTCTCGGCGGCGCGGTGAACTCAATAAGTGTAAGCCTAGCCTGACGGTCGAAGTTGTCAATCACGATTTACACTCGGCCACCAGCACACTCGCCAGAAGCGGCGTGTTTGTCGCCAGGCGGCGCACCCGACCGAAGCCGCAGGCCAGCAACAGGCGGGTCAGCTCGGCCGAATCGCGCGGTCGCCCGCTGCCCATCGCCAGCAGGTAAAAGCCGAAATACGCATCGCCCATGCGCGCCGCATTACGCGTTCCGGCCATCGGCTCGCCCAGGATGAGCACGCCAGTTGCGGGCAATGCCGCACGTACAGCGCGCAGCAAGGTGCAGACCGCGGCATCGTCGTGATCATGTATGACCCGCACTAGGCTGATCACATCGGCGCCCTGCGGTAGCGCGTCGGACAGAAAACTTCCCGGCACAACCGACGAGCGTTCCGAAAGCCCAAGCGACTCGAACCGTTTGGAAGCCCGCGACGCCACCGCCGGCAAATCGAACAGCACCAAACGCAGATCGAGCGCGCGCAACCCCGCCGCGGCCAGAAAAGCCCCATCGCCGCCGCCCACATCCATCAGGCAGCGATGCCGGCCGATCGGGTACGCATCCAATATCTCGTCAGCCACCATCGGCTGCGTGGCCGCCATTAGCGCCGAATAGCCGGATACCTCGTCGGGCAAAGCGTCAGGCCGATACGCCCAATATTGCGAGAGCCGGGCGCCACGCCCGTCGCGCAGAAGTGCGACCGGGTCCGTCAGATCCGCATATAACAGCCGGTGATGCGAGATCATCGCGACCAGGCCGGGATTGTCCACAAGCGCCGCACCGAGCGCGCCCAGCCCATACAGCGTATCGCCGCGCTTGCTGACCAGACGCAGCGCGACGCACGCATCGAGCAGCCGTCGCGCCGCCGACTCGGGCAATTCCATCCGGGCCGCCAGACTCGGCAAACCCATCGGCCCAGCCGCGAGTATCTCGAAGAGATCCAGGTCCAGGCTGGCGGAGAGTATTTGCGAATAGACGAAGCCGGCGCAGAGATCGAACAGTTCGGACGTGCGTCGCCGCGCGATGTGGCGCGTCAGCGGGAATTTCGCGGCCCAGCTTCTGAAGGCTGGTTGCGAGACCAGGCGGTCGCGCAAGGCAAGTAAGGAAGGCCTTCTTTTTTGAAAAAAAGAAGCAAAAAACTTTTGCTCCGACGGCTGTGCCAACACACCATTTTCCAGAACAGACGCGGGCCGCGATGCAACCGTCAGAGCAAAAGTTTTTTGGTCCTTTTTTTCAAAAAAGGACTGCTTGCTTGCCTCTCTAGGCCGCAACGCGCGCCAGCTGCCGCGGCAACAACCGCGACGTTTCAGTCACGATATGGCTTCGCAGATCCGCCTGGCCCACACAGGCCGGAACCGAATCGACCGCGCGCTCAGCCAGTTCGCCGAGCCACGCCACCGCACCATCCAGCCCCAGTTCCAGAACCGCATTCGGCCGCTGGTGCGCCAGATCCTGCCCCACCGGTTTGCCGAGCTCCTCAGGCACGCCGGCCGCGTCGCGCAAATCGTCGGCCACCTGGAACGCCTCGCCCAGGCGCAGCCCCAACGCCCGCCAGGGCGCGACGTCCGCACCCGCCGAGGCCGCGCCCGCCATGGTGGCACTGGCGAACAGCGCACCGGTCTTCTGCCGCTGGTAGCGCGCCAGATCGGCCGAGGCCTCGCACTCCCAGGCCTGCCCCGCGATGATACCGTATGGCACGCCCACGCCACGCCCGATCACGCCGATGAGCGGCCCCAGCCGCGCCGGCGCCACCGGGGCGGCCTCTGCAAGTATCTGAAATGCCAGCAGGATCAGCGCATCGCCGGCAAGCACCGCAAGCGGCGCACCGAACGCGCAATGCACGGAAGGCCGGCCGCGCCGCGTGTCGGCATCGTCGAAACACGGCAGGTCGTCATGCACCAGCGACGCACAATGCAGCAATTCGATCGCGGCGGCCGCAGCGTCGGTCAGCGCCGGCGCATCCTCCCCGCACGCCATCGCCACCGCCAGGCAGAGACGCGACCGTATGCGCGCCCCGCGCGGAAACACGCTGGCCCGCAGCGCGCGCGCCAGCAGCGGCGGGCATCCCGGCACCTCGGCCTGCGACACCGCCTCGTTCAGCGCCCGCTCGATACGCGACAAGGGGTCCAACGCGCCCTCCATTCTCGTGAAGTGTAAACCTGGGTTGTCACCCGGACTGTCATTCTTTAATGACGGCAGTGTCAAGCAGGGAAACGCATGCGCCAGAAGCGGGCAGTCATCATCGGGGCCGGCATCGGCGGCCTGGCAGCCGCGCTCGACCTGGCCGCCGCAGGCTGGGCGGTCACCGTGCTCGAACGCCAGGCCACACCTGGCGGCAAGATGCGTCTGGTGCAGGCCGGCGACGCCCTGCTGGATGCCGGCCCCACCGTGTTCACCATGCGCTGGGTGTTCGAGCAGCTCTTCGCCGCCGCCGGCACCACGCTGCAGCAGGAAATCACCCTGCAGCGCGCGGATATCCTGGCCCGCCACGCCTGGTCCGATACCGAATCACTAGACCTGCACGCCGATCTCGACCAATCGACAGATGCGATCGCCAAATTCGCCGGCCTGGCGGAAGCCGCCGGTTTCCGCGCGTTCTCCGCCCGCGCGCGACAGATCTACGAAACGCTGGAGACCCCTTTCCTGCGCGGCAAACTCCCCACGCCACTCTCGCTCGTCCGCCAGGTCGGGAATCCGCCGCATGCTTGCGATCAGCCCGTTCGACACGATGATGCGCGCCCTCTCCACGCATTTCACCGACCCGCGCCTGCGGCAATTGTTCGGCCGCTACGCCACCTATTGCGGCTCCTCGCCCTATCTCGCGCCGGCCACGCTCATGCTCGTGGCGCATGTGGAACGCGACGGCGTATGGCGCGTGCAAGGCGGCATGCACCAGCTCGCCGCCGCCCTGGCCCGCGTCGCCGAACGCCTCCAGGTGGCATTCCAATACGGCGCCCATGTGCAGGGAATCGATGTGCAGGCCGGCCGCGCCGTCGCCGTGCGTCTTGCCACCGGCGAACGCATCGCTGCTGATGCCATCATCGTCAATGCGGATGCAGCCGCACTCGCGGCCGGCCAGTTCGGGCCGGAAGTCGCGCGCGCAACGCCGGGCGTGAAACCGCAAAACCGCTCGCTCTCCGCCATCACCTGGGCGCTGCACGCGCGCGCCAGCGGCTTCCCGCTCACCCGACACAACGTGTTCTTCTCGCGCGACTACGCTGCTGAATTCGCCGACATATTCGATCGCCGCCGCCTGCCGCAGAACCCCACCATCTACGTATGCGCGCAAGACCGCGACGACGAAACCCCTGCACCGAACAACCCCGAACGCCTGCTTTGCCTAGTCAACGCGCCCGCCTCCGGCGACACCGCCGGATTGTCCAAATCGGAGATCACCCAGTGCGAAACACGCAGCTTCCAATTTCTCGCCCGCTGCGGCCTGCAAGTGGACCGGACCACGGCAGCCAGCGTGCGGACGACGCCGCGGGACTTCGCGGCGCTGTTCCCCTCGACGGGGGGCGCGCTGTACGGCCAGGCGGTACACGGCCCGATGGCAACCTTCCAGCGCCCGGGCAGCCAGACGGCAATACCGGGCCTGTATCTGGCGGGGGGCAGCACGCATCCGGGGGCGGGCGTGCCGATGGCAGCACTCTCCGGCCGCCTTGCGGCGTCGAGCGTGATCGCCACTGGCGATTCGACAAACCCGTAGCCCCGCGCGGCTACGAATGGTGGTATATCGACGCGCTCAGCGACGACGGCGCGCACGGCCTCACGCTGATCGCGTTCATCGGCAGCGTATTCTCCCCATGGTATAAATGGGCGCGCAGGAACGGCGACGGAAACCCCGAAAACCACTGCGCGATGAACGTGGCGCTCTACGGACGCGGCGGCAAACGCTGGGCGATGACGGAACGCCCCGCCACCGCGTTGTCGCGCGACGCGGACAACCTCCGCATCGGCCCGTCCGGCCTCCTTTGGGACGGCACCACACTCACCGCGGACATCAGCGAAATCACCGCCCCGCTTCCCTCGCGCCTGCGCGGAACGCTACGTCTGCATCCCCCCGCATTGTCCACGCACATCGTGGAACTCGACGGCACCGGCCGCCACCGCTGGTCGCCCATCGCACCCGGCGCCCGCATCTCCGTGAATATGCAAGCACCCGAACTAAATTGGCAGGGACACGCGTATTTCGATACCAACGCCGGCGACGAGCCGCTCGAAGAAGGTTTCCGGTCATGGAACTGGTGCCGCGCCAAACTGCCGGACGGCGTGGCGGTGCTCTACCACGGCGAACGCCGCAACGGCGCACCCTTCTGCACCACGCTGCGCTACGACAGCGCGGGTCATGCCACCTCGATCGCAGCGCCGCCCGCAGCGCCGCTCGGGAAAAGCTTCTGGGGCCTTGGCATGGGCACGCTCGCCGAGGCGGGCGACACACCGCGCGTGGTGCAAAGGCTGGAGGATGCGCCGTTCTATGCGCGCTCGGTTATCTCCACGCGCGTGTGCGGGCAGGATACGCGGGCGGTGCATGAGTGTCTGTCGCTGGATCGGTTCGTCGCACCCTGGGTCCAGGCTATGCTGCCCTTCAAGGCGCCTCGGCGAGGATAAGCAAGCAAGGCCTTCTTTTTTGCAAAAAAGAAGCAAAAAACTTTTGCTCCCTGTCGGCGGCTTGTTCTGCCGGGAGCTTTACTGGGCTGGCGTTTCCGCGCGCTGCTTGAGTTCTAAATTCACTTGCTCGAAGCTTCTTGCCAGCCCAGCCAGATCGAACAGCCACAGCGCCACGCCTTGCACCGACTCGCCCTGAACCAGACGCGTGCCGTCGCCCGCGTGCTCCAGCCGGAAATAATGCACCGCGTCGAACACGCGCGGCAGCCAGATACGCCCGAACCAACGCAGCTCCCGGCCCGGCCGCGCCACCAGAACCAACATGAAACGCCATCTCGTCCTTGCCGCGCCCCGCGCGCACTTCGATCACCTGGCCGGGTTCAAGCCGCCCCACCAACCGCATATCCGGTTCCACGCGCCATACGCGGCGGTATCCACCATCACCGACCAGACGCGCATCGGCGAAGCCGCAACATAAACCCGCGTGACGATCGCCTGCCGTGGTGCAAAACCAAACGCCAGGCCAAGTGCGATCACCACACACGCACACGCGGCGACCGCCACGCGCCGAGGCCTCATGCAAACCGGCTGAATCCGTAAGCGAGCTTGAAGACCAGAACGGTGACGCCCGTCAGCAGCGTGGGCATGGCGGAGCCGGTAGGTATGTTGAACGACTGCACCGCGGTGGAGCGGAACAGCAGCGCCAAAGCGAACGCTCCCGGCAGGGAGCGCAGCCCGGCCGCGGGGGATTGTCGCTTCACCGGCATGCTGGCTCCCAGATTCGTTTCGCGCCACGCCAGAAGAACACCTTGCGCCAGGCAAAGCGAGGCAAAACCCGCGTCGCCCTGCCCCCCAGCGCACCCCCTTGCATTGGACGCCCAGCGCCCAAGCATGCAAGCACACCGCAAAACACCACCAAAGGCCCGCCCGATGCCGCAATCCCAAAGCTCCGCCGACACCGCCACCTGGACCGGCTTCCTGCTCATGGCGTTCGTGGTGGTGGGCCTGGTCGGCGCCTTTTCCACCTACGGCGCACAACTCCCCTTCGACCGCGCCTACGCCCGCAGCCAGACGCTCGACCAGGCGATCACCGCCGCGCATTCCGCCAACCCCGAACCCGCGCTGGCCGCCCTGCGCCCGCTGCTCGACGACAGCGCGGACCGCGTTCTGTCCGGCCCCGGCACGATAGAGTCCCGCGTCGCTGCCGAGCGAACCCGCATGCTTGGCGAGCTGCACGCCCAATCCACCGATTACGGCCTGCGCCTGCGCGTGGTGATCGCCGCCTTCACCGCCGCGGCCATGCTGTTCGGCGCGATGGTCCTCAGCATCGTCAAACGCAAATAGCCAGCTGAATACGCCACAAGACAGGCAAGAAAGCAGTCCTTTTTCGAGAAAAAGGACCAAAAAGCTTTTGCTCCGAAGCCTGCCCCATGGCTTACCCACGCACTGCAGATCGATGCGCCTGCAATAAGAGCCAGATCCCCGTGCAGCGTCGGAACAAAAGCTTTTTGCTTCTTTTTCTCGAAAAAGAAGGCCTTGCTTCCTTCCTACCAACGAGCCCGCCTCAAAACCGCCCAGTATTGATCTTGCCTCAACCCCTCCGCGCCGATACGGATGCGGCAATGAACGCAGATGAACCCACGGTAATGGACGCGGAACTCGCCGAGGCGATACCGCGCCTGTCCCGCGCCAGCGTCCTGGTCATCGGCGACGCCATGCTCGACCGCTACGTCTATGGCAGCGTCGCCCGCATCAGCCCCGAGGCGCCGGTGCCCGTGCTGGAAGTCTATCGCGAGCTGGCCCTGCCAGGCGGCGCCGGCAATCTCGTGCGCAACCTCACCGCCATCGGCGCCGCCGTCGCGTTCGTATCCGTCGTGGGCGACGACCAGTCGGGCTCGGACCTCACCGGCCTGATCGGCGGACAGCCCAACGTGGAGCCCTGGCTTCTCGTGCAAGGCGGCCGCTGCACCACGGTGAAAACCCGCTTTATCGCCGGCGGCCAGCAATTGCTGCGCACCGACCAGGAAGTCACCGGCCCGATCCACCCCAAACTGGCCGAGCGCATGCTGCGCATCGCCGGCGACGCGCTGGCGGCCACCTCGGTCACCGTGCTGTCGGACTACCGCAAGGGTTTGCTCACCGGCGACGTGGCCGCCCGCATCATCGAAGCGGCGCGCGCCGCCGGCCGCCCCACCGTGGTCGATCCGCGCGGCCCCGATTACGACCGCTATGCCGGGGCGGACCTCGCCGTGCCCACCTTGCGCGAGCTGGGCGCCGTCACCGGCATGGATGTCGAGTTCGGACCGGCGTATCGAGGCCGCCGCCGCCTGGCTGCGCACCGCGCACGGCTTCGGCGCCGTCGTGGTCAACCGTGGCGCGGACGGCCTCTCGCTGGTCTCGGCCGACGACGTGCTCCACGTGCCGCCGGTGATGTCCGAGGTGTTCGACCTGGCGGGTTCCGGCGACACGGTGGTTTCCGCGCTGGCCGCCAGCCTGGCGATCGGCCTCAAGCTGCCGCTTGCGGTAAGGCTGGCCAACCTGGCGATGGGCGTGGCGGCCGGGCAGCCCGGCATGGCGGTGGCCCAGGGCACGGATCTGATCGCGATGCTGACGCCGCAGGGCCGCGCGCTGCGCAAGATCGTGGCCTGCGAGGTGGCGGTGGAGCAGGTGGATCGCTGGCGCCGCATGGGCCTGCGCACCGCGCTGATCACCACCACGCCGGAGCGCTTCAACCGCAACAGGCTCGATGTGGCGCGCGCCGCCTGCGATCGCCTGGTGCTGGGCATGGAAGCCGCCCCCGACGAGTTGGACATCACCAAGCGCACCCTGGCCGAGGCCGCCGGCCTGGACTCCGTCGACCTGATCTGCCTGATCGCCGAGGGCTCGCAGGCCGAAACCCTCCGCCAGCTACGCCCGGACCTCCTGATCGACCCAGCCCCAGCCCCCAGCATGGCCGAACTCGTAAGAGGCTGGGGCGGCGAAGTCCTGGCAGGATAGAACCCCGCCGAAGAGACGATAGACGGGAGTCAAAAGTCTTTTGCTTCTTTTCTTCAGAAAAGAAGGCCTTGCCTGCACTTCCTAAGCTACACTCCCCAGGATGGACTTCGCCCCCAAGCCACTCCCCCCAGGCCTGGACCCAAGAGCCGCCGCCGTCCTGCGCGAAATCGTAGAGCAATACGTAGGCACCGGCGAACCCGTAGGCAGCCGCACCCTGGCCCGCCGCCTGCCGATCGCCCTCTCGCCCGCCACCATACGCAACGTGATGGCGGACCTGACCGATTCCGGCCTCCTCTACGCGCCACATGCCAGCGCCGGCCGCCTGCCCACGGACCGCGGCCTGCGCCTGTTCGTCGACGGCCTGCTGCAGTTCGGCGATCTGCCGGACGACGAGCGCGAGGCGATCAGCCGCCAGCTCGCGGCTCACGGCAGAAGCCTGCAGGATACGCTGACAGATGCCTCCGCCATGCTGTCCGGCCTCAGCCAGGCCGCCGGCATGGTGCTCGCACCGAAATCGGACGGCGCCATCAAACATATCGAGTTCGCCTCGCTGGGCTCCGGCCGCGCGCTGGTGATCCTGGTCGCCGCCGACGGCCAGGTGGAGAACCGCGTCATCCAGATACCGCCCGGCCTGCCGCCTTCGGCACTCACCGAGGCCGCCAACTACCTGAACGCGCGCGCCGCCGGCCGCACCCTGTCGGACCTGCGCCGCCGGGTATCGGACGAGATGGCGCTGGACCGCGGGCAGCTCGACATACTGGCCGCCGGCGTCGTGGAAGCGGGCCTTGCTACCTGGACGGACGTCTCCGCGCGCGGCGGCAGCCTGATCGTGCGTGGCCAGGGCAGGCTGCTGGCGGACGTGACGCAGATCGAGAACCTCGCCGCGATCCAGGTGCTGTTCGACCGGCTGGAGACGCAGGAGACCATGATGCGGCTGCTCGAACTGGCGGAGCAGTCGGACGGCGTGCGCATCTTCATCGGCGCGGAGAGTGCGCTGTTCGGCTCCAGCGGCGTGTCGATGATCGTGGCGCCGGCGCGCAATGCGGCGGACCGTATCGTGGGCGCCATCGGCGTGATCGGTCCCACCCGCATCAATTACGGGCGCATCATTCCTGTGGTGGATTATACGGCGCGGGTAATTGGTCAGTTGCTGGGGTAGGGTGCGTCAGGCAAGTAAGAAAGCAGTCCTTTTTTGGAAAAAAAGGACCAAAAAACTTTTGCTCCGACGCCTGCACCGGGGCTTACTTTAATGTGCCAGCCTACACGGCTGCAATGAGAGGCGATCCTCGTGCAGCCGTCATGGCAAAAGCTTTTTGGTCCTTTTTCTCGAAAAAGGACTGCTTTCTTCCTTGCTGTCCCAACACTAATCAACTTGCCATAAACCCATGACGCCAACGCACTGTTCCAAACGCCGCACCCGGGCTAAAATCGCGTACGACTGATAGCCGAAGGCCACGAATGCTACGCCGTTTCTGGCACGCGATGCGCTTCTTCGCGGCCGCCCATGTCCGCTCGCGGGACGAACTGGATGCCGCACTCAAGCGCATGCCGCGCTTCATCGTCATCGAGGGCCACGAAGCCCTGCGCGCCTATGCCGCCAGCCTCGCCTATCGCGGCGGCCAGGAAGCCGCGGCGATGGAGGAAGCCGCCGCGGTCGCACCGCTGCCCACCTACATAGTGGTGCCCACCATCGGCCGCATCAAAGATGGCTATCGTCAGCGGCCGCCCTCGGAGCGCCGCCGCGACGCAAACCGCGGCAACGCGCAGCTTCCGGCCGCTCCCACCCCGGACGGTGCGCCCGCCTTGGGCCTTTCCACAGGGCGCCGCCGGGAACGCCGCCGCAAGGCAGGGCGCCGCGCCGACCGCATGTCGCTGCAAGCCGGCATGGGCACGGTGATCGCGGCCACCAGTGCCCTGCTCGCTTTGCTCGGCGCGGAGTGGTTGCTCTGGCCGAGCAGCACGCCGGAACTGGTACGCGGGCCGCACCACGAGGCGGCGGCGCCGCGCCGTGGCGTCGAGGTGCCGCTGCCGACCCAGGCACCGGCCGCACCGCCGCCCACAGCGCACGAGCAGTTCATCCATATAGTGGTGCCGCTGCTCGTGGTCGCCGCATTGGCAGCCTTGCTGTTCCTCATCTGGCAGACGATCGGGCCTGGCCGGCCGGTGCGTGTAAGCTGGCGCGTGGCCTACCGCGTGCCCGGCCAGCTCGTGATCGCCAGGGTACGCACGAAAACCGCGTGATCCGGCTGCCGTGCCGAGGCTCCCGCCTGCGCGCAGCATGCCCTTGTCCAGCGGGGCCGGATCGCCTAATTCCGCCTCTATGAGCGACATCTTCGAACAGCCCGAAACCGCCGCCGAGAACCCCGGCCCGGACGCCCTGATGAGCGAGGCCGCCCGCCGCATCGCCGAGCTCGAAGCCGAGCGCGACGAGATGCGCGACAAGTGGATGCGCGCAGAGGCCGATGCGCAGAACATCAAGGCACGCGGCAAGCGTGAGGTCGACGAGACCCGCCAATACGCCGTGCAGAAATTCGCCAAGGACGTGGTGGAAGCCGCCGAGAACCTGCGTCGCGGTATCTGCAGCCTGCCGGCCGCCACACCCGGCGAGCCGGAGATCGTGACCAAGCTGCGCGACGGTTTCGAGGGCGTGGAACGCAGCTTCGTGGCGCTGCTGGAGCGCAACGGCATCCAGGCGGATGATCCGGTGGGCAAGCCGTTCGATGCCAACCTGCATCAGGCGATGGCGGAGCAGCCCTCGTCCGAGCATCCGCCGGGGACTGTTGTGCAGTCCTGGAGCCGGGCCTGGACGTTGAATGGGCGGCTGCTGCGGCCGGCTATGGTGGTTGTTGCCAAGTCTGGGGATCAGGCTGGGGTGGATACCAAAGCCTAAGGCAAGCAGTCCTTTTTTGAAAAAAGGACCAAAAAACTTTTGCTCCCCCGCCTGCACCAGGGCCCACTTTACTCCTGCAGGCGCAAGCGCTTGCAGAGATAATGGGAGATTAGGTGCAAGCGGAGGAGCAAAAGTTTTTTGGTCCTTTTTTTCAAAAAAGGACTGCTTCCTTCCTTACTGCAATCCCCGGCTAGGCGCGTCAAACGATAGCCCGCCGATACGCAGATCCAACGGCCGCCCCGAAGCACGCTCCGGCGCCTCCGCCACCTCCAGCGCCGCCACCGCACGCCGCGACCGGCGCAGATCGGCCGGCGCCGGATCGAGCATCGGCATCGGCGCATGCGTGATGTTCGCCTGCATCACGCCGCGGTCGGGCCGCGGATAGATGAAGCCGTGTGTGGGGTAGATGCTGCCAAAGGCGCCACCATGGCCAAGCTGCACGCGCACCGCGCTCCAGTCGTTGTCCTCGGATACGTCCTTCACCTCGATGTCGCGCGCGATGCCATTGCTGTTCCAGTGGCTCTGGTCGATCACGATGGTGCGGCTGTCGGACACGCCGGACACCACGGCCACATGGCCCAGCGGCATACGTCCGTTCGCGCGGAAGCTGAGCACGCTGCCGTTTTCCGGCCGGCTGCCGCGCTCGTAGATGCCGGCGGCATTGCTCCACCAGTCACGGGCGTTGCCGGAAATCTCGATACCGGCATCTGCCTTGGCGAAGGCCACGCATTGGATCACGTGGGCATACCTTACCGCCGGATAGGCGGCACGGGCATACTCGGCGCGCGCGTAAGCGGCATGGGCATGGGCGGTGTGGTTGTAGAAGGCGTTGCGGGAATAGGTGGCATGGTGCCGGCCGGCGCGGGCGGCGGCTTGGCTCACGCCGGCGATCGCCACCGTTGCAACCAACGCGCTCAAAACCGCGATCTTTTTGCCGCCAGCGAACATGCGCCCTCCGAGAAAGCCATCTAACTGACATCTTCGGTAACAATGCGCGCGCAACCCTGGCAACCGTTTAGATCACGGCTGAGCGATAAACCACTGCTTTAACCAATTTCCAGCTGTGCACGATCAGGGTTTTTAGGAAGAGAGTCATAAATCTGGCAAATCGTGCGATCACGAAACAGTGTGTGATCTGAGTGTGACGTTTTCGCCGAGGCGTGACATATCGGCATGTTTAGTCATTTGCACGTCGTAACCATGATTTCCACGAGAAGCGCCGGATCGGCCAGTTCGGCCTGAACGCACACGCGCGCGGGCGCCTGGCCCTCGGGCAGCCAGGCCGTCCATACCGCATTCATGGCGGCACGATCCGCGATGTTCTTGAGCCAGATCTGCGCCTGCAGGATGCGCGTGTTGTCGGTGCCGTGCTGCTCGAGGATCGAGTTCGATCTGTGCCAGCACGTCGCGCGTCTGCCCGGTGATGTCCGCGGTGGTGTCGCTGGCCACCATCCCCTGCGTATAGACGAAGCCGTGGTATTCGACGGCTTTGGACAGGATCGCGTTCGGCTCGGTGCGTATGATCCGGCTCATGTGGTCTCTCCTATGTTGGTCGGGCGCAGCTAGGCGCACTCGATGTCGGCAAGCAAGAAAGCGGTCC
The DNA here is from genome assembly GCA_963795825.1 of uncultured Alphaproteobacteria bacterium. Lineage (GTDB taxonomy): Bacteria > Pseudomonadota > Alphaproteobacteria > Acetobacterales > Acetobacteraceae > BOG-908. The sequence continues at coordinate 351,005 of CAWCIW010000002.1, read as the reverse complement.
TTTTCCGAGAAAAAGGACCAAAAAGCTTTTGCTCCCGGCGCCTGCACCAAAGCGAAGCTCTCACCGCAGCCATATCGGCTGGCAGAACGAGCGTAAGCCCCTGTGCAGGCGTCATAGCAAAAGCTTTTTGGTCCTTTTTCTCGAAAAAGGACTGCCTTCTACCTCGCCTTAAAACAGCCAGCCCTTAAACATCCAGGTTAGCCACCTTCAGCGCATTCCCCACGATGAAGTCCCGGCGCGGCTCGACCACGTCGCCCATCAGCGTGGAGAACACCTGGCCCGCATCCTCCACGTCGCCCACCCGCACCTGCAGCAGCGTGCGCACGCTCGGGTCCAGCGTGGTCTTCCACAACTGGTCGGCATTCATCTCGCCCAGCCCCTTGAACCGCTGCAGCGCCAGGCCGCGACGCCCCTGCAGGAGCATCCGCTCGAAGGTGCTGGCAGGCCCAGGCAGGGCTACCTCCTGGCTGTCCAGCTTCAGCGTCGCCGGCGTGCGGAACGCGGCGGCCAGACGCTCCGCGCGATCGGCCAGCCAGCGCGCCTCGGCGCTGCGCAGGAACGCCGCGTCGAAGCTGTAGCGCTCCGCCACGCCACGCACCACGCGCGCGATCTGCAGGCTCGCCGCATCGGCCGCCACCTTCCAGCCGCGCTCGTTCGGCAGCGCCACCCCATCGAGCCGGGCTGCCAGGTCCTGCGCGCCGGCCTGGGCGCGCGCGGTGTCCGGAGTCAGCACGCCGGCGATCGCCGCCTGCTCGAGAAGCGCCAGCGGCACCGTGTTCTCCGAAAGCCGGCGCAGCGCGCCATGCACCTCGCGCAGCCAGCGCGCCTCGGCGGCCAGCTCAGCGCCTTCCAGCCTGGTGCCGTCCGCGAGCGTCAGCGCGGCCGCGCCGCCCAGCGCCTTATCCAGCAGATAGTCGTCCAGCGCCGCGTCGTTCTTAAGGTAGCGCTCCTCGTTGCCGCGCTTCGCGCGGTAGAGCGGCGGCTGCGCGATATAGAGGTGCCCGCGCTCGATGAGTTGGGGCATCTGCCGGTAGAAGAACGTCAGCAGCAGCGTGCGTATGTGCGAGCCGTCCACGTCGGCATCCGTCATGATCACGATGCGATGGTAACGCAGTTTCGAAACGTCGAAGCCGCCCTGCTCCGGCTCGCCGCGCCCAATACCCGTGCCGAGCGCGGTGATAAGCGTGCCGATCTCCGCACTGCCCAGCATGCGGTCGAAGCGCGCGCGCTCCACGTTCAATATCTTGCCCTTCAGCGGCAGAATTGCCTGGTGCTTGCGGTCGCGCCCGCCTTTGGCCGAACCGCCGGCGCTGTCACCCTCCACCAGGAAGATCTCGCTCTTCGCCGGATCGCGCTCCTGGCAATCCGCCAGCTTGCCCGGCAACGTGGAAATATCCAGCACGCCCTTCCGACGCGTCAGCTCGCGCGCCTTGCGCGCCGCCTCGCGCGCGCTGGCCGCATCCATCACCTTCTGGATGATGCCGCGCGCTTCCTTCGGGTGCGTCTCGAACCAGTGGCTCACCGCATCGGCCACGGCGGCCTGCACCACCGGCTGCACCTCGCTGCTGACCAGTTTATCCTTGGTCTGGCTGGAGAATTTCGGATCGGGCACTTTCACGCTCAGCACGGACGTCATGCCCTCGCGCATGTCGTCGCCCACCAGCGCGAGCGTATCCTTCTTGCCCATCCCGTCGGCATATTTGCTGACGATGCGCGTCAGCGCCTGGCGGAACCCGGCCAGATGCGCGCCACCGTCGCGCTGCGGGATGTTGTTGGTGAAACACAGCATCGTCTCATGGAAACTGTCGTTCCACGTGAGCGCGAATTCCACCCGTATGCCGGAGGCCGCATCGTCGGTGATCGAGCTGATGCACGGTGTGAACACAGGAACCTTGGCGCGGTCGAGATACTCCACAAAAGCGCGCAGCCCGCCCTCGTAGAACAAATCCACCTCCACCGGCGGCGCATGCCGCTCGTCACGCACCACGATGCGCAACCCGGAATTGAGAAACGCCAGCTCTCGCAAGCGGCGTTCCAGAACGGCGAAATCGTATTCCACCTTGGTGAAGGTGCCGCTGCTCGGCTTGAACGTGACCTCCGTGCCCTGCGGCGCATCGGACGGCCCCACCACAACGAGCGGTGCGGTCGCATCGCCATGCTCGAAGCGGATGAAATGCTCCAGCCCGCCGCGCCAGATGCGCACTTCCATCCACTCCGACAGCGCGTTCACCACGGCCGCGCCCACGCCGTGCAGGCCGCCGGAAACCTTGTACGAGTTCTGGTTGAACTTGCCGCCCGCATGCAGCCGGGTCAGCACCACTTCGGCGGCCGAGACGCCTTCCTCGGCATGCATGTCCGTGGGGATGCCGCGGCCGTCGTCGCGCACCGTCACCGAGCCGTCGCCGTTCAGCACCAGCGACACGTTATGCGCGTATCCGGCCTGCGCCTCGTCCACCGCGTTGTCGATGATCTCGAACGCCATGTGATGCAGGCCGCTGCCGTCGTCGGTATCGCCGATATACATGCCGGGGCGTTTGCGCACCGCATCGAGGCCGCGCAGAACGGAGATGGACGCCGCATCGTAGTCCTGTGCCACGGGGTCGGTTTCGGGCGCAGGTGCCGCGGTATCGGGCATGCTTGGGTGGTGCTCCGGGAGGTAGGGAAGACTCCTTATTATAGGTGTTTTGCGCGGGGGAAGCCAGGGTAGGAAGCAAGCAGTCCTTTTTCGAGAAAAAGGACCAAAAAGCTTTTGCTCCCTGTCGGCGACCTTTCAGCACTCCCCGACAGGGACCAAAAGTCTCTTGCTTCTTTTCTTCAGAAAAGAAGGCCTTGCTTTCTTCAGGCCAGGCTACCGCCGCCGGTCCTCACGAACGCAGCAATCCCCCGCAAAGGCTCGAACACCTCCGCATCCGTGCCGGTCAGGAACACCTGCGCCTCAAGCCCCGCCAGTTCCTCCCAAAGCGCCAGCCGCCTGGCCCCATCCAGATGCACCGCCGGCTCGTCCAGCAGCAGCAGCGGCGCCATCCCGCGCGCCTCGGCGATCAGCGCCGCATGCGCCAGAATCACGCCGATCAGCATCGCACGGCACTGCCCGGTGCTCGCCCGCTCCGCCGAGAGGCCGCTCGCCGCATCGGTCAGCCGCATATCCGCCCGGTGCGCGCCCAGCGTGCTGGTGCCGGCCGCACTATCGGCCACCCGCCGCGCCGCCAGCTCGCCGCGCAGCCAGGTCTCCACCGCCAGCGCCGGCTCGGCCGCCAGCCGGTCCGCCACCCTGTCCTCCAGCGCCAGCCGCGCGCGCGGAAACGCCGCCGATGCGGTGGGGGCCGCGTTCAACCGCGCCACGAAACCGGCCCGCGCGGCCGACACCGCCACGCCGTGCCGCGCGATCGCCTCTTCAAGCCCGGCCAGCCACGCCGGATCGGCCGCCAAACCCGCCTGCCGTGCCGCGGCCAGAACGCGCCGGCGCTCGGCCATAGCCGCGTCGTGCGACGCGACCTCGCGCGCATGGCCGGGCTCCAGCGCCCATACCAGCCGGTCGAGGAAACGACGCCGCCCGGTGGCGCTCTCGGCAAACAGCGTGTCCATCTGCGGCGTCAGCCAGATGATCGCGATGCGCGCGGCGAGCTCGGCCTGGCTGCGCGGCTCGGCGCCATCGAGCCGGAACACCCGGCGCTCGCTGCCGGCCGCCAGCAGCCCGGTGCCGATATCGGTCTGCGACGTGCCATCGGACAGCCGGCCCGCCACCGCCCAGATGCCCGCCCCGCCCTGCCGCGCCATCTCCGCCAGGCGCGAGCGCCCGAAGCCGCGCCCCGGGCTGAGCAGCGCCACCGCCTCGAGCAGGTTGGTCTTGCCCGAGCCGTTAGGGCCGGTGATCACCGCCATGCGCGCTTCCGGCCGCCAGGTAAGCGTCGCATAATTGCGGAAATCGGTCAGAACCAGGCGAGTCAGGGTAAGCACCGCCAGGGGCCTAACACGAACCGACGCCGCCAGCGTGATGCGATTCCCCACGCGCCGACAGGGAGCAAAAGTTTTTTGCTTCTTTTTTCCAAAAAAGAAGGCCTTCCTTGCCTACATGTGCAGCGCAGCGGAAGACAACGAATGCCAGACACGATAACCGACCTACGCCCCCTCCCCGCGAGGGCCGACGCCAGAAGCACAGACCTGCACCAGATCGTCATCGTGGGCGGCGGTGCCGCCGGCCTCGAACTCGCCACCAAACTGGGCGATTCCCTGGGCCGCAGGCGCCAGGCCGAGGTGATGCTGGTGGAGAAATCCCGCACCCACATCTGGAAACCGCTGCTGCACGCGATCGCCGCCGGCGGCATGCGCCGCTCCCAGCACGAGCTGAACTACCTGGCCCAGGCGCGCTGGCACCATTTCACCTGCCGTCTCGGCGCGCTCTGCGGCATCGACCGGGAGCGCCGCGAAATCCAGATCGCCGCCACGATCGACGACGAAGGCCGCGAAGTCACCCCGCAGCGCAGCTTCCCCTACGACACGCTGGTGATCGCGGTGGGCTCCGTCACCAACGATTTCGGCACGCCGGGTGCGGCCGAATACGCCGTCCCGCTGGAGACGCCGGAGCAGGCCTCGCGCTTCAACAAGCGCATGGTGAACGCCTGCCTGCGCGCCAACGCCCAGCCCGAGCCGGTGCGCCCCGGCCAGCTCCACGTGGCCATCATCGGCGCCGGCGCCACCGGCACGGAGCTGGCCGCCGAACTGCACCGCACGGTGCGCGAGGTGGTGGCCTACGGGATGACGCGCATCGACCCCGAACGCGACGTGAAGATCATCCTGATCGAGGCGGCACCGCGCATCCTGCCGGCGCTGCCGGAACGCATGTCGGTCTCCACCGCGGAGCTGCTCGGCACGCTGGGCGTGGAAGTGCGCACCAACGCCCGCGTATCCGAAGTGCGCGCGGACGGCGTGGTGCTCGATGGCGGCGAGGTGATCCCCAGCGAACTCGTGGTTTGGTCCGCCGGCGTGAAAGGCCCCGATTTCCTCGCCACGCTCGGCCTGGAGGTGAACCGCATCAACCAGCTCGTGGTGGAGCAGACGCTGCAGACCACGCGCGATGCGAACATCTTCGCCATCGGCGACTGCGCCGCCTGCCCGCGCGAGGGCTTCCCGAACGGCGTGCCGCCGCGCGCCCAGGCCGCGCACCAGATGGCCAGCCACATGATCGAGCAGATCAACTACCGGCTGGACGGCCATCCGCTCAAGCCGTTCGTCTACCGCGATTTCGGCTCGCTGGTCTCGCTCGGGCGCTACACCACCGTGGGCAACCTCATGGGTTTCGCCGTAGGGCGCGGGATGTTCATCGAGGGCTATTTCGCCCGGCTGATGTACCGCTCGCTCTATGCGATGCACCAGGCGGCTTTGCATGGGCATGGATCGATGATCTGGCGGACGCTCACGAGCTTCGTCAGCCGGCGGCCGGAGCCCGGGGTGAAGCTGCACTGATACCAACCCGTCTTAAGACTGAACTCGTCGGCAGCAAGGAAGTAAGGCCTTCTTTTTCGAGAAAAAGAAGCAAAAAGCTTTTGCTGTGACGCCTGCACCGGCATTTGGCTATTACTGCAACCGCATCGACTTGCAATACGAGCGTAGGCTGTGCTGCAGGCGTCATAGCAAAAGCTTTTTGGTCCTTTTTCTCGAAAAAGGACTGCTTTCTTGCTTGCCTGGATGGGTCAATCTCAACCTAGCCTCGTATAAGGCGCGCGCCGGCCCTACTGCGCCTGCACGATCGTTGCGGTCTGCTTGTCGAAGAACCGCAATATGCCGGACTGCCACCAGGCCGCCGCCGGTCCGCTCCTGGCGAGCCCCGGCGCGAAGCCCGTTTTACTCAACACCCTGCCGGGCGGTTCGATCTCGAACACCATCGCGCTGCCAGGCGCGGTGCCGGACTGCCAGGTGCGCGCGCGCGCGGCGATCGCGCGGTCCATGCTGCGGTAATCCGCCAGAACGGAGGGCGCCGCCGGCACGAAGAGCAGCAGCACCGCGGCCGCCCAGCACGCCGCACCCGCCGCCGGCCTGCGGTACGGCCAGGCCGCGCCGAACGACGCCAGTGCCAACACGATCAGGCAGGCGCGCATCGTATCGTGCCGCCCGCAGCACAGCCGGCCGAACTGGTAATACGCGCTGGCCCCGGAGGCGAACGCCGCCAGCAGCAACGCCACGCCGAACGCCACCGGCAACCGCCGCCGCCCCGCCATCCTGCCGAACGACCAATGCGCGCCGAGCACCACCAGGAGGCGCGCGGCGAGCGACAGCTCCACCGACACCGCGGACCCACCGCCATACGCCGGCCTGGCGAGGTCGCGCGCGAACGACGGTATGGCCCGCAACACGGCCGCCCTTGCGTGATGCAACACCGCGGGATCGCCATCCGCCATCTCGATCGTGCCCACGCGCGCGTGCAGCACGAGGCCCAGATCCACCAGCGCGACCGCCACCCCCGGCAGCAGCCACAATGCCCGCCGCCAGGGCTGCCCGACCTGGGCAGGGCCCACGCACCCGGCGATAGCGAGCGCCAGGAACACGCCGACCTCGCTCGATCCACCGATCACGAACAACGCGGCCGCCGCGCCCACCTGCCGCCAGCCTTGCGCGCCCGCGCCGTCGGCCAGAAGCCAGAACAGCCACACCGCGCCTGCCAGCGTGGGAAGGTAGGACAGCCCGCCGGCCGGCCAGTAGAACACCTCCGTTGCGGCGTGGCCCACCAGGAACAGCGCGAACAGACCCAACCCGACGAGCAGCCGGGACAGCCGCCCAGGACCCCCGCGCCACGCCGGCACCACGCACGCCGCTGCAAGGCCGGCCCACAGGACGGCCATGCAGCTCCCGGCCAGCGGTCTGTGCAGCGCGAGGACGGCCATGCCATACAGGCCGAACAGCACGTCGGAGAACAGACGTGGGCTCCACGACACGTACCACAGGCGGAAGAACGTCCAGCCGAGTTCGCGCTGCAACGCGAATACGAGATATTCGTCGCCCTCCCAGCGCGCGCGCGGCAACAGCGCCGCATAGGCGGCAATCACGCCCAGCACGATGGCGCAGCAGGCAACCAGTAGCCAAAACCGCGCGCTGGACCGTGCCGCCGCCCGGCCAGGAATCATGCGGCGTTCTGGCGGGAAAGACTGTCGATGAAACCGCGCGCGTCGTCGATCGCGTTCACGTTGCTGACCAGCATTTCGCGCTCGATCACGTTGCCGTAGCGGCTTTCCGGCGAGACGCCGATCACCCGCAACGTGCCGTCCCAGGACAGGCGGAACATGTAATAATCCGCCAGGAACCGGTCCGTTCGCCCAGGTTCGGGTTGCGCGGGTACCGCCGGCGGCGCCGCACTTTCCTGCGGAACCATTTCGGGCGCCGCCATCAGCAGCAGCCGGTTACTGGGATAGGGCGGCAGGTTTTCGCGCAGCCGCACCCAGTCCGCCGCATCGAGGAACTCGGCAGCGCGGAACTCGGCTGGGATATACGGCAGGTCGAACGTGTAGCGCATCTCCACCTGCCAGGCCCTGCGCTCTTCCAGCAGATACGTCGCAAGCGCGGGCAATTCTTCGAGATTGGATCTATACGCCATCGTCGTGTAGCGCAGCAGCGGCGGCGCCGGGGCGCGCGCGAACGCGTCCAGCAGCCTGTCCCAGTTCTCCACGAAGATGCGATATCGCGCACCCTTGCGCATCCGCTCGTAGATCGCCGGATCGCGGCTCTCGATCGAAACGTTGATGTTGTGCAAACCGCTTTGCGCCAGCCAGTCGAAATACGAATCCGGCATGCGCTTGGCCAGGTTGGTCGTGTAGAACAGCTTCTTCCTGTATTCGGCCGGCACGGTGTCGATGAACGCCATCAGATCCGGATGCAATGTCGGCTCGTGCAGGCAGGAGAACCAGAACTGGCCCTGACGCACATAGGGCAGAAAACGCAGCGCCGCCTGCAGCGTCTGCGGCGTCATGAAATGCGTCGTCCTGGTGTTGGCGTAATCGTACAGGCAGAACGGACAACGCAGGTTGCAGTTATCCACCACATCCATCGCGATATGCAGCAGCGGCTCGAACCGGGTGCGCGGCTCTGCCACCACCTCCAGCGCGGCCCGTCCGCCGGCCGCGCGCACCGTCAGCCCGCCGGGTGCTGCAACCCTGGCATGGAAACCATGCGCCGCATCGCCGATACCCTTCCAGCTCAGATGCCGGCGATACTGGTCGGCCACGCCCGCGGCGAGTATCCGGCCGGTCTGCGCACATACCACCTCATACGGCACGCGCCTGTCGGGATCGGAGGGATCCCTGAGCCAGCCGGCCACGTGGTGTTCGCTCAGTTCCTCTATCGCGCCTTGCAGTGTGGGCGCTTGCGGCTTGGATGGGGCATCCCTCTGCCATTTCCGGCCTAGCTGCGCGATTTTGGCCAGGAACATGGGGGGGGTGCCGACCTTAACTCTTGGCGCCTTTTCTACGGTATGGGCGGCGGAAGAGGAAGGAAGGCCTTCTTTTTTGCAAAAAAGAAGCAAAAAACTTTTGCTCCGCTTTCGCGGAAGTCGTGGGAAAGGCGCGCTCCCGGAGGAGCGCGCCTTGGCATTAGGCCTGCACGGGGGGGGTGCGGCGGTCGGCCATGAACTGGTCGAACTCCTGCTTGTCCTTGGCCTGGCGCAGCTTCTCCAGGTATTCGACGAAGTCCTTCTGCTCGTCTTCCAGCCGCTTTATCGTCTCGACGCGGTATTCATCGAACGCAGCGTTGCCGCTGGATTGCATGCCGCCAAACCGCCGGCCGCGGCCGCGCATGTTGGTGTTGTGCCACTGCCCGCGGGACTGGCAGCGCCACGCCCTGGCCCGGCCGCTGAACAGCACGAACATCAGCGCCGTCAGGCCGATCGGCCAGAACGACCAGAACCCGAGGATGATCAGCGCGATCCAGGCGCCCTTGCCATACTCGTCAAGCTTTTCGACTAACTGCACGTCACATCTCCCGAGCGTGAATGTAAAACACATTTACATAGATGGACGAAGCCGTTGCCGAGTCAAGACCCTTGATTCGTGTCGCCGCGTCTCACCGCCCGGGCGACTGGTCCACCGACTGCAGATAGATCAGCAGCCCCGCCTCCAGCAGATCCTCCGGCGCCATCGGCAGCTTGCGCCGGGACCCGCTGGGCCCCTCGATGAACAACGCTGCAACACCATGACACATCGACCATACATGCAGCGCCACCATCAGCGACGGCGGCCTTCCGCTCTGCTTCATCGCCCGCACCGCCGCATCGGCTGCCAGGCGCAATACCCCGAACGCCCGTTCGGAGGCGGTGAGCAGGGCCGGATCGTCCTCCAGCGGAAACCCCGGTTCGAACATCGCGGCGTAGAAGGCCGGCTCGCGCCGCGCAAACCCGAGATAGGCGCGCGCGCACGCCTCGATCGCGGCCACCGGGTTCGGCCGTCCGTCATCCCAGGCGGCGAACAGCTCCTCGGTGAATTTCTCGAAGCCCTGCTTGGCGATTTCGGCGATCAGCGCATTGCGGTCGCGGAAATGCCGGTATGGCGCGGCACCGCTCACGCCTACCGTGCGCGCCACTTCGGCCAGGGTGAATCCGTTGGGCCCGCTGGTGCGAATCATGTCGAGTGCGGCCGCGATCAGCGCCTCGCGGAGGTTGCCGTGGTGGTAGCTGCGCGTGGCTGTGGGACCCGGGCTCATTGGCGGGATGTATCACCGTGCTTCTGTGTTGGGCAGGTTGGGGGTGGATGGGCGGTAAGGAAGCAAGCAGTCCTTTTTTGAAAAAAAGGACCAAAAAACTTTTGCTCCTGGCGCCTGCACCAGCGCCCGTTTTCATCGTGCAAGTCCATACGCCTGCAGACAGAAGCCACAATCTCCGTGCAGGCGGGGAAGTGAAAGTTTTTTGGTCCTTTTTTTCAAAAAAGGACTGCTTGCTTCCTTCCCAGAAGTCACCAAACCCCCAACCCCCCGGCGCACCGCCGAAACCCGCCGCTCGCTCACCTCCGCCAAAGCCACCACCCCGGCCAGCACAGCCAGCAGCGCCGCCGCCCCGCGCAGATGCAGCAGCAGAACAGCCCCCGCCAGCAACGGCATGTGATACAGATACGCCGAGAACGTGCAGCCGGCCGCCCAGCGTATCGGCCCGGCCGCCCGCAGCAGAACCGCGCCGAACCGCCCGAGGCACGCGGCCGCCGCAAAATTGGCGGCCACCAGCAAGCCCAGCAGCCAGTCGCCCAGAAACTGGTTGGCGCCATGCAGCGCGGCCATCGCGCCCGGCCAGCAGGCCGCCATGTGGATACGCAACCAGATCGACATATGGCCGAAGCTCACCGCGCAGGCCAGCAGCGCGGTCAGCAGGAACACCGCCAGCGCCGTCCGCGCGCCCAGATTCGGCCGATGCCAATACACCGCCACGCCGAGCAGCCAGACCGGCAGCAGCAGGAGTATCTTCGGCCCGGCAATCACGCTGATCGCCAGGATCGCGGCCGTGCGGCGATGGCCGTCGAGGAACAGCCAGGCGCCGAACAGCGCATAATACCAGATCTCGAAATTCAGCGACCAGAATGGCGCATCGAGCGGCGGGCTGACATCGAGACGCCAGTTCTGCGCGACGAAGCCGACATTGGCCAGCAGGCGCCACGCCGCGTCGCTCATATCCGATACGCCGGGCGCCGCATCGCCTAGCCCGGCGCCGCGCGCTGCCACGCAGATCGCGCCGGACAGCAGCAAGGCCGGCACTGCCACGGACGCCACGCGCGCCGCGCGATGCACGCCATAGAGGCGCGCCGTCATGCCCGGCCGGTTGGTGGCGTGCGCGATCACCAGCCCGGACAGCACGAAGAATACCACGACAGCCTCGTGGCCAGGCCAGGGCAGCGCCCGGGCGGGAAACAGGAGCGGCCAGCAATGGTGCAACACCACGACCAGCGCCGCCCCGAGACGCACGAAATCCAGATACACAGACAACAAAGGTGGCAGCATGGCCGCCCGTGTCGTCGCCAGCGCCGTTGAACCGCTCACCCAAACCTCACAGAAGCGTGAGGCTTAGTAGAACACCCTGCCCGAGCAGGCAAACATTACGCTACGCGCTGCGGTGCATTCCGACGCAAACGCGGGCGAAATGTTCAGGCCTGCGCGGTATGCGCCACACCCTTCTCGGCCAGCAGGCTCTCCAGCTCGCCCGCCTGGAACATCTCGGTGATGATGTCGCACCCGCCGACGAACTCGCCCTTCACATAGAGCTGCGGCACAGTCGGCCAGTTCGAAAAAGCCTTGATGCCATCGCGCAAAGCAGGGTCCTCGAGCACGTTCGCGGTGCCGAACTGCACGCCGAGATGCGTCAATATCTGCACCACGCGTGCGGAGAAGCCGCATTGCGGGAACATCGCGGTGCCCTTCATGTAGAGCATCACGGGATTTGCAGCGATCTCGTGCTCGATACGGGCGGTGGTCGCTGTGTCACTCATTGGGATGTCTCCTGGTTTGGCACGGATGTCTGCAACGCCAGCGCATGGAGCACACCGCCCATGCGGCCGCCCAGCGCGGAAAACACCATCTGGTGTTGCTGGATGCGGCTGCGGCCCCTGAAACTCTCGCTGACGATACGCGCCGCGTAATGGTCGCCGTCGCCGGCCAGATCCTCCACGCTCACCTGGGCGTCCGGCAGTGCCGTGCGTATCAGGGTCTCTATTTCGGCGGCCGACATCGCCATCTGGTTTCAGTCCTTCATCCACGCCGCGAAAAAGCGGTCATGGGCCTCGTGCAGCGCGGCTCCGGATATGGTCACGCCATCGGGCAGTGTCAAACCATCGCCGCCGGCACGGCCCAGAACGCGCGCTTCCACGCCGGCCGCGCCGGCGTCGCGCAGCACCAAAGCGGGGTTGTCCGTCGCCACTACGTAGCGCGCCTGGTCCTCGCCGAACCACCATTCATGCGCCGCCGGACCCGCGGGTGCCGCGGCCAGCGTAACGCCCACCGGCCCCGCCATCGCCATCTCGGCCAACGCCACCAGCAACCCGCCATCGGACACATCGTGGCAAGCGCGCACCGCACCGGCAACAATCATCCGACGCACAAAGTCGCCGTTCTGCCGTTCCGCGGCCAGATCCACCGGCGGCGGCGCGCCCTCCTCCCGACCGGCGATCTCGCGCAGCCACAGCGAACACCCGAGATGCCCCACCGTCGCGCCCACCAGAACCAGCGTGTCGCCATCGCGCAGCGCCAGCCCCATAGAGGCCGACGCATCGTCCAGCACCCCCAACCCGCCGATCGCCGGCGTGGGCAAAATTGCCGTCCCCTGCGTCTCGTTATACAAACTCACATTGCCGCTCACGACCGGGAAATCCAGCGCCCGGCACGCCTCCCCCAAACCGCGCACCGCGGCCACGAACTGGCCCATGATCTCCGGCTTTTCCGGATTGCCGAAATTGAGGTTGTCCGTCACCGCCAGCGGCCGCGCCCCGGTCGCGGTAATATTGCGCCAGGCCTCGGCCACCGCCTGCCTGCCGCCCATCGCCGGGTCCGCCGCGCAATACCGCGGCGTGCAATCGGTGGTCAGCGCCAGCGCGCGCCGGCTACCCTCCAGCCGCACGATCGCCGCATCCGCCGCCCCCGGCCGACGCACCGTCTGCCCGCCGATCGTGCTGTCATACTGGTCGGTGATCCAGGCGCGGCTGCACAGATCCGGGCATGCGATCAGCGCCAGCAGCGCCGCCTCGATGCCAACCGGATCGGCCACATCGCCCAAAGGCGCCGGCGGCACCGGCTCGGTGAAAGGCCGCCGATACGAAGGCGCCAGATCGGCCAACGGATCGAGCGGAATATCCGCCTCCACCCTTCCCTGATGGCGTATCACAATGTGCCCGGTATCGGTCAGATGCCCGATAACCGCGAAATCCAGCTCCCATTTTTCGAAGATCGCGCGCGCCAGATCCTGCCGGTCCGGCCGTAGCACCATCAGCATGCGCTCCTGGCTCTCCGACAGCATCATCTCGTAAGCCGACATGCCCGTCTCGCGCTGCGGGCACGCATCGAGGTCCAGCTCGATGCCCACCCCGCCCTTGCCCGCCATCTCCACCGACGAGCTGGTCAGCCCCGCCGCCCCCATGTCCTGTATCGCCACGATCGCATCCGTGCCCATCAGCTCCAGACACGCCTCGATCAGCAGCTTTTCGGTGAACGGATCGCCCACCTGCACGGTCGGCCGCTTGCTCTCCGCATCGGCGCCGAACTCCGCCGACGCCATGGTGGCGCCATGTATCCCGTCGCGCCCGGTCCGGCTGCCGACATAGACCACCGGATTGCCCACACCCGCCGCCGCGCTTAGGAATATCCGGTCCTTCCGCGCGATACCCACCGTCATCGCATTGACCAGCGGGTTGCCGTCATACGCCGCGTGGAAATTCACCTCGCCGCCCACCGTCGGCACGCCCACGCAATTGCCGTAGCCGCCGATGCCGCGCACCACGCCGTCCACCACGCGCTTCGTCGCCGGATGTTCCGGCCGCCCGAAGCGCAGCGCGTTCAGGTTGGCGACAGGGCGCGCGCCCATGGTGAACACATCACGCAGAATGCCGCCCACGCCGGTGGCGGCACCCTGGTAGGGCTCGATGAAGCTCGGATGGTTATGCGACTCCATCTTGAAGATCGCAGCCAGCCCCTCGCCGATATCGACGACTCCGGCGTTCTCACCCGGCCCGTGTATCACCCAGGGCGCTTCGGTCGGCAGCTCCCGCAACCACACGCGGCTGGATTTGTAGCTGCAATGCTCGGACCACATCACCGAGAAGATTCCGAGCTCGGTCAGTGTCGGCGTGCGGCCCATGATGGACAGGACGCGGCCGTATTCTTCCTCGTTGAGGCCGAAGGATTTGGCAAGCGTGGCGTCGATCGGCGCGTTCATCGCCTACGCCGCCAAAGCATGCACGAGGCCGTCGAACAACGGCCGCCCATCGATCCCGCCCATCAGCGGATCGACCAAATCCTCCGGATGCGGCATCAGCCCCATCACCCGCAAATTCTCGCTATACACACCCGCGATCGCGTTCAGACTTCCGTTCGGATTGGCCGCCGCAACCGCCTTCCCCGCCGCATCCACATAGCGGAACGCCACCCGGCCCTCGCCCTCCAGCATCGCCACCGTCTCGGGTGCGGCGAAGTAATTGCCGTCGCCATGCGCCATCGGTGCGCGGAACACCTGGCCCTGCGCATACAGCCGCGTGAACGCCGTGCCGGCCCGCTCCACCCGCAGATGGCAGTCCCGGCTGATGAACCGCAGGCTCGCATTGCGCAGCAGCGCACCCGGCAACAGCCCCGCCTCGGTGAGTATCTGGAACCCGTTGCAGATGCCGAGTATGTGGCCGCCGCGCGCCGCATGCGCCCGCAGCGCCGGCATGATCGGCGACTGTGCCGCCATCGCCCCGCAGCGCAGATAGTCGCCATGGCTGAACCCGCCCGGCAACACCGCCAGGTCCACATCGCCCAGCTCGGTCTCGCGATGCCACACCAGGCGCGGCTTCTGGCCCGCCGCCTGCGCCAGCGCTATGGCCACGTCGCGCTCCCTGTTCGTTCCCGGGAATATCACCAGCGCGGTCTTCAACTTCGTGTCGTCCGGATGTTTCCCGGCGTCTTACACCCGGCAGGCGGCGACAGGAAGCAAGCAGTCCTCCTTCGCCCCGGCCCGCACCGGCGCACCGGCTACAGCATCGGCAGCGAGGCCGGCTTCTTGCCGCGCGGAAACGCCGCGTCGAGCGACGCCACATCGGCCGGCGTCAGCACCAGCCCGCCGGCGCCGGCGTTCTCCTCCACATGCGCCAGCCCGGAGGCTTTCGGAATCACGAACACGCCCGGCGCGCGCAGCAGGAACTGCAACGCCACCTGCCGCGGCGTGGCACCATGCGCTTCGGCCACCTGGCGCAGCGCGCGGCCGCCCGCCGATTGCGGCGCGGGAAATTCGCCGCTGCCGAACGGGCTGTAAGCCACCACGCTGACGCCGTTCGCCGCGCACCACGGCAGCACCGCGTGCTCGATCGCGCGCTCCTGCAGGTGATAGAGCACCTGGTTGCAGGCGATCCCGCCGCCGCCGATACGCTGCGCCGCCGCCAGCCCGTCCACGTCGAAATTGCTAAGCCCCCAGGCCCTGATCTTGCCCTGTTCGACCAGGGTCTCGAACGCTCCGATCGTGTCCTCCAGCCGGTGCCGCCCCGGCCAATGCAGCAGGTAGCAATCCAGGTGATCCGTGCGCAGCCGCGCCAGCGACCGCTCGCACGCCGCTATCGTGCCGGCGCGCGAGGCGTTCGACGGCAACACCTTGCTGACCAGGAAGACCTGTTCGCGGCGGCCCTCGATCGCCTCGGCCACAACCGCCTCGGCGCCCTCATACATCTCGGCGGTATCGATATGCGTCAGGCCGAGCTCGCAGCCGCGCTGCAGCGCCAGCACCGCCTGCTTGCGCGGCGCGCTGATCTGCCAGGTGCCCTGGCCTATGGCGGGAACGGCGGTTTGCGCCGGGCCGAAAGGGCGGTTTTGCATAAGAGAGCCTTTGGCAAGGGAAAGAAGGCAAGGCAAGCAGTCCTTTTTTGAAAAAAAGGACCAAAAAACTTTTACTTCCTGTCGCTGGTGAAACGCGCGCGCTCGGTCAACCGGTCCGCGACAGCACCATCAAAAGTCTTTTGCTTCTTTTCTTCAGAAAAGAAGGCCTTCCTTGCCTTCACTCGGAAGCCACAGCCACCCCGCGCAAAGATGCCCCCGAATGCACCTCAGCCACATGCCGGCGCGCCAGCACCAGATAGAACGCCGGCACCACGAACAACGTGAAGAACGTCCCGATCGCCAGCCCCGAAGCGATAACCAGCCCCATCGAGAACCGCGCCGCCGAACCAGCCCCCGTCGCGAACACCAGCGGCGCCACGCCAAGCACCATCGCCGCCGTCGTCATCAATATCGGCCGCAGCCGCAGCAGCGCCGCATGCTCGATCGATTCGCGCTTTGAGTGTCCCAGAGCCTGCTGCTCGTTGGCCACCTCCACCATGAGGATGCCATGCTTGCTGATCAGCCCCATCAGCGTCACCAGCCCCACTTCGGAATAGATGTTCAGCGTGGCGCCATGCACGCCGAAATAGATGAACAGCAGCGCGCCGGCGAGCGACATCGGCACCGAGATCAGGATGATCAGCGGATCGCGGAAACTGCCGAACAACGCTGCCAGCGACAGATAGATCACCACCACCGCAAAGCCGAACGTGGCGGCGAACCCGGATGATTCCTGCACGAACTGGCGCAGCGGCCCGCTGGTATCGGTCGCATAATCCGGCGGCAGAACGCGCGCGGCGATCGCGTCCAGCGCGCGTACCGCATCGCCCTGCGTCACGCCCGGCAGCGGCACGCCGGTAAGGCTCGCCGAATTCATCTGCTGGAAATGGCTGATGCTCTCAGGCACCGTCGCCGTCTCGATATGCGCCACCGCGGAGAGCGGTATCGGCACGCCGCCGATATTTGCCACCGTGAACGACTTCAATTGGTCCGCATTCAGCCGGCTGGCGCGCGTCACCTCGGGTATAACCTTGTAAGACCGTCCGGCAAGATCGAAGTAGTTCACGTAGCCGCCGCTGAGCAGCGTGTTCAGCACGCTGCCGACCTGCGTCATGTCCAGCCCCAGGGCCGCCACCTTGTTGCGGTCGATCACCACGGTCGCCTGCGGCAGGTCGATCTTGAGGTCCCGGTCGACGAACGCGAACAGCCCGGTCTTCTGCGCCGCTTCGAGAAACCGGCTGGATACGCCGTTGAGTTCGCTGAACGGCCGCGTGGTTTTGATCACATAACCGATCGGCAATTCGCCGAAGCTGCCGGGCAGCGGCGAGGGCTGGAACACCGCCAGGTTCTCCCCGGCGATGCCCGCGAACTTGGCTTGCACTTCGCCCATGATCTCGGTGGCCGTGCGGGTCCGCTCGGAAAACGGCTTGAGCCTCAGCCCGCCGCCAGATTGCCCCGGCTGGTCGAACTGGTAGGAGGCGGAGAACTCCGGCAGCCCCTTCTCGATTTCGGTGATCTGCTTGTCGTACAGCCGCAACTGATCGACACCCGCGGTCGGCGCCACCGAACCGCCGATATCGAGGAAGCTCACATCCTCCTGCGGCGCCAGCTCGGTGGTGGAACCCGCATAGAGGAAATAGCTGCAGGCAAATACCGCGAGCCCGATCGCCACCATCACCGGCCGCAGATCGAGCGCCAGGCGCAGCGCCGGCCGATAGGCGCGCTGCATCGGCCCCAATGCGCCGCGCCGCTCGGTATGCTGCGGCGTGCGCAGCAGGAACCGGCACATCATCGGCGAGAGAGTCAGCGCCAGCACCGCCGATACCGTCACGCTGCCAACCAGCGTCAATGCGAATTCGCGGAACAACGCGCCGGTCAGCCCGCTGCGCAGCGCGATCGGCACATACACCGCCACGAGCACCACCGTCATCGCCACGATCGGGCCGGCCAGGCTGCGCGCCGAACGCATCGCGGCTTCGAGCGGCGTCGCCCCTTCGGACATCTCGCGGCTCACATTCTCCACCACGATGATCGCGTCATCCACCACCAGCCCGGTGGCCAGCACGAGCGCCAGCAATGTCAGCAGATTGATCGAAAAACCGAATATCCAGAGTATCGCGAACGTGCCCACGAGCGACAGCGGAATGGTGATGACCGGTATCAGTGACGCGCGTGCCGACCGCAGGAAGGCGAACACCACGACGGCCACGATCGCCAGGCTCTCGAGCAGCGTCTTGACGACTTCGCTGATGGACTGCCGCACGTTCGCGGTCACGTCGTTGGCGATCGCGGCATGCAGCCCCTGCGGCAGATCGGCCTTCAGCGCGTCGAACTTCACCCGCACGCGGTTCACCAGGTCGAGCACGTTGGCCGTCGGCACCGCTTCCACATCGATCAGGATCGTGGGCTTGCCGCTGAACAGCAGCGCCTGCTGGTAGTTGTCCGATCCAAGCTCCACCTTTGCCAGATCGCCCAGCCGGGTGATCGCACCGTTGGATTGCTTGATCACCAGGTTGCGGAACTCCGGCAGAGTGTGCACGCCGGTGGTGATGCCGATCGGCATGGAGGTCATCTGGCCCGCCGTGGAACCGGCCGCCGAGGTGAAGTTGTTCGCCGTCATCGCGGCCGATACTTCGGTTGCCGTGATGTTATGCGCCGCCAGCTTCAGCGGATCGAGCCAGGCCCGCACGGCGAAGTTCTCGGCGCCCCAGATCTGCGCCACCTGCACGCCGGGTGTCGCCTGTATCTGCGGCTGCACCACGCGCGTCAGGTAATCGGTGATCTGCGCCGGCGTCATGATGTCGCTGGTGAACGCGAGTATCAGCGTGCCGCCCTGCCCGCCGGTCTGCAGGCGCACCGAAGGCGTCTGCGAATCACGCGGCAGCTGGTCGTGCACCGCGCTGAGCTGCGTCTGTATTTCCGTAAGCGCGCGGTCCGGATCCTGATTCAGCCGCAGATGCGCGGTGATCGTGCTGTCGCCGGTCGATGCTCGTGCTGGTCAGGTAATCGATACCGTCCACCTGCGCGATCGCGTTCTCTATCGGCGTGGTGATGAACCCGGCCATCGTGGCGGCATCCGCACCGTAATACGTCGTCTCCACCTGTATCAGCGCATTCACCGTTTTTGGGAATTGCCGCACCGGCAACACGCGCTCGGACCCCAGGCCCAGCAGCAGGATGAATACGCTCACCACCACCGACAGAACCGGCCGCAGGATGAACATGTCTGTCAGGCGCATGGGGTGGCTCCCGGGCACAGGGTAAGCGGGAAACGCATCGTTTTCCGAACGAGAACAGCAAACGACTCTCGTTCCGTCCGGCCGCGCATATCGGGCGCGTTGACTGGCAAATCCCGCACGGGCCTCACTCCTCCGCCGGGTTCGGCTTCGGATCGTTGGTGGGCAGAACGCTGTTGTTCACCACCACCTGCGATCCCTGGCGCAACTTGATCTGCCCCGCCGTCACCACCACCGCACCATCCGCCAGCCCGGCCAGCACCGCCACCTGGTCGCCGCGTGTGGGCCCCGTGCGCACCACCGTCTGGCGCGCCACGCCATGATCCACCACATACACCAGGCTGCCATACGGATTGTACACGATCGCCGCATTCGGCAGCGTGACGTAATGATGCACGTCGCCGGTGTGCAAGTCCACGCTGGCGAACATGCCGGGCACCAGCGCATGGTCCGCATTGCCGAGCGTCGCGCGCACCTGCGCCATACGGCTGTTCGCATCCAGCTTCGGGCTGATCGCGGTTATGCGTCCGGAGAAATCCCTGCCGGGATAAGCATCCACGTGCAGTACAGCGGTCTGGCCCAGCTTCACCTCGGCCAGCGCCTGCTGCGGCACGAAGAAATCGACATACAAGCTGTCGAGCGCCTGCAACGTGACGATCGTGGTGCCGGCCGGCAGATACTGTCCCTGGTCCACCATACGCAGCCCGAGCCGCCCGGCAAACGGCGCGCGCACGATCTTCTCCGCGGCCAGCGCCTGCGCCTGGCTCACCTGCGCGCGCGCGGACCGCAAATGGCTGTCATCCGCATCGATGCTCGCCTGGCTGACTGCCTGCGCACGGAACTGCTTGGTGTCGCGCGCCAGATTGGCCGCGGCCAGATCGGCGGCCGCCTGCAGATCCGCCAGATGCGCCGCGTCGTCGTTCGGCCTGAGCCGCAACAGAACCGTGCCGGCCGCCACGTCATGGCCGGATTCGAATTCCACGCTGTCCACGACACCGGAGATTCGCTCGCCAGATCCGCGCCGCGCACCGCGCGCACGGTGCCCACGGCCTGCAGCGTGTCCTGCCAGTCCGACATGTGCGCCACGATCGTGCTTACCGTGGCTGCTGGTTCCTGCGCTAACGCGGGGGAACACGCCAGAAGAGCAAGCAAGAAGGCTTCTTTTTGAAGAAAAGAAGCAAAAGACTTTTGCTCCCTGTCGGCGGATATCTGGGCCACCACCCGACAGGGGGCAAAAGCTTTTTGGTTCTTTTTCTCGAAAAAGAACGGCTTGCTTTCTGTCATGGCAACAATGACCTCAACAATTGCTCGGGCGGCGCGGGCACATCGTCGCGATGCCACCACCCGCCACCCAGCGCCACGTAAAGTGCGACCGTATCGGTGTACCTGGCGGCCTGCGCCCGTATCAGCCCGATCACCGCATTCTGGTACTGCGTCTGCGACGTCAGGACCGTGAGATACGCCACCCCGCCCGCACCGTATTGCAGCCGTGCCAGGCTCAAACTTCTGGCCGCCGCCTGTTCCGCCGCCTCATTGGCCGCCAGCGCCCGCGCGTCGCCCTGCAACGCCGTCAGAACATCCGCCACATTCTGGAACGCGCCCACCACCGTCGCGCGATACGTATCGGCCGCCGAACGCGCCGCCGCATAGGCCGCGCGTTGCTGGTGCAACAACGTGCCGCCCTGGAATACCGGCGCCAGCGCCTGCGTGATGATCGTGTAGATACCGTTGCCCGGCGTGAACAGATCGCCGATCTTCGCCGGCGCGCTGCCGAGCGCGCCACTCAGCGTGAACTGCGGCAGCCGGTTGGCGATCGCCACGCCCACCTGCGCGGTCGCCTGGTGCAACTGCTCGGCGGCGGCCAGGATATCCGGCCGCTGGTCCACCAGCCTGGACGGCACACTCACCGGCAACCGGCCCGGCAGGCTCAGATCCTCCAGCCGCAGGCTGGGAAGATCGGCCGCCTCCGGAATCCTGCCGAGGTAGGCGGCCAACTGGTCGCGCGCCTGCTGCAACTGCGTCTGCAACGGCACCACCAGCGCCTGCGTGTTGGCAAGCTGCGCCTCCTGCGTCGCCACATCCGTGCCGGTGGCGCCGCCCAACTGGAACTGGCTGCGCACCGTTGCCAGCAGATGCTGCTCGGCGTCCACCAGCTCCTGCTCAGCTGCGATCTGCGCGCGCAACGAGGCGGCAGTGATCGCCACCGTCGCCGCATTGGCGGCCAGCATGTCGGTGGCGCCCTCGAGCTGGAAACGCTGCGCCCGCGCGGCCGCCTGGCTGGCCTCCACGGTGCGGCGCGTCTGCCCCCACACGTCGAACGTATAGGATATATTGAGCTGGCCCTGGTAATAGCCGAAACTCTGACTGACCGCGCCCGGCCCGACCAAGCCGGCTTCCGCGCCGCTCACCTTCTGCCGCGTCCGCGTGAGCTGCGCGCTTATGTTGGGGAAGAACGCACCCTGCTGCGCGATCGCGGTCTCCCTGGCCTGCTGCAACGTCTCTGCCGTGGCCTGCAGGGTCGGGTTCTGCCGTATCGCTTCCGCCACCAGCCGGCTCAGCGCTGCCGACCGGAACAGGGTCCACCACGCGCCAGGCACGTCCGCGCCCACGTCGAAGATCTGGTTCTCGCCGGCCTTGGCCGCCACCCCGCCGGTGCTCCCCGGCAACGCCGCCTCGGTGAAACGGTCCGCCAGCGGCGCCGCCGGGCGCCTGTAATCCGGGCCCACGGCGCAGCCTTCCAGCATACATGCCGCGACAGCGAGCAGCAGCCGCGCCCGCTGCGCGCCCGAATCGTCTCTGATCGCTGGAATGAAGCTCTCCCTTCGGCCGCTGACGGCGGCTCGCCTTACCGGAACACTGCCACGAGAACCAGATTGGTGCCGTGGCGGCAGTCCTAATCTTGCGTAACGTCCTGCGGCGGGTCCCATGCCGGACACTTTGCAGCCGGCGTGCCACGGCGTAAGCTGTTGTTAACACACAGCGATCTTTGTGGCCCCACGATCGGCAGCGCATCACTCGCCAGATAGTGGCCAAGCACACCAACTTACAAAGCCAGGCAGGCCTGGTGCGTCCGCAGAATCAACGCAAAATTTCGCGTCCCGCGCCGCAGCGGAACGCCTGGAGGGTTCGCGTGCGCCTGTTCCGAATAAGCCAGACCGAAACACCCATGTTGACCGAGCGCACCGCGCTCGCCGCCTGCCTCCTGCTGCCCCTGGCGCTGCTGCACGCCCGCGCGGTCGCCGAGATCCTCATCGCCACCATCGATCTCCTGTTCCTCGCGCAAGCCTTGCGCACCCAAAACCTCGCCTGGCTCCGCGACCCCTTCGCGCGCGCCGCCCTCGCCTGGTGGCTGTGGCTGGTCGTCTGCTCGGCGCTCGGCACCGGCGGCCTGCTGCTCGCGCTACTCGCCATACGCCTGCCGGTGCTCGCCATCGCACTCGGCACCTGGCTGCTGGCCGCCGACATCCCGCGCGGCGCCGCCCGCACACGCGCCCTCTGGCTTATCCTCGCCGCTGCGTTCTGCTGGATCGGCGTGCAGGCCTGGCAACAATACCTCCTCGGCACCAACCTGTTCGGCCAGCCCCGCTGGCTCGACGGCGCGCTCACCGGCCCGTTCGCCAAGCCCCGCGCCGGCCCCGCCTTCATCCTGCTGTTCTTTCCGGTGATCGTCCCCGCCCTGGCCGGCCTAGCCGCGCGCCCTGCCTTGCGCCCGAAACTCGCCGCGATCGCGCTGGCCACCCTGGCCGTGATCACCATGGTGCTGATCGGCCAGCGCATGCCCACCGCGCTGATGCTGCTCGGCCTGGCCACCACTGCGCTGCTGATCCCGCGCCTGCGCGTGGCCCTGGTCCTCGCCGCCGCCGCCGGTGCCGCACTCGTGGCAGCCCTGCCCTGGGTGTCGCCCGCGGCCGCCGCCAAGCTGGTGCAGCAGACCACCGGCCAGCTCGCCCATTTCAGCCAGAGCGATTACGGCCTCATCTTCACCCGCGCCATCACGCTGAGCGAGCTGCACCCCTGGCTCGGCGAGGGTTTCGACGGCTTCCGCCGCGGCTGCCACGAATTCTGGTCCATGCACGGCATCGCCTGGCTCGGCATACCCACCGCGAACCTCAACGGCGGCCTGTCCGCCTGCAACATCCACCCGCACAACTACTATCTCGAAGCGCTCGACGACGCGGGCCTGCCCGGCCTGGCCCTGTTCGGCCTGATGGTCGCCACGGCCCTCGCCCGCCTGGCCAGCCGCCTCACCCGGCAGAGCCCGCCCTTGCGCGCCGGCCTGCTGGTGGGCGCGATCGTGGCGCTCTGGCCGGTCGCGTCCACCTCCGCCTTCACCTCGATGCCGAACGGCGGCTGGGTGTTTCTCGTGCTCGGCCTGGGTTTCGCCACCGCACGCCCGCGTGCGCAGGGGGAACAACGGCCGGCAACGCCCGTTTGATCGGCCTGCCACAGACCTGGATATGCCGATGAGCGACGAGACGACCTACGACCACGGTTTCATCCGCGCCTGGTCCGAAGCGCGCGACGGCCGCCCTGCCTGCCTGGACGGCCAGGCCACCGCAGACGGCCGCCCTGCCCTACGCTTCGATTTCGGCACGGCTGAGCCGGGGCTGCGCGAGCTATCCTGGGACGAGTTTTTCGCAATCTTCGACGGAGCGGGGCTGGCGCTGTCGTTTCAGGAGGATCGGGGGCAGCTAAGCCGGGCGTACGGGTTTGTGCCGCGGGCGGGGTAGGAAGAAAGCAGTCCTTTTCTGAAAAAAAAGGACCAAAAAACTTTTTCTCCCCCGCCTGCACGCGCATTTCGGTTCTGTCTGCAGGCACTGCAGCCTGCACAGTGAGCGCGGGCCTCCTTGCAGGCGTCATAGCAAGAGTTTTTTGCTTCTTTTTTGCAAAAAAGAAGGCCTTGCCTTGCCTAGCCTGAAAACCCTCCAACCAACTCCGAAATCCGCACCGGATCAGCCTGCTCCATCACCCGCCGCGCAAACCTTGCACACGCATCCATCGAAACCGACCGAACCGCCTGCTTAACCCGCGGCACCGCCGAAGCATTCATGCTGAAAGACCGTATCCCCAACCCCAATAACAGCGGCGTGAGCTTCGGATTAGCCGCCATCTCGCCGCACACGCTCACCGGCATGCGCATGCGCAAAGCCGCTTCGGTGGCGAACTGGATCAGCCGCAACACCGCCGGATGCAGCGGGTCGTACAGATCCGCCACGTCCGCCGCCGCGCGATCCACCGCGAGCGTGTACATCGCCAGGTCATTGGTGCCGATGGCGAAGAAATCCGCCTCCAGCGCCAGCGCGTCGGCCGCCAGAGCCGCACCCGGCGTCTCGATCATGATCCCCAGCGGCGGCAGCTTCTCGGCCAGCCTCTCGCCGCGCCGGCGCAGGCGGCGCCCCACGCGCTCGTAGATCTCGCGCGCCGCGCGCACCTCGCCGGTATTGGTCACCATCGGCAGCAGCACCCGCACCGGCCCGAACTTCGCCGCCCGCAGTATCGCCGCCAGCTGCGTCTCGAACAGATCGGGCTGGCGCAGCAGCAGCCGCAGCCCGCGCACGCCGAGCGCCGGGTTGTGGTCCAGCGTGTCCGGCACCAGCCCGCGCGCCACCAGCGCGTCGATGTCCTTCTCGCCGCCCCAGTCCAGCACCCGTATCGTCACGCTGTCGCCGTCCATCGCCTCGATCACCGTGCGATAGGTCTCGGCCTGCGCGGACTCGTCCGGCAGGCTCTCGCGGTTCATGAACAGGAACTCGGTGCGGAACAGCCCGATCCCGCTGGCCCCGGCACCCGCCACCAGCGGCAACTCCGCCAGCAGCTCCAGATTGGCCTGCAACTGCACCGGCTGGCCGTCCGTGGTCTCGGAGGCCAGCCGGCGGAACCGCGCCAGCCGCTGCCGCTCGCGCGCGTATTGCGCCACGCCGCGCCGTGCCGCCTCCAGCGTGGCCGGCTCCGGCGACAGCACGATTCGCCCCGCCGCCCCGTCCAGCACCGCCAGCCGGCCGCTGCGTGCCGCCGCCAGCAGGCCGTGCGCGCCGAGCACGGCCGGCACCCCGAGTGCGCGCAGCATGATCGCCGTGTGGCCGTCCGTGCCGCCCTCCTCT
Source organism: uncultured Alphaproteobacteria bacterium (assembly GCA_963795825.1). GTDB lineage: Bacteria > Pseudomonadota > Alphaproteobacteria > Acetobacterales > Acetobacteraceae > BOG-908. The sequence goes on along the minus strand of CAWCIW010000002.1, from coordinate 326,158 downwards.
GTCGCCAGCCCGGCGATGCGCGCGGGATCGATCAGCGCCGCATCCGCCGGCCGCAGGTTCTCCGCAACCAGGATGGCCCCCTGCGGCACGTTGGCGAAGCTGCGGAACGCCGCCTCTGCCAGGTTGCGCAGCAGCCGCCGCCCTGTCTCGCGTATCTCCTCAGCCCGCCGGTGCTGCGCGTCGGCATCGTCGCGCCCGCGCACGCCGGGCACCGCCAGCATCGCCGCGGCCAGCGCGTCCACCTCGTCGAGCACCGCGGTCTCCGCCGTTACCAGCCCGTCGGCGATACGGCGCCGCGCCTGCCGCAACAGCCGCGACGGCCCGAGCATCTGCAAATAGGCGTCGATCAGCGGAGCGATCTCGTGCTGGCTGTCCTCCGGCAAAACGCCGAGCCGGGCCCGCAACTTGGCCAGCTGCTTGCGCGATTTCTGCACGGCCACTTCGAGCCGGCCCAGCTCGGCCGCCTCGCCGCCGGCTTTTATCTTGCCGCGCTTGGCGTCCAGCTTTAATTCGACGGCGGCATACACGCTGCCGATCGCGATCCCGGCGCTGACCGGGATGCCCTGCAGCGCGTGCTCGCCTTGCGGCGGCGCGCTCTGGGCGCGCACGGATTTCGGGGCTGGCTTGCCGCCCTCAGTCCTGCTCATGGAAGCCGGCTTCGACCAGCCCGGCTATCGCGTCCAGCGCCTCATGGGCGTCGAACCCCTCGGCGCGCAGCTCGATCGTGCTGCCCATGCCGGCGCCCAGCATCATCAGCCCCATGATCGAGCGGGCGGATACCACCTGGCCGTCCCGCAGCACATCAACGTTGGCGGAAAACAGTTCGGCCGTATTGACCAGCTTGGCGGCGGCGCGGGCATGCAGGCCGCGCGTGTTCACGATGGCCACCACGCGGGAGACGACGGCCTCGGCACCCATCAGGAAGGAAGCAGTCCTTTTTCGCGCAGAATCATCGGATCGCCGGCCGGAGGCCGCGTCACGAGCGCACCTTCGCCGGCAAGCCGCACAGATGCGCCAGGCTCTCGCGCAGCGGCTGGCGCGGATCGAGCGATTTGCAGATGTTCGGCGACTTACAGGTCTCCAGCACATGGCTGGCGGCGGCGATGTATTTCCGCCCGGCCGTCTCGGCGATCTGCGTGCATTCCGACAGAGTTCTGCTGGGAGCGCACCTTGGCCAGCTTCACCAGCATAGGCAGGTTCATGCCCGCGATCACTTCCACGCCACCGCGGCCCATCATGCTGATCGCCAGGTTGCTGGGCGTGCCGCCGAACATGTCGGTGAGCAGGATCACGCCGTCGCCGGCATCCACGTCGTCGATGCAGTTCTGGATGTCGAGCCGGCGCTGCTCCACGTCGTCGTCCACGCCGATGCACACGGTGGCCACGCGCCTTTGCGGGCCCACCACATGCTCCATGGCCGAGCGCATCTCCTCGGCTAAGCGGCCGTGGGTAACCAGGATCAATCCGATCATGGGGTTTCTGTCAGGCCTCCTGCGCCCGGAACAAGGAGCGGCCCGGAGAGTTCCGGCCGCGATCCCTCTACATGTGTGCTCGCGGCTCGCGCCGCACCCTCAACCTGCCCGCGCATCAGTTCCCTGTGTGTCACAACCACGCGCCATAGCCCCTGGCTGTCGTCCTGCGGCTGCATCTGACGCAACCGTTCGGCGAGCAGTTGCACGATGTGGACCGAACGATGACGCCCCCCCGTGCAGCCTATCGCGACACTCGCGTATTTCTTGCCCTCCTGGACGAAACGCGGCAAGAGCAAAGCTAACAATTCGGTTACTTTGTTTACGAACGGCACGAAATACGGATCGGCTTCCACATAGGCGGCAACCTCCGGATCGAGTCCCGTCCGTGGCCGCAACATGGGATCGTAATGCGGGTTGCGCAGGAAGCGCGCATCGAAGACCAGCTCTGCTTCCCGCGGCAGTCCCGCGGGGTAGGCAAACGACATCAGCGACACCGTCATGCCGACATCCGCGGCCGCATTGCCGCTGAATCGCTGTTCGATCAGCCGGCGCAGCATCGGCAACGCCAGATCCGTCGTGTCCAACACAAGATCGGCACCGTCGCGCAATACCGCCATCAGGAATATCTCGGCCGATACGCCGTCCGACACACGGCTGGTCGGCGCCAGCGGATGGCGGCGCCGCGTTTCGGTGAAGCGGCGCAGCAGACTCGCCTCGTCCGCCTGCACGAACACAAGCTCCACACGCAGGGCTGGATTGCGCCGCAAGCGTGCGACCACGGCGAGAACTTCGTCCGGATCGAATCCCCTGCTGCGCGTATCGACGCAGATCGCGGCAGGGCGTTCGCCGCGCAACACCATCTCCTCCATCAGCCGCAACGGCGGATTGTCCACCGCCTCGTAGCCGAGATCCTCCAGCACGCGCAGCGTCGATGCCTTGCCGGCACCGGAAAGCCCCGTTACCAGCACAATCCTGCGCTGTATCAACGGAACTTCCGCAATTTCAGGTGGAGTGGACATCGTTGTCAGCCGAAAACTCCCGCCACGAACTCTGCATCCCCCGCCAGTCCATCCAGCGCCACGCCGATCACAATTGGCGCGGAGGCAGCGAACGGGTCCACTAAAATCATGGGCAGATCAATATTTTCATAACGGCATGGCATCGGTAAGCGTTCCGCGCGGCCCAGCGTCACCGCGAGCACCAGGTCCACATTCGCGCGGAAGGGCCGCCTGACAATCCCGAGGCCGCGTATTTCCAGCAGTCCGGCGAGCGCGGCCGGCGCCGTGGCGCGCGTGCCGGTGATCTCGACCTGGTCGTCGGCCACCAGCGCGTAGCCGCGGTCGAGCAGGCGCAGCAGCAGGTCGGACTTGCCGGCGCCTGGCGGGCCGAGGAGGAGGACGCCCTGGTCGGCGCGGGCGGCGCAGCTGGCGTGTATGCGCATGTCAGGCTGAAAGCCTGAACCGGGCTCCGGCTTCAAGCAAGAGAGCAGCTCTTTGTAAGTGCCTGGCCAAGAACCTGCGGTTGCCGGCAGGCAGGCCCAGCGCCATCACACCAGCCGGGGTATGTAGAGCAAAGCCGGGATGGTCAGGATGCCAAGCTCGGTATCGCGCGTTTGCTGCACATCCCTGCCGGCGCCTGTTCGGTTTAGCTGGACGAAGTCTTAATACTTGATCAGTTATCCAGTTCTGACGCTTTCTACGCCCGCGAAGCTCGCTGTTCTAGGGAACGCCGGCCGGCCTTTGCAGGCGCCCCGCGCTGCCCATCGCGATGCAGGGAGCAACCCACATCGCTATTCCGCTTTGAAGCGAAAGTAGAACGATACGGTCCAACATGGCATTTTTTCGGCTTCCCCGGTTCAACTTTCATCAATCCAAGTGGTCGGACTGGTACCTGGGCTCACCGAGCGGAAGCGGGATCAGTTTTGGCACGCCCGAGGTCAAGATTGCCGTCGACAGTAACAGCATTCGGATCCCGCTGACCGAAATCAAGGACGGAAAGGTCACGCGTTCGATCGTGCTAAAGGGCGATGGCATCGGCGTGGGAGCGAGCGTCGGTCTGCAGGTGCCGTTCGTCAACGTGACGGACTCGCCGAAAAACCTTCTTGGATCTAAGGAAAGCACGCCAGGCGTTGGTTCCCGTGTCAAATACTCGATGTTCTCTCCCGATCCGATGGAGCCGCGCGATTTCAAAGGGGTGTGCTGGGTGTTGTCGGTCAGCCACACCGATGTCGGGGTGCAGGCGTCAGGTGCCTTCATTGTTTTCGCAGGAGAGATATCACCGTATTCCGTGCTGCCGACATCGCTGAACGCCTCGGCTTTCTGCGCCGGCCTGGGCATGGCGTCTGCACTGGTCAATGTCGGCGGAGATGCCGTCGTCTATACGCTCAGGCTCGGGTGATGCGCCGCTTCGGAGTGGTGGCGGCCGTCTTGCTCCTCCCGCACGCGCTGTTCGCTGCGCAGCCGGTCGAATGGCCGGCCAGCCTGGCGCATTTCCTGTCAGCGCCGGACGTGCTTGTCAGCACGACCCTGGCCAGCGCCATTGCGCCCGCCATCCAGATGGATAAGGCCAGCTGTCAAACTGCGCGCCTGCCTGGCGCAGCCTCCAACGCCCCCGTCTCGACATCCGTCATCGCCTATGAGGACGATCAGGCCTGCAACCGGCCCACACGATTGGTGCTGCTGGAGTTCTCACTTGCTGCCCGGCCTGATGCGCTGGCCCGGTTTACCGCCTCGCTGCACGCTCTGCTGCCTGCGTCGTGCTTTTCCGGCGACCTGCCCTCCGACCCTCGACGGCACGCACCCGTACGTCACCTTCTGGCATGGAAGTTATCCGGCAGGGTTGTCACCGCCGGCACACAGGCTGGCGATCCGGAGACCATGTCGGTGGCGCTGCTTCAGACTGGCCACGCGGCAACATTTCCCGCGGGCACGCTGGCTGCGCAAGTGACGCAAGATTTCCTCCGCGCCCTGCCAGCGGCCTGCAGGTGATTACAACTGCCCCGGCCGCCGGCACTGCGCCGACCATCCTGCAGGCCGACCCGGGACGCTGGGTGTTCCGGTTGCCGCTGACCATTCTGGGTTGCGCCGTCGCCGCCTCCCTCCTGGTGATCTTGGCCAGGGTCTTCGCCGGCGCAGGACGGGAACTCTCGCCGGCAGCCCAGGCGGGCGCGCGAATTGCGCCGCTCTGCGCACTCGCTTACGCCTATATTCGCTTCGTATATGTAGCTCGAACCAGGCTCGCCATCGACGACAGCGGCATCAGCCTGCGCCAGCCTGTCCTGAGCTGGACGGTCTCCTGGCCGGAGATCTCGGACATCCGGGAGGCTGGACCGCTCGTCCCGACGAACCGCGGCGGCATCGCCCCCGCCGCTCTCCTCTGCCTGCGCCAAGGCGGCAGGCGCGCGATACCCGACATCTTCAAAGTCTCGCGCGCTGAACTGACGGCGCGCCTCATACACCACAAATCCTTGCAAGGCGTCGTTGATCGGCCCTGACGGCGACGCCCGGCAGAAAGCCAGCGGCCGTTTCTCGAAAAGAAGGCCTCGCCACCTACCCCCGCGGCAACCGCACCACAAACCGCGCCCCCAACACCCGCCCCTCCGGATCGCGCCGGTTCTCCGCACTGATACGCCCCCGCAGCGCCTCCACGATCTGCCGGCTGATCGACAACCCCAGCCCCGAATGCCGCCCGAACGACTCCCCCGCCGGCCGCTCCGAATAGAACCGGTCGAACACATGCTCCAGGTTGCCCTCCGGTATGCCGGGCCCCTCGTCCTCCACCGACAGCTCCACCATTCCCCCCGTCTCGCGCCCTCGCAGCAGGATGGTGCCGCCCGCCGGCGAGAAGCTCTGCGCATTGCCGATCAGGTTGCGCAGCACCTGCACCAGCCTTCCCTCCACCGCATTGACCACCAGCGCCGTCGCCGGCAGGTCCACGCTCAACTGGGCGTCGCCCTCCGCCCGCGTGGCCTCGGCGATCTCGCCCAGCAGCGACATGATCGGCCGCACGTCCACCGGCTCGGTGGCGGTGCGCGACAGCTCGGCATCCACCCGGCTGGCGTCGCTGATGTCGCTGATCAGGCGGTCCAGCCGCACCACGTCCTCCTGAATGATCGCCAGCAGCCGCGCCTGTTTCGGCGGCTCGCGCACCCGCTTCAGCGTGTCGATGGCGCTGCGTATAGAGCTGAGCGGGTTCTTGATCTCGTGCGCCACGTCGGCGGCAAACCGCTCGATCGCGTCCATCCGCCCCCATAATTCGGTGGCCGACGTGGACAGTGCCTGGCCCAGCTCGCCGATCTCGTCGCGCCGCCGCAGCAGGCTCTGCGGCACCGCCCCGGTCCGCCCATGGCCCTCCCGCATATCCTGCGCCGCATCGGCCAGCCGCAGGATCGGCCGCGCCAGCGTCAGCGACAGGTACCAGGAGAGCAGCACCGTCAGGATCAGCGCGCCGAAAAACAGCCCGAGAATCGACACCCGCACCGCAAACAGCGAGCGGTCCACCTCGATCGCGTCGCGCGTCAGCAGCACGATGCCCACGGTATGCCGGTCCCGCTCGATCGGCTCGGCCACCGTGATCAGCAACTGGTTCTCGCGCGTCCGACGTATCAGCGGCGGCATCTCGTGGCTGTCGTCGCTGCTGGTCAGCCGCAGCTCCTCGCGCACGTCCGGCTGCCAGTCCGGCCCCGGCGCGTTCGGCGCGCGCGCCACGGTGTTGGCCCGGCTGTGCGGCAGCAGCGCCAGCACGCCGTCGTAGATGCGCGTCACCCAGTCCACCACCTCGGTGCGTCCCATCGGGTTCGGCAGCGGCTCGGTCCGCACCGCCCCGCCCGCGCCAAGCCGCACGCGGCTGTCGGCCACCAGCGTGCCGTCCGGCGCGTAGATCTTGGCCCCGGCATTCGGGGTGGGCTCGGTGAGCCGGCGCAGCAGCGGGCGCGCGATGTCGGCCACCAGAACCGGGTTGTTGGGGTCGCTCACCCGCACCGCGGTCTCGGCCAACGCGCCGGCATAGATGCGGGCCTGCTCGCGCAAGGCGGTCACTTCGGCTTCGAGCAGGCCATCCTGGTACTGGTCCAGGTAGAGCACCGCGCCCAGCAGCAGGGCGAGCGGGACGAAATTGACCAGGAGGACCCGGCGCATGAGGGGCGAGACCCATCTGGCGCGGTGGCGGGCGGGGGACTCGGCCATGGACGCGAGTTGGCTCCCGGCGGGGAAGGAAGGCAAGAAAGCAGTCCTTTTTCGAGAAAAAGGACCAAAAAGCTTTTGCAATGACGCCTGCATCAAAGCCCGGGCTGTGTCTGCCGGCGTATCGGCTTGCAGATGGTGGGCGGGCCTTCGTGCAGGCGTCGGAGCAAAAGCTTTTTGGTCCTTTTTCTCGAAAAAGGACTGCTTCCTTCCTTAACCTAATTCAACCGCCAATCCCCAGAAGACGTCACCTTATACACCAGATCGTCCCGCGTCCGCGCAAACACCCCATACTCCGCAGCAGTCAGCAGCAGCACCTTTCCCGCATTGGCCTCCTGCAGCACATACCGCCCGATCGCCCGCGTCAGCACGCCAGGCCCCGTCGTCTGCCAGATATCGGGCCGGCTGCCGCGCCCCACCTGTTCCAGCACCAGCCGCGCCGCCTCCGCCAGCGCCTCCGCGATCACCGCGCAGCCCGGCCGCGCGCCGATGAAGCCGTTAAACATGTAAGGCGGCGCCTCGCCCGACTGCACCGCGAACACCTCCACCTGGGCCAGCGCCGCGAACACCCGGCGCATGTCCCGCAAACACGCATCGTCGGCGTCCACATAGATCCCGCCATGCACGCTGAGGTAGCCCAGACGCAGGATGTCGCTCTGCATGGCGGGGTGATGCGCCGCCTCGTAGGCGTCCAGCACCGCGGGCGCGCAGGATTTCGCCAGGAAAGCGCGCGCGCCGGCCGCATCGAACACCACATGCGCCAGGCCCGGATGCTGGCGCGGCCAGCTCGCGAGGCAGCCGGCCACGTCGGGCGGCGGCGTCGTGTCCCAGAACTGCACCATGCCGGGGAGCGGGAATGCCGGGGCGGCGAGGATGTCGTCGAGCCGCGCGATACGCCCGGCCTGGCGCGCCGCCTCGATCGCGAAGCTGGCGGCCGCCGTACTGGTGCCGTGGTGGCGCAGCCAGGCGCCGGCAATTCGCAGCAATCCTGCCGAGTCGCCACGCGCCAGGGTGGCGGTCGCCAGCAGCTCGAAGGCATCGCCGCGTGGATCGTCGCGCAGGCTCGCCTCGAGCCGCGCCTGGCCTGGTCCGTAAAGCCCGTCCGCCTGCCGCCAGCGCATCACCGCCACCCGGAAGTCCACGCTCTCGCCGAAGCGGTCCTGCTGGGCCTGCAGATAGGTCCAGGCCGCCTGGGCGCCGGACCGCCGCGCCAGCACGGCGGCGCGCAGCAGATGCGGCTCGAGCCGGTCGGGGTCCTGCGCCAGCAGCCCGTCGATCGCCGCCTCGCAATCCGCCAGCGCGCCCACCCTGAAACTGCTTCGCGCGCGCTTGCCCAGGCTTGGTGTGCCCAGGCTTGGTGTGCCCAGGCTTGGCGTGCCCAGGCTTGGCGCCGCTGGACTGTCCGCGTCGGCGGCCCCGCCAGCCGCCGCCTGCGCCAGGGCACCGCGCTCGCGTTCGAGCCGCCGAAGAAGCCGCCGGCGCGCGGCCTCCTTCCAGCCGGCCAACGGGGGGGTGATCGCCGCAAACGCCTCCGCCGCACGATCCAGCCAGTCGAGCTGGGTATAGGCGCCGGCCAGCTGCACCCGCGTCTCCGCGTCGGCCGGATGGCCGGCCACGGCGGCCTCGAACAAGGCAGCCGCCTCCAGCTTGCGCCCCAGGCTGCCCGCCAGCGCGGCCAGCCGGCTCGCAGCACCCGCGTGCGACGGCGCCGCCGCGCGACACCGCTCCCAGGCAGCGCGCGCCCCGCCATACGCGCCGGCATCGTGCAGCAGCTGGCCCACCCTGAACCAGGCCTGCGCGTCGCCGGGATACGCCGTCGCCACGCGCCGGAACGCCGCCAAAGCGAGCCCGCTCCTGGCATCGCCGGCATAGTCCTGCGCCACCGCGACCAGGCGCGCATGATCGTCCCCCGCCGGCGCTCCGGGCACGGCGCTCTCGCGCGACGCCGGGCCGGCCACCACCACCACCGGCACCTCGCCGGCGATCTTGAAAGTGAGCATGTCGCCGCCCTGCGCGATCACCAGCGCGTCCGGCGCCCGCCCATCCGGCCCACCGCCGGCCAGCACCTGCGCCACGGCGACCCCCGACCCGCCCAGCACCAACAGGAACCCGTCCGACAGCGCCGCCGCGACCGGCCCAGGCTGCCGCCCGTCCGCCGCCATCCAGCGATGCGCCAGGATATGCCGCAACCGGGCCAGATCGTCCGCGGTCAGCGGCAGGAACACCTCCCACAGCGCCGCCGCCGCGCGGTCGAACGCCACCGCATTGCGGCCCGCATCCGCGCTCAGGAATTTGCCGTAGCGCGACACGTTTATGCCCGGCCCTGCCGTCGCCACGGCCACGTATAACGGCCCCAGCGCGGTCTGCACCCGCACCGGCTCGGGCTCCGGCTTTGGCAGCGCCAGGTCCAGCAGCGTTTGGCCATCGGCTGGGCCGGCTATTGGCGACTGGGCCAGGCCGCCGCCTTGCGGTTTCAGGCAGACCAGGGTGCCGTGCCAGGTCAACAGGTGCATGGGCTGTTCTTCCATGCGCTAGGAAGGCCTTCTTTTCTGAAGAAAAGAAGCAAAAGACTTTTGCTCCCTGTCGGGGCTTTGCTGGATTGGCACCCGGACTGGGGGGCGAACGCCCATTCCTAAATATCCTCTGTGGTGATACCGCAACCGCCCGAACCTAACCGCCAGGACACTCACGATGAGCGCCATCTCCGACATCATCGCCCGCGAGATACTCGATAGCCGCGGCAACCCGACCGTGGAAGTGGACGTGATCCTGGAGAGCGGCGCCGTCGGCCGCGCCGCCGTGCCCTCCGGCGCGTCCACCGGCGCCCACGAAGCCGCCGAGCTGCGCGACGCCGACCCCGCCCGCTACGGCGGCAAAGGTGTCCAGCAGGCGGTCGAAAACGTGCAAGGCGAAATCTTCGACACCATCGGCGGGCTCGACCCCTCCGACCAGATCCATATCGACGCGGCGATGATCGCGCTGGACGGCACGCCCAACAAGAGCCGCCTCGGCGCAAACGCCATCCTCGCCGTCTCGCTCGCCACCGCAAAGGCGGCCGCCGCCGAACTCGGCCAGCCGCTCTACCGCTATGTCGGCGGCGTGTTCGCCCGCACCCTGCCGGTGCCGATGATGAACATCGTCAACGGCGGCCAGCACGCCGACAATCCGATCGACATCCAGGAATTCATGATCCAGCCGGTCTCCGCCGCCTCCATCGCGGACGCCGTGCGCATGGGCTCGGAAATCTTCGCCCATCTCAAGCGCGGCCTGAAAGATGCCGGCCACAACACCAACGTGGGCGACGAAGGCGGCTTCGCGCCGAACCTCGCCAGCGCCGACGAAGCCCTTGCCTTCATCGCCCGCGCCGTGGATTCCGCCGGCTACAAACTCGGCGAGGACATCACCTTCGCGCTCGATTGCGCCAGCACAGAGTTCTATCGCGACGGGATGTATCGCCTCGATGGCGAAGGCCGCAGCCTCGATGCCGAAGGCATGGTCGCCTACCTCGCCGAACTCTGCGACCGCTACCCCATCGCCAGCATCGAGGACGGGTGCGCCGAAGACGACTGGGAGGGCTGGCGCCACCTCACCGAACAGCTCGGCGGCCGCGTGCAGCTGGTCGGCGACGATTTGTTCGTGACCAACCCCGAGCGCCTGGCGCGCGGCATCGCCGAGGGTACGGCGAACTCCATCCTGGTGAAGGTGAACCAGATCGGCACGCTGACGGAAACGCTCGAGGCGGTGCAGATGGCGCATCGCGCCGGCTACACGGCGGTGATGAGCCACCGCTCCGGCGAGACCGAGGATTCCACCATCGCCGACCTGGCGGTGGCCACCAATTGCGGACAGATCAAGACGGGTTCGCTGAGCCGCAGCGACCGCACGGCGAAATATAACCAGCTTATCCGGATCGAAGCGGAGCTGGGAGCTTCCGGGTTCTATGCGGGGCGAGGGATTTTGCGGGCGTAGGAAGGTAAGCAGGCCCGCTAGCTCAGCAGGCGCAGGCGGTCGCAGAAGCTATGCGGGCGGTTGTGCGGCCGGAGCGCTTAGAAACCTCTTCCTTCGTCGCCCGTTTGCTACAGGTATCCAAACAGGAGACCATCATGGTTGACGAGAACCGCGTAACCGGCGCCCTCCACCAGGCCGAAGGCGCCATCAAGGAAGGCTTCGGCAAGCTGACCGGCGACAAGAAGACCGAGGCCGAAGGTGCGGCGGAAAAGGCTGGCGGTAAGGTCGAGAACGCCGTTGGCGGTGCCAAGGACACGGTGCGCGACGCCCTCGACAAGTAACTTTCACCAAGTTCTCCTACGCCATTCTGGCGCGGGAGGCTGGCGGACACGTCGTTGAAAGGCCGGGGCAATCGCCCCGGCCTTTTTCGTTTGAGCGTAGCTGAAGCGTTCCCGAAACAGGGCTGCCTGCTACCCGGCCACGCAGGCCGTTCGTTCCCGATTGCGCGCATGTATCCGGCGTCAACCTGAATTCACGCACATCCCAGACGCCCGACTGTTGGCGCAGGCCGGCCACTACTTCCAGGCGAACCAGACGCTGAAAAGCGTGGAAGATGCCGTCCGCTTCGACGATGAATCCTTCGTAGCCACGCCAAAAACCAAGGCGGAGACGGCAGCCAAAAATAGCACCATCGACCTTACGTAAAAGGCCGGCTGGCCAGGCAGTTCGCGCCCGGTCAGCCGCGACCCGGCGACCAGCTGACGAGCTTCAGGGTCAGTCGGCTCACCAGCACGTCATCGCTGTTATATTGCTCATCGACGGACTGCACGAAGTTGCGCAGCGCCGGCACGTAATAGAACGCGCTGTATGTGCTGCGGGTGAGGCGCCCGCGGCCGCCCCTATGCGTGTTGCTGAACGTGGCGCCGCTTCCAGGCTCCACGGCCGCGCCCGCGACCGCCACGCTCGGCACTTCGATCATCCCCTCGTCGACACCTTTCGCCTCCACCTTGAGCGCGTGGAATGTGCCGGCCGGCACCGTCACATCCTGCCAGCCCACGACCCGGTACGTGCGGTGCACATGCAACGACAGCTGGTTGCCGCGCCGCGTGGTGTCCTGCCATTCCGCGGTCCAGCTCTTGCCGGCCTTCATGGGGAAATCGAACGGTCGTGCGGTGGTGCTCTGCTCGCCATCCACGACGTGCCGCTTGCTCCAATCCTGGCCCATCACCTGGTCGACAGGGCCCGTCGGCGCGCCATCCGGCTTCACGCCAACAACCATCGTCTGGCCGTCCAGCCGCTCGATCGTCTCGCTCAGGCGCATTTGCTGGAAGCCGGCGGTGCCTTTCTCCGTGGTCTGTTCGAATACCCAGCTATCGCCGGACGTGAACACCGGCGCGCGCACCGTGCCCTCCTGCGCCAGCGCCGGTCCGCCGGCGCACAGCCCGGCGCAGAGCAGTGCGGCTCGCCTTACGCGTGCGTTCATCTTATGCCTCTCCATCCCTGCATCGGATACTCATTTGCCGTCCGGATTATATCAACCCGGCAGGGGCTGGTTGATCAGCAGCGAGGATAAGGAACACAGGCCTCCTTCGGGAAACGACGACGAATCTCCCGTGTCGACATCTGCGCGACGATGATCCTGATCGTCAGGCCCCGACCACCTGGCCGACCCTGTCGCTAAGAACAGCCACTCTTGTCAGAACCGCGACAATCCGCCATACCCCGCCCGCCGACGCGCAAGCGACGGCAAATTCACACGCGGGGCACTTTCCTGGGGCGAATACCCCCGAGAACCGGTGCCGCAAGGCCACCCCCGCGGAGGCTCAACCGGATCAACAAGGAAAGGACCGCCAACCATGGCGATGCCCGATTTCTCCCTGCGTCAGCTCCTCGAAGCCGGCGTCCACTTCGGCCACCACACCCGCCGCTGGAACCCCCGCATGGGGCCGTTCCTCTTCGGCATACGCAACCAGGTCCACATCATCGACCTGCAGCAGACCGTCCCGATGCTGGACCGCGCCCTGCGCGCCGTCCGCGACACCACCGCCGGCGGCGGCCGCGTCCTGTTCGTCGGCACCAAGCGGGCAGCCGCGGAATACGTGGCGGACAGCGCCAAGCGCTGCGGCCAGTATTACGTGAACCACCGCTGGCTCGGCGGCATGCTCACCAACTGGAAGACCATCACCGGCAGCATCAAGCGCCTGCGCCAGATTGACGAGATGCTGGGCGGCGACATCCAGGGCCTCACCAAGAAAGAGATCCTGGACATGACGCGCGACCGCGACAAGCTCGAGCGCTCGCTCGGCGGGATCAAGGAGATGGGCGGCCTGCCGGACATCCTCTTCATCATCGACACCAACAAGGAAAAGCTCGCCGTCGAGGAAGCCAACAAGCTCGGCATCCCGGTGATCGCCGTGCTGGACAGCAACTCCGACCCGCAGGGCATCACCTTCCCGATCCCCGGCAACGACGACGCGATCCGCGCTATCACCCTCTATTGCGACCTGATCGCCGGCGCTGTGCTCGACGGCATCAGCGCCGAGATGCAGGCCAGCGGGCGGGATATGGGCGCCGTCGAGGAGCTGCCGGAGGCGATGCTGCCCACGCATGAGGCGATCGACCCGACTCACGAGCCGGCGCCGCATCATGGGCTGGCCGAAGCTGAGGCCGAGCCGGATATCGCCATACCTGAGCTCGAGGCGGCTATGAGCGGCGAGGCTCCTGCCACCGCTTAAGAAAGCAAGCAGTCCTTTTTCGAGAAAAAGGACCAAAAAGCTTTTGCTCCCTGTCGGCGAATTTTTCAGCGCTCCCCGACAGGGACCAAAAGTCTTTTGCTTCTTTTCTTCAGAAAAGAAGGCCTTCCTTACTATCCTACGCCGGAGACCATCATGGCCGAAATCACCGCCCAACTCGTCAAAACCCTGCGCGAATCCACCGGCGCCGGCATGATGGATTGCAAGCGCGCGCTCACCGAGACCGATGGCGAGCTGGATGCCGCCGTCGACTGGCTGCGCAAGAAGGGCCTCAGCCAGGCCGCCAAGAAATCCGGCCGCGTCGCCGCCGAGGGCCTGGTCGGCGTGGCCTCCGCAAAAAACCGCGCCGCCATGGTGGAGGTGAACGCCGAGACCGATTTCGTCGCCCGCAACGAGACGTTCCAGGGCTTTGTCGAGACGCTGGCCAAGATCGCGCTGGAGGTCGGCGAGAACCTCGATGCCCTGCGTGCCGCGCCCTTTCCCGGCAGCGAGCGCAACGTGGGCGAAGAGCTCACCCACATGGTGGCCACCATCGGCGAGAACATGACCATACGCCGCGCCCGCGTGCTGAGCGTGTCGTCCGGCGTGGTCGCCAGCTACATGCACGCGGCCCTGCGCCCCGGCCTGGGCAAGATCGGCGTGCTGGTGGCGCTGGAAGCCGATAACGAGCTGGACGCGCTGGAGACTCTCGGCCGCCAGATCGGCATGCACGTCGCCGCCACCAAACCGGACGCGCTGGATGTGGATGCGGTCGATCCCGCGGCACTCGCCCGGGAGCGCGCGGTGCTGACCGAGCAGGCGCGCGCCAGCGGCAAGCCGGACGCGGTGATCGAGAAGATGATCGAGGGCCGCATACGCAAATACTACGAGGAAGTGGTGCTGCTGGAGCAGGTCTGGGTGCATGACGGCGAGAGCCGCGTGCGCGCCGTGGTGAAAAAGGCCGGCGGCAAGCTGGTAGGCTTCGAACGATTCACCCTAGGCGAAGGCGTAGAAAAAGCCCCCGCAGGCGATTTCGCCGCCGAAGTGGCAGCCGTAGCCGGCGTAGAAAAAACCCCAGCCGCGTAAAGCCGCAAAGCGCAAGCCGGCCAAGGAACCCCGACAGGGAGCAAAAGTTTTTTGCTTCTTTTTTTCCAAAAAAGAAGGCCTTCCTTCTTACCGCGCCCCCCCGTAGGTTCCGCGCCATGCCCCAAGCCCACAAGCGCGTCCTGCTGAAAATCTCCGGCGAGGCCCTGATGGGCAAACGCGAATACGGCCTGGACACCGAGATGGTCGGCCGCATCGCCAACGACGTGGGCGACGTGGTGCGCGCCGGCATGGAAGTCTGCCTGGTGATAGGCGGCGGCAACATCTTCCGCGGTGTGTCGGCCGCCGCCAGCGGCATGGACCGCGCCCAGGCGGACCACATGGGCATGCTCGCCACCGTGATGAACGCGCTGGCGATGCAGACCGCGCTGGAGAAGCGCAACACGCCCACCCGCGTGCAATCCGCCATACCCATGGCCAGCGTGTGCGAGCCGTACATCCGGCGCCGCGCCGAGCGCCACATGGAAAAAGGCCGCGTGGTGATCTTCGCCGCCGGCACTGGCAACCCGTTCTTCACCACCGACACCGCGGCCGCCCTGCGCGCCGCCGAGATGGGCTGCGACGCCCTGCTCAAAGGCACCCAGGTGGACGGCGTGTATTCCGCCGACCCAAGGCGCGACCCGGACGCGCAGCGCTACGACGAGCTGACCTACCTCGAAGTGCTCTCGCGCGACCTGGGCGTGATGGATGCCGCCGCGATCTCGCTGGCGCGCGAGAACAACCTGCCGATCATCGTGTTCAACATCCACGCGCCCGGCGCCTTTGCCGCGGTGATGCGCGGCGAGGGCCGGTTCACCCGCATCGTCGAGCCCGCCTGATCTCTCCAAACCCCGAAGACTGGAAACCGAATTGCCTGCTGACCAGACCGCGCTGAAAGAGGACCTCACCCGTCGCATGGACGGCGCGCTGGAAACGTTGCGTCGCGATTTCGGCGGCCTGCGCGCCGGCCGCGCGAGCCCCGGCCTGCTCGAGCCGGTGCGCGTCGAGGCCTACGGCAACGAGGTGCCGATCACCCAGGTGGGCACCATCGGCGTGCCGGAGCCGCGCATGCTCACCGTCCAGGTGTGGGACCGCACGCTGGTCGGCGCCGTCGAGCGCGCCATACGCGACGCGGGCCTCGGCCTTAACCCGGGGGCCGACGGCCAGATCGTGCGTGTGCCGATCCCCCAGCTCACCGCGGAACGCCGCGTCGAGCTGGCGCGCGCCGCCGGCAAATACGCTGAGGCCTGCCGGGTGAGCGTGCGCGGCGTGCGGCGCGACGGCATGGACCAGATCAAGGCGGCCGAAAAGAAGCATGAGATCAGCGAAGACGACGTGAAGGACTGGTCCGATGTCGTGCAGAAGCTCACCGACGGCTATATCAAGCGCATAGACGATTCGCTGGCCGACAAAGAACGCGAAATCAAACAGGTCTGAGAGAGGGGGGATCGTGGGCCTGCTCACCAACGGGCCTGCCGTCCAGACGGTCGCACCTGCCGCGCCCGAGGCGGCCGCGGTGCCGCGCCACGTGGCGATCATCATGGACGGCAACGGCCGCTGGGCCGCCGCCCGCCACCTGCCGCGCGTGGCCGGCCACCGCGCCGGCGCCCAGGCCGTCCGCCGCACCATCGAGGCCGCGATACGCAACAAGGTCGAGTGGCTGACGATCTACGCCTTCAGCAGCGAGAACTGGCAGCGCCCGGACGACGAGGTGAGCGACCTCACCGGCCTGCTGCGCCACTACCTGCGCCACGAAGTCGCCGAGTTGCACAGCGAGCGCGTCCGCCTGCGCGCCATCGGCGACCGCGCCCGCTTCGGCCCGGAGATCGCCCGCGAACTCGCCGAGGCCGAGACGCTCACCGCCGGCAACACCCGGCTCAACCTCAATGTGGCGCTCTCCTATGGCGGCCGGTCGGAGATCGTGGCCGCTGCGCGCGCCGTGGCCCAGGCCGCCGCCGCCGGCCTGCTCGATCCGATGGCGCTGACGGAGGCAAGCTTCGGCAGCTTCCTGTTCACCGCCGGCATGCCCGATCCGGACCTGGTGATACGCACCAGCGGCGAGCATCGCGTTTCGAACTTCCTGCTCTGGCAAGCCGCGTACGCCGAATACCTTTTCCCCGAAGTGCTGTGGCCGGACTTCAACGCCGCGCATTTCGAAAGCGCGCTCGCCGAGTATGCCGGCCGGGACCGCCGCTACGGCGCGCGCCCTGAGTAATGGGCCGCCGACGCTCCGCCTTCCGCCCGGCGGCATGAAGCCGCCGGCAAACGATGCGCGCTGGCGCGACCTCGGCGTGCGCACCGCGTCCGGCATCGTGCTGGCGGGCGTGGGCCTGGCCGCGATCTGGGTCGGCGGCTGGGTGTGGTTGGCCATCGTGGTGCTGCTCGGCCTCATCATGAGCGACGAATGGGCCGGCTTGTGCCGAAATGCCGGTGTCGGCTCCAAGAGCGCCACCAGTTGGCGCGGCATCATCGGCCTGCGCGGCTCCGGCCTGCTCGCCCTCGGCGCGTTCTACATCGCGCCGGCGGTGTTCGCGCTGATCTGGCTGCGCGCGCAACCCAACGGCTACTGGTGGCTGCTCCTGCTCGCCGGCGTGGTGTGGGGCGGCGACGTCGGCGCCTACCTCGTCGGTCGGCTGGTCGGCGGGCCGCGTCTGGCGCCCGCCATCTCGCCCGGCAAGACCTGGTCCGGCGCCATCGGCGGAACATTGGCCGCGGTGCTCGCCGGCGTGCTCATCTGGCCGGAACGCGCCAGCCTGATCGGACCGGTGGCACTGCTGCTCAGCCTGACGGCGCAGGCGGGGGACCTGCTGGAGAGCGCGATCAAGCGACGCTTCGGGGTGAAGGATTCCGGGCGGCTGATTCCCGGGCATGGCGGGCTGCTGGACCGGCTGGATGGGGTGCTGACGGCGGCGCCTATGGCGGCTATCGTTTTGTTGGTGATCGGCAAGTGAGGCCAGCAAGGAAGCAAGGCCTTCTTTTTCGAGAAAAAGAAGCAAAAAGCTTTTGCTATGACGCCTGCACGAAGACCTTCCCCCTCATTGCAACCGTATCGACTCGCAATAAGAGCGTAAGCTGCGGTGCAAGCGTCGGAGCAAAAGCTTTTTGCTTCTTTTTCTCGAAAAAGAAGGCCTTCCTTCCCTACTCACCCCCGGAGCCCGCATGACCGCCAGGACAGTCACCATCCTAGGCAGCACCGGCAGCATCGGGAAAAGCACCGTCGACCTGCTGGCCGCCGCCCCCGACCGCTACCGCGTGCTCGCCCTCGTCGCCAACAGCTCCGCCGAGGCCCTCGCCGCCCAGGCCCGCCTGCTCCGCGCCGAAATGGCCGTCTGCAGCGACCCCGCAATGCACCACACCCTGACGGACGCGCTGGCCGGCAGCGGCATACGCGTGGCCTGCGGGCCGGATGCGGTGCTAGCCGCCGCCCGCATGGGCGCCGACTGGACGATGGCCGCCATCACCGGCATCGCCGGCCTGGCCCCGACGCTCGCCGCGGCCGAAGGCGGGCGCACCGTGGCGCTGGCCAACAAGGAAGCCATCGTGTCCGCCGGCGATGTCATGCTGCGCGCGGTGGAAGCCGCCGGCGCCACGCTGCTGCCGGTGGACTCCGAGCACAACGCCATCTTCCAGTCGCTCGCCGGCCAGGATCGCGCCGGGCTGGAGCGCATCATACTCACCGCGTCGGGCGGCCCGTTCCGCACCGCCAGCCTGGAGGAAATGGCGCGCGCCACCCCGGAATCCGCCGGCCGCCACCCGGTCTGGTCGATGGGTGCCAAGATCAGCATCGACTCGGCGACCCTGTTCAACAAGGGCCTCGAGGTGATCGAAGCGGCCCGCCTGTTCGGCCTCGCATCCGACGAGATCGACGTGCTGGTCCACCCGCAATCCATCATCCACGGCATGGTCTGCTACAGGGACGGCAGCGTGATCGCCCAGATGGGCGCGCCGGACATGCGCATCCCGATCGCCCACACGCTGGCCTGGCCCCACCGGCTGGCCACCGCCTCGCCGCGCCTGGATCTGGCGCAGATCGGCCGCCTCGAATTCCTGCCGCCCGACGAGATACGCTTCCCCGCCCTGCGCCTGGCCCGCGACGCCTTGCGCGCCGGCGGCGGCGCCCCAACAATCCTCAATGCGGCCAACGAGATCGCGGTGGCCGCCTTTCTCGACCGTCGCATCGGCTTCCTCGATATCGCGGCGATCGTGGAGGCCACCCTGTCGGCGATCGGCACCGTCGGCGCCGACACGCTGGAAGCGGTCACCGCGCTGGACGCCGAGGCACGCCAGCGGGCGGAAGGTATCGCTGCCGGACGCGCCGCTTCCCGCGCGGCCTAGGAGAGAGAGTTCGCATGCACGATATCGTCCACCTGATACGCACGCTGGCCAGCTTCGTCCTCGTGCTGGGCGTGCTGATCACCTTCCACGAGCTGGGCCATTACCTCGCCGCCCGCTGGCGCGGCATCTACGTGGAGGCGTTCTCTATCGGCTTCGGCCCTGCTCTGGTCTCGTGGAAGGACCGCCGCGGCACCGTGTGGAAGATCTGCGTGCTGCCCCTCGGCGGCTTCGTGAAGATGCACGGCATGGCCGTCAACGTGGCCGACGAGAACGCCATAGACATGACCAGCGTGCGCCCGGGCGAGGCGTATTTCGAGAAATCCGTGGCGTCGCGCTCCATCGTCACCGCGGCCGGCCCGATCGCCAATTTCCTGCTCGCCTTCGTGCTGTTCACCGCCCTGTTCGTGGTGGTGGGCCAGCCCGTGCCGCTGGCCGTGGTGGGCGAGGTGGCGCCCGGCAGCTCGGCCGCCGATGCCCACCTGCAGCCCGGCGACGAGGTGCGCAGCGTGGACGGCCATCCCATCGCCGTGTTCGAGGATCTGCGCCGCCTGGTGGCAGGCAGCGTCGGGCGCACGCTGCAGCTCAGCGTCCATCGCGGCACCCAGGACCTCACCGTGCCGGTCACCGTAAAGGCCGTCAGCCCCGCCGAGCCCGCTATCGGCCGGCTCGGCATCACCAGCAGCAGCGGGCGCGTGAGCTATGTGGGCATGGGCCCGATCGCCGCAGCCCGCGCCGGCGCGTCGCAGACCTGGAGCGTGTTCAGCCAGACCCTGCAGGGCCTGGCGCACCTGGTGACCACCGGCAGCGGCGTGCACGAGCTGGGCGGGC
Organism: uncultured Alphaproteobacteria bacterium; assembly: GCA_963795825.1. Taxonomy (GTDB): domain Bacteria; phylum Pseudomonadota; class Alphaproteobacteria; order Acetobacterales; family Acetobacteraceae; genus BOG-908. Next base: position 306,580 of record CAWCIW010000002.1, on the reverse strand, counting down.
CGATCGCGATCGCCGGCATGGCCGGCAAGGTCGCCGAGCTCGGCGTGGCCAGCCTGGTCAATTTCATCGCCCTGCTGTCGATCAATCTCGGGCTGATGAACCTGCTGCCGATCCCTATCCTGGATGGCGGCCACCTGATGTTCTACGCCGCCGAGGCAGTGCGCGGCCGTCCCTTGCCGCCGCGCGCGCTCGATTACGGGTTCCGGATCGGGTTTGCGATCGTGGGTTCGCTGTTCGTGTTCATTAGCTGGAACGACCTGGTGCATAATGGGGCGGTGCACTGGGTGGCGCATCTGTTCGGGTAGGTCGGCAAGGAAGCAAGGCCTTCTTTTTCGAGAAAAAGAAGCAAAAAGCTTCTGTCCTGTGCTGTCGCGGGCTGGCTGGACAGGCGCGGCGCCTGTGGCTCCTGGCAGGCTGCTTTCTTCTTTGCAACACACCGCAACGACCGCCCGACCCGCATGGACAGCGATCACGTTCTCGGGTAGCCCGCACGGAATACGGCGGCTAATGTCCGCCGCTCCCGCAACCGCGCACCGCGCCGGCGGCGGCCGCTCATCCTGGGGGTTCCTCGTTGCACCGATCACGCGCCGCACTGCTTGCCTCGATCTGCGCGCTGCCCCTCCTCGCCCAGAGCACCGCCCTTGCCCAGGATGCCGGCGCGCCGCCCGCACCTGATCAGCCCGCAGCGCCCGACCAGGCCCCGGCGCCGAAGCCGCACCCCCTGCCGCACCACCGCGCGCGCGCCCCACGCGCCACGGCCGCCACCGCGTCCCGCCCAGGCAACCCGGCCGACACCATCCAGACCATACGCATCGTCGGCAACGCCCGCATCGAGGAGGGCACCATCCTCTCCTACATGCTGGTAACCCCCGGTGACCCGTTCGGCAGCGAGCGCGTGGACCGCTCCCTGCGCACCCTCTACGCCACCGGCCTGTTCAGCGACGTGTCGATACAGCGCGACGGCGCCACCCTCGTGGTTCACGTCAAGGAAAACCCGCTGGTCAACAACATCAGCTTCGAGGGCAACCACAACGTAAAAGAGGACGACCTGCGCAAGGCGCTGGAGCTGCGTCCGCGCGCCGTGTTCACCGTGCGCATGGCCCAGCAGGACCGCACCAAGCTGCTCGGCGTCTATGCCGGCAAAGGCCGCTTCGCCGCCACCGTGGAGCCCGTTCATCACCCGCCTGCCGCAGAACCGGGTGAACGTGATCTTCAAGATCGTGGAAGGCCCGGAGACCAAGATCAGCCGCATCGTGTTCGTCGGCAACCACGCCTTCTCCGAGAGTGAGCTGAAGGGCGTGATCGACAGCCGCGAGGAACGCCTCTGGCGCTTCTTCAGCAGCAGCGACCAGTTCAACCCCGAGCGGGTGAATTTCGACCGCGAGCTGATACGCCGCTACTACCTCGAGCACGGCTATGCGGACGTCCAGGTGACCAACACGGTGGCCGAACTCTCGCCCGAACGGCAGGCCTTCTTCCTCACCTTCCAGGTGAGCGAGGGCGAGCGCTACCGCGTGGGCAAGCTCACCGTGAAGAGCAACGTGCCCAAGGTGGACGCCAAACCGTATGCCGGCCTGATCAAGGAGCAGCAGGGCGCCTACTACAACGGCAACCTGGTCGAGAAGAGCAGCGACTCGATCCAGGACGCGGTCCGCCAGGCCAACGCGAACCCCTTCCTGGTGGTCAACCCGCGCATCGCGCGCGACCGCACCAAGCACCTCGTGGACCTGGAATTCGACATCGCGCAGGGGCCGCGCACCTATGTCGAGCGCATCAACATCAACGGCAACACCGTCACGCGCGACAGGGTGATACGCCGCGAATTCCGCTTTGCCGAAGGCGATCCGAACGATCCCGCGCTGATACGCCAGACCAAGCAGCGCCTGACCGACCTCGGCTATTTCAGCGACGTGAAGGTCACGCCCTCGCCCGGCTCCGCCGCGGACCGCGTGGTGGTCAACACCGACCTCACGGAAAAGGCCACCGGCGAACTGTCGCTGGGCGGCGGCTACTCCACCACCTCCGGCATATTGGGCCAGGCCGGCCTGCGCCAGCACAACCTGATCGGCACCGGCATCGATGCCGGCATCAACGGCACCCTGGCCGCGCGCCAGAGCCAGATCGACCTCTCCGCCACCGACCCGTATTTCCTCGACCGCAACCTGGTCGCCGGCGGCGACATCTTCTACCTGACCAACAACAACCAGTACGTGTCGGACTACAGCGAGACGCGCTACGGGCTGAGCCTCAGGCTGGGCTACGCCTATAACGACCACATCAGCCAGGCCTTCAACTACACGGTCAGCGACCGCGACGTGAACGGCCTCAGCGAGTTCGCCAGCATCTACGTGCAGGACGAGGCCGGCTACTCGCTGCTCTCGCAGATCGGCCAGACGCTGTCCTTCGACTACCGCGACAGCCGGGTGGCGCCGCATAGCGGCTTCGTCGTGCGCATCGGCAACGACCTCGCGGGCTTCGGCGGCGACGAGCACTACCTCCGCTCCAAGGTGGACAGCACCTATTTCGTGCCGCTGGATTTCATCACCGGCAACTCGCTGTGGGGCATCTCGCTCAGCCAGGGCGCCGGCTACCTGGACAATTTCCAGAGCAAGGAGCGCATCATCGACCGCTTCTTCCTCGGCGGCGACAATCTGCGCGGCTTCCTCGACCAGGGCGTGGGCCCGCATTCGGTGGCGTACTCGACCTGCCTGCAGAACGCGCCCGTGGGCCCCGTCGGCGGCTGCCCGCAGAGCCAGATCTTCTACCACGGCAGCGACAGCATCGGCGGCAACTTCATCTACACGCAGAGCACAGAGCTGCACTTCCCGCTGCCCGTGCCGGCCGATTTCGGCCTCACCGGCCGCACCTTTGTCGATTCCGGCGGCCTGTCCGGCCTCAACGTGCCGCCCAACGCCGCCTCGAGCTGCCTGGCGACCTCGAAGGTGTACAAGGGCCACCTGGTCGACGATCACGGCTCGCGCATCTCGCAATGCTTCTACGACGGCGGCGGCATACGCCTCTCTGCCGGCGTGGGCATCTCGTGGAAAAGCCCGTTCGGCCTGATCAACATCGATTTCGGCATACCGCTGATCAAGCAGCCCTACGACCAGACACAGGTCTTCAAATTCGGTTTCGGAACGAGGTTCCAATGATACGCACACGCCTGGCCAACGCCGCCTGTCTCGCGGCGCTCCTCCTGCTGCCCGCCGCCCTGCCGGCGCACGCCCAGGGTAGCCCCGGCTATTTCATCCCGCCGCAGCCGGCCACACCGCGCGCCTCGGCGCCGGCCCGCGCGCCGCGCGCCGCCCGCCCGGTGCCGGTCGCAGCCCAGCCGCTGCCGCCCGAGCCGGAACAGGCGGCCGACGAACAGGGACAGCAGCAGCCGTTGCCGCCTCTGCCCTCCCCGCCGGTGCCCACGCTGCCGGCGCTGCCCAAGGCGGCGCCACCGCCGACCGTGATCATCGGCGTGCTCGGCGTGCCGGACGTGATGCGCCAGTCCAATGCCGCGCAGATCATCCAGCGCGTGATCGGCGCCCGCAAGGAGCGCCTGCGCGTCGATGTGGAGCGCGCCCAGGCGAACTGGCGCAACCTGGCCCAGGCGCTGCAGGCCGATGCGCCCAAGCTCACGCCCGACCAGGGCCGCGCCCGCGAGCGCGCGCTGCGCGACCGGGTGAATGCGGAGCGCCGCGCTTTGCAGGACCGCAACCGTATCGTCGCCGAAGCCGGCCAGGTGGCGCTGAACCAGATCGAGAGCACGCTGGTGGCGGTGATCCGCCAGGTCGCCGAGAGCCACAACATGAACGTGGTGCTGCACCGCAGCCAGGTGGCGCTGAACATCCCCGAGTTCGACATCACCGACCAGGTGGTGAGCCAGCTCAACAAGCTGATGCCGACGGTGCAGATACCGGAAGACGGCATAGATCCCGCCAAGCTGCCAAAGGACTGGGGCACCTCGCCCACGCTGGTTTCCGCCACTTCAACCGCCAAGCCCACGCATTGAGGCAAGCTGCCTTGGCGCGTGCGATGCGGCCTTTGCGGCCGGCGCTGCTTACGGCGGCCGGTCGGGGCATGGCGCGACCCGCGGCGGACCGGCCCCTGCCGCGTCCGACCGCCATGTCTGCCCCGAAATATGCTGCGGCGGTGTCGGTGATGCGCGTCGAAAGCCGCGCGCGATGAGCGACGCGGACATGCCCGCGCTGCTGGGCGATCCGCGTTTTTTCGAACGCGCCGGCCCGTTCGCGCTCGAGGCCCTCGCCGAAGCCGCCGGTGCCACCCTGCTCCGGCCCGAAGCGCTGGGCGGCCGCGCCCTGGCCGGCGTGGCCCCTTTGCAGACCGCTTCACCGGACCAGGTGGCCGTGCTGCACAATGCGAAATACCTCGCCGCCGCCGCTGCCACCCAGGCCGGCGCGGTTATCGTCAGCCCGGCGATGGCGGCGCGCGTGCCTGCCACCAGTGCCGCGATCGTGGCGGCGGACCCCCATCTCGCCTGGGCGCAGATCGGCCGCCTGTTCCACCCGGCCGCACAGCCCGCCCCCTTCGTGCACCCCACCGCGGTGATCGACCCCACGGCGCAGGTCGGTGCCGATTGCGAGATCGGCCCCTATGCGGTGATCGGCGCGCGCGCCAGCCTCGGCGCCTTCTGCCAGATTGGCGCCCACGCTGTGATCGCGCCCGGCGTGCAGATGGGCCCTGCCTGCCGCATCGGCGCCGGCGCCAGCGTGACCCACGCGCTGCTCGGCGCCCGGGTGTATATCTATCCCGGCGCGCGTGTCGGCCAGGAAGGCTTCGGCTTCGCCATCACGCCGCAGGGCTTCGTCAGCATCCCCCAGCTCGGCCGGGTGATACTGCACGACGACGTGGAGATCGGCGCCAACAGCACGGTCGATCGCGGCGCCTCGCACGATACCGTCATCGGCGCCGGCACGCGCATCGATAACCTGGTCCAGATCGGCCACAACTCGCAGCTCGGCCGCTATTGCGCGATGGCCGGGCAATCCGGCATGGCGGGCTCCTGCACGCTGGAGGATTTCGTCCAGATCGGCGCCCAGGCGGGGCTGGCCGGGCATCTGCGTATCGGCGCAAAGGCCCGCATCGGCGCGCAGGCCGGCGTGATGTCGGACGTGCCGGCGGGATCGGACGTGATCGGCAGCCCGGCAATGCCGATACGCGAGTTCTTCCGCAACGTGGCCGCCTTGCGCCGCCTGGCAAAACGCGGGACGTCATCCGGCGTTGCGGCGGGCAATGCGGGTGACGCGGCGAGCGGGGCAGCTTCGGCTGCACCGGCCACGGATGGACAAAGGGCGGCAGGCTGACAGCGATGGACGGCACGGCACAGGACAGCAAGGCGGCCCAGACCCAGGCACCGGCGCAGCAGACCGCAGCCGGCGCCCTGGCGCACGGCGCGGCCCCGGACGCGTCGCGCGACGCACCATCGGAGGCGGGCGCCGGCAAGGCGGCGGATGCGGCACACGGCGATTCTTCTGGCCTGGACGTGAACCCCGCCGACGCTCCGGCCACGATCCCGCTGGTCGATATCGCCGCCATCATGCACGCCATCCCGCATCGCTTCCCGATGCTGATGCTGGACCGCATGGTCGACGTGGTGCCGCACGTCTCGGCCATCGGCATAAAGAACGTGACGGCGAACGAGCCGTTCTTCCAGGGCCACTTCCCCGGCCACCCGGTGATGCCCGGCGTGCTCATCATCGAGAGCATGGCGCAGACTTCCGCCGTGCTGGTGGTGCTCTCGCTCGGGCCCCAGGCGGCCGGCAAGCTGGTCTATTTCATGACGATCGAGAGCGCCAAGTTCCGCCGTCCCGTCCTGCCCGGCGACCAGCTCCGCATACACGTGACGCGGTTGCGCCGGCGCGGCGGCGTGTGGAAGTTCTCCGGCGTGGCGCGCGTCGACGGCGTGTCGGTGGCCGAGGCGACCTACTCGGCGATGATCATGGACGAGCCGCCGGGCCCGGCATGATAAAGCCCGCATGATGGACACCCTGATCGAGCTTCCCGCCGGCGGCCGCATGCACCCCACAGCCATCGTGGCCGCCGGCGCGCAGGTCGCCCCCGACGCCGAGATCGGCCCGTGGTGCAGCATCGGCGCGGACGTGGTGATCGAGGCGGGCGTGCGCCTGATCAGCCACGTGGTCGTCGACGGCCACACGCAGATCGGCGCCGGCGCGATCCTCTACCCGTTCTGCACCGTGGGCCTGCCGCCGCAGGACATGAAATACCGCGGCGAGCCCACCCGCACGGTGATCGGCCCGCGCACCCAGATACGCGAGCACTGCACCATCCATCGCGGCACCGTCACCGGCACCGGCATCACCCGGGTGGGTGCGGACTGCCTGCTGATGGCCGTGGTACACGTGGCGCATGACTGCGCGCTGGGCGACGGCGTGATCGTGGCCAACAACGTGGTGATGGGCGGCCACGTCACCATCGGCGACGGCGCGGTGATCGGCGGCGCCACCGCGTTGCATCAGTTCGTGCGCATCGGCCGCGCGGCGATGGTCGGCGGCGCGTCCGGTGTGGAGGCCGACGTGATCCCGTTCGGCACCGCTCTGGGCAATCGCGCCAGGCTCACCGGGCTGAACGTGGTCGGGCTGAAGCGCCGCGGCGTGGATCGTGCCGGGCTGCACCGGCTGCGCGCTGCGTTCCGACTGTTGTTCGTGGCGGACGGCACGGAATTGGGCGTGTTCGCCACCCGGCTCGCCAAGGCCCGCACCCTGGGCGACGATGCGCTGGTGGCCGAGATACTCGCTTTTATCGACGTGCCGAGCCGGCGCGGCCTGGTGCACAGCTCAGCCCACGCGGAAGATGACCACGCGTCCTGACGGGCCGGCTCTCAGCAACCCGGCAGCTTCGTCCGCCCGGCCTGCTTGCTCAGTGGAATACCGGCAGGGCGGACGCCGCATGCGGCTCTTCGCCACTGTCCGCACCGCTCTCGCATTCGGCCATTTCAAGCGCGTCCTCAATGGCGGACAGGGTTCGCAACAGCTTCAACGACGCAGCTTCGGCAGCAAGAAATTTCAGGCAGTGCAGGATGCCGTTGATACTCGGGGCCAGGCCGAGATCTTTTTCAGTCATGCCGAATTCCTACTATCGAACAGTGAGCCACGTCACGACTTTAGTTCGGAATCGACCCGAACGCAATCGGAAAGTCGTTATTTTTGGATCGATCCGACAAAAATTGGCAATGACGTGAATTGAGCGCCTACGCCCGTCATCGGTGAGCGGCCGGTTCCGGGGTGTTTCGACGCATGACACCCCTTAGTCCACTCGGCATACTTGCCGGCGGCGGTCCGTTTCCCGGCCAGGTTGCCGCCGCCGCAATCGCTGCCGGCCGGCGCGTGTTCATCGTCGCTTTCGAGGATTTCGCCGAGCCTGCGGTGATCGCGCCTTACCGGCACGTCGTGGTCCGCCTGGGCGCCGCCGGCCGCATGCTGGCACTGCTGCGCGCCGAAGGCTGCCGGGACCTGGTGCTCGTGGGCCCGGTCCGCCGCCCCTCGCTGCTGGACCTGCGACCGGACGCGGAAGGTGCGCGCATACTCGCCCGCATCGGCCGCAGCGCGTTCTCCGGCGATGACGGCCTGCTAGCCGCCGTGGTGCGGGTGCTGGCCGAAGAGGGCTTCCGCATCATCGGCGCCCATGAGGTGCTGACCTCGGCGCTGGGCCCCGCCGGCCAGGCCGGCCGCGTGGCGCCGGACGCCCAGGCGCTGGCCGACATCGAACGCGGCATCGCCGTGGTGCGCGCCCTGGGTGCGGCCGATGTGGGCCAGGCCTGCGTGGTGCAGGCCGGCTGCGTGCTGGCCGTCGAGGCGATCGAGGGTACCGACGCGATGATCGCGCGCGCGGGCGCGCTGCGCCGGCCGGGCGCGGGCGGCGTGCTGGTGAAGCTGGTGAAGCCTGGGCAGGACAGGCGGGCGGACCTGCCGACGATCGGGCCGCGCACGCTGGAAGCGGCGGCGGCGGCGGGTTTGCGTGGGGTGGCGTTCGAGGCGGGCGGCACTTTGGTGACGGATATGGCGGGGTGCGTGGCGGCTGCGGACCTGGCGGGTGTGTTTTTGATCGGAGTAACAGCCTAAGGAAGCAAGGCCTTCTTCTTTGCGAAAAAGAAGCAAAAAACTCTTGGATGTCAGAAGCGGCCGACGCTCCCGTTTTCCGGCTTGAACACGCTGTGGCAAATGCGGGGGAGCAAAAGTTTTTTGCTTCTTTTTTTCAAAAAAGAAGGCCTTCCTTCCTTACTTGAGGATCCCAACCGATGAGCTCGTTCCTACACACCATGCTACGCGTCACCGACCTCGACGCCAGCATCGCCTTCTACCGCAACCTCCTCGGCATGAAGGAGCTGCGCCGCAACGAAGTCACCGCCGGCCGCTACACCCTCGTGTTCATGGGCTACGCCACCAACGCCGAAGGCCAGGCCGAGCTCGAACTGACCTATAACTGGGACCAGAAAGGCCCCTACGAGCTGGGCAGCGCGTTCGGCCATCTCGCCGTGGGCGTGCCCGACGTGGCGGCCGCCTGCGAGGCGGTGCGCGCCGGCGGCGGCCGCGTGGTGCGCGAGGCCGGGCCGGTGAAGCACGGCACCACGGTGATCGCGTTCGTCGAGGACCCCGACAGCTACAAGATCGAGCTGATCGAACGTAAATGAGCCTGCTCGGCGGCCTGGGCGGCGCGCTCCAGCAGGCCGCCACCGCCTCCGCGCAGGCCTGGCCGTTCGCCGGGATCACCCTGCGCGTGGGCGTCACCGGCCTGTCGCGCGCCGGCAAGACGGCGTTCCTCACCTCGGTGGCGGCGAACCTGCTGGCCCGACGCTGGGCGCTCGCCCCGCTCGGCGCCGGCGCCGTGCCGCGCTTCGACCAGGCGCGGCACCTCGCCCGCCTGGCCGCCGATCCGCCCGCCTGGCCCGAGCGCACCGACGCCGTCTCCCTGCTGGCGCTGACCACCACGCTGCCGCGCAGCCTCCTGCCGGCCCGCCACGTGCGCGTGGAGTTCCTGGACTACCCCGGCGAGTGGCTGATCGACCTGCCGATGCTGTCGCAGACCTACGCGCAATGGTCGGCCGCCACGCTGCGCCGGCTCGAATCGCCCGGGATCGCGGCCACCACCGCGCCGTTCCTCGCGTTTGCTCGCGCGCTCTCCGCCCGCGCCGCCGCCGACGAGGCGCTGGCCCATGCCGGCACCCGCCTCTACCGCGAGATGCTGGGCCACCTCCGCGACCAGGGCCTCGCCTTCCTCCAGCCCGGCCGCCATTTGATGCCGGCGCCCGGACCGGAAGCGCCGTGGCTGTCGTTCTTCCCCGCTTCCGGCTCGGGCGGCCTGGTCGCGCTGCTGGCCGAGCGCTACGACGCCTACCTCGCCGCGGTTCGCCGCGAGCTCGCCTCGCCGCTGTTCGCCAATGTGGACCGCCTGGTGATCCTGGCCGACGTCCTGACCGCGCTACACGCCGGCGAAGCCGCGTTCGCCGACACGCAGGCCGCGTTGGCGGCCGCATCCGGCGCGCTGCGCTGGGAGTTCTCGTGGCTGGAGGCTCTGGGCGCGCTCGCCAGCCTGCAACTGCCACCGCACATCATCACCCGCGTGGCGTTCGCCGCCACCAAGGCGGACCACGTGGCCGAACGCCAGCGCGGCAACCTGGCCGCCCTGATGCGCGCGCTCACGCCGCTGCCGCCCGGTGCGTCGGGCAGCCTGCGCAGCGGGCATTTCGCGATCGCCTCGGTGCGCTGCACGGAGGATTTCGTCTGGACGCTGGAGGGCCGTCCGGTGAGCGCGGTGCGCGGCCGCGTGCTGGGCGGGCAGGCGATGACGCGCTCTTATCCTGGCGAGGTGCCGGACCGGCCGCCGTCGGGCGATTTCTGGTCGCACCCGTTCCTGGCATTGCCGCAATTCGAGCCGATGCGGCTGCCGGAAGGCGGGCGGCTGGGCGTGCCGAACGTGGGGCTGGATGCGCTGCTGGGGTTTTTGCTGGATGATGTGCTGTGAAGAAAGAAAGCAGTCCTTTTTCGAGAAAAAGGACCAAAAAGCTTTTGCTCCGACGCCTGCCCGAAAGCCTGCTTCTTCTGTGCAGGTCGATACGGTTGCACAATATAATGGAGCTTCTACGCAGGTGGGGACGCAAAAGTTTTTTGGTCCTTTTTTTCAAAAAAGGACTGCTTCCTTGCCTTACCCCGGATAGCCCATGCACCCCGCCCCCCGCATAGAAACCGAAGAGCTCCCCGCCCCCAGGCTAGAACCAGCCCTCGCCCTGGCCGCCGTAGAACTGCCGGCCCCAACGCGCAAACCCTGGGCCATGCCCGCCCTCGTGCTGGCCGGCGCCGGCGTGCTGGTGCTGGGCAGTGCGGCGCTGGAAGCCGGCACCCTGGTGGCCGAAACCTTCGCCCGCAGCGCGTTTCTGGGCGGCGCGGCAGCCGGCGTGGCGGCCACCGGTTTCGGCATGATCGGCCTGGGTTTCTGGCGCGAATGGGCCGCCCTCTCCGCCTTGCGCGGGGTGGACCGGCTGCGCGCCGCCCTCGCCGGCCAGGACGCCGTGGCGCGTGCGGCGGCCGCGCGGGAATGGCTGCGCGAGCTGCCCGAGGGCCCGGACCTGCTGCCGGCGATCGACGCCATCAACGACCCCGATGCGATACTGGCGCTGCTGCGCGCCGGCCCCGCGGCGTCGCTGCGCGTGCAGGCGGAGGCGCTTGGGCGGACGGCCGCGCTGCAGTCCCTGGCCGGCGTGGCGGCTATGCCGTCGCCGGGGCTGGCGGCGTTGTTCGTGGCCTGGCGCGGCTTGCGGCTGGTGCGCCAGGTGGCGGCCTTGCACGGGCTGCGGCCGGGGATGCTGGCCACGCTGGGGCTGCTGCGTCGCACGGCTTTGTCGGCCGGTGCGGTGGTGGGCACCGAGGTGGCGGTGAACACGGCGACGCATGCGCTGTTGTCGAGTCCGTTGCTGGCGCATGTGGCGGGCGAGATGGCGGGGGCTGGCGTGGCGGCGCGTCGGATGGTGGTGTTGGCGCGGGCGGCCAGTGTCGCTTGTTCGCCGGTGCCGCCTGAGTAGTTGGTTTCGCGTTGAAGGGTGCGCAAGCATGGGGCTCTGCCCCAAACCCCGCTGGGGCCTCGAGGCCCCAGACCCCCGATCTTTTGCTGGTGCTACGTAAACATTATTGCTGCCGAAGTGACGCCTACGCGGCTCGTGCAATTCGATCGCAGCTTGTCCGGGGCACGGTCGCGTCGTGCAGCAGCTCTGGTTACGGCAGCAAGGAAGCCAGGCCTTCTTTTTCGAGAAAAAGAAGCAAAAAGCTTTTGCTATGACGCCTGCACGAGGATTTCGCTATTACGGCAGCCGCATCGACTTGCAATACGAGCCCGGGCTGTGGTGCAGGCGTCGGAGCAAAAGCTTTTTGGTCCTTTTTCTCGAAAAAGGACTGCTTTCTTGCCTGTCTTGGATGCGCTAATCACCTGATGCGCAAATCTCGCCTCGGCACCGCGATATCCGTTCCCAATGCTGAACAGTTTCGGCCAGCAAGCAATCCTCTCAGCGCGACCGGAACCATCGCAAACCAGCATCACTTGCCTAGCGAACAATCCGCTGGAAAACGAACAGCAAGCTCGCCGCGACAAGCACCAGAAAAGCCAGGGCAGATCGTGGAGGCAGACCCTGGCGCACTGACAGTTTCGCCGCATTCCTGAGTTCATCTCCCGACATGGCGAGCAGGATCAGGAAGGTGCTTGCCGCCAGGCTACCTTCCAGGGAACTCCAGGCTAGACCGGAAAAAACCCCGCCGATGAGGGCGAGCCCGGTTGCCGTGGCTGCAGCGGCGTTCAGCACGGTGGCCTCCGACTCCCGGTCCGAACCTGCCGGCGCAGTTCTGGTCGGGTGACCGGACAGGGTAGCCGATTGATGCCACCACACCGCCGACAGGATGCCTGTCGCCAGAGTCAGCAGCGTGCCGAGACTGCGCAGGGCATCGATGGCTGCGGCCGGGGTACGCGCTCGCATCGCTGCAGCCGCGCCGAGCCCGATGAGACCGGCCGCGAGGAGGGGGCCGAAGGGGCGGAACGCTGAGCTCGATCGGGGCGTCACGGAACCGGCGCGGTGAGAGCCGGCGCGGCGCTGGAGGTCAATTCGCCTGCTGCGAAGGCCAGGCCGGCGGCGTCGATCAATGCCTGTGCATGCGCCTTCGCGACGCTCGCGCGCGCGGCGGCAAGCGCTGTCGCAGCGTTGACGGCGTCGGTGAACGGGCCGATGCCGCTTTTGAAAGCTTCACTGCTCGCGTCATAGGCAGTCTGCGACGCCTCCAGCAAGGCGCGGGCGGATTGATATTGGCTCAGGCCGGTCTGCACCCGGTCATAGCCGGAAGCGACGTCGTGCAGGGCGGCGCTGCTGGCCGCCGCCAGGGCATCCTCGGCGGCGGCACGGCGGGATTGCGCAAGGCGCACGTGATTTTGCCGCAACCCGCCCTGATAGATCGGCCAGGAAAAACGGAGGAACAGGCCGGCCTGAGGTTGGACCACACTTTCATAAGGGCCGCTATCGACAGCGATTCGCCCGAGATTGCCCTGCACGTTGGCTTCCAGCGCCAGCGTCGGCGCCATCGAAGCGCGCGCCTCCTCGATGCCCGAATCCGCCGCGCGCAGCCGGGCAAGATCGGCCAGCAGGTCCATGCGCTGCCGCAATGCGTCGGCCATCAGGGTATCGACTGTGCGCAAGGTCGCTTTTGGCAGCGGACGGTCGATGCTCGCGCGCACTTGCAGCTTTGTCGTGGGCGGAAGTTCGAGGGTCTGCAGTAGCGCGTAGGTGGCGTCGTGCTGCGCCGAGGTGGCAGCAGAGATGTCGTAATCCGCCTGCGCCGTGCTGCGCCTGGCGAGTGCCACTTGCACGACGGTGGCAAGCCCGCGCGCCGCGAGCGCCGTGGCCGATTGTTGGAGACGGCCGGCATCTTCGCGGCTGCGGCGTGCAGCCTGCAGCTGCGCCTCGACGCCATCGAGGGTGAAATAAGCTCGGGCGACCGCGAGTATCAGGCGCTGGTGCGCCGCGGTGAAGCCGACATTGGCAGCGAATGAGAGATGCTCGGCGCCCCGCTCCGCTGCTTCCCGGCCGCCGCCGAAATCGACCAGCAGGTAGCGTATGGCGAGTTCGGGAAACACTTCCTGTGCATCGGCGGTGATGTATCCCTGGCCGACGAGACGTGTCGGGAATGGCGAGGCGATGTGCTGGTAGCCGCCGAGAGCGCTCGCCGTGATGTCCGGCAGGAAGGCGGCGCGGGCGATGCCGACGCCGATGGCGGCCTGGCGCGCGGCCTCCCAGGCGATACGGGTCTCCTGGTTGCGGCGCTGGGCGATGTCGATGAGTTCGGCGAGATCGTAGCGATGCGCGGGATCGATGCCGGCCGGCTGTTCGGCCAGCGGCAGGGCGCCGTCGCGCGGCAGCGCAAAGCGGCGCGGCACGGCGATCGCGGCGCTGTCCGGCGCCGCCAGGCCAGGTTGCCAGGGCGTGTCGGGGCTTGCAGGAGCAAGGTCGCGCGTATCGTTGCAGGCGGCCAGCAGCAGGCAGCCGGCCAAGGCAAGGCCGCGGAGGTCAGACATGTGCGCCATAGGGTTCGGCGCCGGCCGCCGCCCGGATCGACACCTGCCGCATGATGGCGCGCAGATCCGCGTCCAGAATGGCAAACCAGGCCGACCGGGCGACGACGTGCGGCGCAGCCTCCCCGGCAGCGCCGAGGTCGGGAGGCGCCGGGATCGCGGCCTCGAGCGCGGCCGCGTCGCCGCCGTTCGCGACCCAGGCGGCACAGCGGTCGAACCAGCCGGCGAGGGCCAGATGGTGGGACAGCGCGGCCGCCCGCGGTGGCGCGGGTGCATCCGCCCAGGCCGGGTCCGCCGCTGCGTCGAGCAGGACGCAGACGTCGAGCATGACGGTCTCGAGGTCGGCGATGGTGCCGGCATCGATCGGCCGGCGCCTAGCGGGAGAGCTGGCAAGGCCGCGCTCGTAGACCGCTTTGGCCATCAGCGTGCGTGCGGCGGAGGTGGCCGAGCCGAACGCCCTCTGCAGCGCAGGGCGCGCCGCCTCGGCCGCCGCGCGGTCGTGCTCCTCGAGCCCGGTAAGCAACGCGAGCTGCCGAAGCGCCGCCGTCACCTGCCGCCGTATCGCTTGATCGAGGCTGCTCGGCCAGAGCGTGGTGAACACGGCGAGCACGATCAGATTGCCCAGAACGATGCCGATGACGCGGTCGCGCGCCGTCTGCATGTCGAGCGTCGGGCCGTAGCCCTGCAGGACGGTGAGGTAGTAGGCGAGGCCGATCTGCCAGCCGGCATAACCGATCCGCTCGCTGCCGGTCGCCACCCAGCCGGCCAGGAACGTCACCGCCCCCAGTGCCAGCAGGAGATCGCCGAGATCGGTCATCACCGGCATGAGCAGCAGGATCGTGCCGATCCCGAGCGCACCGCCCACGAGCGCACCTGCGATGCGCAGCGTCGCCTTGTGGACGCTCTCACCGATCGTGCCGAGGGAGACGAAGAAGCAGGTGACGACGCAGGTGTGCACGGCCGGCCAGTCGAGCAGGCTCTCCGTCGCATAGGCGAGCATGACGGAGAGCGTGACCTTGAGCGCAAACTGCGTCGTCTCGGGATTTCGCGCGGCCTCCGGCGAGACCAGGCGCCTGGCGGGCGCTGCGGCCTTCGCCTCCGATTTCACCGCGGGGGCGAGGGCGGCGAACACGGCGGCGGTCGCGCGGGCAAGTTCGGCGGCGAGCGGGCTTGCCGCCGCGGCCGTTGCCACCGGCCCGACCGCAGGCGGGCTGACCGGCGGCGTGATGTCGCGGACGCTTTCCGCGGCACTGCGAAACGCGGGCGCCCACGCGCGCAGCGACGCCGTATCGCCGACCCGGGTCCAGGCCAGAAGCGCGAGCGCCGCCTGCTCACTCTCGCGCACGAGGCGCGCCATGTCGGGCCGGTACGCGGCGCGTGCGCGGGTCGCGCTGGCAAGCGCGAGCATGCTGCCCAGGCCCGCCGTGCCCTCCCGCGCAGATGCGGCCAGGGCCCGCTCCGCTCCCGGTTCACGCGCACAGAACGCTGCACAGGCGGCAAGTCGGCGGACGATGGCGGCACGGACCAGCACCGCCGGCTCGCGCCCCGTGATCAGGTTGGCGATGATGACGAGACAGACCGGCAGCGCGATCACCGGGGCGAGCCACAGCAGGAAGTGCAGCAACGCCTCTTCGGGCGGAAGGAATGCAAGCTCAGGCAGGCCGCGCGCCGTGGTGTTGCCGGACGCGGCCTGCAGCAGCGATAAGCCGAGCACCTGGTCGCCGAGCGTCAAGCCGTAAGCCAGGATGAACCCGGCCGCGAACGCCGCGGGGCCGAGTGGCGAAATGCGCGAGAAGAAGATGCCGGTGAACGTGGCCGCGGCAATCAGCGGGATGCGCAGCGCAGGCTCGGCGAGGCTCGCCATGAACACAACGATGGTGAGGAACACGGCAAAGACGAGCGCGATGCCGCCCACGAGCGCAGTCTTGATCGTCGATGCCCGCTCGCCGCGGGAGACGAACAGCACGATGTAAGCCGAGACGGCTATTTCGGGCATTCGCAACGTTTCGCCGATAGCTACGCAGGCGAGCACGACGGCGACGAGGCGAAGCGTGTCGCCGAGCCGGCCGGGCTGCGGCTCCAATTCACCCAGCAAGCCCATCCAGCCGCCGCCGACCTCGCCGGTGTCGATCGCCGGCAAGCCAGCCGTGCCGCTCATCGGTCGATCACGATGACGGCGGAAGCGCCGAGGCGCATCAGGTGAGGCGGCGGGGCTACGAGGCGTATGCGCACCGGAAAACGCTGGGCGATGCGAACCCAGTTGAGGCTCCGCGGCACGCGTGGAAGGCCGCCGATCACCACCCCTTCGTCTGGCTCGACACCGCCGGCGAGACTCTCGACCACGCCTTCCACGGATTGCGCAGGCGCACTGAGAACATACACCCGAGCGCGTTCACCGGGTTCGAGGCCGGCGAGATCGGTCTCGCGGAAATTGCCAACGGCATACCAGTGTTCGGTGTCGATCAGGGTGAACAGCGGCCGGCCGGCCTGACCGAACTCGCCGGCGGTAATATCGAGCCCGGTGACGATACCGTCGACCGGGGCACGCACCTGCGTCAGCCGCAGGTTGCGTCGGGCGAGTTCGAGGGCCGCCTGCGCAGCTGCGACCTGGGCCTCGATCGGCCGCGTATTGCCGACGCCCTGCCGCGCCTCGTCGGCTTGCTGCCGCGCCTGCTGGAGGGACACCTGAGCCGTTCGCTGGGCGGTGCGCGCCTGATCCATCTGCTGCGCGGTGACGAAGCCGCGCGCCAGCAATGGCTCCATGCGCGCGAGCGTACTGGTAGCCAAGGACAGCTGCGCTTGGGCACTGGCGATTCCACTATTTGCAGCCGCGGCCTTGCTCGTCTGTGACGATACCTGATCGGCGGTGACGCTCGCCTGCGCACGCAGGCCGACGAGCTGCGCTTGCGCCTGATCGAGCTGCAACCGATACGGTTCGGGATCGATGGTGAACAGAACGTCGCCTTTATGAACGACCTGATTGTCCTTGATTGCGAGGTCGACTACGCGCCCGCTCACATCGGGCGCCAGATGCACGATGTCGGCATCGATGAACGCGTCGTCGGTGCGCGGCCTGTGCGCAAGCCGTTGCGATACAAGCAAGCCGCCGAAGATGGCCGCCGCAAGCATGGCTATCGTGAACGAGATACCGAACAGGCGTGCCACCCGATGCATCTTTACTGGCCGAACCACGAAAGCCAGGTGAACAGCGTCACCGCGGCCGCGATGCTCAGATAGGCGAGTGGCGGCATCAGCACGTGCTTATCCAGGCGGATTGCAACCAACAGAATATGAGCGGCAACCGTGGCGGCAACACCGAGGGCAGCACACAGCATCCAGGCCGGAAAGAACGAACCCGCCAGGTCCTGCGCCGGCGACGCGCTGCAGGCGGCGAGGCAAAGCACGCCGAACGGCAGCCCTGCGCTATGCGGCGGGTGTTTCGCGCCGCCGCTCCCGCCACATGTGGCTGCGCACGGACGAAGGCGTCCCGGACGTCCGGTGGCGTGGCGGCTTTGACGTTTCGCATCGCTGCCGTATCTAGCTGAGTGGGCGCGGTAGGACCAACCCATGATCGAAGCTCAGGCTCCACCTGAATAGCTTTCAGTCGCGTGCTCCACGACAAACTCGGGCGTCGTCGAGGCGATCTGCTCCCGTAACCAGCGCATTGCGGGATCTCCCTCGGTCCGCTCGTGCCAGACCATCTCGACACCGACAGAAAGCGGGCTGTATGGCAGCTCGAGCATGGCCAGGCCGTCGCGCTGCACTGCCGCGAGAGCCAGCCGGCGCGGCAATGTCGCAACGAGATCAGTCTCGGCCAGCACCGGTCCGATCACGGCATAGGTTGGAACCGTGGCTGCGATCCTGCCGGTCGAGCTGCTGCCCCGTGCGCTCGATTTTACCAGCAGACGTTCGATCCAGACACGGCGCACGACGCCGCGATCGTCGATGAAGCCCTTTTGCTGGGGGTCTTCGCTGCCGGTGAACTCGACCACTATATGAGGATACGCCAGAAGCTTCTGCTGCGTCAGCGTCTGCTGCGTCAGCGGGTGCCCGGCACGTACCACCATCGCTTCTTCTTCCCGGAACAGGATTTGCCGCCGCATACGGTCCGGAAGCGTATCGAACCAGCCGATGACAAGGTCGATGTGGCCCGCATCGAGTTGCCGGACGATATCGAGCCGGCCGAGCGGAGAGACACGTAGCGACGCATTTGGCGCCTGCTTCAGCATCCGTTGGAGCAATCCCGGCAGAACGATGGCCGCCGGATACTCCGATGCCGCGATCCCGAATATACGCAGCATCCCGGCCGGGTCGAACGCACGAGCCTCGAGCGCCCGCGCGATGCCAGCAAGCCCCGTGCGGACGTCGGGGGCAAGCTCGAGCGCCCGCGGTGTCGGCACCATCCCCTCATCGCTCGACAGGAACAGGTCGTCACCGAACAGGGTACGCAGGCGGGCCACCGCATGGCTGACCGCGGACGCCGTCACGCCTAACTCACGACCCGCCGCGGAAACGCTTCGATGCCGCATGACCGCCTCGAAGACCCGGAACAGGTTCAGATCGATTTGCTCGTGACGCTTTGGCAAAGCGCGCTTCATCGTATCTCTATCTTGCCACCTGGCGGGCTTGCGGTTGAACCACGTGCGGCCTGCCATGTGAAGGATGGGTTTGCGAAGCCCGTCGCCGCGTCACGACGGAAGCGGCATAGCGGCTTTTGGCTACCTGTTGCCAATATCGGCTGGCGGTAACCCTTGCTGCGTCGAACGATCGCCTGGATGCGCACGATCTGCTCGTCCTTGTCGTATGGTTTGCTGATGCAATCGTCTGCTCGCAGACCAGAGCCCTTCACTTTAGCGCTGGCACGCGCAACGTCAGGCGTGATGAGGACAGGCGCGTCGATGCGGCGGTCGCGCATGCGTCGGACAGCCTCGCAGTCCTCCATGTCCGGATGGAAACGGGCTTTAGCACGACGATGTCGTAGTTATAGTGATATACAGGTTCAGTGTCGTCTCAAACCAGTAGGACTTCATCGCAGCCCCCAAGCTCGCGATAAGACGACTCGTTGCACAAAGACGCTGATGACATATAACGGCGTCGCTTGGTGAAATATTTGCAGCGTCTCACCCGCATGCCACCATTTCTGATGTGGCCTTACGTCGAGCCAACCGGATGCGAGCGCAGGCTGGTCGGGAAGCCGCCTGTTGCATGCGCTTTCTGCGTCCGGCGCAGGGCCGGCCTGATTCGTAGCCTCACTGCCTCACGCTCTTTTTGTATAGACTTCACAAGCATGCTATACGCCAGCAAAACGGAGGGGTATGCCCTGAGCGTTGCCGGCAAAGGGCAGGTGGTGTGGAGCTACACCGCCGCCAGCGGCGAGGCCATCACCGTCAAGCCGGCGGTCTCGAACGGAAATGTCTATTTTGCCGCCTATAACAACACCATCTACTGCATGAGTGCGGCGAGCGGGACGTTCGTGTGGACATATAACGTGGGCAACGCCATCGACAGCTCGCCGGCGGTTGTCAACGGCATGCTCTACGTCGGGTCCTACGACAAGACCGTCTATGCCATCAGCACGGCGCCTGGGAGCGCGGGCGTGCTGCAATGGTCCTACACGACCGGAGCGGGAATTTCGGCCAGCCCGGCCGTCGCCGGCGGCTATGTGTATATAGGGTCGGGCGATGGAAACATGTATGCGCTGAATGCGCGCACCGGAGCCGTCTATTTCAGCTTGGTGACCGGGGGCGCCGTAAAATCGGCAATCGCTGCGAATGGCGTGATCTACTTTACAACTACCCTCAGTACCATGTTCGCCATAGATCAATATGGCACCGTACTGGCGAGCGGATCGACCGGCAGCAGCTTTCTCGGTTCGCCTTCAGTCTCTGACGGCAGGCTTTTCATCGGAACGACAGGCGGCGGCCTCTACGCCCTTGCGCCGAACGGCGGCACCGAAATTGCCAGAACCCACGCTCCGGTGCCGTCGTCCTTGCACCCCGACATGAGCCTGCAGGTGACGCGCTGAGGCGCTGCCGCGGGCAGGCCGATCGCCGGAACGCTCCGAAGCGAAACAGATGAACCGGGGCGTCGGCCGGAACCGTGCGGCTGCGGCCTGTCTCAAGGGCGGTGAACAGCGGGCGTGACCGCGTGAGCCCTACATGCGCGTACGCCGGCAAGGGGCCAGGGGTGACGGAGCGCTCGCAGGTGACCGGTGCCGCACGACGTGCTATGCGCACGCTGCCTGCGGAGCTCCACCCAGGTCTGCGCGAGATCGATCATCGACGTAATTTCACCTTCTGCCACTGACCGCGCCGATGCCCCGGGCGACCGGTCCGCCATCGCCATCAAGGGCCTGACGAAAACATATCCGTCCGGGCTGCGCGCGCTGGACGGTGTCGACCTCACCATCCGACGCGGCGAGATCTTCGCCCTGCTGGGCCCGAACGGCGCCGGCAAGACCACACTGATCAGCATCGTCTGCGGCATCGCCCGCGCCACGGCGGGCACCGTGCTGGCCGACGGGTTCGACATCGTCCGGGACTACCGCGCCGCCCGCGCCCGGATCGGCCTCGTGCCGCAGGAGCTGAGCACAGACGCCTTCGAGACCGTTCTGGCGACGGTCAGCTTCAGCCGCGGCCTGTTCGGCAAATCCGCCAATCCCGCCTTCATCGAAAAGGTGCTGCGCGAGCTGTCGCTGTGGGACAAGCGGAACAGCAAGATCGTCACCCTGTCCGGCGGCATGAAGCGGCGGGTGATGATCGCCAAGGCGCTGTCCCACGAGCCGAGCATCCTGTTCCTCGATGAGCCGACCGCCGGCGTCGACGTCGAGCTCCGCCGCGACATGTGGGAGATGGTGCGCGGACTGCGCGCCAGCGGCGTCACCATCATCCTGACCACCCACTACATCGACGAGGCGGAGGAGATGGCCGACCGCGTGGGCGTCATCGACAAGGGCCGCCTGATCCTGGTCGAGGAGAAGGCGGCGCTGATGCGCAAGTTCGGCCGCGCCCAGCTGCTGCTGGGGATGCAGCGTCCGCTGGATGCGGTGCCGGACGCGCTGGCGCCCTGGAACCTCGAACTCGGGGAGGACGGCTCGCAGCTGGCCTACACCTACGATATGCAGGCCGAGAACAGCGGCATCCCCGCGCTGCTCAGGCAGCTGGATGCCATGGGCCTGGACGTGAGGAACCTCCAAACCCGGCAGAGCTCGCTCGAAGACATCTTCGTCGATCTGGTGCACGCCAGATCATGAACATGCACGCGGTTGCCGCCATCTACCGGTTCGAGATGAACCGCACCTTGCGGACGCTGCTGCAGAGCATCGTCTCGCCGGTGATCTCGACCTCGCTCTACTTCGTCGTGTTCGGGGCGGCCATCGGTTCGCGCATGGCCCCCGTAAACGGAACCAGCTACGGCGCCTTCATCGTGCCCGGCCTGGTGATGCTCTCGCTGCTGACGCAGAGCATCAGCAACGCGTCGTTCGGCATCTACTTCCCGAAATTCGTGGGCACGATCTACGAGATATTGTCGGCGCCGATCTCGGCCTTCGAGATCACGCTGGGCTATGTCGGCGCCGCAGCGAGCAAGTCGATCATCCTGGGGCTCATCATGCTGGCCACCGCGCGGCTCTTCGTGCCCTACGGCGTGGCGCATCCCATCTGGATGGCCGGATTCCTGGTGCTGACGGCGACGACGTTCAGCCTGTTCGGCTTCATCATCGGCATCTGGGCCGACAGCTTCGAGAAGCTGAACCTGGTGCCGTTGCTGATCGTGACGCCGCTCACGTTCCTTGGCGGCAGCTTCTACTCGATCGACATGCTGCCGCCGTTCTGGCGCGCGGTCACGTTGTTCAACCCGGTCGTCTATCTGGTCAGCGGCTTCCGCTGGAGCTTCTTCGGCGTGTCCGACATCAACCCGGGCATCAGCCTCGGCATGACCTTCGTGTTCATGGCCGCGTGCGTCCTGGGCATCTGGTGGATATTCAGGAGTGGCTACCGCCTGAAACGGTAGGTTCCGGTCTGCCGCCTCCTGCGTGATCATGTGAACGCCAGCCATGCCCAGCCCGCGCCCGCCAGACGTGCGGGCGGTTACGCGCGCCTTTGCTTTCGGATGCCCGTTTGCGCCGCGATCCTGTCGGCTAACGGCAGCCGGGAACCGCTTTCGGCAGAGGCGGTGACACCAGGCCCACATTCCAGTTCCACGCCTCGTCGCCGCTGGCGAAACGCCGGCAGACGACAGCCTCCTGCAGATCGTACATGCCAGGCAGCAGATGCTCCGCCACACGCGGTGCCGCGGCGAAATCCATGTAGGCCTGCGACGGCGCGAACGCGGGCCAGGCCGGTTGGCCGGCTGCTTCCGGCGTGCCGGACCGCGCGAAGCTGGCCCAGTAGCGCGTCATCGCGTCCGACAGAGACGCCTCCGGCGCCGTGGCGGGCGGATGCGGCCAGGCGGGTGCCAGCATGTCCGCCGTGCCAAATACGTAAGGCAGCTCGCTGGCGTGGAACGCGTGCAGGCCGGCGGTGTCGGCAGCGGGGTAGCCGTGGTCGAAGTAGTAGAGATAGGCGGGCAGGCCGCGCGCTGCCTGGCTCGTCACCAGCCTTTCCGCGGTCCAGCCGTAGAGTGCGTCGCGGGTTGTTGCCAGGATGCTCTCCTCCAGGTGGTCGGCGGGATAGAGCCGGAGGAACGCGTCGGCGAGGTCGCGGTAGCGCGCGTGTATCTGCGTGTCGTATTCCGCGGCACCGCCGGCCGGCGGGTGCGGCGCCAGCATGCGCAGCGAGCGTATCTCGCCGCTGTTGAACCCCGCCAGCACGGGCACCGGCGCCTGCTCACCGCGGTTGAAGGCGTCGACGATCTGGCGCGGCAGGACGTGGCCGTCCACCGCGCCGAACGGGGCGAAACCGGCCATCGCGGCGGCGTTGGTGATCGTCTGGGCGTCCATTGCGCGCATTCCGGCGATGTCGCTCTTGCCGAGCCGGCCCATCAGTGTCGCGCCGGACGCCTCCGCGGAGGGTGCGCCGAACCGCGCCTGCTTCAGCTCCGGCGTGGAAATCATGTAGGCGCTCTCGGCCACCGCCTTGTCGAACAGGCCACGCGCGGCCGGCGCCACCATCAGATACAGCACGCTGAGGCCGCCCGCCAATTCGCCGGCGATCGTCACGTGGGCGGGGTCGCCGCCGAACGCGGCCACGTTGCGTTGGACCCAACGCAATGCCGCGATCTGGTCGAGCAGGCCGTAATTGCCCGAGATGCCGAGCGGCGAGGCACGGCTCAGCGCGGGGTGCGCCAGGTAGCCCAGCACACCAAGACGGTAATTGATCGAGACGACGACGATGCCCTGGCGCGCCAGGGCCGCCCCGTCATAGATCGCCTGCGAGCTGGCGCCGGAGACCAGCGCGCCGCCATGTATCCAGACGAACACCGGTGCGCCGTGCGCCGCCGCCGGCGTCCACACGTTCAGCGAGAGGCAATCCTCGCTCATCGGCAACGGTCTGTCCGCGTAAATGCTGCCGCGCGGCGTGGGCGGCTGGAAGCAGGCCGGGCCGAACGCGGCGGCTTCCCGCACGCCGGACCATTTCGGCAAAGGCTGCGGCGGCTCCCAGCGCGCGGCTCCGGCCGTCGATGCGGCATAAGGGAGGCCCTTGAACACGCGCACCGTGCCGTCGGCCGTGCCGTGGGCGGTGCCGGCGGGCGCCTCTATCACCAATGAGGGCACCGCGGGCGGCGGCGCGGCGCGGGCTGACGGCATGTTCAGGGCGAGCGCGCTGGCTGCGCACAAAAGCAGGGCACCACGCATGAGTGTCACCGGCGGATCTCCATTGTTGTCGATACGAAAGCGGGCGTGCGGGCCTGGGCGGCCCGCAGAACCTGCGCCAGACGCAGGAAAAGCAGGATGGCGATCGCGTAGAACGGCAGCAGGCACAGAAAGGCGAGCTGCAAGGAGCCATGCGGATGGGCGGCGTGGAACAGGTCGCTCACGATGCCCACGAACGTCGGGCCCACGCCGATGCCGACCAGGTTCATCACCAGCAGGAACAGCGCGCCGCACAGCACGCGCTGGTCCGGGCGCACTTCCTCCTGCACCAGGGCGACGCAGGTCGAGAGATAGAAATAGTTCAGCGACGTGACGCCACCGAGGAACAGCAGCGCCACCGGCCATGTCGGCGCCAGCGTGAAGCCGACGAAGAAGGGCGTCGCGGCCAGCAGGGACAGGGCGGGCACCATCCCGTAGGCGGCCCTGCTGCGCGGGACGGAGCGGTCGATCACCCGGCCGGACGCGAAAATGCCGCCGCTCATGCACACCGCGATGACCAGCGCGTACCAGATCGACACCTGGTGCAGCGTCATCGCCTTTTCGCGCATCAGGAAAAGCGTCGAGAAATTGCCGGCGCCGTACGTCACGATCTGGGTGATGCCGCTCGCCGAGGCGGCCAGCAGCAGGACCGGGCTGGTGAAGAACATCGTGACTGTCGCGCCAAAGGCCGGCTTCGCGCTGGTGGCCGGCGCCGCGGCGTCCGATGCCGAATCCAGCCCACCGCGCGTCGGTTCGCGCACGAACAGGGCGACCGCCAGCGCGGCCACCAGGCCCACCCCGCCAAGCACAAGGAACGCGCTGCGCCAGCCATAATGAAGCGCCAGCGACGCGCCGAGGGCCACGCCCAGGGTTTGCCCGATCGGCGGCCCGAGGTTGAACAGGCTGAGCGCCGTGGCGCGTCGGCCCCGCGCGAAGTAATCGGAGATGATCGCGTAGGAGGGTGGCACGCCGCCGGCCTCGCCCACGCCCACCGCCATGCGCGCGGTCACGAGCTGGCCGTAGCTGGCGGAAAGTCCGCAGGCGATGGTGGCCGCACTCCACAGCGCGCAGGCGATCGCCAGCACGCGTTTGCGGCTGGTCCGGTCCGCCAGCCAGCCGACCGGGATGGCGAGCAGGCAGTAGAACAGCGCGAAATACAGCCCGCCGATACGGCCGAGCTGGCCGTCCGAGAGATGCAGTTCATCCTGTATGGGCTTGGCAAGTATGGAGAGCAGCTGGCGGTCGAGGAAGTTCAGCGCATAGACGCCGCACAATATGGCCAGCACGACCCAGCGCCGTTTCGGACCGGTATCCAACGCTTCCTCCAGACGCCGATCTTATGGTGACCGGCTGTGTTTTTGCGAAGGCAAGGCAAGCAGTTCTTTTTTGAAAAAAAGAACCAAAAAACTTTTATCTCGTCAGGTGCGCGGCGTTGAAACACCTGGCCTCAAAGGTCGGCGACAGCGGAGCAAAAGCTTCTCACACTCTGGCGCCCCCACACGGCAATCGTCAACACTCACTCTCGCACGGATGAAGATCGCTTCCGTGTCTTAGGCGCCGCCTCACCGCTCAGCGCCAGAAACCCGGCCGCCATGAAGCGCGCCATACGCGTGCGCACCGCCGCGAAATCGTCCGAAGCGCATATCCCGCCCGAAAGCCGGTCGATACGGCCGGTATGGGCCAGCGTGTTCATCAGGGCGCCGGTGGTGAAATGGTAGCCCCAGAAGATATCCGCATCCGGCGTGCCGGGCATTGCCAGGCGCAGGATGCTGACGAGCTTGAGCACCACGGGATCGAAATGTTCGTCCATCAGGGCCGCCCCTTCCGGCGTGTTGCTGACGCGCGCGCAAAAGGCCGCGTAATTCATCCAGGCTTCGCCGCTGTTTATGTAAAGATCCAGATCGGTGTTGAGGAAAGCCTCGAGCGCGCCCTGCACGGTGGGTTTGCCGGCCACCGATGCTTCGTAGTGCTCGAGCGCTTCCATGCGGCGGCCGCTGGTCACGGCGGCGCGGCGGGCGAACACCGCTTCGAACACGCTGCGTTTGTCCTGGAAATAATAGTGAAGCAGCGTGGTGTGCACGCCGACGCGCTGGGCCACGTCGCGCAACGTGACGCCGTGCAGGCCTTCGCGCGAGAACAGGTATTCGGCCGCGTCGAGTATCTGCTCGTAGGTTTCGGCGCGCTGTTCCGCCTTGGTGCGGCGTACCCGTCCTGCGTTTTCGTCTGCCATCCACCAGCCTTGCGACACTGCCCCGCCTCGCTGCGGGAACGCGGCGGCGCCGGTCAAGGATCGGACCTTGGAACGGCGTCCACCTCGGCTGCGTACTCGGCGGAGAGCCGGCGCTTGTCAATCTTGCCGGTGGCGGCCAGCGGCATCGCGGCGATGGCGACCACGCGGTCCGGCAGCCACCAATCGGCGACCTGGCCGCGCAAAAAGGCGAGGAGCGCGTCGGCATCCAGGCTGGTGCCGGGCCGGGTCTGCACCACCATCAGCGGGCGCTCGCCCCATTTCGGGTGCGGCTGGCCGATCACCGCCACCAGGCCGACGCTGGCGTGGCGGCCGGCGATCTCCTCGATCTCGGCAGGGTTGATCCACTCGCCGCCGGACTTGATCAGGTCCTTTGCGCGGCCGGAGATGGTCAGCGTGCCGTCGGCGTCGATGCTGGCCAGGTCGCCGGTGTCGAAATAGCCGTCGGAGTCGAGTGCGTCGGACGCCGCGCCGTAATAGCGGTCGAGCACGCTGGCGCCGCGGGCGCGCAGGTGGCCGGTGACGTTGCGTTGGGTTGGCAGGGTGGCGCCGTCGGCGTCGACCAGCTTGAGGTCCAGCCCCATCGCCGGGCGGCCGGCGCCGCGCGCCGCACCCGGGGACGTGTGTGGCGGTGCGATCGTGCCGAGCGGGGAGAGCTCGGTCATGCCCCAGCTCGTCTGCACGCGCACGCCGAGCCTCTGCTCCAGGCGGCGTATCAGCGCGTCCGGGCAGCTCGCGCCGCCGATGATCAGCCGTTCCAGTTCGGGCAGGTCGCCGCCTGTGGCGTCGAGATGGTCCAGCACGCCGATCCACACCGTCTGCACGCCGACCGCGACGGTGACGCCCTCGTCGCGCATCAGGGCGGCCAGCGCGGCGCCATCCATCTGGCGGCCCGGCAGCACCAGCTTGGCGCCCACCGCCGGTGCGGCGAAGGGCAGGCCCCAGCCGTTGGCGTGGAACAGCGGCACGGCCACGAGCACGGAGTCGCGCCCGGTCAGTGCCATGGCGTCGGCCTGCAGCGCGCGCAGGGTGTGCAGGTAGTTCGAGCGGTGGGTGTAGGCCACGCCTTTCGGGCGGCCGGTGGTGCCCGAGGTGTAGCAGAGGCCGGCCAGGCTCTCTTCGGGGAAATCGCCCCAGTCCGCGGCGGCGCCCAGTTCGGCCAGCAGCGCCGCCTGGTCCCACAGGCGGATGCCGGGAAGGACGGGCGCGGTGCGGGCGGCGGCTGCGTCCAGGACGATCACGTGCGCGAGGCGGGGGCAAAGCGGCGCCAGTTCGGCCAGGAGCGGTGTCAGTGTGGCGCTGACGGCGAGCACGCGGTCGTCAGCTTCGTTGACCATGGCGGCGAGGTGGGCCGGCGTGAGGCGCGGGTTCAGCGTGTGGCAGACGATCCCGGCGCCTGTCGCGGCGTAGAGCGCCTCGAGATGGGCTTGCGTGTTCCAGGCGAGCGTGCCGAGGCGGTCGCCGTGCCGCAGGCCGAGGGCGGCGAGGGCGCCCGACAGGCGGTTGGCGCGCGCGAGGAGCGCGGCGTAGCCGATGCGGGCGCTGGGGTGGCCTTGGTTTGCGGTGACGATTTCGCGGTCGCCGGCCCACTTGGCGGCGTGGGCGAGGAATTTGTCGAGGGTGAGCGCGTAGGATTGCATGTGGGCGGCGGGACTTTTCGAAGAGGGAAGGCTTTGCCCGGCCACCTCGCGCCTTTAGGGCGCGAGGCGGTTGCACGGGCGGGCGGCCGCGTCAGAACGTCTCGAGCAGGCTGAAGCCGAATTGCCGCGGGGCGCCGGCGAGCCGGATCGGCGGCAGCGCCGCAGAGACGTAATGGTCGTCGGTGAGGTTGGAGCCGTAGAGCGTGGCGGTCACGCTGCCATGTGTCCAGGCGACGGCCGCGCCGAGGATGTTGCGCGGTGCCAGGTAATCGCCCGCCGCCACGTTCTCGAACAATGTGGCCCATTGGTGTGAGACGTGCGCGAAATTGACGCGCGGCGACACGGTGTCGTTGTCGGTCACGTGGAAGTCGTATTGCGCGCCGAGATTGAAGGTGAGGTTCGGCGCGTAGGTCTGCTGGCGGCCCGACAAATCCAGGCAAGTGGCCGTGGCCGGCCCGCTGGACAGGCCGCAGGCGCCCGCGGTGGGTTCGCGCGGATCCTGCGAGTATATCTTGCCGAGCGAGCTGTTCTCGATGCCGATATTGCCGTTGCCCGTGAAGTTGCCGAACACCGCCTGTGCCGACGCCTCGAAACCGTAGAGCTGGGTGGCGGTCGGATCGTTCTCCTCGGTCACCTGCAGCGGGTTGTTGGGTATCGGGATGATCACCTGGAAATGCTGGAAGCTGTTGTAGTAGCCGCCGATCTGGGTGCGCAGATGGTCGTCCAGCAGGCGGGATTTCCAGCCGATCTCATAGTCCGTGACATATTCCTGCCGGAACGGTGCGGGCAGGATGCCGCCGCCGAAATACAGCGGCTCGTTGAGCCCGCCCGGCTTGGAGCCGGTGGCCACGAACGCGTAGAGGAAATTGCGCGCGTCGAGATTCCAGTTGAGCGTGATCTTGCCGGTGACGTTGTTGCCTTTCTCCGACTGGTTCACCGGATAGTTCAGCCCGAACTCCGGCACGTAGAACTGGGCGACGTTTTTGGTCTCCCACAGCGAATAGCGCAGGCCGCCCTGCAACTGGAAACCGTCCGGCAGGTTCAGGCTCACCTGGCCGAAGCCTGCCAGGTTATGCGTCGGGTTCTTGCCCTGCAGATCCTCGTCCACCACGCCCGGCGGCACGCCGATGTCGAAATTGTTGGTGGGGAACGTGTAGTTGTTCTCCTGGAAGAAGCCGCCAAGGATCCAGGTCAGGTTCTGCTTCTCCGGCGAGATGATGTTGAATTCCTGTGACCAGATGCGTTCGTCCACAGCCTCGGCAATGATGAAGTTCGGCGCAGGCAGGTCGGTGCCGTCGATATCGCCCTTCCAGGCGGTGCGGCCCTGCTGGTAGCCGCTCACCGAGCGCAGCACGATGCCGTCCGGCAATGTGTAGTCGGCCTTCAGCGTGGTGCGCGCGAAATAGTCCGTGGCGTAGGTCGTGAAGTTGTTGGCGAACTTGAATATGTTGTGGGTGTCCGGGTTGGTGAGCGAGTCACCGAAATAGCCGCCATTGTTGAGGTCGTCGAAATCGGTTTTGAGCGACACTTTCAGATTGGCATTCGGCTGCCACAGCAACGAGATCCGCCCGCTGGCCCAGTTCAGGTCGCGGTTGCCCTGCAACGGCCCCGAGATATCGTAGAAAGTGTCGCGGTATTGCAGGTTCAGTGCCACGCGTGCGGCAAAGGTATCGCTGATCGGCAGGTTCACCGCGCCCTGCAGGCCGGTATCGGCGTAGTTGCCGATATGGGCCAGCACGTAACCATCGTAGGCGCCGCCTATCACCGGATCGCGCGTGTTGACGATCACCGCGCCGCCTGTGGCGTTCTCGCCGCTGAACGTGCCCTGCGGGCCGCGCAAGATCTCGATGTTCGAAATGTCGTAGAACGGCTCTTCGGTGAAGTAGCCGGGAAAGGCGGGAACGCCGTCGCGATAGGTGACGACGCCGGTGCCGGTCTGGCGTGTTGTGCTCGCCCTTGCCGATGCCGCGTATGTCGAAATCGTCGCCCTGGCCGAAATTGTTGACGGTGACGGAAGGTGCCACGAATTGCAGCTGGTCGACCGTGGTGACGCCGTTTGCCAGCAGATCCTTCTGCGACAGCACCGTCGCCGCGATCGGGGTTTTCTGCAGGTTCGTGGTGCGGCGCTCTGCGGTGACGACGACTTCCTCCACGGAAGCGGCCGCGGGCTTGGCAGGCTTGCCCGGGACGGTGCCGGGTGCCGCCGGTGTGTTTGGCGTATTCGGCGGCGCGGCGATGGTCTGGGCACTGGCAGAGCGGCAGTCTCCCCACGCCAGGGCCGTTGCCGCCAGACATAGGTACGGGTACCTTCATGGTCTCTCCCTCCCTTTTTCGGCCGTTTTCCGGCCTGCGCTCTTCGGCGCACGGGCAGACTGAGACGTCCTCACGCGGCGGTCAACCTTCACTCTTGAGTGAAAGAGTTTGTTATCCAACAACGCGGCGCTGTGCGGCCGGGCGGCAACACCGTGCTCTGCAACACAGACGATCCGGACAACCCCAAGGTGGCCGCACCGACCGATCCAGCCCAGCCGCGACCCGAAGATGCGTTGCCGCACGATAACGACGGCAGGATCGACGTGAGCGACCCGGTGGCGATCGGGACAATGCGGGCGGCGGGCTCGGCCGGGCCCATGCCCGCCTGTTCGGCGCACGAGGACACCTGCGCGGTCACCGGGCTGAGGATCGTGAACGGCGGCGACAGGGACAGAAAGAAAATGCTTCCTTCTCGCAATCCGATCGCCTAATGCGTTGCTACTTCAGAATGGCCGCAACAGGAGGCTCTTCATGTCCCATAACCTGCGGAACCCGCTCGTCGTCGCATTCCTCGCGGCCGTATCGCTCTTTTCCGCCAGTGCCTTTGCCGGTTCCGCAACCCTCTCGCTGGTTCGCTCGACCCTAAGCAACGATACCGACGCCGATAACGGCGGCCTCTGGCAGTATGAAGGGGGCTCCCTCCAGAATGCGGCCGGGAGTGCCGTCGGCACCTACATCATCCAACGCCGCGTCACCTCCTCCGGCACGTCGGCCTATAATACCGCGGGCGAGACGATCACCCTTTTCTTCGCGCCCGCCACCAGCGGCGGCCTGCCGCCGGTCATCACCATCGAAGGCGCTTACAGCTACAACTCGGGGTCGTTTGGCGGATCGGTGGCCGCGGCCTCCACCAAATATCACTGGACGATCGGTTTTGATGCGAACGCATCGATCGGGTCTGGCCCCGCGATGAACAAGCTCGTCATCACCTGGCTCGGCACGGACACGCTGCACATCCCTTGAAGCCCGGCCAGCCAGCCAAAAGAAGAGGCCACGTCCGAGTACGAGCCTGGGCTGTGGTGCAGGCGCCGGAGCAAAAGCTTCTTGGTCCTTTGTCTCGAAAAAGACTGCCGTCTTGCCTGTCTCGGCTGCGTCTATCTCAACTTTCGTTGGAATAAGCCCGACATCTCTCGCGCTCGCATAACGGAACGATCTTGTAGCCGAGCGTTCGACCAAACAACCAAAGCGCCTCGCCAGCTAACCGAGAAAAGTCTTTTGCTTCTTTTCTTTAGAAAAGAAGGCCTCCTTCCTACCTAACCCACGCGATACCGCAAAGCCGGATTACCCACGAAATCCTGCGCCCCGGTATGCACCAGCGCGCCCTGCGTATCCAGCCAGATCTCGCCGCCAAGCGCACGCCAGCGCCGGCAGAACGTATAGTCCTCGCTGAGATAATGCTGCGTTTCCGGCTCGATCATGCAATCGAACAGCGCAAACTGGTGCGGGCTCGTATCCTCCGTCGCGCGGTCATGCGCCGCGGCGAAACGCAGCTCGCGGATAGGCCGCCATCATGCGCACGAGAACCTCGCGCCGTGATCATCATGAAACCGGTGCCGGCATATTCGCCGGTCACGAAACCATCCTTCTCCGCGCGCACATCCTCCGCGCAGGGCAGCCCCACATAACGCAATGCCGCGGTGCCCAGCCCCTCCCCCTGGCGCACCCGGGTGATCGCCTCCGGCGACCAGTCATGCGTCTTCAGCGGATACATCCCGGCCACCACATCCTGCCCGAACGCGATCATGCGGATCACCTGCGAGGGCAGATAGGTGATGTCCGCATCCACGAACAGCAGATGCGTGGCGGTGGGCCGGTCCATGAACCGCGCGACCAGCGTGTTGCGGCTGCGGGTGATCAGCGAATCGAATCCGTGCAGGTCCACGGTCACGGCGAAGCCGGACTGATGCCCTGAATCATCAGGTTCGTGGTGGAGAGCATGTAGCCTTGCGTGACGACGCCGCCATAGCAGGGCGTGCAGACGACGATGCTGGCGTGATTGGGTGATGCCATGAGGCCGCGATCCGTTACGATGCGCGTCAGGCTATCCGCACAAGGTTACGAAATCGTTACGCCCAGCCGCGCCGGCACAGCGCGCGCGCCTGGGCCACCAGCAGGCGGTCGAACGGATCGCGGTGCGGCATCGGCAGCCCCGCCAGGTCCGACGCGTGCAGACCGGTTATCCCGTGAGCCGGAACCCCGTCATCCGCGCAGCCTGCGCAAGCTTGGACGGCGCCCCAATCGCCCCGCTCCGACCACGCCGCGATCGAAAGCACCCAGATGCTGGCCGCGCTGGCCAACATCTCGTTCGCCGGGTCCTCCCCTCAAGCACTTTGACCCAACACCCCGCCGCCCTATATCCATCCGGCACACGACGCCCCCCACACGGGAACACACCGCCCATGAACTACCGCCCCTACCAGAAGATCGAACGCCGCAAGTCGCGGCAGATCCACGTGGGCCGCGTGCCCGTGGGCGGCGACGCGCCCGTCTCCATCCAGACCATGACCAACACCCTCACGTCGGACGCCGCCGCCACCATCGCCCAGATCCGCCTGGCCGAAATCGCCGGCGTGGACATCGTGCGCGTCTCCTGCCCGGACGTGGAAAGCACCGCAGCGCTGGCCGAAATCGTGCGCGAAGTGAACGTGCCGATCGTCGCGGACATCCATTTCCACTACAAACGCGCCATCGAGGCGGCCCAGGCCGGTGCCGCCTGCCTGCGCATCAACCCCGGCAATATCGGCAGCGCAGACCGCGTGCGCGAAGTCGTAAAGGCCGCGCGCGACTATAATTGCTCCATACGCATCGGCGTGAACGCCGGCTCGCTGGAGCGCCATTTGCTCGAGAAATACGGCGAGCCGAACCCCGACGCGCTGGTCGAATCCGCCCTCGAACACGCCAAGATCCTGCAGGACCACGACTTCCACGAGTTCAAGATCAGCGTGAAAGCGTCCGACGTGTTCCTCGCGGTGGCCGCCTACACCCAGCTCGCCGAAGTCTGCGACCACCCGCTCCACATCGGCATCACCGAAGCCGGCGGCAAACGCGCCGGCACGGTGAAATCCTCCATCGGCCTGGGCAACCTGCTCTGGGCCGGCATCGGCGACACGGTGCGCGTGTCGCTCTCCGCCGAACCCGCGGAAGAGGTCCATGTCGGGTGGGACATCCTCAAATCGCTCGGCATCCGCCACCGCGGTGTGAAGATCATCTCCTGCCCGTCCTGCGCGCGCCAGGGCTTCGACGTGATCCGCACCGTGGCCGCCCTGGAAGACCGCCTGGCCCACATCGAAACACCCGTCACGCTCTCGATCATCGGCTGCGTGGTCAACGGGCCCGGGGAGGCGCTGATGACGGATCTCGGGGTCACCGGCGGCGGCAACGGGCGCCATATGGTGTATGCGGCCGGGCGGCAGGACCATACGGTCGAGGGCGCCAGCATGATCGATCACATCGTCGAGCAGGTCGAGTTGAAGGTGGCAGCCATCAAGGCGGAAGGGCTTCCGGTTCTCGAAACGACGTAAGGAAGGCCTTCTTTTCTGAAGAAAAGAAGCAAAAGACTTTCAACTCCGCTGTCGCCTTCCCTCGAAGTCTAGCGCAACAACTGGACCGTGAGCGGATACTCGGCGCCTGCGAAAAAGGCGTCCAGGCCTGTTTGGAAGCGGTCGTCCACTTGCCTGAACAGTGTCAGGCTCGACCGGAACTTCATGTCGTCCGGGCTGCCGAAGATGGCCCGCGCGGTCTGGCCCGCATGCGCGCAGACCGCCTCCGTGCATGCCAGCAAGCGCCTGCCCAGCACCGGATGCGCCAGGTACACCCTGGCCTCGTCCAGCGACGCAATGGCGTAGAACCTCGACATCGCACTCTCCCCCAGCCCCGCCACCTGCGGAAAGATGAACCACATCCAGTGCGACCGCTTGCGCCCGGCCCGCAGCTCGGCCAGCGCCTGGTCGTAGACGTCCGCCTGGGCGGCCTCGAAACGCGCGAGATTGTGCATGGCTGTCATGTCGGCAGCGAAAACGCAGCAGCACCCGCGCCGTTCACAGCCTTCCCGTCTCCAGGAACAGCGCCCGGTGCCTGCCCACGCCAACACGAAACACGCCAGCGAAAATGCCGGCCTGACCACACTCGCCGCCCAGGCCGACACTCTCCTGCTGATCGCGCACAGCGAAGCACAGGCCGCTCGCCTGGCCGCCAGCGCCGCCGCCCTGCTTCCGGAATTTGCCCCCGTCCTGCTGCCCGGCTGGGATTGCCTGGCCTATGACCGCGCCAGCCCCACGCGCGCCATCATGGGCCAGCGCATGCGCGCCCTGCACGCGATCGCCGCCGGCCGGACCCGCCTGGTGGTCGCCTCCCCCGAAGCCGCCGTCCAGCGCCTGCCGCCGCCCGCCCGCTACCGCGCGCTACGGCTCGAAACCGGCCAGCCGATCGACCCGGCGGCGGTCTGCGCGGCCCTCCTCCGCCTCGGCTACGCGGCCGTGGACGAAGCGGACCACCCAGGCGAAATCGCCCTGCACGCGACCCTGCTCGACGTGATCCCCGCCGATGGCGGCGCCGCTTTGCGCGTCCGCCTGGAAGGCCCGCCCGGCGCGCAGACCATCGGCGAGATCGACCGGTTCGACCCCGCGAGCCAGCGCAGCGTCGGCGTGGTGCCCGGCCGGACGATCGGGCCGGCCTCCGAGCTGGTGTTCGGCCCGGACGAGACGGCGCCGGACCGCGTACCCGGCCTGGAACACGATCTCCCGCTGCTCGCCGGCAACCTGGAAAGCCTGTTCGCGCTGCTCGCCGGGGCGCGCATCCTGCTCGATCCGCAGGCCGCCGAACGCGCGGCCGACCACCTGGCCCAGATCGCCGAGGCGCGCACTACCCGCATCGCCCTGTGCCGCGCCGCCGGCGGGCCGCTTCCGCCGGACGGGCTGTATCTGGACAAAACCGCCTGGCGCAAAGCCATCGCCCATGCCGAAACGCTGGTCTGGCCGCAAACCGACGCCCCGCCCCCGTTCCGCACCGCGCGCCTTCCGGTCGACGCCGCCCGCGCCTTTATCGCCGCGCACACCGCGTCCGGCCAGCGCATCGGCCTGTCCGGCCAGCGCCTGGCCCGCGCCCTCGCTTTGCCGGCCCGGCCCTGCCAGGGCTGGGCGGACCTGGTGGCCACGCCGCCCGGCACGCTTGCCGTGCTGCCGGACGGCGTCGGGCGCGGCTTCGCCACCGCCGAAGCCATCGTGCTCGCAGCCCCCGACATCCTGCCGCCGCGCCATCGCCCCGCCGTGCAGGACGGTCTGTTCGACGTGCCGTTGCGCACGGGCGACGCGATCATCCACCTCGATCACGGCATGGCGCGGCTCGACGGCATCGAGACGATCACCGCCGCCCACCCGGCCGACCACCTCGTGCTCGGCTTCGCCTGCGGCACGCGCAAGCTGGTAGATTGCGCGGAAACCGACCGCATCTGGCGCCACGGATCGGGCACCCAGGGCGTGTCGCTGGACCGCGCCGATGGCGCGAGCTGGGCGAAGCGCCGCGCCAAGGTGCTCGTCGGGCTGGACAGCACGGCGCGCGCGCTCGTGGCCGAAGCCGAAGCGCGCGCCCAGGCCATCGCGCCGGCTTTGCGCCCGCCGCCGCGCGAGATGGACCGCTTCGTGGCCGCCTTTGCCTTCACCCCCACGCCGGACCAGGAAGCGGCGTTTGCCGATATCGCGTCCGACCTCGCCCGGCCCACCCCGATGGACCGCCTGCTCTGCGGCGATGTGGGTTTCGGCAAAACCGAAGCCGCCCTGCGCGCGGCGGCCGCCCTGCGCGCTCGCCGGCCACCAGGTGGCGCTGCTGGCTCCCACAACCGTGCTGGTGCGCCAGCATCTTGCCACCTTCCGCCGCCGCTTCGCCCCGCTCGGCATCGAGGTGGCCGCCCTGTCCCGCCTCACCAATGCGGCCGAGCAGCGCGCCATACACGCGAACCTCGCCGATGGCAGCCTGCGTGTGGTGATCGGCACCCAGGCGCTGGTCGCCGGGAAGATACGCTTCGCCAACCTGGCGCTGGTGATCGTCGACGAGGAGCAGCGCTTCGGCACCGCCGCCAAGGCCGCGCTGGCCCGGATGAAGAAGGGCGTGCACACCCTCACGCTGACCGCCACGCCGATCCCGCGCACGCTCCAGGGCGCGCTCGCCGGCCTGCAGACGATCTCCGTGCTCACCACCCCGCCGGCGCGCCGCCAGCCGGTGCGCACCACCATCGGCGTGGAAGACGACGCGGTGATACGCGCGGCCCTGCTGCGCGAACACGCGCGCGGTGGCCAGAGCTTCTGCGTCTGCCCCCGCATCGAGGACCTGGATCGCCTCGCCGGTCTGCTCAAGCGCCTGGTGCCGCGCCTGTCCATCGTCACCCTGCACGGCAAGATGAAGCCGGATGCGCTCGACCGCGCGCTCGTGGGTTTCGCCGGCGGCCAGGGCGACGTGCTGCTCTCCACCGACATCATCGAGGCCGGGCTGGACATCCCGCGCGCCAACACGATCCTGGTGTGGAACGCCGGCCAGTTCGGCCTGGCCCAGCTCCACCAGCTGCGCGGCCGGGTGGGCCGCGGCGGCGCCCGCGGCATGGCCTGGCTGTTCACCGACCCCGGGCATCTGCCCGCCTCGACCGCGGCGCAGCGCCTGGCCGCCCTGCAGGCGCATGACCGGCTGGGCGGCGGTTTCGCGGTGGCCGCCGCCGACCTGGACCAGCGCGGCGCCGGCGATCTCGCGGGCCGCGAACAGGCCGGCCACGCCCGGCTTCTCGGCACCGAGCTCGCCCGCTTCCTGCTGCGCCGCGCGATGGCGCTGCAGCGCGGCGAAAAGGTGGACGATCTGCGGCCGGACCTCGTGCTCGACACGCCGGCCTACATCCCGGCCAGCTACATGGCCGATCCCGCCGCGCGCCTGGCCCTGCATATCCGCCTAGGCCATGCGCCGGACACGACGGCGCTGACCGAGGAGCTGGAGGACCGCTTCGGCGCACTGCCCGCGCCGCTGGCCAACCTGCTGGCCCTCTCCGACCTGCGGGCGCATTGCCGCGCGCTGGGGATCAAGCGGCTGGAAGCCGGGCCGGCCGGGGTGGCCGGCGATTTCGTCGGCGCCGCGCCGGAGGTGGAGGGGCTGGAGCACAAGGGCTCGCGTCTGATCCTGCGCGCGTCCTCTCCGGACCGCTTGCTGGCCGCGCGGCGCTTCCTGCAGGCAATAGAGGGTGGCTGAAGCCCTTCGCCGGGACTGTCAGGACGAGTTACTCTGACAGATTTGTAACCAGCCCGAGCATAACAGCACGCAGCAGAAGTTTTTTGTTTCTTTTTTGCAAAAAACAAGTCCTTCCTGTCTGCCTCGCCCACCCACCTTCAATCAACGCAACCCAAGGTTGCCAATATCATTGGCGGGCCGGATGTTAAGCTTCTGCAAGCAACACTGCGGCCGAAAACAACGGTAAGTAGACGGGAGAATGACACGCGACGTGAGTCTGGCCGAGATCGAAGCTGCCCTGCAGCATCTGTCGCCCTGGCGATTCTCCGCCGTCCTGGAACAGAATTACGCAGTTTTGCGCGCCAGGCAGGACAGACGGCGCTTCACCCGCACCCTCATCGTGACCGGCGTGGCGGTCCTCCTGGCCATCGGGCTCGACTGGGGCAACGCCCGCAACCTGTTCACGTTCGGGCTGCCGTGGCGCCTTGCCGCTGCCGCCATGTGCTTCGCCGCCACGGCCTATATCGTCCTGCGCAGCGGGCCACGCATGGCGGAGCTGCTCTACTGCGCCTGCCTGCTCGTCGTCATGCTGACGACCGAACTGATCGGCAGCGTGGCCCCGCCCGGCCTGCAGGACCGCTATACGGTTGCAGCACTTCTCATCTTCTTCTTCTCCCTGGCCGGCACGCCGCCTAGCCTGCGTTTCGCCGTCACCACCTCCCTGCTCGGCGTGCTGCTGTTTCCGGCCGTCGTCGCCGTCTGCATTTCGAGCGACCTGACGCAAATCGGCAGCGCGTTCGCCTTCGCGCTCGCAACTGCGGTCATCACCTTGCTCCTCATCCGGCGCAACGAAATCACCCGCCGCCGCAGCCATCTCGAAACCCTGCGCTACGAGCTCGCGGCAGTCGAACTGCAATTGATGAATGCCGAATTGCTGCGCACATCCACCACCGATGCGCTGACCGGCCTGGTGAACCGCCGCCATTTCGAAAGCGAAGCGGGCCGTATCTGGAACAGCACACGCAACGAGCCGGTGGGCGCCGTGCTCGTCGACGTCGATCATTTCAAGCTCTACAACGACTCCGCCGGGCACTTGGCCGGCGATCACTGCCTGCGCCTGGTGGCCCAGGCCCTCGCCGGCGCCTTGCGCAAGGACGATTGCCGAAATCGCCCGCTACGGCGGCGAGGAGTTCGCCGTACTGGTGCCCCGAATCACCCAGGCCGACCTGGCCAGCCTCGGCGAGCGTCTGCGCCAATCGGTGGCCGACCTCCTTCTGGACCATCCCGGGATATCTGGCGCGTTCGTCAGCGTCAGCGTGGGGCTGGCCTGGCGCGAGCCGGGCGGGGCGGGTGGCAATGCCGAGACGCTGCTGCGAAAGGCCGACCGGGCGCTTTACGCGGCCAAGAATGCTGGGAAGAACTGCGTTGTCTGGGCGTGAGTGGGTTTGTGGCTGAAGGCAAGGAAGGAAGCAGTCCTTTTTCGAGAAAAAGGACCAAAAAGCTTTTGCTATGACGCCTCCAGGACGATCTCGGCTTTTACTGCCGCTGCTTTACTGGGACGTCGAAATTCTGCTGCCGGGGGCCGAGTTGCTGGCTTACGGGAAGAGTTATCTTCAGCGGTGTGTTCTGGCCGAGCCGTTCGATCTCGCATGTCAGCAGGGGCATCGCGCCGGCTTCCGGCCGGATGTCCAGGAGCGTTGCATCCGCCAAAGCCACCAGTGCGGGACTGGCGAGCGATCCCGCGAGGCAGAGCCAACCGGAGCGCCAGAACGCGGCCGAGCCCTGCCGCATGTTGCAAATTGCCGCGCCGTTCCGGCGCCCATGCCGAAGGCGGCGCGCCACTCGGCGATCGGAACATCATCGGCTGTCGCGGATCGTCACCATCGACGCTGACATCGATCGCCATGCCGTCCGGCAGATAAGCCGGCCGATACGCCCAGACCGGCGGGTCGAACGCGCAATCATCCCCGAAAATGCGCCAGGCAAAGCCGAACGGGCAGGTGCCCGCGGTGCGCCATTGCGAGCGTTCGTAGAGCCGCGTGCGCGCAACGGCCGGGCTGCGTATCGCCGAAGTATCGCACACCCACAGGCACTCGATAAACAGATTGTCGAAACAGAAACAGATATTCTGCGTGCCCTGCCCCGCATGCGTCCGACGATACGTCTCGACCAGGCCCAGCGAAGCAAGATACGCCAACTCGGCGCCGCCAGGCTCGACAAAGACAAAGACGTGATCGATCGCGCAGCCCATCCAAACTCCGCCAGCCAAGACTCAAAAACGGCACAAACGCAACGACACAGCGGACAGAAGCAAAAGTTTTTTGCTTCTTTTTTTCAAAAAAGAAGGCCTTGCTTCCCTACCTGGAAACCCGGTCCAGAACCAACCCAGCCGTAAGTATCTGCGGCAAAACCTCAGGCGCCCCCACAACCGGATAGAACACGTACAAAGGCACCCCAGCCCGGTCATACTGCGCCAGGAACGCCGTGATACCCGCGTCCCGACGCGTCCAGTCGCCCTTCAGATACGCCACCCTGTGCGAAGCGAACGCATCGCGCACCGCGCGCGGCGCCAGCGCCAGCCGCTCGTTGACAAGGCACGTCACGCACCAGGCGGCACTCATATCGACCAGCACCGGCCGGTGCTCAGCCCGCAGGCTGGCCAGACGCGCCGCGGAAAACGGTTCGGACCCGTCCGCCGAAGCGCCGCCCGCCGCCCGCGCCGCCGGCGCGCCCCATGCCAGCGCCGCCAGCAGCGCCACCCCGCCGGCCGCCCCAGCCAAAGCGGCCAGGTTCAGCGCCAGAGGCCGGTCGCGAGTCTGCCCGAAGCCGTACGCCCAGGCCGCGAACGCCACCAGCAGGAAGCTCGCGAAGATCGCCGCCAGCCCGGCCGCGTCGGTCTGCTGGCTCGCCACCCACACCATCCACAACGCGGCGGCATACATCGGAAACGCCAGCAGGTGCTTCAGCGTGTCCATCCAGGCGCCCGGCTTCGGCAACAGCCGCGCAAAGGCCGGGCTGAGCGCCAGCGCCGCATAAGGCGCCGCCAGCCCCAGCCCCAGCGCCACGAAGATCAGCATGCCCTCGGCCGCCGGCATCGCCAGCGCCGCAGCCAAAGCCGCCCCCATGAATGGCGCGGTGCACGGCGTGGCCACCACCACCGCGAGCAGCCCGGTGAAGAAGCTGCCGCGCGCGGCCAGCCCCTGCCCTGCCCCGGCCATCTGCCCGCCCACCAGGAACACGCCCGAAAGGTTCAGCCCGATCGCGAACAGCAGCCAGCCGGTCGCCGTGGTGAACACCGCCGACTGGAACTGCACGCCCCAGCCTGCCGCGTCGCCGGCCGCGCGCGCCGCCAGGGTGATCGCGCCGATCGTGCAGAACGCCACCAGCACGCCGAGCGTGTAGAACGCCGCCTCGCGCCGCACATGACCGCGCGCGGTGCCGGACAGCCGGGCCAGCGCCACCGCCTTGATCGCCAGCACAGGCAGCACGCACGGCATCAGGTTCAGCACCAGCCCGCCGGCGAACGCCAGCGCCAGCGCTTCCAGCAGCCCCGCTTCTGCCGGCCCGCCTGAAGCTTCCGGCAGCGCGCCGGCGGTCGCCGCCACCGTCAGCGCCTCGGTCTGCCCGCCTGTATCGGTCAACTCGAGCACCCCGGCCAGCCCGGTGAGCGGCGCCTTTACCGGCCGCAGCGCCAGCGCAACCCGGTCGGCCGACACGTGCAACGTCTGCGGCGCACCCTGGTCGATCACCCCCGCCTCCGCCGGAAAGAACCGCGCGTCGCGCAGCGACAGATGCGGCGCCTCCAGCCACAGCACGCCGCCTGCCGACACATGCGCGGCGAACGGGCTGGGCCGCGGCAGCCGCGCTTCCGCCGCCTGGAACAACGCCGCCTCCGCCCCCGGCGCCCCGCTGCCGGCCGGCAGGTCCAGGTGGAACGTGGCGTCTTCCGGCACGCAGACGGTGGCGCAGACCAGCCAGGTCGCGTGCGCCGCGATCGTGCCGCCCGCCTGCGCGGTGGCGGTCACCGGCAGCAGCACGTCGCCGGTATAGGCGTAGCTGGTGAACGGCCCCTCGCGGAGCCGCTCCGGCGCCGGATACTGGATCGGCCCCGCCTGCGCGCCGGTGATGTCGAGCGTGGGCGGCGCGCCGGCGTCGCCTGGGTTGGACCAGTAGGTGTGCCAGCCGGGTGCCAAATGCAGGCGCAGGCCGAGATGGAACGGCTTGGCCGGCGCGATGGTGTCGGTGTCGCTGACCAGGGTCGCGGTGCCACGGGCGTTGCTGTGTGGGGGGCTTTCGGCGGCTTGGGCTTGGGTGATCAGCAGGAGGAGCAGGAGGGCGATCAGGCGCATGCAGGAAGAAAGGCCTTCTTTTTTGAAAAAAAGAAGCAAAAAACTTTTGCGTTCCCCGCGGCAGGACCGCCCGCGCTCTTTCTGCAAGAGCGCGACTGGCAGAAGGAGCGCGGGCGTGCGGGCACCGGGGAACGCAAAAGTTTTTTGCTTCTTTTTTTCAAAAAAGAAGGCCTTCCTTGCCTTTCAATGAACCTCCCCATCAACGACGCCCTGCCCACCCTTCAGCAAACCCTAGCCACCACTCCGAACGCCATCCTGGTCGCTCCCCCAGGCGCCGGCAAAACCACCGGAGTCCCCCTGGCCCTCCTGGCAGCCCCCTGGCTGGGCACCGGCCGCATCCTCATGCTGGAGCCCCGCCGCCTCGCCGCCCGCGCCGCCGCCACCCGCATGTCCGCCCTCCTCGGCGAGCCCGTGGGCACCACCGCCGGCTACCGCACCCGGCTGGACAGCGCGATCTCGCCCACCACCCGCATCGAGGTCGTCACCGAAGGCCTGCTCGTCCGCCGCCTGCAATCGGATCCGGGGCTCGACGGCGTCGCCTGCGTGATCTTCGACGAGGTGCACGAACGCGGCCTGGACGCCGACCTGGCGCTCGCCTTCTGCCTCGACCTCCAGCGCAGCTTCCGCCCGGAACTGCGCCTGCTGGCGATGTCCGCCACAGCGGACGGCGCCCGCCTGGCCACCCTGCTCGGCGGCCCGGTGATCGAGAGCGCCGGCCGCATGTTCCCCGTCGCCCAGCACCACGCCGCGCGTGACATCCCCGGCCCGCGCGACCTCGCCCCCGCCATGGCGCGCGCCATACGCGCCGCCCTTGCCGCCCACGCGGGCGACATACTCGCCTTCCTCCCCGGCATGGGCGAGATACGCCGCACCGAACAGGACCTCGCCGGCTGCGGCGCCCTGGTGCTCCCGCTGCACGGCGACCTGCCGCCCGCCGAGCAGGACCGCGCGCTCACGCCGGCCGCCGGCCGCCGCGTGGTGCTCGCCACCTCGATCGCCGAAACCTCCCTGACCGTGCCCGGCGTGCGCATCGTGATCGACGGCGGCTGGCGGCGCACCCCGCGGCTCGATCCCGCCACCGGCCTCACCCGCCTGGAAACCGTACGCATCAGCCGCGCCGCCGCGGACCAGCGCGCCGGCCGCGCCGGCCGCGAGGCACCCGGCGTGGCGATCCGCCTGTGGACCACCGCGCTACACCGCGGCCTGGCCCCCTTCGACCGCCCGCAGATCTTCGAGGCCGAGCTCGCCGGCCTCGCCCTCGATTGCGCCGCCTGGGGCGCCGCCCCCGCCGACCTCCCTTTCCCCGACGCGCCGCCCGCAGGCGCGCTGGCCGCCGCAGGCGCGCTGCTCACCCAGCTCGGCGCGCTGGACCAGGCCGGCCGCATCACCGAACTCGGCCGCCGCATGGCCAAACTCGGCGCCCATCCCCGCCTGGCCGCGATGATGCTGGCGGCCCCGGACCCCGCCTCCGCCGCGCTCGCCGCGGACCTCGCCGCCCTGCTGGAGGAGCGCGACCCGCTGCGCGCCTCGGCCAGCGCCGATGTGGGCAGCCGCCTCGCCGCGATCGCCCACGGGGCCGCCGACGCCGACCGCGGCGCGCTGGCCCGCATACGCCAGGCCGCCACGCAATACCGCCGTCGCCTCGGCATCCGGGCCGACCCGGCCGGCAACGCGGCCGAAGCCGGCGCCCTGCTGGCCGCCGCCTTCCCGGACCGCATCGCCCAGCGACGCGGCGAACCCGGCGCGTTCCGCCTCTCCGGCGGCGGCGGCGCGCGCCTCTCTGTGGCCGACAAACTCTCCCAGGCCAGGCTGCTCGTGGTGGCCGGCCTCGAGCAGAAAGCCGCCGCCCGCATCACCCTCGCCGCCGAACTCGACCCCGACAACCTGCCCCCCGCCATCGCCGCACTCACCACCCAATCGGTGGAAAGCGGCTTCGACCAGGCGACAGGCGCGGTTTTCTCCCGCCGCCGCCGCCGCTACGGCGCCCTCGTGCTGGAAGACCGCATGGTGCCCGCCGACCCGGACGCCACCGCCGCCACGCTGGCTGGCGTGCTCGCCGCCAAGCCGGACCTGCTCCCCTGGAACCCAGCCGCGCGCCAGCTACAGGCCCGCGCCGCCCTCCTGCACGGCCTCGACCCCGCCTTCCCGGACATCTCGGACAACACCCTCGCCGCCACCGCGCAAACCTGGCTCGCCCCCCATTTGCTCGGCCTCACCCGCCTGGCGGACATCGCCCGGCTGGACCTCGCCACCCTCCTGCGCGGCGTGCTCGGCTGGGCGGACGCCGCCCGGCTGGACCGCGAGCTGCCGACCCATCTCGACCTCCCGGGCGGCCGCGCCAGCATCGACTACGACACCCCGGTCCCCGCCATATCCG
The DNA here is from genome assembly GCA_963795825.1 of uncultured Alphaproteobacteria bacterium. GTDB lineage: Bacteria > Pseudomonadota > Alphaproteobacteria > Acetobacterales > Acetobacteraceae > BOG-908. Next base: position 263,097 of record CAWCIW010000002.1, on the reverse strand, counting down.
CCCGCGCGCAGGCGTTCTACGGGCTGACCCGCACGCCGCGCCTGGCCGGCGGCCGCATCGGCGTGCAGATGGCGCTGCTCTCGCCGGCCGGGCGGCCGGTTGCGATCACCGGCGATCTGGAGGGGTTCTGGCGCGGCGCCTGGGCGGAGGTGCGGCGCGACATGCGGGGACGGTATCCGCGCCATTCCTGGCCGGAGGATCCTTCGTCGCCGGGCTGAAGGATTAAGAAGAAAGCAGTCCTTTTTCGAGAAAAAGGACCAAAAAGCTTTTGCTGTGACGCCTATGCGGCAGCTTGCGCTGGTCCTGCCGGCCGTTGCGGTGCTGGACAGACGTCACAGACGGCGCTTTTTTGCCTTTATTCTCAAAAACAGGCGCACACGCGAAGCGGACGATTCAGGCGTCGCGCTGTGTATTCGTGTCGACTTCGATTTCGCTCAGCAGGCCTGCCGGCAGCGAGCCGCCCGGCTCCCCGCCCAATTCGATCTCGCTCAGCACGCTCATCGGCATGCCGGTCGCCGTGGCATTGCCGTGTCCCACAGCCGCATGGCCGGCCGCGGTGGCGGCAGCGCGGAAATACGCCAGAACGTGGACGCGCACGGCGCTGGTGCGCCCGCCGGCCGAGGCGTTGCGCTCCACCGACTTGATGAGGTCGCGCAGCTCGATTCCCTCGCGCAGGCAGACCTCGCGCAGCGCGTCCCACACCTCGGGCTCAAGCCGCATGCTCGTACGTCCCGCACCCGCGGTGATGTTACGATTTACCAGCCTGCTCCCGCTCACGTTACAACTCCAGTCGATGTTGTTGTGAGTCAGCTACTCCAATGTTCACGCAAACGAAACGCATATTTATCAAATTGCGTGGTTTTAGAGATTACATTTCACCCGGCGAGCGCAAACTCAACGATAGCGCGTGTAACCCCACCTCGAACTCGCCTGTGAGCACGTTGTGTACGCGGCGAGACCTCTCGACCCTGCCGAGATTCGTGAAACTTTCTGAGACGAGCGCCACCCGGTAATGCGTCTCGCCGCCTTCGCGCGCGCCGGAATGGCCGGCATGGCGGGCGCTCTCGTCCTCTATCGTCATCTGCAGGGGCGCGAACGCCGCCTCCAGGATCGCCGTCATCCGCGCGTGCCGGTTCATCGTTTCCGTCTCCCATCCGATCGTCCGCGGGCCATGCGCCGCCGACCCTAGAAGGTATGTCATACTCTGCCGCCACGGCCGCAACCGGGCTTGCCGCCGCCCGCCGCAACCGCACATAACAGAGGATGACCGAGCGTCCGCGCCCCTCCCGCGCCAGAGCCTACGATCCGGACCCGGCAGCCCCCGGCCGGTGCTGCGACGTGCAGGGTTGCCCGAACGAAGGCGGCTACCGCGCGCCCAAGTCGCGCGACAGCCTGCGCGACTATTTCTGGTTCTGCCTCGATCACGTGCGCGCCTACAATGCGAGCTGGGACTTCTACAAGGGCATGACGCCCGATCAGATCGAAGCCCATATGCGCGACGACACCGGCTGGCAGCGCCCCACCTGGCCACTCGGCCGGCTCGGCGGCGGCATGCCGGAAGAGGATCTGGTGCACGACCGGCTCGACATCCTGGGCGCCGCCGGCATGCGCCAGGGCCGCAAAGGCGGCCAGCCGCAAGCCGGAGGCACGCCGCCAGATCTGCGCCAGCCGCTGGACACGCTGGGCCTGCACTGGCCGGTCAGCCTCGACGAGGTGAAAACGCGCTACAAGGCGCTCGCCAAATCCCATCATCCGGACACCAATGGCGGCAACCGCGAGGCAGAGGAACGCTTCAAGGTGATCAACCTGGCCTACGCGCAGGTGCGGTCCCACCTCACGCCGGAGCACGCCCGCGTATGATCCAGTCCAGCCAAACTGTCGGGGGTTTGGGGTTTCCAACCCCAACGGGGTCCAGGGGCAGAGCCCTTGGCCTTACCTAATCCACAAGGACCAAAAGCGAGATGAACAAAATCGCCGCCCTGCAGGCGTCCGACCCCCAGCCTTCCGTGCCCGACACCAAGGTAGAAGCGCGCGCGACCTTCGGCATAGACACCGACATGGTGGTGCCAGCCTTTTCCCAGCGCACGGACCAGGTGCCCGACCTTGATCCCACCTACAAGTTCGACCGAGAGACCACGCTGGCCATCCTCGCCGGCTTCGCCTTCAACCGCCGCGTGATGATCCAGGGCTACCACGGTACCGGCAAGAGCACCCATATCGAGCAGGTGGCCGCCCGCCTGAACTGGCCCTGCATACGGGTGAATCTCGACAGCCATATCAGCCGCATAGACCTGATCGGCAAGGACGCCATCGTCCTGAAGGACGGCAAGCAGATCACCGAATTCCGCGAGGGGATCCTGCCCTGGGCGCTGCAGAACCCCTGCGCCCTGGTGTTCGACGAATACGATGCCGGCCGCCCGGACGTGATGTTCGTCATCCAGCGCGTGCTCGAGGTGGAAGGCCGCCTGACCCTGCTCGACCAGAACCGCGTGATACGCCCGCATCCGAGTTTCCGCCTGTTCGCCACCGCCAACACCGTGGGCCTGGGCGACACCACCGGCCTCTATCACGGCACCCAGCAGATCAACCAGGGCCAGATGGACCGCTGGAACATCGTGGCCACGCTGAACTACCTGCCGCACGCGCAGGAGACCGCGATCGTGCTGGCCAAGATGGGCGTGGACCCCAAGGACACGCCGGCGCGCCGCCAGATCGAGAGCATGGTGGCGCTGGCCGACCTCACCCGCGCAGGCTTCATCAACGGCGACATCTCGACCGTGATGTCGCCGCGCACGGTGATCACCTGGGCCGAGAACAACCGCATCTTCAACGACATCGCGTTCGCCTTCCGCATGACGTTCCTCAACAAATGCGACGAGGCGGAGCGGTCCACGGTGGCTGAATACTACCAGCGCTGTTTCAATGTGGAGTTGCCGGCGGGGTCCCTCGTGCGGCGGGCGATTTGAGGCAAGGCAAGCAGTCCTTTTTTGCAAAAAAGGACCAAAAAACTCTTGCTCCCCGCATTTGTGGCGCCCGGGCTTTTCCAAATGCAGCGCGGCTGCTGACACCGCGTCATAGCAAAAGTTTTTTGGTTCTTTTTTACAAAAAAGAACTGTTTGCTTCCTGATGCCCGACTTCACGCAACCCGCGCCGCTCCCGCGCAACCGCTTCCGCCACGACGCGACCTTGCGCTACGCGCTCGAGCGCCACCTCCCCGCCGAGATCTTCGCCGATGCCGTGCCGGCGCTGGACCGACTGGGCGAGCGCGCGGTGGCCGAGCTGCCCACTCTGGCCGATGCCGCCGAACGCACCCCGCCCCGCCACGTGCCCTACGATCCCTGGGGCAATCGCATCGACCGCATAGAGGTCGATCCCGCCTTCGATGCGCTGGTGCGCATCGGCCAGGAAGAAGGCCTCGTCGCCACGCCGTATGACAGCGGTTATGGCGCGTACGGGCGCGTGGTGCAGGCCGGACTGGCCAACCTGTTCGATCCCGTCAGCGCGGTGGCCACCTGCCCGCTAGTGATGACGGACGGTGCCGCCTGGCTGCTGCGCCAGCACGACCCGGCCCTGTGGGCGCAATACGGCGCGCGGCTCACCGCGCGGCAAGGCGGCATCACCAGCGGCCAGTGGATGACGGAAAAAGCGGGCGGCTCTGATGTGAGCGAGACAGGAACCACCGCCACGCCCCGCGAGGACGGCATTTTCAGCCTGCACGGCACCAAATGGTTCACCTCGGCCACGTCGGCCGACATCGCGATGGTGCTGGCGCGCCCGGAGGGTGCCGCCCCCGGCAGCGCCGGATTGTCGCTGTTCCTGCTCGAGCTGCGCCGGCCGGACGGCGGCTGGAACGGGCTGACCGTGCGGCGGCTGAAGGAGAAGATGGGCACCCGCGCGCTGCCCACCGCCGAGCTGGACCTTGCCGGCGCACGGGCCGTGCCGATCGGCGGACTCGGCCGCGGCGTGGCCAAGGTGGCATCCCTGCTCAACATCGCGCGCGTGTGGGCCGCCTATGCCGGGCCCGCCGGCGTGGGCCACCTGCTCGGCCTGGCGCGCGATTATGCGCGCATGCGGCGCGTGTTCGGCGCGCCGTTGGCCGAGCAGCCGATGCACCGCGCCTGGCTGGCGCGCATCGCCGCGGAATACGAGGCGATGCTCGCTTTGTGTTTCGAAACCGCCGCCGCGGTCGGCCGCGCCGAGCACGGCGGCAACACGCAGATGGCGCGCCTGCTCGCCCCGCTTACCAAACTTGCCTGTGCCCGACAGGGGATCTGGGGCACCAGCGAGCTGATCGAGAGTTTCGGCGGCGCCGGTTATCTCGAAGATACCGGCCTGCCGCGCATCTTCCGCAACGCGCATGTGCATGCGATCTGGGAAGGCACCACGTCGGTATCTGTCGCACGATGTGTTGCGCGCTTTGCGTTCGCGCGATCTCGGCCTGGAATGGCTCGACGACATCACCCACCGCCTCGCCAACGTGACGCATGCCGAAGTGGCCTGCCTGAAACCGCGCATCGCCAGCGCCCTGGAGACCCTGCGCCCGATGGTTCTGGAACCCGACGAGCGCGACGGCAGGCGCCTGGCCAACGGCATGGCGCGCGTGACGCAAGCCGCCCTGCTCGCCGAAGCCGCGGAATGGCGCATCGTGCATAAATCCGATCGCACCGCGCTGGTGGCTGCAGAGATCGTGACGCGTGAGCCGCTGCTGCAGGCGGTAACCACCGACATGGAACTCGCCGACCTCGCTTACGGCCGCGCGCCGGTAGCCGCCTGATGCGCGTCTCCCTGTTCATCACCTGCTTCAACGACACGCTCTTCCCGCAGACCGGCCAGGCCGCCGTCGCCGTGCTGGAACGCCTCGGCCACGCGGTGGAATTCCGCCCGACGCAAACCTGCTGCGGCCAGATGCACAGCAATTCCGGCTACCCGCGCGAGGCGCTGACCCTGGTGCGCCGCTTCGTGGAAACCTACCGCGACGCGGAGTGTATCGTGATCCCATCGACCTCCTGCACCACCACGATACGCGCGCAATATCCGCGCCTGGCGGAAGGCGACAGCGCGCTGCTCGCCGAGCTGGACGCCATCATTCCGCGCGTTCACGAATTCACCGAGTTCCTGACACGCGTTTTGCAGATCGAGGATGTCGGCGCGTACTTCCCGCATCGCGTGACATACCACGCCTCCTGCAACTCGCTGCGCGCGCTGAAACTGGGCGGCGCACCCCGCGCGCTGCTCGGCGCGGTGCGCGGCATCGATTTCGTGGAGCTGCCGGATGTGGAGCAATGCTGCGGGTTCGGCGGCACGTTCGCGGTGAAGAACGCGGAGGTTTCCACCGCGATGCTGACGGACAAGATGCGCGCCGTGCTGGCGACAGGGGCCGAAGTGGTGACGGCGGGGGATAATTCTTGCCTGATGCATATCTCGGGCGGGCTTTCGCGGCTGCAGGCTGGAGTGCGGGCTATGCATATTGCGGAGATATTGGCGTGTACGTGAGGGAAGAAAGAAAGGCCTTCTTTTCTGAAGAAAAGAAGCAAAAGACTTTTGCTCCGACGCCTGCACCAAAGCATGCGCCTAGGCGGCAAGTACGGGTTTTTGCAGAACGAGCGCATGCCTCCGTGCAGGCAACGGAGCAAGAGTTTTTTGCTTCTTTTTTGCAAAAAAGAAGGCCTTCCTTCCTTACTTGCGCACCCACCCCATGACCGACTTCGCCACAATCGCCCACACCGAGCTGCGCAACACCCAGCTCCGCCGCAACATACGCAAAGCCACCACCACGATCCGCGCCAGAACCGCGCGCGTAACCGCCGAACTGCCCGACTGGGAGCAGCTTCGCGACGCCGGCCAGGCCATCAAACAGGCCGCGTTGCGTGATCTGGACACGCATCTCCTGCAACTCGAGGAGCGCGTAACCGCCGCCGGCGGCCACGTGCACTGGGCGCGCGACGCCGAAGAGGCGCGCGAGATCATCATCGGCATCACCCGTCGCCACGGCGCCACGCGCGCGATCAAGATCAAGTCGATGACCACCGACGAGATCGACCTGAACCCGGCCATGACGGCGGCCGGCATCGAGCCGGTGGAGACCGATCTCGCGGACATGATCGTGCAGCTCATGGACGATACGCCGAGCCACATCCTGGTGCCCGCCATCCACCGCAACCGCGCGGAAATCCAGGCGCTGTTCGAGGCGAAATTCGGCCAGGGCAAGCTCACCGACAAACCGACCGATCTCACCGCCGCCGCACGCATCTATCTGCGCGAGCGCTTCCTCAACACGCCGGTCGCCATCTCCGGCGCCAATTTCGCGATAGCGGAAACCGGCAGCGTATGCGTGGTGGAAAGTGAAGGCAACGGCCGCATGTGCCTCACGCTGCCGCGCGTGCTGATCTCGCTGATGGGCATCGAGAAGGTGCTGCCGCGTTTCGAAGATCTCTCGGTATTCCTGCAACTCCTGCCGCGCAGCGCCACCGGCGAACGCATGAACCCGTACACCTCGCTATGGACCGGCGTGCGCGAAAACGATGGCCCGCAGGAATTCCACCTCGTGCTGCTCGACAACGGCCGCACCCGCATCATGGCCGACAAAGCCGCGCGCGAAACCCTGCATTGCATACGCTGCTCGCGCTGCCTCAACGTATGCCCGGTCTACGAACGCACCGGCGGACATGCTTATGATTCGATGTACCAGGGCCCGATCGGCGCAATCCTCACGCCGCAATTGCGCGGCTACGACGCCGCCGGCTCGCTGCCTTTTGCCAGCACGCTCTGCGGCGCCTGCTACGAAGTGTGCCCGGTGAAAATCAACATCCCGCGCATCCTGGTGCACCTCCGCGCCGGCGCCACCGACGCCCGACGCGCCGCCCACACCATCGATGCCGAAACGGTGGCGATGAAGGCCGCTTTGTGGATGTTCGAAAGCCAATCGCGCATCGGCGCGGCGCAGGCGATCGGCCGCGTAGCGCAGCGCGCGATCGCGCAGGATGGCATCATCTCCCGCCTGCCCGGCCCGCTCGCCGGCTGGACGAGCACGCGCGATTTTCCCGCTTTGCCCGCACAAAGCTTCCGCGAATGGTGGGCGAAACGCGAGCACGACGCATGACGGCGCGCGACGAGATCATCGCCCGCATACGCGCGGTGGAGAAAGCCGCACCCGAACCGCCGCACGTGCCGGCCTACCGCACGCGGTGGGACGCCGATCGCGAAACCCTCGTGCAGCGCTTCATCGAACGCCTGGGCGCCTACAACGTGACGGTCATCCGCGCCCGCGGCGACGGCGAGATCGGCGAGGTTGCCACCAGGCAACTCGCCGCCCGCAACATCGCCACGCTGGTGATCCCCGCCGACATGCCCGCCTCCTGGCGCCCCACCGCACCCGCGCCCACTGAGGATACCGGCCTCTCCCTGCAGGATCTCGACGCCGCCGCCGGCACGATGACCGGCTGCCTGCTGGCCGTGGCGGAAACCGGCACCGTGGTGCTCGATTGCGGCGCCGGCCAGGGCCGCCGCGCGCTGACCCTACTGCCCGACTACCATCTCTGCGTGGTGCGCGAGAGCGCCATCGTCGGCATCATGCCGGAGGCGATCGCGGCTCTGCACACGCATGTTCTGGCGGGCATGCCCATCACGTTCTTCAGCGGACCTTCCGCCACGGCGGATATCGAGCTGGATCGTGTGGAGGGTGTGCATGGGCCGCGCACTTTGGATGTGTTGTTGGTTGCGTAAGCAAGGAAGCAAGCAGTTCTTTTTTGAAAAAAAGAACCAAAAAACTTTTGCGTTCCCCGCTGCCGTAGCAAACGTGGTGCCTCACAGTTTACGCGCACGCATCAGCAGCGCCAGGAGCAAGAGTTTTTTGGTTCTTTTTTGCAAAAAAGAACTGCTTGCCTGCCTGCTCCTGCTCACCTCCTGCACCGGCGCGCAGATCCTCAACGCCACCATCTCGCGCGCGGATCTGCGAATCACCCACGATGTCGCCTACGGCCCGGACCGGCGTCAGAAGCTCGACATCTACCGCCCGGACACCGCCGCGAAACTCCCGGTGATCGTCTTCTTCTACGGCGGTTCCTGGAAGACCGGCAGCAAGGCCATGTATCCCTTCGTCGCCGCGACCCTTGCGCGACACGGCGCCATCGTCGTCGTGCCGGATTACCGCCTCTACCCGGCCGTCCAGTTCCCCGCCTTTCTCGCCGACTGCGCCGCCGCCACCGCCTGGACCTTCGGCCATCTGGACCAGACCGGCGGCGACCCGAACCGCGTGTTCCTGATGGGCCACTCCGCCGGCGCCTATAACGCGCTCATGCTCGCGCTCGACCCGCGCTACCTCGCCGCCGCCGGCACCAGCCGCGACCGCCTGGCCGGCGCCATCGGCCTCGCCGGCCCGTACGACTTCAAACCCCTGAACGAGCCCGACGTGCGCGCCGTATTCGGCCCCGTCGGCAACGACCCCTCTGCCCAGCCGATCACCTTCGCCGACGGCCACGCCCCGCCTCTGCTTCTCCTCGCCGGCACCGCGGACCAACAGGTGAAACCGCGCAACACCACTGCGCTCGCCGCCCGAGAGCGCGCAGCCGGCGGCCAGGTGGACGAAAAGCTCTATCCCGGCGTCGGCCACATCGGCCTGATTATCGCCGTGGCACCGCTCTTCCAGGGCAAGGCACCCGTGCTGGCGGATGTGGACGCGTTCATAGCCGCTCACAGCAAGCCTCAGCAGATATCGCGGTCCAGTCATTCGTAATCGGCGGCAAGCGAACCGAACATGCGCGCAAGGTTTTCGGCAAAGCCGCTGGAAGGTGTTCGGTTGGCGCCCCCTTGAGAGTAGAACGTTTTTGGACCGGCTCCTGTCGGGTGGTGGTCCGCGCCGTCTTCGAACGGATCGCCTGAAGGCATATCCCATCTCTCGCTTGCTGCTAAGTGTCCGTCCTCGAGACGGAAATATGAGAGCGCAGTTGTTGCTTACCCGTCAGCTCGTTTGTTGTAATCCGTAGCCCGTTGAGGCAAAACCAACGAAGGCCAGGTAATTAAGGCTGGCTGGGAGACACGAAGAGTGGTTGCTACATCGCGTTACCTCAGCTCTGCCGCCATGCTCCTGCTGCTTTGTGCCGCGGCGCCTCCGCCATCCATCACGGCAGGTCGTATCGCCACGGTTGTATTAAATGTGACCAAACCACCTTCCGCACCGGTGATCGTTCTTGATGTCAAGGGCGATGCGACGTCTGCATCTTTTTCCTGGCGCGGACCGTCAGGAGAGCTGTTCTTGCAAAACCTGGTTGGTGGTCCGTGGACAGGCGCAACGACGCTGCAGGGCCATGATCCACTCCTCACCTCGGTAGGCGGCTTCGGGCCACCAAAGGGTATCAATCAGGTGTTCGGCCTCTATACTGAGCCGGGCACGTGGACATTGTCCGGACTGAATATATGCCTGCAAACATGCACCTCTTACGACAGCATGCAGATCGCCAAACTGTTTTCGCGCACGACACTTACCATCAAAAACCCGAATCCGGATGACTTGGTCGGACCGGTCGCCCAATCGGCGGTGATCAGGAGCACGACGATTAGTCTCGCAAACTCGCCATACCTTGCTATCGATATCGACGTCTCCGAAATCTTTCCGGCGCCTATTCCATACAGATAGCCGCAGCTCCGACGGACCCAAACATCTCGGACCGTATTTTCCCTTCATTCTTCGACACGTCGTCAGGGAAACTGCGTAACGTCTATCATATCGTGACGGACGTCTCGATGCGAGCCAAGACGACATGGTCAATTCAGGAGATCGACCTGCTGGACAACGCGGGCAATCCAACTCAAATCACCGACCCTGCCGCGATTTCCAGAATCTTCGGTGGCAAAACCACCTTCACGATCACCGACTAGGAAATCTTTATCTCTGGCCTGGCTGAGCCGGGTCGGTATCATGGAAGCAATCTGGTCGTGTGGGTGGCGGGCGTAGAAGGCTTTTGTTTGCTTCCTCAGAGACGAAGGCCCTTCCACCTGCCTGTGTCCTCCCGAGCGCAATCGTGCGGCATAGTGCACCGGTATGCCCCGTCGCCCTGGGAAATGCCCGGCATTTAGGGCACAGACCCGCGTATGACCATTGCCAGCGCCGTGCGCGCCATCCTGCCGCGCCTTGTCGAATTCTGTGCCCGGCGCCGCTTCATCGTCATCGCACTCGGCGCGCTCCTCGCCGCCCTCTGCATCTACGCCGCCGGCCACCGCCTCGGCGTCACCACCGACACAACGCTGCTGTTCTCCGACCAGCTCAAATGGAAACAGACCAGCCGCGCCCTCACCAAACAGTTTCCGCAAAACGACGGCGTGCTCGTGGCCGTGATCGACGCCGCCATCCCCGAAGAAGCCGAAGCCACCGCCGCGGCCCTGGCCACCCGCCTGCGCGCCAAACCCGACCTGTTCGCCAGCGTCACCCAGCCCGACACCTCGGACTACCTGCAGCGCAACGCCTTCCTCCTGATCGCCCAGCCAGACCTGCAGAACCTGCTCGATACCACGGTCGATGCCCAGCCCTTCCTGGGCCAGCTGGTGGCCGACCCGAGCCTGCGCGGCCTGTTCGGCGCCCTGTCGCTGGTGGCCGAGGGCGCCAAACGCGGCGTGTCCGCCGGTGCGATGGGCCCGGCGATGGTGCAGTTCCACACCGCGCTGGCCGCCGCCGCCGCCGGCCACGCCGAGCCGCTCTCCTGGGAGAACCTGCTCGCCGGCCCGCTCGCCAAGCAGGCCGGCCGCTACCGCTTCGTCATCGCCAAGCCGATACGCGATTTCAAATCGCTGCAGCCCGGCGGCCGCGCCACCGATTTCATGCGCCAGGCCGCCGCCGGCCTGCCCTACATCGCCGCCCACCAGGCGCATATGCGCATCACCGGCGGCGTGGCGCTCGATGACGAGGAGTTCTCCTCGGTCGCCCAGGGTGCCGCGATCGGGCTCGGCGGCAGCTTCGTGCTGGTCTGCGTCTGGCTGTTCGCCGCGGTGCGCTCCTGGCGCCTGATGCTGCCGATCGCGCTCACGCTGGTATTCGGCCTGCTGCTCACCACCGGCTTCGCCGCCGCCGCGGTGGGCACGCTGAACCTGATCTCGGTCGCCTTCGCCATCCTGTTCGTCGGCATCGCGGTGGATTTCGCCATCCAGTTCACCGTGCGCTTCCGCGAGCGCCGCCACGTGCACCCCGACATGATCGAGGCCCTGCGCGAGACCGGGCGCGGCTCCGGCGCCCAGATCCTGGTGGCCTCGCTCGCCACCGCCAGCGGCTTCCTCGCCTTCACGCCCACCGCGTTCGTGGGCGTGGCCCAGCTCGGCATCATCGCCGGCGGCGGCATGATCATCGCGTTCTTCACCACGCTCACCTTCCTGCCGGCCCTGCTGGTGCAGTTCCGCCCGCGCCAGGAGAAGCGCGAAGTGGGCGTGATGATGCTCAAGCGGCTGGAGCCGATCGTGCGCCCGCTGCACTGGCCGATCCTCGTGGTGTTCATCGTGCTTGCCCTGGCCGGCGCCGCGCTGACCCCCACCATCCCGTTCGACGGCGATCCGCTGCACACCAAGAACCAGCACACCGAGGCGGTTACCACGCTGAAGAGCCTGATGGATGACCCGTTCACCAACCCCTACACGATCGACGCGCTGCTCCCCTCGCTCGACGCCGCGCGCGCCATCACGCCCAGGCTCTCGGCGCTCCCACCGGTGCAGGCGGTACTCTCGCTGAACAGCTTCGTGCCGCAGGACCAGGCGGCCAAGCTCGCCCTCATCGCCGACGCCAACACCATCCTCGCCCCCACGCTGGCCCCGCCGGCCGCCGCCGCCCCGCCGGACGCCGCCGCCCTGCGCCAGGCCGCCCGCACGCTCGCCGGCAAATTGCGCGACGTGCTGCCCAAGCTCCCGCCCAACGATCCGTTGCGCGCGATTTCCGCCGATCTGGACCGCCTGCAGTCCGCCGACGACGCCACCCTGCTGGCCGCCCAGAGCGCGCTGCTGCGCTTCCTGCCTACCCAGCTCGACCGCCTGCGCATCGCCCTGGCCGCCAAACCCACCACGCTGGCCGACGTGCCGCCGCAGTTGCGGGCCAACTGGCTGCTCGCGGACGGCCGCGCCCGCATCCAGGTGCTGCCGCGCACAAGCGTCAACGACAGCCATGCCATCCGCCAGTTCGTCGACCAGGTATCGGCCGTGATGCCGCAATCGACCGGCTCGGCGGTGTGGATCGTGCGCAGCGCGCAGACCATCATCCACGCGTTCAGCATCGCGGCACTCAGCGCGCTGGCCGCCATCGCGGTGATCCTGGTGATCGCCCTGCGCCGGCCGATCGATGTGGGCCTGGTGCTCGCGCCGCTCACCATATCGTCGCTGCTGACCGTGGTGGTGCTGCGCTCCTGCGGCATCAGCCTAAACTTCGCCAACATCATCGCTTTGCCGCTGCTGCTGGGCGTCGGCGTGTCGTTCAACATCTACTTCGTGATGAACTGGCGCGCCGGCATCACCCGCTTCCTGGGCTCGGCCACCGCGCGCGCGGTGATCTTCTCGGCGCTGACCACCGGCACCGCGTTCGGCTCGCTGGCGCTGTCCTCGCATCCGGGCACCGCCAGCATGGGCACCCTGCTGCTGATCAGCCTGGGCTGCACGGTGTTGACCACGCTGCTGTTCGTGCCCGCTCTGCTGGCTACCATCCCGCGGCCCCGGGTGATCCTCGGCGGCAGCGACAAGGAATGGACCCCCGATCTCCAGCATTGATGCCCGACGGCAAGGCCTGCGTATTTATACCAACCCTTCTTGGAGTTGCCTCATCGGCAGCAAGTAAGGAAGGCCTTCTTTTTCGAGAAAAAGAAGCAAAAAGCTTTTGCTGTGACGCCTGCACTTGGATTTGGCTGCGACTGCAATCGCATCGACTTGCAATCCTGGCGTAAACTTTGGTGCAGGCGTCGGAGCAAAAGCTTTTTGGTCCTTTTTCTCGAAAAAGGACTGCTCTCTTGCCTGCCTGAATGCTCTTTCGGGGTCGGTGTTACCTGCCTCCAGGCTGCTTCGCTGCGTCGGTCGGCATCATTACGCGCGTATTCGGACGAAATCGTATTTCGAAGCGGCGACACGGTTCGAACCCGCGATTGTCCAGAGGGCATACGCCATCGCTCCCCTGAATGTGATCGTCGGGAGACAAACGGCTGATCTATGATATCGCAACGTTAAATACCGCTGCCCCACAACCAAGTTTCAAAAAACCGGAGGATACCATGGCGAACAGAAAGCTCGCGCAACATCTGCTAGGCGCCGCATGCTGCGTCTATATCGGTTTGTCAACGATCGCCTGCGCCCGTGCGCAAACCGCTCCGACACTCACCATGCTTGCGTCGAACGTCTACCAGAACCTGTACGGCATCGCCGCCGACAAACACGGCGTCTATGTGACGGGCGCAACCGGCATCCTGCGTGACTTCAGCGGACACAACGACGATGGCGTCGTGGGTGTGATACCGCTTGCCGGCGGCGCGGTAAAAACCCTGTATGACAAAAGCAACTATCCCACGCAGTCCGGCCATGTCACGCCCCTGCAGATTGCCACCAACGGGAATGGCAATCTCGTCTGGTCCGATCCGGAAGTGGGCGGCGGCACCGGATCGGGCATGGTCGCGGGCAATTTCTCCGGCACCACCGCCAGCCTCCTGTTCACCACATGCTGCGGCGCCGGCGCGTTCCCCGGCGATGCCGTGGGTGCCGCAATGAGCGGTGGGGTAATCTACTTTACCGATAGCACGACAGGCGCCGTGGGGCTGGTGAGCGCGGGCGCGCCCACCCAGGTCAGCGTGGAGCGCTACGGTCCCGATTTCGATCAGGAATTGTTTTCGCAAATGGCGGTGGTCAACCACGTGGCCTATCTGGCGGACTCCGCACTCCAGCCCGAGGACGATAACGGGGTGCAAGCCTATATCGACCGCTCGAGCCAACATCCGGCGGGCCTGACGAAAGTCACCGCAACCGGCTCCACGCAAACCTTCACTGTGCTGACAACCAAGATACCGCACCCGCGCGGCGTGGTGGCCGTGGGCAACCGTCTCTATGTCACCAGCGCCACCACGGTGTGGGTGGTCAACCCCGCCAGCGGTGCGACAAAGGTTTTCTTTCACGCCGATATGTTCAAGGATCTTCAGGGCATCGCCTATTACAACGGCGCCTTTTACGTGGCCGACAGCCAGAATATTTATGCGCCGGAGAATGGCTCGCAGGTTATCGATGCGAAGGTCGATCGGCCTGGTATTGTTTGGAAGATCGCGCCTGCAGTTCAGTAAAGTAAGTAAGTAGTCCTTTTTCGAGAAAAAGGACCAAAAAGCTTTTGCTCCGACGCCTGCACGAAGAACTATTTCATTGTGCAGTCGCATCGGCTGGCAGAATGAGGTACGCCTGGGTGCGGGCGTCCGAGCAAAAGCTTTTTGCTTCTTTTTCTCGAAAAAGAAGGCCTTCCTTACTTCCTACCCCTCAGGCCAGAACAAACCCCGCATCCGCCGCCCACCCCACCCGAACATTCTGCCCCCGCCCAGGCGCCACCCAAGCCGGCCACCCAGGCACCGCCACCAGCAAAGCCCCCACCGGCGCCGCCACCAGCACCATCACCCGGCCGCCCGCCGCGTAAACATCCACCACGCGGCCCTCCTGCTCGTTATCGCCGCGCTCGCCCGCCGCCAGCAGAGCGAGCCGCTCCGGCCGCAAACACAGCGTCACCGCGCAGCCCAGCGTGGGCCGCGGCGCATCGGCCACCACCGCCTGCAGGAAGCGCCCGCCGCCGGACCAGATGAACGCGCCCGCCCGCAGCTCGCGTATATGCCCGGCGAGGATGTTCGCCCGCCCGGTCAGCAGGGCGCAGGCGGCATCGCGCGGCTCGGCGTAGAGGCTCGCCGGTGCCCCCGCCTGCAGCACGCGCCCGTCGCCCAGCAGAACCAGGTGGCCGGCGGCAAGCGCCATCTCGGCCGAGCGCGTCGCCAGCAGCACGGTGGCGCCGCCCTCGGCGCGCTGCCGCAGCGCCGCCAGCAGGCGGTCGCACGCCGCGATATCGAGGCCGGCGCCCGCCTCGTCCACGAGAAGCACGTCGCCCATCCGCGCCAGCCTTGCGGCGGCCAGCACCAGCAGCGCATTGCCGTGCGAGAGCGTCCCCACCTCTTCCTGGGCCACCGCGGCCAGGCCCAGCGCCTCCATCACCCCGTCCAGCAGGCCGGATGCCGCCCGCCCGGCCATACGCCGCAGCGCCGCCTGCACCGTCATCGCCTCGGGCAGCGCGCTTCCGGGCGCCAGCAGGCCGATGCCGCGCCGCCGGACGGGCAGCCGGCTCACATCGTCGCCGCCGCGCAGCACCGCGCCGCGCTCCAGCTTCAGCAGCCCCGCCGCGGCTGCGAGCAGCGACGTCTTGCCGGCGCCCGCCGCGCCCAGCACGGCGGTGATCGCCCCTTGCGGCGCGGTCAGCGACACGTCCTCGAGCACCAGGCGCTTGCCGCGCAGCACTGTGATCCCGCGCAGGGACAGCCCGCTCACGGCAGGTTTCGCATCGGGGTCAAAGCCAGTGGATCAGGGGTGCGGCACGTCGGAGACGGACGGCGCGGTCTGCCGCGCCGCGTATTCCGTAAGCGCGGCGATCGCCTCCGCCGTGGCGCCGCTGTCGTTCGCGCGCACCGCACGCTGCGCCTGCAGGTCGAGCCGGGCGAGCTGCTGCACCACGTCCGGGTTGGCCTCCGGGCTGCTCGCGTAGCTGATCGCCATCCCGTGCGCGACCACGTAGGCGTCCACCAGGGCAGCCGGTCGCAACGACGCGTCTTCCTGCGCAGAGGGCGACAGCGCGCACCCGGCGCAGAGCAGCGATAGAAGCAATGTCGTGCGCATTGTGTACCTCTCCCCGGGGGGATATTCGGCCAGCAGGGGAGGAAGGCAAGGCAAGCAGTCCTTTTTTGGAGAAAAGGACCAAAAAACTTTTGCTCCCTGTCGGCGGGTCTCTCCCCGACACCCGACAGGGACCTGAAGTCTTTTGCTTCCTGCCTACCCAACCCCCCGGACCACAGGAATATCGAGATCCTTGATCTTCTTCCTGAGCGTATTCCGGTTCAGCCCCAGCATCTCGGCCGCCTTGATCTGATTGCCCCGCGTTGCCGCCAGGGTCATCCGTATCAACGGCCTCTCCACCTCTGCGATCACCTGGTCGTACACGTCACGCGTGGGGATACCGTCCGAGCTGCCGGCCAGCATGTTGCGTATGTGCCGCTCCACCGCCTGGCCCAGATTGGCCGGCCCGCCGCCGAAATCCTCGCTGGCCTCCTCCGGCCGGTCCGACAACTCGGCCGCCACGATATCCGCGGTGATCACCTCCTGCGGCGTCAGCGCGGCCAGCCGACGCATCAGATTCTCCAGCTCGCGCACGTTGCCGGGCCAGCGGTAGCGGCGCAGCTCGTCGATCGCCCCCTGGTCCAGCGACTTGGCGTCCAGCCCCGCTTCGCGCGCGCGATCGAGGAAGTGGCGCGCCAGCACGGCGATATCCTCCGCCCGCTCGCGCAACGGCGGCAGCCGTATCGGCACCACGTTCAGCCGGTAGAACAGATCCTCGCGGAACTGCCCGGCGCGTATCGCCTGGCGCAGGTCGCGGTGCGTCGCCGCCACGATGCGCACATTGGCGCGTATCGGCGCGCGGCCGCCCACGGGGTGAACTCGCCTTCCTGCAGCACGCGCAGCAGCCGGGTCTGCGCCTCGGGCGGCATGTCGCCGATCTCGTCGAGAAACAGCGTGCCGCCGGCGGCCTGCTCGAAGCGCCCCTGGCTGCGGTTATGCGCGCCGGTGAAGCTGCCCCGCTCGTGCCCGAACAGCTCGCTCTCGATCAGCTCGCGCGGGATCGCCGCCATGTTGATCGCCACGAACGGCCCGGCCCGCCGGCGGCCGTAATCGTGCAGCGCGCGCGCCACCAGCTCCTTGCCGGTGCCGCTCTCGCCGTTGACCATCACCGTGAGGTCGGTCGTCGTAAGCCGCGCAATCGTCCGGTAGATCTCCTGCATCGCCTGGCTGCGGCCGATCAGCGGCAGCTTCTCCTCGCTGTCGCGCACCACCTCCACCCCGTCGCCCACCGGCGTAGGCACCGCCAGCGCGCGCGCCACCACGGCCAGCAGCTCGGCCAGGTCGAACGGCTTGGGCAGATACTCGAACGCGCCGCGCTGCGCAGCCTTTACCGCGGTGATCAGCGTGGATTGCGCGCTCATCACGATCACCCGCAGTTCCGGGCGCACGCGCTTGATGCGCGGCAGCAGGTCCAGGCCGTTATCGTCCGGCATCACCACGTCGGTGATCACCAGGTCGCCCTCGCCCTCCTCCACCCAGCGCCACAGCATGCCGGCGCTGCCGGTCGCGCGCACCTGGTAGCCGGAGCGGCCCAGCGCCTGGGTCAGCACGGTGCGGATCGAGCGGTCGTCGTCCGCGACTAATACGGTTGGGGGGGTCATAAGGAAGAAAGGCCTTCTTTTCTGAAGAAAAGAAGCAAAAGACTTTTGACTCCCGCCTGCACCGAAGCCCGCCCTGCCTCTGCAAGCACCGCTGCCTGCAATAGATGCGCAGGCCGTGGGGCAGGCAACGGAGCAAAAGTTTTTTGCTTCTTTTTTGCAAAAAAGAAGGCCTTGCTTTCTGTCTTATCGATCTTCAACGAAGAGAGGCAGGAACACCCGAAATTCCGTACGCCCAGGCCGGCTATCGACTTCAATAAGTCCCCCGTGTTCACCAATGATCTTCGCAACCAGTGCAAGCCCCAGGCCACTGCCTGTGGGCTTCGTCGTCACGAACGGATCGAAGAGATTCTCCCGCAGATCGGCCGCAATCCCCGGCCCGCTGTCGCGCACCGTCACCACCAGCGGCAGATGCACCCGGCGCTGCGTCCCCGGCACCACCACGCGCACGCCATGCTGGTACGCCGTCATCAACGTGATCTCGCCCTGGTCGGACTCCGCGGTGATCGCCTCCGCCGCGTTCTTCACCAGATTGAGCAGCACCTGCACCAACTGGTCCCGATTGCCCAGCACCGGCGGCAATGACGGATCGTACAACTCCACGATACGCAGATGCGCCGCAAATCCGGTATGCGCGAGCCGCCGCACATGCTCCATCACGCGGTGGATATTCACCGCATCGCGCACCACCGGCTTCTCGCCGAACGCCTCCATGCGATCGACCAGCTCGCGTATCCGGTCCGCCTCGTCGCGTATCAGCACGGCCAGCTCGCGGTCCGCCGCGCTCACGGTATTCTCCAGCAACTGCGCCGCCCCGCGTATCCCGGAGAGCGGGTTCTTCACCTCATGCGCCAGGATCGCCGCCATCCCCGCCACCGAGCGCGCCGCGCTGCGGAAATGCCGCTGCCGGTCCAGCACCCGCGCCGCCGACTCATACTGGAACGTCAGCATCACGCAGCCGGGATCCTCCGCGAACGGCGTGCCATGCACCGTCACGCCGCGGCGCTGCAGCCGCGGACCGTCGAAATGCAGATCGTGGTCGCTCACCACCATCTCGCCGCCGCGCACCTGCGCGATCAGCGCGAACAGCGGACTGTCGGACGCCACCAGGTCGCCCAGCCCCATATTGCGAAGTTGCGTGATGGACAGCGCAAAGAACTGCTCGGCCGCGGGATTGGCGTAGCGGAACCGGTTATCCGTATCCACCAGCGCGCAGGCGAGCGGGATCGCCTGCAACATCGCAGCCGGATCGGGCGCGGAGCTCACCACGGCCAGCCGTGCCCGGCGCGCCAGCGGCAACCTCATGCCGCCACGCTCTCGGCCGCTTCCGGCTCGGGCACCGGCACGTCGCGTGAGACCCCGGCGGCGATCAGCGGCGCATAGAACCCGTCGATCAGCGCCACCACCGCCGGCGCGTCCGTCAGCCGCATGATCGCGGCGCGGAACTCCGCCGAACCCGGCAGGCCGCGCGAGTACCAGGCCACGTGCTTGCGCGCCAGCCGCAACCCGGCATCGGCGCCGAAATGCGTCAGCATCGCATCGTAATGCGCCAGCAGCGTGGCCTGCTGCGCCGCCAACGACGGCTCAGCGAGCTTCCGCCCAGTGCTCAAAAAATGGGCAACCTGCGCCGGGAACCACGGCCGCCCATAGCACGCCCGCCCCACCATCACCCCATCCGCGCCAGACCGCGCCCGCGCCGCCGCCGCATCCTCCACGCTGTTGATATCGCCGTTCACGATCACCGGAATACCCACCGCCCGCTTCACCGCGCCCACGAAATCCCAGTCCGCCACCCCGGTATAGAATTGCTGCCGGGTGCGCCCATGCACCGTCACCATCCGTATCCCGCATTGCTCGGCCACCGCCGCCAACCGCGGCGCGTTCAGGCTCTGGTGGTCCCACCCCATGCGCATCTTCAGCGTGACGGGCACGTCCACCGCCGCCACCGTCGCTTCCAGGATCCGCGCCGCCGCCACCTCGTCGCGCATCAGCGCGGAGCCCGCCTGCTGGCCCACCGCCACCTTGCGCACCGGACAGCCGAAATTGATGTCGATCACCTCGGCGCCCAGATCGGCCGAAATCCGCGCCGCCTGCGCCATCGCCGCCGGCTCGCACCCGGCCAGCTGGATCGCCCGCGGCCCGCCGCCGCCATCGAGCGCCGCCATACGCAATGTGTTGCGGTTCTCCCGCAGCATCGCCCAGCTCGCGATCATCTCGGACACCACCATGCCCGTCCCATGCTGCTTGGCCAGCCGCCGAAACGGCAGGTCCGTGACCCCGGACATCGGCGCCAGGATCACCGGCACCGCAATCGTCACGCCACGCCCAAGATCGATCGAAGGAAGCCCACTGCCCATCATTTAGGCACGCTAGTCAGATCGCAGGCATGTTGCAATGCGAAGAAACCCGCCGCGCGCCCAAACCAGCCGGCGCCGCACCCGCCTGCCCAAAAACAAGCCCTTCCTTTTTCCCCCGCCCGACGCAAACCCCCAAACATGCGCATAGCCGCCATCCTGGTAGCCGCCGGCACCGGCACCCGCTACGCCACCCCCACCCCCAAACAATTTACCCTCATCGCCGGCCGCCCCGTCCTCCACTGGGCCGCCGCCGCACTCCTCCCCCACATCCACCTCCTCCAGCCCGTCGGCGACGCCCCCGCCATCGACGCCGCCCTCGCCGGCCTCCCACACCTCCCCCCGTCCCAGGCGGCGCCACCCGACAGGACAGCGTGCGCGCCGGCCTCGAAGCCCTGGCCCCCCACAACCCGGACATCATCCTGGTCCATGACGGCGCCCGCCCGCACATCCCCCCAGGCACCATCCCCGCGCTGATCGCCGCCCTGGCCACCCACCGCGGCGCCATCCCCGCCGTCGCCCTGGCCGACACCCTCAAACGCGCCACCGCCGGCGTGATCGCGGAGACCATCCCCCGCGCAAACCTGTGGCGCGCGCAAACCCCCCAGGCCTTCCACTTCGCCACGCTGCTGGCCGCCCACGCCGCCCCCGCCCACCCCGGCGCCACCGACGATGCCTGGCTGCTCGAACAGGCCGGACACAGCGTGGCCATCATCCCCGGCCACGAGGAGAACGTGAAGTTGACGATCCCAGAAGATGCCGCCCGCCTGGAACGCACCCTGGCGCCGGCCCCCAGCATGATCCCGCGCATCGGCACCGGCTTCGACGTCCACGTGACCAAACCCGGCCGCCCGATGATCCTGTGCGGCGTCACCGTGCCCTGCACCTTCGGGCTCGACGGCCACTCCGACGCCGATGTCGGCATCCACGCCCTCTGCGACGCCATCTACGGCGCGCTGGCCGAAGGCGATATCGGCCGCCACTTCCCCCCCTCCGACGGCGAATGGAAAGATGCCGACAGCGCCCGCTTCCTGCGCCACGCCGCCGACCGCATCGCCGCCCGCGGCGGCCGCCTCGCCAACGCGGACGTGACGCTGATCTGCGAACACCCGAAAATCACGCCGCACGCGCCGGCGATGCGGGCGCGCCTGGCGGAGCTGCTGGGGGTGTCGGTGGATCAGGTATCGGTGAAGGCGACGACGTCGGAGCGGCTGGGGTTCACCGGGCGCGGCGAGGGGATCGCGGCGCAGGCGGCGGTGTGTGTTTTGGTGCCGGGCTAGGGAAGCGAAGGAAGGAAGGCCTTCTTTTTTGAAAAAAAGAAGCAAAAAACTTTTGACTCCGCTGTCGCGCCGTCGTCCGGAAATGCTTTGCGGGGCGGTCGATTGCCTTGCGTTTCCGATACGGTGGGCCTTGGCCTCAGCTCTCCCGCTCCTGCTCGCCGCCTGCCAGACCCCAGCCGACATCGCGCCGATGAAATGCCCAACCATCCCCCAACCCCGCGCCGCCGAACCCACCCCGCCAAAACCCGCCGCCGACACACCAACAGCCCTCGCCCCCGGCCACTGGGAATGGACAGTCGGAACCTACGAGTGGCTCCCCCCGCCTGGCTCCCCCGCCCACCCCACCCCCACCGGCCCAACGCCCCCATCCTATGGCAACCCGGCTACTGGACACCCAGCGGCGGCGCCTGCGTCTGGACCGCCGGCCGCTTTGTTTCTTGACCGCGCAAGATTTGCTAAACCGTGGTCAACTCAGCGGTTGCCGAAACGGCGTAACGGAACTCAAGCTGACAGCAAAATCTTCGCTGCTAGTTCTTCCAATGTCACGCAAACGACCCGTAGGTTGCCGCAAGCCACGCTCGATTTGGCGTGTCGAAAATCGAGCGGCCGGCGCGGCCGGCTCTGTCACTTGTGCAAAGAAAGGTATTTCGATAGGCAATGTGTGCGGCGACCAACTCTCCGTCCGCCCACTCAGCGCAAGCACGGCTAAACTTCTTTTCCTCAGGAAGGACGTCGCTGCCGATCTGTCCAGCCGTCGGCGGCAACGAAAGCCGCATTGCCGACGCCCCGCTCGTTTATTGCCATAGACACCAGCACTTGCCGGCTCTCGCGTTCACTAGCT
The DNA here is from genome assembly GCA_963795825.1 of uncultured Alphaproteobacteria bacterium. GTDB lineage: Bacteria > Pseudomonadota > Alphaproteobacteria > Acetobacterales > Acetobacteraceae > BOG-908. Next base: position 241,172 of record CAWCIW010000002.1, on the reverse strand, counting down.
TCTTCGGAAGACTCGACGACGTATAGCTCTGGGTTGGCCACATCATGTGGAACGGGCAATCCCATCCAATTCTGACCATGCATAAGCTTCATCCCGAGCGCGAGCGCGCTTCGAAATTTCTCTGCTTGAATCAAAGGAAGGCCAGGATGCTCAGGGTTATTCGGACCTATAGACCCAATAAGCGTGAAGCAACCGGTGCTTGTAGATGGCCGAACGTCAAAGAAACATTGACGAAAGGTTGGGCGAAATAGGTCGAACGCGTTCGCTTGGTGATCAGTCTCAATCCGAAAACCCGCTGCGCAAATGAACCCTTCCAACCATTAATATTGCAGGGCAGCCCGGATCGGCTCCCAACGTGTGTCGGCAATAGTAAAGACTGCTTCCCAAGCATTGCTATCGAAGGTTATCCGCATTCGTCATCTGTGCTAAACCCATTCGATTCTACAAGCGAGACTAACAACGATCCTGACACCCTTCGGTTAATCTACCGATCGGCGGGTTCCTCTCGAACTGGCCAGCGCGCGACTCAGCCCCCTTAATTAAGTTCGCGGAGTAAACCGGAAAGACTCTAAAACGGCATCAAACGTGCGCAGGTCATGCTCGTAGTCCGCCACCGTCGTCTCCAACGTCAGCGTGAAAACTATCGCATCACCCGCCCCCCCCGCATCATCCCAGCGAGTCACGATGACGCGCCGCCGGTCGCCGCCCGGCCAGTTTTGCACCACCCGCTCGGCCGCCCGATTACCGAGCGTCTCCGGAGTCTTGCTGTCCTGCGCGCCCTGAACAACACTTGCCGCGTCGTCAGCCACCGCAGACGTCGAGCCGAGCAGGCCGCTGTCGAAGCTCGCATCGACCTCAATCGACCGCCCCGGCCCCAAATACACCGAGAAGCCATGGTTCGGGGAGGGCGGCTTGGCCATCCAGCCGACTTGCCCCCCGGCACGCGCACAGCGTAACCGTAGTTGCCGTTGACGTAAGTCGACCCCGCAACGCGTGTCAGTCCCTGCGTGTCATGGCCGTCGTAGCGGGCAAGGGGATCCGCCGCCACCGCCAACCGAACAAACGAAAACACCAGCGCTGCCGCCACGCACGCGACATTAGCTGGAATGCGCCAGTTCTTAGAAAGCGGCTGCATTGGGATCTCCCTTCACACCGCAGGCCAACTTGTATTTCTTTACGGCCTTGAACGTGTCAGCCATCTTCTTGTCTTAATCGGGGTCTTTGCTGTTGTAGCCTAGTGCTCTAAGCCGCCCGACAAAATCTGCAAGCGTCTTGCTGCCGCGGACGGCCCCGCCGTAATGCGACTCCCAGGACTGCGCGGCAGCCACATCGGACGAATACGACAGATTATTGCCGCCCCCATGCGTTAGTCCCGAAAAGATTGTGGAGTTTATCGTTATGCGTGTCCTGCCAACCGTGTTCGTGGACCGACAACGTTAGCATAAAGTCTTCGTCGATGCCCATACGCTGCGACATCGGCCTGACGAGAGGGACCAATCGAGTCAACAAGTCCGAGATGTAGGCCGGGCAGCCCGTCGTGCGGTGACTCCGAACAGTAATCATCATGACCGTAGCACAATCATCATCTACTCGGGACGCAAAAAACCCTTGCCATCCCCCCGCAAATGTTCCTATTATGTTCCCCAACACCACCCCAGGCGCCCACCCAAATGCCCGCCACCCACACCAACCCGGAAACCACCGCCGAACGCCACGCCCGCCAGCAAGCCCAATGCCGGCGCCTCGCCGAACTCGGCATGAGGCTCGCCGAACTGGCCGCCCAACGCACCGAACAGGTCCTCGCCGAACAGCCGCCCGCCACCGAACACCCCTCCGAACCGCCAACCCCCCGCGCCCCACACCCCGCCAGCCTCTTCGCCCACCTCTCCAGCGCCGTCCGCCAGGCAATCAAACTCGAAGAACGCATCGTCACCGGCGCCATACGCGCCCAGGCAGACCCAAGGCGCGCCACCCTGCGCATCGCCATACGCGAAGCCACCCAGGACCGCTCGGGCCGCCGCAGGCTGCGCGAAGAAGCCGACGAATTGCTCGAAACCGAACTCGCACTGGACCCCGACGGCACCACCCCGCTGCCAGACCTCCTCGCCACCATCTGCGAAGACCTCGGCTTCGAACTGGATTACGAAAAACTCGCAAGCAGCCTGGCCGCAGCCGCCCCCCACCCGCCCCCCGAAACCGAGCCCGCCTGGTCCCAGCCCGGATGGGCGCCGCACCGCCGCCCGCCGCACTGACCGCCGCCCGCAAAACCCAACAACCCACCCAACCGCCCAGCCAGATCATTCCGCAGCCGTTGCCCGCCAAATGCTGCTAGGCTGCGCCCATTATGGATATCGCCACACCCACCCACCCACGCCAGGCCGAAACAGAAGAACCGCGCGTCGTCTCCGGACACATAACCGCCCTGCGGCTGTTCGACGTCGCCTACGCCATAGACCTCCAGCGCGCCGAACAACTCTGGGCCAGCCAGGCGCGCCAGGGCGCCCGCTCGCGCCTCACCGGAACCCCGCCAAAAGCCGTATCCTTCGGAGATCCCCCGCTAGGCCTGGTCCTCTCCCCCCTGCAAATCACCCTGCAGGAAACCACCCCCACCGAAGTGGAAGCCACCGTCACCGCCCGCCTCTACGCCTTCGGCGTGATAACCCTCGCCGTCCAGATCCCCGCCGACAACCTCACCTGGCAACAATACACCGCCCGCATGAACGCCGTGGAAGCCGCCATCGGCACCGAAACCGACATCGCCTTCTGGCACAACCTGCTCGACATCCTCCGAGAACCCATCGGCCCCGCCCTCGATCGACCAAACCGCTCGGACCTCGACGAAGACTACCTGGTCGCCACCGTCCACAGCTTCGCCCAACCCGTCCTCGCCACCGAACTCGGCCGCGAAATAGACCTCGTCCCCCTGCTAAGCGGCGAAACCCGGAAAATGGCCGAAGGCGCCCGCGCCGACCTCCTGAGCCGCCGCTTCAGCTACTACACCGACGACCTGGTAGTCCTGACCTGGGACCGCGCCTTCATCTTCGAGCCCAGGCGCGACACGGACGTCACCGACGTCATAGAAACCGCCAACGCCCAGTTCCTGCAAATGCGCTACTACGACGAACTGCTCGATGCCGAACTCCCCCGCATGTACGACCTGGTAGAAGAAGCCACGCGCCGCCTGAGCCGAGGCCCAAGCCGCTTCGCCGGCCTCGCCCGCCGCCTCTACACGCTGGTCGCCGAAGTCACCGAACTGACCGAAAAAGTCGACAACGCCCTGCAAGTAACCGAGGACGTCTATCTCGCCCGCGTCTATGCCGCCGCCCTCGACCTGTTTCGCGTAAAAGCCGTAAGCGCCGCCGTAAACCGCAAACTCTCCATCATCCGCGACACCTACGCCGCCCTCTACGACGAAGCCGCCAGCAGCCGCGCCGGCCTAATGGAAGCCGCAATAGTAGTCCTGATAATCGTCGAAATACTATTGGCGCTGGTCGGCCGGCACTAAAAGCAAGCAGTTCTTTTTCGAGAAAAAGAACCAAAAAGCTTTTGCTCCCTGTCGGCGAATGTTTCAACGCTCCCCGACAGGGACCAAAAGTCTTTTGCTTCTTTTCTTCAGAAAAGAAGGCCTTGCTTACTTCACTGTCACCTTCTCATTCTCGCCAGGAGACGGCGCCTCACCCGTAACAACCGCCTTCACATACCCATACAGATGCACCATCGTGGAAGAAGGCGTATCCCAATACTCGGCCTGATCAACATGCACCTTCAGTATGGCGATGTCCGGATCCTCCACGCCCTTGGGAAACCAGGTCCGCATCGGCTCCGCCCAATGCGCCGTAACCTCGGCCTTATCGCGCACCACTTCCGCCGAGCCGGACAGCGACACGTAGAGCTGGTGATGCGAATCCGCATACGTCACGCCAACCCGATGCTTGGCGCCAACTTCAGCCACCTTGTGCGCGCTGGCATGGGTGAAGAAGAACAGCTCGCCGGTGAAATCCTTCTGCGCCGCCACCATCGGCCGGGCGCGCAAATGATCGCCATCCTCGCTGGTCAGCATCGCGGTCTGTATGTGCTTGATCATGCCGGACAGCTTCTCGAGCGTCGCCGGGTCAGCGGTTTTGGTCATGGTAAGGCTCCCGTGGTTGTGCGCCCTAGAACACCAGCTTGCCCGGCAGGGTTCCGGCGCCGCCCGGGCAAGCGCCGCCTTGCTTCCTTCCGCGCCCGCCCCATGCCACCCTGCCGCCCATGAGAATCGTCCCCGCCCCCGCCTTCGCGCTAGTCCTGCTGGCCCCACCCGCCCAGGCGCAAACCACTACCGTCATCACCCGCCTGCCGACCCTCACCAGCTTCCACCGGAGCAGCGGCACCGACGAGCCGGAACCAACAGCCACGCTGGCCCACCCCCTGCACAGGCACTGAAATGCCCGCCCCCCGCCTTGGCCACATCCTGGAAACCGCGCTCTACGTGTCGGATCTCGGCGTGAGCCACGATTTCTACGCCCGCGTGCTCGGCTTCGAGCAGTTCCTGCGCGACGACCGCATGTGCGCCATGGGCGTCCCAGGCGCCGGCGTGCTCCTCCTGTTCGCCCGCGGCGGCTCGGCCCAGCCCAGCCAGACGCCCCAGGGCACCATCCCCGCCCATGACGGCCGAGGCACCCAGCACCTCGCCTTCGCCATACCCGTCGGCGCGCTGGAAGCCTGGTCCGCCCATTTGGCCGCCCAGAACATCGCCATAGAAAGCCGCATAACCTGGCCAGCCGGCGGCACCAGCCTCTACTTCCGCGATCCGGACTCCCACTCGGTCGAAGTCGCCACCCCCGGCCTCTGGCCCAACCATTGAACCCGCCCGACCCCGCCGAACCGGAATCGCCCCGCGGCGACCTGGCCCTGCGCGTCCCCGCCGTCCCGGCCGATACCAACGCCTCCGGCGACATCTTCGGCGGCTGGATCATGGGCATGATGGACATGGCCGCCGGGTCGGTCGCCCACGAACGCGCCGCCGGCCGCGTCGCCACCGTCGCCGTCTCGGATCTGGTATTCCTCCGCCCCGTCCATGTCGGCGACCTGATAAGTTGCTACTGCGACCTGGTGCGCGTCGGCCGCACGTCCATCACGATCGACGTCGACGTCTGGGCGCGCCGCACGCTGCCGATCCGCCACGAGCGGGTTACCAAGGCGCGCTTCGTCATGGTAGCTGTGGACGCGGAGGGCAGGCCGCGGACGGTTGCGCCAGAATAGGAAGCAAGCAGTCCTTTTTTGAAAAAAAGGACCAAAAAACGTTTGCTCCGTTCGCTGCTCACACGCTTCGGCTCAGTCTATACCATTTAGCTTCTTAACCGAACACGAGCTTTATAAAAGGCTCGCTGGTGTGGAAAACGGTGCGAGATGTAGTCGTCACAACAGAAGCGGTTTCCGCATATTTTGCCGGGTGAGCGCGGCGTCCCCAGACGGCAGTTTCATTCAGCAAACCACAAGGATCAGACCGAAGCCCCCCAACCGCGTCACAGCAAAAGCTTTTTGCTTCTTCTTCTCGAAAAAGAAGGCCTGGCCTTACCTAACTCCGCAACACCGCATGAATAACCCCAGTCCGCTCCAACACGTTCATCGCCACCTCACTACCCATACGACGCAACACCACGGAAATCCGCGCATCCCCCAAAGCAAGATTATGCAACGTCAACACATCGAGGAAATCCGGCAAACGCGGCCGGTCGAACACCACGCTCGCTCCGCCACATCGAACCGCAACCCCAGACACGCCGCCAAAGCCGCATGCAAAGCCGTAGCCGCCCAGGCCTGCGGCGAACACGCGACAGGATACAACGTCGGCCCCTGCCCACGCCGCCTGGCAAAACCGCAGAACAGCTCAGGCAAACGCCGCAGATCCACATACAAAGCCGCATCGAACAGCCCCGCAAAAATCCGCTCCGCCTGCGGCTTGAGCCCGTACGTCGCCATGCCCAGCGCGATCACCGCATTGTCGTGCGGCCACACGCTGCCGTTGTGATAGCTCATCGGATTATAACGCGCCTCGCCGGAGGCCAGCGTGCGCACGCCCCAGCCGTTGAAGAACCGGCTGCCCATCAGCCCCTCCGCCACGCGCAACCCGCGTTCCGGCGAGCAGATGCCGGTCAGCAGCAAATGCCCCGCATTGGAAGCGCGCACCCGACACGGCTGCCGCGCGCCATCCAGCGCCAGCGCATAGGTGCCGATTCCTCGCACCAGAACCGCAGTTCGAACGCCGCCTGCAGCCGCGCCGCCTTGGCATCCTCCGCCTCCGCCGCAGCGTCGTGCCCCGAGCGCGCGCGCGATAGCGCCGCCGCACGCCGCGCCGCAAACACGTAGCCCTGCACTTCTACAAGTGCGATCGGGCCCACGGCCAGCGTGCCGTCGGCATGGCTGATGCTGTCGAAACTGTCCTTCCAGCCCTGGTTGGCCAGGCCCTCCTCGGTCTGGCGGAAATAGCTGACGAAACCGTCTGGATCGCGGTCGGCGTAACTGTCCATCCAGCCAAGCGCCGCCTGCATATTCGGCCACAAACCAGTCAGCAACGCCACATCGCCGGTGCGGTCGAAATACGCGCCGGCCAGCATCACGAACAACGGCGTCGCATCCACGCTGCCGTAATACCGACGGAACGGCACCTCGCCGAGTTCCGCCATCTCGCCGCGACGCACCTCGTGCAGTATCTTGCCGGGTTCCGCGTCGGAGGCCGCATCCGTGGCGGTCGCCTGGTTTGCCGCCAGATACCGCAGCACGCCGGCAGCGATCGTCGGGTCCATCCACAGAACATTGAGCGCGGTCAATATCGCGTCGCGGCCGAACGCCGTGCTGAACCAGGGAATGCCGGCATACGGATAGGGGCCGCTCGTGGTATCCGTGGTCAGCATCGTGAGATCGCTGATCGCGCGCCGCATCGCCTCGTTGAACACCTCGTTGCTGCTCTCGATGCCGGCCGCCTTGGCGCTGCGCTGGCGCGTCCAGCGCCGCTGCTCGATCATCCGGTTGAGAAAGCTTTCGGCCGGCGCGCGCCCCGAATCCGCGCCGGCGCCGCTTGCCGTATCGCAGGCGATTTCCACGAAGATCAGGCTGCGCCCATGCGGCGGCAGTTCCACGCCGAACAGCGCGCGGCCCTCGTCGATGCGCTCCGGCGGCGGATCGAAACGCAGATCGGTGGTGCGCCGCAATTCGTCCAGCCCGGTATAGGCGAGCGTCACCGACTGCATCGTCACCGCCGCCGGCGCATGGCGCCCGTGCCGCGTGCGCGTCATGCCGCGCACCTCGAACAGATCCACGAAATCCGCGCCGTAGCGTATCTCAACCGGCAGCGTGTGCGCCACCACGTCGAAATTGCGTATCGAGATCCGCTCGTGGCACACGCCCTGCCACAGGAAGCGCGAGCGGCGGACGTGGATCAGATTGCTGTCGCAGCCCGTCGGTGCCCTCGCCGTCGCCCGCCAGATGCGGCAGGTCGGGGTTGCTCAGGTCGCAGGTGAGCGTCGCGTTGTCGTCGCGCAGCGTGGAGCTGAGCAGCACCAGCTGGCGGCCGGCCACCACCAGCTCGAACTCCGAGAGATACCGCGTGTCGTTGAAATACAGCCCCTCGGTGCCGCCTGGCCCGGGCCGTATGTCGCCGCGCTGGTCGAACACGCCGAACATGTCGTTGTGCTTGAGCGTGCGGAAACGCTGCTCGACGAGGGAGATCTGCGCGGTGATGGCGAAATCGTCGGGTTCCTGGACGTGGTCGGGCATGCGGGCCTTGTGGCGTTTGGGGTGCGAGGCAATGCCATACCACATGGTCGCGATCCGGTTCCCGCCAGCGGCGAGAAACCTGCACTGTCCAGATAACGTTGCTGCAATGTCATGGCGAACCGGGACACCTCGATCGAGACCTACCGCGGCAAGCGCGATTTCGCGCGCACGCCGGAGCCTGCCGACGCGCCAGCGTCGGGTGCCGCCGACGCGCCGATCTTCGTGGTGCAGAAACACGCGGCGAGCCGGCTGCACTGGGATTTCCGGCTCGAGCATGGCGGCGTGCTGTGGAGCTGGGCGGTGCCGAAGGGCCCCAGCATGGACCCCGCGCATAAGCGGCTGGCCGATGCATATCGAGGATCATCCGATTGCCTATGCGCATTTCGAGGGCGTGATCCCTGCCGGCAATTACGGCGCCGGCGTGGTGGAGATCTGGGACCGCGGCACCTGGCAGCCGGTGGGCGATGCCGCTTAGGACCTCGAGCGCGGCGAGATGAAGTTCAGCCTGGATGGCGCGCGCCTGCATGGCCGCTTCGTGCTGATACGGCTCAAGCCGCGGCCAGGCGAACGCGGCGAAAGCTGGCTGCTGATCAAGGAGCACGATGCCGAGGAGCGCGCCGGCCTCGATGCGGCGGAGATGGAAGCGGTGCCGCTGCCGAGCCGCGCCGCACCCGCCAAGCCGGCCGCCAAACGCACGGCTTCCGCGAAAGCCGCGGCCAAGCCGGCCCGGAAACCGGCCAAGTCCGCCAAACCGGCCAAATCGATCCCGGCCGGCGCCCATGCTGCACCGTTGCCCGAAGCCCAGGCGCCGATGCTCGCCAGCAACGCCGACCTGCCGCCGCAGGGCGCCGAATGGCTGAGCGAGGTCAAGTTCGACGGCTACCGCCTGATCGTACGCAAGGATGGCGACGACATTCGCGTTGCTCACGCGCAACGGCCTGGACTGGACGCACCGCCTCCCGCCGTCGCAGCCGCGCCGCGGCCGCGCTGCCGGCGGATAAGCTGATGGCCGACGGCGAATTGGTCGCTCTGCAGCCGGACGGCCTGTCCAGCTTCCCGGATCTGCAGGCCGCACTGTCGGCAGGGCGCGACCCGACGCCTCCATCTCTATCTGTTCGACCTGCTGTACCTGGACGGCTGGGATCTGCGCGACCTGCGCTCACGCGACCGCAAGGCGGCCCTTGCCGGGCTGGTGCCGCGAGCAGGATTTTATCCGCGTGCAGCGACCACCTCGAAGGCGTCACCGACACCGTGCGCCGAAGCGCCTGCGCCATGGGCCTGGAAGGCATCATCTGCAAACGCGCCGACAGTGCCTATCATGCCGGCCGCAGCCGCGACTGGCTGAAGGTGAAATGCCAGGGCCGCGAGGAGTTCCTCATACTCGGCTGGACCCCGCCGCATGGCAGCCGCACCGGCCTGGGCTCGCTGCAACTCGGTTTCCGCGACGAGACCGGCAAACTGCATTACGTCGGCGGCTGCGGCAGCGGCTTCACCGAGGCAACCCTGCAGGATTTGTCGGCACAGTTGAAGAAGCTGGCCAGCGACGCGCCCGGCACAGCTCCTGCTGACCGAGGAGAAGCCGCCTTCCGATATCGCCTGGGTGAAGCCCGAGCTGGTGGCCGAAGTGCAATATACCGGCTGGTCAGGTGCCGGCCGGCTGCGGCACGCCGTGTTCCTGGGCCTGCGCGAGGACAAGGCGGCCGCCGAGGTGATACGCGACATCCCCAATCCGGAAGCCAGGCGCATCGAACTCGGCGGTCGCTCCCACTCCGGCCGTATCGTGCGCGCACAGAAACCGGCCGCGCGCAGCGCGGAGCTCGGCGGCGTGCGCCTGACGCATCCCGAGCGCGAATTATGGCCCGCCGCGGACGGTCACAAGGCGGTCACCAAGCAGGACCTCGCAACCTACTGGCAGACGATGGGCGACACCGCGACCGCCGCCATCGCCCACCGTCCGCTCGCCTTCGTGCGTTGCCCCGACGGCATAGATGGCGAACACTTCTTCCAGAAACACGCCAATCGCGGCATGCCGCCGAGCCTGCAGGAAGGCGCGTGCGACGAGGCACCCTATCTGTCGCTCGAAGGCACCGACGGGCTGATCGCCACCGCGCAGATTTCCGCGGTCGAGTTGCACAGTTGGGGCAGCACGCTTGCTGACGCGGCCCATCCCGACCGCCTGGTGTTCGACCTCGATCCTGGCGACAATGTGGAATGGCCGCAGATAATCCGCGCCGCGCACGACATAAAGAGCAAGCTGGAGGCTGAAGGTTACGCAAGCTGGTGCCGCACCTCCGGCGGCAAGGGCTTGCATCTCGTGGTGCCGCTGGTGCCGTCCTGCGACTGGGATTTCGCGCGCGCCTGGTGCCGCGGCTTTGCCGAGAAACTCGAGCGAGGCGCGCCGGATTTATACGTGGCCTCGGTGCCGAAAGTGCGCCGCCGCGGCCGCATCCTGATCGACTGGTTGCGCAACGGTCTAGGTTCCACCGCGATCGCTTCGTTCTCGCCGCGCGCGCGCCCGCACGCCACCGTCGCCGTGCCTGTCACCTGGCGCGAGGTCACGGACAAGCTCGACCCGCAGGCCTTTACAATACATACCGTGCCGGCGCGTATCGCCAAACTGCGCGCCGATCCCTGGGCCGGCTTCGCCGACACGCGCCAGACACTCATCGCAACTCCCACTGGAAAGACGCGCAAACATGGCTGAACGCCCGATCTGGCGCGGACATCTGCGCCTGGCCCTCGTTTCCTGCCCGGTGGCGCTGCACACCGCGCATCGCGAAACCTCCAACCTGCACTTTAATTTCATCAACCCGAAAACCGGCAACCGCGTGCGCATGGTCACGCTCGATGCGCAAACCGACGAGGAACTCTCCCGGCGCAACCTGGCGCGCGGCTACGAATTCGAAAAAGACCAGTATGTGCTTATGGACGACGAGGATTTCGAAAAAGCCCGCATCGAGAGCTCCAGCACGCTGACCGTCGACAAGTTCGTGACCCTCGACAGCATCGACCCGGTGTATTTCGACACCAGCTACTACATGGCGCCGGACGGCGATTCCGCACAGGACGTGTATGTGGTTCTGCGCGACGCGATACGGCAGGCCAAAACAGTCGCACTCTCCCGCGTGGTGATATCCCGCCGCGAACGCGCGGTGGCCATCATGCCGATGCAGGACGGGCTGGTGGTGCACACGCTCTACGAACACCGCGACATCGTGAATTCGGCAACCCTGTTCGACAGGGTTCCGAAGGACAAGCCGGATGCGGACATGGTGAGCCTTGCGACCCAGCTTATCGCGCGCCAGCAGAAACCCTTCGCCCCTTCCGATCTGGAGGATCGCTACGAGGCGCGCTTGCGCGAGGTGATCGACGCGAAGATCAAGGGCTCCGGGTTCAAGCCTGCCGCCGAAGTGGCGCCGGAGCGGGGTAATGTGATAGATCTTATGGCGGCTCTGAAGAAGAGCCTTGGGCAGGCTGAAAGCAAGCCTGCCGCGAAAGCCAAGGCGAAGGCTGCGCCGAAGAAAAAGGCAAGTTAGCAAGGCCTTCTTTTTCGAGAAAAAGAAGCAAAAAGCTTTTGCTCCCTGTCGGCGCGTGTTTCAACACTCCCCGACAGGGACCAAAAGTTTTTTGGTTCTTTTTTTCAAAAAAGAACTGCTTACTTGCCTGCCTCCCTGGAGACCAACTCATGCCAATCGACAAGAACGCTGTCTGGTTCATCACCGGCTGCTCAACCGGCTTCGGCCGCGAAATCGCCCGCGTGATACTGGAGCGCGGCGGCCGCGCCGTCGTCACCGCGCGCGACGCGGATCGCGTAGCCGACCTCGCCACCGAATTTCCCGAACGCGCGCTGGCCCTCGCGCTCGACGTGACGAAACCGGACCAGATTGCCGACGCCGTGAAACAGGCCGAGGCGAAGTTCGGCGCGATCGACGTGCTGGTGAACAATGCCGGCTACGGCTACATGGCCGCCATCGAGGAAGGCGAGGACGACGAAATACGCGCACAGTTCGAAGCCAACGTATTCGGCCTTATCGACATGACAAAGGCCGTGCTGCCCGGCATGCGCGCACGCGGCCGCGGACACGTCGTAAACCTGTCGTCGCAAGGCGGGCTCGTGGGCTTTCCTGGCGTGGGCTACTACAACGCTATCGAAATTCGCTGTCGAAGGCCTGTCCGAGGCGCTCGCCCACGAGATACGCCCGCTCGGCCTTGGCGTGACCATCGTGGAGCCTGGGCCGTTCCGCACCGACTGGGCCGGCCGCTCGCTGCGCATGCCGAAACAGGACATCGAAGCCTATGCCGAAACCGCCGGCAAGCGCCGCCGCCAGATAAACGGCTATTCCGGCACCCAGCAGGGCGACCCCGTTCGCGCGGCACACGCGATTGTGGCGGCGGTGAAAGCCCGGAGCCGCCGCTGCATCTGCTGCTCGGCAAGATGGCGGTGGATATCGTGCGCGGCAAACTGGCGGCAATGGGCGCTGAGATAGACAAATGGGAAAGCGCCAGCCTCGGTGCAGACTTCCCCGCCGGAAGCTAGGGCGGTATACGGGCGGTATGAGCAAAGCAAGCCGCCCGCCTTTGCGCGATGCGGTCGCCAGCATCGTCACCTTCGCGATGCGGCGATCGCCCCAGCCTCAGCCTCGCACAGGCATGTTCTCGATCTGCGCAAAACGGGCCGCGATCCTGCTGCTTTTGACCATGCCCGCCGCGCTCGCCCAAGTCAGCACGGATGATAAAGCCCTGGACCAGTTAGCGCCCTCCGCAAAACCGGCAAACACGCCCGCGCCGCCCGCTGCAGCAGCCGCGAAAACACGAAAACATCCCACAGCGCACCCCGCCAAACCAGCCGCCGCGCGCCTGACGGCGCCGCGTATGCCATCTGCCCCGCCAGCAAATCCCGTGATCCTGCCGCCACCTTTCACAATGCCGGCACACGCGCCGCCGCCGCCGCCGCCGGTGCCTGTCAGCGCAAAAGCAGCCGGCATCGCATTGCAGATACCGGGCGGCGCGCGTATCACCTTCGGCCCCGGCGTATCGGACCTGAACCCAACCACCCTGGCAGCCGTGCAGAAGATCACCCAGCAGGCACTGGCAAGTTCCACCGCAGTTGTGGACATCACCGCCTGGGCGCCCGGCACCGCGGACGATCCCTCCGCCGCGCGACGCCTGTCCCTGGACCGCGCGCTCGCCGTGCGCGCGGTGATGATACAGGGCGGATTGCTCTCCGACCGGATCAGGGCGGTGGCGAAAGGGACGATCGATATCGCGCTTGGGCCGCCGGATCGGGCGGATTTCGGGATCGAGGTTGCTGGTAAGAAGTAGAAGGCAGAAAAGTAGTCCTTTCTCGAGAAAAAGGACCAAAAAGCTTTTGGTCCGACGCCTGCATCAAAGCTTACGCTCGTATTGCAAGCCAATGCGGTTGCAGGAATACCCAAATCTCCGTGCAGGCGTCACAGCAAAAGACTTTTTGCTTCTTTTTCTCGAAAAAGAAGGCCTTTTTTCCTTCCTCCCAGACAGATTGGTATCAAAGCGCGTCTCCGGAGACCTTGCGTTGCAATATCTGCAACCGTGCCTCGCCTCTCGGCGCATGCGGATCAATCTGCAAATACCGTTGCCAGGCCTGCAACGCACGCTTCCCGTCATTCTTCGACTCCGCCATGCGCGACAGATCCGCCAAGGCCGGAAAACACCGCGGCTCGCGCGAAAGCGCCTGCGCCAGATCGGCATACGCGCCCCTGCTGTCCCCATTTGCAAAGCGCGCTTCGGCATGCAGGCGCCACAGCAACGCAGAGTCCGGCTGCAGGTCGAGGGCCGCATCCAGATCGCCTATCGCCGTGCGGGGATCCTGCTGGCCCAGCGACTGCATCGCCCGGTCGGCTAGCAACTGCACCGCGGGCGAAACAGCCGCGCGCCAGGTCGCACCGATCTGCTGCTCCAGCATCTCCGCCTGCTGCTCGCTCGGCGCATGGGCCAGCGCGTCCAGCAAGGGCGCCGCACGATCCGGCGACGGAGCGGCGGCGGCCAGCAGCAGCGCGCCGGCCAGAACAGCCTGGCGCCTCATGCGGCGGCCAGCTGGTCCAAAGCCGCCGGCTTCGGTCCGCCCGCCATCCAGTCCAGCAACTCCACGGTATGCACCAGCGGTGCCGCGCCGCCCTGCAATTGCGTGATGCAACCGATATTCCCCGCCGCCACCAGATCCGGTTTCGTGCGCGCGATATTGGCCAGCTTGCGCGCGCGCAGACGGCCGGCAATTTCCGGCTGCATGATGTTGTAGGTGCCGGCCGAACCGCAGCAGATATGCGGCTCGGCCGGCTCCACCACTTTGAAACCCGCGCGGCGCAGCAGCACCTTCGGCGCGTCTATCACACCTCTGCCCATGCTGCAGACTACATGCGCTGTGATACGCCACGCGCAAACCGGACGCCGCGCGCGTCGGCGCGTAGCCGAACTCGGAGAGGATTTCGCTGATATCCTTGGTGCGCAACGATACTTCGGCCGCACGGCTGCGCCACGGTTCCGGCTCGTTGCGGAACATGAAGCCGTAATCCTTCACCGTCGTGCCGCAGCCGGAGGTATTGACGACGATCGCGTCCAGCCCGCCGGTCTCAATTTCTACCGACCACCCCTCGATCGCCGCGCGCGCCGCCGCCATCGCGTCGTCATGCCGGCCAAGATGATGCGTGAGCGCGCCGCAGCAGCCGACTTCCGGGGCGATCACCACATCGGCGCCCATGCGCGTGAGCAAGCGTATCGTTGCTTCGTTGATGCTGGGCGCCAGGGTTTTCTGCGCGCAGCCGGTCAGCAACGCCACGCGCGCACGACGTTCACCCTGCGCGCGATGCACCTGCGGGCGCTGCATCTTGCCGGAGGCCGGCAGGCGCGCCGGCGCCAGGCGCAGCATCGCGCGCAGCCGTTGCGACACCTGCGATGTGCCGGGCACCAATCCCGCCAGCGGCCGCGCCAGCCGGGCCGCTACCATGGAAAGGCGAAACAGCCCGGTATCGGGAAGCACCTTTGCCAACACCCAGCGTAGCGCGCGGTCTGCCGGCGGACGCTCGTAGGTGTCCTCGATATACCGCCGCGCGTGATCCACCAGGTGCATGTAGTTCACACCGGACGGGCACGTCGTCATGCAGGCAAGACAGGACAGGCAACGGTCGACGTGGCGCACCACCTCCTCCGTCGCCGGCTGACCGCCTTCCAGCATGTTTTTCATCAGGTAAATGCGGCCGCGCGGCGAATCCAGTTCGTCGCCCTGCAGCAGGAAAGTCGGGCATGTGGCCGTGCACATTCCGCAATGCACGCAGGTGCGCAAAATCTGGTTGCTGCTCGCGGTATCCGGATCGGCAAGCTGCAGCTCGGTGAAATTGGTTTGCATATTTCCCTACATACCTGCCGCAAGGCGCCCGGGGTTCAGGATGCCGCGCGGATCCATCACCTCCTTCACCCGGCGCGCAATTGCACGCAACGGCGCCGCCTCGCGCGGCACCACGTCCACCGCCGCACGCAACGGCTCAGGCGCGCGCATCAATGTCCACACCCCACCACCGGCCGCCGCCGCGCCCGCGATCGCAAGATGCGCCGCCTCGCTGGCCGGCCCTGCGAGCATCAGCAACCCGCCGCCCCAATCGAGATACCCGCGCACGCCAGCCGCATTAGCCGCTGCCAGCACGCCAGGCCCCGCGGAGGGCCGGACAGATACCCGCCAGATGGCGTCCGTATGCTCAGCCGGCAGCACGGTAGCATCGCGTATCGCCGCCCATGCGGCCAGGCTAGCCGCCTCGTCCAGCAAGTCGGCGGCACCAAACGCCGCCATCTCGCCTTGCAGCCGCCCGAGCCGATAGGCCACGCTCGCCCGGAACTCCTCGATGCGCACCAGCGCCACGGCGCCCGGCAGACCCAGCCGCGCGGCGGCCTCCTCCGGCAGATACGCCGCACCGGACACGCCATACGGGCTGCCCAGCGCCGCCGACAGAGCCGCCACGCCGCGCACCGCATCCAACCCGGAAAACACCAGCGTTCCGCTCGATTCAGGCGCCGGTAACACCTTCAGCGTAATCTCCGTCATCACGCCCAGCGTGCCATGGCTTCCCGTCAGCAGCTTGCAGATATCCAACCCCGTCACGTTCTTCAGCACGCGCCCGCCTGCCCGCCGCAATGCACCGGTCCCGTCCACCGCCCGCATGCCGAGAACGTGGTCGCGCATCGCCCCCCAAGCGACACGCCGCGGCCCTGACAGATTGGTCGCCGTGACGCCGCCCAACGTCTGCGCGCCCGACGCCGTGCCAAGCAGCCGCGCGTAATCCGGTGGCTCGGCGATCAGATGCTGCCCATGTTCGGCGAGCATCGTCTGCACGTCGGCTAGCTTGGTGCCGCTGCGGGCGGAGAACACCAGCTCCTTTGGCGCATATAGCGTGGTGCCGGTCAGGCAGCGCGTGCTCAGGCTTCTTGCGGCTTGCACGGGGCGTAGCATGCCCAGTTTCGTGCCGGCGCCCTGCACGCAGAGCGGCTCGTTGATGGCGTGAGCTTCGGCTACTTGCTCGCAGAGTTCGGCTTCGTTGGCAGGTTCAAGCATAGGAAGAAAGCAGTTCTTTTTTGAAAAAAAGAACCAAAAAACTTTTGCGTCCCGGTCGCATCGGCTTCCGCGCAGGTTCTACAAAAGCCGCTTTGGCAACCAAGGCTGCTTGCAATCCTAGGCGTCCGCCAGGAGTGGGAACACCTTTGACGGGTTTAGAAGCCATCCGGGATCGAACGCGCTCTTCAGCTTGCGTTGCTGGTCGAGCTCGGCTGCAGTGAATTGCACGGACATCAGGTCGCGCTTTTCCACGCCCACGCCATGCTCGCCGGTCAGGCAGCCGCCCACCTCCACGCATAGTTTCAGTATGTCCGCGCCAAGCACTTCGGCACGGTGGAAACTGTCGGGATCGTTGGCGTCGAACATTATCAGCGGGTGCAGATTGCCGTCGCCGGCGTGGAATATGTTGCAAACCTTCAGGCGCGCGGCCTCCGTCATCTCGCCGATACGGCGCAATGTTTCCGGCAAGCGGCTCGTCGGGATCGTTCCGTCCATGCAGAGATAATCCGGGCTGATGCGGCCCACCGCGCCGAACGCTCCCTTGCGGCCCTTCCAGATCGCGGCACTCTCCGCATCGGATTGCGAGATGCGCAGGCTGACGGGCGCAAACTCGCGGCAGATGTCGCCGATGCGCGCCAGCAACGCGTCCTGCTCGGCGACGCTGCCCTCCACCTCGATGATCAGCAGCGCCTCGGCATCCATCGGGTAGCCGGCATGGGCGAACGCCTCGCAGGCGTGGATCGCCGGCTTGTCCATGAATTCGAGCGCCACCGGGATGATGCCGGCGCCGATGATCGCGTCCACGCAGGCGCCGGCCACCTCGTTGCTGCCATAGCCCACGAGCATGGCGCGGGCCCCTTCCGGCGCCCGCAGGATGCGCACCGTCACCTCGGTCACCATCGCCAGCATGCCCTCGCTGCCGGTGAGCAGGCCGAGCCAGTCATAGCCCGCCGCATCCAGATGGGCGCCGCCGATGTCGATGATTTCGCCGTCGATGGTCACGATGCGCAGGCCGAGCAGGTTGTTGGCGGTCACGCCGTATTTCAGGCAGTGCGCGCCGCCGGAATTCATCCCCACATTGCCGCCGATCATGCAGGCGAGCTGGCTGGAGGGGTCCGGCGCGTAGAAGAAGCCCTCGGCGGAGACCGCGCCGGTGATCGCCAGGTTGGTGACGCCGGCCTGCACGGTGGCGCAGCGATCCGCGTAGTCGATATCGAGTATGGCGTTCATCCGCATCATGCCGATCACCACCGCATCTTCCAGCGGCAGCGCGCCGCCGGCCAGCGACGTGCCGGCGCCGCGCGGGATTACCCGCAGCCCGATGGAATGGCAGTAGCGGAGAATGGCGGCCACCTGCTCGGTCGTCTCCGGCAGGACCACGGCCAGAGGCGGCTGGCGGTAGGCGGAGAGGCCGTCCGTCTCGTAGGGCTTTAGACGGCGAGGCTCGGCGATAACGCCGTCACCCGGCAGGAGCGCATGAAGCGCTGCCACGATCTCGTCGCGGCGGGCAAGGATGTCAGGCTTGGCGGTTGTCTGCGCGATCATGCAGCGAGATTTGGCCCAAGCCCGCAACAAAACAAGCAAAACCCGCGTAAACTTTAGGGGGTTTGGGGTTTCCGACCCCAACGGGGTCCAGGGGCAGAGCCCCTGGCCTTGCCCAGCCTACCCCTGACGCGCCTTCATCCGAGGGTTCTTCTTGTTGATCACGTAAACCCGCCCACGCCGGCGCACGACGCGGCAGTTCTTGTCGCGGGTTTTTGCAGCGCGGAGGCTGTTGCGGATCTTCATGACACGACCTTGGTTTGGAAGCGGCGGACGCAGATCGGGCTGGCCGATCGGGAGGGGCGCGGATAGCCGCTCCGGCCCGCCTATGTCAAGCCGAGCGGATCGCGTGCCACCGCATGAGCCGCACGCCGAGCCGGCGCATCAGCCGGATTCGCAGCAGCCACAGCTCGGCCTCGGTCACGAAAGCGGCCGCCGTATGCGCCGCCGGGCGGGGGCCGGCCGCCATCGCGCGCACCGCCTCGCGCCAGCCGGACAATGTCTGGGTGATGTGCCGGTCGCTCATATCCTCGGCCACCCGGACCTCATAGCCCAGATTCTCGAATGCGTCCGACACCTCGGCGGCCTTTGGCAGGCGCGGCAACCGGTTATCAAGCCGGCACCAGGCGGCGAACTCCCGGTCGTTCTCGCTCGGCGGGGTATCGGCCACCAGTTCGGTCAGCACGATCTGGCTGTTCGCCGAGAGCGCGGTCGCCAGGCTTTCAAGCACCGGAACTGCGCCGGCGCCGCGCAGCGCCTCGATCAGGAACGCATGATTGGCGCAGCGGGGCCGGAAGGCCGGCGCCGCGCGGTCCCACGTGCCGACAGAGACGCGCGGCTGGCCCTGGTCCGGCGGCGCGCAACGCGAAATGGCGATCGCGCGCTGCTCCTGGTCCGCCTCGAAGCTGCTGACCCAGGCGCCGAAATGGGAGGAAATGGTCTGTGCCGGCCCGCCGAAGCCGCCGCCCAGCAGCAGCACCGTCACGCTGGAGGACAGCGCCAGCGGCTTAACCAGGCGCAGCATTTCCGGCTCGCCACCAGGCCCGGCATAGCCCGCGCCCCAGAGCGCCTCGACCGCGGCGACCCTGCTGTTCGGCCAGCGTGTCGCCGCCGGCGCGGGTGGCGCCACCGCCAGCGACTCCGCATGCTTCCAGGCCTTGATATCCGCCACGCGTAATGATCCACCGGTTTGCATCGATGGCAGTCTGACGCGGTTGGCTTACCAAAAGGTTATACCGCCCCGTAAGCACTGGGCCGGTTGGCTGGGCAAGGCAGGCAAGGCCTTCTTTTTTGCAAAAAAGAAGCAAAAAACTTTTGGTTCGTGCTGTCGCGCCCAGGCTGGATATAGGCCTCTCACTTTCCTAGCAGTTGCTCCACCAGGGGCTTCAGCCGCGCTACTTCCACACGCACCCCCGCGGCGTTGGGATGCAGGCCATCGTCCTGCGTGAGCGACTTGTTTCCTGCTACGCCATCCAGGAAAAACCGGTCGAACAGCAGGCCGTTCCGCTTCCCCAAAGCTGCAAACACATTTCGGAACTGCGCGCCATACGCGACCCCCAGATTAGGCGGCGCCTCCATGCCGGTCAGCAGCGTGCGCACGTGATGGGCGTCCAGCGTGTCGAGTATCGCCGCGAGGTTGGCCTGCATCTGGGCGGGATCGCTGCCGCGCAGGCCGTCATTGGCGCCGAGTTCCACGATCGCCGCGTCCGGCGCGTCGCCCAGCGCCCAGTCGATGCGGGCGCGGCCGCCGGCGGACGTGTCGCCGGACACGCCGCCATCGAGTATGCGCACATCGTAGCCGTCCGCCTTGAGCGCCGCGCCGAGCCGGGCCTGGAAGCCGTCGGCGGTGGGCAGGCCGTAGCCGGCCACCAGCGAGTCACCGAACACCAGCAGCTTGACGGGCGCCTTGACCGGCGGCGCGGCCCAGGCGTTCGCCCCTGCTGTCACGCTTGCTGACACGAAAAGCAGAAGCGCGGTCTTCGCTGCGGCACGCGACAGTCCATATCGACGAGCAATGGACACGATACCCCCTCTCTCCCAACCTGCCGGCGGCGCCCCGCCTCTGGTGCAGGCGCGCGGCCTCGCGCTCACGGTGGGGGCGGCCTCCGGTCCGGTCAACATCCTGGCCGGCATCGATCTCGACATCGCTTCCGGCGAGTCCGTCGGCCTCGTGGGGCCCTCCGGCTCCGGCAAGACCAGCTTGCTGATGGTGCTGGCGGGGCTGGAGCGCGCCACCGCCGGCCGCGTGCTGGTCGACGGCCATGACCTGACGGCGCTGGGCGAGGACGCGCTGGCCAGATTGCGCCGCCAGAGCGTCGGCATCGTGTTCCAGTCGTTCCACCTGATCCCGACGATGACCGCACTGGAGAACGTGGCGCTGCCGCTGGAACTTGCCGCAGCGCCCGACGCCGTGGCGCGGGCGCGCGAGAGCCTGGTGGCGGTGGGGCTGGGGCACCGGCTGACCCATCTGCCCGGCCAGCTCTCCGGCGGCGAGCAGCAGCGCGTGGCGCTGGCCCGCGCCTTTGCCCCGGAGCCGCGACTGCTGCTGGCCGACGAGCCGACCGGCAATCTGGACCTGGCGACCGGGCGCGCGGTGATGGATCTGCTGTTCGCGTTGCAGGCGCGGCGGGGGACAACGTTGCTGCTTATTACGCACGATCCGGCTTTGGCGGCGCGGTGCGGGCGGCGGCTGCATATGCAGGATGGTCGGGTGCGTGAGGCGGTTTCGGCGTGAAGGAAGGCAAGAAAGTAGTCCTTTTTCGAGAAAAAGGACCAAAAAGCTTTTGCTCCGACGCCTGCACGAATGCGCACACTGAGTCTGCCAGCATCCGCACCGGCAGAACGGCCGTAGAAGCTGATGCAGGCGTCATAGCAAAAGCTTTTTGGTCCTTTTTCTCGAAAAAGGACTACTTTCTTCCTTCGGCCATCCCCGCATGCACCTAGCCTGGCGCCTGGCCCTCAGAGACCTACGCGGCGGCCTGCGCGGCATGCGCGTCGTCCTCGCCTGCCTGGCCCTCGGCGTAGCCGCGATCGCCGCGGTCGGCAGCCTGCGCGCCGCCGTCGATCGCGGCCTGGCCACCGACGGCGCCCGGCTCCTGGGCGGCGACATCTCCATAGAAAGCGGCGCCGACCCCCTGCCCGACACGCTGCGCCACTGGATCGCAGCGCGCGGCGGCCGCATCTCCGCGGTGGTGCTGCTGCGCACCCTGGCGGTGGCCGCCTCCGGCGACCGCGTGCTGGTGGAGCTCAAGGCCGTGGACCAGGCCTACCCGCTGCTCGGCGCGCCGGTGCTCGATCCGCCGTTGCCGCTGGTGCGGATGCTGGCGGGACGCGGCGTGGTCGCGGACCCGCTGGTGCTGCAGCGCCTCGGCCTGCACCCGGGCGACACCATCCGCCTCGGCAACGCCGGCTTCACCCTGCGCGCGGCTTTGGTGCGCGAGCCGGACCGCGCCGGCGGCTTCAGCGTGCTGGGCCCGCGGGTGATGATCGCGGCCGCGGACCTGCCCGCCACCGGCCTCATCCAGCCCGGCTCTCTGCTGACGCATGACTGGCGCGTGGTGCTGCCGCCAGGCACCGGCACGGCGCCGTTCATCGCCGCCCTGCGTCAGGCGTTTCCGGACACCGGCTGGCGGGTGCGCGACGCCGCCCAGGCCGCTGCCGGGCTCGACCAGGCGGTGCGCCAGACCAGCCTGTTCCTGGTGCTGGTGGGGCTCTCCGCGCTGCTCGTCGGCGGCATCGGGGTGGCGACAGGGGTGCGCGCCTGGCTCGAGGGCCGCGCGCGCACCATTGCCATCCTGCGCTGCATCGGCGCCTCGGCCCGGCTGGTGGCCGGGGTGTTCGCGCTGCAGGTGGGGCTGCTCTGTGCGGCCGGGATCGCGATAGGCGTGGTGGTAGGCGCGGCGCTGCCCGTGCTCGGCCTGGCGCTGTTCGGCGACCTGCTGCCGTTGCCGGCCGAGACCGGCCTCTATCCCGTCCCGCTGCTGCTCGCCGCGCTCTACGGCCTGCTCACCGCGGCCAGCTTCGCGCTCTGGCCGCTCGGCCGCGCCGCCCGCATCTCCGGCGCGGCCCTGTTCCGCGACGCCGTGCTGCCGTCCGGCGGGGCGAGCCGACGCGTGCTCGCGGCCAACCTGGCGCTGGGCGGGGTGCTCGCCGTGCTGATCGTGGCCACCGCGGCGGACCGGCGGTTTGCGCTGTGGTTCTGCGCCGGCGCGCTGCTGACATTGGCCACGTATCGCGGCGGCGCCTGGCTGCTGATGCGCGCGGCCACCGCCCTGCCGGCCGCGCGCCCCGCCTGGCTCCGGCTCGGCCTGGCCAATCTGCATCGCCCCGGCAGCGCCACGCCGCTGCTGCTCGCGGCGCTCGGGCTGGGGCTGACCACGCTGGCCACCGTGGCGCTCATCGAGGGCAACATACGCGGCCAGTTCGAGGGCGCCGTGCCGAAAACCGCGCCGAGCTTCTTCTTCATCGACATCCAGAACGATCAGCTCGACCGTTTCCGGGCGCTCGTTGCCGACACGCCGGGCACCAGCGCCTTGCACGTGGTGCCAAGCCTGCGCGCCCGCATCGTGGCTTTGCGCGGCGTGCCGGTGGATCGCGCGACGGTGGCGCCCGGCGCAAAATGGGCACTGCGTGGCGATCGCGGTCTCACCTATTCGGCCGGCGTGCCGGATGGCTCGCGGGTGACGGAGGGCAAATGGTGGCCCGCCGACTATGCCGGCCCGCCGCTGGTTTCGCTCGACGACGGCCTGGCGCGCGGCTGGGGCCTGCATGTGGGCGACACGCTGCGCGCCAACGTGCTCGGCCGCGACATCGATTTCCGCGTGGCCAATCTGCGCGCGATCGACTGGCGGGCGCTGACCATCAACTTCACCCTCGTCGCCGCACCCGGCCTGCTCGAGCATGCCCCGCAGATGCACATCGCCACGCTGCGCGACCCGCCGGCGCAGGATGCCGGGCTGCTGCGCCGGGTGACCGACGCGCTGCCCAACGTGACCGGCATACGCGTGGCCGACGTGCTGGCGAGCATCGCCGAGCTGGTGGGCAGGCTGGGCGCGGCGATGGCGGCCGCCGGCGGGGTTACGCTGGTATCCGGCGCGCTGGTGCTGGCCGGCGCGGTGGCGGCCGGGCAGCGCCGCCGCATCGCCGACGCGGTGGTGCTGCGCACGCTGGGCGCCACCAGCGGCCAGATACGCGCCGCCTGGATGGTGGAGTTCGGCGCCATCGGGGCGGCGGCCGGGCTGATCGCCTGCGTGCTCGGCACCCTGGCGAGCTGGGCGGTGACGCGTTTCCTGCTGCAGGCACCCTGGCAGTATCCTGCCCGGAACGCTGGCGCTGACGGTAGGCGGCTGCGTGGTGCTCATGCTGGTTTTCGGCTATGCCGGGACGGCGGCGGCGCTGCGCGTGCGGCCGGCCAGTTTGTTGCGCAACCAGTGAACGATCATTCCGTGAGGCTGCCGATGCGCCTGTTCCGAATTGCCCTGGTTCTCGCGTGCGTATTCACCGGCGCAGCGGGCGCGGGCGAGCCGGGCGCGGCCGAGCCGCCATTGCGCGCCGGGGTGCTGGAGGATGCACCGCCTTACGTGATGAAGGATGCGCATGGCGCGTTGACCGGCTTCACCATCGAGCTGTTCCGCCTGGTGGCCGCCCGCATGCAGCGGCAGATCGCGTTCAGCACGGCGCCGCAGCACGTGCTGTTCGAGGATCTGGAGAAGGGCAAATACGACACGCTGCCCGGGCCGATCGCGGCCACGCCGGAGCATGCCGGCGCCATGCTCCTGCTTGAGGGATATAGCTGGTCGGAGTTCCAGTTCGGCGTGCGGCGCGGCGATCACCTGACGGCGCTGCCGGAGCTGCGCGGCAAGCGGCTGGCGGTGCGCATCGCCAGCGTCTATGCGGAATGGGCGAACCGGAATGCCCAGCGCTACGGCTTCACCGTGCTGCCGGTGCCGAGCAGCGCGAGTGCGGCCCAGGCGGTGATCGACAACCAGGCGGATGCCAGCCTGTCCGGCAGCACCGTGCAGGGCTACGCGGCGGCGCAGAATACGAACTACGTGACCGCGCTGCCGTTGCCGGAGACACGCACGCATCAGAGTGCCGCGGTCAGGCGGTCCGACCCGGAATTGCGCGAAGAGATGGAGGACGCCCTGCGCTGCTTGAAGATGGACGGCACGGTGGCGCGCCTGTCGAAACAATGGTTCGGCAGAGACCCGGAGGCGGAGGACCTGGAGAACCTGGTGGTCCCCGGCTACGGCGTGCCCGGCCTGGCCGGCTACGACCCGAAACCGCCGAAAACCCGTTGCCAGTAATGCACTTTCCAGGTTCACGAGGCCAAAACATCCAAAAGTTTTTTGCTTCTTTTTTTCAAAAAAGAAGGCCTTTCTCCCTTGCTTTGGCGGTCTGCGTATCCGCCTGCGCCACGGCACCGACGCAACCCAAAACCGGCGCCACAACCCCGATCGTGCAGCTCCCGAAAAGCCACGGTCCGCAAGTGATCGACGGCCACGTGCCGCCCTTCGCCGCAAACGCCTGGGAGCCGTTCAGCCGCACCGATGCGGTCGCCATCGCGCTACGCGAGTGGCGCCTGTTCGGTCAGCCGGTGGACGACGATCCGCCGGAAACCCGCCCCATCCCGCCACCCGACCAGAAGCCGGAGCGCGAGCCCGGCCTGTGGGAGCGCGTGGGCGAGTATTGGTGGATCGGCCAGGCGCCGGAGGAGCGCGAGGCGGCATGGACCGGCATGCACGATGCGGACGGCACGGTGTTCGAGGCCAGGCGCGACTCCGAGTTCGCGTGGTCCGCCGCGTTCATCTCGTATGTGATGCGCATTGCCGGCGCGGGCGGGGATTTCCCGTATTCGCCGAACCACTCCACTTACATAAATGCGGCGGTGTCTGGTTCTACAAGCGTTTTGCGCGCCTATGCGCCGCAGAGTTACGCGCCGGCGCTTGGCGACATCATCTGCATGGGGCGCGGACGTTCGTCCGGGCTGCGGTTTGCCGATTTGCCGACGGCCGCGTCGTTTCCCGCGCATTGCGACATCGTGGTGCTGGTGGCTTCGGGTTCGCTTAGCGTGGTGGGTGGGAACGTGGACGATGCGGTCACGATGAAGCATGTTCCGGTGTCGGCTTCGGGGTTGCTGACGGGGCCGGACGGGCGGGTGCTGGATACGCGGTATCCTTGGATGGTTGTGTTGAAGGTGAATTACGCGCGGTAGGACGGAAGAAAGAAAGGCCTTCTTTTTTGAAAAAAAGAAGCAAAAAACTTTTGTGGGGTGCTGTCGCGGACTGGCCTGATCGCGTGTGTGCCTTTTCCGCCAGTCTCGCTATTGCAACGATAGCCACGATCATCGTGCAGGCGTCGGAGCAAAAGCTTTTTGGTCCTTTTTCTCGAAAAAGGACTACTTTCTTGCCTTACTTCGCCCCCCCCGTCAGCGCTGCGGCATCCCCTCCGGCACCACCGTTTTCGCAATGCTCGCATCCAGCGCCTCATACGACGCGTAATCGATCGTCGCGTAAAGCTCCGCCCTGGTCTGCATACGATCGATGACCTTATGCGTGCCGCCGTCGCGCGCGATCGCCGCGTACAGCTCTTCCTGCGCCTTGTTCGCCACACGCAGCGAGCTCACCGGCCAGATCACCATGCGATATCCCATCGCCTCGAACTCGCCCGCGGTGAAAAACGGCGTGCGGCCGAACTCCGTCATGTTGGCGAGCAACGGGACGCCGGGCAGTGCCGCGGCGAACGCGCGGAACATCTCCGCCGTGTGCAGCGCCTCGGGAAAAATCGCATCCGCACCTGCCTCGACGTAGAGCTTCGCGCGCGCGATCGCACCGTCTAGCCCTTCGCTGGCCGCGGCATCGGTGCGCGCCATCACGAACAGATGCCGGCGCGCCCGCACCGCGGCTGCCACCTTGGCCGCCATGTCGCGCGGGTCGGCCAGACGCTTGTCGTTGAGGTGACCGCATTTCTTCGGCAGCAACTGGTCTTCCAGATGCACCGCGGCGGCACCCGCATCCTCGAAGCTGCGCACCATGTGCATCACGTTCAGCGCCTCGCCGTAGCCGGTATCGCCATCCACCAGCACCGGCAAGCCGGACGCGCGCGCCACCTGGCGCACGAAGAAACACACATCCTCGACGGTGATAACGCCGAGATCGGGCAGGCCCATAGAGGCGGACATCGCCGCTCCCGACAGATACACGCCGGCAAACCCCGCCGCGCGCGCCTGCAACGCCGCCTGCCCGTTATGCGCGCCCGGCAGACGCAAGATGCCAGGCTGCGCCAGCAACGTACGGAAACGCGCACCCGCCGGCGCGGCCGGCAGTTCGGAGCCTACGAGATATGTCATGCTGCCGCCTTACGCTCGGCGAGCGGCACGAATTTCAGGTCTTCCGGCCCCACGTAATTCGCGGTGGGGCGGATGATCTTGCCATCCTGCCGCTGCTCGATCACGTGTGCGGCCCAACCGCTGGTGCGCGAGATCACGAACAAAGGCGTGAACATCGCCGTCGGCACGCCCATCTTCGCGTAGCTCACCGCGCTGAACCAGTCGAGATTGGGGAACATCTTCTTCAGCTCCCACATCACGCTTTCCAGACGCTCGGCCACCGCGAACAGCCCGGTGCTGCCGGCATCCTCGCTGAGGCGCTTGGCCACAGACTTGATCACCACGTTGCGCGGATCGCTCACCGTATAAACCGGATGGCCGAACCCGATCACCACCTCGCGTGCCGCCACCCGCGCGCGTATGTCCGCCTCGGCCGCATCCGGCGAGATATAGCGCTGCTGGATTTCCAGCGCCGCCTCGTTGGCCCCGCCATGCTTCGGCCCGCGCAACGCGCCGATGCCGCCGGTGATCGCCGAATACATATCCGACCCGGTGCCCGCGATCACCCGCGCCGCAAAGGTCGATGCGTTGAACTCGTGTTCCGCATACAGCACCAGGCTCGTCTGCATCGCGCGCACATGCAGGGCGGACGGCTTACGGCCGTGCAGCAGATGCAGGAAATGCGCGGCGATGCTGTCATCGTCGGTTTCCACCTCGATGCGGCGGCCATTCTGCGTGTAATGCCACCAATATAGCAGCGCGGACCCAAGGCTCGCCATCAGCCGATCCGCAATCTCTCGCGCGCCGGCCGGATTGTGATCCTCCTTTTCCGGCAACAGGCAGCCGAGCTGGCTGACTGCGGTGCGCAACACGTCCATCGGGTGTGCTGCCGCCGGTATCTGCTCCAGCACCGTGCGCAATGACGCAGGCAGCCCACGCAACGCACGCAGACGCACCTTGTAGGCGCGCAACTCCGCTTCTGTCGGCAGGCGACCATGCACCAGGAGATGCGCGATCTCCTCGAACTCGCAGGCTTCCGCCACGTCGAGAATGTCGTAGCCGCGATAATGCAGATCGTTGCCGGTGCGGCCGACCGTGCACAACGCGGTGTTGCCGGCGATCACGCCGGACAGGGCTACGCTTTTCTTCGGCTTCGGCGCTTGGGTTTCACTCATCGTTCACTCCACAGTAAGAAAGCAAGGCCTTCTTTTCTGAAGAAAAGAAGCAAAAGACTTTTGCTCCGCTGTCGCGCCGCGTTTCAGCAGCCGCCGACAGGGAGCAAAAGTTTTTTGGTCCTTTTTTTCAAAAAA
The DNA here is from genome assembly GCA_963795825.1 of uncultured Alphaproteobacteria bacterium. Lineage (GTDB taxonomy): Bacteria > Pseudomonadota > Alphaproteobacteria > Acetobacterales > Acetobacteraceae > BOG-908. The sequence goes on along the minus strand of CAWCIW010000002.1, from coordinate 213,664 downwards.
GGACTGCTTGCCTTGTTTTTAAAAAATCCCAGTCACACCAACCTGCAACCGCCCCGCCGGCATGGCGATAGTAAGCCCCGCCAGCTCATCGGCGCGCAATTTCGGTAGCCGTTGCACCACGCCCAGGAACCGCTCCGCCTCCGCCGCCTCGAGCAACCCCTCCGTAAGCATGCGGAACTTGCGCACATAATCCGCGCGCCCCCACGGCGTGGCGCCCAGCGTATGCGCATTGGCCACCGCCATCTCGTCGGAAATCACCCGACCATCTTTCATCGTGATAACCACGCGCCCGCCGAATGCTTTCACGTCGGGATCGGCCGAATGATACCGCTCGGTCCATTTCGGATCTTCCACGGTGCGTATCTTCTTCCACAACGCCACCGTATCCGGCCGGCGCGCGCGCTCCGGCGCATAGCTGCGCACGTGGTGCCAGGCGCCATCCTGCAGCGCCACGGCGACGATATACATGATCGAGTGATCCAGCGTCTCGCGGCTGGCCTCGGGATCGAATTTCTGCGGATCGTTAGCGCCTGTGCCGATCACGTAATGCGTGTGATGGCTGGTTTCGATCAGCACGTCCGCAACGTCATTCCAATCCGCCACGAGCTTGCCCATGCGGAACGACAGATCGATCAGCGCTTGGCTCTGATATTCCGCGGAATGCTCCTTGGTATAGGTGTCGAGAATGGCGCGCTTGGCCTCGCCCGGCTCGGGCAGCGGCACCTGGTAGTGCGCGTTCTTGCCGTCGAGCATCCAGGCAATCACGCTATCCTCGCCTTCGTAGATCGGGCTGGGCGCGCCCTCGCCACGCATCGCGCGATCCACCGCCTCGATCGCCAGCTTGCCGGCATGGCTCGGCGCGAACGCCTTCCAACTGCTGATCTCGCCCTTGCGGCTCTGGCGCGTGGCCGTCGTCACGTGCAGCGCCTGCTGCACCGCCTGGTAGATGATCTCGGTGGGCAGCCCGAGCAGCGTGCCGATACCCGCCGCCACGGACGGGCCCGAGATGCGCCACGTGGTCGATCTTGTGCGCGTGCAGGCAGATCGATTTCACCAGATCGACCTGGATTTCGTAGCCGGTGGCCAGTGCGCGCACCAGTGCCGCGCCGTCGCAGCCTTTCTGCTGCGCCACGGCCAGGATCGGCGGGATGTTGTCGCCGGGATGGCTGTATTCGGCGGCCAGGAACGTGTCGTGGTAGTCCAGCTCGCGCACCGCGGTGCCGTTCGCCCAGGCGGCCCATTCGGCATGCACGCGCACATCCGGCGCGCAGCCGAACAGCGTGGCGCCGTCCGGCGCGGGGATGGGCCAGCGCCTGGTCGCGCGCGGTGACGATCGGGTGGCGGTTGATCGAGGCGATGGCGACGGACGCGTTGTCGATGATCCGGTTGATGATCATCTCGGCGACCTCGGGCAGGACGTCCACGGCGTCGGCCGCGACGGCGGCGATCTTCCAGGCGAGTTGGTCCGCGCGGGGAAGGCGGTCGGCTTCGGGGTGGACGCGGACGTCGTGCAGCTTCATCGGGGGCTCCGTATTCTTGGGGGCCAGATGAGCCGGCGGGTGGCGGTAGTCAAATCGGCGGGGAAGGAAGGGAGGCCTTCTTTTTTGCAAAAAAGAAGCAAAAAACTCTTGCTCCCCGCCTGCACCGAAGCCCGCGCACGCTGGGCAACCGCGCGTGGCTGCAGAAGGAGCGCAGGCCATCGTGCAGGCGGGGGAACAAAAGTTTTTTGCTTCTTTTTTGCAAAAAAGAAGGCCTTCCTTGCCTAATCCCCCCGCCGCTCACACAACCCCCGCATGGCGCCCCCCCTACTCTCCCTCCAAGACATCCACCTGACCCTAGGCGGCAACCTCCCCTTGCTGGACGGCGCCGAGCTCGCGGTAGGCGCAGGCGAGCGCATCTGCCTTGTCGGCCGCAACGGCTCCGGCAAATCCACCCTGCTGAAGATCGCCGCCGGCCTGCTCACCGCCAGCAGCGGCGTGCGTTTCCTGCAGCCGGGCGCCACCGTCCGCTACCTCCACCAGGAGCCCGATTTCGGCGACGCCGCCACCGTGCTCGCCTATGTGGAAGCCGGCCTGGGCCCGGGCGACGACCCCTACCGCGCCCGCGCCCTGCTCGAACAGGTGGGCCTCACCGGCGACGAAGCGCCAGGTCGCCTCTCCGGCGGCGAGAGCCGGCGCGCCGCTTTGGTCCGCGCCCTCGCACCCAGCCCGGACCTGCTCCTGCTCGACGAACCGACCAACCACCTAGACCTGCCGGCCATCGAGTGGCTGGAGACCGAGCTCGCCTCCCTCCGCGCCGGCATCGTGCTGATCAGCCATGACCGGCGCCTGCTGGAGAGCGTGTCGCGCAGCATCGTCTGGCTGGACCGCGGCATCACCCGCCGGGTGGATCGCGGTTTCGCCAATTTCGAATCCTGGCGCGACGAGGTGCTCGAACAGGAAGAGCGCGACCAGCACAAGCTCGGCCGCCAGATCGCCCGCGAGGAGGACTGGATGCGCTACGGCGTGACCGCCCGGCGCAAGCGCAACGTGCGCCGCGTGGCCGAGCTGGCCGGCCTGCGGGCCAGCAAGCGCGAACACGTGCGCCCCACCGGCGGCGTGCGCATGGCGGCCAGCGAGGCGGAGGGCAGCGGCAAATTGGTGGCGGTTGCCAAAGGCGTTACCAAATCCTACCCGTTGCCGGAAGGCGGCACGCAATCCGTGGTGCGCGACTTCTCCGCCCGCATCATACGCGGCGACCGCGTGGGCATCGTGGGCCCCAACGGCGCCGGCAAATCCACGTTGCTCAAGCTGCTGACAGGCGTGGAGCAGCCCGATGGCGGCGAAATCAAGCTCGGCACGAATTTGTCGGCCGTGACTTTGGACCAGACGCGCGACAGCCTGAACCCCGACGCCACCCTGTCCGAGACGTTGACCGGCGGCGCCGGCGACCAGATCGAGGTGAACGGCCAGAAGCGCCACGTGATCGGCTACATGAAGGATTTCCTGTTCCGTCCCGAGCAGGCGCGCACGCCGGTGGGCGTGCTGTCCGGCGGGGAGCGCGGCCGGCTGATGCTGGCGGTGGCGCTGGCCCGGCCGAGCAACCTGATGATCCTCGACGAGCCGACCAATGACCTCGATCTGGAAACGCTCGACCTGCTGCAGGAAATGCTCGCCGATTACCAGGGCACCGTTCTGCTCGTCAGCCACGACCGCGATTTCCTGGACCGCGTGGTGACCTCGACCGTCACGTCCGAAGGCGGCGGGAAATGGCAGGAATATGCCGGCGGCTATTCGGACATGCTGATACAGCGCGGCACGCCGACATCGGTAAAGGCGGAGGCGCGCAAGCGGGCGGCGGTGGCGGATGTGGCGAAGCCGGCTAGCCCGAAGAAGATGTCGTTCAAGCAGCAGCATGAGCTGGCGCAATTGCCGGATGCGATCGCGAAGTTGCAGGCCGATATCGTGCGGTATCAGCGTGTGTTGACGGACGCGAATTTGTATACGCGCGATCGGAAGAAGTTCGATGCTACGAGTTCTTCTTTGAGCCAGGCTGAGACGGAGCTGGCGCGTAGCGAGGAGCGTTGGTTGGAGTTGGAGATGTTGCGTAGCAAGTAAGCCAGCAATTCTTTTCGAGAAAAAGAACCAAAAAGCTTTTGCTCCCTGTCGGCGTTTGGGGAAGTTCTCCCCGACAGGGACCAAAAGTCTTTTGCTTCTTTTCTTCAGAAAAGAAGACTTTCTTTCTAAGGAAAAAACAAAATGCAAAACCGCCAATGGCAACTCACCGCCCGCCCGCAAGGCCTGCCGAAACGCAGCGACTTCACCTTCGCCACGCTCCCCGTGCCGGAGCCCGCAGACGGCGAAATCCTCGTCCGCACGCATTACATTTCGCTCGACCCCGCCATGCGCGGCTGGATGAACGACGTCCGCTCCTATTTGCCGCCGATCAAGCTGGGTGACGTGATGCGCGCCGGCGCGGTGGGCGAAGTCGTGGCCTCGAAACATCCGGGCTTCAAGGTCGGCGACCACGCTGTCGGCACGTTCGGCATGCAGGATTATGCCGTGGCCAAGGGCGAGGCCGCGCAGAAGGTGGATGCGTCGCGCCGCGCCGCTGCCGCTGTATCTCAGCGCGCTCGGCATGCCGGGGATGACGGCGTATTTCGGCCTGCTCGACGTGGGTGCGCCGCAGGCGGGGCAGACGGTCGTGGTGTCGGCGGCCTCCGGTGCGGTGGGTGCGTTGGTCGGCCAGATCGCGCGTATCAAGGGGTGCCGCGTGGTTGGCCTCGCCGGCGGTCCGGAAAAATGCGCGTATCTGAAGGATGTGCTCGGCTTCGATGGCGTGATCGACTACAAGAACGAGAATGTGGCGCGCGCTCTGGGCACGCATTGTCCCAAGGGCATCGACGTGTATTTCGACAATGTCGGCGGCGACATATTGGACGACGTGCTCGTCCGCCTTGCCCGTCATGCGCGCGTGATCATCTGCGGCGCGATCTCGCAATACAACAGCACCGCGGTTGCCGGTCCGAAGAACTACCTGATGCTGCTGGTGCAGCATGCGCGCATGGAGGGCTTCGTGGTGTTCGACTATGCCGCGCGCTACGCCGAGGGCATGTCGGCGATGGCCGGCTGGTTGAAGGACGGCTCGCTGAAATCCAAAGAGGACATCGTGGACGGGCTAGAGACGTTTCCGGAGACGTTGCTGAAACTGTTCAACGGCGAGAATTTCGGCAAATTGGCGATCAAGTCGGTTTAGGGGGATCGGCTGAGCGGCAAGCAAAGCGAAGCAAGAGGAATCACCAAGGACGCCAAGAAGAAGATAAGGACGCCAAGAGGTGGAGTTCTGGCGCCCTGCTTTGTCGTGAGGCTCGCGAAAGCAAGATCAATCGCCGAGGACGCGAGAACGCCAAGATCGCCGAGAACCCCTCTTGGCATCCTTGCCTTTCTACTTGGCGTCCTTGACGATTCGCTCTTGCCCAACCTCAAGCAAATCGACACGCCCAAAACGAGCGCGCCACCCCCCCAAGCTATCCAACTCAGGCCGGCAAGGTAACCAAAGCCCGAGCCCCACCCCCAGGCCGGTTCCCCAAAACCACATCCCCCCCATGCGCCCGCAAGATGTTCCGCGCGATCGGCAACCCCAGCCCCGTCCCGCCGGTCTCCCGGTTCCGACTGTCCTCCACCCGGTAGAACGGCTCGAACACCCGCTCCAACTCATCGGGCGGCAACCCCGGCCCGTCATCCTCGATGCTAACAGTCGCCACCCCCGCGACCGCCTCCAGATCGAGCACCACGCGCGCCGCCCCGCCATACTTCACAGCGTTGCCCACCAAGTTTGCAAACACCCGCTTCAGCGCCAAAATGCGCCCATGCACCGTAAGATGCGACGGCCCGGAAAACGACAGGTTGTCGCTGGCGTCGGGCCGCGCATCCGCCGCATCGTCCAGCACCGTGCGCAACAAAGCCACCAGATCGAACGGCACCGCCGGCTCGGTATCCGCAGTGTCGCGCCCGAACACCAAAGTGGCGGACACCATCGCGTCCAGCTCATCCAGATCGGCCATGAATTTCAGCCGCTGCTCGTCATCGTCGATGAACTCGGCGCGCAATTTCAGCCGGGTGATCGGCGTGCGCAGATCGTGGCCGATCGCGGTCAGCAGAAACGTGCGGTCCTGCACGAAGCGCCTGATCCGCCCGGCCATCGTGTTGAACGCGACGGCGGCGCGCGCCACCTCGTCCGGCCCGGTCTCGGGCAGCGGCGGCGCATTCACGTCGCGGCCCAGCCGCTCGGCCGCTTCGGCCAAGCAGCGCCACCGGCCCGGTCAGCCGGCGCACCGCCCAGACGCTGAGCAGGCCGGCAGCCACCGTCATAAGCACGAACGCCAACAGGAATTCGCGCGAATGCCAGGGCCGCGGCGGCGGCAACGTGGCGCGCAGGTTCAGCCAGCCCCAATCGGGCATCTGCAAACCGATATTGATCGGGTCGGACCAAGGCGTGCCGCGTATCACCACATCACGCGGCCGGTTCGCCGCGCGCACCTGCACCAGCCCCATGTTCACCCGGATCTGGCCCACATAAGGCGGCTCCATCACCTCGGGCGACACCGCCGGCCCGCCCGCCAGCGACACGTGCATATAAGGCCCCAGATCCATCTCGCGCAGGGCCGCCTGGCGCTCGCCCGGCGCGGTGCCCACCACGGTGCGGTAGATGCTCATCGAGCGCATGCCGAGGTCGCGCAGATCGGCAAAGCGCTGCAACTTCACCCGGTCGAACGCATGTATCGTAAGCCCCGCGCCCTGCACCACCACGAGGCCCAGCAGCAGCGTGAGCAGCGTGCGCTTGGCAAGGCTGTTGGGCCAGACAGGCAAGTTCCCGAACACCCGGCCGCCGAACTGCCGCGCGCGTGACAACCGCGTGCCGACCAGGCCCGTGCCGAACAGCCGGGCGCTGCGGGCCGCCAGGGCCGCGCGCGCGTCAGCTACGTTCAATATCCGCCGCCAGGACGTAGCCGCCGCCGCGGACCGTCTTGATGAGCTGGGCATGGCGTCCGTCATCCTCCAGCTTGCGGCGCAACCGGCTGATCGCGACGTCGATCGCGCGGTCGAACGGCCCCGCCTGGCGGCCTCTTCAGCAGATCGAGCAGCATGTCGCGCGTCAGCACGCGGTTGGCGCGCTCCACCAGCGCCACCAGCAGATCGTATTCGCCGCCGGTGAGCGCCACCTCCACGCCGTCCGGGTTGAGCAGGCGCCGCCGCGCCGGCTCCAGCAGCCAGCCGCTGAAGCGGATCGCGCGCGCGTTCGGCTCCACGCGCTTCTCCGCCCGCTCGGTGGTGCGGCGCAGACACGGCGCGTATGCGGGCCAGCAGCTCGCGCGCGTTGAACGGCTTGGGCACGTAATCGTCCGCGCCGAGCTCCAGCCCGATGATCCGGTCGGTCTCCTCGCCCATCGCCGTCAGCATCACGATCGGGATGTCGGATTGCGTGCGTAGCCAGCGCGCGATGTCCAGCCCGGACTCGCCGGGCAGCATCAGGTCCAGCACCACGAGCTGGTAGTGGCCGAGCGGCCAGTGCCGCCGCGCCTCCCGCCCGTCGCGCACGGCGGTCACGCGGAAGCGGTTGCGCTCCAGGAAGCGCGCCAGCAGCTCGCGTATTTCCCGGTCGTCATCGACGATCAGGATATGCGGCATGGTCTCCAAATCGGATGGTCCTTGACCTGCGGTGATGGCGTGGAAAGGCTCGGCGTAGCGCGTGCGCTGCACATGAATGGGGGGTCCGCGCGCGCGATCCACCCTGTCGTTTCACTCCGTTTCATTCCCGGGCGCGCCAGGCTGCCGGCAGGCTGTAAGATGATGGCTCGTAATGGGCGGGAGCGGGCGGATGCGGTGGGGTATCGTGCTTCTGGCCGGGCTGCTCGGGGTATCGGCCTCCGTTGTCGGCCTGTTGAGTGCCAGAGCGCAACAGTTTTCCCCGGCCCTCGCCGGGGCAATGCCGCCCGCGCCGCGCGATGAGGCGGCGCCGGAGAGTGCCGCTCCTGACGCCGCGCCCGACCTGGACGGCGCGCACCGCATGCAAGGCTGGCGGCGCGCGGCCCCGCCGGCGTGGCGCGATACGTTCGGCCTGGTGTTCACCCCGGCGGACCGCGCGCTCAGCCAGGCCGACGTGCAGAAGGTGGCCGAAGCCTGGCTGCTCTGGCACGGCAACCATGCCTGGCACGTCACCGCGCTTTCCAGCGACGCGGACCGGGTGAATTTCGCCATTGCCACGCCGGACAACGCGGTGATTGCCACTTTCGCGATGAACCGCCACACCGGAACGCTCGCGCGGACGGGCTGACCCTGCCGCCAGACCGACCCGGAGCACCCGCGAAATCGAACCCTTGCCGATACCAGCCAAAGCCCGCGAAGGCCTCGACAGGCTGGCCGCCACCGACCCGACTTTGGCGTGCATAGAGGCCGAAGCCGGCCCCCTGCCCTGGCGCGTGCGCACGCCCGGCTTCCCCGGGCTGCTGTCGGCAATCGTCGGCCAGCAGATCAGCAACCAGGCTGCCGCCGCGATCTGGCGCCGCTGCATCGCCCTGCCCGGCAGCCTGGCGCCGGAAACCTTCCTCGAGATCGACCCCGAGGCGCTGCGCGGCGCCGGCCTGTCGCGCCCGAAGATCGCCCACGGGCGCGCGGTGGCCGAGGCGTTCGCCACCGGGCACCTGGCGACCGAGCGGCTGGCGGCGATGGAGGATGCGGCGGCCATCGCCGCGCTCTCCGCGGTGCGCGGCCTGGGCGTGTGGTCGGCGGAGATCTACCTGCTGTTCGCGCTGGAGCGGCACGACGTGTTCCCCGCCGGCGACCTGGCGCTGCAGGCGGCCACGGCGGATCTGCGCGGGCTGGCGACGCGGCCGACGCCGGCGGTGTTGCGCGAGATTGCGCTGGGGTGGGCGCCGTATCGGGCGCTGGCGGCGCGGCTGCTCTGGCATTGGTGGCGGTTCAAGAGCGGGCGGGCTGGGATGGATGATTGAGGCGATCCGGCAAGGAAGAAAGCAGTCCTTTTTCGAGAAAAAGGACCAAAAAGCTTTTGCTACGACGCCTGCACCGAAGCCAACTCTCGTTCTGCCATCACATGCGCCTGCAGACGTAGCGCAGGCCTTTGTGCAGGCGTCGGAGCAAAGCTTTTTGGTCCTTTTTCTCGAAAAAGGACGACTTTCTTCCTTACTTCCCCCGAGGCCAAATGCCCCCAGAACCCAGACACGCCGCCAGCCTCATCCTCCTGCGCGACAACACCGAAATCCTGATGGCCCGCCGCTCGGATGCCCATCGCTTCATGCCCGGCATGCTGGTGTTCCCGGGCGGCGCCGTGGACCCAGCGGACCACCATGCCCGCGCCGCCACTCCACTCTCGCCCCGCACGCGCGCCCGCCTCGAGCGCGCCGCTACCCCCAGCCTGGCGCACGCGCTGGCCATCGCCGCAGCCCGCGAGCTCGCCGAGGAAGTCGGCCTGAGCCTCGGCGACCCGCCCGCCCTGGCCGGCCTGGAATATCTTTGCCGCGCCATAACCCCGCCCGACCGCAGCATACGGTTCGACGCGCATTTCTTCATCCTCGATGCCGCCCTGGCACACGGCACGCCGGCCGGCTCGGACGAGATGGAAGAGCCGCGCTGGTATGGCGTGGAAGAGGCGCTCGCGGCGAAGATCCCGGCCGCCACCGCCGCCGTGCTCGGCTGCCTGCAACGCTGGCTGGCGCATCACGACCGCGACGGGCCGGTGCCCACCCTGCGCGACCGCGTCTGGCACACGAACTGAAAGCCGCCGACGATAACATTTTTCTAGAACGGGACCGAAATCTCTTTTCCGTGATCGCAATACGCGTTAACGTTTCACCCATGGAAAGTTTTCAACCCAGGGTGATGCCATGCGGCTAAGCGACGTCCTCCTCATGCGCGGCCTCGTCCGCAGCACAGACATCGACACCGCCATCGAACGCCAGCGCTCGGAAGGCGGCCGCCTCGGCGACAACCTGATCGCGCTCGGCCTGATGACGACCGAACAGCTCTTCGCGGTGATGGACGAAACACCGGTGATGCCCCGCAGCGTGGCGGAGACCGGTGTCAACCGCGGCCTGCTGCTCGGCATGGTGCTGAAGTTCATGCGCGTGGCGTCGTGCGAGACGGTGCCGGAACTCGCCCATCGCATCCATCTCGCGCATTCCGTGGTCCAGGAGCTCGTCGACGAGGCGATCGCCCAGAAGCTGGTCCACGTGCTGGGCTCCATCAACAGCGGCATCGTGCGCTATATCCGTTACGCGCTGAGCGATAACGGCCGCATCGCCGCCGGCGAGGCGATGGAGAAGTACCCAGTATATGGGCCCGGCGCCGGTCAGCCTGGCCGCGTTCCAGGCCCAGGTGAGCAAACAGCTCATCACCAACGAGATACTCGACGCGGCCACGCTGCGCGCAGCCTTCGCCGGCATGGTGCTGTCGGACCAGACGATCCACCGTCTGGTGCCGGCGGTCAGCGCGGGCCGCACCGTGTTGCTCTATGGCCCGCCCGGCAACGGCAAGACCAGCCTGGGCACCCGCATCGCCCAGTTGTTCACCGATGCGGTGTTTATCCCCTACGCCATCGAGGTGAGCGGCCAGATCATCCGCATGCACGATCCCAGCCTGCACGTCCCGTTCATGGAAGCCGGCGGCGATACCCCTTCGCCCAACGGCAGCGTGCAGATAGAGGCGTTCGACGGACGATGGGTGGCCTGCCGCCGGCCCGTGGCCATGGCCGGCGGCGAGATGACGCTCGACATGCTGGACCTGCGCTGGGACGCCGCCACCAAAACCTACGACGCGCCGCTGCACATGAAGGCGCTGAACGGCGTGTTCCTGATAGACGATTTCGGCCGCCAGAAGGTGAACCCGACCGACCTGCTGAATCGCTGGATCGTGCCGCTGGAAAACCGCATGGACCACCTGAAGCTGAACACCGGGCTGACCTTCCGCCTGCCGTTTGACGAGCTGGTGATCTTCTCCACCAATCTCGAGCCGTCGGACCTGATGGACCCGGCGTTCCTGCGCCGCATCCCCTACAAGATACAGATGCTCGGGCCGGACCTTTTCGAATACCGGCAGATCTTCGAACGCGCGGCGGCAGCGTGCGGGCTTTATCTGCGCGACGACGCGTTTGCCTTTGTGGTGGAGCAGCTCACGCGCGGCGGGCGCCATGCGCTGGCGGCGTTCCAGCCGCGGTTCATCTGCGAGCAGGCGAGCCAGGTGGTGCGGTGTTTCCGGCTGCAGCCGGAGCTCACTTGCGTGCTGGCGGCTGATGCTTTGGAGAATTTATATGTGGGGATCGGGGAGGCGGTGTAAAAAAAAGCAAGCAGTCCTTTTTTGAAAAAAAGGACCAACAAACTTTTGCTCCCCCGCTTGCACGAGGGCTCGTCTCTGTCTGCAAGTGTGAGACTGGCACAGGGAACGCTGGCCTGGGTGCAGGCGGGAGTCAAAAGTTTTTTGCTTCTTTTTTTCAAAAAAGAAGGCCTTCCTTACTTGCCTGACTGCAACATCACCTCCGCCACCCTTCGCGCAAGTTCGTCGCGCTGCCCGGCGATCTTGCCGGCCAGGCCAGCATCCAAGAACAGCAGCGCCAGCCCGTGCACCAACGACCAGCAGCCCAGCACGCGCGCCTCGATATCGGTGCCCTCCGGCGTCTGCGCCGCCACGCGGCGGGCCAGCACGCCATAGGCATTGTCCCCGGCCGCCGCGAGCTCCTCGTGCGGACCCTGCCGCTGCGACCCGAACATCAGCCGGAACATCGCCGCATTATCCAGCGCGAAGCGGACATACGCGACCGCCTGCGCCACCAGCGCCTGGTCCGGCGGCACGCTACTATCCGCCAGCCGCAGCGCCGCGCCGAACGCCGCGAACCCCCGCGCCGCAACCGCGGCCAGCAGATGCTCCTTGTCGGGATAATGCCGGTACGGCGCCATCGGCGACACGCCGGCCCGCCTTGCCACGCCACGTAGCGACAACGCCTCCGCCCCGCCCTCGGCCAGCAGCTCCAGCGCGGTGTCGAGCAGCGCCGTCCGGAGATCGGCGTGATGATACGGCCGCGCGGGCGATGTTGACACGGTAAACAAGTCTCCTATGTTTGCACTGTAAACACGCGCCGCTTTCTGGCCAACCCACCGTCGAGGAGCCGACCAATGCAACGCGGCAGACGCCTAAAAACTGCGCCCGACGGCCGCGCCGCCGGGGCGCTCCACCGCCGTGCCGTCCCCTTCCGCGCGTCCGCAGGAGCCGCACCATGAGCTACGAACGCCTGTCGATCGATCTGTCCGCCACGCCGGACCTGGTGGTGATCTATCTCGGCTACCGGGTGAACAACTGGCGGGGCATACCCGGACTGCTGCGCATCGGCCGCGGCCTGGCGGAGGTGCAGCGCAACCCGCCCGACGGCCTGCTCTCGCACGAGACGATGTTCTACAGCCTGCTGCATCCCGGCTTCCGGCAATACTGGCGCGATTTCGACAGCCTGGAGCGCTTCACCCGCGCGCCGCAACACAAGGCCTGGTGGCGCGATTTCGCGCGCGCGGCCGACGGCAACGGCATCTGGCACGAGACCTACCGGCTGCGCGGCGGGATGGAGGCGATCTACTCCGGGGTGCCTGGCATCGGGCTGGCGAGTTTCGCTGCCTCACGTGCGCCGCTGGGGGCGTTCGCCAGCGCGCGGCAGCGGGTGGAGGGGTGAGGGCGCGGCTGAAGGAAGGGGCGTAAGAAAGCAGTCCTTTTTCGAGAAAAAGGACCAAAAAGCTTTTGCTCCGACGCCTGCATCGCAGCCTACGCTCGTCCTGCAGGTCGTATCGCCTGCAGATCGAGCGCCAGACCATAGGGCAGGCGTCATAGCAAAAGCTTTTTGGTCCTTTTTCTCGAAAAAGGCTCTGCTTGCTGCTATCTCACCCCAGCAACCCCGCCCGCACCGCCTCGTAACTCGCGCGGTCCGGCGCGCAGATCAGCCCCCCATCCACCATGCCCGGCACATACAAGCTGCCATCGAAACGCGCCGCATACCCGCCCGCTTCGCGATGCAGCAGCCAGCCCGGCAGATGGTCCCAAGGCATCAGCCGGTTGAACATCAGCAGGTGGCAATGCCCGGCCGCCAGCATGCGATATTCCTGCGCGGCACAGCGGAAATCGAAAACCTGCGCCAGTTTACCGAGGTTCGGCAGCACACGCGTGCGCAGATCCGGCGGCAGATAGCGCCAGGATACCGCGCCGGACATCTTCCCGAGCGGAGCCGCCGGCGCCACCCGCAACGGCGTGCGCGAACCGTCTGCCGCCTGCTCCCAGGCGCCCGCGCCGCGCACCGCGATCGCCGAACTGTCCACCAGCGGATCGTGAACCACGCTGGCCACCACTTCGCCGTGCACGATCGCCGCGGCCATCGTGCCGAACATCGGCAGCCCGGCGGCAAAGTTCGAGGTGCCGTCCACCGGATCGACGGTAAACGCGAGCGCCGCGCCGGCCAGCTGCCCGAGCAGGCTGGGGTCGGACGCGGCCGCCTCCTCGCCCACCACCAGACAGCCGGGATGCAGGCGGTGCAGCCCGCGGGTGATCATTGCCTCGGCGGCGATATCGGCGTCGGTGACGAGATCGAGCGGGCCGCTTTTGGTGCGCACGGCGTCGGCGGACAGCTTGCGGAAACGCGGCATGATCTCGGTTCGCGCGGCGGCGCGCAGGAGGAGGTCTAACTCGCAGGCCTGGGGGATGGTAAACATGCGGGAGGGTTTAGCGCGAAGCGACCGTAAGTAAGACAAGGAAGCAGTCCTTTTTTTAAAAAAGGACTGCTTGCCTTGCCTTGCCTTCCCCCCTCTGCCTTAAACCCTCGCCACTCCGGAGACGAAAACATGGGTTACAAAGTAGCCGTGGTAGGCGCCACAGGCGCGGTAGGCCGCGAGATCATCAAGACCCTCGCCGAGCGGGCCTTCCCCATCGACGAGATCGTGGCCCTGGCCTCGCCCCGGTCCGCCGGCCAGCAGATCAGCTTCGGCGAGAAGCAGGTGCTCACCGTCCGCAGCACCGACACGTTCGATTTCGCCGGCTACGATCTCGGCCTGTTCAGCCCGGGTGCGGCGGTCTCCGCCATACATGCGCCGCGCGCGGCCGCCGCCGGCTGCATCGTGATCGACAACACCAGCCAGTTCCGCATGGAGCCGGACGTGCCGCTGGTGGTGCCGGAGGTGAACCCGCAGGCGCTTCTGCGACACACGAAGCGGCGCATCATCGCCAACCCGAATTGCAGCACGATACAGATGGTGGTGGCGCTCAAGCCGCTGCACGACCGCTACCGCGTGCGCCGCGTGGTGGTGTCCACCTATCAATCCGTGTCGGGCGCCGGCAAGGAAGGGATGGACGAGCTGTTCAACAGCAGCAAGGCGTTCTTCGTCAACGATCCTGTCAAGCCCGAGGTGTTTCCCAAACCGATCGCCTATAACTGCATCCCGCATATCGACCGTTTCCTCGATGATGGCAGCACCAAGGAGGAGTGGAAGATGGCGGTGGAGACTCGCAAGATACTCGATCCGGACATCCAGGTTTTCGCCACCTGCGTGCGCGTTCCGGTGTTCATCGGCCATGCCGAAGCGATCAGCGTGGAGTTCGAGCAGCCGGTCAACGTCGGCGAGGCGCGCGACCTGCTCCGCGTCGCGCCCGGCGTGGTGGTGATGGATGGCCATGACGACGGCGGATACATCACGCCCGCGGACTGTCCGGGCGAGGATGCGGTGTATGTGAGCCGGCTGCGTCGCGATCCTACTGTGCCGAACGGTCTGGGGTTCTGGTGCGTGTCGGATAATCTGCGTAAGGGCGCGGCGTTGAACGCGGTGCAGATTGCGGAGACGCTGGTGGCACAGGGGTTGTTGCGGACGCCGTAGGGAAGCAAGGCCTTCTTTTTCGAGAAAAAGAAGCAAAAAGCTTTTGCTCCCTGTCGGCGCGCGTTTCAGCACTCCCCGACAGGAACCGAAAGTCTTTTGCTTCTTTTCTTTAGAAAGAAGGCCTTGCTTTCACTTGTAGCCGGCGATGATTTCCCGCAACTGCGCCGCCGCCGCCGGCCCACGCACCGCCTCGCGCCACATGCCCTCCGCCGTGCGCTGATGCGCCGCCACAGCCTCCTCCGCGCCGGTGATCATCGCCACGCCAGCCTGCGCATGCGGAATGGTATCCGAGCGGAACGGGTTGATCGCCAGCATGGCCCGATCCCGCGAGCGCAGGAGCTGGAACTGTCCGGACGGCTCGCCTGCCGCCAGCAGCCCGAACTGCAACCCCATCGGCTCGGCTTCCATCAGGTTGGCGATATTCTCCATTTCGCCGCGGGCCACAGCGCGCGCGCGCTGCCGTAGCGCGTCCGATCGGGCGAGCCCCTGCCCCACGCCCTGCTGCAGAAACCGGCCGATCGCGCCGATCGACAGCATGGAGATGATGCTCGGCCGCCGCATGCGATACATCCGCTTGCGTTCGGCCAGGATGCCAAGCACCTGCTCGGCGGTGGCGCGCGCCGCCACGCGATCCACGCCCGCCTCGTTGGCAGCTTCGGCGAACAATTCCGCCTCCACCGTGTCGAGCTCATCCGACGAGGTGAGATATGTCAGCGGGAAGCTGACCTGCAAAATCTGATCGGCTGTCTCTTCGACCTGGCGGAGCCGTTCGAAAAAGCCGATCGGCCGGTTGTAATACTCCACCCCGATGCCGAGCAGCGAGAGCGGCGAGATCTTCAGCAGTTCTGCCAGCCGATTGACGGTGTCGAGCTTGATCACCTCGCCTTTTTCGTAGCGGTAGAGTGCCGCGCGCGACACACCCAATCGGGCGGCGATCTCTTCGGCGCGTAATCCTGATTCGAGGCGGTAGGCCCGCAGTTGCTGTCCGATCTCGGTAAATCGCATACTCGGCCCAGTCCCCGTCTGTTGTGCCCGGCGTTCTTGCCGGGCTGTGCGAATTCCGCGATGCTCGCCGCCATGACGGGCGACTCTGCTTCACTGATACGAATTTACACAGCCCCGCTACACCCGTCATCCCATTTTCTACACTTTTGCTCTAATTTTTACACAAGTTACCGGTTTTGTTATCACGTGCTGCGCGTTGCCCATATTTTCTGCTGCGCGTAGGGCGGCTGCGGTCGCCGCACCATGTGCGGCTCCGGGCCCGGCGCCCGCTGCTGGGAATCACATGATCGCCGACCGTCTTTTGATGAGCCTGCTGATCGGCGGTATCGCCCTCGGCTGCGGGCTGGTGCTGTATCCGTTCCTGTCGGCGGTGCTGTGGGCGGCCATACTGGTCTACTCGACCTGGCCAGTGTTTTCCTGGATCAGGCACAATCTCAGGTTGCCAAAGGCAGTAGCGGCTGCGGTTATGGTGCTGCTCTCAGCGCTGGTGATCGTGCTGCCGCTCGGACTGGCCATTCCCGGCGGTGCTGCCGACGTGAAAACCCTGCGACTGTCGCTGGAGACCTGGATGGCGGCGATCCCGCCGGCGCCGCACTGGCTCTACGCGGTCCCGCTGGCCGGCGGCGTGCTCACCGACACCTGGAACGCCTGGGCCGCCGACCTCTCCAGCATGACAGCGTTCTTCACCCCTTATCTGGGCACCTTTGCCGAACGCGGTCTCTCGCTGCTGCTCAGCGTTGCCGGCGGCCTCGTGCAGTTCTTCCTGGCGCTGTTCGTGGCGTTCTTCCTGTGGGTGTCGGGCGAGCAGGTCGGGCCGCGGCTGCAGATGCTGGTCAACCGCATCGCCGGGCGCTACGGGCCGCAATTGCTGGCGACCACCACGCGCGCGGTGCGCGGCACGGTGTATGGCATATTGGGGACCGCGATCATCCAGGGCTTTCTCACCGCGTTCGGGCTCAGCCTGGCCGGCGTACCGCGTGTGGTGCTGCTCGGGACCATTACCGCGTTCCTGGCCGTGCTGCCGGTGGGCGCGCCGCTGATCTGGATACCGGCCGGGTTGTGGCTGCTCGCCTCGGGCCACACCGGACATGGTATCTTCCTGCTGGCCTACGGTGTGGTGGTGGTATCCGGCTCCGACCACATCATCCGCCCGTATTTCATTGCCCGCGGGGCGAAGATCCCGTTCCTGCTGACCGTGCTTGGCGTGCTCGGCGGCGTTCTGGGGTTCGGTGCGCTGGGGATCTTCCTGGGGCCGGTGCTACTGGGCGTGGGGTGGATGCTGATACTGGAGTTCACCAGCACTGCCGGCGCGATCGGCGCCGGTCCTATCGTCGCTAGTCCGATCGTCGCTGGCATGGGCCCTGGCGCCGGCGTGGCCCTGGCCGCCGACCCGTTCCGACCGTGACACGCTGATCACCATGCGGGCGCGGCGTTCCGCCTTCGAGCGGGTTGCGGAAGGTTTCGAGCTCGTGCCGGTGGCGCAGGCCAGGCCGCGCGCCTCGTCCGGCGAGCGACAGGCCTGGCTGGAGATCGTGGGCTCCGCGGTCATACATGCGGGGCTCGTCACCTATCTGCTGCTCCTGTCGCCAGGCACCAAGCTCGGCGAGGAGCAGAGCGCGCCGAGCTTCGCCGTCGAATACCAGGCCGCCGCACCGGATACCCAGACGCAACCCGCCAGCTCCCGGGCCGAAGTGCATCTGGGCGACTCCGACGCACCGCCGCCGCCCGTCGAAGCGCCGTCGCAGGACGCGATCCAGTTGCCGCCGATCCATTACGGCTCCGCGCTGAAGCAGCGCACCAACAACCCGTTCGCCCACATCGTGCCGTTCGAGCTGGCGAACAATCAGCACCACTCGCACGTGGCCGGACGCGCCGGCTCGACGATGGATTTCTCGGCGGCGCCAACGCAGCAGATCGGCAGGCTGACCAACTCGATCAGCCATCCGCGCGGCACCAAGGTGAGCGGCGACTACGACGCCAAGCTGGTGGCCTGGGTGGAATCGCATCGCGAAGACATCCAGGCACTTTTGAAGGATGCCGACCTGGGCAGCGCCACGCTCAGCCTGCGTATCGCCCGCGACGGACACGTGGCGCAGATGCACTTGCTGACGTCGACCGGCTCGATCCTGCTCAACGCGGCCTGGGTGAACTTCTACCGCGATTTCACGCCACCGCCCCTCGGCGCCGACGTGGAAGGCAACGACTACCCGGTGAACTACACGCTGAACTACGTCGATCCCGTCACGGGCGAGACACACCATTGAGCAGGAAGCGCAGCATCGCCGTCGAATAGCGGCGGCAGATTAGCGCGCAGTTAGGGATTATCTGCGAAACCACAGAAATGTTCTGGAGGCCAAGCGGTGACGAATGCTGCAATCGGACTTGCCGCTGAGCAAAGCGCTTGCCAGGCCTTGATTGCCGATGGCTGGGAGATACGTGGGCGCCGAGTACGCACCAAGGCCGGCGAGATTGACGCGATCGCCGAGAAAGCCGGGCTTCTTGCCTTTGTCGAAGTGAAAGCCCGTCCCACGCTGACGATGGCCGCCGCAGCGCTCGGAACGAAGCAGCAGACACGGCTGTTGAAAGCCGCCGAGATCGTGATGGGCGAGCATCCGGAGTGGGGCCAGGCCGGTGTCCGCTTCGATGTTCTGCTCGTTGATGGGCAGAGCCGCGTACGGCGCGTCAAGGACGCCTTCCGACTGCACTGAGGCCCGCGCTGGCCTTGTGTCCTTGTCCGGGCCGCACTTACTGCTACATGGGCCGGAACTAATAACGGGCGGCTTGTATGGCTCTGGATAAGCAGGCTGGTGGCGGATTGCGCGTGGCCATTCAGATGGACCCGCTCGAGCCGATCAACATCGACGGTGACAGCACGTTCGCCCTCATGCTGGAGGCGCAGGCGAGAGGCCATGCGCTCTGGCACTATGAGGTGCGCAACATGGCGCTGCGCGAGGGGAAGGTCTCCGCCGGCGCGCACAGAACCGAACGGCTCACAGCTACCGCCCGCCCGGTGCGCGTGCAACGCGTTTCGGGGCAGCACCACAGCTTCGGCCCTGCCGAGACGCTCGACCTGGCCACCATGGACGTCATCCTGATGCGGCAGGATCCGCCTTTCGACATGGCCTACATCACCGCCACGCATATGCTCGAACACATCGTGGCCAGGCCGGGTGGCGGCGCCGGCACCCTTGTCGTCAACGATCCGGCTAGCGTGCGCAACGCGCCG
Organism: uncultured Alphaproteobacteria bacterium; assembly: GCA_963795825.1. Taxonomy (GTDB): domain Bacteria; phylum Pseudomonadota; class Alphaproteobacteria; order Acetobacterales; family Acetobacteraceae; genus BOG-908. The sequence continues at coordinate 195,047 of CAWCIW010000002.1, read as the reverse complement.
GAAAAACTGCTGGTCACGCATTTTCCGGACCTGATGCCACCCACGCTGATCACCTGGGACCACGACGCGATACGGAGCTTCCGGACCGAATACCGCGACATCATCGTCAAGCCGCTATTCGGCAATGGCGGCGCCGGCGTGTTCCGCATCAGGGAGGACGATGAAAACCTGGCCTCCCTGCTCGAGATGCATTTCGCGCGTTCCCGCGAGCCGCTGATGGTGCAGCGCTACGAACCGGCCGTGCGGCTCGGCGACAAGCGCATCATCCTGATCGACGGCAAGCCGGCCGGCGCGATCAACCGGGTGCCGGCGGCCGGTGAGGCGCGATCGAACATGCATGTGGGTGGCCGGGCGGAAAGCAGCCTGCTCACGGCGCGCGACCGGGAAATCTGCGAACGTATCGGGCCGACGCTGCGCGACCAGGGTCTGATCTTCGTCGGGATCGACGTGATCGGCGATTGGCTGACGGAAATAAACGTGACCTCGCCTACAGGTTTGCAGGAGATCGCGCGATACGACGGCACGAATTTGGCGGGCGAGATATGGAATGTGATCGAGGCCAGGCGTTCGGACGGCATTTGATTTTGGGCGTTTGTTTGTGCGTGGCGCACGGGGGGAAGTAAGTAAGAAAGCAGTCCTTTTTTGAAAAAAAGGACCAAAAAACTTTTGCTTCTCCCGTTGCATTGACGCTCTGTGCGGTCTACCCGGCTTGCGCTTGCCCAGAGGGGACGTATCGATTGCGCAGCTCAGCTTCGCTGCTTTTCGGTTTGCGTGTGTAACGTCGGCATGGCGTAACGATCAGATTACCAAAGCAACGCGCGTTTCCGGAACAGCTGAATCGCTACGATCACGCTCGCAAAACCACCCAGTAACGCCAGGCTGGATGGCTCCGGGACCGGCGTTCCGATGGCCGCGCCGGTCGGCAAGCCGACAACGGCGGGCGTCGCGGGCGGCGGCGACAGCGGCGTCAAGACTGACACGCCGGGACCATATGGTAAGCCACCGGCAGGCGTTGAAATCCCACCGCCCGGCACGGCCCCCGATACCAGGCCCGAGCCGCCGCCACGCGAGGTCAGCCCCGCACCACCGCCGCCGAAACCACCGGCCGGCATCGCCAATGCCCCGACGACAGTAGCGGCCGCCAGCAGCGAGCCCACTCCGCCGGCCGCCAGCTTTGCGCCCACCGCCTTGCCGCCGGCCGGGGCCAGGAGGGGCGCGCCGTCGGTCGGGCGGGCAGCCAGGACGCCCGGCTGGCCCGCCGCGAAATGTTTGCCACAGGTTTCGGCAGGCGTCGTTGCCGTCGCAACACCGGAATGCGCGTGATGCAGCCGGCGGAAATGGCGGGCGCCCACGTGGTGCGACAGACGGTGCAGGGGGCGCGACGCGTGCGCGGCGATGATATGCGGGGCGAGCGGCACGCAGGGATCAAGGGACACGGAACACTCCTGGCGCAACCGGGAGACATTCCCGAGACTACGCGTGGAGTTTTACCTCATTATGCGAGACAAAGTGTTAATAAAGAGACACGGCTGCGTTACTCGCGACGCAAGATCGCATCGTTGACGAAGCTTGCGGCCGCGCCCGCCTGGAAGCTGCGTCGCAGCGCGACCTCGTCGTATTCGGTGGTGACCCAATCGATGAAGCCCAGACGGCCTTCGGCGGTGGTCTGATACAGGCGAAAGAACGCGTCCAGGATACCGGTGCGGGAACGGCTGAAATGGCCGAACCGCCAGGAGAGCTGCGCCAATGCCTGGGCGGCGGTACCGCCTTCGAAGAGGATGGCCAGGCCGGACGCGAGGCCGGCCCGGTCGGCGCCGGATTTGCAGTGCATCAAAGCCGGCGTTTGCAGGGTGGCGTAAAGACCGGCGAAACGGAGGATGCGGTCGCGGTGCGGCGCGCCGCGGGATTCGAACGCCATGTCGATATGGTCGAGCCCGAGGCGGGCGGCGGCGCGGCGCGAGAGGGCGTCCGAGCCGCACTGCCGATGGCCGCGCAAGTTCACGAGCGTCTTGAGCCCGAGCCGCCGGGTAAGCGAGGCCAGCCGCCCGGGCGTAGGATGATTGGAACGATACAGCCGCCCGGGAACCACCTCGGCCAGGTTATCCCAAAACACCCGAAACGCCGCATGATCGACAAGAAGCGAGTCGCTCCAAGCCCTGGCAACCCGCCGCCGATCAACCAGCTCACCCGAAAACATGCAGGCTCCCGCGACAGCGGACCAAAAGTTTTTTGCTTCTTTTTTGCAAAAAAGAAGGCTTTGCTAACTTGCCTAACCCTGCCGCTCAGCGATCATAGACTTGATCTCCTGAATAGCCTGCGCCGGATTAAGCCCCTTCGGACAGGTCTGCGTGCAATTCATGATCGTATGACAGCGATAGAGCTTAAAGGGATCTTCAAGCGCATCCAGTCGCGCCCCGGTATTCTCATCGCGACTATCGGCGATCCACCGATACGCCGCGAGTAAGGTGGCCGGCCCAAGATACTTGTCGCCGTTCCACCAGTAGCTGGGGCAGGCGGTGGTGCAGCAGTAGCACAGGATGCACTCCCACATCCCGTCCAGCTTGGCGCGCTCCTCGCGCGACTGCAGGCGCTCGCCGTCCGGCGGGGCGGGGCTGTCGGCCTGCAGCCAGGGCTGGATCGACTGCAACTGCGCGTAGGCCGTGGATAAATCCGGCACCAGATCCTTGATCACCGGCATATGCGGCAGCGGGTAGATGGTGACCGCGCTCTTCACTTCGGCAGTCGGCTTCAGGCAGGCCAGCGTGTTGCCGCCGTCGATGTTCATCGCGCAGGAGCCGCAGATGCCTTCACGGCAGGAGCGGCGGAAGGTGAGCGTCGGGTCGATTTCGTTCTTTATGTAGATCAGCGCGTCGAGCACCATCGGGCCCACGCGGTCGAGATCGAGCGTGTAGGTGTCGATGACCGGGTTCTGGCCATCATCGGGGTTCCAGCGATAAATGCGGAACTCCTTGGTGCGCACCGCCCCTTCCGGCTTCGGGTAAGTGCGCCCGCGACCGACGCGGCTGTTCTTGGGGAGCGTCAGCTCGACCATTCTGTCAGGTTCCAGTCATCTAACGGTCAGTAAACCCGCTTCTTGGGCGGGAATACCTGGACCTCGTTGGTCAGCGTCTGCATGCGCACCGGCCGGTAGCCGAGCGCCACTTCGCCATTGTCGCCGACATAGCTTAGCGAATGCTTCATCCACTCCGCGTCGTCGCGGTCCGGGAAATCGTCATGCGCCTGGGCGCCGCGGCTCTCCTTGCGGGCCTCGGCGCTCGCCATCGTGGCGGCCGCGTTGCGCACCAGGTTCTGCAACTCGAGCGCCTCTACCAGATCCGAATTCCAGATCAGGCTGCGATCGCTCACCGACATGTCCGACAGCCCGCCCCAGAGGTTGGTCATTTTGTGGACGCCTTCTGTCAGGCTCTGGCTGTCGCGGAACACCGCGGCGTGGCGCTGCATCGTGCGCTGCAGGGTGTCGCGCAGATGGCTGACCGGCGTGGCGCCGGCGGCGTGCCGCGTCCAGTCGAAGCGATCCAGGCTGGCCTCGCCGGCGCGCGGCGGCAACGGCGCCTGGCTGGCGCCTGGCGTCACAATCTCGGCGGCGCGGTGGCCGGCCGCGCGGCCGAACACCACCAGGTCGAGCAGCGAGTTGGTGCCGAGCCGGTTCGCCCCGTGCACGGACACGCAGGCCGCCTCGCCCACCGCCATCAGGCCGGGCACGGTCGCGTCTGGATTATTGCGCGTGGGGTTGATCACCTCGCCGCGGAAGTTCGTGGGTATGCCGCCCATGTTGTAATGCACCGTCGGCAGCACCGGGATCGGCGACTTGTTCACGTCCACGCCCGCGAACACACGCGCGGTCTCGCTGATGCCAGGCAGGCGCTCATGCAGCAGGTCGGCGCCCAGATGCTCCAGATGCAGCAGGATGTGGTCCTTGTTGGGGCCGACGCCCCTGCCCTCGTTGATCTCGATCGTCATCGAGCGGCTGACCACGTCGCGCGAGGCCAAGTCCTTCGCTGTCGGCGCGTAGCGCTCCATGAAGCGCTCGCCCTCGGAATTTGTCAGGTAGCCGCCCTCGCCGCGGGCACCCTCGGTGATCAGACAGCCGGCCGGAAAGATGCCGGTCGGGTGGAACTGCACGAACTCCATGTCCTGCGTCGGCAAGCCGGCGCGCATCGCCATGCCGCCGCCATCGCCGGTGCAGGTGTGCGCGCTGGTGCAGGAGAGATACGCGCGGCCGTAGCCGCCGGTGGCCAGGATCACCAGCTGGGCGCGGAACCTGTGGATGGTGCCGTCCTCCAGGCACCAGGCGGTGACACCGCGGCACACGCCCTCATCGTCCATGATCAGGTCGAGGGCGATGAACTCGATGAAGAACTCCACCTCGTGCTTCAGGCATTGCTGGTAGAGCGTGTGGAGCATGGCGTGGCCGGTGCTGTCGGCGGCCGCACAGGCGCGCTGGGCCGGCTCCTTGCCGTAATCCTTCATGTGGCCGCCGAACGGCCGCTGGTAGATCTTGCCGTCCTCGGTGCGGCTGAACGGCATGCCGTAATGTTCGAGCTCGTACACCGCGGGCGCCGCCTCGCGGCACATATATTCGATGGCGTCCTGGTCGCCTAGCCAGTCGGACCCCTTCACGGTGTCGTACATGTGCCAGCGCCAGTCGTCCTCGCCCATATTGCCGAGCGAGGCGCCGATGCCGCCCTGGGCCGCCACGGTGTGCGACCGGGTGGGGAACACCTTGGTCAGGCAGGCGGTTTTCAGCCCGGCCGCCCCGGTGCCGAGCGTGGCGCGCAGGCCGGACCCGCCGGCGCCCACCACCACCACGTCGTAGGTGTGGTCGATCACGGTATAGGCGCCGTGCGATGGCTTGGAGATGGCGTTCATGGGTTCGGCCCGCCTTCAGTGCGCCGCGGTGGCGAGCTTCAGCACCGCGACCACGGCCAGCAGGCCGAGCAGCAGGCAAGCGCCCCTCGTGGCAAGGATCACGGCCTCGCGCCGTGGGATGTTATGAATGTAGTCCTCCCAGACCACCTGCAAGCCCAGATGCATGTGGTGGAAGTTCATCGCGATCAGCGCCAGCAGCAGCGCCGCGTTCCAGGGCTGGGCGGCCCAGGCGGCGATCACCGGCTGTTCGGCGCCGAGATGGCTGAGTACGGCGATCACGAACCACACGGTGAGCGGCACCAGCGCGATCGCGGTGACGCGCTCCGCCTTCCAGTGATGCGCGCCGGCATGGGCCGGGCCGCTGCCACGCACGCGGCCCAGCTGGCTGCGCATGATGGTGACCTGCGCGGCCCCCTTGCCGGAGACCGGCGCGCCTGTGGTGTTCTGCCCCGCCATACGATCAGCCTCCAACCATGGTGACGTAGCCGGCAACCCACACGCCGGCGGTGCACAGAGCGGTCAGCCCGAGGATCACCCACGTCATCGGGTTGAGGCTCGGCTTGGACAGGCCGCGCCCGGTGTCCCACACCAGATGCCGCATGCCGCTGAAAAAATGGTAGAACAGCGAGGCGGTCCAGCCGAGCAGCAACACCAGGCCCACCGGCGAGGCGATGAACGCCTGCACCTTGGCGAACGCCTGCGGCCCGCCGGCGGCGGCGACCAGCCACCACACCAGCAGAAGCGAGCCCACAGACAGCGCGATTCCGGTGGCGCGGTTGAGTATCGAGGCCACCATGGTGATCGGCCAGCGATAGATGCCGATATGCGGCGAAACCGGCCGGCGTATCAGCTTTGCTTCTGTGTTGCGGGCGACCAGCAGGGCGTCGCGTATGTCGGTCATGTGTCGGCAAACTCCTGCCGGATGTTCGGCGGCCGGGCGCGGCGTTGATCTTGTGTGCAGCGCAGCGTTGATAGGATGCTGCTACAATGGGGTCAACGCGCGACATGTGCAGGGCAATGAAGGCAAAATTGCTGGCCGCCGGGCTGGCCATGCTGGCGCTGGGCGGCTGTGTGCGCGGCTGCCCTTCCGGGCTGGCGCGTATGGACGGCGTGCAGATGTTCTTCGGCGGCAGCCTGTCCGATGCCGATTGGGCCGAGTTCGCGGCCGCCACCCTGACGCCGGCTTTTCCGGACGGGTTCACGACCTATGCGGCGTCCGGCCAGTGGCGCGACACCGCAACGGGGGCGCTGGTGCGCGAGCGCACGCGGGTGGTGCAGGTGTTCGGGGCGGGGACGCTGCCGCGGGCGGAAAGCGTAGCGGCGGTGTATCGGGCGCGGTTCCGGCAGCGCTCGGTGGGGATCGCGGTGGCGGAGGCTTGCGCTGGGTTTTGACGCTTGCAGGGAAGAAAGCAGTCCTTTTTCGAGAAAAAGGACCAAAAAGCTTTTGCTATGACGCCTGCATGGAAACCTACGTTCATTCTGCAAGTCGATACGCCTGCAGTCAAAGCCCGTATCTTTGTGCAGGCGCCAGGAGCAAAAGCTTTTTGGTCCTTTTTCTCGAAAAAGGACTACTTTCTTCCTTCGCTCAGATCGCCCAGAGCGACCCGATATCCCGTATCGCACTGCAAACCCGCGCATTGCCCCTGAACGACAACGACCGCGGCGTCTTCGTCTGCTTTTCCATCGTGTCGAAATACGTGTAGGCCTGGTCGATCAGGCAGATCACCGATTTCCGGTCGCCTTCCGCGGCACAGAGATCGGCGGCCGCAAGCATCTTGCTGGCCATCGAACAGTAATGCTTCTGCCTTGCGGAAGGCTGGTGTTTTTGCGGACGCAAGCTGTGTTCAGGCATTTCCGGTCTCGTCGAAGAACGATCCCGAACCTAATCTGGCGCAAACAGGCAATCAATATGTTTTGTTAGTGTATCGTTAAATAAGATTATGTATTGCGTTTGTTCCTTGCAACATCTCGACGTTAACTATTTCGGCAGTTCAGGCACGGCGGAAGACGGGGTTCAGTTTGGTTTTCTCGAACCAACAAGACAGCAACTCAATCCAACGCAGCCATTGAGCATTCTCAGTGTCTAGTAGCTTAGCGGGCCCGCCTGAGAAGGCGGTGTGGTCCCACTTGGTGCACCTACAAAGAACTCCGTTTCGGTGAACCCTGTTTGGCAGAAATGAGAACAGAACGCAAACGTAAAAAGAACGTATGTGAAACTTTTCTGCGCGGGCGTCGGGCCGGCCGACCAGGCCGGTCGCAGATCAGTGACGCAACCCGCACCGCCCCGAACGGCTTTGACGCGCCGAGAAGGAGCACCACCCCCGATGGACACCAACGAGAACAACCTGTCCCGCCGCAAGATGGTCAGCGGCGCCGGCCTTGGCCTGGCCGTGGCCGCCGCCGGCCCGGCACTCGCCCAGAGCGCAGCGCCCGTCGCTGCGGAGACGCCGGCCAGGCCGCTGATCGACCCGCGCAGCGCCTACCCGAAGCCGCCCTACCCCGGGCAGTCGCAGCCCTGGCCAGGCCTCGCCGGCAAGATGACCCCCAAGCCGGACCACGGCGAGACCAGCTACAAGGGCTCCGGGCGCCTGGCCGGCCGCCGCGCGCTGATCACCGGCGGCGACTCAGGCATGGGCCGCGCCGCCGCCATCGCGTTCGCCCGCGAAGGTGCGGACGTGGCGATCAACTACCTGCCCTACGAGGAGCCGGACGCCCGCGAGGTGGTAGCGCTGATCCAGCAGGCCGGCCGCCGCGCGGTCGCGATCCCCGGCGACCTGCGCGAGGAGGCGTTCTGCCAGCACCTCGTCGCCACCGCGCTCAGCAGTCTCGGCGGGCTGGACATCATCGTCAGCAACGCCGGCCGCCAGCAGGCGCACGCCTCGATACTGGACATCTCCACCGAGCAGTTCGACTGGACGATGAAGACCAACATCTACGCGCCGTTCTGGATCATCAAGGCGGCGCTGCCGCATCTGCCGCCCGGCGCCTGCATCATCGCCACCACGTCCGAACAGGCCTACGACCCCACGCCGGAGCTCTACGATTACGCGCAGACCAAGGCGGCCACGATGAACTTCGTGAAGTCGCTGGCCAAGCAGCTCGCCCCGCGCGGCATACGGGTGAACGGCGTGGCGCCCGGCCCGATCTGGACGCCGCTGCAGGTGAGCGGTGGCGCCCCGCAGTCCAAGCTGGAGGCGTTCGGGGCCAAGACGCCGATGGGGCGCGCCGGGCAGCCGGCGGAGTTGGCCGGCATCTACGTGCAATTGGCCGATGCGTCCGCGAGCTATGCGACCGGGCAGGTATACGGCGCGGCCGGCGGGTCCGGGCAGCCCTGAGCGCCGGGTAATACCAATCAAGGTTGACGCATCCTAGGCACGCAAGAAAGTAGCCCTTTTTCGAGAAAAACGACCAAAAAGCTCTTGCTCCAACGCTTGCACAAGGGCTTGCTCCCGCATTGCAAGTCGATGCGGCTGCAGTATCAGCCAAATCGTCGTGCAGGCGTCGGAGCAAAAGCTTTTTGCTTCTTTTTCTCGAAAAAGAAGGCCTTCCTTGCTGCCGTCAAGTCAGCCCCAAACGCGTTGGTATCCGCGGCAATATTTCCGGAAACCTCGCCTATTCTCCAAGGTTTTCACTCAGGCAAGCGTTGGACCCAACCGGCGCAAACGCCATTGAGGGAGAGACGATCATGCGCCTACCAACGATAACACTCGCGGGCCTGGCCTGCGCCGCCGGCCTGCTCGCTGCCGCGCCTGCCATCGCCGCACCACCATCCTATAAACTCACCGCCACGATACCGGTCCCCGGCAACCCGCTCGCGTCCTACGACATCAGTTCTGTGGACCCCAAGCTCGGCCTGTACTTCCTGACCGACCGCTCCAACAACGCACTCGACGTCATCGACATCAACGCGCGACGCGTCATCGGCCAGGTCGGCGGGTTCGTAGGCCCGGCTGGCGGCAACAACAACCTCGCCGGCCCGGACGGCAGCCAGCCGACCGGCGACGGTTACGTCTGGGCAGGCGATGGCAACAGCACCGTCAAGATCATCGACGAACGCTCGCTGCTCGTGGTCCAGACGATCTCGACAGGCGGCACGGCGCGCGCGGACTCGATCGGCTACGACCCGAACGACCACATCGTCGCGGTGGTGAACGACGCCGACACCCCGCCTTTCGTCACGCTGATCTACACTCCGGACGGCTACCGCCAGATACTCAAGAAGATCAGCTTCCCGCGCGCCACCAACGGTATCGAGCAGCCGGTGTTCGACCCACGCCGCGGGGTGTTCTACGTCAGCATCCCGCAGGTCGGGCCGAACCAGAAGAACGGCAAGATCGCGATCATCGATCCGGTATTGCGTCGCGTCACCGGCGAGCTGCCCGTCACCAACTGCCAGCCGAACGGCGCGGCGCTCGGCCCACGCCAGCAATTGCTGCTCGGCTGCAGCGTCGCCAACACGACGGCCGCCCCCGGGCTGCCCACGCAAGTCATCAACACGATGAGCGGGCGCGTGTTGGCCACCTTCAGCGTCGGCGGGTCCGACGAGGTGTCGTATGATCCGACCAACCAAACCTACCAGCTCGCGGCCCGCAACAACGCCAGCGGTCCGGTTCTGGGCATCATCGACGCCGCCACGCTCAGCCTCGTGAGCGCAATCCCGACCTCGACGAACTCCCATTCCGTCGCCGTCGATCCGATCAACAACGAGGTGTTCCTGCCGTTGACGGCGGGCGCCAGCAACACCGTCTGCCCGAACGGCTGCATCGGCGTATATACCCCGTAACGCGACGCGGGCCTTGGCGGCCCGCGCCCAACGATCTAGTAAGGGGCTACCAGGATCGGGGAGCTACCCCAATTCCTGGTAGCGCCCGAGGCGCCCGCGCAGCGCCGGCATATGCGGCGAAACAGGAGGACGCCCATGGCATCCAGACGTATTTTCCTCAGCACCGCCGCACTCGGCGCGGGCGGCCTGATGGCCCTGGCCACCAAGGCGCAGGCAGAGACCACCGACAAGGGACAACCTGGCCAGGGTGGCTTCGGCCGCGACGTACAGCAGCTCGCACCAGGCGCGCAGGTCGCCTACCACGACCCGAAAGACGTGGCCGAGATGCCGGATTTCGTGCGTTCGCTGGACGGCTCCAAGCCGAAGATCACGTCCGGCGGCTGGGCCAAGGAATCCACCGAACACCAGATGCCGATCATGAAAGGTCTGGCCGGCGTCCACATGTTTCTCGATCCCGGCGCCTCGCGCGAGCTGCACTGGCACGCCATCGCGGCCGAGTGGGCGTATGTGATCGGCGGCCATTGCCAGACCGTGGTGCTCGATCCGTCCGGCCAGACCGAGATCAACAATTATGGCCCGGGCGATCTGTGGTTCTTCCCGCGCGGCCACGGCCACTCGATCCAGACGATCGGCGACAAACCGTGCCACTTCATCCTCTCGTTCGACAACGGCGCGTTCTCCGAACACGGCACGTTCTCGATCAGCGACTGGGTGAACCTCACGCCAAAGGACATGCTGGCGCGGAATTTCGGCCTAGCACCCGCTCTGTTCGAGCCGTTCCCGAAAGGCGAGACCTACATACAGGCAGGCCAGATCCTGCTGGCCTCGCAGGCGAAGGACGCGCCCTGGCCGAAGGAATCGACGCACAAATTCGCGCTGCTGAACGACGTCCATGCGCGGCGGGACTTCGACGGCGGCGATTTTTATCTCGCCTCCGTCGACGAGTGGCCGATTTCGACCACGATGTCCGGCGCCCTGATGCGCATCAAGCCCGGCAAGATGAAGGAGCTGCACTGGAACCCGAACGCCGACGAGTTCCAGTATTACCTGAAGGGCACGGGGCAGGTCGCGATGTTCGGCTCCGGCGGCCGCGGCAAGATGTCGGACGTGAAGCCGGGTGACTCGGCCTACATCCCGGCCGGCTACGGCCACGCGATCATGAACACCGGCACCGAGGACCTGGAGGTGCTGCAGACCTGGAATGCCGGCAAATTCCAGGAAATCACGCTGAAGCACTGGATCGAGACCGCGCCGAAATATCTCGTCGCCAACAATTTCGGCGGCGTGCCTGATAGCACGATCACCGCTATCCAGTCGGCCTGAGTGTAAGGAAGCAGTCCTTTTTCGAGAAAAAGGACCAAAAAGCTTTTGCTCCCTGTCGGCGGGTGCTGAAAGTCTCGCCGGTCGTGCGAGAGCACGCGTTCGCGTGACAGGGACCAAAAGCTTTTTGCTTCTTTTTCTCGAAAAGGAAGGCCTTGCCTTGCCGCCCTAAACTGCGCTCTTCACCCGCCATGAAGCTCGCCCCGCTCGTCTCCTCCCCGGACGTCACCATCGACAGCGAAGAAACCGTCTGGGACGGCCGCTTCGCCCTCCAACGCGTGGGCTTCCGCAACCGCCGCTTCGACGGTGCCCTCTCCGCCCCACGCGTCTGGGAGCTGCTGCGGCGCGGCACCGCGGCGGCCGTGCTGCCCTACGACCCGATCGCCGACATGGTCGTGGTCATCGAGCAGTTCCGCCTGCCCGCCTACGCCGCCGGCCTGCCCCCCGTGATGGTGGAACTCGCCGCCGGCCTCACCGACGGCACGGAAACCCCCGAGGCCACCATACGCCGAGAGGCCGTCGAGGAGATGGGCCTGGAACTCGGCGCCATGGAACGCATCGGCGACTTCCTCCTCACCCCAGGCGGCTGCGACGAACTCTGCACCCTGTTCGCCGGCCGCGTGACCGTGGGCGAGATCGGGCCGGACGGCGTTCTCGGCGTGCGCGGCCTGGCCAGCGAGCAGGAGGACATACGCGTGCGCGCCCTACCCGCCGCCCACGTGATCGAGCAGGCGCTGGCCGGCGCCTATCCCAACTCGGTGGCCACCATCGGCCTGCTGTGGTTCGCCGCCCGGCGAGACTGGCTGCGGGAGCGCTGGGCATGAGCTTCGGCCCGCTTGTCGACACAGCGTGGCTCGCCGGCGAGCTCGGCGCGCCCGACCTGCGCGTATTGGACGCCACGTTTTACATGCCGGCCGAAGCCCGCGACGCACCCGCCTTGTTCGCCACCGCGCACATCCCCGGCGCCCGCTTCTTCGACCTCGACCTGATCGCCGACCCGGAAACCACCCTGCCCCACATGGTGCCCACCGCCGGCCGCTTCGAACGCCAGGTCGCCGCCCTCGGCATCTCCACCGCCGACCGCGTGGTGTTCTACGACCAGAAAGGCCTGTTCTCGTCAGCCCGCGGCTGGTGGCTGATGCGCCTCTTCGGCCACGCCCGCGTCGCCGTGCTGGACGGCGGCCTGCCAAAATGGGGCGCCGAACACCGCCAGCTCGAAACCGGCGAACCATCCCCGGCCGCACCAGGCGATTTCCACGCCACCTTCCGCAGCGCGCGCCTGCGCGGTGTGGGCGACATGCTGGACAATGTTTCCTCCGGCACCGAACTGGTGCTCGACGCCCGCGCCACCGGCCGCTTCACCGGCGCTGCCCCGGAGCCGCGCCCCGGCCTGCCCAGCGGCCACATCCCCGGCGCCGCAAGCCTGCCCGCCACCGAACTCCTCGGCCCGGACAACACCATGCTTCCGCCCGCCGCCCTGCGCGCCCGCTTCGCGCAGGCCGGCGCCGACGGCACCCGCCCGATCGTCACGAGCTGCGGCACCGGCGTCACCGCCGCGATCCTGACGCTCGGCCTGGCCGTCGCCGGCCTTCCCGAAGGCGCGCTCTATGACGGCTCCTGGACCGAATGGGCCGGCCGCCCCGACACCCCAAAGGCGACCGCATGACCGACGCGCCCCCACCCGCCACACGGCTTAGCCACCCGCCTCTCCCACGCGGGACGCGCCGGCACCAAGGCGCACGGCTTCGTCAACCCGCCCATCCACCGCGGCTCCACTGTCCTCTACGCCGACATGGCGCAGCGCCGCGCCCACCTCCGCCGCCGCTTCGACCAGGCGCTCACCTACGGCACCCAAGGCTCCGCCACGCACCACGCGCTGGAAGACGTGATCGCCGAGGTCGAAGGCGGCACCCGCTGCCAGCTCTTCTCCACCGGCCTCGCCGCCTGCACCACGCCCCTGCTGGCCTATCTCGGCACCGGGCAACACTGCCTGATGCCGGACAGTGTCTATGGCCCCGTCAGGAGCTTTTGCGACACCATGCTGCAACGCCTCGGCATAACCACCACCTATTACCGCGCCGACGCCGACGCCGCGGAACTCGCGCTACTGTTCCGCCCGGAAACCCGCGTGCTCTATCTGGAAAGTCCCGGCAGCCACAGTTTCGAAGTGCAGGACGTGCCCGCGCTCGCCGCCTGCGCGCATGATCACGGCGCGGCCGTGCTGATGGACAACACCTGGGGCATACACGCGTTCCAGCCCTTCACACACGGCGTCGACGTATCAATCCAGGCGCTGACGAAATATGCAGCCGGACACTCGGACGTTCTGATCGGCTCCGCCACCACAAACGCCGAACACCACTGGCAAATCGTGCGCGACGCCGCGTTGATACTCGGACAATACGCGTCGCCGGACGATTGCTGGCTGACATTGCGCGGCCTGCGCACAATGTCTGTCCGCCTAGAACGCCAAATGCAATCGGGCCTGGAAGTGGCCGCGTGGTTCGCCGCCCAGCCGGAGGTGGCGCAGGTGCTACATCCGGCGCTGCCAGGTGCGCCCGGCCACGAACTATGGAAGCGCGATTTCACCGGCGCCTGCAGCTTGTTCGGCGTGGTGTTCCGGCCGGATATCACCGTGGCCGGAACGCATCGTTTTGTGGATGCGCTACGGCTGTTCGGGATCGGCGCGTCGTGGGGCGGGTTCGAAAGTCTCGCGTTACCTACAACCGGTTTCGTGGTGCGCACGGCGGGCGAGCTGAGCGGCGGTATGGTGCGGTTCCATGTGGGGTTGGAGGATCCGGCGGATCTGATTGGAGATCTGCGGGAGGCTTGGGGGTTGTTGCTCAGCAAGTAAGCAAGGCCTTCTTTTTCGAGAAAAAGAAGCAAAAAGCTTTTGCTCCCTGTCGGCGTATGTTTCAGCACTCCCCGACAGGGACCAAAAGTCTTTTGCTTCTTTTCTTCAGAAAAGAAGGCCTTGCCTTGCCTTGCCCGCCCCGTATACCCGCCCCCATGCTGCCAACCCTCCGCTTCGACTCCCGCGGCCTCCTCCCCGCCATCGCCCAGCAACACGACACCGGCGAGGTCCTAATGCTCGCCTGGATGAACCAGGAATCCCTCGCCGAAACGCTCGCCACCGGCCGCGTCTGCTACTACAGCCGCAGCCGCCGCGGCCTCTGGCGCAAGGGCGAGACCTCCGGCCAGACCCAACACCTGATCGAACTCCGCTACGATTGCGACGCCGACACCGTGCTCCTGCTCGTCGATCAGAAAGGCGTCGCCTGCCACACCGGCCGACGCACCTGCTTCTACACCGCCTGGCGCGACGGCGCCGCCGTCGAACTCGCCCAGCCCATCGCCGACCCGGCCGAACTCTACGGTTGATGGCCCCGCAAACCATCTGGCTCCTCGCCGGCGAGGCCAGCGGCGACATACTAGGCGCCCGCCTCATGGCCGCGCTGCACGCAAGCCGCCCGGACCTCATCTTCCGCGGCATCGGCGGCCCGCGCATGACGGAAGCCGGCCTCGCCTCGCTCTTCCCGATGCGGGACCTCGCCGTGATGGGCCTGGCCGAAATCCTGCCCCGCTTGCGCGCCCTCAGCCGCCGCCTCGACCAGGCGCAAGCCGACATCGAAACCACTCACCCCGACCTCGTCGTCACCATCGACAGCCCCGGCTTCACCCTGCGCCTGCTCGCCCGCATCAAGCCGCTCGGCCTGAAACGCGTCCATTACGTCGGCCCGCAAGTCTGGGCCTGGCGCGAACACCGCGCCCGCAACTTCCCCGGCCTGTGGGACGAGCTGCTCTGCCTGCTCCCCTTCGAGGTTGCGTTCTTCGCCAAACACGGCATCCCCGCCACTTTCGTCGGCCACCCCGTCCTCCAATCCGGCGCCGACCAGGGCAACGCCGCCCGCTTCCGCGCCCGCCACGGCATCGCGCCCACGCCACCACAATCGTCATCCTGATGCCAGGCAGCCGCCGCACCGAAGCGCCGCGCCTGCTGCCGGTGTTCGGCCGCGCGATGGCGCTGCTGCGCCAGCACATCCCGGACCTCCTCCCCGTAATACCCAGCTCGCCCGCGGTCGCCGAGATCGTCGCCGCCCACGCCGCCGCCTGGCCGGTGCGCCCGCTGATCCTCACGGACACCGACGACAAACACGACGCCTACGCGGCCGCCGGCGCCGCCCTGACCAAATCCGGCACGTCCACGCTGGAACTGGCCCTGGCCGGCGTGCCAATGGCCGTAACGTACCGCGTGAACCCGATCACCGCCGCGATGGCCCGCCGGCTGATACGGGTGCCGCACGTGGCCATGGTAAACCTCCTGGCCGGGCGGGAGATCGTGCCGGAGCTTTTGCAGCAGGATTGCACGCCCGCGAAGCTGGCCGCGACTTTGCGTTTGTTGCTGACGGACTCGAACGTTTCCACGTCGCAGCGCGCGGCGTTCGGCGCGGTGATGGATGGTTTGCGGGCGCCGGAGGGTACGCCGTCCGAGGCGGCGGCTTCGGCGGCTTTGCGGGTGCTCGACGGCAGCAAGTAAGGAAGGCCTTCTTTTTCGAGAAAAAGAAGCAAAAAGCTTTTGCTGTGACGCCTGCACGGAGATTTGGCTATCATTGCAACCGCATCGATTTGCAATACGAGCGTAGGCCTCGGTGCAGGCGTCGGAGCAAAAGCTTTTTGGTCCTTTTTCTCGAAAAAGGACTGCTTTCTAGCTTGCCTGAATTCGTCAATCTCTATCGGAGTTGATACAAGACCTTCTCTTCTAAAGAGAAGAAACAAGAGACTTTTGACTCCCTGTCGGAGCTCCGGCCTGCACGCATACGCCGCCTTAACGTTTTGATTGCGTTTTGAGTCGCCGCATGCGACATGGTTGCTATGAAATACGCCCTTGCCGCTGTCCTGCTATGCCCGCTCAGCGCCTTTGCTTCTTCGTTCGAGCGGTTCGACGCACCGGGCGCCGAAATAACCTGCGGCGGCGCAATCGCCAGCAACGGTCTCGTGGCAGGCGCCTCTCTCGCCAGCCCGATTGCGATCGGCACGTCAGCCCAGCCACGCAAGGCGGTCCTGGGCGGGTTTCTCTACCGGTCCGGCCGCTTCCTCCAGCCCAAACCGGCAGTCCCGGCCGGCATGGTAACCTTCACCGGGGTGAACCGTGCAGCCGAAATCACCGGCATCGACATCGATAAAGCTGCTCTGGCCACACAAACCTTCCTCTACACGCATCGCACAACGCGTTTTCCGACCATCACCCAGGGCAATGTCGTCACCCTGTCCGCTGTCAACGATGCCGGCACCATACTCGGCACCGCCGCCACATCGTCCGGCCCCTTGCAGTTCGGCTATATCGGCTTCCTGCAAACCGCAGCGGGCGCCACCACGATCATCGACGACGGCAGCAATGCTGCGCAACCATCCGGCATGGACGAGACCGCGCGCTACGTCGTCGGCACCTCGTTCACCCAGAACCTGGGCGGCTGGCTGTTTCACGACGGCGCGTTCACTGCCATCAACGTGCCCGGCTCCACCTACACACTCCCCCGCGGGGTCACGAGCAAGGCGGTGGTTACCGGCTCCTACCTGACCGGCTCGGGCAGCACCGCGGTCGCGCACGGCTTCCGCTACGAGCACGGCACCTACAAAACGATCGACATCCCCGGCGCCGACGCCACCCAGATCGGCGGCATGAACGAGTCCGGCCAGATCACCGGCTGCTTCACCAAGGCCGGCCGAACCCACGGCTTCCTCTACACCCCCTGAGCATCAGCTCCCCCACCGCGACGACCGCAGGCACACCAAGCAAGCAAACATAGCCGAAGCCACGGTGCAGGCGTCGGAGCAAAAGCTTTTTGGTCCTTTTTCTCGAAAAGGGACTGCTTTCTTGCTTCGCCCAAAACTGCGTCCTCACCCCCCGAAAAACCCTCGCCCATAAGCAACCCAGACCCGATGCACCCGTAAGCCCTCCAAGCACGTTGGATCGCCGACACCGCATCAGGACGCCCCATGAACAGCGAGACCACCTACCTTCTCCCGGAGGCGCCGGCTCACCCGGGCCTGCTCATCCTCACCGCCTTTCCCGTCGCCTGCTTCTGCTCCGCGCTGGGCACCGACACGCTCTACGCGCTCACCGCCAACATGATGTGGTCCGATTTCTCCGACTGGCTGCTCGCCGTGGGCATCGCGTTCGGCGCGATCGCCGCCCTGGGCGGCCTGATCGACGCCATACGCTTCCGCCGTTACCGCACCGGCCGCCAGATCGTGCCGCTCGCCATAGGCAGCGTCATCGTGCTCGCCCTCGGCCTGCTCAACAATTTCGTCCACAGCCGTGATGCGTGGACCTCCGTCGTGCCGCAGGGCATCGTGCTCTCCGGGCTGACGGTCCTTGCAATCATCCTCACCGCGCTACTTGCAGGGCGTCCCGCACGCCGCGTCGCGCGCGTGCAATACAGCGGAGTGCGCTCATGACATACGCTTCCCAGGCCCGCCTCGCGCTGGCCGGCGCCGCCATCCTGGCGCTCACCGGTGCCGCGGCACCCGACACGTTCGACGTGCAATCGCAGATCGGCCCCGATCCCGTGTTGCCGCCAATCCAGCAATACCTCGTGCCGCCGATGAAGCTGGCGCCCGGCGTGGGCTGGAAGAACGGCGAGATGCCGACCGTGGCGTCCGGCCTGCGCGTACAGGCGCTCGCTACCGGGCTCGAGCATCCGCGCTCGGTCTATACCCTGCCGAACGGGGACATACTCGTCGTCGAATCCATCAGCCCCTCGCTGGATCCGGTCAGCCGGCCGAAAAACCTGGTGATGCGCTGGATGGAAAAGCTCGTCACCTCGAATGGCGTGAACCAGGGCAGCAACCGCATCACCCTGCTGCGCGACAGCAAGGGCGACGGCAAGCCCGACCTGCGCACGGTGTTCATCGACCATCTGTATTCGCCGTTCGGCGTCGCCCTCGTCGGCAACGATCTGTACGTGGCCGATACCGACAAGCTCCTGAAGTTTCCTTACAAGGAAGGCGATACCAGCATCACCGCGGCGCCCGTCGTGCTCACGCCGCTGCCTGGCGGCCCGATCGACCATCACTGGACCAAAAGCCTGCTCGCCAGCGAAGACGGCAGCAAGCTCTACGTCGGCGTGGGTTCCAACAGCAACATAACCGAGAACGGCATCGGTGCGGAAATCGACCGCGCGTCGATTTGGGAAGTCGATCGCGCGACCGGCGCGCATCGCATCTTCGCCGACGGCCTGCGCAACCCGAACGGCCTGCAATGGGAGCCGCAAAGCCATGCGCTCTGGTGCGTGGTGAACGAGCGTGACGAGCTCGGGCCGGACCTGGTTCCGGACTACATGACATCGGTGAAGGACGGCGGTTTCTACGGCTGGCCCTACAGCTATTATGGCAACCACATCGATCCGCGCGTGCATCCGCAGCGCCCGGACCTGGTGGCCCGCGCCATCGTGCCGGATTATGCGCTGAGCTCGCACGTGGCGCCGCTCGGCCTGGTGTTCGATACCGGCAGCAGCCTGCCCGCGCATTACAGCGGCGGCGCGTTCGTGGGCGAGCATGGAAGCTGGGATCGTCCGCAGCTCAACGGCTACAAGGTGGTGTTCGTGCCGTTCACCGCCGGCAAGCCGAGCGGCAAGGCGGAAGACGTGGTCACCGGTTTCATCGACGACAAGGGAAATTCCCATGGCCGTCCGGTTGCGGTGACGCTGGATAAGACGGGTGCGCTGCTTGTTGCCGATGATGTGGGCAACACGGTGTGGCGCGTTTCCGCGGCTTCGCAGAACCAGGCTAGTAAGTAAGGCAAGGCAAGCAGTCCTTTTTTGAAAAAAAGGACCAAAAAACTTTTATCTTCCCCGCCTGCACCCAGTGCGTGTCCCGTTCTGCAAATAGAGCGGTTGCAGGATGAGATGATGATCCTGTGCAGGCAAGGGAAGTAAAAGTTTTTTGGTCCTTTTTTTCAAAAAAGGACTGCTTGCTTTCTTCTTTGCCTAGCTCATCCCCCAAGCCGTAATTTGCCCCCCTTTGCGATTAGGGGGCACCAAATGCTGCCATTTGCCGGCACAGCGACTGCGCTCACACCACCGGGCCTCTCCGCCTTCCTGCAAGCCACCCACACGCAGCCCGCCGATCTTTGGGCGGTGCTCGCGGTGGAGACCTCGGGCTGCGGTTTCCTGCCGGATCGCCGGCCGAAGATCCTGTTCGAGCGTCACCAATTCCACAGCCTGACGCACGGCCGCTACGACCGCACCCATCCCGGTATCAGCGCGCCCTATGCCGGCGGCTACGGCCCCGGCGGCGCCAGCCAGTACGAACGCCTCGCCGCGGCGGTGTCGCTGGACAGGGACAGCGCGCTGAAAAGCACCTCGTGGGGGATCGGCCAGATCATGGGCGCCTGTCACCAGGATGCCGGTTTCGCCGATGTGGAAACGATGGTTGCCGCGATGGCGCAGTCCGAAAACGCCCAGTTGCTCGCCATGGCCGCCTACCTCAACGCCACCCGCCTGGCCGCGCCGCTCGCGCGCAACGACTGGGCCGCGTTCGCGCGCGGCTATAACGGCCCCGATTACGCCGGGCACAACTACGATGGTCTGCTACGGCAATTTCACGCCCGCTTCCGCCAGGGTCCGCTGCCGGACGTTACGCTGCGCGGTGTACAGGTGTGCCTCACCTATCTGGGCTTCGATCCGCATGGGATCGACGGCATGCCGGGCGCCGAGACGAGCGCCGCGATACGACGGTTTCAGGGTACGCATGGTCTGGCCGAGACGGGCCGGGCCGACGCCGTGCTGATAAAGGCCCTGCTGGTAGCTTGATTGTTCGGGAGTAAGCGTAAGGAGATACCACCAACGCGATTGAGATCGCGCAAGTAAGAAAGCAGTCCTTTTTCGAGAAAAAGGACCAAAAAGCTTTTGCTCCGACGATTGCACCAGAGCCTACGCTCGTATTGCAGGTCGATGCGGTTGCAATATTAGCCAACTCCCCGTGCAGGCGTCACAGCAAAAGCTTTTTGCTTCTTTTTCTCGAAAAAGAAGGCCTTTCTTCCTTGCTGCCGATCAGCCAGGCCCAAGCCGCGTTGGTATAACGCCTTGTTGTTAGCAAAAAACCCTTGCCACATGCTGTCGCGGGCAGGCGGGGAATGGGAGCCCTGCCGGGAACGCCCCTTGTGTCGCGATCTCCGCCCACACACCTGCGCCAGCGAAGGCGCTTCCAGGAGATCGCATGCCCACTCTGTTCGACCCCATCCAGCTCGGCGCCATACACGCGCCAAACCGCATCCTGATGGCGCCGCTCACCCGTGGTCGCAGCACCCGCGACCACGTGCCCACGCCGATCATGGCCGAGTACTACGCCCAGCGCGCCTCGGCCGGCCTGATCATCAGCGAAGCCACCGGCATCACCCGGCAGGGCCTCGGCTGGCCTTACGCGCCGGGCATCTGGAACGACGCGCAGACCACCGCCTGGCGCCCGGTCACCGAGGCGGTCCACAAGGCCGGCGGCCGCATCGTCATGCAGTTGTGGCACATGGGCCGCCTGGTCCACCCGAGCTTCCTCGGCGGCGAAGCGCCCGTCTCGTCGTCCGCCATCGCCGCCCCCGGCAAGGCCCACACCTATGACGGCAAGCTGGCCTACGAGACGCCGCGCGCGCTGCGCGCCGACGAGATCCCAGCACTCCTCGAAGATTACCGCCGCGCCACCCGCAACGCGATGGCCGCCGGCTTCGACGGCGTCCAGGTTCACGCCGCCAATGGCTACCTGATCGACCAGTTCCTGCGCGACAACACCAACACCCGCGACGATGCCTACGGCGGCAGCATCGCCAACCGCACCCGCCTGCTCACCGAGATCACCCGGGCCGTGGCCGATACCGCCGGTGCGGACCGCACCAGCGTGCGCCTCTCGCCAAACGGCTTCGTCCAGGGCGTGGACGACAGCGACCCGGCCGCCCTGTTCACCGCGGCGGCGGCAGCCCTCTCGTCGCTCGGCATCGGCTTCCTGGAGCTGCGCGAGCCGTTCGAGGACAGCACGTTCGTCAAAACCGTGGTCCCGCTGATCGCGCCCGCCATACGCCGCGCATTCGCCGGCCCGCTGGTGCTGAACTCGGATTATGACGGCGGCAGCGGCCAGGCGATGCTGGACAGCGGGGTCGCCGACGCAATCGCCTTCGGCCGCCCGTTCATCGCCAACCCGGACCTGCCGGCGCGCCTGCAGGCGGGCCACGCGCTCGCCAAGGACGAGATGGCCACCTGGTACAGCCAGGGCGCCCAGGGCTACACCGACTACCCGATGGCCGCCTAGGTGCGCGCGCCATGAGCATGGTCGACGAGCTTGCGCCCGGCCTGTCCGGCCTCGAGCAGATGCGCGCGCTGATGGCGGGCGGACGCCAGCCGGGTATCGGGCAGACGATGCAGTTCAGGCTCGCAGAAGTGGACGAAGGGCGCGTGGTGTTCGAGGGCGTCCCCGGCGAGCACGTCTATAACCCGATCGGCACCGTGCATGGCGGCTACGCGGCCGCCCTGCTGGATTCCGCCTGCGGCTGCGCGGTGCACACGCGCCTCGCCGCCGGCCAGGGCTACACCACGCTGGAGCTGAAGGTTGCCTACCACAAGGCGATGACATCGGCGACCGGGCTGGTACGCGCGACAGGCACGGTGGTGTCGATCGGGCGGCGGGCGGCGTTCACCGAGGCCCGGCTGGAGGACGCTTCCGGGCGGTTGCTGGCTTCTGCTACTTCTACTTTGCTGGTGATGTCGGCTTAAGCAAGCAGTCCTTTTTCGAGAAAAAGGACCAAAAAGCTTTTGCTCCCTGTCGGCGGCTGCTGAAAATCTCCCCGACAGGGACCGAAAGTGTCCGTTACTGTACCGTTACCGACCCGGCGCCGCTGATCTCCTTGGTGAGTTGCCCGGTTACCTTGGCGAAGTGCACCGACCCTACGCCAGATACCTCGACATGGGCGTCGCCCACCTCCGCGCCGATCTGCATGTGGCCGGCGCCACTCGTCTCCAGCCTGGCGCGGCCGATATGGCCATGCGCCACATCGATGCTTCCGGCGCCGCTCATGTCCATGCTCAAGGTCGGCATTTCGGCCTGCTCCACGGTGATGTCGGCATGCCCGGACACCGCGATCTGCGCGGCACCGTCGGCGCGCGCCACATGCAGGCTGCCGCTGCCGCTGATATCCGCCTGGACCGACGTCGCCGCCTCATCGGTGAAGTCGATGGCGCCGGACAGGTCCAGCGACAACGGCCCGCCAACCGCCCCGATCGTGTAGCGGCTGGCGCCGGCCTCATCGACGGTGATCGCATACGCCGCCGGCACGCGCACCACGAGCGCCAGCGTGGGCTCCGTGTTCAAACCGTCCTGCCAGCAGCGTCCGGGATGGGTGTGTATCAGCACAATGCCGCGCGATTCCAGCAGCAGATGGTCGAGCTCCTCTTGGTGCTCGGCGGTGGCCTGGACCGTCACCTGGCCGTGCAGCCCGGCATCCGGCATGATCTCCACACTGCGGGCGCAGGGCGTGTCGACGGCCAGGCCCGAGCCCTGCAGCGTGGCGGATAGCGTGCCGGCGCGGGCGGTGCCGGCCAGGCCAGCCAGGAGTGCGCCGGCTACCAGCGTCCGCGTCAACACAAAGCGTGTCGGCATGGCGTCGGTGAAGATGCGGCTGATCGGCATGGATGATCTCCTCGATGATACGAAGACGGTCTGCAGGCCGCGTGCCAACCGCAAACCCCCGCTTGCGGGCGCGCTGCCCCGCCCCGCACGGCGAAACACGCCGCTTTATGGCCCATCGCGCCAGATCAGCAGCGCGACACCAGGGCGGCCCGCAGCACCGCCGCCCGGTCGCCGAAACCGCGCCGCCCGACCGGCCCGGCGCCGCCGTACAGGTCCCGCCGGGCGAACACGGCTTGCAGGCCGGCGGCGATCCACCCGCGCGGGCAGGCCTGCGGTGATCCCAGCCTGGCCAGGCCGGAGGCCGCCAGCGACGCGCGCAAAGGCGCGAATACCGGTGCCGGCACACCGGCGAGGACCGCCTCGCGCGAGAGCCCGTGCGCCGCCAGCACATCCTCCGGCAACAGACAGCGGCCGGCGGCGGCCAATGCGGACACGTTGCGCAACTGGCCGGCCACACCGTAACCGGCGCCGAGATCGCCCATGCGGGCAAGTGCGTCGGAGGGCGCGCCGAGCGCCGCCGCCGCCGCCATCGCCAGCGCACCGGCCCCTTGGTCCAGCCAGGCCAGCCAGGCGGCCAGCGTGGGGAACGCGGCCTCCGCCTCCGCCTCGCGCGCCTCTATCATCGCCAGCAGGTGCGCCGGCGCCAGGGCGCCCGCCGCCAGCGCATCGCCCAGCGGACCACCCACCTCATGGCTGCGCCGCGCGCCCTCCACCACCTCGCGCCACCATTGCAGGCGTATCAGTGCCAGGCCCGGCTCGCGCGTCACCTCGCAGGCCCGGGCTAGCTCGTGGTTGAAGGCATACAGCGTGAACAGCGTGTCGCGGCGCGCGTCGGGGGCGAACAGCGCGCAGAAATACCTGTCCGGGTCCACCCGGCGGACCAGCGTTCCCAGCGATGGCGCTTGCGTCATGCGCGCAGGGCGCCTGTGCTTGATGCGCGCTTCATGGAACAATAGCCCTGCGGCGCGTTGTGGCTGCAGGCAGGCGCCAGGCAGGTCCGGCGCCGCATTCCTGTATCAGACGGAGAACGCCCATGGCTTTCGAACTGCCCCCCCTTCCCTTCGAGAAAAACGCGCTTGCCGGCGCCGGCATGTGCCAGGAGACTCTCGAGTTGCATCACGACAAGCATCACCAGGCTTACGTGACCGCGCTCAACGGGTTCGTCGAGAAGGATTCCTCGCTGCAGGGCAAGAGCCTGGACGAGATCGTGACGATGACCGCGCAGACCCCGGGCCCAGTTTTCAACAATGCCGGCCAGCATTGGAATCACATCCTGTTCTGGCAGAACCTGTCGCCCAAGGGCGGCCAGATGCCCGGCAAGCTGGCGGCCAAGATCGACAGTGATCTCGGCGGCGCCGAGAAGTTCAAGGAAGCCTTCAAGGCGGCCGCGATCGGCCAGTTCGGTTCCGGCTGGGCCTGGCTGATCCTGGGCAAGGACGGCAAGCTGGCGGTGACGAAAACGCCGAACGGCTCGAACCCGCTGGCCACCGGCGAGGGCAAGGTTCTGCTTGGCCTCGATGTGTGGGAGCACAGCTACTACCTCGATTTCCGCAATCGCCGCCCGGATTACATCACCAACTATCTCGACAAGCTCGCCAATTACGAGTTTGCCGAAGCGCAGCTCGCCGCCGCCTGATGCTATGTATGCGCGGGGCAAGCCGCCCCGCGTATTTCCAATCGGAGCGAAACATGGCCAGTACACCAGCAGCGTTTGCCGTGCCGATGATGTTCGCGGAGCTGGCGATAGCTTCGTGGGAGACGGTGTGGCACCGCACCGCGCTGATCGCGACAGGCGCCTGCACCACCGGCGAATACGAGCGCATGGTGCACGAGAAAATGCAGGCGATGCAGCAAGCCAGCATAGCCCTGCTGACCGGCCAGGGCACAGAAACCGTCCTGCGCCCCTTCCACAAAAAAGCCACCGCCAACGCCCGCCGCCTCCGAAGCGCCTAAAGCAAACCCGGCGACAGCGGAGTCAAAAGTCTTTTGCTTCTTTTCTTCAGAAAAGAAGGCCTTGCTTCCTTACTTGGCGTCGTTGGCCGCCACCGGCGTAGCAGGATTCAACACGGTAGAAATCGTATCCCGCGCCACCAGCACACGCACGTTAGGCGCGATCTCGACCTCCACTTCGTTGGCGCCTTCACGCACTTTCTGCACCACGCCAAGTATGCCGCCCCCCGTAAGCACCCGATCGCCCCGCTTGATCGCCGCAAGCTGCGCCTTCAGCGTTTTCTGCTGCTGCTGCTGCGGCCGTATCATCAGGAAATAGAACACCACGAAGATCAGGATATACGGCAGGAATTGCAGGATCTGCGCGCTGGCGACCCCGCCACCGGCGGCTTCCTGGGCGTAGGCGGACGAAATCAGAGACGGCATGTGCGGGTATCCTGACGAAGATGGCGCGTGGCCTGGCCGGGTTGCGGCTGGATGCGGCGCACCATAGGTTCCAGCCTATGCCCGTCAAGCATCCGCGCCCGGCCTCCCTCCATGGATGAGACGCAGGCGCTCCTGGAACGCATCGCCAGCGCACTCGAGCGCCTGGCGCCCGCTGTGCCGCCACGTCTCGCGCTGGGCGGCGCGGATGCCTTTGTGTGGCAACCCGCCGCACAGGGCAAAGGCGGGCAGCTCCTGCCGGTGCAACGCGTAGCGCGGGTGGAGCTGCGCCTGCTGCACGGCATCGATCGCGCGCGCGATACCCTGCTGGCAAACACGCTGCGCTTCGCGGCCGGCCGGCCGGCTAACAACGCGATGTTGTGGGGCGCGCGCGGCATGGGCAAATCCAGCCTGGTGAAAGCGGTGCATGCGGAAGCTTTGGCGCAGGCGCCGGGCAGCCTCGCGCTGATCGAAATACATCGCGAGGATATCGCCACGCTGCCGGGATTGCTGGAGATGCTGCGCCAGCAGGACAGGCGCGTTCTGGTGTTCTGCGACGATCTCTCGTTCGAGCGCGAGGATGCGGATTACAAGGCGCTGAAATCCGTGCTCGACGGCGGCATCGAGGGGCGTCCGGACAACGTGCTGTTCTACGCCACCAGCAACCGCCGGCATCTGATGCCGCGCGACATGATAGAAAACGAGGCGGCCACCGCGATCTCGCCGGGTGAGGCGGTGGAGGAAAAGGTGTCGCTGTCGGACCGCTTCGGGCTGTGGCTCGGGTTCCATTCCTGCGACCAGGCGACGTATCTGGCGATGGTCGCGGGCTATGCGGCGGAGCTGGGGTTGGTGGCGGAACCGCGCGATGCTTTGGCCTGGGCTTCGGGGCGGGGATCCCGGTCCGGGCGGGTGGCCTGGCAGTATATTCAGGATCTGGCGGGTCGGGGTGTTGGGCGGGAGAAGTAATACCAGCCCGTCCTGGGACTGACTCGTCGGCAGCAAGGAAGAAAGGCCTTCTTTTTCGAGAAAAAGAAGCAAAAAGCTTTTGCTATGACGCCTGCACGCGGATTTGGCTACGATTGCAACCGCATCAACTGGCAATAGGAGCGTAAGCCCTGGTGCAGGCGTCGGAGCAAAAGCTTTTTGGTCCTTTTTCTCGAAAAAGGACTGCTTCTTGCCTGCTGGATTTTCGGTTTTCTTATCGGTCCGGTTGTAATGTGCGCAAGTCTTCGGCGGCAAGGCTCGCCAGGAAGGCGCGTGCTTCGGACGATTCCCGCTCTACGTTCGAGCGCGGCACAAGCTCGTGGCGCAGATTGGGGCTTGCTGCTTCCGCCAATGCCCAGGCTGCGCCGAAATACGGCAGCGCCAGCCAGCCTTCCAACTGAACGTAAGGCAGCTCCAACAACCGCACCAGATGGTCGAGATGCCGGCCGCGATCCTCGGTCGTGCTCCAGGCCGCACGCATCAGGCGGCGCGCGATCACCCGCGCGATCCGGTTGGCGGCCGGCTCCAGCGCGCTGTCGAGCGTCGCATCCTGGCATTGTATGCGTCGTCGTATCGTATCCGCCATGCCGCCCGCGGCCCGGCCGTTGGTGCGGCCGGACACGCTGACGGTGATGTCGGGTTCATGCCGGATACGCGCGTCGATGCGGCGCAGCGCGTCGACGAGCGCGCGATCCTCGCCGGACCGCACGGCCGGAACGCCACCGGCCGCCAGGAAACTGTCGCGCCGGACCGCAATGCTGGCGCCCAACTCTTCCGTATGGCGCGGCCACGGATCGGAATGGCTCGGATCGACCGCGCAGGCGATCCGATCGAGCTGCGTCGCGTATTGGACCTCGAGTTCGTCGTCCTCGTGCAGATGCCCGGGAATGCGCAAAGCATCGACAGGGTCGATGACGGCGCGGCCGCACACCACATCCGCACCCGCCCGGAATGCCTGCACATTCAACGACAGCCAGTCAGGTGCCACGCAGCCATCGGCATCCGTTGTCAGCACGAAACCGCCCGGATCGGTGATCATCGCCGCCTTGGACATCGCCAGCCGACGCGCGTTGCCGGCATTTGCCTGGGCGGGGGCGAAATTATGCTCGAGGATATGCAGGCCGCAGGGCAGCGTGGGGCGCAGCGCCCGCGCGATATCGGCCGTGCCGTCTGTGCTGTTGTTGACCAGGAGAAGGATGTCGGCCTTTTCGCTGCCCTGCTGCAGCGCGAGCGCGCGCAGGCAGTCACCGATCAGAGCGGCTTCGTCCTTTACGGGAATGGCAACGACAATGCGCGACATGGTCCGACCCTGGCTGGTTCGGATTGCTAACCGGCATGGTGTTTCGGGGTTGCAATCAATCTGTCGAGAGGGCGCCGGCATTTGCCTGCGCGCTGAGCGACTCATGATGCTGGATGACCTCGCGCACGACAAAAGCGAGGAATTTTTCGGCGAACTCCGGATCGAGACGGGCATCCTCCGCAAGCGCGCGCAGTCGCGCCACCTGCTGGGCTTCGCGCGCCGGATCGGAGGCCGGCAGGCCGAGGCGCGCTTTGAGCCGGCCGACCTGCTGGGTGCACTTGAAACGTTCGGCGAGAAGATGGATGAGCGCCGCGTCGATATTGTCGATGCTGCGGCGGAGATCGATGAGTTCGTCGGGGGACATGCTGCCAGAAGAGCACGGCTGGAGATGGGGTGGAAGGCAGATCTGCAACGCGGGATGCGAGAAACTACGTGCCAATTTGCAACCGATGGTTATCTCGCAGGAATTACGCCGTGCGGAAAGATGCTGATTTTTTAACCGGCCGGCAGGCAATCCGTTCGCGCGCCGCACCTCGCGATACGCGCAATCCAAAACTTCAAAAAACATGCCGATTGCAAACGCGCCGCTCGCTCAAATTGCAAATAGATGCGCCGGCAGCAAAAGCCACGATCACCGGGCAGTCGTCACAGCAAAAGCTTTTTGGTCCTTTTTCTCGAAAAAGGACTACTTTCTTACTTATCTGCCGGACAGCAGAACACTCACTCCCGCCCCTTGTCGCGCATGATACGCGCCTTGTCGCGCTGCCAGTCCCTGTCCGCGATAGCATGGCGCTTATCCGCCTTGTTGCGCCCCTGCCCCACGCCAAGCACCACCTTGGCGATTCCCTTGTCGTTGAAATGGATATCCAGCGGAACCAGCGTGAAGCCATTGCGCGTGGTCTCCGCGATGAGTTTGCCGATCTGCTTCTTGTGCAGCAGCAGCTTGCGCGGCGCGCGCGGCTCGAAACGCGAGAGCACGCCGGCCTGGTATTCGGGGATGTGGCAGCCGAACAGGAACAGCTCGCCGTCGCGTTCGCCGGCCCAGGCTTCGTTTATGGTGGCGCGGCCGTGGCGCAGGGATTTGACCTCGGGCCCGCGCAGCACGATGCCGGCTTCCACGGTTTCCTTGATGGTATAGTCGAACCGCGCCTTGCGGTTCTGCGCCGCCATGCCGTGGGTGATCAGACCGGACTTGGTTTTCTTGTCGGCCAAACTGCGAGGGCTCTCTCTGATGCGCGCCGCCCGGCAATCGCGGGAGGGTGGGCCATCCTACGCGTCCAGCAGCCCCACCTCAACCAACGCCGCCCGCACCCGCGCGCGTCCGCCTTCGGACACTGGGGCCAGCGGCAGCCGCGTGTGCGCGTGGGTGTGGCCGAGCAGCGAGGCGGCGTATTTCACCGGCCCCGGGTTGCTCTCGCAGAACAAGGCGTCGTGCAGCGGCAGCAGCGCTGTCCTGCAGGGCGATCGCGTCGGCCACGCGCCCCTCTGCCCAGGCCGCATGGATGTTCGCGCAATGGCGCGGCGCCACGTTGGCGGTGACCGAGATGCAGCCATGGCCGCCGGCGGCCAGGAACGGCAGCACGGTGTGGTCCTCGCCGGAGAGCTGCACGAAGGCCGCCCCGCAGGCGCGCCGCGTATGCAGCGGGCGGGCGAGGTTCGCGGTGGCGTCCTTCACGCCCACGATGTTCGGGTGCCGCGCCAGGCGGGCCATGGTTTCCACCGACATGTCGATCACGCTGCGGCCGGGGATGTTGTAGATGATGAGCGGCAGGTCGGCGGCGTCGGCGATCGCCATATAGTGCAGGAAGAGGCCTTCCTGGCTCGGTTTGTTGTAGTATGGCGTGACGGCCATGATCGCGTCCGCCCCCGCCGCGCGCGCGTGGCGGGCGAGCGAGACGGCTTCGGCGGTGCTGTTCGAGCCGGCGCCGGCGATCACCGGCACACGGCGCGCGGCGGCCTCCACCGCGATCTCGATGGCACGCTGGTGTTCGGCGTGGCTGAGCGTGGGGCTCTCCCCGGTGGTGCCGACGGGAACCACGCCCTGGGTGCCCTGCGCGATCTGCCACGCGACGAACGCGCCGTAGGCCGCCTCGTCGAGGCTGCCGTCTTCCCGCATAGGCGTGATAAGGGCAACGATCGACCCCGAGAACATGGCAAACTCCAGTAGCGCAGCCTCGGTGGTAAGCAGTTTTGTGCCGTGACGGAAGGCATCTGCCGGCGTGCCGCCGACAGGGAGCAAAAGTTTTTTGGTCCTTTTTTGCAAAAAAGGACTGCTTGCTTTCTGACTTCCCGCCCGCCCAATACGCCATGCGCCGCATACTCCTCCTGCTGCTTTTCGCTATACCGGCCAACGCGCAAACGCCGATCCTGCAGGCCCTGCGCGCCAATGACTGGCCCGCCGCAAGGGCGATGGCGGCGGCCGATCCGGACCCCCTGGCGCCGGAGCTGGTCGATTTCATCCGCCTGCTGAACCCCGGCCAGGCGAGTGCGCGGGAACTGGCGGATTTCCTGGCGGCGCATCCGGCCTGGCCGGACCAGGCGACGCTGGAGAAGCGCTACGGCGAGGCGCTGGTGCTGGAGACCGACGGGCATGTGGCGGCCGATCTTTGCCGCGCGCGGGCACCGGCCGCGGCCGCCGCCCTGCTGCGCTGCGCGGATGCGGTGTCCGGCGACGCCAGGCAGGCCGCGCATTGGGCGCGCGCGGCCTGGGTGGCCGGGCTGAGCGGGGCGGCCGACGAGGCGGCGTTCCTGGCCAGGTGGTCCGGCGCGGTCGGGCCGGCGGACGAGGCGGCGCGGTTCGAGCGGCTGCTCGGCACCGATGTGGGCGCGGCACGGCGCGAGGTAGCGCGGCTGGCGGGGCCGGCGCAGGCGGGGGCGGCGGCCAGGCTGGCGTTCCGGACGAACGATGCCGGCGCGATGGCGACCCTGGAAGCGGTTCCGGCGGCGTCGCGGGGGGATGGCGCGCTGGTGCTGGCCGAGGCGCGGTATCTGCGGCGCGGCGGGCAGGACAGCGCGGCGCTGGCGCTGTGGCGCGACCGCGTGGCGGCGGCGGAGGCGGCCGCGGGGCCGGCGCACCGGGCGGCGTTCTGGGCGGAGCGCGAGGCGCTGGCGCGGGACCTGCTGGCGAGCGACGCGGCGAGCGCCTACTGGCTGGCCGACGACGCGTCGCTGGCGCCGGACCAGGCGGTCGACGCGTTGTTCCTGGCCGGCTGGATCGCATTGCAGCGGCTGCACGATCCGGTGCAGGCGCGGGCGCGTTTCCAGGCGCTGGCGGCGTGTTCGCATTCGGCGATCACCCAGGCGCGTGCGGCGTATTGGCTGGGCCGGGCGGCGGCCGATGCGGCAGGGGCGAAGGCTGCGTATGGGCGGGCAGCGGCCTGGCCGATGACTTTCTATGGGCAGTTGGGTGCCCGGGCGGCGGGGCTGGGCGAGCCGGCGCTGCAGGCGGCGATCGCTGCCCTGCGCGATCCGGTGGTGGACGGCGCGGCGCGCGCGGCGTTCGGCCGCGGCGAGCCGGCGCGTGCCGCCACGCTGCTGGCGGGCTGGCAGGATCCGCGGCGCGGGGCGGATTTCCTGGCGCAGGCGATACAGCCGCCGGCCTCCTTGCAGACCCGCGCGCTGGCGGCCGGGCTGGCGCTGCGGCTGGGCATGCCCGACGTGGCTGTGCAGGCCGCGCGCCTGGCCGGGCGCGACGGCGGGGTGTTGCCGCAGGATGGCTGGCCGGTGCCATATCACCCGCCGGCGACAGATACGGTTCCGGTAGCTTTGTCCCTGGCCATAATGCGGCAGGAGAGCAGCTTCGATCCGGCGATCGTCAGTCCCGCCGGCGCGCATGGGCTGATGCAGCTCATGCCGGCGACAGCGTCGCAGGTGGCCCGCGCGGATCATGTGGCCGCCGGTCCGTTGCGCGATCCGGACGTGAACATGCGGCTGGGCACGGCGTATCTGGCCGGGCTGGTGGCACGGTTTCCTGGTTGCCTGGCCTGCGCGGTGGCGGCTTACAATGCGGGGCCGAACCGGGTGTCGGCCTGGGTGGCGTCCAATGGCGATCCGGCTGGTGGGGGAACGGACGCGGTGGTGGACTGGATCGAGATGATTCCGTTCGGGGAGACGCGGAATTATGTGGAGCGGGTTTTGGAGAATGTTACGGATTACGCTGGGCGGTAGGAAGGTAGAAAGCAGTCCTTTTTTGAAAAAAAGGACCAAAAAACTTTTGCTCCCTTCGGCGACGGGTTTGGCTGCTTTGTTTCTTCTTCATCAGCTTTTGCTGGTTTAGATTACAGGCCGGGGGTCAGCTCCAGGTCTTCTAGGTCCAGGTCGAATTCCTCGGCTATGGTCTCCAGTATGGTTTGCATTGGGACCAGGCGCGCGGGGTCTGCCGCCAGTTCGCACTCCAGGTGTTCGTTCATTTCCTGGCGCAGGCTGGGGTCCCGCGTGGCGCTGGCTATGGCGGCGCGCAGCTTTAGGCGCCTGGGGTCCGGCAGGGGAGGTGCTGCCTGCCGCGTGGCCGGTTCCGCCGCGATGCTGGCTTCCAGCGCGATGACCTCGCGCACGGCGGCGGCCAGGCTGATGAAAAGGAGCACGGAGTCGGGCTCCTCGGGCTGCTCGGAATCCACCGGCCGAGGATTGGCGATCTCGGTGTGCGCCCGGGCTGCGGCCATTCGGGCCAGCTCCATGCCAAGCTCGCCCAATCGCCGGCACATGCGCAGGTGGCTCTCCCTGCGGTCGGGTTGCGGGCCAGGCAGCATGGGTTGAGACATGGCGTTCATGATGAGAACGTATCAAGAACGCTAAAGCTAAGCAACATCTATCTGCACAAAACTGCAAGGCCCCAGCAACCAAGCAAAGGGGTCTGGGGCCAAGGCCCCAGCGGGGTCCAGGGGCAGCGCCCCTGGCCTTGCCTAACCCTCACTCAGCAGCAATAGCCCCAAACCCAATCTCCGCCTTGGTCTCGAGGAACTCCCCAAACGCCAGGTCCCCCCACTCCCGCCCGTTCCCGCTCTGCTTATACCCGCCAAACGGCGCCATGATATCCATCCCAGGCGTATTGATACTAACCTGGCCAGCCCGAAGCGCACGCGCCACCGACCGCAACTGCGCCGGATCGCGCCCCTGCACGTAAGCTGCCAGCCCATAGGGCGTGTCGTTGGCGATCGAGACCGCCTCCTCCACCGTGTCGTAGCCGAGGATCGCCACCACCGGCCCGAAGATCTCCTCGCGCGCGATCGTCATCTCGTTGGTAACGTTGGCGAACACCGTGGGCTTCACGTAATAGCCCACGTCGAGCCCTTCCGGCCGCCCGGTGCCGCCGGCCACCAGGGTGGCGCCTTCGTCGATGCCCTTCTGGATCAGCCCCTGGATCTTGTTCCACTGCGTCTCGCTCACCACCGGGCCCAACTCCGCATTGCCGTTCGGATCGCCAACCGTGGTGCTCTCGGCGGCGGCGCGGGCATGGGTGATCACCTCCTCCATCGCGGTGTGCGCCACCAGCATGCGGGTCGGCGCGTTGCAGGACTGGCCGCTGTTCTGCATCACGTGCTTCACGCCGCTGGTCACCGCGCGCTTCAGGTCCGCATCCGGCAGCAGGATATTCGGCGACTTGCCGCCCAGCTCCTGGTGCACGCGCTTGACGGTGGCCGCCGCCGCGCGCGCCACCTCGATGCCGGCGCGCGTGCTGCCGGTGAAGCTCACCAGGTCGATATCGGGATGGCTGCTGATGGCCGCCCCCACGCCGGGGCCGTCGCCGTTGATCAGGTTGAACACGCCGGGCGGCACGCCGGCTTCGTGCAGTATCTCGGCCAGGATGTAGCCGCTGAACGGCGCGATCTCGCTCGGCTTGAGCACCATGGTGCAGCCGGTAGCCAGAGCGGGCGCCACTTTGCAGGCGATCTGGTTTATCGGCCAGTTCCACGGCGTGATGAAGCCGCACACGCCGATCGGCTCGCGGGCGATCAGCGTGGTGCCGCGCATCTCCTCGAACACGTAATTCTGCAGGATCGCCTGGGCGGCCTGGAAGTGGCCGATGCCGATGGCGGCCTGGGCATTCTGGCTGAGGCTGGCCGGCGCGCCCATCTCTTCGGTGATGGCGGCGGCCATGTCGTTGTAGCGCGCCTTGTAGGCGTCGATGATGCGGCCGAGCAGGGCCAGGCGATCGGCGCGCGAGGTCTGGCTGAAGCTGGCGAAGGCGGCGCGCGCGGCGGTCACGGCGGCGTCCACATCGGCTTTCGCGCCGAGGCTGATGGTGCCGCAGGGCTTCTCGGTCGCCGGGTTGATCACCGCGAGCGGGTTGGCGGCGGCGGGCTTCACCCAGGCGCCGTTGATGTAGAAATTCGTGTAGTCGCGCATGTGCGTGAGCTCCCTGGCTGGACCGGATGGCGCCTAGGTAGGCCTGCCGGCGTGTTTCGCAAAGCATGCCCAGGTGCGGGGTTTGGTGTACACGATCCGAAGCGGCAGCAAGCAAGGCCTTCTTTTTCGAGAAAAAGAAGCAAAAAGCTTTTGCTCCGAAGCCTGCACGGAGGCCTCCATTGTGTCTGTTGGCGCATCGGCTTGCAAAATAGCAGCAGGCTGACGGGCAGGCGTCGGCGCGAAGAGGACTGCTTCTTGAGCCTTCCTGAAACGTGCCGGTCCTTTGACCAGGACCGGCGAGGCGCGTATCCGGCGCGACCTGTATCGACCTGAACCCAAGGACCGCAGATGCCCGATCGCCACGCCGAACCGCAGCCGGACGAAGCCCGCGCCAGCCGCGCCCGCCAGGAAGCCGACCCCGATTCCAAGGTGGGCGGCATCGCGGCGGACCGGCTGCTGTCGTTCATCGAGCGGATCGAGCGGCTGGAAGAGGAGCGCAAGGCGCTCGGCAACGACATCCGCGACATCTACGCGGAGAGCAAATCCTCCGGCTTCGACGTGGCCGTGCTCAAGCAGCTGGTCCGGCTGCGCAAGAAGGAGCCGGCCGAGGTGGAGGAGCAGGAGTCGCTGCTGGACCTGTACAAACGCGCGATCGGCATGTGATCGCGCGTTTGCAGGCGGACAGGCCGTCCGGTTTGCAAGAAGGAGCCGAAAGAAGCTGTTGCGATGCCAGCCTGCCATGCGGGCGCCGCGGCCAGCGGCACCATCGCGCTCGCGGCTCCCGGCCTGTTGAACCGGGGCTCAATAGGTGAGCATCACCAGCACGTTGCCCGTCAGAACGCCGGGCCGTATCGGCTGGTGCGCCAGCAATCGGCCATAGATCGGGTAGCTGCGCCGCGCCGAGGCGCTGCCAAGCACCAGCGTGTCCGACAGGCAGGCGGTGCTCCCGGTGCAATCCTCCCAGAGCCGCGTATGGGCGGGATCGAGGAAAAGCTCGTATTGCGCCGTCTGGCCGAGGCGGCGCGGACCATCGGCGCGGGCCAGCATGAGCTTGAACGAGATCGCCTGCGCGTGGGCGCCGCTGCACGCCACCGTCACCGAGCCGATGCTGTCGGTGGGTGCCGGCGAGGTCGGGTCGTAGGCGCCGAATGCCAGCATGGTCGCCTGCGCGGTGCAGGCCTGGGCGCGCGCGCCGGTCGCATACGCGGCGATGGCCACGCCGACCAGCACCGAAGCCCACGTCATCATCGGCCGGCGGTTCATCGCGGGGCCGCCCGGCAGGTCACCTTGCCGAGGTCGGGCAGGTGGTCGCCCTGCTGCACGAAGTCGAACGCCGCCGTGCAGCTATGCCCGTCTGGCCGGCTCACTTGCGCCATGTTGTGCGGCGCGAGATCGTGCAGGAACGCCACGCCGTCGAAGCCCACCACGTTCCGCGCAGGTGCTGATCCGACCA
Organism: uncultured Alphaproteobacteria bacterium; assembly: GCA_963795825.1. Lineage (GTDB taxonomy): Bacteria > Pseudomonadota > Alphaproteobacteria > Acetobacterales > Acetobacteraceae > BOG-908. The sequence continues at coordinate 159,929 of CAWCIW010000002.1, read as the reverse complement.
CCACGATGCTGCCCACCGGCAAGGGCGCGCCCGCCTGGTCGACCAGGTGTACGCTGGCCGAAGCGGTGTGCCGCAGCGCGAATTTCACCACCACCCCGGTCTGCGCCGGCGCCCGCACGAGCTGGACCGCGGATTGCAGCTCCGCGTTCATCGGAACCGAGGCCGGATCGAGCGCGATCTGGTTGGCCGCGTAAGAGGGCAGGTTCGCCAGCAGCAGCCGCCCTTTGTCGTCCGTCGTGCCGGCCGGCCGGTTCTCCTGGAACACTGCGATATGCGGCAGCCCGGTATCGATTACGGCGAAGCTGTCGGGGATCGTCGGCGAGGCATAAATGCCGCCATCGAGGGTGGCGAGCGCGCCGGCCTGGCTGGCGCGGTAGGCGGATTGCCCGCCCAGCCGGTCGATCCCGACGGTCAGCCCGCCCACGCGGCTGACGGCGTCCAGCTCCAGCATCTGCCTGTTCTGCGTGCCGTTCTGGTTGAGCAGCGTGCCGCCGATCTCGCCGGGCGCCACCGCGGCCCGGGAGATCTGCTCGGTCAGGTTGCTGTTGCCGCCGGCCGATTGCGCCGTGACGGAAGCCGAGCTCCGCTGGCCGAGCGGCACCGACAGCCCGAACACCAGCCCGGCCGACGCGCCATGGGCAAAATCGTGGAACCCCGTGGCGTAGCCCTGAACACCGCGCCAGACCGTGGCCGTGTAGGTCGCCGACAGCAGCGCCGTATGGTCGGGCTGGACCAGCCGCGGCCCGCTGACCCCGAAATCCTCCTCGGACGCCAGCGGCGCCGCGTTGGCTATCCGCGACGCCACCAGGCTCGGACTCGTGTCGAGCACGGTGTAGGCCAGGCTGAGCGCACCGGCGCGCCCGAAGACCGTCCCGGCGGAGACGCGCATCTGCCGGCGCGGCACCGGATCGCCGTCGAGCGCCGCCAGGTCCGCATAGGAGCGCGACGCCTGCAGCACCAGGGCAGACACGCTGAACCGCCGGGTGACCCGCTCGAAGCCGATTGCCACCTGCTGGCCTTGCCGGCCGCCGCGCGCGCTGCCCGCGGCCGAAGCCGTCAGCACGCCGAACTGCCCGAGCTTGACCACGGCGCCGCCGCCCACCAGGCCGAGCGACGGACCGGCCTCGCCATGCGCCTCCAGCGTGACCAGCCGGGACAGGCCGTAGCGCAACGTGCCGGAGCCAGCAGGCCGCGTGTAGTCGTCGCTGCGCAGGCCATAGGCATTGCGTATGGCGCCGATCTCGGCCGAATACGCGGCGAGCCCCGGCAGCAGCAGCCGGCTCGTGGTGTAGAACGGCAGGGTCTGCGTGGTCTCCTGGCCGAGCGCATCCTTGGTGACGACGGTCACCGTGCTGGCACCGCCCACGATCGGCAACTGGGTCAGCGCGAACGGGCCGGGATCGACGCTGTGCGACAGCAGATGGACGTTGTTGATCAGCACGTCCACGCTGGACGGCACCGCGGCCGAGCCGGCGATCTGCGGCAGCGGGAAGGTCACCAGGTCCGGCCGTATGGCGAAGTCGGATTGCAGTTGCAGGCCGCCGAGGCGGACCGGCCGGCTCCAGGCCAGCCCGCCATTGATGATGTCACCGGCGCGATAGACGCGCAACGTGTCCGGATCGGCGTAGCTGAGCGTGGAATCCAGCCGTATGGCGCCCTCGCCTGCGCCGGTGCCGAGCAGATACTGCGTGGTCAGCACGCCGCCCGCGGTGAACACGCGCCCGTCCAGCAGGCTGTGCACCGCGATGCCGCCGCCTGGCCCGTAGGTCTCGGTGAAATCATAGTTCAGCACCGCGCCGGTTCCGGTGCGCAGGGTCGCCGCCCCCGACGGGCCCGCCGGGGCGTTCAGGTTGGACGCGATGAGCGCGCGATCCGCCGCGGTGATCTCGATCGTCTGGTGCGGCCCGTCGATCCGGTAGGACAATCCGGGCAGGTCCGACAGGCCGACCAGGTCGGCATCGCGCGCGCCCTTGGCAGCCGGCAGGCTCAGCCCGAGATCGCGCAGGTCGGCGCGCGACGCGTAGATCGCGCTGACGCCGCGCTGGACGAAATCGGCGATCTTCTGAGTGTCGCGCCCGTTGATCACGACTTCGAGCAGCAATTTGCTCTCGGCGGCATCGGCCTGGGCAGCCGGCAGTGCGGCAAGCGCCAGCACCATGAGACAACGCGTGCACGCATTTCCGTGTGCGATGGCGCACCTCAGGGACTGCGCACGGCGGCCACCGTGTTCAGCCGGCCGGACAATGTGTTGCCAGTCAGTTGCACCTGCGTTCCGGGCCGCAGCGCGGCTGTCCGCCCGCTGAGCGGCCAGCATTGCTCGCTTCCCGCGAGCACGTAGAAATTGGTGTTGCCCGCCAGGTTCAGTCGGCCGCCGGGCCCGCTCAGCGCGGGCGACAGCAGCCGGTCATGCCGGCTGCCGCGGTTTCGCACCACCAGCACGGCACCGCCGCCCTGGCGTTCGATATGCGCGTCCATATCCGGCGCGGCGCCGGCAGCGGGTTCGGCGAAAAGCGGCACGGAGAAACGCAGGGCGATCGTCACGCCGGTGCCGGACGCGGTCGGCAACTGGTCGAACAGCATGCGGTAGGCCGCTTCGGCGCCCTGCGGCGCGGCGCGCAGCACCAGGCGCACGAGCTGCGATCCGCCGGCCGGCATCTCGAAGATCGGCGGGCTGACCTCGAGCAGGTCGGTGGGCGAAAGGACATCGCCGCCGCAATGCTGGGTCCACACGAAGCTGCGTACCTGCATCGAGGCGGCCTGGTCCGAACGGTTATAGACGGTAACGGTGGTGACCGAACTCGCCCGCGCGGAGTTCCAGGTTCACAGGCGCTACCTGCAACCCCTGTGCGGCAGCCGGCGCGAGCCCGCCGGCAAGCCAGGCCAGGACACAGGCGGCGAACACGCTTCCGGCGCGCCAGACGGGCATCCTCATACCACCGATCCTGCCGCGAGACCGTCAGTAGGTCAGGGTGGCGGTGACAACGTCGGCGTAGGCACCCGGCGCTGCCTGCAGGCCTGCGGCAATCTGGCCATAAACGTTTACCGTCTGCGTCAGCCCGCTGCCGGTGCCGCTCACCGTATTCGCGGCCCAGGGGACGGTGCGGCCTGAATCCGTGAACAGGGTGTAGGCCAGAGTGGTGCCGGCCGTCAGGTTATACAGCAGACGCGCCGCCTGCGTGCCGCCCGTCGTGGTACCCGAGTTCAGGCCGATCGTGTACGGCGTGGTCGCCGTGCAGAGCACCGTCAGCGCGGCGGTGGCGTTGTTGACGGTCTGCGTGTAGTTGCCGAAAGCCAAGGGCCCCGCAACGAGCGTGCAACTTGAAAGCGACAATGCTGATACGGCGATGTTGGAAGTCACGGTCGTTGCATCGGCCAGCGACGTCGCGTTGCTGCCAAGAAACAAACCTGCCACCATCGTGAAAATACGGATATGTGCGCTCGTGACAGTCATTTTACTTGTCCATGAAAGGGTCGTTGCCCTTTACATAGCAGGCGGAAATTAACGGAAACTTTCCACCGTCAGCAGGCGATTTTTCCTTAGTCCTGCGCCTAACACGAGCTTTGCATACACAAATCATATTCTTGTGTGACCTGCCTCCCTTTCGCGCGGTGCAGCAATGCGTTTGTGATCTTCAATTGGATGCAACTCTGCATTATTCGTCCCGTTCTCCCGGCTCGATGCTCGTAGGACAATTTAAAATGCGTCTCCTTCGCTCCCTGTCGGCAGCCGCCGCCTTCTGCGCCGCCTTTGCCGGCGCGCCGGCCGTCGCGGCGGTTGTGTCCTCTTCGATGTCCGTCACGGCGACGGTGCTGCCGCATTGCGCCGGCCAGGTTTGTTCCGCCGATGCCCCGTTCGCCAGCACGATCGTGCGCGCCACGGCGAACGATCCGGCCAATCCCGCCCCCACCTCCGCGCTGGTGCAGTCGGTGCGCGTGATCAGCTACTGACCAGTACGGCCTGCCCGCCCGGGTCCATTCGTCGCGGGGTATCGTCGCCCGGGCTTTGATGCGGCAGCAGGCGCCCTACATGAGGGGCGGTTGCTGAAGGACCCCGCCAGATGATCCACCACGCCCCCGAGGGCACCGTCGCAATCCAGGCCGCTGCACCGGCAGACCTTCCCGCCTGGAACCTTGCCGATCTCTACACCGCGCCCGACAGCCCGCAACTGCAGGCCGATCTCGCCGAAGCGGAACGCCAGGCCCTCGCCTTTTCGGACGCTGTTGCCGGACGCCTTGCAGATCTCGGCGGCCGCGAGCTCGCCGGGGCGATGGACACCTTCCAGGCTGTCGACGAGATCCTCGGCCGCGTGATGAGCTACGCCCAGCTCCTGTTCAGCGCCGACAGCACGAACGCCGCCGCCGGCCAGTTCTACCAGTCCATGATGGAGCGCTGCACCGCGATCAGCGCCCACGTGCTGTTCTTCCGCCTCGAGCTGAACCGCATCGACGACGCCGTGCTCGAAGCCAAATTCGCCGACCCCGCTTTCGCCCGCTGGCGCCCCTACCTGCGCGACCTGCGCGTCTGGCGCAAACACCAGCTCAGCGACGAGCTCGAGCGCTTCGTCCACGACCGCGAAGTCACCGGCCGCAGCGCCTGGAGCCGCCTGTTCGACGAGACGATCGCCGGCATGCGCATCGCCTTCGACGGCGAGCAGCTCACCGTGAATGCCGTGCTCAACAAGCTCTCCGACCCCGACCGCGCCATACGGGCCACCGCGGCCGCCGCCATCGGCCAGGCCTTCGAGGAACGCGGCAAGCTTTTCTCGCTGATCACCAACACGCTCGCCAAGGACAAGGAGATCGTGGATACCTGGCGCCAGCTCCCGCGCCCGGGCAGCGACCGCAACCTGTCCAACGTGGTCGAAGACGAGGTGGTGGACGCGCTGGTGACCGCGGTCGTCGCCGATTTCCCGCGGCTCTCGCACCGTTATTACAAGCTGAAGGCGAAGTGGCTCGGCCTGGAAAAGCTTCAGCACTGGGACCGCAACGCCCCTCTGCCAGGCGACGACGACCGCCGCATCGAATGGGCCGAAGCGGAATCCACCGTGCTAGGCGCCTACAACCGCTTCGATCCCGAACTCTCCGACGTTGGCCGCCGCTTCTTCGACAACAACTGGATCGACGCCGCCCTGCGCGACGGCAAGTCCGGCGGCGCCTTCGCCCACCCCACCGTGCCCAGCGTGCATCCTTATATACTGATGAACTTTCACGGCCGCACCCGCGACGTGATGACGCTCGCGCACGAACTCGGCCACGGCGTGCACCAGGTGCTCGCCGGCGAGCAGGGCTACCTGATGAGCGGCACGCCGCTGACCCTGGCCGAAACCGCCAGCGTATTCGGCGAGATGCTCACCTTCCGCGCGCTGCTGGACGCCGAAACCGACCCCGCCCGCCGCCGCCTGATGCTCGCCGGCAAGGTCGAAGACATGCTCAACACGGTGGTCCGCCAGATCGCGTTCTACCGCTTCGAAACCCTGCTGCACGACGAGCGCCGCCGCGGCGAACTGTCTGCCCGAACGCATCGGCGAAATCTGGCTGCAGGTGCAGACAGAAAGCCTCGGCCCGGCCTTTTCCTTCACGCCGGAATACAGCGTGTTCTGGGCCTACGTGCCACATTTCGTGCACTCGCCGTTTTACGTCTACGCCTACGCGTTCGGCGATTGCCTGGTGAATGCGCTCTACGACGTGTTCCAGTCTGGACATCCCGGTTTCCAGGCCAAGTATCGCGAGATGCTGCGCGCGGGAGGAACCAAGGTGCACAAGGATCTGCTGGCGCCGTTCGGCCTCGATGCGTCGGACCCCGCCTTCTGGCGGCGCGGTCTCGACGTGATCTCCGGCTTCATCGACGAATTGGAAGCGGGCGAGGATGTCTGAGCCGACCCAACCGGGCGGGGTCGCCAACGCCAACCTTTTCGGCGAGATCAAGCGCTTTGCCCGCACCTCCACCGCGGTGGGCGGCATAGCCGCGCGTTTCGCCGGGCAGCGCGTGTTCGGCATGAAAACCGGCGGCGCCGCGCATGCAGAGGACCTGAAAGCCATACTCGGCGGGCTGAAAGGCCCGCTGATGAAGGTGGCGCAGTTCCTCTCGACCATTCCGGACGCGCTGCCGCCGGAATATGCCGCCGAACTGGCGCAACTCCAGGCCAACGCCCCACCAATGGGCTGGGCCTTCGTGCGCCGCCGCATGACAACGGAACTGGGCGCCGGCTGGGAATCGCGTTTCGCCGAATTCGGCCGCGAAGCCGCCGCCGCAGCAAGCCTTGGCCAAGTGCATAAAGCGCGCCTGACAGACGGTCGCGAAGTCGCCTGCAAGCTGCAATACCCGGACATGCCGAGCGTGGTCGAAGCCGATCTGCGCCAGGTTCGCCTGGCTTTGTCGCTTTACCACCGCGTCGACAACGCCCTGCAGAACGAAGATATCTTCAAGGAACTCTCCGAACGCCTGCGCGAAGAACTGGATTACGTGCGCGAAGCCGCGCAGATGCGGCTCTACGGCCTGATGCTGAAAGACGTGCCGACCGCTACCGTCCCCGAGCCGGTGATGGAGACCACCACCGCGCGCCTGCTGACAATGACCTGGCTGCCCGGCCGCGCGCTGCAGAGCGTGGTCGATACCGATCCGCCGCTGGAAGTGCGCAACGAAATCGCCCGTTCCCTGTTCACCGCCTGGTACACGCCGCTCTACCGCTTCGGCGTGATTCACGGCGACCCGCATCTGGGAAATTACCAGGTGCGCGCGGATAACGGCATCAACCTGCTGGATTTCGGGGCGATACGCGTATTCCGCCCGCATTTCCTGCGCGGCGTCATCGACCTGTTCGAAGCCATACGCGACGGCGACGAAGCAAAGGCGCACCACGCTTATGAAGGCTGGGGATTTGTCGGCCTCAGCCGCGAAAAAGCCGAAGTGCTGAACCAGTGGGCACGCTTCCTCTACGAGCCGCTGATACAGGACCGCGTGCGCTCGATCCAGGAAAGTAACGACCCGCAATACGGCCGCGAAATCGCGCAAAAAGTCCATGCGGGCCTGCAGCGCACCGGTGGTGTAAAGCCGCCGCGCGAATTCATGCTGATGGACCGTTCTGCGATCGGGCTGGGCTCGGTGTTCCTGCGGCTCGGCGCCAAGCTGAATTGGCATCGCATGTTCCACGAGTTGATCGCGGGTTTCGACGAGCATGAGTTGGCCGAGCGGCAGGCTGCGGCTCTCGCCGAGGCTGGGGTGCCGGCGGCGCTCTAGGCAAGGCAAGGCCTTCTTTTTTGAAAAAAAGAAGCAAAAAACTTTTGCGTTCCTCGCATTTCGGGCGCCCGCGTATCTCCGGCTGAAAGGGAGCGTCGGCCAGGGCGGGGAAGCAAAAGTTTTTTGCTTCTTTTTTGCAAAAAAGAAGGCCTTACTTGCCTTGCCCCCGGAGACCGCCTCGCGTGAAATTCCTCGTCGCCACCTGCCTGCTCCTGACCGCCACACACGCAAAAGCCGACACCGTCGTGCTGACCGCCGCGCACATGATCGACGTCATGGCCGGCCGTGAGACCGACAGCCCGCTGGTGATAATCCAGGACGGCAGGATTCTCTCCGTCGGCAAGCAGGGCGACGCGACGCCGCAGGGCGCCCGGCATATCGACCTCGGCACCCGCACCATCCTGCCCGGCCTGATCGACATGCACGTGCATCTGACCAGCGACCCCACTCTGTCCGGCTACAAGGGCCTCGAATATACCGACGCCTTTTGGACCGTCGTCGGCGTGGCGAACGCCAAGAAAACGCTCGAGGCCGGCTTCACCACGGTGCGCAATGTCGGCTCGTCATTCTTCAGCGACGTGGCGCTGAAACAGGGCATCGAGCACGGCTACATCCCCGGCCCGCGCATCGTGCCGGCAACCTACGCACTCGGCGCCACAGGCGGCCATTGCGACGCCACCGAGTTTCCACCCTCGGTCACCGTACCGAATCCGCAGATCGCCGACTCGCCCGACGCCTACCGCGCCGCGGTGCGCCGGATGCGCAAATACGGTGCCGAGGTGATAAAGTTCTGTGGCACAGGCGGCGTGCTTTCCAAAACCGACAAGGTCGGCGTGCAGCAGGTATCGCTCGCCGAAATGCAGGCGATCGTGTCCGAAGCGCACATGCTCGGCATGCGCGTGGCCGTGCACGCGCATGGCACCGACGGCATCAACGACTCGCTGCGCGCCGGCGTGGACACCATCGAGCATGCCAGCCTCGCCGATGACGAAAGCTTCCACCTCGCCAAGCAACACGGCGCCTGGTTCGACATGGACATCTACAACGACGACTACATCCTCGCCGAAGGTGCGAAAAACGGCCTGTTTCCCGAAAGCCTGGCCAAGGAACGCGAAATAGGCCGCAAGCAGCGCGAAACGTTCCGTGCGGCACACGCCGCCGGCGTGAAGATGCTGTTCGGCACCGATGGCGGCGTATATCCGAACGGCTACAACGCCCGGCAATTCGCCACCATGGTGCAATGGGGCATGACGCCGATCGAAGCGATCACCGCAGCCACGCGCTCATCTGCCGAAGCTTTGGACAGGACGCACGATGTCGGCGCGATCGCCCCGGGCCGCTACGGCGACATCATCGCCGTAGATGGCGATCCGCTGGCCGATGTGCGCCTGCTGCAGCATGTGGTCTTCGTGATGAAAGGCGGCGACGTGGTGAAAGCGCCGGCTGGCGCCGACTGATACCAACCCCGGGAAAGATCGACGCATCCAGGCAAGCAAGAAAGCAGTCCTTTTTCGAGAAAAAGGACCAAAAAGCTTTTGCTCCGACGCCTGCACCTACAGCCTACGCTCTTATTGCAAGTCGATGCGGCTGCAATGAAAGCCAAATCCGTGTGCAGGCGTCACAGCAAAAGCTTTTTGCTTCTTTTTCTCGAAAAAGAAGGCCTTCCTTCCTTGCTGCCGATTGATCAGTCCCAAGACGGGTCGGTATAAAACCAATCCGGCTCATATCCAGCTGCGGTGGAGTAGTCGCCTTCTCGTGACGTTTCAAAATGGACGCACCACGCCTGGCGCAGGTGGCGCTAGCCGTCCGCCCCGCGTGCATCCACTGAACCGTCGCCGCGTTAGGGATAATCCCCTATCACCCGGCTCGATCGGATTTTGCCCTAACCGCCATCAGCCGCCACAAGGTCGTCCACAGCAAACCCGCCCTGATCCAGCCCGCTGCGTCCGCCTGCCAGGTCTGCGTCATCTTGCAACGCGGCCGGCGCCGCCCCGTCCCGGATCACCACCGGCCGCGCATTGCGCTCATGGTTCAGCCGCGCCTTTTCCGCCCGGAACAACAGCTGCCGCAGCACGTCGATCAGCGCGCCATGCGCCTCCACCGTCATCCGGTCGAGCCCCTGCCCGGTATTCGGCACGCCAACCACCAGCTCGGTCACCGGCAGCATCGAGTTCGTCACGGCGAAGGTGAACTGCGCGCCGCCATGCGAGGGCAGGTCCAGCCGCGCCAACAACACGTTGTAATTGTTCAAGCCATCCCGGGGTGCCAGGCGATCCTCGATCTCGGCCATGAAGCTGCCAACTCCGCGCATTCGTTACCATACGAGTGATACCGCCCCGCCGCCCCGCCCGCCACCTCTGCGCGTCCGCAGCCCACGATTGTTCAGGCAAGCGGCGGGTAAGTCACGCCGGTGAGCCGCTCGGACTCCACCCACAGCCGCTCCCAGGCCGCGCGGTCCAGCGCATGTGCCGAGATCTGCGCCAGCGCCGGCGCCCCGCGCACCTCCAGCAGCCCGTTCGGCCCCCAATACTGCCCGCCCACCACATCGGGCATCGTCGCCGCATACAGTCCCGGCCGCGCGCCCTGCTCCGCGTTCTGCCCCAGCACGCCGATGCCCAGATTGATCGCCCGCGCCGCCAGCCCGGGCATGCCCGTCGCTGCGATGAAGTTCGTCGTCGCCACCCCGGGATGCGCCGCCACGCTCACGAGGCGCGATCCCGCCAGCCGCGCCCGACGGTCCAGCTCCAGCGCGAACATCAAATTCGCCAGCTTGGACTGCCCGTACGCCACCCGCCCGTTATACGGCCGCTCGGTCTGCAGATCGTCGAAATTGATCCGCCCGCGACGGTGCGCGATGCTGGCGATCGCCACCACCCGCGGGCTCGGCGCGCGCAGCAAGGCCGCCATCAGCCGGCCGGTCAGCGCGAACGCACCCAGATGGTTGGTGCCGAACTGCCGCTCGAACCCGTCCAACGTCACGGCGCGCCTGGCCTGCAGGCCGAGCCCCGCGTTGTTGATCAGCACGTCCACCCGCGCCAGCGTGTCGGACGCGCGCTCGGCGAACTCGCGTATCGAGGCCAGGCTCGCCACGTCCAGCGCCATCACCGTCAGCCGCGCCTCGGGGTGTGCGCCGCGAATGCGCGCGGCGCAGGCCTGGCCGCGCGCCGTATCGCGCACCGCCATGATCACCTCGGCGCCATGTGCGGCCAGTGCGAGTGCCGCCTCGTAGCCGATGCCGCTGGTGCAGCCCGTCACGATTGCGGTGCGCCCGACGAGGGTGGGGATGGCATCGGCGGTCCAGGCGGTCATGGCGGGCGCTCCGGCAGTGGTTGCGCGCGGTCTAGCACAGTGCGCGGCGGCATGGGTTGGGCAAGCAAGAAAGCAGTCCTTTTTCGAGAAAAAGGACCAAAAAGCTTTTGCCATGACGCCTGCACGGAAATCGCGGCCATCACTGCAACCGTATCGACTGGCAGAACGAGAGTAGGCCGTGATGCAGGCGTCGGAGCAAAAGCTTTTTGGTCCTTTTTCTCGAAAAAGGACTGCTTTCTTCCTTTTGAAATCATCACGTAATGAAAGTCGGTCCGGCGAGTCAGCTGGCGGTGATGTGCGAGCACCGGAGCGCAGCACAGCGCCGCCAGATGGCCGCCGGACCGACTTTCACTGGAACGAAACCAGGCGCCCCACCGGCGCGCCGACCACCGCATCGTCGCGCATGACAACGTGTCCGCGCACCACCGTCGCCATCGGCCACCCGACCACGGATTTGCCATGAAACGGCGTCCACCCCGCGGGCGTGGCGATCCAGTCGTTCTCGATCACCCGCCGGCACGCCATGTCCGCCAGGGTGAAATCCGCATCGTAGCCTACCGCGATCCGCCCCTTGCTCACCGCCCCGTAAACCCGCGCCGGCCCGGCCGCCATCAGATCCACCAGCCGCGCCAGGCTGAGCCGGCCCGCATTCACATGGTCCAGCATGATCGGCACCGCGGTCTGCACCCCGGTCAGCCCGGCGGCGGTATCCGGCCAGGGCCGCGCCTTGGCCGCATGGGAATGCGGCGCGTGATCCGAGCCGATCGTGTCCACCCGCCCGTCGCGCACCGCCGCCCACGCCGCGTCGAAATGGCGCTGCGTGCGAATGGGCGGGTTCATCACCGCATAGGCGCCCAGCGTCTCGTAACACTCCGGGCCCACCTGCGTGAGGTGGTTCACCAGCACCTCCGCGGTGGCGATCGCCCGGTGCGCGCCCAGGAATTCGAACTCCTCGGCCGTGGACACGTGCACGATATGTGCGGGCCGCCCTGTCTTGCGCGCCAGCGCCACGATACGCCTTGTGCCAAGAAACGCGCATTCCGCGTCGCGCCATTCCATGTGGCGCGCGTACGGCTCGCCGCTGCCGAACGCTTTGCGGCGCTCCTGCAGCCGATATTCGTCCTCGGAATGAAACGCGATGCGCCGGTGGCCGGAGCGCATCACCGCCTCGATGCCCGCATCGTCCTCGATCATCAGGTCGCCGGTGGAGCTGCCGGCGAACAGCTTGACCGCGCACACGCCGGCCGCGCGTTCCAGCGTGCCCAGCTCGGGCGTGTTGGCGCGCGTGGCACCCACATAGATGCCGAAATCGCAATGGCTGTGCTGCGGCACATATTCCTGCTTCCAGGCCAGCGTAGAGGCATCGGTCACCGCCGGCTGCGTGTTCGGCATGTCGAACACCGTGGCGATCCCGCCCAGCACGGCCGCCCGCGTGCCGGTGGGAATACTCTCCACAGACGCATCGCCGGGATCGCGCAGATGCACGTGCGGATCGATCAGGCCGGGCAGCACGTGCAAATGCCGCGCGTCGAGCACGGTCTCCGCGGTGTCGGCTGCTTCGGCCGTCAGCGTGACGATCCTGCCGTCTTGCGCGCCTATGTCGGTCCTGCTTTCGCCCCAGGGGGTTACGGCGATGCCGCCGCGTATCAGCAGATCGTAATGGGCGGGCATCGGGCTACTCCAAGGAAGCAAGCAGTTCTTTTTCGAGAAAAAGAACCAAAAAGCTTTTGCTCCCTGTCGGCGAACGTCTCAATGCTCCCCGACAGGGACCGAAAGTCTTTTGCTTCTTTTCTTCAGAAAAGAAGGCTTTGCTTACCTGCCTTGCATTACCCCGTCACCCAGGTGTGCCGAACGCCGCTTCATGATATGGAGCCGTCCAAACAGGATGGGACCAGCCGGCGACGATGGGTGTCTTCAAGGATAATTTGTTCAATGAGCGGCAGAATGCCTCGGCCAAAGCCAAGCAGGCGCTGCTGGAAAAATTCAAGGCCAAGCCGGCGGCCGACGATCCGGCCGTGCTCGCCCGGGCGGCCGAACGCCTGGCCATCGCCGAAGCGCGCGAGGTGCGCGCCGGGGAGCGCCGCGCCATACGCGAGGCCGAAGCCGCCCGCCTGGCCGCTGAACAGGCCGCACGCGAGCTCGAAGCCCAGGCCCGCGCCGCCGAAGAAGCCCGGCTGGCGATCGAGCAGGCGACCCGGGACCTGCAACGCAAGGCCGAACAGCAGGCTGCGCGCGATGCCCGCTACGCCGCCCGCAAAGCCAGACGCTGATACGACCCGCCTGCCGCAATTTCCGGCCGACCGCAACCAGGAGACACCATGCGCCGACTTCTCACCCTCACGGGCCTGCTCGCGCTGAGCGCCTGCGCCACGTCCACCGGCGGCGTCGCTCCGCCCTCGGGGTTCATGGTGTTCTTCCCTGAGCGCTCCTCGGCACTGGAGCCGGCCGCGATGGACGTGATCGCCCAGGCCGCCGCGGCGGCCAAGGCGCAGCCGGGCAAGACCGTGGTGGTCAGCGGCTACACCGACAGCGTGGGCAGCAAGCCGGATGACGTCGTGTTGTCGCAGCAGCGGGCGCGCCGTGTGGCGGACGGGCTGGCGGCCGACGGCGTGAGCGCCGCGCGCATCATCCAGCACGGCCGCGGCCAGACCAACGGCCAGCCGGGCGTGGAGAGCCGCCGCGTGGAAATCTCCCTCGGCAACTGATACCGGCCAGGCGAACGGGCGGCGCGGCGGATCGGCACGGTGCAACGTCGCGCGCCGCGCGCCCGCCTACCAGGCGCGGCGGCATGAGACACACGCTGCCGCCCGGCACCCCTTGCTACAATTGCGCCACGCCTCTGATCGGCCGGTACTGCCATGTCTGCGGCCAGGCGCCGCATGATTTCCACCGCAGCGCCTGGGTGCTGCTGCGCGAGGTCCTGGAGGATACCTTCCACGCGGATGGCCGGGTATGGCGCTCGCTATGGCGCCTGGTGCGCAACCCCGCCCGCCTGACCAGGGACTACCTCGCCGGCAAACGGGCGCCGCAGATCCCGCCTTTGCGGCTGTTCCTGACCGTGCTGCTGGTGCTGTTCCTAGCCGGCGGGTGGGCAACCCGCAGCGTGGACTTGACGCCCCTGCGCACGCTCGCAGCCGGCGCGGGCAAGCCGGTGGACACCGACCGCCTGCTAAAGGCGCTGCCGCCCGACGTGAACGACAAGGACAGGCGGGAGATCGCCGACAGCCTGCGGGGGCACACGACCGGCAACCTGCAGGAGGCGATCGACTCGGGCCATATCAACCTGGGCCTGCCGACGAAATGGAACGCCGCGGTCACGAGCTGGCTGCGCGCCCATCTCAGCCTGGCGCTCGCCCGGCCGGACGAGCTGATCGCCGCCATACGCGACCGGGCGGAGAACTTCACCTTCCTGATGCTGCCCATCTCCGCCTTCCTGCTGGCGGCGATCTTCGTGTTCCGGCGCGGCTTCGTGCTTTTCGACCACCTGATCTTCTCGATGCACTCGCTGTCGTTCCAAGGCCTGCTGCTCAGCCTGGCCCTGCTGACCAACCAGGGCTGGATGCTGCTGGCGGCACCGGTGCACCTGTTCGTCCATCTGCGCGGGGTATATGGCACTGGCCTGCCCGGCACCCTGGTCCGGATGGCCGTGCTGTTCGTGCTCTCGGTGCTGGCGTTCACGCTTCTTGTGCTGGCCCTGATCGTGGCCGGCCTGCGCGTGCTGCACGCCTGAACCGGCAGAAGGAAGCAGTCCTTTTTCGAGAAAAAGGGCCAAAAAGCTTTTGCTACGACACCTGCACGGAGATCAGGCATCTAACTGCAATCGCATATACCGGCAGAATAAAGGGAGGCGTAGGTGCAGGCGTCGGGAGCAAAAGCTTTTTGGTCCTTTTTCTCGAAAAAGGACTGTTTTCTTCCTTGCCTAAACAGCCTCACCACGCGCGCAAGTCGATAGAGGCAGGCCCAACGCACCAGCGCATTGAACCAAAGCCGTTCCGTTACGTTGCACGAATTGGACCGGACGGGGGTCCGGCACCTCTAGGAGATAAACCATGTCGCGTATGCTTACCGCCGCCTTTGCCGCCGCCCTGTTGCTCGGCACCGCAACCCTGCTCAGCGCGTGCAACACCGTGGCTGGCGCCGGTCAGGACGTCTCGAACGCCGGCAAGGACGTCACGCACGCCGCCGACACGCACTAAACCCACAACAGACTGAGTTGCGTTCCGAAGCCCTGGCCTGACGGCATAACGTTTGTCGACCAGGGCCAAGGAGCACATTTCGCGGCTGCCCCGGACTTAGCGAGCCTGCCTAGACCAGGAACCACCACATCAGCGCCAGCAGAACAACCAGGCCCACGACAACCCTGGTCATGAACTTCGTGGCCGACGCCCAGAAGCTGAGCCGGTCCGAGAGAAACCCATCCTCGATGCTGGGCGAAACCGCCGCCGTCCGTTTTACACTATCGGCCATTTTCACGTTCCAAGCTTATGCGGCCCCTATCTGACAGGGCCGCCCGCAACTGGCAAAGGGGGCAGCGCCCCTCGCCCGCCGCCGAGACGCAGCAGCGCGTCAGATGCTCGAGGCCACCCACTCCTTGAGCTGGCTCTTGGGCGATGCGCCCACCTTTGTGGCGGCCGGCTTGCCGTCCTTGAACAGGATCAGCGTCGGTATGCCGCGCACGCCGTAGCTGTTCGGGGTCTGCGGGTTCTCGTCGATATTCACCTTCACCACGCGCACCCGGCCGGCATATTCCGCGCCGATCTCCTCGAGCGCCGGCGCGATCATCTTGCAGGGGCCGCACCACTCCGCCCAGAAATCGACCAGTACGGGGCCGGACGCCTTGAGCACGTCGGTCTCGAAAGTGTCGTCGGTGGTGGCTTGCGTGTTGGCGCTCATGATCTCTCTCCGTCGGTGGTCGTCAATTGGAGGCGGACGCAAGCAGGATCAAGCATCCGCCAAGGTGGGCGCAGGCGTCGCATGCAAAGCGAGCAGGTCTGACGGCAGCGCCATCACCGCCGGCCCGTCCGTCCAGATCAGCAGGCAGCGTGATCTGCCGCCCGGGATAGAGCAGCGCCAGCACGGCGCGGTAGGCGGCCATCTGGCGCAAATAGCGCACCGGCACGTCGGCGAGGCTGGCGGGCACCTCCCGGCTGGTCTTGTAGTCGGCGGCGAACACCTGCGTCGGCGTGACGGCGAGCCGGTCGAGCTGGCCGGACACGATGCGGTCGCCCACCACGCCGGAGATCGGCTGCTCGGCGCGGCTGCCGGGCCCGAACAGCGCCGCCAGGCCGGGCGCGCGCAACACGCCCAGAGCGTCGGCGGCCAGCCCGGCCGGGTCCTCCAGATGTGGCGCGAAACGGGCGGCAAAGGCTTCCGCCGCAGCGTCGCGCGCGGCTTCGGGCAGGTCCGGCAGATGCTGCAGCAGCGCATGCATCGCCAGCCCGCGGTTGAACCGGCCGCGTTGCGCCACGCTGGCCAGCGGCGAGCGGGCGGGCGGCACCGGGCCGAGATCGACGCCCTCCGGCCGGCTCGGCGCCAGCGGGCTGGGCAGCGCCGGCTCCATCGGCACCGCCTGCGGCCGCCACAAAGGTGCGGCCCCCGCCCAGGCGGGTACCACCGTTGGCGACACGGGCGCCACCTCGGACGGTGGCCCGGCCGCCAGATTGCGCGTCTCGATGCGCAGCGCCTGGCCGGGCCACGGGTCGAACGGCACAGCCTCGGCGTTCAAAGCCTGCAGGCCAAGCCGGACCTGCTCGTACCAGTTGCCCGGCTGCGCCTGGTGCGGCTCCCAGCCGCAAACCAGCAGCCGGTCGCGCGCGCGGGTCAGCGCCACATACAGCAGCCGGTTGTACCTCGCGCGCCCGCGCGGCTGCGCCGGCCTCGCGTATCGCCTCCACGGCCCGGCAGCGCAGATCCTTGTGCGGCTGCCACAAAGGCAGGTCGGCGCCGGTGCCGTCATCGTGCGTCCAGCACAGCCCGCGCTCGTCCGGTGGCAGCCCGGTGGTATCCGGCAGGATCACCAGCCGCGCCTCCAGGCCCTTGGCGCCGTGCACGGTCATTATGCGCACCGTGTCGCCCGCCGCTTCCGCCTCGCGCTTCACCTCGGCCGCCGACAGCCGCAGCCAGTGCAGGAAGCCCTGCAGCGAGGGCGGATGGGCGGCCGCATGCAACAGCGCGGCACTCAGCAGCTCGTCGACCGGCTCGGCGGCTTCGGGGCCCAAGCCGGGCAAACAGCCGCGCCCGCCCGCCGAGCGGCCCCAGCGCTTCGGACAGCAACGTGTAGGGCGACGCATAATCGACCCGCGCCAGCAGGGCGGCCAGGAACGCCGCCGCCGCCTGCCAGTCCGGCGCGCTCGTCGGCCCGATCGCGCAGCGCCTCGAATAGCGAGGTCTGCCGGCCGGTGGCGAGCTGCATCAGGCTGTCGTCGGACAGGCCGCCGAGCGGGCTGGTGAGCAGCTCGGCCAGCGTGAGGTCGTCCTGCGGCAGCAGCAGCGTCTCGCACAGCGCGATCAGGTCCTGCACGGCGGGCTGGTCGGTCAGCACCATGCGGTCCAGCCCGGCGACGGGGACGTCGCGCGCCTTGAGCGCGCGCACCAGCGCCCGGTCGAACTCGCCGCGCCGGCGCACCAGGATGAGTATCTCGCCGGCCTGCATTGCGCCGGACGCCACCTCGCCGGCGATCCAGGCGGCCAGATGGTTGACCAAAGTCTGCGGCGCGGAATGCTGCGGCTGATTGGTGTGCGGGATGCTCCACGGCGCGTGCGCGGCAGGCTCCGGCCGCGGCGTCATCGGCCACAGCTCGACCTGGCCGGCCTGGCCTTCGCGGTGTGCGACATGGTGCAGCACCACCCCGGCTTCGGCCACGCCGCCTTGCGGCCCGAGCGCGCCCGCCACCGCATCGACCAGCGCAAGGACGGGTGCTGTCGAGCGGAACGACACCTCCAGCACGGTCGGGCGCCACGCCAGGCCGGCTTGCCGGACGCGCTGGCCATAGACGGCGCGCCAGTGGTCGAACGCGGCCGGATCGGCGCCCTGGAACGAGTAGATCGATTGCTTGCGGTCGCCGACCGCGAACACGGTGCGCGCCAGCGCGCTCTCCTCGCGCGCACCCTGCCCGGTGAAGAAATCGGTGGTCAGCCGGTCGGCGATCTCCCACTGGGCGGGTGCGGTGTCCTGCACCTCGTCGAGCAGCAGATGGTCCAGGCCGCCATCCAGCTTGAACAATACCCAGGCGGCGCCCTCGTCGTTGAGCAGGCGGTCCGTGCGGCCGATCAGGTCGTCGTAATCCAGCAGCGCGCGACGGTCCTTGGCGCCGGCGTAACCGCGCAGGATCGGTGCGGCCAGGGTCAGCAGGGCGGCCGACGCATCGGCCATCTTCAGCGCGCGCAGGCTGTCCTGCGCCGCCTCGATGCGGGCCTGCTCGGCGGCGTAGGCCGGCAGGATGGTATCGTATTTGGCGGCGAGCTTGGCGTTCACCAGCGTGCTGAGCGCGCGGTGCTTGCCATCGTCGAGATGGAACTCCTCCACCCAGTGCGCCCAGTGCTCGGCGCGTAGCTCCGCCGGCATCGCCAGCCAGTCCAGCATACGGGCGGCCCTGGTGCGCACACCGTCGCTGCCGTGATGCGCAGCCAGATCGATCTCGTGGGCGAGCGGGCCTTCGTCCGGCCAGGCGGCCGCCGCCGCCAGGATCGCCGCCTCGTCCGGATGGGTGGCGCCGGCGGCACGGCGCATCGCGGCACGCAGCGCGTCCGGCGCCAGGGACAGCGCCGTCTCGAGCCGGTGGCGCGCGTGCTCGAGCATTTCGACCAGGCCAGCGAACCCGTCCGCGCTGACCAGGCCGGCCAGGGCGGCCAGGGCGTTCGGGTCGGCCTGGGGCAGCGCCGTCTCGCGCGCCTGCTGCAGCCCGGCGCGCGCTTCGGCGGCTTCCACGAGCTGGAAATGCGGGGAGATGCGGGCTTCCAGCGGAAAGCGTTTCAGCAGCGACTGGCAGAACGCATGGATGGTGCCGATGCGCATGCCGCCCGGCAAGTCCAGCACGCGGGCGAACAAAGCGCGCGCTTGGCGTAGATCCTCGGGGGTGGCGCCGCAATCGAGCTCGCGCAGGGCGTCGGACAGGGCGGCGTCGGGGGCGGCGACCCAGCCGCCCAGCCGTGTCTGCAGGCGTATCGCCATCTCGGCGGCGGCGGCCTTGGTGTAGGTGAGGCAGAGAATGCGCGCCGGGTCCGCGCCGGCGAGCATCAGGCGCAGCAGGCGGTCGATCAGGAGCTTGGTCTTGCCGGTGCCCGCATGTGCGGACACGAACGCCGAGGCCCTGGGATCGGAAGCGGTTTTCTGTGCCTGGCTCATCGTTGCTGAGTAAGAAAGCAAGCAGTCCTTTTTGCAAAAAGGACCAAAAAACTTTTGTCTCCGTTCGCTGAGGCTGGCGCCTGGGCCGTACTGCCTAGGCGACGCCTCTATCCAGCTTGGGCGCGACAGCACGGGACAAAAGTTTTTTGCTTCTTTTTTGCAAAAAAGAAGGCCTTCCTTGCTTATCCTTGCCCACTAATGCTCAGGCGGCTCGTCCAAAGCCGCCTCGGCATCAGGCTCATCATCGGCCTCCTCCTCGACGGTATCGGCGTCCTCATCGGCCTCGACCTCGTCCTCATCCGTATCGAGCACGGGCGCCCCATCATCATCGGCCTCCCGCGTCGCCTGGGCCGGCGCCTTGACCATGCGGTGGCGCACCGGGCTACGCCGGATCGGCGGCGGACGCGGCACTTCGGGCGGCTGCTCCGTGCCGCATTTCGGGCAGACGGGTGGCATACGCGCGAGGTCATAGAAGCGCGTGGCGCAGGACACGCACACGCGCTTGCTGCCGACACCCGGCAGGCGGACCGCTCTTACTTCGTAGCTCATGAAATGGCCTGGTGATCGGCCGGGCTGGCGTTAACGCAGAGAGTGAAATGCACCCTCAGCGTGCGCCGCGGGCGATGCGGCCGGCCAGGTATTGTGCGTTGCTCACGCCCTCGTAGCTCATCGAGAAGGGGCGGCCCTTGGTGCTCTCGACAGGCGCTTCGACCTTGGCAGCGGCCGGCTTGCTGCGCTTGCGAGCGCTGGCGGCCTTTGCGGCCTTGGCGGCAGCGGCCAGCGTGGCATCGGCGGCCCGGTCTGTCGCATCGTTGTCACGGGCGGACCAGGAGCGGACGTCCTGCTGGAGCTTTGCGGCGAAGCGGTCGGTGTTGGCGTCGTCGGCGGGTGTGGCGGCAGTCTCGTCTGTCATCAGGAACACCTCATAGGGAGTGGACGGCCGCTCGGGGCCAGCGGGCTGTGCGCCGCGATCATCTAAGCATAGAAGCGATGACTTGTAAGTGAAACCCCGGTGAGCGGCGCCGCGTCCGGCTGCTCGCGGCGCCCAGGCTGCCGGGCGGACCGAGGGTTTATGTCAGGTCCGCTTCCGGACAAGCCGGCTTACTGCAGGCGCGGCAGGGCCAGGTGGCCGATATGCACGGGCAGAGCGGCCAACCCATGCAGCGCGCGTGACGTCAGCACCAGCAGATACACTGCCGCAGGCAGTAAATAAATAACAGCCACGGTGACATCGGACAGGTCCGAACCACCGATCGCGACCAGCGTCACGCCGACATAATACAGAAACGCGGCGACGAACGCGCCCCACGGCACGATGAAGAACGAAGCTGCTGCCCTGAAACGATTGCTGGCCATGATGCTGCTCCACGCTGATTACCGCAATGCAACATATGCACAACGCAGCGGATTATAAGCAGGCTTACTACATATGAGCCATGCCGGCCGGGCATGGAGATCACCTCAAATAGTGACAATCCGGCCGTGCCCCGGTCGGTGACGGGCGCCAGCGCTGGGTGGATCCGAGGATCGGCAGGCCGATATAGCCCCGCAGCCGCAATATGCCGTCCTCCGGCACCCACACTTCGGCAGTGTAGGTCTGGCCGTCCTCGGGGTTGGTGACGGTGCCGTGCCAGCGGCCGTCATCCTGCGGGCGGAGGTTGCGCAGCAGGGCGAAACCGCATTGCGGGTTGCCCCGCCAGTCCAGGCGCTTGCCGGACGCCGGCCAGTCGCGCAGGCCGATAATAGTGCCGCACAGGATATCGCCGCCGCAGGGCTGGATCTGGACGATGCCGCCGAGATCCTCGGTGAACCAGTAGCCGACCGGACCGCGCGCGGCGGCCGGCGCCGCACAGACCAGGCCGCCCGCCACGAACGCCACGACGGCGCGCAACAGCAGCGCGCGGCTAGCCCTCGGCACGGGGCACCCAGGGTATGCGGGCCACCTCGATCCCGTCATCGGCCAGGGCGGCCGCCTGGTCCGGCGTGGTCTCCCCGTAAATCGCACGCGGCGTCTCCGAGCCGTCATGCATGGCGCGCGCGGCGTCGGCGAAACGCGGCCCGACATAGTCGCACTTGCTCTCCACCTCGGCGCGTATCCGCTGCAGGGCGGCGCGCACCTGGTCCGGCATGTCGGCGAGCCCGCCGACGCTGGTGGATGGGGGCGGCTGGGGGAGTGCCACCTGCTGCGCCGGCGCATCGGCCCCGGCGGTCGGGCGCACCGGAGCCGGCGCGCCCGACGATACGCGCGGCGACATCATCGCGCGGCTGACCCTGGGGCTGGCACAGAGCGGACAGGCGAGCAGGCCGGACCCGGCTTGCGCGTCAAAGGCGGCGCTGCCGCGGAACCAGCCGTCGAAGGTATGGCCGGCGTCGCAGCGTAGGGCGTAGTGGATCATCGGGTGGGAACGGACTTTCGCTGGACGATGATGGTCGGGGGGCTTTTGGTCGGCACAGTAAAGTTAGGAAGAAAGCAGTCCTTTTTCGAGAAAAAGGACCAAAAAGCTTTTGCTCCGACGCCTGCCCGACGATCTGGCTCTTGTTGCAGCCGCATCGACTGGCAGGACGACTGTAGGCCGCGGTGCAGGCGTCATGGCAAAAGCTTTTTGGTCCTTTTTCTCGAAAAAGGACTGCTTTCTTCCTTACGCCAGCATCGCGTCGAGCTTGCCGTCGCGGTCCAGCGCGGCCAGGTCGTCGCTGCCGCCGATATGGGTGCCATCGATGAAGATCTGCGGCACCGAGCTGCTGCCGCCCGACCGCTTGGCAGCCTCGTCGCGCGCCGGCGAGCCGCCCGGCGCCTCGATCTCCTTGAAGGCCACGCCTTTCCTGGTCAGCAGGTTCAGCGCGCGGGCGCAGTACGGGCAGAACGGCTGGGTGTAGATTTCAACTGTCTTCATCATCGGTTCCTGGCTTGGGCGTGGCTTCGAGGCGCGGATCGGCGACCCGGCTTGCCACCAGCACGTCGATGCGCGCAGCCCCGGCTTCAAGAAGGGCGAGCGTGCAGGCCCGCGCGGTGGCGCCCGAGGTGAGCACGTCGTCGATCAGCAACACGCGCCGCCCGGCCAGAGCGGCGGTGCGGCCGGGGCGCACGGTAATGGCGCCCGTCAGCAGCGCGGCGCGCTCGGCCGCGGGCAGGCCGCCCAGCGATCGGGTGGCCCGGCTGCGGCGCAGCGCGTCGGGCAGAGTTGGCCGGCCGGTGCGCCTGGCCAGCGCCGCTGCGAGGAGCGCGGACTGGTTGTAGCGCCGGCGCAGCAGCCGCCAGCGATGCAGCGGCACCGGCACCAGAAGGTCGGCTTGCGCCAGCAGGTCCGCGCCGGCGCGTTCCATGTGCAACGCCAGCGTGCCGGCGAGCTCGGTGCGGTCGGCGTTCTTGAAGGTGAGGATCAGGCCCCTGGACGCGCCGTCATACACCAGGGCCGCGCGCGCCTCCTGCCACGGCGGCGGGTTGGCCTGGCAGGTCGCGCAGATGATTTCGCCTTGGATGGCAAAGGGCAGGCCGCAGGATCTGCAGTAGGGCGCGGCGACGAAGTTGAGGCTGGTGAAGCAGGGGGCGCAGAGCTGGCCTGGGGCGTCGACGGTGCTGTCGCAGGCGGCGCAGGTGGCGGGGAGCACCAGGTTCAGCAGCGCTTTGAGCATTGGTGGTGATTAGGGCCAGGCAAGCGAAGCAAGCAGTCCTTTTTTTCAAAAAAGGACTGCTTGCCTCGCCTGCCTCCCCCCCATCTCCCACCCATGATAGAGGTCTTCGATCGCCACGCCGTCCGCCGACACCGCGAGCGCGCAGCCCCGCATGTGAGCCGCGTCGCCCCGATCCTGGCAAACGTCGCGGACCGCCTGCTCGATCGCCTGGACGACACCACCCACCGCTTCACCCAGGCGCTCGACATAGGCGGCCGCGGCGTGATCGCGCCCCTGTTGCAGGCGCGCGGAATCGCCTGCGTCAGCCTGGATCTCTCCGCCCGCATGGCCGCGCTGAGCGGCGGCCTGGCGGTGGCCGGCGACGAGGAGGCGCTGCCGTTCGCGCCCGGCAGCTTCGACCTGGTGGTGGCCAATCTGTCGTTGCACTGGGTGAACGACCTGCCCGGCGCGCTGATCCAGTTGCGCATGGCGCTCCGGCCGGATGGGCTGCTGCTGGCGAGCCTGCCCGCGCTCGGCACAATGGACACGTGGCGCGCGACGCTGACCGAGGCCGAAGCGCTGCTGACCGGCGGCGCCTCGCCGCGCATCTCGCCGTTCGCGGACCTGCCCGATTGCGCGGCCCTGCTGCAGCGCGCCGGCTTCGCCTTGCCGGTGGCCGACGCGGACGAGATCGAGCTGCTCTACGCCAACCCGTTTGATCTGCCGGCCGATCTGCGCGCCGCGGGCGAGAGCAACGCGGTTGCGCTGCGGGACAAGCGGATACCGCCGCGCGACCTGGTGGCGGCGTCGCTCGCGGGACTGCCGACGCAGGGAGGGCGTATGGCGGTGCGGCTGCGGCTGGCGATGTTGACGGGGTGGTCGCCGGCGGCGAGCCAGCCTAAGCCGCTTCGGCCTGGGTCCGGGGAGGTTAGTCTCTCCACGTTTTTCGAGTAGGCAAGGCAAGGCCTTCTTTTTTGAAAAAAAGAAGCAAAAAACTTTTGCGTTCCCCGCTGCAGGGCCGCCCGCGCTCGTTCTGCCAGTGCGGGCCTTGCGGAGGCGGCGCGGGCGCTATCTGCCACGGGGAACGCAAAAGTTTTTTGGTCCTTTTTTTCAAAAAAGGACTGCTTGCTTACCTGACGCTTTCCCAAACCGATTTCGCCAGAGTGGTAAACGCCAAAGCACCCGCACTCGCCGGCGCCGACAGCACAATAGGCTGCCCCGCATCCCCCGCCTGCCGCACATCAAGCAGCAACGGTATCTCCCCCAAGAACGGCACCCCCAGCCGCAAAGCCTCCGTCCTGGCCCCGCCATGCCCGAAAATATGCGAATCATGCCCGCAATTCGGGCAGTGGAAAAAGCTCATATTCTCCACCACGCCGAGGATGCGCACGCCCACTTTCTCGAACATCGCGACGCCACGCCTTGCGTCGATCAGCGCGATATCCTGCGGCGTGCTGACGATCACCGCGCCGGCCACATTCACGCGCTGCGCCAGGGTGAGCTGCGCGTCGCCGGTGCCGGGCGGCAGGTCGATCACCATCGCGTCCAGCTCGCCCCATTCGGTCTGGCCGAGCATCTGCTGCAGCGCGCCCATCACCATCGGGCCGCGCCAGATCATCGGCTGGTCCTCCGGCACCAGATAGGCCATCGACATCGTTTTCAGCCCGAACGCCAGGACGGGTTGCAGCATCTTGCCCACCGTCTCCGGCTTGCGGGTGATGCCGAGCATGCGGCCCATGCTGGGGCCGTGTATGTCGGCGTCGATCAGGCCGGTGCGCAGGCCCATGCCGGCGAGCGCGGCGGCCAGGTTCACCGCCACCGTGCTCTTGCCAACGCCGCCTTTGCCGGAGGCCACCGCGATCACCCGGTGCACGGTCGGCAGGAACTTGGCGCCGTTCGGGTCTTCGCCGTGGCCGCGCATCACGCCGCGCGGCGGCTCGGTGAGCGACGGTTGCGCGGTGGGGGCCGGTGGGGCGGATGCGACGGGCGCGGCGCGGTGCGCGGTCAGCACGACGGACGCGTTCAGCACGCCGGGTTGTCGGCGCAGCAGCGTGGTGGCTTCCGCGGCCACGCGTTCCATGCGGCCCACCTGCGCCCGGTCCGTGCGTAACGCGAGCTGGACCAGGCCGTCCTTGATCTGGATGCCGTCCACGAGGCCCGCCGCCACGATGTCGCGCCCATCCGGGCCGGCGACCGCGCGCAGCGCATCCATCAGCGCGTTCTCCTGGAGCGGCCGGTCGGTCATAGCTTTGCAAACTCCTGGGCCGGGTCCATATCCGTGCCACACCGCCGGGTTATGACGCAGCTTCAAGTCAGCGCAAATGCGCACCCGTCCAGGAGTATCTCTGCCTCATGCCGTCCGATCAGAATCCGTGGAACATTGGTGGCGGCGCGCGCCGGCCGCCCAATACGCCTATCAAGGGGCCCTGGGGTGGCGGCGGCAACGGAGGCGGCAGCGGCGGCGGCGGGCAGATGCCGCCCGAGCTGGAGCAGTTTCTCGGCCAGTTGCGTGCGTTTGCCAGGCGCGTTCTGGGTGGTGGCACGTCGGGGCTTGCCGTCGTGGCGGTGGTTGCCGTGGCCGCGCTCTGGCTGGCCACCGGCATCTACCGCGTGGAGCCGGACGAGCAGGGCCTGGTGCTGCGCTTCGGCGCCTATGTGGGCAGCACGCCGCCCGGCCTGAACTACCACCTGCCCTGGCCGGTCGAAACGGTGCAGATCCTGCCCGTCACCCGCATCAACCGCGTCGAGATCGGCTTCCAGAGCGACGGCGAAGAGCCGGACGTCACCGCCCGCACGCTCGGCGGCGGGCGCGAGGAGCCGGCGCGCGGGTTGCCGGCGCGCGACGTGACGGCAGAGAGCCTGATGCTGACCGGCGACGAGAACATCGTGGACATCAATGCCAGCGTGTTCTGGCGCATCTCCGACGCGCCGGCTTACGCGTTCAACACGCGCAATCCAGACTATACGGTGAAGTCGGCCGCCGAGAGCGTGCTGCGCCAGGTGGTCGGGCACACCAACATCCAGTCCGCACTGACAGAGGGCCGCGCCGCGATCGAGCAGGCGGTGACCAGCGGCACCCAGGCGATACTCGACCAGTATAAATCGGGCATCGAGATCACCCAGGTGCAGCTGCAGAAGGTCGATCCGCCGGCCGACGTGATCGAGGCGTTCCGCGACGTGCAGCGCGCCAATACGGATGCCGACACCGCACGCAACGAGGCGCAGAGCTACGCCAACGACATCGTGCCGCGCGCCCGCGGCGAAGCGGCCGCCATCACGGCGGAGGCGAACGGCGCCAAGACCGCCGCCGTCAGTACCGCAAGCGGCGAGGCGCAGCGCTTCCTCAGCGTGTATGCCGCCTACAGCCAGGCCAAGGACGTGACATTGCGTCGCCTCTACATCGACACCATGCAGGACGTGCTGGCCCACACGCCGACGATCGTGGTGGACGACAAGGTGCGGGGCATCCTGCCGATGCTGCCGCTCGGTGCCTCTACCGCCGACCAGGGAGCCACGAAATGAACCGCTTTTTCGTGGCCGGACTTGCCGCCCTGCTCGCCTTGTTCATCGTGGTCGATCTGTGTTTCTACGAGGTGAACCAGACCGACATCGTGCTGATCACGCAGCTCGGCGAACCGCGCCAGGTGGTGACCACGCCCGGGCTGCATTTCAAGCTTCCGCTGATCCAGACGGCCAACGTGTTCGACAAGCGGCTGCTCGACTACGAGGCGCCGCCTGTCGAGGCGATCCTGGGCGACCAGCGCCGGCTGATCGTGGACAGCTTCACGCGCTACCTGATCACCAACCCGCTGCAATATTACCAGTCGGTCGGCGCCACCGAGGAGGGCATACGCGCGCGGCTGGATTCCGTGGTGACGAGCAGCCTGCGACGTGTGCTGGGCGGCGAGACGCTGGCGGACGTGCTGTCCAACCAGCGGCAGCGGATCATGACGGCGATCAAGAACCAGGTGAACGGCGAGATGCACGGGTTCGGCGTGCAGATCGTCGACGTGCGGATACGCCGCGCCGACCTGCCGGAGGAGAACACCGAGGCGATCCTCCAGCGCATGCAATCCGAGCGCAAGCGCGTGGCGGCCCAGGCGCGGGCCGAGGGTGCGGAGGCTTCCGCGCGTATCAAGGCAGATGCGGACAGGCAGAAGACCGTGCTGGTGGCGCAGGCGCGTGCGGACGCGGACCGGTTGCGCGGCGAGGGCGAGGCGAAGGCGATCGCGATCTATGCCGAGGCGTTCCAGCGCGATCCGAAGTTCTTCGCGACGTGGCGGACGTTGCAGGCGTATCGGTCGGCATTTGCTGCGGGCAAGTCGCGGCTGGTGCTTTCGCCGCAGGATGATTTCCTGAAGCTTTTGTCTGGGGTGCCGGCGCCGTAAGGAAGCAAGGCCTTCTTTTTCGAGAAAAAGAAGCAAAAAGCTTTTGCTCCGACGCATTTTGAGCGGCGTGACCTATTCCGGATCATGCGGGAGCGCCTCAGGTGCGTCATAGCAAAAGTTTTTGCTTCTTTTTTGCAAAAAAGAAGGCCTTGCTTGCTTCCTGACAAGGCTTCCCTTGCAATCCAGCATGCCCACTTGCTCCTTCTAAGAGGCAAGGGCCACACTGCCTTGTCATAAGGATAAAGCCGCGATGCGCCTCTCCCCCCTGCTGGCTCTGGCCACCGCCCTGAGCATCCCCGCCGGCGCCTATGCCCGCGGCGCACCGGACAGTTTTGCCGATCTCGCCGAGCGCCTGCTGCCGGCCGTGGTCAATGTCAGCTCCACGCAGAACGTGAAGACGGCCGCCAGCGACAAGGGGCCGGAAATGCCGTCCTTCCCGCCGGGATCGCCGTTCGAGCAGTTCTTCAAGGATTTCATGAACCGCGCGCACCCGCATGGCGGCGATGGCAGCGGCGACGATAACGGCGACCAGGGCGAGGACTCGCCGGACCAGGACGGCGGCGACCAGGGCTCCCCGCATGGCAAGCCGCACCGCCTGCAGTCGCTCGGCTCCGGCTTCATCATCGACGGCTCGGGAATCATCGTGACGAACAACCACGTGATCGAGGGCGCCGACGAGATCACCGTGATTCTGCAGGACAACACGACGCTCAAGGCGACGCTCGTCGGCCATGACGACCGTTACGACCTGGCCGTGCTGCAGGTGCATCCCGCGCACAAGCTGCCGACTGTGCCTTTCGGCCACAGCGACGCGAGCCGGGTGGGCGACTGGGTAATTGCCATCGGCAACCCGTTCGGGCTGGGCGGATCGGTGACGGCCGGAATCGTGAGCGCGCGCGGGCGGGACATCCAGCAGGGCCCCTACGACGATTTCATCCAGACCGACGCCGCGATCAACAAGGGCAATTCCGGCGGCCCGCTGTTCAACATGGCCGGCGAGGTGATCGGCATCAACACCGCGATCTACTCGGAGTCCGGCGGGTCGGTTGGCGTCGGGTTCTCGATCCCGTCCGACGAGGCGCGCAATGTGGTCGACCAGCTACGCAAGTATGGCCACCCGCGGCGCGGCTGGCTCGGCGTGCGCATCCAGCAGGTGACGCCTGACATCGCCGAGAGCCTCGGCCTGCACCAGCCGGAGAACGCCGCCGAGGGCGCGCTGGTGGCCGGCGTGAACCATGACGGGCCGGCCGACCGTGCGCATATCCAGAACGGCGACATCATCCTCTCCTTCAACGGCCAGCCGCTCAAGGAGATGAAGACCCTGCCGCGCGTGGTGGCCGAGACGCCGATCGACACGCAGGTGCCAGTGGACGTATTCCGCGCCGGCAAGCACGTGACGCTGCAGGTGACCGTGGCCGAAATGCCGGATGACGAGAAGCCGGCGGTGCTGGGCGCCGATCTGCCGCACAAGCCGGCGGCGACCGGCGCGGTCGAGTTCTCCAGCTTCGGCATGAAGCTTTCGCCGCTGACCGACGCGGCCCGGCAGAAATACAAGATCGACGCCCAGCAGAAGGGCATCGTGATCACCGAGATCGCGCCGGACGGCACCGCGGCCGGCTACGGGCTCAAGCCCGGCGACGTGGTGGTGGAAGTGGCGCAGACGCCGGTGAACACGCCGGCCGAAATGAAGCACAAGCTGGACGAGGCGCGCAGCGGCAGCCGGAAGTCCGTCCTGCTGCTGGTGCAGGGGACGGACGGCATACGCTACGTGCCGCTGCCAGTGCCCAAGAAAGGCTAACCCCGTCCACCGCTACGGGATCAGCCGGTCCGACCTGAGGTTCTGGAACAGGTCGAAAAACGCGTCGTCCGTCGCCTGGTAGGCGGTGAAGCCCAGGCGGCGGCTCTTGGACATATCGGTGACCACTTCGATCGGCCGGCCCAGATCGGCATCCGTGTGCCACGGCGAGGCGAGCCGGCCAAGCTCCGGCTCCGCCAGCCCGGCTGCCTCGGCGATGCGGCGCCATTCGGGGCCGTCATCGGCCATCTGGCTTTCGAGCGGCCGTATTTCGCCGTCGAACAAGGCCGGCTCCAGGCCGAACCAGCCGGCCAGGCGGCCCCACATCCACTGCCAGCGGAAAACGTCGCCATTGACGACGTTGAAGGCTTCGTTGTGCGCGGCCGGCGTGGTGGCGGCCCAGAGCAGGTGGCGCGCAAGCTGGCGAGAATCCGTCATGTCCGTCAGGCCGTTCCACTGCACCGCCGATCCGGGGAAGCGGAACGGGCGCCCGGTGGCGCGGCACAGCGTGGCGTAGACGGCGAGCGTGGTGCCCATATTCATCGCGTTGCCGACGGCCTTGCCGATCACCGTGTGCGGGCGGTGCACGCTCCAGGTGAAGCCGTCGCGCGCGGCGGCCGCGAAAACCTCGTCCTCCTGGGCGTAGTAGAAATTCTCCACGTCCAGCCTGCCCTGCTCCTCGCGGAACGGCGTCTGCGGCAGCGCGCCTTTGCCGTAGGCCTCAAACGGGCCGAGATAGTGCTTGAGCCCGGTTACCAGCGCCACGTGGCGCGGGCCGGTCCGCTTCGGCAGTGCCGCCAGGAGGTTGCGCACCATCGCCGCGTTGACGCGTATGTTTTCAGCCTCTGTCGGCTGGCGCTGCCAGGTGGTGATGAACACCGCATCGGCCTGTATGCCGCGCAACGCCGCCGCGGTGCCGCCCGCGTCCAGCAGGTCGGCCGCCACCGGCAGGACGCCGTGCGTATCTGCCGGCCGGCGCGACAGGCCATGCACCGTCCAACCCTGCTCCACGAGCAGGGCCGCCGTGGCACTGCCTACGATGCCGCTCGATCCCACCACCAATGCCGTTCCGGCCATCGCGCATCCGATCCCAATTGTGTGCGGCGGAACTGGGTACCTGGCGCGAGCGCTTCCAGTCGGCACCGTTTTGGGGCCTGGCCACCAGGAGGTAACCACCATGCGATCCGGAACCGGCGAGCTGGACTGGCGGGAGGATTGCGCGCCGCGCCGCGTGCTCGAGCTGTTCGCCACCAAATGGACGAGCATGGTCCTGCACACGCTCTGCGAACGCCATGCCGGGACAGCGCGCACCGGGGTGCTGCAGCGCAGCCTGCCCGGGATCTCCAAGAAGATGCTGACGCAGACCCTGCGCACGATGGAGGCCAGCGGCCTGCTCACCCGCCATGTGCAGGCCAGCATCCCGCCAGCGGTGGAGTACCGCCTGACGGTGCTCGGGCGCCGCTTCGTCGAACCGATCGCGCTGCTATATGCGTGGGGCCGGGCGAATGCGGACGCGCTGGACCAGCTCGGCAGCCGCCCGACCTCCCGGCGCGGGTGACGGCCTACGCTGCGTTGCTGCTTGCAATCGGCGGCCTCGTTTGCTCATAGGAACCAAGCGCAGGAGCACACACATATGCCGGACACCAACGTGGCGACCGAGGACTACAAGGTTCGTGATTTTTCCTTGGCCGAATGGGGCCGCAAGGAGATTTCCATGGCCGAGGACGAGATGCCCGGCCTGATGGCGTTGCGGGCCGAATACGGCAAGTCCCAGCCGCTCGCCGGCGCACGCATCGCCGGCTGCCTGCACATGACGATCCAGACCGCCGTGTTGATCGAGACGCTGACCGCGCTGGGTGCGACCGTGCGCTGGTCCTCCTGCAACATCTTCTCGACGCAGGACCATGCCGCCGCCGCAGTGGCCGCCGCCGGCATCCCTGTGTTCGCCTGGAAGGGGCTGAGCGAGGAGGAGTTCAACTGGTGCATCGAGCAGACCGTGCGCGGGCCCGGCGGCTGGACGCCCAACATGATCCTCGATGACGGCGGCGACCTCACGCTGCTGATGCACAACTCCTATCCGGAGATGCTGGCGGACGTGCGCGGTATTTCCGAGGAGACCACCACCGGCGTGCATCGCCTGTGGGAGATGGTAAAGGCCGGCCGCCTGCTGACGCCGGCGATCAACGTGAACGACAGCGTGACCAAGTCCAAGTTCGACAATCTGTATGGCTGCCGCGAGAGCCTGGTCGACGGCATACGCCGCGGCACGGACGTGATGATGGCCGGCAAGATCGCCGTGGTTGCCGGGTTCGGCGACGTGGGCAAGGGCTCGGCCGCGTCGCTGCGCAACGCCGGCTGCCGCGTGGTGGTGACGGAGATCGATCCGATCTGCGCGCTGCAGGCGGCGATGGAGGGCTACGAGGTCGACACGATGGACGATGCGGCGTCGCGCGGCGACATCTTCGTGACGGCGACGGGCAACATCGACGTGATCACCGCGGACCACATGCGCGCGATGAAGCACCGCGCGATCGTTTGCAACATCGGGCATTTCGACAGCGAGATCCAGATCGAGGCGCTGCGGAATTACAAATGGGAGAACGTGAAGCCGCAGGTGGACGAGGTGGTGTTCCCCGACGGCAAGCGTTTGATCGTGCTCTCCGAAGGGCGTTTGGTGAATCTGGGCAATGCCACGGGGCATCCGAGCTTCGTGATGTCCGCGAGCTTTACCAACCAGGTTCTGGCGCAGTTGGAGTTGTGGCAGGCCAAGCCTGGGCAGTATGAGAAGAACAAGGTCTACACCTTGCCGAAGCATCTGGACGAGAAGGTGGCGGCTTTGCATCTTTCCAAGGTTGGCGCCAAGCTCACCAAGCTTTCCAACAAGCAGGCGGAATATCTGGACCTGCCTGGGGTGAACGGACCGTTCAAGCATGAGCTTTATCGGTATTGAGGGTATTAAGTAAGCAAGCAGTCCTTTTTTGAAAAAAAGGACCAAAAAACTTTTGTCTCCCCCGGCTGCATATAGGCCCGCTCCATTTTGCAAGCGCATGCGTTTGCAGAATTGCACAGGGCTTCGGTGCAGGCGGGGGGAGCAAAAGTTTTTTGGTCCTTTTTTCCAAAAAAGGACTGCTTTCTCTCTTCCCTATGTCAGCCTGCTCACGCAGGCACAATGAGAGGACCATCCCATGCGCACCCTGACCGCCGGCCTGATCACCCTGTGCCTCGCCGCCACCCCCGCGCTCGCCGCCCTGCAACCCGGCCAGACGGCGCCCGACTTCTCCACCCTCGCCTCCCTCGGCGGACACGAGTTCTCCTTCCACCTGGCCGACGCGCTGAAGAACGGCCCTGTGGTGCTGTATTTCTACCCGGCCGCCTTTACCAAAGGCTGCACCATCGAGGCGCATGATTTCGCCACCGCCACGCCGGAGTTCGCGGCCCAGCACGCGACGGTTATCGGCGTGTCGATGGACAAGATCGGCACGTTGGACAAGTTCTCCGTCAGCGATTGCCGCAGCAAGTTCGCCGTGGCGTCCGACGCGTCAGGCAGCATCAGCAAGTCCTACGACGCGGTTCTCGTCGGGATGCTGGGATATGCGAGCCGCACCAGCTACGTGATCGCGCCCGGCGGCAAGGTGATCTACGCGTATAACGCGATGGATCCGGACGCGCATGTCAGCAATACGATGAAGGCCGTGCAGGAGTGGAACGCGGCGCATCCGGCAGCGGCTAAGTGAAGTAAGGAAGAAGTCCTTTTTTGAAAAAAAGGACCAAAAAACTTTTGCTCCCCCGCTGGCACGGATGCCTGCGCTGAATCCGCAACCGCATCTCGTTGCGGATTGAAGGCCGCCTTCATGCAGACGTCGAAGCAAAAGTTTTTTGCTTCTTTTTTTCAAAAAAGAAGGCCTTCCTTACTCCTCCGACACCCGCTCCACGAACAACCGCCCCGTCGCGTAACTCACCCAGACCCGACCACGCTTCAGAAACGCCAGCCCCAGCAGCCCATCCCCGCTCCCCATCCGCCCGTTATTGACCACGAAAGCGCGCGCATCGCCGAAGATCTCGCCGGCCACCTCCAGCCGCGCGATGATATGCAGCGCCCCCGAAAACGCCCGCTCGTTCACCCCGCGGCCGTTCAGCGCGCGGCTCTCCTCGAGCATCTCCGGAGAAGCGCCCGCACGCGCCGCCGCCCGAGTCGATAGGATCAGCCCGGGCGATCCGGTATCGAGCAGCAGCGCCAGCGGCGCACCGTCGGCCTTCACCGGAACGCTCACATGATGCGACGGCAAAACTTCGACCGCCACCGAACCGGTGGGCCCCGTCCAATCCGGTTTCACTTCTGTGCAGCCTGACACGCGCCACAAACCCAGCCGGCGATGCGGCACGTCCAGGTCCAGGTCGAAATGCGACAGCACGTCGGCGCCGATCAAGCCGCCAACCGGCGTCCGGTCGTCGGCCATCACGCCGGCGAAATCCGCCACCGGAAAGGTCTCGCCATTCACCTCGATGCCGCCCAGCGCCAGCGTGCGGGTGTGCACCAGATACAAATGACTCTCCAGGCCGCCGACGCCGAACACGTCCGCCGTGTGATCGAAATCCCTTGGCAGGTTCAGGGCATTCGCGGTTTTCACCGACAGCGTGGTGACCGACGCGCCGGTGTCCAGGAACATCATCCTGGGCGCGCCGTCTATGCTGACGGGTATGTAGAGCTTGTCCTGCCAGAGGGTGATCGGCAGGTCGGCAGCGCGATGCATCGTGCATTCTGCTGACGCTTGCCCACACAAAACTAGGACTAGTAATACCAACCCCGATATGGGTTGACCCATCCAGGCAAGCAAGAAAGTAGTCCTTTTTCGAGAAAAAGGACCAAAAAGCTTTTGCTCCGACGCCTGCATCAAAGCTTACGCCCGTATTGCAAGCCGATGCGCTTGCTGTCACAGCCAAATTCCCGTGCAGGCGTCATGGCAAAAGCTTTTTGCTTCTTTTTCTCGAAAAAGAAGGCCTTTCTTCCTTGCTGCCGATAAGTCAATCCCAAAACATGTTGACACAAGAAAGCAGTCCTTCCTGCAAAAAGGACCAAAAAACTCTCGCTCCCTGTCAGGGCTTTTTCCTGAATCATGGGTGGGGGGGTTTGGCTTGTTGCTGGCGTATCGGTTGTTTCAGGGCGGTGGTTATTACTTCGGCCATCGCTTGCGCCAGGCAGGCGTAGCCGCGGTTGTTCATGTGGAATCCGTCCACCGCTATGAAATCCTCATAGGGCGCGCCGGCGGCTTGCCAGTGGTCCATCAGGTCGCTGCGCGAGAACAGGTTCACGCCGGTTTCCGACGCGATCTGCCGTAGGGTTTCCTGCATCACCGCGTTCTCCGGAGACGACATGATCCGCGGGCTGCGCTGGTTGTCCATCAGCATCACGTCCGCGCCGGCCGATCGCAACTTGGCAATGCCCTCCTCCAGCAAATGCCGGAACACGGTCGGCGCCTCGTCGCGCACTGCGCCGTTGGCGCCCACCTGCCAGATCACCAGTTGCGGCCGCACCGCCAGCACGTCCTGGTCCAGCCGGGCGAGTTCCTCGGGCGCATCCTGCCCGCCCACGCCGCGGTTGATGAACGCGAAATCCGCTTTGGGCAGGTTCTCGTTCAGCGTACGCTGCAGCAGCGCCGGATAGGAATGCGCGATATCCGTCGCCATCCAGCCGCGCGTCGAAGACGAGCCCAGCGCCACCACCACGAGCGGCTGGTTGGTGGCGAGCGCCGCGCGCGTGTGCGGCAGCAACGGCACCGGCATGTCACCCTTTGGCGGACAGTCCTCGGCGAAAGCGGGTCCCGCCAGCAGCAGGCAAGCAAGCAGTTCTTTTTTGAAAAAAAGAACCAAAAAACTTTTGCTCCCTCGGGTGTCGGGCGTGATCAGCGCACGCTTCAAACGACGGGCGTACGAGACAAGAGTTTTTTGCTTCTTTTTTGCAAAAAAGAAGGCCTTACTCCCTTCCTGCATCTCTCAGGTAGCAGTGCCACCCACGGTAAGCCCGCGTATCTTCAACGTCGGCTGCCCAACGCCCACAGGCACGCCCTGCCCGTTCTTCCCGCACGTCCCGATGCCCGGATCGAGCATCATGTCGCCGCCCACCATGTCCACCTTGGTCAGGCTGTCCGGCCCGTTGCCGATCAGCGTGGCGCCACGCACCGGCGCCGTCACCCGGCCGTCCTCGATCAGGTAGGCCTCGCTCGCCGAGAACACGAACTTGCCGGACGTGATGTCCACCTGCCCGCCGCCGAAATTCACCGCGTAGAGCCCGCGCTTCACGGACGCGATCATCTCGTCTTTCTCATGCGTGCCGTTGAGCATCACGGTGTTCGTCATGCGCGGCATCGGCGCGTGGGCAAAGCTCTCGCGGCGGCCGTTTCCGGTGGGGCGCACCCCCATCAGCCGCGCGTTCAGACGGTCCTGCAGGTAACCTGTGAGGATACCGTCTTCGATCAGCACGGTGCGGTTGGTCGGCGTGCCCTCGTCATCCACGGTCAGCGAGCCGCGACGGTCCGGCAGCGTGCCGTCATCCACCACAGTCACGCCGCGGCTGGCGACCTGCTGGCCCATCAGCCCGGCGAATGCGCTGGTCTTCTTGCGGTTGAAATCGCCCTCGAGCCCGTGGCCGATCGCCTCGTGCAGCAGGATGCCGGGCCAGCCGTTGCCGAGCACCACTTCCATTTCGCCGGCAGGTGCTGCCACCGAATCCAGCTTGAGAATGGCCTGGCGCAGCGCCTCGTCGACCGCGGCGCGCCAGGATTCCGGCGTGAGAAACCGGTCGAACGACTCGCGCCCGCCCATGCCGTGCGTGCCGGATTCGCGCTTGCCGTTGCGCTCCACCACGACGCTGACGTTCAGCCGCACCAGCGGGCGCAGGTCGGCCGTGCGGCCGCCGTCGGCGCGCATGATCTGCACGGCCTGCCACTCGCCGTGCAGTGACGCCATCACCTGCACCACGCGCGGATCGCGGCCGCGCGCGTACGCGTCGATCTCGGACAGCACGGCGGCGCGGCCGGCGAAACCATCCTGGGTGATCGGCGAGGCGTCCGAATAGAGCCGCGCGTTGGTGCCGTTCGGGCCCACGCTGAGGCTTCCGGTGCGCCCGGCGCGCACGGCGCCCACGGTGCTGGCGGCGCGACGCAGGGCTGCGTCCGACAACTCGCCGGCATGGGCGTAGCCGGTCTCCTCGCCGAGCACGGCGCGCAGGCCGAAGCCCATCGCGGTGTCGTAATTGGCGGCGCGTATGCGGCCGTCGTCGAGGCTGATGCTCTCGCTCTCGCGGTATTCCAGGAACAGCTCGCCGTCATCGGCGCCGGCCAGCGCGTCCGCCGTGATGCGCGCGGCGGCGGCGCGGTCGAGCGTGGCGTCGGCGCGGTTGAAGAACAGGTCGTCGGTTACGGCGAGCGCGGACATCGGCGGGTGATCCTATGCGAGCAGGCGGCGCCCTCTGGCGCCGCGCAGGGAATGGGTGGTGGCCAGCGCCGCGGCCAGCAGCGCCACGGCGGTCGCCTGGTGTGCGACGGCCAGCACCACATCGACATGTGACAGCAGGGTAAGCACGCCGAGCGCGTATTGCGTCACCACGGCCAGCGCCATGCAGACGAGCGACACGTGGACCTCGGCCGGGAGCCGGCGGAGCAGGCCCCAGACGACGGTGCCCAGCGTGGCGCAGGCGGCCAGCGTGGCGAGCAGCCGGTGATCGAACTGCACGGCGATGACGTTTTCGGTCAGGTTGCGCAGCAGCGGATGCAGGTCCGTGTAGCCGGCGGGGATGAGGCGGCCGTCCATCAGCGGGTAGGTGTTGTAGGCCAGGCCAGCGTGCAGACCGGCGGTGAAGCCGCCCGCAACGATCGTGAGCGCCACCAGGATGGCGGACGCGCGGGCCAGGTTCCGGAACGTGCCGGCGGCGGGAATCGAGGTGGCCACCGGGCGCATCTGCGACAGAGCGGTCCAGAACACCGCGGCGAACAGCAGTCAGCGCCAGGCAGAGATGGACCACCAGGCGGTAGGGCGAGACGCCGGTGCTGTCCGGGAAGAAGCCGGACGCCACCATGAACCAGCCGACCGCCCCTTGTAGGCCGCCGAGCACGAACAGGCCGGCCAGGCGCGGCACCAGGCGGCGCGGGATGGCGCCGGTGATCGCGAGCCAGATCAGCGGGCCGGCGAACACCAGGCCGATCAGGCGGCCCCAGGCGCGGTGCGCCCATTCGAGCCAGAAGATGTCCTTGAAGCCGGAGAGCGTCATGTCCGGGTGCAGGAGCGCATATTGCGGGATCGCCTTGTAGAGGCCGAACAGGCGCTCCCACTCGTGGTTCGAGAGCGGCGGCAGGGCACCGGACAGCGGGGCCCATTCCATGATCGACAGGCCCGATCCCGTCAGCCGCGTGGCGCCGCCGAGCACCACCATGCCCCAGATCATGAAGGCGACGCCGAACAGCCAGACCGCCACCATGTGGCGTCTGCGGCGGGCGAGGGCTACCTCGCTGCTGGGGAAATCGCGGTCGTCGAACGGCATTTTGTGAAGCTACCCATCCCAGGCGAGGCTGCAAAGGCAAAACACGCTTCGGGCGCGGCACTTTCCCCGTGTGTTCCCAGGTGCTACCGGCCCCTTCCCGTGCAAGCCCCCCATTCCAGCCCCAGGACCATGCAAGTTCCACAAACGCCAGACGCATCGCCTGCCCTGCTGCTTTCCGTGGTGGTTCCGGTGCGCAACGAGGCGGCCAATATCGCCCCGCTGGTGGCCGAGATCAGGCAGGCGCTGGCGGGCGTGGCGCATGAGATCGTCTATGTGGACGATGGCAGCACCGACGGCACCGCCGCGGCACTGGCGGCAGAGGCGCCGCTCGTGGTGCGCCGGCATCGCACCGGCTGCGGCCAGAGTGCCGCGATACTCACCGGCGTTCGGGCGGCGCGCGGCACTTGGATCGCCACCCTCGATGGCGACGGACAGAACGATCCGGCGGACATACCCGCGCTGCTGGCGCGTGCGCAGGCGGCGCCGGGGCCGACGCTTATTGCCGGGCACCGGACCGCGCGGCGGGACACGCGTATCAAGCGGCTGAGCTCGCGCGCGGCGAACGCGATACGCGCGCGGCTGCTGGGCGACGCCACGCCGGATACCGGGTGCGGGCTGAAGGTGTTTCGCCGGGCGGATTTCCTGGAGTTGCCGGCGTTCGACCATATGCACCGGTTCCTGCCGGCGCTGTTCCTGCGGGCGGGGGGCGCTGTGGTCAGCGTTCCGGTGGGGCATCGGCCGCGGGTTCGAGGCGTCAGCAAATACGGGACTTTGGACCGGGCGTGGGTGGGGGTTTTCGATCTGGTGGGAGTGGCCTGGCTGCAGCGGCGGTGGACGCGGCCGGAGGTGGAATAGGAAGTAAGCAAGGCCTTCTTTTTTGAAAAAAGAAGCAAAAAACTTTTGCGTTCCCCGCGGCATCGGCGCCCGCGCTAGCTCCGCCAGTCCGGGCGTTGCAGAACGAGCGCGGGCGTTACTGCACCGGGGAGCGCAAAGTTTTGCTTCTTTCTTTCAAAAAAGAAGGCCTTGCTTACTGCCCTGCCGCGCTGACGCTCTGCACCCCAAACGCCCCGCCAGAAGCACTCACAGAAATCACATGCAGCCCTGCCGTGAGCGAAAGCGTAAGCGGCATGGTGTTCGTCCAGTCGGTAAGATTACCGCCGGTGCTCGGGATGGCCACGTTACCCACCGCTGCCTGATCCACCAGGATCGCGGCCTGCGTCGCGCTGTAATAGGTGCCGACGCTCAGCGTAAGCGCGTAGCTGCCCGACGCAGGCACGTTCACCAGAAAGCCACAGGCGCCGCCCTGGCCGAGATAGAGGTAGCCCGCGCCGATGAACATGCCGCCGGTGCAGATGTCGGGTGACGTGGCGGCGAACGTGGCGGGCAGCAGATTGCCGGTGGCAAGCTTTTCGGTGATGTCACGACGCACACTGGCGACCGCGTTGAGTTTCGGCGTGGCCGTGTCGAGCACGTTCTCGGTCAGCCCCCACATGCCATATTGCCCGTACCTGGCCGGCATCGTCGTAATACATATACAGCCCGATCGCACTGCCGAACGCCTGGCGCAAAGATTTCTGCACCAGCGCACCCATGGCACCGGTGCGGTTCGCGGCGATCTTCGCGGCCAGACTGGCTGTGCCGGACATGCCGGGGCCGCCCTCGTAGGTCAGGCTGTGCACGCCATATTGCGTGGCCCACACGGCAAAGTCGTGTTCCGGGCCGGCAAGGGTGGCGAGGTTCGCCGCCGCGTTTGCCAGCTCCTGATGGGCGGTCAGGTTGGCGGCCGAGTTGTCGCCGGTCCAGTACGGCGCCTGCGCGATCGCGTAGAGATAGCTCGAGACCGGGTTCGGATAGGTGCCCTCGATCATCGAGAACACGTAGCCGACGAACGACGTCTGGCCGAGCTGGGTCGCGAATACCGGCCGGATCGCCTGGGCGTTTGCGCCGAACACCGATGCGAATATCTGGCCGTCCTGCACCACCTGCAGGCCGATGCGACGCTCGCCCCATTCGTAGCGGCAATCGTTGTAATCCGCGCAGCCGAGCGCCAGCGGCGACGCGGGATTGGCCGCCACCTCGGCTTCCGCGGCCGCCTGGTTCCGGCCGGCCTGGCCGAAGGAGTAGTTCCAGACTTCGTTGCTGTATTCGAGGTAGATATGCAGCTTGGGGTTCAGCATGGCATGCAGCAGCGTGGCGAGCTGCGTGACGTAGTCGGTATCGGCCTGGTCCGGGATGTTGATCCAGATATCCTTCTGCAGGATGTTTGCGAGCTGGATCGCATATTCCCAGGCGGCGCCCTGCGGCGATTGCTGCGTGGCCATCTGCGGCGTGGTGCGCTGGGACCAGCTCGTCAGCGTCACGCCGTTGGTGCTGGTGAAATCCATGAAACGCAGCGTGCTGAACCGACGCAAAAGGTTCAGGTAAGGCGTGGTGAAAACCTGGTTCGGGGCGGTCCACCAGAGCTTGCCGTTCGGCGCGGCCTGCGGCCGGATCAGCGTGACACCGGTGATGCCGCTGCCGGCCGGCGCGGCCGCGCTGCGCTGGGTGCCGGTGAACGAGAGGATGACCGATGTGCCGGCACCGTTGGCGGCCACCACCACCTGCGCGGTGCTCGTGTTGGTGGCGGCGTCATACGCCATGCCGGATACGGAACCGCTGCCGTTCACGGTGAACGCCACGTTGGCGATGCCTTTGAACGCGAGCTGATACGTGCCGGCGAGAATGCTGTTGCCGGCACTGTCGGCCACGCAGCAGAGGATGACGGCGCCGGCATCCTGCGTGGGCCAGCCTTGCGCGTCCACATTCGCCGCTTCGTCCCAGGGCGTTCCGGCCGAGCCCCAGTGCCGCGACTGCTTCATCGCATCGACGAAGAAGGATTCCACCGCGAAGTCGTTCACGCCGCCGACGTTGACGCCGATATCGACAGGTTGGGTGTCGGATTGCGCGCGCGCTTCGGCGCAGCAGAGGAAAATAAAGGCAGCCAGCGCAGCGCGGAGTACGATCATGCGCCGTCATAACAGGCGCGTATCGAGTTTGCAATCCGGGGTTGCGCGCGCCGTAGGAAGCAAGGAAGTAGTCCTTTTTCGAGAAAAAGGACCAAAAAGCTTTTGCTATGACGTCTGCACCGGCATCACGCTATGTCTGCCAGACGATATGCTCGCAGAAATAGCCAGAACATCGTGCAGGCGTCGCAGCAAAAGCTTTTTGGTCCTTTTTCTCGAAAAAGGACTACTTTCTTACTTGCCGCCAATGACGCCAGCCCCGCTTACATCGCCGAAAGAGCCCCCAGCAACACCAAAGCGCGCGAGGTGGCCAGCTTGGAATCACCGTGGCGCAGCTCGCTATACAGAACGCAGGCGGACGCCGCGGCAACCAGCGCGCCGCCCAGCCGGCGGGTCGGGCGTATGGTCATCATCAGGCCACCGGCGAGTTCCGCGGTCGCCGCCACCTGCATGTCGCCGCGCGACCAGCCGAGATGGCGGAACAGCCCGGCATAGCTCTTGTCGCCGGAGAGTTTATCGGCGCCGGC
Organism: uncultured Alphaproteobacteria bacterium; assembly: GCA_963795825.1. Taxonomy (GTDB): domain Bacteria; phylum Pseudomonadota; class Alphaproteobacteria; order Acetobacterales; family Acetobacteraceae; genus BOG-908. The sequence goes on along the minus strand of CAWCIW010000002.1, from coordinate 119,182 downwards.
AACGGCCACGGCAGCGCCCATGGCGGGGAATAGAATGGACATTATGGGTCTCCTCTGACCCTGCCAACGCACAACGCGAACGGTCGTTTGCCGAACGCCGAAACATCGCGGGCGCTGTCAAAACCCTGCCGCCGGTCAGGCGTGCTCAGGCTCCTTGGCGGGGATCAGCGCGTCATCCAGGTCGCGCGCCTTTATGTAGGCGGGCCGCGCGCTCAGCCGCTCGAAATACGCGGCGAAAGCCGGCCGCTTGTCGATCGTGCCGAACATCATGCCCCAGCCGAGCTGCGATCCCACATACAGATCCGCCGCCGAGAACCGGTCGCCCACCAGATACTCGCGTCCGGCCAGCGCGTGCTCCAGCGTCTGCATCGTGAGATCGAAACTGCCGTAGCCCGCCATGCCTTCGCGGCCAGGCGGCACCTCTAATTGCAGCGCCTTGTTCGTCACCGCGGCCTCCACCGGTCCGGCGCCGAAGAACAGCCAGCGGTAATAGGCGGCGCGCAGGCCATCGCCCGGCGGCGGCGCCAGGGCGGCCTGCGGAAACGCGTCGGCGAGATAGGCGCTGATGGCGGCGCACTCCGTCACCACGTGCCCGTCATGCACCACGACGGGCACCTTGCCCATCGGATTGACCGACAGGAAGGCCTCCGATTTCAGATCGCCGCCATACTGCATCACCTTCGTCTCGTATGGCTGGCCAACCTCCTCAAGCATCCACCGGATGATACGGCCACGTGACATCGGGTTGGTGTAGAACGTCAATCCGGCCATTGCTCGCACCCCTTTTGTTCACGGCAGGCTACAACGATCCCGCATCGACCGACAACAGCAAAAACCCCGCCGGGCATCACCCGGCAGGGCTTCACGTCACACACGAACCGGGCCGATCAGCCTGGCTGGCCGGCGAACATCTCGACGGACGCCGTGTTGAACTGCTCCAGATCGTCCGGCTTGCGCGAGGTCACCAGATTGCCGTCGCGCACCATAGGCGCATCCACCCAGGTCGCACCCGCATTGCGCAGGTCGGTCTGCAACGATGGCCACGACGTCACTTTCTTGCCGCGCACCGCATCGGCCTCGATCAGCGACCACGGCCCATGGCAGATCGACGCGATCGGCTTGCCTGCGCTGGCGAAACCCTTCACGAAGGCCACGGCGTGCTTGTCCACGCGCAGGTAATCCGGGTTGGCGACGCCGCCCGGCAGCAGCAGCCCGTCGAACTGCTCCGGCGACACATCCGCAAGTGCCTTGTCCACCGGCAGCATGTCGCCTTTCTCGTCGTGGTTCATGCCCTGTATCTCGCCCGATTTCAGCGACACGACCGTCACCGTCGCGCCGGCCGCGACAAACGCTTTCTGCGGCGATGTCAGCTCTATCTGCTCCACGCCGTTGGTTGCGAGTATGGCGATTTTCTTGCCGTCCAGTTTGCCTGCCATTTGTAATCTCCCTGGATGTGAGCGGATTTAACGGGAGTCGGGCGCCGCGGTTGTGCAGGAAGGAAGCAAGCAGTCCTTTTTTGAAAAAAGGACCAAAAAACTTTTGCTTCCCCGCTGGCACGAGCGCCTTGCTTATTGTCGCAGGCGCATACGCTTGCACGGAGAGCCCGAACTACATGCAGCCGTCACAGCAAGAGTTTTTTGCTTCTTTTTTGCAAAAAAGAAGGCCTTCCTTGCCTAATACTCGAACTGATACGACAACCCCAAAGTAGACCCAGGATCGTTATCCGGCGTCGCCCCCTGCACGCTCCCGCCACCCGTAGCCAATTGCGCGCTGGCCTTCAGGTGCTTGGTCAGATCCACCTGCACCTCGGCCGCCGTCCCCCCGCCGGACGTCGCCTGCTTGGCCCCGATATAAACCCCGCGCGCCACATAACGCCCGGCCTCCACCGTGGCCCCCGTGCTGGCACCGCCACCACCGCCGCCCACCGAAAGCCGGTCCAGCCCCAACCCCTTGCGCACCGCGCCGAGCGGGTCCGCGCCGCTGCCCGTAACACCGGACAGCTCGGCCAGCGCGGAGGCGATCTCGGCGATCTGGATGGCCGAGAGGTCCTTCACGCTGGTGCCGAACAGCAGATGCGCGAGTATTTCGTCCTGCGGGAGGTCCGGAACGCTGGAGAGCTTGATCGAGGGCGCATCCGCGTAGCCGCCCACTGTCAGCGTCGCCTCCACGCTGCCGGAATTGCTTTCGGCGACGAAATTCAGCGTCGGGTCGATCTTGTTGGTAACGCTGGTGCCGTCGAACCCCACCTCGCCATGGGTGAAATTCAGCGTGGTGCCGGCCACGCTTATGCTGCCGCGCCGCATCTCGAAACTGCCGGAGATCGCCGGCGCCGCGGTGGTGCCGGCGATCGTCAACCGACCGCCGAGCTCGCTGTCCAACCCGTGGCCGCGCACGAAGATGTTGCTGGGTGCATCGAGCACGATGCCGAGCCGCACCAGGCTGGTCGAAGGTGCGGCGGCGCGCGGCGGCTTGTCGCCGGGGCGGCGCACATGCAGCACGGCCACGCTCGGCGGCAGACTGTTCGGGATGTTGATCTCGGCGCGGCGGATGAAGATGCGGCCGGTGGCATCCAGCGTTCCGGCCGCCATGCCACGCACGGCGAGATCCGCGTCGAGCGTGGCGGTCAGCAGGTCGCTCGCCAGGGGGCGCGCGTGGTCGGCGGTGAAATGCACATCGACCGGCAGGCCGGGCGCCAGCACGCCTACGGTGCCGGACGCGCCGAGCGAACCGCCGCCGGCACGCGCCGTGAAGGTGGCGATGCGCACGCTGTCGCCGGCGGCCACGAGCCGCGCGGTGATGTCGGTGACGCGGGCGCCCTGGACGAAATCCTGGATCTCGCCGCGGTCCAGCGTGAGGGTGCCGCCGGCGCGCGGGGCGGCGGCGGTGCCGGATACGGTGGCGTCCAGCGCCAGGTTGCCGGCGGCGCGCTGGCCGGTGGCGCCGAGTATCGGGTCCAGCAGCGTGAGGTCGGCATGGCCGATGGCGTGCAGCGCCAGCGGGCCGGTCGCGGTGAGCGGCGCCGTGCCAGTGGCGGTGAAGCCCAGTTTCGGCCCGCCGGACAGCCGCGCGTCGATCCGCGCCGCCCCGCCGGCGAGCGCCGCGTTGGCCAGCAGCGAGACCGGCTGCAAGGCGGCGGCCGGCCCGGTGCGCGCGTGCAATCCGCTGGCCTGCAGTCGCACCGAACCGCTCGGCGCGGCCAGGCTGCCGGACAGCCGCGCATCCGCCGTGAGCGTGCCGGAGGCCTGCAGCGTGGGGGCCAGCGGGCGCGCAAGGTCCGGCGTCACGCCGCGCAGCGTGGCGGTCAGCGCCAGGCTGGGAGCGACGCGGCCGGCGACATCCAGCGTGGCCGGTGACGCGCCCGGCGGACCGAATGCCAGATGCAGGCCATCCACAGCGGTGCTGGTGCCGAAATCGACGCGCGCCGGCGCACGCAGGTGCAGCGCCTCGCCTTTGAAGCCGGCGGCCAGCGCGGTGAGCAGAACCTGGTGCGCGGGCAGGTCGAGACGGGCCGCCGCGGTGAAGCTGGCGGGCGAGCCCTGCACGGCCAAAGCGGCATCGGTTTGCAGCAGATAAAGCGGCCAGCTTGCCGTTCGCCGTCGCGTGCGCCTGGCCGGTGATGCCGGCGGCCGCGATGCCGTCCGCGCTCAGCGCCAGCGCCAGGTCCGGCGCCGCGGCGGGATCGGCCACATGGCCGGTCAGCGAGAGGTGGCCGATGGCGTTGCGGCCCGCCGCAAGGCCGGTCGCCTGCACGGCGATACGGGCATCCGGGCGAGCCGCCGCGCTGGCTGGTCTCCACCTGCGCGGTCAGCCCGCCGACGAGCGACTGGCCGGTCAGCGCGTCCAGATCGGCCAGGCGGGTCAGCCGCGCGTCGAGCTTGCCGATCGGCAGGGTTTCACCCTTGCGCAGCAGCATATCCGCGGTGGCGGCCAGGCTGCGCCAGCCGGCGCGCGTCAGCACGGCGTGGAAACTGCCGTCCGCCGTGCGGTCGAGCTTGGCATCCACCACCACCGGGCTGCCGGCGAAGCGGCCGCTCGCCTGCACGGTGCCGGACGGGCTGGCCGGCAGCCCCTGCGCGCGTATGGCGGCGGTGATCGGCCCGCGCGGGATCGCGTGGGTGCCGATATCGCCCTTCAAATCCGCCTGCAGCGCGATACCGCCCGGCGCGCCATCCACCCGGCCGGTGGCGGTCAGCGCGCCGGCGACCTGGGGCGAGAGTGCCGCCAGGTCGGTGAGGCCGACGCGCCAGGCCAGCGCGAGCTTGCCGGCGAGATCGGTGCCGGTGACGGCGGCGTGGGCGGCGCGGCCATCCACCGTGGCGCGGCTGATGGTAAAGTCCTGGCCGTCGAGCGTGGCGGTGGCGCCGTAGGTGGTGGTGCCGAGCAAAGTGGGCAGCGGGGCCAGGCCGCCGGTGAAATGGGCGGTGCCGTCCACCGTCACGTCGCTGACCTGGTCCGAGCCGGCTGCGTTTGCGTTGGCCGCACCCCGGCCTGCAGCGGCGTGCCGGACGAGCGTAGCCACCGCCTCGGTGCTGCCCTGGATATCGACGTGGCCGATGGCGGCGAACGGCGCCAGGCTGGGGATGGTCGTGTGCAGACGCGCCTGCAGGTCGCCGCGCGCCTGGGCGGTGCCGTCCGCGCTGATCAGCGGGTGTTTCAGGGCGAAGGCGATCGGCAGGCCGGGTTTATCAAGGTCGGCGTGCAGCGTGAGGTCGAGCGGGGCGGCGGCGAACAGGCCGGGTTGCGGCGGCGGCAACACGAGGCCGGTGAGCACGGCGTGGGCGTCGGCGGCCCCGCGGTCGCCGGTGGCGTCGAGGGTGAGCGCGGCGATGCTGGCGCCGCCGCCATGCACGCCGTGCAGTTCGGCGCGGGCGGCGATCTGCGGCGCGGTGAACGGGCCATGCAGGTGGGCCTGTAGCGCCACGCTATCCCAGGAGAGGTCCGGGCGCGGCGCCATTGCCGGGGCGTTGGCGTCCACGTCCAGGGCGGCGCTCTTGCCCGGCAGGTCGATTGTGCCATGCGCGGCGGCGCGCAGCTCGCCGGCAGCCAGCGTGGCGTCCGTGCGTTCGGCGGTGCGGGGGCCGGCGATGCTGGCGTGCAAGGCGAGCGCGCCGAGGTTCGGCAGCGCGGCCAGGCCCGAGACGAGCCCGCCGGAGGGCTCGTGCGCGTCGAGCACCGCGGCGATCGTGGCGGGGTCCAGGCTGGCGTCCAGCCGGTAGGTGCCCGGGCCGTCCAGCCGGTCGATGGCGATCTTCGCGTGGGCGTCGTCCAGGGAGGCCACCTGCGCCGCGCCGGACAGGTGCAGGACCGCCGCGTGGCCCGCGACCGGGGCGCCGACGGTGAGCTTCGCCACGTCGAGCGCTTGCAGGTCCACGTGCACCGGCAAGGTGAAGTCGCCTTTGCTGGGCGGCGCGGGCTTGGCGGCGGGCGCGGGCAGCCGGATCACATCCAGGGCGTCGGCGGTCAGGCGGGTGATCCTGGCGGTGCGGCCGGTCAGCGCCAGCGGCGACCAGTCCAGCGTCACGCCATCGAGCGTCAGCCATACGCCGCGTGTGTCGTGGATTTCGAGATGGGCGAGGCGCAGCGCGTCCGGGAAGCGGCCGGAGAGGCCGCGGAGGGTCACCATGCCGCCCGACAGGCTGGCGGCCTGGCTCTCGATCAGCCGGCGGCCTGGCCCGGTGTTGGCGAGCGCGAGCACGGCGGCCACCAGCACCACCGGCAGCAGCACGAGGATGGCCGCCACCCAGAGCAGCGCGCGGCGCAGGCGGTGGCGCGGGAGGACTGGTTCGTCGCTCAAAACGCCTGTCCCAGTCCGAGATAGAGTTCGTAGGAATCGCCGCTGCGCATGCGGGTGAGCGGGGTGGCGATATCCACCCGTATCGGGCCGATCGGCGTGTAGTAGCGCGCCCCTATGCCGGCGCCCTCCTCGAGCCGGCCGCCGAACGGCGCGCTGCTGGTGTTCACCTGGCCGGCATCCACGAACACCACCGCGCCGATATTGTGCCACACGCGCTGGCGCAATTCGATCGTGGCGGCGTCGATCGCCGCACCACCCGCCGGCGTGCTGTCGGCAAAAGCGGGTCCCACCGACTGGTAGCGGTAGCCGCGCACGGTGGCCGAGCCGCCGCCGTAGAAGCGCTGGTCCGGCGGCAGCTCGAATTCGCTCGCCCCCTGCGCGCTGCCCACCAGCCCGCGCAGCGCGATCACGCTGTGGCCCGGCGGCGCGAACCCGATACTGTGCAAGTCGAAATACGTGCTGGCAGTGCCCTGCAGGATGAAGAACGTGCTGTCGCGGCCGGACAGGCTTTCGGTCGGCGTGGCGATCAGCGTGGCGCGCACGCCGCGCAGCGGATCGTCAAGCGGGGTCGCCACGTCGGTGCTGTCGAACTTGGCCGTCACCGGCACCGCGAGCAGCGTGTAATCCCGCGTGGTGCCCTCCTGCAGGATCGTCTCCTGCGTGGCGGTGGCGCCGACGCTCGCAGTCCAGCGTTTGGAGAGCTTGCGGGTGAGCACGGCGCCGGCGATCTCGGCGGTCTGCGTATAGCTTATCAGGTCCTGCTTGAGCGCCGAGAGGTCGAGCTCGAGTTGCTGGTCGCGGTGGTAGTAGTCGGGCTTGAGGAACTGCGCGCGCGCCAGATAGCCGATGCCCTTGTCCGCGCTGCCGCCAAGGCCGGTCACGTTGCCGGTGAGCGTGAGCTGCTCCGCGTTGCCGAACAGGTTGCGGTTGGTCCAGGTGACGCCCGCGCTGCCGCCGAGATCGGTGGAGTAGGCGATGCTGAACGTCACGGCATGCAGCTTGCGCTCGGTGACGTCCACCCGCAGCGGCAGGCGGCCCGCGGCGTCCAGGGCCTTCGCCGCGCTGATCTTCACGCCGGAGAACACGCCGACGGAGGCCAGGTCCTGCCGCGCCGCCTCGATCTTGCTCGGCTGGTAAAGCTCGCCCGGGGTGATGAGCAGGCGACGGCGCACGAAGCTTTCATGCGTGCGCACCAGACCGGTCACGCTGATATCGCCGATATCGACGCGCGGTCCGGTTGTCACGTGGAAGCTGACGTCGAGCGCGTGGTCGGCCGGCACTTCGGTGGCAACCGGCGGATCGACGCGGGCCAGCGCGTAGCCGTCCTCCTGCAGGGCGGAGAGCAGCTTCGATCCGGCGCCGAGCACGTTGGCGGCGATCGCCGGCGCGCCGGGGGCCAGAGTGAACACGCGCGCGGGTCCGGCGGGCACCGTGCCGTCGAGCTGCACGCGGCGGAGGTGGAAGAGCGGCCCCTTGTCGATATGGATCAGCACGGTGGCGGGCTGGCCCTGCGGCAGGGCGGAGAGCGTGTCCGGCAGGGTGGCGGTGGCCGGCGATACTCCGTTTATGGTGACGCTGGTTTGCGCCTGGTAGTAGCCGAAGCTGTCCAGCGCGGTGCGCACGCGGGCGATATCGGCGCGGGCGCGGGCGACCAGCGCGAAAGGGGAGGCCGGCGCCGGCTTGCGCAAGGCGGCGAGCTGAGAACTACCGGCGATAGCGGCGTCCAGCGCGGGATTTCCGGTGGAGTCGATCTTTAGCGTGTAGGCGACCGGGTCGGCGGCCTGGGCCTGGGGGGCGAGTAGGGCGGCGCCTGTGCACAGGATGCGGGTCGCCGCTTTCACGCTTCTCATTGGGGGAGGTAACGGGGGCGTGCTTTGGGGGTTGCAGGAAGAAAGCAAGGCCTTCTTTTTTGCAAAAAAGAAGCAAAAAACTCTTGCGTTCCCCGTGGCGCGGCCGCCCGCGCTGCCTCCGCCAGACCCGCACTTGCAAAACCGGCGCGGATGGTCGCGCAGCAGGGAATGCAAAAGTTTTTTGCTTCTATTTTGCAAAAAAGAAGGCCTTCCTGCCTATCGCAATGCAGCAACCCACAACCACGCATTGCGCCTACTCGCACGTCCCCTCAATTCTCGGAACATGTCCGACGCGCTCGCCATACCCGCAAAGCTCGCCGCGACAGGCACCCGCGCCGCCGCCCTGATCATCGCCGCCGCCCTGTTCATGGAGCAGCTCGACGGCACCGTGCTCGCCACCGCGCTGCCCGGCATGGCGCACAGCTTCGGCGTCGACCCGCTGCACATGAACGTCGCGCTCACCTCCTATCTCCTCAGCCTGGCGGTGTTCATCCCGGCAAGCGGCCAGGCGGCGGACCGCTTCGGCTCGCGCACCGTATTCCGCGCGGCGATCGCGCTGTTCACGCTCGGCTCGATACTCTGCGGCGTGTCGAACTCGCTGGCGATGCTGGTGGGCAGCCGGGTGCTGCAGGGCATCGGCGGCGCGATGATGATGCCGGTTGGCCGGCTGGTGCTGCTGCGCACGGTGCCGAAGGCCGAGCTGGTATCGGCGATGACGTGGGTGCTGGTGCCCGGCCTGGTCGGGCCGGTGATCGGGCCGCCTCTGGGCGGGTTCTTCGTCACGTATCTGAGCTGGCACTGGATCTTCTACATCAACGTGCCGATCGGGGTGGTGGGGTTCCTGCTCGCCGGGCGCTACATCGAGCAGTTGCGCGAAACGCAGCGCCGGCCGTTCGACGTCCTGGGCTTCGGGCTGTCCGGCTTCTGCCTGGCCTCGCTGATGTTCGGCTTCGAACTGGCGAGTCGCGGCGCCGTGTCGCCCTGGGAGAGCTGCGCCATGCTGGGCGCCGGCGTGCTCGCGGGCCTGGCCTATATCCGCCATGCGCGGACCGCGGAGAACCCGGTGCTGGATCTGCGGCTGATGCGCATACCGAGTTTCGCCATCTCCGTCTGGGGCGGGTCGCTCACCCGCATCACCGGCGGGGCGCTGCCGTTCCTGCTGCCGATGATGCTGCAGCTGGGATTTGGCGACACCGCCGCGCGCAGCGGCATGATCACGTTTTCCAGTGCCGCCGGCGCCATGCTGATGAAGGCCGCCGCACCCGCCATCCTGCGGCGCTGGGGCTTCCGCCTGACGCTGATGTGGAACGGCGCGCTGGCCACGCTGCTGCTGATGAGCGCCGCTTTGTTCCGGCCGTCTGTGCCGGTGGCGGTGATCGTAACGGTGATGTTCGTCGGCGGCTTTTTCCAGTCGTTGCAGTTCACCGCCTACAACACGGTGGCTTATGCGGATATACCGCGCGCGCAGATGAGCGCCGCCACGAGTTTCTACACCACGTTCCAGCAACTGATGCTGAGTGCGGGGATTTGCGCGGCGGCGGCGGTTCTGGCGGGGTCGATCGCCGCGCGCGGGCATACCGGGCCGGACCTGACGGATTTCTCCGTGGCGTGGATCGTGCTCGGGCTGGTCACGTGTCTGTCGGTGCCGGTGTGCGGCCTGTTGTCGCGCACCGCCGGCGACGAGATGAGCGGGCGCGGCAAGTAAAGGAAGAAAGCAGTCCTTTTTCGAGAAAAAGGACCAAAAAGCTTTTGCTCCCGACGCCTGCACGAAAGCCCTGGATTTTTCTGCGAGCGCATCGACCGGCAGAAAGAGCGCACGCCGTGGTGCAAGCGTCGGAGCAAAAGCTTTTTGGTCCTTTTTCTCGAAAAAGGACGACTTCCTTGCTTGCTCCTGCTGCCGGGCCTCACACCACCGGCAACCAAACGCTGAACACCGCCCCCCGCCCCGCCTCGCTGTCGATAAGCAACACCCCCCGATGCCGGTTGATGATGTGCTTCACGATCGCCAGCCCCAGCCCCGTGCCGCCCACCGCGCGCGAACGGCCGGCATCCACACGGTAGAACCGCTCCGTGAGCCGCGGCAGATGCTGGCGCGGAATGCCCGGCCCGTCATCCTCCACCGCCAGCAACACGCCCGGCCGCGCCGGATATTTCCCGCCAGGTGCCGCCAGCGTCAGCCGGAATCGCACGATGCCACCCTGCCGGCCGTATTTCAGCGCATTGTCCAGCAGATTGCCCGCCACCTGCTCGAGCTGGTCGGTGTCGCCGATCACGCGCGGCAAATCCGGCACGGCCTGCAGATCCACGGTCACGCCGCGCGCCGATATCGTCGGCTGGAAACCCGACAGAACGCGCTCCACCACGCCCTGCAGGTCCACCTGTTCGGCCGGCGGCTGGTGCTCGGTGATCTCGATGCGCGAGAGCGACAGCAGGTCGTCGATCAGCCGGTTCATCCGCTCGGCCTGCTCGGCCATGATGGTGAGGAACCTCGCCTGCGCCGGCGGATCGTCCGCCGCCGGCCCGCGCAATGTGGCGATGAACCCGATCAGGCTGGCCAGCGGCGTGCGCAGTTCGTGGCTGGCATTGGCCACGAAATCGGCGCGCATCCGCTCGATCGCGCGCTCCCGCGTGCGGTCCGACAGCACCGCCAGCACGCCGCCACCACCCGACAGCGGCGAGTCCAGCGCCACCACCATCGCCTGCACCTCGCGCGGCACCGGAACCGGCAGCCGCAAATCGACGAGTTGCGCGGCCGCATCGGGGCCGTTGGCGATCGCGCGGTCGATCGCGGCGCGCAATTCCGGGTGTCGCAACACCGCACCGATGCCGTCGCCGAACGCCGTCCTGGCCGCGGCATTGGCGCGCCTTACGCTGCGGTCCAGGCCCAATACCAGCAGCGGATCGGGTAGCCTTTCCACGATCGAGGCCTCGGCGCGCAATAGCCGGTCCACCAGCGCGCTCTGCTCGCCCAGCGTGGCGGAAATCTGCTCGACCTCGCTCAATACGTCGGCGCCGAGCGATTTCGGCAGCGGCGTGCCGGGGCGCGCGCCGGTGCCGGCAAGATGCAGCAGGGCGGCCAGCATGCGCAGGTCGTGCGTCCAGACCAGGGCCAGGCCGAATGCGCCTACGAGTATGGCCATTGCGGCGGCCAGTGCGCTTTGCGGGACGGCCTGGCCTTCTATCACCAGCACTACCAACGCCAGTATAGGGACGCCGGCTATGGCTGTTGTCACGCGTACAGCTGTCAGGAGCATAAGGAAGCAAGGCCTTCTTTTTTGAAAAAAAGAAGCAAAAAACTTTTGACTCCGCTGTCGCCGAGTTGGAGGAAAAACCTACGTGTTTCAGCCTGCGTCAGGAGCAAAAGTTTTTTGCTTCTTTTTTTCAAAAAAGAAGGCCTTCCTTGCTTACGATCCGGGCGACGACAAATCCGCAGGCGCCGGGCTGACGACCGTAGCCCCCCCACTCGACCCGATCTGGTAGATCGCCAGCGCCCGGCGCACATGCCCGTCCGGCAGCAGAACGATCGCGCCGTCCACCCCGGAAAACCCGTCCTGCTTGGTCAGCGCGTTCGCCGAATAATCGTTATCCTGCGCCAGCGAACGCCCGATCAGCGTGGCGTCGAACGCGATATCCGCGATCGGCGGCGGTGCCGCGCCATACTTGCCCTGGAACGCGGTCACGAAGCCGCTGCGCTCCGACGGGTCCGGCACCGCATACCAGCCGCCCGCCAGCTTGTGCAGCCGCGACGCGCCGCCGGCCCAGAACGCCGGCCCCAACAGGCGAACCTGCGGCGCGATCACGTCGTATTCCGGCAGCTTGTCGGCCAGGTGGCGCAGCGCATCGCCGTTGGCGGCGAGCAGCAAGGTGTCGAACGGCGGCGGGGCGGGCGGTTGCGCCGCCAGCACGGCCGCCTGCTGGCGCGATTGCGGGTCCGTGCTGTCGCGCATTGCGTGGATGCGCTGCTCCACCGCGCCGCGCCGGTTCTCGTAGTCGGTCAGCGTTTTCAGCGCCACGTCGACGCTGCCGCTATCGGCGCCGGCGCGCTGCACGTTCGGCGGCTCGAAGCCGGCCTGGTTGGCGGCATCCACGAGCGCGGTCTGCAGCGCGTCGCCGAACGCACCGCTCGGCAACAAGGCCGCCAGATGCTGGCGCCCCTCGGCCCGGGCGGCGGCCACCAGGCGGCGCATCTGCTGGTCCGCCGTCACGCCCAGCACCCATACGCCGGGTGCGGCCACGCTCGGGTCGCTGCTGAACGACAGCACTTCGATATTGGCCGGCGTGGCGACCGCGGCCACCGCCTGCGTCTCTTCCGCGGTGAGCGGGCCCAGGATCAGCGTGTCGCCGGCGGCGATCGCCGCCTGGGCCTGGGCGGCGGCGCGCGCGGGGTCGCCGCCGGTGTCGCGTATGTCGAGCGGCGGCGTGCCGGGTGCCGAGGCGGCCAGGCTGGCGGATTGCTGCATGAGCGCGGCCACGCCGGCGTTCGGCCCGCTGAGCGGCAGCAGCAGCGCGATGCGGCGGGGGCCTTGCGGCTGGGCCAGCGGCGGTGCCACGGTGAGTAGCCCCGGCGCGGGACCGGACGGTGGACCCTGCACGCAGGCCGACAGCAACAGTGCGGATGCGAATAGCCCCAATGCCGGACGAAGCATGTCAGTCCTCCCTTGCCGCCCTTGACGATGAGGCGGTCTCTCACCGGGATGCCGGCGGGCGCGCCGGTCTTGTGCTGGTTTCCACCCCCATCGGCAACCTTTCCGACATGACATTGCGCGCGATCGCCACTTTGCGCGCCGCCGACCTGGTGCTCTGCGAGGATACCCGCACCACCGCGCGCCTGCTGGCACACCACGACATTTCGGCCCGCACGGCCCCTTTGCACGAGCACAACGAGGATGCCCGCACGCCCGAGATCCTGTCGCGCCTGGCGGCCGGGCAGACCGTGGCGCTGGTGTCGGACGCGGGCACGCCGCTGGTCTCGGACCCCGGGTTCAGGCTGGTGCGCGCGGCAATCGCGGCCGGCCACCACATCGAGGCGATGCCCGGCGCCAGCGCGGCCACCACTGCGCTGATACTCTCCGGCCTGCCGCCGCACCCGTTCCTGTTCCTGGGGTTCGCGCCGCCCCGCAGCGCCGCCCGCGCCGCCGCATTCGCCCGCCTGCGCGCGGCCGAACGCGCCGGGCTGTCCGCCACGCTGATCTGGTACGAGGCGCCGCACCGCCTGGCCGAGATGCTGGCTGATCTGGCGGCCTGTTTCGACGCGCGCCCGGCGGCGGTCGCGCGCGAGCTGACCAAACGCTTCGAGGAGGTCCGCCGTGCCACGCTACCCGAGCTGGCCGCGCATTATGCGGAGCATGCGCCGCGCGGCGAGATCTGTGTGGTGGTGGGGCCGGCACCGGAGGAGGCGGCAAGCGCCCACGACCTGGACGCGCTGCTCGCCGCCGCGCTGGCCACGCAGAGCGTGCGCGAGGCGGCCGCGGGCGTTGCCGAGGCGACCGGCCTGCCGCGCCGCGCGGTGTATGCCCGCGCTTTGGCGTTGCGCGGCGCGGCGGAAAGTTAACCAGCCGGTCACGGTTTTGTGATATGAATATGGGGCAGCTGGAAAGGCCGTCTCATGATCGCGCTTCGTATGTTGGCCGTTGCGGTGTTGCTGGTGGCGTCCGCGTCCGGCGCGTTTGCCGCGGATGGGTCGGCTCTGGCGGTGTTTCCGTTGGGCCTGAAGGTTTGCCTGGTCGGCGCGGCTTTGGGCGCGGCGGTGGAGCGGTTGCGGGCTGGTGAGTAGCGCAAGAAAAAGAAGCAAAATGCATTTACCGTGACGCCTGTACAAAAGATCCAGGCCGAGTTTGCCAGAGTGCATCCTGCAGAATTAAAGTTGGCCGTGGTGCAGGCGTCGGAGCAAAAGTTTTTTGGTCCTTTTTTTCCAAAAAAGGACTGCTTGCTTGCCTACCCTATAAATACGGCATGCAAAGCCGAGCCAAAGCATCGCGCAGCCGCACGGGCAGTGACCGCGCCTGCAAATCCGCTTCGGTCAGCCGCGCGCCGCGGCACTGATGCACGAACGCCGCCACCGAAGCCGCATCCGCAGCCCCATAACTCTCGACGCACAGCTCGAAATTCAGCCGGAACGACCGGATATCCCAGTTGCAGCTGCCGACCAGGAACCATTCGCCGTCCACCACCATCAGCTTGGAATGCCGGAACGGCGGCGGCGACAGCCACACGCGCACACCGTCGGACAGGATCGGCCCCACATTCGCCCGCGCCGCCCAGTCGACCATCTTCTGGTTGCTTCGTTGCGGCATCACCACGTCCACCTGCACGCCGCGCATCGCCGCCAGCGACAGTGCGGCGCCCAGCCGTTCGTCCGGCAAGAAATACGGCGTCATCACCGCGATGCTTTCGCGCGCGCACGCCACCGCCTGCAGGATGGCGAACTCGATCTTCTCGACATCCTCGTCCGGTCCCGAGCCGATGACGCGGGAGGCGACGCTGGCCGCCTCGTTTGCCGACAGCACAGGAAACCACGCGTCGCCGCCCAGTGTTTCGCCTGTCGCAAACTGCCAGTCCTGCGCGAAGGCTTCGACGAGTTGCCCGACCACCGGCCCCGCGAAACGAAAATGCGTGTCCTGCACAGGGGTTTTGGGATGGCCGGCGAGCACGTTGTCGTCGGCCACGTTCAGCCCGCCGGTGAAGCCGATGCGGCCGTCCACCACGAGTATCTTCTTGTGCGAACGCAGATTGAGGAACGGCATGCGCCACGGCAGCGGCGAGTGCAGGAAACGCTGCGCCGGCACGCCACGGCGGCGCAGCGCGTGATAGGCCGGCGAGCGCACCCAGCCGCCGCCGATGCCGTCGATCAGCACGCGCACCGCCAGCCCACGTTTCTGCGCGTCCGCCAGTGCATCGATGAAACGGCCGCCCCATAGATCGTTTTCGAACAAATAGGACGACAGGCCGACGCTCGCCTCCGCCGCGGCGATGGCCTCCAGCATCGCGGGATAGCCCGCATCGCCGTTCTGGTACATCGCGATCGCGTTGCCGCCGAGCAGATTGTGTCCGCTGACCCGCCCGTTGCCGGCGCGCAAGGCCGCCAGGTGGGTGTCGCCATCGCGCTCCGTGGTGGCGCTCGGGGGCGCGGACGGCCCGCCCGCGCCGGGCCGCAGCCGGCGGGCCCGGCGCTGCACGCGGTTGATACCGAACACGTAATAGACCGCGGCGCCGGTGAACGGCGCGAACCAGGCCAGGCCGATCCAGCCCACCGCAGTGGCGACCTCGCGTTTGCGCAACAGCACGTGCAGCGACACGCAAAGCGCCAGGACCAGGCCGAGCGGAAATACGATGTCGTGGCGGATGTGGAGAAGGGTCAGCCAGAGCTCGGTCATGCGGGCCAGAAAGCACTTGTTGCGTGAGGCGGGGAAGGAAGAAAATCGTTCTTTCTTGCCGGCGGCACGTTCAAAGAAAGCAAGCAGTCCTTTTTCGAGAAAAAGGACCAAAAAGCTTTTATCTCCGTTCCCTCGGGCAGGCGCATCGACCTTAGTACCCCGGCGAAGCGGATATCCAGCTTGGGCGCGACAGCACATAGCAAAAGTTTTTTGCTTCTTTTTTTCAAAAAAGAAGGCCTTGCCTTGCCCAACCTAAAGCCCTCCCTCCCGCTCACGCTGCCGCGCCACCACCTCAGCATCCGTCAACCGCGCATCGTAGATCGACCGCGCCTCGATCGTGCGCGAAACGAGCGTGGCGCCGGCCACCACCAGCAGCATCGGCAATATCCCCATCCTAGCCTGGCCGGTCAGCTCCATCATCAGCACGACCGTGGAGACCGGCCCCTGCGTGGTCGCCGCAACCAGGCCGGCCGCGCCCAAAACCGCGAACAGCCCGGGCGGCACGCCTGGCCAGGCGAGCGACCACACGGATCCCAGCGCCGCGCCCAGCAGGGCACCGATCGTCAATGACGGCGTGAACAGCCCGCCGGGCGCGCCCGTGCCGAGGCAGAGCACGGTGGCAGCCGGCTTGAGCAGGAGCAGCGCCAGCACCAGCGGGGCCGCGACCTGGCCGGTGAACAGCAGCTGGGCGAGGTCCCGGCCGTTGCCGAGCAGCGCCGGCGCGGCGATCGAGACGGCCCCGAGCGCGCCCAGGGCCAGCACCGGCGCCACAAGCCGCCACCCGCCCTTCGGCTTGCGGTGCTCCGCCCAGGCCACGGCGCGCACCAGGCCCACCGCCGCCACGCCCAAAATCGGCCCGGCCAGCAGCGCCCAGGCCAGGGTCGAATCAGGCGCCGCATAGGCCGGGATCACGTAGGTCGGGCCGTTGGAGACGAATAGCCAGGCGATCGCGGTGGCGATCAGCGACGTCATCAAAGCCGGCACCACGAAGCGCAGCGCCAGCTCGCCGCGCAGCACCTCGAGCGCGAACAGCGCGCCTCCGAGCGGCACGCCATAGACGGCCGCCATCCCGGCGCCGGCGCCGCACGCCACCAGCAGGCGCCGCAGATCATCCGGCAGGCCCGTGCCGGTGGAGACCAGGTTGCCCAGCACCGCGCCGGCCTGTTTCGGCGCGCCTTCCCGCCCGAGCGAGGCGCCCATGCCCACGATCACCACGGAGAGCACGGCGCTGCCCAGAGTGCGGCGGGCCGGCAGCCGCCCGGCTTGGAACCACAGCGCCTCGGTGATGTCCGTCCCGGCCGGGCCGGGCAGCCGGCGCAGCAGCCACTGGCCGCCTCCCGTCAGCAGCCCCGCCGCGAGCAGTACGGCGATGTGCCGCCAGGCCGGTGCGCGGGCAGCCGCCTGCAACAGGTCGTCGCCGGCGGCGGGCCAGGCGGCGCGCTGCACGACCGACAGCAGCGCGGTCAGCGACGCCGCCGCCAGCCCGGTTCCCACGCCTGTCAGCACCACCGCCAGCCAGAACCCGGCCCGCCCTTTGGTGGCCAGTATGGGCGCGATCACCGGCGGGGCATCGCGCAGCGGCCGGCGGGTCGCCTCAACGCGGCCCGGCGTGCGGCGCGCGGTTGCGTGGGCGGCCGCACGCGCCAATCTCGCTTGTCGGAAGGATAACCCCGATCGTGCTGAACCGCATTGCCATCGCCCTCGTCTTGTCCCTGACAGCCGCCCGGGCGCAGCCGGCCGCGCCGCTGCCCATAGTCAACGCGCCCAATCCTGGCCAGCCCGCGCTCTCGGCGCCGCAGCTCCGCGCGCTGCTGGCGCCGGTCGCGCTGTATCCGGATACGGTGCTGGCCAACATGCTCACCGCGGCCACCTACCCGGCGCAGATCGTGGAAGCCGCGCGCTTCCTCGCGGATCCCGCCCAGGCGGGGCAGAGCGTGGCGCAGCTCACCGCGGCCGCCGCCGGGCATGACTGGGACCCCGGCGTGGTGGCGTTGCTGGCGTTCCCGCAGGTGTTGCAGATGATGGATGCCGATCTCGAATGGACCGAGCATCTCGGCCGCGCGTTCATCGCCCAGCAGACCGATGTGCTGGACGCCATCCAGTCCTTGCGCCAGCTCGCCCAGCAAGCCGGCGGCCTGGCTTCCGGGCCGAACGACAGCGTCGTCAATGACGGCAGCGACATCACAATATCTGCGCCCTCGCCGCAGGAGGTATACCTGCCGGTCTACAACCCGGGTTGCGTGTTCGGGCCCGCCGGCGCCTGCGCCGCCGACGCGGGCCAGGTGACCTGGCTGGCCGGCGTGGCGCTGCCTTACACGTATGTGCCGTGGAGCCGGCTGGACTGGCGCCACCGCTACGTCGGCTATGGAGCGGGCCGGAGCGAAGAGCCGGTCTTCCGCCCTGGCGCGCATGTGCATGTGTTCAGCTATGCGCCGGCGGCCAGTCGGCCTCCTTATGCCGCGCGGTCTGTGCTTCGGCCGGTGGCGCCTGTGCCGCGTGTGGTGTTCCGGGCGCCGGCGATGGTTGTGCGGGCGCCTGTGGTGGTGGCGCATGTCGGGGTTGGTTCGCGGCGGTAGGTGGGCAAGGCAAGCAGTCCTTTTTTGAAAAAAAGGACCAAAAAACTTTTGCGTTCCCCGTGGCGGAGTCGCCCGCGTTTATCTTGCAAATCGTGGCTGACATAAAGATTTGCCGGCCCGGCGTAAGCCTTGGTGCAGGCGTCGGAGCAAAAGCTTTTTGGTCCTTTTTCTCGAAAAAGGACGACTTGCTTGCTTCCTGCTCCACTCAGGGATGATTAGAGAACTTATCGTTAGACAGCACGTGCTCCACCGGCGCGCGATGCGGTTGCGGCGGGAACGCGCCGATGACCACGAAGCCGGCCAGCACGGCCAGCAGAAACAATCCGAAGATGATGATGAAGAAACGGCTCATCCGGCGCGGTGGTGCCCCCTGTTGGTCGTCGGCGCCCCGGCTGCCGAGCGCATGCCGGCCGCCTGTGCGGTGCCGCAGCGTGTGCTAGCCTCGCCGGGAATGACACGCAACTCAACCTTGCCGGAGCCGCGCGCGCCGGCCGAACCATCCGGCACCCGGCCCGCCGCCCGGCCGGCCTGGCTCGCGGCGCGCGCGCTGGTGCTGGTGGGCCTGCCCGGCTCCGGCAAAACCTCGATCGGGCGGCGGGTGGCCCTACGGCTCGGCCTGCCGTTCCGCGACGCCGATGCCGAGATCGAGCAGGCCGCCGGCTGCACGGTCGCCGAACTGTTTGCGCGGCACGGCGAGCCGGCGTTCCGCGAGGGCGAGCGCCGGGTGATACGCCGCCTGCTCGCCGGCCCGCCGATCGTGCTGGCGACCGGCGGCGGCGCGTTCATGGATGCGGACACCCGGGCGGCGATACGCGACGGCGCGGTGAGCCTGTGGCTGCGCTGCCCGCTGGCCACGCTGGTGCGGCGCACCGCCGGGCGCTCGCACCGGCCGCTGCTGCTGGGCGGCGATCCGGAGCGGATATTGGCCGAGCTGATGGCAAAGCGGCACCCGATCTATGCGGAGGCGGACATCATGGTGCAATGCGGCGAGGACAGTCCGGACGCCACCGCCTGGCGCGTGGTGGACGCGGTGCACGGCCACACGCCGCCGGCCCTGGTGCGCGTGGCGCTCGCCGACGGCGACTACGACGTGGTGGTGGGCAGCGGATTGCTGGCGCGCGCGGGCGGCCTGCTGGCGCCGGTGCTGCCGCAGCGCCGCCTGGTGGTGGTGGCCGACGAGACGGTGGCGCCGCTGCATCTGCCGGCGTTGCGCGCCGGGCTGGAAGAGGCCGGATTCGCCGTGCGCACGGTTCTGGTGCCGCCGGGCGAGGCGTCGAAGTCATTGGCACAATTTGGGCGGCTGACCGACGCGCTGCTGGAAGAAGGCGTGGAGCGGCGCACCGCGGTGGTGGCCCTCGGCGGCGGCGTGATCGGCGACCTCGCCGGGTTCGCCGCGGCGACCTTGCTGCGCGGGCTGCCCTTCGTGCAGGTGCCCACCACGCTGCTGGCCCAGGTGGATTCGAGCGTCGGCGGCAAGACCGGCATCAACACGGCGTTCGGCAAGAACCTGCTCGGCGCCTTCCACCAGCCGCGCATCGTGCTGGCCGATACCGACGTTCTGGCGACGCTGCCGTTGCGGGAGTTGCGGGCGGGCTATGCGGAAATCGTGAAAGCCGGGCTGATCGGCGATGCCGGTTTCTTCGCCTGGTGCGAGGCCAACGGCGCGGCGCTGCTCGCCGGCGACGCTTCGGTGCAGGCGGCGGCCGTGGCGCGCGCCTGCGCGTTCAAGGCGCGCGTGGTGGAGGCGGACGAGCGCGAGGAACGCGCCGAAGGCGGCCGCGCACTGCTCAATCTGGGCCACACGTTCGCCCATGCGTTGGAAGCCGAGTATGGCTACACCGGCGAATTGCTGCACGGCGAGGCGGTGAGCCTGGGGCTGGTGCTGGCCTTCCGGTTGTCCGAAAAACTCGGGTTTTGCACAGCGGCCGATGCGGATCGGGTTTGTGCGCATCTGGCGGCTTGCGGGATGCCGTATGCGTTGCGCGGCCTGGAGCGGCGGTTCTCGGCCGCGTCGCTGATCGCGCATATGCAGCGCGACAAGAAGATGCGCGACGGGCGGCTGGCGTTTGTGCTCGTGCGCGGTGTGGGCGAGGCTTTCACCAGCCGGGATGTGGCGGGGGAGGCGGTGGTTTCGGTTTTGCGGGAGGCGGGGTGTGAGGGGTGAGTAAGTGAAGGAAGAAAGCAGTCCTTTTTCGAGAAAAAGGACCAGAAGGCTTTTGCTCCGACGGCTGCACCATCGTCCGGGCTGTTATTGCAAACGTACCGACTTGCGAAATGAGCGTAGGCCGTGGTGCAGGCGTCATGGCAAAAGCTTTTTGGTCCTTTTTCTCGAAAAAGGACTGCTTTCTTGCTACGTCAACGCCGCACTCAAGCGCCCGAGCGCGCGCCCCAACACCGCCGGCGACTGCGCGAAACACAGCCGCAGATGCCCCTCGCCGCCCGCCTCGAACGCGCAGCCTGGCGCCACCGCCACGCCGTGCTCATGCACCAGGCGCAACGCGAAACCTAGGCTGTCAATGAGGCCATCCACACCGAAGAACGCGTAGAACGCGCCCGGCGGCGCCGACCAGCGCACGCGCGGCAGGGCGCACAGGGCATCGGCGGTCATTTCGCGGCCGACGGCGCAGTAGGTGCGGAAACGTTCGACGAATGCCGCGTCGGCCAGCGCGGCCAGCGCTGCTTCCTGCACGAACGCGGCCACGCCGGAATGGGTGATTTCCACCAATTCGCTGAAGCTGTCGCGCGTGTTGGCCGGCACGATCAGCCAGCCGATGCGGAAGCCGGTCATCGCCCAGGCTTTGGAAAAGCTGCCGACCACGAGCACGCGATCATCCGGCGTGCAGATGTCGAGTATCGAAGCGGCGCGCGGGCCGTCATAGACGAGACGGTTATACACCTCGTCGGCGATCAGCCAGGTTCCGGTTGCGCGGCATATCTGCAGGATGGCCAGCATGTCCGCGGCCGACGCGGTCCAGCCGGTGGGGTTGCTGGGGCTGTTGACCCACAGGGCGCGGGCGCCGGCCAGGCGGGCGGCCAGGCGGTCCAGATCGAGGGTGAAGCCGCCTTCCGGCGTGGGGTCGAGCGGAAACGCTTCGACCTCGGCGCCGCGCATCCGGCCGGCGTTCATCGAGTTCGGCCAGGCGGGGGTGAGGTGGACCAGGCGGTCGCCCGGGCGCAGCACGGCGGACATCGCCACGTGCACCGCGGCCATGCCGGAGCCGGTCACCTGCACGCGCGCTTCCGCGACGGGTTTTGCGTGTTGCGCGCTGAGGTGGTCCGCCAGGGCGTGGCGCAGCGCCGGCAGGCCGCGCACGTCCGAATAGCGCGTTTGGCCGGCCTGCATGGCGGCGGCGAGCGCTGCGTGGGCCACAAGCGGGGCGGCCACGTCGCTTTCGCCGAAGCAGAGGAAATCCGTGTCGGGGCGGGCGAAGGCGGCGCGCGAGACGGTGATGATGTGGGAGCCCTGGGCGGCGGCGATGTCCATGCGCGGGAGGACTATACCAGCTTGCTTTGGGCTGACATGTCGGGAAGCAAGCAAGCAGTCCTTTTTCGAGAAAAAGGACCAAAAAGCTTTTATTCCCCCGCCTGCACCGCAATCTGTCTGCAAGATGCGCGCCTGCAGCAGCAGCCAACTCTCCGTGCAGGCGTCGGAGCAAAAGCTTTTTGGTCCTTTTTCTCGAAAAAGGACTACTTGCTTCCTTACCCTTGCTTTACCCAGCCCTCAAAACCCATAGCGCATACCGAACGTAACAGTCCTACCATACGCGCTATACCCAGCGCCCACGCTGCTGCTGGTGCCGGTGGTGCCACTCGCCCAAACCTCGTTCGGATTGCCATTCAGGTAGGTCCGCACGATGGCGTTGGTCAGGTTGCGGCCCTCGACATACACCCTGAGCTGCTTGTTGACGTTGTAGGTGGCGGTGCCCGTCACCCAGCTATACTCGCGCGCGCGCGCCGGCTGGCCGGTGACTTCGGTGAAGGTCTGGTACACGAACGGGCTGGTGTAATCCCAGGAGACGCTGACGGAGAGCGGACCTTTTTCATAAAACGGATTGAGCGAGAATGTGGTGGGCGACACGCCGGCGACCGGCCCGGCATCCTGGCCGCCGATGACCGTGTGGCTCCACGTGTGGGTGAACGCCGCGCGTATGCCCAGGCCGATCGGCAGCAGATGCTGCCAGTTCACCTCGATGCCGTAGACCGACGAGGTATCGCCGTTGACCGGCTTGATCACGCTGAACGGCTGCGGCACGCAGGCCGCACCGTTGAAACAGCCGACCGCGCCGATATCGACGTTGTTGGTCTGCGCGGTGGTGATGTCGTTGCGCAGATCCTTGTTGAACAGCGCAAGCGAGAGCAGCGCGCTGGGCTGGTAATACCATTCCAGCGAGAGATCCTCCTGCCAGGCCTTGATCGGCTGCAATCCCGCATTGCCGGCGTAGATCAACTGGTATTGCTGGTTGATCGCGTTGTTGGTGGCGGTCGGCGCCAGCTGGTTCAGGTTCGGCCGCGCGATCACCTCGGCGCCCGCCAAACGCAACTGCAGATCGTGGGTGAGATGGTATTCCACGTTGGCCGACGGCAAAGGCAGCGTGTAATTGCCCTTTTCCGATAACGGCATGATCGGTGAATATTGCACCACGCCAGCATTCGTCGGGTTTGCGGTATCGTCCACGGTCACCGAAAGGATGTTGTTGACCGCCGTCGCGGCAAGCGTGCTGGTATGCACGAGGCGAACGCCGACATTGGCCGACCAGCGATCGCCGCCGAACGCCGCCTGCGCGTAGGCGGACATCGTCTTCTCGTGCACGCGGTAGGAGTTGATCGCGTTGAACTGCGGCAGCGTGTCGGCGAACAGATAGGTGCCGCTGCCGGCCGTGTAATTCGGCGTGCCGTTCAGCTTGCGCAGCCCGGCCAGCAGCGCATGCTCGTTGAGCAACACCTGGGTATGCGGGAAATTACCGCCCGCACCGGAGAAGTAGTTCGGGAAGTTGAAGGTTGAAACGACGTTTGCGCCGAGCGTGGCGAAACTGATCGGGCCCGGCTGGCCTGCCACGGTGTTGTAGAGCGAGCTGTACTGGTTCGAGCCGTTATCCCAGTCGTTGCTGATATCCGTGCGGCTCTTGGTGCGGTCGCTGTAATACACGCCGGCATCGACATGGCGCAGCAGGCTGTCGAAGAAGCTGTAGCTGGCATCGGCCTTGCCGGCGGTGATTACGTCGTCGATCGAATAGCCGGACAGCCCGACATAATGCGTGCTCCACAGCGCCTGGTTGTTGAGCGCGCCGGACGCCAGCGATTTCGCGTAATCCGCGCCGTTCGGCAGCGTGACGCCGATATTGGGCAGCGCGTTCGGGTTGGAACTGAAGGTCAGCGTGTTCTGGTTGTAAGGCGTGGGCGAGACGAGGCCGGCGGTGACGAGATCGTCGGTGCCGCCTTCCGGACGGTTGGCTTCCGAGCGATACACATCGGCCGCCACGGTGAGGCGATCGGTAGGCTCCCACCGTATGTTCAGGCCGCCCACATAGGTGCTGACGCGGCGATCGATCGTCTGGTTGATCACCTCGGGCGTGAAATTGCTGGCGGTGAAATTGGTGATATAGCCGTTGCGCACACGCACCTTGGACCATTCGGGATTGCCGTTCTGGTCATAGGAGAAATCCGGGTAATACGCCTGGTTGTAGGCCACCTGGGGATCGTTCAGTTTCGTGTACAGCCCGTCGAGCGTGACATGCAGCGTCTCGGACGGGCGCCACTCCAGCGAGTCGGTAAAGGCGATGCGTTCCTTCTGGTCGACGACCGAGCCCAGCGATATGCAGCAGAGTGCGACGACGGGTTTGGCGCCTGGCGGGGCGGGCGCACCCGGCGTCGGCGGTGGCGGCCACACGCCCGGGTTGTCCGGATCGTACGTCGCATAATTCAGCGCATCGGTGCGGAATTTCTGTTCCGAATAAACCACGCCGAAGAGATTGCCGAGCGTGCCGGCCTGGTTGGTGTCGCTGACGAAGCCGGAAACCTTGTAGCCGCCGTCCTGCGACATGTCGTTGTAGTCGCCCTCGGCGCGCACCACCGCATGCAGGCCGGGATGATCGAAAGCGCGCGCGGCCCGCAGATTGACGGTGCCGCCTATGCTGCCTTCGAGCGCGGAGGCCTGCGGGGATTTCAGCACGTCGGCGCCGGAAATCACGTCGGCCGGCAATATGTCGAACGCGAAATCGCGTCCGTCATCGTCGGTGGCGAGCAGGCGATCGTTCAGCGTGGTGATGTTGTAGGCCGAGCCCAGGCCGCGCACGCTGACATACTGGCCCTCGCCGCCGGTGGTACGGTTGATGGTGATGCCCGTGATATGCTGTAACGAATCGGCCACGTCGCTGTCGGGGAAGCGGCCGAGCTCGGTCGAATTGATCGAATCGAGCACCACATCCGAATCGCGCTTCAGGCGTATCGACTTGTTGAGGCTGCCGCGCAGGCCGGTGACCACGATGGTCTCCGATCCGCCCTTCGCGGTGCTGTCCTTTCCGGTATCGATCGCGCCATTGGCCGTGCCCGGCGGCACGACGGCGCCCGTCGCGGCCGAAGTATTGCTCGCGGGTGTTACGATCTTTGCGGGCTTGGCTTTCCGGTGCGTCACCGGCGGCTTGGCGGGCGGGTTTGTGGGATCGTTGGTCTGGCCATGTCCCTGCCCCGCGGCCAGCAGCGCCAGAAGGCTGACGCCCAACATGATTCGCCCGCGCCGCTGCCTATGTCGCATTTAATGGCCCCCGCCGGTTCGTTCCAAGGAACTTTATCCGCTTATAAGGAAGTTTCGCTATATTCCTATTGGCCGGCAGCCAATGTCAATCGAAACTAAACGAAGCTATGGTTGCCAAATTGATGCGGCCGTATCACTGCGGTATGAACCCAACGCGTCGGGGAGGTCGGATTGACGGCAACACGGGATACCAGCGAACGCCGGCAACTGATCAGCACGTTGGTGCGCGACCGTGGCAGCGTGCAGGTGGCACCGCTGGCGCTGCGGTTCGGCGTGTCGACCCAGACGATACGCAAAGACCTGCGCTATCTCACCTCGCACGGCGTGGCGCAGCGCTCCTATGGCGGGGCGATCGCCGCCGGTGCGGTGAACGTGACTGCCGAGCCGGCGCTCGATGCGAAGCGCGCGACGCTCACGGCCGAGAAGCAGCGCATCGGCGCCGCCGCGGCCGCGATGATACGCCCCGGCGACTCGATCGGCCTGGATGCCGGCACCACCACGCTGGAGGTCGCGCGGCATCTGCGCGACGAGGACGGCCTGACCGTGCTGACCAACGATCTCGACATCCTCGTGGAGCTTGCGCGCAAGGAGCGCGTGAACGTGGTCGTGCTCGGCGGCGCCCTGCGACGCAAGAACATGACGTTCTACGGCACGCAGACGATCGCGGCGCTGGAGCAATTACGTATCGACAAGCTGTTTCTCGGCGTGGACGGGTTCGACATCGATTGCGGGGTCACCACGCATCACGAGCCGGAAGCGATTCTGAACCGCAAGATGGTGCAGGCCGCGCGCCAGGTGATCGCGGTGACGGACCGTTCGAAATTCGGTCGGGTATGTCTGCATCGTATCATCGATCTGGCGGATCTGGACGATCTGATCACGGACGGGCCGTTGCCGGAGGATATTGCGATTGCGGGGCAGCGGTTCGGGTTTCGTATTCAAATCACGTAGGAAGAAAGTAGTCCTTTTTCGAGAAAAAGGACCAAAAAGCTTTTGCTCCGACGCCTGCACCATGGCGTACTCTCTTATTGCAACCGCATTGACTGGCAATTAGAGAGTAGGCCGTCGTGCAGGCGTCATAGCAAAAGCTTTTTGGTCCTTTTTCTCGAAAAAGGACTACTTTCTCACTTACTTTCCGAAAACCCGCCGCGCATTCAGATAATATATCTTGTCGATAACCCCCCGCGGCAAAGCCAGCCCCGCCGTGTCCGCCTTTATCGCATCCACCTGCTGGTGCAGCGGCGTCGCCAGATAGCGCCAGTCGCTGCGCCACGTATCGTCCGCCTCACGGCCGAAATCGCCCTGGGCCGGCGGGTTCTGCGCACGCGAGCCAGGCGCCGGCGGATCCAGCGTCAGATCCGTGCCGTAGAGCAGCCTGTCCTGATACTTGATGATGAAATCACGCACGTGCCGCATACCCGCGTTCGACTGCCCCTGCAGCTGCGTCATACGCGCGGCCATGTCCACGCTCGCGTTAGGGAAGCGGTCGAGGAAGCGGGCCAGCACATCGACGTTCCATTCCAGGCTCGCCAGATGCGCGCCTACGAAGGAGAGCTTCGGATGCCGCGCAAGGAAGCGGTCGCGCGCCGCCATCAGCGCCTCATAGCTTGGCTCCTCGGGATGCAGGAACATGTAGTATTCCGGATGCTCCCGGAAATAGCTGCGGTCGTTCTCCGTCGTCATCTGGTCGAGCGGCAGCCAGCAGTTTTTCGGTTCGCCCTGGTGGGCGATCAGCGGGATATGCAGCTGCTCGAGATGCGCGATCACCGGATCGAAGCGCGGATCGTCGAGGAATATGCGGTGGCCCTGCGTATCCTTGGCCACCATGCCGATGTTCTTCCACACCTTCACCGCCTGCGCGCCCGCCGCCAGGCCGGCATCGATCAGGCGTATGGCGCCGGCGCTCCAGTCCGGGCTGCCGAAGCCTGCCACGCTGAACGTGGTGGCGAAATGGTAGGTGGTGGGATCGGCGGCGTGCTTGGCGGTGGTGATGCGGGCCTGGGTGGCGATCGGCGGGAAGTCCGGATAGTCCGTGTTTATCGACAGGATCTCGAAATTGTCGCGATGCGCGATGCGCAGGAACTGGTCGTCCGGCACATTGTCATGCACATGCGCGTCGAATTTGTGCAGGCCGGCGAAATCGGCTTCGGTGTACGGCGCGTCCGGCCCGGCCGCCCGCGCGGCAGGCCATACCGCCACGGCGATCAACGCGGCAAGGAGAAGCCGGGGCAAACGGGGCATGTCCAAAGCTCCTGACATTGAAACACAACGAAACCTGCACGTTGCGTTTGTGATTGCCTTGCGTTGCGCGATCGTGCAAGCTGTTTCTGCAGCGACGGGCTCCTGACGGGCATCCGCGCCGCCCGCAACGAAGCTTCGGAGATCGCGCATGTTCGGCACCACCATGAACCGGCGCGGCGCGCTTGCACGGCTGCTGGGAACCGCCGCACTCCTGCCGCTGACGGGCCTGCCCACCAGCGGCCGTGCTTCCGGCCTGCCGACGCCGCGCCTCTCGGACGGCAAGCTGACAATCGCGTTCGACGCCGACATGCGCTCCCGCCTTTCGACCGGCGAGACCCCGCTCACGATCATGGAGCCGGCCGACGCGCTGGCCCTGGCAGGCGGCGCGGTGCTCGACGCCTTCGCGCTGCAATCGGTGACGGCCGAGGCGGTGAACGGCGTGCACGGCACCGGCCAGTGCACCATATTGCGCGGCACGGCGAGCGGGATCGAGCGCGTGATGTGCGTCACCTTCCTGGCGCGCTATCCCGGGCTGGCGCTGATCGACGTCGCCTACCGCAACATCGGCGCGCAGCCGGTGGCCGTGGCGGGCTGGCGCGCCGCCACGCATGATCTGCTCGCCCACGAGGGCGGCGCGTGGAGCTATGCCGGCGCGTCCTATCCGGACCGGCGCGACGCGATACAGCCTGTGGCCGCCGGCTTCCAGCAGCGCAACTTCATGGGCATGAACGGCTCGGATTACGGCGGCGGCACGCCGATGGCCGTGGTCTGGCGCCGCGATGCCGGCCTGGCCGTCGGGCATCTGGAGACGGTGCCGCATCTGGTGGCGCTGCCGGTCTCCACCCAGCCGGGCGGCACCCGCATCGGCATGGAGGCGGACACCGTCCATGCTGCTTGCACCAGGCGCCACGCTGGCGCTGCCGCTGACCTTCGTCATGGCGCACACCGGCGACCATTTCCGCCCGCTCGATGCGTATCGCCGCCTGATGGCCGAGCGCGGCATCGCCGCCCCGGCCAAGGTGCCGGAGGCGAGCTACGCGCCGATCTGGTGCGCCTGGGGCTACGAGCGCGACTTCACCACCGAACAGGTCCTACGGCACGCTGGGCAAAGCGCGGTGCGCTCGGCCTGCAATGGGCGGTGCTCGACGACGGCTGGCAAACCTCCGAAGGCGACTGGGAGGTCGATCGCACGAAGTTCCCCGGCGGCGATACCGACATGAAGGCGTTCGCCGACCGCATCAAGGCCGTACGGCATGAAGCCGCGTCTGTGGTTCTCGCCGCTCGCCGCCAATCCCGGCACCGCGCTGCTGCGCGACCATGCGGACATGCTGCTGCTCGACCGCGACGGTGCCGCGCAGAATGTGAGCTGGTGGAACGCTATACGCTATGCCCGGCCTACCAGCCCGTGGTGGATCATTTCCGCGCCCAGATACGCCGCATGATCGGCGATTGGGGCTTCGAAGGCGTGAAGCTGGACGGCCAGCACCTGAACGGCGTGGCACCCTGCTACAACCCTGCGCACAACCATGCGCGTCCCGAAGAATCCTACGAGAAGCTGCAGGATTTCTGGAAGGCGCTGTATGACGAGGCGATCGCCGCCAACCCCGCAGGCGGTGGTGGAGATCTGCCCGTGCGGCGACGCCTTCGCCTTCCACAATATCCCGGCGATGAACAACACGCCGGCCTCCGATCCGGAAAGCTCCTGGCAGGTCCGGCTGAAAGGCAAAAGCTTCAAGGCGCTGATGGGACCGTCCGCGCCGTTCTCCGGCGACCATGTCGAGCTCAGCGACGGGCATGACGATTTCGCCTCCAGCTACGGCGTGGGCGCGATCCTCTCCACCAAGTTCACCTGGCCGCACGATACCGAACACCCGACCGACAAGCTGCCGCCCGGCGGCTTCCTGCTCACGCCGGAAAAGGAGGTGCTGTGGCGCCAGTGGATCGCGCTTTACAACCGAACACATGCTGCCGAAGGGCACCTATCTCGGCGAGCTCTACGACATCGCGTTCGACAAGCCGGAAGCCCATGCGATCGCCAAAGATGGCGTGCTGCACTACGCTTTCTTCGCCCGGAGCTGGAACGGCCCGATCGCGTTGCGCGGCCTGGCAGCGGGCCGGCGCTACACGCTGGACAACGGTTTCACCGGCGCCGCAATGGGCGCAGATGGACGGCGCCGCCGCGTCGATCCACGCGAGTTTCACCCATGCCCTGCTGGTGCGCGCCACGCCGGTGCAGAGGGATCACGCGTGAACCTCGCCGCCGCGCAATCCGGCCGTTCCTGGCTCGTCTATGCGCTGACGACCGTCGTGCTGTGGGGCATCTGGGGCGCGCTGTCCGGCCTCTCGGCCAGCACCATTTTCCCGACACGCTGGTCTATTGCGTGTGGGCGCTGACGATGATCCCGCCTGCGGCGATCGTGCTTGCCCAGGCCGGCTGGCGCCTGGATCGCACGCCGCGCGCCATCGCTCTACGGCATGGCCGTGGGGCTGCTCGGCGCGGGCGGGCAGATGGTGCTGTTCTATGCGGTGGCGCGCGGCCCGGCCTATCTGATCTTCCCCATCGTGTCGCTGTCGCCGGTCGTCACGATCGGGCTGTCCGTGCGTGCTGATCGGCGAACGCACCGGCAGGCTCGGCCTGCTCGGCATCGCGCTGGCGCTGCTGGCGCTGCCCACTTTCGATTTCGCGCCGGCCGCCGGCGACGCGGTGCCGCGGCCACTGGCTGGCTGCTGCCCGCGCTGCTGGTGATGCTGTTCTGGGGCGTGCAGGCCTATTTCATGAAATCGGCAAACCTCGTGATGTCGGCTGAAAGCATCTTCTTCTACATGACGGTGGGCGGGCTGCTGATCGTGCCGGTGGCGTTCGCGATGACGGATTTCCACCAGCCGATCGATCGCGGGCTGGGCGGCGCCGGGCTGGCCGCCGTCATCCAGGTGCTCAACGCAATCGGCGCGCTCACGCTGGTATTCGCCTTCCGCTACGGCAAGGCGATCATCGTGTCGCACCGCTGGCCAATGCGGGCGCGCCGCTGATCACCGCCTGCCTGTCGCTGGTGCTGTCCGGCGCGCTGCCCGGCCGGCTGAAGCTGGCCGGCATCGCGCTGGCGCTGGCCTCCTCGCTGCTGCTGGCCATCGCGCCGAATGGCGACGACGCAATGGGATATCCGGCCCGTGGTTCCCGCGTCTGCGCGGAGGAATGAGCGTGCATCCGATCGCCGAGATCGTCGCGCGCCACAAGGCGGCGCACGCGTGGGAATCACGTCCGTCTGCTCGGCCCATCCGATGGTGATCGAAGCGGCGATGGCGCAGGCGCTGCGCCGTGGCCACGAACCGGTCGTGCTGATCGAAGCCACCTCGAACCAGGTGAACCAGGATGGCGGCTATACCGGCATGAGTCCCGGCAGGCTTCCGCGACTTCGTGCAGCGGCATCGCGGCGCGGCCGGTTTCCCGCTCGCCCGGCTGGTGCTGGGCGGCGATCACCTCGGGCCGAACGCCTGGACCGCGCTGCCGGCCGCGGACGCGATGGGCAAGGCCGAAACGATGGTCGCCGATTACGTGCGCGCCGGCTTCCGCAAGATCCATCTCGATTGCTCGATGCGCTGCGCGGACGATCCGGACGATCCTGCCGCCGCACATCATCGCCGAACGCGCGGCGCAACTCTGCCGCGCGGCCGAACGGCCGCGACGCCGGCGGAAGGCGAGCCGCCCGGTCTATGTCATCGGCACGGAAGTCCCTGTGCCGGGCGGCGCTGCGGAGGATATCGGCGCGTCTGGCAGTCACCACGCCGGACGCCGCTCTGGCCACCATCGAGCCTGCACCGCGACCTGTTTGCCCGCATCCGGCCTGCAGGCGGCCTGGGACCGGGTGTCGCCACTCGTCGTGCAGCCAGGCGTCGAGTTCGACCACGACAAGGTGATCGACTACGACCCGCAACGGCCGCTCCGCTGCAGCCGCGCCATCGACGCCGTTCGAACCCATCGTCTTCGAGGCGCACTCGACCGACTACCAGACGCCGCGAGCGCTCGCCGCCCTGGTGCGCGACCATTTCGCCATCCTGAAAGTCGGGCCCGGCGTCACCTTCGCCTTGCGCGAGGCGCTGTGGGCGCTCGACGCGATGGAGCGCGAACTGGTCCGCGCGGCGGACGCGCCGGCGCATCTGCGCGAACCACGCTCGCCCGCATGCACGCGGAGCCGAAACATTGGCAGCGCTACTATCACAAGCACCGGCCACGCGCTGCAGATCCAGACTGCAATACAGCCTCAGCGACCGCATCCGCTATTACTGGCCCGATCCCCAGATCATCCAGGCCCAGGAACAGCTTTTCGAAAACCTGAGCCGCGCGCCGCTGCCGCTCGGCGCTGCTCAGCCAATACCTGCCGCATCGCCTACGCAGCGCTGCGCGCCAAGGCGGGCAGCGCCGATCCCGCTTGCGCTGGTGCTGGCCCATATCGGCCCGCGCTCGACGCCTATTACGGAGCCTGCAATCCAAATGCCTGACACCGTCATGACGCCCGACGACCAGGCCGCAGCCGGACGAATGCTGGACCCGCCGCGAAATCCTCCAGCAACCGGAAACGCTGCGCGCAACCCAGTCCCTGCTGGTCGCCTGCCGGATCGCGTCGCATCGTTCCTCGCGCCGCTCCTGGCGCATTCCGGCGCTGCGCATCGTGCTGACCGGCGCCGGCACGTCCTCGTTCATCGGCGAGAGCCTCGCGCCGCTATCTCGCGCTTGCTCATGCACGGCCGGTCGAAGCGATCCCCACCACCGATATCGTCAGCGCGCCGCAATTCTATCTCGACGCCACGCGGCCCACGCTTGCTGGTGTCGTTCGGCCGCTCCGGCAACAGCCCGGAAAGCATCGCCGCCATCGCACGTCGCCGAGCGCGCGTGCCGATTGTCGGCACCTGATCCTCACCTGCAACGGCGACGGCGCGCTGGCGCGTATCGACCTGCCGAACGCCTGCGTCGTCACCCTGCCCGAAGCGACGCATGACCGCGCTTCGCCATGACCTCCAGCTTCACTGCGCTGACCTACGCAGCGCTCGCCATCTTCACCGGGCCGCAGGCGATGCGGCGCGCGCGGACGCGATCGCGCCAGCGGTGGCCGGCGTGCTGGCAGATGCGGCGCCCCGCGTCGCCGCGCTGGCCCAAGCCGGGTTCGAGCGCGTCGTCTATCTCGGCAGCGGCGTCCTGGGCGGGCTGGCGCGCGAGGCGGCGCTCAAGCTGCTGGAACTGACCGACGGCGCGGTCGCCACCTTCGCCTTCACGCCGATGGGCTTCCGCCACGGCCCGAAGACCATCCTGAACGCGCGCACACTGATCGTCGTGTTCGCCTCCAACGACCGGCTGACGCGGCGCTACGACCTCGATCTGGTCGAGGAATTGCGGCGCGACGGCGGCTGCGGCGCCGTGCTGGCGGTCTCCGCGCAGCGCGCTGGACGGCGACACCATCCATCGTGCGCGGGCTGGAGGACGCGGCCGATGCCGACCTGCTCTTCCCGTTCATCGTGCCGGCCCAGCTGCTCGGCCTGCAGGCGTCGCTCCTTCTCCGCTCGACGCCTGACCAGCCGAATGCCAGCGGCACGGTCAACCGCGTGGTCCAGGGCGTGCGCATCCACAGCGACCTCGTCGTTGACCGCACCGGCCAGCGCCGCGCGCTCTGTTCCTCGGGCGTCGATGGCGGCGGCACCAAGACGGAGTTCGTCTGCATCGATGGCGACGGCCGCGTGCTGGCGCAGTTCGTGACGGGGACGACCTACCACCTGCAAGTGGGCCTGGCGGAAGCCGTGCGCGTGCTGGCGGAGGGCGTCCACGCGCATCTGCGCCCAGCTCGGCGATCGCCCGCCGCCTTTGCGCCACGTGTTTTTCGGCCTGCCCGCCTATGGCGAAGACAGCCGCGATCGATCCGCAACTGCATGCCGCCTGCGGCGAGATCCTTGGCCACGGCGCTATCATTGCGGCAACGACATGATATGCGGCTGGGCCGGATCGCTGGCCTGCGAGGACGGCATCAACCTGGTCGCCGGCACCGGCTCCATCGGCTATGGCGAACGGGCAGGGCGCAGCCGCGCGGATCGGCGGCTGGGGCGAGGTCTTCAGCGATGAAGGCTCCGCCTACTGGATCGCGCATCCGCGGCCTCAACGCCTTCACCCGGATCAGCGACGGCCGCCTGCCGCAGCCCTGCTCCACGACCGGCCGAAATGGCGCTCGGCCTCACCCGACGACCTCGACCTCTGCGCGCAGCATCATGGGCGAGCAAGGCATGGCGCGTGACGAGATCGCCGCCCTCGCACGCGTGGTGACGCTGGCCGCGCAGGACGGCGACGCGGTGGCGGCTTCGATCCTCTTCCGGGCGGCGCATGAGTTGTTCGAAATGGCCAGCGTTCTGCGCGAGCGGCTGGGGTTTGCCGCAGGCGAGACGGTGGCGCTGTCCTGGTCGGGCGGGATACTTGCCGGCGAGGCCGGGTACGGCCGGTGCTGCGGCGGCTGATCGGCGATGCGGGTGGGTTTTTATTGGTGGAGCCGCGGTTTTCGCCTGGGGTGGGGGCGGCGCTTTATGCGCGGCTTCGCGGTAAGGAAGGAAGAAAGTAGTCCTTTTTCGAGAAAAAGGACCAAAAAGCTTTTGCTCCTGACGCTTGCACCCAGGCCTAGGCTGCTTCTGCCGGCGTATTGGGTGGCAGAACCAAAAGATGCTGTGGTGCAGGCGTCGGAGCAGAAGCTTTTTGGTCCTTTTTCTCGAAAAAGGACTGCTTTCTTCCTACGCCGCTCGCCACCCCGTCCGGCGCAGCCAGCCCCACGCGCCGAGCGCCAGCCCGATGGCCCCCCAGGTGGCGTTGTAATTCTCGATCGCGGCCACGCCCATCAGCACGGCGCCGAGCTGGGCCGCGAAAGCGCCGCCCCAGGCGAAGCCGGCCAGGCCGAGGGCCAGGGCGGCGCCGCCCAGCAGGTAGCGACCTTGCAGCCAGACCAGGGCGGCGCGTGGCATGCAGGCGAACGGTGGCGCGGCCGCGGCGCAGGCGGCGCCCCAGCTTCGCGGCTCCAGGTAATAGGCCCGGTAAAGGATCAGCAGGGCGGTCGCGATCGCAACCACGGCCAACCCCCAATAGTCTCTGCGGCGCATGAACTGCCTGTCTTAAAATGGTGGTGCAACGGTAAGCCCGGGTAGAACAAGCGCGAGCCCCCGTGCAGCAGGGAACGCAAAAGTTTTTTGGTCCTTTTTTTCAAAAAAGGACTGCTTGCTTTCTCGCCTCCCTTAAGGCTTCACCACCTTATGCCAAACCCCCCAAGCTTCCAGGACATCATCCTGCGCCTGCACGCCTACTGGGCCGCCCAGGGCTGCGTGATCCTGCAGCCCTACGACCTGGAAATGGGCGCCGGCACCTTCCACCCCGCCACCACCCTGCGCGCGCTCGGCCCGAAACCCTGGCGCGCCGCCTATGTGCAGCCCTGCCGGCGCCCGAGCGACGGCCGCTACGGCGAGAACCCCAACCGTCTGCAGCACTACTACCAATACCAGGCGATCCTGAAGCCCAGCCCCGCCGACGCCCAGGCACTGCTGCTGGAAAGCTACCGCGCGATCGGCATCGACACGTCGCTGCACGATTTCCGCTTCGTGGAGGACGATTGGGAGAGCCCGACCCTGGGCGCGTGGGGGCTGGGCTGGGAGGTGTGGTGCGACGGCATGGAGGTGACGCAATTCACCTATTTCCAGCAGGTGGGCGGCATAGCGGTGGTCACGCCGTCGCGTGGAGTTCACGTATGGGCTCGAGCGGCTTGCGATGTATGTGCAGGGGCGCGAGAGCGTCTACGACCTGGATTTCAACGGCGCCGGTGTATCGTATGGCGACGTGTTCCTGCGCGCAGAGCGGGAGTACAGCGCGTATAATTTCGAGGCGGCGGATACCGGCGATGCTGGCGCGGCATTTCATGGATGCGGAGAGCGAGTGCGCGGCTTTGCTGGCGCGCGCGTTGCCTTTGCCGGCGTATGACCAGTGCATCAAGGCCAGCCATTTGTTCAATCTGCTGGATGCGCGCGGGGTTATCAGCGTTTCCGAGCGGGCAGGTTATATTGGGCGGGTTCGGGTTTTGGCTAAGGGGTGTTGTGAGGGGTGGTTGGCGGGGGAGTAGGCAGGAAGGCCTTCTTTTCTGAAGAAAAGAAGCAAAAGACTTTTGCTCCGACGCCTGCACCGAGGTGCAGCGGGGAACGCAAAAGTTTTTTGGTCCTTTTTTACAAAAAAGGACTGCTCACTTCACTTGCCCCGCAAACCAGGGCACCAACCGCGTAATCGCCTCGCGCACCTGCTCGGTGCTGACAGCAAAGCTCATGCGGATAAAGTGCCGCCCGTCGACAGGGTCGAAATCCACGCCAGGCGCGGTGGCGACGCCGGTGTCCCGCAGCAGCCGCTGCAGAAAGCCAGGCTGTCGTCCGTCAGGTGCGCCGATGTCGGCATAGATGTAGAAGGCGCCGTCGGGCGGCGCGATCGCGGTCAGCCCGAGCGCGGGCAGGGCGGCCAGCATCAGCCGGCGGTTGGCCGGTAGATCGCGACGTGGCCCTCCAGCTCGTCGCGGCAGTCCATGGCCGCCAGCGCGGCGTGCTGGCTGAGCGAGGGCGGGGTGAGGAACAGGTTGCCGGCATACGCGCGCGGTCAGGTCGGCGCAGGCCTGGCGGCACCACCAGCCAGCCCAGCCGCCAGCCGGCCATGCTGAAATATTTCGAGAAGCTGTTGATCACCACGGCGTCCGGGCTCGAACTCCAGCATCGAGCGCGTCGGCGTCGACGTAGCTGAGGCCGTGGTAGATCTCGTCGGAGATGATGCGGATGCCGCGCGCGGCGGCAGACCTCGGCGATGGCCGCCAGTTCGTCGGGCGGGATGATCGTGCCGGTGGGGTTGGCGGGGCTGGCGATGATCACGCCGGCGGGCGCCGGGTCGAGCGCCGCCAGCGCGTGCGGCGGTGAGCTGGAAGCGCGTCGGCGGCGCCGCAGGCGATCTCCACCGGCACCATGTGCAGCGCCCGCAGCGTGTTGCGGTAGGCGACGTAGCCGGGCCGCGCCAGTGGCCACCCGGTCGCCCGGGCGCGAAGCGCGCGTCAGCGCCAGCACCAGCGCCGGCGAGGCGCCGCAGGTCAGGATGATCTGCTCGGGCTCGACCGTCGACGCCGTAGCGTTCGTCATAGTGCCGCGCGATGCGCGCCTTGCAGCGGCGGGCTCTCCCAATAGCCCATCGCGTCGGTGTCGAGCACGCGGTGCGCCGCGGCGATGGCGGCGCGCGGCGCGCCGGTCGAGGGCTGGCCGAACTCCATGTGGATGATGGAGCGGCCTTCCGCCTTCAGCTCGTGCGCCAGCCGGCTGATGGCGATGGCGTGGAAGGGTTCGGGCGGCGGATACATTGCGGTCCTTGATGGAGCAGGCTTGTTTTTTTGTGCGCGTGCAGCTTGCCGGCGACGGCGTATCCCGGTCTCAGGGCGTTTGCATGGTTTTCAACATGTCGCAATGCTAGCGTGTGGAGGAACGATCCTCAGGGTTCGCCCATACCGCCGCGCCGGCTTTTCGACGAACCGATAGGTCAATTCGGCGAGCAGGATTATCAGCACCAATGCAATAACCACGAACTTGATGGCCAAGACTGTCGTCGCCACCCAGATCGGCGGCTGCAGCCGGTGGTAAAGTTCCTGAGTGAGACAGAATGCCGGCATATGTACGAGATAGATCGCATACGATCTCGATCCGACCCACAGGAACACCTGCCGCAGCAGCCCGGGCTTGCAAATATAGCCGCGCGAGAAACTCGCGGCGTAAACGAGAATGCCGGACAGCACGGCAACCATTCCCCAGCCGACATTGTCGAGCGGCTTGATGAGGGAAGAGTTCAGGGTGCCGAGGATCAACAGGATGATCGCCACGAAGCAGAACCGGCCTGCCGCCGACCGGCCGAGAAAAACCGGCTCCGCCATCGCGTAGCTCCGGCGCTCGCTCCACAACGCCAGAAGCCCGCCGACACCGAACGCTCCCGGGCGGATGAATGCATAGAACAGGCCGGCCGGCATGAAAAACTGGCCTATTACCATGGCCACGAACAGCCAGACGATCCGCCGGCGCAACACAAAGACGGCAAGGGGTGCGAGAAGGTAGAACTGTTCTTCGAGCGACAGGCTCCAATACGGAAACGTCACTCCGGTATCCGTGCCGAATATCTGCCCCAGACGGAGATTATTGATCGCCAGAATAGCGGTCACGGCGGAGGCGACATTGGGCTTCACGGCGTGGAACGCGTTCGTCTCGTTGAAGGTGGCGGCCAGCACGATCGGTATCAGCAACCATAGCCACGCGCTCGGTTGCAGCCGCCAGAAGCGGTGCAGATAAAATGTGAGTGTTTCGGCCAGAAAGTCGTGGCCGTGCGCGGGCATCAAACGCGGCAGCAGCCCGCGCAAGATCAGGAAACCGGAGATGGCGAAGAACAAATCGACACCCGGGCCACCACTCCACCAGGTATTGATGATGTCCTGCATGCCCGAATGCCAGAACAACAGGTTGATCGGCATGTGCTCGGCCACGACCATCGACACGGCGAGGGCGCGCAGCACCTCGATCTCCTCGATGCGTTTCTCCAGTCTCGCCGGCGCGGCGTGCACAATCTGATCGGGCATGTGTGTGGTCACTGCAGCCGCGCGCCGCGCCCGCCTAATGCGCCAGCGGACCCGTCATGTCCGCCGGCCGCACCCACGCATCGAAATCCGCCGCACTGACATACCCGAGCGCCAGCGCCGCCTCTTTCAGGCTCGTCTCCTCGCGATGCGCGCGCAACGCAATCTGCGCCGATTTTTCATACCCAATATGCGGGTTGAGCGCCGTCACCAGCATCAGCGAATTGGCCACGTTCTGCGCGATCCGCTTCTCATCCGGCGCAATGCCCCGCGCGCAACCCACATCGAAAGCCACGCACCCGTCCGACAGCAGCGCCACGGACTCAAGCAGATTGTGCAGCATCACCGGCTTGAACACGTTGAGCTGGAAATTGCCCTGGCTGCCGCCGAACGCCACCGCCGCGTCGTTGCCGAACACCTGCACGGCCACCATCGTCAGCGCCTCGCACTGCGTGGGGTTCACCTTGCCCGGCATGATCGAGCTGCCAGGCTCGTTCTCGGGAATGCGCAATTCGGCAAAACCCGCGCGCGGGCCGCACGCGTACCAGCGCACGTCGTTGGCGATCTTCATCAGCGCGCCGGCCAGCGTGCGCAGCGTGGCGCTCACCGTCACCATCGCATCATGCGCGGATAACGCGGCGAACTTGTCCGGCGCGGTGATGAACGCGAACCCGGTCTCCGCCGCGATATGGCGCGCGGCGGCGGTCACCGAACTGCGGATGCGCGTTCAGCCCGGTGCCCACCGCGGTGCCGCCGATCGCCAGCTCCAGCAGCCCCGGCAATTCCGCGCGGACCGAGCGCAGCGCTGCGTCGAGCTGCGCCACCCAGCCGCCGATCACCTGGCCGAGCGTCACCGGCGTCGCATCCTGCAGATGGGTGCGGCCGATCATCACCACGCCGGCATAGGCCAGCGCATGGCCGTGCAGCGTGGCGCGCAACTGCCCCACCGCCGGCAGCAGCCGGTGCTCGATCTGCTCCACCGCGGCCACGTGCATCGCGGTGGGAAACGTGTCGTTGCTGGACTGGCTGTGGTTCACGTCGTCGTTAGGATGGATCGGGCTCTTGGCGCCGACCGTGCCGCCGGCGAGCTGGATCGCGCGGTTGGCGATCACCTCGTTGGCGTTCATGTTGGTCTGCGTGCCGGAGCCGGTCTGGAACACCACCAGCGGGAATTCGGCGTCGAGGTCGCCGTCGATCACCTCGTTGCAGGCGCGTATGATGAGGTTCACCTTGTCGGCCGGCAGCTCGCCCAGTTCGCCATTGGCCAAAGCCGCGGCCTTTTTCAGCAGGCCCATGGCGCGGATGACGGGGCGGGTGAAGCGGAAGCGGTCCACGCCGATCGGGAAATTCTCGATGGAGCGCTGGGTCTGGGCGCCCCAGAGGCGATCCGCCGGCACGGGGAGCGCGCCCATGGCGTCCTTTTCCATGCGGAATCCGGGGGCTTGCTCTGGCATCGCTGGTCCTTGGGGGGGTAGCCGCGTGCTATAGGCGATGCGCCAAAGGGAAGGAAGGGAAGGCCTTCTTTTTTGAAAAAAAGAAGCAAAAAACTTTTGCCATGTGCTGTCGCGCCCAAGCTGGATACACGTGGTGCCTGGGGCCATGTATCGCGGGCGCCCGCCGCAGCTAACGGAGCAAAAGTTTTTTGCTTCTTTTTTTCAAAAAAGAAGGCCTTCCTTCCTGTGCTCCGCCTGACCGAAATCAAACTCCCCCTAGACCACCCCCCAGAAGCGCTGGCCGAAGCCGCCACCGCCCGGCTCGGCGCGCCCCCCCTCGCCATCCACATCTTCCGCCGCGGCTACGACGCCCGCCGCCGCAGCGCCATCCACCTGATCTACACGCTGGACGTGACGCTGGCCGACGAGGAAGCCGCCCTCGCCCGCCCGCAGGTCAGCCGCACACCGGACATGGACTACCACCACCCCGCCCGCGCGACGCGGCCGGAGCGCCCCATAGTGATCGGCGCCGGCCCCTGCGGCCTGTTCGCGGCCCTGGCCCTCGCCCAGATGGGGTTCCGCCCGATCATCCTCGAGCGCGGCCGCGTGGTGCGCGAACGCACTGTCGACACCTTCGCGCTCTGGCGCCGGTCCGTGCTCACCCCGGAGAGCAACGTGCAGTTCGGCGAAGGCGGCGCCGGCACCTTTTCGGACGGCAAGCTCTGGTCCGGCGTGCGCGACCCCGCCTATCTCGGCCGCCGCGTGCTGGAGACCTTTGTGCGCGCCGGCGCGCCGGCCGAGATCCTGGTCGCCAGCAAGCCGCATATCGGCACCTTCCGGCTGGTAACCGTGGTGGAGCATTTGCGCGCCGAAATCGAGGCGCTCGGCGGCGAGTACCGCTTCGGCACGCGGGTGACCGGCTTCGTCACCGGCGCGGCACCTGGCGGCGGGCGGCGCATCGAAGCACTCGAGCTGGCCTCGGGCGAGACGCTGCCGGCCCGCCATGTGGTGCTCGCACCAGGACACTCCGCGCGCGACCTGTTCGCCGCCCTCGTCGCCGGCGGCGTGCATGTGGAGCCGAAAGCGTTTTCCGTGGGCGTGCGCATCGAGCACCCGCAATCGGTGATCGACCGGGCGCGCTTCGGCACGTTCGCCGGTCACCCGAGCCTCGGCGCTGCGGACTACAAATTGGTGCACCATGCGAGCGGCGGCCGCTCGGTTTACAGCTTCTGCATGTGCCCCGGCGGCACCGTGGTGGCGGCCACCAGCGAGCCCGGCCGGGTGGTGACCAACGGGATGAGCCAGTACTCGCGCGCCGAACGCAACGCCAATGCCGGCATCGTGGTGGGCGTGGGGCCGGCCGATTTCGCCGCGGCGGATGCCGGCGATCCGCTGGCCGGGATCGCCTTCCAGCGCCGGCTTGAATCGGCCGCCTTCGTGGCGGGCGGTGGCACCTACGCGGCACCCGGCCAGCGCGTCGGCGATTTCCTGGCCGGGCGCGCCAGCATTTCGCTCGGCGCCGTGGAGCCGTCCTACAAGCCGGGCGTGCGGCCCACCGACCTCGCCGCCTGCCTGCCGGACTACGTGCTGGGCGCGATACGCGAGGCGCTGCCGGTATTCGGCAGGCAGATCGCCGGATTCGACATGGCGGACGCGGTGATGACCGGGGTGGAGACGCGCACGTCCTCGCCGCTGCGCATCACCCGCGGTGCGGATTTCCAGAGCCTCAACACCGCGGGACTATATCCGGCCGGCGAGGGCGCGGGATATGCCGGCGGCATCCTGTCGGCGGCGATAGACGGCATGCGGGTGGCCGGCGCGCTGGCCGTCCAAGCGGCGGAATAACGCCCGGGTCCGGCCTCGCGACAGGCTGCCGCGTTTACGTTCGATTCACACTGCGATCGCTAACTTCGCCGTTGTCGCGGCGGCCATTCACCAACCAGCCTGGCTGCTTGCAACATTATGTAATTATGCCGCAACCGGCACAGCAAGGCGACGTTCGAAATCCAAGCTGTCAAGGGCAAATGCCCGCAGTGCCAGCGTCACACAAAGGACCACCTACATGAAAATCACCACGGGACTTGCCGTGCTCGCCTTGGCGGTCGGCGCCGGCGCGGCCCACGCGCAGAGCGCGTCCGAGACCACGACGACGCAGCAATCGACCATGTCGCCCGGCGCCATGGCCCCCGCGCCAGGCACGCTCAGCACGTCGAAGGAATACCACGCGACGGACAGCAACGGTGACGAGGTGAACAAGAAGTCCACCACCTACCAGAGCGGCAACGGCGTGGCATCGCAGAGCTCCTCTTCGACCACCACCAACATGGCGCCCCCGCCGCCGCCGGTGAGCACGACGACGTCGACCTCATCGTCGACCAGCACCACCGCGCAGCCGAACTGAGACCGGGCACATGGCATATTGTTTCAAGCCTGCGCGCGCCCTGCTCGCCGCCTCCCTTCTCGGCGCCGCGTCGCTGCTCACCGCCTGCGGCGGCGATCCGCCGCCGATGACCGTCACGACGGAGCATACGTCCTCCAGCACCACCACGGCGCCTGCGATGGCGCCGGCGGCCACGACGACCACCACGACACACTCGTCGTCGGTCTCGCCGTAACACACGCCGAAGGCGCGCCCCCTCGATCACTAGCGGGGGCGCGTTTCCGGCCGCGTGACCGAGCCGGGGTGCAACCCGCGGGCCGCGCCCGCTTTTCCACCGTGACGTTCCTATCCGAGGCACCAGATGAAAACAGCCCTGTTTGCCACCGCCCTGCTCCTCGTCGCCGGCGCCGCCAGCGCGCAGACCGCATCGGAGACCACGACCACGCAGACCACCGTGCCAGGCGCGGTCGCGCCCGGAACATCGAGCAGCACGCGGGAGACCCATGCTGTGGATGCCGCCGGCAACCGGATCGATTCCAGTGCGAGCACGGTGAGCGACGGCACGGGCGTCCGGCATGACAGCACGGTGACGACCACCAACGTGGCCCCGCCGCCCCCGCCGCTTCCGCCGGTGACGACCACCACCTCGAGCAGCACGACGACGACCACGGCCGTGCCGAATTGACCCGCGCGTTCCGCCTGGCCACTGCGGCGGCGCTGCTGGCCAGCGTTGCGATGCTATCCGGTTGCGGCGGCGATGCGCCTGCGGTCACCACCACGACGGAGCATAGCACAACGACCACGACGTCCCCGCCGGGGCTGGACGTGCCGCCTGGCGTATCCACGAGCGCGTCGACCAAATCGACTACGGTTGGGCCGTAAGCTTAGGAAGGCAAGCAAGCAGTCCTTTTTGCAAAAAGGACCAAAAAACTTTTGTCTCGTTTGCGTGGGGCAGGCGCCCGCACCTGTTTCCCAAGACGCGCTTCGCATTCAGCTATGGCGCGACAGCACATAACAAAAGTTTTTTGCTTTTTTTTCAAAAAAGAAGGCCTTCCTTGCTTCCCTTACCGCCCATCATCCACCGTATCTCTCAAGCGTATTCATAGAAGCCCGCGCAAACAGCTCCTCCGGCTCCTCGGCCGGCTCAGGCGGATTGGCAAGATGGTCGAACCACTCCGTCGTCGCCGGGTCACACAGAAACCCCGTGAGCCAATCGATCTCGCGCGCGTCGAAATCCCAGAACGCGGCGACAAGATCCATGTCCAGTATCGCGTCGCTGGCATTCCACACGGTGAGCGCCGCCACGCCGCCGCGCCCCACCAGGCCGGGCCCTTGCGCCAGCGATCGGCTGGCATCGGGATGCAGCCGCACCGCGATGTCGTCCACGGCGAAGGGCAGCCGCGCCGCGTTCATGGCGCAACCGCGCGGCGGCCGAGGCGCGTGGCGCGCGCGCTGCAGCATCCAGGCGCCCGCCACGGCGTAAAGCGGGATGAGGAGCAGGTTGTAGCGCACCTGGTTCACCGCGACGGAGGCGTTGAACGCCAGCATGAACCAGGCCGGCCAGGCCAGCAGCCACAGGCCGGGTCGCCAGATCGCATCATCCGCAACTCCATTCCCGAGTGGGCCCGCACCCTTCCCCGGCGGAGGGCGCCTGCCTGGACGCGCAAGCCAGGTCAGCCACAAGGCGGGCCAGAGCAGCACGAAACCCCACCAATGCGCCACATACGCGCCGCGCAAGGCGAGCGGTATGCTGACGAGCAGGTGCCACACCGGCATGCGCAACAGATAGTGCGTGACCAGGTAGCCGAGATGGTGGCTGTAGCCGCCGGATGCGGCCAGGGTTTCGGGCAGCAGATGGCGCAGGCCGATCGTGTAGAAGGCGTTCGGGTGCTCGTCCCAGCCGAAGCGGTCGCAGCCTTGCGGGCCGAGGAAGCGGCGGCCAAGGGCGGTGCCGTCGGGCAGCCAGCAGAGATAGGATTGGGCGTATTCGCGCCAGTCCATGCTGTCGAAGGCGATGCGCTGCACGAGGGTGTGGCTGTCGTAGCCGTAGGTCAGCGCCGGCCGGCCGAGGACGGCGGCATTGCGCGCGATCCAGGGCGCCAGCGTGGCGGCGGACGCGGCGGCGAAGGCGGCGAGCGGCGCAAACGCGCGGCCGCGTCCGATCGCGGCGGTGGCGAGGATGGCGGCGGGAATGAGATAGAGGAAGGCGGGGCGGGTCAGGGCCGTGAGCGCCAGCAGGGCGCCGGCGGCGGCCGCCCAGGCCAGCCGGCGATGCCGGGCGCCAGCGGCTTGCATGGCGGCGGCGGTGGCGGCGGTGCAGAGGCAGAGCGTCGTCATCTCGGTCATCAGCTCGTTGACCGAGCCGAGCAGCAGCGGCGCGGCGCCGAATGCGAGGGCCAGCGCCAGCCAGCCGGCGCGCGGGCCGGCGACGCGCCGCGCCATCCACCAGAGCAGCCAGAACACGGCCACGAGTTCGGCGAACTGGATCGTGCGTATCAGCGGGGCGCCGCGCGGGCAGCTTTCATCGTGGTCCTGGCCGGCGACGACACAATCCATGCCGGCGCGCGTCGTGGCGTCCAGGCTGGCGG
Source organism: uncultured Alphaproteobacteria bacterium (assembly GCA_963795825.1). Classification (GTDB taxonomy): domain Bacteria; phylum Pseudomonadota; class Alphaproteobacteria; order Acetobacterales; family Acetobacteraceae; genus BOG-908. The sequence goes on along the minus strand of CAWCIW010000002.1, from coordinate 75,553 downwards.
CGGCGGCGAGCAGCGCGGGGTAGAGCGGGGCGAAGCGCATGCCGGGCGGTCGAAGGCCGTCGGGCGGCGCCGGCGAAGCAAACATGAAGCCGTCGGTGAAGCGGTGGTGGTGGACCAGGTCGTGCGCGATGCCGAGATAGAACGGCTGGTCGAACTCGTTGAGCGAGCGGACCGGCTGGCGGGACCAGAGCAGGGCGGTTGCGGCGAGTATCAGCGCCAGTGCGGTCAGGCGGGGAGGAAGCAAGGAAGGCCTTCTTTTTTAACAAAGAAGCAAAAAACTTTTGCTTCCGGCGGCGGTGGCGCTTTGGCTTATCCGGACGGGGGCGCCTGGTGCAAATTGCCGCGCGGCCGTTTGACGGATCTTCGGGGCACCCGACATGATCGGTGAACCAGGAGGCGCGCTTATGAGCCATATCGGCAGGACCCGCTATGCCGAGACCGCATTCACCGGGCCCATTGTGGGGCGCGGCAACGCCCACAGGCGCCGCGCGGCGCTGATCGCGGTGACCGTCCTGGCCGCGGCGGCGGGCGCGCTGGCCACCAGCAGCGGCGACGCCTCGCAGGCGATTGCCGGCGCCGGGGCGGACCTCACCCGCCTGCTGCGCGCGATGGCCGCGATGAAGGCGATGGCGGCGGCCGGGCTGGTGGCGGCGGTGCTCTGGCGGCTCGCCTGGCCCGCCTCCGGCGCGCGGCTGGCCGCCTACGCGATAGCCTGCGCCGCGATGGCCGCCGGCCCTGGGCTGATTTGGGGTATGGCGCATGTGAGGCTCGGCGCGCTGCTGCTGCATGGCGGCTTGTTCGCGACCGTGGTGATGCTTTGGCGCGATCCTGCGATGGGGGCGCGGCTGAGCGAGGTGATCGAGCGGCGCAGGATGGCGCTTCGGGAGAGGTAAGAAAGCAGTCCTTTTTTGAAAAAAAGGACCAAAAAACTTTTGCTATGACGGCTGCTCGAGATGCCGCTTCTCTTGTGCAAGCCTAAGCCGTTGCAGAAAGAGGCGGGCGCGCGTGCAGCGGGGAACGCAAAAGTTTTTTGGTCCTTTTTTTCAAAAAAGGACTGCTTGCTTCACTTCGCCGCCGCCAGAGCCGTCATATTCACGATCCCCCGCGCCGTCACGCTAGGCACCAGCACATGCGCCGGCTTGGACATACCAAGCAGGAGCGGCCCAACTGGCAGCCCGTCCGCCGCCGCCTTTACCAGATTGAACGCGATGTTGGCCGCATCGAGGTTCGGCAGGATCAGCAGATTCGCGGTGCCGGTGAGCCGGCTGTTGGTGGTCTGGCGGTCGCGTATCGCCTCCGAAAGCGCGGCGTCCGCGTGCATCTCGCCGTCCACCTCCAGCTCCGGATCCTGCGCGCGTATGATCGCCAGGGCCGCGCGCATCTTGCGGGCGCTCGGCGAGTTGCTGGCGCCGAAGCTCGAATGGCTGACCAGGGCCACTTTCGGGACGATGCCGAATTTCGCCACGGTTGCGGCGGCCAGATGCGTGAGTTCGGCGATCTGTTCCGCTGTGGGATCGACGTTCATGTGGGTGTCGGCAAGGAAGATAGCGCCCGCCTGCAGGATCACCGCGGAGAGCGCGAACACCCGGGTGACGGAAGGCGATTTCGGGATGATCGGCAGCAGATATTCCATGTGCTTGTACCAGGCGGACGTGCCGCCGCAGAGGGCGGCGTCGACGTGGCCGGCGTGCAGCAGCATGGCACCGGCCACGATCGGGCGGGAGCGCATGTGGCGGGCGGCAGCGTCCGGCGGCACGCCGCGGCGCGCAACGAGGTGCTGGTAGGCGGGGATCAGCGGGTCGAACGTGTCGGTGTCCGAAGCGGGATCGCGTATTTCCACTTGGTCGCCGAGTTTGAGGCGCAGGCCCATATCTTTGACGCGCGCGGCGATCACGTCGCGCCGGCCGAGCAGGATCGGATGGGCGATCTTCTCGTCGACGACGGTCTGCACCGCGCGCAGCACGCGCTCGTCCTCGCCTTCGGTGTAGAGGATCTTCGTGGGGTTCTTGCGGGCGGACTCGAAGATCGGCCGCATGAGCTGGCCCGAGCGGAACACGAAACGTTCGAGCTGCGAGCGGTAGAGTTCGAGATCGGCGATCGGGTCCTGTGCGACGCCGGAGTCCATCGCGGCTTTCGCCACGGCCGGCGCCACCTGAAGTATCAAGCGGGGATCGAAGGGTTTTGGGATGATGTAGTCCGGGCCGAACACCGGCGCCGAGCCGCCATACGCGGCGGCCACTACTTCGCTGGCTTCCTGGCGCGCCAGGCCGGCGATGGCTTCCACAGCGGCGAGTTTCATCTCCTCGTTGATCGTGGTGGCGCCGACATCGAGCGCGCCGCGGAAGATGAACGGGAAACACAGGACGTTATTGACCTGGTTCGGATAGTCGCTGCGGCCGGTGGCGACGATCGCATCCGGCCGCGCGGCGCGCGCGACTTCCGGCAGTATCTCGGGATCGGGATTGGCGAGTGCCAGGATTATCGGGCGCGGTGCGAGGAGCGGCAGCCAGTCGGGATCGAACACTTTTGGCGCCGACAGGCCCATGAAGATGTCGGCGCCTTCGATAACGTCGCCGAGCGTGCGTGCATTGGTGTCGCGGGCGTAGCGCGCCATGTTGGCCGGCATGTTCGGGTCGCGTCCGGTGTGCACCACGCCGCGTATGTCGGTGAGTGTCACGTTATCCACGGGCAATCCCATGGCGACGAGAAGATCGACGCAGGCGATGGCGGCAGCACCGGCGCCCGAGGTGACGAGGCGGACGTCGTGGAGATCCTTGCCTTGCAGGACGAGCGCGTTGCGAACCGCGGCGGCGACCGTGATGGCGGTGCCGTGCTGGTCATCGTGGAATACCGGTATGCGCATGCGCTCGCGCAGGCGCTGCTCGATGACGAAGCATTCCGGCGCTTTGATATCTTCGAGGTTTATCGCGCCGAAAGTGGGCTCCAGGGCGGCGACCACGTTGATGAACAACTCGGGGTCGGTGGCGTCCACCTCGATGTCGAACACGTCGATACCGGCGAATTTCTTGAACAAAGCCGCCTTGCCTTCCATCACCGGCTTGCCGGCGAGCGGGCCGATATTGCCCAGGCCCAGCACGGCGGTGCCGTTGGTGATGACGGCCACCAGGTTGGCGCGCGCGGTGAGATGGCGGGCTTCCTTGGGGTCGGCGACGATGGCGGTGCAGGCCGCCGCCACACCCGGGGAATACGCCAGAGCGAGGTCGCGCTGGGTGGCCATGCGCTTGGTGGGTTCGATGGCGATTTTCCCCGGGCGGGGGTGCCGGTGGTATTCCAGGGCGGCCTGGCGGAAATCTTCGTCCATTGGGCGTGGGCCTTTGGGATATGGCGGTTTTGCTGCTGGTCTCGCATCTGGGCGGGCTGCGGGCAACTTGCCCTACCAGTCAAACGGACGAGTCTGCTGCGACAGAATCACTGGTGCATCATTTTGTCGGGGTGAAAATCACGTCCAGGCGGACCCAAATCTGCGCGCGGAGGACTAGGTCGTTTGAACTTGCCGCATGCGGCGTCGGTGCCAGCCCGAGATGTATTTCCTTGGACGCAGCACCGAACTGATCGGGCGTGTAGAAGGCGTTGTCGGCTTGCGGAGTAATGAAGGTTGGGCGGCCCGAGCGGCATGGGCCGAGAGCGGTCGTTATGCGGCCTCTGTTGCGTTCGTCAGGCCTGGCGGCGGCTACGTTGAGGACGCAGACATCGTTGCGGATGATTACCGGAACGGTGGCGCGACAGTCTTCGGACGAGCACAGGCCGGCGACGGGGAGCTCTTTTTCCTGGCCCAGTTGCGTGACGTTGAGGCTGAACGTGGCGCGCGCCACCGCCGGTAGCGGGAGCGCTGCACATAAGCCGGCGAGCACATGGAGTGGGCTTGCAGTAAGGAAGCAAGGCCTTCTTTTTCGAGAAAAAGAAGCAAAAAGCTTTTGCTGTGACGCCTGCACGAAGGCCCTGGCTAGTTCAGCAAGCGTAGCGGCTTGCGGAACGAGAGCGGGCTGCGGTGCAGGCGTCGGAGTAAGAGTTTTTTGCTTCTTTTTTGCAAAAAAGAAGGCCTTGCTTCCCTGCCTCACTGCGTGACAGCCGGCCCCTTCACCACCTGCGCCAGATCATCCGGACGCAGATACTTCGCAAACGCAGCTTTCACCTCCGCCGAAGTCGCATCGTAGAAATGCTGCGCGGCGATCTGCGGCGTATCCAGCGGGATGTTCAGATCGATCAGCCGCAGATCGAGCGCCGCCAGGCCGTCCACGCTGGCGCTCTGCATCGGCAGGCGGCGCAAAAGCTGCGCCTTGGCGCGGTTCAGCTCCACATCGCCCACAGCGTTCGCCTGCAGATCCTTGATGTCGGCCACCAGGGCGGCGCGCGCGCGGGTGACCTTGTCCGGATCGGCGCCGAAGCTGGCGTTGTAGACCGAGCGGGTGCGCGTCCAGTCGAGCTGGCTCTCCACGTTATACACATAGCCGGTGCGCACGCGCAGATCGCGATACAGCCGCGAGGAGAAGCCGCTGCCCAGGATGGTGTTGCCGACCATCAGGTTGAAGCGATCCGGATTGGTCACCGAAAGATCGATGGTCTCCGCCACCGTCACGGTATCCTGCAGGCTGGAACTGTCGGGTATGTGTTCGGCGGCGGGTTTGCTGGCAGGCGCGGTGGGCAGGTCGATATCGGGTTTCGGCCCCGTCGCCTGCCAGCCGCCGAAGCTGCGCTCCACCACCTGGCGCGCCTGCTCCGGCGTCACGTCGCCGGCGACGATGATCGTGGTGAGGTCCGGACGGTAGGCGCGGGCGTAATAGGCGCGCACGTCGTCCAGTTTCAGGCCATTTACCGAATCCGGCGTAGGCTGGCGCAGGCTGGGATCGGTGGGCGGCAGGATCGCGGATTGCACGGCGCGCTTGAACAGGTAGTCGGGGCTGTGCAGCAGGCCGCCCAAAGTCTGCGCCGTCTGCTGGCGCACGATGGTGAAATCCTGCTCGGGGAAGGCCGGCTGCAATTCGGCTTCCGCCAGCAGCGCCATGCCATGTTCGAATTCCGGCGTCAGCACTTTCAGCGCAAACCGGCTGCCGGCATTGGATTGCGCGGCGATATCGTCGAGCGCTTTCTGGTAGGCCAGGCGGTCATGCAGTTTCGTGCCGTAATCGAACAATTTCGCGGTGATCTCGGCCACCCCGTCCTGGCCTTTCGGCTCCTCGATTTCCGTCACCTGGCGCACCTGGCCGAACACCGAGACGGTGCGGCCGATATGCTCCGGCAACACGATGAGTTTCAGCCCGTTCGCCAGCGTGGTGACCTGCGGTGGCGTGCCGAGATCGGGCAGATGCAAAGTCTCCAACGCCTCGCTCGCCCATTGCGGAAGGCTGACCGGCTTGGAAGGCGCCCCGCCGAACGATTCGGCACCGCCGAAGCCCTTGCCCGCCACCGGCTTGCCGGAATCCTGCGGGGTGAGAATGGCGGTCACCGCATGCGACGGATCGAGAAGTTTGGCGGCCAGCGCATTGACGTCGGCGACGGTGACAGCCTGATAGGCGCTGGCCACGTCGTCGGGCGAGTTCGCGTGGCGGAAGGCCAAAGCGTTGGACCAGCTTTCGGCGAGGCCGGAAATACTGTCGTTCTTGAAGGCGAGCTGGGCGATCTCCTGGCGCTGTGCCGCGGCAACCAGGTCGGGCGGCACACCGGTCTTCGCGATGTTGGCGAGTATGGATTTCATCTCGTCGAGCACCGGCTTGGGATCGCCGCCTTTCGGGAACGCGGCCGCGGCGAGGCCGAAACCCACATCGGCTTTCGGCTGGAACGCATATTCAGAAAACAGTGCGTGCCCGGACGTCGCCATCGCGTAGAGCGCGCCGCGTTCGCTGCCGAGCACGTCGCCGAGTATGTCCGCCGTGGCGAATTCCTTCGAGGTCAGGCCCGGCATGCGGTAGGCGAGCGTGACCAGGCCGATCGGCAAATCCGTCGGCAGGGCAAGCTGCTTCGGCAAAACCGGGCTCACGGTGATCGGCGCGTGCGGCGGGATGTCCTGCCGCGGAACGGCCGCGAAATATTGCTTCACCTGGGCCAGTGCGGCGGGCGGGTCCACGTCGCCGGCGATCACCAGTATCGCGTTGTTCGGCGCATACCAGTGGTCGTAGAAGCCGCGCAGCAATTTCGCGTCGGTCTTGTCGAACGACGGGCGTGTGCCGAGCGCGTCGTGTTCGTAGGGCGTGCCGGCGAACAGGATGGATTGCAGTTGCGAGAGGTAGGTGTAGATCGGCGAGGACATGTCGCGGCTGACTTCCTGCTCGATGGCGCCGCGCTCCTTGTCCCAGTCCGCCTGGTCCAGGTTCAGGCCGCGCATGCGAAGCGATTCGATATGCAATGCCACCGGCAGGCTGGCGGCGGGAACGGTGTAGAAATACTGGGTGACGGATTCCGTGGTGTCGGCGTTGTAATCGCCGCCGAGCAAGGCGCCGAGTTCGCTGAGCTGGTCACGGTCGAGGCCCTTTGCGCCGCGGAACATCATATGTTCGAGCGCGTGCGCGGTGCCGGGGAAGCCGGCCGGCGCGTCGTTCGAGCCGGCGAGGTAGTTGAGTTCGGTGGTGACGACGGGGGCCAGGTGGTCCGGCACGATGACGACGCGCAGGCCGTTGTCGAGCGTGGCGCGCAGCACATTGTCCGGCACGGCGCCGGAGGGCCCCGGGGGTGCGGCGAGGGCGGAGGAGCACAGCAGGAGGCCGGCGAATGCGGCGAGGGTGCGCCGGGCGGTGCTGATCATGTGGGGCGTGGTCCTGTCGGGGTGCGTCAGCCTAGGTAGATGGTCCCCGGCTGCCAAGTTACAGAAAGGAAGGCCCGCTTTTCCGCTTCCGTTCTGCGAAAAGCGGGCTTGCTTCCTCGCCCGGAGTCCAAATGCAAGAAGTGCTGACCTGCGCCCAGATGGCGCAAGCCGACCGCCTGAGCGGCATCGCCCCGCACCGCCTGATGCAGGCCGCCGGCCAGGCCGTGGCCAGGGAGATCGTCCGCCGTTATCCCCCCTGCCCCACGATCGTCCTGTGCGGGCCCGGCAATAACGGCGGCGACGGCTACGTGATCGCCACCCTGCTGGAAGAGGCGGGCTGGCCGGTCCGCGTGGGCACGATCGGGCCGACGGGGCAGGGCTCGCCGGAAGCCGCCCATTTCGCGCAAGCCTGGCAAGGGCGCACCGAGACGGCAACGCCTGCCCTGCTGGCGGGCGCCGGACTGGTGGTCGACGCGCTGTTCGGCGCCGGGCTGTCGCGGCCGCTCGACCCCGCGACCACAAAGCTGCTGCAGGCGGCGTGCCGCGCCGGCGCGACGGTGGTCGCGGTCGACGTGCCGTCCGGCGTGGCCGGCGACACCGGGGCCGATCTGGGCGCCGTGGCGGCCGCGCTCACCGTCACGTTCTTCCGCAAGAAGCCGGGCCACCTGGTGATGCCGGGGCGCGCGCTGTGCGGCGAAGTGGTGCTGGCCGATATCGGCATACGCAACGCGGTGCTGGGCGCGCTGGACGTGTCGGCATGGGAGAACGCGCCGGCGGTGTGGGGCGCCGCAATGCCGCGCCCCGAGGCGGCCGGCAACAAGTTCTCGCGCGGCCATGCGCTGGTTCTGGGCGGCGGGGAGATGACCGGGGCGGCGCGCCTGGCAGCCCGGGCGGCGGCGCGCGCCGGGGCGGGGCTGGTGAGCGTGGCGGCGCCGGAGGCCGCGTGGCCGATCTATGCGGCGGCGCTGACCAGCATCATGGTGCGCAAGCTATCAGGCGAGGCGGACCTGGCCGCCCTGCTCGGCGACGCGCGCCTCACCGCGCTGCTCGTGGGGCCGGGTGCCGGGGTGAGCGACGCCACGCGCTCCCATGCGCTGGCCCTGCTCGCAACCGGGCGCGCGGTGGTGCTCGATGCCGATGCGCTCAGCGTGTTCAAGGCAGGCCCAGACCTTCTGTTCGCGGCGGTGCGCGGCCCGTGCGTGCTGACGCCGCACGAGGGTGAGTTCGCCCGGCTTTTCCCCGATCTGGAAGGCGACAAGATATCACGCGCGCGCATCGCCGCCCGGAGGAGCGGCGCCGTGGTGGTGCTGAAGGGCACGGACACCGTGGTGGCAGCGCCGGATGGCCGGGCGGTGATCAACGCCAACGCGCCGGCTTGGCTGGCCACCGCAGGGTCCGGCGACGTGCTGGGCGGTTTCATCCTTGGCCTGCTGGCGCAGGGGATGGCGGCGTTTCCGGCGGCCTGTGCGGGGGTGTGGCTGCATGGCGCATGCGGCGCGGCGTTCGGGCCCGGCCTGATGGCAGAGGACCTGCCCGACATGTTGCCAGCCGTGCTCAGGGATTTGCTGCAATCCGGGCGTGCCGCCAAGCAACTGTGAGCGGGGCGGCTGCGCTTACCCGTCATGTCCCAGCCCCTCCTGTTCGAGCCCGCCTTCGAAACGCCGTTGCCGGACGAGGCGGAGGTCGAAGCCGGCCTGCGTGACGCCATGCTGGAGATCAGCCAGCGCACCTTCACCGACACCGGAAAGGCCTGGCGCGCCGTCCATGCCAAAAGCCACGGCCTGGTGACCGGCGAATTCGAAGTGCTGGCGGATCTGCCGGCGCCGTATGCGCAGGGCCTGTTCGCCAAACCCGGCAAATATCCGATGGTGATGCGCTTCTCCACCACGCCCGGCGACGTGCTGGACGACAGGGTTTCCACGCCGCGCGGCTGCGCGCTGAAAGTCATCGGCGTGGAAGGCGCGCGTCTTCCGGGAAGCGAGGCGGCGGTGACGCAGGATTGGGTGATGGGCAATTCGCCGTCGTTCCAGGTAGCCGACGCCCAGGCATTCCTGCGCCAGTTGAAAGTGCTGGTGAAGAGCACGGACAAGTTCGAAGCCGGCAAGATCGCGCTCTCCGCGGTGAGCCAGACGGCGGAGCGCGCGCTCGAGGCGGTCGGCGGCAAATCCGCGACGCTCACCACGCTGGCCGGCCAGGCGGAGACGCATCTGCTCGGCGACACGTTCTATACCCAGGGCGCGCTGCTGCACGGCGCGTATTTCGGCAAGGTTTGCGTCTCGCCGGTGTCGAGCGAGTTGCGCGCGCTCAGCAAGCAGAAGCTCCATCTGCACGGGCATCCGGACGGCATACGCGAGGCGGTGACGGCGTTCTTCGCGACGCAGGGCGGCGTGTGGGAATTGCGCGTGCAGCTGTGCACCGACATTGCGAAGATGCCGGTGGAGGATGCGGCCACGATGTGGCCGGAGGACGAGAGTGCGTATGTGGCGGTGGCGCGCATCACGGCGCCGGCGCAGGAGAGCTGGAGTGCGGCCAAGCAGGCGGGCGGCGATGTGGGGCTGGCGTTCAATCCGTGGAACGGGCTGGCGGCGCATCGGCCGCTGGGATCGGTGATGCGGTCCCGGCGGCTGGCCTATGCGGCGTCGCGTATGTTTCGCGGCGAGCGGAATGGGGTGGCACTGGCCGAGCCGCAAAAGGAAAGCCTTCTTTTCTGAACAAAAGAAGCAACAAACTTTTGCTCCGCTGTCACACCGCGTTCCAGCACGCGCCGACAGGGAGCAAAAGTTTTTTGCTTCTTTTTTTCAAAAAAGAAGTGCTTTCTTGCCTACCATCTTGGGCGTGATAGATGAAATTCGTAAAAGCCGCCGCCCTCCTGGTGGTCCTGCTGATCGCCGCCGCCACCTTCACCCTGTGGCGCACGCTCCCACCCGCTGACTCCAGCCTGCACATCGCCGGCCTCTCCGCACCCGTCGACATAACCGTCGATAGCTACGGCATTCCCCGCATACACGCGAAGAACGAGCCCGATGCGGCCGCCGCACTCGGCTATCTTCATGCGCGGGACAGGATGTTTCAGATGGACCTCACCAGGCGCGCCGCCTCCGGCCGCCTGGCGGAAATCGCCGGCGCGCGTGCCGTGAAGGTGGACCGCATGGCGCGCATATTCGGCGAGCGGTTGCACGCGGAACATTCGTATGCGGCACTGTCGCCGGAGCTGAAAGCGGTGCTCACCGCCTATGCAAACGGCGTGAATGCGTGGATTGAAGAGCGCGGGCGGATGGCAGCGCCGGAGTTCCTTTTGCTGGGCGCGCCGGAGAAATGGCAGCCGTCGGATTGCCTGCTGTGGAGCGAGACGGTGTCGCTCTGGCTCGCGGATAATTACCGCACGGAGCTGTCGCGCGCGGCGCTGGCGGGCCACGTGCCCGCGGCGCGTATCGGCGAGCTGTGGCCGCCCACGGACAGCACCGCGGCACCCGACAGTTCGGCGGCACCTGCTGCTCCCGTGCGACAGGGCCTGTTGCAAAGCCTGCCGCATTTTCCGGAAAGCTTCACGTTGCCGGACGAAGCCTCGAACGCCTGGGCGGTGTCCGCCGCGCGCTCCGCCACCGGCGCCGCGCTGATGGCGGGCGATCCGCATCTGCAGCTCGGCTTCCCGTCCTTGTGGTATCTCGCGCGCATTGAAACGCCGGGCAGCGTGCTCGTGGGCGCCACCGCGCCTGGCGTGCCGTTCCTGGTAATCGGCCGCAATGCGCATATCGGCTGGAGCTTCACCACAACGGGTATCGACACGCAGGATGTGTTCGTCGAACGCACGCTGCCGGACGGGCGCTACGCCACGCCGGACGGGCCGATGGCGTTCACCACGCGCGACGAGGTGATCCACGTGCGCGGCGCGCCGGACGTCCACGTCACCGTGCGCAGCACGCGGCACGGCCCGGTGATCAGCGACGCCGAACCAGCCGGCAGTCCCGTGCTGGCCGTCGAGATGGCGCAATTCCAGCTCGGCAGCCCGGCGCCCGGCTTGTTCGCGCTGAACCATGCGGAAAGCGTCGCCGATGCGGGTCGCGCGGCCGCCATAATGACGGCGCCGATGCAGAACCTGACCGTCGCCGGGCCGGACGGCATCGCGCTGTTCACCACCGGCCAGGTTCCGGTGCGTCGCGCCGGCGACGGCAGCGCGCCGGTCGCCGGCGACGACGGTGCGCATGACTGGACCGGGTTCGCCGGCGGCGCGGCACTGCCGCATTTCGTGAATCCCGCGAGCGGCTCGGTGGAAAACGCCAACGAGCGCACCGCCCCGCCCGGCTTCTCGCCGTTCCTCGGGCGCGACTTCCCCCAGCCGATACGCGCGCGCCGCATCCACGAATTGCTGGGCGGCAAAGCCAAATTCTCGGCCGACGACTTCGCCGACATGCAGCGTGACGACATCAGCGTGCTCGCCCATGACGTATTGCCATACCTCAACGCGCTGCCCCGCCAGCAAGGCACGACCGGCACGGCACAAACCCTGCTCGCCGCCTGGGATGGCACGATGGCCAAGGACCGCCCCGAGCCGCTGATCTTCAACGCCGCCGTGCAGCTCTTCGTGGCGCGCACGATCGCCGCCAACCACGTGGCGGAAAGCGATCTCGGCCACTGGGGCAGCTTCCTCGACTGGCTGATAACCCCGGCCGGCGCCGTCTGGTGCAACGGCGATTGCCGCCCCTCCCTGAGCACCGCAATCCACGACTCAGTGGTCCAGCTCGCCACGAAATACGGCGACGACCCGAAAGCCTGGCGCTGGGGCACCGCACACCAGGCGGTGTTCGCCCACCCCCTACTGGGCGCGCTGCCCGTAATCGGCGGGTTCGCCAGCCGAAGCGTCGCGGTGGACGGCGACGACAGCACGCTGTTCCGCGGCGGCAGCGGCGACCTCGGCGATTTCACCTCCCGCCACGGCGCCGCCTATCGCGGCATCTACGACCTGGCTAACCTGGAGCGCAGCCGGTTCGTGGTCACGCCCGGGCAGTCGGGCAACCTGCTAAGCGCGCACGCTTTCGACATGGTGCCGCTCTGGGCTGCGGGAGAGTCGGTTACCATCCCGGCAGAGGCACGCTCCATACAGGGGCACCTGCTGCTTACCCCGTGAGGCAAGCAAGCAGTCCTTTTTCGAGAAAAAGGACCAAAAAGCTTTTGCTCCCTGTCGGGCCCAGGCGGAAAGGTGGTTTGCTTCTTTACTGTACTTGCCCAGGATGGCGGGAAGGCTGCACACTGACTTCCGGATGACCTATAAGCCGCCGCGCCGACCGCAATTCTTCTACACCACCGCGCCGCTGCCCTGCCCCTACGTGCAGGGCAGGACGGAACGCAAGGTGGTGACTGAAATCACCGGGCCGGACGCAAATTCCCTGCACGACCGGCTCTCGCGCGCAGGCTTCCGCCGCAGCCACAACATCGCCTACGCCCCGGTCTGCCCGAGCTGCTCCGCCTGCGTGCCGATCCGTATCGACACACGCCGCTTCGAACCGGACCGCGGCCTGCGCCGCGTCGCCCGCGCGAACGAAGGCACCGAAGGCTTCGAAGTCCCCGCCCGCGCCACCGCCGAACAATTCGCCCTCTTCCAACGCTACCAGCAGGCCCGCCACGGCGACGGCGACATGGCCACGATGAGCTTCTACGACTACCGCGCAATGGTCGAGGATACGCCCATCGAAACGATCGTGGTGGAGTTCCGCGACGAAGACGACCGCCTCGTCGGCGCCTGCCTCGCGGACCGGCTGGGAGACGGCCTCTCCGCTGTCTACAGCTTTTTCGCACCGGAACTGACGAAACGTTCGCTCGGCACATACGCGATACTGTGGCTGGTCGAACGCGCGCGGGCCTTGGGATTGCCCTACGTGTATCTCGGCTACTGGGTGCCGGAAAGCCGCAAGATGGCCTACAAAATACGTTTCCGCCCTTGCGAGATATTGGCCGGCGGGTCCTGGCGCATGCTGACCGATGCGGATCTGGGGTCGTGCGAGGCGCGGACAGGGACTTTGCTGGTTCCGGAGACGGCGTAGCAAGCAAGCAGTCCTTTTTCGAGAAAAAGGACCAAAAAGCTTTTGCTCTGACGCCTGCCCCGCAGCCTACGCTCATTCTGCAAGCCGATGCGGTTGCAATGAAAGCCAAATCCTCGTGCAGGCGTCACAGCAAAAGCTTTTTGCTTCTTTTTCTCGAAAAAGAAGGCCTTACTTCCTTGCTGCCGACAGGTAAGTCCCAAGGCAACGTATCCAACCACCGCCGGATTGCCCGCGTCGCGTGGAACCGCGACAACCCCGTCAACACCACCACATCCGCCCGCCGACGCTTCTCCGCATCCGGCATCTGCAACGCGATGATACGCGCAATTTCCGCGTCGGACATGCGCCGGCGCTGCCTTACCCGCGCCACCTGCACGCCGCGCGGCGCAGATACCACCATCACCCGATCCACCCGCCGATCCCCGCCGGTCTCGAACAGCAACGGCACGTCCAGCACCGCCATGCGACAGCCGGCGCCGCGCGCGCGCGCCAGGAAGCGGCGCTGCTCGGCCTGCACCATAGGGTGGAGTATCGCCTCCAGCGTGCGCAGGCGCCCGCGATCGGCCAGCACCGCGGCGCGCAAGGCGGCGCGGTCCAGCACGCCGCCGCTCACCGTGCCGGGAAAGGCCGCGGCGATTGCCGGCAGCGCGCGGCCGCCGGGCGCCTGCAGGCGATGCACGGCGGCGTCCGCATCGAACACCGGCAGGCCGGCGCGGCGCAGGGCGCGGGCGGCGGTGGATTTGCCCATGCCTATGCCGCCTGTGAGGCCGAGGATGATCATGGGCGCAGCAAGCAAAAAAGGCCTTCTTTTTCGAGAAAAAGAAGCAAAAAGCTTTCGCCATGACGCCTGCCCGAGCACCCGGCTCCTCCCGCAACCGCATTGGCCTGCAGAAAGTGCGCAGGCCATGGTGCAGTCGTCGGAGCAAAAGCTTTTTGGTCCTTTTTCTCGAAAAAGGACTGCTTTCTTGCCTTCCTGATACGCGTCCACCCCGACCCGCTTCGATACCCAGCCAACATCCTACACAACCGATACGGCTCCAAAAGGCGCGTCACAGCCTGGGAATATCTGCTTCCAGCAGATCGTAGCAGGCCTGGTCCACCACCGGCGTGATCCCGAACCAGGCCGCAAAGCCCGGCACCGCCTGGTGCAGCAGCATGCCCAGCCCGGGCACGGCACGCAGGCCGCGCGCCAGCGCGTCGGTGAGGAGCGCGGTCTGCAGCGGCACATACACGATATCGGCCACCGCCAGGCCGGGCGCCGCGCGGTCGAGCGTCATCTCCAACTGCGGCTGGCCGGCCATACCGAGCGAGGTGGTGTTCACCAGAAGCGCGTGGTCGGCGATCGCGGCGTGCCGCGCGTCCCAGTCCAGCACGCGCAACCCCGGCAGATGCGCGCGCAGCGCCTGCGCCCGCTCCGGCGACCGGTTCGTCACGCTCACCTGCGCGCCGGCCGCGAGCAGCGCCGACGCGATGGCGCGCGCCGCACCGCCTGCGCCGAGCAGCAGCGCCGGGCCGTCGGCGGCCACGCCGTGCGCGGCAAGATTGGCGAGGAAGCCGGCGCCGTCGGTGTTCAGGCCGCGTATGCCGTCCGGTGCGAACACCAGCGTGTTGACGGCGCCGGCCTGGCGGGCGCTGTCGTCGACCTTGTCGCAGAGCGCGAAGGCGGCCTGTTTGTGCGGCACGGTGATGTTCAGGCCGGCGAAGCCTGTTGCGCGCAGGTCGGCGATGGCACCGGTGAGGTCTTCGGGGCGGACCGGGAGTTGGATGTAAGCGGCGTCGATGCGGTGGAGGCGCAGCCAGTGATTGTGGAGCAAAGGCGAGCGGGAGTGGCTGACGGGCCATCCGGCGACGCCCGCGCGGGGGGTCAGCAAAGGCAAGCAGTCCTTTTTTGAAAAAAAGGACCAAAAAACTTTTGCGTTCCCCGCTGCACCGAAGCCCAGGCCTCTTCTGCAGCCGTTCGCCTGGCAAAAAGGGCGCAGGCCATGGTGCAGGCAGGGAGCAAAAGTTTTTTGCTTCTTTTTTTCAAAAAAGCAGGCCTTCCTTACTTGCCTGAAGCCCCGCCACCCGCCCCGCCACATCGCGCGGCTGCAGATTGACCTGCGGCAGCCCCATCAACTCCCCGAACGTTCCCCGCGCCAAAGGCCCCGCCACGAACAGGTTCCGCCAGGCGGACCCGTCCGCCCGCAGCACCCGGCTATCCGAATCCACCCAGATCCCGAGTGCCGCCGGATCCGGCTGCAGCGCGCCCGCCTCGAACAGACCGCGCAACACGGGGTGGGCGGCGACCACCGTGCGGTGCCCCGGCCCGGTGCAGGCGACGATCACGTCGGCAGTCATCTGCGCGTCGGCGGGCGCGTTGCGTGGGCGAAGCGTCACGGTGGCGCCAGACACGCCCAGCAGGCGGCCGGCCAGCACGCGCAGGCGGCCGGTGGCTTGCGCATCGGCGAGGGCGGCGTCGATCTGCGGCGCGCTCTGGAAGCGGTGCACATCCCACCAGGTGCGCAAATGGCGCAGCAAAGCGCGGCGTTGCGGCCAGTCGAGCGTGCCCCAGGCGGCGGCGGATTGCTGGCGCAGGGCATCGACCACGTTTTCCCAGGGGCGGCCGTGCGCGATCGCCTCGGCCATGGCGCCTCGGACGCGGCGCAGCAGGCCGAGCGCGGTGGTCTCGGGCGCGGTGGTGAAGTCGCCTTCGGCTTGCACGGGCAGCGGCGTGCGCGGCCGGGGCAGCAGGCCGTGGCGGGAGATCATGGTGAGCGGGCCGGCGTGGTTGCGGGCGAGCAGGCGCGCGGCGACGTCGCAGGCGGTGAGCCCGGTGCCGACGATGAGCACGCGCGCCGCCGCGGGGATGCGGTCGAGCGCGGGCACGTCCCACGGGTCCGCCAGCACGGCCGGCACGTCCTGGAGCGGGCGCGGCAGGTCCGGCGCGGAGTGGCTGACGGCGAGCACCACGGCGTCGGCGTGCAGCGTGCCGCCGTCGTGCCCGCCAGGTTCGGCCAACACCCCTTCCCCGCCGCCTGCCTTGTGCCTGGCGCCCGAAGGCGTGTCGCCTGGGATCGCGTCGTCCGCCTCCAGCGTTACCCGCAGGCCATCACCCTCGGCTTCCACCCGCGCCGCTTCCTGGCGGATATGGCGGAACACCACGCCGGGGTGGCTGGCGAGCTGATCCCGCAATTGGGCGTTCACGTAGCGGCCGAACACCGCGCGGGCGGGATACAGCCGGCCGTCCGGCAGGGCGCTGGCCGGATCGCGCGCCGGGTCGCCCTGGGCCAGCAGCCAGTCGTGGAAATGCGTCGGGTGTTCGGGCAGCACGGACATGCGGGCGGCGGCCACGTTCGTGCGGTGTTCGGGCGCCGGGCTGGAATAGGCCAGGCCGGCGCCCAGCGTGGCGCGCGGCTCGATCATCGTCAGCCGGCACTGCAGCGCCGGGTTGTCGCGCAGCAGGTGCAGCGCGCAGGCGGCGCCTGCGAACCCGCCACCGATGATGACAACATGCATCAGGCCACCTCGCCGGGAACGCGGCGCGACGTCAAGGCGCCAGCGCGCGCTGGATGGGAAGGCGCGCGGAACACGGGGTAACCGTCAAAGCGGGACGAAGCGTGCTGTGGCAAGCGGCTCCCACGGACCGCCGCGATAACGCCAGACCGCAACACCTTCGGCGGTGATCCCGGCCGGCCAGGCGAGATCGGCCAGCGCGGCCTGAGTGCGGCGCGCTTCCGCGGAATCCACCTTGTTCTGGATCGTCACGTGCGGCGACCAGGCGGCGGCGTCCTGCGCCGTGAGGTCGGCCGAAAAGACGGCGCGCAGCCTGGCCCGCAACGCGAGCGCGCCGGGTGCGCGCAGGGCGAACGCCACGCCGCGGCCGAGCGGGCGCAGGCCGGCGATCTCCACGTCGAACGCCGCGGTGGCGCCGCAGGCATCGGCCACTTCGCGCACCAGTTCGGGCTCGCGCGCGCCAGGCAGCGCGTGGAACAGCGTGACATGCGCGCCCACCTGCACGCGGTCCGGCGGGAAATACTGTTGGCGTAGCGCGTCGAACCAGGCATGCGCCGGCGCGTCGAGCAGCAATGTCAGGATCAGCGGCGCAGGATCGGGCGGCATTGGTGGCTAGATGGCTGGCGCTGACGCGCGTGCAACTGCCGGCGATGGCAGGCGCCCATCACTGGCCGATCCGGCTCGATCACTGTTTCATGCGGGTGTGTCTGGACAATGCGATGGGCCGGCCGTGGTACGAGGCGATCGCGCGCCCGGCTTTGCGCCATGCGAGCCTGGCGGAACTGGGCCGGGCGGTGGCGGTGGCCGAGCGGATCGTGGCGGAGCCTGGGATACTGGCCGAGCTGAACGCGGCAAGTTTGCGTATGCGGGGGAAAAAAACCGCTGCTTCGTAGACAGTTGCAGATACGGCGGCCTTCCTGTTGGATCAACGTAACAATCTGCCCGAAAGATGAATCCGTATGCGTCTATCGAAGAACCGGGCTGTGTTTCGGGCGGAACTCGCGGCGTCTCTCTGCGCGGCCATCCTGAGCGTGTGCGTGCTGGTGAGCGGAAGCGCCGTTGGCCAGGTAGACGGTCAAGCGCGCCTGCCGCGCGATTCGAATGGCTTCCTGGAAAACACCGACACGTTTGCTATCGCCTATCTGCTTTCGAGCGTGTCGTTCGATTCGTGCGGCGATGCGGCGCATGGCGAACTGCTCCGCCGGTCCCTGGTGCAACGCCTGATGGCGTGCCCGTTCTCGCCGAAGGCAAAGGCAGCGTTCATGGACTCTGCCGGACCGGCGCTGCTCAAGCTGAAGGAGGGAAACGCGCGCAATCCCGAGCGAAATGCAAAGAATTGCGCCCGGATACAGGCAAATCCGAAATATGCCGAGGACGATCGCGGCGTTGGATCTCTACGCCAGGGATCAAACGAAGCTGCCGAAATCGTTGCTGATGGCCTGCGACACACCGCCGGTCTATCCGTAGCCCCATGACGCGTATCGGAACCGGTGGCGCACGGCCCGCCTTCAGGCTAAGCCGCCGCGAGCGCCACCTTGCGCCGCCCCCGCCCGGTGACCGCGTACACCCAGACGTAGCTCCCGATGCCCACCACCACGTTCGAGAAGCAGA
Source organism: uncultured Alphaproteobacteria bacterium (assembly GCA_963795825.1). Classification (GTDB taxonomy): domain Bacteria; phylum Pseudomonadota; class Alphaproteobacteria; order Acetobacterales; family Acetobacteraceae; genus BOG-908. The sequence continues at coordinate 57,655 of CAWCIW010000002.1, read as the reverse complement.
TCCCCAGGAACACCCCCTCCGCCCCGAGCAGCCGCCCGCCCAGCCACGCCACCGGAACGTTCACCACCAGCGTGCGCGCCACCGACACGGCGACCGCGTGCATCGGCCGGTTCAGCCCGTTGAACGCCGCATTGACGATGGCGATGATACCCGCCGGCCCGTAGCTCACCGGCACCAGCGCCAGATACAGCGTGGCCGCGGCGAGCACGCCGGGATCGTGGGTGAACCGCGTGGCCACCCAGGCCCGCCCGGCATACAGCGCCACCGCCAGCAGCGCCCCGAACCCGGCGCAGAACCAGGCCGTCACCCGCAGCGCCTCCCGCACGCGGCCAATCCGCCCGGCGCCGGCATTCTGCCCGGCAAACGGGTTCATCACCGCGGACAGCGCGAAGAACAGCACCATCGCCACGGACTCCACCCGGCTGCCCAGGCCGAACCCCGCCACCACCTGGTGCCCATACGGCGCCAGCAACCAGGTGATCACGCCGGACGCCACCGGTATCACGCAGTTCGTGGCGGCGGCCGGCAGGCCGACGCGCAGAATGCGGCGCGAGGAGGCCATGAACTCCGCCACGTTCAGCCGGTCGAACGAGAGGAGATGCAGCCGCTCGAGCCGCCAGATCGTGGCGACCAGCAACGGCGTCCAGGCGACCAGGCTGGAGAGCGGCGCGCCGATCAGCCCCAGCCCGTGCCAGCCGAAGCCGCCCAGTATCAACAGCGGCGCCACCGCCAGATTGAGCAGCGAGGAGGCGACCATGGCGGTGCCCTGGAAGGTGGCGTCACCGGCGGCGCGCGCGGCGGAAAGCCCGACGGTGGCCACCAGAACGAGCACGGCGCTTGGGAACCAGATGCGCAGATAGCCGGCGATCGCGGGAGCCAGGTCCGGCCCGGCGCCGAGCAGGCGGGCAAGCCAGTGTGCGCCAACCACACCCAGCGCGGCGCAGGCCAGGCCCACCAGCGCGGTCAGTATCAGCGCGTCCGCCACCAAACGCGGCACGCCCTCCTCGGCGGCGCCGATGGCGCGCGCGATCACCGAAGACGTGCCGGCGCCGAGCCCGATCGACACGCTGAACACCACCATGGTGACGGGAAAGGCGAAGCTGATGGCGGCCAGCGCATCCGGCCCGACCTGGCCCACGAACCAGGCTTCGGCGAGCCGGTAGCCGAGCAATGCCAGTATGCCCCAGGCGACGGGCACGGTGAGCCGCACGAGCTGGCCGGCCACGTTGCCCTGCGTCATGGGTTGGCGGGGCGCGGCTTTGGCTGGGGAGCGTGGCACGATTGCCAGACTACGCCTCCTTGGTAGATAAACGAAAGCAAGGGAAGGCCTTCTTTTTCGAGAAAAAAAAGCAAAAAGCTTTTGCGTTCCCCGCCGCATCGGCGCCCGCGCCTCCCGTGCAAGTCCCGCTTCGGCAGAGACAGCGCGGGCGGCCCTGCACCGGGGAACGCAAAAGTTTTTTGGTCCTTTTTTTCAAAAAAGGACTGCTTGCTTGCTGCCTTCCCCTAAAACCACCCCCATGCACACCCTGCTGGCCCACGCCTACCACCTGGCCCAGTACGGCCTGCACGTCCTGCTGCTCCCGCTCTGGCACGCCCCCCTCGCCGCCGGCGCCATCACCGCGGCCGGAAGGCTGCTCGGTCGGGCCAAAACCCCGCGCGGCACCGCCCAACTCGCCTGCGCCGCCGTGTTCACCGGCTGGTTGCTGCTGGATCCCGGCTGGGCCGCCTGGCCGGAGCCGCCCGTCGGGCGCCTGCCGGGCTTGGCGCTCATACTCTGGCTGGCGGCCGGCTTTGCGCAGCCAGGTCCCGTCTCGCCAGCTGCGCTCGGCACGGCGGCGCTGACGGCGTGGTGGCTGCGCGGCACACCGTTCGACGTTGTGGGCATTCTATACTGCATGCCGGTGTTCGTCGGCCTGGCGATCGCCCTACCGCTGGCGCGCTTTCTCGTGTGCGTAGGCGGGGCCAGCGAAGGCGGGACCGGCGGCCAAAGTGGCGCGCACGACGGCCACGGCGGCGTGCGTGACGCAGCAAGCTGGGGCAATGTGGCCGCGTCGCTGGTCCTGGCCGGCGGCCTGATGCTGTCCGGCGCGTCCGTCCACTGGGCGCGCGCGGCGTTGATACCCGGCGTGGTCGCCGCCGTGCTGCCCGGGTTGGCGGAAGCCGGGTCGGGCCTGATCGTGCTGGTCGCCGCCTGCGCGCTCGTGGCGTCGGACAGGGGGCGGGTGCTGGCGGTCGACCTAGCGTGCGTGTCGCCGCTGCTGGTCTGGGCGGCGTTGCGGTTGCGCGGCAGGCGGCAGGCGGGGCTTAAGCGAACAGAATGAGGGCGCGCCCGAACCCGCTCCACGGGCGCCAGGCAGCGACGCGCCCGCACAAACAGGCGGCACCACCCGGCTCCGTCGCGCCCCGATAGCGCCCGAAAACTTGACCAAGCGGCCCCGACCCCGCATCACACCACCAATGTCCCTCCTGCAATCGACGCGGATGGTGCTGGCTCCGCCGCACCGGGCCGGGCAACCCTTCATCGCCGGCGCCGCCGCGGTGGCCGTGGTCGGCCTGTTCACCGGCTACGGCGTGTTCTGGCTCGGCCTGGCCGCCACCCTGTTCTGCCTGTACTTCTTTCGCGACCCGGAGCGCGTGCCGCCACCAGCGCCGGGACTGGTGCTTGCCGCGGCGGATGGCCAAATCGTGTCCGTGCAGCTCGCCACCCCGCCTTCCGAACTCGGCCTCGGCCTGGCGCCGCGCTGGCGGGTGGCCACGTTCCTCTCGGTGCTCAACGTGCACGTGAACCGCGTGCCGGCCGACGGCACCGTGACGCGGATCGCCTACCACGCCGGCAAATTCCTCAACGCCAGCGTGGACAAGGCGAGCGACGAGAACGAGCGCAATGCTCTGGCCATACAGCTCGCCGACGGACGCGACATCGCCGTGGTGCAGATCGCCGGGCTGATCGCCAGGCGCATCCTGTGCGACGCACGCCAGGGCGACGTGCTGCGCGCCGGCGACCGCTTCGGCATCATCCGCTTCGGCTCGCGCACCGACATCTATCTACCGGTCGGCGTGGCGCCGCTGGTGGTGGTCGGCCAGACGATGGTGGGGGGCGAGACGGTGGTCGCGCACCTCACCTGACGCGCCCCCGCCTGATGCGCCCCGCCTGATGGACCAGACCCCGCAGGCCCGCTTGTCCGGCAGCCGGCGCCGCCTGCGCCGCCGGCCGCGCTACAAGGGGCCGTCGTTCAACCGGGTGATGCCCAACCTGCTGACATTGCTCGGCCTGTGCGCCGGGCTGACCAGCATACGCTACGCGCTGGACGCGCGCTGGCAGGCGGCAGCCCTCGCCGTGGTGGTGGCCGCGATCATCGACGGGCTGGACGGCCGCCTGGCCCGCCTGCTGAAAGCCACGTCGCGCTTCGGCGCGGAGTTCGACAGCCTGTCGGATTTCTGCAGCTTCGGCGTCGCACCCTCGCTCATCCTGTACATCTTCTCGCTGCACGGCACGAGCCGGTTCGCCTTCATCCCGTGCCTGATGTTCACCGTGTGCATGGCGCTGCGGCTGGCGCGCTTCAACGCGGCGCTGGAGACCAGCCCCAAGCCAGCCTATGCGCAGAGCTTCTTCACCGGCGTGCCTGCGCCGGCCGGGGCCGGGCTGGTGCTGCTGCCGCTGTTCGTGTGGCTCGAGGCGGTGGAGCAGGGCTGGGTGCGCCTGGCGGATGCCGCGCAATATCCCGGCTTCGTGGCGGCCATGCTGGTGGGCACCTCGGTGCTGCTGGTATCCTCGTTGCCGGTGTGGAGCTTCAAGAACTTCAAGGTGCCGGCGGAGTATGTGCTACCGTTGCTGCTGGGCACCGGGTTTTTCGCGGCGCTGCTGGTGGCGGATCCGTGGCTGGCATTGGCGGCGGCCGGGCTTATGTATGTGCTGATGTTGCCGTTCAGCGTGCGGAGTTTTCGCAGGCTGCGGGCGGAAGCGGAAGAGTAAGGCCTTCTTTTCGAGAAAAAGAAGCAAAAAGCTTTTGCGTTCCCCGCACCGAACCTGCCGCGTTTATCTTACCGAAACCGGGCGTTGGCTAAGCCGTCGAGACAAGAGTTTTTTGCTTCTTTTTTGCAAAAAAGAAGGCCTTGCTTTCTTCCTCTTAGGAGCCCCACGAAATGACCTGGCTGGACGCCCTCGACCTCGAAGGCCAACTCGACGCCGAAGAGATCGCCATACGCGACGCCGCCCGCGACTACTGCCAGGGCAAGCTCATGCCAGGCATCGTCCAGGCCAACCGCCACGAGACCTTCGACCGCCAGATCTTCCGCGACATGGGCGCGCTCGGCCTGCTCGGCCCCACCATCGAAGGCTACGGCTGTGCCGGCGTGAACCACGTGGCCTACGGCCTGATCGCCCGCGAAGTGGAGCGCGTCGACAGCGCCTACCGCTCGGCGATGAGCGTGCAGTCCAGCCTGGTGATGCACCCGATCCACGCGTTCGGCACCGAGGCGCAGCGCGAAAAATACCTGCCCGGCCTGGCCAGCGGCGACCTGGTCGGCTGCTTCGGCCTGACCGAACCGGACCACGGCAGCGACCCCGGCAGCATGATCACCCGCGCGCGCACGGCACCCGGCGGCTACAAGCTGAGCGGCGCCAAGATGTGGATCACCAACGCGCCGATCGCCGACGTGGCGGTGGTGTGGGCCAAGACCGATGACGGCGTGATACGCGGCTTCATCCTCGAACGCGGCATGGACGGCTTCGAGACGCCCGAAGATCGAGGGCAAGTTCTCGCTGCGCGCGTCCGTCACCGGCTCGATCATGATGGACGACGTGTTCGTGCCCGAGGCCAACCTGCTGCCGGGCGTGCGCGGCCTGAAGGGCCCGTTCAGCTGCCTGAACAAGGCGCGCTACGGCATCTCCTGGGGTGCAATGGGGGCCGCCGAGTTCTGCTGGGAGGCGGCGCGGCAATACACGCTGGATCGCCGCCAGTTCGGCCGGCCGCTGGCCGCCAACCAGCTCGTGCAGCTCAAGCTGGCGGACATGCAGACCGAGATCGCGCTGGGCCTGCAGGGCTCGCTGCGGCTGGGCCGGCTGATGGACGAGCACAAATCGGTGCCCGAGATGGTTTCGCTGATGAAGCGCAACAATTGCGGCAAGGCGCTGGCGATCGCGCGGGTGTCGCGTGACATGCATGGCGGCAACGGGATTTCCGACGAGTATCACGTGATACGACACGTGATGAACCTCGAAGCGGTGAACACCTACGAGGGGACGCACGACATCCATGCGTTGATCCTCGGGCGTTGGCAGACAGGGTTGCAGGCGTTCCAGGCAGATGCGGCCCTCGGCGCGGCGGTGGCGCCGATTCGGGTGGCGGCGGAGTAGGTTGGCGGCTGGGCCAGCTCTCGGATGCTGGCCTTGTAGTCTGGTGCCGTCTGCTGCGTCTTCCGTGCTTAGTAGCTGAAGCCGTCATAGCCGTAGCCGGGGGTGGCGTAAGGGACGCTGTAATAGGCGTCCGGGAAGTCGCCGTTCGGCTTGCCCGGGATGCCGTATTCCGCCTGATCGGCGTAATCGCGCATCTGCCGGTCCCGCCCGTGCGCGAACATGCAACCGCGGTAGGCGCCATCGTAGCGGTGCGCGGCGGTGGGGCCGGAGGCGCCCTGGATTGCCGCGGCGCCCACTTGGCGGCACACATCCTCGTCCTCGGCGAAGGCCGTGAAGCCGCCGCTGCCGAAGGCCGGCGTCAACAGGGTGGAGGCCAGGCAGCCCAGAACGCACGTAACGACCACTACCAGTTTCATGCGCTGCATAACGCGCTGGGGTGGTGAGGGGTGCAATGCACGCGAGCTTATTTTGTCACGTGAACCGACGCGCGCTCCCAGGGGCAAGCAGGCGGGAGATGAGAGATCCGATGGCCGCAGCGCAACATAGGCCAGCCGCCTATCTACGTTGGCTTAGGGGGAGGCAAAGGTCCGGCAGGCTGCTAAGCGCGTGTGATTTGACGCGTGGCGAACATATAAGCCGGTATCAGTGGTGACAAACTAGGTCAGGTCCGCCTCCTGACCTAGTTCTCACTGATCTAGAAGTTCTGCGCGACCGCGAAGGCCGTTCCTAGCGTCAGGTGCGTGCCGACCGGAATGCTGAGGATGTTCGGTTGGTTGATTATCACGTCGAGTTCGGTCACGCGCACAGCACCGGCCGCCGGTGTTATGACTTGCTCGTTGATGGTGACCGAGCCAATCCCGGCAGAGTAACCGTTGTGTTCGGCCTGATTGTGCTTGCGACCGGTAAGCCACCGATTTTCAGGCCGGTAAACCCGGAGCCGGCTGTCGACGCTGCCGACGCCGTGTTAGACATTGCTTGCTTGGTTTCCTGTGCGACCGCAACCAGCGAATCGGCTGTTACCAGACCGCCTAGCAGTGACACATTCGAGAGGTTTGATGTGGTCTTGGCCACGTTGGCAGACCCAACCAAACCGCCAAACGCCGTCACGGTGGCGGTCGCGGCTGTTGCAAGGCCAGTTACCTCAAGGTTCTCAGTCGTGCGCGTCTCTGTCTCACCATTGGTGTCCGTACAGATCGGAAAAGCCAGAGCGGCACCGATATTGCCGCCGCCGGTTGCGAGCGCTGTCGCATCGCCATTCACATTGGCGGTTTGGCTATACCCACCGAGAACGACCTGGGGTTGCACCCGGGAATAGCCGGCCACGGCACTTGCTATGGCGATCCTGCTGCCGACCGCCAGCCCATACTTGTTCGCGACATTGATTGTGACGAGCAAGCCGTCGACTTCTATCGAGGCCGCCTGGGCCGTCTTGATCGGGGCCACATACTTCACTGTAACAGTGCCGAGGCCGGGCAGGGCGTAGCTGGTATTCTCCGCAACGTCCGGATCAATCACCTGGCCGGCGATGACCAAATTGACGAGACTAGTCCCGCTGGACGACGTTTCGAAGGCGGTTGCACTTGCGCCGAGTCTGGCTGTCGCCACGATCGCGTCGGCCGTGATCAAACCGCCAAACATAGCCGCCTTCCCGACCGTGGCACTTTCCGTTGTCGTCGCCACTGTCGAGGTCTTGCGAGCTATTGTGTAGGCCGTGTTCGTTCTTGCCGAGATGGCGCCGAGAACGTTCAACGATGGCATTGTCGTGCTTCTTGCAACACCGTTTGTGCCTTTGCACGGGCAGCTTTCCTGGGCCGAGTTGAAGGCCAAAAGGATGCTTGCGTTGAGTCCTAGGCCGACGGAGACGCCATGCGACCCTCCGGAGAATTTGCCCACCAGCAAGGCTGGCGCGGCCTCACTGCGACCGATCGAAGCGGCTTGGAAAAGGCCGCTGACCGCAAGAAGAAGCAGAGCATAAGGCAGAGGTGACGTGTCTGCTACGGATTTTGTAACATTCGAATTCATTCGACTCTCCTGCAAGTAAATAGAATTTTTGCTTTAGTGTTACGCGAATGGAACATTACGCTAAGCAGTTGAGGAATGCAAGCATGACTCGCTTGTAGGTTGGATATCGTTAGTTGCGACAACCTGAGAGGTGCTTGGTGGGGTGAAGCTTACGTCCGCGTGGCCGGTGAGATCGAAGGCTCTTAGCGATGTTTATGGACGGGTTCCGCACCGGACCGCTTTCCGGCGTGCGCTTACCGATCGACAGACGGAGCAGGTTATCGCGTTTGCCTGACCCTGCGTGCCGTCCGGCATGTCGCGCGCTTGTAAGGTGAACTGGCGTGTATCAGCCGGCGCCCGACCGACGTGGAAGCCGGCACCGATCAACGCACCGGCAAGGTGCAAACGGCAGCCGGGATCAGATCAGGCGGCCCGCCACGGGTGCAGAGGGCGGCTTCGTCCAGGACAGCGGCCACCTCTTGAACGGCGTGGGTTGAGGCTGCCCTGATCTCGCCCGTCAGCTGAAAGTGCTTGCGTCTCAACGCGCAGAGCTTGCGATACGGCTTGCGCCAGCTCCTCAGAAGTGACGGAAGCAGAGCGAACACCGGCAGACTGTTCGTACCCGATCGTGAAATGAGAAACGGGTAGGTAGATATAAAGTCTCTACTTACTTTCGCACAGATAAGTTGTGTCCGCCGGGAATCCATGAGCTACGCCTTCAGAGAAGGACTCACCGGAAGAGCAGAAATCAAACGAATACAGGTGGATGCCCGCCACCGGACTCGAACCGGTACACCCGAAGGCCGCAGATTTTAAGTCTGCTGCGTCTACCATTTCGCCAGGCGGGCCACGTGCCGCGCAACCTGCCCCGGCCCGCGCCGGGAGACAAAGCGTTTCTGCAGCCCGCCGGCCAAATCCCCACGCGAGCCGCCCGGCGGGAACCAAAGCGCCCCCACCCGCAAATACGGCAAAACGGTTTTTGCTTCTTTTTTGCCAAAAAAGAAGGCCTTGCTTCCCCTCACTGATGTACCGCGCCCCCGCCCTCCTAACCCAAGCGATCCAACCCCCACCAGCGCCCCCACGCGCCAGGCGACGCATCCCCTGGCGCCTGCTGCGCTGGGCCCTGATCGCTACCGTCTGGGTTACTCTAGCCGCCGCCGCCGCCCTGCTCTGGTTCGCCCGAGACCTGCCGCGGCCGGAGGATGCGCTGGACGCCGTGCGCCGCCCCAGCCTGGTGCTGCAGGACCGCGCCGGCGCCACCATCGCCACCTATGGCGACGTGGTGGGCGAAGCGCTCCGCCTCCCGGACCTGCCGCCTTGGCTCCCCGAGGCCGCCGTCAGCGTGGAGGACCGCCGCTTCTGGACGCATGGCGGGCTCGACTGGTGGGGCATGGGCCGCGCGCTGCTCGTCGACCTGCGCGCCGGCCACGTGGTGCAGGGCGGCTCCACCATCACCCAGCAGGTCGCCAAAACCCTGTTCCTGACCAACGCGCGCACCTTCGCGCCGCAAGGTGCAGGAGCTGCTGCTGACGCTCTGGCTCGAACACCACTTCACCAAAACCGAGATCCTCGAGATCTGGCTCAACCGCGTCTATCTCGGCTCCGGCGCCTGGGGCGTGGACGCCGCCGCGCACATCTATTTCGGCGTCTCCGCGCCGCCACCTGCAGCTCTGGCAGGCCGCCGTGATCGCCGGGCTGCCGCGCGCGCCCTCCCGCTTCAACCCGCGCACGGATCGCGCATGCCGCCGCCGCCCGCGGGCGCGAGGTGCTGGCCGCGATGGTCGACCAACGGCGCGATCACCGCGGACGCCGCCACCGCCGCCGGCGCGCAGATGCGCTTCGCCCGCGCGCAGGGCGGCGGCTGGTTCGCCGACTGGGCCGCCGCGCAGGCCAACCCCTGGTGCCGCCCGGCCGCGACGCGATCCTGCGCACCACGCTCGACGGCCGCCTGCAATCGCCTCGCCGAATCCCGCCTGGCCGCCCTGCTGGACGGCCCAGGCCGCGCGCGCCCGCGCCACCGAGGGCGCCGTGGTGGTGCTCGATGCCGACACCGGCGCCGTTCGTGCCCTGGTCGGCGGCCGCGCCTACGGCCCCGGCGCCTACGATCGCGCCACCCTCGCCCGCCGCCAGCCCGGCTCCGCGTTCAAACCCTTCGTGTGGCTCGCCGCCCTCGAGCACGGCAGCCGCCCGGACGACCTGGTGCTCGACGCGCCTCTGCGCATCGGCGACTGGAGCCCGCAGGATTTCGAACCCGGCTGGCGCGGCGAGGTCACGCTCGAACACGCGCTGGCCCTCAGCCTCAACACCGCGGCGGTCCGGCTCGAACAGCTCGCCGGCGGCCCGCAGGCGGTGGCCGACGTGGCACACCGGCTCGGCATCGCGGACCGCCTGCCGGACGTGCCAGCGCTGGCGCTCGGCACCGGCGAGGTGGGCCTGCTGGAGATGACCGCCGCCTACGCCACGTTCTTCAACGGCGGCCGCCGCGTGACGCCGTACGGCATCGAGACCGCGATCATCGACCACGACCGCCAGCCGGTGGCCCCGCCCGCCACAAGCGCGGTGGTCGATCCGGACCTGGCGGCAATGATGGTGCGTATGATGGGCGCGGTGGTGCGGGACGGCACCGGGCGGGCGGCGGCGCTGCCCGGCCGTAGCGTGGCCGGCAAGACGGGCACCACGCAGGATAACCGGGATGCCTGGTTCATCGGCGCGGTGGGCAACCGGGTGGTGGGGGTTTGGATCGGTAACGATGACGGGTCGCCGATGCGGGGGGTGATGGGGGGGGGTTGCCGGCAGTTTTGTTCCGGCAAGTGGCGAAGTAGGGCAAGCAAGGCCTTCTTTTTCGAGAAAAAGAAGCAAAAAGCTTTTGCTATGACGCCTGCCCGCAGACCACGCTCTGTCTGCAGGTTGATGCGCTCGCAAACTCAGCGCAGGCCCTGGTGCAGGCGTCGGAGCAAGAGTTTTTTGCTTCTTTTTGCAAAAAAGAAGGCCTTCCTTTCCTGGCCACGCCCCGGGGGCTCCCATGTCCAAGCTGTTCTACTTCCTCACCACCTTCGCCGAATCCGGGCTCTCGATGTTCGGCCTGCGCGGCGCCTACGAGCAGCCGCCCTACCAGGTGGTGAAAACCCTCGCAGCCAACGTGGAGATACGCGCCTACGCCCCGCGCATGGTGGTGGAAACCGACATCGACGGCGGCGACCAGGGCCAGGCGTTCGGCCGGCTGTTCCGCTACATCACCGGCGCCAATACCGGCGCGCACCTGGTGGCCATGACGGTCCCGGTGGAGCAGGCCACGCCGGCCCTGGTGCCCATGACGCTCCCCGTCGAGACGGCGCGCGGCGCCACACCGGTGATGCGCTTCTTCCTGCCGCACGCCGTGGTGAAAGCCGGCGCGCCGCCGCCCACCGAACGCGGCGTGCGCCTGGCCACCATACCGGCGGAGACGCTGGCGGTGATCAAGTATTCCGGCACGGCGACCGATGTCGCGCGCGCCGGCGAGACGGTGAAGTTGCGGCGCGTGCTTGCGGGGGCGGGATATGTGGCGTTCGGCGAGCCGCGGTATTTCTCGTATGACCCGCCGTTTGCAGTTCCGTTCCTGCGGCGCAACGAGGTGGCTTTGGCGGTGAAGTGAGGCGAGCAAGAAAGCAGTCCTTTTTCGAGAAAAAGGACCAAAAAGCTTTTGCTCTGACGCCTGCACGAAGGCTCCCTTTTGTTCTGCAATCGCACCGTCCGGCAGAACGAGTGGGAGCCTTCGTGCAGGCGGGGAAATAAAGTTTTTCGGTCCTTTTTCTCGAAAAAGGACTGCTTTCTTCCTTCCTTCCTAAAGCGCAACCGCAGCTTTGCTCAGCTGCGCAAACCGCAACGTCAGGCTGGCCGCCACCACCGCCAGCCCCGCGCACAACCCCCACCACAAGCCGATCACGCCCAGATGGAAGCGGAACGCCAGCAGCCAGCCGGCCACGAAGCCGATGCCCCAGTAGCCGAGCGTCGCTACCACCATCGGCACGCGCACGTCCTGCAGGCCGCGCAGCGCGCCGCTCGCCGCCACCTGCGTGCCGTCGAACAACTGGAACACGCCGGCCACCCGCAACAGGCTGGCGCCCAGCGCCACCGCCCCCGCGGTGGCGGGGCCCGGCGTGATATAGAGGCTCACGATCAGGCGCGGCACCAGGCTGAGCACCAGCGCGCTCACGGCCATGCAGCCGCCGCCGAGCAGGATGGCCGCGAACCCGGCGCGCCGGGCGCCGCCTGGGTCGCCCGCCCCCTGCGCCGTGGCCACGCGCACGTTTGCGGCCTGGCTGATCGCCAGCGGCACCATGAACGACACGGTGCATACGCTCAGCGCGATCACGTGCGCCGCCAGCACCACCTGGCCCAGCGCGGCCGCCAGCAGGGTGGTCATCAGGAACAGCCCGGCCTCCACCGCCACGGTGGCCGCCACCGGCAGCCCGATGGCGAGCAGCGCCCGCAGCACCGGCAGGCTCGGCCTTGCCAGGCGGACGAAGCCGCGGAACCGGCGGCCGTGCAGCACCGCGAGCATGGCGCTGGCCACCACGCTGAGGGTGATGACGATGGCCCAGGCCGAGCCGGCCATGCCGTAGCCGGGCAGGCCCATCCCGCCGCGTATGAGCTGCCAGGTGACCACCGCGTGCAGCCCCACGCCGGCCGGCAACACCCAGATCAGCACACGCTGCAGGCCGATCGCCGGCAGGAACTGGCGCATCATGCCCACGCCCACCACGCCGGCCGGCACCGCCCAGCGCAGGATATGGAGATAGCCGGCCACATCCGCCGCCAGCACCGGAGTCTGCCCGGCCGCGCGCCACAGCGCCGCCGGCGCGCTCATCAGCGCAAAGGTGGGGGCGGCCATCAGCACCGCCAGCAACACGCCGGACCAGTAATAGCCGGGCACCTGGGCGGGCGCGCCGGCGCCGAGCTTGTTGGCCGCCAGCACGCCTACGCCGCTCAGCACGCCCTGCAACACGAGCAGCACGGTGAAGAATACGTTGATGGCAAAGGCGCCGGCGGCGAGCGCGCGGTCGCCCAGGCTGCCGAGCATGATGGTGCTGATCAGGCCCATCGCCACTTCCGAGAGTAGGGCGGCGGCGATCGGCGCGGCGATGGCGACGGTATGGGCGAGGTGGTGGCTGTAGGTGCCGCCCGGGTGGCGCAGGGTTTGGGCGGCTTGCATTGGGGGGCTTGTGTCAGGCGGGGGTGTAGCCGGCAAGGTTTGGGGAGCGACGGCAAAGGCTTTCAGGAAGCAAGGCCTTCTTTTCTGAAGAAAAGAAGCAAAAGACTTTTGCTCCCTGTCGGGGATCTACTCTGCTGAGTTCCGACAGGCGACTACATGCTGCTCATCCCTTATCTTCCGCCAGGCACCGCCAACCCACCGACCCGGCCGCCGAACCACCCCTGCGGCTCCGAGGCACGCACCCGCTCGATAAGTTCCTCGTTGCGCACACACCCCTTCACCACCGCGAACACCGTCGCCCACGCAACACCGGGCCGCCACGCCTTGAGCAGACACGCATCGTACACCGTGTAATCGCGCCCGGCGCCGCACCCGAACGAGCTCCTGTCCGCCCGCGCCGCCGACAACACAACGCGGTTCGCACGCGCCATCGGCGGCTGGGTGAAACTCCCCGAAAAACACGCCGATACCACCACAAGTGTCGGCGCCGAACCGCAGCCTTGCACAAGCGCCGCATCGAGCGCGCGCGGCGTCAGAAACGTGTCCCCATCCGACAGATACAGCCCCTCCCGCCTGCCGCCATGCGACGTCGCAAACACCAGGCAGCCCTGCCCGCGCGCGGGCCGCATCGCAGAAATCGCGGCCACCACATGGCCCAAAGTCGCCGCATCCGCGCCGGCCGAGGACGCGCTCAGCCGCACGATGTCGCCGGCGCCGACACCGCCGGAGGCCAGGTCTGCGCCGATCCCGCGCACCGCATTGTCGAACACCGGCAGGCTGTCGTCGCCGGCGATCAACACCACCTTGTCCGGACCCGCCGCACGCGCGGCCGTCCCGCAAAGGCCCGCCAAAACCAGCGCCAGAACGCAGCATATATTTCTGAACAAGCCAGGCCTCTGCATCAGGTTACCCGAGGATCGTACGTGCCGAAGTCCCACACATTACCTTCGGGATCGCGCGCGCTGTAGGACCGCCCGGGATACCCCGCATTATCATGCGGCGCCGTCACGATCTCCGCCTTGCGCGCCGCAGCCACCGCATGATGCGAATCCGCATCGGACACCACCGTATATATGCTCATCGTTATCCCGCCGGCCTCCGCCGGCGTGCGGAACCCGTAGAGCGCCGCTACGCCGCCGGGGATGGCTGAGCTCAACATGACCATCGCGTCTCCCAAAGCGAGTTGCGCGTGCTGGATGATCGCGGGATCGGTCTCGTCTGGCACGACCATGTGCCGCGTGAAACCAAACGCGTCGCAAAGGAAGTCGATCGCGGCAGGAGCGTTGGCGTAGCGCAGGCAGGGGATCAGCATGGTGGGAAACTCCCGGAAGGAAGAAAGCAAGGCCTTCTTTTTTGCAAAAAAGAAGCAAAAAACTCTTGCTCCCCCGCATTTGCAACGCCCGCGCTCATCCGAAAACACCACGACGTTTCAGGCAAGTCCGCGACAGCACCATCAAAAGTCTTTTGCTTCTTTTCTTCAGAAAAGAAGGCCTTACTTCCTCAAAACCCGAGCCGCCTCCACGGCAAAATACGTCAAAACCCCATCCGCCCCAGCCCGCTTGAACCCCAACAAACTCTCCAACATAGCCCGCTCCCGATCCAACCAACCCCGCTCCACCGCCGCGCACATCATCGAATATTCGCCGCTCACCTGGTAGGCAAAGGTCGGCACCTCGAAACGCTCGGCCACGCGGCGCACGATATCCAGATACGGCATGCCCGGCTTCACCATCACCATGTCCGCGCCCTCCGCGAGATCGGCCTCCACCTCGCGCATCGCCTCGTCCGAGTTGGCCGCATCCATCTGATAAGTCTTCTTGTCGCCGTGCAGCGACTTCGCCGAGCCGAGCGCATCGCGGAACGGCCCGTAGAACGCGCTCGCATATTTCGCCGCGTAGCTCATGATGCTCGTGTGTATCAGCCCGGAATCGTCCAGCGCCGCGCGTATCGCGCCGACGCGGCCATCCATCATGTCGGAGGGTGCTATCACGTCGATGCCGGCCTGCGCCTGCTGCACCGCCTGGCGCGTCAGGATGGCGAGGGTCGCGTCGTTGGCCACGTAGCCGTCGCGCAGAACGCCGTCATGGCCGTGGTCGGTATAGGGGTCGAGCGCCACGTCGCCGACCAGGCCCAGCTCGGGATACGCACGCTTGAGCAGACGCGCGGCGCCGCACATCAGGTTGTCCGGGTTGAGCGCTTCGGTGCCCTCGGCATCCTTGCGCTCCGCGGGCGTGGCGGGGAACAGCGCCACCGCGGGAATGCCGAGGCGCGCGGCTTCGGCCACGTGGCCCTCCAGCCGGTCCAGGCTGACGCGGTCCACGCCGGGCATGGCCGCCACCGGCACCGTCAGGCCGCTACCCTCGATGACGAAGATCGGCCAGATCAGGTCGTCAACGCCCAGCGTGTGTTCGGCCACCAGCCGACGCGTCCAGCCCTCCCGGCGCAGCCGGCGCGGCCGCCCGGCCGGAAATGCGGCCGCCCTCAAGCGTGGCCGCGCAGATGCGAGTGGAAGCGGCTATAGCCGAAGAACACGCCGAGCCCGATTACCAGCCAGCCTATCGCCAGCGCCCATACCTGCGGCTCGAGCGACAGCATCAGCGCGCTGCACACCAGGATGCCGGCGGCCGGCACGAAGGGCGAATACGGCGTGCGAAAGGCGCGCGGGCGGTCCGGATCGGTGCGGCGCAACACCAGCACGCCGACGCATACGATGTTGAACGCGAGCAGCGTGCCGAAGCTGGTCATGTGCCCGAGCACGCTGATCGGCGTGAAGCCGCCGGCCACGGCCGCGAACACCATGAACAGCAGGTTGGAGAGATACGGCGTGCGGAAGCGCGGGTGCATCGCCGAGAACACCTTGGGCAGCAGCCCGTCGCTCGCCATCGAGTAGAACACCCGGCTCTGGCCCAGCAACATCACCAAGATCACGCTGGTGAGCCCGGCGATCGCGCCCACATCGACCGCGATCTTGAGGAACGTCAGCGGCGTCTCGCCGATCGCCACGGATACCGGCGCCGATACGTTGAGTTTCGTGTAGCTGATCAGCCCGGTCAGCACGAGGCAGACCAGCACGTAGAGCACGGTGCAGATGGCGAGCGAGCCGAGTATGCCGATCGGCATGTCGCGCTCGGGGTTCTTGGCTTCCTGGGCCGCGGTGCTGACGGCGTCGAAGCCGATATAGGCGAAGAATACCGTGGCGGCGCCACGGAAGATGCCGGAGATGCCGAAATGGCCGAACTCGCCGGTGTTGGCGGGGATGAACGGGTGCCAGTTTTCCGGCTTCACATACAGCGCGCCGAACCCGATGAAGGCGGCCACCACGGCGAGCTTAACGGCGACGATGACGGCGTTGGTCTTCGCCGATTCGCTGATGCCGCGTATCAGCACCATCGATACGCAAACGACGATGAACATGGCTGGCAAGTTCACGAAGCCAGGTGCCGCGTGGCCCATCGCATCGGTGTCGAACGGCGAGGCGGTGATCCGGTGATCTAGCTTCAGGCCGAGCTTGCCCAGGAATCGCACCGTGTAGCCGGACCACGAGACGGAAACGGTGGCCGCACCCACCGCGTATTCCAGCGTCAGCGCCCAGCCGATCACCCAGGCCACCAGCTCGCCCAGCGAGGCATAGGCGTACGAATAGGCCGACCCTGCGGCCGGGATCATCCCGGAGAGCTCGCTGTAGCAAAGCCCGGCCAAGCCGCAGCCCACGGCGGCGAGCAGGAAGCTGAGCACCACCGCAGGCCCGGCATTGCCCGCGGCCGCGATGCCGGTAAGCGAGAAGATGCCCGCCCCGATGATCGCGCCGATGCCCAAAGCCACCAGGCTGAGCGGCCCCAGCGTGCGCTTGAACCCGTGGTTTCCGTCCGCACCCTTCGCCTCGATCGGTTTCCGGGCGAAGAGCGGGTTGCCGAGGGTGAGGCTCATGGGTGTCCTTGGAAAACGGTTTGCGCGCACGGGTGCGTGAGTGATATTGCTGCCCGCTTGCTGGCTCGCGCGCAATCGTTAAGGAAGCAAGCCGTCCTTTTTCGAGAAAAAGGACCAAAAAGCTTTTGCTCCCTGTCGGCGAGTGTTTCACCGAGACCCGACAGGGAGCAGAAATCTTTTGCTTCTTTTCTGCAGAAAAGAAGGCCTTCCTTGCCCATCACCCAAGGAGCCCCGCCATGAACGACCAGACCCTGCCCATCGCCCAAACCCGCTTCTTCACCGCCCCGCTCGCCGAAACCGACCCCGCAATCGCCGACGTGCTGGCCCGCGAACTCGCCCGCCAGCAGGACGGCATCGAGCTGATCGCCTCGGAAAACATCGTCTCCGCCGCGGTGATGCAGGCGCAAGGCAGCGTGCTCACCAACAAATATGCCGAGGGCCTGCCGGGCAAACGCTATTACGGCGGCTGCCAGGAAGTCGACGTGGCCGAGCAGCTCGCCATCGACCGCGCCTGCCAGCTCTTCGGCTGCAGCTTCGCCAACGTGCAGCCGCATTCCGGCGCGCAGGCCAACGGGGCGGTGTTCCTCGCCACCATCAAGCCGGGCGACACCATCCTCGGCATGTCGCTCGCCGCCGGCGGCCACCTGACGCACGGCGCGGCCCCCAGCCAGTCCGGCAAGTGGTTCCGCGCGGTGCAATACGGCGTGCGCCGCGAGGATGGCCTGCTGGATTACGAGGAGCTCGAGCAGATGGCGCGCACCGAGCGCCCGAAGATGATCATCGCCGGCGGCAGCGCCTACCCGCGGGTGATCGACTTCGCCCGCATACGCGCGGTGGCCGATGAGGTGGGCGCGCTGTTCCTGGTGGACATGGCGCATTTCGCCGGCCTGGTCGCCGCCGGCCTCTACCCCAGCCCGCTGCCGCACGCGCACGTCGTCACCACCACAACGCACAAAACCCTGCGCGGCCCGCGCGGCGGCATGATCCTCACCAACGACGCGGACCTCGCCAAGAAGCTCAACTCCGCGGTGTTCCCCGGCCTGCAGGGCGGCCCGCTGATGCACGTGATCGCCGGCAAGGCGGTGGCGTTCGGCGAGGCGCTGCGCCCCGAGTTCCGCGCCTACCAGCGCGCCGTGATCGATAACGCGCGCACGCTGGCCGCCACGCTGATCGAGAGCGGGCTCGACATCGTCACCGGCGGCACCGACAGCCACCTGATCCTCGTCGACCTGCGCCCCAAAGGCGTGACGGGCAAAGCCACTGACGACAGCCTGCAGCGCGCCCACATCACGGCCAACAAGAACGCGATCCCGTTCGACCCGGCCAAGCCGGCGATCACCAGCGGCATACGCCTGGGCAGCCCGGCGGCGACCACGCGCGGATTCGGCGAGGCGGAGTTCCGGGCGGTGGGGCTGATGATCGCCGAGCTGGTGGATGGGCTGGCGGGTTCCACCGATGGGACGAATGCGGCGGCAGAGGCGGCGGTGGGGGCTCGGGTTCTGGAGCTTTGCTCGCGGTTTCCGATTTATAGGTAAGCAAGCAAGGCCTTCTTTTTTGCAAAAAAGAAGCAAAAAACTTTTGACTCCGCTGTCGCGGATTTATCCTGAGAAGTCCGCGACAGCCATGATAAAAGCTTTTTGCTTCTTTTTCTCGAAAAAGAAGGCCTTCCTTGCCTGCTTACTGTTCGCGTTCCACGCGCAAGCCGCCGAGATAACGCTAACCGTAGCGCAATCCGGCGCCGACTCAGGCATACGCAACCGCCTCTTCACAACCTGGCTCCCCGCCGGCCAGGGCTTCGCCGGCCTCGACGGCCGCATCGCGCTGGCCGGCAACGCGCCCGGCTTCAGCGAGGCGCTTGTCCTGCTCGGCACCACGCCGGACGATCGCACCTCCTGCGCGCGCCGCAACGCCACAATCATCCCCGGCATGCCGGCCGTCTCGCGGCTGTGGGCCGGCATCCTCAAGAGCAACGATATGGCGCCGGTTGGCGTGCCGGTTTCCGTGAGGCTCCCGCATCCGGTGCCGCCGGCCACCGCTGCCGGCACCTGCGTCGTCACGCTCGTCAGCGCGGGCTACGTGTTCCTGCGGCGCGACGCCGCGCTCTACACCACCACGACGGTCCGCCTGGCGGTCACAACCGCGCCGGCGCGCGCGCCCGTGCAGCCGTTCGGCATGGGCGGCGAGTTCAGGTTCGCGCCGGGTGCCGCCAATTACGTAGGCATTCGCGCCAACCGGCCGCTCGCGGTCGATGCGATCGCCGCGTCCGTCAGCGCCGCCGCTGTGTCCGGCGCGCCGGCCGCCGCGCGATGGGGTGCGGCACCGCCCGGCGCGTGGCAGGTCTCGACCGCGTTCCTCTATCTTCCCGCGCCGGCCTGCCGCGCCGCACGCCTTATCGGCCACCAGCCAGGCGTCGCGTACGACATACTTCGCCTCGCCGATCCCGCCGCCCTGCCCCGCCCGGCCGGCGCGGTCAGCCTGCTCGACGTGAAGCTGGCGAGCCGCGCCACGCAGGCCGCACAGGCGACCGCATTCGCGCAGCCCGCGGATCGGAGTCTTGCCGTTGGCGACTGCCTGGTTGCGTTTACGCGCGCGGCGCCTGGCGGGTCGGGGCTGCTGGATGTGGAAAACCAGTCGACGGTGTATCTGCGGTAAAACCAAACACCAGGAATGAGAAAGATCGTCTCGCAAGACACCGATCTTCACGTCGTTTCTCGCAAACGAAGGCCCTGCTTTTCACACGTCGGTCTCACTGCCGGTCGATAGCATGCGACGCACGGTCCAGCAGATAGAGATATCCATTCTGGAACAAGAACACGATGTGGTTCTGATCCAGCATGACAGCCTCGATGCATCCCTTCCCGCCATCGTAAAACACCTGCGTTTCTGTTCGGCCAAAAGCTGCCGCCAGGTCCCGTTTCGGCAAGTCCAATCCAGAGAGCTTCTGTCCACCCCACACAAAGTTCTGCAACCGGTCATTGCTGATTGTTTGAACAGCGCCCGATGCGAAATGGCAGGTGTCCTCGAGGCTCGTCGCCGTCGTGCTGGTCAGCCTGAGTCGCGTGCCCAGAAGCGTGCGCGGGTTTGCTGCGGTGACCACGTCGCTGGCGCCCACGATCCGCTCGATCTGCCAATCTCCCGCGTGATCGTCTGGCGTGAAGGCAGAGGCTGAAGCAGACGCGAACAGCGTGAGGCCAGCAAGCCAGGGTATGAATTTCATCGCCATGGCTGCGTCCGTCTATCCGCCCTGGAAGCCCTACCCCCCCACCGACACCACGAACCGCGTCCCCACATGCCCGCGGTCCAGCGCCACCGTCGCCTTCAACGTCTGCGCCATGGAGCTGACGATCACCGACCCCAGCCCGCTCCCGCGCGGCGCCGCATCCGCCTCCGGGTAGCCGATCCCGTCATCCTCCACCGTAAGTTCCAGCCCCTCCCCCGCACGGCGCAGCAGCACGCGCACCTGCCCAGGCTGGTTCGTCGGATAGGCGTATTTCAGCGCGTTGGTGACCAGCTCGTTGACGATCAACCCGAGCGGCACCGCCTTGTCTGTCTCCACCCGCAGCGGGTCGGCCCGCAGGGCGATGCGGCGCGCCGGCAGGTCCGCACCGCCGTCCGGCGGCACGGCGTCGGCGGAATGCGTGGCGCGCTCCAGCTCGTCCACCAGGCCGGCCAGGTAGTCATCCATCTCGACGAACTCCACGTCGTCGCCGGTGTAGAGCCGGCGATGCACCATCGTCACCGCCTCCACCCGCTCGGCCGCCTGGCGCAGCATCAGCCGCGCCGCAGGATCCGCCACGCGACGCGCCTGCATCTCGATGAGCGACGTGATCAGCTGCAGCGAGTTGGCAACGCGGTGGTTGACCTCGCGCAACAGGATCGCCTGCTGCGCCGCGAGCACCGCAAGCCGGTCGCGGCTCTCATGCACCTCGCGTTCGGCCGCGTCGCGCTCGCGCTGCAGCCGGGCGCGGGTGATCTCCTGCGAGATGCTGGAGCCGAGCAGCTCGATGAAGGTGCCGTGCACGTCCTTCACCACGTAATCCACCGCGCCGTTCTTCAGCGCGGTCACCGCGATGCGCGGCTCCTCGGCGCCGGTGACGAAGATCACCGGCGGGTGATCTTCCATTTGCGACAGCGCTTCGAGCACCTCGAGTCCGTCCTGGCCAGGCATATAATGATCCAGCGCAATGGCATCGAATTTCTGCCCCGCGGCCATAACCAGCCCCGCCGTACCGCTGCCCGCCAGCGTCACGCAGAAGCCTTTGCGCTCGAGATGGCGCTGCACCAGGCGGGCGATGCCTGGATCGTCGTCGATATAGAGGACGTGCGCCTGCGGCGGCGGCTCTGCCATCACGCGTCCGTATGCCACCGGGCGACGCCGGCGCAACTCATGCGCGTCGTAGCCCTTCGCCAGCCATGTCAGGCCTGCTCTGGCACTTGCATGACGGTCAGGAACAGGCCGAGCTGGCGGATCGCGCTGGCGAACCCCTCATACTCCACCGGCTTGGTGATGTAGACGTTGCAGCCGAGATCGTAGCAGCGCTGGATCTCGGTGCGGTCGTCGGTGGTGGTCAGCACGATCACCGGCATGCGTTTGAGCACCGGATCGGCCTTGAGGCGGCTCAGGATCTCGGTGCCGCTCATATCCGGCAGGTTGAGGTCCAGCAGCACCAGCATCGGGTCTGCCTTGGAGCTCTCGCCCCGGCCGAACAGGAATTCGAGCGCGGTGGTGCCATCCACCTTATGGGTGATCTGGTTGGCCACGCCGGCGCGGCGCACGTTTTTCTCGATAAGCCTGGCATGGCCCGGGTCGTCTTCGATGAGCAGGATGGTCACAGGCACGGCGTTCAACTGGTTACCTCCTCGCTACGGGTCAGCACGGTCGGCAGCCTCACCACGAAGGTCGATCCCGCGCCCGGTGTGCTCTCGCACACGATGGTGCCACCGAGCCGGCGTAGCAACGCCTTTACGTGCGCCAGCCCGATCCCCTCGCCGGCCGTGTCCTGCGGGCCAGCCCGGCGGAACAGCTCGAAGATGCGCTCCAGGTCGCGCGCGGCGATGCCCCTTCCGTTATCGGCCACCTCGTATTGCACCCAGCCGCCATCCACCGCGCCCGATACCCGCACCAGCCCGGGACGGCCCGGCTGCAGGTATTTCAGCGCGTTCTCGATCAGGTTGGAGAACACCTGCTCGACGGCCAGCCGGTCCGAGACGAGGACCGGTGCCGCGCCGATGGCAATCTGCGCGCCCGCCGCATCGGCGATCTGGCGAACGCTGTCGGCGATCCCGCCGAGCAGCGCCGCCATGTCGATCTGCTGCGGCGCAAGCACGCGGCTGCCCTCGCGCGAGAGGCGCAGTATGGCGGTGATCAGCCGGTCCATCTTGGACGTGCTGGTCTGGATGAAACGTATCGCCTCGGGCAGGTCCTCCTGGCTGGCCTCGCGCACCTCCTGCGGCACCACGATGCCGGCGGGCTCCAGGTTTTCCGTGACGAACCGGTTCAGCCGGTCCGTGGCGTTGGCGAGCTCGGCGGTGAAGCCGATGATGTTGAGCAGCGGCGCGCGCAGATCGTGGCTGACGATATAGGCGAAGCGCTGGACCTCCTCGTTGGCAAGCGTGAGGTCCGCGGTGCGCTCGGCGACGGCCGCCTCCAGCTCGTCGCGCCCGGCCTGCAGGGCCACGTTGGCGGCGAGCAGTTCGCGTCGGCCGCTGCCGAGCGCGCCCACGGTGCGCGCGAAGCCGCGGCCGACGAACAGTGCCAGCAGCAGGAGCAGCACGAACGCCACCAGGTCCACCGCCACGAGCAGGCGCGCGCCCGCCTCGCTGCGCGCGATGCCGAGCGTGATCGCGTCGCGCTCCTTGATGCCGATCCGGTTGGCGATGGCGCGCGCGATGTCCATGTCGTGCCGCCCGCGATCGGCCAACACCAGCGAGAGCGCGTCCTGGTGTTGGCCGGCCTGTTCGAGGCGCACCGTCGTGGCAAGCTCGGCCATCTTGTCGTTGATGACGTTGTGCCAGGCGATCATCTCCGGCTCGTGGCCCAGCATCTTGTCGAGCGTCGCCATCAAGGTGGGTATCTCTGCGGCGGCCTGCGTGTAGGGGGCAAGGTATTCGGGCCGGCCGGTGAGCAGGTAGCCGCGCTGGCCGGTCTCGGCGGACAGCACGTCGTCGGTCATCTTGACGGTCGCCGACCGGATGATGCGCGCGCGGGCGGCATAGGCGGCATCGCGGCCGGTGCGCATGGCGATCAGCAGGCTGGCCACGATGATCGCCAGCATCACCAGGCCGCCGGCGGCTACGGCCAGGCGTTCGAGGCGGCCTTGCAGAACGCGATCTATCTTGGTGGCGGCGGGGCTGGTCATGCAATGCCCATGTGCGGCAGGAGGGTGCAACGTGGCAAGTTTCGGCTTAGGAAGTGGTAAGCAAGCAGTCCTTTTTTGAAAAAGGGACCACAAACTTCTGCTCCCCGGCGGCGCGGACGCTTCGGTCCGGTTCTGTGGGTTGGCGGCTTGCACGGAGGTTTTTCGATGGGTTCTCCCGATTCTGAGGTGCGCGTTGGGCACGCGTTGTTTTCCAACGATGCGCCGTTCTCCCTGATCGCCGGGCCGTGCCAGGTGGAGAGTGCCGCGCACGCGATGGAATGTGCGGCGGCATTGCGCGAGATCACCGCGCGGCTCGGCATCGGCTTCGTGTTCAAAAGCAGCTACGACAAGGCAAACCGCACCAGTGCGGCCGGCGCGCGCGGCGTGGGCATGGCGGCCGCGCTGCAGATCTTCGCCGACATACGCGCGGCGCTCGACGTTGCGATCCTGACCGACGTGCACGAGCGCGACCATTGCGCGCCTGTCGCCGAAGTAGCCGACGTGCTGCAGATCCCGGCCTTTCTGTGCCGGCAGACGGACCTGATCGTGGCCGCGGCGCAGACCGGCCGCGTGGTGAACGTGAAGAAGGGGCAGTTCCTGGCGCCGTGGGACATGCGGCACGTGATCGACAAGGTGACCGGCGCCGGCAATCCGCGCGTGCTGGTGACGGAGCGCGGCGCCTCGTTCGGCTACAACACGCTGGTGTCCGATTTCCGCGCGCTGCCGATCATGGCGGCGATGGGCGCGCCGGTGGTGTTCGACGCGACACATTCCGTGCAGCAGCCTGGTGGGTTGGGCGGCTCTTCGGGTGGGCAGCGGGAGTTCGTGGCGGTGCTGGCGCGCGCGGCGGTGGCGGTGGGCGTGGCGGGGCTGTTCATCGAGGCGCATCCCGATCCGGATAAGGCACCGTCGGATGGGGCGAACATGGTGGCGTTGCGGGATATGGAGCCGTTGCTGCGTCGATTGATGGCGTTTGATGCAGTGGCGAAGAATAGCAAGGAAGGCCTTCTTTTTTGAAAAAAAGAAGCAAAGAACTTTTGCTCCTGGCGCATTTGCGGCGTCCGCGTGCTTTTGCAGATTGCGGGACTGTCGACACGGGAACGGAGCAAGAGTTTTTTGCTTCTTTTTTGCAAAAAAGAAGGCCTTTCTTGCTTGCACCGCAATGCCGCTAATCCTGATACCCGCAAGGCTGGCGGCAAGTAGGTTGCCGGGTAAGCCGCTTCTGGACATCTGCGGCGAGCCAATGATCGTTCACGTCTGGCGTCGCGCGGTCGAGGCCGCGCTGGGCGACGTGATCGTAGCCACGGATCATGCCGATATCGCAGCGGCGGTAAGGCGGGCTGGCGGTGAGGCGGTGATGACGCGTGCGGATCATCCGTCCGGCACCGATCGTATTGCCGAGGCGCTTGCGGTGGCCGATCCGGGCGGCAAGCACGAGATCATCGTGAATTTCCAAGGGGATTTGCCGACGGTTTCGTCGCATGTGGTGCAGGCGACGGCGCGGTTGCTCGACGATGCATCGGTGGATATCGGCACGCCTGTTGCGGTGATCGGGGACGCGCACGAGGCCGCGGCGAGCAGCGTGGTAAAGATGGTTGGTTCGCCGAGCGGTGCAGGCCGGTTTCGCGCGTTGTATTTCACCCGTGCGGTGGCGCCGTGGGGCGACGGGCCGTTGTATCATCATATCGGGTTGTATGTGTGGCGGCGTGCGGCGCTGGAGCGGTTCGTGCGGCTGCCGGCGTCTGCGTTGGAGATACGGGAGAAGTTGGAGCAGTTGCGGGCGCTGGAAGCCGGTATGCGGATCGAGGCTGTGGTAGTCGAGGATGTGCCACTGGGGGTGGATACGCCGGCCGATCTGGAGCGGGCGCGGATGATGTTGGGCAGGAAGTAAGGCCTTCTTTTCTGAAGAACAGGAGGACTTTTGGTCCCTGTCGGGGAGTGGTCCAACACACGCCGACAGGGAGCGAAAGCTTTTTGGTTCTTTTTCTCGAAAAAGAACGCCTTGCTTCCTTACGGAGTATCGAAGTGAAAGCCCAAGAAAGCGTAACCCGCACGATCCACCTGGAGCAGCAAGGTCTCACGGCAATGGCCGATGCGCTGCCCGCAGGCCTCGCGGACTCGTTCGCGAAAGCGGCACAGATCATCGGCGCCGCGACAGGGACGGTGATCGTCAGTGGCATGGGAAAATCCGGGCATGTCGGCCGCAAGATCGCGGCGACGCTGGCTTCCACCGGAACGCCGAGCCATTTCGTGCATCCCGCGGAAGCGAGCCACGGCGATCTCGGCGTGATACGGCAGAGCGACGTGGTTCTGGCGCTGTCCTGGTCCGGCGAGACCGCCGAACTTGCCGACATTGTAGCATATACCAGGCGATTTTCGGTGCCGCTGGTGGCGATCACGTCGCGGGCGGAGAGTGCGCTGGGGGCGGCCGCGGATGTGTGCCTGGCGTTGCCGGTGAGCCAGGAGGCGTGTCCGAATGGTCTGGCGCCGACCACGTCGACCACGATGCAGATGGTGGCGGGCGACGCGCTGGCGGTTTTGTTGCTGGAACAGCGTGGGTTTTCCGCCGGCGATTTCAGCCGTTTCCATCCCGGTGGGAAACTGGGCGCGCAGTTGTTGCAGGTGAACGCGCTGATGCACCAGGGCGATGCACTGCCGCAGGTTTCGCAAGATGCCACGCTGGCCGAGGGGATCGTGGAAATGACATCCAAGCGGTTCGGCATTGCCGGCGTTGTGGATGCGGCGGGAGGCCTGGTCGGCGCGCTGACGGACGGCGATTTACGTCGGGCGTTTCGCGGCGGGTTCGTGGACCGGCCGGTGCGCGATGCCATGGGGCGCAAGCCCTATACTTTGCCGCCGGAGGCTTTGGCGGGCGCGGCTTTGGCGTTGATGAACGAGGCGCGGATCACGTGTGTGTTCGTGGTGGAGGGGGGGCGGCCTGTGGGGCTGGTGCACATACATGATTTGTTGCGGAGCGGGGTGGTTTAAGGAAGCAAGCAAGGCCTTCTTTTTTGCAAAAAAGAAGCAAAAAACTTTTTAATGATGCTGTCGCGGACTGGCGAGATTATCGCGGGCTTGTTCTAATTGTGTAAAGCTGGACTTGGCTGCAGGCGGGGAGCAAGAGCTTTTTGCTTCTTTTTTGCAAAAAAGAAGGCCTTGTTTCCCGTTTGCCCGGCTACCAGCGCGCAAGCAATTACGGGATCTTGTTCGTATCAGCCTGCCGCCGTGCAGCCTTTTCCGCGACCCCCGAAATCCCCTCGCGCCGCTCCAGCTCGGCCCATACCTCGGAGGGATGCACGTTCGAGGAGACCCACAGCACCAGCAGGTGATACAGAACGTCCGCTGCACTCGGCGACAAGCGCCTCGTTGTTACCGGCTACCGCCTCGATCAGGCACTCCACCGCTTCCTCGCCGAATTTCTGCGCCACTTTCGCGGTGCCGCGCGAAAGCAGCCGGGCGGAATGGCTCAGCGCGGGGTCCGCGTCTCGGCGCGCCTGCACCACGTCCCACAAGCGGTCGAGCACCTGCGACGACACACCGGTGGACGGCGGCGGGCTAGGGTACTCCTTGCGAGGCTTCTCAAGCTTTTTCGCCACGTAGGTTCGGTCTCCTAGTCCAGCGAGTTCGGGTGCAAGCCGGACGGAACGCCGACAGGGAACAAAGTTTTTTGGCCTGCTTCCCGAAGTGTCAACCAAAATTCTGCCGGACCGGCAGCCCCGCCGCCGCCAAAGCCCGCTTGACCTCCGCCACGCTCAACACCCCGAAATGAAAGATACTCGCTGCCAACAAGCCCGTTGCACCAGCGCGTGCGCCCTCCACCATGTGCGCGGCGGTGCCCACGCCGCCGCTGGCCACCACGGGCAGGCGCGTCGCGGCGCACACCGCGCGCAGCAGCTCGGTGTCGAAGCCGGCGCGGGTGCCGTCGCGGTCCATGCTGGTGAGCAGGATCTCGCCGGCACCGAGCGCCTCGAGCTGTCGGCACCAGGCGACGGCATCGAGCCCGGTCGCCGTGCGGCCACCGTGGGAGAACACCTCCCAGTGGCCAGGCCGGATGGCGCGCGCATCAACCGCGGCCACCACGCACTGGCTGCCGAAGCGTTCGGCGGCCTCGGCGATCAGCGCGGGGCGGGTGATGGCGGCCGAGTTGATGCCGCATTTGTCGGCGCCGGCGAGCAGCAGGCGGCGCATGTCGTCGGTGGTCCGTATGCCGCCGCCCACGGTGAACGGCAGGAAAATGCGCTCGGCGGTGCGGTGTACCACGTCGAGTATGGTGTCGCGCTGTTCGTGGCTGGCGGTGATGTCGAGAAAGGTGAGCTCGTCGGCGCCGGCTGCGTCGTAGATCGCGGCCTGTTCCACCGGGTCGCCGGCGTCTTTCAGGTCGATGAAGTTCACGCCTTTCACGACGCGGCCGTTCTTGACGTCTAGGCAGGGGATTACGCGGAGTTTCAGCATCGACGGAGTTTGGGGTGTATTAGGGGGGAAAGAAAGCAAGCAGTCCTTTTTCGAGAAAAAGGACCAGAAAGCTTTTGCTATGACGCCTGCACGGCGGCTTACGTTCGTTCTGCCAGCCGATACGGTTGCAATGGCGCCGTAATCATCGTGCAAGCGTCGAGATAAAAGCTTTTTGGTCCTTTTTCTCGAAAAAGGACTACTTGCTTCTCTTCCTTACTCCGCCAGATGACTCGCAAACGCCTCCTTGAACTCCGGGTGCCAGCGCGACAAAGCCGGCCGGTTCTCCGTAATATCCCCCGCCGCCCATAAGATACGTTTGTTGTCCGTCGCGCGATCCACCTCGTTATCGGGACAAAGGATGTAGAAATTCCCAGCCCCCATGCCCTGCAGAAGCATGTCCACCACCTGGTCGGCCGTCCAGGCGCCGGCGGGCTTCTCGGTGAGCGCGCCGGCGGTCATGCCGGTGAAGGTGGAGCCTGGGATGAGCAGATGCGCGGTGATGCGGCCGCCATCGGTGTTGCGCAGCCCGTGCGCCAGCGCTTCGGTGAGCGTCTTCACGCCGGCCTTGCTGACGTTGTAGGCGGTGTTGCCGGGCGGGCAGGTGATGCCCTGTTTGGAGCCGGTGTTGACGATGGCGCAGGCGGTGCCCTGGGCCAGCATGCGCGGCGTGAACACCTGCAAACCGTTGATCACGCCGAACAGGTTTGTCTCCAGCAGGCGCCGCCAGGTGTCTATCTTGTCCCAAGGCCCGGCGGAGATACCGGTGGCGGCGTTGTTCATCAGCACGCCGACTTCGCCGAAATGCCGGTATACGGTATCGGCAAGGTTGCTGACCTGGGCGAGATCGCTGACATCCGTGGGCACCGCCAGAACGCCTCCGCGCCGCTCGGGCCCGCGGCGGCGGCGGCGGCTCCGGCCTGGTCGAGCTGTGCGGAAGGCAGGTCCGCCAGGCATACCTTAAGGCCGAGGCCGGCAAGCCGGAGCGCGGTTGCGCGGCCGATGCCGCTGGCCGCGCCGGTGATGACGGCGACGCGGCCTGGGGCTATGGCGGGATGCTGTTGCATTGGGGTCCTTTTCGGCGCTGCTGCGCACGCAAACGGCACGGCGCCGGCGATAGTTCGCGCCGCGCCTACTCCCCCAGGCTGCGGCTCAGCGTGGGCGGCAATACCGGCCGCCGCGCGGCGTCGTATCCGGGTCCGGCGGCCAGCATGTAGTCGCGCGTCAGCGGCGTGGCCGCCTGGTGCCGGGCCAGCTGCAACTGCCACACCATGTGGCTCAGATGGCGGAACGAATACTCGCTGCCCACGAGATAAAGTTCGAACAGGCGGGTGAACCGCTCGTCGTACAAAGCCGCGATCGCGTCGCGGTTGGCTTCGAAACGCCGGCGCCAGTGCCGGAGCGTCTCGGCGTAATGCAGCCGCAGGATCTCCACGTCGGTCGCCACCAGTTTCGCGTGTTCCACGGCGCGGAACACTTCGGACAGGGCCGGCGAGTACCCGCCGGGAAAGATATGCCGGGTGATCCACGGATTGGTCACGGAAGGCCCGTCGCTGCGGCCGATCGCATGTATCAGCGCCACGCCGTCTTCGCTGAGCAGCGCCCGCAGCGTGCGGAAATATCCCGCATAATGCGTGATGCCCACATGCTCGAACATGCCGATCGACACCACGCGGTCGAAGGTGCCGCGTACGGTGCGGTAATCCTGCAGCTCGAAGCGCACGCGGTCCGCCAGCCCAGCCGCCGCCGCGCGCGCGCGCGACGCCTCGAGCTGCTCGACGGACAAGGTGATGCCGGTGACGCGCGCGCCGTATTCCTGCGCCAGCGTGATCGCCATGCCACCCCAGCCAGAGCCGATATCGAGCACATGCAGGTCCGGCCGCGTGAGACACAATTTGGCGGCGATATGGCGTTTCTTGGCGGCTTGCGCCTCTTCCAGAGTCTCGCCGCCGGTGGCGAAATACGCGCAGGAATAGTTGCGATCCCGGTCCAGGAACAGCGAATATAGCCGGCCGTTGAGGTCGTAATGATGCGCCACGTTGCGCCTGGCGCGCGGCACCGGATTGTATTGGCTCGCGTGGCGCAACGCGCGGGCCAGCGCGCGGCGCAGCGCCAGGCCGGGGTGGCGCCCGCCATTGGCGAGGTTGGCGAACAGCAGGTCGAGTATGTCCTCCAGCCGGCAATCCAGCGGCACCAGGTCGCCGGCCACGAACGCCTCGCCGAACACCAAAGCCGGGTTGCTGAGCAGGCCGCGTATCGTCGCGTTGTTGCGTATCGTGGCGCCGGCTGTGGGCGCGCCGCCCGGGCCGTAGCTGGCAAGCCGGCCGTCCGGGTAGCGCACGGTCAGCCGGCCTGCGGTGACGAACCGGGTGAGGATGGCGTCGATCAGCGCCCGCAAGGTGAGTGTCCCCCAGTTCCGATGCGTGCGTAACGCGCGAGCGCGGATTCGGCTACAGCCGCGATTCGCGGCGGTCGGGAAAGCAGCGGAAAAACTATTGGAAAGTCAACGGTTCTGTGGTTGAGTCGTTACGGAGTTGATAAGGAGGCATCGCGATGACGGTCAATGAACGGCGGATGCTGGACGACGCGCTGCACGTCGTGTTCGGCCGGGCGGCGCGCATCGCCATCGTAGGCGGCCTGTGTTTCGCGGTGGCACTCGGGCTGATCGCGTCCTGGGGACCGCATTACACCACCACGGTCCGGCTGATGGCGGCCGGCGGACAGGAGCGCCCGGGACGGTCGGCCCGCGACCAGGCCGAGCTCCTGCGCGATTCCGCCGCAGTTTCGCGCGTGCTGCCTGCGCTGCTGGCGAGCCGGCCGCATGCCGCGTTCTGGGAGGCCGCCACCGCGCGGCTCGGCCTTGCCGCACCGGAGATGCCGGCCGCCTTTGCCGCGCGCGTCGGCCGCGCGCTTTCCGTGCGCGCCGCGCCTGGCACCAACGTGATCGAGGCCAGCTTCACCTGGACGGACCCCGCTTTTGCCGCCAGGGCGCTCAACCTGATCGTGGCCGGGCACCAGCGCACGGGCGAAGCCGGCGCCGCCACGCAGGAAGCGGTCCTGGCGGGCCAGGCGCGCGTGGCCACCGCACAATCCGAGCTGGACGCGCTGGACCGGCAGCAGACCGGCGACCAGGCAAGCGAGGCCTTGCGCGACCAGCGCCTGCGAGTGCGCGACCGGCTTGCCGCTTCCCGCAGCACCGCCGACCAGGCGCGGCTCGACCGTGCGCTGGCCGGGCAACGCGCCGACGCGCTGCGCACCACATTTCAAAACGGCGGCTGGGTCGAGGCCGCCGACGCCGATGGCGGGCCCCACCCGTTGACCTCCGGGCTGGCGGCGCTGCTGGACCGCCGCCAGCAGCTGCTGACGGCGGGCAAGCAGGACAGCGCGGCCTTGCGCGCGCTGGACCGCGAGATGGGCCGCGCCCGCGCGCAGGCCTATGCCGCCGCCACGCAGATCGCCGACAACCGGTCCGCCGCGCTGGACGACCGGCTGGGCAAATCCGCGGCCGCCATCGCCGACGACGAGGCTGCCCTGGCCAGCATCGACCAGCAGATATCGCGGGCCGATGTCGTGGCGCAGGCGCGCCAGGCGAAATCGGGCGAGCTGGAGAGGCTGCAGGCGGCGTTGTCCGTGGCGCGCACACGGGTGGCGCCTGGCTGGCAGGCGGCCGAGCTGGTGAGTCCCGCGGCGCCGCCGGCGGGGGCCGACTGGCCGCGTCCGGTCCTGCTGGTGGTGCTGTCCGCGTTCGTGTCGCTTGGGGCGGGTCTGGCCAGTGCGGTCCGGGCGGAGGCGCGGCGGCTGACGGTGGACCGGGCGGACGACCTGCCGCGTCTGCTCGGGATCGAGACGCTGGCCTGTGTCGAGCTGGTGCGGGTGTGAGGCAGGATTCGAGCCGTCCTTTGCTGGGCGAAACGACCGGCAATCTCCTGCCGCCTGCAGGCGCGGCGCTGGATCTGGTGCCGGCACGGGACTCGCTGCTGCCGGCGGATGCTTCGCTGTTGCGGCTGGGCGGCGGGGCGCTGCGTGGCGTGGCCCTGCGCGCGATGGCGGCCGGCGAAGGTGGCGCCACGATGGTGGGCGTCGCCGGGCTGCAGCATGGGGACGGCGCCACCACGGTGGCGCGCAATCTGGCGGTGTGCCTGGCGGAAGATTTCGGCAAGCGCGTGGTGCTGGTCGAGGCGAACCAGCGCAGCGCCAGCCTGCGTCGGGCATTTGGCCTGCCGGACGGGCCCGGCCTGGCGGACGTGCTGGCGCGCCGGATCTCGCTGGGTGGCGTGCTGCAGATGGCGGACGCGCATCGGCAGGTAGTGCTGTTGCCTGCGGCGATGCGCGAGAGCGGGCTGATCGCCGCGGACGATCTGCGCGCGCTGCTGGTGGCGCTGCTGGCGTTCGTCGATGCCGCTGTCGTCGATCTGGCGCCGGTGGTGCCTTACAAGGACACGGTGGCGGCCTGCCGCGCGGTGGACGGCATGGTGATGGTGATGCGCGCCGGCAGCTCGACGATCGACGGCAGCCGCATGGCGATGGCCCGCCTGCAAGACGCGGGCGGAACGATCCTAGGCGGCGTGCTGAACCGGCAAAGAAGCGTGGTGCCGTTCAGCAGAAGGCGGGTGCGAACATAAAGGGGTCTGGGCCTAAGGCCCCAGCGGGCTGGCGCAAGGGCGCCATTGGTCCGAGCCCGCGGCGGCAGGGGGCAGAGCCCCTTGCCTTGCTTTGCTAAACCTCGCGCTACTCGACGTCCGGCTGGTCCTGCTCGCCGAACACCATAGCCGGCTCCAGAGCCGCCTCTTCATCCTCAGCCGCCTGCCCGACCGCCTCGCCACGCGCCTGCCGCTCGGCCTCTTCCGTGCTGCGTGCCACGTTGGCGATCACGTCGATGCGCACCTCGGGGTGGAGGCTCACATTGACCTTGTGCAGGCCGAGCGTCTTGATGGGGTGCAGCAGGATCACCTGGGAGCGGCTGATGGTCAGGCCGCCGGCGGTGCAGGCATCCGCGATGTCACGGTTGCTGACGCTGCCGTACAGGCTGCCCGAATCACCGGCCTGCCGCACGATCACCACCTTCATGCCGCCCACGCGCTCGGCCAGCCGCTCGGCCTCCTCGCGACGCTTGATGTTCTGAGCCTCGAGCTGCACGCGCTGCTGCTCGAACTGCGCCAGGTTCGCCTTGTTGGCGCGTATCGCGCGCTTGCCGGGCAGCAGGAAGTTGCGGGCATAGCCCGGCTTCACCTTAACCAGGTCGCCCATCTGGCCGAGCTTGTCGACGCGCTGCAGGAGGATCAGTTCAATCTGTGCCATGATCTGCGCCCCTCAGGAGACGATATAGGGGAGCAGGGCCAGGAAGCGCGCGCGCTTGATGGCCTGGGCCAGTTCGCGCTGCTTCTTGGCGGACACCGCGGTGATGCGGGACGGCACGATCTTGCCGCGCTCGCTGAGGAAGCGGCTGAGCAGGCGGACGTCCTTGTAGTCGATCTTCGGCGCGTTCGGGCCGCTGAACGGGCAGCTCTTGCGGCGACGGAAGAACGGGCGGCGGGCGCCGACGGCGGCGCGGCGGGCCGCGACGTTGACTTCACCGGAATCGTTGGTTTCTGACATCTGGTCTTACTCTTCGATCGGGTCGTTGAGGTCGCGGGCGCGGAATTCCTCGCGGTCGTCATAGCCGCGCTTGCGGCCGGATTCGAAGCGGCCGGCGGGCTTGGGCCCACGGAAGCTGCGCTCGCGGTCGTCGGATTTGCGCGCCAGGATGGCGGACGGGTTCTCGTCGATCTCTTCGACGCGTATCGTCATGAACCGCAGCACGTCTTCGTTGAGGCCGAGCTGGCGCTCGATTTCCTTCACCGATGCCGGCGGGGCGTTGAGGCCCAGCAGCATGTAATGGCCCTTGCGGTTCTTCTTGATCCGGTAGGAGAGCGAGCGCAGGCCCCAGTATTCGCGCTTGTCGACGGTGCCACCATCGGCCTCGAGCTGGGCGGCGATGGTGTCAGCGACGGCTTCGACCTGTTGTTGCGTGACATCGTTCCGCGCGATGAGCACGGTTTCATATAGCGGCATGTATGGTCCCTATGGCTGGTGGGCCCGCGGAAAGCGGGCATAGCCACAGCATTGCCGTGCTGTGGCAGGGGAGGGAGCGTTTCGCAGGAAGGGAGGCAGAAAGCAAGGCCTTCTTTTTCGAGAAAAAGAAGCAAAAAACTTTTGCTCCGACGCTTGCCCCACAGCCTACGCTCGTATTGCAAGTCGATGTTGCTGCAGCAGCAGCCAAATCCTCGCGCAGGCGTCACAGCAAAAGCTTTTTGCTTCTTTTTCTCGAAAAAGAAGGCCTTCCTTGCTTACTTGCTGCGGATGAGTCAGTCCCCAGGGCGGGTTGAAATTCGCGATGAAAGCCTGGTTCCTCGTGCAGCCGTCAGAGCAAGGCTTCTTCCTTACCGCTCCATCGCCCGCGCAATCAGCTTTTCATAATTCGCCAGATACACGCCCATGTCCAAATTCGCCTCGGCCCACGCCCGCGCCCCTGCCCGCAGCCGCGCGGCCGCCTTGGTATCCTCCAGCATCTCCAGCACCGCATCAGCGATCGCGTTCGGCTGAAGGAAAGGCGCCAGCCGCCCGCTCACCCGGTCGGTGACGAATTCGCGCACCGGCGCGGTGTCGCTGGCCACGATCGCGCAGCCGGCCGCCATCGCCTCGCGCAACGACCAGGAGGCGACGAACGGATAGGTGAGATACACATGCGCATCGGAACGTTGCAGTAATTTGACGTAGGTTTCATATTGCACGCGGCCCGCGAAATGCACGCGGCTGATGTCCAGCGTGTCGCGCAGTTCGTCCTGCATCTGCTCGCGCCAGGTGCCTTTCTGCGGCCGCGTGCCGTAGCTCACGCCGTCGCCGCCCACCAGTATCACCCGCGTATCGGGCCGGGCCGCGAGGATGCGCGGCAGGCTGCGCATGAACACGTGGAAGCCGCGATACGGCTCCAGGTCACGCACCACGTAGGTCACCAGTTTTTCGGTGGGCTTCACACGGTAGCCGCCGAGGGTGACCACGCGACGGCGCAGGGTGGGATCCGGCTTGCAGATGTCGAGGTTCACGCCTTCCTGCAGCACGTGGATGCGCTCGCGCGCCCAGGCGGGATAGGTGCTGAGCTGGAAGGCGGTGGGAGTCTGGCCCAGGCCCGGGTTGGCGAGTGCCAGCAGGTTCACCGCGTTTTTCGCGCGTATGCGCGCCGCCATGTCCGGCGCCGGGGGAAATTCCGGGTCGAACCCCACGTCGTAGCCGTGCAGGTTGTAGTAGAATTCCTGGTAGCCGATCAGCGGCGCGTCCGGCCATACGTCGTTCACGTGCAGCATCTCGCCCCAGCCCTGGTGGCCGAGGATGATGTCGGGCGTGAAGCCCAGCGCCTTCAGGCTTTGTGCGGCGCGCGCCACGCCGTCTGCGCGCAGCAGCGCCATTTCCAGGTCGCGCGCCATCGGATGCCAGTCGGCGGGCGTGGTGGTCAGCGGCACGTTGCGCACCACCTTGCGCACGCCGGCGATCTGGTTGCGTTGCGCTTCGGTTATGAACAGCAGCTCGTGCTGGTTCTGGGCGGCGAGATGGCGCAGCAGGTGCAGGAACTGCGCCGGGAAGTTCTGGTGGATGACGAGGTATTTCATAGGAAGGCAGCAAGCAGTCCTTTTTTGAAAAAAAGGACCAAAAAACTCTTCCTCCCTGTCGGGTGCAGGCGGAATAGATTCGCCGACAGGGAGCAAAAGTTTTTTGCTTCTTTTTTGCAAAAAAGAAGGCCTTACTTGCTTTTTCCCCGCGCGGTCTTCGGCGCGGCCTTCGCCGCCTTCGCAGGCTTGGCCGCCGCCGTGGTCGCCGTCGCCGGCTTGCCGCGCTCGATCAACTTGATACGGAACGCCTCGAGCGGCGACATGCTCTCCGCCTGGCAAGGCTCGCCATTATCCAGCGGCCCCACCTTGGTGCCATCCACAAAGCTCGCCTCCAGCACGCAGTCGAAACGCTCCGCTGCCTCGCCGCGCAAGCGCATGCGCAGGCCGAGTATCGGCAGGCTCATGCCGCGGCTGCCGCAATACTGCCCGCCTTCCGCCCAGGGGCTGAGCCAGCCGCGGCCGAGCACCGCCTGGTATTCCACGTCGCCAGGGCCCACCGCGCCCTTCGGCGACACCGCGAAACCCTCGATCCAAGCCTTGCTGTCCGGCTTGCCCATCCATTCGCCCAACTGGGTCAGCACGTCGCCGCGGCCCTGCACATGGGCCACCACTTCGGCCGCCTTCGCGGCATCGGTGTTGGCGGGTGCGGCGGCGGCGGCCGGCGTGTTCTGCGGTGCGGCACCTGGCGCCGGGCGCGCCGGCTGGGCGGCCGCGGCAGGCGCAGCGTTCGCCGCGGCCGGTGCCGGCCGGGCCTGGGGCGCGCCCTGCACCACGCCGAGCGGCGGCAGGCTGGCGGCATCGGCCAGGCGGAGTATCTGCAGTTTCGGCGCCTCGCTCGTGGTGTTCGGCGCCTGGTAGATGGTCACCATGATCTGCGCCGGCCCGCGCGTCACCCGCACCAGCGCCGCGCCGTTCCAGCCGCCGAGCCAGCCATCCTCGCGGAAGCTGCTGATGGTGACGGCCTCGGGATGGAACACCGGGCCTGGCGGGACCGACACGCGCACGCCGGGCAGGCCGGTGCCCGCATCAGGCAGGGCGCTGCCGGGCGCGTTGAAGATGCAGAACAGGCCGGCCTCCAACGTCATGACATTGGCCGAAACTTTCAGTTCCGTGACGATTTTCTGGGCTTGCGGTTTCTGGTCACTCACTTGGGATCATCGAGCTCCGGCTGGTGGGTTGCGTTATCCGGCGAGTTGCAGCCGAAGAGAAGGATTGTTTCCGACACAGAGACAAAAACTTGCAAGCTCCGCAAGCCTCAACCGGCGGCGGCGAGGCGCAGGAAGGCATCGTTCAGGCGGTCCGGCGGCAGGCCGAGCGGCAACACCCAGCCGCGGCCATGCGCGCGCACCCGCTCCGCCGGGGTCCCGATGTCGAACACCGCGGCGGGCAGGCCGGCCTGCCAGATGTCGGTCAACGCATAACACCAGGTCTCCGGCCAGACCGACGGCAGGAAAGCCAGGTGCGCGCCCTGGGCACGAATCAGCGCGGCCGCCTCGCCGCGGGTGAATTCGCCGGTGATAAAGGCGCGGCCGGTGGCCAGCAGCGCGTCGTCGTCGCTGGTATAGCCGATGACGGTGAATGAGAGGTCAAGGCGGCGGGCGGCGGCATCGCGCGCGCAGGCCAGCAGCACGCCGAGCCCTTTCTCCACGCCGATCGCGCCCACCACGGCCACGCGCAGCGTGCCGCGACGGGGAAGCGGCGCGGGCGCGGCGTGCGGCGGGTCCGTCTCCCAGGCGCGCACACTGGGGACCAGGCCGGGCACGTGGCGGGCGACTCTGCGCGCCACGTCGTCCGACGGCACGATCACCGCGGCGGCGCGGCGGAAATCGGCGGCACTGCGGCGGCGCAGGCTGGCCGGCGAGACCGGATCGTCGATGCCGCGGCCCCATTCGGCAAGGCACAGCGCGCATTGCCTTGTGTCGGCCTCGCCGCAGAACCGGCCCTCGCCCGTCACGAAGGAGAGCCGGGCGCAGAACCAGCCGTAATCGTGCACCCATACGTCGTAGGGGATGGCCAGGGTGGCGAGCAGGCGCATCACGCTGTGGTCGTGGCCGAGCAGATGGTGCAATTCGGCGCGCACCGGCCGGCCCGGCCGCAGCAGGCGGGCGAGCGGGCCCAGCTCGCGCGGCAGAGCGTAGGCCAGGTTGGGGAAGCCGCCGGCATCGTCGCCCACTTCGCACAGCCCGTCGGCGGCGCGCAGCACCACGGGCGTGTGGCCTTGCGCGCGTATCGCATCGGCGCGCTCGGCCACGATGCGCGCGGTGCCGCCGCCCATGTTGTGGGTGATCAGCAGCACGGCCCCGCCTTCGGGCGGGCGGGCCAGCCAGCGCGCGGCATCGAGGCGGCGGCGGGCGGGTGCGAGCGCGTCGGACGCCACGAACGCGGCGACCCTGGCGCGATAGGCCGGGTGGCGCGCCTCGAGTATGGCCAGGTTGCGGGCCAGCAGGTCGTCGCGCGCGCCGCCGAACGAGATGCCGCCGAGATGGGCCACGAACACCGCAGGCACCGCCACGTGGCGCCAGCCCAGGGCGCGCGCGCGTTCGGAGAAGTCGTTCTCCTCGCCATAGCCCTGGGCGAAGGTGGCCGCGTCGAACAGGCCGGTCTCGGCCAGGCAGTCGGCGCGGACGAACATGCAGAAGCCGTGCGCGGTCGGCACGTCGACGAGCCGGCCGGCATTGGCTTGCGCGGCCAGGGCGGCCAGCGCGGTCGTGCCGGCGAGGTCCGGCGCCGGGTTGCCGCCCGACGCCTCGGGGTAGCTGAAGATGCTGGCCTCGTTGGAAAGCGGCGTGGCGGTGCCGATATCGGCGGCGCTGCAGGCGGCGTGGCGCAGCGTGTCGAGCCAGCCGGGGGCGACCAGGGTGTCGCTGTTGAGCAGCACG
This sequence comes from uncultured Alphaproteobacteria bacterium, assembly GCA_963795825.1. GTDB lineage: Bacteria > Pseudomonadota > Alphaproteobacteria > Acetobacterales > Acetobacteraceae > BOG-908. The sequence continues at coordinate 19,850 of CAWCIW010000002.1, read as the reverse complement.
GCGTGGCGGCCGGCGGCGTGGCGCAGGCCGGCGTTGATCGCGGCGGGGAAGCCGCGCGCGTCTGGTTCTGTGTGGAGCAGGGTCAGGCGGCCGGCTTCGGCCAGGCAAGTGAGTGCGGCCAGAAGAGCGGGTTCCGGCGAGGCGTCGTTAACGGCCACGAGCCGGTCCGGCGCGGCGATGGTTGCCAGCACGGCGGCGATGCAGGCCAGCGTCTCGGCCGCGCCGCGATGCACCGGAACGATCACGTCGGCGGCAAGGTTGGCGTCGGGGGTGCGGGCGAGGCCAGGTTGGGCGGGGGGCAGCGCGTCCGGGATGGCCGGGGGCAGCGGGCTGCCGAGCAGGTCGCGGCCGTCCGGGCCTATCACCCTGATTGTGGTGCCGGGCGGGGCTTGCCAGCGGAAGATACGCGGGCGGGCGAGCGGGACGGCACCGTCCGACCCGCCCGGGGCGTCGGCTATAAAGCGCGCGAGCTCCGCGCCGGCGGCGGTCAGCAGGCGCAGTTCGGGATCCGCATCGGGCGAGGCGGGCTGCCAGGCATAGCCGGTGATGGTGTCGCCCTCGCGCGCGGCGAAGCCCTGCACGCGCCTGATCGCGGCGAGGTTTATCGGGCTGCCGAGCAGCTTCGCGCCGGCGACGCTGACGTCGAGCGTGGCCGCCTCACGCGCGCCGGCGGGTAGCGGGACGCTGCCATCCACCGCCCGGGTGGTGCGGATGGGCGCGCCGTCGAGCAGGAGGTCGGGCGGGTCGGCGCGGCTGGTGAGCAGAGCGCCGTCGGCGCGCAGGCCGCACCAGCCCTGCGCGCCGGCGATCTGGTTGGCCAGGCGTACCAGGCCGGGGTCGGCGGCGAAGCCGGAGAGCGCGGCGTGTACGGCCGCGCGTGCCTCTGCGTTTCGGCCGAGGGCGCGGCAGCTCGCGGCCAGGCCGGACCAGCATTCGCGCACGGCGAAACGGGCGGCCATGGCCTCGAACAGTTTGGCGGCGCCGGCCGCGTCGCCTGCCTGCAGGCGGCGGGTGGCGAGCTGGAAGCGGAGGTTCTGGTCGGCAGGGGCGAGGCGGTGGGCGCGCTCGAGCCAGGCGAGGTCACCGGCTTCGCCGCGCCGCCAGGCATCCTGGGCGCGGGCGCGGGCCGGGTTCGTGTCGATTACAGGCTTCTGGCGGCGTAGGGGGGCCGGGTCGTCCTGGCGGTAAATCAAGGAAGGCCTTCTTTTTTGCAAAAAAGAAGCAAAAAACTCTTGCTCCCCGCATCTGCAGCAGCCGCGCTTCTTCGGACGAGCGGGAGCGCCGGCCAAGGCGTCGGAGCAAAAGTCTTTTGCTTCTTTTCTTCAGAAAAGAAGGCCTTTCTTCCTTTCCTAGACCGCCGCCCGAAGCTCAGGCGAAAGCCGCTCCAGATCGTAATTGGCTTCCTCCACCCCGCTGGCCCGCGCCCGCTCCAGCCAGATCCGCGCCTCCCGCGGATCGGTATCGCCGCCCAGGCCGCGCGCCAGGAAGCGCCCGAGCATCATCTGCGCATGGGCATGGCCCTTTTCCGCGGCCAGGCGATACCACCGGCGGCTCTCCGCACGATCTTCGGCCACGTCATGGCCGCCGCCGAGCATCGCGCCCACGGCGAACATCGCGCCGACATGGCCCTGCTCGCCGGCGCGGCGGAACAGCGCCAGCGATTCGTCGTGGTCCTTTACGCCGCCGGTGCCGTTCAGCGACATCTCGGCCAGTGCCACCTGCGCATCGAGCATGCCGGCGCCGGCGGCACGCGCGATCCAGACGCGGCCTTCGTCGGGGTCGGCTTCCATGCCACGGCCCTCGGCCAGCATGCGGCCATACCAGTATTGCGCGTTCACCACGCCGTCCGCCGCGCGACGCAGCCAGAGTATGGCGCGTCGGTCGTCGCGTTCCACGCCCACGCCCTCGGCGAGGCAGACGCCCAGGTTGAAGGCGGCCACCAGGTCGCCGGAGCCGGCGGCCTGTTCGAACAATTCGCGGGTGCGCTGGCCGTCCTCGTCCGAGCCGCTGCCGGAAAGCAGCAAGTTGGCGAGGTCGGCCTGCGCCTGGCGATCCCCGCCTTCGGCGGCGCGGCGGAACCAGCGGCCGGCTTCCTCTGGGTCGCGGTGCACGCCGGCGCCGGTGAGGAACAGCAGGCCGAGCGCGCGGGCGGCGGCGGCATGGCCGGCTTCGGCAGCGCGGTTGTACCAGATCGCGGCCTCGGCGTAGTTCGGCGGCAGGTCCCCGCCGCGCGCGTAGATGTCGCCGACCAAGGCGGCCGCCTCGCGGTCGCCGGCATTGGCCGCGCGCCGCAGCCAGGATTCCCCCTCCACGGGGTTGCGTGGCACGCCGCGGCCTTCGAGCAGCGCCAGGCCCCAGCGCGCCTGGCCGCTACGCACGTTCTTCTCCGCCGATTGCTTGTAGTAGGCGGCGGCGGTTTCCATGCTGGCGGCCATCCCGGCGCCGCGCTCGTTCATCACGCCAAGCAGGTACAGCGCGGTCGGCAGGCCGGCATCGGCGGCTTTCTTCAGCGACACGGCGGCTGTGGCATGGCCGTCATGGTCGGTGGCGGACCGCAGCAGCGACAGGCCGCGGCCGAGATGGCCCTGCGGGCAGTTCGCCGCTGCCGAGCGCTCGTACCACTGGTCCGCCTCTTCGAGGTTGCGCAGATCGTCCGGCCCGGAGGTGAGGATGTAGCCGAGCAGCGCCTGGGCTTCCGGCGAGCCGCCTTCTGCGCCCTGGCGGGCCCATTTCAGGGCGGCGGGAAAGTCCGGCTCGTCCGCGGTGGGCGTCACGCCGCGTATGAACAGCGGGCTGCCGGGCGCCGCCTTGGTGCCTTTGCCGGCCAGGCCGTAGAGATAGAGGGTGGCGAGGAGGGTTTGCGCCTCCACCCAGCCGGCCTGGGACGCGCGCTCCAGCCAGGCCGCGCCATCGCGCCGGCTGACCGGAACGCCGGCACCTTTCAGATAGGCGCGCCCGACCCAGAACTGTGCCTCCGGCAGCCCGGCGCGGGCGGCCCGGCTGAACAGGGCGAAGGAGCGCCGCGGCTGGCCCGCTTCATCGAGCTGGATGGCGCGCTTCAGGGCACCGGCGGGCGATCCTGCCGAGACGATACGATCGATGAGCGTCAGCATACGTGTCGCACTACCTGTTTGGCGCCCTGCCTGGATACGACACCCAGACTACAGTCCGGGCTGCGCGAAAGAAAGCGTCACCCCGGGAAAGGTCGCACCTTCACCGGGGTTTAGCATCAATCTGTTGCAGATTTGTATAGAAAACACGCGTTCGCGCGGCTGCAGTCCCAATCCTGGACTCAGCTCGGCTCGCGCATGCCTTCCTGGACGATCGGCAGGACGCGCTCGAGCAGGTATTCCCAGACGGTGCGCTCGCCCACCTTGATGTCCGCCTGGACCGGCATGCCGGGGACGATGCGCGCATCGCGCGACACGTGCTTAAGAGCCAGGCGGTCGAGCGTGACGCGCACGTCGTAGAAATAGGAGCTGCTCGGGTTCTGCCCGGTGAACACCGAGTTCGACGTGGTGCCGGCGCTGCCGCCGGTGCCGCTGCTGCTCGACTGCGCGCCGGTCAGGAAGCTGTCCGAGCTGACGAGGCGCACCGAGCCGTGCCCGTCGCCGAACTCGACGGAGGGGAAGGTCTGGAACTTAACGTCCACAGGCTGGCCCACGGTCACGAAGCCGGCCTCGTTGCCGGTCGCCTGCGCATCTATCTCCAGAGGCGCGTTCAGCGGAACCAGCGTGAAGAACGTCTGGCCGGCCTGCAGCACCGAGCCTACCGACACCGCGGCCAGGGACAGCACGGAGGCGTCTTCCGGCGCGCGCAGATCGATCAGCTTGTTGTTCAGCGCGGCGTGTTCGAGCTGGTCCCGATACTGGGCGAGTTGGACGGCGTCGCTGGTGATGGTCTGCGACACGTCGGCGAACCATTGCTGGTTATAGTTGTCGAGCTGCCCCTTCAGGGCGCCCACCGTCTGCCGTGCATTCTCGGATTGCTGGACACTGATCAGCACCTGGCGCTCGGCCTCGAGCCGGGCGTTGGTGGCGGCATAGGTATCGAGCCGGCTGCCGACCTGGTCCTTTTCCAGCTGGACGCGCATCTTCTCCACGTCCACCGCGACGCCGGTCTCCTTGGCGTATTGGCGGATATCCGCGTCGGCTTGCGCCTGCAGCGCGCGCTGGGCGTCGATCTGGCCCTGGTAGTAGCGCAGTTCCGCCTCGCGGGCAGAGGCGCGCTGGGCGAAGATGCCTTCCTGCACCAGCGCGCCCGGCGAAAGCTGGCGCGGGTGATACTGGGTCTGGTGGTTTTCGGCATTCAGCCGGTCGATCTCGGTGGATAGCGGTCCACCTGATCCAGCGCGGCGGTGTTGTCGGCCGGGGTAAGGGTCGGATCGAGCTGGGCGAGCAACTGGCCCTTGTGCACGATGTCGCCCACGGAGACGGCGATGGTCTTGACGATCGCCGTGTTGAGCGGCTGCACGACGTTCTCCGGCATCATCGAGATCACCTTGCCGGAGGCGCTCACGATACGGTCGATCTTGAGTATGCCGAACAGGATGAAGACAACGGCGACCATGGTGCCGATGATCAGCACGGTGCTGCGGGCGGCGGGCTTGGCCGGCGTGCTGGAGAGCGCCTGGAGGGCGAGATAGAACTCCAGCATCTCCTGCGGCGTGCCGTCGCGCGCTACGGAATGCCGCGGCCGCGCGAGAGCCAGCCGGGCTTGCCGGCGGGCTTCTCCGGCGTGCCGCCGGGATCGGGGCGGACCGGCGTTGTGGTGACGGACATGTCCTACTCCCCCTGCGCCAGCGCGGCGGCGGCGCGACCGGGTCGACATGGCGGTTCTGCTGGTTCCAGAGCGTGCGGTAGATGGAGCAGCGGTCGAGCAGCATGTCGTGCGGCGCGATGTCCATCACCGTGCCATGGTCGAGCACCATGATCAGGTCGCAATTCACCAGGCTGGACAGACGGTGGGACACGATGACCATCGTGCGGCCCTTGCCGATGCGGATCAAGTTGGCGTTGACCAGCGCTTCGCTCTCCGGGTCGAGCGCGCGAGGTCGCCTCGTCCAGGATCATGATGCGCGGGTTGGTGATCAGCGCGCGCGCGATGGCCAGACGCTGGCGCTGGCCGCCCGAGATGTTGGTCGAGCCTTCCTCGATCCAGGTGTCGTAGCCCTGCGGCATCCGCTCGATGAATTCCTCCGCACCGGCCAGGCGGGCGGCGCGCACCGCATCCTCCAGCGTCAGGCCGGGACGGCCGGCGGTGATGTTGTCGCGCACCGTGCCGCGGAACAGGAAGTTGTCCTGCAGCACCACGCCGAAGCTGCGGCGCAGATGGCCGAGGTTGATTTCGCGCATTTCGGCGCCGTCGATCCTCACCGCGCCGGAATATTCGCGGTTGATGCCCTGCAGCAGGCGCGTGATGGTGGATTTGCCCGAGCCGCAGCGGCCGACCAGGCCGAGCATGGTGCCGGGCGGCACGGAGAAGCTGACCTTGTTCAGCGCCGGGCGCTGGCCGATCGGATAGGTGAAGGTCACATCCTCGAACGTCACCTGGCCTTCGAATTTCGGCCGCATGCCGTCGTTCTGGGCGCGTGTCTCGGTGGGGTTGTTCAGCACCTTGGCGATCTGGCCGACCGCGGTGCGCACCTCCTGGAAATCTTCCATCAGGCGGGCGAAGCCGACCAGCGGCTGGGCCACGCGGCCGGACAGGATCATGAAGGCGATCAGGCCGCCTTTGTCGATCGTGGTGTCGTTCTGCAGGGCCAGAAAGGCGCCGAACAGCACCACGCCGCGGGTCATGAAGGTCTGCAGCGGGTCGATCAGCGTCTGCGGCCAGTTGCCGAGGCGCCCGGCGGCCAGGCGCCAGCGGCCGGCATCGGCCACGCGCTCGTCCCAGATGATCTTCTGCTGCGGCTCGAGCGCCAGCGACTTCACGGTGCGTATGCCGTACACCGTCTCGGACATCACGGCGCCCTTCTTGTGCTCGGCCTGGATCGCCAGCGCGATGAGCTGGCCCACCGGACGCAGGAAGATCATGATGATCAGCGCGATCAGCCCGGCGATGGCGATCGACACCCAGGCGAGCGTCGGCTCCATGTAGAACATGAACGGCAGCATGACGATCAGCGTGAAGCCGTCCAGGAAGGTGAACAGCAGCTTGCCGGTGAGGAATTCGCGCACGCGATAGACTTCGCGCAGGCGCGAGATCGTCTCGCCTGCCTGGCTGCGCTCGAAATAATCCAGCGGCAGCGCCAGCAATCGGCCGAACACCTGCAGGTTGAGCTTCACGTCCAGCCTGGCGGACATCACGAGGATCAGCTCGCGCCGCGCCCAGCCGAGCACCATCTCGAAGAACATCATCACGCCCATCAGCGTGGTCAGCAGCACGAAGGTGGACATGGAATTGTATTCCAGCACACGGTCGATCGCCGCCATCACCATCAGCGCGGGGATGATCGTGAGCGCGGAGAGCACCACCGACGCGTAGCTGATCTGGGTGATGAAGCGCTTCTCCTCCAGCACCTTGCCGAAGATCCAGCCCAGCGTGAACGGCGCCTCGCCTTCCGTCTGGCCATAGGGGCGCTTGATGAGGATGACGTCGCCGTTCCAGGCCTGCTCGAGGCGCAGGCGGTCCACCGCCACAGGCGGCTCGGCATCGCGCGAGGTGGGGCTTTTCAGCCACACCATGTCGCGCGCGGGATCGGCGCCCACCACGAGGCCGGCGGTGCCGTCCTTCAGCAGAACCACGACAGGGGCGGCATCCCTGAAGCGGAACAGGTTGCGCCAGGCGAGCTTCATGGCGCGCGCGACCATGCCCTGGTCACGCAGCCAGGTGACCAGCGAGGCGGGCGACGGGTAGGGCTCGGAGGACGGGCCGCGGAAATCGCCCATGTCCAGATCCACGCCGTGGAAGCGCGCGGCGGCGACCACGGCGCGCAGGCGCAGTTCGGTCGGCGTGAGGGCCTCGGCGGAATCCAACTCGATCTGGAGCGGTTCGCCTGCCGCACTATTGGGCGGTACTCCGGCCAAATCAGCGACGGAGTCGATCGACGCGGCGTAGCGCGGCAACGGCTTGAAAAAGCCGTGCCATGTATTGCGCTACTCTGATATGGCGGCTTCCTTCGCAACATGAGGAGCGCATCACGATGGATCGAGAGCGGCGTTAAGTGCGGCAATCAGTTGCAAGTCCTGGTTGGGAAATACGGTGCGCAGATCAATCCTGAAGCGATTGGACGCCACATATCCGATCACTGGAGGAGTCCCGCGCCGCAATTTTTTTGCGAATGCCGCGAGAGATTCCGGCGCGACGCCGCCGTCGGCAGGCGTTACGTCGATTGTGACTGAGGGGATCGTGGTGCGCGGAAGGCAGCCGCCCCCGACTTGCGATTCATTCTTGCTGACCTGGAGGCGTAGCGGCAGTTGCTGGCATGTTGAGATGATTCGCTCAGCGCGATCGATGAGCGATTCGATTGAAGCCTCCATCATCATCCTGATCGGGATTTCCGACTCTCGCCCGCTGAGCAGCAGGTCGACGGTTGCTTCCAGCGCCGCCAGAATCAGCTTGTCGCATCGCAGGGCGCGGAAAGAGGGGTCTTTACGGTGCGATTCGATGAGGGAAGACCTGCCGGCAATGATGCCGGCCTGCGGGCCGCCAAAAAGTTTGTCGCCGCTGAAGGTAACCAGGTCAGCGCCGCGCGCCAGAGCATCGGCGGGGGTCGGTTCACGCTCGCTGCCGCCGAGTGAGCTGGTGTCGAATGTCGCTCCGCTGCCTATATCGAAGACGAACGGTACACCTGCCTCGCGGGCGACGGCCGCGAGTTCTTCGATCGCCGGGCTTTCCGCGAAGCCTCCCATGTAGAAATTGCTGCGATGCACGTGCAGGATCATCGCGGTCTGAGAGTTAATGGCGGCACGATAATCAAGGGCGGTGGTCTTGTTGGTCGTCCCGATTTCATGGAGCGTCGCGCCACTGGCCTGAAGAATCTCCGGAATCCGAAAGCCGCCGCCGATCTGGATCAGTTCTCCACGGGAGATGACGACGCTCGTACGTGGCGGGGTCGCCGCGAGATGCCGGAGCACCAGCACCAGCGCCGCGGCGCAATTGTTTACGACCGTCGCCGCCTCCGCGCCGCAAAGCAGTGCGAGGTTGTGCTCGAGATAGCTCGCCCGCCCCCCGCGCTCCCCGGTCGTCAGGTCGAATTCGAGATTGTTGTAATTCGATGCGACGTCGCAGAGTGTCTGAACGGCGGCGTCAGCCAGCGGTGATCGACCCAGGTTTGTGTGAATGATGATGCCCGTGCCGTTAATAACGGGCTGAATGCGGCCGCGGCGCAGGTCTTCGAGCCTCCGGCGAATTTCGGCCAGCGGATCGAAGTCATGTCGCTGTGCGTCCGCATCTCCGTCGGCCAGAAACGACTCCCGCAGCCGCTGCAATTCCTGCCGCACGACCGACAGCACCGCCGGACGCGGCAGGCCCGTCTCGGCCAGCTCGCAAAGCACTGATCAACGGAGGGAATGCGGCGGAGAGAGCCGTGTTCGACGTCGCGTTTCATCTCTTGAAAGTATACGGGGACTGGGGAAGCGGATGATACGGATGAGATGCCGCGCCCCTGGCGGCCGCGTTATACCCAGGAATAATCCATGCTCGCGTGCGACCTGCCCGGGTATTGGCTATAAATCCGAAATGTCCGGTTCGACCAGTTCATTGCGATGCATCGATCGCTTTTGCACGTCGCACCTGCCCTCGATTGTCTCGACTGTTGATCCGGGACGACTGCTCAAGACCGTGGAATCCGTTTCGGCTCACGATCGCTGGAACTCCTTCGATCAATTTCACCAGACGAGTCAAGTGCTTCTCAAGATGTACCGGGACCTCGGCGCCGACGCGGAGCTTTACACGATTCCGACCGGCGGCACGCCGGGGAACGGGAAATGGATCATTCCGCAAGCCGAGGACATTCGATCGGCTACGCTCGACCTGATCGAGCCGGTCGCTCGCCGCCTGCTGGATTACCGGGAATGCCCCTGGCATGTCACGCAATGGAGCGCGTCTACGCCAGCCGAGGGCGTTTCGGGGGAGCTGATTGCGATCGATAGCCTCGAGAAATTTTCGCGAGCCGGTGCTGGGAGCCTGGCGGGAAAATTTGTTTTGACGCGGCTGGATCCTCTGACAATTCGGTCGCAATGCTGCCACGCGGGAGCGCTTGGAGTCGTGTGCGACCGTGCGGTCGCGGACTGGCCGGTGCGGTCAGCTGGACGAAGTTCGGCTGGGGCGGCATCGATCTGGGAGCGCGGCGGCCCCGTTGATCGGGTTGTCGATTTCCGCGGTTTGCGGTGCGGAGCTTCGCGAGCTGATTCAGAATGTGGGTCGAGTTATCGTTCGGACGCAAGTATCCGTCGATCAGTATCAAGGTTCTCATGACGTCGTGAGCGGAGTGATTCGCGGACAGGATGACCCGGATGCTGAAATCTGGGCGGTGGCTCACTCTTCGGAGCCGGGGGCGCTCGACAATGCGTCGGGCGTGGCGGCCTGCGTGGAGATTGCCGGGGCGTTGAACGGTTTGATCGCAGAGGGCCGTCTCCCCCCGCCCCGCCGCACGATCCGCCTGTTGCACGGCTACGAATGTTACGGCTTTTTCCATTTCCTCGAGCATGTGAAACGGCTTCAGCCTCCGCTGGCAGGCGTCTGCATCGATACGCTTGGCGCTTTGCCGCGGCTGTGCCGGGGAGAGCTGCGCTGGCATCGGAGCGCGCCGGCTTCCGCGGCATTCGTTGATGACCTTGGCGGAGAAATACTGGAGCGAACGCTGGAGTTTCGACCGGTTTATCAGTTTGAAACGCATGCCCTTTGTCTCGACAGAAGACACGCTGCTGGGAGATGCGCAGTACGGATTCCCCTGCCCATGGATCACCAATCATCCCGTGACGGGATATCACAGCTCCGCGATACCGTGGATCTGATCGATCCCCACGGACTAGCAGCTCTGCACTGCGGGAATGGCGGCGACCCTTTATTTCCTGGCGAATGCCGCCACCGACGAGGCCATCGAAATTGCGCGAGCTCAAACAAGTGAAGACGCTGTCGCGAATCGATACGCGTGAGCCGGTCAGGGGTCGATCGATTCGGGCACAGCACCAGCAATCGGTAGATCGACTCCGGCGTTTTGTGTGGACGGGTGAGCATGGGCAATTGACGCGCGCGTCTCGATGGAATGATCGCCGACGTAGCCGCGAAAGTGGATCGGGTTACGCCATCTGAGATACCTGACCGGGATCGCTGCGATGGTTCCTGTCCGGAGAATGGCACTCGCGCCAACTCCCGAAAACGTGTGGCCGCTGCTTCGCGAGCGGCTGGGCGGCTCCTTTCCCAAATGGGTTCTTTTCTGGGCGGATGGGGAACGTTCGCTGGCGGAGATTGCGGCGCTGGCGGCGCTTGATAGTGACGAGAAAATCGAAAACGCACGTCTGATCGAACATTTTCAGGCGCTGGCTGAACTTGGTTACGTCGATCTGGTTGAGCCGGCCGCTCTGATCACGGAAGCGGCGATCGCCGCCGATCTCCGATCGCTGGGCGTTCGGCCGGGTATGGATCTTTTCGTTCACAGCTCGATGAGATCCATCGGCCCTGTTCGCGGCGGAGCCGCGGCGGTGGTCCGTGCGATCCTCTCCTCGATCGGGCCGGACGGCACACTGCTTGCGCCAAGCTTCAACCATTTTCAGGCTCGCACGTTCAATCCCCTCGTCACTCCGACCAGCAACGGCGCGATTGCCGAGGCGGTCTGGCGTCGGGCGGACGCGCAGCGCAGCCTGCATCCGACTCATTCGGTGGCGGCTATCGGTCCGCGGGCGGAAGAATATTTGCGCGATCACCTTTCGCAGGGCGTCTGGTCGAGTCAAAGCCCGATTGGTCGTTTGATCAGCGCGGGCGGCTCGATCCTTTCCATCGGCGTTGGGCACGACCGGACGACGGCGTATCACGCCGCGGAAATAGCGATGTCAGTCCCCTGCCTCGACTCGTTCGGAAGTATGGATCGGGTTGTGAATCGTGAGGGACGTATTGAAGACGTTCGCGGTCTCGCTTGGCGAGACGCGGAGTGTCCGGTTGATCCGGCGGGATTAGACACGATGCTTGCCGACAAGCAATTCATCGGGACGGTGGGCCGTGCGCGCTCCACGCTGGTGCTGGCGGCGGAAGTTGTTTCCGCTCGAACCAAGCAGCTTGGCGATCGCTGTAGCCGGTGCGGGATTCGGCCGGAGCGGCGAAATGTTTCGCTGGATCGAAAATGATGCGGTCGCCGGGAAAACGCGATTCGATTCTTCCGCCGTCATTCGAAAATCGAAAGCTTCCGGAAGAGGAAATTCCCGCCTTGCTCGGTCGCGGAGGCTTTGGTCAATGGGGAGGGCGTGCTGAAGCGAAAGCTGCATTGTTCGCCATTCAAACCAGAGATCGGAGAGGCTCAGCTCCCCTTCGCGGAATGTTGGGGATATCCAGTGGAGCGGAGAAGAACTGCTGTGGCGCGGAGAGATCTCCGTTGCGTAGCGCGGCGATCGTGGTGAGTAGCCGGACGCGGCCATTCGTTTGAATGACGGGTGACGTCGATTGCACAAATCGCAGCAAATCAGCGAATTGGCCGGCCTTGAGCATTGCTTCACACGCTTCGATCGCAAGTGGCGGAAGATCGGGAATTATCCGGGCGGCGGTGAGCCAAAGGTGCGCAGCCTGGTTGAGATCCGCCTGGTCATCTGCCAGGACGGCCAGGTTTCGAAGCGCCCAGGCCGAGGGCTCCGCGCGGATCGATCGCTCCCACGCCTGCCGCGCGCCCTCCGCATCGCGGGCGTGATAGCGCATGATGCCCAGGTGAAGCAGCGACAGCCAATGGACGCCGCGGTCAGCGGCGATTGCCTCTTCGAGCTGGTGTCTCCACTCCGGCTGAACCATATACGCGCCGGGAGCCTGGGTGGGATCTCCTGGCGGAAATTTGCCATCATCGAGTAGTTTCAGCCAGGGCTGCTGCTCAGAACCGAGCGATTCGTCTGGGAAGGGAGCGCCCGGTGTTCCAAAAGGCGCAAGGCCCGACTTGCCGCGCCGGCGATTTTCGAGCGCCCCCCAGCCGGAGCCGAGGTGCAAGATCTCAAGCGGCGGACGATCGAGATCGACGGTAAACCGCCGAAATTTTTCGTCCAGCACTGCGTGCGGAAGCGCCACATCCAGACGCTTCTCAACGCCGGCGATCGCCGACGGCCAATCTGAAGAGTGAACCGTTTTCGGATCGGCCTCAAGCGGACCATACGCCTCGAGCCATTCCCATTTTGCGCCCGCCGGCATGGGGATGTATTCGGTTTGGTGGGGAGCGAGGCCCCCTTGTATTTCGAGGTATCGACTTGATGGGACGGCAAGGTGCTGCTGCCATCGCCGTCCGCCGGGCGCAACGCCCCAGTTGAAAAACTTGCGACCAATCAACCGATTGGTCGAGCAGTGAACCAGCCCGCGGCCATCAGCATCCAGGGCAGCGATCCAGGGGCGCTGGCCGGTGGCGATTCGAAAGTACAAATCGCCGGCGGCGGCGAGGCGGGCCGCGTAAGTCACGTCCTGGCTGTTGCGATACGGCAGATCCTGCGATCGAAGCGAACGGTCGTAGGCGTGGTAATACGCCGGGATGCCGGCGCAAGAACACGCATGCCTTCACTTTCCTCTACCGCGATATTGGACCACCAGTACATCGGGAGGATTCGAGCGTGAGGGTTGGTGATCCGCGGGCGAACAAAGAGAAACGGCGAGCCGTCCGGCAGGAAGAAATCGATCTGAAACGGCACGGCGCGGATGCGCTCGAATTCATACAGCCGGAGGATCGGCGACCCGTCACTGCCAACAACTCGTGCGGCGAAGAGCGAAGAGCAAGTGAACGGGCAATGGCCGATGATCGAGAGTTCCATTCGACCCCGCCGCTGAACCACGCATCGCGTACGGCCAGGTTGGCCGGCTGAAACACCGGGTTCACGTGCAGCAGTTCCCGTCGGGCCGGCTTGTGATAAAGCGACCAGAGCCGGCCGCCCAGTTCGAGCAGGAAAGTGGCGCGAAGGATTTCGTTCTCGAGGACCGCCACCTTGAAGCTGCGCGGCAGCTTTCTGCCGGTCGTATTCGTCCTGAAGGCCGGTAGGGGAGAATGCTGGCTTCATTGCCGCGATCGGGATAGTGCTTGCCTCCGGCGTCTGCTCTCCGGGCGTTTCAGGGATGCTGACGGTGTGATACGCGTGCAGGCGCGGCGAGCGGATTGGCCGGACCGAGCCGGGCGGCGGGCATCTCCAGAGTTTCCACTCGAAGCTCGCTCATCGATCCCGAATCCTTTCGGCGGCATGCGCGCGGCTATCCCTTCATGCCCGGTCGTCGCGATGCCGGGATGAACGTCTTCTGCGTCAGAAAAAAGAGCACAACGACGGGGGCGATGACCATCACCGAGGCGGCCATGAGGTAATGGATGTCGGTCCCGCCGTGCGCGGATTGAAAGGTCTGCAGGCCCAGGGTCAGCGTGTACTGGTCCTCATCCTGGAGATAAACGAGCGGGCCGAGAAAATCAGTCCAGACGGCCATGAAGGTGAAGAGCGCCACGACCGCCAGGGCCGGCTGGGCCAGGGGAAGGATGATCCGCCAGAAGATGCCAAATTCGCTGCACCCGTCGATCCGCGCGGCTTCGGAAAGCTCTTCGGGCACGGTCAGGAAAAACTGCCGCAGCAGGAAAATGCTGAATGCCGGTCCCGAACCAGTAGGCACCCAGAGCGGCTTATAGGTTCCGAGCCACTGGCCGAGGTGATGGTCGCCGAGCCAGCGAAAGATCGTGAAGAGCGGGACCATGACAACCGGGAACGGGATCATCATCGTCGAGAGCATGATCGCAAAGAGCACTCCGCGCCCTTGAAGCGGATCCTGGCAAACGCATACGCGGCCAGCGAGCTGGCCAGCACGTTGCCGATCACCGACAGCGACGCCACGATCAGGGTGTTGCGCGCGAAGAGCAGGAAATGCATGCTCGGGTGGGTGAAGCACGCGCGCAGTAGTTTTCCCAGGCGAACGGATGGGGAATCAGCGTCGGCCGATCCGACATGACCTTGTCGATCGTCTTCAAGCTGGTGGAAATCATCCAGAGAAACGGGATCAGGAAGGCCGCGCATGACGCAGAGCAGCGCCGCCATCGAGATGGGAGCTCGGCGGCGGCCAATGCGGTCGAATGATGGAAGCCGGCATGTCTTACTCACCCTGGTAATGCACCCATTTCCTGCTCGACCAGAACGCGATGGCCGTCAGCAGCAAGATCATCATCATCTGAATCCACGCCATCGCGCTGGCGTATCCCATTTTCAGGAAGACGAACGCGTTGTCGTGCAGATACATGGTGTAAAAGCGGGTGGATTCGGCGGGATTGCCCTGGGTCATGAGCTGCGGGATCGAGAAGAACTGGAGCGTGCCGATGATCGCCATGATCAGGTTGAAGAAAATGACCGGCGAGAGCATCGGCAGCGTGATGTGGCGGAGCCGCGTCCATCGCCCGCGCGCCGTCGATCTCCGCCGCCTCGTAAAGTGCCGCGCGGCACATCCTGCAAGCCGGCCAGGAAAATGACGACGGTGTTGCCGACGCCCCACAGGCTCATCAGGATCATCGCGGGCATTGCCCAGTTGCGGATCGGTGAGCCAGCCCGGGCCCGACTTCAGCAGCGAGCCAATGAGCGGCCAGCGGTGAGTCAGCGCGACGTTCACCAGGCCCAGCTTGGAGTTGAACATCCAGAGCCAGATGAACGCCGACGCGACTTCCGGAACCAGTGAGGGAAGAAAAATGATCGTCCGGTAGATGGCCTGCCCGGGCGACTTTCAGGTTGAGCAGCAGCGCCAGTCCGAGCGAGAGCAGGATCCCGGCGGGCAGCGCGACGGCGGCGTAATAGCAGGTGTTGCGGACCACGGTCCAGAAGTGCGGGTCGCCATGGCCGCTCATTCCAGTGCGCGGAGCGGTCATCAGTTCGCGGTAGTTGTCCAGCCCGACGAATGCCGGCCGCTGGAGCAGTGAGTAATCGGTCAGGCTGAAGTAGGCGGACATCACGACGGGAATGAGCGTGAGCGATAGAAAGCCGAAGAGCCAGGGAGACAGGAACGCCAGGCCTGTAGCGAGCTGTCGCAACTCTCGGCGGCTCCTGTATGCGGCTGCCGGATTGCAGGATTTGCCTGACAGCGCTGCGGGCGCATGGCTTCGGGTCGGGACGAGAGTTTGCAGCCTGAATACCCACATTGTTAGAAGTTCCCGGCTGACTCGCGACGCTTTGCTCGACGCGCGTTGAACTGGTCGAGCCGCGCCTGGAGCCGGCGCTGGGCTTCGGCCAGCGCCGTGGCCGGCTCTTCCTGGAGCAGATAAATCTTCTGGGTTGTGTCGTTCATTTCATCCACCACTTCCGGCCAGATCGGGCAATGCGGAACGCCGTGAGAATTGGGGCTGGCGGCCAGTTCTTCGAAAACGCCAATATACGGGATTGGGATGATGGTTTCGAAAATGTTCGCTCACCTGCTTCAGCGGCGAGATCTTGCACTGCATCATGTTGAGCTTTTCCGTGACGTCCTGTCGATTCACGTAAGCGATGAATTCAAATGCCTCGGCCTTGTGTCTCGCTCCGCGTGGAATGGTCAGGGCGTCAAATCCGGTATAGGTGGCGTTCTCCAGCCCGGGCAGGTCGGAGGGGAACGCCGCCGCCCCCCACTCGTAATTTGCCCGGCGCGCTTCGATGCCCAGAGCCGATTCGGCCTCGATCTTCCGCTCCAGCGCCTCCTGCTTCTGCTGCGGCGTCAGCGGGCGCAGTTCTTCGGCGATTTCCTGCTGGAAACGATGCCATCGCTCGTCCCGATCGGTGACGCCCGCGGCGATCATCGCCGGCTCCTCCTCTGGAACCGCCCCCAACGGTTCATCGCGGGCGCGAGATCTTCGATGAAATTGGCCGTCCAGCTCCCCTGCTGCTCGGTGACGACGGCTCCGGTGAGAAACGGATTTTGCGGCGAGTTGACGCCGCTCATGCCGCTCTTGAATTCGTCGATCGACCCCGCGCCCGAGTCGCAGCGAGTAGTCGCGAATCCATTCGAACGTCCGCACGACGCGGGGATCGGTCAGCGTGAACCGGCCCGAGCGTTCGTCGAACAGGTTGCCGCCAAACCAATAGGGCGTGAAATTGATGAACCAGCCCGGCTCCATCGGGCAGGTAGCCGCTGCGGATGATCTTTCCCGCAGCGTCTTTTCGATCCAGGACCCGGGCAAAGCGGTCGAACTCAGCGAGTGTCGTCGGAATGTGATCGGGATCAAATCCCGCATCCCGCAGCGCCCGGGCATTCTCGTGCAGCACTCGCTTGTTGTAGTGCAAGGCCACGGATGCCGGAGTGCTCGGCAGCGCCCAGAGATGCCCTTCGTACACGCATCCGTCCCAGCAGACGGGCTTGTACGTGTCGCGGGCGATGCCGTGGGCGGCAGCCAGCTCATCGAGCGGCTCCAGCGCGTCCTGAGCGGCAAATGGCACGATCTGCTCGTCGGTCACCCCCGCCACGTCCGGCGGCACGCCCGCCGCCGTCGCGACCAGCGTGCGTTGCTCGATCTCGCTGATCGTGAGGCAGTTGACGAAGATCTTCTTCTCGCGGCCGACGGTCCGATTGAAATCATCGACGATGATCTGCATCTGCGCGCCTTCGTTGCCCGTCCACTTCTCCCAATAAGTTACTTCGGTGAAGCCGCCGGGAGCTTTTCGCCGCCGCCATCGCGCGGGCCCAGGATCAGGAGCGCAAGAATCGCCAGGCAGAACGCTGCGAGGAAGAGGGACTTGATCAGCCGCATCCGAAGTCGTGGATTGTGCGGGCCCGATGCACGAGCAGACGGACAAATGATTCGCGAGCGATCACCCAGATCGCTTGTTTCGCTTTATCCGCGAGGCCTTGGGAAGCTTTGGAGTGACGGGCATGGCCTTTGGGGGCTTGGGCGCGGGCCGCATGGCGGCCTGTTTGGCGAGCGCTTCGGCAAGGATTGAATTGGCAGGCACGCGATCGTCGGTCTTTCGGCTCGCACTCGTATACGGCATCCCGCGCATGGATTATCTCCAATCAAGAATCATCATTGGCTCTAGCCGGATCAGCTTACCATGGAACGATCGATCGCGCCAGTAAGCAATGACCTCGACGTCAAGGCAGCACAAGAATCCTGGGGCTGCTGCAACGAATGATCCGGCCGATGACAGCCGAGGCGGAGGTGCTGTGCCTGCTTAAAACCTTCTTCACGACCTCCAGATTTTTCGGGGCAACGCAAAGCAGCAGGCCGCCACTGGTTTGAGCATCACAGAGGAGCCAGCGGAGAGACGCCGGCGTCTGTGACCAGTCCGCGATTTCATCGGCGGCGTCTGCGTTGCTCCGTGTGCCGCCGGGGATGCAGTCGCGTTCGATCAGCTCCAGGATCTCAGCAGAGATGCTCGGAAGATCGGCGGCGTTGATCTGGGCTCCAACGCCACTGGCGCGGACGATGTTGCCCAGATGGCCCATCAGACCGAACCCAGTCACATCAGTAGCCGTCTTCACCAGCCCGCGCTCTCCCAGTTCTGCTCCGGCGAAGTTGATCTCTTTCATGATCTGCGTGACCCGCAGGGCGAGCTTCCGTGAGGCGAGCCCGCGCTTGATGGCGGTGGTGGCGATGCCAGTGCCAAGCGGCTTGGTCAATATGAGTAGATCGCCGGGGCGGGCTTTGGCGTTGGTCAGAATGTGCCGGGGATGAACCAGCCCGGTGACGCTTAAACCAAATATGGGCTCAGGGACGCGAATCGTGTGGCCTCCGATGATGGGACAATGGGCTTCGCGGGCCTTGTCGCCGCCGCCACAGAGAATCGCGGCAATCGCTTCGGGGGGGACGCGATCGGCGGGCACACCGAGGAGATTCAGCGCTGTGATGGGGCGGCCGCCCATCGCATACACATCGGAGATGGCGTTAGCCGCCGCGATCTGCCCAAAGTCGTAGGGATCGTCAACGATGGGCGTAAAGAAATCGACTGTTTGCACCAGCGCCATATTGGCCGAGAGCCGGTAGACGCCGGCATCGTCGAACGTATCGGAGCCAACCAGCACGTTGCGGTCGCCGTTGAACGACTCGGCGACGCCTGACGCGCTGGCGCCTTGCGCGGCGAGAACCTGGGCGAGCAGAGTCTGGCTCAGCTTGGCAGCGCAACCGGCGCAGCTCGAGAGATGCGTGAGTTGGAGGGGCTTGGCGTTTGTTTTTTCACGGACTGACTTGCGTGGTGGGCGGAGAGGAGGCGTCTTCATAGCTGAACTTCCCTTTTACCTGTTCGGCCGGGAGCGGATTGCCGTCCACCTCGACGTACGGATAGATAAAATAATTGAGCGGCGGCCCTTGCTGCTTGGGCTCCAGTTCCAAATCTCGGCCGGTGGTGAAGAGGACGCGATCGGCATCCAGATGGCGCAAAAAAATAGGAGCGTTTGTCGGGATGCCGGTTGGCCTCAGAGATATCGACTGGCACCCATCCATGTCCAGACGGAAGGAACCACGCCCAGCAGTGATACCCGGTGATCTCACCTTTGCCCCGTTGGGGTGGGATGGAGAAGCCTATCTGAAATTTGACGGGAAGCTGCTGCGAACGCGCGAGCGACATGAACAGGCTGTGGAAATCGGTGCAGTTGCCGAATCGACTGTCACACGCCCAGTTGGAATCGCCGCGGCCCCATCCGGGCTTGTCCTTTCGATATTCAAGATGGTCGTCCACCAGGTTATAGAGCAACTGCCCGCGCAACAGCGGGTCCTCAGGAAGAGTCTTGCCCTCAATGAGAGTGAGCGATTTGCCTCCGACGGGCACCATCCGGTTGGACTGAAGGAAAAATTCGCGGTCTGAGTCTGGGACATTTTCCTTCGGTTCCTCGGCCGCGGCCCGGCGGACAATCAAATAGATCACGCTCAAATCGATTGTGCCCTGGCGAGAAGCGTTTGCCCGGAAGGAGTACATTTCATTACGCGATCCGGGCTCGGTTTTTCGTTCGACAGGGCCGGAAAAGCGCGTGTCGACGACCTGCACGTCCTGATTCCGGTTGCCTGGCGGAATCGGGAGCCATATCTGAGCCGGCTGATTGGGTTTGAGTCCGATAACCGTAGCCGCATACGTGAATTTGAACGTGCGCGAATTTGCTTCCTTTGCAGGTGCAGAATTCGGGGCCGCGATCGCGGCAGCACCGAGCAGCATCACCCATACGATCGAAACATGTGCGTTCATGGCGATTACCCTAAAGGCGTCGCTCGGGGACTAACGATCTTGAATTGCTTCAGCCAGCTTATAGCAGAGCGTCAACGGTACGGCGGCGCAGAAAATGGCTTGCCTCTTCCGGACGTTTGGACGTTTGACTCAATTTGCGGCCACTTCTATCATCCGGCTCAGAGATCAGAATTCTGCGGTCAAACAGGGAGTTGCAGATGGCAAGCAAGAATGTTTCGGAACTGACTGATACAAATTTTGAAACCGAAGTTCTCAAGAGCTCGACGCCAGTGCTGGTGGATTTCTGGGCGGAGTGGTGCGGGCCGTGCCGTATGATCGCCCCGATGATCGACAAGGTCGCAGATGAATTCGCAGGCAAGATCAAGGTTGGAAAGGTTGATACCGACGCCAATCGCGACATCGCGCTCAAATACAAGATCAACAACATCCCCACGCTCATCCTGTTCAAGGACGGGCAGGAATCTCAGCGTTTTGTAGGCATTCCGCGCGAGCAGCCGTTCCGGGAGGCCCTCAATTCGCTGGGGACAAAACAGGGCTGATTGCATCAATTATTTGGATCGAAAACGGCTGCGGACC
>CAWCIW010000001.1:0-1691353 GCA_963795825.1 uncultured Alphaproteobacteria bacterium | reverse complement strand
CTCCATTGCCTTCGACTGGCGCGGCTTGTAGGAGCCGCGCCCCTTCGGGCCTCGGCCCGCGCGTCGATCAGCGCCACGATGTCTTCCATGCTCCACAGCTTCTTGCTCAGTCCCGCCGCCATCGCCGGGCTGCACCGCAGAGTCTTGTGCATGCCGAACGAAATTGTAAAACGTGAAATAGAGCGCGATGGCGTGTTCGTGGCTCTCGGCCTTCTTGCTGAAAGCGTTTGTCAGGCGCGTGAACCGGCGCATGGACATGCGCATGGTCAGGTTCTGCCGCTCAACGTAGGACGTGGAGACGTGGGCCTTGTCGGGGTTGCCCATCATCCGCTCCTTGCGGGTGCCGGTGCACTCGGCCGGGCTGTAGCGGCCCGCTGGCCCGCACCTGCGCCATAGAGCTTGACCAGCTTGGCGTAGTCGATATCGCCGCCGAAGGCGCCTTCGACTGCATCCAGATAGCTCTTGAGGGCGTCCGTGGTGAGCTGCACCCGGTTGGCGAGGCGGTCCGCCACGTCCTGCATGAACACATGGGCGGACGGCGCATCGCGCTTTGCCGACCAGGTAGGAGACGATCAGCTTGCTGTCGGCATCGATCGCCGTCCACGTCCACACGTCGCCCGCACCTTCCGGGGCGGCCTTGGCTGTCTCGACGTTCTTCGCTTCTTGGCGTAAACGAAGCCCAGATTTCGTCGCACTGGATGCGCTTGGCCTTCACGCCGCGCACCGTCTCGTCGTGATGGGCGATGCAGGCCTCGCCCGCTTCCGCCAGCAGCTTGACAACCGTGTTGATGGACACGTCCGCCACGCGGCTGATGGAGCGCATCGAACTGCCCTCGCACAGCATGGAGAGGATTTGGACGCGGGTTGGCGAGGGGGAGCTTGTTGGCCATGCCCCTTTGTAGTGAACTTTTATGCTTACCGTCAAGCATGATATGTCATAAAACTACCGATTGCGAATTGCTTTCACTTGATCAAGTAGGCTGCCTACTTGATCAAGTGAGGGGCGGTTAGTAGCAGAAGAATGACTCCAGACGATTGGGCCTGCACTGCGCTTTGAGGCCACCCGAACGTTTACGCCAAGCACCTCCATCGGGGCCGCTGAATTGTTCGCTGGCCGGCAGCAACAAATGTACTACCCTAATTTCGACGATTGGCGACCCTGGAAGGCACGCGATTTTTATGGGGAGCCAGGTGTTGGAAAAACGTCGATGGCTCAAATTATCCAATTCCTCATTCCAAGGAAACGGAGCGAGGTGATTTTTTTTATAAGAGAGCCGGCTTACTCAACTGATACATTTTCCAGTTTTGTGGTTGCGAATTTTTTGCAAATCGAATTAACGCTTATAGACGCAGTCTAATTCACGTTCTTTTTCAGAAATCTTATGCTTCTGGGGTGACCCAAGGCGACGTAAAACGAGCTTTGTATCTTTCGTTCGATTTGAATAAAATACCGATAATAGTAATTGACGAGTATAATGTCATAAAGGACCCGAGCGTTCCGGCGGAAATGGCCGAGACAATCAAAGCTCTTTCGGACGATGGAATAAATGTAACGATCGTTGTTGTGGGTGTTAGCGACAGCGTTGCTGAGTTGGTCAGGGGTCATCAATCAATCATCAGGTGCTCAGAAGAAATTTTGATGCCGAGGATGGACAAGAACGAGATGCGCGAATTGCTGGAGAAGCGCATCGCTCTGTTGGGCATGAAGATGGAACGGAAATGCGAAATGGAAGATTATAAATCTTTCAAAAGGCCTGCCGGCATTCGGGCACGCCCTTGGGCGAGGCGCGGTTTCCCCCCAGTGCCAGAACGACTTACCGTCTCCGAACAAGACGTTGATTTGGCTATCTCTGCGACACTCCTAGCAGTTCACAAAACAGTCTTAAGGAAGACTATGAAAAGTCAACAAAAAGCAGTCAGGACCGAGCTCGCTTCGGCAGGTCCTAACCGCTTGCGCGCTAGCCAAAGCGCGATGAAAGTGGTTATTTTTTCCCGAAACAAGTTCAAACGCCTCTTAAACAACATACTCAGCAAGACTGTAGACTTCGCAGATTTTCATAGAATGATCCGGGATTTTACGACCGAATTTTAATCGTGCAGCAGAAAGGAAAGTGATAAACCTTTTAGATATCGGTTTCGCAACCCCGCCATGCAGCCTTTTGTAATCATGAAGGGGATAGAGGATGGATTTTTGAATGAAGAAGCTAAGCGGGCTCTTTCTTCTCCGGAGCAACCGGACCTCTTTGCCAACGCTTAGCTGCCGCTTTTTTTGCAATAGCAGCCCGCTCCTGGGCCGTCAGCTTCTTTGCCCGGGCCTGCCCGCCCAGCTTGCCCAGCGCCGCGCCTGGGCTGACTGGCGGGGGCGTCTCCTCCTCCTCGCCGGTGGCGATGCGGGCGACACGGACGGCGTTGCCGATTACGTCGGCGGGGCGCGACTTGCCTCGGGGGCCTTTAGGCATCCGGATACACCTGCGCACCCGAACGATGGATAGTGAACCGAATGGCTGCCGGTTCCGCGGCCGCCATCGTAGCTTCAGCCGCCTCTTTCGCGGCCGAGAGTGGCCCCTGATGATTTACTGGCCAGGACTGCGGCGCGTTCCCTGGCTTTGTAGGTTTTGCCCAAAACCTGACTTGGAATGCGGGGGGACGATGGTCTATGTCGCCCCGACGCACAGCGTCGTTCCAAGCAATTTCGTCTGCGCGAGGGTTGTCTGAGTTGTCCAATGGTCGTCTCCGCTCCTGCTTACCGCTAAGCATACCATAAGCAGGGCCAACTCGCGGTGCTAGGGTGTCTTAATCTTGGGAAATTCAAACTGAGACACTACCAAAGTCTTTTGCTTCTTTTCTTCAGAAAAGAAGGCCTTGCTTACCCTATGGTCAAACCCGAGGCCCCTGAGCCGCCAGCAAGTCCCGTATCTCCGCCAAAAGCAGCTCGCTATTCGGCAAAACCGTAGGCGCCACCTCCTGCTTGCGCATGAAGCGCTGCATCGTGCGCACCAGCCAGAACACCACGAAGCCGATGATCAGGAACTGGATCACCGCATTGACGAACAGGCCGTAATTCACCGTCACCGCGCCCGCCGCTTTGGCAGCCGCGATGCTCGCCGTCGCCGGCCCCTTGATCGTCACGAACCGGTCCGAGAAATCGACCCCGCCCAGCACCAGCCCGATGATCGGATTGAAGATATCCTTCACCAGGCTCTGCACGATGCCGGTGAACGCGGCGCCGATCACGATACCCACCGCCAGGTCGACCACATTACCGCGCATGATAAAGGCCTGGAAATCCGAAATCCAGCCCGGCCGGCGTATCCTGAGTTCTTTCATGTCACACCCGATGTGTCGTTCGTCATCCGGTATATAACAGACGGCGCAACCTTCAAGTCCGGACCGAACGCCACACCGGTGGCATGCTCCGGCCCGCTATCGAGCTGCGGCCTCGCTTGCTACCCTGCCTCCATGCGCCGCACCTTCCTGGTCCTTGCCCTGCTCACCCAAGCCGCGCGCGCCAACCCACCGCCCCAACTCGCCCATATCCTGGCAGCCTACGATGCCTGGCTCACCGAAGCCGACCCCATCGCCGCCGCCCAACGCGGCAACCTGCAGGCGGCCGCAAGATGGCCCGACGACTCCCCCCAGGCCACCGCCGCCCGCCAAACCACCCTCGCCGAAATCAAACACCAGCTCGACGCGATCCCGCCCGCCACCCTCGCCGGCGAAGACGCCCTGAACCGCACCATCCTCGAAGCCCGCATAACCACCGACCAGGCCAGCGCCCGCTTCGACGAGAACCGCATCCCCTACGCCAGCGACCAGGCCTTTTTCGTCATCGCCGACTACGCCGCCAGCGCCACCGCCGCGCACACCCCGGCCCAGGCCCAAGCCTGGCT
This sequence comes from uncultured Alphaproteobacteria bacterium, assembly GCA_963795825.1. GTDB lineage: Bacteria > Pseudomonadota > Alphaproteobacteria > Acetobacterales > Acetobacteraceae > BOG-908. Next base: position 1,687,463 of record CAWCIW010000001.1, on the reverse strand, counting down.
AACCCGCCTGGCCACCCTCCCCGCCTTCTACGCCACCGAGACCGCCAACCTCGAACGCGGCATCGCCACCGGCTTCGTCCTGCCGAAACGCACCGCCGCCGCCCAGGCCCGCGCCGCCGCCGCCCGCGCCGCAATCCCCGCCGAACACGATCCGCTGCTGCACCCGCTCGCCGCCCTGCCAGACACGCCGGACAAACCCACCCTGCAAGCCAAAGCGCTAGCCCTCATCACCAACACAATCAAACCCGCGCAGCAGAAACTCGCAGCCTTCTACCGCGACACCTACCTCCCGCATGCCCGCGAAACCCTCGCCGCCGCCGCTCTCCCGAACGGCCGCGCCTACTACGAAATGCTCGTCGCCCGCGAAACCACCACCAGCCTCACCCCCGACCAGATCTACGACATAGGCCTGGCCGAAATCGCCCGCATACGCGCCGAAATGGCCAAACAAATCGCCCAGACCGATTTCCACGGCAGCTTCGCCGATTTCCAGTCCAAACTCCGCACCGACCCCCAATTCTACGCCACCACCCGCGAGGCCCTGCTCGAACGCGCCAGCCGCCTGGCCAAACGCGTCGACGGCCAGCTCCCCCGCCTCATCGGTCACCTGCCGCGCCTGCCCTACGGCGTGGCCCCCGTCCCCGCCACGATCGAAAAAGGCTACACCTCCGCCCGCTACAACCCAGGCAGCCCCGAACAAGGCATCGCCGGCGAACTCTGGATCAACACCTCCCAGCTCGACGCCCGCCCCCTCTTCGAACTCCCCGCCCTCGTCGCCCACGAAGGCGCCCCAGGCCACCACATCCAGATCGCCCTCGCCCAGGAACGCACAGACCTCCCCGCCTTCCGCCGCGACTCCAACATCACCGCCTACGTCGAAGGCTGGGCGCTCTATTCCGAACAACTCGCCACCGAAATGGGCCTCTACGCCACCCCCTACGAACGCTTCGGCCTTCTCTCGCTCGAAGCCTGGCGCGCCTGCCGCCTCGTAATGGATGTAGGCCTGCACTGGAAGAACCAGAGTCGCGACGAAGCGCTCGCCTGCCTGCGCGACAACACCGCCCTCTCGGAAGCCAACATGCAATCCGAAGTGGACCGCTACATCGCCTGGCCCGGCCAGGCGCTCGGCTACAAGATCGGCGAACTGAAAATCCTCGAGCTGCGTCACCGCGCCGAAGCCGCGCAGGGTGCGTCTTTCGACGAACGCGCGTTTCACGATGTGATACTCGACGAGGGGGCCATGCCGCTTTCCGTCCTCGAAGCGCGCGTCGATGGTTGGCTCGGAAGAAAGTAAGCAAAGCCTTCTTTTTTGCAAAAAAGAAGCAAAAAACTTTGACTCCGCTGTCGCCGACTTACCGGAAAATACGTATCGCTCCCGAAACCGACGCAATCATTTTCGCAATGGAAAACTTATCGCCTTCTGTAGATGCGCCTTAGCTACCGGAAATATATCCACCACACCGCACCCACCCCGAATAGCGACAAACCCGCCCGACTCCTCCCACCGCATCGCGCCGGATAATCGCCTATCTCGCCCACGCCGAACTCAGCGCAGGCGACATCGCCGCCCGCTTCGAAATCTCTAAACCAGCCGTCTCCCAGCACCTCTCCGTGCTGGAAAACGCCGGCCTGATAACCGGCGAAAAACGCGGCCAGTTCGTGTTCTACCGCCTCGTGCCGGACAACGTCGCCAACACCCTGGCCGCCTACGTCCAGGAAGTCTGCCCCGTCTCCAAGCCGCTCAAAACCGAAAGCGCCAACATCGCCAAAGCCCGCCAGCCCGCGCCCGCCCGCAAATCGCCCGCATCTTGACCCCACCCCCCACTTCAACTACCCACGCCACCCGGCCCGTCCCGTTCGTCTAGAGGCCTAGGACACCAGCCTTTCACGTTGGCTACACGGGTTCGAATCCCGTACGGGGCACCATCATCCACCTTCCAACGCCTTAATCCCTTGCAACCACGGGGCCACCCATACTTAATCCCCCCATGGACACGCATACGATCGACGACACCCTGGATTCGCTGGCCCCGACGCAATCCGCCCCCCAAACCACAGACCTGCGCCGCGTCGGCGCCCATCCGGACCACTGGTATCCCCTGGCCTGGTCGCGCGAGCTCAAGCCCGGCAAAGCCCTGGGCACCACCTTCGCCGGTGACCCGATCGTCCTCGTCCGCCCCGCCAACGGCCCCGTATTCGCGCTGGAAGACCGCTGCGCCCACCGCCAGGTCCCCCTGCACGACGGCGTCGTAGAAGGCTGCTGCCCTGCGCTGCTGCTACCATGGCTGGACCTACGACCAGTCCGGCAAATGCATCGAGGTCCCCTATCTCGGCAAAGACAAGCTTCCCAACGGCGTCCGCGCCTACCCCTGCCGCGAAGAAGCCGGCCTCATATTCGTCTTCCCCGGCGATCCCGCCAAAGCCGCCGAGATCCCTTTCCCCAACCTCGGCGCCGCGGCAGACCCGCGCTACCGCACCCGCCGCTTCGGCCAGGAAGTCGCCTGCCACTACACGTTCATGCACGAGAACCTCACCGACATGAACCACCAGTTCCTCCACCGCAAACAGATGGGCCAGATGCGCCCGCGCCACCGCGGCATGCGCATCGGCGAGGACTGGATGGAGGTCGATTACACCTTCGCCCGCACCGGCGGAAAACAGCCTCTGGGCGAGGCCGCCATCCTGGGCAAACGCCGCACCACAGGCGATCAGAACCACAAGGATCTGATGACGATCCGCACCGAATACCCCTACCAGAACCTGCGTATCTGGACCGACGGCGAGCTCCCGGTGATGAATCTCTGGATCGTCTACGTCCCGCTCGACCGCGCCCAGCGCACAAACCGCACCTTCGGCCTGCTCTCCATCCAGCGCCCCGCCAAGGTCGGCTTCCTGCTCGATGCCGCCTGGCCCATCCTCGTATGGTTCACCGAACGCATCTTCACCGAGGACCGCTGGATCGTCGAGGAAGAGCAGAAAGCCCACGACGCGCAGGGTGCCGACTGGAATCAGGAAGTGTTCCCCGCCATACGCGAACTCCGCGGCCTGCTCGGCCGAAACGGCCTGCCCATCCCCGTGCCCGCGCGATGAAACTCAGCGCCCGCAACCAGTTTCCCGGCCGCGTCGTCTCGGTGCAGAAGGGCCAGACGACAGGTCACGTGCAGATAGAGATCGCCGGCGGCACGCGGGTCATATGCTCGATCACCAACGAGGCGATCGACGAGCTTGAACTGGCAGTTGGGGACAGCGCGACGGCAATAATCAAGGCGTCCGACGTGATGGTAGGCAAGTGAAGGCCTTCTTTTCTGAAGAAAAGAAGCAAAAGACTTTTGCTATGTACGGTGCGTCCGGGTCGAAACGCACGCTTCAAACGACGAGACCCAACATAGCAAAAGTTTTTTGCTTCTTTTTTTCAAAAAAGAAGGCCTTGCTTCTCTTCCTAGCCGCCGCCGCCCCCCTCCAACTCCAGGGCCGCATAACCCACCCCCAAACCCTGACCCTCGACCAACTGAAATCCCTACCCGCGCACCACGTGGAAGCCGACTTCACCACAATGCACGGCCAGGACCACCATAGCTGGACCGGCATCCTCCTCTGGGACCTGGTCCAGAAAGCCACCCCGCAGGACGAGCCCGGCCCACGCACCGGCATGCGCCACGTCATCATGGTAAGCGGCGCCGACGGCTACGCGGCCGCCTTCGGCATCGGCGAAATCGACCCCTTCATCGGCAACAAACAAATCCTCGTCGCCTACCACCAGGACGATCCCGCCCACGATCTCCCCACCCTCCGCCTGATCGTCCCCGGCGACAAACACGGCGCCCGCGACGTCCACGACGTGACTACCATCGAAATCCGCTGACCGGCCGCCGCCGCGTTCCTGTGCTCTCGAACAACACGGCGCTCGCCTGCGCGCATCTTGCCAGGCCGAACCCGCTCAGCCGACCGACACGCGCCCTACCGCACAGCCTGCAGCACGCCCCCATACACCACCGGGCCCGTCGGCAACCCGGTCGGCGAGCCCCCCTTGGGCTCCAGACTCACCAGCAACTGCGTCCCCGGCAGAACGCCGGTTCCCACCACGCGTCCCGAAGCCGGGAACACCCCCAGCGAACGCGGCGTCGTAGCCCCGGCCGGCAAAGCCCAGAGCTGCAGATCCTTGTCCGCCGCCACACGCACCGCGGAGAGCGGCCGCAACACCAGCCCCTCGCCCCGGTCCGACACCGCCACCAGCAGCGACGCCGTGCTCCCGGCCGGCGCCAGCACCGCCACCAGCGGCGCCGGCACCGGCCGAAGAGCGATGAACCCCGCCAGCCCCGCCGCCACCAGAGCCGCCCCGATCGCCGCGCCTCGCCACCAGCCCGACACCCGGTTGTCGTTAGCCGCAGGCCGCGCGCCGGCCCCGGCCGCGCCTATGCTGGCCTCGATACGCGCCCAAACCGAAGCCGGCGGCGCCACCGCCGGCACCAGCGCCGTCAACGGATAGAACCGCCGCTCCCAATCGCGAATCTCGGCCGCGAACGCCGGCTCGGCCGCGATACGCGCCTCCGCCGCCCGCGCCTCATCAGCGTCGAGCACCCCGAGCACATATTCGCCGGCAAGTATCTCCGGCCCACCCACATCATCCGCGTCAGCCAGATCGCTCATGGCGCCAGGCACTCCCGCAACCCGAGCAGGCTGCGCCTGATCCAGGATTTCACCGTCCCGATCGGCAGATCGAGCTTCGCCGCGAGCTGGCTGTGCGAGTATCCCTCGACGAACGCCAGCACCACCAGTCTGCGCCTTTGTTCGTTAAGCGTCTGCAAACACCGGTGCAGCGCGCCGCCATCCGCGCTCGCCATCAGCAGCCCGAGCGGATCGGGCGCACGGTCCACCTCGTCGGCGATCGCCTCGTGCCCAAGCACCTCGCGCCCGCGCCGGCGCACCAGGTCCAGCGCCCGATACCGCACCAGGCTCATCAGCCACGAGCCCGCCTCCCCCAAAGCCGCATCGTAGCGCCCGGCCTGCTGCCAAACCTGCACGAACGCATCATGCGTGGCATCCGCCGCCAGCGCGGGATCACGCGTGATGCGCATCGCCACGCCGTGCAACCGCCCGCTCCACCGCGCATACAGGGCCTGGAACGCCACCCGGTCCTGTGCCGCGCAGCGTGCGATCAGATCGCGGTCGGATAACGCTGCGGCGTCTGCTGGCATGCGGTGCGCTATCCCGAACATGGCGCAAATCCGCCATTCCACCGCGCAAGCCGCGCGGTCGACCAAGTAGAGACATGAACCCGATTCCTTGCCAACAGGAACACCCGTGTCGGCTGCGAAGGATACGGCCGGCGTGACAATTCGGATGCAGCGTTGCGGGGCAAGCAAGGCAAGCAGTCCTTTTTTGAGAAAAAGGACCAAAAAACTTTTGCTCCTCCGCCTGCACGAAGGCACAACTCCAGCGGCATCGACACACGCGCCTGCACTCAGATGCAGGCGCGCGCATTGAAGAATACAAACCCCGCCAATGCAGCGGACAGGAGCAAAAGTTTTTTGGTCCATTTTTTCAAAAAAGGACTGCTTGCTTACTCACCCAAACGCCATAGCCAAACTCAACGCGATCAACGCCGGCTTCCCCTCCCCCTCGATCTCCATCGTGTTCTCGAAACACAACAAAGTCCGCCCCGCCCCCTTCTCCTCCGCCGACACCAGCTTCACGCGAATTCCGCACCCGGCTCCCCGCCCGCACCGGCGTGAGGAACCGCACCCGGTCCAGCCCGTAATTCAGCGTCGCCTCCAGCCCAAGCCCCTCGGCCCAGGCCCCGCTCGTCAGCCCCGGCACCAGCGACAGCGTCAGGAACCCATGCGCGATCGTGGCGCCGAACGGCCCCGCCTTCGCGCGCGCCACATCCACATGTATCCACTGGTGATCGCCGGTGCATTCCGCGAACGCATCGATCCGCGCCTGGTCCACAACCAGCCAGTCCGAAACCGCCAGTTCCTGCCCCACTCTGGCCGCCATCGCCGCCGAAACCGCACCCATCGCGCCAGACTCCCTAATATCCCGCCCCCACCTAAGCCCATCGCCCGGGCTCTGGAAACCGCCGCGCGCGCCCAAACCGCCTCTTCCGCAACCCCACCCCGGCGCGTAGGCTCGCCGCCATGAACGACGCCCCACACACGCCCCACGCCACCGCCACGCAGGCCGTGCTGGACCGCCTCCACGCAACGCGCCCCCAGGCCCACGCCCGCCTCATGGACTTCCTCGCCATCCCCAGCGTCAGCGCGCAACCCGCCCACGCGCCCGATTGCCGCCGCGCCGCCGAATGGGCCCGCGCCGAACTCGACTCCATCGGCTTCACCACCCGCCTGATCGAAACCCCAGGCCACCCCATCCTGCTCGCCACCCGCCAGGGCCCGGCAGGCGCCCCCCACTTGCTGTATTACGGCCATTACGACGTCCAGCCCGCCGAACCGCTCGAGCTCTGGACCAGCCCCCCCTTCACCCCCACGCTCACGCAAGGCCGCCACGGCCCCATCATCACCGCCCGCGGCGCCGTCGACGACAAAGGCCAGGTCACCATGTGGCTCGAAGCCCTGCGCGCCTGGCACGAAGCCGCCGACGGCCCGCCCGCCACGATCACCGTCGTGCTCGAAGGCGAAGAAGAAGTGGGCTCCGTAAACCTCGAAGCCTTCCTGCGCGCCCACGCCCCCGAACTGCGCGCCGACATCGCCATCATCTCCGACACCGGCATGTGGGACATCGACACCCCCGCCATCACCACCCGCCTGCGCGGCCTACTCTACGCCGAACTCACCATAAGCGGCCCCTCGCGCGACCTGCACTCCGGCCTCTACGGCGGCAGCGCGCTGAACCCGATCAACGCCCTCACCCGCATACTCGGCGCCCTGCACGACGACACCGGCCGCGTCCAACTCCCCAACTTCTACGACAACGTCCCCGAAACCCCAGCCGCCCAGGCCGCCGAATGGGCCGCCCTAGGCTTCGACGAACCCGCCTTCCTCGCCGAAATCGGCCTCGCCACCCCCGCCGGCGAACACGGCCGCCCCGCCGTCGAACGCCTCTGGGCGCGCCCCACCGCCGACATCAACGGCATCTCCGGCGGCTACCAAGGCCCCGGCGCCAAAACCGTCATCGCCAGCCAAGCCTCCGCCAAGGTGTCGTTCCGCCTCGTCGCCGGCCAGAACCCGCCCGACATCCTCGCCGCCTTCAAAACATTCGTCGCCGCCCACACCCCGCCCGGCTACACGGCCGAAATCCACGCCCACTCGATGGCGCCCGGCTTCGAAGTCAGCGCTGCCAACCCCTACGTCGCCCTGGCCCGCACCGTGCTCGCCGAAGAATACGCCCGCGACGCCGTGCTCATCGGCAGCGGCGGCTCCATCCCCGTGGTCGAAAGCCTGCGCCGCATCCTCGGCCTCGACACCCTGCTGATGGGCTTCGGGCTGAACGACGACGCTGTCCACAGCCCCAACGAAAAGTTCGACGTGCGCTGCCTCGATCATGGGACCAACGCGCATGCCCGGCTCCTCGGCGCCCTTTCGCGCTGAGGCACGGCAAGGCCAAGGGCTCTGCCCCTGGACCCCGCTGGGGCCTCGGCCCCAGACCCCGGGGCTTTGCCCCTGTACACGCCGTAGATGGTACTTGGATGACATCATTGTCGTTCTGACAATGCACTGTTATATCGCGATCGCCACCACATTCTTTTGGTAAGATCAAAAGCTACTACGAACAACCGGCTGCACGATTAAGGGAAAGCAAGTGTCCGAGCCGCGTGTCGTCACCCACACAACCTATAAAGTCGGCCTGCTCCACCTGCCCAAGCTGGTCTCGATCTTCTACGAGGCGGGCTACTGGATCGCCCGTGCGCAGGCCAGCCACATAAAACTCTCCTCCGCCTACACGGGAGATCAGATCACGCGTGACATCGGCTGGTGCGTCACGCATTTCTACAATCCGGATTCCGCGCAGACCATGAACGTGGTCACCGACCCGATCTCAGAAAGCGTCGGCCAGGGTCTGCTGGACCAGTTCCTCACACTGCTGGCCGAAAGCCCGGTCGATGCCATGGCATTTGCCGCATCCGTCGAGCTCCGGCGCAAAGCCGCCATCAATCGCCTGATCGGCCTGGAACAAATCGCCGGCGATCATGACCGCGCTCTGGCGCGCGCTGCCACGCAGACGATGCACGATCTCACAATGACCATGGAAATCTGCGGTATCGCATTCGCCGTGGGAACGTGCGTGCTCTCGCTCGCGATCCTGCCCGCTGTCGGGGTCATCACAGCCGGTGTCAGCGCCAATGCCGCAGGCGCCACCGCATTCGGAATATCCACCCTCTCCTCGGTGATACTCGCCAAGATCAAATCCGCGAACGACCCGAAAGCCATGCAGGCCTGCGCAATCTCCACCGCCGAGAACGTCCCCTTGCTCGTCGGCGGCATGCGCGCCGATACCGCTGCCGACAAATACAAGGAAGCTGCACTCAAGCAGAAAGAAATCTACAAGCACACCCAGAGGCTGTCCGACAAACTCCAGCAACTTGCAGGCAAGAAAGTCTCGCTCTGGCAAAAATCCCGGATACAGGCCGCGAGAATCGCGCCAGGCGTAAAAGGGGCAGCGGCGCAGATCAAAGCGCCGATCTACAAGGCCGGCCAATACGCCGCCAAAGGCGTCTCCGGCGTGTTCGCCGTGATCGGGCTCTACAACGACATCAAAACCGTCATCACCGAAGCCGACGAAAACAACAAGATCGTCAACCAGGGCAACGACGGCTGACGCCACAAATCAGCGCGCCCGTCCGAAACACGGCCAGGCGCAAAACCGCTACTTCGCCAGGCTGGGATCATCCTTAGGGTTCACATACTGCAACCCGAACGGCCCCGTCCCGGAAACCTGGATAATCGCCCGCTCATCCGTCGTCCACAGCGAATGCGGCATCCCCTCAGGCAGATACACGAACCCCGTAGCCTCAAGCTTCGTGCCCTGTGCGCGAACCAATGTCGCCCCATGCTCATGATAGATGGTGCCGGACAGCACAGTCACCGTCTCCGGCTTGGAATGCGTATGCGGCATGATGTCCGTATGCGCCGGAAAAATCAGCCGCAACACGAACGGCCCAGCCTGCGCCGGATCGCCCAGAACATTGCTCACCAGCGTGCCCTTGGGCAGCGAAGCCGCCGCCGGCCCATATTTGAACCCGGCATTATCGGACTGCACCACGAGCCCATCCGCCGCGGCCGAAGCCCCGAAACCGGCAACCGCCAGGCAAACCAGCATCCCGCCCGCGAACACCCGCATAGCATACTCCCGGTCACCGCCATGCAAATGAGGCGTGACACAAACGAGAGTGCCACAACCCCATCCCAAAACAACCTGCCAACCACGCCACCGCGACGGCACCACCAAAAGTCTTTTGCGTCTTTTCGTCAGAAACAGTCGGCCCTGCCTAAAACCTCACCCCACAAGAGCCGCCACCACCCGCCGCGCAAACGCCCCAGGATCGCCAGGCGCCTCCCCGTCCTGCACCCGCGCCACATCCAGCAACGTCTCCGCCACCTCCCGCAGATCCTCCCCCGCCGCCGCCCGGGCCGCCAAAGCCACCACAAGCGGATGCCGCGGATTGATCTCCAAAACCGGCGCGCCAGAAAACCCAGCCCGCCCGGTCCGCTTCATCAATCGCTGCATCTGCAGATCCGGCCCAGCCGCCTTCGCCGTCAAAACAACAGCCGAATCCACCAGCCTGTCGGTAGCGCGAACCTCATCCACCCGATCGCCCAGCGCGGCCTTCAAAACCTCGACAAGCTTGCTGGTATCAGCAACCTCGCCCTCCCCAGCCGCTAGCGCGAACTTGGAAAGATCGGCCGCCCCCTGCGTCACGCTACGTATAGGCTTGCCCTCAAACTCGCTCATACGCTCCGGCCAGAACGCATCCACCGAATCCGTCAACAGCAAAACCTCGACGCCCCGCGCCCGGAACCCCTCCAACTGCGCCGACCCAGCCAAAGCCACAGCATCGTCGCCAATCAATATATAAATCGCCTCCTGCCCCTCCTTCATCCGAGCCACATACTCGGCCAAAGAAACCCACCCCTCAGCACCAGAACTCCGGAACCGCATCAGCTCGGACAGCACCGCCCGATGCTCCGTATCGTCCCACAACCCCTCCTTCATCGTCGGCCCGAAATTCTCCCAGAACTTCGCGTAGCTCTCAGCCTCCTTCGCCCGCGTCTTCAACTCGCTCAAAACCCGGTTCGTAACCGCCTTGCGTATCCGCGCCAGAACAGGCGTGGCCTGCAACATCTCGCGGCTAACATTCAGCGGCAGATCCTCAGTATCCACCACGCCCTGCACAAACCGCAACCACTCCGGCAACAACTTCGCATCGTCAGTTATAAACATCCGCCTTACATGCAGCCGAACATGCGAAGCCCGATCCCCCTCAACCGCATCGAACGGCTTCGCCCCAGGCACGAACAGCATCGCATAAAACTCGAGCTGCCCCTCGGCGCGCCACTGCAAAGTCGCCCAAGGCGTATCGAAATAATGCCCCAGATGCCGATAAAGCTCGAGCGCCTGCTCCTCGCTAACCTCCCCCTTCGGCTTGCGCCACAACGCCGTCCCCTCGTTGGCCGCAACATCCTTGCCGTCGCTCACAACAACAATCGGCAACGCAATATGATCCGCCCACTTCCGTATCGCCGTCTCCAGCCGATACGCCTCCAGATACTCCTCGGCATCCGCCTTCATATGCAGAACGATCGTCGTCCCCGCATCCTCCCGCGAAGCCGGCGAAAGCTCATACTCCCCCCGCCCATCGCTGGCCCACAACCAGGCAGCCTCGCTACCCGCCTTGCGCGACGTCACCTCAACCCGGTCGGCCACCATGAACGCGGCATAAAACCCCACGCCGAACTGCCCGATCAGGCTCGGCTTCTCGTCGCCCGAAGCCCCCTCCAGCCCGGAAGCGAACGCCCGCGTCCCACTCCGCGCAATCGTGCCCAGGTTCTGCGCCAACTCCTCGCGCGACATACCGATGCCCTGGTCCTCGATCGTCAGCGTGCGCGCCGCCTTGTCCGGGATCACCCGAACCCCCGCGCCCTCCGGCAACCCAAGCGCCTGGTCGCTCAGCGCCTCGAACCGCCGCCGGTCCGTGGCATCCGCCGCGTTGGCCACCAGCTCGCGCAGGAAGATCTCGCGCTCGGAATACAGCGAGTGCACCACCAGATCGAGCAGGCGCCCCACTTCGGCCCCGAATTCGTGGCGCTCTACGGTTTGTGCTTCGGTCATTGCGAAATCCTCCTGAGCGCGCGAATTGGGTAGCCAGGCAAGCCAAGGCAAGCAGTTCTTTTTTGAAAAAAAGAACCAAAAAACTTTTGCTCCCTGTCGGCGGCTGTTTCAGCGCTCCCCGACAGGGACCAAAAGTTTTTTGCTTCTTTTTTTCAAAAAAGAAGGCCTTCCTTGCCTTCATGATCCCAGATTTCGCCGCCCGCGCCGCAGAACTCGACGCCACCTCAACCTTCCCCACCCAAAACCTCGCCGACCTCGCCGCTGCCGGCGCCCTCCTCGCCCCCTTCCCCCCAACCCTGGGCGGCACCGGCGCCGGCACCACCCCCGCGGGCGCCCAACCCCTCCTCCAAACCCTGCGCGCCATCGGCCAAGGCCACCTCGCCACCGGCCGCCTCTACGAAGGCCACGTAAACGCCATCAAACTCGTCGCCGCCTACGGATCCCCCACCCAACTCGCAGCCCTCGCCGCAACCGCCCGCCAAGGCCACGTGATAGGCCTGTGGGTCACCGACGGCCCCACGCCCCTACGCCTCGAAAACAACCGCCTCCAGGGCGGCAAAGCCATCTGCTCCGGCGCCGGCCACCTCACCCACGCCCTAGTCACCGCCCAACCGGAAACCGGCGACCCCGTCCTCGCCCTGGTCACCCTCGACGACGCCACCCGCGCCCACCCCACCCGCATCCGCCTCCAAGGCATGCGCGCCGCCACCACCGGCGCCATCGACTTCACCAACCTCCCCGCCGAAATCATCGGCGCCCCCGGCGACTACCTCCGCCAACCCCTCTTCTCCGCCGGTGCCTGGCGCACCTCCGCCGTAACCCTCGGCGGCATAAGACTCCCTCCTAACCACCACCAAATCCGAACTGACCGCCAGAAACCGCCTGACCAACCCCCACCAACTAGCCCGCCTGGGCCAAGCCCTGATCGCCCAAGAAACCGCCGCCCTCTTCCTAGCCAAAGCCGCCACCCTGGCCGAAGCCGAAACCCCCGACCCAGCCACCACCGCCGCCTACGTCAACCTCGCCCGCATCGCCGTGGAACAAGCCGCCCTGGCCGTGATCCAGCTAACCCAACGCAGCCTCGGCCTGGCCGCCTTCATCACCGGCCACCCCGCCGAAGCCACCATGCGGGACCTCGCCACCTACCTCCGCCAGCCCGCCCCGGACGAGACCCTCACCGAAGCCGCCACCCACTTCGCCACCCACGAGATCCCCGCATGACCGAATCCTGGACCGCCGAAACCTTCGACCGCATCCACACAAGCGCCGCCGACCCCTGGGACGTGGAAACCAGCCCCTACGAACGCGAGAAATACGACCGCACCCTGGCCACCATCCCCACCCCGCACCCGCCAAGCCTGCTGGAAATCGGCTGCTCCATAGGCGCGCAGACCACCCGCCTCGCCGCCCGAACCGACCACCTCCTGGCGCTGGACATCTCCGCCGAAGCCATCACCCGCGCCAGCGCCCGCTGCGCCCACCTACCGCACGTCACCATCCGCCAGGCCCGCATCCCGCAAGACTGGCCCCCCGGCCTGTTCGACCAGATCGTGATGTCCGAAATGCTATACTTCCTGAACCGCGCAGACGTCGCCAGCTGCGCCCGCCTGGCCCTGGGCAGCCTCGCCCGCGGCGGCGCCATCCTGCTCGTCAACTGGACCGGCCACACGGACTCGCCCACCACCGGCGACGAAGCCGCCGATCTCTTCCTGGCCACAACACCACTTTTGCGCCACACCGGCACCCGCCACACCAATTACCGTATCGACCTGCTGCAAAGCTGAGCGAAGTAAGGCAAGAAAGCAGTCCTTTTTCGAGAAAAAGGACCAAAAAGCTTTTGCTATGACGCCTGCACCACCGCCCAGGCTCGTATTGCAAGTCGATGCGGCTGCAGTAACAGCCAAATCCTCATGCAGGCGTCACAGCAACCCGCCTTGGGTCTGACGCATCGGCAGCAAGGAAGGAAGGCCTTCTTTTTCGAGAAAAAGAAGCAAAAAGCTTTCATCCCGACGCCCGCACGACATGCAGGCTGTCAATGCAACCGCATCGACTGGCAGAACAAGAGTAAGCTGCGCGGCAGGCGTCGGAGCAAAAGCTTTTTGGTCCTTTTTCTCGAAAAAGGACTGCTTTCTTACCCGCCCGAAGGCGCAAACCTTAAATCAGGCCTGGTATGATTTTCGACAAAACCGTCCGCGGCAAAACACACGCGATCCAAGCAGCGCCGGACACAACGTCACGACAGCAACCAGCCCCAATCAGCAACCACGCGAAAACAGGCGGCCGGGCCCAAACCCAGCCGCCCAAGCGCCTCAGCTCTCGTAGCTCATAACCGCCTTGGCAACATTGTCGGTTTCCGACCGGACAGTCGCCGCCACCGGAGCAGCAGAAGCAGAAGCACGCCCCGCATCCGGCAACATCTCGATGCGCCCGGTGATCTGCCCGCCATCCTCCACCTGCAGCCGCCGGCAACGCGCCGTGCCCAGAACCACCCCGGTCCCCCGCACAACCAGGCTGCCACGCGCCATCACGGTGCCGTCGATGGTGCCCGCAACCTCCGCGTTCTCCACCTCGACCTCGCCCTTGAACATGCCGCCCAACGACACCGCAAGCTCCGTCGCATGGATCATCGTGGCCTCGACCGTGCCCTCGACAACCAGCCGCTCGGCATCCTGCACCATGCCCTGAACACTGATCCCGCGGCCCACCACGAGCGTACGCCGCTCCTGCACGGCCGCCGGACGCTCCGGCCCCTGCCGCCCGCTCGGCGGACCAGGCGGACGCGGCGCGCCACCAGGCGGCCCACCCTGCGGCCCGGTCGGCGCCCCGTTCTGCGACAGCGAGGATTGCGGCATCGGCGGATTGCCGCCACCAGCGGCGGGCGGATTGGCGAACGGTGGGCGTCCCATCATCGGGTCCTTCATTTGCGCGAGCGATACAGAACTTGTGGTGGTCACGGGAGGCGCCGGCGGCCGTGGCGGCACGCCCAGCCCGGTGTCGGCAGCAACTGCCCCCTCGGCCTTCGGCTGTGCGGTCTGAGCGTCCATCGGTGTCTCCGGCTCGTCATCGGGCTTGCGGCGTTTGAACAAGGGCAGCCCCTTCCATTGTCAGGCCGGCCGCCGCGGGAAATGCGGCGCGAGACGCTTGGCCTAACACACGGCCTCGCCGGGAAACAACCCGCCCGCGCGACAACCGCCAGCCAGCCAACCCGAAAGATCGCGCACCCGCAACGATCTTCCCTCAGCGCCCGACGGACACCCGCTGCATCAGCACATGCACCATGCACGCGGTCCCCAGCACCGGAACCAGCAAATTCACCAGCGGCAGCGCCCCCGCCAGCGCCAGCGCCGCCCCCTGCACCAGCACCGCCCCGCGATGGCGCGCATACAGCGCGTTGGCCTCCGCCCGCCCCATACGCCGCATCGCCACCGCCACGAACAACCCGCGCCCCAGCGCCCAGGCCGTGATCGCCCACCCCAGAACCAACCCAACCCCGGGCACCAGCAACGCCAGCACCAGCGAAACCCCGCTCATTGCCAGCACCAGCGCGCCCACCACCAGGCCGTCCCAAACCTGCGCCGTCCACGCAGCTCCCGCTGGCGCCGGCAGCCCGGGATACCACCGCCGCTCCACCGCCCGGCACACCGGCTCGAGGAACAGCGACGCGATCACCACCGCCAGCGGCAAAAACAACCAGAGCGCCGCCGCTCCCGCGGCGAACCCGCCCAGCACGCCAGCCACCCAGGCCAGCCACCCGCTCCCCACCAGCAGATGGTGCAGCCCGTACACCGCGCCCACGCAAAGTGCCGCAAACCCCGCCGCCGACAGCGCCAGGCTCTGCACCAGAACGCCCAGGATCGCCGGATCGTCGAGCTGCTCGATCGCGCGGAAAAACGGCTTCAGCATGTGGAGGGCGCCCCTGGTGTAGCTTAAGCAAGCAAGGCCTTCTTTTTTGCAAAAAAGAAGCAAAAAACTCTTGTTCCGACGCCTGCACGCAGGCCCACACAGGTCTTGCGACGTCTCACCTTGCCCAACCAGCGCAGGTCACGCGACGACCACAAACCGCACGACATCGCTCAAGCGTGCGTAATCCAACTCCAAAATGAAATTTTCCACTGCTGATGCGGCGCCTGTGGAATTGTGGTCGACGCGCTTGCGTTGTCCACAAATCCACAGGCGATCACGCACGCTCCAACAAACCGGTCAAACGGTTCGAAGCACCCCTCATCAGCACCAGCCGCCAACGCTGTCAGCAAATACACGCGCAGACGCAAAACACATCAACCGCCAAGCCGCCCAACCATCAACGTCGCGCACATCCCAAAGCCGGTCGCAAACACACGGCGCCCAAGCCCGTCCAAATCACGCATCGCGCCCAAACCCCACACACCACGCCAACCACCCACCCTTGCCTTCCGCACCAACCTCGGCAAAGACCACCCCCATGCAAAACCCCACCTACGACATCATCGGCATCGGCAACGCCATCGTGGACGTCGTAGCCCCCGCCGACCACGCCTTCCTCTCCAAACACGACATGCGCCCAGGCGGCATGGCCCTCATCGACGCCGAACGCGCCGAAACCCTCTACGCCACCATGCCCCCCGGCCGCGAAAGCAGCGGCGGCTCAGCCGCAAACACCTGCGCCGTCGCCGCCGCCCTCGGCGCCCGCGTCGCCTACCTCGGCAAAGTCGCCCCCGACGCCCTGGGCCAAACCTTCCGCCGCGACATAGAAGCCGCCGGCATCCACTTCCCCACCCCCCCCCTCACCGAAGGCGCCCCCACCGCCCGCTGCCTGATCCTCGTCACGCCGGACGGCCAGCGCACCATGAACACCTTCCTCGGCGCCAGCGTCGCCTTCAGCAGCACCGATGTGGACGCAGCCCTGATCGCCCAATCCGCCGTGCTCTACCTGGAAGGCTACCTGTTCGACCCGCCAGCCGCCCAGGCCGCCTTCCGCGCCGCCGCCCGCGCCGCCCGCGAAGCCAACCGCCAGGTCGCCCTCTCCCTATCGGACGCCTTTTGCGTCGATCGCCACCGCGACGCCTTCCGCACCCTCCTCGCCGACATCGACATCCTGTTCGCCAACGAAGCCGAACTCTGCAGCCTCTACGAAGCCAACGACCTCGAAAAAGCCCTCGACGCCGTGGCCGCCGACGTAACCCTCGCCGCAATCACCCGCGCCGAAGACGGCAGCGTGATCCTGCGCGGCACCGAACGCGTGCGCATCCCCGCCGAACCCACCAAAGTCGTGGACACCACCGGCGCCGGTGACGCCTACGCCGCCGGCTTCCTCGCCGCCCACACCGCCGGCCTGAGCCTCGCCGAATGCGGCCATCTCGGCAGCCGCGCCGCCGCGGAGATCATCTCGCATTACGGCGCGCGGCCGGAGGCCGATCTGTCCGGATACCTGCGCCGTTCGTAGGCTAAGCGAGGCAAGGCAAGCAGTCCTTTTGCAAAAAGGACCAAAAAACTTTTGCTCCGACGCCTGCCCCGACAATGTCGCTCTGATTGCAAACATCTCGACCTGCACAGGAAGATTTTACAATCGGTGGACTGACACACCCGCCGCCGTGTATCAGGCTGATCGAAGCCACCGTCAGCCTGTCAGCGCGACACCCGAGTCATTCTCAAAACTGACACGGTGCATCAGACCAGATCATCTCAGCATGCGAACAGGCCTCGACAAAATAGTCGGTGCGGTCAACGGACTGCCAGTCAACGCCAGCCAAAACCTCGACGCCTCCAAGCCCCGAGCCGTAGCGCCGACAAACCTTCCGTAAACAGATAACTTGAATTCCTCCGCAGATGCGGTGCCTGTGGAGTTGTGGTCAACACTCTTGTGTTGTCCACAAATCCACAGGCGACCCAACTACGTCCGGCAACGCACGCTTCTCACCAACACCGGACTATCTCAGCCACAAACCTGAACCACCCAAACACCCACTAAACCCAAAACCCAACCTTACAGCTCGCCCCAGATCCCCATAACCCGATGCACCGCGGGCCTGCTCAGCATCCGCGCATAATGCGCCTGCAACCCGACCGGCAATGAAATCCCCTGCTGCGGCGCCCAACGCTCCACATAAAACAGCGCAGCATCCCCGATCGTGAAATCGCGCCCGCCCAAATAGTCGCCCTGCGCCACATGCGGCTCCAGGATTGCAAACCCCTGCTCCGCCATCTCCTGGCCCTGCCGCTTCACCGCAGACTGCCCAACCCCGAGCGTGCCATGCACCACATCCTGCGGCTCGAACCGCTTCGGCAGGAACATCCGCGCAAAGCCCTGGCCGTGCACGGTCCCCTCGACATACGCCATGAGTTCCAGCATCCGCGTCTCCGCCTCCTCGCCCTCCGGCAACAGCTTCGCCGCCGGAAACTTGCGCGCCAGCCACATAGCGATCGCCAGGAACTCGGTCAGCACAGACCCATCGTCGCGCACCAGAACCGGCACCTTGCCCTTCGGGTTTATCGCCAGAAACGGCGGCGCATGCGTGGCGCCACCCGCAACATCCAGCTTCTCCGTCTCATACGGCGCGCCGATCTCCTCCAACAGAATATGGATTCCGATCGCGCAAGTGTGCGGCCCCCAATACAGCTTCATACGCAATCCAGCTCCGGCAAATGACACGGCCTCAACGCCAGCAGGCGCCGTCCGTTCACGAAGCCGGATAACCGAAACGAACGCCGCCCACCCAGGGCAAGCTTGTCAAAACCCGCAGCAGAAAGCCCGCAAGCCGATCCTACTCGCCAGCCGCTTCGCCCAGCCGCAGCCGAGACCACGGCGCACACACCAGCGCCGGCAACACCAGCGCGCCGATCCCCGCGCCAAACGCCGGCGCCAGCAGAACACCACTCCCCGCGCCCCCGGCCACCGCACCGATCGTGGCACCCAAAATCATCAACCCGATCGCCTCGGGACCGCCAAAGCCCAAAAGCCGGCCAAAAATTTGTCCCAGCACCCGCTAGCTCCAGAATTCGATACGGCGCCGGATATCACGGCCTGAATACCAGAGCAATCGTTTTGTCTGCAAACAAACCGATCAGGCGCTCTCTCACGCACGGCGGAACAGGCAAGGCAAGCAGTCCGTCCGGTCACGGACTCGAAGCTGACACCCCGCTCCGTCGCACACTCGGATGTCGTAGACCGTGAACCGGTCGGGGTAGAGCACCGCCAGGATCGCGGTTGCGGTCGGCAAAGCGAAGCTCCACGGTTCGGCAAGGAGCAGCTTCAGCCTGGCTTCATCGCCAGTCGCAGCATGGAGGGCCCGGGCAAGGTCATCGGCGGCCTGCGAAAAGGTCCGGCCCTTGGTCAGGCGCAGTAGGTGCCTCGTTAGCGCCCGCGCAG
The DNA here is from genome assembly GCA_963795825.1 of uncultured Alphaproteobacteria bacterium. Taxonomy (GTDB): domain Bacteria; phylum Pseudomonadota; class Alphaproteobacteria; order Acetobacterales; family Acetobacteraceae; genus BOG-908. Next base: position 1,668,832 of record CAWCIW010000001.1, on the reverse strand, counting down.
CCTTCCAGTCCAGGATGAGATAGAGCGCTTCGTCCGTCAGCTACCCGGTCCGGCCGAACCGCGCCGCGAGTTCCGGAAACAGGGTGGTTTCCGAACTGTAGAAGTGGATTGGGTCGAGCAAGCCTGTTCCGTCCGCTGGAGGGTCGGTCCGCGACCACGAAAACATGTTCGGCGATCGGGCTCCTGAGCTCATGTCTGCCGCAAACAAACAGGACAGACGTCTCGATTCACCTGCAACTAGCCGAGTGCCCAATCGGCGCCCGGGTCGTCGAGCAGCGGGCAACAAAGCCAAGACTGCCCGACCAGCCTACACAAGCTTCAGCCGGGCTAGCTTTGCGCAGATCATTTCTCTGCGCAAAAGCAAGCGTTTCTGATGCATCACGAGACCTAGAACGCCTCAGAATACAAAAGATTCTGGTGCACTCTGAGCAAGCAGACTGCATCGAGCGCGGGATAAAGCAATTTAACGATTCTGCTGGAGCCGCCGCAGAAACGGGCCAGATTGTGGGTGATAGTGGCCGAAAGCATACGGGCCGTTTTGGAGCCCCAGTTACTGGAAGACAACCATTTTGATCGTGAGCATACGCTGTTAAAACAACGCAACACTATGGATTGATCGGCGTGGGTAATGCTCTCCGTTTGGCAGCGGTTCAGGCCGTCGCACCGCGGCTTACTTCGGGTGAACCGGGGCGCGACGGCGGTTGGTCAAGCCACGGCGTGCACCCGATAGTCGAACGCGGCAAGGTCGCTGAGCAGATCGGGGCCGGTTGGCTCCCAACCCAGCCGCGACCGCGTCCATGCGCTTGAGGCGATCATGTCGAGCGCAGCAAAAGGCGCCATCCAGCCGAAGTATTGCTCGACTTCATCGGCCACGATCGAGCGGACTGGCAGCCCGGCGCCCTTTCCGATGGCCTCGGCGATCTCGCGCGCGGACACGCCTTCTTCAACCGACGCATGGTAGCGCGCGCCCGGCTCGCCCTTCTCCAGTGCCATCACGTAGAGTCTCGCCACATCGCTGACATGCGCGGCGGACCAGCGTGTCTGCCCCTCGCCCAGATAAGCCACCGCCCCTGCGCGACGGGCCTCCGCGAGCAGTGGCGTGATCAATCCGGCCTTGGTGGTGTCGTGCACCTGCGGCAGGCGGATGATACGCACGTCGATATTTCGCGCGGTCAGCGTCGCACCGGCGAGTTCGGTGGCGATCCGGGGGTTGGCGTGACGCGGGTTGAGCACATCCTCGGTCGCTGGACCGCCGCTCAGCGGCGTGCCGATGCCGACGCCGGAGGTGATCAGGATAGGCTTTTGCGTACCCTCCAGCGCGTCGCCAAGCGCGGCGATGTTGCGCTGGTCTTTCCTGGTGTTCTCGAAAAACGTTGCAAAATTGTGGTCGAACGCACAGTGGATCACCGCGTCGGCCGCTGCCGCGCCGCTGGCGAGCGTCTCGGGCCTCTCCAGGTCGCCGCGATGGATGTCGGCACCGGCCGCCTGCAGCAGCCGGGCGCCAGCGTCCGAGCGGGCAAGGCCGAGAACCTGATGGCCGCGACCAAGCAGTTCGGGGATGATGTGCGAACCGATGAATCCGGTAGCGCCGGTCAGGAACACGCGCATAGGTAGCCTCCTTGTTGCCGACCGCATTTCGCCGACTATCCAAAGGTGTTAAAGTAGTGACGATATCATGGTATAAATCCTCATAGGATCCGCTCATGGCCGTCGGACAACCCAACCAGCTGGGCATCTACCTACGCGATCGCCGCACCCGGCTTGACCCGGCAGCCTTAGGGTTCGCACCTGGTCGGCGGCGCACTCCGGGCCTTCGCCGCGAGGAGGTGGCAAGCCGCGCAAACATCAGCCCGACGTGGTACACTTGGCTGGAGCAAGGCCGCGGCGGCGCACCGTCAGCCGACGTGCTCGACCGGCTTGCCAAGGGCCTGATGCTGACCGAGCCGGAGCGCGAGCATCTCTACGTGCTGGGCCTCGGACGCCTGCCGGAGGCGCGGTATCATCCCATCGACGGCATAACCCCGCGGCTGCAGCGCGTGCTCGACGGAATGGCGCTGAGCGCCGCCATCATCAAGACGGTGATGTGGGACGTCGTTGGCTGGAACCGTGCTGCGGCGGTGTTGCTGACGGACTATGCCAAGCTGCCGCGGGAGGAGCGTAACATTCTCCGGTTGATGTTCGCCAGCGACCATGTCCGCGCTCGAAACGAGGATTGGGATAGCATCGCCCGCTTCGTCGTCGGGGCGTTTCGCGCCGACGTGGCCCGCGCGGGCGCCAACAACAGCGCCGCGGCTACCGATTTGGTGGCCGAGTTGTCGCGTATCAGCCCGGAATTCGAGGCACTGTGGCGGGACAACGACGTGGTCGCGCATGGCGACGGTGTGAAGCGCATTCACCATCCTGACGCCGGGCTGCTGTCGATGGAGTTCTCCTCGTTTGCCGTCGAAGGACGGCCGGAGCTTGGGATGATCATCTACAATCCGGTCTCGCCTGCCGACGACGCGCGTTTTCGACAGCTGCTGGAAGCACGGTGACAGACGATACGAAATCGTGACCTCTGTCGGCCCCATGCTTGACCTCCCGGTGAACGCGGCGCACGCACAGTGCTCGTGAACCCCGAGTCCTTCGCCTTGGTTGGCTTCCCTGTTCTGGTCTTCGCCCCGCAGCGGCACGCTCCGGTTCTTGCTTTGAAACCCGATTATCCCGCCGCGTCTTCGCAAACGGCCTGATTTCGATTTGGAAGCAGAAGGCGGAGTGCCTGCATCGGCGAGAAGGCCGAACTTGCGTCCGTCAAAGCAAGGAGCACCACCGTGGACGCATCCCAATCCCATTCCAGCACCGAGAGCTTTCTTGTCGGCTTCGGCGAGACCGGCCTCGGTTCCGTGCTCGTCGCCACCAGCGCGAAGGGCGTCGTCGCCATCCTGATGGGCGACGACCCCGGCAACCGGTTCACGGCAATCCAATACAGGTGCGCATACAGCGGCCCTGGCCTGAAAGGCGGGAGACCTCGCCGGGCGTGCTGACAAGCTGTCCGTCCGGTATGTCCCCTGCAGTCGGTGCTGTCGCGTCCGGCAGAAATCGGCACAGGGTGGCTAAAGCCTGAGAAAACAGAAAGCGTCAGGGATGATTGCCTCAGCCACTCTTTGCAGATGCGGATGGTGCGTCAACACGATCACCTGCAGCTCCTTGCTCAACTCGCAAAGCGCACGCAGGGCAGCCGCCGCCCGCTCGTCGTCAAAAGTCTGCAGGATGTCATCCGCAATGAAAGGAACCGCCATGGCCGACCGGCAATGGCCCCGTAGCGCCTCCCCGTGCGCCAGTCCTTCCAATTCCCGTCATAGAGGTCGCCTGCGAGCAGCACGAACGCCACCTGACGCCCAATGGCGAAATCGACCAGGTTGACCAAGGCGTCCCGTGTTGCCCGGCGGATACGCTCCACCGGCGCCTCCTGGTCCAACCCCCGCATCGGGCTGTCCAGGTGAAGGTCAGCGGCATGCAAGAAGCTGAAGCTTGACACGTGCGTAGGCTACGCGAAAGGAACGATTCCGCAAGGGTATAGGCGCCACCAAAGCAGGTGAGCTAACCAACGGCAGAAACCTTTTGAGCTTCCCTGCGCTCGCGGTGCGGTTTTCTGCAAAATAGTGAAGCGGCGTTCGACGTCTTTGTCTTGGCCGGGCGGCTCTTGCGAACCTTGCCGTTCGTCGGCAGCACGCCATACCGAGAGTGTGTAACTCATATCCAGGCCGTTAGCGGCCAGGATTTCTCTCTTCAGAGTGCCGTCTACACGTCTGGACGCGACGGCACGCTCAGGCCGCTGACATGATTTCAGCACGGGCGTAAGGGTTGAACGCGACGCCCCGCCAGCTCCCTGAATTGACAGCCCGCGCTTTCTTGTCCTCGGCGTCGATCCCGACGACCAGCGGAGACCGCACATGTTGGCCGCCGGACAGAGAGAGGTGCTGGTTTCCGACCTGTGCAACCTGTGACGCACTTCCCCGAAGCAGGGTGTTTGCTGCCGTGCCCGGCCTGTGCTTCGCCGATTGCCCCACAACCTGGAGAACTCTCACTCCTCCCCCAGCCATCCACACACCCATCCTGGGCCGGAGCATCACAATGCGTCAGAGGCGACTTACCCATTGACAGCGCTTCAGCAAATTTAGTGGACACTGCGTCTCCGTACCGCTGTTTTGCAAAAAAGCAGGCCCTCCTTGCCGTCTAAACCCCCAGGCGCTCCCCCAATGACACCCCCCATCCTCCCCCGCCGCGAAACCCTGCTCGCCGCCACCGCCGCCGCCCTAGCCCTGGCCACCCGCGCCACCGCCCAGCCGCCACCACCCACCGCCCGCGGCACCGTCTACGAACACATCCCGGCCGGCCGCCGCGGCATCCCCAACATCATGGTCAGCAACGGCGAAGCCGTAATCCTAACCGCGCCGGACGGCACCTGGCAGCTCCCTTTGGCAGACGGCCAGTCCGTCTTCGTCATCAAACCCACCGGCTGGACCACCCCCGTCGACCCCACCACCAAACTCCCCGCCTACGCCTACCTCCACAGCCCCACCGGCACCCCCGCCGCGCTAAACCTACGCTACCCCGGCATCGCCCCCACCGGCCCACTCCCCCCCAGCATCGACTTCCAACTCCGCCGCCAGGAAGAACCCACCACCTTCGACGCCCTCCTCCTGACCGACCCCCAACCCGAAACCCCCATCGAGCTCGACCACGTCCGCGACGACGCCATCGCCCGCCTGGCCGAATTCCCCGCAGCCTTCGGCCTAACCCTCGGCGACCTGATGTTCGACGACCTGAGCTTCTACGACCGCTACAACCGCCTGATCGCCACCCGCGGCATCCCCTGGCACAACTGCCCGGGCAACCACGACATGAACTACGAAGCCCCCAACAACGAACTCTCCCGAGAAACCTACAAACGCGTCTTCGGCGCCCGCCACCACGCCTTCCAATACGGCGGCGCCACCTTCTTCCTGCTCGACAACGTGGAATACCTTGGCACCGACCCCACCCGCCCCCTGGCCGCCGGCAAATACCGCGGCCGCTTCGGCCCCACCCAGCTCGCCTTCGTCCGAAACGTCCTCGCCCACACCCCCACCGACAGCCTGGTCGTCATCTGCCACCACATCCCGCTGCACACCCTGCAAAGCCCCGAACCCGCCGACACCAACACCGACACACCCGACTTCCTCGCCGCCATCGCCACCCACCCAAACTGCGTCAGCTTCGCCGGCCACACCCACACCAACGAACACTGGTATCTCGGCCCCGACGGCAAACCCGCCCCCACCGGCCACCACCACCAAGTCCTCTCCGCGGTCAGCGGCTCCTGGTGGAGTGGCCCGGACGACGTGCGCGGCATCCCCCTGGCCCTCGCCACCGACGGCACCCCAAACGGCTTCCACCTCCTCTCCGTGGCCGAAAACCGCGCCACCTCCCGCCTGATCCCCACCCACGACCCCGCCGCCGCCCTCCTGCGCCTCTCCCTCGAAACCCAGCCGCACCAATCCGCCCCGGAAACCCTGCGCGAATACCGCCCCGGCGCCCTCCTCACCGGCCCGATCGCCCTGGCCCAGCTCCCAAGCGCCCGCCTGGTCGTAAACGTCTTCGAAGGCGGCCCCAACACCACCGTGGACCTCTCCGCCAACGGCGGCCCGCCCACCCGCATGACGCAGACCACCCGCATCGACCCGTTCGTCGCCGAAATCTACGGCCGCAACGCAGCCACCCTGAAACCCTGGGTAAAACCCGAACTCTCCACCCACCTCTGGCAATCCCCCCTGCCCCCCACCCTCGGCCGCGGCACCCACCGCCTCGCCGTCCGCGCCCTCGACGAACACGCCCGCCCCCACGAAGCCTTCATGATCCTGGAGATACTCTGATACGGCGTGTCCTCTGGCGCGCGCGGATTACCGGAAACAGTCGCTCTGTTTCCGCATCGCTTTCATCACCAAGGTCGCCAAGGAAGAAAAGAACACCAAGAGGCTTCCCCTGGCGCCCCAGCTAATGACTGCACACAAAAGCCGCGAGCATCGCTTCACGGTATCGCACGCAAGGCAATCAGACCCTCGCCTTACTGGTCGACACGCAAGAGCGCCACATAAACAAAAACGTTACGCCCAGCGCCTGCTTGAAGTGCTAATAAAGCTTGAAGAATCCAAAAGAGAAATTTCAGTGTCGCCAGATACCGAAATTTCGAGTGATGGTCAGCGTCCCTGCACAACGCGTATCCACAATCACTCACGCATGAGTCAGAACAACGGCCGCCACAGCTGAAAACCCAGCGCCAACCTCGTAGATTGCCCGGCCCTCTCTCAACGCGTCTCAATTACACACCGTAAGTGCCCGCGGAAGTCGGACACGCAGAATCTCCAACACACAACTAAACTAACCCCATATCGCAACGACTTAAGCCAAGCCTACATGCTTTCTTCTTGGCGTCCTTGTCGTCCTTGGTGATTCCCCTTACCCCACCAACCCCACTCGAGCCTCCAAAAGCCAAAACAACCTCAAACCACCGCCCCATCCACCACAAAGAAACAAGCCGAAACCACCCCGTTCCAACGCTCCGCCCGCAAATGCCCCGCCAGATGCATCCGCCCCCCACGCTCCAGCAAAGCCGCCCCCAACCGCCCCTCCCCAGCCCGGAACAGCAAAGTCTTCAACCGCCGCCCATCCCCCTCGGACTGCACATAAGCCCGCAACGTATTCCCATCCGCCCCCAACCGCTCCGCCCGCGACACCCGAACGTCAGGCACCACCAGAACCGGCTCCTCATTGCCCGTCCCAAACGGCGCCAGCCGCCCCAACTGCTCCGCCAGTTCCACCCCAGCCCCGCCCGCGGAAACAATCGCCTCCACCCGCAAAGCCGGCCGCCCGGTCCCCGCCGCATCCCCAGGCCACCGCTCGCACAAAAACGCATGGAAGTCCGCCGCCCGCCCAGAAGCGAGCGAAAACCCAGCCGCCATCGCATGCCCGCCGCCAGTGGCCAAAATCCCCAACTGCCGCGCCGCTATCACCGCCGCCCCCAGATCAAGCCCAGCCACCGACCGCCCAGACCCCTTGATATCCCCCCCGACCGCGCCCCCCACGCAAGCCGGCCGATTGAAATGCTCCTTGAGCCGGCCAGCAACAATACCAACCACGCCAGGATGCCATGTCGCCCCATGCACCAGCAGCACGCCATGCCCCGCCTGCATCTGCGCCTCGGCCGCCTCCATCGCCGCCGCCAGCACGCCAGCCTCCACCGTCCGCCGCTGCCGGTTCACCGCATCCAGCCGCTCCGCCAAAACCCGCGCATCCAGCGCGTCCTCGCACAACAGCAACCGCAACCCGAGATCGGCCTCGCCGATCCGCCCCCCCGCATTGATCCGCGGCCCAATCCCAAACCCACACGCCATCGCGGTCGGCGCCAAGCTCACCTGCGCCGCCGCCGCACCCCCGCCGGAAGCCCCGAACTGCGCCACATCCAGCAATGCCGCCAAACCCGGCCGCGCCCGGCGCCCCATCACCCGCAAACCCTGCGTCACGAACGCCCGGTTCAACCCCGTCAACGGCATCACATCGCAAATCGTCGCCAGCGCCACCAGATCCAGCAACGCCAGCAAATCCGGCTCGGCCCTCGCCGCGAAAAACCCGCTTGCGCGCAACACCCGCAACGTCGCCACCGCGGTCAGAAACGCCACCGCCGCCGCGCAAAGATGCCGCAATCCACTCGTGCAATCCAAACGATTGGGATTGACCGTCGCCAGCACAGGCGGCGGCAAACCCTCCGCCTTGTGATGGTCGAGCACCACCACATCCGCCCGCCCCCGCAACACCGCCAACGCCTCATGCGCAGAGGTCCCGCAATCCACGCAAACCACCAGGCTCGCCCCGCGATCGGCCAACCCGACCAACGCCGGCCCATTCGGACCGTACCCCTCCGCCATCCGGTCCGGCACGTACGTGATCACCGGACACCCCAGCCCGCGCAAAAACACCGCCATCAGCGCCGCACTGCACGCGCCATCCACGTCGTAATCGCCAAACACCGCGACCGTCTCGCCAGCCCCCACCGCGCGCGCCAAGCGGGCCGCCGCCACCCCCATATCCCGCAAACCCGCCGGATCGGGCAGCAACGCGCGCAGCGTCGGCGCCAGGAAATCGGCCGCGTCGTCCAGTGACACATCGCGCGCCGCCAATATCCGCCCCACGATCTCCGGCACCTCGTGGCGCTGCGCGATCGCAAACGCCGTCCTGTCGCAGCCGGTGCGCCACAGCCAGCTGCGGTCGGTCAGGCTCTGCGCCACGTTCAAAACCGGGCCGGTGGGCAGCGTTGTGTCTAGCATCTTCCTATTCTTGCGGCATTTTGCCGAGTTGGGAGGCTAGGGAGAAAGCACTTCTTTTTTGCAAAAAAGAAGCAAAAAACGCTTGCTCCGCTGTCGCCGCGTGGGGCCGGCGCTCCATGTCATAAGCGTCTCCACCAGGCCGAACCAGGATACAACCTATGCTCGCTTCTTTCCTGATGGGTCTCGTCGGCGGCCAACGCGCCATGACACCGCTCGCCGCAATCTCCCTCGCCGCCGCCCGCGGCACACTCCCGCCCGACAACGCCGCCCCAGCCCTGCTCGCCCACCCGCTCGCCGCCGGCGCGGCCGTCGCCCTGGCCATCGGCGAGCTCGCCGGCGACAAGATGAAAACCGCGCCAGACCGCATCGTCCCGATCGGCCTGCTCGCCCGCTTTCTCACCTCGGCGCTCGCCGGCGCCGCCCTCGCACCTCGCCGCCAACGCTGGCCCGCCGCAGCCATCGGCGGCACCACAGCCATCGCCGCCGCCTACCCCGGCTGGCGCGCCCGCAAAACCGCCATGCGCCATTACAGCCAAACCGCATCCGGCCTGGTGGAAGACGCCGCAATCATCCTGTGCGCCGCGGTAATCTTACAAATCAGCCGCCCAGCCGCACGAAACGCCACGAGGCCATAACTTCCAAAAACATGTTCCGCGCGCAGAAACCCGCCTACCCGCTCACCACTTCGTCCAGGTCTTCATCGCGAAATTATGGTGCGCCTCGATATACCGAACCGTCCCGCTCTTGCTCCGCATAACAATAGAATGTGTCATCGCCCCCGACCCAGCCCGCTGCACCCCGCGCAACATCGGCCCCGTCGTCACCCCCGTCCCGGCAAACATCACGTCCCCGCCTGCCATCTCCTCGATCCCGTAAACCTTGTCCGGATCGGTGATCCCCATCCCGCGGCTCCGCTCCAACTGCGCCGCATCCTCGAACAGCAACCGCCCCTGCATCTGCCCGCCGGTGCACCGCAAAGCCGCCGCCGCAATCACCCCCTCAGGCGCCCCGCCAATCCCCCAGAATATGTCGATATCCCCGCCAGGCAGCCCCGCCGCAATCACCCCCGCCACATCGCCATCCGGTATCAACATAATCCGCACGCCCAGTTCCCGACACTGCGCCACCAGCTCCGCGTGCCGCTCCCGATCCAGCGTACACAACACAAGATCGGAAACATCGCACCCGCGCGCCAGACGCCAACGCCCGCATATTCTCGCCCGCCGGCGCCCCCAGATTCACCACGCCCGCCGGCAACCCAGGCCCCACCGCGATCTTGTCCATATAACAATCCGGCGCGTGCAAAAACCGCCCCGCCTCCGCCAGCGCAATAACCGTCATCGCATTCGGCCCACCCTTCGCCGTCAGCGTGGTGCCCTCCAGCGGATCGACCGCGATATCCATCTTCGGCCCGCCGCTGCCCACTTTCTCGCCGATGAACAGCATCGGCGCCTCGTCCATCTCCCCCTCGCCGATCACCACGGTGCCGTCGATCGCCACGGTATCGAAAGCGCGACGCATCGCCTCTGTCGCCGCCCCGTCCGCCTCGATCTTGTTGCCCCGCCCCATCCAGCGGCTCGCCGCCAGCGCCGCCGCTTCCGTCACCCGCACCAGGTCCAGCGCCAGATTGCGATCCTGCGCCTGATAAGTCGCGCTGCCTTGGTCGGCCATATGCGTGTTCTCCCGTGGTGCTCGTGCCAATGACCAAGCTGCAAGGCAGAAAGCAAGGCCTTCTTTTTTGCAAAAAAGAAGCAAAAAACTCTTGCTCCGACGCCTGCCCCGCAGCGAACCCACCGTCCGCAACCGCGCGCCTGCACAAAAGTCAGAAGCGCCCCCGCAGCCAAACAGATCAAAAGTCTTTTGCTTCTTTTCTTCAGAAAAGAAGGCCTTGCTTGCCTTACCCCAACTCAATCCGAATCAAAGAAGGCCGCTCCACCACACTCTCCAACCGCTCGATCCGATCCAAAGCCGCCCGCATCCGCGCCTCCCGCGTCTCGTGCGTCACCAGAACAATAGGCACCGCCTCCCCAGGCGCCCGCCCATGCTGCAACATGCTCTCCAAAGAAACCCCCGCATCCCGCAAAGCACACGTCACATCCGCCATCACCCCAGGCCGGTCCGTAACCATCAGCCGCAAATAATACGCGCCCACATACGCGCCCATCGGAACGCTAGCCACGCCCGACAATCCCGCAGCCCCCGTCCCCCAAACCGGCACCGCCGCCCCCCGCGCAATGTCGATCAGATCCGCCACCACCGCACTCGCCGTAGGCCCCGCCCCAGCCCCGCGCCCCTCGAGCATCAACCGCCCGGAAAAATCCCCCTCCACCACAACGGCATTATAAACCCCATCCACCCGCGCCAGCGGCGCCCCCTCCGGCACCAGACAAGGATGCACCCGGCTCTCCACGCCACCATCCACCAACTTCGCAATGCCCAGCAGCTTGATTCGATACCCAAGCTCGCGCGCAAACGCCATGTCGAGCGCGGATACCCCGCGTATCCCCTCCACATAGATCGACGCGAAATCCACCTGCCGCCCAAACGCCAGCGCCGCCAAAATCGCCAATTTATGCGCCGCGTCCACCCCATCCACATCGAACGACGGATCGGCCTCCGCATACCCAAGCTGCTGCGCATCGGCGAGCACATCGCCAAAGTCGCGCCCCCGCTCACGCATCTGCGTCAGTATATAATTGCAAGTCCCATTCAATATCCCGGCCACCGACCGTATCCGATTGCCCGCCAACCCCTCCCGCATCGCCTTGATAACCGGAATGCCCCCAGCCACCGCCGCCTCAAACGCCAGCATAGCGCCGCTAGCCTCAGCCACCCGCGCCAGCTCCGCCCCATGCAGCGCCACCAAAGCCTTATTCGCCGTAACCACCGGCCGCCCCGCCTGCAACGCCGCCAAAACCAACCCGCGCGCCACCCCCTCCGATCCACCAATCAGCTCGACCACAACATCAACATCCGGATCATGCGCCAACGCACCCGCATCCGAATGCCAACGCACGCCCGCCAGATCCGCCCCCCGATCGCGCCCCCGATCCCGCGCACTCACCGCCACCACCTCGATCGCTCGCCCAGCCCGCGCCGCAATCACATCCGCGTTCTGCCGCAACAGCCGCAACACGCCGCCGCCAACAACCCCCAGCCCGGCAACCCCAACGCGCAACGCGCTCAAGACGCATCCGCCAACACCGGCGCCACATTGCTATCCGCCTGCAAAAACCCGCGAATATTGCGAATAGCCTGCCGCAACCGCTGCGTATTCTCCACCAACCCAATACGAACATGCCCATCCCCATGCTCGCCAAACCCCAACCCAGGCGCCACCGCCACCTGCGCTCGCTGCAACAACAACTTCGAAAATTCCACGCTCCCCAAATGCGCATACCGCGGCGGTATAGGCGCCCAGGCAAACATGCTCCCCTCCGGCGAAGGCACATCCCACCCCGCCTGCCCCAGCCCCCGCACGATCACATCCCGACGCTCCTTGTACAGCGCCCGCATCTCCGCCACACAATCCTGCGGCCCATTCAACGCCGCCGTAGCCGCCACCTGTATCGGCGTAAAAGCCCCATAATCCAAATAGCTCTTCATCCGAGCCAAAGCCGAAACCAACCTGGGATTCCCAGCAGCAAATCCAATCCGCCACCCCGGCATGGAATAGGTCTTGGACATAGACGTAAACTCGACAGCAATATCCTTAGCCCCAGGCACCTGCAAAATAGAAGGCGGCGGCACATCCCCAAAATATATCTCCGCATAAGCCAGATCCGACAAAATCCAGATCTCATGCCGCCGCGCAAACGCCACCAACTCCGTATAAAAATCCAGATCCGCCAAATACGCCGTAGGATTGCTGGGAAAATTCACGATCAACGCCGTAGGCTTAGGCACCGAATGCCGCACCCCTACATCCAGCGCCCGCAACATCGCCTCCCCAGGCTGCGCCGGAATACTACGCACCGAGGCCCCAGCAATAATAAACCCAAACTGGTGTATCGGATAAGAAGGATTAGGCACGAGAATCGTATCGCCCGGACTGGTAATCGCCGAAGCCAAATTCGCCAGCCCCTCCTTCGACCCCAACGTCGCAATCACCTCCGTCTCCGGATCGAGCTTCACCCCAAACCGCCGCGCATAATACCCCGCCAGCGCCCGCCTTAGCCCGGTAATCCCCCGACTCGTCGAATACCGATGCGTCCTCGGATCAGCCACCGTCTCCACCAACTTCGCCACAATATGCGGCGGCGTCGGACTGTCCGGATTGCCCATCCCCAGATCGATGATATCCTGCCCCGCCGCGCGCGCCCGCGCCTTTGCGGAATTCACCTCGGCAAAAACATAAGGCGGCAAACGGCGTATGCGGTGAAATTCTTCGGTCATTGTTCCAGCCTAAGCGAAAGGAAGAAAGGCCTTCTTTTTTGAAAAAAAGAAGCAAAAAACTTTTGCTCCCTGACGGGGCTCTATCCTGCCAACAGCCGACCCTATGGCAAAAGCCGTAATACCGCGCCGCGCCCATACGCATTTGCGCTCAGCCGTATCGCTTCTCCCGGGCACATGCTGCGCCTCGAGCGCCGCCGCCACCGCCCTGGCCCTGCGCAACGCCAGCTCCACCGCCGCCGCCTGCCCATCCGGCGTATCCGACGCCGCACTGCCCAACCCTACGACCTCGATCCCCTGCCGCCGCCGATGCGACAAAAAATCCTTCAGCGCCTGCGTCTGACTCGCCGCCAAAACCGCGGACCCATCAGCAAAAAACACCTGCGTTCCCGCAGGCATTGCCGTTCCGGCCGGCAAAATCCGCGGCGTCGGCGCCGGCTCCGCCAACACCCCCTCGAACGACGCAGGCGCCGGCGGCGCATCCGGCATGCTCGGCGCCCCCGCCGCATCCGCCGGCGCCCCAGCCAACGTCACCCCCGCCCCAACCGCCGGACCCGCCGCCACAGCAGCCGGCGCGCCCCCCTTCGCCGCCGGCGGCCCCGCCTCGGCCGTATCCAGACTGGCCGCCGCCACCGGCGCGCCAGCACCCGCCGCCGGCACAGCCGCCGCAGCCCCAGGCACCGGCGGCACCACCGCCAGCGGCGTATCAGCCGCCACCCGCTCCGTCCGATCCCGCTCCGCCAGCAACTGCGCCGCCAGCCCGTTGCGAAACGCCGGCGCCGGCAACACCGGCTTGCCCGGCACCGAGGCCAGCTTCGGATACGGCAGCCCCGCCCCAGGCGGCGGCGGCCGCTGCGCCGCGATCTCACCCCCCTGCAGATCGTGGAACAGATCCACCGGCCCGCCCAGCGGATCGCTGCACCCCGCAAGCAAAAACGCGGCACCCAGCACCAGCCGCCCTGCCGCCCCGCTCACCTTCGCGCGACCCCCGGCCCAGGCCCCCACACCAGCCGCCAACCAGCCGCCAGCCTTCGCTTGAACCAAACCCGCCCCCCGCCTACCCTCTAATGAAACACCAGGCATAAAGCCGCAGCCTCCGACCAATGCGCCGATCTAACCCGGTCGCGCACCCGCCGGAAAGGATACAACAGGAAATGCCCGACACCCGCACGCCAGATCCCCGCCCGCCCGAAGCAAAATCCGTCGATTTCAAGCTCGCCGACCCGCAGGTCATCGGCCGCACCATGGCAGACGTCGCCGAGCGCTCGCAGCGTATCGTCGCCGACTGGCTGGACCGCCAGTCGCGCACCGCGCCCTCCACCGAGCCGCTCAACATCGGCCGCGCCTTCCTGGAAATGACCGCCCGCCTGATCACCAACCCGGGCCACCTGGTCCAGGCGCAGATCGGCTTCTGGCAGGATTACGTAACGCTCTGGCAGAACACCACGCGCCGCATGATGGGCTTCGAGACCACCCCCGTCATCGAGCCGGACGCCAAGGACAAGCGCTTCCGCGACGAGACCTGGCGCCAGGGCGAAGTGTTCGACTTCATCAAGCAGACCTACCTGCTCAGCGCGCGCTACGTCCACGACGTGGTGGGCCATGTCGACGGCCTGGACCCCAAAGCCGCCCGCAAGGTCGATTTCTACGCCCGCCAGTTCGTCGATGCCATGAGCCCGTCCAACTTCCTGCTCACCAACCCCGAAGTGCTGCGCCGCACCAAGGAGACCGGCGGCGAGAACCTGCTGCGCGGCCTGAACAACCTGCTGGGCGATCTCGAACGCGGCCGCGGCAAGCTCTCCATCAGCATGACGGACCCGGACGCCTTCAAGGTCGGCGAGAACATCGGCGTCTCGCCCGGCAAGGTCGTCTTCCAGAACGAGCTCATGCAGCTCATCCAGTACAACCCCTCCACCGAAACGGTGCTGCGCCGCCCGCTCCTCATCCTGCCGCCCTGGATCAACAAGTTCTACATCCTGGACCTGCGCCCGAAGAACAGCCTGGTGCGCTACGCCGTCTCACAGGGCCACACCGTCTTCATGGTGAGCTGGGTCAACCCCGACGAAAGCCTGTCCCACGCCGGCTTTGAAGACTACATGCACAAGGGCGTATTCGCCGCCCTGGATGCGATCGAAGCCGCCACCGGCGAGCACGAAGTCAACGCCATCGGCTACTGCCTCGGCGGCACCCTGCTCGGCGCCACGATGGCCTGGATGGCCAAACGCGACATCGACCGCATCAAATCCGCCACCTTCTTCGTCTGCCTGCTCGATTTCGAGGAAGCCGGCGAGCTCAGCGTCTTCATCGACGAGGAGCAGCTCCAATCCCTCGAAGGCCGCATGCAGGAGCAAGGCTACCTCGAAGGCGGCGACATGGCCGCAACCTTCAACATGCTGCGCGCCAACGACCTCATCTGGTCGTTCGTGGTGAACAACTACCTGCTCGGCAACGATCCCTTCCCCTTCGATCTCCTCTACTGGAATGCCGACGCCACCCGCATGCCCGCCCGCATGCACAGCTACTACCTACGCCACATGTATCAACAAAACCTTCTCTCCAAACCGGACGCCCTCACGTTCGACGGCGAGACCCTCAACCTCGCCGAAATCACCACCCCCGCCTATTTCCTCAGCACCCGCGAGGACCATATCGCCCCCTGGCGCAGCACCTATCGCGGCACCCAGCTCCTCGGCGGCCCGAAACGTTTCATCCTTGCCGCCTCAGGCCACATCGCCGGCGTGGTCAACCCGCCGGACGGCGGCAAATACAATCACTGGGTCAACGAAAACCTGCCGCCCGACCCGCAAACCTGGCTCGACGGCGCCGTCGAAATGTCCGGCTCCTGGTGGAGCGACTGGAACGCCTGGGCCACCGCCCACGCCCCCGAAACAATCCCCGCCCGAACGCCCGGCGACGGCCGCCTCGTCCCGATCGAGGACGCGCCTGGTTCTTATGTGCTGGTCAAGTCGCAGGCTTAGGCAAGGCAAGGCGAGGGCTCTGCCCCTCGACCCCGCTGGGGCCAGTCGGCCCCAGACCCCTTTTGGGCTGGCGCCGCCGCTAGGAGCAGACACAACTGCACAACGCGCACGCGTAAGCCAGTCTGATGTCGCGTCACGGGTAAGGAATGATCGAACCCAAGGCGCTTATTTGATCAAGCCTCGATCAAAAGCGTAGGTCAGTTTACAGTGTTCAAAACAAAATCTCTGGCGCTGGCACTCGCCATCGCGCTCATCAGCATACCCGTCGCACACGCGACCACCCCGCAAAGTGGATGTCGGATCTCGAATTCTTGACGGGTAGCTGGATCAAAGACGGTTTCGCCCAGAGCACGCTCACTATCTCCTCCAGAACAAATCCAGCTTCACTGACGATAAAACGTCGGATTGCGAACGCGGGCGAAATTGGAGGCCAGCTATTCGACACTACCAGCCAGCTCCGCATCTTCGAAAAGGATGGCAGTCTGCAGGCAGACGAGCAGGCTGACGACATGCCCCGCCCCCCAATTACATCACATTATAATACCATATCGATCGTTCCCAGGAAGTCGGTCATCCTGGAATCGACGACGAACACGCCAGCCGGAGCTGGCCTCGAGCTCTCATACTGGGCTTGCGAGTGGGACGACAAGAAACTCTGCGTTTCATACGCAATCAAGAGGCCAAACCTCATGCCGCTCACTTATGTGAAGGGGAGCTTTTCCAGGCGCTGACCGCCAGGCCAGCGAACGGCGCTAAACGTAGCGACGGTCGCCACGAAGCTGCCCTTGGCGTCCTTGTCGTCTTGACGTTCTTAGTGATTCATCTTGCTCCCCTCAACCACATTTCAAACCGTTGCACACGCCGTATCCGGCGTCGCCTTTCGCCGCAGCGCCATGCCCTACGGCGCCGACTGCCCCACCAGCGCGAACCGCCTGCCGGTCAGCGCATAGTAATATGTGCCTCTCCCAACTTCATTTCGTCCGCCATGGACAACAAGTAGCCGGCTCCCCAATTCGAACACCAACGGCGCCGTCTCGTTGGGCCGCCAGCAGCAAACTGTGAACGGCAACCACACGACAGCACCATCATGCGTGTCAATCGCCGCCGCCATCACGCACGAAGCGCCACACCCCCACGAAGCCAGAACGTAATGTCCCGCATAGTCGGCCGGCTTGTCCGCGGCATCCTGCAGCACAGTGGCGAATTCCCGACTACGCGGATCCGTGAGCCTTACGCCGGCGTGAGCGGTCCGCCCATCTGGCCTAACCGGATACGACCGGAATTCAGGCTGCCCAGCCGCGTAAGCCGTTGCACAGAAGCCGACACATAGGGCAGCCGCAACCAGCTTCAGTACCATTTTTGCGCCTTCCAGAAAATCTTGGCCTACGCCGCCGAGCCATAGGTTTGCAGAACAAACCGTATCCCGCCCTGACACTCTTCAACGTCGTTTCCAAATGACGCTTCGCCATGCGAATTGAGATCATGTAACGCCCGGGTAAGCAGGAGTAATCCGCGCGCAGAGGACTGTGTATTTCGCACATCCACGACTCCCTGCAACTCCTGTGCCATGATCCACAACAGGTCGGCTTTTTGCCCGATCGGCGTCTATTCAAGAGCCATAGCCTGGGCCAGAGCCGCTCTCACGCATCAGGCAGGTCGTCTGGGTCTTTCTCGAATCAGGTGTGCTTCGGGCGCTTTGCCGCCGGTTTGCTCAGTGCCTTGGCAAAGACATCCTTCAGATCGTTCGCAAACCAAACAGAATATCTACCTCTGATCTAACAAGCCCGCATCACCCACCCCCCACCACAAACCAACCCAAATTACATTCCCGCGATCACCACCCCCCGCTAACCCCCCCTTAACCCGCAGCCGCTATCCCTGAAGACCGTCTCCAGGGCCGCTCCAAATGTTAACCCTCCTGATCCCCTCCATCCTCCTGGCCATCGCCCTAACCGCAGCCCTCACGGCCCTGGTCCGCGCCCGCAAAACCATACGCGCCCAAGCCGCCGACAACGCCGCCCTGCAATCCGCCCGCCAGCTAGACCTCTTCCGCACCGCCCGACGCGACGCCCTGACCAAACTCCCCAACCGTCAGGCCTTCCTCGAAACCCTCGCCGCCCAGTTCGACCGCCCAACCGGCTTCGCCCTCCTCCTGGTCGACCTCGACGATTTCGGCCGCCTAAACGCCAATCTCGGCCAATCCACCGCCGACGAACTCCTCCAGGCCGTAGCCGCCCGCCTGCAAACCCATGTCGGCCGCGACCACGCCGCCCGCCTCGACGGTGACCGCTTCGCCCTAATCCTCGCCGGCCAGGCCGAACGCGATAATCTGCAAGCCGCCATCGACCACATCGCCACCAGCCTGGCCGCCCCCTACAGCGTCGCCGGCCAGCTCATCGATGCCGGCGCCAGCATCGGCGCAGCCCTGGCCCCGCTGCACGGCCCGAACGCCGAAACCCTCCTGCGCGCCGCCCAGTCCGCGCTGGCCCAGGCCAAACAGCACGGCCGCGGCCGCTCCCAGATCTGCGGCATCGTCCAGGCCGAGGAAGTCGTCACCCGCCAGCGCGCCCGCCGCGATCTCCAGGCCGCCATCGAAGCCGGCCAGATCGTCCCCTACTACCAGCCGATCATCCGCCTGCAGGGCACCGAGATCGCCAGCTTCGAAATCCTCGCCCGCTGGATCCACCCGAAGCACGGCATCCTCCTGCCCGAACAGTTCATCCCAACCGCGGACGAAATGGGCCTCTCCGGCCAGATCAGCATGGCGCTCCTCCGCCAGGTCGCCATCGACACCCAGGACTGGCCCGCCTGGTGCCGCTACGCGATCAACGTCTCCCCCGGCCAGGTCCGCGAACTCATCGGCCTGCTCAACACCCAGCCCGGAAGCTGGCAACGCCGCATGGACCTCACCCGTCTCGATGTCGAAATCAGCGAAGCCGCCCTCACCCAGGATCGCGCGCTGGCCCGCGAACTCATCGACGTGCTGCACGAACACGGCGCCCGCGCCGTGCTCGACGATTTCGGCAGCGCCTCGAACTTCTTCCACCTGCGCGACATGCCGTTCGACATCATCAAGATCGGCAAAACCTTCGTCCAGACACTGGATGAAGACCCCCGCGCCGAAGCCTGCGTCATGTCCATGCTATGGCTCGGCCTGGGCCTCGGTATCGATATCGTGGCAGACGGCGTAGAGACCGCCGAAGTCGCCGAACGCCTCACCACCCTCGGCTGCACATACGCGCAGGGCTTCCTATACGCCCGCCCCGATACCGCGGACGCCGCGTCCAAACTCCTTGGCGTAGAACCGGATGCCGCGCGGGAAGCAGCGTAAGGCAAAGCAAGCAGTCCTTTTTTGAAAAAAAGGACCAAAAAACTTTTATCTTCCCGCATATGCCTCGCCAGCGTGCCGACTGAAACACCTCGTGTCCGCCAGCAACTTATAAGAATTACCCTTCCTTCAGCAGATGTTGCGCGGTTGGTATGTGGGTAAGTGGCCAAACCCCACACACCACGAGCCACAAAACCCCACCAGGCCACATATCCACATATCAACCGCACCCAATCACAAACACGCAAAACCCCGCTCACCCCTCCACCCCCACCAAAGACCCGCGCGTCGCATCCAACCTTGCCGCCGGCTGCAACTTCACCAAACTCCCCCCAGCCGCCGACTCATAAATCGCCGCAATCAACCGCATATCCTGCAATCCCTCCTCCCCTGGCGTCAACGGCACAACCCCCGCCCGTATCGCCTCCGCATACGCATCCATCTCCAAAGCGAACTGGCTGCGCGGCGCCCAACGCCGTTGCTCCACCCCACCGCTCATCCCGTCCCGCTTCGCCACCTGCAAAACCAGATTGTCGTAGCTGTAAGCAGGATCCAGCCCAAACGTCGCCTCAGACGCCATCAACCGTAAAAACCGGTTCTCGTGATAAGAATACCCCGACCCACAAACCGCCAGAACGCCAGAAGGAAACCGCAACGTAAACGTGCACAGATCCTCCACCTCGCGAAACCGCGGATCCCCCGCCGGCTGCGAGATACGCGCCGATATCTCCACAGGCTCCTCCCCGGTAATAAACCGCGCCGCATTCAAACAATACAACCCCACATCCGGCAAAGACCCGCCGCCGGACATCGCCTTGTTCAACCGCCACTGCCCGTCATTGGCATTGTTCTGCCCATTCGTCGTCTCGATCATCCGCAAATCGCCATAAACCCGATTGCGAACCATGCCCGACCAACGCCCGGAACTCCGGCAGATACTGGCACCGATACGCGATCATCAGCCGACGCCCCGCCGCCTTGCACGCATCCACCATGCGCTGCGCATCCGCCACGCTCGTCGCCATCGGCTTCTCGCACATCACATGCTTGCCCGCCTGCGCCGCGCGCACGGTATATTCCGCATGCAAGGCATTCGGCAGCACGATATATACGATATCGATCGCCGGATTATCCTTCATCGAATCGAAATTCTTGTAGTCGTAGATGTTCTTCTCCGGCACGCCATACTGCGCCGCCACCACCCGCGCCTTCGCCGCCTCCCCGCTCACCAGCGCCGTCACCCGCACATGCCGGCTCTGCGCGAACGCCGGCAAAATCTGCGTCAGCGCCAGCCGCCCGAGCCCCACCACCGCCACGCCCAGCCGCTTCTCCCGCGGATCGAGCTGCGGCACCTTCCCGGACATATCCGCCGGCGTATCCAGCGGCGGCAGGCTCACCTGGTCGCCCTGCACCGTCCCGCGCAACGAAGGCGCCTCGGCCGCCTGCGCGCTTCCAATGATCCCCAGCCCAGCCAGGCCCGCCAGTCCGCGCCGCGTGATGTCCGACATGCCAATCCTCCCGAAATCCCGCCCAAACAGATTGCCGCCCGCCGAAAAGCTGCAAGGCAGAAAGCAAGGCCTTCTTTTTCGCAAAAAACAAGCCGATGCCTGCGTAAGCACGCACCCACCTTCTGCAACCGCATCCCGCGCAGAAGCACCGCACACGACCGCGCAACCGCCAGGAGCAAAAGTTTTTTGCTTCTTTTTTGCAAAAAAGAAGGCCTTTCTTGCCTTCCCCCCAAGAGCACCCCCCACCCATGCGCGGCTACCCCATCTTCCTCCAGCTCGCCAACCGCCGCGTGATCGTCCTGGGAAACGACGAAGCCGCCACCCGCCGCGCCGAACTCTTCGAAACCCTCGGCGCCAATATCGACCACATCCAAACCGCCGCCGAAGCCCGCTTCCCAGGCGCCGTCCTGGCGGTAGCCTCCGGCGCCCCCGCCCACGAACTCGAAGCCTTCTCCGCCGCCGCCCAGGCCGCCGGCATCCCGGTGAACGTCGTCGACCAGCCCCACCTCTGCAGCTACATCACCCCGGCCATCGTCGACCGGGACCCGCTCACCATCGCCATAAGCAGCGGCGGCGCCGCCCCCGTCCTCGCCCGCCTGCTGCGCGGCCGCATAGAAACCTGGGTCCCACCCGCCTATGGCCGCCTCGCCGCCCTGGCCGAACGCTTCAAAGCCGAAACCCGCGCCCGCATCCCGAACACCCTGCGCCGCCGCCGCCTGCTCGAGCGCATCTTCGCCGGCCGCACCGCCGACCTGGCGCTGGCCGGCAACGACCACGCCGCCGCCGAAGAATACCAGGCCGAACTCGCCGCCGCCGAAGCCGACCTCGCCCGCCCAGCCCCCGGCATCGTCCACCTCGTCGGCGCCGGCCCAGGTGCGGCAGACCTGGTAAGCCTGCGCGGCCTGCGCCTCCTCGGCGAGGCGGACGTCATCGTCCACGATCGCCTGGGCACCACCGAAGTTCTCGACCTCGCGCGCCGCGACGCAGACCGCATCGACGTCGGTAAAACCCAGGGCAACCACACCATGCCCCAGCGCGACATAAACGCCCTCCTGATCGACCTGGCCCGCAAAGGCCGCCGCGTAGTCCGCTTGAAAGGCGGCGACCCCTTCATCTTCGGCCGCGGCGGCGAAGAAATCGAAGCCCTAGCCGCCGCCGGCATCGCCTACGAAATCGTCCCCGGCATCACCGCCGCGCTGGCCTGTGCCGCCGCCGCCGGCATCCCTCTCACCCACCGCGACGCCGCCCACGCCGTCACCTTCGTCACCGCCCACCGCCGCCGCGAAGACCTCGGCATCGATTACGCCGGCCTATTGCGCCCGGGGGTCACCCTCGCCATCTATATGGGCCTGGCCACGCTGCCTCGCCTGCACGACGAGCTGCAAGCCGCCCATTTCGACACCGCAATGCAAGCGATCCTTATCGAATCAGGGGGCACATCCCATACCCGCATCCTGCGCGGCAAACTGTCGGAGCTCGCGCAAACCGCAAACGCGTGGTCGCGCGGCGGCCCCGTCCTCATCCTCCTGGGCGGCACCGCCAACCGCAACCCACCCTTGAGTTAACCCGATCCTCATGCTTCTTCTCCAATCACAACCAGACGGGGCACAACCCCGCGCAAGACCGGAAACCATGTCCACTGCATTCGCTTCTCGGGCCGCTCATGCCCTATGACCTGACCCACACGCGCCTGACGCAGATGCAGACCTCAAAAGTCATCGAGGCGGATGGCGTCTTCATCGGCGTGGCCGTCCTGCTCGCCGACTCCAAAGGCTGGCGCTTCGTCGCCGCACATCCGCGCGCCCAGGATGCCGACGGCGCCACCGCCGCCACGCTGCAGGAAGCGCAGATGCTGGCCAAGCGCGCCTACATCACCGGCCGGCCCCTCGTCATCGCCCCCCTCCAGTAGCGGCTGACGGCTCGGGGGTATCGGCTTCCGGTTACGTCACCTATCAGGCCAGCCGCAGGAACGACTAGGCCGCGCGTGCTCGCTACGCCGCCCCGAAGAACCACTTGCATTCTGCCTCGATGCGTGATCCCAACAGTGTCGCAGCCGATATCGTCCCGGGAGGCCAAGATGCCGCGCCGAAACAGCAAAGCCGCTCTTCCCGCCACCGCCGCTCTCGCCCTGCTGACAGCCGCCCCCCTTGCCGCAGCCCAGACCGTGGCGCTCGCCCCCCTCGCCGGCCACCCAACCCAGGCGGTCACCCTCTCCGGCAGCGGCTTCGCCAACAGCGAGGCGGTCGACATCTACATCGACACCACCGACACCCTGCTGCTGGTCGCCTCCCCCACCGGCACGCTGTCCGGCGCCATCACCATCCCCGCCACCGCGCAGCCCGGCCCGCATTACATCACCGCGATCGGCCGCCGCAGCGGCGACGCCGCGCAGAAGCCGTTCAACGTCACTACGCCCTGGGCGCAGCTCAGCTTCGGCGCCGCCGGCCAGAACAACAACATCTACGAAAACACCATCAGCCCCAGCAACGTCGCCACCCTCGGCCTGCGCTGGAGCACCACCAACGCCAACAACGCCGGCGCCACCCCCGCCATCAGCAACGGCCACGTCTTCGTCTCCACCACCGCCGGCCTGCAGGCCCTCTCTACCGCCACCGGCGCCGTGCTCTGGACGGCGCTGCCAGGCTCCAGCTTCTTTTCTTCCCCGTCCGTGCCCGGCAACGCCGTCTATGTCAGCGACTACGCGTCAAACATGTATGCGCTGAACTTCACCACCGGCGCCGTCACCTGGACCACCACAGTCGGGAGCTACACCCTCGGCTCGCCCGTATATGCCGCCGGCATGGTCTATATCGGCTGCGGCGATCACAAGCTCTACGCGCTGAGCGCCGCCACAGGTAAAATCGCCTGGACCTATACGACAGGCTCCAACATCGATGCTTCTCCTTCGGTCGTCGCCGGCGTGGTCTATGTCGGCTCCGAGGACCACAGCCTCTATGCCCTGAACGCCACCACCGGCGCCCTGCTTTGGAGCTACGCGACGGGGTCAGAAATCGAGGCCACGCCCGCAGTCGCCAACGGCCTGGTCTATGTCGCCTCGGACGACGGCAAAATCTACGCCTTGCGCGTGGCGGGCTCGCCCATCGACAGCCTGCCCGCGGGATCGCTCGTTTGGAGCAACACGGGTGTCACCTTTGCGGCGCCGGCCGTCGCCGACGGCATGGTCTTCTACGGCCTCAACACGCTCTACGCCGCGAATGCGCGCACCGGCGCCGTAGCGTGGAGCTTCGCGCCGGACACCCAGCTGCGCGGCCATGTGCTGGTGGCCAACGGCGTTGTTTATGCCACCTCCACCTCCGGGCAGCTCTATGCCCTGGCCGAAAGCACCGGCGCGGAACTCGGCCACGCCCAAACGGGCAGCCCCTTTACGGGCGGCGCCGCAATCGCCGACGGTGTCATCTACGTCAACGCATACGATACCGGCACCGTCGCCTACGCGCTGCACGCCGGCAGCGACACCGCCCGCCCCCGCC
Source organism: uncultured Alphaproteobacteria bacterium (assembly GCA_963795825.1). GTDB lineage: Bacteria > Pseudomonadota > Alphaproteobacteria > Acetobacterales > Acetobacteraceae > BOG-908. The sequence continues at coordinate 1,644,793 of CAWCIW010000001.1, read as the reverse complement.
CGCCTGCCCGAGCCACGCTGCACCCGGACATGCAGCTGAAGGTCACCCCGCGCGAACCCTAACGGCAGGTTTGGCCACGCGCCGCCCGCCGGGTCCGCAAACCCGGCAGACACATGCCGCCAAATACCCAGCGCCCCGGAACCAGGCCCTGCCGCGCCCGCGCAGCCCCCCACCGCAAAGCGCGCCGCGATCGGCCGCGCATCAACCGGCGCGGCCGTCCTGCGAAGTGTCCCACGTCGCCGCCTTGCACCCGCGCGCCCAGGCGACCGGAGACGTCCCCGCCCCCGCGCACCGGAAAGCGCAAAATGCCTCGCCAGGCGACCATGCCTGACCCGGCCACCCAGGCGACCCGCCAGACCCAGCTAGAAAACCACCACCTGCCGCACCCCCACCCCATCCGCCAGCCGGTCGAACCCCGCATTGATCTCCCCCAACCCCAACCGATGCGTCAGCAGCCGGTCCACCGGCAACCGCCCCGCCCGATACAGCGCCACGAACCGCGGCAAATCCCGCCGCGGCACCGCACTCCCCATATAACTCCCCCGAACACACCGCTCCTCCGCCACCAAGCTCACCGCCGGAACCGAAAACATCCGCGACGGATGCGGCAACCCCGTCGCCACCGTCATCCCCCCACGCCGCGTCGCCCCATAAGCCTGCGCCAGCACCGCCTCATGCCCCACCGACTCGAAAACGAACGCCGCCCCACCCCCAGTCGCCGCCCGAACCCCCTCGACCGCCCCCTCCCCAGCCTCCACCGCAACCGTAGCCCCCAATTCCAAAGCCAGCGCCCGCTTGGCCGCTACCGGATCGACCACCACCACAGGATAGGCCCCCGCCGCCACCGCCCCCAGCACACAAGCCAACCCAACACCCCCCAACCCGAACACCGCCACGCTCTCGCCGGCCGAAACCCGCGCCGTATTCACCACCGCCCCCACCCCCGTCATCACCGCACACCCAAACAGCGCCGCCACATCCAAAGCCAACCCGGCATCCACCCGAACCGCCGACCGCGCACTCGTCACGATCCGCTCGGCAAACCCCGAGACCCCCAGATGATGGTTCACAACCGTCCCATCATCGCACCACCGCCGCCCCCCACCCAGCAAAACCCCCGCCGTATTCGCCGCAGCCCCGGGCTCGCACAAAGCCGGCCGCCCCTCCGCACACGGCAGACACGCCCCGCAACTCGGCACGAACGAAAACACCACGTGGTCGCCTACGGAAAACCCGGCCCCCTCGCCGCACGCCTCCACAACCCCCGCCGCCTCATGCCCCAAAACCATCGGCATTGGCCGCGGCCGGCTCCCATCGATCACCGACAGATCCGAATGACAAAGCCCCGCCGCCGCCACGCGCACCAATATCTCGCCGGCACCCGGCGTGCCGAGTTCCACATCGCGCACCACGAGCGGCCGTGAGTCCGTGTAATTGCGCGGCAAGCCGAGTTCCCGCAGCACCGCAGCCTTGACGATCATTGTTCGCTATCCTCGGAGAAAAGAAAGCAAGGCCTTCTTTTTTGAAAAAAAGAAGCAAAAAACTTTTGCTCCTGCCGCCTGCACGTAAGTGCGTGCAACATCATCGGCGCTTGCGCTGGCATATGCCGCGCCGCGCTCAGCCGACCACCAGGGCGCCCAGCGCCCGCCTCAGGTCTTGCCCGATCTCCGACGGCCGGCGTGTCACCCGATCGACGAACACATGCACGAACCACCCCTCGGCCGCCGCCGCAACGCTCCCCTCGGCAAACAACCCCACCCCATATTTCACGCTGCTGCGCCCCAGATGCTCCACCCGCAACGCCGCCTCCACCACCCCGGGAAACGCCAGCGGTGCGGCATACTTGCAATGCGACTCCACGCACAACCCGATCTGCGATCCGCCGTGTATGTCCAACCCGCCATGCACGATCAAATAATAATTTATCACAGTATCGAAATAGCTGTAATAGACCACGTTGTTCACATGCCCGTAAACGTCGTTGTCCATCCACCGTGTGGCAATACCGTGCAAAAACGCATATCCGGCCCGCATCTCACCCCAGCCCGGTGAACAAAGCCGTCGACAGATACCGCTCCGCGAAAGACGGCACGATCCCCACGATCATGCGCCCGGCATTCGCCTCCCGACGCGCCAACCCGATAGCCACATGCAACATCCCCCCGGCCGATATCCCGATCGGCAACCCCTCCAACCGCGCACACCGCCGCGCCGCCGCTATCGACTCCCGCTCCGATACCGTAATGATCTCGTCCACCTCCGCCATGTCCAGCACCGAAGGCCGAAACCCCGGCCCGATCCCCTGTATCCCATGCGGCCCAGGCTCGTCGCCGGACAGAACCGCACTCTCAGAAGGCTCCACCCCCACCATGCGCAACCCAGGCCGCCGCCCCCGCAGCGCCCGCCCGATCCCTGTCAGCGTCCCCCCTGTCCCCAACCCCGCCACCACCACATCCACGGCCCCAGCCGTATCCGCCCAGATCTCCTCCGCCGTCGTCGCCGCATGAACATCAGGATTGGCCGAATTGTCGAACTGCCGCGGCATCCAGGCCCCAGGCGTCGAGGCCACGATCTGCTCGGCCCGCGTGATCGCCCCCGCCATGCCCAGCTTCTGCGGCGTCAGCTCCACCTGCGCATCCATCAGCCGCAGCATCCGCCGCCGCTCGATCGACGCACTCTCCGGCATGGTCACGATCAGCCGATACCCCCGCGCCGCCGCCACGAACGCCAGCGCGATCCCGGTATTCCCGCTGGTCGGTTCCACCAGAACGCTCTCGCCCCGAACGATCTCCCCGGCCTGCTCCGCCGCATCGATCATCCCCAGCCCGATCCTGTCCTTCACCGACCCAAGCGGATTGAAGAACTCCAGCTTCAACAGCAGATCGGCCCCCAAACCCTCCTCGGCCGTCAGCCGCGGCAGCCGAACCAGCGGCGTCCCCCCCACCGTCTCCATCACGCTGCCATAGATCCGCCCGCGCGGCGCCGCGGCGGCATAAACCGGTTTCTTCGAAGCAACACGGTTGGACATCACAACTTCCCGGGGCAATTATACGATATACATTGAGACTCGCGGGAATTCCGCAAAGGGGCAACCCCGCCTCGCCCGCCGGACCACCAGCCCGCCGGACCACCAGAAGGACCACCGGATGCTCGTCCGCCGAGACCGCGGAATGCTCGCCGTCCTGATTATGCTCGATGTGGCCTTCCACGCCGGCCGCACCAATACGGTCAGCGCCGCCGATATTGCCGAACGCGCCGGCCTGGCCCGCCGCGGCATCGAACCCCTGCTGCAATCGCTCTCCCGCTCCGGCCTGCTGGAGAGCATACGCGGCCCCCGCGGCGGCTACCGCCTCGGCCGCCCCCGCCGCGACATCCACCTCGACGACATCATGCGCGTGGCCCTCGCCGACGAAGCCCCCTCCGATGACGGCCCTTCCGGCGATCTCCAGCACAAGGTGATCGACCCCGTGTGGTCCTGCCTCGACACCTCGTTCGCCACCGCCCTGCACGCGCTCACCCTCGACGACCTCATCCGCCGCGCCGAAGCCGCCGGCCTGGCCCGCCCGCTGGCCGAACCGATCACCTTTTCGATCTGACGCGCTGGCAAGCAAGGCCTTCTTTTTTGAAAAAAAGAAGCAAAAAACTTTTGACTCCGCTGTCGCAGAACCCCACTGGACACGCAGTTTTGCGGCGCCATTTTCTAGCCGAACCGCGTGTTGACGCTATCGCGTAATTTGCATTTCGGACGATCGAGCAAAAACGGCCATTTTTGGCGATTATGCTTTCTTAAACAAGGATAATCTTATTCCACTCCTGATTTAATCAGTTCGCTTTTCCCGAAAAGACACGACAAACAACCACCAAAGCAATCCCAAAACACTATAGGGTATCGCCAGAACGAGACAGTCAAACCAGATCGGGGCCATCTCCTCCAGCGGTGTAGTCATCTAACTAGTCTAAGCGCATTCTCTGCGGGTATTATACTCCCGGTCCTCTTGAGTAACTTGACGATAGTCCAACCTTACAGCAGCGGATATGATTTGATAAGCGATTTAGGAACACCGATTGGGACAAATCGTTCTAATCAGATATCTTCTATCGCCCTTCTGAGAATTCTTCCCGACCCTGGGTCTTTCGGTACAGCTTCTGGATTATACCATATTACAGGCGCGTATATAAGATGAAACAGTATGGTAGCCGGGCAACTGCTTGGTTTTCGATAAACGATGTTGTGAACATCTTTTCTCCGTCCGATATGGACATCGATAGTGTAGGTTTATGGGGTGATTTGTCTATAAAATATGTTGCAGACCTGACTCTATCTTTTGATTCATGTATTCAAGTGAGAGTAGATGCATTACCTTTGTTTTATGCTTTGTCAAATGCTCTGTTAAACTTAGAGAGAACCAATGAATTTCATGCTGAGATTGGAGAAGGCTTATGGATGGATGCCTCAATTGTAAGAGATGTATGCATTTTAAAAATTGTTTTTGCTGTAGGCGATACTTTCGACCCCCTATGGACTGACGAAGTTGGGAGGAAGACGCTTCAACTTGATGAGACATTTCTTTTTCTTGTTGAGAAAACTGCTAATTTATTGGAATGTTTCAATCGGATTGGCGTGGATACCCTTGCGATTATGCTTCGTTTCCCTTTAAGGCGGTTGAAAGGGACTGGTGGGTAATTACGCGACTTTTGACAGGAACCTGATGCGCCGATGGGGCCAACCGTGCCGCGCAGCACCGTGCTCACGCCGGCCGAGGAAGCCATGATTGTCGAGTTCCAGAGGCGAACCCTAATACGGATCGCCGACGTGCTGGGCTACTTGCGCGACAGCATCGCCAATCTCATACGATTAAGCTTGCATCGTTGCCTGGAACGCCAGGGGATCTCCAGGCTCCCAGGGCCGCCAATACCAGGTAATGCGCAACGTTCATGCTCAGCAGCCTTCATAGGGCGAGCCTGCCCCTTCACGCGTCATTTGCCTGCCAAGCTTCCAACATCCTGACCATTCCGGTCAATTCTCAAAGTGTCGCGTTAATGCCAGCCGCCGTTGCGTCGTATGAACACAGAGCGAGGGCACGTTGTCTTCAAGCAGCTTCGAGAGCGCGTGCGTCAGCCGGTTGCGCGGCCGCTACGCATCCGGAAGGCCAGATCGACCCGCCAAGCGTAACTGATGCTGATTTGGGCCGGATCGGAGCGGCCCTCCACCCACTTCGAACCAGCGCCCTTAGCCACGCGGGGCTGCAGCTTCCGGCGACTGACGTGTAACCGTAGTGCTGCACCAGATCTCCTAAACCTGAACGCGCCTGGCGTCCGAAAGCACGGCCCCGCAAGCCACCAGACAGCGCGCACGCCTCATAGCACCCTTCTCCTTCCGGCCTACCTCCCAAACCGCCCGACCTGGTCCCGGTGGGCGAAGCCCGCCATAAGGAAGCGTCAAACCCCGGCACAGGTGCCGCGCCGCCCTCAGCCACCGCCGGCGCGCTTGCTTTCCCCCCACGCAATTCCACATACCCACATGCGCAATACCCACAAAGGCCCGCCATGCCCGTCAAGCTCTCCCCCGTGGAAACCCTCAAGACGGAAAGCCACCGCCTGCGCGGCACCCTCGCCCACGAGCTCGCCGAAGGCGGCACCCAGGTCAGCGAAGACGCCTACCAGCTCCTGAAATTCCACGGCAGCTACGAACAGTTCGACCGCGACACCGCAACCGAACGCAAACAGCGCGGCGAGGAAAAAGAATACCAGTTCATGCTTCGCTGCCGCATGCCGGGCGGCCACATGACCACCGCCCAATACCTCTATTTCGACCGTCTAGCGGACACCCGCGCCAACGGCTCCCTGCGCATAACCGTGCGCCAGGGCATCCAATTCCACGGCATCCTCAAAGGCGACCTCAAACCCGCCATCGCCGACATAAACACCACCCTGCTCACCACGATGTCCGCCTGCGGTGACGTCGTGCGCAACATAATGGCCAGCCCCACCCCGCTCAAAAACCCCCGCCAGGCCCGCATAGAAGCCGACGCCAACCTGCTGAGCGAACACCTCAAACCAAAAACCCGTGCCTACTACGAGATCTTCCTGGACGAAGCCGCATCCGGCAACGGCGAAGAGGAAGAACCCCTCTACGGCCCCACCTATCTCCCACGCAAGTTCAAGGTCGGCATAACCCACGCAGCCGACAACACCATAGACGTACTAACCAACGACCTGGGCATAATCGCCATCTTCAACGGCGACACCCTGGAAGGCTACAACATAGCCATCGGCGGCGGCCTGGGCATGACGCACAACAACCCGCGCACCTACCCGCGCCTGGCCACCCCCATAACCTTCGTCCCCCCCACCGACCTAATCCCAATCGTGGAAGCCGTGATCAAGCTCCAACGCGACCACGGCGACCGCACCAACCGCCGCCGCGCCCGCCTGAAATACGTCGTCGACGACATGGGCCTCCCCTGGATCCGCGAAACCCTAGCCACCTACTACAACAAACCCCTGCCCGACCCACGCCCGATGCACCTCGAAATCCCAGACATCCTCGGCTGGCACGAGCAAGGCGACGGACAACTCTGGCTAGGCGTCCCGGTAGCCGCCGGCCGCATCATCGATGGCGGCCCCTCGCAACCCCCCGGCGCCCGCCTGCGCACCGCCCTGCGCCTCATCGGCGAACAATTCGCGCCGAACTACATAATGACGCCGCAACAGGACGTCCTGCTCACCGACATAAACCCCGCCAACCGTGACGCCATAAATCTCATCCTGGCAGAACATGGCGTGCTTCCCGCCACCGAACTCTCGCCAATGGCGCAATTCGCACTCTCCTGCCCAGCCCTGCCAACATGCGGACTGGCGCTGACCGAAGCCGAGCGCATGCACCCCGAAATCGTCTCCGGTTTCGACGCACTCCTCGCCCGCCACAACCTCGCGCAACGCCGCATCTCCATACGCATCACCGGCTGCCCGAACGGCTGCGCCCGCACCTACGCCGGCGATATCGGCATCGTCGGCCGCATGCCCGGCTTCTACGCGATCTACACAGGCGGCGATTTCGAAGGCACCCGCCTCAGCTTCAAGCTGCTCGAGAAAGTCCCCCACGCCGAAGTAATATCCCTCTTCGACCCCCTCTTCGCCGCCTGGTCCACCACCGGCGCCGCCGGCGAAGGCTTCGGCGATTTCTGCCACCGCATCGGCCGCGAGGCGCTGCTCGGCCTGATGCCGGCCGCGCAATCGGCCGCATAAGCGAGAAAGCAAGGCCTTCTTTTTTGCAAAAAAAGAAGCAAAAAACTTTTGTTGCGGCTGTCGCGGACTTGCCAAACGCGACGCCCACTCTCCCAACGCCGTGCAGTTCAAAACCGCAGCGCGCACGCCGTCAGTGCAGCCGCTCACACGTCGCCCCGGAGCCGCCCTAAAACCCGTCATTGCGAGCCCCAAAGCGCCACCCCGATCACTGCAAAAACGGATTCCCCACCCGCTCCGCCCCGATCGACGACCCCGGCCCGTGCCCACAAACAAACCGAACATCATCGCCCAGCGGCAACAACTTCGTCCTGATAGACGCTATCAGCGCCGCATGATCGCCATAGGCGAAATCAGTCCGCCCGACCGACCCCGCAAACAACACATCGCCCACCTGCGCAAACCGCGCCGCGCGATTGACGAACACCAGATGCCCAGGCGTATGCCCGGGACAATGCAAAACCTCGAACACCTGCGCCCCCACGCTCACCGTGTCCCCCTCCTGCAAATACCGGTCCGGAACGCAATCGCGCATCCCGGCCAGCCCGTACTCCGCAGCCTGCGCCGCAATGCCGCCAAGCAGCATCGCATCGCGCCTGTCCGGCCCGATGATCTCTATCTTTAGCCGCGCCGCCAGCTCGGCCGCACCGCCCGCATGGTCCAGATGCCCATGCGTCAGCCAGATCGCCGACGCCAGCAGCGCATTGGCGTTCAGCGCCGCCACGATCCTGTCCACATCCCCGCCAGGATCCACGATCGCCGTCTGCCCGCTCCCGGCATCGGTGATCAGCGTGCAGTTCTGCTGCAGCGGCGTCACCGGCACCACCGCCACCTTCAATCCCGCCACACCGCCCCCTCGCTGATCGATATCGCTGTCGCGTGCCGAATTGTCCCGGCACGCGACAGAAAACTTCCCCCGGCTCAGACTGCCTTTTTCAGATTCGGCGAGGCCTTGAACCGCACCGTCTTGCCGGCCTTTACCTTCACCGGCTCGCCGGTGCGCGGGTTCATCGCCTTGCGCGCCTTTGTCTTGCGAACAGTGAACGTCCCGAACGACGGCAGCGTAAAACCGCCCTCCTTCTTGAGCTGCTTGACGATAGCGTCAATCAGCGTGCCGGCCGCTGCATTGGCGGCAACGCCCGTGCACTCGGTGCTTTCCTGGATAATGCCGGCGATAAAAGCCTTGCTCATGATATCTGTCGAACCTCTCTGTTGCACCAACCGGGTGCGCGGTCACAATCGATCGGCTGAAACCACCGTATCGCGCTTGTCAAACACGGCAAACGCCGCGCCCATCGTGCGATTCCTTTAGAATCAACCTTTCGTGTGATGCAATACAGCTTTCCATATCGGCGTGCAACTTAATGCCACGAAATCCCTAGCGTGGCGCTGCGTCCTCGCCGCGTATCCAGCAGAGTGGTGTCTGGCGCGGTGGAAATCCCGGCGTGAACTCCCGCCCCACCTCCAATGACGCCTGGGGGTTGTAGAACGGATCGGCTGCAATCCAGGATTGCCAGCGCGCGCGCAACCGTTGCACTTCAACCGCCTCCAACGCCGCCCGCGCACCGGCATAATGCCGTCCAAGCGATGTACCTTCGTAATGATACAGGGCCACACTGCTGGCCATCGCAACAACCGCGCCGGACGCGCCGGCGCGCAGGCAGAAATCCACGTCGTTCAGGGCGATCGCAAACGCCTCGTCCATCCCCCCCACGCGCTCCCAGGCCGCGCGCGTCACCAACAGGCAGGCCGCCGTCACCGCCGATACCCTTCGGTCCAGCAGCCCGATACCGTGCGGCCCGCCATCGTCGCGCGCCGCCAAGCGGAACGCATGCTCGCACAGATGCGCCAATCCCATGATCACGCCGCCATGCTGTACCCGCCCGTCGCCATACAGCAACCGCGCCCCCACGATATCCGCCCGCGTGCCACCTGCATCTTGCGTGAACCCGACCATGCGCCGCAGCCAATCGGCACGTATCGGCCGCACATCGTCGTTCAACAGAACGAGCACCGAACCGTGCGACGCACGCACCGCCGCGTTATTGACCGCGGCGTAATTGAACGTGTCCATATCCAGATACAACACGCGCACGCGCGGCAATCCCGCCGCCGCCGCAAGATTACGCGCCTGCAATCCGTCCGCGTCATCCTTACGCGAAACCGCAACCAGCACCTCGAAATCCGGATAATCCGTCAGTGCCAGAACACCACGCAAACATCGCAGGAAATGCGCCGCCCGCCCCCCGGTAGGCACCACGATACTAACCTTCGGCAACGCGCCATCCGCACAGATCGCCCGCGCACGCACCGAAATACCCGCCACATGCGTCAGCACGAACGGTATCCGCACCGCCCCCGCCGGCAACGCATCCGCCGCCAGGCCCGGACGCACCGCATACGCCCCCGACTCGAGCAGCCCCCGCCCCGCCAGCCACCCATCCCAACCCGGCTTGAAAAGCGGCGCCGCCCGCACCCCGCCCACCAGGCAATCCACATCGCCATAAAATCCGGGCGCATCGCCCGCCCGCGCGATCGCGCAAGCAAAACACCCGATCGCCCGCGCCGCCAGAGCATCGTCCGCCGCCACCACAACCAGCCAGGTCGCCGGCCGCCGCACGAACCCCGCCAGCGCCGCCACGCAACTGACATGCGCCGGCGCCACCGCCTGCCCCCCCACCGACGCCAAAGCCGCCCCCCCAGCCGCCCCGACGATCACCAGTTCGATCGCCACGCCCCCGCCAGCCGCGCGCAAGGCGGCAATCTCGGCCGCCCCCCACTCATCGTACAACGCCAACCAGACCGCGTAAGGCGGCGCCTCCCCCGCCCGCGCCGGCGCCTGCCCGAGCGCCACCCGAACCCGCCCCACCAGCCCCGTCCGGTCCCCCCGCAAGCAGCCGCCCAGCAACCGCCACCCGCCCAGCACCAGCCGCACCGCCGCCTCCGCCCGGCGCAACACCCGCACCCGCACCTCCGGCGCCCCCGTCGCACCGCCAGGCGCGATCACCCATACCACCAGCCCACGCGCCCCGGCCGGAACATGCAGCAGCAGCCCCCGCCATCCGCCAGCCCGCCGCCCCAGAAAAGCCTCGCGCACCACCTGCCCGCGCGCCGCGTCCGTCGCTTCTATCTTCACCCACCAGTCGCCCGCCGCCCGAACCCGCACGCGCACCCGGCACCAGCGCCCCGCCGCCCCCGCAGGCAGCGCCACCTCCACCCGATCCATCAACAATCCCTCAACGCCGGCCGCAGATTGCGTGCCGCACCGCCCAAGCCCATGACAAGCCTCCGATCGCCCCCAAGTAGCGATCCGGTCACGACAGGGATCCCGCTTTGATGTCCGCTTCCACGCGCCGCCGCTCCGCTCCCTTCCCTAAACCGGGCGCCAAGCGTTGAGCCGCCGCATCGCCATCATCGGCGCCGGCCCGGGCGGGCTGTCCTCGGCCATGCTGCTGGCCCGCGCCGGCGCGGATGTCACCGTGTTCGAAAAAGCCCAGCGCGTCGGCGGCCGCTCCGCTACCATAGAAGCCACCGCGCCCATCGGCCCCGCCGGCACCCAGGGCCGCTTCCGCTTCGACCTCGGCCCCACCTTCTTCCTCTACCCCCGCGTGCTCGACGACATCTTCACCGCCTGCGGCCGCGAGATGGCACGCGAAATCGACCTCATCCGCCTCGATCCGCAATACGACCTCATCTTCGAGGCCGGCGGCCACATACGCGCCACCGGCGATCTCCCCCGCATGATGGAGGAAGTAGCCAAGATCGCCCCGCAGGACGCCGCCCAGCTCCCCCGCTTCATGGCCGACAACCGCGCCAAACTCGCCGCCTTCCGCCCCGTCCTGGAAGCCGCCTTCCACGGCATACGCGACCTCGTCCGCCCGCACATGCTGAAGTCGCTCCCTCTGATGCGCCCCCTGCGCACCGTCGACAGCGACCTCTCCACCTACTTCACCGACGAACGCATTCGCCTCGCCTTCAGCTTCCAGTCGAAATACCTGGGCATGTCGCCATACCGCTGCCCCAGCCTGTTCACCATCCTCTCCTTCATGGAGTACGAGTTCGGCGTCTATCACCCGCGCGGCGGCTGCGGCGCCGTGATGGACAGCCTGGCCCGGGTCGGCGGCGACCTGGGGGTGAACTTCCGCCTGGGCGAACCCGTCCAGGAAATCCTCTTCAACGGCCGCCGCGCCACCGGCGTACGCACCGAAGCCGGCAACGAATCCTTCGACGCAATAGTCGTCAACGCAGACTTCGCCCACGCCATGCAATCCCTGGTGCCGGACCGCCTGCGCCGCCGCTGGACCAATAAGAAGCTGGCCACCAAGAAATTCTCCTGCTCCACCTTCATGCTCTATCTCGGCCTCGAAGGCCTCGACGAGGACGTGGCCCACCATACGATATACCTGAGCAAAGATTACCGAAGGAATATCGCCCAGATCGAAGCCGGCCTCGCCCCGCCCTCCGAGCCCTCCTTCTACGCCCAGAACGCCTGCGTCACCGACCCCGAGCTCGCGCCCCCGGGCCACTCCACCATGTATGTCCTGCTCCCGGTCGGAAACCGCACCGGCGCCGGCATAGACTGGGCCACCGAAGCCCCCCGCCTGCGCGCCACCGCCATCGACCGCCTCAAGCGCATCGGCATAAAAAATGTCGAATCCCGCATACGCTTCGAGAAAATGCTCACCCCCCACGACTGGGAAACCCAGCTCAGCATCCACCGCGGCGCCACCTTCAACCTGGCCCACTCCCTCGACCAGATGCTCTGCTTCCGCCCCCGCAACCGCTTCGAAGACCTCGACGGCGTCTACCTCGTCGGCGGCGGCACCCACCCCGGCAGCGGCCTCCCCGTCATCTTCGAATCCGCCCGCATAACCGCCCGCCTTATGGCCGACGACCTCGGCCTCAACGGCCACTGGTGCGCCGGCTCGGAAATGGCCGCCCCGGATTACACACCCGTCCTCGCGGAGGCCCTGTAGAAAGCAAGCAAGGCGTTCTTTTTCGAGAAAAGAACCAAAAAGCTTTTGCTCCCTGTCGGCGGTCTATCTGAAAACGTTTACGCTTACGACTAGCCAAACAAAACGCGACTTACGATTTACGCAGCTTTCATCACCAAGAACACTAAGGCAGCCAAGAACACCAAGCCCTCACCATCAACACCGCGCATCTCTCAAGATGACCAAGCCAAAGCAAAGAACCTAAAAACCACGGACGAAGCCCCAAACCAACGCCAAACCCTCTTCTTGGCGTCCTTGGTGCCCTTGGCGACCTTGGTGATTCCCCTTACCCAACCATCAACCCGACAACTCCCAACGCCCCCGCCGAAGGACCCGACCAAAATGCCAGACGGCCAGAACCTCCCCCCACCCTCCCCACACCCCATAGCCGTAATAGGCGCCGGTCTCGCCGGCCTGGCCGCCGCCTGCACGCTCGCCGCCCGCGGCCACAAAGTAACCCTGTTCGAAAAAAACGACTGGCTAGGCGGAAAAGCCGCCCTCTTCGAACAGGACGGCTACCGCTTCGACATGGGCCCCACCATCCTGACGGTCCCAAGAGTCCTCGAACGCATCTTCGCCGAAGCCGGCAAGAACATGTCGGATGAACTCGACCTACGCCGCCTGGACCCCCAATGGCGCTGCTTCTTCGAAGATGGCTCCGTCCTCGATCTCCAGCAGAACATGGCCGAAATGAAAGCCACCCTGGCCAAATACAGCCCGGGCACCGAAGCCGGCTACGAAGACTTCATCGCCATGTCCGCCAAACTCCACGAAGTCAGCGAGAAATTCTTCTTCTGGCGCTCGGTGGAAGACGTGCTCGACACCATGGACTTCAAAAAGAACATGGACCTCGCCACCCTAAAGGACGTGCTCAGCCTGCGCATGGGCACCACCGTCGCCGGCCAGATACGCAAGCGCGTAAAAGACCCCCGCGTCTCCCAGATGCTCGACCATTTCGTCCAATACGTCGGCAGCTCGCCCTACGGCTCGCCTGCGGTCCTCTGCAGCATCGCCCACATGCAAACCAATGACGGCGTCTGGTATCCGATGGGCGGCACCCGCGCCGTCCCCGTCGCCCTCGAGAAGCTCGCCCGCGACCTCGGCGTCACCATACGCACCAGCACCGGCATAGCCCGCATCCTCTCCGAATCCGGCCGCGTCACCGCTGTCGAAACCGACACCGGCGAGCACCTCCAGGTCTCCGCCGTCGTCTCCAACATGGACGCCGTCCGCACCTACCGCGAACTCGTAGGCGGCCAACCCGCCAAGACCTTTGCCAAACGCTGGAAACGCGAACCCGCCTGCTCAGGCGTCGTGATGTACCTCGGCCTGGACCGCGCCTACGAGCACCTCGCCCACCACAACTTCGTCTTCTCCCGCGACCCCGAAGTGGAATTCCACCACATCTACACCAAGGGCGAACCCGCCCCCGACCCCACCTGCTACATCGCCGCCCCCTCACGCACCGAACCCGGTGTCGCCCCCCCAGGCGGCGAAGCCCTCTACATCCTCGTCCACACCCCCTACCTCCGCCCACACCACAACTGGGCCGAAATGCTCCCCGCCTACCGCCAAACGATCCTGAACAAACTCGCCACCACCGCCGGCATGCCCGACCTAGAATCCCGCATAAAGGTGGAAAAAATCCTAACCCCACAAGACATCCACGACCGCTACAGCGTGCTCGACGGCGCCATCTACGGCCTCGCCAGCCACGGCCGCATGTTCGGCGCCTTCAAACCCGGCAACCGCTCCCGAGACCTCGCCGGCCTCTACCTCGCCGGCGGTGCCGCCCACCCCGGCCCCGGCATGCCCATGGTCCTGATGTCCGGCTGGATCGCCGCCGACACGCTCGACGCCGACGTAGCCGCCTCCGCATTAGCCCAGGCCAGTTAACCAAGAAAACACACCATTCCGCAAAAACAACAAGATTCCGCCATCGCCGGCTCGCCAAAAAATCCGCGGGTCGGCGACCCCTTCCATCCCCGTCATTGCGAGCCCTTGCGAAGCAATCCAGAGCCACAACGCGCCACTACCCCGAGCAGGTAATCGCACAGAACCAAGCCGACCGCTAACCGCATGTGGAAGGGGTAGACAGCGTCGTCTAATCCTCCCGGCAGCGCCCACGTCAGTCGAGCTCAGCCGTCGTAATCGCGAAATCCAAGGTAGACCAACCCCGGTAAAAGCTGACGCATTCAGACAAGCAAGAAAGCAGTCCTTTTTCGGGAAAAAGGACCAAAAAGCTTTTGCTCCGACGCCTGCACCAAGACCTACTCTCATATTGCAAGTCGATGCGACTGCAGTAGAATCCAAATTGTCGTGCAGGCGTCAGAGCAAAAGCTTTTTGCTTCTTTTTCTCGAAAAAGAAGGCCTTGCTCCCTTGCTGCCGAACTCGTCCCCAACACGGCTCGGTATCACACGCTTAAAAAACGCCGGTCTGAGTGTAGCTCGCAGCTACACAACCGAACGCAATGAAGCACTCACGCACTACCAAATCATCACGTCGTGAAAGGGATTTCCCATGGCCGGATACCAAAAGATCTCCGCAAGCGCGATCTGCTGGATACTGGCACTCTCCGCAGCAGGCCAAGCCGCCGAACCGCAAAGCGACGCGTTCGATGTGCCGGCCATAATCGCTTTGTCGGATGCCGACATGGTAGCCTCCGCCTACGCCGACGGCAGGCTGGGCCCGCCGGCCGGCACCGACACGATGACCGTGCTGGCATTCGACGGGCACCATGTGGCCCCGACCACGACCGCGACCCTGCCGGTCAGCAACTCGGTCACCGGCCCGCCGGCGCCGATGGCAATCACCCCGGACGGTCGATACGCCATCACCGTCGAGACGCGCGGCCCGCGCCCCGCATCCGGAGAGGATGTCGGGCTGGCAAATCTGTCGAAGGGCCGTCGCATCACCGTGGTCGATCTCCACGACCTGGCGCACCCCCGTGTGGTGCAGCTCGTCGATGGTCCGCCGGAGGCGGAGACGGTTTCGATCAACGCCGACGGCAGCCTTGTGGCACTCGCCGTAGCGACCGACGAGCATGACACCGCGACGCCGCTATGGCTCTACCGGTTCGTCGACGGCCGGCTGGTCGGCGGCGCCGGCGTGGCGATACCGGACTGGAAGCCCGGTCACGATCTGCGCTGTGCGATCTTCGCGCCGCGCAGCTCGCGCCTGGCCCTGCTGGACGCCACAACCCCGTCGGTGGCCCTGTTCGACGTGACCGCGTCTGCCGGCACCCTCGCCCTAAAGCCCTGGGGCGACCCGGTCGAAGTCGAAAAATTCCCGATGATCGTCGCGTTCGCGCCAGACGAGAACTATCTCTTCGTGAACGCCTATTACGCCGGCGACCCCGTACCAAAGCCGCCATTCGGCTTTCCCAACGGCACGCTCACGGCGATCAGGCTCCACGCGCAGGACGACGATCACGGCCGCCCCGTACACCTCGTGACGTCGCACCAGGCGGTCGGCCGCGGTCCCGAAGGGATGGCCGTAAGCCCAGACGGCACACTGGTCCTCAGTGTCGACATGGAGGGCAGCTACTTCCCGCCCACCGATCCACGGCGCACCCGCTACTCTACCCTCACGCTGTTCCGTCTCAACCCCATAACCGGCAACCTCGACCGTCAGGGCAGTTTTCCGTTCGACGGCGTCCTGCCGGAATCGGCGGTGTTCGACCGCACCGGAAAGCGAATCGCAGTGGCCGTTTTCAGCCAGTTCGACGATCCCACCGCACCGGGCTGGATCGATTTCTGGCGTGTCGTCGACGATCCGTTGGATCCAAAAATCACCCAACTCGTCCGCACGCACCAATCGATATCGCTCCCGCGTGGTGCCATGCAGCTCTCAGTCCCTGGACAACGCTGAAAACCACAGCCCGCACCGCCACCAACGGCCCGCCACCGCCCCGCGCGAACAAAATCCACCGAACCTCGCCAAATCACCCCAAGCCAA
This sequence comes from uncultured Alphaproteobacteria bacterium, assembly GCA_963795825.1. GTDB lineage: Bacteria > Pseudomonadota > Alphaproteobacteria > Acetobacterales > Acetobacteraceae > BOG-908. Next base: position 1,628,596 of record CAWCIW010000001.1, on the reverse strand, counting down.
CCGCCCCCAAACCCCCTAAACCCCCACCAGCATGCCAACCGCCACCCCCCCCTCCCTCTACTCCCCCACCCGCCTGGCCCTCTTCCGCCTCTACCTCCGCTACTTCACCTGGCGCAGCTTCTCCGCCATCCGCCTCGCCCAAACCGCCCTCCCGCCCCCAATCCCCCCCAACCGCCCCCTAATAATCTACTGCAACCACCCCTCCTGGTGGGACCCAGCCCTCCTCCTCCTCACCCTCCCCCCCCTCATCGCCCGCCGCGGCTACGCCCCCATGGCCGCCGCCGAACTAGACCGCTACCCCTTCCTCCGCCGCCTCGGCCTCTTCGGCATAGACACCGCAACCCCACGCGGCGCCTCCACCTTCCTGCGCACCGCCACCCAGATCCTGGCCACCCCCAACACCGTCCTCGTCATCACCGCCGAAGGCGCCTTCACCGACCCCCGCCTGCGCCCCATCCGCCTGCGCCCAGGCATCGCCCACCTCGCTCGCCGCCTCCCGAACGCCACCATCCTCCCGCTCGCCCTCGAATACACCTTCTGGAACGAGAGCAAGCCCGAGGCGCTCCTAGCCTTCGGCCCCCCCGTCCAACCGACGGCCCCTGACGGAGACCGCACCGTGGCAGACTGGCAGCAAGCCCTGGAAACCGCCCTGACCAACACGATGGACGCCCTGCAGGCCGCCTCCACCACCCGCGACCCCACCCGCTTCCGCCGCCTGCACAACGGCACCGCCGGCATAGGCGGCCCGTACGACGCCTACCGCCGCGCCCGCGCCTACGCCGCCGGCCGCCCCTTCACCCCCCGCCACGAACAGAACTGATGCAAACCCTCTCCTGGCTCGCCTTCCTCCTGGCCGCCCTCCCCTTCGCCCTAACCCTCGACAACCTACGCCGCCTCCATCGCCCAGCCCTCTCCCCCACGCCCCCCTCCATCTCCGTCCTCATCCCCGCCCGCAACGAAGAAGCCAACATCGCCGCCGCCACCGCCGCCATCCTCGCCAGCACCGGCATAAACCTCGAATTCATCGTGCTCGACGACAACTCCACCGACGCCACCCCCCAGATCCTCGCCGCCATCGCCGACCCCCGCCTGCGCACCGCCACCGCCCCCCCACTCCCCCCGGGCTGGTCCGGCAAACAACACGCCTGCGCCGCCCTGGCCCGCCTCGCCACCCACCCCATCCTCGTTTTCGTCGATGCCGACGTCCGCCTCTCCCCCGACGCCCTCAGCCGCATGGCCAACCACCTGCAAACCACCAACCAGGCCCTCGCCAGCGGCTTCCCCCGCCAGATCACCGAAACCTGGTCGGAAATCCTCCTCCTCCCCCTCATCCACTTCCTACTCCTGGGCTACCTCCCGCTCGCCCAGATGAACCGTCGCCTCTCCCCCGGCCTCGGCGCCGGCTGCGGCCAGCTCTTCATCGCCCAGGCCGCCGCCTACGCCACCGCCGGCGGCCACACCGCCATACGCGCCTCCCTCCACGACGGCCTGACCCTCCCCAGAGCCTTCCGCCGGGCAAACCTCCCCACCGGCCTGTTCGACGCCACCACCCTCGCCACCTGCCGCATGTACACGAACGCCACCCAGGTCTGGGAAGGCCTCACCAAGAACGCCACAGAAGGCATGGCCAAACCCGCCGCCCTCCCGATCTGGACAGTCCTACTCGCCGGCGCCGCCATCCTCCCCTACGTCATGCTGGCCCTGGCCCCCTCGCCCATAACCCTCGCCGCCACCGCCCTGGCCCTCGCCACCCGCCTGATCCTCGCCGCCCGCTTCCGCCAGCCCATCCTCAGCGCCCTCGCCCACCCGCTAGGCGTCGCCGCCCTCCTCACCCTGCAATGGGCCGCCCTGCTGCGCGCCGCCGCCGGCCGCCCCGCCACCTGGCGCGGCCGCGCCTACCCCGCCCAGAACTGACGCCCCGGAACCGACAGCGCAGAACCGCCCCCAAACCGCAAACCCCGGACCCGACCCCTCAGGCCGCACCCCCGAACCCGACACCAGCGCACACGCTAACCCAACCACCGGACCCAATGGCCAATCCAATGCCCCACCCAACGCCCCGCCCCCTGAACCCCCTCGCCGCCCTGGCCCTGACCGCCGCCGCCCTGACAGCGCCCGCCCTGACAGCGCCCGCCCTGACAGCCGTCGCCCTGATAGCCCCCGCCGCGGCCAGCGCCGCCCCCGCCGCGCCACCCGCACCCGACGCCATCCAAACCGCCACCGTCCAGATCACCGTCACCAACATCGCCACCGCCACCGGCCAGATACGCCTCGCCATCTGCCCGCGCACCACCTTCCTCCACGCCCACTGCCCCTACCAGGCGCAAACCCAGGCCCAGAAAGGTGCGGTAACCCTGACCGTGCAAAACATCCCGCCAGGAACCTACGCCGCCCAGGCCTTCCACGACGTGAACGGCAACAACCGCCTGGACAGAACCCTGCTCGGCCTCCCCGCCGAACCGATGGGCTTCTCCAACAACGCCCCCCTCCATTTCGGCCCCCCCAGCTTCGCCGCCGCCGCTTTCACCGTCACCGCCCCCCTCACCCGACTGACCTTCGCCCTGCGCGCCTACTGAGCCCGCCTAGTGATCGTCCCGCCCAAACGCCGGACGCATCGGCCGATGATACCAGGGCTCCCCCGCCTCGCGCGAAACCTGCGCCTCGCGCGCCGCCACCACCCGTGCCGCCGCAGCCGCCGCCACCGCCGCCCGCCTTGCGTCCATGTCCGTCGCGCGCACGATCACCCGCCCCGCCACCAGCAGAGCCGCCGGCGCCCCGATCAACAACACCACCGCCATCACCAGAACCAGCAAAACAAAACCTCCACCCGGCGGTATGCCGATCTACCGGTAGATAGCGTCGCTCCCGCGATTGCCCAGCCACGGGCGCGGGCGGGGCAGGCGTAAGGCAAGGCAAGCAGTCCTTTTTTGCAAAAAAGGACCAAAAAACTTTTGACTCCGCTGTCGCCGGCTGTGCTTCCAACGCTTCGCGTCTGTAGGTGTGCGACGTCCACAATGCGCCGGGGCGTGTTTACACCAAAGCTATTGCCCCTGAACCCGCCTTGGGACTGACTCAATCGGCAGCAAGCAAGAAAGCAGTCCTTTTCGAGAAAAAGGACCAAAAAGCTTTTATCCCGACGCCGGCATGACAGGCCGGCTGTCACTGCAACCGCATCGACTGGCAGAACGAACCTAAGCTGCGGGGCAGGCGTCGGAGCAAAAGCTTTTTGGTCCTTTTTCTCGAAAAAGGACTACTTTCTTGCCTGCCTGGATACGTCAATCTTCAGCGGAATTGGCATCAGACTGTAGCGGTTCAGAAAGAGCGATTTCACTATGCAAGACACAGATTGGAACGAGCTACTTGTCAAACTCAAACGCCGCTATACCGATTTGTCCGAAAGCAAATCACGTCGGGAATCGTTTCTGGCCCACGTGCAGAACCTGGCACACTGGGAGATACCACCGGGCATCCATGTAGATCCAACAATGAACTTCCCTGGTAACCTCGATATCGCTCTGGCTGTATGCCACCCCGATTGTGGAACAGAAGAGTTCATCGTAGAGGGCAGCACGCAGGAATGCCAAAGATGCGGCCGTTTGCTGTTCAGGGTCCATACCTGCAATTACACCAGAACGATCAGCTAGCGTTTCCAGGTGACAGCAACACCCGCGCGGCCCTGTCCCACCGCCAGAAATGCGCGTTGGTGATCCGCGTCCCGCCCCACCAGCGGTCGATCACCGCATGTTCCGCAAGATCCGCCGTACCCTTGAAAAGCCTGTGGCCCAGCGCGGACAAACCAAGTCTGCTACGTTTGTAGCGTTGCAGACGATCCGTGTCGGCGTGCAGCGCAAGGTCGAACGGTTGTTCTGCCAGCCCAAGCACGATCGGCTCAGGGCCCCGGGAGAGCAGATCGAGCACCTTTCCCAATTCCCAATAGTCCAGAACCGCCGCGTCATCCGATGTTCCGGCGCGATAGAGCTGCAAGAGGGGATGCGCCTCACCCTCAGCCACAAGCGCAAGCATTCGGGCTTCGCTTGCGCCCATTCCAGTCGTCTTGTCCGGAAGTTCTTCCAGCATCCGAAGAACGGTGGCGCGCAGATAAGGCAGGCTGTCGATGTCATCCCTGAGCAAAGCAGCCCAATGCTCCGGGGTAGGCTGGCAAAATGCCTGCCAGGCGGACCTGGCCTGTCGAACTTCACGCTCCCCGATCCGCAGGCCGATTTCTGCCAGGCCGCGCATGTCATCCGGCCCCCGATTGCCCAATTCAGAGTCGCTAGTGATCAGCACGAGGTTTCCGGAGCAGATATGTCCCTGACGGCCGAACCACTCGACAAACTGCAGCAATACGAGCTGAGAATTAGGCCTCGGATCGGCCCAGAACTCGATCGTGTCGTAGTCGCGCCACGTTTCGCCTATTGCAGCATAACGCGCCTCCAGATCGTCATCCATGCAGTGATCCCAGGAGCCACATCGGGCCGGCTGCATCTCATGAATCCCGCGCCGCGCCGTCACGAACGCGCCTATCGTTCGTGCATAAGGAACGTAATCTCTCACCAGCCTGTGCGTCAGCGAAAACACCTTGTCGCCGCGGCGGATAAGCTTGAGGTGGCCTGCACCGGCCGCGTCGGTTGTCACGATCAAACGACGCATTCCCTGCTCCAATCATCATGATATCCAACGCATACTACCCACTAAGATACGATTGGCGCACTTAAAGGCAGGCAAGAAAGCAGTCCTTTTTCGAGAAAAAGGACCAAAAAGCTTTTGCTCCGACGTCTGCACAAAGGCTTACTTCCGCATTGCAAGCCGATGCGGCTGCAATGATAGCCAAATCGTCGTGCAGGCGTCACAGCAAAAGCTCTTTGCTTCTTTTTCTCTAAAAAAGGCCTTCCTTCCTTGATGCCGATGGGTCATGCCAACCCGCCCTCGCCTGCGATCCACAACCGGCCCGCCGGCACAATGCAACCATGATCATCGCACGGCCAGCGCCCCGCAAATCCCTGCCAACCACCGATCGCCCGCACAAAAAACTTGCCTTCCCATGCTATCTATGTTCTACTTATGTTCTAATCACCGCCAGGCCGCCCAACCCGTGAACGCCATCTCCCAGCTCCACCCGGCAGACGAAGCCGAGCAAGAAAAGGCAGAATGCCGCACACGCCACCGCTACGTCTGCCAGGAGCTGATCGATCTCGGCATGAAACTGGCCCGCCGCGCCGCCCAGCGCGCGCTGGACGAAGATGACGACGCCCAAGCCGCGCAAAACCAGGCCGCGCACAACACGCGCCCCCCAAACACCGCGCCCACACCCCCCGCCAGAGATCCCAACCTCGCCTTCACCCGCCTGTCCTGCAGCGTCCGCCTGGCCGTCACCCTCGAAGCCCGCATCGTCAACAATTTCTTCGCCCGCGCCCCCGCCACGCGCGCCCCCGCCTCATCTGCCAACGCCGGACCCGCGGACGCCCAGGCCCGCTCGCAAAACCTGGCCAACCTCCAGGCCGCAGCCGATCACGGCATCCTGTCGAGCGCGCTCGGCGGCATGATGGCGAACCGCGACGATCGCTGGCAGCTCCAGGAAACCTTCGACGACATCATCGAAGATACCCTCTCCGCCTTTCCGGACGACTCCCTCCCCGCCCATTTCGCCCGTGCCTGCCGTGCGCTGGATATCGAACCGGACCTCGCCGCCCTCCCGCCGGACCTGGCCGAGTTTCTCGCCCCACCCCAGCGCCCCGCGCCAGGCTCCCCAAAAGGCCAGGCAGACCAAGCCGCCAACCACACCCCGCCCAGCCACCAGCCAGCCGAAACAACCCCGCACTCCACTCAGCCGCCCAACCCACCCGATCGCGCCGAACCCGCAACCGCGATCCAGGCGCCAAAACCCGCCAATGCCACGCAGGCGAACCAAACCTGGCCGCTCCCAACCGCGCCGAACCCCGGCCGACCAAACCACGCGCCACCAATCCCCGCCCCACCGGACCGCTGGCCTCGCGCCTGCTGAAGCACCCCCGCGCGGCGCCCCGAACGCGCCAATACGCACACCACCCCAAGGAGCCCACGCATGCCCACCCGTCATCGTGTTCCAAACGACGCCCAACACGCGCCGGCGCAGCCGCCCTTGGGTTGATTCCCCACCAAACCCCAGGCACGGTCCGCCGCCACTCGCACCGCGAAGGACCAAAATGCTCGCCCGCACCGAACTAGACCCGCAGGAAGCCCTCGTCTGCACCATGGTGCTCGTGGGTGCCGCGGAAACGCGCGGCATCACCGACCGGGAAATCGGCGTCATGGCCACAATCGTGCAAACCCTGCCCGCCTTCGAGGGCTTCTCCCAGGAGCAGCTCCAGCACGCCATAGACGCCACCCTCTCCCTCCTCCAGGAAGAGGATGGCCTGGCCCATGCCGGCCGCCTGATACGCGGCGCGCTGGAGCCCCGCCTGCGCGAGACCGCCTACACGCTGGCCTGCGAAATCATCGCCGCCGACCGCATACACGGCCAGGCGATCCTGCAGATGCTCGAATTCATCGGCACCGAGCTCAAGCTGGATACCCTGGTCATCAGCGCCATCGAACGCGGCACCCGCGCCCGCTACCAGCGCGTCACCTGACCCTACCAAACCCCCAACCCCGGCCAGGCGTTGAAAACCAAACAGCAGGATACCGCGCCATGGCCGACCAGCCCCTGAACCAGGCCCAGAGCCCCACCCTCACCAACACGATCCAGGAAGTCCAGGGCGTCTTCCCGAGCGATGCCGCCTTGCAGGACGCCATTGGCCGCCTCACCCGCGCCGGCTTCGACCGCGCTGCCCTGGCCCTGCCCGCCCCGAACCCGGACGCCGCCCAGGCCACCCCCACCCAGGGCGCCGACGATCCGGTAACCGAAGACGACATCCGCCAGACCCGCACCATGCAGACCAGCATGGCCGCCACCGCCGCGGCCTTTGTCGGCGCCGGCGTCGTTGCCGCCACCGGTGGCGCGGCCCTACTCGCGGTCGGTGCGGCAGCCGGCCTGGGTCTTGCCACCGGCGGCGCCGTCGAAGGCGCCCACATCGCCGCCAACAACGCCTATTCCGAAAAGCGAAACGAAGCCGCGGCTGCCGGCGAGCTCGTCCTGTCCGCCACCGCCCACGATCCGGACGCCGTCATGAAAGCCACTCAGGCCATGCAGCAGGCCGGCGCCACCCGCGTGGCCACCGTCAAACGCGAAGGCAACGCCATCGTCTGACCAACCCTAACCCGTCGCGCCCCCAGGCGCGACGGGCTCCTTCCACCCTCAAACCGCTGCCAGAACGCCCGTAACCAGCCCCACACCCCCGCCAACCACGCCGCGCAACACCGCCCCGATCAACCCGAACAGGCTCCTCACCACACCCGGCTGCTCCACCGGCGCCGCAGCAATCCTCGCCTGGCTCTCCGAAAGTGCCCGCCCCCATCCACCGATGAACCCCGCCATCGCCCCATCCGCCGTGCCGGACCCATCAAGCCCCGCCACATGCAGCCCAGACCGATCCGGAATGATCATCAGCAGAAACGGCCCGCGCCCCGCAAAACTTCCCGCCCCAAGCTGAACCGACGCCATCAGCCGCCGCGCCCGCCCATAGTCGTAAACCCCGGTCAGAAAGTCGCAATCCGTGGCCCGCTCAGCCGGAACCTCCGAAATCTGCACCAGCCAGCGCGTGTGTATCAGGTTCGGCGCCACCACGCTTTCCGCCTCGGCCTCGTGCACCGTCGGCAAAGCCAGGGCCGCCCGGCAGAACGCCCGGTTCCGCTCCATGTCGTCCGCGCGCAACAGAATCACTGCCGTCGGCAACGGCGGCAGATACGTGGCCGGCCCTGCCAGCTCGGTGGCGAACATCGCACCAGACGCCGGTGGTGCTCCCGCCCCCTCTGGCGCCCGGCCAACCATCGGCGCGCCCCCAACCGGCACCGAAGCGCACCCGGCCACCGCCGCAACAACCGCTGCGGCGGCCACCCCACGCACCAGCGTCAGACCAGCTTCAGATTAGTCGCCGCCGCCTTGCCGCGCTCCATCACCACTTCGTAGGTCACCGCCTGGCCATCATTCAGCCCACGCAGTCCCGCCGCCTGAACCGCGGTGATGTGCACGAAAACATCCTTGCCGCCGTCGCTCGGCATGATGAAGCCGAACCCCTTGGTCGTGTTGAACCACTTGACCGTACCGTTCGCCATTGCGCTTCTCCCGATTGCCGCCCCGAAATGGAGACGGCCTGTTGCCATCGTGGCGTCAGGCAACTTGGCGGCGACCAGATAACGGGAGCGCAGCAAGGCAAGCCAAAGGCGTCGATTGCGAACACATGGGGACAGAAGCAACAACACCTGTCAATTCCGCAACCAACAATCAGTGGAAACGGACCAGGAACGCTGCTATGTTGCGAAACCCTCTCGCTGTGAAGTCCTGCAAACGGCAGCTAAGCCTTCCAAGAACGTCGGCCCACAAACGTCGCGTCTCTGCCGACGGCGCGCCGGCCAACACCGCAGCGAACCGATAAGCGCCATACCGTCGCTCATAGACTCGCCAAAGTCCGCACCCTCACCCGAGGAGAAATCTCGTTTTGGGACAGCACAGGAGTCGTCGGCCGCAACCGTTCCACGATGCTTCGCACAGCCACTCTAATGCCCGGGCTGGTCAGCAACACCGGGTTCTCGGCGCCATGCAGATCAAACAGGTCGCGGAATCGCCGCATGAACTCGCCAAGTTTGCTCGGCGCCATCGCCAGCTGCCGATCCTCCGGCGGCCCCACGAGGCTCTCCGCAAACGCCATCTCCCATTCCGCAGACAGGGTGATCATCGGAATTGCCCCATCCACCCCGGCATGACTGTCGCTGATCTGACGGGCCAGGCGAGCACGCACCACGGCCACGATCGTGCCTATACCGCGCGCATTGCCGGTGCACGCCTCGTGCACACCCTCCAAAATCGTCGGCAGATCCCGTATCGACACACGTTCGGCCAGCAACGCCTGCAACACGCGCTGCACGCCGCCCACCGAGATCACCCCGGGTATCAGATCCGACACAAGCTTCTGCTGCTCGCGTGGCAGCTCATCGATAAGCTTCTGTGTCTCCGAGTAAGACAGCAGCTCAGCCATCATCTCGCGCACCAGTTCGGTAAGATGCGTTGCCAGAACACTGGGCGGATCAACGACCGTGCATCCCCGCACCAGCGCTTCCTCGCGCTGGCTGGCGTCGATCCACAAAGCCGGCAAGCCAAAAGCCGGCTCCGTCGTACGCTCACCCTGCATGGCGGGCACGCCGCCACGCGGATCCATGGCGAGCAGACACAGCGGCCGCAACTCACCCTGCCCGGCGTCGATTTCCTTGATTTTTATGAGGTAAGCATCAGCGCCGAGCTGCAGGTTATCCTGGATACGAACAGGCGGAAGTATGAACCCGAACTCCGCAGCGATCGAGCGACGCAGACCACGTATCTGCTCGGTCAATTTCGGCTGGTCGCCACCGGCAAGCGGCAACAGCCCGTAGCCGAGTTCCACGCGCAACATGTCGATACGCATCGCGTCAGCCACCGGCGACTCTGCAGGTGCCGCCGCCTGCGGCATGGTCTCGTCTTCCGGACCCGCCACCGGATGCGTGTAACGCAGCCACGCGCCGCCGCTGGCAAGCCCCGCCAACGCCAGGAAAGGCAGTGCCGGCAGGCCTGGCATCATCGCCAGAACCATCGCCGCGCCACTCGCCAGCGCCAATGGCTTATACCCGCCGCCAAGCTGCGCCACCAACGCCGTGTCCGCGCGTCCCTCGACGCCGCCCTTCGTCACCACGATGCCGGCCGCAGTGGATACCAGCAGCGCAGGTATCTGCGTCACCAGCCCGTCGCCAACCGTGAGCGTGGTGAACGTGTTGGCCGCGTCGCTGAACGCCATGGAGTGGCGAAGCAACCCTATCGTCAGCCCGCCTACGATATTGATAGAGGTGATAAGCAACCCTGCAATCGCGTCACCACGCACGAATTTCGCGGCGCCGTCCATGGCACCGTAGAACCCGCTCTCCTCTTCCAGCTCGCGCCGCCTCCGCCGCGCGGTCTTGTCGTTGATCACGCCGGCGTTCATGTCCGCATCGATCGCCATCTGCTTGCCGGGCATCGAGTCCAGGCTGAACCGCGCTGCCACCTCGGCAATACGCCCGGAGCCCTTCGTGATGACCATAAAGTTCACCACGAGCAGGATCGCGAACAAGATGATGCCGATCACCACGTCACCGCCCATCAGGAAGCCGCCAAAGGCGGCCACCACGTGTCCTGCCGCAGTCGGCCCCTCGTTGCCATGGCTGAGTATCAGCCGCGTAGTAGCCACGTTCAACGAGAGGCGAAGCAGCGTCGTCAGCAAAAGGAGTTGCGGGAAACTGGTGAAATCCAGGGGTCGCTCGAGAAACAGTGCAACCATAAGGACCAGAACGGACGCGGTGATAGATAACGCCAGGCCCAGATCGAGCAACATCGTTGGAAGCGGAAGTATCAGAAACGAAAGCAGGCAGAATACCGCGAGCGCTAGCCCGACATCCGTGCCAGGTCCGAACTTCTTGTAACTCGTCCCAAGCCCGCCCCAGCTGAGTGCGCTGGCCATCAGGCGGCAACCTTCACAGCATGCGGCGGCACCGCAATCCCGGCCTGTGCGTAGTCACGCAGCTTGTCTCGCAATGCACGGATGGATATACCCAATATTACCGCAGCATGCGTGCGGTTCCCCAATGTATACGACAAGGTCTGCAAAATCGCCTCGCGTTCAACCTCGGCCATGGGGCGCGCGATGAACCCTCCTGTGACTGCAGGCAAGCTTGCCCCTTGCGTATCGCCAGAGAGCTCGATTGCATCGGGCTCTATTTCGTCGCCGCCAGCCAGCAACACAGCACGATGCATGGTGTTTTCTAATTCACGCACATTACCGCGCCAGCTTTGCGCCGCCAGCAGGCGGTGGCTCGCGCCCGACACTAATTTAGCAGGCAAGCCATTTACCTCAGCGTAGTGACGTGCATAATGATTGGCCAACGCAGGAATGTCTCCAGGCCGCTCGCGCAAGGCCGGCAGGCGCAGATTGACCACGTTCAGTCGGAAATAAAGGTCCTCTCGAAAGCGCCTGGCATCTATCTCGGCAAGTAGATTGCGGTTGCTGGTCGCCAATATGCGCACGTCCACGCGAACCGGCGTGCTACCCCCGACACGATCGATCTCGCGTTCCTGTATGGCGCGCAGCAGTTTCGCCTGCAGGCGCACATCCATTTCGCTGATCTCGTCGAGCAGCAACGTACCGCCCTGTGCTGCCTCGAACTTTCCGATCCGCCTTGCCACTGCCCCCGAAAAAGCGCCCTTTTCATGGCCGAACAACTCGCTTTCCAGCAGATGCTCGGGAATCGCCGCACAGTTCAGCGCCACAAACGCTCCGGCGGACCGCCGCGAGGCGTTGTGAATATGCCGCGCCATCACTTCCTTGCCGGTACCTGATTCGCCGGTGATCAAGATCGACGCATCCGACCGCGCCACCTGCTCGGCCCGGCGTATGACCGCCAGCATTGCCGGATCGCGCACCACCGCGACGTGCGGCGCGCCGGACGCCGCCACCAGGATCGCGGCGATTAGCTCAGGATCGGGCGGCAGCGGCATGAACTCGCGAGCGCCGTCGCGCATCGCCTGTGCGCCGACCAGCGGATCGAGTGACGTGCAGCAGGCCACGACAGGTATCGCGATGCGCTCGGCGGCAAGCTGGCGCACCAGCTGCGCCACGCCGCACGCGACATCGCACAATACGAGGTCCTGCAGGTCGGCCCGCAGCGGCAGCATCGCGCGCGATATGTCATCCGCCTGGCTGACGCGCGCGCCACGCTCAGCCGCCATCCGGGCCGCGCGCCCCAGTTCTCCCGACAGTGATCCGACGATCAGAACCCGCATGGCGCAGTCTCAGGCGCCGCGGTCGGCTTTGACGATTTCCGTCATGGTGATGCCAAGCCGGCTGTCGTCGACCATCACCACTTCGCCGCGTGCCACAAGACGGTTGTTGACATACACGTCGATAGCCTCGCCCAGCTTCCGATCCAGTTCGACCACTGCGCCGCGACCAAGCTTTAGCAACTGGCTGACCTGCATAGTCGTTCGGCCTAGTACCGCGCTCACGGTGACAGGTATGTCGTACACCGCCTCGAGATCGCGCGCATTGCGTGCCGGCGCTTCGCCGGGCGGAAACGGGGTTGCGGATTCGGTGAATTCGGTATCAGCGGCCATCATAGATCTCCTCGAATGTTTGCAGTCCGAGCGGCGCAAGCGCTTCGGTAATAGCGCTCCAGGTCTCGCGGCAATTGCGCCGCATCTGGCCGTCCTGCCATGCGACAAGCACGTCGCCTGGTTGTAGTGAACTGTCTGCACATACGGACAGTACGCAGGAGGTAGTCTCGAGCACGCTTATCAGCGTTTCACGTATAAACTCGGCCAGATCAGGATGCGCGCGCACGCGCAGCTCGGGCTCAGCAGCAATGCCTGGTGCCAAAGCAGAAATCATTGCGCGCAGCTCGGCTTCGTTGTGCCGGCCCATCACCGCAGGTAAGGCCGCGCGCAATATCGCCAGCAAGGTCAGCGAAACCTGCTCGGCAGCGCCTTGCACGAGTTCTGCCACGACCGAGCGTGTCGCGGCGATCCCGTCCGCCAGAGACTGTGTGGCGGCCGATTGCAATTGGCTCTGCACAAGCTGTGCCTCGGCAAATGCCGCGGCAAGTCCTTCCTGACGGCCCGCTTCGCGCGCCTGCGCCAGGTCTTCTGCCGAGTAGCTCGGCACAACCGACGCAGGCACCGGTTCCGTATGCGACGCAGCGGGCTTGTCGTCGAAATCCTCGATGTAGAGGATTCCGCCGACAGGCCGGCTTTCCTGCGTTGAAAACAGCGGAGATTCAAAGAGAAAGGCGGCATTAGAGCCATCCATCAGTAGAGCATCTCGTCATCCTTGCCGCCACCAATATCGAGTTCGCCTGTCTGTGCGAGCTCTTTGGCAGCCAGCACGATGGAGGCTTGCGCCTCATCGACATCTCGCAATTTGACCGGTCCCAAGGCATCGATGTCTTCCTGAAGCATTTTGCCGGCCCGCTCGGATAGGCACTTGAAAAACATCTCGCGCAGCTTCTCGGACGCGCCTTTTAGGGCGAGTGGCAACTTCTCCTTGTCGACGGAGCGCAGCAGCACCTGCATGGACGGCGCGGTCAGCCTGCTCAGATCGTCAAAGGTGAACATCAGCGCCTTGATACGCTCGGCGGCCTCGCGGTTGCGTTCTTCGAGCGCTACCAGAAAACGCGTTTCGGCCTGCCGATCAAGATTGTTGAAGATGTCGGCCATCATTTCATGCGCGTCGCGCCGCGTGCTGCGCGCAAGATTGCTCATGAACTCTGCGCGCAATGTACGTTCCACGCCATCGAGGACGTCTTTTTGTATGCTCTCCATGCGCAGCATGCGCATGACGACTTCCATTGCGAAACTTTCCGGCAACAAGGTCAGCACGCGTGCGGCGTGGTCGGCACGCACCTTGCTCAGCACCACCGCCACGGTCTGCGGATACTCGTTCTTCAGATAGTTGGCGAGCACGGCTTCATTCACGTTGCCAAGCTTGTCCCACATGGTGCGGCCGGCGGGGCCGCGTATCTCGTCCATGATCTGGCCAACGCGATCGCGTGGCAGCGATTTTTGAAGCAGACGCTCTGTACTTTCGAAGTTGCCGACCAGCGAACCTGACGTGCCCATGCCTTCGGAGAATTGCTGGCATAGGTTTTCCACCGTGTCGGCGCGGACCGAACCAAGCTGCGCCATAGCGCTCGACACCTCTTTAATCTCGTCTTCATGCATCAGGTTGAGCAGCCTCGCGCTATGCTCCTCGCCTAAAGCCAGCATGAGAACCGCAGTCTTCTGTGCGCCGGTAAGTTCCTGGCGTTCGGCTGGGCGTGCCATCAGCTATTCTCCTGCGACATCCAGCTGCGCATGATGGAGAGACTCTCCTCTGGATGTTTCTCTACCATTTCGGATAGCTTTCGTATTGAGGAAGCTCGGAGCTGGCCTTCGATATTTGCAAGATCGACCATACTCTCATCGGCAATCATCGCGGGGGCGCCGGTAGCGATCAGCCGCGTGCTCGAAGGTAGCGCCGCACTTCCGTAGCTCCCGCCGGCGGGTCCAGCGAGCAGGAGGTCACCGCCGCCGCCGCCGAGCATACCTTGCGGCGTTATCGATGAGAGGCGTATCGCCATCGGTCGGAGCACGAAGACCAGCGCAAGCAGCACAACGATCGCGAGAATGGCCGATTGGCCGAGGCCGAGTATGTCCGCCTTGCCCACTTCCATACCGAGCAGCCCGCCACTCGATGTGGCGCTCAGATCCTCCTGGCCGGCGGCAAACCGCATGGACACCACATCGACCTTGTCACCGCGCTTCTCGCTGTAGCCGATGGCGCTCTGCACAAGCTTGGTTATGCGCGCGAGTTCTTCGGGACTTCTTTCTACCCAGACCGGCTTGCCGTCCTTTCCTGGCTGCGAGATGCCATCCACCATCACCGCGAGGGAGATGCGGGCGATCTGCGGCTGCTCACGCACTAGCGTGCGGACTGTCTTGCCGATCTCGTAATTCGTCGTCTCTTCCTGCTTCTGCTGTGCGGTTCCCGACTGCCCGCCGCCGCCGGCATCGGCATTCGGCAGGTTGTTTTGCACGGATACCGGCTTGTCGGCCTCCGTGCTGGTATTCTTCTCGTTAGCGGTCTGCGTGCTGCGCACCACCTGCTGGTCCGGGTTGTAGGACTCCGCAGTTTCTTGCACGTGGTCGAAATTCATCTCGACGGCGGCTTCGGCGCGCACCCGCCCGGCGCCCAGGCTCTGCTCGAGCATCTCCTCCACCGCGCGCGAAAGCCGCAATTCCGTCGCGCGGTGCAGCTCTTCCGAACTCTGTGCCGACGCCTCCTCCGAAGCGGGTTGCCCGGCCCGCGCAAGCAGGTTGCCGCGACTGTCGATAATGGCGATGCCTTGCGGCTTGAGGCCTGGTACCGCGGCGGCAACCAGGTTCAGCACCGCTTGGACGGCCTGCGGGTCGAGCTTTGCCGCACCCGCCATCGTCAGCACCACGCTGGCCTGGGCTGCCTGCACGTCTCGCGAGAACGGCTGGCGCTTGGGCAATACCAGGTGGACCCTGGCGCCGCGTACACCCTGCAGCATGCGTATGCTGCGGGCGAGCTCGCCCTCCATCGCGCGCGTCTCGTTGATGTCCTGCTGGAACTGGCTGCTGGTCATCGCGTCGCTGCGATCGAAAATCTCGTAGCCGATCGAGCCGCCGGACGGCAGCCCGTCCTTCGCCAGCAGCAACCGCGCCCGTGCCACGTCGGTCGACGACACCATGATGCGATCGCCGCTGCCGATCTCCTGGTGAGTGATATGAGCGCGGTCGAGCGCCTCCGTCATCTGCGAGGCCTCGCGCAGGTCGAGGTCAGCGTAGAGCAGCGCCTGTTGAGCCGGTGCGCCGCCATGCAGCGCCAGCAGCGCCAGCATGACCAGCATACCGATGCCCACGGCGGCCAGCGCCATGAGGCGGGCAGGACCGAGAGCGCGCAGGCCTTCGAGGAGGGGCTTCATGCCCACACACTGCAACCGGCCTGCTTACGTGACGGTTAACGACGGACAATGCGCTCCGACGTTTCGAATAAAAAACGTCTATACCGCCGGCTGTCCGTCTGCCCCAGGGCTGATCAAGCGGGGCCGGGTTATTTCGCCGCGATCCCCTGCACGCTCGCCAGCCCGACCGACAACGCCCCGAGCTGTAGCTGCAGCCCCGCGGCGCCATTGGAAAGGCCGGTGGCGGTACCCACCACGCTGAACGGTACGGATGTCGCGTTGGCGCTGCTTGTACCGGTCTCCACGGCGACACCATAGGCGCCATCCGGCAGCTGGTTGCCGGCATTGTCGCGGCCATCCCAGGTCCAGGCGTTGGCGCCCGCGTTGGAGGTAAGGGACACGTCGCGTACCGGCCTGCCGGAGCTGTCTGCGATGGCGATCTGAACCGGCTCGGCCGCGGCCGTGTTGAAGGTGAGTTCGCCGCTGCCGCCCTGCAGTGCGATCTGGCTCGCCGTGACCGTCGCCTGATGGCCCACCACCTGGGCGGATTGCAGAACTTCGGACCCCTGCTGCAGCGAGATGAGCTGGGTCAGGTTGACGTTGGTCTGCACCGATTGCTGCACGCCGGTGAACTCGACCAACTCCTGGGTGAACTGGTTGCTGTCGACCGGCGCAGTCGGATCCTGGTTCTGCAGCTGCGTCGTTAACAGGGTGAGGAACTGGTTGAAGTTGCTGCCGAGCGATTGTAGCGCGTTGGTGCCGGTGGCACTCGCCGCCGTGGCACTCGAGTTGCCCGCGGCAGAAGCGGCAGCGGCGGCGTTCGCCTTGGCCGCCTGCTCGGCGACGTTGCTGAGTGTGGTGGTTCCGAGTGCGGTCATGGCTTGGTTCCTGCTGATATAATGTCAGGCGGTGATGTCGACGCCGGTATCGATCCGACGATAGCTGGCGGCGCGGGCGGCGCTGGTCATCCGGCCGGACGAGGACCCGTCATCCGCGCCGCCGAAGCGGTTACCTGCCTGAAAGCCGCCGGCCTGCCCGCCCTCGCGCCCCGGGGCGCCCCCCTGGCTGTTGGGCTGGCCGCCAGACTGGCCGCCTGCGAACGATCCGCCAGATGCCGTGCCGGCTGGCTCCGGCGGTGCGAGATGGACGGCCAGGGTGCGCTGTTCGGGCACGCCGGCGCGGTCGAGCGCCAGATGCAGATGCGTCAGGTCCGATTGCAGGCGGCCCAGGGTCTCCACGCGCTCGACGGCCACGCGCACGCTGGAGGACCCATCCTGTCCGCGCGTGATCTCGACCCGGACGTGGCCCAGCTCGGCCGGGTCCAGGCGTATCGTCAGCTTGCTGCTGCCATCCGAACCGATATGCATTGCCGCAAGTGCGTGGCCGACCTGTGCGGTGGGGGCGACGCCAGCCGGCGGCGTGGCGGCGGCAGCACCTGGGTCGGGCGGGGTGGACGCGGCTGGGGGAGCGCCAGCAGCAGGCGGTGCAGTCTGCGATGGCGCGCCTGCCGGGGCCGCCTGGCCGCCGCCGAGCGCCGGCGGCAGGTCCGGCGCGAGCAAGGCCGCATTGCCGAGCGGCGCCGCTTTGGCGTTCCCTGTCTTATTAGCGTCCTCGAGGGCAGGCTTACCTTTAGAAGCGGTGGCCGGGGCAGACGCCGCAGCAGGCTTGTCCGGTCGGACAGCCGGTCCGGTGCCAACCGCCTCGCTTGCCGCAGGCTTTGCGCCACTCTCCGCGCCGGCCAGCGACGTATCGCCCGACAGGCCCTGCAAACCGTCCAATCCCGGCAATGCGTCAGCCGGCCCCGCGGCATCGGCCTCGTCATCCGGCCTGACGGCTGGTCCGCTCGGCTGTAATCCGGCGGAGGGCGGCGGCACTGCCACCACATTGCCAGGATCCACCGGCGTAGGCGTGATGGGCAGATCGTCCGTGCCACTGCCGGCAGGCTTTTTCAGCGTCGCCTTGCGGCCTGGCGCGGCGTCATCCGGCACCGCCGGTTTGCGGGGCGTCTCTGTCGCCTCGGCTTTACGGACCGCGGGCGCTGCGCTGTCCGCCAGTCCCGCAGGCCCGGCCTGCGGCGCAAGGAAGCTCGCGAAGTCGGCGCCCTGCGTCGCCGGCGAACCGGCTTTGGCGGCGGGTGGCGTAGTTGGCGCCGCGGTGATGACGGAAGCAATTGGCACGTGTGATCCTCGAGACCGGCGATCCCCGCACGACAGTATGTGCCAGCGGCGTTCTACGTCGGTCTCAGCAAGTCATGGGCCACAGGCTCGGCCCTCGTGCCGCCGGCTTCTATCGCCTGCAGCCAAGCAGATTGCGCCCGGCAAAATCTGCCCACCGGCACGCAAAGTAGCGGAATAGCCCCCCCCGTTCGGGAATATTCGGGCAGAACATGGCAGGCTTGCGTTGGCACACTTCCTGCTGACTGTCTCTGCAACACTATGCGGCCGCTTCCAAACCCGCCTGGTCGAGACTGTCACAAACCCTCCCGGGAGCCACCGAAATGTCCTTGTTCGGCTCAGTAAGCACTGCAATCAGCGGCCTCAATGCGCAGGCTGCATCGTTCAGCAACATCAGCGACAATCTGGCGAACAGCCAGACGATCGGCTACAAGGCGGTGGCGACCAATTTTACCGACTACCTCACACAAAGCTCGGCGTCGGAAAACGATTCCGGCAGCGTTGCCGCCACACCGGAATACGAGAACGAGCTGCAGGGCACCGTCCAGCAAAGCTCCAATCCGCTTGCCCTGGCGATCAGCGGCCAGGGTTTCTTCTCGGTGTCTGAACAGACGGGCGCCACCACCTCGGGTGCGCCGCAATTCTCCCCGCAGAGCTACTACACGCGCGCCGGCGATTTCACCACGAACAACAATGGTTACCTGGTGAACAGCGCAGGCGAATACCTGAACGGTCATCCCGTCAACCAGACGACGGGCGTGGCCGATAACAGCCGGCTCGTACCCATACAGGTGACGCAGACCCAATATGCCCCCGTGGCCACCAGCAACGTCGCCCTGGTGGCCAACGTGCCGGCGACGCCGACCGCCTCCAGCAATCTCAGCTCCGATGTCGGCGTGTTCGACGGCAGCGGCGTCAACCATCAATTGCAGACGACCTGGACGAAGAACTCACCCAATAACTGGACACTGAGCCTGTCTTCGCCGGACAACGTGGCTGGTGGCAGCACGGCGATCGGCAGCGTGGGCGTGACCTTCAACGCGAACGGCACGCTCGGCGCGCTCACCGGCGCCACCGGCGCGCTCGCGATCACCGGCTCGGCCAGCGAAGGCGAAGTGCAGATATCGCCCGATTTCGGCAGCGGCGCGCAGCCGATCACGCTCGATCTCGGCGGCTTCAACCAGTCGAAGGGCATCACCCAGTTCGCCGGTTCGGACTACCAGCTTACCAGCGCCACGCAGGACGGCGCGGCGCCCGGCAGCTTCACCAACATCGCCGCGAACTCCGACGGCAACATCGTCGCGAATTACGACAACGGCCGGTCCGTCACGATCGCACAAGTCCCGCTCGTGACCTTTGCCAACGCGGACGATCTGCAGCGACAGAACGGCCAGGCGTTCACCGCAACGCAGAATTCCGGCGTGGCACAGGTACAGCAGTTGAACACTAACGGCGCCGGCAGCCTGCTTACGGGTGTAACGGAATCGTCGAACGTCGATATCGCGTCGCAGCTTTCGCAGTTGATCGTGGCGCAGCAGGCATACGGCGCAAACGCAAAGGTCGTGACCACGGCAAACGAGCTGCTGACGACCACGTTGAACATGAAGCAATAAGACGCAGGGTAGACTAGCAGGTTCGCCATGAACGATTGCAGCACGCAACGCACGCGACCGTCGCACAAGCCAGACGGGTTCGCGCCCGGCAGCGCCTGCCGCGGGGCGAACCTGTTTTGCCGCTTGCTGTCGGCAGCGGGTAAACCGGCAAATGACCTGTCATGAGCGGCTCCCTGTCCGGCGCCCTGGGTATCGCCTCAGGCGGCCTGTCGAACGTGGCACTCGGCCTGTCCGTCGTGTCGCAGAACGTGGCCAATGCCTCCACGCCGCAATACGCACTGGAGACCCTCACCCAGACCAGCCAGTCCGCCGCGGGACAGGGCTTCGGCGTGCGCTCCGGCGTGGTGGTGCTCGCCACCGACCCTGGGCTGCAAAGCCAGGTCAGCGCACAGAATTCGGCCCTGGCCGCCGACAACACCACGTCCGCCGCACTCGCAACGCTTGAGCCGGTGCTGGGCACGGTGGGCGCCGGCACCGATCTCGGCAGCCGGCTCGCGGCGGTGCAATCGGCTTTCGGCGCATTGCAGGCCGATCCGGCCGACCCGATCCAGCAGGGCGCCGTGGTGGATGCGGCCACCAACCTCGCCAGCGGCATCAACGCGCTCGCCGGTGCGTATGGCGACGCACGGCAGACCGCGCAGAACGGCATCGTGTCCGGCGTGGACCAGCTCAACACCGCGCTCGCCAACCTGGGCAAGCTCAGCGCGCATATCGTCAACGACCGCGCGCAAGGCCTGAGCACGGCCGATCTGGAGAACCAGCGCGCCCAGGCCGAGGCGGCCGTCTCCGGCCTGGTCGATGCCCGCTTCCTGCCGCAACCGAACGGTGACGTTACGGTGCTCAGCGCGGGTGGCGCACAGCTGCCGACCGACGGCACCAAGCTGGTCGCGACGCCGGCAACGACCGGCGCCCTGGTCAGCTATCCCGGTGGCGGCATACCCGGCATCCTGCTCGGCGGCAGCGACATCACCCGCCAGCTTACCGGCGGGTCGATCGGCGCCAACCTCACTCTGCGCGACCAGACTTTGCCGACCTACCAGGCGGGCCTGGACCAGTTCGCCCAAACCCTCTCCGGCCGGTTCGCCGCTCAGGGCCTCACCTTGTTCACCGACGCCGCCGGCATAGTGCCGGTCGCCACCGGTCCGCAGGTGCAAACCGGCTATGTGGGATATGCCACCACCATACAGGTGAACCCGGCGGTGACCGCCACGCCCGCCCTCGGTACGCGACGGTACCCAGGCGATCGCCGGTTCGCCCACAGGGGCAAGCGCGTTCACGCCAAATCCCAGCGGCCTGCCCGGCTTCGCCACACTGATCACCCGCGTGCTGAACTATGCGCTCGGCCCCAACGCGCAGGACGGCGTGCCGCAGATACAAGTGGCGACCGCAGGCCTGGGCCCGACCGGCACGCTCTCCTCCGGCTACGGCGCGCAGGCAACGCTGACCGACGCCGCCAACGCGCTCACCGCCGGACAGGCCGCCGACAGCGCCCAGGCCTCGTCGCAGGCAGGCGATACCGAGGCGGTGCAGACCGCCTTGCAGGGCAAGCTCACGGCCGTCACCGGGATCGACATGGATACCGAACTTGGCCAGATGGTGGTGCTGCAGAATGCTTACGGTGCTAACGCAAAGATAATCTCTGCCGTGCAAGCCTTGTTTCAGGAAACGTTGAACATGGTGACCACGTCATGAGCGGGATTTCGTCGGCGACCGATGTCGGTACGCTGGCTGCGGTGCTCTACAACACCACGCAGATCAGCTCGCAGATCGGTACACTTACCGCACAGGCCAGCAGCGGGCTCGTCTCGTCCGATTATGCGGGGCTCGGCAATGCGGCGAGCAAGGCGCTCGATCTCTCGGGACAGCTGGCACTCAACACGGCCTACCAGACGAACGCCAACCAGGCCGCGACCCAGGCGCAGGTGGCCCAGTCCGCGCTCGGCCAGATCCAGACGATCGTATCCGGTTTCTCCGGCCAGCTGCTCGAGCCGGCAACGAACACGCAGATCGGGCTGGCCACCCTCGCGTCCAGCGCTGCCGCCAACCTGCAGCAGATCGCCAGCCTGCTGAACACCAAGGTCGGCGACACTTACATATTCGCCGGCCAGGACAGCAGGACGCCGCCGGTCCCCAACCCCGCCACTCTCTCGACCTCCGCATTCGCCACCGCGATCCAGGCGGCGATCGCCAATCTCGGCACGGCCGGCGCGGCGGCCACGCAGTCGCAGATACTCGCGGGCGCGGCACCTGGCGCCACATCACCGTTCTCCGCGTCGCTCGAGGCCAGCAACGTTGCCGCAACCGCAATCATCGGCGACGGCCTGTCGGTGCAGACCAGCGTGCTCGCCGACCAGAATGCCAACGCCACGTCCGCCGGCGCCAGCGGCACCACCACCGGCTCCTACACGCGCGACATCCTGGCCTCGCTCGCCACCGTGGCCGCGCTGGGCACTGCGACGGCCAGCGATCCCAACGTGGCAGCCCTGCTCAGCCTGACGCAGACCACGCTGAGCCACGCCGACGACGCGCTGAACACCGATATCGGCGCCCTGGGCGGACGCCAGCAGACGATCACCGGCACGCAAAGCGAGCTGACCGACACGGCCACGACGCTGACCACGCAACTCGGCAACCTGCAGAATGTGGACACGGCGGAGGTCGCCACCAAACTCGCGACCGTACAGAACCAGTTGCAGGCCAGCTACAAGATCATTGCAAACCTCGACCAGTTGTCGCTGGTCAAATTTTTATAGGGCGTGGCGGCTTAACCTGACGGAAACCCTTTCGCGGCAATGTCCGGACGTCGGCAAAACCGCCGGTGAATTGTCCAGAAAGGATATCAGCCATGTCCAACCTCGTGCTGGAGCTACGCCAGGGCGACATGATGGTGGTGAACGGCGCCGCCATCCGGTTTCGCAACCGCACGCGTATCGAACTGACGGCGCATGCCCGCTTCCTGTTCGGCCGGCAGATCATGGCGCCGCAGGATGCGGACACGCCGGCGCGCCGCATCTATTTCGCGCTGCAGAGCGCCTATATCGGGGACGAGCAGGAACGGCGCGATGGGCTGACCGACGCTGTGGACCTGATCGAGGCGTTCAAGGCGGCAACCACGTCGCCGTCGGCCATGGCCCTGCTGGACGGTGCGTTATCCTGCGCGCGCGCCGACAAATGCTACCACGCGCTCCGGCTGGCACGCCGGGTGGTGCGCCATGAAGATGCCGTGCTCGGACGCACCGCCGCGAACTGAACCGGTGCGCGCACGGGCGTCAGGCCGCCCGGCGCGCGGCCGATACCATGCCGATCAGCGACACGCCGCTTGCTGTCGCGAGGATCCAGCGCGGCAACGAAGCGGGTCGAAACCGACTGGCTGGGCACAGCGGATTCTCGCTGCAGGCAGAAAGCCAGTGCCGCGGACTGACCCGCCTTTTCGCCCGACCCGTCACGCGCTAGACACCGGACGTGCCCCCAGCAAAACACCTGCTCGCGATCGAAGGGATGTATCCGCCCGCGATCGGCCAGCTCCTGGACCTCGCAGAGAGCTACGCGCTGCTCAACCGGTCCGGCAAAACCCAGCGCGACCTGCTGCGCGGCCGCACCCTGATCAACCTGTTCTTCGAAGACAGCACCCGCACCCGCACCAGCTTCGAACTCGCGGGCAAGCGCCTGGGCGCGGATGTGATCAACATGTCTGTCTCGGCCAGCAGCGTGAACAAGGGCGAGACCCTGCTCGACACCGCGACCACGCTGAACGCCATGCAATGCGACCTGCTGGTGGTGCGCCACGACCAGTCCGGCGCCCCAGCGCTGCTCGCCCAGAAGGTGGATGCCGCGGTGATCAACGCCGGCGACGGCACGCACGAGCACCCCACCCAGGCGCTGCTCGACGCGCTGACGATACGCCGGCGCCGCGGCACGCTACAGGGGCTCACCATCGCGATCTGCGGCGACATCGCGCATAGTCGCGTCGCGCGCTCGAACATCTATCTGCTCACCACGATGGGCGCCACGGTGCGGCTGATCGGCCCGCCCACGTTGATGCCGCCCGGCATCGACCGGCTCGGAATTGAGATCTTTCACGACATGGATGCCGGCCTGGCGGGCGTGGACATTATCATGATGCTGCGCCTGCAGCGCGAGCGTATGACGCACGGCCAGATCCCTTCGGCGCGAGAGTATTTCCGCTTCTACGGGCTGGACACCGTTAGGCTGGCGCGCGCCAGGCCGGACGCGCTGGTCATGCATCCCGGGCCGATGAACCGTGGCGTGGAGATAGACAGCGCGGTGGCCGATGATCCTTCGCGCAGTCTGATACGCGAGCAGGTGGAGATGGGGGTGGCGGTGCGGATGGCGGTGCTCGACACGTTGGGCAGGCGGCAGACGCGGAATGTTTAGGCAAGCAAGGCCTTCTTTTCTGAAGAAAAGAAGCAAAAGACTTTTGACTCCGCTGTCGCGCCGCGTTTCAGCAGCCGCCGACAGGGAGCAAAAGCTTTTTGGTCCTTTTTCTCGAAAAAGGACTGCTTGCCTTGCCTGACCTCCTCATTGAGAACGCCCGCCTACTGGACCCGGCGTCCGGCCTGGACGCACATGGCGCCCTGCTGGTCCGAGATGGGCGCATCGTCGATTGTGGCGCCGCGCTCGGTCGACCCGACGGCGTCGAGACCCTGGATGCCCAGGGCGCCATCCTGTGCCCCGGCCTGGTCGACATGCGCGTGGCCCTGGGCGAGCCGGGTTTCGAATACCGCGAGACGATCGCCTCGGCCGCCCTGGCCGCGGCCGCCGGCGGGATCACCACCCTGGCCGCCCTGCCCGACAGTGCGCCGGCCATCGACGACCCGGCGCTCGTATTTCTCCTGCGCAGCCGCGGCGAGGCCACCGGCAGCCTGACGATCCTGCCCTACGCCGCCGTCACGCGCGGCTGCCGCGGCGAGGAGATGGCCGAGCTGGGCCTGTTGCGCGAAGCGGGCGCCGCCGCGTTCACCGACGGACGGCGCGCGATCGCCAGCGCCGCGCTGATGCGTCGCGTGCTGAGCTACGCGCGCGCGTTCGGCGGCCGCATCGTCCAGCACCCGGAAGATCCGTCGCTCGCGCAAGGCGGCGTGGCCACCGAGGGCGAGCTCGCCACGCGGCTCGGCCTGCCGGGCATCCCGCTGGTCGCCGAAGCGATCATCGTGGCGCGCGACATACGGCTGGCCCGGCTGACCGGCGGCGCGCTGCATTTCGCCCATGTGAGCACCGCCGAGACGATCACCCTGATACGGCGCGCGAAGGATGAGGGGCTGGACGTGACCTGCGACACCGCGCCGCCCTATTTCGACCTCAACGAGACGGCGATCGGCGACTACCGGACCTATGCCAAGCTCTCGCCGCCGCTGCGCCCGGAGGCCGACCGCCGCGCCATCGCCGAAGCGCTGGCCGACGGCACCGTCGACGCCGTCGCCTCGGACCACCAGCCGCGCGATGCCGACGACAAGCGCCTGCCGTTCGCCCAGGCTTCGGCCGGCGGCGCGGGTCTGGCTACGTTGCTCGGCATCACCCTCGCCCAGCATCACGGCAACAACCTGCCGTTGGCGCACGCCATTGCCTTGCTAACCTGCCGGCCCGCCCGTCTGCTCGGCTCCTCCGCCGGCACGCTTGCGCGCGGCGCGCCGGCTGATCTCTGCCTGTTCCACCCTGACCGCATCTGGCAGGTGCAGGCCGGCCGCCTGCCGGGCAAGGCGCAGAACACGCCATTCGACGGGCGGGCGCTGGAAGGCCGGGTGATTGGCACCTGGAAGGCCGGGCGGCGCGTGTTCGGCGGCGAGGTCCCGGCATGAGCATCTGGCTGCATCTCGAGGCGCTGAGCTTCGGCATCGCCGCGTGCGCCTATCTGATCGGCACCGTCCCGTTTGGCCTGCTGCTCACGCGCGCCGCCGGCGCCGGCGACATACGGCAGATCGGCTCCGGCAATATCGGCGCCACCAATGTTCTGCGCACCGGCAGGCGGGGGCTGGCCGCGGCGACGCTTTTGCTAGACGGCGCAAAGGGCGCGCTGGCGGTGGCGGTTGCCGGCTTTGCGTTTGGCGTCGTGTGGATGCCGTTAGCGGCGATCTGCGTGGTGGTGGGCCATTGTTTCCCGGTCTGGCTGCGGTTTCGCGGCGGCAAGGGGGTGGCGACAGGCCTGGGCGCGCTGCTTGCGCTGGACTGGCGTATGGGCGTTGCGTGTTGTGCGATCTGGCTCGCGGTATTCGCCGCGACCCGCATCAGTTCGGCCGCGGCGCTGACCGCCTTTGCCGCGGCCCCGCTGCTGGCCGGCTTCCTAGAGCCGCCGTACTGGTTCGTGGCGCCGCTGGCGATCGCCGCGCTGGTGTGGTTCCGCCACGCGCCGAACATCGCCCGCCTGACCGCCGGCACCGAGCCCCGCTTCGGAAAACGGCCCTGATGGCCCGTATGCCAATAGAGCACTCCCCGGCAGAGCGCAGCTCCCCATGCAGGCGCCAGGAGCAAGAGTTTTTTGCGTCTTTTTTGCAAAAAAGAAGGCCTTGCTTCCTTCCTTGCCCGCCCACCGCATGAGCGACCTGGACCGCCTGCGCCTGGCCAGAACAGAAGGCGTGGGCCCGGTAACCTACCGCCGCCTGATGGCCCAGTTCCCCACCGCCGCCGAAGCCGTAGCCGCCTTGCCCGACCTGGCGCGCACCGCCGGCCGCCCTGCCCCGCCCCGCATACTCACCGAGCGCGAGGCGGCGCGCGAAATGGAGCAGGTGGAGAGACTTGGCGGCCGGATGGTGTTCATCGGCGGCGAGGATTATCCGCCGATGATGGCGCTGCTGCCGGACCCGCCGCCGGTGCTGTCGATACTCGGCGACGTGACCGCCCTGCACGGCCGCGCGGTGGGCGTTGTGGGGGCCAGGAACGCGTCGGCGAACGGGTGCCGGATGGCGGAGGCGCTGGCCGCCGATCTGGCGGCGCAGGGGCTGGTGGTGGTGTCCGGCATGGCGCGCGGCATCGATGCGGCGGCGCATGTCGGCGCGCTGCATGTGGGCGTCACGGTGGCCGCGGTGGCGGGTGGGTTGGACCAGCCCTATCCGCCGGAGCATGTGGATTTGCAGGCGCGTATCGCCGCGCGCGGCTGCGTGGTGACGGAGGCGCCGTTCGGCACGGCGCCGCAGAGCCGGCATTTCCCCAGGCGGAACCGCATCATCGCCGGGCTGTCGCTTGGCCTGGTGGTGATCGAGGCGGCGCTGAAATCGGGCAGCCTGATCACCGCGCGGCTCGCCCAGGATGCGAACCGGGAGATCTTCGCGGTGCCCGGCTCGCCGTTGGACCCGCGCTGCCGCGGCACCAACGATCTGATACGGCAGGGCGCCCATATCACCGAGAGTGCGGAGGATGTGCTGGCCAATCTGCCGGACGATCCGCGGCGGACGGGCCTTGCCCGCGATCCGCTGTTTGCGCGGGATTTGGCCGATGGGTTTGCCGAGGAGATGGAGCTTTGGGACGAGCCGCCCGATCCGGACTTCGACTTGAAGCTCGCGCAGACGAAGCTGCTGGCTTTGCTCAGTCCGTCGCCGACCGAACTGGACGAGCTGGTCAGGCGGGCCGGGTTGCCGGCACCGCAGGTGATGGCCGCGCTGATGAATTTAGAGCTGGCGCTGGAGGTGGAGTTCACGCCTGGCAACCGGGTGGTGCGATTGTAGCGCGGCGGCGCCCTATATAAGGCAAGGAGGGCCTTCTTTTTCGAGAAAAAGAAGCGAAAAGCTTTTGCTCCGACGCCTGCGCGGAGACTTCCACTTTGATTGCAAGCGTCATGCCTGCAGAAAATGGGGGTGCCTTGGTGCAGGCGTCGCAGCAAAAGCTTTTTGGTCCTTTTTCTCGAGAAAGGACTGCTTTCTTCCCTGCCCAAGCACCCGCGCAACCCGCCTGCCATCCTTTCGCCTTGCTCGCAGGCTTTCTGTCTCGAACCTTGACTTTCCAAGCGCCGCGTTCGTAAGCGCAACCCAAGGTCGTATTCCTCAGGACAAGCATGACTGACGTCGTCGTCGTAGAGTCGCCTGCAAAAGCGAAGACCATCAACAAATATCTGGGCGACGGCTTTACCGTTCTGGCCAGCTTCGGCCACGTACGCGACCTGCCGCCCAAGGACGGCTCGGTCCGCCCGGACGAAAATTTCGCGATGGACTGGGAGAGCGACGAGCGCGGCCAGAAGCAGGTCGGCGCCATCGTCCGCGCGCTGAAAGGTGCCAAAACGCTCTATCTCGCCACCGACCCGGACCGCGAGGGCGAGGCGATCAGCTGGCACGTGCGCGCCATGCTGGAGGAGAAGCGCGCGCTGAAGGGCGTCGACGTCCAGCGCATCACCTTCAACGAGATCACCAAAACCGCCGTGCAGCGGGCGATGAAGAACCCGCGCCAGCTCGATATGCCGCTGATCGAGGCCTATATGGCCCGCCGCGCGCTGGACTACCTGGTGGGCTTCACCCTCTCGCCGGTGCTGTGGCGCAAGCTGCCCGGCAGCCGCAGCGCCGGCCGCGTGCAATCCGTCTCGCTGCGCCTGATCTGCAACCGGGAAGCCGAGATCGAGGCGTTCAAGCCGCGCGAATACTGGACTATCGAGGGCCACTTCCAGACGCCGGCCGGCGCCCCCTTCACCGCCAGGCTGTCGCATCTCGACGGCAAGAAGCTCGACCAGTTCGATCTCAACAATTCCGAAAAGGCCGCCGCCGCAAAGGCAGCGGTGGAAGCCGGCGTATTCACGGTGGCGTCGGTCGAGCGGCGGCGCGTCAAGCGCAACCCGCCGGCGCCGTTCACCACCAGCACGCTGCAGCAGGAAGCCAGCCGCAAGCTCGGCATGGGCGCGCAGCAGGCGATGCGCACCGCCCAGCAGCTCTACGAAGGCGTCGATATCGGCGGTGAGACCACCGGCCTGATCACCTATATGCGTACCGACGGCGTGCAGATGGCGCAGGAAGCGATCGCCGCGATACGCGGCTATGTCGGCCAGGCGTTCGGCAGCGCCTACGTGCCGGCGGCGCCACGCGAATACACCAGCAAGGCGAAAAACGCGCAGGAGGCCCACGAGGCCTGCCGCCCGACAGACGTCGCGCGCACGCCGGAGGAGGTCGCGCGCTACCTCAACGACGAGCAGCGCCGCCTCTATGAGCTGGTGTGGAAACGCGCGGTCGCCAGCCAGATGCAGTCCGCCGAGCTGGACCAGGTGGCCGTCGATGTGGCGCATAAGGGAACCAAACTGCGCGCGAACGGCTCGATCATCGCCTTCGATGGCTTCCTCAAGCTGTATCGCGAGGGCACCGACGAAGACGACGAGGACGAGGGCAGCCGCATGCTGCCGCCGATGGCCGAGCGCGATCCGCTGCGCCGCGGCGACGTGTCCGCCGACCAGCATTTCACCCAGCCGCCGCCGCGCTACTCGGAGGCCAGCCTGGTCAAGAAGATGGAGGAGCTCGGCATCGGCCGGCCCTCCACCTACGCGTCGATCCTGTCGGTGCTGCGCGACCGCAACTACGTACGCATGGAGAACAAGCGCTTCGTGCCTGAGGACCGCGGCCGGCTGGTCACCGCCTTCCTCACCAGCTTCTTCGAGCGTTACGTCGATACCGGCTTCACCTCCGGCCTAGAGGCACAACTCGACGACGTGAGCGACGGCCGCATGGACTGGCACGCCCTGATGCGCGCGTTCTGGGACGACTTCTCCAAGGCGATCGAGCAGACCCGCGAGCTGAAGATCTCCGACGTGATCGATGCGCTGGACGCCGATCTCGGCCCGCATTTCTTCCCGCCGCGCGCCGACGGCACCGACCCGCGCCTCTGCCCCGCCTGCCACAAGGGCCGCCTGGGCCTGAAGCTCGGCCGCCACGGCAGCTTCATCGGCTGCTCGAACTACCCGACCTGCCAGTTCACCCGCCGCCTCGCGATCGAGGGCGGCGAAGGCGAGGCCGAGGTACTCAAGGAAGGCATGCGCACGCTGGGCCAGCACCCGGATACCGGCGAGGACGTGACGGTGCGCCGCGGCCCGTACGGCCTGTATGCTCAGCAGGGCGAGGCGGACCCGGCGGATAAGAAATCGCGGCCGCGGCGAACGTCGTTGCCGAAAGGCATGGACGGCGAGGCGATTACGCTGGAACAGGCGCTCGGCCTGCTGTCGTTGCCGCGCCTGGTAGGCACCCATCCGGAGACGGGTCAGAACATGGAAGCCGGGCTCGGCCGCTTCGGCCCGTATATCAAGATGGGCAGCATTTTCGCGTCGCTGGACAAGGACGACGACATCCTCTCCATCGGCGTGAACCGCGCGGTGGACGTGATCGGCCGTAAGCTGGCCAGCGTACGGATCGTCGGGCAGCACCCGAAAGACAAGCAGGACATCCAGATACGCAAGGGCCGTTTCGGGCCGTATGCGCAGCACGGGCAGACGGTGGCCAACCTGCCGCGCGACGTGACGATGGACGACATCACGCTGGAGCAGGCGCTGGCGCTGCTGGCGGAGCGCGGCAAGGTGCTGAAGCCGCGCGGCAAGAACGGCAAGGCGGCGCCTGCCAAGAAAGCGGCGCCGGCGAAAAAAGCGGCCGCGAATGGGGCGGTGCCGGCAACGGCGTTGGTGAAACCGGCCGCGAAAGCCAAGCCCAAAGCGGCGGCAAAGCCGAAGGTGCGGAAGCTGGCGGCGGCGAAAACCGGCAAGGCTGCCTGAGGCCGCACGTAAGAAGGCAAGGCAAGCAGTCCTTTTCTGCAAAAAAGGACCAAAAAACTCTTATCTCCTGTCGCTGGTGCCCATGCGCGCGCTGGGCAACGACCCGGCGACAGCGGAGTCAAAAGTCTTTTGCTTCTTTTCTTCAGAAAAGAAGGCCTGTCTTTCTTCACTGCAAATACACAACTGAAAGCTGCAATCATCAAGGTGCCGAACCGTTTGAAGACCGAACCGCTGCTGCTGCGCGCGTCCCCCTCTGAATGGCGCGCGTGAGAGGCCCGAAAGCCGGCCGCAAGCCCAGCCATCGCGGCGTTCCGAACGCCGACCCCGACGCCCACACCGGCGGCCTGCCCTCACGGGAAGCCCTGCGCCAGTTCATCCGCAACTCCGGCGGCCGGGTCGGCAAGCGCGAGATCGCGCGGGAATTCGGCATCGGCGCAGACCAGCGCGGCGCGCTGCGTGACCTGCTGCGCGACCTTGCGGGCCATGGTGACATCGCACCCGCCGGCCACAAGCGCTTCACCCAGCCTGGCCGCCTGCCCGACGTGACCGTGGTCCAGGTGACCGGCACCGACACGGATGGCGACCCGATCGCGCGCCCTGTCGGCTGGGAGGGCGAAGGCCCCCCGCCTATGGTGCTGATGCTGCGCGAACCGCGCGGCCAGCCGGCGCTCGCCCCCGGCCAGCGCGTGCTGGCAAGGCTGAAACCGATCGGCGGTAACAAATACGAGGGCCGCACCATCAAGCGGCTGGCGAAGTCCCGGCGCGCATACTCGGCGTATTCCGCGCGCCGAACCGGCTGGTGCCCACCGACCGTCGCAGCAAGGCGGAATGGCGCATACCCGAAGGCGAGACCAACGGCGCGGAAGACGGCGAGATCGTGCTGGCCGAGCCGATGCCAGGCGGCGCCTACGGCCTGAAGCCCGCGCACATTACAGAGCGGCTCGGCAATATCGGCGACGCCCGCTCCGTTAGCCTGATCTGCATCCACACGCACGACATCCCCACGGTATTCTCCCCCGAAGCGCTCGCCGACGCCAAGCGAGCGCGCGCCACCCCGCTCGGCAAGCGCACCGATCTTCGCGAAACCCCGCTCATCACCATCGACGGCGAGGACGCGCGCGATTTCGACGACGCCGTGTATGCCGAGCCCGATGGCGACGGCCACCGCATCGTGGTCGCCATCGCCGACGTGGCGCATTACGTACGCCCCGACGCGCCACTGGACCGCGATGCACGCCTGCGCGGCAACAGCTGCTACTTCCCCGACCGCGTGGTGCCGATGTTGCCCGAACAGCTCTCAAACGGCTGGTGCAGCCTGCGCCCGAACGAGGACCGCGGCTGCCTGTTTGTCGAAATGTTCGTGGATGCGACTGGCAAGAAAACCAGCCACCGCTTCGGTCGCGGCCTGATGCGCTCGGCCGCGCGCCTCACCTACACGCAGGTGCAGGATGCATTCGACGCCGCCGACCCGCTCGGCCTCGATCCCGGCTTCCTGCCCGCGCTCTATGCCGCGTTTCGCGCTCTGCTCGCCGCCCGCCAGGCGCGCGGCACGCTTGATCTCGACCTGCCGGAACGCCGCGTGATCCTTGACGATGCCGGCCACGTCGCCAGCATCGCGCCACGGCCGCGACTCGACAGCCACAAGCTGATCGAGGAGTTCATGGTGCTGGCCAACGTGGCCGCCGCCGAGGAGCTCGAACGGCTGCAGCGCTCCTGCATGTATCGGGTGCATGCGCCGCCGTCCGAGGAGAAGCTGGCCAATCTGCGGCAGTTCCTCGGCACGCTGGATATCAGCCTGGCCCCAGGTGCGAAGGTCTCCCCACGCGACCTCGATCACGTGTTGAAAAAGGTGGCCGGAACCGAGCATGCGCCGATGGTCAATGAGGTGATGCTGCGCAGCCAGAGCCAGGCCGCGTACAGCCCGGAGAATATCGGCCATTTCGGATTGTCACTGCCCCGCTATGCGCATTTCACCAGCCCGATACGCCGCTATGCGGATCTGCTGGTGCATCGCGCGCTGATCGCCGGCCTGAAACTCGGCCTGGGCGCGCTGTCGGACGCGGAAGTGGCGGGCTTCGAGGACACCGCCGAGCATATCTCGGGCACCGAGCGGCGCGCGGCCCTGGCCGAGCGCGATGCGATCGACCGTTACCTTGCTGCCTACATGGCGGACAAAGTGGGTGCCACCTTCGAGGCGCGTGTATCCGGCGTGACGCGTTTCGGTCTATTCGTTACAGTGCATGGCAACGGGGCCACGGGCCTCCTCCCGGTCTCGTCCCTGCCTGATGATTACTGGATTCACGACGAGGCGACGCAATCCCTGACCGGCCGAAAGACGCGCCTGATTTTCCGCCTGACGCAGGATGTGAGTGTCCGGCTGGCGGAGGCGAGTCCGATTACCGGCGGGCTGATCTTTGGGTTGGCGGGTGTGGCTGGACGCAGAAGGTAAGGCAAGCAAGCAGTCCTTTTTTGAAAAGAAGGACCAAAAAACTTTTGCTCCCTGCATTTGCGACATCTTGGTTCGTCCTCGACGATGCGTGTGCCGACTCCAGCAGGAGTTAAAAGTTTTTTGCTTCTTTTTTTCAAAAAAGAAGGCCTTTCTTCCTTGCCTTGCTACTGGGCCTGCCCTCCCAAGCCCAGGCCAGCTTCGAGACCCCCCTGGCCAGCCGCGTGTTCAGCGCCGCCCTTACATTCGCCGCCCCAAGGACCCTGGAGCCCGCCACCGCGCAGCAGCTCACCCTCTGGGGCCTGCACGGCATCACCGCACTCGATCCCGGGCTGACCGCCGATCTGCGCGGCCCGCGCCTGCAGCTCTCCGACGGCACCCGGCTGCTGCTGGACCATCCCGCACCCGCGCCGAACGACGCCGATGCCTGGGGCCACGAAGCGGCCGAGGTGGAAGCCGTGGCCTACGCGCAGTCCCCGATGCTGCGCGCCGCCGGCACGCAAGGCCTGATCCAGGGTTTCTTCGATGAGATGTTCAACCATCTCGACCCGTATTCCCGCTACGAGCCGCCGGCGCCGGCCGAAGCCGAGCGCACCAAACTGTCCCAGGATGCCGCAGCCGGCATCGGCATAGTGGTGCGTGGCCGCGCCGTGGTGATCGACAGCCTGGTGCCGGATGGCCCGGGCCAGGCGGCCGGCGCGCGCGTGGGCGACCGCATCGTGTCGGTAGACGGCCGACGCGCCCGCGCCAGCCAGCTCGACCAGGTGCGCGCGGCCCTGTCCGGCCCGGAAGGCACCAACATCACGGTGGATGTGCGCGGCCTCGACGGCGTGGCGCGCACGTTGCCGCTCACCCTGGCCTACGTGCCGCCTGAGACGGTGTTCTCCGAGCGCACCGGCAACATGCTGGTGATACGAATCAGCAGCTTCACCAGCAACACCGCCGAACGGTTGAGCGAGGCGCTGGAAGCCGGCCTCGCCGCCAAGCCGCCGCCGGCGGCCATCACCGTCGATCTGCGCGGCAATCGCGGCGGGCTGCTGCGCCAGGCGGTCACCAGCGTGGCGCTGCTGGCGGACCACGGCGTGATCGCCAGCACCGCCGGCCGTGCGCCGGAGGCCACGCATGACTGGCGCATCGATGGCGGCGACCTGACGCACGGCCTGCCGGTGATCGTGCTGGTCGATGGGCGCTCCGCGAGTGCCGCCGAGATCATGGCCGCGGCTTTGGCCGATCTGGGACGCGGCGTGGTGGTGGGCAGCGCCACGCTCGGCAAGGGCCTGGTGCAGACGATCACCCGGCTGCCGGATGGCGGCGAGCTGTTCGTGACATGGAGCCGGGTGCTGGCGCCGCGCGGCTGGCCGATCCAGTCGCTCGGCGTGATCCCGCAGGTATGCACCAGCCCCGGGCCGCATGCGCTCACCGACGTTCCGGCCGCGATCGCCGGCATGAAGGCGGCGGTGGCGCAGGCGCGTGCGGCGCGCGCGCCCCTGCCTGTGGCCGATGCGCTGGCGATACGCGCGGCGTGCCCGGCTTCGGAGGGGGATGACGGGGATATGCGGGCGGCGCAGTTTTTGGCGGATCACCCGGCGGTTTATGCTTCGGCGCTGTTGCCGGAGGGGTAAGAAAGGAAGCAGTCCTTTTTCGAGAAAAAGGACCAAAAAGCTTTTATCCCGACGCTTGCACCAGAGTATACTCTCGTTCTGCCGGCCGGTGCGCCTGCAAGGGGCACCCTAGGGCGGGGTGCAGGCGTCGGAGCAAAAGCTTTTTGGTCCTTTTTCTCGAAAAAGGACTGCTTGCTTCCTTACTTAATCCCCCTCAACCAATTGCCGTTTGCGCGCAGCCCCGCAGGCGCTATGCATGCACGCTGCGGGAGCCCGATCATGGAAGACGACACCGACACACGCGGCGGCTCCGACGGGCCGAACGAAAGCCTGCTTCCCTATGACCAGTGGACGGAGGATGCCCTGCGCGGCGTCGTCGTGCGCGCCCTCACCCACGCGATCAACGAGGGTTTGCCGGGCGAGCACCATTTCTACATCACCTTCCGCACCGACTATCCGGGCGTGAGCATACCCGCGCGGCTGCGACAGAAATATCCGGGCGAGATGACGATCGTCCTGCAGCACCAGTTCAGGGATCTGTTCGTCGACGAGGCGACCGGCCTGTTCGGGGTGAACCTGTCGTTCGGCGGCGTGAACTCCGCGCTCTCGATTCCGCTGGCGGCGGTGACGGCGTTCGTCGACCCGCATGTACAGTTCGGGCTGCGGTTCCGGCCGATGGCCGCACCTGCGCAGCCGGAGCCGGTGGCGGTCGAGCCCGCGCCCGAGCCGGCGCCCGATGCCACGCCGCAGATCGTCAGCCTCGATGCGTTCCGGCGTAAACGCGATTAGGGCGGGTTCGGGCCGGGCGTGAACACACCCCGCGTCGCCTGACGCGATCTGGACATTTGCGATCGGGTCATGGTGGGCGCCCATCGCGTTTCTGCTGTGGCGTGCTGTCGGTAGCCTGGCTCGCGCCGCTCGTCCGGCACGGTGAGCGGCGGTCCCGCCCGGACAGCCGCGTCACTTGGCCGCCACCTCGCTCCGCAGCCGCTCCACCAGCTTGTGCAGATCGCCGATCACCCTGTTCTGCTCCGACAGGCTCAGCGGCAACAGAGCCGCATCGCGCAGGAACGGCATCACCGCGCGCTCGCATTCCAGGATGGTGTCGGCCAGCTCGAGCAGCCGCGCGTCGAACTGTTCGCCGGCCGCGACCAGCGCCCGATACAGCCGCGTGGCGATCGGCGCCACCGCATCCACCGCGCCGGGCGCATCGTGGCGCAGCCCGGCATCGACTATATCGGTCAGGTCCGCGCGCGCCGGCAGGCCGATGAAGCGCGCCAGGCGTTCCAGGGCTGCGGCCGGATTGCTGAACCAGGTCTCGTAGGCGATCACGCAGACGCGCGCGGCGGCCACGCCATGCACCGCCTGCGCGTTGTACACCAGCCAGCGATACGCCGCCTGGTCGCCGGCGAGATCGTCGCGCGCGGTGATGCTGCGCGCCACCTGCGCCGGGTCGCGCACGCAGAACACGTAGATCGGATCGAGATGCAGCTCGTCGAGTATTTGCGGCCATAGCGCGAGCAGGCGCGACGTCCGCGGGTCCTTGAAGCCGAACGGGCGGCCATCCGCCATGCCGCGTTCCAGATAGCCGATCAGCGCGCGGCGGACCGGCTCCACGCGCGGATCCGTCCACCAGCCATCGGGCAGCGCCAGATGGTGGGTCGGCGTGCTCCAGCCGCGGCCGAAAATGTCCAGCGCCGCATCGTGCAGATCGTTGATGCGCGGGCGTTCCCAGTGTCCGCGCCGGTTGTCGGCGGACGGCCCGGCAGCCTCGGCCATATCGACGCCCAGCTCGTGCAGCATGTTGGCGCAGAGCGAGGTGCCGCTGCGATGCATGCCGAGCACGATGATGATCCGGCGTCGTGCGGCAGGTGGCGGCGGAGGCGCGGCCTTGGCGCGGCGTGGCGCCAAGTCAGGAGCGTTCCAGGTCCCGGAAGGCGCGGCGCAGCGTGGTTTCCTGCTGCAGCGTGCTGGCCTCCATCGCGGCGATACGGGCATCGAGCGCGCTGAAGCGATCGCGCACCGCGCTTGGCGGCGGCCCGGCCGGCATTTGCACGAAGGGCGCCGTGCCGCGCCCAGAGCAGAGCATGCGGGTCAGCACGAAATACGCCACGATCGCCAGTATCCAGTGCAGCACGCCGAAGATCACGAAGGCCACGCGCGGCATCCAGACCGGAACGCCGCCGCGCTCCGCGATACGCGCGCACACGCCTTTGAGTATCGCCGTGTCGCGTGTTCCCCAGGCCTGCACCCTCGCCGAGATCGTCGCACTCATCGCACGCTCCTGTTGCGCCAGCCGGGCACTTCGCTGTCCAGCACCTGTTCGAGATAGCCGATACGCTCTTCCATACGCCGCGCGGTGTCCCACAGCCCCTGGGTCGCCGTGCTGTCCTGCGCCTGGGCCGTGTCCAGTGCGCGAGACTTGATGCGGTAGTTCATCACCAGCGCGGGCACGCCCAGGGCGACCAGAACGATCGTGCCGAACACGATGGCGGTCACCCAGAGGGCCTCGCTGGCGTGGCTGCCGGCGATGGCCAGGGCCGCGACGTCTTCGCCTCTCATGACATCATCCTAGCTCCTGTAGGCCTTAGCTCTCGGACTTGCCGCCGGCGGGCGCGCCGTTCGGGATGCGATTGCCCAGGCGCGCCTTCAGCGCCTCCAGCTCATCGGTCATGCTGGCGTCGGCGGCAAGGGTGGCCAGCTCCTCCTCCAGCGTGGGCCCGCGTGTGGCGGGCGTGCGGCCGAGATCGTAGGCCTCGACGCGGCCCTCCATCGTGTCGAGCTGGCGCTCGGCGGTCTCGAAACGCAGGAACGCGTCGTTGATGCGCTCGTCATGCAGCTTCTCGCGCACCTTGATGCGGTTGCCGGCGGTAGCGCGGCGCTGGGCGAAGCTCTGCTCGCGCGCCTTGGCGTCGGCCAGCTTGGTCTGCAGCTTGGTGATGTCCTCGTTCTGCTGGGCGAGGCTCGCGACCAGTTGGGCCACCTGCTGCTCCACGCCGGCGCGGGCCTGGGCGCGGTGGCTGCGGGCGAGCAGCGCGCCGCGGGCGAGATCCTCGCGGCCGCGTGTCAGCGCCAGTTCGGCTTTCTCCTGCCAGTCGGCCTCTTCGCGCTTGAGGGCCTCCAGCCGGCGCTCCATCTCGCGCCGCTCGGCGATGCTGCGCACCGCGGAGGAGCGCACTTCGACGAGGGTGTCCTCCATCTCCTGGATGATCAGCCGGATGATCTTCTCGGGATCCTCGGCGCTGGCGAGCAGGGAGTTGAGGTTGGAGTTCACGATGTCCGCGAGGCGGGAGAAGATGCCCATGGCAGGGGTTCCTTAGACGTGGGTTGGATGATGCCGCGTTCAGATGAAGACGAACAGCCAGGCCAGGGCGCTGACCGGCACGGCGGCCAGGGCGAAGCGCCCGGCGACGCCGAACACGCCGCGCAGCTGCGGCGCCTGCTCCTGGCTGGCCTGCAGGGCGGCCAGGCGGGCGGCGAAGGAGGTGCGCGGCGAGCGGTTGGCGGCCTGGAAGACCTGGCCGTTGGTGCTGCTGAAGCTCATGGTCGTCATGGTGTGTCTCCTGGCTGAGGTGCTGGCCTATCGTGGCCTGCCAGGATGATTGCAGGCGCCGTGCCACACCGGTAAACCATTGGTTTTGCAGAGTTCTTCGGCAATCTTGCCGAATGAAGGGGCGCCGGGCTAGAGTGGTTTGGCCAGATGATGGCAGAAGGAGCCACCCCTTGGCGCGAATGGCAAACACGGCCGAACTGCCCACCCCGATCGGCCAGTCGCCGGCGTTCCTGGATATGCTGGAGCACATCTCCCAGGCTGCCCCGCTCAACCGGCCGGTGCTGGTGATCGGCGAGCGCGGCACCGGCAAGGAGCTGGTGGCGGGACGGCTGGCCCTACTCTCGCCGCGCTGGTCCGCCCCGCTGATCAAGCTGAACTGCGCCGCCCTGCCCGACGCGCTGCTCGAACTCGGAGCTGTTCGGCCACGAAGCCGGCAGCTTCACCGGCGCTGCCAAACGCAGGCCCGGCCGTTTCGAGCTGGCCGACCGCGGCACCATCTTCCTCGACGAGATCGCCACCGCCTCGGCTTCCGTGCAGGAAAAGCTGCTGCGGGTAATCGAATACGGCAGTTTCGAGCGCGTCGGCGGCAGCGAGACCCTGCACGTGGACGTGCGCGTGGTGGCCGCCACCAACGTGCATCTGCCTGGCCTGGTGGCCTCCGGCAAGTTCCGCGCCGACCTGCTGGACCGCCTGGCCTTCGACGTGGTGAGCGTGCCGCCGCTGCGCGCGCGGCGCGACGACATCCCCCGCCTGTCCGAGCATTTCGCCACCAGGATGACCGCCGAGCTGGGGCGCGATTTCTTCGCCGGCTTCAGCGAGCGTGCACTCGATACGCTGGTACGCCACGACTGGCCTGGCAACGTGCGCGAATTGCGCAACGCGGTGGAACGCAGCGTTTATCGCACCGCCGATCCCGGCAAGAAGCTGGCCCATGTGGTGCTGGACCCGTTCGCCTCACCTTTCTCGCCGGTATCGGCGCCGACCGCGGCGGTCGCGGAAGGGGCGCCAGCGCCCGCCGTGCCGAACGCGCGGCCCGCGCTCGCACCGCCCGAGCCTGCGTCGGGCACCGGTTTCGAGGCGGCCACGCGCGCCTACGAGGCCCGCTTGCTGCAGGCGGCGCTGGAGAGCTGTCGGTTCAACCAGGCAGAGGCGGCCCGGCAGCTTGGGTTGAGCTACTATCAGTTCCGGCATCACCTGCGGGTGCATGGGATGCTTGCGGAGCCCAAGAAGCCGGCCCGGGCTGCCGCCGAGTAGGAAAAAGGCCGGACCCGCCGGAGGGCCCTCTCCCGCGCTACGCCGGCTTACGGCCGCCAACTGCCGCGGGTGCTTCCAAAGCAGCCCCGCGACAATTGTGACCTAAGAAAACCCGCCTTGGGACCGGCTCATCGGCAGCAAGGAAGGAAGGCCTTCTTTTTCGAGAAAAAGAAGCAAAAAGCTTTTGCTGTGACGCCTGCACGCGGATTTGGCTATCATTGCAGCCGCATCGACTTGCAATGCGAAAGTAGGCTTTGGTGCAGGCGTCGGAGCAAAAGCTTTTTGGTCCTTTTTCTCGAAAAAGGACTGCTTTCTTGCTTGCCTAGATGCGTCAATCCCTATCCGGGTTGATACAAGTCTTTGTGCTTTATGGCAGGTCGAACGGCTGCGCCTAGTTCTTTTCGATGAACGAAATATACGGCAGGTGGCCGCCTGCCGTCTTGCAGGCTCCCAGGGTCAGGTTGTTGGTCTCTCCGGTCGTGCCCGCCATGCTCTCGCAGGTGGGAGCCGTGGTCGTGCCGTCCTGCTGCGCCAGGTGCACGGTGATCGACGTGCCGGCGTTGAACGTGGCGCCCGATCCGTTGCCGTCGCCTACCACGTTGAACTCGTTGGCTGCCCAGCCGGAGGCCAGGAACACCACGTTGTCCTTGCCGCCGGTGCTGTAAGCCTTGGTGCCGACCGTGGTGACGAAGCTGTCCGTGCTGGTGTTGGCGACGCCTTTGATGGTGATGGTCCCTAGGGCTTTGATCGGCTCCTGCGGCACGCTCACGGCATTGCTGTTGCGGTAGCAGCTGCCCTGGTAGTTGTTCCAGTCGTTGTAGGGGGTGGTCGGGCATTTATCGCCGTAGTTGATCAGCCAATACTGGATGAAGGAGGCCTGGCTGCTGCTGGAATAGACGAACTGTTCCCAGCTGAAGCAATTGGCGGGATCGCTGGAGGTCTTGCAGGCCGCGCCGCCGCTGATGAAGTTTGAGTTCAGCTGCAGCGAATAGATGTTGGCGCCGCTGTCGGTTTCGGATTTCAGGCCGGTGATGTTGTGGAAGCTGCCCGTGGCGGAAGTTATCCGGCCGTGCGCGGCCGCGGCATAGTCATCGCCGTCGCCGACCGTTTGGCCACCGGCGACCCTGGTCGCGTGGCGCGGGATATAGGGCACGCGCGGCGCCTTGACGCAGCTTACGGCCTGCCAGGTCTTGCTGGGGAATTCGGCCTTGAAGCAGCCTTCTGCGGGCACCGGCGTGTTGGCGATGTCGGCGCGCCAGTTTTCCTGCAGGCGGGACTGAACGTTCGCCGGGGCGGCGTGGGCCGCGGCAGCGAGTGCGAAACTGCCCAGAGCGGCGGCAGGCAGGAGGCGTGCGATATTCATGACGTGTCCCATTGGCCCGAGTTGTTACGTCACTTTCATGCGGGTTAAAGAAACGACACGCAACCCTTACAGGAAGTGGCCGAGCGCCGGCGCGGTGCGGAAATCGCCGCTCGGGAAGCTCAGATTTGCGTATGGCATCGGCTCCGCTGCGGCCACTCGAGTACCGGTCGCGTGTTTGGCCTGCCCATGGCGATACCGACGCGCCCAAGCTTGAAGCACCCCACCCTTTGGTCTAGCACCCCGGCCACACCCCGACACACCGCACCAAGGACTCACATGGCCCGCAACAAGATCGCGCTGATCGGCGCCGGCAACATCGGCGGCACCCTCGCCCACCTGATCGGCCTGAAAGAACTCGGCGACGTAGTGATGTTTGACGTGTTCGGCGGAGTCGCCGCCGGCAAGGCGCTCGACCTCATGCAGTCCGGCAGCGTCGATCTGTTCGACAGCCACATGGTTGGCGGCTCGGACTACGCCGCCATCGCCGGATCGGACGTGGTGATCGTGACCGCCGGCTTCCCCCGCATGCCCGGCATGAGCCGCGACGACCTGCTGGCCAAGAACGCCGGCGTGATCAACACGGTCGCCGACGGCATCAAGGCGCACTGCCCGGACGCGTTCGTCATCGTCATCACCAACCCGCTCGACGTCATGGTGTGGCAGCTCCAGCAGCGCAGCGGCCTGCCCGCAAACAAGGTCGTCGGCATGGCCGGCGTGCTGGACAGCGCGCGCTTCAAGCTGTTCCTGGCGCACGAATTCAACGTCAGCGTGGAAGACGTCACCGCGTTCGTGCTCGGCGGCCACGGCGACACCATGGTGCCGCTCACCCGCTACTCCACTGTCGCCGGCATCCCGATCCCAGACCTGATAACCATGGGCTGGACCACGCAGGCAAAGATCGACGCCATCTGCACCCGCACCGCCAACGGCGGCGGCGAGATCGTCAAGCTGCTGGAGAAGGGCAGCGCGTTCTACGCGCCGGCGGCCAGCGCGATCGCCATGGCCGAGAGCTACCTGCTCGACAAGAAGCGCGTGATGCCCTGCGCCGCCAAACTCACCGGCCAGTATGGGCTTAACGACCTCTATATCGGCGTGCCCGTGGTGATCGGCGCCGGTGGCGTGGAGCGTATCGTCGAGATCAAGCTGCAACCCGACGAGCAGGCCATGTTTGATAAAAGCTGCGATGCGGTTCGGAAGTTGATCGAGGATTTCAAGAAGCTGGAAGTTTAAGGCAAGGCCTTCTTTTTCGAGAAAAAGAAGCAAAAAGCTTTCGCTCCCTGTCGGCGACTATCGGGACAGGTGCGCGACAGCGAAGTCAAAAGTTTTTTGGTTCTTTTTTTCAAAAAAGAACCGCTTCCTTCCTGAGGGCCCACGCAATGAACATCCACGAATACCAGGCCAAGGAGCTGCTACGCGGCTACGGTGTCGCCGTCCCGCAAGGCTTCGCCGCCTGGACGCCGGAAGAAGCCGAAGCCGCCGCCGCCAAGCTCCCCGGCCCGATTTACGTGGTAAAAAGCCAGATACACGCCGGTGGCCGCGGTGCCGGGCACTTCAAGGACGATCCGCAAGGCAAAGGCGGCGTGCGCCTCGCCCGCTCCGCCGCCGAAGTGCGCGACGCCGCGGAAGCGATGATCGGCCACACGCTCGTCACCAAGCAGACCGGCCCCGCCGGCCGCGACGTGCGCCGCGTGTATGTCGAAGCCGGCTGCGACATTGCCCGCGAGCTCTACCTCTCGCTGCTGGTCGATCGCGACACCTCGCGCGTTCTGGTGATGGCGAGCACCGAAGGCGGCATGGAAGTCGAGGAAGTGGCCGAACACAGCCCGGAGAAGATCCTCCGTGTGGCCGTCGATCCGGCAACCGGGATCTTCCCCTACCATTCCCGCAAGCTGGCCTACGGGCTCGGCCTGCAGGGCAAGCAGATCGCCGCATTCGGCAAGTTCGTCGACGCGATGTACAAGGCGTTCATCGCACTCGACTGCGCGATCGTGGAGATCAACCCGCTGGTCGTCACCGGCGCCGGCGAGGTGGTGGCGCTCGATGCCAAGGTGAGCTTCGACGACAACGCGCTCTACCGCCACGCCGAACTCGCCGCCCTGCGTGACGAGGCGGAAGAGGACCCCAAGGAGCTCGAAGCCGCCCGGTTCGACCTGAACTACGTGGCGCTCGACGGCGTGATCGGCTGCATGGTGAACGGCGCTGGCCTGGCGATGGCCACGATGGACATCATCAAACTCTACGGCAGCTCGCCCGCCAACTTCCTCGACGTCGGCGGCGGCGCCACCCGCGAAAAAGTCACGGCCGCGTTCAAGATCATCCTCTCGGACCCGAACGTGGAGGGCATCCTCGTCAACATATTCGGCGGCATCATGCGCTGCGACGTGATTGCCGAGGGCGTGGTGGCCGCCGCGCGCGAGGTGAGCCTGAGCGTGCCGCTGGTGGTGCGGCTCGAGGGCACCAACGTGGCGCTCGGCAAGGACATCATGGCGCGCTCCGGCCTGCCGATCATCTCCGCGGACAACCTGGCCGACGCCGCCGAGAAAGTCGTGCGCGCCGTGAAAGAGGCCAACTGACATGGCAATCCTCGTCGACCGCAATACCACCGTCATCACCCAGGGCTTCACCGGCGCGCAGGGCACGTTCCACGCCGAGCAGGCGATCGCCTACGGCACGAAAATGCTCGGCGGCGTGACCCCGGGCAAAGGCGGCACCCGGCATCTGGACCTGCCGGTGTTCGACACCGTGGCCGAAGCGCGGCACGCCACCGGCGCCACCGCGACCGCGATCTACGTGCCGCCGCCCTTCGCCGCCGACGCGATCCTTGAAGCGATCGAGGCCGGCATGGCGCTGATCGTGACCATCACCGAAGGCATCCCGGTGCTGGACATGGTGCGGGTGAAGCGCGCGCTCTCCGGCACCAAATCGATCCTCGTGGGGCCGAACTGCCCGGGCGTGATCACGCCGGATGCCTGCAAAATCGGCATCATGCCCGGCCATATCCACCGCCGCGGCAAGGTCGGTATCGTTAGCCGCTCCGGCACGCTCACCTACGAGGCGGTGGCGCAGACCACGGCGGCCGGCCTGGGGCAGAGCACCTGCGTCGGCATCGGCGGCGACCCGGTGAAGGGCCTCGATTTCATCGAGGTGCTGGAGATGTTTCTGGCCGATCCCGAGACCGAGTCGATCATAATGATCGGCGAGATCGGCGGCGCCTCCGAGATCGACGCGGCCGAGTTCCTGGCGCGCGAGAAATCGCCCAAGCCGGTGGTGGGGTTCATTGCGGGGAGCACGGCGCCGCCTGGTCGTCGGATGGGGCATGCCGGCGCGGTGATCAGCGGCGGGCGCGATACGGCGGCGGCGAAGTTCGAGGCAATGCGGATTGCGGGGATCCATGTGGCTGAGTCGCCCAGTGCACTGGGCAGCACGATGATCAAGGCGCTTAAGAAGTAAGAAAGGCCTTCTTTTCTGAAGAAAAGAAGCAAAAGACTTTTGGTCCCTGTCGAGGAGACTTTCAGCACCCACCGACAGGGAGCAAAAGTTTTTTGCTTCTTTTTTACAAAAAGAAGGCCTTCCTTCCTATGCCATGCCCACAACACACCCCAGCCTCCCGCCGCAATCCCCCAGCGTGAACCTATTTTTGCCATACGCGGCGTAGAAGGTCGCGACGACCCAAAGGAGAGCTCGGCCCCATGCCCGGCGTGGACACACTCGCAACCGCCCTCAACGGCGGCAATGCCGCTTTCATCGCCGACCTCTACGCCCGCTGGGTCGCCGCGCCGCACTCGGTCGATCCCAGCTTCGCCGAATTGTTCGGCTCGCTGAACGACGAAGCCCGCTCGGTGCTGACCGACGCCACCGGCGCCTCCTGGGCGCCACGCCCTTCCAGCTTCGAGGCGCCAGAAGCCGCACCCGCGCGCCGCCTCGGCGATGAACGCGCTGTGCGCGCCGCCACGCTGGATAGCATACGCGCGCTGATGATGATCCGCGTCTATCGCGTGCGCGGCCACCTGGAAGCCAAGCTCGATCCGCTCGGCCTGCAGACACCCAAGAGCCATCCGGAACTGGACCCGCGCACCTACGGGTTCACCGAGCACGACTGGGACCGGCCGATCTTCATCGATCGTGTGCTGGGCCTTGAGACCGCCACCCTGCGCGAAATCATGGCAATCCTGCGGGCCAGCTATTGCGGCCAGGTCGGCGTCGAGTTCATGCACATCCAGGATCCCGAGCAGAAAGCCTGGATACAGCGCCGCATCGAGGGCGCGCCGTGGCTGACCGCGTTCGACGCGCCGGCCAAGCGCGCCATTCTGAGCCAGCTCACAGATGCCGAGGG
Source organism: uncultured Alphaproteobacteria bacterium (assembly GCA_963795825.1). Lineage (GTDB taxonomy): Bacteria > Pseudomonadota > Alphaproteobacteria > Acetobacterales > Acetobacteraceae > BOG-908. Next base: position 1,583,984 of record CAWCIW010000001.1, on the reverse strand, counting down.
CTTCGAGGCCTTTTGCCAAAAGCGCTATGTCGGCACCAAGCGGTTCGGGCTGGAGGGCGGCGAGGTCACCATCCCGGCGTTGCACGCGATGATCGAGAGCGTGGTGGCCAACGGCACCAACGAGATCGTCATCGGTATGCCGCATCGCGGGCGGCTCAATACGCTGGTCAATATCGTCAAGAAGCCGCTGACCGCGCTGTTCAGCGAGTTTGCCGGTGCCAGCTTCAAGCCTGACGATGTGCAGGGCTCTGGCGACGTGAAATACCATCTTGGCACCAGCACGGATGTCGAGATCGCCGGCCGAATGGTGCATATCTCGTTGCAGCCGAATCCGTCGCATCTCGAGGCGGTCGATCCAGTGGTTGTGGGCAAGGTGCGCGCGCGCCAGGACATGGCGGCGGACATCACCACGCGCCGCAGCGTGATGGGCATTCTGCTGCACGGCGATGCCGCCTTTGCCGGCCAGGGCCTGGTTTACGAGACGCTCGCGATGAGCCAGCTTATCGGCTATCGCACCGGCGGCACGATACATGTGGTGGTCAATAACCAGATCGGTTTCACCACCGTGCCGGCGCATGCCTATTCCGGACTTTACTGCACCGATATCGCGAAATCCATTCAGGTGCCGATCCTGCACGTGAATGGCGACGAGCCGGAGGCGGTGGTGTTCGCCGCCCGCATGGCCGCCGAATTCCGCCAGCAATTCGCCACCGATTTCGTGCTGGATATCGTCTGCTACCGGCGCCACGGCCACAACGAGAACGACGAGCCGGCCTTTACCCAGCCGATCATGTATCGCGCGATCAAGAGCCGGCCGACCACGCGCGAGCTCTACGCGCGCCGGCTCGCGGCGGAGGGCGTGGCCAGCGAGGCCGATGCGCAGGCGCTGTGGGACGCGCTGTTCGCCCGCTACGACGAGGCGCACGAGGCGGCCCAGGGCTACCGCGTGAACAAGGCGGATTGGCTCGAAGGCAAGTGGCGCGGCCTGAAGACGGACGAGGCGCAGGACGAGACCGAGCAGGCGACCGCGGCCGAGGCCGACAGCCTGCGCGCGGTTGGCATGGCGCTGGCCACCGTGCCGGACTCGTTCGATCTGAACCCGAAGATCGCCCGCCAGCTCGAGGCCAAGCGGCAGATGATCGAGACAGGCGAGGGCGTGGACTGGTCCACCGCGGAAGCGCTGGCGTTCGGCACGCTGCTGCTGGAGGGCCATCACGTGCGGCTGTCCGGCGAGGATTGCCAGCGCGGCACCTTCAGCCAGCGCCATGCCGTGCTGATCGACCAGACCAACCAGAACGAGTTCGTGCCGCTCAACAACGTGGCGCCGAAGCAGGCGCGCTTCGAGGTGTTCAACTCGCTGCTGTCGGAGGCCGGCGTGCTCGGCTTCGAATACGGTTATTCGCTGGCCGATCCCTGGACGCTCGTGTTGTGGGAAGCGCAGTTCGGCGATTTCGCCAATGGCGCGCAGGTGATCATCGACCAGTTCCTGGCCAGCGGCGAGACCAAATGGCTGCGCATGAGCGGATTGACGCTGCTGCTGCCGCACGGCCATGAGGGCCAGGGGCCGGAGCATTCCTCGGCGCGTCTGGAGCGCTATCTGCAGCTCTGCGCCGAGCGGAACATGACAGTCGCCAACATCACCACGCCGGCGAATTATTTCCACGCTTTGCGCCGCCAGGTGAAGCGGAACTTCCGCAAGCCGCTGGTGATCATGACGCCGAAATCACTGTTGCGCGCAAAGGTTTGCGTGTCGCCGACCTCCGAGATGGTGGGCGACAGCCGGTTCCGCACGGTGATCGGCGAGGTGGATACGCTGGTGGCGGCCGACGTGCGCCGCGTGGTGCTGTGTTCCGGCAAGGTGTATTACGATCTGGTGGCGGAACGGCGCGATCGCGGCCTGTCCGATGTGGCGATCGTCCGGCTCGAGCAGATCTATCCGTTCCCGGAAAAGACGCTGGCTTTCACGCTCAAGGCCTATCCGAACGCGGAAAGCGTGGTGTGGTGCCAGGAGGAGCCGGAGAACATGGGCGCCTGGAACTTCGTCGACCGCCGTATCGAGCGCGTGCTGAGTGTGCTGAAGCATCGCGCGCGGCGGCCGGACTTCGTGGGCCGGGTGGCGGCCGCGAGCCCTGCCACCGGGCTTGCGAAAACCCATGCGGCGGAGCAGGCCGCACTCGTGCATGACGCGCTTGGCGGCAAGGAGACGACGCAGTGACCGACATACTGGTGCCGACGCTGGGCGAGAGCGTGACGACGGCGACGGTGTCGCGCTGGTTGAAAAAGGCCGGCGAGGCGGTGGCGGCGGACGAGCCTGTGGTGGAGCTCGAGACCGACAAGGTGACGGTGGAGGTGAATGCCAGCGTGGCCGGCGTGATGGGAGAGCCGGAGGCGGCCGAAGGCGCCGAGGTCGAGGTTGGGGCGGTCATCGGGTCGATCGCATCGGGCGGGGCAGCGGCGCCGGCCGGTGCTGGCGCCGCGGTCGCAGCGAAGCCGGCGCCTGAGCAGCCGGCGCATGTGGAGCCCGCGCCGGTGAAGCTCGACCCGCAGCAGACGGGCGCCGGCATACATGCCCCGCCGCGGACCTCCGGTCCGGTATCGCGCCCTGCGACGCCGCCCTCCGACGTGGTGTCGGGCGGCGGTGGCCATGCGCCGCTGCCGGCGGCGGCGAAGATGATGCAGGAGCGGGATGTCTCGGCCGCTGCCGTAGGCGAAGGCTCCGGCAAGGACGGCCGCATCACCAAGGGCGATGTTCTGGCGTTCCTGGATCGCCCTGCCCCGGCCGCGGCAGCGCCTGCCGCGGCCAAGGCACCGCGCCCGGCGGATGCGCGCGAGGAGCGCGTGCGCATGACGCGGCTGCGTCGCACCATCGCCTCTCGGCTGAAGGAGGCGCAGAACACGGCCGCCATGCTGACCACTTTCAACGAAGTGGACATGAGCGCGGTGATGGCGCTGCGCAGCGAATATAAGGACGCGTTCGAGAAGAAGAATGCGGGCGTGCGGCTGGGCTTCATGAGTTTCTTCGTGCGCGCCTGCGTGGCCGCATTGCACGAATATCCCGCGGTGAATGCCGAGATCGACGGTGAGGACATCGTCTATAAGAACTACGTCAACATGGGCATCGCTGTGGGCGGTGCGAACGGGCTGGTGGTGCCGGTGTTGCGCGATGCGCAGCAACTGAGTTTTGCGCAGATCGAGGGCGCGATCGCGGGAATGGGCAAGCGCGCGCGCGATGGGCAGTTGAAGCTCGATGAGCTGACCGGTGGTACGTTCTCGATCACCAATGGTGGCACCTACGGTTCGCTGATGAGCACGCCGATCCTCAACCCGCCGCAATCGGCGATTCTGGGCATGCACAAGATACAGGACCGGCCGGTGGCGATCGCCGGCAAGGTGGAGATACGGCCGATGATGTATCTGGCGCTGTCGTACGATCACCGGATCATCGACGGCAAAGAGGCGGTGAGTTTCCTGGTGCGGGTGAAAGAGGGCATCGAGGATCCGCGGCGGTTGCTGCTGGGGCTGTGAAAACTCGAAAATTCTCTGCGAACTTGCCGCCGAGAATAGCCGTGACTGCAGGCATGTGTTGTCTCGCGCTGCCAGGCTGCGCTCTGGATGATCCCAATCCCTACGCGCCTTCAGTGCCGGCGTTGTCTGGCAACCTGCGTGGCCCCGGACTAACCTGGCCGAAACGGCCGCCGACGAGCTTGCCGCTTGGCGCTCTGTTTAACGAGAGGCCAATCGAGTTTGCGCCAGGTTGGAAGCAACCCAGATATCCAGGAATGGGGCCACCAGGCGGGCACGCGACTGTTGTATGTAGCGTGTCGGTGATCGGCACCTTGCGAGACTGCGCGGTAACCAGCAGATCCGGCGATCCGAGAGTCGCAAGTTGTCTGCTCGCATGGCTCGAACATCCTGGACTTCGGTTTTTCCCGCTTACGCTCAATGGCCTGCCTGTCACCGGCCGTCACGTTTTCTTCGGTGATATGTCGATCGTCAACTGAGGTTCTCATGTCTCAAAACATCATCGTCCCGACACTTGGAGAGAGCGTCACCACCGCCACCGTCGCCCGCTGGATAAAGCAGCCGGGCGAGCTCAGTGCGCGCCGACGAACCCGTCGTTGAACTCGAAACCGACAAGGTTACCGTCGAGGTGAACGCGCCCGCTACCGGCACGCTCGGCGCGCATCAGGTGGCGGAAGGCACGGAGGTCGAGGTCGGCGCGCAGCTCGGTTCGATTGAGGACAGCGGCGCACAGGCGCAGGCGCCCGCGCCAAGCCAGCAACCGGCCGTGGAGGCGCCGGCCGCGCCGATGCAGGCCGCCGGGTCCACCGCCGCCGCCGCCATACCAACCCCGAAAACCGCTGTCCCAGCCACCGACACCTACGACGTCATCGTCATCGGCGGCGGCCCGGGCGGCTACGTGGCCGCGATACGCGCGGCGCAGCTCGGCCTGCGCACCGCGTGCGTGGAAATGCGCGCGACGCTCGGCGGCACCTGCCTCAACATCGGCTGCATCCCCTCCAAGGCGCTGCTGCAATCCTCGGAAAACTTCCACGAGGTGCAAGGCTCGTTCAAGGAACACGGCATAAACGTCAGCGGCGTGACACTCGATCTCGCGCGCATGCAGGCGCGCAAAGGCGAAGTCGTAAGCGCGAATGTCAAAGGCGTGGAGTTTCTCTTCAAGAAAAACAGGGTCACCTGGCTGAAGGGCGCCGCGCGCCTGACCGCGCCAGGCCAGATCGACGTCGATGGCAAAACCTACAGCGCCAAACACATCGTCATCGCCACCGGCAGCGAAAGCATCCCGCTTCCCGGCGTCACCATCGATGAAAAACGCATCGTCACCTCCACCGGCGCGCTCGAACTCGACGCCGTGCCGAAACACCTCGTGGTCATTGGCGGCGGCTATATCGGCCTGGAGCTCGGCTCCGTGTGGCACCGGCTCGGCGCGCAGGTCACGGTCGTCGAATATCTGGACAAGCTCGTGCCGGGCATGGACGGCGAGATCGGCAAGACCTTCGAGCGCGTGCTGTCCAAACAGGGCCTGAAATTCCGGCTCAGCACGAAAGTCACCGGTGCGACCGCAACCGATGCCGGCGTGGAGCTCACCGTGGAACCCGCCAAGGGCGGGACTGCGGAAACCCTGCAGGCGGACGTGGTGCTCGTCTCGATCGGCCGGCGACCCTACACCGCAAATCTCGGCCTGGCCGAAGCCGGCGTGGCGCTGGACGAGCGCGGCTTCGTGAAAATCGACCCGCATTACCGCACCAATGTCGACGGCATCTACGCCATCGGCGACGTCATCACCGGCCCGATGCTCGCGCACAAGGCCGAGGAGGAGGGTGTCGCGGTTGCCGAGCTGATCGCCGGCCAGGCCGGGCACGTGAATTACGGCGTGATACCCGGCGTCGTGTACACCTGGCCGGAAGTGGCCAGCATCGGCGCCACCGAGGAGATGCTGAAGAAAGACGGTGCCAACTACCGCGTCGGCAAGTTTCCGTTCACCGCCAACGGCCGCGCACGCGCCATGGGCGCCACCGACGGGTTCGTGAAAATCCTGGCCGACACGACCACCGACCGCATTCTCGGGGCACATATCATCGGGCCGGATGCCGGAACGCTGATTGCCGAGATTGCCACCGCGATGGAGTTCGGCGCGTCGTCCGAGGATGTCGGCCGCATCTGCCATGCGCATCCGTCGTTGAGCGAGGCGGTGAAGGAAGCCGCACTCGCGGTCGAGGGCCGGGCGATACATATCTGAGGAAGAAGTCTCGTGCTCCTGTCGCCATCGATGCAGCCGCACAAGCGTGGTAACCCGCGTGCAAGCCTATGCAGGCGTCAGGAGCAAAAGTTTTTTGCTTCTTTTTTGCAAAAAAGAAGGCCTTGCTTGCCTTGCTAGCCCTGACAATGGGCGACCCCGCCAGCATAAGCGCGGAAATCACCGCCGCCGCCTGGCAAAAACGCCGCCAAACCGGCCCCGCATTCTTCATCATCGCCGATCCCGACTGGATCGCCGGTCACGCGCCGATCCAGATCATCGCCAGCCCAGACGAAGCCGATTTCGCGCGCAGTCTCCCGGTGCTCCCGCTGAAACTCGCCCAGGCCGCGATCCCCGGCCAACCGAACACCGCCAACGCGCCCGCCACGATCGCCAGCATCGAACGCGCCGTGCACCTCGCCCAGACCGGCCAGGCCGGCGGCGTCGTCACCAACCCGATCGCAAAATCCGTGCTGATGGCAGCAGGGTTTCCGCATCCGGGCCATACCGAATTCCTGGCAGCCCTGACGGGGGCCAGCGGCCGCGAGATCATGATGCTCGCCTGCCCGCAATTGCGCGTGGTGCCCGTCACCGTACATATGTCGTTGCGCGAGGCGCTGGACGGCCTGACCACCGCGGCGATCGTTCGCGCAGCACGGACGACGCACGAAGCTTTGCGGAAGGATTTCTTCATCCGGCAACCGCGCCTGGCTATCGCCGGGCTAAACCCGCATGCCGGCGAGCAGGGGCGCCTAGGCACGGAAGAGACCACCATCATCCAGCCGGCGATCGAACAACTCCGCGCGGACGGCCTGCAGGTCAGCGGACCACACCCGCCGGACACCATGTTCACGCAACAGGCGCGCCAGACCTACGATGCCGCAATCTGCATGTATCACGACCAGGCGCTGATACCGTTGAAGACCATCGACATGAACGGGGGTGTGAACATAACCCTCGGGCTGCCGATCATACGCACCTCGCCGGACCACGGCACTGCTTTCGATATTGCCGGCAAAGGCATGGCGGACCCGTCCAGCCTGATCGCCGCGCTGCAGATGGCGGCGGAGATGCGGGCCGCGTGGGATCGCTAGGCAAGGCAAGCAGTCCTTTTTTGAAAAAAAGGACCAAAAAACTTTTGCTTCCGTTCGTCTGAGCGAACACCAACCTTCGTAATCGGGCGCGCGACAGCGGAGTCAAAAGTCTTTTGCTTCTTTTCTTCAGAAAAGAAGGCCTTGCTTAACCTACTTCCCGACCACCAACCTCGGAGCCTGATAATGCCGCGCCTAGGCGTAAACATCGATCACGTGGCGACCCTGCGCAACGCACGCGGCGGCAGCTTCCCCGATCCGCTCGAAGCCGCGCGCATCGCGCTGGACGCCGGCGCAGACGGCATCACCCTGCATCTGCGCGAAGACCGCCGGCACATACACGACCACGACCTGGCCCGTTTCTGCGCCGAACTCACGGCACCGATAAACCTGGAAATGGCCGCCACGTCCGAGATGGTCGCCATCGCCACGCGCTACCTGCCGCACGCCGCCTGCATCGTACCGGAACACCGCCGCGAGGTGACAACGGAGGGCGGTCTGGACGCCGCCGGCCAGATCACCATGCTCGGGCCGATCGTGGCCACGCTGAATGATTCCGGCATACGCGTGTCGCTGTTCATCGATCCGGATCCGGCGCAATTGCGCGCGGCCGCTTCGCTGCGCGCGCCCGTCGTCGAGCTACACACCGGCGCCTATGCGCTGGGCCGCCCGGGCGAGCTGGAGCGTTTGGCCGAAAGTGCCACGCTGGCCAGGGAACTCGGGCTGGAGTGCCATGCGGGGCATGGGCTGACTTACGACAATGTCGGGGCGATCGCGGCTTTGCCTGAGGTGGCCGAGCTGAATATCGGGCATTTCCTGGTGGGCGCTGCGGTGTCTATGGGGTTGGGCGGGGCGGTTCGGGAGATGATTGGCATCATGCGGGCGGCGCGCCGGTAAGCAAGGCCCGCGCTGGTTCCGCAACGCCCGCAATTGCAGGAAATACGCGGGCGATACTGCAGCGGGGAACGCAGGAGTTTTTTGCTTCTTTTTTTCAAAAAAGAAGGCCTTGCTTCACTTCCCCGCCACGTGAAACCGCAAATCTTTCTCGCCCATTCGCACCACCGCCTCCGGCAAAAACGGCGTCAGCAGCGACAACGCATACAACACCCCGGGGAACGCAATCACCGCCTTGTCCCGCGCCACGCCCGACGCAATCAGCCGCGCCGCCGTCGCCGCGGTGATCTTGCCCGGCTGCTTGCCGATATGGCTGTCCGTCATCGCGCTCGATACGTAGCCAGGGCACACCACACAGACGCGCACGCCGGATTTCGGCCCGAATGACGCCCGCAGCGCCTGGCCGTAGGACAGCAGCCCCGCCTTGCTGGCGCTGTAGGCCGGGGCGTCGGCCAGCGGCGAGAGGCCGGCGAGCGAGCTGACCAGCACGATCCGCCCGCTTCCGCGCGCCGTCATGCCGGGCAGCACGGCGTGCACCGTGTCGATCGCGCAGAGCAGGTTGATCTCCACCACGCGGCGCGCGGTATCGCCGTCCTCCGGCGTGCCGTCGGCTTGGCGGCCCTCGAGCACGCCGGCATTGGCGAACAGCAGGTCGACCGGGTGGCTGGCCTCGAACCCGGCCAGGAATCCGGCCGCGGCGGGACGGTCGCGCAGGTCGAACACGCCCTGTTGCACGGTGGCACCGGCGTCGCTGGCCTGGGCTGCAATGGTTGCGAGCCGCGTGGCGTCGCGCCCGGTCAGCCCGAGCGTCACGCCCGGCCCGGCGTACTGCGCCGCCAAAGCGGCGCCGATACCGCTGGAGGCGCCGGTGATCACCACATTCCTGAACGCGGGCGCAGCCTTGCTCAGGATGCCGGCTCCATCGCCCGCGCGCCGCCCGGCAAGCCGCCAAGCGTGCCCAGCTCGTCCACGATCGCCGCCACCGCGCCGTCGAGCTCCGACGCGGTATGTTCCGACGAGATAAAGAACCGCAGCCGCGCCGAGCGTTCCGGCACGCCGGGCGGGATGATCGGAAAGGCGTTGTAGCCGCGCCCGAGCAACCGGTCGGCGAGCGTGATGGTGCGCAGCGAATCGCCGAGGATGATCGGCGTCACCGCGAAACCCCAGCTCGTGCCCACGTCCAGCCCGGCGTCGCGTGCGCCCTGCAGGAAGCGCTGGCCGTTTGCCTGCAGGCGGGCGACGCGCGCCGGTTCACGCAGCATCAGCCGTATCGCGGTCAGCGCCGCCACCGCGGCCGGCGCGGGCAGGCCCACGCTGTACACCATGCCGGGCGCGGTCAGCTTCAGGTATTCGATCAGCGCCCGGCTGCCGGCCACGTAGCCGCCGCAGCTCACCAGGGTTTTCGACAGCGTGCCGAGCCAGATATCCACGCCGGACGGGTCCACGCCGGCCATCTCGAAGATGCCTAGTCCGGTGGTGCCGAGCACGCCGAGCGCATGGGCGTCATCGACCATCAGCCAGCATTCGTGGTGGGTTTTCAGCGCCACGAGGCGGGCGAGGTCCGGCCCGTCGCCGTCCATCGAATAAAGGCCTTCGGACACGATGAGCACGCGCTCGAACCGGCCGCGGCTGGCGGTCAGCATGTCATCCAGCGCGTCCATGTCGTTGTGCGGGAAGGCGCGCCTGGTGGCGCCACAGAGCTGGGCGCCGACGACGACGCAGTTGTGGATGAGCGAGTCGTGCAGGATCAGGTCGCGCGGGCCGAGCAGCGCGGCGATGGTGGAGATCGCGGTGGCGTGGCCGCTGACAAACGCGAGTGCGGCTTCGGCCTGGTAGATGCCGGCGAGCGCGTTCTCGAGCTCGGTGTGGAATGCGCGTTCGCCCGCGGTGATGCGGCTGGCCGATACGCTGGTGCCCCAGTCGCGCGTGGCAACGGCCACGGCCTCGGCGATCTCCGGATGGCCGTTCAGCCCGAGATAGTCGTAGGAGGCGAAGTTCACCACAGGCTGGCTGTCGATCACGCTGCGGGCGCCGGCGCGCGCGTCATGCGTGCGGTAGAACGGGAAGCGCAGGCCGAGGGCGTCGGCCATGCCGCGCTGGCTGCGCAGCATTTTGTAGGCGGGCAGGCTCTCGAACGACATCTCGCGCGAAGCGGCCGCGGGGCGCTCGGGGCCGTCGAGGCCGGGCGCGTCGAAGCCGAAGGTGTTCGGGGCGGCCGCGTCGGTGGCCGGGGCCTGCAGAGGCGAGGCGGGCTCGGGCGCGCGGGCGAGCGGCGCGCGCATGGTCTGCAGCAGCGCCGCCTTCGCGGACCCGGTCAGCCGGCCCGGATTGGGAGTTTCGTTCATGCCAGCACCACCGGTATGGCGGGGATTTCGCCGCGCGCATGTGCGGTCTGCTCGAGCACGGCCACGCCGGTGGGCACGGCGGTGGGCAGCAGGCCGTGGCGCTGCATGATCGCCAGCTCGTCCGCATCGCTCGCCGCTTCTGGCCCGCGGCGCAGGCTGGCGATCAGGCGGGAGGCGAGTTCGTTCACGCTCACGCCGGCGGCGATCACGGTGACGGGCAGCTCGATGCCGAAGCGTTTCTCGATACCCATGCGCAAATCCAGGCTCATCAGCGAATCCAGTCCAAGTTCGTCCAGCGGCCGGCCCAGTTCGATGTCGTCGGGCGGCAGACGGAAGATGCGGCCGACTTCGGCGGCTACCAGCCCCGCCACCAGCGCGCGCGCCTCGCCTTCGGATTTGCCGGCGATGCGGGAGGCGAGGTCGGTGGCGGTGGCGGCCACTGCATCGGCGTCGCCGGACAGCGCGGCGAAGGCCGGCATCCGCAGCAGCTTCAGGCGCTGGGCGGCGTGGCCGTGGCCGAACTTTGCGCAGAACACCGTGGCGGGGGTGTGCGAGGGGTCGGCCAGCAGGGTCGCGAGATGGGCAAGGGCCGCGCTGGCCGGCATGGCGGCGATGCCGGAGAGCGCTTCGAGGCGGGCGGTGCCGGCGGGATCACGCGCCAGCAGCCCGGCGTCCGCGATCGCACCCCAGCCCACCGCGAGACCGGGCAGTCCGGCGGCGTGCCGCTGCGCCATTAGCCCCTGCAGGTAGCCGTTCGCCGCCACGTAGGCGCCCTGCCCCGGATTGCCGACCATCGCGGCTACTGAGGAGAACGCCACGAAATAGTCCAGCGCCGGGCCGCCGCGCGTGGCACGGTCGAGGTTCGCGGCACCCGCCACCTTGGGGGCCAGCACGGCGCGCGTGGTGTCCGGCGCGAGATTGGCGATCAGCGAGTCGTCGAGCACCACGGCGGCGTGGATCACGCCGGCGACGCGGCCGTATTCGCGCACGAGTTGGCCGGTCAGCGCGGCCACCGCGTCGGCGTCGGTCACGTCCAGCGTCGCTACGACCAGCTTCGTGCCGGCCGCCTGGAGCGCTTGCGCGCGCGCCAGCAATTCCGGCTCGATACGGCCGCGGCGCGAGGCTACCACCACCGTCTGCGCGCCCGCTTCGGCGAGCCAGCACGCCGCCTCGAAGCCGAAGCCGCCGGTGCCGCCGACGACCAGATGGGCGCCGGCGCCTGGCCGGAATATCGCATTGGCGGGGCGCGCGGCGGTGGGGCGGGCCGGCGGGCGGACCAGCAGCTTGCCCACGTGGCCGGCCGACTGCATCAACTGGAACGCGCCGCCGGCGGCATGGGAGTCGAACGCCTGGTAGGGCAGCGGCGTCAGCGCGCCGTTGGCGAACTGCGCGGCCAATTCGGCAAGCAGGCGCTCCACCAGAGGCAGATTGGCGGCCAGGAGCTGGTCCAGGTCGACGCCGAAATAGCTCAGATTGCGGCGGAACGGGCGCAGGCCGAGCGCGGTGTTGAGCACGTAGTCGCGCTTACCGAGCTCGATGAAGCGGCCAAAGGGTTTCAGGCATTTCAGCCCGGCCTGCATCGCCTCGCCGGCCAGCGAGTTCAGCACCACGTCCACGCCGCCGATCTCCGCGCGCACCAGGTCGGCGAACGCGGTGCTGCGCGAGTTGTAGATGCGCTCGGCGCCGAACGCGGCCACCAGCGCGCGCTTTTCCGGCGCGCCGACGGTGGCGGCGATCCTGGCGCCGTGCAGCCTGGCGATCTGCATCGCGGCCAGGCCGACCGCGCCGGCAGCGCCATGTATCAGCACCCACTCGCCCGGCTGGATGCGCGCCACGTGCACCAGGGCGTACCAGGCGGTGAGGAACGCCACGGGGATGGTGGCGGCGGCTTCGGTGGCGATGCCGTCCGGCACGCGGATGAACACGCGGGCATCCGCGGTGGCATGGGTAGCGAAGCTTTCCCGCGCGAAGCCCATCACCTGGTCGCCCGGTTGGAAGGCGGTGACGCCGGTGCCCACGCGCAACACCTCGCCGGCGGCCTCGAAGCCGAGCACCGCGCCGGCCATGCCGTCATCGAGCACGTCGTCATCGAGCAGGCCGGCGGCCAGCATCACGTCGCGGAAATTCACTCCGGCGGCGGCGATGCGTATCTCGATCTCGCCGTCCCCCGGGGCGCGACGCTGGATCTCCGTCCAATGCGCACCCGCGAGCGGGCCGCCTTGCGCGCCCTGGGCGCCGAACTGCAGTTTCGCCGCGGCGATCGCGCTGCGTCCCGGCAGGCCGGCGACCAGGCGCGTGGCGGACAGGCCGCTGGCGTCCAGCAGCAATTCGGTCTCCGGACCGGGCCTGGCGATCAGGGCGGCCAGGCTACGGGCGGCGGCGGTGGCGTCCCACACGCCGGGTTCATCGGGTGCGAGATCGACCAGGCGCAAGGTGAGCCCGGGATATTCGTTGGTGGCGACGCGGGCGAAGCTCCAGATCGCCTCGGCCGCGGCACCGCGATCGGGGTGGCGCAGGCCGCGCACGACCACCCAGAGCCGGTCCGACGGCGCGGCACCCTGCAGCATTGCGGCGAGTTCGGCGAGGCAGCCTGCCAGATCGCCTGGTCCGGCGGGCTGGGCCAGGAACACCAGGCTGGAGTCCGCGTCGCGCGGGGCAAGCGCGTCGTGGCTGACGGCCAGTCCGGCGCGGCGCAGCGCCTGGGCGAGCTCCGGCCAGTCCTGCAGCAGGAGCACGGCGCCGCTGTCCGGCACCACGGCCGCTCTCAGAGCGCGCGGCGTGGCGGCGGGGGGTGCCTGCGCGATCATCAGGCTGCCGACATCCTCGCCGAGCTGGTGGGTGACCGCACCCAGGAACCCGCCGGATGCGGCGAGCTGGCGGCCGTCGCGCGCGGCCGCGATGCGCCCCGGCGGCTGCGACAGGCCGGTATCGGGCACGAACCAGTCGGTCTGCAGGCCGAGCAGGCAATCGTAGATCGGGCTGTCCGGCGGCTGCAGGATGCACAGTAGCCCGCCCGGCCCGAGGCGCCTGGCGAGCGCCGGACCGAGCGCCGCGTCGGCCGAGTCCGGGCCCAGGGCAAGCGACAGCGCGATGTCGAAATCCGGCGTGTCGTCGGCATCTTCGTGCAGGAACACAACACCGGCCATGTTGGCGTGGCGCGCCTGCAGCAGGTCGAGCCGGCGGGTGTCGGTGCCGAGCACGGTGACGCCGACCGCGTCGTCCTGCAGCAACCCGGCCAGGCGCTGCAGCACGCCGAGGCAGAACGGTTCGGCCACCAGGATGCGCAGGCGCTCCGGCGCCACGCGGGCCTGCAGCGCCACGCAAATGGCAAGGGCGGCATCGAGCACCGGCGCGAACAGGATCGACGCGCTGTCGAACCGCTCCAGCGTGGCGGCGCTGATGGCCGCGTCCGCGCCGCTGCGCAGCACGCCGGCAAGGCGGGCGCGGGCATGGGCGGCGAGCAGTATCTCGACATTCGCCGCAGGATGTTCGGCGGCCAGGCTGCGCAGGATCTCGCCGGCTTCGGGCAGGCCGCTTTCCGCTTCGAGCTGCCAGCCGGCGCGGGTGCGCGTGGCCAGCCCGGCGCGGCCGAGACCCGCCAGCAGCGCCGCCTGCAGGTCCGGCAGCAGCGGGCCGGCGACCGCGGCGCGCGCAGGGAGGATTTCCGCCTCGCCATGCACCGCGCGCAGGCTCTCGAAGGCCAGGGCGCGCGCGAACGCGCCGAGATAGAGCCAGGATTCCGGCGGCGCGATCGCGCCCAGCCCGGCCAGCGCCGCCATTGCGCAGTCCCGCCGCGCGGAATCCGGCCCCGTGCGCGACAGGCGGAGGTTTTCCTGGTGGAAGAACACCTGGTCGGCCGCATCGCGCTCGAGGACCACGGCGCGGAACAGCCCGCCGGTCAGCTCGGCAACCAGGCCGCCCTGGGCATCGGTGAGTGTCACGCCGACGCTGAGCGAACGGTCGGTCTCGCGGTGGATGACCACGCTGGCATGCGCGGGCGGGACGCCGTCGCGCTCGACGCGCAGGCCGGCGAAGCGCACCGGCAGATAGGCGTGGCGCTCGCCGGCGCGGCGCTTGATGTTGTCGAACATGGCATGGAACGCGGCATCCAGCGCGATCGGATGCAGCACGTTCGGCGCGCCGGTCAGGTCCGAAGCGGCTACGGGAGCAAGATCGACCTCTATCAGCGTGTCGCTGCGCGAACCGCCGCGCACGCGTCGGAACGCCGGGCCGTAGAAGATGCCGCTGCGGGCCGCGCTGTCATACACCGCAGCCGGCGTGAGCGCGTGCGGCAGCAGCGCGCGGGCGCCGGGCGCCGGTGGCGGCGAGGCGATGCGCACGATGCGGCCGCGCGCATGCAGGGTCCACGCATCGGCGGCGAAGCGGGCGCGGCTCCAGATCTCGACCATCGGAGGCCTCGCTTTGCAGGCGCACGGAGAGTTCGCGCATCTGGTCGACGGGCAAAGTGAGCCAGGCGAGCAGGTCGAAATCCTCCAGCCCGACAGGGCCTTCGGGGTAGAGGTCGCGCGCCACGGCCAACGCCATCTCGGCGAAGGCCGCGGCGGGAACAACGACTTCGCCGTCGATCCGGTGGTCCGCCAGATAGGGGATTGTGGCGGCGTCGATCAGGTTGCGCCATTCCGGGGTGCCGTCGCGGAGACGCGTGCCGAGCAGCGCGTGACGTGGCGCGTCGCGATAGAGGTCCATCGCCTCGCTGGTGGGCGGCGTGGCGAAGTCGCGGCGCTGCCAGGCGTACGGCGGTAGCTGCACCCGGCCGGCCTGGCGCGGGCCGAACACCGCCAGACGGTCCACCTTGCAGCCGAGCACCAGCGCGCGGGCCAGGATCATCACCAGCGGATCGCCGTCCGGCGCCTTTTCGGCCAGGCTCGGCAGCACCGCGCCGTCCAGCCCGGCATGGCGCAGCGTGGCGGTGATGTTGCCCTGCAGGATCGGGCGCGGGCCGATTTCGAGGAACACGGTGGCGCCCTGGCGGGCGGCTTGCGCGATCGCGTCGCCGAACAGCACCGGCGCGCGCACGTTGCGCCACCAATATTGCGCGTCCAGCGCAGTGCCGGCAGGCCGGCGCCCGTCACGGTGGAGATGAACGCGGCATCGCCCCGGCGGCAGGCGATGGTGCCAAAGGCGGCCAGAACCTTGTCGCGCAGGGGGTCCAGCAGGCTGCAATGGAATGGGTAGGGCAGGTCCAGCACGCGCGCGGCGATACGTCGGCGGCGGGCGAGCTTGGCGAACGCCTCGAGCGCCGGCATCGGGCCAGAGATGCTGACCGAGCCGGGGCCGTTGATTGCGGCTATCTCCAGGGTCTCGAGACCGGGCTCGGCGAACAGGGCAATTGCGGCGTCGCACGCGATATTGGCTACCGCCATGCCGCCCAGGCCGTGCGCCGCCTGCTGCTGCGCGCTGCGGTGGAAGATCACGCGCACCGCCTCGTCCATGTCGAGCGCGCCGGCGGCTTCGGCGGCGGCGATCTCGCCGATGCTGTGGCCGAGCACGATGTCCGGCAGCAGGCCGAACGCGGCCAGGCCGGCGGTGAGTGCCGACTGCACGGCGAACAGCAGCGGCTGGATCAGCTCGGCCTGGTTCTGCGCGGCGCCGAGGTCCGGATCGTGCAGTGCTGCTTCGAGCGACCAGCTGGCGAACCGGGAGAAGCTCGCATCGACCGCGCGGAACTTGGCGCGGAACGCCGGATTGGCGGCGAACGCGGCGCGGCCCATGCCGCTCCACTGCGCACCGTTGCCGGAGAACACGAAGCACAGAGTGGGCGCGTGGGAGGGCGCCGTGCCCTCGGCGCCGCGCGCCATGGCACCGCCCGGGATGGCGTTCTCGGCCGCGAAGGCGCGCAGGGAGGCCGCGGTGGCGTGGCCGACCGGCCAGGCGGCGCGGTGGTTGGCGAGGTCGCGCTGCCAGGCGAGGCCGCCGGCCAGGCGCGCGGGCTCCTGGCCGGATTCGATCAGCGCGGCATAGGCGGAGGCAGTGGCGGCCAGCGCCGCGCGGGAGTGGGCGGAGAGCACGAGCAGTTCGGGCTGCGACCCGTTGGCAGATTGCGCGAAGGCGGCCGGCAGCTCGAAAGCCTCCGGCTGGCGCAGCACCACATGGGCGTTGGTGCCGCCGAAGCCGAACGACGACACGCCGGCGAGCCACACGCCGTCGGCCGGGAGCGCCACCGGCGCGGTGGCCAGGCTGAGGTTCAGGGCGGCGAAGTCTATCGCCGGGTTGGCCGCGGCCGCGTGCAGCGAGGCTGGCAGGCGGCGGTGCTCCAGCGCAAGGATCGCTTTCAGCAGGCCGGCCAGGCCGGAGGCGGGTTCCAGATGGCCGATGTTGGATTTCACCGAGCCGATCGGCAGCGGCGCGTGGCGACGCCGGCCGAGCGCCAGCCCGAGGGCGGTGGCCTCCGCCGGGTCGCCCACGGCGGTGCCTGTGCCATGCGCTTCGATGAACGCGAGCCGCTCGGGGTCGATACCGCCGGCGCCGTAGAGCTGGTCGAGCAGGCAGCGCTGGCCCTCGATCGCCGGGAGGGCGATGCCGTTGGTGCGGCCATCCGAGTTGGTGCCGGACGCCAGGGCCACGGCGCGCACGCGGTGGCGGCGCGCGATCGCGGTCTCCAGGCGGGTGATCACCATGGCGACCACGCCCTCGCCGCGCACGTAGCCGTCCGCACCCGCCCCGAACGAGTGGCACAGCCCGGTGGGCGACAGCATGCCGGCGCGCGCGAATCCAATGAACGGGAACGGCGAGAGCAGCAGGTTCACGCCGGCCACGATCGCGGTGTCGATCTGGCCGGAGGCGATCGCCGCCTGGGCCTGGGCAAACGCCACCAGCGACGAGGAGCACGCGGTATCGACGGTGAAACTGGGGCCGCGCAGGTCGAAGATATACGAGATGCGATTCGACAGCACGGACAGCGTGTTGCCGGTCATGAAATGGCTGTCGATGGCGCCGAGATCGCCGACCTGCAGCGCGCCGTAATCGAGCCCGGAGGCGCCGACATAGACGCCGGTATTGCCGCCGGCGAGCGAGCCGGGCGGGATGCCGCCATCCTCCAGCGCGCTCCACACCGCTTCGAGGAGCAGGCGCTGCTGCGGGTCCATCTCGGCGGCCTCGCGCGGCGAAATGCCGAACACGCCGGGGTCGAAGCCGAGCGCGCCATCGATGTAGCCGCCGGCGAAACTGTAGCTGAAACCGGGTTCGGAGCGGCGCGGGTGCAGGTAGCGCGCGGTGGACCAGCGGCCGGCGGGGGCGTCGGATACCGCGCACGCGCCGGATTCGAGCAGGCGCCAGAAGGCGGCCTCGTCCGGCGCGCCGGGCAGGCGGCAGGCGGCTCCGACGATCGCGACACTTGCGCCCTGTAGTCCCGCCTGGCTATCCAACGGCATCACCAGCCTTCGACTGTTCTCCGAACTGCCTTGTTGCGGCGGTTTGGCGGCCATGTCCACGATTATCGAGTTGTGCGCGTATATCGAAATACTTTGTCACGACTTGCGGTTGCGCTGCGCGACTTGGGAAGAGTTCTGGAGGAGGGGAAGGGATTCGAACCCTCGGAACGCCTTTACAACGTTCAGCGGTTTAGCAAACCGCCGCCTTCAGCCACTCGGCCACCCCTCCTCCGGGATGCAACACGACGTTTGCCCTGGTGTTCTAGGGGGTGGCGGTTCGTTGGTCAAATGAAGGCAAGGCAAGGCCTTCTTTTTCGAGAAAAAGAAGCAAAAAGCTTTTGCTCCCTGTCGGCGAATTTCCGGACAGGCGCGCGACAGCGGAGTCAGAAGTCTATTGCTTCTTTTCTTCAGAAAAGAAGGCCTTCCTTATCCTATGCGCGTTTTCAGCGCCGCGTTGACAAGGGCCGGATTCCCTTTCCCGCCCATGTTCTTCATCACCTGCCCCACGAAGAAGCCGAACAGCTTCTCCTTGCCGCCATGGTATTCCGCGAGCTTGTCCGGATTGGCCGCCAGCACCGCATCCACCGCCGCGTCGATCGCGCCGGTATCCGTCACCTGGCGCAGGCCGCGGTCCTCCACGATCTCGCCTGGAGCGGCGCCGGTCTCCACCATCGCCTCGAACACCTCCTTGGCGATGCGGCCGTTGATCGTGGCATCGGCCAGCAGATCGAGCAGCGCGCCGAGGTTGGCCGCACTCACCGGACTGGTCTCGATGGTGCGGCCGGTGCGGTTCAGGGCGGCGAAGAAATCGCCGGTGATCCAGTTAGCCGCGAGCCGCGCATCGCGCCCGCGCGCCACCGTCTCGAAGAAATCGGCGGTGATCTGCTCGGCGACCAGCACGCCCGCATCGTAAGCCGGCAAGCCGTAGTCGCGCACGAAACGCGCGCGCTTGGCATCAGGCAGTTCCGGGAGATGCGCGCGCAGTTCGTCCACCCATGCCTGCTCGAGCACGAGCGGGAGCAGGTCGGGATCGGGGAAATAGCGGTAATCATGCGCGTCTTCCTTGCTGCGCATGCTGCGGGTCTCGTTGCGCGACGGGTCGAACAGCCGAGTCTCCTGGTGCACCTCGCCGCCGGATTCCCAGATCTCGACCTGGCGCTTCGCCTCGGCCTCGATCGCCAGCATCACGAAGCGTATGGAGTTCACGTTCTTCACCTCGCAGCGGGTGCGGAACGGCTCGCCGGCGTGGCGGACGGATACGTTGACGTCGGCGCGCATGCTGCCCTCGTCCATGTTGCCGTCGCAGGTGCCGAGATAGCGCAATACCGTGCGCAATTTGCGCAGATATGCGCCGGCTTCTTCGGGCGTGCGTATATCGGGCTCGCTGACGATCTCCATCAGCGCCACGCCGCAGCGGTTGAGATCGATGAACGAGCGCGCCGGGTCCTGGTCGTGCAGGGATTTCCCCGCATCCTGCTCGAGGTGCAGGCGGGTGACGCCGATCTGGCGCGTGCTGCCGTCGGCGAGCTCGATCTCCACCTCACCGCGGCCGACGATCGGGTGTTCGAACTGGCTGATCTGGTAGCCGCTCGGCAGGTCGGCGTAGAAATAGTTTTTGCGGTCGAACCGGCTGTGCAGGTTGATCTGCGCGTTCAGCCCGAGGCCGGTGCGCACGGCCTGGCTCACGCATTCCTGGTTCAGCACGGGGAGCATGCCGGGGAACGCGGCGTCGACGAAGCTCACCTGCGTGTTGGGGTCGGCGCCGAAATCGGTGGCCGCGCCGGAGAAGAGCTTGGAGCGGCTGATGACCTGGGCGTGGACTTCCAGGCCGCAGACGATTTCCCAGGTGCCTGTGTTGCCTTCTAGTGTGTAGGTCATCGAGGGGCTCCGAAAGGAAGGAAGCAAGGCCTTCTTTTTTGCAAAAAAGAAGCAAAAAACTTTTGCTCCGACGGCTGCATCGGGGCTCCATTTGCTTCTGCCATCGCATACGGCTGCGAAATAAGGTGGAGCCTCGATGCAGGTGGGGGCGCAAAAGTTTTTTGGTCCTTTTTTTCAAAAAAGGACTGCTTGCCTTGCCTCACTTCGGCCGCGCGGTGAAATCCGCCGCCGCCTCGATCGCCGCCGATACCGCAAACACCGTCTCTTCGTCATACGGTCGCCCGATCACCTGCAACCCCAGCGGCAGCCCCTGCGCATCGAGCCCCGCCGGAACGCTCATCGCCGGAACCCCCGCCATGCTCGCCGGCACGGTGAACACGTCGTTCAGATACATCGCGACGGGATCGTCCATCTTCTCGCCCTGCGCGAACGCGGCGGTGGGCGTGGTCGGCGTGAGCAGCGCATCCACCTTCCCGAACGCTTCGGTGAAATCGCGCAGGATCAGCGCGCGCACCTTCTGCGCCCGCAGGTAATACGCATCGTAGTAGCCGGCGGAGAGCACGTATGTGCCGATCATGATGCGACGCTGCACTTCGGCGCCGAACCCCGCCGCGCGCGTGCGCTCGTACAGCTCCGTCAGGTCGTGGCCTTCCGCGCGCAGGCCAAAACGCACGCCGTCATAGCGGGCCAGGTTCGAGGAGGCTTCGGCGGGCGCTACTATATAATAGGTGGCCAGGCCGTATTTCGTGTGCGGCAGGGATACGTCGACGATCGTGGCGCCGGCCGCGCGCAACCATTCCAGGCCCTGCTGCCACAGGCGGTCCACCGCTTCCGGCATGCCGTCGGCGCGATATTCGCGCGGCACGCCGATGCGCAGGCCGGCCACGCCGCGCCGGCAGGCGGCGGCGAAATCCGGCACCGGCAGGTCCGCGCTGGTGCTGTCCTTCGGGTCAAACCCCGCCATGCTGCCGAGCAGCAGCGCGCAATCCTCAACGGTGCGGGCGAACGGCCCAGCCTGGTCCAGCGAACTTGCGAACGCCACAATGCCCCAGCGGCTGCAGCGGCCGTATGTGGGCTTGACGCCGGCCAGGCCGCAGAACGCGGCGGGCTGGCGTATCGAGCCGCCGGTGTCGGTGCCGGTGGCGCCCATCGCCAGGCGCGCGGAGACGGCGGCGGCCGAGCCACCCGACGAGCCGCCAGGCACCAGTATCGCCGCGGCGTCACCGGCGCGCTTCCACGGATTCTCCACCGGGCCGAACGCCGACGTCATATTCGACGAGCCCATCGCGAACTCGTCCAGATTGGCCTTGCCCACGAACACCGCGCCGTCGCGCAGCAGGTTCGCGGTGACCGAGCTCTCGTACGGCGGCACGAAATCCGCGAGGATTCGGCTGCCGGCCGTGGTGCGCACGCCTTTGGTGCAGAACAGGTCCTTGATCGCCAACGGTATGCCGGCCAGCACGCCGGCGCTGCCGTCGGCCAATGCGGCGTCGGCCGATGCCGCCTGCTGCAGCGCCAGCTCGGGTGTCACGGTGATGAACGCATTGAGTTGCGGATTGCGCGCTTCGATGGCGTCGAGATGCGCCTGCGTCAGCGCCACCGCGGTGAAGTCCCGCCGGCGCAAGGCGGCAGCGGCCGCGGCGATGGTCAGATCCGTCAGCATGCTCATTCGACCACTTTCGGCACGGTGAAAAAGGCGCCCACACGGTCCGGCGCGTTGGCCAGTATCGCGTCGGCGATCCGCCCGTCGGTGACGGCATCTTCGCGCAGGCGCAGCGCTATCTGCGCGCCGCCGGTGAGCGGCGCCACGCCCTCCACGTTGACCTCGGACAATGTTTCGATCCAGCCGAGTATGTTGTTCAGCTCGCCCTGCAGGCGGACGACACCGCCCTCATCGACCTGGATGCGGGCAAGTTTGGCAATACGGCGGACGGTCGCGGGATCGAGCGACATGCGGCGGGGAACCTCTGGGGTTATGGCGTATGGGCAAGCCGCGGACCATAAACGCGGCCATGCCCGTCATCAACATGGCCGCCTTGCGCGCCGGACTGCGCCCCGGCCAACGGCTGGTGGGGCTTGACCCCGGCGCGCGGGTGATCGGGGTGGCGATTTCCGACGTGAGCCTGATGCTGGCCAGCCCGCACACGGCGCTGCGGCGCGGCAAGCTCGGGGTGAACGCCGCCGAGATCGCCGCGATCGCCCGCGCGCAGGACGCCGGCGGGCTGGTGGTGGGGCTGCCGCTCTCTATGGACGGCACGCTCGGGCCTGCGGCGCAGGCGGCACGCGACTGGGCACGGGCGCTGTCGGAGGTGGCGGGGTTGCCGGCGGTGCTGTGGGATGAGCGGCTATCCAGCGCGGCGGTGAACCGGTTTCTGATCAGCGAGGCGGATATGACGCGCAAGCGGCGAGCGGCGGTGGTGGATCAGATGGCCGCGGCTTACATGCTGCAGGGGGCGTTGGATGCTTCTTCTGGGAGTGTTTGAGTAAGCAAGGAAGGCCTTCTTTTTTGCAAAAAAGAAGCAAAAAACTTTTGCTATGACGCCGGCATCTAGGCCCGCGATGTACGGTTCAGATACGCACTCGCAGTCACAGCCAGCGACTTGCTTGCTTGTGCCGGCACGTGAAACGCGGCCTGGCGAGTTAGCTGGCGTGCGTTTCCGAGCACCGGAGCGGAGTGGCCGTTTGGGGCCATGAGCACCGGAGCGCAGGAAACGCGCGCCAGATGACCGTGTCGTGCGAAGGCACGCTACGCGTGGAGGCGCGTTTCACTCACTCGTCGCGGTGGACTCTTTCCATTTTCTCGTGTCGCTCCTGGGCCTCGAGAGACATCGTGGCGATCGGCCGGGCCTCCAGCCGACGCAGGCCGATCGGCTCGCCGGTCTCCTCGCAATAGCCGTACTGCCCGCCCTCGATACGCTGCAGCGCCTGGTCGATCTTGGAGACCAGCTTGCGCGCGCGGTCCCTTGTGCGCAGCTCGAGCGCGCGGTCGGTCTCGACGCTGGCGCGGTCCGTGATGTCGGCCTCCAGAATGCCGCCTTCGCCCAGGCTGGCCAGGGTGTCGTCCGCATCGCGCAGCAGGTCCGCCCGCCAGCGCAGCAGCTTCTGGCGGAAATACTCCAGCTGGAGCGGGTTCATGAATTCTTCACTGTCGGCGGGACGATAGTCGGGAGGCAGCGTCAGCATCATGTCGGCCGGTCCTCGTCATTCCTGGTAGGGGCGGCGGCCATCTGGCGATCGGTCCCGTTACTGGCGCGGCTTATAGAGAAGCGGACCGGCCGCGCCAAGCGTCGCGCGAAAGCGCGCTGGGGCGGGCGCGTAAGCGCGCTGGGGCGGACGCGTGCGCGCGTCGGGGCCGCGTGCGCGAGCGGGCTGGCGGCGAGCGGAGGCGGGCTACCCGGCGCGGGCCAGCTCGATGGCAGCGCGCTGGGCGATCGCGCGCAACACGGCATCCAGCCCGGGATCGGCGCTCTCCGGCAGCGCGCGCGCAAGGTCCGCGAGGGTCTGGCGGGCCTGCACGCCGTCGCCGCCCAACGCGGCAATCTGCAAACCGGCGAGCGCGCCCAAAAGGGCCCTGCCCTGCCCGACCGCGGCGCGTGCGGCCTCGCCTGCGTCGGCGCCGGCGGGCGCGGCCGCAGCATCCTGCGCGAGCAGGCAGGTGAGGCCGACCAAAGCCGGCGCCTGCTGGCTGGCATTCGTGGCGGCGCTCTCCTCACTCTGGCCGTCCTCCGGCACGGCAAATTCGTCACCGGGGCGCCTGGTGCGGCGCATGGCGCGCGACGCAATCGGCGAAGGCGGCGGGGCTGGCGGGTCAATGCGCATGAGCGGGTCCTTTTCAGTTTTCGCGGTGCCGGATGCACGTTCCGGAAACTTCTGTGTGTTTTTCTATCGGCATGTCGCAAGAAGCCAAACCAGAAGCAAAGGCCGCCGGGGCGCCCGCAGGATGGCGCGCAATAGTTGCCGGACTGCAAACATGGCGCATCTGCCTGCTGCTTTGCGCTGCACTGTCCGCGGCGCTGCCTGGCGCCGCGCGTGCGCAGATCCGGGTGAAGGATATCGCGGACGTCGAAGGCGTGCGCGAGAACCAGCTCGTCGGCTACGGCCTCGTCGTCGGCCTCAACGGCACCGGGGACAAGCTGGACAATGCCGTGTTCACCCGGGAATCGCTCGTTGGCATGTTGGAACGCCTCGGCGTCAACACGCGCGACCAGATCGCCAAATTGCAGACGAAGAACGTCGCCGCCGTGATGGTGACAGGCAATCTGCCCGCTTTCGCGCGCACCGGCAGCCGTATCGACGTTTCGGTATCGGCGATCGGCGACGCGACAAATCTCTCCGGCGGCACCCTGCTCGTGACACCGATGCTGGCAGCCGACGGCGAAGTATATGGTGTGGGCCAGGGTGCGGTGACGACGGGTGCGATCGCCGCGCGCGGTGCGTCGGGATCGTCAGTCACGCGCAACGTGCCGACATCGGGCAAGATCGCCAACGGCGCGATCGTGGAACGCGAGGTGGCCTTCGCACTCGGTGCACAAAACGAGGTGGCGCTGGCATTGCGCAACCCGGACCTCACCACAGCACGCCGGATGGAGAACGCGATCAACATGGCGCTCGGGCCGGGCACCGCGCGCGCCACGGATCCGCGCACGGTGGCGCTGAACCTGCATGGGCACGACGTTATTTCCGCGCTGACCGACATCGAGGAATTGCGCGTCGAGCCCGACACGCCCGCGATCGTGGTGATCGACGAGACGAGCGGCACGATCGTGATGGGCGCCAACGTGCGCATCAGCACGGTGGCGATAGCGCAGGGCAATCTCACCATACGCGTGTCCGAAACGCCGGAGGTCAGCCAGCCCGGACCGTTCAGCGCCGGCAGAACAACCAAGGTTCCGCGCAGCACGATCAGCATCGATACCGAGCACGACCACAAACTCGGCTTGCTGACGGCAGCGCCGACATTGCGCGACTTGGTGGCCAGTCTGAACGCGCTGGGCGTGGGCCCGCGCGACCTGATCAGCATCCTGCAGGCCATCAAGGCCGCAGGTGCGCTGCAAGCCGATCTGGAGGTGAGATAATGCGCATAGATACCAAGCAGCCGCCGCCGGACATCACGGCGAAACTGCGGAAATCGGCGGAGGATTTCACCGCCGTGGCGCTCGACGAGATGCTCAAGCCGATGTTCGACGGCGCCGATGCGTCGTCGGACGGACCGTTCGGCGGCGGTGCTGCAGAACGTGCCTTCAAGCCGATGATGATCACCGAAATGGCCAAACAAATGGCGCGCAGCGGCGGGCTCGGCATCGCCGAGCCGGTCTATCAGCAGATGCTGCGTCTTCAGGAACAAAAACGATGAGCAACCGAACGATGCACGCCCGCAGCAAGCCGACCCCGACGATGGAGGAAGCCATCGAACGGCTGAGCGCGTTGCTCATAGAAGAGAATGCAGCACTCGAGGCGATGGATTTCGCACGCGCTGGCGGGCTGCTGGCACCGAAGCACGCCGCGGCCGATGCGCTTGCGGCGGCCTGGCGCGCGGCCGATCCCACGCCGATACCGAGCGACACGATGCGCGCGCTGGGATTGCTAGCGGAGGAGAACAGGCAGTTGCTGAAGCGCGCCATGCGCGTGCAGCGGCGGGTGTTGGATCTTGTCGCCAAGGCAGCCCGCTCGGCGCCACAGGGCGCGCGTTATGGCGCGGGTGGCAAACTGGCGGCTGCGGGGGCTGGCGCGCAAAGTTTCAAGACGCGCGCTTGAGAAAGTAGTCCGTCCTCTCCCGAAGAAGGGACGGACACCGTGCGGCGCGAGCCCGAGAGCCCGCGCCGCGTCGTGTATTTAGCCTGCGTCGAAGTCGTCGGTGCTTTCTGTCTCGTCCGTATGCGATTCATGGGCTTCCGCCTCATGCATCGGCATCTGCTCGACTTCCTTCTTCTTGCGGCCGCGCTTCTTGGGCTCGGCCGTCGTGTGCATCATCGGCAGATCGTCGTCATGCATGGTCTCCGGCTGGCTACGCGGACGGCGGGTTTTGCGCGCCGTCTCTGCAGCCGGTTTGCGCGTCGTGCGTGCGGTGCCGTTCGCCGCGCGTGCGGCGCGGCCAGCGACTGTACGCCCGTCGATCTTGCCGGACATGGTCGTCTTCACGGCGCGTGTCGTCTTGGTGGCGCGCGCCGGCGTCTTGTGCGACGCGGTGGCTTTCGTGGTGCGCGTGGTCGCTGCTTTCGTCGTGCGCGTGGCTGGCTTGCGGCCGGAAGCGGCCGTGCGCGTGCCGCGCGTCGCCGTCGTTTTCGCGCTGCGCGTTGTGGGCTTCGCGGTGCGGGATGCCGTGCGCGTTGCGGTTGCCTTGCGCGTGGTCGCCGCTTTCGTCACGCGGCTCGTCGCGGCTTTGCGCGTGGCCGGCGCCTTGCGCGCAGTGGCGGCTTTGGTCGTGCGCGTGGTGGCCGCCTTTGTCGTGCGCGTGGATTTTGCCGTGCGCGTGGCAGCAGCCTTGGTGCCGCGCGCTGCGGGCTTTGTCGCGCGCGTGGTGGCTGCCTTGCCGCGTGTCGCAGCCGGCTTGCGGCCGGGCGCGGCCTTTGTCGTGCGCGTGGTCGCCGCGGCTTTGGTCGTGCGCTTGGCTGGGGCTTTCGCGGCGGCGGTGCGGCCTGTTGCCGTCTTTGCCTTTGGCGGACGGCCGACGGGGCGCCCCGTCGAAGTGCCGCCGCGCCGCGTTGTCGGGCGCGCTGCCATCGGCTGTGCGCGCGGACGCTTCGGCTTGTCGGTGGTGGTGTCGTCGGGTACTCATTGCTTGCTGTCTCCTGTAGTTTCTGCCGTGTGGCGCGACGGATCGAACGATCGGTTGCGGTAGCGGTTGCTGCGCCGCGGCGGCGGCGTTGCCGGTCCCGGCGGCTGAACGGCGAAGGCACTCGTTCGAAAGATCATCGCCGGTATGAGGCGCTTTGCACGATCATTGCTCCCAGATCGCGCGTGCATGCGGGAAGCAAAGCTTTACGAATCGCAGCTCGCAGACATGCGCTGTCTTTCGCTATCTGCCGCGCGCGCGCGGCTGTCAACGAAAAGCAACGGTTCTGCCGAAATAACTCTCTTAATTCGTTGCAACCTGTAACGCGTGTCGCAAAGCCTCACGCCGGCGTGTGAGAGACAAACCATCTTTCGCCAGCAGCAGCGGCGCGGCGAATGCGTAGGCCCGCCCGCCCGGTTTGGCGGAAACCGCTTTCGCAAAAGCAGGCCGGCGCACAAACCGGCGGCCGGGATATGCCCGACAGACAGCGGTGCTGCGAACCCACACCTGCCTTTAACGGTGCGCGCGCAGCCACGTGCTAGCCCGCAGCGACGTTGTCTAGAAGCCGGACATTGCCGAGCCGCGCGGCGGCGATCAGCCGGGCGCCCTCCTGTGGTTTTGCAAGCTGCAGCAGGCTCGGTCCGTCGACGAGCGCCAGGTAGTCCACTGCCAGCCCGTCTGCTGCGAGCTGCGTGCGCGCGTCGTACAATGCGCTGTCCGCCGCATCGCCCGCGCGCATCCTGCCAATGCTGTGCTGCATCGCCGTGTAGAGGCGGGGTGCGATAGCGCGCTCCGCCGCAGTCAGGAACCGGTTGCGCGAGGAGAGCGCCAGCCCGTCCGGCTCGCGTATCGTGGGCACGCCGATGATGCGCACGCGCAAGGCGAGATCCTGCGTGATACGCCGTATGACCTGCAATTGTTGCCAGTCCTTCTCGCCGAAACAGGCGGCATCCGGTCTGACCTGGCCGAAAAGCTTCGTCACCACCGTTGCCACGCCGCGAAAATGCCCGGGCCGCGCATCGCCCTCCCAACCCAGCGCCGGCCCTGCCACATCGACCAGCGTGGCGTCGCCGTGCGGATACATCTCCGCCACATCGGGCAACCACACCGCATCGCATCCAGCCTGCGCAAGCAACGCCATGTCGCCCGCCTCGTCGCGCGGGTATCGCGCGAGATCGTCGGACTGGCCGAACTGCAACGGATTGACGAAGATCGAGGCTATGACCGCGCACTCCGCGCGCCGCGCCTGCGTGATCAGCGCAAGATGGCCGGAATGCAGCGCCCCCATCGTCGGCACCAGTGTCACGGCTCCACCGGCGCGGGCGCGCAATTCGGCAAGTGCCGCGTCGAGATCAGGCCGGGTCCGGGCGATCAGCATATGTCGGTGCGCCTCTTCCAATTGCCGCATGACGCAGGCAAGCGGCGCGTCGTTTGGCGCCTGGCCGCGGTGGGCGCAAGCCGCGCGCGCCGCGAAACATCATGCAAATACTTGCCATGCGCGCTCCGCCGGACCAGCTTGCAGGCAGACGGCAGATCACCCGACCGTATTGCAAGCGAGCGCGCCATGCCTGACAGCCTTCCCGTCCGTTGGAGCCCAGACCGCACACCTTTAGGCACGCCTGGCCCATCCATGGTGACGGCGATGTGGCGCGGCCTGCGCGGACTTTGCCCGGTTTGCGGCCGCGGCAAGCTGTTTGCCCGCCTGTTGCGCGTCAACACGGTATGCGATGCGTGCGCGGCGCCGCTCGGCCTGATCAACGCGGACGACGCGCCGCCCTATTTCACCATCTTCATCGTGGCCCATGTGGTGATCGGCACGCAGGTGGCGTTGGAGCGTTACGCGACGCTCTCAATCGGCACCGAAATGCTGATCTTTCTGCCGGGCACGCTGCTGCTCGTGCTCCTGCTGATACGGCCGGTGAAGGGCGCCACGGTGGGGTTGATGATGAAGCTTGGTTTCATGCGGCCGCCCGATGTGCTGCAAGATGACTGACGCGCCTCCCGCCATGACTCACACGGATGCGCCGAAACGCCGCTCGCTTCTGCAGGTGGTGCTCGACGGCGAGAAACGCGGACAGCTTTCGCCGTTGCAGCAGGCCGACCTGGAACAGGCGGTGCGCGATCTCGCGGTGGAGAACCTGTTCGCGCCGAGCGGCTTCACCGGTCCTTTCATATTGCATCTGTCGATCGTGGAAGGCCGCCTCGCCTTCGACGTGCGCGATGCGCAGGATGCGCCGCTGATGGCGCTCGGCCTCGCACTCGGGCCGTTCCGCCGGCTGATCAAGGATTACCAGTTGCTGGTGGAAAGCTATGCGCATGCCGTGCAGGACGGGCGGGAGGCGAGCATACAGGCGATCGACATGGGCCGGCGCGGCCTGCACAACGAGGGGGCGGAGATGATGACGACGCGCCTTGCCGACCGGGTGGCGATCGACTTCGAGACCGCGCGCCGGCTGTTCACCCTCGTCTGCGTGCTGCACCAACGTATATAGAGAGCGTGCGCCGAACAGCGGCCTCTCGCGCCAGGAACCCCGACGATGAAGATAGACGGCACACCTTATAGAAGTGTGTGGGTAGAGCCGCATGATCGCGAGACCATACGCATCATAGACCAGACCAGGCTGCCCTGGGCGATCGACATCCTGCGCCTCGCCGATGTGCGCGAAGTGGCGCACGCGATACGCAGCATGCAGGTGCGCGGCGCGCCGCTGATCGGGGCCGTGGCTGCTTATGGACTGGCTTTGGCGCTGCGCAAGGATCCGAGCACCGACGGCATGGAACGTGACGCGGCGCTGCTCGGTGCCACCCGCCCGACCGCGGTCAATCTGCGCTGGGCGCTGGAGCGCATGCTGACAGTATTGCGCAACACGAGGCCGGCCGAACGCGCGGACCGCGCCTATGCCGAAGCCTGCGCCATCGCCGACGAGGACGTGGCGCAGAACGCGGCGATCGGCGAACACGGCCTGCCGCTGATCGCCGAGGCCGCCGCCCGCCACCCCGGCCGGCCGGTGAACGTGCTCACCCATTGCAACGCCGGCTGGCTGGCCACGGTGGATTGGGGCACCGCGCTGGCGCCGATCTACAAGGCACATGACAGCGGCATCGACGTGCATGTCTGGGTGGACGAGACCAGGCCGCGCAACCAGGGCGCCGCACTCACCGCCTTCGAGCTCGGCAAGCATGGCGTGGCGCATACGGTGATCTCGGACAATGCCGGCGGCCACCTGATGCAGCATGGCCGCGTGGACATGGTGATCGTGGGCGCCGACCGGGTGACGCGCACCGGCGATGCCGCCAACAAGATCGGCACCTACCTCAAGGCGCTCGCCGCGCACGACAACGATGTGGGGTTCCACGTGGCGTTTCCATCGACGACGGTGGATTGGCGCATTTCCGACGGGGTGGCCGATATACCGATCGAGGAACGGCCGCAGACCGAGGTGAGCACGGTAACCGGCCGTGCGATGGACGGCAGCATCGCGACCGTGCGGGTGACGCCCAGCAGCAGTCCGGCGGCCAATCCGGCGTTCGACGTGACGCCGCATCGGTTGATCACGAGCTTGATCACGGAGCGTGGGCGGTGCGCGCCTGGGGATCTGGGGGTGCTATTTCCGGAGGAGGGGTAAGATAAGGAAGCAGTCCTTTTTTGAAAAAAAGGACCAAAAAACTTTTGCTATGATTCCTGTATAACGAGCGTGGCTGTCTCTGCAGGATAGCGTTTCGCAGAAATAGCCGAAGCCGACGTGCAGGCGTCGGAGCAAAAAGCTTTTTGGTCTTTTTTCTCGAAAAAGGACTGCTTTCTTCCTTAGCTGACTGGCTTATCAGCGCGTCAGGTCTGAACGCGCAGGAACGTCTCGTAGCGATCGGTGAACAGGCCGACGAACTGGCTTTCCAGCGTGAAGCCTTCCGGGTCGTCGGTGATCACCTGGCCGAGTTGCGATTTATGGCACGCGATTGCGCGCTGCTTGGCCGACACGTGCCGCGCCACATCCAGGCGGAAGCCGGTCGGCGCGCGCGCCTGCAGAAGGCGGCGCGGCGGCAAGGTCCAGCCCCACACCGGATACTCGAACAAAGCGGCCCCTGTCAGTGCCGCGGCACGGGCGCCGAGTATGCTGGCGGACAGGTGGTCGCAATGCGGATCGTGCCGCCAGGTTGTCAGGATCACGCCGGCGCCACAGGCCTGCGCATGCGCGGCGATGGCGCGCGCCGCCTGCTCGGCCGCTTCGCCGCGCTGCGGCGCGTGCGTATCGACCAGCCCAAGGAAATCCACATGGCTTTCCGGCAATCCCAGCATGCGCGCCGCCATCCGGCTTTCCGCCTCGCGCAATTTGCGCAGACGCGCCGCCGGATATGTGCCGGAATTCGGGTGCGAGCCCGTGCCGTCCGTCAGCACCAGAACAAAAACCGCGCGCCCTGCGGCCTGCGCGGTGGCGATCAGTCCGCCGCAGCCAAGCGTCTCGTCATCCGGATGCGGCGCCAGAATCAATATGGGCCCGCTGCCCATTTCCACGTCGATCGTGCTCACCGGAAGTGCGCGCATCAACCAGTGCAATCGGGCGGCATTCATCTGGCGCAGCGCGGATGTTGTGTCGACAAGCGGCGTATGCTCCGGCCGGCGGGCGAACAAGACGTCGCATTCATGCGACTGGTTTGTAGGGGCAGGATACATGTTCTTTCGTCTAGCCGGGTAGCACGCGGCGCTGCAACGCACGAACCCGTTACGTTAGCACACCGCAAATCCATATGCTTCCGAAATCAAAGCATTCTGCAAAAGAAACTACTTTGCCGTGTATATAAGTTCGAAAAAGCAGCCTGCGGTGGTAATTTGTCTAATCCGGCTTGCGCCAGAATGCGCCGGCCATGGTCTCCTGCAATCCGATGAACTGCAGTTGAATCCAGTCCAGGAACTCGTGCAGGCCGCGCGCGAGTATCTGGTTGATGGACTGGTCCATCAACGCCGCCCGCATTTCGTCGAGCCGCTCCTGCGCCAAGTAGGCGCCGCGCAGACCGTAGCCGGAGCTGAGCTGGCCCAGATAGATTTCGATCTGCCGCACGCACACCGTGACGCTGCGGGGGAACGCGTGATCCATCAGCAGGAAGCCGGCGACGGAAGCCGGTGTCATGAAATTCGGGTTCACTCGCCTGTAGGCCTGGTAGCCGGACGCCGCGCGCAGCAAGGCATGCCACTGGCTGATGTCGAGCGCGCTGCCCACATCCTGCACCGAGGGCAGCAGCGTGTGGTATTTTATGTCCACCAGCCGCGATGTCTGATCGCCGCGCTCGATGTATTTGCCGATGCAATAGAACGCCCAGCTCTGGTCGCGGTAGAACGTGCCGTCGGTGATGCCGGCATGCGCCTGGCATTGCTCCTTGAAATACGCGCATAGTCCGGAGACCCGGCTGGGCGCCGCATCGGCCTCCGTCATCTGGCGCACGCGGTTGTAGAAGATGTTGATCTGAGACCACATCTCCGTAGGGATAAGCGGCCGCAACGTGCGCGCATTCTCCCGCGCGGCGAACAGCGACGACGACACAGAGGTCGGGTTGTCGCGGTCCACCAGGTAGAAACGCGCAACGCTTTCCGCATTTGCCGTGCCGTAGCGTTTGGTGAAACGCTCCTCGTCGGCGTTGATCTGCACCACCGAGCGCCAGCCGGACTGGTCCACGCCGTGCCGCACGAACGTGTCGGTTATGTCGAGCACGCGCGCGAGATTTTCGATGCGCTCCATGTAGCGGCCGAGCCAGAACAGGGCTTCGGCGTAGCGCGAGAGCAGGAGCGGGGCGCGCCTTGCGGGTTCTTCGATCATGCGTTCGGGCCGGACGGGTGCAAGGAAGGCCTTCTTTTTTGCAAAAAAGAAGCAAAAAACTCTTGCTCCGACGCGGCTGCCGGCGCTTCGGCACGCCCGGTCGCACTCGCCTGGTTACGGAAGGACCCGCATTCAAAGAGTCCGCGACAGCACCCCAAAAAGTTTTTTGCTTCTTTTTTGCAAAAAAGAAGGCCTTGCCTTGCGCTTCCTTGCACCATCATTCCAACACCCAGGTGTCCTTAGACCCGCCCCCCTGCGAAGAATTCACCACCAGCGAACCCTCCCGCAGAGCCACGCGCGTCAACCCGCCAGGCAACACCCAGGTCTTGCGACCGGTGATCGCGAACGGGCGCAGATCCACATGCCGCGGCAGCAGCCGGTCGCCCGCCAATGTCGGCGATACCGACAGGCTGATCATCGGCTGGCTGATGTAATTTGCCGGATCGGCGCGCAACTGCACGCGGAAATCGGCTATCTCCTGCGTCGTGGAATGCGGCCCGATGATCAACCCATACCCGCCGGATTCGCCCACCGGCTTGACCACCAGTTTTTCCAGATTGGCCAAAGTGTAGGCCAGCCCTTCCGCCTCGCCGCATATATGCGTCTCCACATTCGCCAGCACCGGTTCTTCGGACAGGTAATAGCGGATGATGCGCGGCATGTAGGCGTAGATCGCCTTGTCGTCGGCAACGCCCGTGCCCACCGCGTTGGCGATCGCCACGCGGCCGCGGCGCCACACGTCGATCAGGCCGCGCACGCCGAGCGTGCTGTCGGCGCGGAACACGTCCGGGTCGAGGAAATCGTCGTTCAGCCGGCGGTAGATTGCATGCACCGGTGCCAGCCCAGCCGTGGTGCGCATCCACACGCTGCCGTCCTGCACGAGGAGGTCGCTGCCTTCGACCAGCGGCACGCCCATTTCGCGCGCCAGGAAGATGTGCTCGAAATACGCCGAGTTGTAGATGCCAGGCGACAGCAGCACGACTTGCGGATCGGACGCTGTCGGTCGGCGCGATCTCGGCAAGTGCGGCCTGCAGCATCATGCCGTAGCTGCCGACCGGCCGCACCGCTATGCCGTCCATCAGATCGGGGAAGATGCGCCGCATCATCGTGCGGTTTTCCAGCACGTAACTCACGCCGGAGGGGGTGCGCGCATTGTCTTCGAGCACCAGGAACTGCCCGCGTTCGTCGCGCACGATATCGACGCCGCACACATGCACGTAGGTGCCGCACGGCACGTCGAAACCGACCATCTCCTGCCGGTAATTCGAATTACCGAGCACCAGGGCTGCCGGCACCACGCCGTCCTTCAGGATGCGCTGATCGTGATAGATGTCCCAGATGAACGCGTTCAGCGCCGCCACGCGCTGGCGTACGCCGCGCTCGAGCACGTCCCATTCGCGCGATGTCAGAACGCGCGGTATCAGGTCGAACGGCAATATGCGGTCGATCGCGTCCTTGTCGGAATACACCGTGAAGGTGATGCCCTGGTTGAACAGCTCGATCTCGGCGATCTGGGCGCGGCGCGCGAGCTCGGCGGGATCCATCGCGGCCAGGCGCTGCGCGATGAGCTGCACGGCGGGATCGTGCGAGGCGCAATCGGTAAGTTCGCAGAAGAACGCGCCCTTGTCGTAGCCATCCAGCAGGCCGGGGCGCGTCATCGGCGGCCGCCGCGCGCGCGCAAACGCCCGATCGGCGCAATCAAACTCTCGTTCAATCCTCGGCCTCCAGATCCACGCTCACGGTCAATTTGTGTTTTCCGCCACCCAGGATAATTCCGTATAACGGGCTGACGTCGGAAAAGTCCCTGCCCCAGCCAAGGACGACGTGCTCGTCCCTGATGAGTATCGCATTCGTCGGGTCGATATCGACCCAACCATGTTCCGGCCCCATCCAGCAACCCACCCAGGCATGCGACTGGTCGCATCCGCGCCGGCGCGCCTGCCCTGGCGGCGGCTTCGTACGGATGTAACCACTCACATAGCGCGCTGGCAAACCCAGGCCGCGCAATCCGGCGATCATCAGATGCGCGAAATCCTGGCAGACGCCGGCGCGCTGCACGAGCACCTGCGCCACTGTCGTGTCGATGCTGGTGACGCCGCCGCGAAATGTGAAATCGCGGCCGATACGTGCGTTCAGGTCCATCACCCCGGCGAGCACCGCGCGCCCGGGCGGAAAAGACACTGCGGCATAGGCACGCGCCGCGGCGATCGCCGGCGCATGCTGGCTGTCGAACAGGAACTCGGCGGCTTCGTAGCCATCCGCACCGCCGGCGAAGGCCGCGGCGGATACCTCTTCCCAGGCCGGCGTATCGGCGGCGGCGGGCACGAAAGGCGGTGTCACCTCGACGCGCGCATCGAGAGTCACGTCGAAGGCGGGATGCGGCGAATCGAGAAACATCCAGGCCACTTCGTTGCCAAAGCTGTCGGTCGCGTGGCGCAATTCCGCGGGTACCGGGTTCGCGGTGAGCCTGCTGGCGATCACACGCTGCCACGGCAAAGCGCGCGGCTGCAGATGCAGCATATGCGCGCCGAGATCGACGGCGGTGGCGTATGCATAATTGGTGCGATGGCAAACGCGGTAGATCACGGCCGGCAGCGCCGCACGAAACGAGCGGTCCCGAAAGCGGCGCACGAAGTTTCGCCGGCCGCGTTTCGCGAGATGCGCGTGCTCGTCCTGCTCACTGCATCCCATCCGTAAACGTCACCGGGAGCAGCGCG
This sequence comes from uncultured Alphaproteobacteria bacterium, assembly GCA_963795825.1. GTDB lineage: Bacteria > Pseudomonadota > Alphaproteobacteria > Acetobacterales > Acetobacteraceae > BOG-908. The sequence continues at coordinate 1,549,331 of CAWCIW010000001.1, read as the reverse complement.
AAATACTGCCGCATCACCTGGTCCGACACCGCCGCAACCTGGCCGCCGATCCCGCGCAGACGCGGCACCAGCCCGGCCGCCAGCTCGCTTTGGTCGCCGGCGCCGGAAAGCTCGGCCACCATCATGCGGGTCTCGCCGATCGCGTCGTCCAGCGCCACGGCAAGCGGTGCGTCGTCGCGTCCGGCCAGCGTCGCCAGCGTGTTGCGCGCCGCAGACGAGCTGGAACCCGAGACCGCGCGGATTGCCTTCGTCGGCCACCACGAGATCGATCACCGGGGCGGCCTGGATCGCGGTCAGATAGCGCGAGCGGTAGGTGATCGCGCTGTCGCAGAGCTCCAGGCAGAGCGCCAGCCCGGCCTCGATGCCGGCCCGGCCTTCTGGTCCAGCGCGTGGCCGAGCTGGCAGGCGATCGCCTGCGCGCGCTCTGTGCGCCGGCCCAGATCGAGGAACAGCCGGCCGCCGCCGCGCACCATGTTCTCCGCCGCATATCCGGCGACGGTGGCGCAGAATTGCAGCACCTGTCCGGCGAAATCCTGCATCAGCCCGATGCCCGACCGCGCGCTGGCCCGGCCGCAGCAGAACGCGGTTGCCCTTCAGCCGGCGCAGATCATGCGCGATGGTCGCGTGCATCTCGCCGCTCAGCCGGTCGCGCAACGTGTCCGCCAGGTCGCGCACCCGGCCGGTCAGCCGTGCCATGTTGCCGGTGTCGCGCGCCAGCGCGCGCAGCAGCAGTTCGGCAAGCAGCGCCCGGGGCCGGCGCCCCCGCGATGTTCCTCGCTGACCAGTCCGGCTTCGGCGAGGCACGCGCACAGCGCCTCCATGTCCGGCAGGTCGCGCGGCAACATGCGTCGCGCGACAGCCGGGCGAGCACGATGCGGGTCAGCCGGGCCGCATTCTCCAGCCGCTCCAGATAGCGGCCGAGCCAGTAAAAATTATCCGCGACCCGGCTCGGCATGTCGCCGGCCATGCGGCGTATCTGCAAGGCGGGCACGGCAAGATTGGCCGGGCCGCGGATATCGCCACCTTCCTCCTGCAGCACCCAGAGATCCTTGTTTATGGCGCTGTTCGGCAGCCGGCCCGACAGCGCCTCCGTCGAACTCCATGACACGCGCGAGCCCGCCCGGCAGAGGCCGCCAGGTTTCGCCGTCCCACATCAAGAACAGCCGGATCGAGACCGGCCGCGGGTCCAGCGTGTCGCCGCTGCCAACGCAGGGCGCGTAGCTCGGCGCCGGAGGCGACACGGCGACGTAGGCCCAGGGCCGGGCGGCGATCGCGTCGTGCAGGCGGCCAGCGCAGCTGCGTCCAGTCCGGCCGCGTGCGCATGTCGGCATTGCGATCGGTTGCCGAGAGGATGTGGTACCGCGCCAGGTCTGCCAGCACGGTGGCGCATGCGCCTGGGTCGCCGAGCCAGAGCGTGGGCACACTGGGCAGCGCTGGCGCGCCGCGGTGTTCGCCCCGAAAGCGCGGCAATCGCCGGCAAAAAGGCGGCCAGGCCGGGCGCCTCCGCCCATCCCGCGCCAGGGCTGTTCAGTATCTGCACGGTGCCGTCCCGCCAGGCGCTCAGCAGGCCGGGCGTGCCGCAGGACATGTCCTCGGAGACTTCGAGCTGGTCGATCGCGCCGCCGCGCTGCCGGCGTATCAGCACGTGCACCGGCTGCAGGCCGCGCAACGTCTTCACCCAAAGCGCGCCGTCGCGCACGGTCAGGTCACCGTCTTCCACCAGCGCGCAGCCGAGCGCGCGGGCCAGCACCACGTGCTCGAACCAGCGCGGATCGGTGTGGCCGGGCGTGAGCAATGCCAGTCCCGGATTGCCGGCGTCGGCGGGCGCCAGGCGCTGCAGGCGGTCCTGCCAGATGTCGAAGAACGGCCGGAATGGCGTCACCTCCGGCGCTGCGGAACAGCTCCGGCAGCACGCGCGCCATCATGCGGCGGTTCTCCAGCACATAGGCCAGGCCCGGCCGGCTCGCCGGTGCGGTCCGCCAGCACGCACCATTTTCCGTCCGCGCCGCGCACCAGATCGGCGGCGTAGAGATGCATGTGGCGGACCGGGCCACGCGCGCCGGCGGCGGCGGTGCGGCAGGCGCGGATATAGGCTTTGGCGGGATAGACGAGGGCGGGCGGCAGCAGGCCGTCGGAAGCAGGTGCTGCGGGCCGTAGATGTCGGCGAGCACGGCTTCCAGCAGCGTGGCGCGCTGGGCCAGTCCGGCCGCCAGGGCGGCGAACTCGGCTTCGCTCAGCAGGAACGGGATCGGGTCGCAGCGCCACTACCCGGCATCCGGGCACGGCCAGCAGCGCCGCCGCGCCCTCCTCGGCGCAGGCGCGGCCAGTTCGGCGGTGCGTTCCTGCAGCACCACGGTGCCCATGCCGAGCAGCGTGCCGAGCACGCGCCGCCACGGCCCGCGCAGGCGGCCGGATTCGATCGAGCAGTTCGTCGGTGCCTTTGTCGATCATCGTCAGCGAAGAAGCAGTCCTTTTTTGAAAAAAAGGACCAAAAAACTTTTGCTCCTGGCGCGCTTGCGAAGGCCTCGCTTTGCGGCGCAGTAACGCGGGCGCCCGGAGCGGGGGAACGCAAAAGTTTTTTGGTCCTTGTTTTTCAAAAAAGGACTGCTTGCCTTGCCTGGCCTCACTTACGCAGATCCAACGTCCGCGGATGCTCCTTCCCGGCGCTGGGCAAAGGCTCCGGCATGGGTCCGGCCGTATGGCCGAATGGCAAGAACCGCGCGCGCCGGCGGGCCTCCGCCTCGTTGGCGTTCACCGGGAAGGTCTCGTAATTGCGCCCGCCCGGATGGCAGACGTAATGCGTCAGGCCGCCGACGCTGCGCCCGGTCCATCGGTCGTAGATGTCGAAAACCAGCGGGGATTGCGCGCGGATGGTGGGGTGCAGGCGGAGGGCGGCGCCCAGGCCTTGAAGCGCACGCCGCCCACGTAATCGCCGACCGTTTGTGTTTCGCTGAGCGGAACCGCGCGCCGTTGCAGGCGAGCATGAAGCGTTCCGCGTTCCAGCCGGTCACGCGCGCCTGCAGGCGTTCGGCGGAGCTGTCGACATAGCGCACGGTGCCGCCTGCAGCCGGTTCCTCGCCCAGCACGTGCCAGGGCTCGAGCGCGTGGCGGATTTCGAGGCCGACGCCGTCCACGGTGACATCGCCGATCTTCGGGAAGCGGAATTCCATGTGCGGCGCGAACCAGGCGGCTCGAGCGGGAAGCCGAGCTGCGCGAGTTCCTCGAGCACGCCGGGAAATCCTGGCGCACGAAATGCGGCAGCATGAAATCGTCGTGCAGGCGGGTGCCCCAGCGCACCAGCGTGCGCTCGTACGGCGTTTGCCAGAACGCGGCGACGGCGGCGCGCATCAGCAGCATCTGCGCGAGACGACATGCGGCGCATCGGGCGGCATTTCGAGCGCGCGGAATTCGACCAGACCGAGGCGGCCGGTGGCGGCTTTCCGGCGCATACATCTTGTCGATGGAGAATTCGGTGCGGTGGGTATTTCCCGTGATGTCGGCGAGGATGTTGCGGAACAGGCGGTCGGTCAGCCAGGGCGGCGTCTCGCGGCCGCCGGAGATCTGCGCGAAGGCGATTTCCAGCTCGGTCATGCTGTCCATGCGCGCTTCGTCGATGCGCGGATGCTGGCTGGTGGGGCCGATGAACAGGCCGCTGAACGCGTAGGACAGGCTCGGATGGTTGTGCCAGAAGCCGAGCAGGCTTTTCAGCAGATCGGGGCGGCGCAGGAACGGGCTGTCCTTCGGCGTGGCGGCGCCCATCACGACGTGGTTGCCGCCGCCGGTGCCGACATGGCGGCCGTCGAGCATGAATTTCTGCGTGGCCAGACCTTCCTCGCGCGCGACCTGGTAGAGCTGCGTGGTGCGGCTCCACCATCTCCGCCCAATGCTCGGCGGGATGGATGTTCACCTCGATCACGCCGGGATCGGGGGTGACGCTGAACTGGTTCATCCGCGGGTCGCGCGGCGGCGGGTAGCCTTCCAGCACCACCTTGACGCCCAGTTCCTCGGCGGTGTCTTCCACGCTGGCGGCCAGATCGAGCCAGTCCTCAGCCGCGTAGAGCGGCGGGAAGAACACGTGCAGCTTGCCGTCGCGCGCTTCCACGGCGAGCGCGGTGCGCACCAGGTCCGGCTCCTCGCGGCCGATTTCCGGGAGGCGCTGCGCCACCAGCCCGGCATAGCCGTCTGCTCGTCGCGGCTGGAACGCGCGGCCGCCCCAGGGCTCCGCGTGCCGGCACGGACCGGTGCGCCTGGTGGCGCGGCAGCGGGCGCGCGCGGCGCGAACGGATCGGCTCGGCTGTCGAATTCGATGTCGCGCGGGTCGGCCCAGGGCAGGCGTCCAGCGGCAGGCGGAATCCGATCGGCGCGTCGCCGGGGATCAGGAACAGCGTGCCGCCGCGGAAGAACCAGCGGCCGGATTGCCAGCGGCGATGCCCATTGCTGCCGACGCGGCGCAGCGGCAGCACGCTGCCGACCGGGCCGCCAAGCCCCTGCGCGAACACGCGGGCCAGCCGCGCGCGCGTCTGCGGATCCTGCAGTTTGTTGGCCTCGGCGAGCACGTTGGCGGGGAGGCGGTCCTCCTTCCACAGAAAGTAATGGACGTCCTCGTAGGCCGGCGTGACGTCAGCCGGGCGACACCTGCAGGCGTTCGCGCCAGCGCCTCGCAGAAACGCTGCGCATCGCGCGGGCGTGGCCTGGCCCGCGATCGTCGTCGGAGGCGAGCAGGCCAGGTCGCGCCACACCGGCTCGCCGTCGCGGCGCCAATGCGCGTTGAGCGCCCAGCGCGGCAGCTGCTCGCCGGGATAATGTTTGCCGAGCGCCTGGGTGATCGCCGCACCCGGCGCCCAGAGCGGCAGCAAGCCGGCGCAGCAGCGGCCGGCATAGGCGCGCTTGGTCGGGCCGAGCGCGTCCGTCGGTCCATTCGGCGCCTTCCATGTCGTCCGCGCTGACGAAGGTGGGCTCGCCGCCCATCGTCAGGCGGACCGGGCCGTCGTCCAGCGCGCGATCGACCCGGCGGCCGGCTTGCCAGGATCGCCTGCCATTGCGCCTCGGTATAGGGCTTGGTGACGCGCGGGCTTTCCGCGACGCGCGTGACGCTCATCTCGACGCCGAACTCCACCTCGGCCATTTCCACGCCGCCGCTGATCGGCGCGGCGGAGAGCGGATCGGGGCTGGCCGCGAGCGGGATATGGCCCTCGCCGGTGAGCAGGCCGGAGGTGGCATCCAGGCCGATCCAGCCGGCGCCCGGCAGATACACTTCCGCCCAGGCGTGCAGATCGGTGAAATCCGCGGTGGGTCCGGCGGGGCCCACCAGCGGCTCCTCGTCGGCCACCAGCTGGATCAGGTAGCCGGACACGAAGCGGGCCGCGAAGCCGAGATGGCGCAGCACATGGACCAGCAGCCACGCGCTGTCCCGGCACGAGCCGCTGCCTTCGGTCAAGCGTCTCGTCCGGCGACCAGGTGCCGGGCTCCATGCGTACGATGTAGGCAACCAGCGCCTGGACGGCCTGGTTCAGCTCGACGAGCTTGTCGATCGTGCGCTCGCTCTCGCGCGAGATGCCGGCGAGCAGCGCGTTCAGCTTCGGGCCGGGTTCGGTCGAGGCGGCGGAATGGCGCCAGCTCCTGCTCGAGCACCGGATCGTAGGCGAACGGCCAGGTCTCGGCCTCAGGCTCCAGGAAGAAGTCGAACGGGTTGATCGTCGCCATGTCGGCCACGAGATCGACCACCACTTCGAATTTCCGGGTGCGGTCGGGCACCACGACGCGGGCGAGGAAATTGCCCTGCGGATCCTGCTGCCAGTTGAGGAAATGTTCGGCCGGTTCGATGCGCAGGCGTAGCTGATGATGGGCGTGCGGGCGTGCGGGGCCGGGCGGAGGCGTATGGTTTGCGGCCCCAGCGCCACCGGGCGGTCGTAGGCGATAGGTGGTCCGGTGGGTCAGGGCTACGTGCAGGGTCATGCTCTGGTGGTAGCAAGAAGCTTGCCTGGTGGACAGCCGGGGAAGGCAAGGCCTTCTTTTTCGAGAAAAAGAAGCAAAAAGCTTTTGCTCCCTGTCGGCGCTTGGCGACAGGCATCGGCTCGATGAACTTCGTGCGGGTTTTGCGTTTTTGCCGCAACCAGCGGATATCGAGCCATGCGCCTGTTCAAATGTCCCTCCTGCGGCCAGTTGTTGTATTTCGAGAACATCCGTTGCGAGAACTGCCATCACACGCTCGGGTATGATCCGCGCACATCCTGCATGCGCGCATTGGACCAGGCGGGTGAGCTGTGGGGCGATGGCGACGGGCAGTGGCGCTTCTGTGCCAATGCCGGCCACCAGGCCTGCAACTGGCTCATTGGCGCGGACAGCACCGACACCTACTGCGCCGCCTGCCGCCACAACCATGTTATCCCCGATATCACGCAGCCGGAAAACCTGTTGCGCTGGCGCAATCTCGAGGCGGCCAAGCACCGGCTGATCTACACGCTGCTGCGGCTCGGCCTGCCGCTGGCCGACCGCAACGAAGATCCCGTGCACGGCCTCGCGTTCGATTTTCCCGCGGAGACGCGCGACGCAGCCGCACGTGCTGACCGGCCACGATGACGGGCTGATAACCATAGCACTCAAAGAGGGCGACGACGCCGAACGCGAACGCATGCGCGAGAATATGGGCGAGGTGTATCGCACGCCGCTCGGGCATTTCCGCCACGAGGTCGGCCACCATTACTGGGACCTGCTGGTGCGCGACTCAGCCGCGCTTGAACCGTTCCGCGCGATGTTCGGCGACGAGCGCGCGGATTACGCCGAGGCGCTGCAGGCGCATTACAAGCGCGCGCATCTGCCTGGCTGGGAGACCTATTTCGTCAGCCTCTACGCGACCAGCCATCCGTGGGAGGATTTCGCCGAGACCTGGGCGCATTATCTGCACATCGTCGACACGCTCGAGATGGCCGCCTCGTTCGGCGTGAGCATCCACCCGAAGCTCACGCGCGATCCCGCTTTGCAGGCGGAGATCGATTTCGATCCGTATCGCGAGTCCGACATAGCGACGATCGTGGAGGCCTGGCTGCCGCTGGCCTTTGCGGTGAACAGCCTGAACCGGTCGATGGGGCATGCGGATCTGTATCCGTTCGTGCTGTCGCCCAAAGTTATCGAAAAGCTCGGATTTATTCACGACGTGATACATAAGCGGATGATGGCGGGGTGAGACGGCGCGCTATTCCTATTGGTCTAGCAACGTTTCAATGCGATAACGCGGCCCATGCACGCGCTCGAACTGGCCGGCCTACGCAAGAGCTTCACCAGGCCGGCCGTCGACGGGCTGGACCTCACGATACCGCCGGGCGAGTTCTTCGCCCTGCTCGGCCCGAACGGCGCAGGCAAGACCACAACCTTGCGCATGGTCGCCGGCCTGCTGCGCCCCGATAGCGGAACCATCTCCATCTTCGGCATCGACGCGCTGGCCCACAAAACCGAAGCCAAACGCCTGGTTGCCTGGCTGCCCGAGGAGCCGCTGCTCTACGAGCTGCTCACGCCGCTCGAATATCTCGAATTCGTCGCCGGCCTGTGGTCCATACGCCCGATCCAGGCACGCCACCGTGCGCAGGACCTGCTCGAACGCCTCGGCCTGTGGCCGGTGCGCAACGAGCGCTGCGCCGGCTTCTCCCGCGGCATGCGCCAGAAGACCGTGCTGGCCGGCGCGCTGATCCACGACCCCCGGCTGCTAATCCTCGACGAACCGCTCACCGGGCTCGATGCCGCCGCGGCGCGTGACGTCAAGGAGCTGCTCGCCGCGCGCGTGGCCGCCGGCGCGAGCATCATCCTCACCACCCATATACTTGAGGTGGCCGAACGGCTGGCCAGCCGCATCGGCATCATCGCCGAGGGCCGCCTGGTGGCGGTGGGCTCGCTCGCCGATTTGCGCGACACCGCCGCCACCCCGGCCAGCAGCCACCGCGAGTCGCTGGAGGAGGTATTCCTGCGCCTGGTCGGCGCCTCGCCTTCCGTCGCGCAAGCCGTCGCGTGAACCATACTGCCGCGGTTCGCCCGCCCAGCCAGCTCGCGCTTCTGCTGCGCCACGAAGCCCGCTTGGTCTGGCGCGGCAGCCTGTTCGGCGGCCGGCATGGCCTCGTGCTGATGCTGGTTGCCGCCATAGTGCTGCACGCGATCGGCTACGGCGTGGCGGTGGGCTTTGCCCGGACCAGCCTGCCGCCGGCCGACCAGTTGCTGGCCGCGACACTGGCGCTGCTGTTCGTCGGCGGCCTAATGCTCAGCCAGGCGGTGCAGCGCGCCAGCGAATTGCTCGACGACAAGACCGATCTCGGCTGGCTGCTCTCGACCCCGGTGGCACCGCGCCACATCCTGACCATACGCCTGCTCGCGGTAGCCGGCTCCGTGGCGCTGTACTGGCTCCTGCTCCTGGTGCCGCTCGCCAACGGCATGGCGCTGCTCGGCCGGCGGCAGCTCCTGGGCGTGGCACCGATGCTGGCCGTGCTCGCCCTGCTGGTGACGTCCGTGGGTTTTGCCATCACCTTCGGCCTGCTGCGCCTGACCGACATCCGCCGCACCCGCGCTTTGGCCAATGCGCTGGCCACGCTGATCGGCGCCACGGTGTTCCTCGCCGGCCAGTCCCGCAGCCTGCTGCCCGCCGGCATGAGCGATCGGTTCTGGCATGGTTTTGCTCCCTCCGCGTCGGCGGCGGCCACCAGCCCCGCCTGGCTGCCGGCCCGCGCGCTGCTCGGCGATCCGGCGCCGATGCTGCTGCTGTTGATACTGGCGGCGGCTGCGGCGGCAACCACGAGCTGGGCGCTGCAGCGCTGGTTCGCCGCCGGGGCGCAGGCGGTGGTGGCAGGCGGGGTCGGCCGATCCGCCGCGCGCCGGGCCGACACGCGCCTGTTCCACGCCGGCCCGCAGGCGACCCTGCTGGCCAAGGAGCTGCGCCTGCTGCGCCGCTATCCTGGCCTGACCGGGCTGGCCGCCTACTACCTGATCTACCTGGTGCCGGCGGTGGCCGCGATCTGGCGCAGCACCGGTGACGGCACCGACGCGCGGCTGCTCGGCGCGGCCCCCGTGCTGAGCGCCGGCGAGCTGGCGCGGCTGTTCGTGTCCGTGACAATGATGGGCGACGAGGCGGCCGAACTGGTGCGCACCGCGCCGGTCGGCCGGTGGGAAACGGACCGCGCCAAGCTGACCGCTTCGGCCGCCGGCGTGATGCTGATCCTGGCCATTCCGGTGGGCGGCCTGGCGGTCAGCCTGCCCAGCGCCATACCCGCCATGGCCGTGGGGATCTGCGGCAATGTCGGCTGCAACCTGCTGCTGGGGCTGTGGCGCCCGGCGCCGATCCGGCGGACCGATCTGCGGCGCAACCGCAAGGGGTGGGGCGGGTTGGTGAACGCGGTCGGGTTCCTGTTCAGCGCCTGCTGGTCGGTGGCGGCCTGGCAGATGTTGCGGGGGAGCTGGTGGGCTTTGTTGCCTATTGGGGTGGCGCTGGTTGGTGTTTGGGTTTGCAAGCCGGCGGAGCGGTAGGAAGCAAGGCCTTCTTTTTTGAAAAAAGAAGCAAAAAACTTTTGCTATGACGCCGCTGCAGGATTTGGGTGCTTCTCGGGCGTGCGACTGACGAATATTTCAGGCATGGTCGGCGACAGCGGAGTCAAAAGTTTTTTGCTTCTTTTTTGCAAAAAAGAAGTGCTTCCTTCTCAACCCTGCAGGCAGCCATCTACATGGACGACATCGGCCTCTCCCGGCTCTCCCCAGGCGCACGCGACGAAGCCGCCCTGCGCCACCGCATATTGGACAAGCTCACCTTCCAGATCGGCCGCTCGCCGGAGGACGCGACGCAGCGCGACTGGTTCGCCGCCACCGCGCACGCCATACGCGACTTCGTGGTGGAATGCTGGCTGGAGACCGGCCAGTCGCCGAACGCCACGGGCAAGCGGGTGTATTATCTCTCGCTCGAATTCCTGATTGGCCGCTTGCTGTTCGACGCCGCCGGCAATCTCGGCCTGCTCGAACCGGCGCGCGCCGCGCTCGCCTCGCTCGGCGTGGATATGGACGTTCTGCGCGAGCAGGAACCGGACGCTGCTTTGGGCAATGGCGGGCTCGGACGGCTGGCCGCCTGCTTCATGGAAAGCATGGCGACCCTGCGTATTCCCGCCTACGGCTACGGCATACGCTACGAATACGGCCTGTTCCGCCAGGTGATCGACCAGGGTGTGCAGCGCGAATTGCCGGACGATTGGTTGTCGGTCGGCAATCCTTGGGAGTTCGAGCGGCCGCTCGTCGCTTATATCGTGGGCTTCGGCGGCGCGGTGCATGCACGCCACGATGCGCAGGGACGGCTAATGCTGGATGCGCAGGGACGCCAGGTGTTCTCCTGGGCGCCGGCCGAAACGCTTTCCGCGGTGGCGTACGACACGCCGGTGGTCGGCGGCGGCGGCGACCACGCCAATACGCTGCGTTTGTGGTCCGCGCGCGCGATCGAGAAGCTGCATCTCGACGAGTTTAACCGCGGCGACCACGTGGGCGCTTTCCGCGACAGGGTGCGCACGGAATCGGTCTCCCGCGTGCTCTATCCCGGCGACGATTTCGATGCCGGGCAGGAATTGCGCCTGCGCCAGGAGTTCTTCTTCGCATCGGCCTCGTTGCAGGATCTTGTGGCACGCCACCTCAAGCAGTTCGGCGACCTGGGTACGCTGCCGGACTATGCAGCGATACAGATGAACGACACGCATCCGGCCATCGCGGTGGCCGAGATGATGCGCCTGCTCGTCGATATACACGGGCTGGACTGGGCACAGGCCTGGCGTATAACGGCGGCAACGTTCAGCTACACCAACCATACTTTGTTGCCAGAAGCGCTGGAGACGTGGCCGGTGCCGCTCGTGGAGCGCCTGCTGCCGCGCCACATGCAGATTATCTATATGCTGAACGCGCAGCATCTGGAGCGCGCGCATCGCGAGCACCACGCGAACGATACGCTACTGGCGGCGCTGTCGCTGATCGACGAATTGCACGGCCGGCGGCTGCGCATGGGCCATCTGGCATTCGTCGGCAGCCATGCGGTGAACGGCGTATCGGCGCTGCATACGGAGCTTATGCGGCAGACCGTGTTCGCCGACCTGCACCGGCTCTATCCCGAGCGCATCAGCAACAAGACCAACGGCATCACGTTCCGCCGCTGGCTGCACCGTGCCAATCCGGGACTGACGCAGGTTCTGATCGACGCGATCGGGCCGGCTTTTCTCACCCAGCCGGAGCGCCTGGAGGATCTGGCGGCCCAAGCCGGTGACGCCGGTCTGCAACAGGCGGTGGCAGCGCAACGGCAGGTCGCCAAGCACACGTTCGGCGCACCTTTGTGCAGGACACGCTGGGGCTGCGGCTGGACCCGCATGCGCTGTTCGACGTGCACATCAAGCGCATGCACGAATACAAGCGGCAATTGCTCAATATCCTGCAGACGGTGGCGCTCTACAACCAGATACGCGCGCAGCCGATGAGCGACCGTGTGCCGCAGGTGAAGATCTTCGCCGGCAAGGCGGCGCCTGGCTACAAGGCGGCCAAGCAGATCATCCGCCTGGCGCACGATGTGGGCCACGCGATCAACACGGACCCGACTGTGGGCGACCGGCTGCGCGTGGTGTTCCTGCCGAACTACAATGTCAGTCTGGCGGAGCGCATCATCCCCGCGGCCGATCTGTCCGAGCAGATTTCCACCGCCGGACTGGAAGCCTCCGGCACGGGGAACATGAAACTTTCGCTGAACGGCGCGCTGACGATCGGCACGCTGGATGGTGCGAACGTGGAAATACGCCAGCATGTGGGCGCGGAGAACATCTTCATCTTTGGACTGACGGCGGACGAGGTGGCGGCCAGGCGCCGTGGTGACATGTCCGGCTACGCGGCGGTGGCTGCGTCCCATCCGCTTGAGCAGGCATTGCAGGCGATATCGTCCGGTGTGTTTTCGCCGGACGAGCCGGACCGCTACCGCGAACTGATCGACAGCCTGCTGCGGTTCGACCGTTTCCTGGTAACGGCGGATTTCGACAGCTATTGCGCCAAGCAGAACGAGGTTGCGGCCATGTGGCGCACGCCGGAGCGTTGGTGGCGCACGAGCATCCTGCAACATTGCGCATGTAGGCTGGTTCTCATCGGACCGTACTATCGCGGAATATGCGAAAGACATCTGGGGCATAAAAAAAACCTGACCGGAAGAGCAAGCGACAGCGGAGTCAAAAGTCTTTTGCTTCTTTTCTTCAGAAAAGAAGTGCTTCCTTCCTGAAAGGCCAAAAGCGTTGGATCAAGCCCCACTAGCACGCCACGCCATGGCCTATGTATTAGCAGGCGGCCGCGGCAGCCGGCTGATGGAGCTGACCGACATACGCGCCAAGCCCGCCGTATATTTCGGCGGCAAATCCAGGATCATCGACTTCGCGCTCTCCAACGCGCTGAACTCCGGCATCAGACGTATCGGCGTCGCCACGCAATACAAGGCGCACAGCCTGATACGGCATTTGCAACGCGGCTGGAACTTTTTCCGCCCGGAGCGCAACGAGAGCTTCGACATATTGCCTGCATCGCAACGCGTGACCGAGACCGGCTGGTATGCCGGCACGGCAGATGCGGTGTTCCAGAATATCGACATCATCGAGAGTTACGCGCCGCGCTGGATCGTTCTGCTCGCCGGCGACCACGTGTACAAGATGGATTACGAGCCGATGCTGCAGCAGCATGTCGAGCAGCAGGCCGACGTGACGGTCGGCTGCATCGAGGTTTCGTGCGAGGAGGCCACGGGTTTCGGCGTGATGGCGGTGGATACCGCGGACCGTATCACCGCGTTTCTGGAGAAGCCGGCCGAGCCGCCGTCGATCCCCGGCAAGCCGGGCCGCAGCCTGGCGAGCATGGGCATTTACGTGTTCGACACGAAATTCCTGATCGACATCCTGCAGCGCGATGCGAAGCTGCCGGATTCCGCGCATGATTTCGGCCGCGACATCATCCCCTATCTGGTGACGAACGGCCGCGCGATCGCGCATCATTTCGAGAAATCCTGCGTGCGCACCACGCCGTCCAGCCAGATATACTGGCGCGACGTGGGTACGGTCGATGCGTATTGGGAAGCCAATATCGACCTTACCGATTTCATCCCCGGCCTCGATCTGTATGACCAGAACTGGCCGATCTGGACATATGGGGAGATCGTGCCGCCAGCGAAGTTCGTCCACGATGAGGATGGGCGTCGCGGCTCGGCGATCAGCTCCATGGTTTCGGGCGGCTGCATCGTGTCCGGCACCGAAGTGCGGCAATCGCTGCTGTTCACCGGCGTGCACGCGCATTCCTTCGCCCGCGTGGACCAGGCGGTGGTGTTGCCGTATGCGCAGATCGGCCGGCATGCGCGCCTGAAGCGCGTGGTGATCGATCGTGGCGTGGTGATTCCGGACGGGCTTGTCGTGGGAGAGGACGCGGCGCATGACGCTGCGCGGTTCCGGCGATCGCCGCGGGGGATTTGTTTGATTACGCAGCCTATGATTGATGCGCTTAAGTAAGTCAGCAAGCAGTCCTTTTTTGAAAAAAAGGACCAAAAAACTTTTGCTCCGTTCGCCTGCTTGTAGGCTCGCTTTCATTCTGCAGCGTTGGGTCTTGCGGAGGCAGCGCGGGCGGCGGTGCAACGGGGAACGCAAAAGCTGCTTGCTTCCCTTCCCAGCAATCGGACCAACCCGTGCAAGCTTTATCCGTCGCCTCCGAAGCCTACCCGATCCTGAAAACCGGCGGCCTCGCCGACGTCGTGGGCGCATTACCAGCCGCCCTGCGCCCGCACGGCGTGCATATGCGCACGCTCCTGCCAGGCTATCCCGCGGTGATGGAGGCGCTGTCCGGCGCACAAACGATACTGTCCCAGACCGGATATTTCGGCGGCGACGCGCGCATTCTCGCAGGCCAGGCCGGCGGACTCGACGTGCTCGTGCTCGACGCACCGCATCTCTACGCGCGGCCCGGCAACCCTTACACCATGCCAAACGGGCAGGACTGGCCGGACAACCCGCAGCGTTTTGCGGCTTTGGCGTATGCCGCCGCGCTTGTCGGACGCGGTAATATGCCAGGCTACACGCCGGATGTGATACACGCGCATGATTGGCAGACGGGATTGTTGCCGGCCTATCTGTCGCTGGCGGGCGGCGCGCGGCCCGCGACGGTGTTCACCGTGCATAACCTGGCGTTCCAGGGGCAGGTTCCGGCGCATCTGCTTGCCGAATTGCGGCTGCCGGCGGAATCCTACACGCCGGATGGCGTGGAATATTATCGCGCGATCGGCATGCTGAAAGCCGGCATTCGGTTTGCCGACCGTATCACCACCGTATCGCCGAGCTACGCGGCGGAGATTTGCACGCCGGCGGGCGGCATGGGCATGGACGGGTTGCTGCGCGCCCGCGCGGAGGCGCTGAGCGGGATACTCAACGGTATCGATACGGCAGTCTGGAATCCCGAGACCGATGCGAATCTGCCGGCGCCGTTCAGCGTCGGGGCGCTTGGCGAGCGCACGGCCAGCAGGGCAGCGCTGCAGGCCCGATTCGGACTGGCGCCGTCGCGGTCCGCGCTGGTGTTCGGCGTGGTCAGCCGGCTGACGCACCAGAAAGGGCTGGACCTGCTGCTGGCGTGCCTTCCAGATCTGCTCGCGGCCGATACCCAGCTCGCCCTGATCGGCGCCGGCGATGCGGATTTACAGGCGGGTTTCGCGGCGGCGGCTGCGGCCAATCCGGGCCGTATCGGGGTGGAGTTCGGCTATGACGAAAGGGCCGCGCATCTGCTGCAGGCCGGCGCCGACGCGGTTCTGGTCCCATCGCGTTTCGAACCGTGCGGGCTGACCCAACTCTGCGCGTTGCGCTACGGCGCGATCCCGGTGGTGAGCCGGGTTGGCGGGCTTGCGGATACGGTGATCGACGCGAATGCGGCGGCGGTGGCGGCCGGCGTGGCGACGGGCGTGCAGTTCGCGCCGGTCAGCGTGGAGGGCTTGCGCGCGGCTTTGGGGCGCACGCTCGCGCTTTGGAAGCGGCGGAAGGTGTGGTTGCGCCTGCAGGCAAGGGCGATGCAGACGGAGGTGGGTTGGGGCGAGGCTGGGCGGGCGTATGCGGAAGTTTACCGGTCGGCCGTGGAGAGGTTGAGAGAAGAAAAAAAGTAGTCCTTTTTCGAGAAAAAGGACCAAAAAGCTTCTATCTCTCCGCCTGCACGAAGATCATGTATTTCAGTGCAAGCGCATCGACTTGCAAAACGAAAGTACACGCGTAATGTGCAGGCGTCGGAGCAAAAGCTTTTTGGTCCTTTTTCTCGAAAAAGGACTACTTTCTTTCTTATTCTTTCTGTTCAGCCAAATACTGCAGAATTCCGCCAGCCGCCAAAACCCCCGTACTAAAACACCCCTGTAGAAGATACCCGCCCGTCGGCGCATCCCAGTCCAGCATCTCCCCCGCTGCGAACACGCCGGAACGCCGGCGCAGCATCAAACCCGCGTCGAGTTCCTCCCTCGCGATACCGCCGGCGCTGGAGATCGCGCGCGCAATCGGCTGCGTGTGCGTCACCGCAATGGGCAGCGCCTTGACCAGCTCCGACAGACGCGCCTGCGATCCGGCGTGCAGCGCCTCCTGTATTAGGCCGATCGCTACAGGCGACAAGTTGGCTGCCTGCCGCAAGAAGTTTCCCAACGAACGCCCCTTCCGCGCGCCGTCCGTGCGCGCTGCGAGTGCCGCACGGTCGAGATCCGGCCGTAGGTCGATATGCAACGTCGCGGGCGCGGGCGCATCCAAAGCCGCGCGTAGGTGGCTGGACAAGGCGTAGATCGCACCGCCTTCCAGCCCGTCGCGCGTGACCATCGCCTCGCCACGCACGGTGCGCCCGCCGATGGTCAACGCGATGCGCTTCAATGGCGTGCCCTCGAATCGCGTTCTAAAAACCTCAGACCACGCAACGTACACGCCGCAATTGCTGGCGCGCAGCGGCGACACGCGCACGCCGGCATCCTGCAGGATCGGCACCCACCCGCCGTCCGAACCCAGACGCGGCCACGACGCGCCACCCAGCGCCAGCAGCGTGGCGTCCGGACGCACGACCATTTCGCCGCCAGGTGCGGCAAACAGCAGTGCGCCGGCGCTGTCCCAGCCTTGCCAGCGGTGCCGTGCAGCCAGGCGCACCCCCTGCGCTGCGAGCCGGCCGAGCCAGGCGCGCAGCAGCGGCGCGGCCTTCAGCGCTTTGGGGAAAATGCGGCCGGAACTGCCGGTGAACACGGGCTGGCCGAGACTTTCGCACCAGCCGGTGAGCGCTTTTTGCGAGAACATCTGCAAGGCGGGGGCCAGAAGCGGGACGGCTTCGCCATAGCGAGGCAGGAACGCGTCGGGCGGCTCGCTATGCGTCAGGTTCAGGCCGCCGCGGCCGGCTAGCAGGAATTTGCGGCCTGGGGTGGGCATCTGGTCGTAGAGGGTTACCGCGTGACCGGCCGCGGATAGATGTTCGGCGGCGATCAGGCCGCTGGGGCCGGCGCCTACAATCGCGATTTCGGACATTGGTAGGAAGAAAGGCCTTCTTTTTTGAAAAAAAGAAGCAAAAAACTTTTGCTATGACGCGGTTGGGTGGCTTCGGTCTTGCTTCAGGTGCTCTGCCAGGCGGAGCGACGAGGGCTACTATCGTCAGTGTCGGGTTGGCCTGGCCGGAGGTGGTGAAAACGGCGCTGCCGGCTACGAACAGGTTTGCCATTCCGTGTATGCGGCAATCCGCATCTACTACGCCTTGGGTGGGGTCGGCCGACATGCGCGCCGTGCCGATGTGGTGCCCGCCATACGCGCCGTCGCGCAACGCGGCCACTTCCACCTCGTCCGGGTCATAGGCGAACGTGCCGGCACCACACGCGCGCATTTGCTCGGCCAAAGCGGCCAGCGCGGCGCGAACCGTGTGCATGTCCAGCGCGGTATGCCGCCAATCCACCCGCAATTTCGGCAGGCCCAGCGCATCCATCCCCTGCCCCAGGCCCACCCGGCTGAGCGGGTTCGGCTCCTGCTCGGCGTGGAAATCCAGGCTGTAGCCGCCATCGCGCGGCGCCACGATCACGCTGGGATATTTGCGCGCCGCCAGCGTACGCCGGCGCAGCCAGTGCAGCAGGAAACCCGCGGTGCCGCCCGGATCGGCCGACACGTTCCGCAAATGCGCCAGCCACGCGCCCGCGGATAGTCGATCCGCGCCATGCAGGCGCTTGCCGTATTCGTGGCTGATGAACGGCTTGGCGAAGTATAGCGCGGACAGCGCGCCGGTGCGGTGCGACGGATCGGGTATGCGCGGGTGGTGCAGCCGCGCCACGAAATTGCCGGTGCGCAGCCGGCGCTGTGCCGCCGCGGTCAGGGCAAGGCGGCGGCGGCAATACACGCCGTCATCGGATACGTCGTAGCCGTGCCACGCGGGTGCGGCCGGGCGTAGCATGCCCAGCGTGCCGGCGATATGGCACATGTAATTCCGGCCGACCTGGCCGTGCGCATTGCCGAGGCCCTCCGGATGGCGCGCGCCGCGCGCGGCCAGCAGCAGACGCGGCGTCTCCAGCCCGCCCGCCGCGAGCACCACGTGCTTCGCGCGCACCGCAAAACGGCGGCCGCCCGGGCCGGCGACCGCCACCTCCTCGATCGCGCGCCCGTCCGCGCCGGTGCGCAGGCCAACCACGCTGGCGTGCATCAGCGCGCGCAGATTGCCGGCGCAAGCCAGGCGTGCCCGGTAGCGCGCGCCGAAATTGGTGGGGATGCTGAACCGCTCCAGCGTATCCGCGGTGAAATCGCCGTCCGCGAAGCCCGCCAGCATAGGGCGCAGGCCGGCCGGGAACGCGTCGGCCTGCGTGTAGGCGAAAAGGCCGGCTTCGCAGAGCGCGTTGGCCTGCGCGTACCACGGCGTCAGCGTGTCCAGCCCGATCGGCCAGGTGCCGCCGGCGACCCAGGGCCGTGCCTCGAAATCGATCGGGTCGAGCGGCACGCAGCGGCCGCCCCAGATCGCGGTGGAGCCGCCGAAGCTGCGGCGTCGGTAGGTGTCCGTCGGCGAGTGCAGCAGGGGGTCCGCCACCTCGCCCTGATAGAGCGCCTGCGACGCGGCCTCCAGCGTCTCGCCGCCGCCTTCCAGCAGCAGCACGGACAGATTGCCGTCCAGCAGCGCCAGCGCCAGGCTGATACCGGCGGCGCCGGAACCCACTATGCAGATGTCCGCGGTGAGCACGGTGCCTGCTTCGATATCGGCCGCGTCGCCGATCATGCCTGTGCGGCAAACCAAGCGCCGGCCTCCGCCAGGCCAGCGCTATCGTCGGTGCGCGCGAAGCCGAGCGCGTCGGCGCGGGTGGGATCGAGGCGTATGTGCCGGGCGAACAGCGCCAGCAGCGAGGGCGGCATGGGTTCGGGCAAGCGGCGCGCGGCCGGGCCGGCGGCGCGTTTGGCGAGCTGCAGGGGAAAGGCGAGCGCGCGTTCGGCTTGCAGGCGGCGGGGGCCGATCCTGCGCAGCGGCACGGCGCCGACCGCCGCGGCAAGCTGGCCGAACATCTCGTTCCAGCGTGGCGGCGTGCGGGCGCCGAGGTTGAACGTGCCGCCGGGCGCGCGCAGGCAGGCCACGGCGGCTGCCGCCACGTCGCGCACGTGTACCAGGTTGCAGATCCCGTCGCCGGCGGCGCCGAGATCGCCCAGGCGGCCGGCTTGCAACAGGCGGCATAGCCGGCCGGTCCATTGCTGGTCACCCGGACCATAGACGATGCCGGGGCGCAGGATCGTGGCCCGGCCACCGTCGGCAGCGAACCGGAGCAGGTTCGCCTCGCAGGCGATCTTGCTTGCGGCATAGGCGCTGCCTGCCGCGTCCACGGCGGCATCCTCGCGGACCAGGCCGGATGCAGCGCCATACACCGCCATGGAGCTGAGATGGACGATGTGCTGGCGGCTTGTGGCTGCCACCGCGCAGAGGTTCTCTGTGGCGCGGCGCATCGCCTCGGGGCGGCCGGCGGCGGCGTTGACGATCGCGCCGGTGTCGGCGCAGGCGGCTTGCAGGCTGGCGAGGTCCGTAGCGTCGCAGCTTCGATCCGCGCCTGGGCGACGCGCAGCGGACAGGGGTGTGAAGTCGGGCGTTTGCGCAAGGGCGCTGACGATAGTTTGGCCGATGAAGCCGTTGCCGCCCAGCACGAGAACCTTCATGCGGAAGGGAAGAAAGCAAGCAGTCCTTTTTCGAGAAAAAGGACCAAAAAGCTTTTGCTCCCTGTCGGGGCATTACTGGGAAAGTCGCCGACAGGGACCAAAAGTCTTTTGCTTCTTTTCTTCAGAAAAGAAGGCCTTTCTTCCCTGCCCGCCTCCAAATACACGCCCAGCAATCGCCCGGCCGCCACCCCTGCCTCCAGCCGCGCGCTGAAAACCCGATACCCCGCAGCGGCCACACGCTCCGCCAAAGGCCGATCGTCGAGCAGCTGCCCGATCGCTGCGGCAAGTGCCGGCACGTTGCCGGACGGCACCAGCAGCGCATCCATCCCGTCGGTCAGGAACTCCGGCACGGCGCCCACCGGCGTGGTGATCACCGGCAGCCGCCAGGAGAGCGCCTCGATCACCGCCACGGGCAGCGCCTCGTGGTGCGACGGCAGCACCAGCATGTCCGCCTGGGCGAGCAGCGCCGCCGCCTGCGCGCGACTGGCCCAGCCCGGCAGGTCCACGCGCGCGGCGAGGCCGGCGGCGTCGCGCAGATGCGCCATGCGGTCGATCTCGCCGTCGCCGGCGATGGTCATGTGCCAGTCGCGCACCTGCAGCGCCGGCGTGGCGAGCGCTGCCAGCAATTCGGGCACGCCTTTGCGGTCCCCGATACGGCCGAGGAACAGGATACGCGGCGGGCCAGGCGCGCGGGGGGGGCGCGGCGGCGGGCGGGGCACGCCGTTCAGCACGATGGCCACGCGCTGGAGGTCGAGGCCGAGTTCGCCCACCAGGAAATCGCGCCAGCCTTCGCCGAGCACGATCACCCTTGCGGCGCGGCGCAGCACATAGCCCAGCGCGCGCTGGGCAGCCGGAGGGAGCCTCGTGTGGAACGCCGCGAAATCCGCGCCATGCATATGGACGACGTAGCGGACACCCAGCAGGCCGGCCACCAGGCACAGCAGCGTCTTGCGGGCGGCACTGCCGCGCGTGGTCATATGGGCATGCACGAGATCGACCTGCCCGGTTGCGCAGAGCCAGCCGAGCCGGACCAGCGCGCCGGCGAACCGGGCAGCGCCGGCGAGCTGGCCGCCTTCGCCGCGTGTGTCGAGCACGGTCACGCGGGGGCCGTCGGGGCGGTCGCGCCAGGCATCCAGCATGTAACCGGTGAGTGTGCCCACCCCGCCGGACACGTGGCCCAGGCCACCGCCGGCCAGCATGACAACCCTGAGTTGGTCTTTTCTCTTTCGCATCGGTTGCGACCATGTCACGTAATGATCGTATCGCGCTACAGAGGTATTCACCTGGATCGAAGAAAAGACGTTCTTTTTCCTGCAATGCGTCGTGTTGAGCACGTGGCGCCTGGCGGCACGCTGCTTGGGTTGCAGGCGCTGCGGGCCTTCGCGTGCCTGATGGTGGTGGCGTTCCACGCGCTGGAGACCGCCGGGCCGGCTAACGCGCTGCGTTGGCCGAACGGATCGGGCGGGGTGGACCTGTTTTTCGTGATCAGCGGGTTCGTCATGTTCACCTCGTCGCGCCGGCTGGTGGGGCGGCCCCGTGGCTGGCGGGTGTTCCTGCTGCGCCGCCTGGAGCGTGTGGTGCCGCTCTACTGGCTGCTCACCGCGGGCAAGACCGCGATCACGCTGGCCGCACCTGGCCTGGCGCCCACCACCCGGCTCTCGGCCTGGAATCTGGTGGCGTCGCTGCTGTTCATCCCGGCCCGCGATGCCGCCGGCCTGGTCCGTCCGGTGCTGCCGGTGGGCTGGACGCTGAATTACGAGATGCTGTTCTACGCGGTGTTCGCGGTTGCGCTGGCGCTGCGACGCAAGCCGCTCGCGGTCTTGCTGCCGGTGCTGGTGCCCCTGGGGCTCGCCGGCTTCTGGCGCGCACCGGACTGGCCCGCGCTGCTGTCCTTAGCGAACGGCCTGGTGCTCGAGCTCTGCGCCGGCGTGGCCCTGGCGCAGGTGCTGGGCGGCTTCTGGCAGCCGAACCGGGCTGAAGCTGCCGCGATGCTGGCCGGCGGCTGCGCGATGCTGCTGCTCGTCCCCTCCGAAGGGCCCTGGCGCTTCCTCGCCTGGGGCGTGCCGGCGCTGCTGGTGGTGACCGGCACGGTTGGCCTGGAGCCTGTGCTTGGGCCGCGCCTGCCGGGCCTGGCGCTCGCGCTCGGCGACGCGTCCTACGCGATCTATCTGAGCCACGTCTTCATCATACCGGTTCTGGCGCATGGTGTGGCGCGCGCCGGGCTGCCGCACGCCAGCCTGCTGCCGGCCAGCCTGGTGATCTGCCCGGTGGCCGGGCTCCTGCTGCACCGTTATGTGGACGCGCCGATCCAGGCGCGATTACGGCAGCGGGCGCGCTCACCCGCCGTGGCGTGATCCGGCCCGGCGACGTTGCACATCGTTACCAGCCGACCGGATTTGCTTACGAGCGCCTGGCCTATGATCTGGGTGCCGACGCTTAGCGGCAGAGAATGAAGGACCTTTCCAGATGCGGTTCCCCCAAATACTCCTCACCACGGCAATGATCGCGTTCAGCGGCATGGCGCTCGCCCAAGGCTGGCACGGCGAGCACCATCACGGCGACGAACTGTTCCGCACCGCCGATCTGACCGACGCGCAAAAAACCCAGATGAAGACGATCGAGCAGGCCGGATGGGCGCAAGCGAAGCCCGCCATGGAGCAGGTTCGCACGATCCACGAACAGATCGTCGCCCGCCTTCTTGCCCCTGGCAGCGTCAGCGAGGCGGACCTGGCGCCGCTGGTGACTCAGGAAGAGCAACTGCGCAACCAGCTCGACCAGATCAGGCTGAACAGCGGCTTGCAGATGCGCGCCGTGCTGACGCCCGAGCAACTGGCAAACGCGGCCAGCAAGCACGAGCAGTTGGTGAGCCTGCATGAGCAGGAGCGGGCAGTGGTAGAGCCGGGCAAGTAAAGGCAAAAACCTGCGTTCCCCGCTGCCCAACCAGCCTGTGTCCGTTATGCAGCGCCCGGCGTTGCAGGAAGGGGCAAAGTGCCTCTGCAGTGGGGAACGCAGAAGTTTTTTGGTCCTTTTTTTCAAAAAAGGACTGCTTTCTTTCTTACTGATGTAAAACAAGGGGCATGGACGACACGATCCCGCCCCCCAGCGCAGACCGCACCCAGCTCCAGCAGATCATCGCCGGCCTCACCGACGGGGTGATCCTGATAAACCCGGACCAGACGATCTCCTGGGCAAACGAGCAGGCGTTGGCCATGCACGGCCTGTCCGACCTGGCCGAACTCGGCACCTCGGTGTCCGAATATCGCGAGCGTTTCGTTCTCACCTATCGCGACAACCACAAACTGCCCGCCGGCGAATACCCGATGGAGCGGCTGCTCGGCGGCGAGGCCTTCAGCGAGGTGGTGGTCGAAGTCGGCCGCCCCGGCGACAGCCGGCGCTGGGTGCATCTGATACGCACGCTGGTGCTCACCGATCCGAGCGGGCGGCCGGATTGCCTGGTGCTTATCATCAACGACGAGACGGAGCGCTTCAACGCGGAGGAGCGTTTCGAGCGCGCGTTCTCGGCCAATCCTGCGCCGGCGATCATCGCCCGGCTGGCCGACATGCGCTACGTGAAGGTGAACCAGGGCTTTCTCGAGCTGACCGGGTTCGAACGGGACGATCTGATCGGCCGCTCGCTGCACGAGTTCGACGTTCTGAAAGACGCCGAGAAGCGCGACGTGGCCGTGCGCCGGCTGCATGCTTGGGAGACGATTCCGCAGATGGAGGGCTGCCTCGAGCTGCCAGGCGGCGCCGTGCGCACCGTGCTGCTGGGCGGCCAGCCGATCGAGATCGGTGACGAACGCTGCATGCTGTTCACCTTCGCCGACCTGCATCCCCGCCAGCAGGCGCAGCACGCCCTGAAGCACAGCGAAGAGCGCTTCTCCAAGGCGTTCCACATGGCGCCCGGCCCGATGGCGATCCTGGCCTTCGACGGGCTGCGCATACTCGACGTGAACACCGCTTTCACCGGCGCCACCGGATGGCAACGCGAGGAGGTGCTGGGCCGCGGCGAGGCGGAACTCGAGCTGTGGGGCGAGAGCGCGGCGCGCGCCGAACTCGAACAGCATTTGCGCGCGACCGGGAACCTGCGCGGCGTGGAGGTGCAGCTTCGCGCCAAAAGTGGCACGCTGGGCGAGTTCGTGATGTCCGCCGAGACGGTGGAGATACATGGCGCCAAATGCGTGCTGTGCTTGATGGTGGACAATTCCGAGCGCAAGCAGACGGAAACCGACCTGCTGGCCGCGGTGGAGTCGGTGATGCGCGACACGACGTGGCTCAGCCAGAAGATCGTCGAGCGCATGGCCGCGGTGACCAAGACCGGGCGCCCGCCGGGCAAGATCGCCGAGGTATCCGGCCTGCCGGAACGCGCGCGCGAAGTG
Source organism: uncultured Alphaproteobacteria bacterium (assembly GCA_963795825.1). Lineage (GTDB taxonomy): Bacteria > Pseudomonadota > Alphaproteobacteria > Acetobacterales > Acetobacteraceae > BOG-908. The sequence goes on along the minus strand of CAWCIW010000001.1, from coordinate 1,525,792 downwards.
CTGGCGCTGGTGGCGCAGGGACTGGCCGACGACGAGATCGCGGGCCGCCTCGGCATCACCCGGAATACCGTCCGGAATCACGTCTCCGCGATTTATGCCAAGCTGGGGATACGCAAGCGCAGCGCGGTCATCGTTTGGGCGCGGGAACGAGGGCTGGGGGCTTCGGCCAACACGCGGACAACGCAACCGAAAACCCGGCGGGCGAAATCCAGGTAGTGTGAAGCTCATGCCGCACTAGTCTTTTTACCTTAGCCGCCCGCCCCTAAGGTATTCACAATAAGCGATAGTCTTTCCTGCCTCTCGAACGTAAGCACCGCAAGGCAGGCGGAACGGTCCGCTGCCGGTAGAGTGGGAGGCTTTCATGGACCAGGACCGCATAGACGGCGTCGGCAAGAAGATCACCGGCTCCGTCAAGGAAGCGATCGGCAAGGTTACCGGCGATACGAAACTCGAGGCCGAAGGCACCGCCGACAAGGCGGCTGGCACCGTCCAGAATGCCATGGGCGGCGTCAAGGATTCCGCGCGGGACGCGGTGAAGTAGGCATCTGATGCCGACGCAGCCTCCTGCCGCGGGCACGCCGGACCTGGATCGGTCCAACGTGCACCAGTCCGAAAGCACGCTGACGCTGCAGCTTCATGCTGAGGATGTGAGCGTAGCCAAGCGGGTGAGCCGGACGCTGGTTCGTGCGGCGACATCGACGTCGTTTCGCGAACAACTGGTCGAGGCGGATCTGGACCAGACACAGGTGGTGGTGGAGCGCGTGTCCATCGGACGCGTGGTCGATGCCGTGCCGCCTGTGCGGGTGGAGGGTGACGTCACCATCCTGCCTGTCGTGGTCGAGGAGCTGGTACTCGTCCGGCAGCTCGTGTTGAAAGAGGAGGTTCACCTCCGGACGGTGCGCAGCGTTGCCCGGCATGTCGAGACGGTCACGTTGCGCGAACAGGACGCCATCATCACGCGTACACCGCTCGACTGAACACGCGACTGACCGGGCGACACCGGCAGGAATTCATCGAAACTGGAGTTTAAGGCCATGACAGACCAGACCATCGTTGCTGTTTACGATACACCCGCGCATGCCGAACTCGCCGTGCAGGACCTGCTGCAGGCCAATGTTCCGGAAGGCGCGATACATCGCCACGCCCGGGAAGGCAGCTATGCCGGTTCGGCTACGGTGCCGACAGCGCGCACCGAGGATACCGGTTTCTGGGCCAGCCTGTTCGGCGGCGAGCCCGACCATGACACCGGCGTATATGACCGCTCCGTGCAGAGCGGATCGCACGCGATATCGGTGAAGGTGCCCGATGCGCATGTGACAAAGGTGATGGAGATCCTCGAGAGCCATAACCCGATCGACATCGACGAGCGCGCCGGCAGCTACGGCCTGACGCAGACCACCACCGACCGCGCGACGCTTGCCGGCGCATCGTCGGCCGCCGGCCGGACCGGCCTCGCCACCGGAACTGCCACGACGGGTCTCGGCAAGTCCGATACGCTCGGCAAGGTCGGTACCACCAATGAAGGCGGCACGATCCAGCTCTCCGAGGAGACGCTCTCCGTAGCAAAGCGCGTGGTCAACAAGGGCACTACCCGCATCCGCCGCTTCGTCGTCGAGACGCCGGTCGAGCAGAACGTCAGCCTGCATGACGAGCGCGTGACCATCGAGCGCCATGCCGTGACGGACGGGCGGCCGGTTACCGACTCGTTCCGCGACAAGACGATCGAAGTGACCGAGACGGCCGAGGAAGCCGTGGTTTCGAAGGGTGCACGCGTCGTCGAGGAAGTCGCGATCCGCAAGGAGGCAACCGACCGTAACGAGACGGTGCGCGATACGGTGCGTCGCGAGGACGTGGAGATCGTCAAGACGGGTGGCGACGTTCCGGCGCGCAAGCCGGTCGTCTGATCCCTAGACAGCAGGAGGACGGCGGTTCTTTCGAGACAGAGGCAGAAGACGCTGGTTCGGCGGTGCCGGAGCACGGGTCTTTTGCTTCTGCCTTGTAAGACGAGTGGCCTTCCTGCTGTCGCCGGCTACGCAAACAGGAGATGAGATATGGGATTACTTGACCAGGTGATAGGCGGCCTTATGGGCGCCGGCGGAAACGGCTCGCCAATGGGCGGGGCGCTCTCCAGCCTGCTGGGCGGCGGACAGCAGGGCGGTATGGGCGGCGGCGGCCTTGGTGGGCTGATCTCCAGCTTCGAGCAGGCGGGACTTGGCCATATTGCGCAGTCCTGGATCGGCAACGGGCCGAACCAGCCGGTCTCGCCCACACAGCTGCAAAGCGTGCTGGGCGACGATCGCGTGCAGAGCATGTCGAGCCAGGCGGGAATGCAGCCGCAGGATTTCCTGTCGCAGCTATCCCAGCATCTGCCCAATGCGGTGGACGGCATGACGCCGAACGGCCGCGTACCCGACGAAGGCACCGTGTCGGTCTGATACGCCGAACCTTTTGACTTCGATTCAACACAAATGAGGAACGTACAATGTCCATTATCGGTTGGCTGATACTCGGCCTCATCGCAGGCTTCATCGGCAGCAAGCTCGTCAACAAGACCGGCGAAGGCCTGCTGCTCGACATCGTGCTTGGCATCGTCGGCGCCATGGTCGGTGGCTTCCTGTTCTCCATGGTCGGCGCCACGCCGGTCACCGGACTGAACATCTACAGCATGTTCGTGGCCGTGGTGGGCGCCGTGGTGGTGCTCGTCGTCTATCACGCCGTGTTCGGCCGCAGGACGATCTGACCATGCTGGCCGTCCGACGTATGACGGCCGCGCTGGCCGCCGCGGCATTGCTCTCGCAGGCAATGCCGCGGCAGGCGCACGCCGATAACGCAATGGGCTATCGCATGTTGTCGGCAGCCGATGCGGCCCGCCTGCCGCGCAATCACGGACAGCTCGGCATAGATGTGCAGCGCGCCGGCGACATCGCCGATGCCGGCCTGCAGTTCGAAGTGCTTCGCGTGGTAACCGTTCGGCCAGGCTCGCCTGGCCAGGCGGCGGGACTGCACAAAGGCGATGAGATCATTGCCGTCGATGGCCGGGTATTTCCTGACATCGCGGCGTTCGCCGGCTATATCGGATCCTTGCCGCCGGGCACCGCCGCCTCGTTCGATACGATACCGGCCGGTGGCGGTCCGGCGCAGGCGCAGCGTCTCGCGGTGCGCATCGGGCCGAACCCGTCGCACATGTCGACGGGCGAGAAACTGGCTATTGGTGCGGGTGCCGTGGCGCTGCTGGGGTGCTATGAGCTTGGGTGTTTCTCGCATCATCATACCAGCGCGCCGGTGGCCCAAGGCCGCGTGCCGGTAAACCAGGGACCCTAGCAGGCAGGCAGCCCGTTTCTGCAAGGGGCCGGAGGGGTTCGCCACCGATAGTGCCAACGAGGCCGGTGGCTGAGTGTGCGGGCGATCGCGCTGGCACAGCGACAACGGCATCGGTGCAGCCTTGGCGCCGACCTCTTCGGGCCTCTTGCAAGACGGGCTGCTCGCTTTTCCACTTACCAGCCCGCCCCAGGAGTGACGTAACCAATGTCCGACACGACACGCCAGCCGCCCGCACCGAAAGTTGCCCCGGCGGAGGCACCGGACGCCGCCAAGATGATGACGCTGTTCGTCATGATCGTGGCCACGCTGTATTTCGGCAAGGACGTGCTGGTGCCGGTTACGCTGGCGCTGCTTCTTGCCTTCCTGCTCGGCCCCCTGGTTGGCCTGCTGCGGCGGGCGCATCTCGGCCGCATCCCGTCGGTTCTGCTCGGCGTGATCGTGGCGCTTGGCATCATTTTGGCGATCGGCGGCGTGATCGGCACGCAGATCGCCCAGCTCGCGACCGACCTGCCGAAATACTCCGAAGCGATCGAGAAGAAGGTCGAGACGGTGCGGCACTATACGGTGGGCCGGCTGTCCCGCCTGGCAGACAGTGTGGGGCCGCGTCACAGCACGCACGCGGAACCCGGTGCCGCTGCGCCGGCACTAAGCCGCCCTGCCCCGGCGCCGGCCGCGGCACCGCAGGCCTCCTCCTCGTCGCCGCTGGAGATGGCAAGCAAGTACCTGTCGCCGATCCTCTCGCCTTTGGCCACGCTGGGCATCGTGTTCATCGTCGCGGTGTTTGCGCTGCTGCAGGCGCAGGATCTGCGTGACCGTCTGATACGCCTGCTCGGCTCGGATGACCTGCACCGGACCACTTTGGCGATCGACGATGGCGGGCAAAGGCTGAGCAAGTATTTCCTCACCCAGCTCTGCATCAATGCGAGCTTCGGTGTGGTGGTCGGAATCGGGCTGCTGCTGATCGGCGTGCCTAGCCCGGTGCTGTTCGGCATCCTGTCGGGGCTGCTGCGCTTCGTGCCGTATGTGGGCTCGCTGCTGTCGGCGGTACTGCCGATGGCCTTGGGGGCCGCGGTGGAGCCCGGCTGGTCCTTGGTGATCTATACCGGGATCCTCTACATGGTCGTCGAGGGTGCCACCGGCCAGGTGATCGAGCCGATGGTATATGGCCACAGCACCGGGCTTTCGCCGTTTTCCGTGGTGGTGGCGGCGATCTTCTGGTCGTGGCTGTGGGGGCCGATCGGGCTGATACTGTCCACGCCGCTGACATTGTGCCTGGTGGTGATCGGCCGGCACGTCAAACGGCTCGAGTTCCTCGACGTGATGCTCGGCGATCGGGAGGCGCTGACGCCCGTCGAGAGCTTCTACCAGCGCATGCTGGCGGGCGACGCCGACGAGGCGCAGGACCATGCCGAGCAGTTGCTCAAGGAGCGCTCGCTTTCCACCTATTACGACGAGGTGGCGCTGAAAGGGCTCCAGCTTGCCGCCAATGATGCGCAGCGCGGCGGCCTGACGCACGAGCAGCTCGACGAGATCAAGGTCACCATCAAGACCCTCGTGAACGGGCTGGAGGATTACCAGGATGTGCGGCCGGCCAAAGCCAAACCGGATGACTCGATCGATCATTCCGGCGACGAGGAGACTGCGTTGCCGGACAACGCTCCACCGGACAACGCGCCGGAAGCGGCACGTGGCGGCTGGGCGGATAGCCGGTCCGTGCTCTGCATTGCAGGACGCGGACCGTTGGACGAGGCGGCGGCCTCCATGCTGGTGCAGTTGCTTGGCAAGCATGGAATGGGCGGGCGGCTGGTGCCTTACACCGCGGTCGGGCGGGACCTGATCGACACGCTGGACGTGACCGGCGCCAAGATGGCGTGCATCTCGTATCTCGATATCAGCGGCAATCCCGCGCATCTGCGCTATCTCATGCAGCGCCTGCGGCGCCGTCTGCCGAAGGGGGCGCCGATCCTGGTGGGCCTGTGGCCGGCGGAGGACAGCACGTTGAAGGATGCTTCGGTGCGCGGCCAGATCGGCGCGGATTACTTCAGCAGTTCGCTGGCCGACGCGGTCTCGTCCTGTGCGGAGGCAGCTTCCAGGGAGGCGGAACATCCCGCCCAGTTGCAGGTGGCCTGACGTTACGGGCGTGGCTGCCGCCTGTGTGGCTTGGCGGCGCTGAGGTGGGTGACGGAGGCTTGGCATCAGCAGCGCACGGCGGTGGCTATGCGGACCGGTGAGGCGGGCTGGTGAGTGATGGCAAGTCGGGCCGGCTGGACGGGGACGGGAGGCGGACGGCTTTGCCGCCGTGACGGCCGGTTCGTGGCGGGCGTGCATGGGCGTGCAGGTGCCTGCACGGGTTGACGGACGCCCACTTCCTTCGGCCCGGGAGGCCTGCTTAGCTGGCGACATGACAAGCATCCCACGCCCTTTCCTGCCGTTCGCGGCCGTCCTGCTTTGCGCCGCGGCACCGGTGCATGATTTCCTCAACGTCGCGGTGTCGCCGGACGGAAAGCACGTGGCGTCGATCGAGGGCGACGAGGACGTGTCCGGCACGGCGGATGTCCAGAATGTGGTGATACGCGCAGCCGACGGGTCGGGCAGTGCCACCGTGCCGCTGCCGTGCGGGCATGTGCATGAGTGCACGCCGTCTTCGCTGGCCTGGGCGCCGGATGGCGGTTCGCTGGCATTCGTGCTGCGCAGCCCCGGCAGCCACGCGCGGGCGCTATACACGGTAAAGCCGGATGGCAGCGGGCTGGCCAAGGTGCTGGCGTTCGACGGTACGATGGGGTCGTTGCGCTTCGGCCCGCACGGGCAGCTTGCGGTATTGGCCACGGCTGGGGCGGCCAAGGAGGCGGGTGCGGTCGAGGCGGGTGCGGCGATCACCGGCGAACTGGGCGGCGAGGTGCACGAGCAGCGGCTGGCCGTAGTGCAGACGGACAGGACGCTGAAATGGGCGTCGCCACCGGATCTGTATGTGTATGAGTTTGATTGGCGGCCCGATGGGTCCGGGTTCGTGGCGACGGCGGCACCTGGCGATGGCGACGACAACTGGTGGGTGGCCAAACTGTACGCCTTCGATATCGCGGGTGGCGGGACGAGCAAGGGCGCGCGGGTGTTGCATGCGCCGTCGAGCCCGCAGCAGCAGATGAACCAGCCGGCGGTGTCGCCGGACGGGCGTACGGTGTCGTTCATCGCCGGGCTGATGAGCGATTTCGGCTCTGTGGGGGGCGATGCGTTCGTGTTGCGGCTCGACCAGGCGGATGCCAGGCCGGTCGATTTCACGCCGAACTGGCGGGCTACGGTGACGTCGCTCGCATGGAGTTGCGACGGGTCGCATCTGGTGGCCTCGCGTGCTGGCGGGCGACCAGACGCAGATCGTTCAGGTGTCGCCTGCGGCGGCTGCGGCGATGCCGGTGCCGATGGTGAGCCAGGCCGAGTTGCTGGATAGCGGAACCGCGCAGTTCGCCGGCGATTGCCACACCGCGGTGACGGCGACGGTGCACCAGACCTTCACCCGGGCGCCGGAGATCGAGGTGGGGCCGCTCGGCGACTGGCACGACCTGACGCACGCCAATGCCGGGCAGAGCCTGGCGGCTACGCGCGCAGTCTTTGAGCTGGGCCAGCGACGGTTTCCACGTTCAGGGGTGGTTGCTGTTGCCGCAGGGCGCGGCGAAGGGCGGCAAGTTGGGGATGATCACCAACGTGCATGGCGGGCCGGCGGCGGCCAGCCAGCCGGTTTTCGTCGGACAGGGGTATAAGCGGCAGTTGCTGGATGCCGGGTACGCGCTGTTCCTGCCCAACCCGCGCGGCAGCTATGGCCAGGGCGAGGCGTTCACGCGGGCCAACGTGAAGGATTTCGGGCATGGCGATCTGCGCGACATCCTGGCGGGGGTGACTGCGGCGGAGCATGCGGCGCCGATCGATGAGCAGCGGCTTGGGCTGACCGGCTGGAGCTATGGCGGGTTCATGACGATGTGGACGGTGACGCAGACCAACCGTTTCCGGGCGGCGGTGGCGGGGGCGGGCATTGCGAACTGGCAGTCGTATTATGGGGAGAACGGGATCGACGCGTGGATGATCCCGTATTTCGGTAAGTCGGTTTACGAGGATCCCGGCGGTGTATGCGAAATCCTCGCCGATTACGTTCATCACAAAGGTGCGCACGCCGACGCTCGAGGTGGTGGGCGAGGACGATATCGAGTGCCCTGCCCCGCAGACCGAGGAGTTCTGGCACGCGCTGCATGATCTGGGCGTGCCGACCACATCGGTGGTGTATGCCGGCGAGGGCCATCATATGCGCGATCCCAAGCATATTGCGGATTATGAGCGGCGGGCTGTGGCGTGGTTCGATAAATACCTGAAGTGAGTGTGGGGTCATCGGCGCAGCGTGCCTGACCGGACGCCGGTGATCATTGGCGTTGGGCAGGCCAGCGAGGCGCCGGAGCGGGCGGGGTATCTGGCGCGCTCGCCGGTTGAGCTGGCGGCGGCGGCGGTGCGCGCAGCGCTTGATGATTGCGGCGCTGTGGGGGATGTGGCGGCGGCGGTGGATACCGTGGCGGGCATCCGGCAGTTCGAGATATCCACGCCGTTCGCCACCGCGCCGTTCGGGCGGGCCGATAATTTCCCGCGCGCCGTGGCGGGTCGGGTGGGGGTGCGGGCGGCGCGGGCGATACTGAGCGTGACCGGGGGTCAGGCGAACCAGGCGCTGGTGGGCGAGCTGGCCGAGGACGTGGCTTGCGGGCGGTCCGAGATGGCGCTGCTGTTTGGGGCGGAGGCGATCTCCACCGTGCGGCATCTGCAGGCGGGCGGCGAGCGGCGGGATTGGGCCGAGATGGTTGGCGGCGATCTGGACGATCGTGGGTTTGGGTTGGACGGGTTGTTCGATGCGGCGATGCTGCAGCATGGGCTGGCGGCGCCGATCGCCTGTTATGCGCTGCTGGAGAATGCGCGGCGCGGGCGGCTTGGGGTTTCGGCGGGGGCTTATCAGGGACGAGATGGGGGCGTTGTTTGCGCCGTTCAGCGACGTGGCGGCGGGCAATCCGCATGCGGCGGCGCCGGTGCGTCGGAGCGCTGCGGAACTGGCGGCGGTTACGGCGCAGAACCGGATCGTGGCGGAGCCTTATACGCGGCTGGTGGTGGCGCGGGATCAGGTGAACCAGGCGGCTTGCGTGGTGATCTGCTCGGCGGGGCGCGCGCGGGCGCTGGGCGTGGCGGAGGCGCGGTGGGTGCATATCCATGCCAGCGTGGAGGCGGGCGAGCCCTCGCCGCTGTTGCGGGCGGATATGGCGCGCAGCCCGGCGGCGGTGGAGGCTACGCGGATCGCCCTGGGGCTGGCCGGGGTGGAGATGTCGGCGGTGGATGCGATCGATTTCTACAGTTGTTTCGCGATACCGGTGTTCAACATGCTCGAGGCGTTCGGGCTGGCGGCGGATGATCCGCGCGGGTTCACGCTGACGGGCGGGCTGCCGTTCTTTGGAGGCGCGGGCAACAACTATTCGCTGCATGCGATCGCCGAGGCGGTGGCGCGGCTGCGGGATGGGCGGGCGCGCTGGGCGTTGGTTGGGGCCAATGGCGGGTTCATGTCCAAATATGCGACCGGGATCTATGGGATGGCGGCGGCGGATTGGGGTGACCCGGGGGGGCGGCGGGTTCGGCTGGGCGAGCGGGCGGCTGGGCGTGTGGTGGCTGACGACATGGCGGGGGCGGCGGTGGTGGAGAGCTGCACGGTGCTACCGGGGCGGGATCGGGTGGTGGGCGCGGTGATCGGGACGCAGTTGGCAACGGGGGCTCGGGTGGTAACGGTGACTGAGGATCTGGCGAGTTTGGCGGTGTTGCGGGATGGCGTGCCGTTTGGGCGGGCGATCGATGTGGAAGCGGACGGAGCGTTTCGGTTTAGCTGACGGCGGTTGGCGCGGGGGATGGCGGGGCGTGTTCGGCGGCCCAGACGCGGGCGGGTTCGGTGGGGCGTATGGTGAGCAGGATGTACTCGCCGGGCAGTTCGCAGACGTGCAGGCCGACGCGTTCGTTGCCGTCGCGGGCTTCTTCCCAACTGTCCAGCAGCGCGCGCCAGGTTCCGGCGGCGCGGCTGCCTTTGCCGAGCAGGCGCCAGAGCTTGGCGAGGTGGATGACGAGGAAGCCTTTGTCGCTGACGTCGTTCAAGAGGGATGTCAGTTCGTAGGCGTCGTATTTGCTTGCCATTTCGCCGGCCGCCTTCTGTTGGGAAAACGCGCTGTAATTGAAAAGTGCCGGATGTTTTGGGGAAAAACAATCGGAAATAGGCGGGGTGGGTGGCAGTAAGAAAGCAAGTAGTCCTTTTTCGAGAAAAAGGACCAAAAAGCTTTTATCGTGACGCCTGCACGCAGTTGCCGGTTGTAGATGCAAGCGTATCGACTGGCAGACATGAAGTAAGCGTCGGTGCAGGCGTCGTAGCAAAAGCTTTTTGGTCCTTTTTCTCGAAAAAGGACTACTTGCTTTCTACTTGATGCGACCGGCCCTAGGCAAAGGCTTCCTGCTTCTCGACTTTTTCGGCCAGGTCTTCGATATCCGCAACGGTGAGGTCCCACGTGCCGGTTTGCGGCCCGCCTTCGAGGGGGCGCGGGATGAAGCAGGTGCGCAGGCCGCAGGCGCGGGCGGCGGCGAGGTCGCTTTCGTGGGCGGCGACGAGGCAGGCTTGTTCGGGGCGTAGGGCCAGGAGTTCGACGGTGCGCAGGTAGGCTTCGGGGGCGGGTTTGTAGGCCTGGACGATTTCGGCGCCGAGTATTGCGTCCCACGGCAGGCCGGCGCGCTTGGACATGTTGAGCATGAGCAGGATGTTGGCGTTGGAGAGCGGGGCGATGATGGCGTGGGGTTTCAGGCGGAGGAGGCCTGGGACGGCGTCCGGCCAGGGGTCCAGGCGGTGCCAGGCGCGGTTCAGGTCGTCGAGTTCGGCGGGGGGGATTTGGGCTTCGGCGATGTTGAATTCTGGGAGGATGGCGGAGAGGTTTTCGCGGTGCAGGACATCCAGCCGGGTGAAAAGGCGGCGGCCGGCGCGGACTTCTTCCATGGCGGGGGCATAGCGGCGGCGCCAGGCTTCGGCGAATTTGGTGGGGTTCGTGCGCGCGGGCGCGTGGCGGGCGAGGAAGGGTGTGGCCTCGCGGGCTACGCCGCCGCGCCAGTCCACGACGGTTCCGAAGACGTCGAACAGGAAGGCGGCTACGGGAGGGTTGGTGGGCATTATGGGCCGACTTTGCTGGTGGATTGGATGAGGGCGGCGTCGGAATCGGCCAGGCGGATGACCACGGCGGCCGGGTGTTCGCCTGGTTGGAGGTCGATGGGGAAGTGGAAGCCGCAATAGCCGTCGCCCAGGCCGGCGTCGGCGAGGTCCTGGCGGAAGATCTCGACGCGGCCGGAGCCTACGCAGCGGGGGCCGGCGAAAGCCAGGACCAGGTGGTTCCGAATGTTGTGCGGGCCGGCGTGGATCCAGCCGGAGACCAGCTTGTTCTGCACTTCCTCGATTGCGCCGCGTATCATCGGTTGGGCTCCAGCGCTTTGGGGGGACGGTGTTCGGGGTTGGCAGTGTAGCGGCTTCTGGCGTTTGGCGCATCGGCGTTCCGCCCGGGACGGGCCTGGGCAGGCGGGCTGGGCTGATGCGGGGCCGTGCCGGCGGCGGGTTGCGTGCGGGCGGCATACGTTGGAGACAGGCGGCGGTTTTCGGCTGGAGGATGGCGCGATGCGGACACGGGATCTGGCTTATACGGCGGATGGTTTGGAGATGCGCGGGCATCTGTGCCTGCCGGATGGTGCGGCGCGCGGGGCGGTGCTGGTGTTTCCCGAGGCGTTTGGGCTCGCTGCGCATGCCAAGGAGCGCGCGGAGCGGCTGGCGGGGCTGGGGTATGTGGCGCTCGCGGGCGATCTGCATGGTGGGCAGTATGTGACTGGCGGGTTGGAGGAAGCGCTTGGGTTGTTGGCGCCGATGCGGGCGGATGTGAGCAAGATACGGGCTCGGGCTGGTGGGGCGCTGACGGCTTTGTTGGGCGTGGATGGGGTGGTTGCTTCGCGGGTGGCGGCGATCGGGTTCTGCTTTGGCGGGACGATGTCTTTGGAGCTGGCGCGAAGTGGGGCTGCGGTGGCCGGCGTGGTTGGGTTCCATAGCGGGCTGGGGACACCGGTTGCGGCGGATGCCCGCAATATTCGCGGCAAGGTTCTGGTTTGCGTGGGGGCGGACGATCCCAGCATCGACCTGGCGGCCCGGACGGCTTTCGAGGATGAGATGCGGGGGGGTGGGGTGAACTGGCAGATGAGCGTTTATGGCGGGGTGGTGCATAGTTTCACCAATTCTGAGGCTGATAAGCTGGGGCGGCCGTCGTTTGCGGCTTATAATGCGCAGGCCGATGCTCGGAGTTGGGGGGAGATGCTGGGGTTGTTTTCTGAGATTTTTCCGGGGTGAGATAAGGAAGCAAGGCCTTCTTTTTTGCGAAAAAGAAGCAAAAAACTCTTGGATGTTTGGGCTTCGGATTTTTGGACATGGGTTTGGCCGCTGCCCTTTTCGGGAGCGGTGGGGCGGGCTTTGGGCGCTGTCAGGCTGGGTCGGGTGGTTTCTCTGGGAGCTCCCACGGCCATTTGTTGCCCACCCTTTCTGTCAGGTTTGACGTTGAGCGGGGCTTGGGCTCTTTGAATTCGCAGTGTTCGGGTTCTTGCGGCTTCGTGGGCGTGTCTGGCGGGAGGCCTAGCTGGGCTATGAGGTTTTGCAGCAGGGTCTCTATCGGGATGTTCGCGTCTGGATCGGTATCCAGCATTTCGTCGATGCGGACGCTCAGGCCGAACTGTAGGTCGGCATGACCGCGGGTGGCTTGGCTTAGGGATCGTTGTAGCGGGAGGCGCCTGGCATCTGGGCGGGGCGGCGCGTTTGCGCGCGCGGATTTTACGTCGTCCACGATGCGGTTTTCGAGCGCTATGGCCTGGCGGACGGCGCGCGACAGGCGGACGAAGAGGAAGCCCGGGTCTGCGCGGCGTTGGGGTTGCGGGGGTTCTTCGGGGCTTTCGGGGTCGGCGTTGGTTTGGGCTTCGAGTTGTTGGGCGAGATCGGTTTTGGAGAGGAGGGCGGCGGCTTCGGCCAGTTCGCAGCCCAGGGCGGCGAGACGCTTGCACTGGCGCAGTTGGCGCTCGGCGCGGTCTTCTTCGCTTTCTGGTGGCTGGGTTGGGATGGCGTTCACGGGTGCCTGGGGCTGTTGATTTGGGGAACATAGGGTGAACAGTGGGAGCTGGGCAAGCGGTTTTAGTGTGCGATCGCGGGCGGGTTAGAATTCGTCAATGGCTGCGGGATGTTTGCAGTTTCGTAGACTAGCTGCAACTTTAGTGGCGATGATGATAGTTCTTTGCGCTGGGTGCGCGCAGGATGACGCAATGAGAGAACCGCCGCATGATGGGGCGGCGTTGTTGCGCATACTTAAGAACATTGTTGATAGCGGGCGCGCGGGTGATCCGGGTTATGTAAGCCACGTGCTGCATGTGCAATTTGTTCCCCATGTGGATCACGAGCTTCGAAGAGATGGGCTGCGATGAAGCGGGCGCGCAGGTTGCTTTGAACTTTACAGATTACGATCCTGGGCCGGATTTCTGGTTTCACCGCTTGCCGAGTGGAGCCGAGTTTCGTGATCCGGTTAGCAACGGCGCTGGCACGCCGATTCAACCGAACTATTAGAGAAAACGATTTTTCGTTATCGGGTTATCCGGACGATGAGTTGCGCCGCGGGTTTCGAAAACAATGCGGGAGGTTCTTTAGCTTTTGGTGGGATTTCGGCATTTGATTGCGTCTCCCAAGACACGGCAGAGCGAATCTTTCCACCCTACCGAGGTGTATGTTTGGATGATTGTCCGACATTTTCGTATTTGCGGAGCCGGGCTTTTGCAGAATTCCGGTTCAGGAGCCGAACTTTTAAAGACGGCCCAAGACGTGTTTGGAAGGTGTCAGTCTCTCCAGCGATAGCCGCTTTCAGCGTTATTAGCCTCCGAATAACACATAACAACAGTCGCAATTTAGCTTTCGACATAGCACGCGTCCATTGATGCGCTGGAGACAGTTTTCATGCAAAAATGTTTAATCTCGCGTATTTGCATGCCGTCCCCGACAGGGAGCAAAAGTTTTTTGTTTCTTTTTTTCAAAAAAGAAAGCGCTTGCTTACTTCCTAGACCAGCCGGCTTTGCAAAACGCTGGCCGCAATGAAGCCGGCGAAAAACGGATGCGGTGCGAACGGTTTGCTTTTGAGTTCCGGGTGATATTGCACGCCGATGAACCAGGGGTGGTCGGGATATTCGACGATTTCGGGGAGCACGCCGTCGGGCGACATGCCGGAGAAGCGCAGGCCGGTGGCTTCGAGGCGGTCGCGGTAGTGGACGTTTACTTCGTAGCGGTGGCGGTGGCGCTCTTGGATGTTAGGGGCGCCGGCATACATGTCGCGGACGAGGGAGCCGGCGGCGAGCGCGGCGGGGTAGGCACCGAGGCGCATGGTGCCGCCGAGGTTGCCGCCTTCGGCGCGGCGTTCGATTTCGTTGCCGCGGGCCCATTCTGTCAGGAGGCCGACGACGGGGTCGGCGCAGGCGCCGAATTCGGTTGTGCTGGCGTCTGGCAAATTCGCGAGATTGCGGGCGCATTCGATGACGGCCATTTGCATGCCGAAGCAGATGCCGAAGAACGGGATGCGGCGTTCGCGGGCGAAGCGGACGGCGGCGATTTTGCCTTCGGTGCCGCGTTCGCCGAAGCCGCCTGGCACGAGTATGCCGTGTACGTCTTCGAGGCGCGCGACGGCGTCTGGGGATTCGAAGATCTGGCTGTCGACCCAGTCGAGTTTTACGCGCACGCGGTTTGCGATGCCGCCGTGGGCTAGGGCTTCGGCGAGGCTTTTGTAGCTGTCGAGCAGGTTGATGTATTTGCCGACGATCGCGATGCGCACTTCGCCTTCTGGGGCACGCACGATGTTGACGATGCGGTGCCAGCGTTCGATGTCTGGCGGTTCTTCGAAGGGGAGCGCGAAGTGGCGCAGGACTTCGCGGTCCATGCCTTGCTCGTGGTAGCTGATGGGGACTGCGTAGATCGTGTCTGCGTCGAGTGCGGGGACGACAGCGGACACGCGCACGTTGCAGAAGCTGGCGATTTTGCGGCGTTCGTTTTCGGGGATCGGGCGGTCGCAGCGGCAAAGCAGCATTTGCGGCTGGATGCCGACGTTCAGTAGTTCTTTTACCGAGTGTTGGGTTGGTTTGGTTTTTAGTTCGCCGGCGCTGGGGATGTAGGGGACGAGGGTTAGGTGGACGAACATGGTGTGTTCGGCGCCGAGTTCGTTGCCGAGCTGGCGGATGGCTTCGAGGAAAGGCAGGCTTTCTATGTCGCCGACGGTGCCGCCGATTTCTATCAGGCAGAAGTCTAGGTCGTCGGTCTCCCGGGTGATGGCTTCTTTGATGGCGTCGGTGATGTGGGGGATGACCTGGACGGTGGCGCCGAGGTAGTCGCCGCGGCGTTCGCGGGCGATGACTTCGGAGTAGATGCGGCCTGTGGTGGCGTTGTCGGCTTTTGTGGCGGCGACGCCGGTGAAGCGTTCGTAGTGGCCTAGGTCTAGGTCGGTCTCCGCGCCGTCGTCGGTGACGAAGACTTCGCCGTGCTGGTAGGGCGACATGGTGCCTGGATCGACGTTCAGGTACGGGTCGAGTTTGCGCAGGCGCACGCGGTAGCCGCGGGCTTGCAGGAGGGCTGCGAGCGCCGCGGATGCGATGCCTTTGCCGAGGGAGGATACCACGCCGCCGGTGATGAATACGTAACGCGTCATGGGGCGTCCTTCTACACACCAAGCGCAGCTTGCGAAACCAAGCGTCTTGCGAAACACGCCCTGGTGGCCGTCTGACGCGGTTCTTCTGTGCTCCGGTGCTCATGGCCAAGCGGCCACTGCGCTCCGGTGCTCGAACAACCACGCCAGCCGACTCACCAGGCCGCGTTTCGCAAGCCGCTTTGCGACTCGGGTTTGGGTGTTTTGCGGGGTGAGGTTGTGGTGCTCGGCCTGGTGGCCGCCTGAAACGCTCGGCTTGTGCTCCGGTGCTCATGGCCAAGCGGCCACTGCGCTCCGGTGCTCGGACAACCACGCCAGCCAACTCACCAGGCCGCGTTTCGCAAGCCGCTTTGCGACTTTAGTTTGGTGGCCTGGCTGCGGGTTAGTTGTTTTAGAACAGGGCGGGCTTTGGTGCAGGCGGGGAGCAAGAGTTTTTTGCTTCTTTTTTGCAAAAAAGAAGGCCTGGCTTACTGCTACTTGCCTGCGATCAGGTGCGCGGCGGCGGTGAGGCCGGCGCGGTAGGCGCCGGCCAGGGTGCCGCAGAGGCCGTCGGGGGCGGTGGCTTCGCCGGCGTAGAGGAGGCGGCCTTCCCAGAGGGGTTGAGCGAGGGTGGCGCGGGCGGTGGTTTGGCCTGGGCGGGCGTAGGCGTAGGCGCCGTGGTGCAGGGGGTTGGTGGCCCAGTCGGTCATCAGGGTTTCGGGGGCGAAGGCCTGGGCGACAGGGCGGTTCAGGGTGGCTGAGAGGGTCTCGCGCAGGAAATCGCCGGCGGCTTGGGGGGCGTGGGCGAAGGACCAGGCGGCGGCGCCACCGATATAGCCTACGGCGAAGGGGGCGTTGTTGGGCCAGAAGGATGTGGAGAGGAAGGGGGCGCCGCGTGTGGTCAGGCGGCGGAAGAGGGTGGTGTCGGGCGGGAGGTCCAGGCGGTCCTGCGTGGCGGCGTGGACCAGGATCTTGGTCAGCAGGCCCATCGGCAGGCCGTTCAGGGCAGCCAGGGTTTCGGGCGGGAGTTGGGGGGAGAAGGCGATCTGTTCGGCGCGCAGCACGCCGGTGCTCACGGTCAGGATGGCGGCTTTGGCGGTCAGGGTGCCGGCGGTGGTTTGCAGGCGGACGCCCTGCGGGGTGGCGGCGATGGCGGTGACGATGGTGTTGCAGCTGGCCGGGGTTTGGAAAAGGCGGGCGATCAGGGTGCCGAGGCCTGCCGGGTGGATGTGGTTTTCGCCTTCGAGCTGGTTGGCGTGCCAGTCGGCCAGGCTGAGGTCGGTGGCGTCGGCGGCGGCGATTATGGCGCCTTCCCAGGATTCTATCGTGGCGGTCCAGGGGTTTTCCGCCACGGGGGTGGCGGCTTCGGCGAGGCTGCAATCGGTTTGGCGGCCCTCGGTGGCTTGGGCCAGGCGGGCGGTGACGGTTTGGGTCCAGGCGTGTTCGGCGGCTTCGTAGGCGGCGAGGTCGGGTGTGGCGTTTGGGGGATCGACCACGCGGAGGCGCTGGTCCCAGGGGGTGTCGGGGTGGGTTTGCAGACCGGCCTGGCGGGCCAGGGCGATCAGCTTGTTGCGGTGCGCGGCGTGTAGCCAGTGGGCACCGTGGTCGAACGGGTGGCCGGCGATGGTGGTGGTGCGGGCGCGGCCGCCTGTGTGGGGGGCGGCTTCGAGGAGCGCCACGCGCAGGCCGGCGGCGCGCAGGGCGGTGGCAGAGGCGAGGCCCGCGGCCCCTGCCCCGATTACGGCTATGTCGGTGTCGGTGGAGAGGGTGCTGGCCTGGGCCAGCGGGCTCACTTCTGGGGGACTTTGGGGACTGGCGGCGGGACGGGCTTGGCTGGTGGGTGTTGGGCGGGGTTCAGCAAAGCGGGCGCGGTGGCCGACGGGGTGGGGGCCAGGATGTCGCGGCCGGCGCCGTTGGTGCCCTTGTTGAGCAGGGCCAGGCCCAGGGAGATGGTGAAGAAGAGGGCAGCGAGAATGGCGGTGGTGCGGGTGAGGAGGTTGGCGGTGCCGCGGCCGCTCATGAAGGCGCCCATGCCCTGGGTGGAGCCGATGCCGAGGCCGCCGCCTTCGCTGCGCTGGATCAGGACGACGCCGATCATGGCGAGGGTGACGAAGAGGTGGAGCACGCGGAGGACGGGTGTGAGGGTGGCTAGGGCGTTCATGGTGATGCGGGTTCTATTGGGTGGGGGGGGTTAAGGCAAGGCGAGGTCGTTGCGGGGTTCGGGGACCTATGGGGTGGCTTGTGCGCGCGAGACGATCTGCCGGTACACCGGCGCGATCGCGTGCAGCATCCAAGCCTTGAGGTCGTCGGCCGACATCGACGCCGAACAGAGCTGGAGGTAGAGACGGCCGCGCCAGAAGACGCGGCCGTCCGGGGCGGGCAAGGTGTCGCGATTGGCGCGCAGCGCGCCGCAATGGCCGGGGTAGTCGGCGCCTGGGGCGTTGTCCCAGGCGATGTACACGCCGGCGGCGTCGAGGTCGTAGCGCCTGGCGGTGGCGGGGATTTTTCCAACGGTCATGTTCCAGGTCCGCTCTTCGGCGAACTCGTCTTGCGCGGTTTGCGCGAGATAGGGTGCGGCGCTGCGGTCCATGTGGAAGGTGCCGGATATCTCCGGGCGATCGATATAGCCGCTCAACTGGTCGTATAGCACGCCGTTGAAAACGGACGCCGTGTAGGTGAGTCCGTTGAGATGGGCGACCTCGCCGCCGATGATCGTGGTGGCGTTCGGCAAAGCAAGCATGACGGCGCGGGACTGGTTTGTGGCGGGGTTCGGCAGCGCCGTGACGTTCCCGGCGATCAAGATGCAGCAGAGGCAGATCGCGGCGCCGGTCCAGGCGGAAAGGCGCGGGGGCAACAGGATGTGGCGCTGTGGTACGGGCACGAACAGGCGGCTGTGCGCGGTGGCCCAGACGCGGATGGCGCGCGTGGCGTCGGGCAACAGGGTGTGCTTCGGGATCGGACACGGCGTGCCACGCAGGTTCAGCACGATATGTGCATCCTGCTCGATCAGCTCGACGGCGGGGCCCAGCGGCGTGATTGTCCGGCCACCCAGGATTTCGAAGACGACCTTGTCGGTAAGCAGGCTTAGCCTGACGGGCAGAGGTGCCTGAAGGATTTCGGGCAAATTGGTGCGCCATTGTCGTTTCAGGGCAGCTTGGAAGCGGGCTTTCGCAATGGCCGGTTTTGTCAGGAGCAAGAGCCAGATTATGCCGAACAGGATTGTGCCGGTGCTGAGCAATGCCGCGTGTGCCGGGACGGCGATCGGGTGGCCGCGTGCTACATAGGCTGCGTAGATCACCCAGGCGATCGCGTTCAAGTGGAACGCGCCGAGGCAACAGCCGAACGCGAAGGGTTTGAGCGATCTTTTAAGGCGTTGCGCGCGGGTGGGCGGGGGTTGTGCTGCCGATACCAGGAGCGTGTGGTTGCGGGCCCGGGATCTGCTCGCCCAGAGCACGGATAGCAGGTCGTTGCTGGCGATCTCGAACGCGAGTTCTATCGGCGCTTGGGTGTCCTGGTCCGGCATGTCGGGGCTATGTGCTCTGCGGTTGGTCAATAGCCGGTTAATTGGCGGCGCAGGTCTTTGCGTGAGGTTGCTAATCGGGTCTGCGGATCGCCTGAGCTGTGTTATGGCCGGTTAGTTTTGGTTGCGCAATGTAATTTGGTTGGCGGTTCAGGAGACCTGGCTGATCCAGTCTTCGAGGTTGTAGTAGTTGGTGACGCGGGCGATGCGATTGCCGGCTATTTCGAAGAACGCGCCGGCTGGGAGGGTGTAAGTCTGGCCATGGGCTTCCGGAAGGCCGGGATCGGATTTCTTGTAGGTGCCGTGGACAGTGAATTCAGCGGCGGCGCGGGTGTTGTCGGGGTTGGTGAGGATTGCGATGTTGGTGAGCTGCTCGGCGTAGTTGGTGTCCATGCGTCGGAGGAAGGTGGCGAAGGCTTCGCGGCCGGTTTCGCGGGTGGACTGGTTTATGTCGTGGGCGATGTCGTCGGTCAGCAGGGCCAGCATGGCTGGCCAGTTTTGGGCGTTGAAGGCGTCGTAATAGGCTTGGATCAGGGTGGCGGCTTGCGTGTTCATGCGGGGGGTGTTCCTTCGTTTGGCCAGTCGCGGAAGTTTCTGACGGCGCCGTTGGCGCGTACGGTTTCCAGGCGGTCGGGGTCGAGGTCGGCGAAGAGCCAGCCGGGGGTGTCGGGCGGGGCGCGGGCGATGATGCCGTCGGCGGGGAAGCCGCGGTCGACGGGGCCGAAGATGGCGGCGTGGCCGTGGTTGTCGTCGAGCGTGGCGAGCGACGGGGCGGCGCCTACGGTGGGGGCTACGGCGACGAAGCACTGGTTTTCCAGCGCGCGGGCGCGGGCGGAGAGGCGGACACGGTTGAAGCCGTGCAGCGTGTCGGTGCAGCTCGGCACCAGGATGAGCCAGGCGCCGGCGCGGGTTTGGGCGCGGACGAGGGTGGGGAATTCGCTGTCGTAGCAGATGGCGATGCCGATGCGGCCCCAGGGTGTTTCGAAGGTGCGTGGCGGGGGGCCGGCGGTGACGCGCCAGCGTTCGGTCTCGAAGCGCGTCATTACGGATTTATATTGGAATTGCGTGTCGCCGTCCGGAGCGATGAGGGGGGCGCGGTTGTGGATGGCGCCGGTGGCCGGGTCGCGCCAGGGCATGGTGCCGGGGACGAGCCAGATCCGGTGGCGGCGGGCGGTTTCGGTGGCCAGGGCCAGGAGCTGGTCGGAGAGGGCGCAGACGGCTTGCAGTTCGGCGTTTGCGTCGCCGGTGCCTGGCTGGAAGGCGGCGACCTCCATGCAGGCGTATTCCGGCAGGACGAGAAGGTTGGCGCCGGATGCGGCACCTTCGGCAATCAGGGCGGCGAATTTGTCGGCGTAGAGCTGCCAGGTGGGTGGGGCGGTTACCGGGTAGGCGAGCACGCCCAGTCGGATGGAAGCGGCGCCGATCATGGCAGGGGGGCGCCGGAGAGCGATTTCATCCAGAAGACCAGTTCGTGTTCGGTCTCGTGCGGCGCGCCGGTCTCCTGCCAGGACAGGCGGCACACCAGGTCGGGGCGGCGTGTGTAGCCACGCTTCGTCCAGAAGGCGTCGAGCGGGTGGTAGCCGGCGGGGCGGGCGGGGTGGTTTTCCGGCCGGAGGACGCTGGCAAAGGCGGCGAAATCGGTGCCTGGCCGGGTTCTGGCGTGGGCCTCCCGGGCGTCGAAGAAGCCCACGCCGAGGCCCCGGTTGCGGTAGGCGGGTTGCAGGACGCTTTCGCCGAAATAGAACACGCGGTTCGGGTCGATGTTCTGGGCGCGCAAAGGGTGCTGGATGGCGGGGTCGGCGTCGGCCAGAGGCAGGCAGGTGCTGGCGCCGATGATTTTGGTGTTGTCGATGGCGACGACGATCGCGGCGGCCGGGCTGTGCTGGTAGGTGGCGAGGTATTGGCGTTCGTAGGCTTCGTCGCCGTCGTAGAGGTAGGGGTAGTCGCGGAAGATGGCGCAGCGCAGGGCGGCGAGGTGGGGGATCAGAGGGCCGATGGCGGCGCCGGTGTGGGTTTGCAGGGTTGGGGGCATTGTGCGGGCTAGGTGACGGGGCGGTTGGCGTGCCGTCAAGCGACGTAGCTCTGGTATCGAAGCGATATGCCGGCCGCAGCCGGCGACAGCGGAGTCAAAAGTCTTTTGCTTCTTTTCTTCAGAAAAGAAGGCCTTGCCTTACCTTTTGGCCGCCCGCGCGATCGCCATAAAACTGTCCGCCTGCAAGGAAGCCCCACCCACCAGGGCACCGCCCACCTCGGCCACGGCCAGCAATTCCGCCGCGTTGTCCGGCTTCACCGAGCCGCCATAGAGGATGCGCAAAATGCGGCCGGCCTCGCCCAGGCGGGCCAGCAGGGCGCTGCGTATGTGGCTGTGGACGGCGGCCACTTCGGCGACGGTGGGCGTGCGGCCAGTGCCGATGGCCCAGATCGGTTCGTAGGCGACGATGCCGGCGAAGTCCGCGGGCAGGCTTTCGGCGATCTGGCGGCCGACGATCGCGGTCTCCTGGCCGGAGTCGCGTTCGGCTTCGGTTTCGCCCACGCAGACGATCGGGATCAGGCCGGCGCGGGCGGCGGCGCGGGTTTTGGCGTGGATGTGCGCGTTGGTTTCGTGGTGGTTCTGGCGGCGTTCGGAGTGGCCGAGGATGACGGCGAGGCAGCCGGCATCGGCAAGCATTTCGGCGGAGATATCTCCGGTATGGGCGCCGGCTGGGTCGGCTGCACAGTCCTGGCCGCCGATGGCGACGAGGGTTTCGTCCAGGATGTCGGCAACCAGGCCGAGCTGGAGGAAGGGGGGGCAGACGAGGAGGTCGCAGTGCAGGCCATGCGCCTGGTCGCGTATGGCGGCGGCGAGGCTGGCGGCTTCGGCCATGAGGCCGTTCATTTTCCAGTTGCCGGCGATGAGTTGGCGCATTTTGTCCTTGGTTTTGGAAGGGGTGGCGGTTGGGTATGGTGGGGTAGAAAGGCCTGCTTTTGTAAAAAATAGAAGCAAAAAGGTTTTTGCTGCCTGGTTTGGGCGGTGCGCGTGGCGGATTAGCCTGTGCGTGGTGGGTGGCCGCGGCATACGATAGTGCGTCGCGCGGAAGCGCTGTCTTTTATCTAATGCAGTATGTTACAGTGGATTTACGAAGTAGTAGTTGTTCCAATGGCGCAACTTGCCAAGACGTGCGCACGCCTATTTCGGCATGTGGAAGGCGGCCATGCGTTTGGTGTCCGGGATGTTGTTGACGATGATGGCGGCGGCGCCGGCCTTTGGCCACGTGCTGACGAACGGGCGGGTTACGCTGACGATCGACGACCCCGCTTCGGGCTTTGCCACGACGGATGGCGACAGGGTGGACGGCGCGGCCTGGGTGGACAGCACGGGTGTGTCCACCGGCAATCTGGTGTCGAATGCGGTGAACGGGCCGTTCGCCTGCAACGATCCGGTAGAGTTCTTTGGACAGGCGGGCGGGTATCCGGACGAACTGGCGGCGCCGGTGGTGGTGCGCAGCGGCGAAGTGGCGGTGTATCACCAGCTGGCCGGGGCGCGGGCTTCGATCACGTCGCACGGCGTGGGCTGCAACTCCACGTCCGCGGCGCCCAGCGCCACGGTTTACAGCCTGAGCACGGATCCGGGACAGATCAACAGCGTGAAGGTGGTGCGGACCTTCTATTTCGACGCGTCCACCCCGGTATTCGCCAGCACCGGATTGCGGGCCTACATGCCGCGGGTTTCGTTCTCGGTCTACCCGTTCGTGAAAGTTCCGAAGGCCGCCGGCGGAATCGCGATTTTCCGCACGACGAAATGCGGTGCGGGCTGCGGGATCACGGACTGGAACGGGCGCTGGCTCGCCGATAACGACACCGCGGATTATAAAGGGAGCGGCATGATGATCATACGCTCGGCCAGCTCCACCAACCCGGCGCAGGTGGTGGTGGACGAGGACGACTTCTCGCGCTCGAACGTGAGCTCGGTGGTGCTGCTTCAGCCGCCAGGCGGGTGGAAGGCACCTTTGGCCGAAATCGAGTATCTCTGTTTCTACGACCACACGACGTGGACCCCGCGGAACCAGGTGAACGGCGTGCTGCCCCAGGGGTGCCAGGTAAAGTAGGCATATCAGTCGCAGGCCTGGCGGGGCCCACGTGCCTCGCCTTTGCCTGCCTTGCCCTATCGCCCTATGATCACGGGCAAACCTGACCCGGACACCGCATGCTCTCCGCCTTTCGCAAGTTCGCCGGCACCTGGCCCGCAAGGGTGCTCTTCCTGATCCTGGTCGCGTCGTTTGGCGCCTGGGGGATCGCGGACGTGGTGGGCAAGCTGGGCGCCGGCAGCGGCGCGGTGGCCACGATACAGGGCGAGGAGATCACGCCGCAGCAATTCATGGGGACATTCCAGGCCGATCTGCGGAAAATGAGCGAGCGGCTGCCGGACCCGAGCCAGGTTCCGCCGCAGATGCGCATCCAGGTGGCGCGCAACACGATACAGAAGCTGGTGACGCAGGAGGCGCTGGCCAGCCAGGTGCGCCGGATGGGCGTGGTGGTGCCCGACGCGGCGGTGCGCGAAGCGGTGTATGCGATGCCGGATTTCCAGGGGCCGGACGGCAAGTTCAGCGAGCCGCTGCTGGCCGCGGCGTTGGCGAGCAACAACATGAACCGGGCGCATTTCCTGGAGCTGGTGCGGGCCGATATCGCACAGAACCAGCTGCTGCAGAGCGTTGCGGCCTCGGCCGGGCCCTCGACCCTGCTGACCGGGCTGGTGTTCCAGTACCTGAACGAGAAGCGCCGGGCCGATACGGTGACGCTGCCGTTTGCCGGCCATGCGCTGCCGCCGGCGCCGCCCGAGGCGGTTCTGCGGCGGTATTACGACAATAACGCGCAGCGCTACACGGCGCCTGAGTACCGGCACATCAAGGCGGTGATCCTGTCGCCGGACAGCATCGGGCGCAGCCTGGCGGTGAGCGATGCCGATCTGCGGACCTGGTTCGATGCGCACAAGGCGGACTACGTGTCGGCCGAGAAGCGGTCCCTGCAGGTGATCACCACGGGGCAGGCGGCGGTGGCCAAGCGGCTGATGGCGCTGTGGACCGGCGGGGCGAGCTGGGACGCGATGCAGGCGGCGGCCAAGGCGGCCGGCGCCACGGCGGTGGCGCTGGACGATGCGACGGTGCAGGAGGTGCCCTCGCCCGAGCTGGCGAAGGCGGCGTTCTCGGCGGTGGCGGGTGCGGTGGTTGGGCCGATCACCGAGCCGCTGGGGAGCTACGTGCTGCGTGTGGCGTCGGTGACGCCGGCCAAGAACCCGAGCTTCGAGTCATTGAAGGACACGATCCGGGCGAAGGTGGCGGGCGAGCGCGCGATCGATGTGATCGATGCGCGGGCGCAGAAGCTGCAGGATGTGTTCGCCGGCGGGGCCAAGATCGACGAGGTTCCGGCCGATCTGGGCGCCACCGCGGCGGAGGGCACGCTGGATGCGCAGGGGCGCACGCTCGAGGGCGAGCAGGCGCCGATCCCGGCGGCGGGTGCGGCGCGCCAGCAGATCATCGACGCGGCGTTCAAGATGGCCAAGGGCGATGCGATCCAGCCGACAGAGGGGCCGGACCATGTGTGGTACGCGGTGAGCGTGGACAGCATCATCCCCCCTGCCCGCACGCCGTTCGACGCGGTGCGCGGGCGCGTGCTGTCGGACTGGCAGGCGGACCAGATGCGGCACGGCCAGGAGACGGAGGCGACGCGGATCCTGGGGTTGGTGAAAGGCGGGCAGAGCCTGGCCAATGCGGCCTGGGGCAGCGGGCTGCAGGTTACGCGCACGCCGGCTTTGCAGCGCGACAGGCCGTCGGGCGCGCTGACGGCGGAGGTGGTGCATACGCTGTTCGGGTTGAAGCTGGGCGAGGCG
The DNA here is from genome assembly GCA_963795825.1 of uncultured Alphaproteobacteria bacterium. Classification (GTDB taxonomy): domain Bacteria; phylum Pseudomonadota; class Alphaproteobacteria; order Acetobacterales; family Acetobacteraceae; genus BOG-908. The sequence continues at coordinate 1,501,323 of CAWCIW010000001.1, read as the reverse complement.
ACGATGGTGGAGACGGCGGGCGGCTTCCTGGTGGCGCAGGTGGCGGAGATAGTGCCGGCCGACCCGAAGGCCGATCCGCTGGCGATGACGCAGGCGCAGGATGGCCTTAAGAGCGCGCTGCACGATGATTATCTGCAACTGTATGCGTCGGCGGTGCGCGATGCGGCGCATCCGGTGATTAATTCGCGGGTGATACAGGGGCTGTTGGCGGCGCCGGCGGAGTGAAGAAAAGCAAGGCCTTCTTTTCTGAAGAAAAGAAGCAAAAGACTTTTGCTGTGACGGTGGCAGGGGCGCGCGCGATGGTTCTGCCAGTGTATGCGGTTGCAGAAAGTGGGCGGGCTTTGGTGCAGGCGTCGGAGCAAAAGCTTTTTGCTTCTTTTTCTCGAAAAAGAAGGCCTTGCTTCCTGTGATTGCCTTCTGGAAAGGCGTGGCAGACCTCACCACGCCAGTCGCCGCTTTTCTCAAATTGGCCGCCGGGCAACCGAACGCGTTTCTGTTGGAGAGCATCGAGGGCGGGTCGGCGCGCGGGCGCTACTCGGTGATCGGGATGGCACCGGACCTGATCTGGCGCTGCCGTGGCGGGGTGGCGGAGGTGAACCGTCATGCAAGGGCGGCGCCGCATGCGTTCGTGGAAGATACCAGGCCAGCGCTCGCGAGTTTGCGGGCGCTGGTGGCGGAGACGCGGATGGAATTGCCGGTGGGCATGCCGCCGATGATCGGCGGGCTTGTCGGGTATCTGGGCTACGACATGGTGCGGCTGATGGAGGATTTGCCTGGCGGGACGTCCGACGTTTTGGGGTTGCCGGAGGCGATACTTTTGCGGCCGACATTGTTTGCGGTGTTCGACAATGTGCGCGACGAGCTGACATTGGCGGCGCCGGTATATCCGGCCGAAGGCGTGGCGGCGGAGGCGGGTTGGGCGGATGCGCAGGCGCGTATTGCGGCGGCGCGCGTGGCGTTGGCGGGGCCCCTGCCCCAGGCGGCGCCGCCGGTGGTGTTGCCGCCGCAGCCTGAGCCGCGCTCGAATATCGCCAAGGCGGATTTCCTGGCGATCGTGGAGCGGATGAAAGGGTATGTGTTTGCCGGCGACGTGTTCCAGGTGGTGCCGAGCCAGCGGTTTTCGGCGCCGTTCGCTTTGCCGCCGTTCGCTTTGTATCGGGCGCTGCGGCGGATAAATCCTGCGCCGTTCCTGTTCTTTTTGAATTTCGACGGGTTCTCGGTGGTGGGGAGCAGTCCGGAGATATTGGTGCGGCTGCGCGATGGGGTGATCACAATTCGGCCGTTGGCGGGGACGCGGCGGCGGGGGGAGACGGCGGCCGAGGATGCGGCTTTGGAGGCGGATCTGCTGGCCGATCCCAAGGAGCGGGCGGAGCATTTGATGTTGCTCGATCTGGGGCGGAACGATGTGGGGCGCGTGTCCGAGCCGGGTAGCGTTCGGGTGGTGGAGAGTTTTGCCGTAGAGCGGTTCAGCCATGTTATGCATATCAGTTCGACCGTTGAGGGTCGGGTGCAGGCGGGCGTCGGTGCGTTGGATGCGCTGGTGGCGGGATTTCCGGCCGGGACGTTGACGGGAGCGCCGAAGATACGGGCGATGCAGATCATCGACGAGATGGAGCCTTCGCGCCGCGGGATTTACGCGGGGTGCATCGGGTATTTCGCGCCGGACGGGACGATGGATACGTGTATTGGGTTGCGCACCGCTGTGGTGAAGGATGGCGAGATGTTCGTGCAGGCGGGATGCGGGGTGGTGGCGGACAGCGTGGCTAAGTCGGAATGGGAGGAGACGCGGGTGAAGAGCCGGGCGCTGTTCCGTGCGGCCGAGGAGGCGGTTCGGTTTGCGGCTGGGGAGGGGTAGCGAGCGTGTCTGCTTTTCCGGGTATGCTGTCGGGGTAATGGTCTTATGATTTTGCTTATCGATAATTACGACAGCTTTACCTACAATCTGGTGCATTATCTGGGTGAGCTTGGCGCGGCGTGCGATGTGCGTCGCAACGACGCGATCTCGGTGGAGGCGGCGATGGCTATGGCGCCGGAGGCGATCGTCTTGTCGCCGGGGCCGTGCACGCCGAACGAGGCGGGGATCTGCTGCGACCTGATACGCGCGGCGGCGGGCGAAGTGCCGCTGCTCGGGGTTTGCCTCGGGCACCAGGCGATCGGCCAGGTGTTTGGCGGCGAAGTGGTGCGCGCGCCGAAGCCGATGCATGGCAAGGTGAGCCCGGTATTGCACGAGGGCAGCGACGTGTTCGCCGGGTTGCCGAGCCCGTTCGGGGCGACGCGGTATCATAGTTTGACGGTGCGGCCTGATACTTTGCCGGATTGCCTGGTGGCGACCGCGCATACCGAAGACGGCGTGATCATGGGATTGCGCCATGAGTCGCATCCGGTGTTCGGCGTGCAGTTCCATCCGGAGAGCATCGCCAGCGAGCATGGCCACGACATACTGGCGAATTTCCTGCGTATGGCGCGGGCGACGAACGGACGGCGCAATCTGGGGTGATGCCGGCGCGTTGGCGTTGGCGGCGATGGTTGGCGTCGCGTCACTGTCCTGGTGCTGTTCACCTTTTCACCGTGCAGGTGCCTTCCTCGACGCCTTCACGGATTGATCGCCTGAAGCGCGACGCTCCCTGCCTTCGAGACGCTTCTTCTTGGTGGCGCGAGCCTCCTCCTTGATCAGGGTCCTCGGTACTGCCCGCACGGCACCGAACCGAGCATTCGCCACCAACAACCCCCAGGCGTCTCGCTCCAGCACCACCGGCTGACTTCCGTGGTATCGCTCCGTGTTAGGGTTGTGTGCTATGCCTAAATCGACACCAGCTGACAGCTAAGCTCGAATGAATTCGGTCTTGTCTGGTCCTATGCTCCGCACGTCTTGCAGACCATACTGTCCCTTAAAGTCCGGACGAAGCCTCAAAGGCGAGCGGTCGTCAGCAATCATATTGAAAGTCAACAATGGTGCGCTCTTGAACCCTTTTGCGAGACCATGCTCTCCCAACATCTCGACAAGAGCATATTACACGGCCGCCTTTCTGTGCTCAGCTGCAATCCTTTTTTTACGTAGCTACAGAACTTTTCTTCATCCTGTCGCAGGATGGGAAGATGCAACTCAGGGTCTCAACTACTATACCTCTTCTAGCCCGACTGTATTACACTTTTACGCAGGATACGTCTCGTTCCTACCAAACCTAGTTGATTGGGCATCAGTCAAGCTGCTTCCCCTGCAGGCCGTTCCTTTCGTCCAAGGGTATTTTGCTCTAGGCACTACGGCCTGCATCGCTCCAGCTTTGATGAGCTTTCTCAGAAACGTTGTTCAGTGGCAGCCGTCTCATGCTGCGATCGCTGGGATTGTGATTACTTGCCTCCCATGGGGAGATGTGGCCGCAATTTCCAACGCTGAATTCTCCATATGGTCGCTGCTGGTTATCCTACTCCTCACCTCGTTAAACCCGGTAAAACCGTCGCTACTAGGGATATCTTGCTATGTGTTGTGGCGCATTGCGATCCTCGCATCGACCCCAGTGGCGATAGTTTGCGCGCCAACCTGGTGCTTTCTGTGTCGGCGCTGAACGGTTTGACTTGCATGTGTTCGTTACGTGATGATTTCATACGCGTCACATGGCACATCGTGCTTCCGAACGCCCGCACAAAGTCCCAAAATTGAGTGGGTAGTTTCTAAAGTTTGGAAATAGACGACCATTAATAATCCGTGACGTTCTGCATCCGGTGTGCGTAACGTGATGGCGTTCAATAATAGGGCTGTCTCATGATACGCAAAACCCTGCTGTCCGCTCTCCTGGTATCGACGAGTATTTACGCCGTGCGCGCTGCCGCCGCCGAGACATATGTCATACGGCAGAATACGCTGCCGTTCCTGAAATCCGCCACGCGCACCGGCAATGTCGATGCGAAATCGGCGATGGATGTCACGGTCTGGCTGAAGCCGCACAACCAGGAAGGCCTCGATGCACTGGCGGCATCGCAGTACAGGAAGGGCAGCGCCGAATATCGCAAATGGCTGACGCCGGCGGCGTTCGCCGCCAGGTTCGCGCCGACGCCCGACGAGACCAAGTCGGTGCACGATTTCCTGACCTCGCACAATCTGGCGGTGACGGCTGCCGACCGGTTCGGCTTCTTCGTTCGCGCGCATGGCACGGTGGCCGATGTGCAGACCGCCTTCGGCGTGGAGATCGGCACGCTGACGTTCCAGGGCAAGAGTTTCCGCGCCAACACCGCCGATCCGGTGATCGCCGACAAGGCGGGTGCGCTCATTCGCGCCGTCGAAGGGCTCGACAGCTCCGTCATGTCGCATCCGCTCGTGGCCCAGGCTTCGGTGTTGCCGCCGCAGGTGCGCGCGCGCACCAATGCCGGCATGGCGCATACCGATGCGGGCTTCCAGTCGGTATGTTTCGGCCCGTCCACCACGCAGACCGAGACCGGCAACGGCATCACCGGGACCTATACCGGCAACGCGTATAATTTCGGCACTACCGGTTGCGGCTATACGCCGACGCAGATCCAGGCCGCCTACGGTCTCGACAAGCTGTATGCGCAGGGGCTGGACGGCACCGGACAGACGATCGTCATCGTCGATTGGTGCGGCTCGCCCACCATCACCGCGGATGCCAACGCTTTCTCGAAGAAATACCAGTTGCCGGCCCTGACGGCATCGAACTTCGCCATCACCAATTACCCTGCGCCGTCCACCTGCTCGGCGCCGGATCCGGAAATCAACATCGACGTGGAATGGGCCCATGCGATCGCGCCGGGCGCCAAGATCGTATTGCTCGTGCCGCCCACACCATCTTTCCCCGATATCAATTCGTCGCTGCTCTACGCGGTAGAGGAAGGCCTCGGCAACGTCGTGTCCAACAGCTACGGCAGCGAGGAACTGTTCACCGATCCCGTGGTGCTGCAGACGCAGAACTTCATCCTGCAGGCGGCCGCGGTGACCGGCATATCGATGAACTTCTCCAGCGGCGACTCGGGCGATTTCACCTTCGATTTCCCGAAATTCAATGCACCGTCGATCAGCGCGCCGGCCGACTCGCCTTACGCCACCGCGATCGGCGGCGTTTCGCTGGCGCTCGATGCGTCCAACACGATCATGTGGCAGGCCGGCTGGGGCACCAACGAGACGCTGCTGTCCGACGCAGGAACCGTATTCAGCCCCGCGTTGAGCGAAGGCTTCGTGTTCGGCGCCGGCGGTGGCCGCAGCAGCGTGTTCGCCAAGCCGTCCTACCAGTCCGCCCTGCCCGGCAATGCGCGCAAGGTGCCGGACATCTCATGGCTGGCGGACCCGTTCACCGGTGGCGTGATCGCGATCTCGGCGGCCGGCCAGTCGCCGACGATCACCTACACGGTCTATGGCGGCACCAGCCTGGCCTGCCCGATGTTCTCGGCGCTGTGGGCGATCGCCGACCAGGCCGCTGGCAAGAGCCTCGGCCTGGCCGCGGCCTCGATCTACGCGGCACCGTCCGGCACCATCACGGACATCGTGCCAGTGGGCTCGCCGACGAACGTCACGGCGACCTTCACGGGCGGCAAGGTGGCGTCCCAGTCGGCGGCCAAGCTGGCTGCGCCTTTGTTCAGGAGCACAACGTTCTACAGCGCCCTGTTCAACGTTCCGCTGAATCCGGGCGTCCTCGAAGTGCTCACCTTCGGCACGGATAGCGGTCTGGTGACCGGGCCGGGCTGGGACAACGTGACAGGGCTTGGTGTACCGAACGCGCCGGCGTTCATCGCCAACTACACGGCCGCGCCGACGCCTTGACAGGTGGCGGGGGGCGCGGCACCAGCCACGTCCCCCCGCAGCGCGCGCGTTTCGCGGCGTAGGCGGGCGCGCCGAGACGAACGCTGGAATGATCTGCACACGAGACGCCAGGACGATGGCTTCGGCCGGCCCGGCACATCACGGGCCCGGCAGACCTGCGGGCTGCCTGCGCGCGCGACCGGCAGCTTCGCCGGCAAGGCGGCCACCCTGCCCCGCCGATGCTTGACGCGCTGAAGCCCGCGCTGCGGCGCCTGGCGGCGGGCGAGACCCTGTCCGATCCGGATGCGGAGGCCGCCTTCAGCGTGATCATGGAGGGCCGCGCCACGGCGGCGCAGATTGCCGGGCTGCTGACGGCGCTTCATGTGCGCGGCGAGACGGTGGCCGAACTCACCGGCGCGGTGCGCGCCATGCGGGCCAGGATGGTAAGGGTCCGGGCGCCGGCTTGTGCGATGGATGTTTGCGGCACCGGCGGCGACGGGCTGGGCACGCTGAATGTATCGACCGCCGTGGCATTCGTGGTGGCGGCCTGCGGGGTGCCCGTCGCCAAACATGGCAACCGGGCGTTGTCGTCGCGGGCCGGTGCGGCGGATGTGCTGGAGGCGCTGGGTTTGCGGACCGATATCGGGGTGGCGGGCGCGGAGGCGGGCCTGGCGCAGGTGGGCCTGGCGTTCCTGTTCGCCCCAGCGCACCACCCGGCTTTGCGCCATGCGGCGGCGGTGCGGGCCGAGCTCGGGTTCCGCACCATGTTCAACTTGTTGGGACCGCTTTGCAGCCCGGCCGGGGTCCGGCGGCAATTGACGGGCGTTTACGATCCGGCCTGGCTGGTGCCGATGGCGGAGGTTTTGGGCGCGTTGGGAGCCGAGCGGGCCTGGATCGTGCACGGATGCGGGCTGGACGAGCTGACCCTGGCTGGCGAGACGCAGGTGGCGGAGTGGCATGCGGGCGCGGTGCGGCGGTTCGTGGTGTCGCCGGAGGAGGCGGGTTTGCGGCGCGCGCCGGTCTCCGCGATCCAGGGCGGCGAGGCGGCGGGCAACGCGGCGGCTTTGCTGGCGTTGCTGCGCGGAGATGCAGGGGCTTACCGGGATACGGTGCTGCTGAACGCCGCGGCGTGCCTGGTGATTGCCGGGCGGGCGCACGGCTTGCGCGACGGCGCGGCGCAGGCCGCGGCGGCGATAGATGGAGGCGCGGCTCTGGGTGTTCTGGAGGCGCTGTTGGGCGATCCCGCGCGCGGGATGGCGAATTGAAGCGGGTTTTTACGACATGCCGGATGCACTTCCTCCCGAGCTTCCGGACGCGCTGGCGCGGATCTGCGCGGATACCGCGGCCGAGGTGGATCGTCGCCGCCAGGTGACGCCATTGCGCGCGCTGCACAAGCAGATCTCGCACAGCAAGCATAGGCCGCGCGGGTTTGGCGAGGCGCTGAAACGGCAGCTTATCGCCGGCAAATGCGGGCTGATCGCGGAGATCAAGCGGGCTTCGCCGTCCGGCGGGATGATACGGGGGGAGATCGACGCGGCAGATGTGGCGCGCGCTTACCAGGCGGGCGGGGCCACGTGTCTGTCGGTGCTGACGGACGGGCCGTATTTCCAGGGGTCGCTGGCCGATATGCAGGCGGCGCGTGCGGCGGTGACTCTGCCGGTGTTGCGCAAGGATTTCATACTCGATCCTTGGCAGGTGTACGAGAGCCGCGCGGCCGGGGCGGATTGCATATTGCTGATCATGGCGGCGCTGACGGATGCGCGCGCGATCGAGCTGGAAGGCGTGGCGCGCGACCTCGATCTCGACGTTCTGGTGGAGGTGCATGACCGCGTGGAGCTCGATCGCGCGCTCGGATTGCAGACGCCGCTGATCGGCATCAACAACCGAAACCTGAAGACACTGTCGACGGATATCGCAACCACGATCGCGCTGGCGCCACATCTCTCGCCCGGGCGGATACTGGTGACGGAGAGCGGGATACGCGGGCGGTCGGACCTGCAGCGTTTGGCGGCGGTTGGCGCGCATTGCATGCTGGTTGGGGAGAGTTTGTTGCGGCAGGCGGATCTGGTGGCTGCTACGCGGGCTTTGCTGGGGCATTAAAGTTTAGGCAAGCAAGGCCTTCTTTTTTGAAAAAAAAAGCAAAAAACTTTTGCTGTGACGCGGTTGTTGGGCTTTGGTTTTCTCTTTTGGTGCTTTGTTTGTTGGGAGTTCTTTTGGCTTCTCTTACGCATTTCGATTCTGATGGGCGGGCGGTCATGGTGGATGTTTCCGCCAAGGCGGTGACGGTTCGGGTGGCGACGGCGCAATGTCGGGTGGTGATGTTGGATGCGACGCTGGCGGTAATACAAGGCGGGACGGCGAAGAAGGGCGACGTGCTGGGGATCGCCAGGCTGGCCGGGATCATGGCGGCGAAACGGACCTGGGAGCTGATACCGCTGTGCCATCCGTTGCCTGTGGATTCTGTAGAGGTCGAGCTGGAGCCAGGCAAGTCCGGCGTGGAGATTTCCGCGACCGTGCGCACGACAGGCAGGACGGGCGTGGAGATGGAGGCGTTGACCGCAGCAAGCGTGGCCGCGCTCACCGTTTACGACATGTGCAAGGCTATAGACCGCGGCATGCACATAGAAAACCTGCGCGTAACATTCAAAGAAGGCGGCGCCTCCGGAACCTACAGCGCAACCTAACCGCCCCACGCCGACAGGGAGCAAAAGTTTTTTGCTTCTTTTTTTCAAAAAAGAAGGCCTTCCTTGACTTCCTTACTCTCCGTAGATGAAGCCAGAGCAAGAATACTTTCGGATCTGGGAGCCGTAGGAAGCGAAACCATAGCGCTTGCCGAAGCCTACGGTCGCGTATTGGCGGCAGACGTGCACGCCAGGTTGACGCAGCCGCCGGCCGATGTATCCGCGATGGATGGTTACGCGTTGCGGGCGGCCGATGCCGGCGCGGGTGCCAGGCTGCGCGTGGTAGGGGCCGCGCCGGCCGGGCGGCCGTTCGATGGCGTGTTGAAATGGGGCGAGGCGGTCAGGTTGTTCACCGGCAGCGTGATGCCGTCGGGCGCGGATTGCGTGCTGTTGCAGGAGGATGCGACGGCGGAGGCGGAGACCGTGGTGGTGGGCGCGGCGCCGCACGCGGGCCAGCATATCCGCCGGCAGGGGCAGGATTTCGCGGCGGGCGATGTGTTGCTGGCGGCGGGGCGGCGGCTCGGGGCGCGCGACGTGGGGCTGGCGGCGGCGGGCAACCATCCGTGGCTGACGGTGCGAAGGCGGCCGCGCGTGGCGATACTGGCGACGGGCGACGAGCTGAGCCTGCCCGGCGAGGCGGTGGGCGCAGGCGGGATCGTCAGTTCGAACGCGCATTGCCTGGCGGCGCTGGTGCGTGGCGCGGGGGCCGAGGCGATCGTGTTGCCGGTGGCGGGCGATACGGCGGCGGCGATCGCCGACGCGTCGGGCGGGGCGCGTGGGGCGGACATGCTGGTGACGACGGGGGGCGCCAGTGTGGGGGACCACGATCTGGTGCAGGCCGGGTTGGGGGCCGTGGGGTTCCGGCTGGATTTCTGGAAGATCGCGATGCGGCCCGGCAAGCCGATGATCTTCGGCGATCTGGCGGGGATGCCGGTGCTGGGATTGCCGGGCAATCCGGTGAGCGCGTTCGTTTGCGCGGTATTGTTTCTGCTGCCGGCTCTGGCGCGGCTGGGCGGCCTGGCGGAATGCGGGCCGGCGGAGGAGGCGGCCGTGCTGGGGGCGGCGGTGCGGGCCAACGATCACCGGGCGGATCATCTGCGGGCGACGCTGGCGCGCGATGCGTCGGGTGTTTGGGTGGCGACGCCGTTCGAGCGGCAGGATTTGGCGCTGCTGCGGGCGCTGGCAGGGGCGGATGCTTTGGTGTTGCGGGCGCCGCATGCGCCGGCGCTGGCGGCTGGCGCTGCGGTTCGGGTTATTCGGCTTTAGGGCATCGGTTTGTGGCGACATCTTTAGGCAAGGAAGCAAGCAGTCCTTTTTCGAGAAAAAGGACCAAAAAGCTTTTGCTCCGACGCCTGCACGAAGGCCTACTTTCACGTTGCAGGCCGATGCGGCTGCAATCGTAAGCCAAATTTTCGTGCAGGCGTCACGGCAAAAGCTTTTTGCTTCTTTTTCTCGAAAAAGAAGGCCTTCCTTCCTTGCTGCCGATATCTACTGCTGAGCCGCCTTCGCCGCCTTTGCCAATGCTTCGAGGAAAACGCCGCCTTTAGGCTCGCCGTATCCCGTCACGTTGTCCCAGCCGATCGCGGTGGTGAGCGAGGTATCAAGACCGTAGGTGAAGATGGTCATCGAAAAGACCGGGCGCACGACGAAGATCTGCGCGATGTCGTCCACGCCCTCGGGCAGCAGCGCCAGCGCGTCGGGGGTGACGTCCGGCGTGGCAAGCGGCTTGCCGTGCAACGTGGCCATCATCTTCGGCGCCTGGCTGGTGAGCGGCAGTATGTCGGTGATGGCGCCGCTCGGCAGCGACGGCAGCAACGGCGCGATCTGGCCGATGCGCTGTCCGGCGAGCTGGTTGGCGAGTGCCGCCATGCCCGCGAATACGGGCGAGGCCACGCTGGTGCCGCCGGCCACGGTCACGACCTGGACGAGGTCGTTATTGGCGTTGACGGTGAGCACGAGGTCGGCGCCGGTCAGGGGATCGGCGATCGCGGCGATATCCGGCGTCTGGCGACCCTGGCCGGGCAGCGCGAATTGCCAGTATGGCTTGCCGAAATAGACGCTTTCGCCACCGCCGGAGCCCACGGCCTCACCCGGGCCGACCTGCAGCTTGGTTTTCACGAGCCGGTTCGTGTTCGGGAAGGTGGATTGCCAGCCCCAGCCGATATCGCGCTTGCCGTCGCCGGCCGGAAAGCCGAGCGTGGTGCCGCCGATCGCCGTGACATAGGCGCTGTCGGCAGGAGTCGAGGGCGCGCCCTGCGGCGTGCCGGCGCCGTTGTCGCCTGTATCGCCTGTCGAAACGGTCACGCCGATGCCGTAGGAGGCGGCCTCCGCGGTCGCCAGCCCCCAGGCCTGTTCATCGGATCCGTTGGAGCCGAACTCGGGTTCGCCGAAGCTCATCGACACCACGTCGGCCACGTTGTGCTTGACGGCGTATTGGAACGTCGTGATCAGATCCGTCGTCGAATTCGAGGGTGCGACGAGCAGCACGATCCTGGCCCCCGGGGCGATCGCGTGTGCCATCGAGACGTCGATCGTGGTCTCGGTGGACCAGCCGGGATCGTAGGTCAGCGGGCGGCCGAGCGGTGCCACGAGCTGGAAATTGCTGGCGCCGAGCTGCGGCAGGCCGAGGACGGCGGAATAGGTGTTCACGTCGCTGAGGATGAAGGGCGAGCCGTAGGCGACCACGATCCCGATGGTCTGGCCGTGGCCGTCCAGGCCCCTGCCCTCCAGGTTCGTCAGGCCGTAATGGGCACGCAGCTGGGTGGCGTCGTAGCCGCATACGCCGTAGCCCGGACCGGCCGCGAAATAGCCGTTTACCTCGCGGCGGCCGATGAAGGTGGCGTCGCCCTCGGCGGTCTCGAGGAATTGCCTGGTGTAGCCGTCATAGCATGAGTTGGTGAGATACGGATTGAGCGGCGAGCCGGCCGCGCTGGTTGCCGTGTGCTTCGGGGCGAGTGCCAGGGCGACCGGCCGGCCGGTCGAGCGGTCGATCTGGCGGAGGGCGAAGGGTTGGGTGCGGGGCGTGCCGAGGCCGGTGATCGCGGCTACCAGCGTGCCGGGCGCGCCGGGCAGAGTCGGCCTGGCGGTGGCTGCCAGGAAGGTTCCGGCGGCGGTCTGGAAGCGGTGTACCGGCGATCCGAACGCGCGCGCGACGGTGGCGGCGGATGCGCTCACCTGGAGCGAACGCCCGTCGGCCGCGGCGCTGTCGACCGTGAGCCCTGCCTGTACGAGCGCGTCGCGCAATGTGGCCAGGCTGTCCGGACCGGGCATGAACGCATCATATTGCGCGGGCGTGAGCCAGTGGTGGAAAGCGGGCGATGCGGGATCGTAGATCGCCTTCAGCGCGCGCTGAAAACCTGCCTCGTCCTTGCGGGCCAGCCAGACGGTGGCGGTGAGTGGCTGCGCATCCGGCAACGCGCCTAGATCGACGGCGGGGGGCGCTGCGGCCGCGGTCTCGACCAGGCACAGGCACGCGGCGGCGACACTTGCGGCGCGCGCGGCGAGGCGGACGCGGCGTTTGGACTGCGATGGCGTCATGAAGTCTCCGGATGATGCGGCAAGTCGTTGTTCGGCATGCATCGTGGATCGGTTACCGTTTTGCAAGCTGTGTCATTGCGGGTGCGGCGCGCCGATCCGGCCCGGCTGCCTTGTTTCGACTTTCATATGGGGCATACGGTTCGCGTGCGTTGCGTGCGGGCCGCACAACCCAGGATGTTATGCTTACATTAGCGAAGCGCGAATACTGTCCGGCATGGAACCTCGGCGATACGCGTGCCGCGCGAACCGTTCGCAGCCTGCTACGGGCGGTTCGGGTCGGACTTCGCTATACTGCAACCTTGCTGTTCTGACCTGCAACGGTCCTGAACGCATGCTGGGAATCTGAACCATGTCGCAACCAACCGACGCACCCCTGTTCGCCCTGCGCCTGACGATTAGGAACAGGTTCATCGCGGCGTTCGCGGTGGTGCTTTGCGTGACTGTCGCCCTGGGCGCGTTCGCGTTCGTGTGCCTGAGCCGGACGGACGCGATCGCGGCCAAGTTGCGCGGCGAATACCTGCCGGCCGCGCATTTTCTGGGCCAGATCGTTCAGGCGACGGACCGCTACCGTATCGGTGAAGCCAAGATGCTGCTGGCGAAAACACCGGAGCAGCAGCGTATGGCGGCGGCCAGTCTGCTCAAATATACGCAGGCCTTCACTAAAGCGCGCGATGGGTATGCGCCACTCCTGCACTCGGCCGAGGAACACCGCCTTGCCGATGTGTTCGCGCAAGCCTGGGTTAGCTATCGCCACCAATCCGATACGCTGGGTAACCTGATGGCGTCCGGCAAGATGCGGCGTCGGATCTGACGCGGCAGAGTAATCTGCTTTCCAGCGGGGTTAGTAGTTTCACTATTAACGTTCGGGCTGCTTAGCGGGGAAGCAAGGAAGGCCCTCTTTTTCGAGAAAAAGAAGCAAAAAGCTTTTGCTTCGACGCTTGCACGGTGGCCAACCTCTATTCTGCAGGCGAGGCGCTTGCATACGAAGCCTGGGTCTTCATGCAGGCGTCGAAATAAAAGTCTTTTGCTTCTTTTTTTCAGAAAAGAAGGCCTTGCCTTTCCTACTGCGCGAGATCGTTCAAACTCAGCATCGCCAGCAACAAAGAACTGACAATACCGGCCACCGCCACGCCCATCGTAAGGATAAGCACAGGCACCAGCAACGCCGTTACGCGCTCGATGCCTATGCGCGACTGCTCCTCGTGTATCTCGGCGGCGCGCAGGGACATGCCGCCGAGCTGGGCAGTCTCCTCGCCGAGGCGCAGGAGATACACCGTGCGTATCGGGAAGATGCCCGATTGCTGCAGAGGCTTTGCCAGGCCGGAGCCGCCTTTCGCACTCTCGGTGGCGGCCCGCACCGCGGTGGTGGCGGCGGTGTTGCCGATCACGTCGGCGACGATTCCGAGTGCGGCGACGAGCGGCACGCCGTTCTGCAGCAGCGTGCCGAGCGTGCGTGCGAAACGCGCGGCGAGCAGTTCGCGCGAGAGGGTGCCGAAGATTGGCAGGCGCAAGATCGTGCGGTCCCACCACAGGCGCGGAGCCGGGCGCGCGAGCGCCTGGCGGGCGGCGAGGAACAGGACGGCCAGGCCGGCGGCGACGTATAGGCCGTAGTTGGAGACGAAAGCGCCGAGGGCGATGACGATCTGCGTCGGGCGGGGGAGTGCGGCGCCGGCCTGTTCGAACATCGGCACGAATTGGGGGAGCACCTGGGTGAGCAGGAGCACGATGGAGCCGATGCCGGCGACCAGCAGGATGATCGGGTAGATCAGCGAGGAGATCACGCTGGAGCGCAGGGCGCGCTGTTTCTCCAGGAGGTCCGCCATGCGGTCGAGCGTGTTGGCGAGGTTGCCGCCTGCTTCGCCGGCGCGGATCAGGCCGATGTAGAGGTTTGGGAAGCTGGCGGGATGCTGGGTGAGCGCGGTGGCGAAGGGGCTGCCGTCGCGCACGGCGTCGCGGATCTGGGTGAGTATGGTGCGGACGTGTTTCTTCGGGGCGGTGTCGACCAGGAAACGGAGGGCGCGGTCGAGGTCCTGGCCGGCGCCTAGCATTACGGCGAGCTCTCGGGTGATTTCGGAGACGTCTTGGCCGGAGAGGCGTTTGCCGGCGCCGAACTCTGCGCCGAGGAGGCTGGGGAGGAAGCCGCGGCTGGTTTCGGCGCGTTCGGCGCGCATGGGGAGGCTGCCCTGGCGGCGTAGGGTTTCTATTACGGCTTGTTCCGATGGGGCTTCCATCAGGCCGGTGGTGGTTTGGCCGGCTGGGGTTATGGCCGTGTAGCGGAAGCTGGGCATTAGGAAGACAGGGCCTTCTTTTTCGAGAAAAAGAAGCAAAAAGCTTTTGACTCCGCTGTCGCGGACCGGCTGGAGAGACCCGCGCTGGATCGGCGTGTTTGCAAGCTAAGGCGCCGCGCTATCTCCGGTGTGTCGGCGACAGCGGAGTCAAAAGTTTTTTGCTTCTTTTTTTCAAAAAAGAAGGCCTTGCTTACTTGCTTCATGCCTCGGCCCGAATACTGCGCACCACTTCCTCAATGGTCGTACTCCCCGCGAGCGCCGCCTCCAGCCCAGCATTGAACATCGTCACCATCCCTGCCCCGACCGCGGCGCGCTCAACCTCGCTCTGGTCGGCTTTTGAGAAGATGAGATGCTCGATCTCCGCGTTGGGCTGCAGGAACTCGGCGATCGCCTGGCGGCCGCGGTAGCCGGTGCTGCGGCACTGCGCGCAGCCGACGGGGTGCCAGAGGTGGACGGGCGCGCCGTTTGTGCGGCGTTCCAGGTCGAAGCGGGTGATGAGCTCGGCGGGGGCGTCGGATTCGCGTTTGCAGTGGTCGCAGAGGCGGCGGACCAGGCGCTGGGCGAGCACGCCGCGCAGGACGGCGGTCAGGAGGTAGTCTTCGAGGCCCATGTCGCGCAGGCGGGTGATGCTGGCGGCGGCCGAGTTGGTGTGCAGGGTGGAGAGCACGAGGTGGCCGGTGAGTGCGGCCTGGACGGCGATCTGCGCGGTTTCCAGGTCGCGCACCTCGCCCACCATGATCACGTCCGGGTCCTGGCGGAGGATCGAGCGGAGGAGGGCGGCGAAGGTCAGGCCGATATTGGGTTTTATCTGGATCTGGTTGATGCCGTTGAGCTGGTATTCGATCGGGTCTTCTACGGTGACGATGTTTCGGGTGATGGCGTTAATTGCGGTCAGGCCGGTGTAGAGCGTGGTGGTTTTGCCGGAGCCGGTGGGGCCAGTGACGAGGAGGATGCCGTTGGGGAGCTCGAGGGCGCGGGACCATTCGCGGACGACGTTGGCGGGCAGGCCGAGCTTCACGTAGTCGAAGCTGACGCTCGAGCGGTCGAGGACGCGGAGGACGACTTTCTCGCCGTAGAGCGACGGGATGGTGGAGACGCGGAAGTCGATCTCGGTGCCGCGGACGGCGAGTTTTATGCGGCCGTCCTGCGGGAGGCGGCGCTCGGCTATGTCGAGTTTCGCCATGATCTTTATGCGGCTGATGATGGCGGGGGCGAGGCGGGCGGCGGGGCTGTCGGCTTCGTGGAGCACGCCGTCGTAGCGGTAGCGGACGCGCAGGCGGTCTTCGAAGGGCTCCACGTGGATGTCGCTGGCGTGCGTCTCCACGGCGCGGCCGATGATCTGGTTGACCAGGCGGATGACGGGGGCTTCGCTGGCCAGGTCTTTCAGGCGTTCGGCGTCTTCTTCGAGGCCGGCGCCGCCTTCAGTGGATTGGTCTTCGGCGGTGTCGCCTTCGGGGTAGAGGCGGCCGAACGCGGCTTCCAGCTCTATGGGAACGACGATTTCCAGGCGGGTGGGCAGGTTGGTGGCCGCTGAGATGGCTGCTGGAGTGAAGTCGTCCAGGGCGTCGGCTACGCCGAGGATCAGGGTGTTGTCTTCTACTGTTAGCGGGCAGGCGCGGGCGGTGCGCAGGAAGCGCGGGCTTAGGCGCTCGGGGAACAGGGGGGCTTCGGGGAAGCGGGCGGGGCCGGCGAGCGGGGCGCCGAGGAGGGTTGCGTAGGCTTCGGCGAGGCCACGTTCGGTCACCAGGCCTAGTTGGATGAGGACTAGGTCCAGGCGTTGGCCGGATTCAGTGGCTACGCGGCGGCCGCGGTCGATGGTTTGGGCGTCGCATTGGTTCTGGCGGAGGAGGATGGTGGCCAGAAGGTCGACCTGGCGGTCCAGCATTGTGTCGGCGGACTGGCCGGGGGTGCCGGCTGGTTGGATCAGCGTGCCGCGTGCGCCCTGTGCCGTCATCTGCTTGCTCCTCGGACCGGGCTTTGGGGACCTGGCCGGATGTCGTGTCGCCTGATCTGCGCGGGGCGTCTATGGCTGGCCGGCAGGGCTGCATGTGCGGGCTATTGTGCGGGGAAGCATGGGCTGGGTCGAGTTAATCAACGGTTGGGTTGCGCGGGGGGTGGTGTGGCCGGTGTTGGCGGGGCCGTTCGTGGGGAGTTTTTGCGGGGTGCTGATCCGGCGGGTGCCGGCGGGGCGCGGCGTGGTTGGCGGGCGCTCAGGGTGTGAGGCTTGCGGGCATGCGCTGGGGGTGCGCGACCTGGTTCCGGTGGCAAGTTTTTTGGCGTTGCGGGGGCGGTGCCGGTTCTGCGGGGTGGCGATCGGGTGGGATGTGCTGGCGGTGGAGCTGGCGGCGTTGGGCGTGGCGGTTTGGGGGGTGTTGGCGGGGCTGGACGGGGCGGTGCTTTGGGCGAGCTGCGTGCTCGGGTGGGCGCTGCTGACGCTGGCTTGGATCGATGCGGTTTGTTTGCGGCTGCCGGATTTTCTGACGTTGCCGCTGATTGTGGCGGGGCTGGGCGAGGCGGCGTGGCTGGAGCCGGAGGCGCTGCGGGCGCGGGCGTTTGGGGCGGCGGTAGGGTATTCGGCGCTCTGGGGTTTGGCCTGGGTGTATCGGCGGGCGCGGGGGCGCGAGGGGTTGGGGTTGGGGGATGCGAAGTTGTTGGCGGCGGGTGGCGCCTGGGTGGGGGTTTGGTTGTTGGGGGACGTGGTTTTGGCGGCGGCTTTGGCAGGGCTGGTTTGGGCGGTTCGTCGGGGGCGGGTGGATTTGGGGGCGCGGGTGCCGTTTGGGCCGTTTCTGGCGGCGGGGATCTGGGGGGTCTGGTTGTATCTGGGGTGAAGGCTGGTGGGAGTGGCGACGACGCGGCGGTGATGATCCGTGCGGACATCAGGCGCGCAACGTTGCGCGTTCCGTTGTTCCTGCTCGCCGCAAGCGTGGCGGTTTGCGCTTCGATACTGGCGTTGGGAGCGGTTCGGGCGGAAGCGGGGAGCTTGCGTATTGGGACGGTTTGCGCGCTGGGGTTTGCCTATCTGCGGTGGGTGTACGCAGCGCGCACGATGCTGATTGTGGATGCTGAGGGCGTGGTGTTTCGCCAGCCGCATTCGCGGTGGCGGGTTGGCTGGCGGGAGGTGGCCCGGGTGAGCGAGACGGATTTTCTGACGCCCGCGCATCGTGGCGGGGTGGCGGCAGGAGTCAGGCTGACGATGCAAGCTGGTGGGCACAGAAATTTACCCAATGTTCTGCGCCTGCCGCGTGCCGATCTGGCAAGGTTGCTTGCGGCGAAATCGGAGGCGGCCCCGCCCGCCGCCGGGTAACGCCGGCACGCACCTTGCAAGGGGAACCTAGATGCCAGCGCCACCGGGGAAGCAAAAGTTTTTTGGTCCTTTTTTTCAAAAAAGGACTGCTTGCCCTAGCCTTTCTGCGGATTGCCATCGAACGTAATCAACGTGCCGCCATGCCGGTCGTCGCTGAAGCTGAAGTTGCCAGCAATATAGTTGCCCGCCACGGACAAAGTGTCCGAAGCACTGGCGTTCGAGACGACGAGATGCGCGTTGACGAGTCTATCGGTGACGCCGGTGCCGAACGCGAAGCCTTGCAGGTCGATCGAGTCGGTCCCGGTGAAACCTGCGATCGTATTTGCAAAGGCCACGCCTGCGTCGATCTGTAATGTTGGCGCCTGGCCGGTGCTGCCGCCGGTGAAGGTCAGCGTGCCGGCGCCGGCCGCACCGGTGGCGGCGATTTCAAGATGGGCGTTGTAGAGGGCGGTGGCGCCGTAGGTGTTGTTCGTGTTGTCGAGGACGACGTGGCCGGAGCCGGCGCTCAGCACGGCATCCTGTTCGCCGGTGATCGTGCCGGTGAGGTCCAGCGTGGCGCCTTGTTGCGCGTAGATCGTGGTGTTGTGGTCGTACTGGCCCTGGGTGCCGTTGTTTGATTCGAGATAGAACGCGTTGTTCAGGGTGACGGTGTTGCCGGCAGTGCTGGAGGCCAGGGCTTCGATCTTGCCGATCTGCGAGACGATGGTGCCGGTGAGGCTGGCCGATGCATCGAGCCGGAGCAGGCCATAATTCAGCAGCACTTCGCCGCTGACATTTCCGTGGTTGGTGATGGTGAGTGCGGAGGCGACCGGCAGCACGTTGGTGTCGCCGATCTCGATCGCGTTCACCGCGGTGAGCAGCGAGCCTGCGCCGGTGACGTTGATCAGGCCGTCGCCGTTCTGGCCGGCATAGATCACGCCCGCATGCAGGGCGCCGCCGGCGGCGACGTTAATGACGCCGTCATCACCGTTGCCGGCGCTGATGATGCCGATCGTGAGGCTCGACCCGGCGCCGAGGACCGACACCGTGCCGGCGGCGGCGCCCGATCCGATCGTGAGATGGCTGTAGAAGGTGGCCAGCGTGTTGGGGCCGGCGTCGACGGTGCCGCCATCGGCGACAGTCAGCGCGCCGGCGCCGACGGCGATCGTCTGGCCGCCGGTGGCGATGGTGAGGTGGGCGGCCGGGCCGGTGACCGCGACGGTACCCTGGAGCAGGCTGACGACGCCGGCGGTGAGTGTTCCGTGCACGGTGAGCGCGCCGGCGGTGGTGCTGCCGTCGGCGGCGGCCGCGCCCACGTCGATGAGATCGGGCGAGACGAGCGTGGCGCTGGCCGTGAGGGTGAGTGACGCGGCGTTGCCGAGCGTGAGATCGGCGGCCAGGCCGCGCGCCGGTTGCGGCGACGCGGCGGTCAGGGTGCCGCCCGTCAGGACCAGGCGGTCCCGGCTGACGGTGATGGCGCCGGACATGGGGGCGCCGCCCAGGCCGATGGTCCAGGCTGCGCCATCGTTGAAGCTGACGCTTTCGAGGGCGACGGGGGCGCCGTTGGACCAGTTTTGAGCATTGGCCCAGGCATGGGTGTGGCCCAGGCCGGTCCATTTCGTGGTCTTCATGGCGAGCTCCCCCCGGTTGTGGCGGAACTGTATCGGTTCGCGCTGGCGGAGGACAGGCGATGTTTTGGCGCGCGGGCGGCCAGATTGTGAAATCTACACCTCCCGGAAACGCCGCGCGTGCTAGATGCAGTGCAGCAACCGTGCGGATACGCGCCACCAGTGACCAAGATCATCAGTTGGAACCTGCTTCGCCTGACCGGCGCCACGATCGAGCAGGTGGCGGGCCTGGTTAGGCAGGAGCGGCCGGACCTGTTGCTGATGCAGGAGGCGACGGTGGCGATGAACGCGTTGCCTGGCCTGTTGGGCGGCCATTATGCGCGGGTGCCGCTGCCTGGGCGCATACATGGGCTGGCGATGTGGAGCCCGCTGCCGATGGCGGTGCCGCGGGTGGTGCGCCTGCCGTCCGGCGCGATCGTGGATCGGGTGTGCCAGATCGTTGATCTGCCGGGGTTTTCGGTGGCCAATGTGCATCTCTCGCATGGCCAGGTGCTCAACCGGCGGCAGTTGCGGCACGTGGCCGAGCATCTGCCGGCGCGCGCTGCGGTTCTGGGCGATTATAATCTGGTGGGGCCGGCGCTGCTGCCGGGGTTCCGCGATGTGGGGCCGCGGGGGGCCACGCATGTGTGCGCCGATGTGGTGCCGTTGCGGCTGGACCGGTGCTACGTGCGCGGGCTGGCCTGCGGCATGGCGGGCACGCTGGATCGTGCGGGGAGCGACCACCGGCCGATCATGGTGCGGCTGGCGGCGATGGGCGGGGTGGAGCGGTTGGCGGCGTGACCGGGCACGGCGCATTTGGCGGCGGCGGCGGCGGCGGCGGCCAGGGCTGGGTTGCCCGGGGCCGCACACGCGCCTGTGCCGTGGCCCTGGCTGGGGCCGCCAGCCTGGTTGCGGCCATGCCGGCCTGGGCCGACCTGTCCAAATCCACCACCATCCAGGTCAGCGCGCAGGGTATCGACTTCGCCATCACGGTGAACGGCCTGCCCGTCGTGGCACGACACGGCGTATCGCTGGCCTCGGTGCCCTACGTGCTGGAGCCGTTCTTCCGGGCCGGCGACAATCTTGTGGAGGTCACGACGACGGCCGCGCCGCATGCCGTGCTGCAACTGGTGGTGAATGGCCCGGCTGCCAATCTGCTGGCCGACGCGCCGGTGCTGGGCCGGGCCGGCTGCGGTGCCGCGAGCCCGCAGGCCTGCCAGCCTGCCGGCGCCTTCCGTTTCACCATCGCCCGCAAGGATGCGCCGGACCTGCATCTGTGGCACGCCGCCGCGCCCGGACCCGATGCGGCCGCCGGCATCGCCCGCGCGCTGTCGCTGATCCGCGCCAGGCTGCTGACGGCGATGGACCGCGGCGACTGGCAGATGCTGTTCGACATCGACACGTTGCGCGGCGAGGATCTGGCCATGGCGGACGGCTCGGCGGCCGACATCGTGCGGGAGATGGCTGGCTTCATGGTGGCCGCGCGCACGGCCCATCCCGGGCCGGCGCACGCTGGCCCGGATGCCGCACCCGCCGACCTTGTTCTGCGACGGCTGCCGGCGAACCTGGTGGCGGTCACACGGCGGGACGGGGCACCGGTGCTCGATCTGCGGCTGGGCGACGGCCACGTGCCGGGTGCTGCGGGTGCGGCGATCGATCCGCGCGATTCCGGCGACGATGCCGACCGTTTTGTCAGTGGCAGGGTGGTGCTGCAGCAGGCGATCTTTGGGTTTGTCGACGGGCGCTGGCAGTTGCTGCGGTAGCGGCTACGGGCCGGTCGCATCGAGAAAACAGGCAAGGCCTTCTTTTTCGAGAAAAAGAAGCAAAAAGCTTTTGCGGGTGCTGTCGCGGCTTTATCCGGAACAGCGCGACAACTCGTTTGGCACCTCGGGCGTCGATGAACGCGTTACGTCATCACATCAAGACTGCGGCGCGACAGCACAGACCAAAGTCTTTTGCTTCTTTTCTTCAGAAAAGAAGGCTTTGCTGCCGCTCCGGACCTGGGTCGGCCTCAGTAATCCTTCTTCAGCAAGCACACCGAGATCATCGCCACCTCCTCCGGCTTGTAGTTCAGCATCGTGTCCATCACCCGCGGCGCGGCCACGCCGCCGCCCGGCGGGCTAGGCAGGCCGACCTGCACCGCCGCACCTGCCGACGCGTTCTGTGCAGGCGAGCCCACCGGCGCCGGCGGCGGCGCGGCGCTCGCTTCGCCCACGGCGAGGTCCCTCACCGCGACATAACCGCCAGACGCATCGCGGCTGCTGTTGTAGACGCCCAGCCCAAGCAGCGCCACGTTGAGCACGCGCGTGCGCATCTCGCGCGCCACCTCCGCCGGATCCTTGATCTGGGGCGCCAGCCGCAGCAGATCCGAGATGGTCACCGCCTTGGCATCCGAGAACTCGGCCGTCATCGCACTGGTCAGCCCCACGCCGCTGCGCGAGAGAGCGCGCGTCAGCAGCACCACGTCGCGCCCCACATACATCAGCGCGAACAGGTTGAAGAAATCGGCCGTGCGGTCGATCGCCTGCCAGCCGGCATTCTCCTCGAGCGCCTTGGCCTTCTCCAAATCTTTGTTCAGCACCAGCCCGCTATGCGCCAGCCCGCCGATGCACTGCACGGTGGACATCGCGGCCGCACTGCTGAAATAGACGGTCGCACCAAGCGCGAAACCGCCCGTGACGCCTGCCGCGGGCACCGAGGCGATGGCGCCGATCCAGCCCGCCACGGCAAGGCCGCAGGTCAGCGTGGTGGAGAACAACTCGGCGATGATCTTGTGGGTGCGCGTGGCGTCGGGTGCAGTGGGTGGCTTGGAGAGCTCCGGCCCGACAATGATCGTCAGCATGGTGCTGCATCCGTATGTGGGCCCGCGCACGATGAAGCGGCCGGTGATCACGTCCTTGGAGTCCTTTGCCCGGCCGATCACGCCGATCTGCACGCCGAAGCCGTGGGTCAATGGCTCGGAATTGACCGCGCGCACCAGGTCGCTCTGCAGCGACCCGTCGATCATCAGCCGGCCTTCCGTGCCGGTGCCGAAGATCTGGTCGAACCACCCGGGTGCGAGCAGGCTGATGCGGTGGTCCGCCGCGCCGAGTTCATGCGTCACGATCGTGCTCCACCCTCAGGGGTGCCTGCCGCGCGGCGAGGTGAACGGCGCTGTGCGGCCCAGGGCTTGCGACAGGCGGCAATCGCCGGCGCCTGGGTCTCGTTCCAGCCGGGCATCGAGCGGCGCCCTACAACGCCAGGAAGCCGGCGCCGGCGACATACGCGCAGTACGCCTGCCAGTGCGGCCCGCGCATGCCGATGATCGCGGAGATCGCCACCATCGCCGAGACGCAGAAGCACAGTATGGCCGCAACCGGATAGCGCCAGCCGGCCAGACGCAGGAAGATTGCGGCCGCGTCGGCCAGCAGCACCAGCGCGGCCACCGCGCGGGCGCGCCGCACCACGGGGCGCACCTCAAATACAAGGGTGAAACCCACCACGCCGGCACCGGCGAGGCAGGCCAGATGCAGGGCCCCAGGCCGCATCGCGATGTAGGGCCGCAGCGCCATATCCAGACCGCCCGCCAGCAGGAACACCGCAGCGGTCAGGAAGAACAGATAGACGTGCGCTGCGTCGTCGCTTCGGGGGCGGTAAATTTCGGTTTGCACCCGCACTGACTAGCAAGCGCTGCCGGCGATGTCGAGGAACGTTTCTGCCCGGGACTGGTCATTGCCCGGCCGGGCGCGCGAGACCGCTTAGAAGGCGGCCTCTTCCAGCTCCATCATGCTCCCCTTCCCCGCCTTGATCGCGCTCCACAGCGCGCCCGTCTGCGGCAGCAGGCGATCGGCGAAGAACTGCGCCGTGGTCAGTTTCGCGCGGTAGAAGCCGGCATCGCCGTTCGCCTCGGGCAATTTCGCTTCGGCCACCTTTGCGGCCTTTGCCCACATGAAGCCCAGCGCCACCAGCCCCATCAGGCGCAGATAGTCGGTGGCCGCCGCACCCGCTTCTTCCGGATCCTTGAGCGACACGGTTGCGATGTGTGCTGTTGCCTGCTGCAACGCTGCGAACGACTTGGCCAGCGGGAGAACTTTCGGGTCCGCCGCGTTCGCCTCGATGAATTCCTGCACCGGATGGAAGAACTGGCGCAGGAAGCGGCCCATATGCGCGGGCATTTTGCGGCCGACCAGGTCCAGCGCCTGTATGCCGTTGGCGCCCTCGTAGATCATGCAGATGCGCGCATCACGCACCAACTGCTCCATGCCGTGATCGCGTATGTAGCCGTGGCCGCCGTATACTTGCAGCGCCATGCTGGAGAGTTCGAAACCGAGATCGGTGAACAGCGCCTTGACTACGGGCGTCATCAGAGCGGTGAAATCCTCCGCCTCCTGGCGGCGCTGCGGGTCGGCGGCCTTGCTTTCCAGATCTAGCGAGGTGGCGACCCAGCCGGAGAGCGCGCGGCAACCTTCTACGTAGGCGCGCACCGTCATCAGCGAGCGGCGCACATCCGGATGCACGATGATCGGATCCGCGGCGCGGTCTGGGTATTTGGCGCCGGTGAGTGCGCGGCCTTGCAGGCGATCCTTGGCGTAGAAGGCGGCGGATTGGTATGCGGTCTCGGCCACGCCGAGGCCCTGTATGCCGACGGACAGACGCTCGGCGTTCATCATAGTGAACATCGCGCGCATGCCCTTGTTGGGTTCGCCGACGAGCCAGCCTGTTGCGTCGTCGAAATAGAGCTGCGTGGTGGCCGACGCCTTCAGACCCATCTTATGTTCGATGGCGGTGCAGGTGACGCCGTTGCGCGCACCAGGGCGGCCGTCGTCGCTGGGGATGAATTTCGGTACCAGGAACATGCTGACGCCCTTGATGCCCTTGGGCGCGCCTTCCATGCGGGCGAGCACGAGGTGGACGATATTCTCCGTGAGATCATGCTCGCCGGCACTGATGAATATCTTGGCGCCGTTGATCTTGTAGCTGCCGTCGGGCTGGGCTGCGGCCTTGGTGCGCATGAGGCCCAGATCGGTGCCGCAATGCGCTTCGGTGAGTGCCATCGTGCCGGACCAGGTGCCGTCGATCATCTTCGGCAAATAACGGCGCTTCAGCTCGTCGCTGCCGTGGCCTTCGAGCGCCAGCGTGGCGCCGTGGGTGAGACCGGGATACAGGCCGAAGCTGAGATTGGCGGAGCACTGCATCTCCTCGACCATTTTGCCGAGCAGTTCCGGCAGGCCCTGGCCGCCATATTCGACGGGAGAGGAGAGCGCGCCCCAGCCGGCTTCGCAGAATTTCTTGTAGGCTTCCACGAAGCCTTTCGGGGTGCGCACGACACCGTTTTCCAGACGGCAGCCTTCTTCGTCGCCGCTGGCGTTGAGGGGCAACAGGATGTCGGTTGCGAACTTGCCTGCTTCCTCCAGGATGCTGTCCATCAGCTCCTCGGTAACGTCCGGCTGGCCGATTTCGGCGACGTGCGCGGCGGAGTTGTGCAGCTCGTGCATGACGAAGCGCATGTCGCGTAGCGGGGCTTTGTAGACTTGCATTTGCTTGGCTCCCAAAGAGAGGAAGGAAGGCCTTCTTTTCTGAAGAAAAGAAGCAAAAGACTTTTGGTCCCTGTCGGGGAGCCTTTCAGCAGCGCGCCGACAGGGAGCAAAAGTTTTTTGTTTCTTTTTTTCAAAAAAGAAATGCTTCCTTGCCTAGTTACGTAACGGCTTTCCAGTCTCCAGCATGTGCTCGATGCGCGCCAAAGTTCCAGGGGTGCGCAGCAAACGCAAAAACGATTCGCGTTCCAGGTCGAGCAGCTTGCTCTCTTTCACGGTATCGACGATGTCCGTGTCGCCGCCCGTCAGCACGCGCGCGAGCTCGCCGGATACGGTCACGTCGTGCTTCGTGGCCATGCCGGTTTTGGCGAAGCCGGCGACTGCCTGGTCCAGCACGAGTTTGCCGGACGGGCCCGGCAACACGATCTCCCGCGGCTCGGGCGCCTTGTAGTCCACCGCGAGTTCCAGCGCGCGCTTCTTGGCGTCTGCCAGCAGCCGATAACGGTTCATCGTGACGCGATCGGTGTTGCGCAGGATCAGCATTTCGCCTGCTTCGGCCGCGGATTTGCCGACTTTGGCGGTGCTGACCATCTCGAACACCTTCATCGGCGCCGGCATCGGGCCACGTGGCAGCGCCTTGTTGGTGGACCAGCGGCCCAGCATTTCCTTGCAGCCGCCCCAGCCCGGCAGCAGGCCGACGCCGCATTCCACCAGGCCGGCATAGGTTTCCGCATAGGCCTGCACGGCGTCGCTGTGCAGCAGGAACTCGCAGCCGCCGCCGAGCGCCATACCGGCCGGCGCCGATACCACCGGGAACGGCGCGTATTTCAGCTTCTGCATCATGTCCTGACCGGTGGCGATCAGGCTTTCCACCTGCATCCAGGCGGCGATGTTGGCGGCGAACAGGGCCAGGCCGATATTGGCGCCGACGGAGAAGTTCGGCGCTTCGTTGTAGATGACGAGCGCTTTGTAATCCTTCTTGATCAGCGAGATGGTTTTGCCGAGCAGAGTCATGATCTGCTCGTCCAGCGAGTTGCTCTTGCTGGTGAACTCAAAGCAGAGCACGCCGTCGCCGATATCCCATACCGACGCGGAACTGTTGCGCAACACGGGCTTTGCGGTGCGCTTGATGTCCTCGAGCATCAGCACGCCATCAGGGCGCGTGATGTCGTGGTAATTGCCGTCCTGGCCGAGTTGCTGGCGCTTGCCGCCTTCCACGCGATAGAAGGTGCGGCCTGCGGCGCGTTCGAGTATTGCCGGGACGGCGAAATTATCGGCGCGCAGTCGGGCAATCAGCCAGTCGGCACCCACCATGTCGATAAGTTCGAACGGGCCGTGCTTCCAGTTGTAGCCGAGGCGCATCGCCTCGTCGATCGCCGCGATCTCTTCTGTGGCCTCGGGCACGAGCTTTGCCGCGTAGCCCATCATGTGGCCCATCACGCGCCAGGCGAAGTTCGCAACCTTACCCTGGCCGGACATCAGCGCGCGCAGGTCACGGCCGGCAGCGGCGATCTCCGGCAGGTCGGCCGCGCGTTCGGCGCGGTATTCGCCGGTTTGCAGATCGACGGTTTCCTTGATCCGTTTGCCGCCGGATTTCTGCAGGCGGTAGAAGCCCCCCTTGCCTTTCCGGCCGGTGTAGCCTTCGGCGATCATCTTCTGCAGCATCGGCGCTTCGTGATTTATCGCATGGAACTCGTCGTCCTGCGGCAGCGCGCCGGCCATGCTGGCATTGATGTGCGGACCGAGATCGAGGCCCACGAGATCCATCAGGCCGAACACACCGGTTTTTGGAATGCCGAACGGGCGGCCCATGATGGCGTCGGCTTCCTCGATTGTGAGGCCCTGCTGCAGGGTGGCGCTGACCGCGCCGGTCATCCAGAAGATGCCCAGGCGATTGGCGATGAAACCGGGCGAGTCCTTGCAGGTGACGACGGATTTGCCGAGTGCCACGTCGCAGAAATCGGCGACGCGCGTGGCCAGTGCGGTGTCGGTGAGCGGGCCGGTGACGAGCTCCATCAGCCGCATGTAGCGCGGCGGGTTGAAAAAATGGGTGATGGTGAAGTCGCGCGCGAAACTGTCGGGCAGGCCTTCGACCAGGCGCGCCAGCGGGATAGTGGAGGTGTTCGACGATATCGCAGTGCCGGGGCGGCGGACCGCGTCCAGCTTGCGATACAGCGCCTGCTTGATGTCCAGCCGCTCGACGACGACTTCGACGATCCAGTCGCATTCGGCAACACGGCCGAGATGGTCGTCGATATTGCCGGTCTCCACCAGCTTGGCGGCAGCGGCGGACATGAACGGCGCGGGTTCGGTTTTCAGTGCGCGCGCGACGGCGGCTTCCGCAACCGCGTTGCGGTTGGCACCCTCGCGCGGCAGTATGTCGAGCAGCAGCACCGGGATGCCGGCATTGGCGATCTGCGCGGCTATGCCGCAGCCCATCACGCCGCTGCCGATTACCGCAACCTTCTTGAACAGATCGGCCATAGGTCAGACCGCCTCGAGCACGGTGGCGATGCCCTGCCCGCCGCCGATGCATTGGGTGGCGATGGCATAGCGGCCGCCTTCCCGCTTCAGCAGCGAGGCCGCCTTGCCGACGATGCGCGCGCCGGTGGCGCCGAGCGGGTGGCCGAGGGCGATAGCACCGCCGTCGAGATTGACCGTCTCAGGACGGAAGCCGATCTCGCGCATGCTGGCGATCGCCTGGCTGGAAAACGCCTCGTTCAGCTCGACCACATCCATGTCGGCTCGCTTTTAGCCCGGCGCGGTCCAGCGCCTTGCGCGACGCACGCACCGGGCCGATGCCCATGATGTCCGGCTCGCAACCCGATACGGCGATGCTCTTGATGCGCGCGAGAATCGGCAGGCCGTGCTTCACCGCGTAGTCTTCCGAACATACCAGCACTGCACTGGCACCATCCGTCAGCGGCGACGATGTGCCTGCGGTTACCGTGCCTTCCTGGTCGAACGCCAGCTTCAGGCCGGCAAGCGCTTCCTTCGTGGTGCCGGCGCGTATGCAGCCGTCCTGGTCCACCATTCCGGCCTTGCTGTGTATCGGCACGATCTCGTCGGCGAACTTGCCGGCAGCCTGCGCGGCCGCGGCTTTCTGGTGGCTGGCGACTGCGAAATCTTCCTGCTGATCGCGCGTGATCTGCCATTTGCGCGCGACGTTCTCCGCCGTCTCGCCCATGCCCATATACGCGCCGGGGTTCTTCGCCGCGAGCGTGGTGTTGAACATCGGGTTGTAGCCGCCCATCGGAACGCGGCTCATGCTCTCGATGCCCGCAGCAATAAATACCTCGCCAGCGCCCATGCCGATCTGGCCCGCCGCAATATGCACGCTGCTCATCGAGCTGCCGCAAAAGCGGTTCACCGTCATGCCGCCCACGTTCAACGGCAGGTCCGCCAGCAGACCGATCAGGCGCGCCACGTTCATGCCCTGCTCGCCTTCGGGGAACGCGGACCCTACGATGATGTCCTCAATATCTTCAGGCGCTACCTTGGTCTTTTCTATCAGGCCGCGGATTACGGCGGCGGCCATGTCGTCTGCGCGCACGCGGGCCAGGGCGCCCTTTTTTGCCAGGGTGAAGGGGGAGCGGGCGTAGCCGGCTATAACGATTTTTGTCATCTTGGATAACTCCGGATTTTGGGCAGGCACGAGGAAGAAAGCAGTCCTTTCTTGAAAAAAAGGACCAAAAAACTTTTGCTCCCTGTCGGCGAGTCAGTCGGCAGGTACTCGCTTTGTCAGGCGCTGATTCTTCTGCGTTTTTGTGAGGCTGCAAATG
This sequence comes from uncultured Alphaproteobacteria bacterium, assembly GCA_963795825.1. GTDB lineage: Bacteria > Pseudomonadota > Alphaproteobacteria > Acetobacterales > Acetobacteraceae > BOG-908. Next base: position 1,472,886 of record CAWCIW010000001.1, on the reverse strand, counting down.
CCGATTCTGCTTGGCTTTGCACGTCTTCCAGTTCTTTGATCGTTTGCTCCAGCGCCTGGGACTGGTCGCGCAAGGAATCCAGGCGCTTGGACACAGCAGCGCGCAGCAGGCGCAACTGCTCGGACTGCGTGTGATCCACGCCGTAAAGATCGAGGTAGTCGCGTATTTCGCGCAATGAAAAACCCAGGCGCTTGCCACGTAAAATCAAAATCATGCGGGCACGGTCGCGCACGGTGTACACACGCGTGCTGCCGGCGCGCTGCGGCGCGATCAGCCCCTTGTCCTCGTAGAAACGTATGGTGCGCGCGGTAATGCCCAACTCGCGCGCAAGCTGGGTGACCGTATGGAACGGGTCCGCGTCGGCTGGGCGCTCCAATGGGGGGGGTTCCCTATACGTTAACTTGATCACGTCGATATAGCAGGGTGGATGGCGGTTGCAAGCGGCGCGCGTAAGGAAGCAAGCAGTCCTTTTTCGAGAAAAAGGACCAAAAAGCTTTTGCTTCGACGGCCGCATCGACGCGTCGGTTTCGTTCTGCGGCGCCGTCGTCTGCAGTCGTATCACTCGGTCAGCCGAGCGCGGGCGCAAATGCGACGGGGAACGCAAAAGTTTTTTGCTCCTTTTTTTCAAAAAAGGAGTGCTTGCCTTGCCTTACGCAGCCCTACCGCTTGTGGATCGCGGCCTGGAACGCCAGCGAAGACGCCGCAAGATCCTGACACAGCGCCGTCACCGTGGTGTTCTGTCGCGCGGCCAGTTCGGCCACGGGGATCTGTTGGCCGTCAGGCGCCACGGAAAAGCCGTGGCGTCCGAGTTCCTCGTCGCGAACGGTGGAGAGGTTCGTAGAAGGCGCGCCCAGGAACGCCTCGCGCTCGGCGCTTACAGCATCGGCGCCGGCGTGGCCGTTATCGTGGCAATACTCGATGATGCCGAGCTGGTTCGCCGCGACCGCGCTGAGCTTGGCGGCGGGGCTGAGCTGGGCCTGCGCAGCTGAGGCACACAGGGCGAGGCTGAGGCAGACGGCACGTTTGGGCCAGGAAACAGGTGGGTTTCGCATAGGGCACTCCTTGGGTGATGCCGTCATCCGAAGGAAGAAAGGCCTTCTTTTTTGCAAAAAAGAAGCAAAAAACTTTTGGATGTGCTGTCGCGCCCAAGCTGGATACACGGCTCGCCCTGGGCATACGAGCAAGGCGCCCGCCCCAGCGAACGGGAGCAAAAGTTTTTTGGTCCTTTTTTTCAAAAAAGGACTGCTTGCCTTGCCTTAAACCTTCGCCGCCTCCTCAGCCACCAGCTCCTTCTTCGAAAGCTTGCCGATCACCGTCTTCGGCAGCTCCGCCCGTATCTCCACCTCGCGCGGCATCTCGATCTTGCTGACGTAATCCGCAAGAAACAGCCGCAGCGCCTCCGGCGTCGCCTCGCAACCCGCTTTCAGCGTGACGAACGCCTTGGGCGCCTGGCCGCGATACGGGTCCGGCAGGCCGATCACCACCGCCTCGCGCACCGCCTCGTGCTGGTAGAGCGCCTCTTCGAGCACGCGCGGATATACGTTGTAGCCGCCGCAGATGATAACGTCCTTGATACGATCTACGAGGAACAGATAGCCGTCGGCGTCCAGATAGCCCACGTCACCGGTGCGTAGCGCGCCGTCGGTCATTACGTTGGCGGTCTCATCGGGGCGGTTCCAGTAGCCGCGCATCACCTGCGGGCCGCGAATGCAGATCTCGCCGCGCTCGCCTTGCGGCAGCAGGCGCGTGGGGTCGTCGACGGCGCGGATTTCGATGGTGGTGCCGGTGAGCGGCAGGCCGATGGAGCCTTCCTTGTAGGTGCGGCCGGGCGGGGTGAAGCTCACCACCGGCGAGGTTTCGGACAGGCCGTAGCCTTCCATCAGCCAGCAGCCGGTGAGCGCCATGAAGCGGGTGCGAATTTCGGCGGGCAACGGGGCGCCGCCGGACATGCAGAGCTCTATCGACCCCAGGTCGACCGGCTTTTTAGTGGTGGCGGCAGCGGCCGCGGCGACGAGGGCCGTGTAGATCGTGGGCACGGCGGGAAACATGGTGGGTTTGGCGCTGGCGATGGTGGCGATCACCTGGGCCAGGTCGAAGCGCGGCAGCAGTATCATCTCGCCGGCGCTGAATACGCTGCCCATCATCACCGAGTTGAGCGCGAACACGTGGAACAGCGGCAGCACGCCGAGCACGCGGTCTGTGCCGTATGGGCGCTGGCCGAGGTCCAGCCAGCATTGCATGGCGTTGCAGGTGATGTTGGCGTGGGTGAGTTCCGCGGCTTTGGGCACGCCGGTGGTGCCGCCGGTGTATTGCAGGACGGCGGTGGCTTGCGGGTCGATGCTGACGGGGCTGGGGGCGGCGCGGTTGCGGGTGAGCGCGCGGGCGGTGAGGGAGATGCCGTCGTCGGGGATGCGAGCGAGGTCCGCGCGTTTGGCGAGGCGGAAGGCCAGGCCTTTTGCCCGGGGCAGCGCGTCGGCCATCGCGCAGACGACGATCTTGCGCAGGCCGGTGCGCGCGGCCACCGCGGCGACTTTCGGGTAGATCACGGCGAGGTCGATCGTGACCATGATTTCGGTGCCGGAATCGGCGATCTGGTGGGCGAGTTCGCGTTCGACGTAGAGCGGGTTGAAGTTCACCACGATGCCGCCGGCGCGCAGGACGGCGAAGAAGTAGATCACCGAATAGGGCGTGTTGGGCAGGCAGAGGCCGACGCGGGTGCCGGCGACGACGCCGATATCCTGCAGGCCGCGTGTGGCGCGGGTGATTTCGGCGTCGAGCTGCGCATAGGTCCAGCGGCGGCCGAGAAAGGCGATGGCGGGTTTGGCGGGGAAGTTGCGGACCGTGTCGTCTAGCAGCGCCGGGATCGCGCGTGGGATAACAGCGAGATCAGCCAAGCTGGCTTCTCGTGGCGGACGGGAGTTTTACCGTGAGGCCGTCGAGCTCGGGGGTCATGACGATCTGGCAGCCGAGGCGGCTGGTGGCCTGCAGGCCGAAGGCCAGGTCCAGCATGTCCTCTTCGTCCTCGGTGGCTTTGGCGAGGCGCGGATACCAGGCGGGGTCGACGATGACGTGGCAGGTGGAGCAGGCGAGCGAGCCTTCGCAGGCGCCCTCGATGTCGACGCCGTATTTGTGGGCGACTTCGAGCACTGACAGGCCGAGCGGGGCGTCGACTTCTTTCGAGCTGCCGTCGCGTAGGGCGAAGATCATCTTGGGCATGTCGGGGTCAGGCCTCTGCTTGTTCCAGGCGGGTGAGCGCGTAGGCGTCCGACAGCATGCGGGCGGCCGCCTCTATGTCGGCTGCCGAGGTAAAACGTCCGATACCTATGCGCAAGGTGGCGGCGGCCTGGGTGCGGGTGAGGCCCATGGCGGTGAGAACGTGGCTGGGGGTGGTTTCGGCCGAGCTGCAGGCGGAGCCGGTGGAGATGCAGAGGGTGGGGGTTGCGGCGATGAGGTCCGCGGCGCGGGTGTTTGGGAAGCGAAGGGTCAGCGCGCCGGGGGCGGTGGGGACGGTGCCGGCGTTGTTTTCCAGGCCGGGGATGCTGGCTTGCAGGAGGGTGGCTAGGCGGTTCCGGAGGGCGGCGATGCGGGTTGTGTCGCTGGGCATAGCGGCGGCGGCGCGGCGGCAGGCTTCGCCGAAGCCTACGGCGAGTGGGGTGGGCAGGGTGCCTGGGCGCAGGCCGCGTTCCTGGCCGCCGCCGGAGAATAACGGGGCGAGGCGGGTGCGCGGGCGGCGGCGCACGTAGAGGGCGCCGATGCCTTTGGGGCCGTAGAGTTTGTGGGCGCTGATCGAGGCGAGGTGGAAGCCGGCGGTGTTGGCGTCGATCGGCAGGCGGCCGGCGGCCTGGGCGAGGTCCGAGTGGAAGAGGGCGCCGGCTTGTTGGGCGAGGGCGGCGATGGCGGGGAGGTCCTGGAGGATGCCGGTTTCGTTGTTGGCGGCCATGACGCTGACGAGGATGGTGGGGGTCCGCAGGGCTTGGCGTAGGATTTCCAGGTTTAGCAGGCCGGTGGGTTCTACGGGGAGGATGACCGGCTCGAAGCCTTCGGCGGCCAGGTCCGACACGCTGGCGAGGACGCATTTGTGCTCGGTGGCGAGCGTGATGATGCGGCGGGGGCCGTTTGGGCCGGATTGGCGGGCGGCGCCTTTGATGGCGAGGTTGTTGGCTTCGGTGGCGCCGGAGGTGAGGATGATCTCGCGGGGGTCTGCGCCGAGCAGGGCGGCTATCTGGGCTCGGGCGGTTTGGATTGCGGTGGCGGCTTGTTGGCCCATGGCGTGTTCGGCGCTGTGGGGGTTGCCGTACTGGGTGGTGAACCAGGGGAGCATGGCGGCTACCACGTCCGGGTCGCATTGGGTGGTGGATTGGTTGTCCAGGTAGATCATTTGGTTGGGGTTTGGGCCTTTTTGGGGGTCGGGTGTTTGGGCGTTCGTGTTGCGTGCGTGTTGGGGAGAGGCCGGCGTTTCATCACCAAGGGCACTAAGGACGGCAAGGACACCAAGAAGAATAGGCCTGGGTGGGAGGCTGGGCGGTGTTGCGATGGTGTACTTGGCGTTCTTGGCGTCTTGTTGGTTGATGCTTTGCTTTGAGCTTTGGGCGTTGGAATTGATCGCGGACGAGAGCGGTGACCGTCGAGGGCGCTAAGGAGGATTGGCTTCGCCGAGCAGTTCCCCGGAAGCTGCGGGTCTCTTGGTGCCCTTGGTGTTCTTGGCGTCCTTGGTGATTGAAAGCCCGACCCGGGGCAGCGCGTGCGGCAGACCAGTTGCAGCACGACGCAACACCCCCACCCGACAACCTCATGCCGCCAGCCGGGGCGCGGGCAGCGCTGCGTAGGCCGCCGTGAATCGGTCGATATCCGCGGCCGTGGCGTTCCACGGCAGTGAGACCCGTATCGCGCAGCCGGCCAGGGCGCCCAGGCCCATCGCCTGCAACACGTGGCTGGTGGCGACCTTGCCGGAGCTGCACGCGGCACCGGCGGAGACTGCGATGCCGGCCAGGTCGAGCGCGATCACCTGAGTGTCGGCGCGAAGGCCAGGGCGGGCGAGGCAGGTGGTGTTTGGCAGGCGCGGGGCATCGGCCCCGATGACGATGGCGCCGGCGTTGCGGGCGGCGTGCTCTGCGCGGTCTCGTAGGGTGGCGAGACGGGCGGAGGGGTCTGCGGCGCGCAGGGCGGCGGCGAATCCGGCGATCGCGGGTAGCGGTTGCGTGCCACCGCGTCGGCCGCGCTCCTGGCCGCCGCCGGCGATCTGGGCCGCGATCGGCAGGCCGGCGCGGGTGATCAGCGCGCCGGCGCCTTTCGGCCCGCCGATCTTGTGGCCGGAGAGGGCGATGCTGTCGGCGCCGATTTCGGCCAGGGTGAAGGCGATGCGACCGGCGGCCTGGACGGCATCCACATGGAGCAGCGCGCCGTGCGCCCGGCAGAGGGCGGCGGCTTCGGCGATGGGGTGCAGCACGCCGGTCTCGTTGTTGGCGAGCATCAGGCAGACCAGCGCCGGGCCTTGCGCCAGGAGAGCGGCGAGCGAGTCGAGGTTTGCGCGGCCGTCCGGGATGACGGGCAGGATGGTGGCGCCAGGTGCTGCCGCGCGCACGGCATCGTGTTCCGTAGCGCCGACGATCACGCGGCGTCCGGCGGACAGGTTGGCGATGGCCAAAGCGTTGGCCTCGGTGGCGCCGGAGGTGAACACCAGATCGGCGGGTGCTGCGCCGAAATACGTGGCGATTGCGGCGCGGCTGTCCTCGAGCAGACGGCGCGCGGCGCGTCCGGCGGCGTGTATGGAAGAGGGATTTCCGGCGAGGTCGAGTGCCGCGATCACAGCTTCGCGGGCTTCCGGGCGGAGCGGTTCGGTGGCGTTCGCGTCGAGGTAAGTTGCCGCCTGCATAGCCGCCATGTGGGCGCCGAGGGGCGAAAGCGGAAGGTGACACTACGATTTCAGTGTTAACGCACCCCGTCCTCTGCCTATATTTGCGACTGGCTTCCATCAGCCCGACGCAAACGCCAGGCACTTAGCGTCTGGTGCGCGCGTTAGTCCCGATTTGTCCGTGGCGGCGAGGCAGTGCACGCGCGGCGTGAAGAGACCCCTGTTATGAGGTGGGCGCCCTGCCCTGGCGCCGCCTATGGAAGAACGAAGAAACGATGCCTGAGGTGATGTTCGCCGGCCCGGATGGGCGCCTGGAGGGTCGCTACCACCATAGCAAGGAGAGTGCCGCCCCGTTGGCGCTCATCATGCACCCCCATCCGCAACATGGCGGCACCATGAACAACCGCATCACCTACACGATGTATCAGAGCTTCCAGAAGCTCGGTTTCAGCGTGATGCGGTTCAATTTCCGTGGCGTCGGCCGCAGCCAGGGGCGCTACGACGGCGGCATCGGCGAGATCGGCGATGCGGCGGCCGCACTCGACTGGATGCAGATGGTCAATCCGAGCCATGGCGGGCTGTGGATCGCCGGCTATTCGTTCGGCGCGTTCGTGGGCATGCAGTTGCTGATGCGCCGCCCGGAAGTGTCGGGCTGGATCTCGGTGGCGCCGCCGGCGAGCCACTACGATTTCGGGTTCCTGGCCCCCTGCCCGTGCGGCGGCCTGCTGATACACGGCGACCAGGACGAGATGGTGCCCGAGCCGTCGGTGCGTAAGCTGGTGGACAAGTTGAACACGCAGAAGAACGTGACGGTGGATTACCGGATCTTCGCCGGCGCGGACCATGTGTTCGCCAACTATGCTGACCAGGTGGGCGAAGCGACCGAAGACTACGTAAAGAAAGTCCAGGCGCGCAAGACGATGGCCCTAGCTGCCGATTAAGCTCCCCGACAGGGAGTCAAAAGTTTTTTGCTTCTTTTTTTTCAAAAAAGAAGGCCTTTCTTCCTCTCGCTAGTGTGGGCGCGCATGGACCAGACAGTATCGGTTCCAGAAGCAGTCAGGCTGGTGATCTGGGACCTGGACGAGACGTTCTGGAAAGGCACGCTCACCGAAGGCGGCATCACCTATCTGCAATACGCGCATGATACGGTGATCGCGCTCGCGCAGCGCGGTATCGTCAGTTCCATCTGCTCGAAAAACGATCACGCCCGCGTGCAGAAGCTGCTGATCGAAGCAGGCATCTGGGACTATTTCGTGTTCCCCAGCATAAACTGGGAGCCGAAGGGACCGCGCCTGGCCGCCCTGGTGCGCGATATAGGATTGCGCGCGCCAACCGTGCTTTTCATCGACGACAATCCGGCCAATCTGGCCGAGGCGCGCGCGCACGTGCCGTCGATCCAGGTTGCGGGCGACGATGCAGTGGCCGGGTTGCTGGCCGACACGCGGCTGCGTGGTAAGCCGGACGCAATGCTGACAAGGCTGGACCAGTATCGGCGTTTGCAGGAGCGCCAGGCGGATGCGCCGGCGGCAGGCGCGGACAACACCGCGTTTCTGCGCGAAAGCGGCATCGTGGTCCGGCTGGAGCACGATCCGGAGGCGCATGTGGAGCGCGCGATCGAGCTGATAAACCGCACCAACCAGCTCAACTACACCAAGTCGCGCCTGCCGGAGGCGCCGGAGGCGGCACGCGCCAGGTTGATGAGCCTGGTGCGCGGCACCAACCGGCAGTTCGGCATCGTGCATGTGCGTGACCGCTATGGCGATCATGGCTGGTGCGGCCTGTATGTTTTGCAATCGGACGTATCGAGCAGCGTGCTGCTGCAGTTCTGTTTCTCCTGCCGCATCCTCAACATGGGCATCGAGACGTGGCTGTATCGCCATCTCGGCCGGCCGGACCTGGCCGTGCAGGGAGAGGTGCTGACGGATGTGAAGGCGGACGGGCCGCCGATCGACTGGATAACGCTCGAACACGCGGCAGGTGTGCCTGTGCCAGCCGACCGGAGCCATCCGTTCGACTATATCTATGTGCGCGGCGGCTGCGAATTATGGTCGCTCTCGCATTATTTCCGGGACCTGGCACCGCGCGAGCTTGCAGACGTGAACCTGGTGCGCGACGACCGGCCGATCCGGCTGGACCACTCGGTATTCATTCAGCATGCGGCGGCCGGTTTGCCCGCGGCGGCGCGGGCGGATGCGGCGGCGGTGGGCTTCATCGATGCGGATTTCAGCCCCGAACTGACGCGCCTGCCGGAGGATGCACAGGGGCTCTGGCTGCTCAGCCTGTGGGGCGACGCACACACTACTCTGTATGCGCACAAGGAGACCGGGATATTGCTGCCGGTGCGGCGCAACCGCGCGGCCCCGAGGCCCGCCATGCCGGCGCAGGATTTCGCAGATGCCGATCCGGCGGCGTATGTCGGCGACGAGCTACTGCTCGAGACGATGCAGCGGGCGTTCAGTTTCGCGGGCGCCATTAGCGAGGCGGCGTTCCGGGCCAATCTGCGCACCCTGCTCGGGCGGGTTCGCGCACCATCGCGGGCGTTCCTGCTGCTGGCGAACGACTCGCTGAATGGCGATCCGCTCCAGCAGGATACCGCCGGCCGGTTTGCTTTGCTGAATGCCTGGACCGTGGAGGAAGCACGCGCCTTTCCGGCCGTGACGATCGTGGACACGCGGCGTTTTATCGCGGGGCCTGAGGAGGTGGTCGACGCGATGCATTTCGTGCGCGCGGTGTATTACCGGATCTTCCAGCACATCGCAGGGGTGATCGCGGCGGGGTAGGTCCGGCGCGCCCCGCTTTCAAAAAAGGGAAGCACACGGCTTTCGAGTTCCTGTCGGGGACGTATGTTGACAGCTGCGCCAGGGTGCGCGCCCATGTGGGCTCCACTTTCGGACGCATCATCCATGAACCGACGCATTCTGGCGGCTAGCGCCGCATTCGGGTTGCTGGCAACGCCCGTGCTCGCCGCGGAAAAGACGACGCCTGACGGCGGCTGGGGCTTCGACCTTAGCGGCATGGACCGCGCTATTGTACCGGGCAACAATTTCTTCGATTACGCGAACGGCACCGCGGTGAGCCACATCGTGATCCCGCCGGACCGCACCAGCTACGGCGCGTTCGTCGTGCTGGCCGATCTGTCCGAAAAGCGCGTGCACGAGATACTGGACGAGGCGGCGGCAAAAGCCTCCGATACGCCGACCGACAGCATCGGCAAGGCGGGCGCGCTCTACAAGGCGTATCTGGACGAGGCGCAGGCCGAAAAGCTTGGCACGGAGCCGATGAAGCCGGAGCTGGCGCAGGTCAGCGCGCTCAAGACGCCGGAGGATTTCGCCGTCCTGCAAGGTCGCGCGCAGACCACGTTCCAGGGTTCGATCTTCTCGATGTCGATCGAGCCGGACGCCAAGGACCCGACGGTTTATGCGATTTCGCTCGGCCAGGCCGGGCTCGGCATGCCGGACAGGGATTATTATCTCACCAAGCAGTTTGCCGACAAGAAAGCGAAATACGCGGCCTTCGTGACGCAGATGCTGACGCTGGCCGGCTGGCCCGATCCGGCCGGTTCGGCCGCCAAGGTGGAGGCGTTCGAACAGAAGATCGCCGAGGTGAGCTGGGCGCGCGCCGACGAGCGCGATCCGGACAAGGTCTATAACCCGATGAGCCTTGCCGATCTGGCAAAGGAAGCACCCGGTTTCGACTGGCCGGCGTTCTTCAAGGCGGCCGGGCTGGGCGCGCCGGAGCGCGTGGTGGTGGAAGAGAAATCCGCGGTGATCAAGATCGCGGCGCTGATCGGGGCCACGCCGATCGATACGTTGCAGGCCTGGGCGGCGTTGCATCTGACGCTGAACACGGCGCCGCTGCTGAACCGCGCGTTCGTGACCACCTCGTTCGAGTTCAGGAGCCACGAGCTGCAGGGCCAGCCCGAGCAGCGGCCGCGGTGGAAACGCGCGGTGGCGGCCACAGAGGCGGCACTCGGCGAGGCGGTAGGCGAGGTTTATGCGCAGCGCTATTATCCGCCGGAATCGCAGGCCAAGATGGAAGCTCTCACGCATGATCTGCGCGCCGCTTTCCGCGTTCGCCTGCAGCACAATAGTTGGATGGCGCCGCAGACGCGCGACCTGGCGGTGGCGAAACTCGACGCGTTCGATTTCCAGATCGGCAAGCCGAAGAAATGGCGCGACTACACGAACCTGCAGATCAGCGCGCATGATTTGTATGGTGACGTGGAGCGCGGCACCGCGTTCGAGTGGAATTTCTGGCTCGGGCACCTCGGCCATCCTGTCGATCGCGACCAGTGGGACATGACGCCGCAGGAGGTGAATGCCTACAACAACCCGGTGTTCAACGAGGTGGTATTTCCGGCCGCCATCCTGCAGCCGCCGTTCTTCGACAAGGATGCCGATCCGGCGGTGAATTACGGCGCGATTGGCGGCGTGATCGGCCACGAGATGACGCACGGCTTCGACGACGAAGGCCGCAAGTTCAACGCCAAAGGCCAGTTGCACGATTGGTGGACCGAGGAGGATTCCAAGCGCTTCGACGCGCTCGGCAAACGCTTCGGCGCGCAATATGCGGCGATGGACGTGATGCCAGGCGCGCATATCAACCCGGAGCTGACGATGGGCGAGAACATCGCCGATCTGGGCGGGCTCACTTTGGCGCTCGATGCGTATCATGCGTCGTTGCATGGCGCGCCGGCACCGGTGCTGAGCGGGATGACGGGCGACCAGCGGGTGTTTTTCGGCTGGGCGCAGGTGTGGCGCGCGAAATTGCGTCCGGATGCGGCGCGTCAGCGGCTGGTCATCGATCCGCACTCGCCGCCGATGGCGCGGGTGAATGGGCCGATGGAGAACATCGATGCCTGGTATGAGGCGTTCGGGGTGAAGGATGGGGAGACGCTGTATTTGGCGCCGGATAAGCGTGTGAAGATCTGGTAGGGAAGAAAGGCCTTCTTTTCTGAAAGAAAAGGAGGACTTTTGCTCTAGGCGGCTGCTCGACGGCTCACCTGGTTCTGCAAATGCGTTACTTGCAGAACCAGGGTAGGCTTTCGGGCAGGCGTCGGAGCAAGAGTTTTTTGCTTCTTTTTTGCAAAAAAGAAGGCCTTGCTTACCTAATGCTTACTAGCCCCCTCAGCCCCGATCCCCGTCTGAGATCTCACATATAACTGCTCGAAGCGAGCCGACTCCACACGCGCCGAAGCGGAGTCGCGCGTGAGCACGCTTCCCAGCCAGCAACCCAGGAAGCCAAGCGGCATCGAGAACAATGCCGGATTGTCATACGGGAACACCGCAGCATGGAAGCCCGCGACCTTTACCCAGATGCCGGGGCTGAGCACCGTCAACACCACCGCGGAGATCAGCCCTAGCCAACCGCCGAGCACCGCACCGGTGGTGTTGAAGCCGCGCCAATACATGTTGAGTATCAGCACCGGGAAATTCGCACTCGCGGCAACCGCGAAGGCGAGGCCTACCATGTAGGCCACGTTCTGTTTCTGGAACGCCAGGCCAAGGCCGATCGCCAACACGCCAAGCGCTATCGTGGCAATACGCGAGACGACGACTTCGCGGCCCTCGGTGGCGCGGCCGCGCATGATGACGTTGGCGTAGATGTCGTGGCTGACGGCGGTGGCACCCGCGAGCGTCAGGCCGGAGACCACCGCGAGGATCGTGGCGAATGCCACCGCGCTGACGAAGCCTTTCAGCACGCCGCCGCCCACGGCATCGGCGAGGAATATCGCCACCATATTGCTGTTGCCGGGCGTGATTTTATACGCGGCGTTCTGGCCGACCATGCTGATTGCGGCAAAGCCGATGATGAAGGTCAGGATGTAGAAATAGCCGATGAAGCTGGTGGCCCAGAACACCGATTTGCGCGCTTCCTTCGCGTCCGACACGGTGAAGAAGCGCATCAGGATGTGCGGCAAGCCGGCGGTGCCGAACATCAGCGCCACCCCGAGCGAGATAATCGAGATCGGGTTCTTGAACTGCAGGCCGGGCGAGAGGATCGCGGCTTTCTTTGGGCTGGCCTGCACGGCGGCATCGAACATCGCGTTCAGGCTGAAGCCGAAATGCGCGAGTGCGGCGAAAGCGATGTAGGTGGCGCCGAGAAGAAGCAGGATCGCCTTGATGATCTGCACCCAGGTGGTGGCGATCATGCCGCCGAACGTTACGTAGAGGATCATCAGCACGCCGACGATCAGCACTGCCGTGCTATATTGCAAACCGAAGAGCAACTGGATGAGCTGTCCGGCGCCGACCATCTGCGCGATCAGGTAGAACGCTACGACTACCAGGCTGCTCACGGCGGACAGGCTGCGCACCGGGACCGCGGATAACCGGTAGGCGGTGACGTCCGCCATGCTGTATTTGCCGAGATTGCGCAGGCGTTCGGCCATCAGGAACATGATGATCGGCCAGCCGACGAGGAAGCCGATGGAGTATAGCAGACCGTCGAAACCGGCGGCGTACACCATTGCGGAAATGCCGAGGAACGAGGCGGCGGACATGAAGTCACCCGAAATGGCCACGCCATTCTGGAAACCGGTGATGCTGCCACCGGCGGCATAGAAATCCGACGCGGTGCGGGTGCGGCGCGCGGCCCACGCGGTGATTGCCAGAGTGAGCAGCACGAAGCCGGCGAACATGATGATCGCGGTGGTATCCGTCGGCGGCGCTGCTGGTGCGGCGGCGGGTGGCATTTCGGCTGCCCGGGCGGCGAGTGGCGCGATCGCGGCGGCGGCTGCCAGTGCGAGACGTTTCATTGTGGGCCTGCCACGATCTGGCGGGTGAGCGCGTCGAACCGGCTGTTGGCGCGCAGCACGTATATGCCGGTGAGCACGATGGCGCTGAGGATCACGCCGAGGCCGAGCGGGAAACCAAGCGTCATGGTACCGACAATTGGCGTGGCCATGAGTTTGGGGGCAAATGCCACCAGCAGCACGAAGCCGAAATAGATGACGAGGATGAGTACGGTAAGCGTCCAGCCAAGGCGGCCGCGTGTGCGTTCGAGTTCCTGGAAGGCGGGCGTGGCGCGCAGGCGTGCGCAGGCTTGGTCGTCCATTCGTTCCCCTTAGGTTCCGACAGGGTTCGATCCTGTTCCGAACGGACGATGACAGGTTTGCCGAAGAGAACGCAAGGCTGCGCGCAGCACGCGACGGCAGACGAAGAGGAGCTTGCCCGCCTAGAGAAAACGCAAAGCCAGCACACCGGCAACGGCCGCGACCAAAACGAGCATGAGCAGCAGGCCGAGCCGCTCTTCGATGAACACCCGCGCCCGGTCACCGAAGATGCGCAAAGGTACAGCCTCGATCAGGAAGAAACGTCCGCCGCGCGTGATGATGCAGGCGATCACGAACGCGCCGAGGTTGAAATGCGCGGCGCCGGCGGCAATCGTGACGAGTTTGAACGGTATCGGTGTCAGCCCCTTCACCAATATGGCTACGAAGCCGTACTGCGCCACGTAGATCTTGAAGGCTTCGTAAGCGTGTTCCGCGTGGTAGAAGTGCACCACCGGTCGGGCAAGTGCTTCAAACAGCGTGGCGCCGATCCAGTAGCCGAGCAATCCGCCCAGAACGCTGCCCGCGGTGCATATCGCGGCAAGCGCCCAGGCACGTTTCGGGCGCGCGAGGATCATCGGGATGAGCAGGAGATCGGGCGGCAGCGGAAAGAAGCTGGCTTCGGCAAAGGCGATGGCAAATAGCCAGGCGGGCGCATAGCGCGTGCCCGAGAGCGCAATCAGCCGGTTGTAGAGGCGGCGCATCATGCCCGGCGCCGACGCACGGCGCAGATCGCCAGTAGCAGCCCGAGTGCCGCGAGACTGCACAGCAACTGGCCTTGCAGGTCAGGCGCGAACGCCATTGCCATCAGGACGCCGGCAATCACGGCCACGATGGCCCAGGAGAGATACGGGAAAGCCCACATGCGTATCGCAAGCCGGCCGGGATCGTCGCGTTCGTAGCCGCGGCGCAATTTCAGTTGCGCGAGGGCTACGAGCATATAGTTGAACAAAGCGATCGCTCCTGATGCACTCACCAGGAAGCTGAATACCACCGTGGGCGACAGCACCGACAATCCGACCGCGACATAGCCGAACGCGGCACCTGCGAGTATGGCGCGCGACGGCACGCGGCGCGCGTTGAGTACCACGAGCCAGCGCGGTGCGTCGCCCTTTTCCGCCAGGCCGAACAGCACGCGCGACGTGACGTAGAGCCCCGAGTTCAGGCACGATAGCACCGCCGTCAGCACGACCAGGTTCATGATCGTCTCGGCGCCTGGAATACCGATCACGCCGAGCGCGCGGGCGAAGGGCGAAATGCCGGGCACGATGCTGTCCCACGGCACCACGGCCACGATGAGCGTGATGGACAGCATGTAGAACAGCAGGATGCGCACCGCGACGGTGCTGGTCAGCCGTGCGATGGCGCGCGCGGGTTCGGCCGATTCCACGGCCGCGATGGTGACGATTTCGGCGCCCACAAAAGCGAAGATCACGCTGGTGACTCCTGCCACCACCGACAACGGGCCGAACGGCGCGAAGCCGCGGTGGCCTGCAAGGTTGCCGAAACCGCCGGCATCCGGCGGCGCGCCCAACCCCAGCGTGTAGGCGCCGGCGATGGCGATGAACACCACGATAGCCGCCACCTTTATCGAAGAGAACCAGAACTCGAATTCGCCAAAGGAGCGGGCGGACATCAGGTTCACTGCCGTCATCACCGCGAGCAGAAACAAAGCCAGCGCCCAGGCCGGCAGAGCGATCCACTGGTGCAGTATGCCGCCGCCGGCGATCGCCTCGATCGGCACCACGATCACCCAGAAATACCAGTATAGCCAACCGCTGGTGAAGCCGGCCCAGTTGCCGAAGGCGAGCCTGGCGAACTCGGTAAAGGCGCCCACGCCGGGGTTTGCCGCGGCGAGTTCGCTGAGCATGCGCATCACGCAGAGTATCACCAGGCCGGCCAGGCCGTAGCTGACGATAGCGGCCGGCCCGATGGTCGAGATCGCCGTCGAACTGCCGACGAAGAGGCCGGCGCCGATGATGCCGCCTATGGTGATCATCGCCACGTGACGGCTCTTCAGGGTTTGGCCAAGCTTGGGTTGGGACTCGGCGATCATGGGCGCTGCGTGCTCCGGCGGCGAAGAGGCTGATTGGACTGGCAGAGCGCAGAAAGAAAGGCCCTGTTTTCCTGAAAACCGCAGTGGGAAAACCGTCTACGCCGCTTTTGTGGCGGAACGGGAGCGTATGTATTCTCACATAAGCGGCGGCGTGGAACGGTTGCGGCGTTCCATCGTTCACCGGGGACATTCATGGAGATGTATGATGTCCGCACCCGATAGCCTGACTGAACTTTACGCCGACGAGATGAAGGATCTTTGGTCCGCCAACGACCAGATGACCCGCGCGGTCAAGACGATGGCCGAAAAGGCCCATGATCCGAAGCTGAAGGAACTGCTCGAGCAGTCGATGGCGGGCATCGCCAAGCATGCCGAGACGCTGAAGGAGCTGATCGGTGCCGCTGGCGAGGAAGTCGAGAAGGAACACTGCAAGGGCATGGAAGGCCTGGTCAAGGAGGCGCTCAAGCATTCCGTAAAGGAAGCGCCGGAAGATGGCGAATTGCTCGATATCTCGATCATCGCGCAATACCAGCGCATGTCGCATTACGGGATCGCCGGTTTCGGTTCTGCTGCCGCGTATGCTTCGGCGCTCGGCAAGAAGGATGACGCAACCAAGTTGAAGGCGATCGTCAGCGACATCTACAAGGGCGATGAATACGCCAGCAAGCTTGGCGACAAGACGGCGAAGAAAGCCGCCAAGGCGTAAGCGGCCCGACGCCGGCGGCGTGCACCTAACCGGAGACGGGCGGGTGCATGCCGACGGTGTGCACATCGTCGCCGACAAGGCCCACCGGCCATAGCAACAGATTTTGATCTACACAGGGTCCGCCCGCGCAGCGGCCTGTTGCAATTTCAAATATCGCGCCGTGCCAGGCGCAGGCGATGAAGTCGCGTTTCGGCGACAGATAATCGTCCAGCTTCTGGGCCAGCGGCAATCCCATATGCGGACAGCGGTCGACATACCCGGCCACGAACTCGCCGCGCCGCACAACAAAGCCGTGGAAGCGCCCGGCCCTTAGCTGGATGACGAAATTCCGCGCGCCGGGATCGGCGATCTCGGTCAGTGCGCAAAGCCGGATACCGCCAGGGGTGCTGTCCAGCCGTGCGGCGTCACTCACCATGATGGCGAACCGAAGCCTCTCAGGTCGGCACCCGCGCCTTGGCAAACCCCGACCAGCAATCGTCGTAATCCAGCTGCATCAACGGTGACTCCACCGCATGGCGCGTTGGCCGTATCACCGCGCTGGTCTCCAGCATGAACGCCATCGTGTTTTCAATCTTGTGCGGTTTCAGCACGGCCGCAGAAGCCGCCGCATGGCTCGCCTGGTCCGGTCCGTGACCTGACATCTGGTTGTGCAAAGAGGCGCCGCCTGGCGCGAAGCCGCCGGCTTTCGCGTCGTACGCGCCGTGTATCAGTCCCATGAACTCGCTCATCACGTTGCGATGAAACCAGGGCGGCCGGAACGTGTCCTCTGCCACCATCCAGCGCGGCGGGAAGATGACGAAGTCGCAATTGGCGCGGCCGGGCGTGTCGGTCGGGCTGGTCAGCACGGTGAAGATCGACGGGTCGGGATGGTCGAAGCTGACGGTGTTGATCGTATTGAAAAATCGCAGGTCATAGCGGCAAGGTGCGAGATTGCCGTGCCAGGCGACGACGTCGAACGGGCTGTGATCCAGCGTGGTAGCCCACAAGCCGCCCTGGAATTTCTGGATGATTTCGCAGGGCGTGTCGTCATCCTCGAACCACGCTGATCGGCGTCTCGAAATCGCGCGGATTTGCCAGCCCGTTCGCGCCGATCGGGCCGAGGTCGGGAAGACGGAACAGCGCGCCGTAATTCTCGCACATATATCCGCGTGCCGGGCCGTCCGGCAGTTCGACGCGAAAGCGCACACCGCGCGGAATGAGTGCGATCTGCTGCGGCACAACAGTGAAGCAACCGAATTCGGTAACCAGCCGCAGGCGCGCCGGATTGCGGAATGATCAGCAACTCGCCGTCCGCGTTGCTGAAAGCGCGGCCGTGCATCGATTCCGTTGCGGCATACATGTGCACCGCCGCGCCACGCCCGTCCGCCACGTCGCCATTTCCGCCATAGGTGATCAGGCCGTCGACGAAATCGATGGCGGTATCCGGAAGCGGCAGCGGATCCCAGCGCATGCGGTTCGGCGACGGTGGTACCTCGTCGAAAGGTGCCGAGCGCAGCAGCGTCTTTGTCTGGTAGGGGCGGTAGGCCGGATGGTTTGCCGTGGGGCGCAGGCGGTAGAGCCAGCTGCGGCGGATCTCGGCCCGCGGCACGGTAAAGGCGGTGCCGGAGAGCTGCTCGGTGTACAGCCCGAACGCCGGTTTCTGCGGCGAATTGCGGCCGACCGGGAGAGCGCCAGTCGCCGCTTCGGTGGCGTTGTGGTTGCCGAAACCGGACATCATCGTGTCGGCCGTGCGTGCCTGGTCCAGCATTCTACCTCGATGGTTCGCTGCGAGTTGCAAAGCGCTCAGGCGTCGACGGTGATCACGCCGCGACGGATCTGGTCGAGCTCGATGCTCTCGATACAGCGCCTGGAAATTGCCGTCGCCGAAGCCCTCATTGCCCTTGCGCTGGATGATCTCGAAGAAGATCGGCCCGAACAGGTTCTCGGTGAAGATCTGCAGCAACAGGCCCTCGTCGCTCGACATCGCCGTCGATCAGGATGCGGTTGCTTGCGCAGCCGCTCCAGGTCCTCGCCATGGCCGGGCACGCGCTTGTCCACCAGCTCGTAATAGGTCTCGATCGTGTCCTGCAGCCGCACGCCGCGCGCGCGCAGCTTCTCCACCGTCGCGAAGATGTCGTGCGTGGACAGCGCGAGATGCTGGATGCCCTCGCCCTTGTATTCGCGCAGGAACTCCTCGATCTGGCTCTTGTCGTCCTGGCTTTCGTTCAGCGGGATGCGGATCGCGCCGTCCGGCGCGATCATCGCCTGGCTGAACAGCCCTGTCGCCTTGCCCTTGATGTCGAAATACTTCTGTTCCTCGAAGCCGAAGATGCGGGCGTAGAAGCCGGACCAGGTACGCATCTCGCCGCGGCGCACGTTGTGCGTGAGATGGTCGAGCAGGTCGAAGCCCGACGCTGTTTGCAGCCTCTGCCTCCGCCGCAGCCGGGAACCTGGTTCCAATCGGCATACAGGCTGCCATTGGCGCCATGCTTGTCGACCAGATACAGATACGATCCGCCGATCCCTTCCAGCGCATAGCTGCCGGCGCCCAGCGTTCCCGCCGCCGCATCGGCCGCCTTACCACCGCAGGCAAGTGCCGTCTCGAACGCGTGCTTCGCGATCGGCCACGCGGAATGCCATGCCGCTCGCCGACGCACCATGCGCCGCGCGGAAATCGGCCGCCTGCCCTGTCGGCTCGCGGTTGAGCAGCAGGTTGATGCGCCCCTGCTTGTAGCGCGTCACCGCCTTGGTCGGGTGGGTGGCGGCCGGCACGAAACCGAGCTGCTCGAACTGGTGCGCCATCGCGTCCGGATCGGGGGAGGTGAACTCGCAGAATTCAAAGCCGTCCAGTCCGAGCGGGTTATGGGCATCGGTCATTGCGTGCGTCCCGAGATAGTTTCTGGTGATACCATGCTATGGGTGGGCGTAGACCGCGTGTCAACGCCGGGCTGGAAAGGGCGTCTGTTTTGCACAAATCCTCGTTCTCGGCGCCTCCCGGGCCTGGGCATACATGACGCGACTAAGGCTGGAATCGTTCCTGCCCTACCGGCTGTCCGTCACGTCGAACCTCGTCAGCGCGGCCATCGCAAGGGCGTATCAAGCGCTGTTCGGCCTCAGCATACCCGAATGGCGCCTCGTCGCGGTGATCGCCGAGCATGACGGCATCACCCAGCAGGCGATCGGGCTGCGCACCCGCATGGACAAGGTGACGGTCAGCCGCGCCGCGATGGCGCTTGCAGAACGCGGCCTGGTATCGCGCGAGCCGAACCGCGGCGATCGCCGCTCGCACCGGCTCGTGCTGACCGAAGCGGGCCGCGTTCTGTATGCGGACGTGGTGCCGAAAGCGCTGGAGCTGGAAGCGCGCCTGTTCGGCGGCTTCACCGCAGCGGAACTGGAAACATTGAGAGCCATGCTGACAAGGATCGACGCACGAGCCCAAGAGTGAAGCCCGGACGACGCAACCCGGCGCGACAGCACACAGCAAAAGTTTTTTGCTTCTTTTTTACAAAAAAGAAGGCCTTGCCTTATCTGCCAATCGCGCGCGCCGCCATCAGGCAAGCCCCCATAACCAGCAGCAACACCGGCGCGCTGCACAGCAAGGCCATCTGCAAAGAATTCCCCGCAAAATGCGGCTTCAGCAAGTCGCTCATCAGCCCCACGAAAACCGGCCCGCCGCCCAGCCCGATCAGGTTCAGGATCAGCAGCAGCAAGGCGGCGGACGTGCTGCGCGCCTGCGGCGGTACGGTGTTCTGCACGATCGCCAGCGCCGGGGCGAGGTAGAGTATGCCGAAGCCGCCGCTGACCGTCAGGCACGCCAGGCTGACCTGCCATGAGGTCGCCAGGTAGCCGGCGATGGCGAATGGCAGCGCGATCAGCGATCCCCAGAACGGGATCATCGCGTAGGCGCGTGGATCGCGGCGCGAGAGCCGGTCTGCCAGGTAGCCGCTCAGCCAGGTCCCGGCGCCCACCGCCACGCCGACGCTGACGCTGTAGTAGGCGGCGAGCTGGCCCAGGCTCATATGCTGGTGGCGCATCAGGAAGGCGGGCGTCCAGTTGGCGCTGCCATAGCCGGCGAACGCGCCCAGTCCGGCGGCGATCGCGGTCCAGATCAGCACGGGGTTGCCAAAGAACAGCCGTAACACGTCGCCCAGCGGGGCTGCCTGGACGCGGCCGGCCGCGCCGTCCTGGATGCCGCGTATCGGCTCGCGCACCACCAGGAGTATCAGCAGCGCGATCGCCACGCCGGGCAGGCCCACGGTGTAGAACGCCGCGCGCCAGCCATAAGCGGCCGCCACGCCGCCGCCCAGGGCCGCGCCGATCGCGATGCCGAACGGCACGCCCAGGGAGAACAGCGCCAAAGCGCGGCCGCGCTCTGCCGGCGGGAAATAATCGGAGATCACCGCGTAGGAGGGCGTGGTGCCGCCCGCCTCGCCCACGCCAACCCCCATGCGCGCCACAGCGAGTTGCAGGAAGCTGCCGGCGAGTCCGCTGGCTGCCGAGAACAGGCTCCAGCAGGCGCAGGCGGCGGCGATGATGCGCACGCGATGCGAGCGGTCGGCGAACCAGGCGATCGGCACGCCGCACAAAGTGTAGAACAGCGCGAAGGCGAAGCCGGTCAGCAGGCCAATCTGAGTGTCGCTGAGGTGCAACTCGCGGCGCACTGGCTCGGCGAGAAGCGAGAGTATCTGCCTGTCGAGAAAGTTGAACGTGTAGGCCAGCGCCAATATGGCGACGCAGAGATAACGGTAGCCTTGCGAGGCGGTGCGCGGATCGAAACCGGCGCGCGCGGGCGGCGGTGGGGAACTCTGGACTGTCATCGCGCGCGTTCCTTATGCATTCTGGCCGTATCCCGGTTTTGTATTTTTATTGGCCAGCCGGACTACTGGACATGCGCGGCGATGTCACCTTGCTGTGCGATGGCGCATGCGCTTTCCCGGGCAGCAAACCGCGTATTGGGCAAATCCGGACGCAGGTGTTACAGCGGCCAGGGCAACTTCAGGGCGCTACACACCGACGCGATTACAGCATTGTTTTTCGATTGCGCTATTCTGACCCGCCTGTTATCACTATTTCGTGATGCCAAAACAGGCTTTCGCATTTGCCGGCGTCATACCGGTTCCTTCGGGCTCCGTCGCCGTAGATCAATTTGAGCAAGCGGAGTGTTCATGAACCAATTCAGAAGCTTGGTCCCGTTACTCGGGCTTGCCGGGTGTCTGTTGCCCGCGGCGGCGCTGGCGCAACTTCGTTGCGACGTGACGCCGAACGCGGCCGATCCCACGCAGAATTTCTGCCAGAACCCGAACTTTCCTGTGTACGGCAGCGGAAATACGTCTGGCGTGATCACGTCACCGCTGCCGTCCAACCAGGCTGCATCGCCCGGGCATCAGCTCGTGATGCAGCCGGGATCGACCAACGCATTCTCCCTCGTTATGGGCTCGCTCACACCGGGCGCGAACCTCACCACTTCGGCGTCGATACGCAAAGCGTTCTATCTCAACTACATAACGGGCAATTTGTACACGTCCGTCGGCTGCCCGATAGATACCGGTCAGGCCTGCGGCCAGAGCCCGTTCAACGCGGTTGCGCGCCACTACCCCGCCGGTGACCCGAACGATCTGCACGTGATGGACCCCTATGCGATGGAGCTCCGGGCGACCTGCACCGGCCCTACCCGTACGAATTGCACGCAGGGCAATGTGTACGGCGCCATGGTGCGCGTGCCATATGAAATCCGGCCCGGCATGACGGTGAAGATCCGCTACCGTTCGCCGGTCGGTAAATTCTCCTGGGCGCCGATTTGGCTGTTCTCGGGATCGGAGGTGTCGCCCGGCCCGGAGACGGTGAGCAATCCCTGGATGTATCCGTATCAATATCCGGTGCAGACCGGCAGTTGGGGCGCCAATTACGAAGTCGATCTCAACGATAATTATGGAAGATGGTATAACGGCACTGCCATCGGCTATCAGATCGACTACCTGACGCCCGACATCTACGGCGTGCCCTGGCGCGTGGCGCCCTACACGTCCTATCTCGGATCGAC
This sequence comes from uncultured Alphaproteobacteria bacterium, assembly GCA_963795825.1. GTDB lineage: Bacteria > Pseudomonadota > Alphaproteobacteria > Acetobacterales > Acetobacteraceae > BOG-908. The sequence continues at coordinate 1,451,203 of CAWCIW010000001.1, read as the reverse complement.
GGACGGCTTCACCGCGTTTCCGAACGCGGGGCCGTCTTTCGTCGCAGCACCTTACAATCTCTCCAGCGGGTTTCATGATATTGTCATGAGCTGGAGTGCCACGACGAACATGATCTACGCGTTCATGGACGGCACGCTGATCGCCAAATCCTATCTCGATTACAGTTTCGCGCCCTGGTATCTCGATGCCGCCGACGGCAATTGGAAGCAGGTCGCGATGCATCTGATCATCGGCAACCAGGCGATTCCGCGTTTCTCGCCAGGCTATACCACCGCGATCAACAACGATGGTGTGGCAGGCGGCTGGACGATCTGCGTGCAGGAAATCTCCGCCTGGTACGGGCTCGTCACCCAGGCGGTGAATTGAGGGGGAGGGTTCGCGCGTAGCGCCTGATCAAGGTTGAGTTTGACGCATCCAAGACAGGCAAGAAAGCAGTCCTTTTTCGAGAAAAAGGACCAAAAAGCTTTTGCTCCGACGACTGCGCCAAGGCCTACACCCTTATTGCAAGTCGATGCGGCTGCAGTGACAGCCAACTCGTCGTGCAGGCGTCACAGCAAAAGCTTTTTGCTTCTTTTTCTCGAAAAAGAAGGCCTTCCTTGCTGCGCACAAGTCAGTCCCAAGGCGCCTTGATATCCACGCTGGAAACAGCAGGATTCCCGCATTCGCTTGGCGCTCCGCCTCAGGGCAGCAGAGATCCGCCGCCATGTCGGTGGCCGCCGATCACTGCCTTTCCCACATCTCCGCCAGCAGGCTCTCTGTAGCGGGATGCCATTCCGCCCCTGCCCGGGCCTCCAGCCAGTTCTGCCTGAAACGCGGCAGAAACCCGTCCTGCGCGGGAGCCGCCGCCACCAGATCGCGCGCCACCATCGTGCCCTCCTGCGAATTGCGCGCCATCACCGCCTCCAGCAGCGCTGAGCCGAACGCCAGGTCGGGTGCGCAAATCTGCAGCGCCGCCGCGGGGTCTGAGATCAACGTCTCGAACCACAGCACCTCGAACGGCGCGCCCGAAAACGCCAGTTTGTCCAGCGCGTCCACCGCCTGGCGCAAGATGCTGGCCACGATCTCCGGCGGCTCGAGGAAACTGCGATGCCGCGACAAGGCCCAGCTCGCGATGCCGCGCAACATGAACACCACCCGGCAGCCGGGCGCGCCGCCGGTGAGCAGCAGCGGCCTGGCGTTGCACTGGCTGCGCAATTTGATCACCGTGCCGCCGCCCAGAACACGGCCGAGCTGGGCGATGCAGGCGGCGGCCAGCGCCTCGCGCGTGCCGGGCGGTAGCAGAGCGAACGCGTCGCGTGGCGCGCGGGTGAGCTGCGTCAACATGTCCGGCTCGGAGGCGCAGGCCAGCCCGGCCGCCGCGAGCAGGCGCACCAGCAGGGTCGATCCCGTGCGGCCGGGCGAGAACACCAGAAGCGGCGGCGCCGGTGGCCGCACCATCAGCTCGTCCAGCCGCTCGAACGGCACCGAGAACACCTCGGTGGCGGTCTCCAGCTGCGTGTTGAACATGAAAGCGGCCGATAGCAGCTTGGCCAGACCGGCTTCATCATGCCGGGTGAACAGGGCGCGCTCGCGCAGCAGATCGGCGCAGTACGGCAGCGTCAGGGCGGGCAGGCTTTGCTCCGGACAGGGGCCGGAGAGCGCCAGGGTCAGGTCGTCCGGGGCCACCACGTCAAGCTGTGCTTCGCGCCGGCTCACTATCCTGTAGCTGTTGTAGGCGCGTTCCATGCAACCGCTTTACGGGTGACTGCGCAACAAAACAACAGGTTACCTTTCCGACAGGCGGGTTGCAGAAGCCCCGGCCACTTGCACATGCCTCTACGGGATCGGAGGCGACGAGATACATGGATGCCACCCTGGGCCAGCGCCCCGGCTTTTTGACGCGCGCGCGCACCGAAGCCCCGCCCGGCTATAATCGCTGGCTAGTGCCGCCGGCCGCCCTGGCGATCCACCTCAGCATCGGCATGATCTACGGGCTGAGCGTGTTCTGGCTGCCGCTCACCCAGGCGGTGGGCATCTCCCACCGGGTCGCCTGCCCCGCCGGTTACACGCTGCTGGACCGGCTGACCGCCACCAATTGCGACTGGGCGCTGAGCGATGTCAGCATCGTGTTCACCCTCGGTATCGTGTTCCTGGGCGCATCCGCAGCGCTCTGGGGTGGCTGGCTGGAGCACGCCGGGCCGCGCAAGGCCGGGCTGATCGCCGCCCTCTGCTGGCCGGGTGGCCTGGCGCTAGCGGCCCTCGGCGTGAACCTGCACCAACTCTGGCTGCTCTGGCTCGGCGGCGGCGTGGTGGGCGGCGTGGGCCTCGGCCTGGGCTACATCTCGCCGGTCTCCACGCTGATCAAGTGGTTCCCGGACCGGCGCGGCCTGGCGACCGGCATGGCGATCATGGGGTTCGGCGGCGGTGCCATGATCGGCAGCCCGCTGGCCCGCCTGCTGATGGCGCATTTCCGCGGCGCCAGCAGCGTGGGCGTCGCCGAGACGTTCCTGGTGCTCGCCGCGATCTATTTCGTGTTCATGCTCGGCGGCGCGTTCGGCTACCGCGTGGCGCCGGCCGGCTACCAGCCGGGACTGACGCCGGGCGTCCCCCGGCCGGCCACACGCTCCGTGCATCTGGACGCGGCCTGGCGCACGCCGCAGTTTTGGCTGCTGTGGGGCGTGCTGTGCCTCAACGTGTCGGCCGGGATCGGCGTGATCGACGTGGCCAGCCCGATGCTGCAGGAGATCTTCGGCGGTGCGCTTGTGGGCCACCCCGAGGTGGCGTTCACCGCGCTCTCGCCGGCGCAGCTCAAGGGCGTGGCGGCGATCGCGGCCGGGTTCGCCGGCCTGCTCTCGCTGTTCAACATTCTGGGCCGCTTCTTCTGGGCCACGGCTTCGGACAGGCTTGGGCGGCGCCACACGTTCTCCGTCTTCTTCCTGCTCGGCATCGTGCTCTACGCGCTGGTGCCCAGCCTGGCCGCGCATGGCAGCAAGCCGCTGTTCGTGCTGGCGGTCGGCGTGATCCTCTCGATGTATGGCGGCGGGTTCGCCACCATCCCGGCCTATCTGGCCGATCTGTTCGGCACTGGGTTCGTGGGCGCCATACACGGGCGGCTGCTCACAGCCTGGTCGGCGGCCGGCGTGATCGGGCCAATCCTGATCACCCAGTTGCGCCAGTCCCAGATTGCGGCGGGCGTGGCGCGGGCGCGGGTTTATGACCACACGATGTATGTGCTGACCGGGCTGCTGGCGGCCGGCTTCGTGTGCAATTTGCTGGTGCGGCCGGTGGCCGAGCGTTGGTTCACCAGCGTGGAGCCGGTGTATGGCGCGGCGCCGGCTGCGGCGGTTGGGGCCGAGGGGCGCGGGGGGTTGGTGCTTGTTGGCGCGTGGCTGTTGGTGGGGGTGCCGCTTGCCTGGGGGTTTTATATGACGGTTGTTACGGTGGTGCAGCTGTTTGGGTAAGGGTGCAAGCAAGGCCTTCTTTTCTGAAGAAAAGAAGCAAAAGACTTTTTGGGTGTGCTGTCGCGGACCTGCGGCACAGTAACCCGACAGGGAGCAAAAGTTTTTTGCTTCTTTTTTTCAAAAAAGAAGCCCTTGCTTCCTTACCCCAGATGCAAAAACCCAGAAGCATAAAGCACAGCCGCCCCAACCAGCCGCACACGATCCCCGACCAAAGTGCAAACCATCCCACCGCCCCGCGCACTGGCCTGCCGGCAAACCAACCTGTCCCGCCCAAGCTTCGCCGCCCAGTAAGGCACCACCTGCGTGTGCAAAGACCCGGTCACCGGATCCTCCACGATCCCGTAACCCGGCGCGAAATACCGGCTGGTGATGTCCGCGCCATCCACGCCGCCCGCCGCCGTCACGATGAGCGCGCCGCCGGCCAGACCCAGGATCGCAGACGGATCGGGACGCAGGGCGGCCACGTCTGCCGCGTCAGGCAACACGGCAACCAGATCCGCCGACTGGAACACCTCCAACGGCTGCACGCCGAGCACGCGCGCCACCTCCGGCACGTCGGCCGGCGCGAAGCCACGCGCCGGAAAATCCAGCGTGATCTCGCCGCCCGACACGCTGGCCGTCAGCACGCCGGAGCGCGTGTGGAAGCGATACGGCCCGGCATGGCCCGCTCGCGCTAGGATGAAGCTGGTGGCCAGCGTGGCGTGGCCGCAGAGGTCCACTTCCACGGTCGGGGTAAACCAGCGCAGGCGGTAGCCGTCGCCTTCCGCAACCGCGAAAGCGGTTTCGCTGAGGTTATTTTCGGCGGCGATAAGCTGCATCAGCGCGTCGGCCAACGGCTCCGCGGGCAGCACCACGGCGGCGGGGTTGCCGGTGAACAGCCGGTCGGTGAACGCGTCCACCACCCAGTAGGGCGTGTCCATTAATCCGCCACGTCGGCCAGAGTAGAGGCGCGCTCGATCACCGCGCACATCTCGGCCACCACCTGGGCCACCATTGCCTCATCCTCGCCCTCCGCCATCACGCGTATCAGCGGTTCGGTGCCGCTCGGGCGCAGCAGCAGGCGGCCTGTGCCGGCCAGGCGCGCTTCCACATCCCGCACGGCGGCGAGCACGCTCGGATGCGTCAGCGGCTGGCCGCCGGCGAAGCGCACGTTGCGCAGCAATTGCGGCAGCGGCGCGAACCGGCGGCACACTTCGCTGGCCGGCCGCGCCTCCGTCATGATCGTGGCCAGCACCTGTAGGGCGGCCACCAGCCCGTCGCCGGTTGTGGTGAAATCCGACAGGATCATGTGGCCGGACTGCTCGCCGCCGATATTGATCCCCGTCTCGCGCATGCGCTCCACCACGTAGCGGTCGCCCACCCGCGTGCGCTCCAGGTTGAGGCCCTGCGCGCCCAGGAAGCGCTCGAGCCCGAGATTGCTCATCACGGTCGCCACCACGCCGCCGCCGCGCAGCCGGCCGTCGCGTGCCCAGGATTGCGCGATCAGTGCCAGCACCTGGTCGCCGTCGATCAGGTTGCCGCGCTCGTCGGCGAGCAGCACGCGGTCCGCATCGCCATCGAGCGCGATGCCAAGATCGGCGCCATGGGCCAGCACCTCGCCGCACAGCTGCGCCGGCTGCGTGCTGCCGCAATCCTTGTTGATGTTGAACCCGTCAGGCGACACGCCGACAGGGATGATCTTGGCGCCGAGTTCCGTCAGCACGGTCGGCGCCACGCGATAGGCGGCGCCATGCGCGCAATCGACCACGATGCGCAGGCCGTCCAGCGTGAGGCGACGCGGAAAGCTGGCTTTCGCACTCTCGATGTAACGGCCGGCGGCGTCATCGAGCCGGCGGGCGCGGCCGAGCTTCATCGGGGCGGCCAGCCGGCCGCTGAGGTCGGTCAGCATGAGCCGTTCGATCTCGGATTCGGTCTCGTCCGACAGCTTGAAGCCGTCCGGGCCGAACAGCTTGATGCCGTTATCCTCGAACGAGTTGTGGCTGGCCGAGATCATCACGCCGAGATCGGCGCGCATCGAGCGGGTGAGCATGGCGATCGCCGGCGTGGGCAGTGGGCCGACTAGGAGCACGTCCATCCCGGCGCTGGTGAAGCCGGCCACGAGCGCCGGCTCCAGCATGTAGCCGGACAGCCGGGTATCCTTGCCGATGATCACCTGGTGGCGGTGGTCGCCGCGGACGAATTGCAGGCCGGCGGCCAGGCCCACGCGCAAGGCGGTCTCCGGGCTCATAGCACCGGTGTTGGCGCGGCCGCGTATGCCGTCGGTTCCAAAAAGCTTGCGTTGCATGGCCGTTCCCCGGAGCGCGCTGGCGAGAGCCGATCCTAGCGCATTACAGTAACGCATCCGTTTAGAGCGTGCCACATCCGCAGCGCCTGTGCCGTCGCGGCCACGTCATGCGTGCGCAAAACGGCAACACCCTGGTCCGCCGCGAACAGCGCCGCGGCGATCGACCCCGGCGCGCGCCTGGCCACATCCGGCTCGCCGCCATAGGTGCCGATGAAGCCCTTGCGCGAGGCGCCGATCAGGATAGGCAGGCCGAGCCGGCGCAACACGGCGAGGCGCTGCAGGAGCGTCAAGCTCTGCGCGGCGGTCTTGGCGAAGCCCAGTCCCGGGTCGATGGTGATGCGGGACCGCGCGATGCCACCCGCCTCCGCGCGCGCGACACTGGCGGCGAGTTCGCGCGCCACATCCTCGGCCACGTCGTCGTAGTCGGTGAGATTCCGCATCGTCTGCGGCGTACCGCGCATGTGCATCAGGATCACCTGACAGTCCGCCGCCGCGAGCACGCCCAGCGCCGCCGGATCGTGCTGCAGCGCGGATACGTCGTTGATGATCGCGGCACCTGCATCGAGCGCGGCCCGCATGGTGCTGGCGTTGCGGGTATCGACCGAGATGCGGGCGCCCGCGTGCGCCAAAGCGCGTATGGTGGGGAGGATGCGGCGCTGCTCTTCCGCGGGGTCGACGGGAGTAGCGCCCGGGCGGGTGCTTTCGCCACCTATGTCGATGATGTCTGCGCCTTCGGTGAGAAGTGCCAGGCCGGCTTGCTATGGGATCCTGGTGTTTGCCGCCGTCGCTGAAGCTGTCTGGGGTTGCGTTCAGGATGGCCATCAGTAAGGGCAAGCTAAGGAAAGGAAGGCCTTCTTTTTTGCAAAAAAGAAGCAAAAAACTCTTGCTCCGTTTGCCCGCATAAACGAAGCGCGCTCTCCTGGGAGAGCGCGCCATGCTTCGACAGCGAACGGAGCAAAGGTTTTTTGCTTCTTTTTTGCAAAAAAGAAGGCCTTGCCTTGCCTATCCCGGCTGCGGCGCCGGATCCAACCCAGGCGGGAACGAAGACGGCTTGGTGTTCGGCACAGAAGCCCGCCGCTGCTCGGGCGCCGGTTCGTCCACCACGCGCCGTATCACCGGCTCGCCGCGCAGCACCACACGTATTTCGTCACCCGACAGCGTCTCATACTCGAGCAGCCCGCGCGCCAGCCGGTTCAGCTCATCCTGGTGCTCGGTCAGCACCTGCTTCGACTTCGCATACGCCGTATCGATGATCGATTTGATCTCGATGTCGATCCGCTGCGCCGTGTGCTCGGAGACGCTCTTGTTCTGCTGCACCGAATGCCCGAGGAACAACTCCTGGCTGTTATCGCCGTAAGCGATCATGCCAAGGCTCTCGCTCATGCCCCATTCGGTCACCATGCGACGGGCCATGTCGGTCGCCATCTTGATGTCGCCCGAGGCGCCATTGCTCACCTTGTCGGCGCCGAACGTCAGCTCCTCGGCGACGCGGCCGCCCATCGCCATGGCGAGTTGGGCCACCATCTTGGCCTTGCTGGTGGAGTAGCGGTCGCCTTCCGGCAGGCTCATCACCATGCCCAGCGCACGGCCGCGCGGGATGATCGTGGCCTTGTGGATCGGATCGCACTCCGGCTCATAGATGCTGCAGATGGCATGGCCGGCCTCGTGGAAGGCGGTCATCTCCTTCTCGGCCTCGCTCATCACCAGGCTGCGGCGCTCCGCACCCATCATCACCTTGTCCTTGGCGAACTCGAACTCGGCCATTGCCACGACGCGCTTGGACAGACGCGCGGCCAGCAATGCCGCCTCGTTGACCAGGTTGGCGAGATCCGCGCCGGAGAAGCCGGGCGTGCCGCGGGCGATGGTCTTCGGATCGACGTCGCTCGCCAGCGGCACCTTGCGCATGTGGACGCGCAGGATCTTCTCGCGGCCCAGCACGTCCGGGTTCGGCACCACCACCTGGCGGTCGAACCGGCCGGGGCGCAGCAGCGCCGGGTCCAGCACATCCGGCCGGTTGGTGGCGGCAATCAGGATCACGCCCTCGTTGCTCTCGAAGCCGTCCATCTCGACGAGCATCTGGTTGAGCGTCTGCTCGCGCTCGTCATTGCCGCCGCCCAGGCCGGCGCCACGATGGCGGCCGACGGCGTCGATCTCGTCGATGAAGATGATGCAGGGCGCGTTCTTCTTGCCCTGCTCGAACATGTCGCGCACGCGGCTGGCGCCGACGCCCACGAACATCTCCACGAAATCCGAGCCGGAGATGGTGAAGAACGGCACGTTGGCCTCGCCGGCGATAGCGCGCGCCAGCAGCGTCTTGCCGGTGCCTGGCGGGCCCACGAGCAGCACGCCCTTGGGGATCTTGCCGCCCAGGCGCTGAAACTTCTGCGGATCCTTGAGGAACTCGACGATTTCCTGCAGCTCGGACTTCGCTTCGTCGATGCCGGCGACGTCCTCGAACGTGATGCGGCCCTGCTTCTCGGTCAGCATGCGGGCGCGGCTCTTGCCGAAGCCCATCGCGCGGCCGCCGCCGGACTGCATCTGGCGCATGAAGAACACCCACACGCCGATCAGCAGCAGCATCGGGAACCAGCTCAGCAGCGTGCGCAGCAGCGGGTTCACGCCGTCATCGTCGGCCTTGGCCACCACGTGCACGCCCTTATCGGTCAGGCGCTGCAGCAGGTTGGGATCTTCCGGCGCGTAGGTCTGGAACGCGTGGTGATCGGTCAGCGAGCCGGTCACGGTATGGCCCTGGATGACGACGTCACTGACATGGCCGCTATTCACTTCGCTGACGAAGTCCGAATAGGCCATGACGCTGGCCGCATGTTGCCCGCTTCCGGGTTGGAACAGGTTGAACAGCACCACAAGAAGCAGCGCTATGATGACCCACAAAGCCAGATTACGGCCGAAATTGCTCATTGCGTCCCAGTCCCAGACGAACCAACCGGTTCGCGTTCAATCCAATTCGGCTGTTCCCAGGTCACTCTGTGCACCGGTTCCGGCCAATTCCTTAGCGAGGACATGGTGCGTCCACGAAGCTTGCGCATCCCCCAATCTAGCCGGCACTTGCGGCAGGATGAGGCGGGCACAGCGTTAGCTTGACGCCGAAATTTGTCCATCCCGTAAATGCGCGGGCAGGAAGCACGCCCGGCAGGTGCGGAACGGCGCAAAGCGCATCGCCGCGCCAGATCGCCGGCAGGGTGCGCATCACCGCGTCCGGCAAGTCGGTCAGCTTGCGCAAACCGGCGGCCCGCGCCCCCACTGCGGCAATGCGCAGCCCGGCGGGCACAGGCTCCGTCGTGGAGACTACGAACCGGCCATCCCAGAGCGCGCCGTCCACCACTGCAGCGTCCGGCCCGATCGCCGCCGCCTCGCGCACCAGCAAGAGTCCCGACCCTAACCGGCCCGCCGGCAACAGCCGGACGCCGGCCAGCGTGGCCGGCACGGGCGACGCCGCCAGCCGCGCCAGACCCTGCGCGTCCGGCGAAAAATCCCGGCCGCCCAACATGCGCAGCAGCGCGCCCAGGCAATCCGGCGCGATCGGGCCCGGCGACAGGATCGCATAGCCCTCGGGAAACAATTGCGCCCGCCTGGCCAGCGTTGCGGCGATGCCGGCCGCGGCGTCCGCCCGGGCACCAGCCGCCGCGCCTGCTTGCGCCACCAGCCGGTCCGCCTGGCCACCATCCGCCTGCAATCGCGCGCGCAACCTGGTGCGCAAGGCCGCCGGATTGCGATTGGACGGATCCTCCACCCAAGCCAGCCCCGCCGCACGCAACGTGTCGCGCAGCCGGCCCGGCGCCACGCCCAGTAACGGCCGGACCAGCCGGACGCTGCGCCGGTGCGCCAGCCGCGCCATGCCGGCCAAGCCCCAGGCGCCGCTCGCCGCCTCCTGGCGCATCAGCACCGTCTCCGCCTGGTCGCCGGCGTGATGTCCGAGCAGCAGGTCGCTCAACCCGCACGCCTCGCAGGCGGCAATCAGCGCCGCGTAGCGCGCCGCCCGCGCCCGCGCGGCCAATCCCGGGCCAGGGTCCACAGCCAGCGTGAGGATGCGGGACTCGACGCCGAACGTGGCAAGGCGCTGCGCGGTGAGCGCCGCTTCTTCGCGCGCTTCGGGCCGGAGCGCGTGATCCACGATCAGGGCGTAGGGATCGCCCCAGCGTTTCAGCAGCCAGGCGAGGCAGAGACTGTCCGCTCCACCGCTCACGGCGACCGCGTGCCGGGCGCCCCACGGGCCTAGCGGCTCCATGAGGTTGGCGAACTCTACGGCGGTTATAGGCAAGGAAGGCAAGCAGTCCTTTTTTGAAAAAAAGGATCAAAAAACTTTTGCTCCCCGCATTTGCAGCAGGCGGGCCTATCCGGAAAAGTCGAAGCGGCGGACAGGCGTCGGAGCAAAAGTTTTTTGCTTCTTTTTTTCAAAAAAGAAGGCCTTCCTTGGTTCCTACCGCCCGCAGGAAGCCCGCTTACGCGCACTCGCCACGCCCGCCTTCTGCGCCCCGGGAAACTCGCCCGCCAGCTTCGCCAGCGCCTGGCACGCATCGCGATTGTCGTTCAGCGCGATCAGCGTGTTGGCCACCCCAAGCAACGCTACCGGCGCCGTCGGCGAGCGCGGCGCATGGTTGTACGCCTGGTAGAAATCCGCGGCCGCCTGCTTGTAGTCGTGCTGCCCCGCTTCAGCCCGCGCCAACAGGAACTGCGCATCCGTTACGCGCGGGCTGTGCGCGGCCAGGGCCTCGCGCGCAGCCGAAGCCGCCGCCGCATAATCCCGCCGGGCGAGCGCCGCATTGCCCTCGCGCAAGGCCAGTTCCGGCGTGCGGTGCGCCGGCCGGGGAGTCTCCGCCGGTGCAGCGGGCTCCCTCTCCGGCGTCGCGACCGCCTCGCCGCCACCGCCGCCGCTCCAGCCGGCGCCTGGCCGATCTTGAAGGCGAGGTCGCCGATCTGCTTGGTGAGATCGTCATGGTTGCGCTGGAGCTGGTTGGTCAGGTCGTCCACCCTGCCCTGTAGCGTGCGGTTCTGCTCTTCGAGCGCGCCGACCCGCACCACAAGCTGCGCCACGGTATCGCCGTTCACACCGCCGCCACCCCCGCCGGACCGGTAGGACGGCGCGTCGTTCTGCGCGCTCCCCAGATTGGACTGTGTCTGTCCGCCGCCCTGCTGATTCTGCTGGAGAACCTGCAATTCCTGGCGCAGCTCGGCCATCTGGTTCTGCAGCGCGATACCCTCGCGCGAATCGATCTGCGCCCGCGCCGGCGCCGCGCAAAGCACAGCGCCGCAAAGTCCGGTGCAGAGCAGCAGGCCACGTATCATACGCATCGTCATCGTCTCCCCAGGGCTGGCGCCACCATACGAAAAGTCCGGAGGCCAGGCCCCCGGACTGCACGCTGTCGAACTACACCGCAGGGCAGGAACGCAAGCCCGGCGTCAGGAGGTCGGGCCGGACTTCACCGAGGTGATCGCGTTGCGGTTCTGCGCCCAGGACTGCTCGTCGTCGCCCAGTGCGGTCGGGCGGTCCTTGCCGTAGCTGATCGTGGTGATGCGGCTGGACGACACGCCCTTGGCGGTCAGGAAGTCCTTCGCCGCGTTGGCACGGCGCTGGCCGAGGGCGAGGTTGAACTCTTCGGTGCCACGATCGTCGCAATTGCCGGCGACCTGAACGCTGACGTTCGGATACTTGGCGAGCCAGTCGGCCTGCTTGGAAAGCGTGGTCTGGCCGGCATCGGTCAGGGTCGAGGAGTTCAGCTCGTAGAACACGCGGTCGCCTACGTTGGCGACAAGGTCTTCCTCGGTCCCGCTGCCGACGCCGCTGCCGTTGCTCCCGCCGGTCTGGCTGAAGCCGTTGGTGCCTGTCGTCGTGGCGGGAGGCGTCTTGGAGCAGGCGGCGAGCAGAGAAATAGCGGCAATCGCGCCCAAATACTTGATCTTCATGGGAGTCCGTTCCTGTTTATGACGCGTTTATAGCTGTCCATCCGTGTAACGACAGATGAAGCAGATCGTTGCCGCGGTGCGGCGGAAATACGCTTACGCTAGCGTGACGGTCAAGCGAGATTGGTGCGCTGCAAGAAAGGAAGCAGTCCTTTTTTGAAAAAAAGGGCCAAAAAACTTTTTCTCTCCCCGCATTTGGACCGCTTCGTGCCGCTTACTGAGAGCAGGCGTCGGCCAAGGCGGGAGTCAAAAGTTTTTTGCTTCTTTTTTTCAAAAAAGAAGGCCTCCCTTACTTACGCATTCAAAGGCGACCATGCCGGATCGGAAGCATCCGTAGGCGTGGGTACCTGCCGCTCATTGAACCCGGTGATATCGATGGACACCAGCCGGGAGGAGAACCCCTCGCCCGAGCTGCCGCGCGCCTGCGTCTCGCGCCAGAACATCAGCACCCGGCCGTTCGGCGCGAAGGTGGGTCCCTCGACGGCGAAGCTCTCCGACAGGATGCGCTCCCCCCTGCCGTCCGGATCCATCACGCCGATCGCAAAGGTGCCGCCGTTCAGGCGGGTGAAGGCAATCAGGTCGCCGCGCGGCGACCAGACCGGCGTGCCGTAGCGGCCTTTGCCATAGCTGATGCGGCGGGCGCCGCCGCCACCGGCACCCATGATGTAGAGCTGCTGGTCGCCGCCGCGATCCGAGTTGAACACGATCTGGCTGCTGTCCGGCGAATAGCACGGGCTCGTATCGATGCTGCCGGAGCTGGTCAGGCGGCGGGCGGCGTGGCTGGCGGCATCGACCACGAAGATGTCCGAGCCGCCGCCGCGGGTGACCGACAGGATGCACGAGGCGCCGTCCGGCGAGAAGCGCGGCGCGAAGCTCATGCCCTCGAACTCGCCGAAGGTGCTCTGGCGGCCGGAGCTGAGGTCGAAGAGATACACGCGCGGGCGGTTGCCGGCGTAGCTCATGAAGGCGATCTGGTCGCGCACCGGGTTGAAGCGCGGGGTGAGCACGAGAGAGGAGCCGTCGGTCAGGATGCGGTTGTTGGCGCTGTCCTGGTCCATGATGGCCAGCCGCTTGGTGAGCGCGCCGCGGCGGCCGGTGCTGGCGACATAGACGATGCGGGTGTCGAAATAGCCCTTCTCGCCGACCAGCCGCTCGTAGATCACGTCGGCGATGATGTGGGCGATGCGGCGCCAGTTGGCGGCCGTGGTGGAGTAGGCCGTGCCCTGGATCTGGGTGCCCTGCAGCACGTCCCACAGGCGGAACTCCACGCGCAGCGGGTCCGTGCCGGTCACCTGGCCGGTGACGAGCGCGTGGGCGCCGAGCGACTTCCAGGTGTTGAAATCGGGCGTGCCCGGCGGCGGGACGCCTACCTGGTCGAGCGGGCGGAACAGGCCGCAGCGGCCGAGATCGGCGTTGATCACGCCGCCTATGTCCACGCCGCCCGGCCCACCGGCCAGCCCGGTGATGGCGATCGGGATCGGGTTACGCTGCGCGCCCGACACGTCGATGATAGGCTGGCCGGACGCGGCGGCGGCGCGGCCCGCGCCGAGCGGCGTCTGGGCAAGGACGGGGGACGCGGCAAGCAGGCCGGCGCCGGCGATGAAGCCGCGGCGCGGCATGAAATTGTCGGGCAGCAGATTGCCTGAAATACGATCTCTCACCATGACGACGGTCTCCAACTAAGGTCTGAAACGAAAACTGAACTGCGCGGACGGCTGGCCGAGCAGGTTCGGCGGGATCGGCAGCTTGGCGCATTGCGGCGACTGCACGGCGTGCTCGGCGCGTTCGGCAAAGGCGCGATAGGCCGGGTCACTGGCCGCCTTTGCCAATGAGGCACCCACCAGTTTCACGTCGCGCACCACGCCTGTCGCATCCACGGTCACCGTCATCTCGGCGGAATACTCCGCGTAATGCTGGGAAGCGGTGTCCTCGGCGTAGCAGGGCCGCACCGAATCGCCGATCGTCTTGCGCTGGCCTTCGCTCAGCGCGCCGGTGAGGTTGCCGTGCAACTGGCCGCCGGCGTTGTGCGCGCCGCCCTTCGACGGATTGTATTTATGCGTCGGCGCCTGCTTCTGCTTCTGGTCGGCGGAGAACGCCTCGAGCGTGTTCATCAGGCTGCTGGTGTCCGGCACCGGGTTCTTCGTGATGTTCTGCTGATGACGCACCGTGTCCAGCGGCTTGGCGTGCTCGACCGCATCCTTCATCGGCTTCTTCGGCGGCTCGTCGGCGCGCATCGGCACCGGCGGCGGCGGGGCCGAAACCTTCATCGGCGGCGGCGGCTTCAGCGCGATCGCATCCCGGTCCGGCGGCGGCGGCGGCAGCTTGGCCGTCTCCAGCAGTTTCGTCACCGAGGTGGCCGGCGTCGGCGGCGGGGGCGGTGGTGGCGGGGGTGGGGGCGCCGCCTCGATCGGCTGCGGCTTCGGCGCCACCAGAGCCGGGTTCTCCTCGGCCGGCGTATCGGCCTCGGAAGGTGCTGCCACCTGGCCGTGCGCGGTGGATTTCTGCGCGGAATCCGCCTTGCCCTCGAACTCCACCTCCATCGCGGTGTCCTCCGGCGGCGGCGGCGGCAACGGCGCGGGTATCACCAGGATCAGCGCGAGCAGGATCCCGAGGTGGATCACCCCCGAAACCGTCGCCGCGCGCGACATGCCCTGACGCGCCGCCATTTCTATTGCGCCGGCGGCTCGGCCAGCAGGGCCACCTTGGTGAAACCCGCCTGCTGGATCGTGCCCATCACCGTCAGCACCTGGCCATACGCGATGCCTTTGTCGCCACGCACCAGGATGCGGCGGGTGAGATCGCTGTTCGAAGCCGCCGTCAGCCGCGCCACCAGGTCGGACAGCTCCACATCCTCGTCGCCCAGATGCGTGCGGCCGTCCGCGGTTATAGTCACCGTCAGCGGCTTGGCATCGACCGAGATCTGCTGCGCCGTGGTTTTCGGCAGGTCCACGTTCACGCCGGAGGTGAGCATGGGGGCGGTGACCATGAACACGATGAGCAGCACGAGCATCACGTCGACCAGGGGGGTGACGTTGATCTCGGACATCGCACGGTAGCGGCTGCGCCCGCCGCGGCCGTTGCCTATCAGGCCGCCGGCCATCTATGCGAACCCGCTAGGAAGGAAGGAAGGCCTTCTTTTTTGCAAAAAAGAAGCAAAAAACTTTTGATGGTGCTGTCGCGGATTTGCTGGACGCAGCCGCATCGTTGAGGCGCCTAGATGGAGCATCGATGCAGGCGTCGGGAGCAAAAGTTTTTTGGTCCTTTTTTTCAAAAAAGGACTGCTTGCTTGCTGGCCCATCAAGCCCGCTCCTCGCTCTGACGGCTCAGGATAGCGCCGAACTCCACGCCAAACCCCTCGAGCCGCGACGCGAACCGCCCTAGCGCCGTGCTGATCTGGTTATAGGCAAGCACCGCCGGGATCGCTGCCACCAGGCCGATCGCGGTGGCGAACAACGCCTCGGCGATGCCCGGCGCCACCACGGACAGATTGGTGTTGTGCATCGCCGCGATGGCGGAAAAGCTGTGCATGATGCCCCAGACGGTGCCGAACAGCCCGATGAACGGGCCGATGGAGCCCACCGACGCCAGGAACACCATCCAGCGCTCCAGCCGCTCCATCTCGCGTACGACCGTCACGTTCATCGCGCGGTCGATCCGGTCGCGCACGCTGCCGCGCGCCATGTCCGCGCCGGCCACGCGGCTGCTGCGGCGCCACTCGCCCATCGCCGCGCCGAACACCGCGGCCATGGGGTGCACCGGCCGCACGCCTTCCTGCTCATAGAGGTCCTCCAGGCTGCCACCTGACCAGAACCTGTCTTCGAATGCGGTGGCCGCCCGGTTGATACGGCGTAATGCCGTGATCTTCTCGAAGATCACCGCCCACACCCAGATGCTGGCCATCAGGAGCAGGATCATCACCAGCTTCACCACGATGTCCGCCTGCAGAAACAGCGTGATCAGCGACAGATCGCCGTTTGGGGCCGCTATGTTCGCGGCATCGACGGTGCGGTCCAAGATGTCTCCTATTCGGCAGAATAACCCCGCCAACGCGGCGGGATACGGGAAGGGCGGCCGGTTGCGGGGTGAACACAGACGAGCTCCACGTCGAGCACCGCCACAGGCTCACCGCCGGCAAGCGTGAAATCCTGCCGCAGCGTCAGTGTTGCTGCAGTCTCCGACACCGCGCGCGTCGTAATCGTCAGCATGTCGTCCAGCCGGGCCGGGCGCAGATACGCGATATTTGCGCGCCGCACCATGAATTGACGGTCATGTTCGGTCAGCATTTCGGCATGCGGCGTGCCGTGGTCGTACATCGATTCGGTGCGTGCCCGTTCGGCCATGGCGAGATAGGTCGCGTGATACACCACGCCGCCGGCGTCGGTATCCGCGTAATACACGCGGGTGGTGTAGGTGTGGGTGCGGGCGCCTGTCATGAGAAAGCAAGCCGTCCTTTTTTGAAAAAAAGGACCAAAAAACTTTTGCTTCCCCGCCTGCCCGGCAGCCCGCACAAAGCCTGCCCAGGCGCGCACTGGCATAGTGGAGGCGAGCCGTGGCGCTTCCCTACGGGTCGGGTCGAAAAGGCGGCATGGTGGGTCAGCTGGCGTGCGTTTTCGAGCACCGGAGCGGAGTGGCCGTTTGGGCCATGAGCACCGGAGCGCAGAAAACGCGCGTCAGATGGCCCGCCAGGGCGCCTTTTCCTCATAGAAGTAAATCCTGCGGTCCCGCCGGTGGCTTCAGTCCCAAATGCCGCCAACCGGGTTCACCCAACATGCGGCCGCGGCTGGTACGCAGCATCAGCCCTTCCTGGATCAGATACGGCTCCACCACGTCCTCCAGCGTGTCACGCGCTTCGGCCAGGGCGGCGGCCAGCGTCTCCACGCCCACGGGCCCGCCGCCGTGGTGTTCGGCCATACGGCGGAGGTAGCGGCGGTCCATCGCATCGAGGCCCAGTTCGTCGACTTCGAGACGCAACAGCGCGGCATCGGCGGTGGCGCGGTCCACGCTTGCCTGGCCTTCGACCAGCGCGAAATCGCGCACGCGCCGCAGCAGCCGGCCGGCGATGCGCGGGGTGCCGCGGGACCGGCGGGCGATTTCGCGCGCGCCATCCTGCGTCAGCGCGAAGTTCAGTTTTTCGGCGCCGCGCGCCACGATCAGGGTCAGTTCCTCGGGCGTGTAGAACACCAGGCGGAGCGGGATACCGAAGCGGTCGCGCAGGGGCGTGGCGAGCAGGCCGGCGCGGGTGGTGGCGCCGACCAGGGTGAAGGGTTGCAGGTCGATGCGCACGGAGCGCGCGGCGGGGCCTTCGCCGATGATCAGGTCGAGCTGGAAATCCTCCATCGCGGGATAGAGGATTTCCTCGATGGCCGGCTGCAGGCGGTGGATCTCGTCGATGAACAGGACGTCGCGCGCCTGCAGGTTGGTCAGGA
Organism: uncultured Alphaproteobacteria bacterium; assembly: GCA_963795825.1. GTDB lineage: Bacteria > Pseudomonadota > Alphaproteobacteria > Acetobacterales > Acetobacteraceae > BOG-908. Next base: position 1,434,133 of record CAWCIW010000001.1, on the reverse strand, counting down.
TCGCGGCCAGGTCGCCGGCGCGCTGGATGACCGGGCCGGAGGTGGCGCGGAAGCCCACGCCGAGTTCGCGCGCCACGATCTGCGCGAGCGTGGTTTTGCCGAGGCCGGGCGGGCCGTGCAGCAGCACGTGGTCGAGCGCTTCGGCGCGGGCGCGGGCGGCTTCGATGAACACCGAGAGGTTTTCGCGGCTGGCGCGCTGGCCCACGAACTCGCGCAGGGTCTGCGGCCGAAGCGAGGCTTCGGCCCAGTCATCGGTGGTGCGCTCGGGTGTGAGCGCGCGGGTATCTTCGGCAGGGAGCACGGATGCTGGTAGCAGGCCCTGCGCTTCCCCGGCACTTAACTAAGAGTAAGAAACCCCAAGCCGGCAAACTCCCGCGACAGCGGAGCAAAAGCTTTTTGGTTCTTTTTCTCGAAAAAGAACTGCTTGCTTACTTACCAGGGCAAAGCAGTCCCCCGATAATCGAGATAGGCAACCCCGCCCTTCCCGACTCGCGTGCCAATCACATCCGCCATCCCCCGAACGCTGGTAGGCACATCGACAGGTGCATCGGCCCCGCCCAGCTCGGTCCGCACCCAGCCAGGATGCATCAGCACCACCGGCTGAGCCTTGTGGCGCAGCGCATAGCAGGTCGCGAGCATGTTCAGGGCGGCCTTGCTGGCACGGTAGAGCTCCATCCCGCCGCCGGCGTTGCTGCCGATGCTGCCCAGGATCGAGGTCATGAACACCACGGGGGAGTCCGGCGCGAGATTGCCCTGCAGGGCTTCGGCCAGGGCGATCGGGGCGATGGAATTGGTGGTGAATTCGAGGGCGACGTCTTCGGCGCCGACGGTATGGGCGGGCACCTTGCCGTTGGTGCTGATGCCGGCGACGACGAACAGCACGTCAAGCGTGCGGCCGTCGAGCGTGCCGGCAAGCGCTTTGACGCTTTCGGGCGCAGCTACATCGAGCGGCAGCACGGTCAGGCGGTCCGCGTATTCGGCGCGCAGCTTGGCCAGGCCGTCCGCCTTTTCCGGCGTGCGCGCGGTGGCGATCACCTGCCAGCCACGGGAGAGATATTCGGCGGCGAGGCCAAGCCCGAGGCCACGGCTGGCGCCGGCGAGAAGGATGGTCTTGGCGTCGTTCGGCATGGGTCGGCCTCGTGTTGGTGGGTGGCGTCAGCCTGGCGCAAGCGCGCGGCGACGCCGCGGGTTCACCGGCCGGGCGTCCGGGTGGGCGCGTGATCGAACGCGGTGGCGATCGCCTGCCACATTGCGGTCGGTTCCAGCGCAGCGTCATATGGCAGTCCGCGCGGCGGCAGGCCATCGGTCCGCGCCACCTCCGGCGTTTTCGACAGCCAGGTGCGCCGCGTGGTCAGGCCCCAGGTGAGCACGGCGGCCACGGCCGGCTCGTCGAGCACCACATCGAGGAACTGCTTGCAGATTGCAGCCACCGCCCTATCGCGCGCGCCGGGGTCGGCCGGCAGCGTGCGGTCGGAAATGTCCAGCTCGGTCACGTGTATCACCAGGCCCATCGACGCCAGCTCGCGCAGGAAGTCACGGTAGCGCATTTCGGCCAAGGGGCGCTCGGGCCGCAGATGGGCTTCCAGGCCGAAACCCTGCACCGGTACCCCGCGCGCCAGCAGGCGCGGGATCAGGCGCAAATAGCCGTCGCGCTTCGCCTGGCTGGCGGCATCGTCGTATTCCAGAAGGTCGTCGTTGAGGAACAGCAAAGCGTGCGGGTCGGCGGTGTGGGCGGCCAGGAACGCGGTATCGACGTAGCGGGCGCCGAGCGTTTTCTTCCAGCCGATGTTCACCAGGTCGTCGGCTTGGTTCCAGCGCGGGTCAGAGGGTTCGTTGCACACGTCCCAGGCAAGGACCTGGCCGGCGTAGCGGCCCGCGACGGCGGCGATATGGTGGCGCAGCACGTGGTCCGCGCGGCCGGCGGCCAGCGCCTCGGCAAGCCAGGGGGGGTTGTAGACGCCCCAGGCGAGGTTGTGCAGGCGGACGGCGATGTCGTGGTGGCGCGCGTAGTCCATCAGCCAGTCGAGTTTGGCGAAGGCGAACTGGTTTTCCTGCGGCTCGGTGGCGGCCCATTTGGCTTCCAGATCGGGCACCAGGATGGCGCAATCTTGGGCGACGAGGCGGGCGTAGGCGGGATCGGTGCGCAGCAGGTCGGTGGAGACTGCGGCGCCGTAGAGCAGGCCTTTGGCGCGGGCGCGTTGCTTGAGGGTGCGGGTTGGGGGGAAGAGGATGCCGGCCGCGCCGGTCAGGGCTGTTCTGCGGGTGATTTGCATGGAAGCAAGGAAGGCCTTCTTTTTTGCCAAAAAGAAGCAAAAAACTCTTGCTGTGACGCTTGCACCCAGGCCTGCGCTCTATCTGCAAGCGCATGCGTTTGCGGATAGGACGCAATCCCGTGCAGGCTGGGAGCAAAAGTCTTTTGCTTCTTTTCTTCAGAAAAGAAGGCCTTGCTTCCTACCCTTCAGGCTCCCGCAAAACCCAACTTCCCCGCCGCCGCAGCACGAACTGATAATACAACGCCGATACCACCACGATCACCAGATCCACCACCAGACTAGGCTGCCCCGTCTTCGGATCGATGCAGTTGGTATACACAACATACCCCAGCACGATCAGCGCCAAAACAGGCGGCCAGGGATAGAGCGGCATGCGATAGGCCGCATGCGCCGTGCTCCCGGTGCGCCGCCCCACGAGCACCGCCACGCACAGCGCGCCATACACCAGAACGATCGCGGTGCCCGTCATTACCAACAGCAATTGCAAACTCACGAAACACAGCAGGCAGGACAGCGCACCAGTCACCAACGTTGCAGCCCAGGGCGAGCCGAAACGGCGATGCACCAGCGTGAGCGCGCGGTTCACCGGTGCGGCCCACACCGCATCGCGCCCGCTGCTGAACAACATGCGCGATACTAAAACCACCACCGCGATATCGGCATTCACGATCGCCAGTGCGACAGCCAGGTTTATCGCCACGCCGAGCCCGGGCCCGCCGCGGTTGCGTACGAAATCGCCGAACATCGTGTCGGACCCGAACATCGCGGCCAGATCCGGCGCGCCGTGCAGGGCAGCGGCCAGCGGCAATATCTGGCTCACCACGCTGATCACCAGCGCCCACATGACCGCACGCGCGATCTGGCGCGGCGCATCCTGCGTCTCCTCGCCGAGATACACCGCATTTCCGTAGCCGTAGAAAGCGAAGATCGCGACCGACGTGGCCAGCCCGATCACGCCCAATCCGGCGCCGGCGAGATGCCCGGCCGGGTCCAGGAACACCGGATGGGCCAGCAGGCTGACCCAGCTGCGCGCCGGATAGACGAAGCCCAGCACGGTGACCACGGCGAGTGCGACCAGCTCCAGCATCAGGAAGGCGCCGGTGATGAGCGCGTTCGTGCGCACGTTGAGTATCGCGCACAGCGTGGTGAAAACCACGCAGGCCAGGCCGGCATGCACGGACGACACGCCGGGCAGCAGCGCGCCGATATAGAAGCCGAGCCCGAGTGCGACCACCGAGATATTGAGCAGCAGCACCACGAGGTTGAGGCCGAGTATGACGAAGCCGGCGAGCGGCCCCAGCGTGCGCGCCACGATCGCATATTCGCCGCCGGTAAGCGGGAAGGCGGACGATAATTCGGCGTACACGTAAGCCGTAAGCAGGCTGATGAAGGCGGCGATGGCGAAGCTTATCAGTGCGCCGCTGCCGGCCTGCTCCACTACGCCTGGCACCACGATGAAGATCGACGACGCCGGGGTGACGGAGGACAGCGTGATCAGCAGGCAGCCGATCATCTTCATGTTGCGGCTGAACGAAGGGGCGACGTGCTGCATCTCGTGGCTGGTATCCGCGCAGGGGCGCGCCATCCCCTGCCGACACGGCGCGCCGTGTCAAGCCGCAGCATCCTGAAGCGGCACACGCGGCGCGGGAGTTGCATGGCGTGGCGCATGTTCCGGCTACGGTATGTGCCGCCCGGCGCGGCCGCCGACGGAGACCGGGCGTAAGTTCCCTTGCGCAACGGTGCGATGTTGGGGGCAAATAGGCGGCGGGGTTTTGAGGGGGGTTGTTGACCATGGGTCGTCAAATGCGGCGTGGAATGCTGTGGACGATGCGGTTTGCCGGCGCTGCCTGCCTGCTGGGCACCGCCGGGCCGTCGCTGGCCCAGGCGCCAAACGCTGCGCAGGCCGCGCCTTCGGTGCAGGACGTGCCGCCGTTCTCCCGGCGCGCCGCCGGGGCGCAGACCGGCACCGAATCCGCCGGGCGCGGCCGCGTGGAGGAGATCGTCGTCACCTCGCAGAAGCGCTCGGAGAACGTACGCAAGGTGCCGCTCAGCGTGACGGTGCTCAGCGGCGCGCAGATCAAGGCGGCGCACATCACCAACTTCGCGGACCTCACGCGCGCGGTGCCCAATTTGTCGTTCTCCAGCCAGGCCGGCGAAGGCCTGTCGAACCTGGAGATACGCGGTATATCGAGCCAGGCCGGCACCGCCACCGTCGCGGTGTATCTCGACGACGTTTCGCTCACCACGCGCAACATCTACACGCAGGGCGCCACCGAGCCGCGCTTCCTCGATATCAGCCGCGTCGAAGTGCTGCGCGGCCCGCAAGGCACGCTGTATGGCGCCAGCGCGCTGGGCGGCACGCTGAAATACATCAGCAACCCGCCGCAGATGGACGTGACCACCGGCAGCCTGTTCACCGAACTCTCCGGCACCTACCACGGCGGCGTGAACTGGGACGAACAGGGCGTGGTCAACATCCCGCTCTCGCCCGGAAAGGCGGCTTTGCGCATCGCCGGCGAGACGGGCGGCGACAGCGGCTACATCAACAACATCGATCCCAACACCGGCCAGACGATCAAGTCCAATATCAACTCCAATAATTTCGACGACGCGCGCGCCACCCTGCTGCTCACGCCGACCGAATGGCTGAGCATCATACCGGCGGTGTTCTGGCAAAAGGACGTAACCCACGACGTCGACGCGCAATATCTGGCGCTGCCCAACTTCCAGACGCCCAAGACAGTCGCCGAGCCGGGCCACGATGCGGTTTTCGTGCCGAGCATGACGATCAAGGCCGATCTGGGATTTGCCGACCTGGTCAGCGTGACGAGCAATTACGAGCGCCACTTCCGCCGCACGCTGGACAGCACCGTCTATAACAACATCGCCCTGTACACCTGCGACTTCTTCGCCGACTCGCCGGCCCCCTGCCCCGTCAACAACGACAACAACCCGGGTTTCGACAACGCGCTGAACGACATCCCGAGCTACACGTTCTACGACAACACCGTGCGGCAATGGAGCCAGGAGTTCCGCCTCGTATCGAAGCCGTACGATCCCGCCGGCACCGGATTGCCGATCACCTGGCTTGCCGGGCTGTACTATTCGGACGAGCACAGCACCTTCACCGACACCGAAACGGTGCCCGGCATCAACGGCGTGTTCAACAAATACGGCTACAATCCGGAGGATCCCACGATCATCTCCGGCACGTTCCCCGGCGCGTTCACCCGCGATTTCGTATTCCACGGCCTGCGCGCTTACGACACCGCGCAATACGCGATATTCGGCGAGACCACGTATTATCCGCAACCCAACATCAGGGTGACCTTCGGGGCGCGTTACCTCTACGCGCGCGACGGCGAACGCGACAACCAGGACGGGTTCTACAGTTACGGCGACACCGGGCTGACCACGTCGGTAAACCATTTCTACGCGTTCACACCCAAATTCGCCCTGGGCTGGGACATCACGGCGCAGAACACCCTCTACGCGAACGTCTCGAAAGGCTATCGCCTCGGCAGCGAGAACCGGCCGATCCAGTACAGCACCGGCGATGCCGGCGCTTACGGCACACCTTCGTACGACCTCGCCAATCTCGCCTTCAACAAGAGCATCCCCACCGCGCTCGGCCCGGACAAGTTGTGGAACTACGAAGTGGGCGACAAGGCCCGCCTGCTCGGCGGCCGGCTGACCGCGAACGTCGATGCGTTCTACATCAAATGGAACGACATCCAGACCGAGATCCCGCTCGTCACGTCCGGGCTGGATTTCGAGACCAATGCCGGGTCGGCCACGAGCTACGGCACCGAGGTGGAGCTGCACGCGCGGGTGAACGAGACGCTGACCGCCGCGATCTCCGGCTCCTACGTGCACGCCACGCTGGATGACGGCGTGAAGATCGGCAACAGCGTGCTGGCCGGCACGGCGCCCGGCGAACGGGTGCCTGGCGTTCCGGAGTTCAACATCGACATCAACGGCCGGCAGGATTTCAAGATCACCGACCGGATACTCGGCTTCTTCAGCCTGGACATACCCTGGGTGGGCCAGAGCCACGGCGTGCCGATCAACACCAATCCGGACTACAAGCGCCCGTCATACGTGACGGTGGACGCGGTGACCGGCTTCGATATCGGCCGCTGGGAGGTGACCTTGTTCGGCAAGAACCTCACCAACAACAACAAGATCATCCAGCGGCCCGACATCCAGGGATCGACCGCGGGATACGGCTTTACCTATCTCGGCCAGCCCGCCGCCAATACGCAGGGCTTCACCGAGCGGCCGCTCACGATCGGCATGAATGCCACGCTGAAATTCTGAATGCCGGAACATGCCGCAATGAGTCGACACGGCCACGGCTCCCGGGTTCATGCTGGCTCTGGACCGTGCCACATGGCACAATATGGCGCCGGCGGGCGGCGGCCTGCCGAACGCCGCCTTGCAGGGTTCATCGCTTGCGCCCAATTGGATAATTCGGAGATGCCGCAGCATCCCCAAAAGGAATCGCCGGACGCCGATGAGTGACTTTGCGGATAGCGACACAAAAACATTCGAGCCGGCGAGCGGCAGTGCCCCAAGACAGGGTCGTCGCCTTTCAGACAAGATACTGGTCGCGTTCCACCATGCCTGCGACGCGCAGGACCTCATCGTTGCCGAGCAGCTCCTCAAAACGCTGGAGACGATGCTGACGCGGCGCGGTGTGCCGTCCGAGCAGAACCGCCGCAAATCGCTGGAGAGCCTCGTTGCCGCGCACGAACGGCTCTGGCACCTCCGCCACCGCGACCATAACGGCTAATCCGCCGCCCGCCGGCCCGCGATCTCCATCAGCGCGCCGCCCTGCCGCAGCACGGCGTCCGCAGCCAGAGTGTAGCGCCCGTCCGCCTCGTGCAGCACCAGCCCGGACAGCAGCGCGCCGGCACCCCGGCCGCCGCGCACGCCGCGCAGTATCGCCAGCTTCGCCGCCCGCCCGGCTTTGGGCCACAGCGGCAGCACGCTGATCTGCGGGCAGCCGGCGGCCACGAGCGCGGCGCAGCCCTCGGCCAGCGACGCGGCCGGCAGTACCAGGCTCAGCGTCCCACGCAGCCGCAGCGTGGCCCCCAGGCAGGCGGCCCAGTGCGCCAGCAGGCCGCAAGCCGCCTGCTTGGCCCGCCTGCGCCCCGCCACCGGCGACGCGGTACCCGCCGGATCGTGCCATGGCGGATTGGCCATCGCGTGGTCGAACACGCCATCCGCCCGCCAGGCGCCCAGGTCGGCGTCGCACGCGGTCAGCCCCGCATGGTCGTTAGCCGCGAAGTTCGCGCGCGCCACGGCCGCCAAAGCCGGGTCGATCTCCACGCCGGTGCCGCGCAGCCCGGGCACCCTGGCCGCCAGGCAGAGCAGGCCGGCGCCGGCGCCTGTGCCCGCCTCCAGCACGCGCTCGCCGGGCCTGGCCGGGACGGCAGCGGCCAGCAGCACCGGCTCGATACCGGTGCGGTAGCCTGACGCGAGCTGGCGATACAACACGCGCCCGCCGAGCAGGGTGCCGGCAGTCGCGGTCTCCGCCAGATCGGGCGATTCCGCCTCGCTCACGCCTCGCCGGCTTCCCGCAAAACGCGCATCGCCTGCGCCTGGTCCTCGCTGGCCACCACAAGGCGGCGGGGTATCGCGCCGATGCCGCCCTCCAGCGCGCTCACCGCATTGTCCAGCACCACCGCCTCCACGCCGGCGTCGCGCAGCAGGCAGGTCAGGAAGCTGAGCCGGACGAGATCGTTGGTAACCAGCACCACATGCATGCGCGACACCCTACCTGCGTGGCGCGCAGAAGGGCCTGCTTTGGCGGAAAACGGAAGCGGGAATCCCGCGCGCCGCCGCTCCGGCGCGTATGGCACGGCGTCCGCTCGCCTTGACCCCCATTTGCCGCCGCCGATATGGTGGGGGCGCACCAGACGCGGCGCCACCGGCCACGCGACGGACGACAGCAGCGAGTGCGTTGGTGCAGTCCGGCACGCACCGGCGGGCCCGGCCGGGTGCACATGTCGGGAGAAGTGTTTGGGCCTCGTTGTTACCCTGCCGGAGCCTGCGGAGCCCGATCGCGCGAGTGCCGCGCGCGCGCACCCTGCGCCCGCGCCCGCGCAATCCGACGGCGCCGCGCCGGTGCCAGGCTCCGTCGAGGACGCGCTGACGGCGCTGGCCGACCTCGTGCGCGAGGACCTGGCCGCCTGCAACCGCGTGATCATTGCCAACATGCACAGCCAGGTCGAGCTGATACCGCAGCTCGCCGCCCATCTGGTGGCGGCCGGTGGCAAGCGCCTGCGGCCTTTGCTCACGCTGGCCTGCGCGCGGCTGTGCGGCTACCCGACGCCAGCCGACCCGGGCGGTGCGCGGCACGTGGCGCTGGCCGCCTGCGTGGAGTTCATCCACACGGCCACGCTGCTGCACGACGACGTGGTCGACGAGAGCCGCCTGCGCCGCGGCCTGGCCACCGCCAACGCGATCTTCGGCAACAAGGCCAGCGTGCTGGTGGGCGACTTCCTGTTCTCCCGCTCGTTCCAGTTGATGACCGCGGATGGCAGCCTGCCGGTGCTGCGCATCCTGTCGAACGCGGCCGCCACCATCGCCGAGGGCGAGGTGCTCCAGCTCGTCACCCAGAACGACCTCTCGACCAAGGACGAGCGCTACCTCGACGTGATCCAGGGCAAGACCGCCGCTTTGTTCGCCGCCGCCTGCCAGATCGGCGCGGTGGTGGCCGGGCGCGGCGAGGCAGAGGAGCAGGCGCTGGCCGATTTCGGCCTCTATCTCGGCACCGCGTTCCAGCTGGTGGACGACGCCCTGGACTACGCCGCCGACCAGGCCAAACTCGGCAAAACCGTGGGCGACGATTTCCGCGAGGGCAAGATCACCGGCCCGGTGCTGGCGGCTTACAAAGCCGGCAGCGAGGCGGACCGGGTGTTCTGGCGCCGCACCATCGAGGCCAGCGAGCAGACCGACGCCGACCTGGACCACGCGCTGGTGCTGATGGAGCAGACCGGTGCCATCGAGGCCACGCTTGCGCGCGCGGCGGGATTTGTGGAGCGGGCGAAGGCGGCGCTGGGGATTTTTCCGGATGGGGCGGTTCGGCAGAGGTTGATTGCGGTGGCGGATTACACGGTCCGGCGGGGACGCTAGGCCAGGCAAGCAGTCCTTTTTGCAAAAAGGACCAAAAAACTTTTGCTCCGTTCGCTGGGGCAGGCGCCCTCACCAATAACGGGGGCCCGGCGTGCATCCAGCCTGGGCGCGACAGCACGGATAAGAGTTTTTTGCTTCTTTTTTGCAAAAAAGAAGGCCTTTCTTCCTTCCTCCCAACACTCTGGCTTTGCGTGATTAACAAGCCTACGATGATTTCCACAAGATTTCATGTAGGTTTACACGATGGACAGTCTCCCGCCGCCCGTCGCCCAGGACACCCGGCCCACATTCTGGCGCACGGACGATTTCTGGGCAGTCGCCGCAGCGCTGGGCCTGATCGTGCTGGCCGCCGGGCTGTTCGCGAGCGGCGCAAGCCTGAACTGGCTCGCCGTCGTGCCGCCGAAATGGACGGTCCCGGCCCAGCTCTGGGCGCATTTCGCTGTCGCCTGGCCGCGCTACATCGCCCAGTTCGCGCTGTGGCTTGCCATCGTCTGCACCGCTTTGGCTGCGTTGGGCTACCGGCCGCGCCAGACGATGCCGGCGTTTGCCTTCCTGTATGCCGCCAGCATGGTGATCTTCGCGATCGGCCAGTGGGCGAGCGCGATCAAGTATAATCTGGAGCCGCCGCTCGTTGCTTTGCTGGCCGGCTTGTTGCTTGCGAACCTCAACCTGCTGCCCCGGGCGCTAGATGCCGGCTTCCGCGTCGAATTCTACATCAAGCTGGGTGTGGTTCTGCTTGGCGCGACGTTGCCGCTCACCCTGATCGTCTGGGCCGGGCCGATCGCGTTGCTGCAGGCCTCGATTGTATCCGTCATCACGTTCGGGGTGATCTTCGCCACCGCCCGCGCGCTCGGGCTGGAGCCGCGGTTCGCCGCGGTGCTCGGCGTGGGCGGCGCGGTTTGCGGCGTGTCGGCGGCCATCGCCATTGCGGCCGCGGTGGGCGCGCGCCGGCAGGATGTGGCGGTGGTGATCTCCATCGTGATCGGCTGGGCGATCGTGATGATCTTCGTGCTGCCGTTTGCCGCCGCCGGGTTGGGATTGCCGGCGGGCGTCGGTGGCGCCTGGATCGGCACGTCCGAGTTCGCGGACGCTGCGGGTTTCGCGGCCGCCCAGGCCTATGGCGAGATTGCCGCGCGCGCCGCCGGTGCGGTGGCGGGCACGGCGGACCAGTCGGTGGCTGCCTTTACGCTGATGAAGGTGGTGGGGCGCGACATCTGGATCGGGTTGTGGGCCGTCGTGCTGTCGCTGGTGGCCACCACCTACTGGACCGATACCGGCGTGCGGGCCAGGCCGACCGCCGCCGAGATCTGGCGCCGCTTCCCGAAATTCGTGCTCGGATTCGCGATCGCCTCCCTGCTGATCACCATCGTGGCGCAGACGGAGGGCCACGCGGCCTTTGCCAAGATCGGCACGCCCGAATTGCTGACGCCGATCAAGAACCTCAGGAGCTGGGCCTTCGCGTTTGGCTTCCTGAGCATCGGCCTGACCACCCGGGTGCGCGACCTGGCCGGCATAGGCCTGAAGCCGATGGCCGCCTTCAGCGTAGGCGTGGCCGTAAACCTGGCCTTAGGCTTCGTGCTGTCCGCCATAGTGTTTGCAGACTATTGGACCAGGCTGGGCAGGTGACTCGCACAGTCCGCGACAGCCCATCCAAAAGTTTTTTGCTTCTTTTTTTCAAAAAAGAAGGCCTTGCTTGCTTACACCCTCCGGCGACCTGCCAAACCTGCAGAACGTTCGAGCGCGGACCAGCGCGCCTGGAGCAGGCCCTCCCCGGCCTTTCGGCGCTAAGCTCAGCCCAAGCCGCAACCAGCGCCAATGACGGTCTGTGCACCCACCACGATCGCTACGTGTCCGCCAACGCAGCCTGCGGCGACCACGATCAGCTCAGCCCGCGGAACCCCTGCGCCACCACGTAAAGCTCGCTGCTTTCCTTCCTGCTGGACGGCGGCTTGGCGTGCTTCACCGTGGCAAACGCCTTTTTCAACGGCACCAGCATGTCCTTCTCGGAGCCGCCCTGGAACACCTTGGCCACGAACGCCCCGCCAGGCGCCAGCACCGTGCCGGCGAAATGCAGCGCCAGCTCGGCCAGGCCCATGATCCGGATATGGTCGGTGCCGGCATGGCCGGTGGTGTTCGGCGCCATGTCCGACAGTCACCAAATCCGCCGGCCCGCCGAGCAGCGCGGTGAGCTGGGCCGGCATCTCCGGGTCGTCGAAATCGCCGCGTACCAGGGTGGCGCCGGAGACCGGCTCGATCGGCAGCAGGTCCACCCCCACCACCTGGCCGGCGCCGCGCTGCAGCGCCACCTGCGTCCAGCCGCCGGGGGCCGCACCCAGATCGAGCACGCGGCAGCCGCTTGTGATCAGCTTGAAGCGGTCATCCAGTTCGATGAGCTTGAAGGCGGCGCGGGAGCGGTAGCCCTGGGCGCGTGCTGCGGCCACGTAGGGGTCGTTGAGCTGGCGCGCGAGCCAGCGCTGCTGCGCCGGGCTGCGGCCGCGCGAGGTGCGCAGCATTACGGAGAGGCCGCGTGCGTTGTTTGTTGAGCTACCTGGCTTTTTTACGGTCATCGGGGTGGTTATACGCGGGCAAGGCAAGCAAGCAGTCCTTTTTTGAAAAAAAGGACCAAAAAACTTTTGCTATGATTGCTGTATGCAGGCCCGCTCAGGTTCTGCCAGCGCATATTTTGATGAAAGAGCGCACGCGCGGATGCGTACGTCGGAGCAAAAGCTTTTTGCTTCTTTTTCTCGAAAAAGAAGGCCTTGCTTACGCCCGCCCCACCCGCGGTGCCAGCCGTATCATCCGCAGCAGCATCCCCTCCCGCAGCCCGCGATCCGCCACGATCACCCCGTCCACCGGCCAGACCGACCGTATCGCCTCGAAGATCGCGCATCCCGGCAGCACGAAATCCGACCGCTCCGGCCCCACGCATGGGTGGCCGTTCAACCCCTCGCGCCCCAGCCCGCGCAACAGCGCCAGCGCGCTGTCGGCCGCTTCACCGCTGAGCTGATAGCCGTCCACCATCGGCCGCCGGTAGCGCGCCAGCCCGAGCGCCACGCCGGCCAGCGTGGTGACCGTGCCGCTGGTGCCGAGCAGCCGCACCCCGCCCATCCGTATCTCGTGGCCGATGCAGTGGATGCGCTCGAAGGCGGCCAGGCGGTCCGCCACATCGTCGACCATCGCGGCATAGCCCTCCGGCGCGAAGCCCTGGTGGCCGAAGCGCTCCGCCAGTGTCACCACACCGACCGGCAGACTGTCATAGCCGATCAGCTCCGGCGTGCGCCCGGCCTGCAACCGCACCCAGGCGAGCTCGGTGGAGCCGCCGCCGATGTCGAACAGCAGGGCGCGACGGCCCGGCGCGCGCAGCAGCGGCGCGCAGCTCTCGAGCGCCAGCTCGGCCTCCTCGCGGGTGGAGATCACCGACAGCGCCAGGCCGGTTTCGCGGCGCACACGGTCGAGGAACACATCGCCGTTGCCGGCGCGGCGGCAGGCTTCCGTGGCGATCGCCCGCAGGCCGCGCACCGGCCGGCGGGAGAGCCGCGCCGCACAGGCGTGCAAGGCGGCCACCGTGCGATCCATCGCGGCGTCGCTCAACATGTTGGAGCCCTGCAGGCCCTCGCCGAGCCGGACGATGCGCGAGAAGCTGTCCAGCACGCGGAAGCCCTCACTGGTGGGGGCGCCGATCAGCAGGCGGCAGTTGTTGGTGCCCAGGTCGATCGCCGCGAACGCGCTTGCGTGGCCCTCATGTGCCATGCGGGCGCTGTGGTCGCGTGGCGGATGGGGTTGCAAGGCGGCGGTCATCTGATGCGGCCCTCCCTGTCTGTGTGTATCCAGTGTCAACCACTCGCTCCCCGCGGCGCAAGCTTTGTCGGGACGAGGCCGTCCGGCGTGGTCACCCGCCCTTGCCACGGGCGCCAAGCCGCTGTTACCTCGGCCCGCCGGTTCGCCGGCCCACCGGAGGATACCAAAATATGCGTCTAGCGGTGCTGAAAGAGCGTCGTCGTGACGAGACCCGCGTGGCCGCCACGCCGGAAACCGTACGCAAGCTCGTGGCCCTCGGGCTCGAAGTCGCCATCGAACACGGCGCGGGCCAGGGCGCGTCCATACCGGATGCCGATTACACCGCCGCCGGCGCCCAGATCGCGGCCGATCCCGCCGCGGCTTTGGCCGGCGCCGGCATCGTGTTCGCCGTGCAGACGCCGGAGCCCGCCGAACGCGCGCTGATCCCGCGCGGCGCGCTGCTTGTGTGCGTGTCCGGGGCACTGGCCGACCGCGCGCTGGTTCCCAGCCTGGCCCAGGCGGGCATCGACACCGCGGCGATGGAATTGCTGCCGCGCATCACCCGCGCGCAGTCGATGGACATCCTCTCCAGCCAGGCGAACCTGGCCGGCTACCGCGCCGTGATCGAGGGCGCGGCCGCCTTCGACCGCGGCTTCGCCATGATGATGACGGCGGCCGGCACGGTGCCGCCCGCGCGCGTGTTCGTGGTCGGCGCCGGCGTGGCCGGGCTGCAGGCGATCGCCACCGCGCGCCGGCTGGGCGCCATCGTGTCCGCCACCGACGTGCGGCCCGCCGCCAAGGAGGAGATACGCTCGCTGGGCGCCACCTTCGTGGGTGTGGAGGATGCCGAGACGGCGGGCCAGACCGGCGCCTATGCGCGCGAGATGACCGACGCGTTTCGGCAGAAGCAGGCCGAGCTGATGCTGGCGACCACCGCGAAGAACGACCTGGTGATCTGCACCGCTTTGGTGCAGGGCGGCCGCGCGCCCACGCTGGTGACGCAGGCGATGGTGGACGGCATGCGGCCGGGCAGCGTGATCGTCGATATCGCGGCAGATGGCGGCGGCAATTGCGCGGCCACGCATCCTGGCGAGATGTATGTGACGCCGAACGGGGTGAAGGTGCTCGGTTTCCGCAACTGGCCAGGCCGCATCTCGGTGGCGGCGAGCACGCTGTATGCGAAAAACCTGCTGACCTTCCTGACGAGTTTCTGGGACAAGGAGGCGCGCGCGCCGAAGCTGCCGGCGGACGACGCGATCGTGCAGGGTGTGATGCTGACGCGCGCCGGTGCGGTGGTGCACCCGCAATTCGCCGGTGACGCGCCGGTGCCGCAGGCGACACCGACGACGCAGCCGGCGGGTGCGGCGATCGAGGATGCCGCACCGTCGATGGCGGATCCCGCGGCTGATCTTTCCCGCGTCGCCCCGGCGAGCGGCGGCGGGGCCGCGGCCGACCCTGCAAACGACTTTTCCGCTGTGGCGCCGGCGTCGACGAACGGCGGCGTCCAGGCTCCGCTGCGGCAGGCCTCACCCGAGGCAGCACGCGACAGCGCGGTGTCCGATACGCGGCCAGCGGCACCGGCACCGACCGCCGCCGAGAAAATCGTTGCCGAACCCGCCACTTCGCCGGCGGCCAACGCGAGGCCGGACCCGGCAGAGATGCTGGACCGCGCCGGCTTCGACGCCAGCCAGGAGCCGGCGCAGCCGCACGCTACCGACAGCGCGCCCGCGGAGATGCCGGCAGCCCCGAGCCTGGACGAGACGGTGGCGCGCACCGGTGAGGACCCCGCGGCCAGCACGGCCAACCCACGCGACCCGCGCCTGCCCGCAGAGTCGCCGCACGTCGCCATCGACGCACCCGAGCCGGAAAGTCCGCGCCCATGATGCCCAATTCCCTCGCCGACCAGGCCCACCAGATCGCCGCGCGCGCCGCCGACCTGGCCCACCAGCTCGACGGCTTCTCGCAGGCCGCCGCCCCGGTGACCGCCGCCGCCGAGCCGTTCATCCTGCTGCTGACGATCTTCCTGCTGGCCTGCTTCGTCGGCTACTACGTGGTGTGGAACGTCACGCCGGCGCTGCACTCGCCGCTGATGGCGGTCACCAACGGCATCTCGTCGGTGATCATCGTGGGCGCCATGCTGGCCACCGGGCTCAGCCACGGCTTCCTGCCGCATATCTTCGGCTTCATCGCCGTCACCCTGGCCAGCGTGAACATCTTCGGCGGCTTCCTGGTCACCCAGCGCATGCTCTCGATGTTCAAGTCCAAGAAGTAGAGCGCGGACATGTCCACCAATCTCACCTCGGTGCTCTACCTCGTGGCCGCCGTGCTGTTCATCCTGGCGCTGCGCGGCCTGTCGAGCCCCGTCACTTCGCGGCGCGGCAACCAATACGGCATGATCGGCATGGCGATCGCCATACTGGCGACGCTTGGCCGGCAAGGTATGCTCGGCGAGGGATACCTCTGGATCTTCGCCGGCATCATCATCGGCGGCGGCATCGGCGCCTATGTGGCGCGCAGCATCGCGATGACGGCGCTGCCGCAGCTCGTGGCCGCGTTCCACTCGCTGGTCGGCCTGGCCGCGGTGTTCGTGGCGGCCGGCGCGCTCAACGCGCCCGAAGCGTTCGGCATCGGCGTGCCGCATCACATCCACACCGAGAGCCTGATCGAGATGTCGGTCGGTCTGGCCATCGGCGCCATCACCTTCAGCGGCTCGCTCATCGCGTTCGCCAAGCTGCAGGCGCTGATGAAAGGCACGCCGATCACCTTCCGCTACCAGCACCAGCTCAACCTGCTGCTCGGCCTGGTGGTACTCGCGCTGATCGTGGTGTTCGTGGCCAATGGCGGGCCGCAGGTTGTGTTCTGGATCATCGCCCTGCTCGCAATCCTGCTCGGCTTCCTGCTGATCATCCCGATCGGCGGGGCGGACATGCCGGTGGTGGTCTCCATGCTGAACAGCTACTCCGGCTGGGCAGCCTGCGGCATCGGCTTCACCATCGGCAACCTGGCGCTGATCATCACCGGCGCGCTCGTGGGCGCCTCGGGCGCGATCCTGTCCTACGTGATGTGCAAGGGCATGAACCGCTCCATCTTCAACGTGCTGCTCGGCGGCTTCGGCACCGAGTCCGGCGGCGGCCCGGCCCATGCCGGCGGCGGCGACCGCACGGTGAAGAGCGGCAACGCCGAAGATGCCGCCTTCATCATGAAGAACGCCTCCAAGGTGATCATCGTGCCCGGCTACGGCATGGCGGTGGCCCAGGCGCAGCACGCGGTGCGCGAGATGGCGGACCGTCTCAAGGCCGAGGGCGTGGACGTGCGCTACGCGATCCACCCTGTCGCCGGCCGCATGCCGGGCCACATGAACGTGCTGCTGGCCGAGGCGAACGTGCCTTACGACGACGTGTTCGAGCTCGAACAGATCAACAACGAGTTCAGCACGGCCGACGTGGCCTATGTGATCGGCGCCAACGACGTGACGAACCCGGCGGCCAAGACGGACACCTCGTCGGCCATCTACGGCATGCCGATCCTGGACGTGGAAAAGGCGCGGACCGTGCTGTTCATCAAGCGCTCGATGGCTTCGGGGTATGCGGGCGTGGATAACGAGCTGTTCTTCCGGCCGAATACGATGATGTTGTTTGGCGATGCTAAGAAGATGACGGAGGAGATTGTTGCTTCTTTGGGGGGGTAGGTAAGGCAAGCAGTCCTTTTTTGAAAAAAAGGACCAAAAAACTTTTGCTCTCCCGGCTGCATGAGCGCCTCGGCTCTACATGTAGGCATTGCGGCTTGCAGATAGAGCGCGGGCCCGGGTGCAGGCGGGGAGCAAAAGGTCCTTTTTTTCAAAAAAGGACTACTTTCTTACTTGAACCGCATCCCGCATCACCGCCACCGGAAACCACGCGACATCCCTCGCATACCGCCCGATCAACCGCCTCGGCTCCTGCCGGACGCGCCATAGCCACTCCAGCCCAGCCCGCTGCCACAGTGCCGGCGCCCGCTGCGTCAGCCCGAGATGCACCCGCACCGCCTGGCCCACGCACAGCGCCCAGCACGGCGGCAACACGTCCCGGTAGCGTGTGCAAAAACACCTCGCTGACCGGAGCGCCCAGCGTCATCACCACGATGTCCGGCCGCGCGGCCGCGATCGCCTGCGCCAGGCCGGCCTGTGCCGCGCCGTCGGCGCCGAGCCGGTCTGGCGCGGTGATCACCTGCAGGCGGCTCAGCCCGCGCGCCGACCCCCAGCGCCGGACGGCTGCTTCGGTGGCGGCACTCTCCGCCACGATCAGAACGCGCTTGCAGGCCAGCCCGGCATGGGTGCCGAGGCGCGCGAACAGCTCGCAGCCGGTAACGCGGCCGGCGAGCTGCAGGCCGCGCAGCCGGCCATAGAGCAGCACGGGAAATCCGTCCGGCACGACGAGCGCCGCGCCGGCATAGGCGTCGGCGAACGGGCGTTGGCGCAGCAGGCGCAAATGGTCGATGTTCGGGGTGACGACCAGGCGAAGCGTGGCCGCCGGTTCGTCCATCACGCGGCCGATCACCTCGGCCGCGCCGAGCGACGAGAGCGGCAGGCCGAACGCCCGGCGCGGTACGGGTGCGAGCAGGCGCGCGAACAGGGCCGCGTGGGCGTCGGCGCAGGCGGCCGCGGTAAAGGCGGCCGCTCTGGCTTGGAGTGCTGCGCGGTCCGGCACGGCGGCGAGCACTTCGCCTATCGCGCGCGCGAGGGCGGGCGCATCGCTCACCGGGACCAGCGATCCGTAGCGGCCGGCTTGCAGGATTTCGGACGGGCCGTGCGGACAGTCGGTGGCGACCACCCTGGTGCCGCAGGCCAGGGCTTCGATCAGCACGTTGCCGAGTCCTTCGTAGCGCGAGGGAAGCACCAGGCAGGCGGCATGCGCGATCCACGGCAGCGGATTGGCGGCGAACCCGGCGAACAGCACGCGGTCGGTCAGGCCGAGCCGGGCGGCTTGCGCCTCTAGCGAGGCGCGGAGCGGCCCCTCGCCCAGCAGGATGAGTCGCATGTCGGGCAGCAAGGCCAGCGCGTCGAGCAACAACGCGGGATCCTTTTGCGCCGTCAGCCGCCCGGCGAACAGCAATACCGGGGCGCCGCCATCGCCGAGCCAGGGATGCGGCGGACTGCCGGCGGCGCGCGCGGCGAAGCCGGCATCGATCACCGGGTTGTAGATCGGCGTGATGCGCCGGCGGGCGATTCCGGATACGGCCGCCATGTCGTCGGCCACGCCCTGGCTGACCGCCACGACGGCCTGCGCGCGGCGTTGCAGGAGCCAGTATAGCCAGGGCACGCAGCGATATTTCCAGCCCATCGCGAGCTCGGCGGACAGCGCGTTGTGCTGGCAGATCACCACCCTGGTGCCGGTGCGCGCCAGCCCGCCGGCAAGCATGGCGGTCACGTTGTTATGGTCCAGGCTGGCCACCAGGATATCCGGCCGTAGCTGGCGCAGCACGCGCGCCAGCGTCAGGACGGCGCCCAGCATGCCCTGCCGACCGAGCGAGATCACCCGCAGATCGGCGGGCACCAGACCGTCGAGCGCGCCGTGACGGCGGCCGACGATCAGCGTCACGTCGGTGCCGCGCGCGCGCAGTTCGGCGATCAGCGCCAGACGCATGCGCTCCACGCCGCCGCCGGACAGGTCGTGCATGTAGAACGCCACCGTGCGGGCCTGCTGGCGCCACGCGACTCGCTTCGGGCGGGCGCGTGCACGGCCGTGGGCGCGTTCATGCAGCGGCCAGACGCATGTCGCCGCGGAACGCAGGCGGCGCGGACGGGCGCAGCGGACCCGCCGGGATGCACGCGGTGGTCGCCACCAGACACACCAGCAGGGTGGATTTCCGCCCGAGCGAATTGCTCGACGAGGCCACCACCAGCGCCCCCACCAGCAGCGCGCGCCCGGACGGCCCGGTCCTGCGCCAGCACCAGGCGAGCAGTGCCACCAAGCTCGCCACGAACAGCGGGAAGCCGAGCGCGCCGAGTGTCACGAACATCAGC
The DNA here is from genome assembly GCA_963795825.1 of uncultured Alphaproteobacteria bacterium. Lineage (GTDB taxonomy): Bacteria > Pseudomonadota > Alphaproteobacteria > Acetobacterales > Acetobacteraceae > BOG-908. The sequence goes on along the minus strand of CAWCIW010000001.1, from coordinate 1,414,939 downwards.
AGCCAGAAATTCTCGATCACCTGCACCCCGGTGTCGAGCCGGAGCGCGTTGAGCAGGCGCAGCAGGTCCTCGCGCGGCGTTCCGAACAGCGCCTGCCAGGGACTAAGCCGGCCGAGTATCTGCCATTGCGCCAGGCGTACCTGGGCGCTCTCGTCCCAGTACATGTGGGCCACCAGCCGGTCGCCCAGCCCGGCGGCCAGGGCGCCGGCGAGCAGCGCCACCACGCCCACAGCGCCGGCGCCGGCCAGCAGCAGCGCCCAGGTGGCCCGCGGATCGCGCGAAAGCAGAAGCCGCCAGCCCTGCGCAGCCACGCCGATGCCCGCCGTAAGCAAGGCCACGCCGAGCGCCATGCGGCCGCCGAACGCCACCAAAGCGGCCCAGATCAGCGCCTGGTAGGCCAGGCGCCAGGGTTTCGCCTCAGGCGCCAAAGTAAGGGCCATCATCATCATCAGCGCGCCGGTGAGCGGATGGTCGAACAGGGCGGTCGGGCGGAAATCCTCGGTGATCGGGTTGTAGGCGGCGTCGTTGAGATAGAGCGGCACCAGGGTCGTCTGCGCCGCGCGTTCGGCCAGTGCCAGGACGGCATTGCCGGCGAGCAATATCTGCATCGTCAGGCGAAGGCGCTGCATCCCAGGCGGCCCCATCCGGCTGAGCACGGCGGCCAGCAGGCCGGCCGGCAGGAACGTGTCCAGCAATACGATCAGGTTGCCCGGGCCGGTCAGCAGCGCGGCCGACAGCATGCAGGCGCCGAGGCAGGCGAAGAACACCAGCAGCGCGCGGTCCATGCGCGCGACCCAGCCGGGCGGGTCCGCCGCCAGGGCCAGCACTGTGGCGGCGGCAAGCAGGTCTGTGCCGGGATGGAATTTCAGCGGCAGCGCGCCGCCATCGGTCACGTAGGGCACGCCGGCCCAGGTCAGCAGGTTGGCGCTGATGCACAGTTCGGCGCAGATCGCCGCCACCACGAGGCTGCCGGCGAGCCGGCAGCGCGCCGCGCATTGGGCGGCACAGCACGCCCGACGGCCTTGGTCGGCTCGTCTCGCCGTAGCGCATCAGGCGGCCCTGCGCGCCATGCGGCCGATACGCGGCGCGTCCTGCAGGACGGTGCCCAACAGGGCCACTCCGGCGCTCGCCAGCTGGCGGGCCGAATTGCGCAGTTCCGCAAGCCTCGTCGTGCCGGCACCTACCGCCAGTACGCTGCCATGGCAGCGTACCGAGACCGCCAGCGTGCGCGGGTCCACCGCCACGGCCGGCAACTCGATCACGATCATGCGGAAATCCTGCGGACCGTTCAGCCAGCTTTCCAGTGGGACCGCGAGCGGCCCGGGATTATGCACCGCCAGGCTGGTGTAATAGAGGCCGGGCACCGAGATGTCTGGCGTGATACCGTCCGGCTCGCCGCCGAGCATGCCGTTCATCAGCCACGACAATCCGCGCAATCCGGTCTCCGCGCGCGCGCCGCAGGGGCTCGAGGAGACAAGCAGCGTCCGGCCGAACCGGGTGGCCGCGGCGGCGGCGAAGTCGCGTGCCACCTGGCTGGCGTTCACGCAGGCGGAGGCCGCCACGATGTGGACGACGGGACGCGGCGTTCCCGCCAGGCGGGCCAGCACCTCGCCCAGCATCAGCAGGGCGGCGGGCGAGGTCGGCTCGAGAGCGGTGGCATCGCTGACGGAGGTCGCGGCGTTGGTGTAGGCGGGCCGGAGCCGCTCGAAGACGCTCAAAACGCATTCTCCCCGGCCATCCTGAGCGGTGTGCGCAGCAGGATCCGCAAGTCGAGCCCGAGCGACCAGTTCTCTATATAGAATAGGTCGAAATCGACGCGGCGGCGAAGCTGGGCGGAGGTGTCGGTGGCGCCGCGCGCGCCGTTCACCTGCGCCCATCCGGTCAGGCCGGGTTTGACGCGGTGGCGCTGGGCGTATTCCGCCACCACCTCGCGGCCCGCCGCGTCCATGTCGTGCAGCGCTTCGGCGTGCGGCCGGGGGCCCACGAGCGACATGTCGCCGCGCAGCACGTTCCAGAGCTGCGGCAGCTCGTCGAGGCTGTATTTGCGCAACTGGGCGCCGAGCCGGGTGCAGCGCGGATCGTCGCGCGTCGTCTGCCGGCCGGGCAGGCCGCGATCGGTGCGCATGGTGCGGAATTTGAAGATCACGAAATCCCGGCCGCACCAACCACGGCGCACCTGGCGGAAGATCACCGGGCCCGGGCTGGTCGCCGCGATCGCCAGCGAGATGGCGAGCAGCAAGGGTGCCAGCAGCACCAGCAGAAGCAGCGCGCCGGCTTTGTCCATCACCGTTTTCGCCAGCAGGTCCCAGTGCTTGATCGGCCGGTCCGCCACGACGGACATCGGCAAGCCGCCCAGCATGCGCACGCGCGGTGCAGCCTCGCCGGCCCAGCCGTCGTCCTGCCAGACCGCCACCTGCAGCGGCAGCGCCTTCAGCCGCTCGATGATGCGGGCGGCGTCGCCGAAGCGGTCCTTCTCCAAGGTGAGGATCACCGAATCCACGCCGCCGTCCCGGCCGAGATCGAGCAGCTGGTCCAACTCGTCCGTATGATCGAGATCCGCCGGACCCGGGTCCGTGCCATACAGCCCGACGACATCCACTTCGTCTGCGATGCGCGCTGCCATGCGGGAGCGCGCTGTCGCGGTGCCGACCACGGCTACCGCCTCGCGCAACGAACCGGTCCTGTCGAGTCGACGCAGATAGTGGCCGGCGGCAAGGCGGGTGGCGCCCACAATGACGGCGAACATCGCCAGCCACGACACGAGCCAGAGCCGTGCCAGGTCGTTGGTGGCCCGCGTCGCCAGCCCCACGAGAATGAGGACCGCAAACGCCATCAGGCATTTACGTTCTGCTATCAGAACGAGACGGACAACACTGTTCAGCCTCGGGTTGAGGTTATCTACCGACGATCGCAGCATCAGCGCGGCGATCAGGCTGCCAAACAGGATATCGCGCCAGAACGGGCCCGAACTGGAGTAGTCCAGCGGCGCCGGCAGCACGTAATGCGCGTAGAACGCGAGAGCAGCCTCACCTGCGATGGCGCAGGCCAGGAAGTCCCAGCAGGTGAGCAGGTCCGCCAGGAAGGGCATGAAATCCTGCGCCTTTCGATATCTCGAGGGCGCAACGGCAAACTCCACGTCCGACCAATGGCTCACAGCAAACTCCGCCCGCTGAACTTGAAACATTTTGTTTCAGCATGAGTACAGTTGCACAGCCATTTCACAACCGCAAGTTCTGTTCACGGTTCGGTGAGCTTTAATTTCAGGGTGGCGCGGCCGACCTCACGCCAGGATTACGGACCAGGCACAAGGCAAGTTGTGGCCGCCCGATACGCCGCACGCGTGTCACCTGTCATGTCGTGTTGGAAACATCGCCTAAGCACGGGGACGATCGTATGCCGCGCCTTCAGCTCGCCTGAGCGGAGGCCTCGCTGCGTGTAGCCCCCACCCGGGCTGCCAGGGCGGCGGCCATGAAATCGTCCAGATCGCCATCCAGCACGGCGCCGGGATTGCCCTTCTCCAGGCCTGTCCGCAGGTCCTTCACCAATTGGTAGGGGGCCAGGACGTAGTTTCGTATCTGGTGGCCCCAGCTGTTCTCGGTCTTGCCGGCTTCGGTCAGGGCGGAGGCCGCCTCGCGCTTCTGCAATTCGGCCTCGTAGAGCCGTGCCTTGAGCATGCCCATCGCGGTCGCCCGGTTGCGATGCTGGCTGCGGTCGGTCTGGCACGCCACGATGATGCCGGTCGGCATGTGCGTGATGCGTATGGCGCTCTCCGTCTTGTTCACGTGCTGGCCGCCGGCGCCGGAGGCGCGGAACGTGTCCACCTTCAGGTCGGCGTCGCGTATCTCGATTTCGATGCTGTCGTCCACGAGCGGATATACCCACACGCTGGCGAAGCTGGTCTGCCGGCGCGCCGCCGCATCGAACGGGCTGATACGCACAAGGCGATGCACGCCGGCCTCCGTCTTGAGCCAGCCATAGGCGTTCGGCCCGCTCACCTGGAGGGTGACGGATTTTAGGCCGGCGCCCTCGCCGTCGCTGGCCTCCAGCATTTCCACCTTGTAGCCGTGCTGCTCGGACCAGCGCGAATACATGCGCATCAGCATCTCGGTCCAGTCCTGCGCCTCGGTGCCGCCCTGCCCGGCGTTCAGCTCAATGAAACAGTCGTTGCCGTCCGCCTCGCCGGACAGCAGGCCGAGTATCTCCTGGCGCCTGGCCTCCTCGGCAATCGCGCGCAAGGCGGCTATGCCCTCGGCTACCATGGCGGGCTCGCCCTCGGCTTCGGCCATCTCGATCAGCCCCGTGGCGTCGGCCATTTCGGCCTCCAGGCGTCGCAGGCCCTCGATGCCGCTGGCCAGGCGGTTGCGTTCGCGCATGATCTTCTGGGCGCCCTCGGCGTCGTTCCAGAGGGCCGGGTCTTCTACCTGGTGGTTCAGCTCTTCGAGGCGCGCGGTGGCGACATCCCAGTCAAAGATGCCTCCGGAGCAGGGCGACGGACTGGGTGATCTGTTCGTGTAGGGCGTCTGCTTCGGCGGCCATGTTGTGCACCTGTAAGAAAGAAAGCAGTCCTTTTTTGAAAAAAAGGACCAAAAAACTTTTACTATGACGCTGCGTCAGCGCGCCATTTTATCCGAATAAATCCGAAGTGCGTCAGCAGGGACAAGGAGCAAAAGCTTTTTGGTCCTTTTTCTCGAAAAAGGACTACTTGCCTTGCCTAGTATAACCCCCCCACCGAAGTATCCGAAGACGCAGCCGGCCGAGGTGCGGGAGGCGGCGCATCAGGATCAGGGTTCACCATCTCCACCGGGCTATCCGCAGGAGCCGTGCTCGCCGTCTCCCGCTCGCCGCTGCCGCCGCCGATCCCGCCCGCGCCGGGCACCTGGTCCGGCTTGAACGCGTCGATGCACTCGTGCCGCCCGCAACCCCAGCGCGCGAGAGTCGACGCCGTCCGGCACGCGGAAATCCAGCGCCGGCGTGTCGCCCAGGGCGGCCACCATATACTGATGCCAGATCGGGCCGGCCACGTGGGCGCCGTCCTGCTTGTCGCCGAGCGATTGCGGGTTGTCGTAGCCCATCCACACGACGGTCACGAGGTCCGGGGTGAAGCCGGCGAACCAGCCGTCGTTGAAGTTCTGCGTGGTGCCGGTTTTGCCGGCGATCGGGCGGTCGATGCCGGCGCCAACGGGCTTGCCGGTGCCGTAGAGCACCACGCCCTCCATCATCTTGAGCACCTGGAACGCGCTTTGCGGATCGGCGAGCTGCGGCCGCGGATCGTTCAGGGCCGGCGGCTGCGCGGGGTCGCCGGCGCCCATCACCAGGCCGGTCGGCCGCCAGATCACGTGGCCGTCGCGGTCCTGCACGGAATCCACCAGGCTCGGCACGATCTCCCGCCCGCCCTGCTCGATCGAGGCATAGGCGCCCGCCTCGCGCATCACGGTGGTCTCCACCGCGCCCAAGGCCGCGGGCAGCACATGCGGCATCGAGTCATACAGATGCTCGGAGATCGCCAGCTTGGCCACCGCGTCCATGCCGATATGGGCGGCCACGCGCACCGTCACGAGATTCAGCGACTGCTCGAGCGCCACGCGCAGGGGGGTGGGGCCGCCATAAGTCAGCTCGTAGTTCTCAGGGTGCCAGTCGCCCAGCGAAAACGGTGAGTCCTCGAAGCGGGCGCTTGGCGAGATGCCCTGCTCCATCGCGGCGAGATACACGAACGGCTTGAACGAGCTGCCCGGCTGGCGCTGCGCCTGGGTCGCCCGGTTGAACTTGCTGGCGTTGGCGTCCCACCCGCCGGACATCGCCAGCACGCGGCCCGTGCGCGGATCGAGGCTCACCAGCGCGCCGGACACGCGCGGGACCTGCCGCAATGTGAGCTTGTCCAGCGTCATCACGTTGGCCGGCGTGGCGCGTCCGCGGCGACCGCGCACGCCGGGCAGGCGCATCTCGGTGGTGCCCTCCGCCGGCTCCACCATCACGATGTCGCCCGCCGATAGCACGTCGCCGATGCGATGCGGCGCGCCGCCGAGCCCGCCGCCGGACAGCACCGGCCGCGCCCAGCCGAGATCGGACAGCACCACTTCGCCGGTGCGCGATTCCATGCCGTCGCCGGCCTCGTTCGGACGCAGATAGCCGATACGCGCGCCGGACGACGTCTCGTCGAGCACCACGCCAAGGCGCCAGGTTGGCAGCAGCCCCGCCGGCTTGGGTATGCGGCCGAGCGCCTCCGCCCAGTCGCCGCTCAGCGCCGCCATGCTGCCGATACGCGCTACCGGGCCGCGCCAGCCGCCATGCGCGCGGTCGTAATGCATCAGCCCGGCGCGCAACGCGGTATCGGCTTTCGCCTGCAGGTCGCCATCGAGGCTGGTGTGTACGATCAGCCCGCCTTCGGTCGCCTGGTCCTGGCCGAAACGCAGGATCAACTGGCGGCGCACCTCCTCGGTGAACCACTCGCCGCCGGGCACGGTGGCCGGCGCGCGGTATTTGTTGGGCGTCAGCGGCTCGGCCTGGCCGGCGCGCGCCACGTCCGCGGTGATGGAATGGGTCTCCACCATGCGGTCCAGCACCCAGTCGCGCCGGGACTTGGCGGCCTCGGGAAAGCGGAACGGGTTGTAGTTGCTGGGCGATTTCGGCAGCGCCGCCAGCATCGCGGCCTCGCCTATGGTGAGCTGGTCGAGCGGCTTGTTGAAATAGGTCTGTGCGGCGGCCACCACCCCATAGGAACCCTGGCCGAGATAGATCTGGTTCAGGTACAGCTCGAGTATGCGCTGCTTGGTCAGCACGCGCTCGATGCGCAAAGCGAGCAGGATCTCCTTGAACTTGCGCTCCTTGCTCAGCTCGTCCGAGCCCAGCACCATGTTGCGCGCCACCTGCTGCGTGATGGTCGACGCTCCCACCGGCCGGCGGCCATTGCCGAGATGCTGCAGGTCGGTGAACGCGGCGCGCGCGATCGCGAACGGATCGACGCCCTTGTGTACGTAGAAGTTCTGGTCCTCCGCCGAGATGAACGCCTGCTTGAGCCGCTCGGGAATTGCGGCGAACGGCACGAAGATGCGGCGCTCGGTGGCCAGCTCGGCCATCAGCCGGTCGTCGCCGGCATAGACGCGGCTCATCACCGGCGGCTGGTAGGTGCGCAGGCCGTCCAGCGTCGGCAGGTCCGCGGAATAGCGCGCGTAAATGCTCCAGCCGATGAGTCCGGCCGCGCCCGCGCCGACCAGGCCCACGGCGAACACCAGACCGAACAGGCCGCGCACGAATGCCAGCACCCTGCTCTGCCGGCGCGGCGCGCGCGGCGGCCTGGCGCTGGGCTCCGACGGGGCGATCAAGCGCTCGCGTGGTCCGTCCATCGGTGCATGTCCCAAAACAGAAGGCAGAGTTCTACAGAAAAGTATCTGAAGGCGGCGTAAAGCCGGCTCTAAAGAGAGCGGGTGCGCTCGATGTAGCGCACCACACCCGACCGTCGCAACCGATCAGCCGGTATGGGCGGCCTGGCGGGCCACGGCGAAGTAGCCGTCCACCGCGCGGCCGATCGCGGCCACGACCATCGCCCGATGGCCGGCCTGGCACAGAGCGGCCTCGTCCTGCGGGTTGGACATGAAGCCCATTTCCACCAGCACGCTCGGGATATCCACCGCCTTGAGCACGGCGAAGCCTGCATGGCGCGCCGGATTGTCCAGCAACCGCACGCTGTGCCCCAGCGCGGCCACCACGTGCTGCTGCACCTGGGCCGAGCCCACCCTCGTCTCGTGGCGCACCAGGCTGTCGAGTATCTCGGCCACGCGCGGTGGCATGCCGGGGCTCACGCCGCCGTAGCGGTCGGCCGCGTTCTCGTGGTCCGCCAGCCGCGCGCTCTGCGCATCCGAGGCCGCAGCGGCCAGGGTATAGACGCTGGCGCCGCGCACCGCGTGATCGGCCACGGCGTCCGCATGCAGCGAGATGAACAGCGCGGCGCCGTTGGCCTGCGCCATCGCCACGCGATCCTCCAGCGGGATGAACACATCGTTTTCGCGCGTCAGCGACACGCGGTAGCGCCCGCTTGCCCGCAGCCGCCGGGCCAGTTCGCCGGCGGCGGCAAACGCCACGTGCTTTTCCAGCACGCCGGAGATGCCGACCGCGCCCGGATCCTTGCCACCGTGGCCGGGATCGAGCACCACGAGCGGGGCCTGGGCAGCATGCGTCGGGGCCGCGTGACGGGCCGAGCGCGTGCTGGCGGATGCCGCCACGGCGGGCAGCAGCAGGGCGGCGCCGAAGCCGTGGCCCAGCAGCAATCTTCTTGTGTAGGCCGGGTCGCTGGTCATGCCGGCAGGCTAACATGGTGGATCGGAAAGGCCGTGTTAGCTGCTGATTAACCATGATACATGTGGCGGTGGCGCAACAAGCGACAGTAGAGAAGGAAGGCCTTCTTTTTTGCAAAAAAGAAGCAAAAAACTTTTGGTCCGTGCTGTCGCGCCCAAGCTGGAAACAGGCTTCGCCTTGGGATTTCGACACGGGCGTTTGCCACGGGCGACCGGAAGCAAAAGTTTTTGGTCCTTTTTTTCAAAAAAGGACTGCTTGCCTTGCCTGCGCTCCGCTTCCTGCTGCAGACAACGCCGCCCCTTGCGAACCGTAACGCTTTGCTGCAAGTGTCGGGCCGCGAGCAGCTCTCCCAGAGCGCGCGCGGACCGCGCGCAGCGCGCCCAGACATCCCTACAACGCCTCACAAGGGCGGATTCACCAAGGCCATGGCAGCACACCGCATCGCCGCGACACATGACAGGGTTCCCGAATCGGCCGCCACGCGGCCGGGGCTCCTGCGTCGCCGGCACTGCAGGCGCGCCTGGCTCCCCACCCAATCGGCCCGCCAGGCCGCGCGCCCCACTCCTGACGAGATGGGCAGACGCGCGACGCCGGGGCTCCGGAGTTTCAGACTACATGACCAAGCGCCTTCTCATCGACGCCAGCCACGCGGAAGAGACCCGCGTGGTGGTGCTGGACGGTAACCGCCTTGAAGATTTCGACGTCGAGACGCAATCGCGCCGCCAGCTCAAGGGCAACATCTACCTAGCCAAGGTCGTCCGCGTAGAGCCGAGCCTGCAGGCCGCCTTTGTCGAATATGGCGGCAACCGCCACGGCTTCCTGGCCTTCGGTGAAATCCATCCCGACTACTACCAGATCCCGGTGGCCGACCGGCAGCGCCTGATTGCGATGCAGGAGGAAGAGGCGCGTGCGGAGGAGGAAGAGGAGGACGACGACGCACCTGCTCCCGAGGCACGCCCCTTCGAAGCACCCGCTTTCGCCGACTCCGTCTCTGAAGATGGCGCGTCGTCGGGGACCGGCTCAGCCGAGGTCGGTGCTTACGCCGCCGATGCTTTACCGGACGGATCCGACGCAAGCGGGTTCGAGACAGCACTCTTCGAGCACGAGGCCGCAGCCTCGGTCATCGAACATGCGCCCGAGCCGCGCGATGCGGACGAAGCCAGGCCCGCCGAGGCAGCGCCGCGCGACGCCGACGGCGCCCAGCCGGACGCCAGCGCAAGCGAGACGCAGCCGCTGCTCATTGGCGCGAATGTGCTGCACAGCGAGGTCCAACCCGACACGTCCGCTTCCCTGCACGACGACGCGGCCGACACCGGTGTGGACGCCGCTCCCGAGATGGCAGAGCCGGCATTCGCCGACACCGTGGAGCAGGCTTTTGCCGAGATCGCCGAGCCCGGTCTTGCCGACGCCGCCGACCAGCCCGCCCAGGCCGACGCCTTCGAGCCGGGCCACCGCGTCCGCCAGGTGCAAGCCGGCGAAGCACCGCAGCCGGAAATGCTCGGCGGCGAGAACGACACCGGCGAAGAGACCCGCGCGCCGCGCCAGACCCCACGCTTCATGCGCAGCTACAAGATCCAGGAGGTCATCCGCCGTCGGCAGATCCTGCTGATCCAGGTCGTCAAGGAAGAGCGCGGCACCAAGGGCGCGGCACTCACCACCTACATCTCGCTCGCCGGCCGCTATTGCGTGCTGATGCCGAACTCGCCGCGCGGCGGCGGCATCTCCCGCAAGATCACCCAGGCCGCCGACCGCCGTCGCCTCAAGGAAGTCACCGCCGAGCTCGATATCCCGCGCGGCATGGGCCTGATCGTGCGCACCGCCGGCGCCGCCCGCCCGAAGCCGGAGATCAAACGCGACGGCGAATATTTGCTGCGCCTGTGGGACGATATTCGCGAAAAGACCATGCAGTCCATGGCGCCCTCGATGATCCACGAGGAAGCCAGCCTCATCAAGCGCGCCATACGCGACGTGTATTCGCGCGACGTCGACGAGCTGCTGGTGGACGGCATCGAGGGCTGGCGCGCGGCGCGCGACTACATGCGCATGCTGATGCCGACGCACGTGAAAAAGGTGCAGCTCTGGCCGGCCAATGCGCAGCCGCTGTTCGCGCACAGCCAGGTCGAGTCGATGCTCGACGCGATGCTGAACCCCACGGTGCAGCTCCGCTCCGGCGGCTATCTGGTGATCAACCAGACAGAGGCGCTGGTGGCGATCGACGTGAACTCCGGCCGGTCCACGCGCGAGCGCGGCATCGAGGAGACCGCTTTGCGCACCAACATGGAAGCCGCCGAGGAGGCCGCGCGCCAGCTCCGCCTGCGCGACCTGGCCGGGCTGATCGTGATCGACTTCATCGACATGGAGTCCAAGAAGCATAACGCGATGGTCGAGCGGCAGATGTCGGACGCTTTGCGCGCCGACCGCGCGCGCATCCAGATCGGCCATATCAGCCATTTCGGCCTGCTAGAACTGAGCCGGCAGCGGCTGCGTCCGTCGCTGGCGGAAACCAGCCTGAACGTGTGCGCGCAATGCGGCGGCACCGGCCACGTGCGCAGCACGGAGAGCGCGGCGTTGCATGTGCTGCGCGAGATCGAGGAAGAGGGCGGCAAGCGTCGCGCCGCCGAGATCCAGGTCCACGTGGCCAGCTCGACCGCACTCTATATACTGAACAACAAGCGCGAGCGGCTGACCGAGATCGAGGCGCGCTATGCCATGCGCGTGTGTTTCTCGCCCGACGAGAGCCTGCTGCCGGCGCAGACCCGCATCGACCGCCTGCGCGCCGCCGTGCCGCAGGATTTGCCGCCGGCCCTGATCACCGCGCAGCCGATGCCGGACGACGATGCCGACGAGGCGGATATCGCCGACGAGGAAGACGACGTGGTGATGCACCCGGCTGTGGAAGCCGCCGCACCGGCGCCTACCGCGACCCCGGCCGGCGATTTCACCACGGATAGCGACCACGTGCCTGGCGAGACCGCGGCCGAGGGCGAGCAGCGTCGCCGTCGGCGGCGTCGGCGACGGCGTGGCCGTCGCGACGAGAACGGGGCCGATGCGGCCGCCGCGCCAGGCCTGGACGAGGCGGCTCCCGATCTGGAAGGCGCCGACCAGCCGGACCTGCCGACGCTTGCTTTGCCTGGCGACGAGGAGATGCATGCTACGCCCGGCGATGACGCGGCGCAGGCCCCGCACGCTTATGACGGAACGCAGGTTTCGCCTGCTTATGAAGAGACGGGACCTTCGCCCGTCGGGGACGAGACTTCGGCACTGACCGCCGGCAGCGCGGCTTCGGCACTGCGCACCGAGGGTGAGATGCCGGTCGGACGCCAAGATACCGACGATATCCCGGCCGAAAACGCGGCGTCCGAGCGGACCGGCGAGGCCGTGCAGCCGCCGCTTGCTTTGGAGCCCGAGGCGGCTGAAGGCGAGCCGGCGCGCGCCAAGCGCGGCCGTCGCGGTGGCCGCCGCCGGCGCAAGCCGGGCGAGGAGAGCGAGGCCAGCCTATCGAGCGACGCGCCGGTGGAAGCGCCCGCCTTCGAGCCCGCGCCGGCCTATGTCCCATATGTGGGGCCGACGCCTGCCGATCCGTTCGCGCTCGGTGGCGGGATGGATATCTTCGACGCGCTCGAGCAGGCGGAGCTCAATCCCGGCAACCGCGTGGTGGCCGAGGCGCCGCAGCCGCCTGCCGAGATGGACAATGCGCCGGCGACCGGGCCGGTGCTGGTTGGGGCTGCTGGGGTTACTGCGCCGGCTAAGAAGGGGTGGTGGCGTAGGTAGGAAGGAAGCAAGGCCTTCTTTTTTGAAAAAAAGAAGCAAAAAACTTTTATCCTGACGGCTGCATCAAAGCTCCAGGTCTGACTGCAAGTCCCGCACCTGCAGTACGATGTGGAGCCATGAGGCAGCCGTCAGAGCAAAAGTTTTTTGCTTCTTTTTTTCAAAAAAGAAGGCCTTCCTTACCTAGACCGCCGCCCGACGCGCCCGCCGGAACAGCCGCCGGAACCCCGCCGCCTGCTGCTCCCACCACGTCCCGGTAGCCATCGCCTCCTCCGCCGAGGGATCCCCCGTCCGCGCATACTCGCGCGCAAAATCCGCCGAGCCGAACATCATGTCCCAGAACGGGAAGATCGCCCCGTAATTGCAGCTCTTCTGCCCGGCCGCGCGCACGCCGTGATGCGCGCGGTGGAAGCGCGGCGAGATCAGCAGCCGGTCGCCGAGCCAGCCGAAACCCACGCGCGCATTGGCGTGGCTCATGCTCTCCAGCAGGCGCAGCAGCAGGATGATCAGCGGGAACTGCATCGGCGGGATGCCGATCAGCAGGCCGAGCACCAGGAACCAGCAGAACGCGATCAGGTCGTCGAGGATGTGGTTGCGGTCGTCGGACCAGAACGTCATTTGCCGCTGCGCGTGGTGGACGGCGTGCAGCGCATACCACCAGCGGAAACTGTGGCTCAGCCGATGGCGCCAGTAATCCGCGCAATCCAGGATAAGCACGTAGAGGCAGAAGGTGAGCGCCTGGCGGCCCATCAGGAACGGGAACAGGCCTTCGAGCGTGGGCGGCACGTAGCCGTGGTCGGTCAGCCATCCGTTCAAGCCGACCTGGAGCTGGTAGAACAGCACGAAGGTGACGAGCGGCATCACGCCGATGCGCGACAGCAGGGTGTAGAAGATATCCACGGTGACGGCGCGCTGGTCCGGCCAGCGCTCCAGCCTGGCCCAGCGCTCCATCGGCCAGCAGATCGCCAGCATCAGGATCACCTGCGCCACGCCGTAAAGCGCGAACAGCTCCCAGCCGAAGGCGATGTCCTCCCACTGCATCATGTCGAACCGGTAGAGCAGCGGGACGACCACGCTCTCGTGCAGGTGTCCGGCCAGGAGGGAGAACGGGTCTATCATGTCGCTGCTTTATATCATGGCTGCCGGGCCGGGTGGTAAGGCGGACGCACAGGAGGTTTGCGTGCTTTCACCGCGAAATACGGCGCGGTGTTGCGTGTCGGCTGCGCGGTGCGCGCCGGCGGCGCTGCCATGAGACCATTGTGTTCCGCGTCTGTCACCGGCATGTCACGCAGGCGCACGGATAGGGAACACGAGCCGGCATGAGCGGACGACGCATACTCCTCGTAGAGGACGATTTCCTGATCCGCATGACCCTGACCGAATCGCTGCAAGGCGACGGGTTCGTGGTGATCGAAGCCGATAGCGGCGAGGCGGCGCTGGTGCAGTTGCGGTCGGACCCGACGATCTGCCTGTTGCTGACCGACATGCAATTATCCGGCAGCCTGGACGGCGGCGCGCTGGCCGAGGCGGTGCGGGCGGAGAACCAGATCCTGCCGATCATTTTCATGACGGGCCGGCCGGACAGCGTGGGCGTCACGGATCCGGTGCGTGAGATGGTGATCGCAAAACCTTATCTGCCTTCGCAGATCTGCGCGGCGGCGCGCGCGATTCTCGCCCGGACCTGAGGTCCGGGCGAGCGCTGGAGAGACCTATACCACCCGTTTTAAAACTGATTCATCGGCAGCAAGGAAGGAAGGAAGGCCTTCTTTTTCGAGAAAAAGAAGCAAAAAGCTTTTGCTGTGACGCCTGCACCGGGGTTTGGCTACGACTGCAACCGCATCGAGTTGCAATACGATCGTAGGCTGTGCCGCAGGGGTCGGAGCGAATGCTTTTGGTCCTTTTTCTCGAAAAGCGACTACTTTTCTTGCTTGCGTGGATGCGGCAATCTCTGGGCTGGTATTATTTCTTTGGCGGCTCCTTTCCGTGCGGCGCTTCATGGGCGGGCGCCGGGTGTGGTGGCTCGGCTCGCGGTGCGGGGCGTTGCGGCTCCGGACGCGGCGCGGGACGCGGTGCTTCGGCGCGCGGCGCGGGACGCTGCGGCTCCGGGCGCGGCGCCGGACGTGCGGCCTCGGCGCGCGGCTGAGGACGCGGTGCCTCGGCGCGCGGCTCCGGACGCGGTGCTGGGCGTGGTGCCTCTGCGCGTGGCGCCGGGCGTGGCGCTTCGGGACGCGGCGCAGGACGTGGCGCCTCGGCACGCGGCGGCAGCGCCGCACGTGCAGGCTCCGGCCGGGCCGGTGCGCGCGGTGGCATCGCGCGCTCCGGCGTGCGGGGCGCCTCGGCATGCGGCTGCGGCACCGGACGGGCCGCCTCGGGATGCGGCGCAGGCGCGCCTGGCCGCTCGTTCGGCCGTGCACCCACCGCGCCAGGCGGTGTCTCGCCCCGACGTGCCGGTTCGATGCCGGCACGCGGCACGGCGCCTTCACGTCCCTCGGGGTGTATTTCCGGCCGCACGCCGCGCGGCTCTACGGCATCCGGACGCCCGGCTCGCGGTTCGCCCGCTATGCCGCCGCGCGCCGGCTCGCCGGAACGCGCCGGCTCGCCAGCCACACCACCAGGCCGCATCTCGCCGCCAACTCCCGGCCGGGCCGCGCCCGGACGCCCGGCGCCCGGCAACGCACCAGGCTGGCCACGGCCCGGCTCACCCGGCTGACGCGTGTCCGCCCGGCCCGGCACCTGTTCCGGATGGGCGCTGAGGCGCGCATCCGGCCGCCCGGCACCCGGGCTGCGCAAGGCGGGCAATCCGCCCGTCGCGCCCGGCGCCTGGCCAGGCCGTGCGTCCCGCTCACGCAACGGCACGCCGCCAGGAGCGGTCGGCTGGCCAGGGCGTCCATCTACACCGCGCCCGTCCACGCCACGCCCATCCCCGCCGCGCGCGCCAGGCGCCCGCGCTTCAGGCCCACGCGCCTCGGGTCCGACCGCATTGGGGCCGCGCGCATTGGGACCAGCCGCGTTGGGTCCGCGCGCCTCGGTCCACGCGCCTCTATTCCGCCACGCCCCGGCGGCACCGCGCCCGGCGCGCCGCCGGCCGGCCGCTCACCGGTGCGGACCTGCGCCTGCGGCACCGCCCTTACGCTCTGCGGCAGCGCGGCCCGGCGCAACGGCGGGATGCCACGCCGCGTGTCGGCCACCGGCTCGATACGCGGCCCGGCGGCGATCCTGGCCGGCGCCTCGCGGGCGGCGATGTTGTAGCGATGCGCCGCCGCCTGCGGCAGGTTCGGCGTCTGCGCGGTCGGCACCACGGCCAGCCGCCCGACGAACGGGCGGGCATGTGCGAGCGCACCCGGCGGCAACGGACGGTACACAGATTGGATCGGCCGGCCTTCCGCGAACGCCGCCGCCGGCACCACGGTCGCCGCGCGCTCGTTAATGAACACGTTGCGGTTCACCACGCGGTTGTTGATCACCGTGTTGTTTATGTAAGTGGGCCCGCGCTGGATGATCGTCTGCGGTACGCCATACGGCGTGTTCAGCCGCGCGAAATAGGCCGGCCGGCAGCGATACCACGGGTAGTAAGGCTCGCGCGGCCCGAGCGGGATCCAGGCCGGCGCGTAGCCGCCCACGGCGAAGTTGATGGACGCGCCGGCAAGCGCCGCACCGCCCACGTTGAGGAATGTGACCAGCGCCGGCGAATACACCGGATACTCCGCCCGTTCGCCGCCGGCATAGCCGCCACCGCCGTTATAACCCCCGCCTGCATAACCGCCACCGCCATAGCCGCCGCCGCTGGACTCGCCAGCCACCCAGCCCCAGCGGTTCTCAACCTGCACCCAGCGGCCGTAATGGAACGGCGCGAAGCCCCAGCGAGCATTGTCCACCCACGTCCAGCCCCAGGGTTGCACGTAGGACCAGTGGCCGTCGCGATACGGCGCCCAGTTGGCCGGCACGCTCTGCGGGTACCACACCTGGCCGTACTGCTTGGTCTGGGTGAAGCTGCCGTAGGTCTGCAGGTCGGCCGCACCCGTCATGTAGCGCACCTGCGGCGGCACGCTGGCGGCAAAGGCGCGGCGCGCAGGCGCGCGCAGCAGGCCCTGCAGGAACGCGTCCGTCTGGATCGCGCCCACGGAGCCCTGCAGCGTGTCGGTGCCGCCGATCGTGGCGGTCTGCTGCGGCCCGATATCGAGGGAGATGTTGTTGCCGGCCACATGGGCGGCGCCTTCGACCACGGTGACCACGGTCGCGTCGTTAGTGTCGCCGGCCACGATCTCGTAGCGCCCCACGGCGGTGATCTGCACACCGCCGCGTGGCGTGTTGATGGTCACGTTCTGGCCCTGCGGCAGGCTGTTGAGCTGCAGAAACATCGCACCCTGCGCCGCCGTGGTGGTGAACTGCGCCTGGTCGAGCTGCGTCACGTCGAGCTCGGTCGAGCCGGCCATCACGATGCGATCGTCGGCAATCTCGAGCGTGGCTTCGGCGGACGGCTCGGTCCAGTAGGCCTGGCCGTTGGTGACGGGGTAGTTCAGCGTGGCCGCGCCCCATTGCGTCTCCCCGGCGGAGTGGAACGACACGGCGCCGGTGACGGCGGCCACCCGACCGGCCAGCGCCGGCGGATCGGTGTTCGCGTCGCCCGCGGCCTCGGCGCCGCCCTGGGCTGCACCTGCCTGGCTATCGCCCGCCTGGGTATCGGACACCTGGCCGGATTGGGCATCGCTTGGCGGTGCGGGTTGCGCCGAGGCGGGCAGGCTGGCGGTGAGGCTCAGGCTGGTCGTCGCCAGCCAAACGCTGATCCGCATCAGCCGGACATGAGAACGCATGCAAGACACTCCAATTGGCAGGCGAGAATACCGCCTGTCGTCATTCAACCCGCCGAACGTGGCAAAATAGAGACAGACGGATTAACGTGCGGTAACTGACACGCAAGCCCGCGCCCGGCCCGGCGGCAGCTCGCGTAGTGCCAATGACCGGCAGCGTGACACTGGCCCAAGGCCTTCGAGACACGACCTCCGGCCGTGACATAGTGTGACATCGCACCGAACGGGACGATTTGCCGCTGACTTGCGGCAGCCCGCGCCTAATCTACGATTTAGCATCGCGCGGCCGGCGCGCACGGCCTGAATTGGGAGAGTGACTGAATGTTTGGACGTATTGTCAGGCGGGTGGCCTTGCCGGCCGCTCTCCTTGCGACCACTGTGCTGGGCGGCTGCTACGCCTACCCGGCCGGCTATTATGGCGCCGGTTACGGCTACACCGGCTATGGCGCCTACCCGTATTACGGTTATGGCTACCCTGGTTATCTGGGGACCGGCGTGTTCGTCGGCGGCTGGGGCGGTGGCTTCTACCGCGGCGGCTATGGCGGGTTCTACAACCACGGCTGGGGCTATGGCGGGCATTGGGGTGGCGGCGGCCATTGGGGCGGCGGATTCCACGGCGGCGGCGGTTTCCACGGCGGCGGTGGATTCGGCTTCCACCACTAGTTCAAGCCTGCGGCAGGGCATGCGCTCTGCCGCTCTATCCGCTCGTTGAGGACGATGCCCGATGGACGACACACCGCCGCCGGACAGCGCCCGCGGGCGGGTTGCCGCGTTGCTGGTGATCGTCCTCCTGCTTGCCGGCGGCTGGTGGCTCGTGCATCGGCTTGGCTCGGCGAGCGCGCTGCAGGATTGCGTGGCGACCGGCCGGCATGATTGCGGGTCGTAGTCGTCTCGCTTCGTCACACCGGCGACCTGACCGGGTAGCATATCCTATGAAGTTTTCGATGACCTGCACGTCATCCGATACGCGGAGCTACGTCGGATACGCGCAGCCATGGCGTGGCGCCCCGGTTCACGCATCATTGGCTTGCCTTCCGCCCTCCCCCCTTTGCGCGCCGCGACGCCTCGGGTAGAGCCGGTCCGATGTCGATCGGTACAGACCCGACCAGGACTGCGATGCACCCGCGAACGCCCGCCACATATCCGGACCACGGCGATCCCGGCACCGCCGCGCTGACCGCGCTGCGCACCGCGCCCGACCTGGCCGCCGCCGCCGGTGCCTCACCCGATACCTCGGCATTCCGGCAGCGCTTCCGTTTCGAACACGCGTGGCTCGCAGCGCTGCCCGGCCTGACCGGATTCGCCGCTGCCGCCCTCGCCGCCAGGGCCGCCGCGAGCCAGCCTGCCCTGCCCGCTTCGGAGCAACTCGCGCCCGACCTTCTGGCTCCCTTGCGCGCCGCCACGCCCGATCTCGCCAGCCTGCAGGCCACCTTGCGCGCGCTTGGCCTGCCTGACACCAGCGCGGCGCCCACCCCGCATGATCTGGCCTGCCTTGCCGCGGCCTGGCCCTGGGCGCTGGCCGTCGAGACGCTGCTCGCCAGCGGCGGCGACGACCGCCTGACCCTCGATCCTGCCACCCTGCTGAACCGCTACGGCTGCGCGCCCTGGCCGCGGCCAGAGGTGGTGGGTTTTGCCTCCTGCACCGCCTCCAGCCTGGCAGAGGCGCCCTTCCACGCCGCCGAACGCGCCCGCCGCGCTTTGCTGCAAGCCGCGCGCGCCGTCGGGCCGGACGCGGCGCTGGCCACCGCGAGCGCCGCCGCGGGCGATGCGATACTCGCCCATTTCGGCGTGGCAGACCTCGCCACCGCCGTGCTCGCCGCCTCGGGCACCGACGCCGCCCTCATCGTGACCGGCATGCTCGCCGCCGAGCAGCCGGACACCCCGCTCACCAGCCTGCTCGTGAGCCCCGCCGAGACCGGCAGCGGCGTGCCGGATGCGGTGCAGGGCCGCCATTTCTCGAATTGCACGCCCTCCGGCCGGACGGTGGCGAAAGGCGGGCTGCTGGACGGGCTGCGCCATGTCCCGCGTCTGGCGACCATCACGTTGCGCGACGCCGCCGGCGCCCCCTGCACGCCGCAGGAGATCGCGGCGGCCTGCGAGGCCGCGATCGTCGCCGCCCTGCGGGACCAGGCTGGCGCTCCCGCCCCCGGCCGCGTGGTGCTGCATGCGATCGACGGCTCCAAGACCGGCCTGACCGCGCCGGACCGCCCCACGCTGCTCCGGCTCGTCCGCCGGTTCGGGCCGTCGCTGGACGTGGTGATTGACGCCTGCCAGGCCAGGATCGAGCCGGCTTTGATACGCTGGTACCTCCAGCAGGGCTTCCCTGTCCTCGTCACCGGCTCGAAATTCTTCGCAGCCCCCGGCTTCTGCGGCGCCGTGCTGTTCCCGCGCGCGCGCTCGCGCCGCATCGCGGCCAACGCCGTGCCGGCGGGCCTGGCCGCCTATGCGGGCCTGGCCGACGGTATCGGCTCGCGCCTCTGCCCCGGGTTGCTGCTGCGCTGGACGGCCGCTTTGCACAGCATGGCCGCCTTTGGCGAGCTGCCGGCCGACACGGTGGGCCGGCGTCTCGACCGGCTCGGCCACGATATCGTCGGCGGCTTGCGCCGGGATGGCCGGCTGCACCTCGTGCCGGCGCCACGGCCGGAGGGCTTCGGCTGGTCGGACCGGCGCAGCGTGTTCACCTTCGCGGTGCGAGGCCGGACGGGTTGGCAGGATGCCGCCAGTCTGCGCGCGCTCTATCTGGCGTTGCACGACGATCTGGCTTCGGGCGAGGCAGGCCCGCGCTGCCAGGTCGGCCAGCCGGTGCAGCTCGGCAGCCCGGCGCTCGGCGGCTTGCGCCTGGCGCTGAGTGCCGCGCAGATCTGCGAAGCGGGCGACCAGGCGGCGCCGTTGGCTGCGGTGCTGGACAGGTTGCGCGTGTTGCTGGATCGGGCGGACGCGTTTCGGGTCGGGACTGTGGCGGCTTTGGTTGGCTGAGCGCGGGCAGGAAGAAAGGCCTTCTTTGACGCACCCAGGCAAGCAAGAAAGCAGTCCTTTTTCGAGAAAAAGGACCAAAAAGCTTGTGCTCCGACGCCTGCCCCACAGCCTACGCTCGCACTGCAAGTCGATGCGGTTGCAGTCGTAGCCAAATCCCCGTGCAAGCGTCACAGCAAAAGCTTTTTGGTCCTTTTTCTCGAAAAAGGACTGCTTTCTTGCCTTCCGCCCTGCATCGACACAACCAATTCCGCCAGGCGATTTCGCCCCCGGCGCCAACCGTGTAATCTGTCCCCCACATGGTCGAACTAACGTTAGCGCCCGCCGTGCTGCGGCCCGGATTGCGCGTCTATGCCATCGGCGACGTTCATGGCTGCCTGGACAGGCTGGTGTCGTTGCACTGGGCGATCACCGCGGATCTCGCCGCCCATCCGGTGACAGAGAGCGTGCTGGTCCATCTCGGCGACTACATCGACCGCGGACCGGACAGCGCCGGCGTGGTCTGGCTGCTGACCGGCACCGTGGCGCCGCCCGTGACGCGCCGGGTGGATCTGCAGGGCAACCACGAGCTGATGCTGCTGACGGCGATTTCCGGTGACGTGCGGGCGGCCGAGATCTGGGTGGAGAACGGCGGCGGCAATACGCTGGAGAGCTACCACATCCCGCCCGAGGCGGGCCCGGCCGACTGGGGCGCGTTGCTGCCGCTGGCGCACCGCCAATGGTTCAAGACCCGTCCGCTCACCCACCAGGAGGGCGGCTACCTGTTCGTGCATGCCGGCATACGGCCGGGCCGCAAGATCTACCGCCAGAGCCCGGACGACCTACTGTGGATACGCGAGCCGTTTCTTTCGAGCACGGACAAGCACCCGTTCGTGGTGGTGCACGGCCACACGCCCGTCGGCGAGCCGACGGTGCGCAAGAACCGGATCGGCATCGATACCGGCGCGGTGATGGGCGGCGCGCTCACCTGCCTGGTGCTGGAAAGCAACCACATGCGTTTCCTGAAGTCGTGAACGCCACCCCGCGATCGTTGTGCAGATACCCGCGGTGCCGGACGTAGGTGGGCCGGCGTGCAGGCGAACAGAGCAAAGGTTTTTCGCTTCTTTTTTGCAAAAAAGAAGGCTTTGCCTGGCTTGCCCTAGGCTACCAGAGCCCGCCCAGCCAGCCCATCGAACAACTCCAGCATCACCCCGCGCCACGCCGCCACCGGGTCGTCCGCCTCGAGCATTTCCGGCACGCCTACGCAACGCACCCACTGGAAACACCCGAACAGCGCGTAATCCGCGTAGCTGGGCTCCTCCCCACCGACAAAACCCTGGCCGGCCAGCATGCGCCGCAACGGCGCCAAAGTGGCGCGCAAGGCGGCCACGCGGGCCGGTGCGGCGTCGCGGGCCGCCTCCAGCGTGGTGCCGAGCCGCGCCTCGCGCGATTGCCGGAAATACGCCTGGTCCGCCTGGTGCAGTTGGCTGAACACATACCAGGCTGCGAACGGAAACAGTGCCGGCATCAGCACCGTATCGGCCCATGCGATGATGAAGCGCGCATGCGCCTCGCCACCGGCGCCGCCGAACAGGCTGGGCCCGTGCGTGTAGCGATCCTCCAGATCGTAGGCGATCGCGGTTGAGTCGGCGACCACGCGGCCATCGTCGACGATCACCGGCACCTGCCTGTTGTGCGGCGCGCCCGGCAGCAGCGCCGCCTCGCTGAACCGCCAGGGCACCGTTCGCGGTTCCAGCCCCTTATGGGCCATCGCCAGGCGCACCCGCCAGCAATAGGGGCTGAAGCGCAGCTCCGGATCGCGCCCGGCCAGATCATACAGCTCGATCAAATATCCATCTCCGGCGGGACCACCGAAAAACCGGTGGCCCGGCGGCAATGTGGCGTTAACATGGCGGCGTGAACATCCTCGCACCCCCAAAAGCGCGCCTGGCTGTCGAAGTCGTGCACGACCTCGTCTGCCCGTGGTGCTACCTGGGGATACGCCGGCTGCGCCGGACCATCACCCGCCGGCCGGACCTGCTGATCGACATCACCTGGCGGCCGTTCCTGCTGAACCCGGACATGCCGCGCGGCGGGATGTCGCGCGGCGACTACGTGCTGCGCAAGTTCGGCGGCGAGGAACGCGCGCGACGTATGTATGCCTCGGTCACCGAGATCGGCCGCGCCGAGGGGGTGATGTTCCGCTTCGACCGCATACGCCGCACGCCCTCGAGCGTGGACGCGCATCGCCTGGTGCGCTGGTCCGCCGGCTACGGCCGCGCCGACGAGATGGTGGAGGCGATCCTCGCCGCGCATTTCACCGACGGGCGGGATATCGGCGACATCACCGTGCTGACCGCGATCGCCGCGAGTTGCGGACTGCGGGGGACCGCGGCGCGGGCTTTCCTGGTCAGCTCGGCCGAGGTGGACGGCGTTCACGCGGAGAATTTGCGGGCGCATCGGCTGGGGATCAACGGGGTGCCGTGTTTCGTGGTGTCGGGGTGCCACGCGATCGCGGGGGCGCAGGAGCCTGAGGTGATCGAGCGGCTGCTGGATGTGGCGGCGGCTGAGGCTTAGGATTCAGGAAGAAAGTAGTCCTTTTTCGAGAAAAAGGACCAAAAAGCTTTTGCTATGACGCCTGCACGCAGGCCTGCTTCCGTATTGGAAGCCGATGCGGCTGCAATGATAGCCAAATCGTCTGCAGGCGTCGTAGCAAAAGCTTTTTGCTTCTTTTCTCGAAAAAGAAGGCCTTTTTTCCTTGCTGCCGATGAGTCGGTCGCAACACGGCTTGCTATGACCCCATTTGTCCGGGCAAGCGCACCGACTGCAGTCCCCAGGCGAAGCGCCGATCCAGCTTGGGCGCGACAGCACACGACAAAAGTTTTTTGCTTCTTTTTTTTCAAAAAAGAAGGCCTTGCCTTCCTACGCCCGCGCTAGCTCCCCCCAGCCGACAACCCCGCATTGCGCGTATCCGAGTAGAACCGGCAGCTCCCCTCCCCCCCAGGCACGTAATTCGGGCAGCCGATCGCGTTCACCCGCCCAGGCTCAGGCACCGGCACGTGCGGCGGCAGGTCGCCCACCATCGCCTGGCCCAGCCCGATCGCGCCGGCCACCGAAGCCGCGTTCTGTCCCGAAGCCGCGGACGCCGCGCGGAACGCGTCATGCCCGCTGTTCCACACCATCTCGGCCGTCAGCAGCGCGGACGGCTTCACCGCCGGCGAGGCCCCCAGCACGATACCCATGCCCGGCGCCACCCGCCCGGTGCCGAACAGGTTTTCCATCGTGATGGCGCAGGCCACCGCATCGCCGCGCCGGTCGATCACCACGAAGCTGGTGGACGCCGGCAAGGACGGCAGCGACCCCGACGCCGGCGGGTTCTGCAGCAGCGCGAGCGGATCGCGCCCTGCCTGGCCGGACCGCCAGGCCGCCACCGCGCCGATCGACACGTCGGCCATCGACTGCGACACCGTATGGGAGCGCAGGTAATCCAGATACGCGGCGGCCGCACCAAGCCCGCCATCGGCGGGCGGCGGCAGGAACGCCGCCTGGTCGTTGCCGACGCGCAGGATGATCGGGTCGGCCAGGTTGGGCGCGCCGCGGCGCAGGTCGCCGGCCGAAACCGGTCCGCCAGCCAGGCGGCTGGCCTCCTCGAAGCGCTGGGACATCAGCCCCTGGTAGAGATCGCCCACGCCGACGGTGGCAAGCTGATTCAGCGTGGCGCCGAGATCGGTTTGCACCAGCCGCGCGCCTTCGCCGAGCGGCTGGCCGCCGGGCGCGAAGATCGCCGCCGCGTTGGGGTCGCTCGCCAGCGGGCCGCTCACCTGCGCCAAGTCCCGCCCGAGCGCGCGCGAGATCGAGAACCCTGAATTGGCCGCCTGGCGGGCCGGCACCAGAAGCGAGCCGAACGGCTTGGAGCCGTATTGCGCGGCCAGCAGGTACATCCCGCGCGCCAGCATCGGCACCGCGGCCGGCCGGTCGCCGGCATTCACCGCGGGCGCGCGCGGCGTGAACATCACCGCCTGCGGTATGCCGTGGCCGGGCGAGCCCGCGCCGGGCTGGTAGGCGATGCAGGCGCCGCCTGCGCCCAGCGAAGCGCGCGACGGCAGCGTGACGGACAGCATGAACCCCAGCGTGACAGCCGCATCCGCCGCGTTGCCGCCGGTGGCCAGCACCTCGCGCGCCGCCAGCGCGGCCAGCGGCTCGTCCGCCGCCACGCCGCCGATGAAGCCCTTCAGATGCTCGCCCGGATCGAGCGGGCCGCCGAGCAGGGTCTTGCTGACGACGTGCACCGTGCTGTGCACCGTATCGCAGCCCGCATTCAGCAACGACAGGCCAACGGCCAGCATCAAACCTGGCCGTATCCGGCCGCCCACGCGTGTGCTCACCGGTGCTACTACTCCGCCCTTGGAAAGAGTAACTGGGATAGGCGCGATCCCGAACAGGATCAAGGAACCGCGCCCGCTTCCCTTCCTGCCGTCCGATGCTAAACCCGCCGCAAACTTACGAGGCACCCCATGCGCCGCGCCCTGCTCCTAGCCGCTTCCCTCTGCTTCAGCGCGCCCGCGATGGCCGCGGACCCGGGCTTCACGCCGGACCAGCGCCAGCAGATCATCCAGATCGTGCGAGAGGCGCTCAAGGCCGATCCCTCGATCCTGCGCGACGCGGTGATCGCCCTGCGCGCGGATGCCCAGGCGCATGACGAGGCCGACTCCAAGGCGCGTATCGAAGCCAGCCGCAACGCCCTGATGAACACGCCGGCCGATCCGGCGATCGGAAACCCCAAAGGCGACGTCACCCTGGTGGAGTTTTACGACCCGCGCTGCCCATATTGCCGCCGCATGCTGCCGGCGATCCAGGCGCTGGTGGCGCACGATCCGAACCTGCGTATCGTCTACAAGGACATCCCGGTGCTCGGCCCGGCCAGCACGCTGGAAACCCGCGCGATCCTCGCCGCCCAGCGCCAGGGCGGCTACGAGAAGATGCAGGCGGCGCTGATGCACAACCCTGCCCAGCCGACCGACGCGCTGATACGCGACACCGCCCGCTCGCTCGGCCTGGATGCCGGCAAGCTGGCTGCGGACATGAACAGCCCCGGCGTGACGCACCAGATCGAGGCGAACATGGCGCTGGCGCATGAATTGAAGGTGGAAGGTACGCCGGTATGGATCGTCGGCGACACGTTCATCCCAGGTGCCGTGGACCAGCCCGCGCTCGAAGCGGCGATCGCCGAGGCGCGGCACAAGGGATAGGCGCCGCCCGCGCCAGCGGGTTTTACTGCTCGACGGGTATGCTGAGCCCCAATCCGGCGGCACCCGCCTTGCGCCGCTCCAGCGTGCCCTGCTGGCTGGACGCATACGAATAGCCGTCGCCCTGATACAGGCTGTTGGGCGAGAGGAATTTCGGCGACAGCTGCGCTTCGGTCTGCACCTTGCCGGGCGGCTGCTGCACATCCTCGTCAGGCACTGGGGCCGCCTGATACATCGTATTCTGGAACGACAGCGTTTTGGGCGGAGCTTCGCCGGGCTGGCCGAGCGGACCCATGTCGCCGATCTGGACCTGCATGCTTTGCGGCCCGGCAGCGGCGAGAACGACGGTGGCTAGTGCCAAGACTCCAAGCCGTACCTGGCGATAGCGTGATGAAGAAGTGTCCATGCATGGACCATGCGGAATATCCCGGAACGGATCAATGAAAACATGAAAAGTTGATAAATGTTACAGACGTATTCCGCTTCGTGACGGAAACCGTTCCGGATGATTGCCCTCAGCCCGGCACGATCACGCCTTCCAGCGACTGCAGGGCCAGTATGCCGGGCAGTATCTTGCCCTCCAGCCACTCCAGAAAGGCGCCGCCGGCGCTCGAGACGTAGCTCATCTGGTCCAGCACGCCGGCCTGGCGCAGCGCCGCCACCGTGTCGCCACCGCCCGCCACCGAGCGCAGGTGCCCGGCCTGGGTGGCTTCCGCCACGGCATGGGCCAGCGCCATCGTGGCCGCGTCGAAGGGCTTGGTCTCGAACGCGCCCAGCGGCCCGTTCCACACCAGCGTGCGCAACGCCGGCAGACGCTCGCGCAGCAGCGCCACGGTACGCGGCCCCACATCGAGGATCATCGAATCCGGCGGCACCGCGCCGATATCGACGATCCGGGTCGGCGCGTCCGCCCGGAATTCGGTGGCGGTCACCGCATCGACCGGCAGCACGATCTCGCAGCCGCCGGCGCGCGCCTGGGCCAGGATCTCGCGCGCCGTCTCATGCATGTCCGGCTCCTGCAGCGAACGGCCGACCTGCACGCCCTGCGCCGCCAGGAACGTGTTGGCCATCGCACCGCCGATCACCAGCACGTCGACCCGGCCCATCATGTTGCCGAGCAGTGCCAGCTTGGTGGAGACCTTGGCGCCGCCGACGATGGCACCCACCGGCCGCTCCGGATGGTCCAGCGCGGCCGACAGCGCCTCGAGCTCGCGCTGCATCAGCCGGCCGGCATGGCTCGGCAAATGCTTCGCCACGCCCTCGGTGCTCGCATGCGCGCGATGCGCGGCGGAAAACGCGTCGTTCACATAGATGTCGGCCAGGCCCGCGAGCTGGCGCGCCATCTCCGGGTCGTTCTCCTCCTCGCCGGCGTGGAAGCGCGTGTTCTCCAGCACCAGCACCTGGCCGGACTCGAGCCTGGCCACCGCCTCCTCCGCCACTGGGCCCAGGCAATCGTCGGCGAAGAACACGTCGAGCTTCAGCACGTCACGCAAAGCGGCCGAGACAGGCCGCAGGGACATCGCTTCCACGCGCTGGCCGCCCGGCCGGTCGAAATGGCTGACCACGATCACGCGGGCGCCGGCTTGCGCGAGTTCGCGTATCGTGGGGGACAGCCGCTCTATGCGGGTGAGGTCGGTGATGCGGCCGTCGCGCACGGGGACGTTGAGGTCGGCGCGCAGGAGGACGCGTTTGTTGGCTACGTCTATGCCGTCGATCGTCTTGAACATTGATATCTCCCCAGAAAGAAAGTCCTTCTTTTCTGAAGAAAAGAAGCAAAAGACTTTTGGTCCCTGTCGGCGCGCGCGGAAGCGTCCGCCGACAGGGAGCAAAAGCTTTTTGGTCCTTTTTCTCGAAAAAGGACTGCTTGCCTTGCCTTACGCCATCCCACCCCAAAGCGCCGCCGTATCGGACATACGCGATGAAAACCCCCACTCGTTATCGTACCATCCCGCAACCCGCACCAGCTTCCCGCCATCCACGCTCGCAGTCTGCGTCGCATCGAACGTGCAGCTCGCCGCCACGCCGTTGAAGTCGGTGCTCACCAGCTTCTCCGTGTTGTAGTCCAGGATGCCCTTCATCGGCCCCGCGGAAGCGGCCCGGAACAGCGCGTTGATCGCGGCGATATCGGCCGGCGGGCGCGCCAGGTTCACATCGAGCGACACCAGCGACACGTTCGGCGTCGGCACACGTATCGACGTGCCGTCGAGCTTGCCGGCCAACTCCGGCAGCACCAGGCCGAGCGCCTTGGCGGCGCCCGTGGTGGTCGGGATCATCGAGAGGGCGGCGGCGCGGGCGCGGTGCAGGTCCTTGTGCAGCGTGTCGACCGTCTTCTGATCGCCGGTGTAGCTGTGTATCGTCACCATATAGCCGCGCTCGATGGTGCAGGCATCGTGCAGCACCTTGGCCATCGGGGCGAGGCAGTTGGTGGTGCACGAGCCGTTGCTCACCACCGTCATGTCCGCTTTCAGCACCGACTGGTTGACGCCCATCACGATGGTCGCGTCCACGCCGTCGGCCGGGGCGGATACGAGGACGCGTCGCGCGCCGGCGGTGATCAGCGCGGCGGCGGCCTGCTTGCTGGTGAACAGCCCGGTGCATTCCATCGCCACGTCCACGCCCTGGTAGGGCACCTTCGACGGATCGCGCTCGGCGGACACCTTGATCGGCCCGTAGGTGCGGCCCTGGTAGCGTATCGTGATGGCGTCGCCCTCGACGGTGACCTCGCCGCGGGAAGCGGCCGTGCACGCTGTCGTAGCGGAACAGATGCGCGTTGGCCTCTACGCTGCCGAGATCGTTGATCGCGACCGGCTCCACGTCTGTGCGGCCGCTCTGTATCATCGCGCGCAGAACCAGCCTGCCGATCCGGCCAAACCCATTTATGGCGACTTTTACGGCCATTGTTTGTTTCTCTCCCATCGCGTTGTGCCTGGAACGCCGGCTCCAGAAAAAGGTCGCACCATCCGGCGCCTGGCAGCAGAGGCGCCATCCGATTGCCAGCTAATCTACAAAGGTGGGGCGTGTGTCCAGGCCGCGCCAGCCGATTCGGTGGGAGGCTGACTTGCGAAATAGGTGTCCGGCCGCTTAGGGCTGCGCCGATCGATGCTCTGAGTAGGGAAAGCCTTCTTTTCTGAAGAAAAGAAGCAAAAGACTTTTGACTCGCTGTCGCGCACCTGTCCTGCAAGTTCAGGTGTTCGGCCCGGAACGGGGTCCCGGGCCGAGGCGCTCAGTTTGTCCGTGTCGAGAAGAAGACGGCCGCGGGCGAGTTGGAGCCGGACGGGTTCAGCGACGTCACATACAGATAGTAGGCTTCGCCCGCCTTGAGGCCGCCGACCACGACGCCGTCATGCATCGTCACCGCGTTGATCACCGGACCTGCATCGTTGGCGGCGCGCACCGTGACCAGGTAGCCGGTCGCATTCGCGGCGGCGGCCCAGTTGACGGTCACGCTCTTGCTCGTGGGGTCGGCGGTGATGCCGTGCACCAGGCCCGGTCGCGCGCCGGGTGCGTGCGCGCCCACCAGAACCGGATAGGTGTACGCGTTGACGTTGATCGAGCCGAAGCCGGTCGTGTCGTCGAAGCCATAGCCGGCGCTGTAGCCGGGCAGGCCGTAGATCGTGGGATTGCCGTTGGTGCCGTCGCTGACGTCGTTCAGGCCGAACGCGGCGGCGCCCAGGCTGTAGATCAGCGGGTTGGCAAACCCCAGCGCCGGCAGGCCGGCACCCGCGCGCGCGTCGTTGAGGATGCTGTTGAAGCCGGCCCAGATCGGCGACGACACGCTGGTGCCGCCATACACCAGCCAGCCGCCGTTTGCCTTGTTGTACACCGCCACGCCGGTGGAGGGATCGCCCACCGCGGCCACGTCCGGCACGTTGCGCATCGTGGCCGACCCACCGTTCGCCACGGCCACCGAAACGCCAGCGAGCGCCTGCCATTTCGGCAAAGCGAACACGTCGCTGACGCCGCCGCCCGTCGCACCCTCGCCGAAGCCGAGCAGGTTCCACGCCTCCTCGCCGGCATACTGGCCCTGGATTGCAAACAATGTGGTGCCGCCGACCGCCGTGACATACGGATCGGTGGACGGAAGCGAGGTGTTCAGCGACGCGTTCGGTGGCGCGGTGCCGCCATACGCGCCGCTGTCGCCGCTCGATACGAATACCGTCACGCCCTCGGCCGCCAGTTGCAGGGCAGCATTCCTGATCGCCAGCGCCTGGCTCTTGCTGAAATCGTTTTCGTCGCCGCCGTAGGAAATGCTGAGGGTTTTTGCCACACCGTCGTCGCCCACATCGTTCATGGTGTTGGCGATCGAGGCGGAGAACTCGTCCACCGCATCCTCATACACCAGCACCTGCTTGAGATGCGGGTTGATGGCGATCGCCATGTCCACGTCGATGTCGGATTCGATATCCACGCCCGGCGTATCGCCGGTGGGCGAACCGTTCACGCTCTTGATCACGACAGGAATGTTTGGCAGGCCGAACTTGGTTTTATACACGCCGACATCCGCGGTGACAAAGCCGCCTTCCTCATACAAAGCGATCGTCTGGCCGGTCGTTTTCGCAATCGGCGCCGGCACGCCGTACAGGCCGCGCAGATCGACCGGCCCGTAGCCGCCATATCCGCCGGAGCCCATCGCGCGGGGTGGCATATTCGCGGGGCGCGGCCGATACAGAGGTGTGGCCGCCTTTGCGTCGCTAAGGCCGAGCACGGCGACGACCTTGCCCACCAGGGCAGCCGGCATCACCGGAAGTGCGGCCGGTGCGAACCCGATCTTGCCCGCGCGGGTCTGGAACTTCATCAGATGGGTGGAGAACAGCCGGCCGAACGTGGCGGCGTCGCCAGTGAGCCGTAACGTGGTGCGCGCAATCGCGGGCCGGCCGACCGCCAGGCCGTTCGCGGTCGCCCACGCGGTCAGCTCGGCATAATACGTTTCACTGGCGCCGAAGCGGGCGGCGAATTGCGTCGCGGTCAGGTATTTCCCGTAGCCTGCGCTGTCCGGACGCGAGGCATCTTGCGCGAAATGTTCCGCGCCCGCCGCATCGGTAAGCGGCAAAACCAGCGTCACGTGCAGGATCGTCGTATTTTCGAGATCGCCCAGGTTTCTGCCGGAAGTAGGGTGGGACGGCATGCCGAATGCGTCCGCGTCGTAAACCGCCGATTGCGCAGGCGGGGCCGCCCGCGTCGCGCGTATCGGCAATGCAGCAAGGACAGAAGCCGCGAGAAGCGCGGTGTGAAATTTTGACATCGATTTAACCTTTGCGAGAACGCGACATGGCCGGACAGAGCTGGAGATTGGCCTAGTCCGCGGCGCGACGCGGAGTCGCCGGCGGCACGGAGTCATTGCCGAGGAATGTCGCCTTGAACGTCACCGTGTGCGACGTGCAGGATGTGGTGTCCTTGGTCGTCGGCGGGAATGCGGTGCTGGTGATCTCCGGCTCGGAGGTCAGCATGGTGCCCTCGACCTTATCCAGCCCGGTGAAGTGCATGTCTGCCTGGAAGTAGTACTGGGCCTGCAGATCCGCGACGGTCGCGCGCCCTTCGATGATCTGGGCAGGCGCGTCGTCCGGATATCCGGCCGACCCACCGAGCAGGTGCCCTGGTATCAGCTTGCCGTGGCAATAGGCGTTGCCGCTGCCCGCGACGTAGATCACGTAGAGCACCGGCCCGGAATTGACGACGTGCACGGACACGGTTTGGCCGAGGCTGTTCGTTCCGGTATAGAGACCGGCCTGTTGTGCGTATGCCGGATGGGCGGACGCCAGCGCCAGCAGCCCGAGCGCCAGCCCCGCCATCAGCGGTTTGCGACGCACGGCGTGTTCAGTCGTCAACATGGGATGTCCTTGAAATTGTTGGCCCAGGCGGGATGTTTGCGGAAGCGAGCGCACGGCCGGCTCAGTTCGGTCCCGTCCTGGGCTGCGCACTCAGGTGCAGCGTCTGCGTCGAGCAGATTTTACTCACGAGCCGGTTAGGCGGATGCTGCGGTCCGCTGTAGAGCGGCGCATAGACCCGCAACGTAAGGTCAGCGGTGGTATCTGAGGTGAACTGGATCGTCCCGCTCATCGCGCTGTACGCATCCTGCAGAAACGGATCCGTCGCACTCGAGAACGCCACTTCGTTATTGACGATCGGCGCATTCGCCGGGCCGACCACGGCGGCAATCGGCAGCGGCAATCCTCCTGGCTGGATCACGGCTTTCCCTGTGCAATACGCGGCACCGATGCCCCTGATGAACACCAAGGCGGGCTGGCCCTTCGCATTCGCGGCGATCGTAAACTCGACATACGGCAGACCGGATGCACTCCGCCAGGGCCCGGTTGTGACCGCAGCCGCTTCCCCCGCGCCGCACACCGCTCCACAGAGCACCGCAACCGCGAGACGTAATTGCTTGTTGTTCATCCGTCTTCTCTGCTTCCGTTATTATGCCGGCCAAGGTTGAGACTGACGCATTCAAGGCAGGTAAGGAAGCAGTCCTTTTTCGAGAAAAAGGACCAAAAAGCTTTTGCTATGACGCCTGCAAGAACGCCTACTCACGTACTGCAAAACGATGCGGCTGCAGTGAGAGCCAAATCGTCGTGCAGGCGTCATAGCAAAAGCTTTTTGCTTCTTTTTCTCGAAAAAGAAGGCCTTCCTTCCTTGCTGCCTATGACGAACCGCCAATCTGCTCTGCTGAACAAAAATGTTGCATGAACCGGGCCACAACAATACCGGCTACGACGCAGCAGCATTGGACAGATGCCGGGCCACTTCATCGGCCAGTCGCCTGGTGATCTGTTCGGTATCGTCCGGCCGAGCAGCGCCAGGCCCGCCGCCGACATTGCGGCCTGTCCCGGACAGCGCGACGAACAGCCCGTCCGGCCCCAGCCAGCGCTCCCAGCCGAAGCCGCCCGGCCCCACGCCGACGCGCAATGCGCCGCCGAGCACGCTCTCGCGCCAACGCGCTTCCTGGCGCGCGAACAGCGCCCAGCAGGGCAGCGACACCACCGCCGTGCGTATTCCGCGGCGCAGCAGGAGTTGGCGGGCTTGCAGGACCAGGTCGATCTCGGCACCGCTGGCGATCAGCGTCACCGCGCGCTGCCCCAGCGCTTCGGCGACGACGTAGCCGCCGCGGGCGCAATGCGTGCGGGCCGGCCGTTCGGCGAGCAGCGGACGCGGCGCGTGGCAGAGCAGCAGCACGCTCGGGCCGTCGGCATGGCGTATGGCGAGCTCGAGGCATTCCAGCGCTTCGGATGCGTCCGCCGGGCGGAACGTTTGCAGGTTGGCGATCGCGTGCAGCGCCGCGCAGTCGTCCGGCGGCGGCGACGCCGGCTCCACGAGTATCTGGACCAGGCGCGTTCCGGCCAGCGCGGCGGCGCGCAGCGCGGGCAGCAGCGCGTCGAGCGCGTCCAGCGGAAACGCGGCGAGCGGCACCACGCCGCCATGCAGGGCGACCCCGCAGAGGGCCGCACCGGCGCCGGACGGAAGATGGCCGGAGCTTGCGCGCGCGGCGGCCGGCGGCTCCGTCTGCGCCGGTGGCACTGGCCAGCCCGCGACACCTGGCAGCACCGCCAGCTCCGGCAGGGCGGCCGGCAGTGCCGCGATGGCGTGCTGCAGCGTGTCGACGGTCGAGATCCTGGTCTGCATCGCGGTCAGAAGCGGCCCGGGTTCGGACAGCGGCACGTGCCAGCTTCCGCGCAGCCGCCCGGCGATCGCCATCTCGAACTCCGCGCGGCTGGAATGGCGGGCGAGCCGTTTCAGCCAGCCGCGACGGATCCCCGCGAGGCGTCGGCCGACCGCGTCCCAGGCCGCGTTTGCATCGCCCGTCGCCGTGTCGCCCGATTCAGCATCGCCCGTTGCTGCGTCGCCCGGCATCTCCTCGCGCGCCGCCGCGTCGATCGACGGTCGATAGCTTGGTGCCGAGTCGCTCGCCGCTTCATCGCCCGCCCGACCGCGATCCGTCGTGCGCAAGTCGGCCGCGCCGGGGGTGGCCGACCCTGTACAGAGGATGAGCGTGGGTTTGAGCGACCGCAGGCAGGCCGAAAACGCGGCCTCGATCGCGGCGGCATCCCCGGCGCGTACCCGCCGGACCGCCCAGCCGGACGCGGCGAAGCCGGCCGCCCCCGGCGGGTGGTCGCCAGGGGCGTCGGCGACCACGGTCAGCCGGCCGAGCCGCCACGCGCCGGCCAGCCACGCCGCCTCCTGGACCGGGCCGGTCGCCAGCGTGGCGCCAGGGCACAGCACCCAGCTCCTGTGATCGACCAGCGAGCGGCCGAACCGTGCGGCCAGCAGCCGCTCCGCCAGTGCCAGACCCACGCCGCACCCCACCGCCGGGCCATGCACGCCGCAGCCGCCCGGTATGCCAGCGAGGCTGGAGAGCGCGGCGGCCAGGGGGGCCAGCGCCGGATCGAGGGTGATGCGGTCGCGGTCCGGCCAGAGCGGGTCCGCCGAGTCGAAGCGCAGATGGCGGCTGGCGAGCTGGGCTGCGACCAGGCAGAGCGGGCCGGCGGCCCCTGCGCGCGCCTGCAGGCTGGCCGCGAGCAGGCCGGCTTGCCGTGCAGACGCCGGCGGACCGGTTTCGCCGAAGATCGCCGGCGGGCCGAGGGGGGCCGAGGCTGCCGGCGGGCCGGCGAGCGGCGGGAGAGGGAACGCGTCCGGCATGGGCCATCTGTTGCAGCGCCCCCGCCGGTCTGCAACGTTGCCGGCCATGTCAGCCCGCCCGTTCAGCGCCCTCCTGTGCCTCGCCGTGGCACTATCCGGCTGCCACCTGGTGGACCAGCGCGACTTCGACGCTGCCGCCGGCCGACCGCCCAAACCGCGCCCGGCGCCACCCGGGCCACCGCCGCCGCCCGCCCTCGTCACCATCCGCTACACCACGCCGGAGCCGCAATATCGCGACGCGCTGGCCGCCGTGGTTGCCCGCGCGCTGGCCCGCAAACGCGACGTGCTGTTCACCGTCACCAGCGTGGTGCCCGATGCCGCCTCGCCCGAAGAGGCCGCCGCGTCGGGGCGCGAGGTCGCGCAGGCGATCGTCGACGACGGCGCCGAAGCCGGCCAGGTGGAGCAGGCGGTGCGGCTCGAATTCCGGGGCGGTTGTGAAGACGGTAACGGTGAACGTGCATTAGCCGAGACCGACGCCGGCACGATCGCTTCGGGCGGCGCAGGCGGGTGGCGGGTCCGGCGTTGTCTGACCGCGGCGCCAGGCGCGCGGCGCCTTGCCATCTGTTCATCTGCCGGCCGCAAAAAAGCCACGCGGACCAGCCCATCATACGGCTTCACCAGGTTTTCAAGGAGTGCACCCATGAGACTGCATCAGACCGTAGCCGCCGCCCTGGCCGTGCTGGCCGCGGCCGGCGTGGTGGGCCCCGCCGCCGCCCAGCCGGCGATACCGCCCTTGCAGGAAGAGCTCGGCGCGCCGCCGCCGCCACCCGGCCCGCCGGCCCGCTTCGTTCTGGAGCCCGGCCACTGGCAGTGGGCGCCCCGGTTCAACCGGTATGTCTGGGTGCACCGCCACTGGATCGCCACGCGCCCCGGCTATGTCCACTTCATCCCCGGCCATTGGGCTGGCGGCGTTTGGATCGGCGCGCATTGGGGCGGCTGAGCCGGGCCTGACACCCTGGCTTTTCCGATGAACCGCCACCGTTTCATCGCAATCGGCGCGGCCTTTGCCTGCGGGTTGGCCATCTTGGTCGCCCGCGGGTCCGAGGTTGTGCTCGGGCTGATCCCCTGCGCGTTCTGCCTGCTCGAACGCTGGCCCTACTACATTGGTATCGGCGCCGGCCTGCTGGCCGCCGTGCTGCCGCGCCTGCCGGGCCGCGCGGTGCTGTGGCTGCTGGTTGTGGTCATGCTCGGTGGCGCCGGGCTGTCGTTCACGCATGTGGGCGTGGAACAGCATTGGTGGCCGGACCCGCTGCCGGAATGCACCTCGCCGAACTTCACCGGCATGTCGATGGCGCAGCGCATCGCCGCGATGCCGGCCCGCCCGGCGAAGAACTGCGAGGATCCGGACTACCTGATCCCGGGGGTGCCGATTTCGTTCACCCAGATGGATTTCGGCTACGCGCTGGCGATCGCCGCCGGCCTCGCCATCGCCCTCAGGCGCACCATCTCCCTCTCACGCAGCAGAGGACGACGCAGATGAGCCTTCCCGGGGACACCCAGGCCCGCACCCGCCTGGAGCGCATCGTACGCGTGGACCACGCGGGCGAATACGGCGCCAAACGCATCTACCAGGGCCAGCTCTCGGTGCTCGGGAACGGTCCGAAAGGCGACATCCTGCGCCACATGCAGGCGCAGGAGCAGGTACATCTCGACACCTTCACCCGCCTGATCTCCGAACGACGGGTGCGCCCCACAGCACTGCTGCCGCTGTGGCACCTGGCCGGGTTCGCGCTCGGCGCGGTGACCGCTGCGATGGGCGAGCGCGCGGCAATGGCGTGTACCGTGGCCGTCGAAGAGGCGATCGACGAGCATTATCGCGACCAGGTGACCGATCTAGGCACCGAGGAGCCGGCGTTGCGCGCGACGATCGAGACGTTTCGCGCCGAGGAGCTGGAGCATCGCGACATCGGGCTGGAGCACGAGGCGGAGCTTACGCCGGGCTACCGGGTGCTGGCGGGGGTGATCAAGGCGGGGTGCAAGGTGGCTATTGCTGTTAGCGAGATCGTTTAAGGGGAGGAAGGAAGCAGTCCTTTTTCGAGAAAAAGGACCAAAAAGCTTTTGCTCCGTTTGCCTGCACCGACATCATGTTTCATCTTGCAGCCGTATCGGCTCGCCGACATAGCGCAGGCTTCGGTGCAGGCGGGGAGCAAAAGCTTTTTGGTCCTTTTTCTCGAAAAAGGACTGCTTGCTTTCTCACCTCCCCCCGTAATCACACATCCGCATAGACATGCGTCTCCGCCGCACCGCCAGGATGCGTCAACGCCCCCAGATGCGCCGGCCCTACCAGTTGCGCGAATTTCCAGATCGCCCCGCTCTGGTAATTCGTGGTCCGCGGGCGCCAGGCCAAGCGGCGCTCGGCCAGCACCGAATCGTCCACAGCCACCGAGATCAGCCCGGCTTGCGCATCGATCACGATCCGGTCCCCGTCGCGCAACAGCCCGATCGGCCCGCCCAGCGCCGCCTCCGGACCCACATGCCCCACGCAGAATCCGCGCGTGCCGCCGGAGAACCGGCCGTCGGTGATCAGCGCCACCTGCTCGCCCATGCCCTGCCCGTAGATCGCCGCCGTGGTCGACAGCATCTCGCGCATGCCCGGCCCGCCGCGCGGCCCCTCATAGCGTATGACGATCACGTCGCCGGCCTTGTAGGCGCGCGCCTGCACCGCGGCGAACGCGTCTTCCTCGCTGTCGAAACACAAGGCAGTGCCTTCGAAACGCTGATGCGCCAGCCCTGCGACTTTCACAATCGCCCCGTCCGGCGCCAGATTGCCGCGCAGGCCGACCACGCCGCCGGTTGGCGTGATCGCCCGGCTCACCGGATAGACCACGTCCTGGTCCTCGGGAAACACCACGCCCTCGAGATTCTCGGCCAGCGTGCGCCCGGTCACCGTCATGCAGTCGCCATGCAGCAGCCCGGCATCGAGCAGCGCGCGCAGGATCACCGGGATGCCGCCGATGCGATGTACGTCGAGCGCCACGTATTTCCCGCCCGGCTTGAGGTCGGCGATATAGGGCGTGCGGCGCATGATCGCCGCCACATCGTCCATCGTGAACACGATGCCCGCCTCGTGCGCCATCGCCGGCAGATGCAGCGCCGCGTTGGTGGAGCCGCCGGTGGCACCCACGCACACCGCGGCGTTCTCGAAGGCTCGGCGCGTGGCGATGTCGCGCGGCCGCAGCCCGCTCGCCACCAGCTTCATCACCGCGCGGCCGGACTCCACGGCCCAGGCGTCGCGCTCCTCGTACGGCGCCGGCGACCCCGCCGATCCGGGCAGCGCCAGGCCGATCGCCTCGCTCACCATCGCCATCGTGTTGGCGGTGAACTGCCCGCCGCACGCGCCCGCCGACGGGCACGCCACGCATTCCAGCTCGTGCAGATCCTCGTCGCTCATGTTGCCGGCGGCGTGCTGGCCCACTGCCTCGAACACGTCCACCACCGTCACGTCGCGGCCCTTGAAGCGGCCGGGCAGGATCGAACCGCCGTACAGGAACACGCTCGGCACGTTCAGCCGCAGCATCGCCATCATCATGCCGGGCAGGCTCTTGTCGCAGCCGGCCAGCCCGACCAGCGCGTCGTACGAGTGGCCTCTGATCGTCAGCTCGACCGAATCGGCGATCACGTCGCGCGACACCAGCGAGCTCTTCATGCCCTGGTGGCCCATCGCGATGCCGTCCGTCACCGTGATGGTGGTGAATTCGCGCGGGGTGCCGCCGGCCTCGCCCACGCCGCGCTTGACCGACTGGGCCTGGCGGGACAGCGCGATGTTGCAGGGGGCTGCCTCGTTCCAGCAGGTGGCCACGCCCACAAAGGGTTGCGCGATCTCGGCTTCGGTGAGGCCCATCGCGTGGTAGTAGCTGCGGTGCGGGGCGCGGCCGGGGCCTTCTGTGACGTGGCGCGAGGGTAGGCGGGACTTGTCCCAGGTTTTCATGTTTGGGCCTTGGAGGTAGGAAGCAAGGAAGGCCTTCTTTTTTGAAAAAAAGAAGCAAAAAACTTTTGCTCTGACGGGTGCAACGGGGGCTTCGTTTTATGCGACGACACCTGTGGCTGCGCCGAAGTTTGGCCCAGGTTTCACGGGTGCCAGGCGGATCAGCCTCGAATCCTCGACCGCCGCCTGCCTGTGCTTCACCGCCTCGCGATAGACCGGGTCGCGCAGCATGCGCTCGAATGCCGACGCGTCGGGGTATTCCGCGATGAACACCGCATCCCAATGCTCGTCGGCGGGGCCGATGAGCATGTGCTCGAACCGGCCCAGCCACACTTGCTTCCCACCCACCTGCGCGAACACCGCGGCGCTGGCTTTTGCATAGGCGCGATAGGCTTCCGCACCCGTCGCCTGATGGCCGTCCGGATAGGCGGCCTGTGCGCGAAACCGCACCAGGTTCAGCATCTGTATAGGGCCCTCGCGCGAAATCTTGAGAAATTCCGCAAACTGCTCGCGTGTCGGATCGATATGCCCAGACATGCCGTATTCCTGCTGCCACGCGTGACCCTAGCCTGCCTTGCGCTCCGGCGACACCGTCTCATAGGCCAGGATACGCGCCAGCAGCGCAGCGCCCAGTTTCCTGGGCCGCAGCGTATCGCGGTCCGCCACGACATAGCTGGCCTCGCCGGCGAACAGCACCGTCGCGGCCCGGCGTATCTCGAAGGCGAAACGCAGGCTCGTCGAGCCGAGATAGGCGGTGCGCAGCACCACATCGAGCAGATCGTCGTAACGCGCGGCGGCGAAATACCGCTGGCTGGCCGCGACCATGAAAAGATCCGTCCCTTCCGCAACCAGACTGTCCGGATAGACGACGCCGATCTCGCGCCAATACTCCGTCAATCCAACGTCGATATACGCCATGTAATGCGGGTTGAACACGATGCCCTGCATGTCACACTCGCCCCAGCGCACGCGCAGGCGATGGCTGAAACGGTAGCTGTCACTCACGGCTATTCGGCATCGCGCTTAGGCATGTTTTGGCCTCCCGGGACGCAGCAAAGCCAGCGCCGTCCCGGAAGTCAAAGGCGTCGCAAAATCCGCGAAATGCCGGCCGGTGCGGCCCGGACCTCAAGCCGCGGCCCGGCCTGCCGAAACCCCGATATTCCGGGCGGAGAGCGGAAACACCTCCTCATCCGTCACGATCTTCTCGAAACCCGGCCGCGCGAAGTAGAAACCCTGGATGAACCGCACGCCCACCTCGCGCAAGGCCGCGACCTCGGCGGCGCGCTCCACGCCTTCCACCACGAGTTTCATGCCGATCTCGCCGGCCAGGACGACAATGTTGCGCACGATGGCCAGACGCACGCGATCCGTGTCGCAGTCCCGCACCACAGCGCGATCCAGCTTCACGATGTCCGGCCGCAGATCGGCAAGCCGGGTCAGGCCGGAATAGCTGGTGGCGAAATCGTCCAGCGCGATCTTGAAGCCTTGCCGACGATACTCCTCCACGATGCGCAGCAGATGCGGCGTGTCCGCGATATCCTCGGTCTCCACGATTTCGAAGGTCAGCCGGCGCGGATCGAATCCGGTACGCGCGGCCGCCTCAAGCGTGGCGCGTATGCAGGCGCGCGGCTCATACACGGCGTTCGGCAGGAAGTTGATGCTGAGCTGCCGGTCCATGCCAAGCCGTGCGGCCAGCTCGATCGCGCGCACCCGGCACGCCTGGTCGAACGCATACATGTTTGTGGCGTTTACTTGCGACAGGATAGCGCCCGCGCCCTCCTCGTTCGGACCGCGTACGAGCGCCTCGTAGGCGTCGATACGAAACTCCTGAACGTCCACGATCGGCTGGAACGCCATGGTGAACGGCGGCAACGTCGCCGTCGCGCGGCAGCCTTCACAACCTGGACGCTCGCCCGCCATCTGTTCCGCCTGTGTCAGTTTCTCCCGGCGATTTAATATCAGGGGGGGCATAAGGAAGTGTTAAGGCAAGGCAAGCAGTCCTTTTTCGAGAAAAAGGACCAAAAAGCTTTTGCTCCGACGCCTGCACGAACATCTGGGCTTTTATTGAAGCCCGGGCGACTGGCAGAAGCAGAATAGGCCCGAAATCTTTTAGCCGAAGCGCCCCTCCAGCTCCGGCGCGACAGCACATACCAAAAGTTTTTTGGTCCTTTTTTTCAAAAAAGGACTGCTTGCCTTGCCTTGCCTAAGCCGCCTCCCGCTCCCGATCCGCGCCATCGCCGAACAGAAAATCGATAT
This sequence comes from uncultured Alphaproteobacteria bacterium, assembly GCA_963795825.1. GTDB lineage: Bacteria > Pseudomonadota > Alphaproteobacteria > Acetobacterales > Acetobacteraceae > BOG-908. The sequence goes on along the minus strand of CAWCIW010000001.1, from coordinate 1,375,064 downwards.
CCCCCGAATCCAGCCCGCCCAGATCGCCGCCCTCCTGCGCCTCCCCGTCGCCCTCGCTGAACGCCAGCGACGCCAGCTCCGCCTTGCGCGCCTGCAACTCCAGGATACGCTCCTCAACCGTATCGGCCGCGATCAGCTTGTAGACGAACACCGATTTCGTCTGCCCGATGCGGTGCGCCCGGTCGGAGGCCTGGTCTTCGACAGCCGGATTCCACCACGGATCGTAATGGATCACCGTATCCGCTGAGGTCAGGTTGAGCCCGCGCCCGCCGGCCTTGAGGCTGATCAGGAACAGCGGCACTTCGCCGGCTTCGAAACTGCGCACCGGCTCGCCACGATCCATGGTGTCGCCGCGCAACTCCACGAACGGTATTTCCGCCTCGCGCAGACGCGGCTTGATCAAATCCAGCATCGAGGTGAACTGGCTGAACAGCAGAATGCGCCGGCCTTCCGGTATCATCTCGGAAATCATCTCAAGCAGATCGTCCAACTTGCTCGAACTCTCGATCTCGCGCGCCGAGCGCAATTTCACCAGCCGCGGATCGCAGCACGCCTGGCGCAACTTCAGCAGCGCATCGAGCACCACGATACGGCTCTGCGCCAGGCTGCGCTCGGCCACCTGCTCGCGCACCTTCTCGTACATCGTCACGCGTATCGTCTCGTACAATTCGCGCTGGTCCGGCGCCAAGCGTGATCCGACGCAAAATCGTATGTTTCGGCGGCAGTTCGGTCGCCACCTCGCTCTTCTTGCGCCGCATGATGAACGGCTTGATACGCCGCACGAGCTGAACCCGCCTGAGCTGGTCGCCGTTCTTCTCGATCGGCGTGCGGAACCGCTTGGAGAATCCGCGCCGGTCCCCCAGCAAGCCCGGCATCAGGAAAGCGAACTGCGACCACAATTCCTCGAGGTTGTTCTCGATCGGCGTGCCCGACAGACAGATACGTTGCCGCGCATCGAGCTGGCACACTGCCTTGGTGGCCTTGGCATCCGGCGTCTTGATCGCCTGCGCCTCGTCGAGAACGATGATGTGCCAGTCACGCTCCTTCATCTCCAGCACGTCGCGCGTCAGCACGGTGTAGGTCGTCACCACCACGTTGAAACGGTCCAGCGTATCGCGCTTGCGGTGCCGGTCGAGCCCGTGCAGCACAACCACTTTCAGGCCGGGGGCGAATTTCTCCAGCTCGGACGTCCAGTTCGCGATCAGGCTCGTCGGCACCACGATGAGCGCCGGATGCGTCATCCGGCCGCTGGCATGTTCCACCGTGATATGCGCGATGGTCTGCGCGGTTTTGCCGAGGCCCATGTCGTCGGCGAGGAACGCGCCGAGCTGGCTCGCCATCAGATGCTGCAGCCAGTCCACGCCCTGGGTCTGGTACGGCCGCAGATCGCCGTGGAATTCCGGCGGCACCGGCACGTGCGGAATCTCCATCTCGCCGCGGAACCGCTCGGTATAGGCGTGTATCTTGCCGGCATCCTGCCAGCGCGTCAGCAGGAGCTGCTCGAGCTCCACCACGGTGGCGGCCTCGGCATCCGGCAGAACGATGGTGTCCTCGCGTATCTCGGCAGCCTCGATGAGGTCGCCCATGATCGCCAGCATCCGCCGTATCCGCTCCGCCGGCAACTTCACAACCCGGCCGTCCTCGAGCGTGGTGATCAGGTCCGGGCCCACCACCTGCGCGTTGTCCATGCCGCCGCGCGCCAGCAGGTTGCTCAGCACAGGCAGCAGCGGGATGCGCACGCCGTCGATCTCGATGCCGAAATCCAGCGAGAAATTGCCCGGCGTCTCGGCGCTTACCGCTACGTCGCGAATCTTCAAGTCCCACTCGCCGACGTGCTCGACCATGCGCGGGCCGAAATCGCGGTCGATCAGGCTGCGGAACCCCAGCGACTGCAACGCCGGCACGCGCTCGGAGACGAAATGGTGCCAGCGCTCACCGGCATCCGCGCCGCGGAACACGAACACCCGGCGCCCGCGCGCGGATTTGCCGTCGCCCACGCGCATCATCGTGAAGCCGTCCTGCTTGAGCGACTCCAAAGCCGCCGCTTCCGCCTCCACGTTCCGTCGCACGAAGCTCGGGCCCTTCGGCCCGTCGACGCGGACGAACTGCCGCTCGTCGTCGCCGTCGCTCAGCGTTCCGCCATAGTCGAAATCCAGGATCAGCGCGTCCATCAGCACCAGCCGGCCGAAATCGTCCGGCGCGCGCATACGCTGCATGCGCATCACCGGTGTGACGGGCCGCTCCACGATCGCGCGCTCGCTCTCGGTGGCCACCAAAGTGGACACGCCCTTCTGCCGCCCGAGGCGCGGCCGCATGTTGATCGGCGGCGGCGGCGGCGGGCGCTTCTGGCGCAATTTCACCCGGCCGACCGCGCCAGTGGCCGCATCCACGTACCAGGGTCCGGTGTCGCCCAGCAGCACCGCCGAGCGCGGCGGCAGGCGCGGCGGCGCATCGGCCTCGAAGGTGCGTTCCTCGCCGGCGATCAGCTTCTTGCCGGTGGCCGCCCAGCGCGCGTTCTCCACCCGCAGCAGGGCCGCGACCAGAGGTGCGACGGACGGGACGGGCACGCCGGTGCGCGCCGCCTCGCCGCCGCCGAGCAGATGGGCCAGCGCCAGCGCGGCCTCGCTGGCCGTGCCTTCGCGCAGGATACGCGCGGGATTGGTTGGCTCCACCCGCGCGGTGCGCTCGCCCACCAGGCTGAAGCTGACGAAGCACGAATCCGGCGGCATGCCCGGCTCGAGATTGACCAGCAGGCGCTGCTTTTCCGGCGCCGGCGCCTCGCCCATGCGTTCCAGGAAGGTGGCCTGCTCGGCGCGGCGCAAAGCGGGGAAGCGATCGAGTGCCGCAAACGCGGTGGCGGCCAGATGCGGGCAGTTCACCAGGCGGCAGGTGCAGCGGTTTTCGAACACCACGCGCTTGCCCATGGCGGCCGGCGTGATCTTGGCGGTGCGGCGGACTCCCTTGTCCTCCACGGTGCCGATGATGGTTTCGCCGTCGAGCTTCACTTCCACGGCGCCGATCAGCACCAGGCTGCGGCCGCGGGTTAGCGCACGGACTTCGAAAACGCGGCCGAGATCGTCGGAGGAGAACGGGACGGGCAAATGCGTCGGGCTCGTATGCAGTGGGCCGGGTGTTCTGACGCGGCCTGGGGGGGACTGCAACCGCGAAGGGAGAAAGGAAGGCCTTCTTTTTTGAAAAAAAGAAGCAAAAAACTTCTGCTCCCTGTCGGGTGCCTGCCGGATGAGCACCCGACAGGGAGTCAAAAGTTTTTTGCTTCTTTTTTTCAAAAAAGAAGGCCTTGCTTACTTTTTTTGCTGCGCTGCGATATAGGGCGCCCATGAGCCTCCTAACCGTCCAAGGCGTCACCCTGCGCATGGGCGGCCGAACCCTCCTAGAAGGCGCCGACCTGACGGTCGAAGCCGGCCGCCGCATCGGCCTGGTCGGCCGCAACGGCGCCGGCAAATCCACCCTCCTCAAAGCGATCTCCGGCGACCTCGCGGTGGACGGCGGCAATATACACATCTCCGCCCGCGCCCGCATGGCGCAGGTCAAACAGACCGCCCCCTCCGGCCCGCAATCCCTGCTGGAAACCGTGCTGGAGGGCGACCAGGAACGCCTGGCCCTGCTCGCCGAGGCCCACGATGCCGAGCGCGGCCACATCCCGCCCGACCGCGTGGCCGCCATCTGGGAACGCCTCGGCGCCATCGACGCCGACTCCGCCCCCGCCCGCGCCGCCACCATCCTCGCCGGCCTGGGCTTCGATGCCGACGCCCAGGCCCGCCCGGTCGACAGCTTCTCCGGCGGCTGGCGCATGCGCGTGGCGCTGGCCACCGTGCTGTTCAGCAACCCGGACCTGCTGCTGCTCGACGAGCCGACCAACCATCTCGACCTCGAAGCCACGATGTGGCTCGAATCCTGGCTCTCCCGCTTCGCCGGCGCCGCCCTCGTGGTCAGCCACGACCAGGGCCTGCTCAACCGCAGCGTCCAGGCGATCGCCCATCTCGACCAGCGCCGCCTCTCCGTGACGCCCGGGCGGCTACGACGAATTCGTCCGCATACGCACCGAACAGGCCATGCTCCAGGCGAAAGCCGCGGTGAAGATCAACGCGCAGCGCGCCCACATGCAGGCCTTCGTGGACCGCTTCCGCGCGTCGGCCAGCAAGGCGCGCCAGGCGCAAAGCCGCATCAAGGCGCTGGAAAAGATGCCGGCGATGGAGAGCGTGATCGAGGATTCGGCCACCGTGTTCAATTTCCCCGAACCCGCCACGCTCCCGCCGCCGATCCTCTCGCTGGACGGCGTGTCCGTCGGCTACGGCGACACCCCTATCCTGCGCGCGCTCGGCATGAATTTCGAAATGGGCGACCGCATCGCCCTGCTCGGCGCCAACGGCAACGGCAAATCCACTTTCGCCAAGCTGCTCGCCGGCCGGCTCGATCCGATGGAAGGCCGCCTGCGTCGCCCGGGCAAGCTGCGCGTGGGCTATTTCGCCCAGCACCAGGAAGCCGAGCTGGACCCGCGCGAGACGGCACTCGACCACATCGCCCGCGCGCTGCCGCTGGCGCCGCCCACCCACCAGCGCAGCCAGCTCGCCCGCTTCGGCCTCGACCGCGACCGCGCGCTCACGCCGACCGGCTCACTCTCCGGCGGCGAGCGCGCCCGCCTGTTGCTGGCGCTGGCCACGCGCGACGCCCCGCAATTGCTGATATTGGACGAGCCCACCAACCATCTCGACATCGACGCCTGCGACGCGCTGGTCCGCGCGCTGGCGGCGTTCGCCGGCGCGGTGCTGCTGATCACGCATGATCCGCATCTGGTGGAGTTGGTGGCGGATACGTTGTGGATCGTCGATGGGGGGACTGATTGCGCCTTACGAGGGCGATATGGAGGATTACCGGACGTTGCTGCTTGAAGAAGGCCAAGCCTGTGAAGGCTGTTGGTGGGAACTCTAAGAAGGACGAGCGGCGGGCTCGGGCTTTGGCGCGGCAGGCTGGGTAGAGGCAAGCGCTTCTTTTTTGCAAAAAAGAAGCAAAAAACTTTTGAGAGTGCTGTCGCGGGCTTACTGCTTAAGCTGCGCCGTTTGCTCTGCACATCTTCGGGCAGAAAACCTGCTAGCGGAGATAGTAGTCGAGCAGGACGGTTTGCGGAACTACGATCAGATCAATCGCACCGGCTGCCAGCGCCGGAACCGTGAGAGCGCTCTCGACAAGCGGTATAGCGGTTGGTGCGATACGGCACGGAGACCGGGGAGCGCCATCACCACGAACGCGAGTAGTGGGATGCGATAGCGGCCCTGCACACCGTCAATATTCAAAGCTCCAACGGTCGTCCACGACAAGTACTGACAGTCGTAAACCGCGATGCAACTTAAAACAATTACACCGAGGCCTACGAAAGCGGCACCTATGCGCGACCAGACCACCGTATGCGTCTGCACAACGGCCGCAAGCAACGCGCATGTTACGGCCACATACCAAAGCAGGTAGATAATGTGTGGCAGGACGACATCCAGCTGCCCGAGAACACCGACCATCTCCATGATCCGAAGCTGAAGTTCTTCTGGCCGCCATGCCTGAAGCGGCAGACTAAGAAACAAGAGTGGCCGGTGAAACAAGACCTGTAACTGGCTACCGACATCCGTTGTGTAAAAAAGCTTGTTCGGGTCCCCGGGCCAGAGCGGACCAGGCGTATAGGCCGGCCCCCGCACGAACGGTGACGCAACGAATATCATGGAACGAACCGTCCAGAGTATGCCGGGGACTGTTGCCAGCATGAGTTCCTGCCAGGAAACGGCGCGAACGAAACGGCCTTGCGGCCTGAAGAAACGGGATCAGCATCGCGCCAGCAAGAGGTATGTAGGCTATCTTTGCTGCGATAATGCAGGCCAGCAGGCCACCGCCAACCAGTAGTAGGACTTGCAGGGCGAGAAGCTGCATCGGGTCAGCAGCGCGACAGCCAGGGCTGATGTTGGAATGAGCAAACCGTCCTGGTTGAACGATGCTGCCAGCGAGACCGTCATCGGCAGCGTGAGTACCGACGAACAGAACGCAGCGACCGGTTTGCGCAAACAAGAGAGCCGCAAGCCCGATCACGACGAAGCAGAATGAATTTAGCAGCCGACCGAGCAATATGGCAGCATGGGGACTGATGTGGAGCAGCCGTGCCGCGCCGAGCGCGACTGCTCCAGGAACGTAAAACACCGGCATGTACACAGCAGTATTTGGCGCATAAACAAAACTGGGTGACGCACTCCATTTCAGATCGTGCAATCTGTTCAGCAAACCGGCTGTCATTTTCTTTGCCGCCGCCCTGGCATCTCCCCCGAGATAATTCAGACTTGCTTGCAGCAAAACGGGATCAGCCGTCACGCCAGCGCCGGGTATGACGTGTCCGGCGCCGTCGCTCCACGTCCGGCGCTGACCGAACACATCGCCGTATAGCAGGCTGTCAGCACGGATGATGTGAGCGGGCTCGTCCGGCGGCTCACCCGTGGGCACGGCGACGGACAGGAACAAGCAGACTGGCAGCGTAAACAAGACGAAGCACGCTGGCAGAACCAAATGACTTCGAATGATCGTCGCAAACCAGCGTCGTGGAACGATCACTGACAACCTTTCACATCTCAGGCCGGGCAGAGGCGGCCAGGTGGGCTGGCGTGGCGACAACCGGCAGATGCGTCGCCAGGTTGGGGGGCGCACCGGACAACTGGCGCAAATCTTGTTATCTCACCCACATGCCCTTCACAACCGAACGTCGGACCCGCCTCGCCTACATAATAGCCGCCGGCTTCGGCGCCGGCGCAGCGCCGCGTGCGCCAGGCACCGCCGGCTCCCTCGTCGGCCTCGCCATCGGCGCCGCCCTCCTGCAGGCCTCCCCGACGCTGCTCTTCGCCGCCATCCTGCTCGCCACCTACGGCGGACTGTGGGCCATAGCGGCCGCCACCGGCCTGCCCCTGCGCGCGGCCAAGGACGCAGACCCCGCCACCCACGCAGACCCGGGCTGGATCGTCATCGACGAAATCGCCGGCCAGATGCTCGCCCTCGTGGCGCTGCACCACCCGACGCCGCTCGGCCTGGCGGCCGCCTTTGTGCTGTTCCGCCTCTTCGACATCACCAAGCCGGGTCCTATCGGCTGGGCAGACCGCCAGGGCGGCGCGGCCGCGATCATGGCCGACGACCTGCTCGCCGGCCTGGCCAGCGCGCTTTGCCTGCTGCTGCTGCAGGCTGCGCTGGGGCACATGCTTTGAGGTTCGCCTGACGGTTCAGGCAAGGCAAGCAAGCAGTCCTTTTTTGAAAAAAAGGACCAGAAAATTTTTGACTCCTGACGCCGCGGCAGGCGCCAACCCAGAGTCCTAAGCGAGCCGCCTATCCAGCCTGGGCGCGACAGCACACCGCAAAAGTTTTTTGCTTCTTTTTTTCAAAAAAGAAGGCCTTCCTTCCCAGCCTTCCAGGACCGAGCGCCCCCATGCTTCCCCCCAGCACACTACACCAAGCCGAACGCACCCTGCAGACCCTGCGCGCGCGCAACTGGACCCTGGCCACCGCGGAATCCTGCACCGGCGGCCTGATCGCCGCGGCAATGACCTACGCCGCCGGCGCGTCGGATGTGGTGGAATGCGGCTTCGTCACCTATTCCAACGCGGCGAAGACCCGCCTGCTCGGCGTCGCGGCCGAACTGATCGCAAGTCACGGGGCGGTCAGCGAACAGGTCGCCGCGGCAATGGCGCAGGGCGCCCTCGTCCATTCGGACGCCGTGATAAGTATAAGTGTCACCGGCATCGCAGGCCCTGGCGGCGGCTCCGCGGAAAAGCCGGTGGGCCTGGTCTGCTTCGGATGTGCCTTGCGCGGCGGTGCCACGCGGACGAGCCACGTGGTCTTCCCCGGCGACCGCGCCGCGGTGAGAGCCGCAACCGTCGCGCATGCCTTGGACCTGCTTGCCAGCCGGGCAGCGGAAATGTAACAAAGCCATTCTTTTTTGAGAAAAAACCACGCTTTTGCACGATGATGATCGCGCCAACGCATGTTCCACGGCGCCTCCGTTACAAAATACGCCATCCGGCCGGCAGCGCGAAAAGATCATGATAGGACGGTGAAACTCGTTATCTTTCCGCTTGCTCCCGCCCGCGATTCCAGCCGAGGATACGATCGCGTGTGGGGCCGTTACGATGTTCAGCTTGCCGCTTTCCGATCTGCCAGAAGCCCAACCAGCCATTGCCAAACCTGCCCGTCCCGGTCAGCCACCGGCAACGGCGCGTATCGCCGTATCGTCCGGCCAGCGCCGCTGGACCGTCGTGGTGCCGCGCCGGCTGACCGCGCGCGCCGCCCAGGCGCTGGCCGATGCCGAGGCCAGCCAGTCCGCCCGCCCGCCCGCGGCCGGACCGATACGCTTCCGTCCGCAAATCACCATGTTCGGCCTGCTCGCCACCGTCGCGTCCGGCCTCTACGTATATTCCGAGAAGCACGCCGCCGCCGCGCTGGATCGCGATATCGCGCATGCCTACCAGGCCACCGAGGCGGCGCACCGGGAGAGCAGCCTGTTGCGCGCGGAATGGGCGCTGATGAACAACCCCGACCGCCTGCATCCGCTGGCCGATCGGTATCTGGCGCTGGAGCCGCTGCGCGCCGCCCAGTTCGTGAAGGTGGCTGATCTGCACAGCCGCCTGCCGAAGATCCTCTACGGTCCGCCGGTTCCGCCGTCGGATGACGATCCCGGTGTTCCGATCGTGACGAAGCGCCTGCTCGCCATGGCGGAGATGCCCGCGCCGACCGGGTCCGAGCCGGCCGCGGCGGACGCCGCCGCACCCGATGCAGCCGCGCAACAGACAAGCGCGCGGCCGGTTCAGGAGAGCGCGGCGATGTATGTGCCGCAGCACGAAGCGCCGCAGCAGGAAGCCGAGTTGCAGGACACCGCGCCGCAAAGCGAGCCGGCACAGCCGGCGCAGCAGCAGGATGCACCGGAGGCGACACTGCGCGAGGCGCCGCGCACCCCGGTGGTTGCCGGCCCGAAGCACGCCTACCGCGTGCTTGCCCATGCCGGCGCCCTGCCGGCCATCGTCGATACCGACTCGCCCGCGGCTGACGCAGCCGATGAAGGCAGATCCGGCGTGATCGAGGAGACCGCGCCCAAACCCGCTTATGTCGCCCGCGCCCCCCGCCCCGCCGCCTTGCTCTGGCACCAGCCGGCGCGCCAGGCGCCGACACAACCGGCAGCGCCACGGCTGGTGGCCCATGCCGAGCCGAAGCCCCGCCTGTTCCACGAGCCCACGCTCCTACGCCCGGAGCTGGTGCACATGCTGATGCTGCCCCACACGAATTACGCGCAACCCTGGGCCGGCAGGGCCGCGCCAGATCCCGTCAAGCCAGCGCCGCCGGAGCACCATCTGGAATACGGCCGCTCCGACCCGCCGCATTTCCTCACCGCGCCGGCGCCGGCACCGGCGAAGCCACCCGCGCCGCAACAATATGCCGAGGCGCGCCCGCGGGCGTATGAGCGGCAGTACAGCTACGTGCCGCCCGCGACGTATCGCGCGCCGCCGCCTTATGCGTATCGTCCGTATTGGGGCGGGTATTACCAGAATCCGTATAGCGGCTACTACGCCCAGCGGCCGGCGTATCCGAGTTACCAATAGCTCCGGCGCAGTAATGCGCGCCTTGTAGGAACGCTTAAGCAAGCAGTCCTTTTTTGAAAAAAGGACCAAAAAACTTTTGCTTCCCCGGTGGCATTGAGGTTTTGGTCTCTTTCTGCAACGGCGAGGCTGGCAGAGTCGAAGTAGCTGCCGATGCCACCGGGGAAAGTAAAAGTTTTTTGGTCCTTTTTTTCAAAAAAGGACTGCTTGCCTTGCTTTGCCTTATCCAACCACCACCGCCAAAGGCGCCGCCGCATCGCTGATGCTAACCGGCACGCACCCGGCCGGATCGCCATCCGCCTGCGCCGGCGCCCCGCCCAGTATCTCCACCCGCGAAGCCCGCACCAGCCGCACCCCAGGCGCACACGGCAACAAGTTCAACGGCAGCGCCGCGCCATACATCAGCGCCGACCACGGCCCCGGCTGCTCGAACAAAGCCACCGTGAAGCCCGGCTCGCCCGGCCGCGCGCCAGGTGCCAGAAGATACTGTCCGGCATAGAGCGTCCCCTTGCTGACGATCACGCTGGCCGCTTCGGCCGCCGCGCCGTCGATTCGCAGCCGGATCGGCGCGTAATCGTATCGCGCCAGTTCGCGCAACGTCTGCAGCACATAGGCGCCGCGCCCCAGCGCCCGCTTCAGCCGCGGCGGCAGCCGATGCACCACCTGCGCATCCAGCCCCACGCCGAGCATCTGCACGAACAGCCGGTCCGGCTGGGCGCCGCGCGCGATCCCAGGCCAGAGCGCGCGGGTGCGGCCGAAGGCCAGTGCCGCGGCCACGGTCTTCGGCGTCATCGGCAGGCCGAGTTCGCGCGCCAGCACGTTGGCGGTGCCGATCGGAATCACGCCGAGCCGCGCCGCCCGCGCTCCCACGCAGCACCCGGCGGCGGCCAGCCCGTTGGCCACTTCGGCGATCGTGCCGTCGCCGCCGGCCGCCACCACCAAAGGCGGCGTGCCCGCGCCCAGGCACGCGGCAAAGGCAAGCTCGGTCGCGTGCCCGGGATGCGCCGTCTCCAACAGCTCCACCCGCACGCCGCTGGCCGACAGGATATCCAGCACCCGCCATAAAGCGCCGGCCCGCCGTGCGCCCGCCGTGGGATTGTGTATGATGATCAAGGCAGGGGGCGGCGCGCGTGATGCGCGCGCACGCCGAAAGTAAAGGTCGCGCGTGTCATGACTTCAGAACTGAAGGCCATGCCTTTCCGGCACATAACCAAATCCTCGCAGACCAGCCGCCCAGTATCCGTGCGCAGTATTGCGATTCGGTTGCAGCTCAGCGTCAGCCGTGTGATAATAGCGGCGGCGCGAATACCCCGACGTCACGCAAACTTCACTGACGCGACGCGGTGCGTGCACTATCTGCTGCGTGTTATTCCAGCCCGGCGCGCGGTTGGACGGTTCGTTACGTGACGGTGAGGCTCATGAACGCCTTTTCTGCCCAAGCTCCGCTTCTGCCAGGCGCCACCTACCGTTCGGTTTTCATCTCCGACACCCATATGGGCACCAGGGGCTGCAAGGCGGACTTCCTGGCCGATTTCCTCGGCTCGTTCAGCACCGAGAACCTGTTCCTCGTCGGCGACATCGTCGATGGCTGGCGCCTGCGCAAATCCTGGTATTGGGACGAGATGCACGACGAAGTCGTCAAGCTGATCCTGCGCCATGCCAGCCGCGGCGCCCAGGTGCTCTATATTCCGGGCAACCACGACGAGATGTTCCGCGCCTGGCTGCCGCTCGGCCTGGAGATCGGCGGCGTGCGGCTGGTCGGCGAAGCGGAGCACGTCACGGCGGACGGCCGCCGCCTGCTGATCATCCACGGCGACCAGTTCGACAGCGTGGTCCGCTACGCCAAGTTCCTCGCCTTCCTGGGCGACTGGGCCTACACCGCGGCACTCAGCTTCAACCGCTGGTTCAACGCCGTGCGCCGCATCCTGGGCTATCCCTACTGGTCGCTGTCGCAATGGCTCAAGCGGCAGGTGAAGGGCGCGGTCAAGGCGATCGACCGTTTCGAGGGCGCGCTGGCCGGCGAGGCCCGCCGCCGCCACATGGACGGCGTGGTCTGCGGCCATATCCACCACGCCGAAATGCGCCGCATCGACGGCGTGCTCTACCTCAACACCGGCGACTGGGTGGAGAGCTGCACCGCCCTGGTGGAACACCATGACGGCCGCCTGGAACTGATCGACTGGGTCGCTTTGAACAAGCTCTCCTTCTTCACGCCCCGACGTGTGACTGTGTCCGAACCTGCCTGACATCGTCGGCGCGCCACGCTCACCGGCCTGGGGGCCCGACGATTTGGACTCAGTGGCCGATTTGCCTCCCAATTCCCGCGTGCTGATCATATCGGATGCCTGGCTGCCGCAAGTGAACGGCGTGGTCCGCACGCTCGCCACGCTGGTGAGCGAATTGGAGGCGCTGGGCATCGTGGCCGAGGTGATCGGGCCGGACCGGTTCCGCACGCTGCCCTGCCCCACCTACCCCGATATACGCCTCTCGGTGCTGCCGCGCCGCAAGCTGGCCCGCCTGATGGAGGCCTTTGCGCCGGATGCGCTGCACATCGCGACCGAAGGCCCGCTCGGCATCGCCGCCCGCCGCATCGCCAAGCGTCGCGGCTGGATCTTCACCACCGCGTTCCACACCCGCTTCCCGGAATATTTGCGCGCCCGCACGCGCGTGCCCACCCGCCTCTCCTATGCCTGGCTGCGACGCTTCCACGCCGCCGGCCACGGCCTGATGGTGGCCACCGAGAGCCTGCGCCAGGAGCTCGCCGCCCGCGGCTTCCGGGACCTGCGCGCCTGGTCGCGCGGCGTCGACCTGGCGCTGTTCCAGCCGGAGCCGCGCGACGAATATCCCGGCCTCGCCCGCCCGGTCTGCCTCTATGTCGGCCGCGTCGCGGTGGAGAAGAACATCGGCGCGTTCCTGGCGCTGGACCTGCCCGGCTCCAAGGTGGTGGTGGGCGATGGCCCGCAGCTCGCCGCCCTCAAGCGCGACTATCCCGGCGTGCATTTCGCGGGCGTGAAGCATGGCGAGGCGCTGAGCCGCGCCTATGCCGGCGCCGACGTGATGGTGTTCCCTTCGCTGACCGACACGTTCGGGCTGGTGATGCTGGAGAGCCTGGCCTGCGGCACGCCTGTCGCGGCGTTTCCGGTCACCGGCCCGAAGGACGTGCTGGTCGGCGGCGGCGACGCGATCGGCGCGGTGGATACCGATTTGCGGACGGCGGTTTTGCGCGCTCTGGCCAACGGTGACCGTATCGCCTGCCGGGCGTTCGCGGAGACGTTCTCCTGGCGGGCTTGCGCCGAGCGGTTTGTGACCAACCTGGCGCCGATACGGCAGGGGCTGGAGGTGGCGATCAATCTTTCGCCGGCTTTGGGATAGGCAAGGCCTTCTTTTTGCACAGGAAGCCTGTATCGGCGCCGTTGTCTGAATGTGAGCAGCCAGGCTTGCAAGTTATAACAATCCCAACAGGGGTTGATGCATTCAGGCAAGCAAGAAAGCAGTCCTTTTTCGAGAAAAAGGACCAAAAAGCTTTTGCTCCGACGGCTGCCCCGCGGCTTACCTCCATTCTGCCAGTCGATACGCCTGCAGTCACAGCCAGCATGTCGTGCCGGCGTCGGGATAAAAGTTTTTTGGTCCTTTTTTTCAAAAAAGGACTGCTTTCTTGCTTTCCCTTATCCGTGCTACCGCCCCCACGTGCTGCACCGCCTAGCCGCCTGGTCGCTCGGCCTCTACCTCGACCTGACCCTGCGCAGCACGCGCTGGACCGTCGAAGGCGCCGCGCATTTGGCCCCCTATCTGCCAGGCGGCGCGGTGATCATCGCCGTATGGCACGAACGACTGCCGATGATCCCCGCCCTCTGGACACCTTCCAGGCGCCAGAACCCCACCCGCGGCGTGGCCGCCCTCGCCAGCCGCCACAAGGATGGCCGTCTGATCGCCGGCGTAATGGCCCGCTTCGGCGTGCGCGCCATCCACGGCTCCACCGCGCACCGCAAACCCGGCAGCACCCGATCGCGCAACACCGGCGGGGCGGCGGCCCTGCGCGGCCTGATCGCGGCGCTCGCGGCCGGCGACGCCGTGGTGATCACGCCGGATGGGCCGCGCGGCCCGGCCCGCGTGGCCGCACCCGGCGTGGCTCAGCTCTCGGCGATCACCGGCGCACCGGTGATCGCTGTGGCCGGCGCCGTCCGGCATCGCCTGATCCTGCGCAGCTGGGACCGGCTGATGCTGCCGCTTCCGTTCGGCCGCGGCGTCCTGGTCTGCGCCCCGGAAATACGCGCCGATGATGCCGCCGAAGACGCCGCGCTGGCGCGCATCGCCGCCAGCCTGACAGAGGCCGCGGACCGGGCGGATATGCTGTGCCTGGGCTGATCGGCCGGGCCTGGGCGCTGACGGCGGCCGCCGCCGCTCCCGCGCTACGGCTGATGCTTCGGTTTCGGGTCCGGCGCGGCAAGGAGGTCGCGGCCAGGCTGGCCGAACGCCGGGGACTTGCCGGCGCCCCCCGGCCGGCGGGCCGCCTGCTCTGGCTGCACGCGGCCAGCGTCGGCGAAACATTGTCCGCGCTGCCGCTGCTGGCGGCGTTGCCGGCGGAAGTGACCGTGCTGTTCACCACCGGCACCGTCACCAGCGCTCAGCTTCTGGCCGGGCGGCTCGCGGAATCGCCGCCGGCCTGCCCCGTGCTGCACCGTTTCGTGCCGCTCGACGTGCCGGCCTGGGCCGCCGGCTTCCTCGATTCCTGGCGGCCGGATGCCGTGGGCTTCCTGGAGAGCGAGCTCTGGCCGAACCTGCTCGCGGCCTGCGCCGCCCGCCAGATCCCCGTGGCCCTCGTCAACGCGCGGCTCTCCGCCCGCAGCGCGCGGCAATGGGCGCGGGTGCCGGGCTTTGCGCGCGAAGTGCTCGGACGGTTCGCGTGGGTCGCCGCCCAGTCGGATGCCGATGCCGCCCGCCTGCTGGCTCTGGGCGCACGCAACGTGGACGCACCGGGCAACCTGAAACTTGCGGCATCGCCCTTGCCGGCGGACCCGGCAGAGCACGCCCGGCTGCAGGCGCTGCTCGCGGGCCGCCCGAGTTGGCTGGCCGCCAGCACCCATCCGGCGGACGATACAATCGTGCAGGTCTGCCACGACGCGCTCAGCCTGCGCCACCCAGGATTGCTCACCGTGATCGTTCCGCGCCACCCCGAGCGCGGCGCGGCCCTTGCCGAGTTGTTCGGCGCGCCAAGGCGGTCCCTCGGCCAGGGCCCGCCAGCGCAGGGCGCATGGATCGCCGACACGCTGGGCGAGCTGGGCCTGTTCTACCGCTGCATCCCGGCGGTGTTCATCGGCAAGAGCTGCGCGGGCGGCGGCGGCCAGAACCCGTGGGAGCCGGCCCAGCTCGGCTGTGCGGTGGTGTGCGGCCCGGACATGCAGAACTTCGCCGAAACCACGACGCATCTGCGCGCAGCCGGCGCGCTGACCCAGGTTCCCGACGCGCCAGGACTTGTCGAAGCGCTCGATGGGCTGCTGCGCGATCCCGCGCGGCTGGCCGAAGCAGGCGCGGCCGGCCGTCGCGCCACCGCGGCCACCAGCGATCTGCCCGGCGAACTTGCCGCCCGGCTGATCGCCCTGATGGCCGCCCCGCCAGGTGTGGCCTGAGCCGCATGGCGCTCCCCCCGCCCGCCTTCTGGCGCCACGATACGCGCCAGGTGATCCCCGCCCTGCTCGGGCCTGCAAGCTGGCTCGTCGCCCGGATCACCGCGCGGCGTGTTGCCCGGCCCGGCTGGCGCGCGCCCGTCCGCGTCATCTGCTGCGGCAACCCGGGCGTGGGCGGCGCCGGCAAGACCACCCTGGTGCTGGACCTCGCGGCCCGCCTGCAGGCGCAGGGCAAGCAGGTTCATCTCCTCACCCGCGGCCATGGCGGCACCGCGCGCGGCCCGTTGCGCGTCGATCCCGCGCGCCACGATGCGCGCCAGGTCGGCGACGAAGCGCTCCTGCTCGCCGCCTGCGCGCCGACCTGGGTAGGCGCGGACCGCGCCGCCGCCGCCAGATGCGCCGTGCAAGCCGGCGCCGAGATGCTGATCCTCGATGACGGCCTGCAGAACCCGACGCTGGCCAAGGATTGCGGCCTGCTGGTGATCGACGGCGCGGCCGGGTTCGGCAACGCCCGCGTGCTGCCGGCCGGCCCGCTGCGCGAACCCATCGCGGCGGCCGCCGCCCGCTGCCGCGCCGCCATCCTGATCGGCGACGACCTGACCGGAGCGCTGGACCACCTGCCCCACAGCCTGCCCGTCCTGCGCGCCCGCCTGGCGCCGGGCCCCGAGGCGGTCGCCCTGGCCGGTCGCCGGGTGCTCGCCTTTGCGGGGATCGGCCGGCCGGCCAAGTTCTTCGATATGCTAAGCGATGCCGGCCTGGACGTGGCCGGGCGGCGGCCCTTCGCGGACCATCACCGATACGGCGCCGGCGAACTGGCCGGGCTGCGCGCTGAGGCCGCCAGGCTGGGGGCTACGCTGGTGACGACGCCGAAGGATTTCGTGCGTCTTCCGGCGTCCGACAGGTTCGGGATTTCGAGTGTGGGGGTGGGGCTGGTGTGGGACGATGCGGCGGCTTTGGCGGGTGTGATTTGAGGCAAGGCAAGGCCTTCTTTTTCGAGAAAAAGAAGCAAAAAGCTTTCGCTCCCTGTCGGCGAATGTTTCAGCGCTCCCCGACAGGGACCAAAAGTCTTTTGCTTCTTTTCTTCAGAAAAGAAGGCCTTTCTTTCTTGCCGTGCACATGATCCCCGAAGCCGAAGCCGCCCTCGTGGCAACCCTGATCAAAACCCTCGGCGCCCTGAGCCCGCAAGCCGCTTCGAACATCGCGGGCACCCTGGCAGCCCTGATAGGCCCAAGGCTCCCGGTATCGCGCGTGGCGCACGCCAACCTGGCCGCAGCGTTGCCCGAACTGGACGCGGCCGCGCGCCGGCAGATCGTGCGCGGCGCCTGGGAACAGCTCGGCCGCACCGCAGGCGAACTCCCCCATGTCGGCGCCCTGAAGCAGAACACGCCGGACGGGCCCGGCTGGGAGGTATCCGGCGAGGACATACTCGCGGCGCTGGTGGCGGGCGGCGGCCCGGTGATCTTCTTCTCCGGCCATATCGGCAACTGGGAGATATTACCCCGCGCCGCCGGCCAGTATGGCCTGCCGGTCGCCAGCTTCTACCGTGCCGCGCAGAACCCGCGCATCGACCGCATGATCACCGGCCTGCGCGAGGCCGCCGCGGGACATCGGCTCAAGCTGTTCGCCAAGGGCGCCGCGGGGGCGCGCCAGGCGATGGGCCATCTGCGCGGCGGCGGCTGCCTGGCCATGCTGGTGGACCAGAAACTCAACGAGGGGCTGGAGGCCCGCTTCTTCGGCCGGCCGGCGATGACCGCGCCGGCCGCCGCCATGTTCGCGCTGCATTTCCGGTGTCCGCTGGTGCCCGCGCGCGCCGACCGGATCGGCCCGGCCCGGCTGCGCCTGGTGGTCGAGCCGCCTCTGGTCCTGCCCGACAGCGGCGACCGCCGCGCCGATACGGCCGCGCTCACGCAGCAGATGAACGACGTGCTGGAGCGCTGGATACGGGCCGATCCGTCGAGCTGGTTGTGGCTGCACCGGCGGTGGAAGAAGCCGCACCAGTAGTAGGGTCGAGCGGCCTTGGTAACGAAAGCAAGAAAGCAGTCCTTTTTTGAAAAAAAGGACCAAAAAACTTTTATCTCCCCGCCTGCATGAAGGGATGCGCAGCTTCTGCGAGCGCGAGGGTTGCAGAACCAGCGCAGGCGAACGTGCAGGCGTCGGAGCAAAAGCTTTTTGCTTCTTCTTCTCGAAAGAGAAGGCCTTGCTGTCCTGCGGGATAATAAGCCGGCTTCATTGCGTTGCAGCACATAATATTCGTGACACATGGCGCACGGACTCATAGGCTTACCGGCCAGATACAGGCAGGAAAGGGTTTGCAATGATCGATGTCATACTCGGCTGGCTGGTTGCCCATCCCTTGACCGGCGTGGGTGCGCTCGTGACGTTCGCGGTCGCCTTCGGGTTGCTGCTGATACCGCGCGTGCACGAGCTGGTGACGCACGGCCACCCGCGCTGCTGACAGCGGACGAAAAGCGAAAATCAGGCAGACGCTTATACCAAGCCCGAAAAAGGTCGACGCATCCAGGCAAGCAAGAAAGCAGTCCTTCTTTGAGAAAAAGAACTAAAAAACTTTTGCTCGAATGCTTGCCCCGCAACTTGCGACCGTTGTGCCAGTCGATACGGTTGCAGTGACACCCAGCATGTAGTGCAGGCGTCGGAGCAAAAGCTTTTTGGTCCTTTTTCTCGAAAAAGGACTACTTTCTCGCCTCCTTTGAGTTCATCACCGCTCCCCAGCCTGATGCGCCGCAAGCGCCGCCATATCAACGATCGTGCTGACAGACGCATCCATCGACACCAGCTGCACCGCGCGCGACATACCCAGCAGCAGCGGCCCGATCGAGCTCCCCCCGCCCAACCGCGGCGCCAGCCGGCTCACGATATGCGCCGAGTGCAGCCCCGGCATCACCAGCACGTTCGCATTTCCGGTGAGCCGACAGAACGGATACAGCGCGCGTATGGAAGGTTCGAGTGCGACGTCCGGTGACATGTCACCGTCGAACTCGAAATCCACGCCGCGCGCCTCGAGGATCGCCACCGCCTCGCGTATGCCGTGCACGGTCGCATGCATCGGCTGGCCGAACGTGGAGTGCGACAGCAGCGCCACGCGCGGTTCGGCGCCCAGCCGGCGCGCATGGGCGGCCGCGCCCTCGGCGATGTCGGCGAGTATCTGCGGTGACGGGCGCTCGTGCATCAGCGTGTCGGCGATGAACATCGTCTCGCGGGCGCCCAGCATCATCGTCAGTCCGAACGCGGTGCGGCCGGGGGCCGGATCGATCGCCAGGTTGATCGCTTCCAGGCTTACCGAGCGCGCGCGTGTGAGCCCGGTGAGCATAGCGTCCGCATCGCCTGCGGCGAGCATGGCCGCGGCGAACACGTTACGATCCTGGTTGACCAGGCGCTGCACGTCGCGGTGCAGGAAACCGCGCCGCTGCAGCCGCGCATAGAGCAGGTCCGTATAGCGCGCATTATGCGAAGAGATGCGCGCGTTGTGTATATCGAGGCCGTCCGGCAGCCGCATACCGAGTTTCGTGAGCACGGCCTGAATGCGGTCCTCACGCCCGACCAGGATCGCCTCGCCGAAGCCGCGCTGCGTGAAGTCGATCGCCGCGCGCACCACCTTTTCTTCCTCGCCCTCGGCGAACACGATTTTCTTCGGATTGGCGCGCACGCTTTCCATGATCATGTCGAGCGCGTTCGCCGTCGGGTCCAGCCGTCCCGACAATTCGCGGGTGTAGCGTCGCAGATCGGCGAGCGGCCGGCGGGCCACGCCGCTATCCATCGCCGCTTTCGCCACCGCGGGCGGAATGCGGAAGATCAGCCTGGGATCGAAGGCGTTGGGGATTATGTAATCCGGCCCGAAGCGCAATTGCCGCGCGCTGGCGGCGTGCACTTCGTCGGGCACGTCCTCGCGCGCCAGCGCGGCCAGCGCGTGCGCCGCGGCGATCTTCATCGCCTCGTTTATCGTGCTCGCGCGCACATCGAGCGCCCCGCGAAAGATGTAGGGGAAACCCAGCACGTTATTGACCTGGTTCGGATAGTCGCTGCGGCCGGTGGCGATGATCGCGTCCGGGCTCGCCGCGCGCGCTTCTTCCGGCGTGATCTCCGGATCGGGATTGGCCATGGCGAAGATCACCGGCCTTGGCGCCATCGCGCGCACCATATCCTGCGTGATGGCGCCGCGCACCGACAGGCCGAACACCGCGTCCGCGCCCTCGAGTGCCTCGGCGAGCGTGCGCGCCGCGGTGTCCGACGCATGGGCGGATTTCCACTGGTTGAGGTCGTGCCGGCCGCGATGCACCACGCCCTTGGTGTCGCACAGGATGATATTGCCGGCGCGCGCGCCCATCGCCTTGAGAAGCTCCACGCAGGCGATCGCCGCGGCCCCGGCGCCGTTGACCACCAGGCGCGTCTCGGCCAAGTCGCGGTCTGTCAGGTGGCATGCGTTGATCAGCCCGGCGGCGGCCACGATTGCGGTGCCGTGCTGGTCGTCGTGGAACACCGGAATATCCATCAGTTCGCGCAAGCGCTGCTCGATGATGAAGCACTCGGGCGCGCGAATATCCTCGAGGTTTATGCCGCCGAAACCGGGCCCGAGGAAGCGCACGCAATTGACGAACTCGTCGGTATCTTCCGTGGAGATCTCGAGATCGATGCCGTCGATATCGGCGAAGCGCTTGAACAAAGCGACCTTGCCTTCCATCACCGGCTTGCTCGCAAGTGCGCCCAGATTACCGAGCCCCAGCACCGCCGTGCCGTTGGAGATCACCGCCACCATGTTGCCGCGCGTGGTGTATTCGTAGGCCAGCGACGGGTCGGCCGCGATGCGCAAACACGGCTCGGCCACGCCGGGGGAATAGGCCAGGCTGAGGTCGCGCGCCGTGGTGAGCGGCTTGCTGATACGCGTCTCCAGCTTGCCGGGCCGCCCGCTGGCGTGCAGGGCCAGCGCCTCCTCGGCGGTGATACGCGCGGACGCCGCTTCGCTGTCTGCCATGGACCCGTCTCCTGAACCTTGCGGCGACCTTGTCAGCGGGGGCGCGAAGAAGGCAAGGCTACCCCTATGCGCCACCCGCCCCTCGCACGCACCCGAACGATGAAATCCGACGCCCCCTCGCCCGCCATCGCGCAGTGGTTCGCGCTGAAAGCCGAACACCCCGACGCCCTGCTGTTCTTCCGCATGGGCGATTTCTTCGAGATGTTCTTCGACGATGCCGCCGCGGCCGCCGCCGCACTCGACATCGCGCTGACCCAGCGCGGCGAACATGCGGGCCAGCCGATCCCTATGTGCGGCGTGCCCGTCGCCACCTCGGACATCTACCTCGCGCGGCTGATACGCCGCGGCTTCCGCGTGGCCGTGGCCGAGCAGATGGAGGCCGCCAGCGCGCGCGCCGGCAAGGGCCCGCTCCGCCGCGCCATCGTCCGCCTGATCACGCCTGGCACGCTGACCGAAGATTCGCTGCTGGACGCCACCCGCCCCAACCTGCTGCTGGCCCTCACCCAACACGGCGAGACGATCGGCGCGGCCTGGCTGGACGTATCTACCGGCCTGTTCGAGACCACGGCACTCACCGCAGCCGGCCTGCCGGCCCTGCTCGGCCGCCTGGACCCTGCCGAGATCCTGGCACCGGACACGATCGCCCTGGCCGACCACGCTGCCAGGCGCGCACCTGGCCCGGCCCAACCCGCCGCCGGCCCGGCCCGCACCCGCCTGGCCCAGGCATTCGATGCCGCCAGCCTGGACGCGTTCGGCACGTTTTCGGACGCCGAAGCCACCGCCGGCGCGCTGGCCCTCGACTACATCCGCCTCACCCAGGCCGGCCGGCTGCCCCGCCTCTCCCGCCCGGTATCGGCCGGCCAGTCCAACCAGCTCGAGATGGACGCCGCCACGCGCGCCAGCCTGGAGCTCCTGCGCGCGCGCGACGGCAGCGTGGCCCTCACTCTGGTGGCCAGCATCACCCGCACCCTCTCCGCCCCGGGCGCGCGCGCGCTGGCCGCCTGGACCGCCGCCCCGCTGACCGACCCCGCCGCGATCGCCGCCCGCCAGGACGGCTGGACCTTCCTCATCGCCGCACCCGCCTGCCTGGCCGCCTTGCGCGCCGCGCTGCGCGGCACGCCGGATATCGCCCGCGCGCTGGGCCGCCTCTCGCTGAACCGCGGCGCCCCGCGCGACCTGGCGGCGATCCGCCTGGGGCTCGCCACCGCCGCCGCCTGCGCCGCCGCACTCGACGGGCCGGCGCCGCCGATCCTGGTCGCCGCCCGCGACGCGCTGGCGGCCGCACCCGAGCTGCACACCCTGCTGATTCGCGCGTTGGCCGACCCGCCGCCTGTACGCCTGGAGGCCGGCGGCGCGATCGCACCCGGCTTCGACGCCGAGCTCGACGCCGAACGCACCCTGCGCGACGACAGCCGACGCGTGGTGGGCGCCCGCCAGCTCGACTATGCGCAACGCTTCGGCGTGGCGTCGCTCAAGATCAGGCACCACGCCCAGCTCGGCTATGTGCTGGAAGCGCCCACCGCGGCGGTGGAGGCCTTGCGCGCGCATCCGGAGCTCACGCTGCGCCAGGGCATGGCGAACGGGGCGCGCTTCACGCTTGCCGGAACTGTCGGATCTGGACCGCCGGATCACCGAGGCGGCCGGCCGCGCCGAGGCGCGCGAGCGTTTGGTGTTCGCCGAGCTGGTGGCGGCCACGCTGGCCTGCGCCGACGCGATCGCGGCGGCGGCGGCCGCACTGGCCACGCTCGACGTTCTGCAGTCGCACGCGCGCCTGGCAGAGGGCGGCGACTGGTGCAGGCCGGCGATCACCGAGGACGACGCGTTCTGTATCGTGGGCGGCCGCCACCCGGTGGTGGAAGGCGCGCTCGCGCGTGGCGCGCCGGGCGTGGCCGCCGGCGACACGCAGGCTTCGCACGGCGCGGCGCCGGGCCATGCGGCGTTCATCCCCAACGATTGCGACCTCTCGCCGGAGCGCCGCCTGCTGCTGCTCACCGGCCCGAACATGGCAGGCAAATCGACCTATCTGCGGCAGAACGCGCTGATCGCCATCCTCGCGCAGTCCGGCGCGCCGGTGCCGGCCGCCAGCGCGCGCATCGGTATCATCGACCGCCTGTTCAGCCGCGTGGGGGCAGCCGACGAGCTCGCCCGCGGGCGCTCCACCTTCATGGTGGAGATGATCGAGACTGCCGCGATCCTGCACCAGGCCGGCCCGCGCAGCCTGGTGATCGTCGACGAGATCGGCCGCGGCACGGCCACGCTCGACGGGCTGGCGATCGCCTGGGCGGTGCTCGAGGCGCTGCACAGCCAGACGCGCTGCCGCACGATCTTCGCCACCCATTTTCACGAGCTGGCGCGGCTGACGGAGACGCTGCCGCGGTTGCGGCCGCATATGATGCGGGTGCGCGAGTGGCGCGGCACGGTGGTTTTTCTGCACGAGGTGGCCGAGGGCGCCGGCGGGCGTAGCTGGGGCGTGCATGTGGCACAGCTGGCGGGCATTCCGGCGGGGGTTGTGCGGCGGGCCGGGGTGTTGCTAGCGGCGCTGGAGCGCGGGCGGGCGCCGGTTATTTCGGATTTGCCGTTATTCGCGTCGATGCCGGGGGAGGCGGCGGTTGATGGGTTGCGGGGGCGGCTGGCGGGGGTGGATCCGGACAAGCTTTCGGCGCGCGAGGCTTTGGCGTTGGTTTATGAGTTGAAGGGGCTGGCGGAGGAGTAAGAAAGCAAGGCCTTCTTTTTCGAGAAAAAGAAGCAAAAAGCTTTTACTGTGACGCCTGGACGCGCATTTGGCTACTTCTGCAGCCACAGCGACTTGCAATACGAGCGTAGGTTTTAGTGCAGGCGTCGGAGCAAAAGCTTTTTGGTCCTTTTTCTCGAAAAAGGACTGCTTTCTTGCCTGCCTTGGACGCGTCAATCTCAACCTGGGTTGGCAAAAGGCGCTGCTATCATCTACGAGTGAAGCGGCCGCGCAGTGATCGTAGCTGCGCTGGCGTATTCCTCCATCTCGTCATTGCGAGCCCTTGCGAAGCGACGCTCTTGATGCAGAACGGAACAAGCTGAACGTCCCCAGCGAAATCCATCGGTGATTTCTGCATATTATTAGCAACGGTGCACTGTCGCACCAACCCTCACTCGCAACTCAAGGCAAACCGGTCCACCGGATCGATCATCCCCTCCAACCGACACGCCGCCAAAGCCGCAAACCGGTGCGTCAAAGCACGCCGACGCGCCGGCGCCATCCGATGCGCCGGCGCCTCGCGCAAAACCACCGCCTCATCGCCCGCGGTCACGATCAAACCAACGTCCTCGGGCAGCAGAGCAAGCGGGAAATCCGCGTCCACCGCGAAATACAACGCATCCGAAAACGCCCGGTACTCCCACCACTTCCCGTCGCTCAGATAATCCGCAGCGCCTGACTTCACCTCGATGCACGCGAAATCCCCGTCCCGCCGCAACGCCAATATATCCGCCCGACGCCCGTTCGGCAGGCTCACCTCATGCAACGGCGCCCACCCCAGCGCCCGGCACAGCCGCGCCGCCGCACGGCGAACAGCGGCAGAGCGTTCCGGCAAACCCATTTCCATGCCAAAGCTTTACACCACGAACCCTCGCCAGAAAAGAACAGAAAGGGACCGCGCCCAGATGACAGATTCCCCGGACGCCCGCCTCGCCGCCGCCCCAGGCACCACCCGCCAAGGCGAAATCTATCTCGGCGGCATGCTTCACCAGCAAAAACAAACCATCCCCGCCCGCCAGGACGAACTGGAAGCCCGCGCCGAAGCCGCCCTCTCGCCCGAAGCGTACGCCTACATCGCCGGCGGCGCCGGACGCGAAACCACGATGCAAGCCAACCTCGCCGCATTCGACAAAGTCCAGATACGCCCGCGCATGTTGCGCGACATGGGCCAGCGCGACCTCACGACCACCCTGCTCGGCCGCACCCTACAAACCCCCATCCTGGCAGCGCCGATCGGCGTACAGGAACTCGCCCACAAGGAGGCGGACCTGGCCACCGCGCGCGCCTGCGCCGAACTCGGCGTGCCGATGATCATCTCCAACCAGGCGAGCCATTCCGATGGAAGCCATCGCAGCCGCCAGCGGCGACGGGCAACGCTGGTTCCAGCTCTATTGGGGCAAATCCCACGAACTGGTGGCCAGCCTGGTCCGCCGCGCCGAAGCCGCCGGCTGCACCGCGATCGTCGTCACCCTCGATACCGCCCTGCTCGGCTGGCGCACCCGCGACCTGGATCTCGCCTACCTGCCCTTCCTCGAAGCGCGCGGCATCGCACAATACACCTCCGATCCCGTGTTCCAGGCCATGCTCGGCGACAAACGAAACGACCCGCACGCCGCCAGCCTGCTCTTCATGTCCACCTACTCGAATCCGACAATCACCTGGGACCGCCTCGCCTTTTTGCGTCAGCACACCACTCTGCCGATCCTGCTGAAAGGCATCACCCACCCCGACGATGCCCGCCTCGCCATCGATCACGGGATGGACGGCATCATCGTCAGCAACCATGGCGGCCGCCAGGTGGACGGCGCGATCGGCGCCCTGCAAGCCCTACCCGAAATCGCGGACGCCGTCGCCGGCCGCATGCCGATATTGTTCGACAGCGGCATACGCAGCGGCGCGGACATCTTCAAAACGCTCGCGTTAGGCGCCAACGCCGTGCTCGTCGGCCGGCCTTATATCTACGGGTTGGCGATTGCCGGCCAAGCCGGCGTGCATGCCGTGCTGCGCAACATGCTTGCGGAACTGGATTTGACGATGGGTTTGGCCGGGTGTCGCACGATCGCGGATATCACACGTGCTGCGGTGGGCATGTAGAAAGGAAGCAAGGCCTTCTTTTTTGCAAAAAAGAAGCAAAAAACTTTTGCTCCGACGCCTGCACCACAGCCTACGCTCATAGTGCAATTCGATGTGGCTGCAGTAGCAGCCAAACCTTCGTGCAGGCGTCAGGACAAAAGCTTTTTGCTTCTTTTTCTCGAAAAAGAAGGCCTTTCTTCCTTGCTGCCAATGCAGCAAACCCAAGCGGGTCGGTATAGGACACCCGCCGCCTGGCAACTTACTTCCTGGTATTCTTGGTGATGAAACGCTTTGATGGCCAAGAACACGAAAAACACTGTACAAAGCGCGATTATTTCCGCAAAGCCTGCTCCAGCCTCTTATCCAGAAAAGCCGTTACAGCAATCTCCTCCGCCGTAAGCCCCAGCTCGTGCGTGTCCAGCACCGCATCCGCCCGCGCCTTCAGCCCCTCCAGCAAACTGCCATCCAGATACCCATCGAATATCGCCGGATGGATATAGCACTTCCGGCAAATACTCGGCGTGTTGCCAAGTAAGCTGCTCACCGCCTCCACCGCCCGCAACACGTTCTTCTTCGCCTTCGCGGCGGAATCATAAGCCTCGAATTCCCGCAGCGCCAACGCCGCCAGGTTTGTGGCCGCCCAGGTGCGGAAATCCTTTGCCGTGATATGCTCACCGGTGATCTCGTGCAGATAGCTGTTCACATCGTCGGACCCGACGGTGTGGCTGGTGCCCTCATGGTCGATATAGTGAAACAGCTCCTGCCCAGGTATATCCTGCAATTTCTTCACGATGTTCGCGAGCTTGCGGTCCTTCAGCTCGATATGCCGCTGGATGCCGTGCTTGGCACGGAAATCGAGCTCCACCACGCTGCCATGCACCTTGACGTGCCGCTCGCGTAACGTGGTCAGGCCGAAACTGTTGTTCGTCTTGGCATATTCCTCGTTGCCGATACGGGCCAATGTCCGCTCCAGCAGCCTGACGAGTGCGGCCAGCACCTTCTCGCGCGGCAGCCCCGGCTTGGCGAGATCATGCTCCACGCGCTTGCGTATGTCGGGCAACTTGCGGCCGAACACCAGCATCTTGCCGTATTTGGCCTCATCGCGGATTTCCCGCCAGCGGGGATGATAGCGATACTGCTTGCGTCCGCGCGCATCGCGCCCCACCGCCTGCAGATGCCCGTTCGGATCGCGACAGATCCAGACGTCGGTATAGGCAGGCGGGATGGCCAGTTTGCGTATCCGCTGGATCGCCGCTTCATCGGTGATCTTCTTGCCGTCCGGCATGAAGTAGTCCCAGCCACCTTCGGTCGCCGGCTCGCGCCTGATGCCCGGTTTGCTGTCGGTCACGTAATGCAGATGCGCTGCCTTGGCGGCTGCGCGGGGGTCGAGAAGATCGTCCGTGTCGTCGCTCACAGCTGCATCCTAAGGGATGTGCGTAAACTTCGGCGCAACGTCAGGGTTGCAACCGGGCTGAGAGGACGCAAGGAAGGAAGGCCTTCTTTTTCGAGAAAAAGAAGCAAAAAGCTTTTGCTGTGACGCCTGCACGCAGATCTGGCTATCAGTGCAACCGCATCCACCTGCAATAAGAGCGTAAGCCGCCGTGCAGGCGCCGGAGCAAAAGCTTTTTGGTCCTTTTTCTCGAAAAAGGACGACTTGCCTTGCCTTACTCCTCATCCCCAGTCCGCCGACACAAAACCTCCCGCCGCCCCACATGATTTGCCGCGCTGATGATCCCCTCACGCTCCATCTGCTCGATCAGCTTGGCCGCCCGGTTATACCCGATATTCAGATGCCGCTGGATGAAGCTGGTGCTCGCCTTGCCCTCGCGCGCCACCACGGCCACAGCCTGGTCAAACAGCCCCATCTCGCCATCACCGCCGCCAAGCCCAGCCATGATGTCCTTCGCCCCGCGCGCCGTGGTCTCCTCGTCGGCGCCCTCCGTCACCTCGTCGAGATATTCCGGCGCGCCCTGCTGGCGCAGGAAGGCGACCGTGTTCTCCACGTCCTGGTCGGTCACCAGCGGGCCGTGCACGCGGGTGATGCGGCCGCCGCCGATCATGTAGAGCATGTCGCCATGGCCCAGCAGCTGCTCGGCGCCCTGCTCGCCCAGGATCGTGCGGCTGTCGAACTTGCTGATCACCGCGAAGCTGATGCGCGTCGGGAAATTGGCCTTGATGGTGCCGGTTATCACGTCCACCGACGGCCGCTGCGTCGCCATGATCACGTGTATGCCGGCGGCGCGCGCCATCTGCGCCAGGCGCTGCACCGCCACTTCGATATCCTTGCCGGCGACCATCATCAGGTCGGCCATCTCGTCGATCACCACCACGATGAAGGGCAGCGCCTCCAGCGTGAGCGGCTGCTCCTCGAAGGTCGGCCGGCCGGTCTCCGAATCGAACCCGGTCTGCACGCGGCGGCTGATCACCTCGCCCTTGGCGCGCGCCTCCTCCACCCGCTCGTTGTAGCCGCCGACGTTGCGCACGCCGAGCTGGCTCATCGCGCGGTAGCGGCGCTCCATCTCGCGCACGGTCCATTTCAGCGCCTGCACCGCCTTGGCCGGCTCCGTCACCACCGGCGCCATCAGATGCGGGATGCCCTCGTATACCGACAGCTCGAGCATCTTAGGGTCGATCAGGATCAGCCGGCACTGCTCGGGCGAGAGCCGGAACAGCAGCGACAGGATCATCGCATTGATGCCGACGGACTTGCCGGACCCGGTGGTGCCCGCGATCAGCAGATGCGGCATGCGCGCCAGGTCGCTCACGATCGGCGCGCCGGCGATATCCTTGCCCAGGGCGATCGGCAGGCGGCCCTGGTGGCGCGTCCAGGCCTCGCTCTCCAGCAGCTCGGCCATATACACCGTCTCGCGTTTGGCGTTCGGCACCTCGATGCCGATCACGTTGCGGCCGGAGACGGTGGCGATACGCACGGCCGTCACGGACAGGCTGCGCGCCACGTCGTCGGCCAGGCCGATCACCCGCGCGCTGCGTATGCCCGGCGCCGGCTCGAGTTCGTAGAGCGTGACCACCGGGCCCGGCCTGATGTCGCGTATGGCGCCCTGGACGCCGTAATCCGCCAGCACGGATTCCAGCAGGCGGGCGTTGTTCTGCAGCGCGGCCTCGTCCGGGCCGGCCGCGGCGGTGGCGGGCGGGGTGCGCAGCAGGCTGTTGGGCGGGAAGCGCCAGCCGGCTTCCTGCAGCGGCAGGCTCTCCTGGCGGGCGGGCGGCTGGCGCTTCAGCTCGGGGGCGGCCACGCGGGCGCGCAGGGCGGTCCTGGCCGGCTCGTCCGGATGCGGCGCGGCGGGCGAAGCAGCCGTCCGGGAAACGGGGGTTACCGGTCCGGGCGCCGCGAACGCGGGTGGCGCGCCGGCGAGCAGGCCGCGCCGCGCCACCGGGGTTGCGGCCGAGGGCGCGATCGACGGGCTGGTCACCACGGCGACCGGCTCCGGCCAGGCGGCGTCGTCCGGCTCGTCATCGGCCACATAGGCGGCATTTGGCGTGCGAACGAACAGCCCGGCCACCGTCTGGCTGCCGGCAGCGCTCGCCCGCGCCGCCACCGCCGCGCGCCGGCCCGCAGCCCGCCATTCGCCCGGGGTAAGCCCGAAACTCGCAGCGATCAGCGCCACGCCGCACACGGAAGCGACCAGGAACACCAGCACGGCGCCCAACCCGCCAAGCGCGCCCTTGGCCTCCTCGAGAAACGTTATCGACAGCAGGTGCCCGCCGGCGCCGCCGAGCCCGGCGCGAGTTGGCCAGGCGACATCGTACGGGCTGGTGGAGATGGCGGTCGCCAGGGCCGGCACCGCCAGCAGCATGGCAATCACCCGCAGGGCCGGATAGCTCAGCCCGCGCCGGCTCGCCAGCCGCCAGGCCCATACGAGCATCGCCACCGCCGGCAGCCCGCCGGCCAGCCCGAAGCCCTGCAGCGCGAAATCGGCCAGCACGGAGCCGATCGGGCCCACCAGGTTGGTGGCATGCTGCGACGTCGCCGTGTTCAGCGAGGGATCGCGCGGGTTGTAGGTGACCAGCGCCACGATCAGCGTGGCCCCGGCCGCGGCCAGCGCCAGCCCGAGCAGCTCGGCCAGGCGGCGGCCGACGATCTCGCGTATCGCCGGGGAGGCCAGCCGGCGGTTCGGCGACTGGGTGGATTGGCCGCGTCCGTGCGGGGCGGGTCCGGTCGGCATACGGCCTTGGGCGACAGATGCCATCGCGTGGGCTCCAGCGGCTCAGAGAGTTGAGATTCGTCTTCAACCCTACGCTACAAGCCCCTGTCGGCGATACTCTCTTCGGGGTACCGACATGGCCCGCGTTGCCCGCGCGCCACGTCGGCTTGCCGGTTGGCGATTACTCCGAAGGCTTGGAGCCGTCGTCGTCGGCGCTGCGCTTCTTCGCCTTCGCCTTGGTCTCGACGATGTTCCACGTCACGTCCGCCTCGCCCGTCTTCGACTGGGCGATCTGCATGTTGATACTTACGTTGACCGGCTTTTTCGCCGTCTTGTAGGCCGCCGCGATCGCCTTTTGCGCGGCGACCATCTCGGCGTTGGTCAGATCCTGGCCAGGCTTGAGGCCGGCGGCGGCTTCCAGATCGGCGCTCGACAGCACCACGTTGCCCACGAACTTCTCGCTGTGCAGCTTGGGCGCCACGTGATTTACCACGGGTGCCTGGGCGCCCTGGTCGTCCAGCGCGAAGATCACCTCGATGTGCTTGTTCGGATACGACTTGATCGAAGTCTTGATCCCGCCCACCACGTTGGCTTTGCCCAGCACCTTGGTGATGGTGTCCTGGTCGGCGACGATGTCGGCCTGCGTGGCGCGGCTGCCCTTATGGGTCTGGATGGCGTCCAGCAGGGTCTGCGTGGGAACCGTCTTGCTGCCGGTGATCGTCACCTTGTCCACCGTGTAGGTGGTGTCGGCAAAGGCAGCGCCCGCGGACAGCAGGCTGGCGCAGAGCAGGGCGGCGGAAAATGTCTTCATGGCAGGCTCCATCAACTGTGCTGATCCAGCGCAGATGCCCCCCACGCGTCAAGGCACCGTCAGAAAAGAGCCGCGGCAGGGACTCAAAAGTCTTCTGCTTCTTTTCTTCAGAAAAGAAGGCCTTGCTTACCCCCTCGCCCCGCCCAACCCATGCAGCAGAACAGCCGCCGCCTGCGCCACGTTGAGGCTCTGCACCGTCCCGGACCCCGCAATGCGCACCTCGCGCCGGCAAGCCGCCAGCACGGCAGGCGACACCCCATGCTCCTCCCCCCCGAGCACCAGCGCCAGAGGTCGGTCGCGCGGCATGTCGCCCATCGCCATCGCACCCGGCCGGAGCGTGGCCGCCACGGTACGATAGATCGGCCCCAGCGCGGTGAGCAGCGCCGGCAGGTCGCGCGAGCGATACAGGTCCAGATGCTCAAGCGCGCCCTCGGCGGTGCGGTACGCCGCGTCCGAAGGCAAGGCGGCGCCCGGCACGTGGTTGATCAGCATCGTCGTCACGCCGAAGAACGCGGCGCTGCGGGCGATCGCGCCGAAATTATGCGGGTTGCCGATGCCGTCGAGCACCAGCAACAGCGGCACCCGTGGCGGGCTATCCGGCTCCATGATCGGCACCACGCGCGCGCGGGCAACCGCTGCCAGCCCGCCATGATGGGTGGTGCCCGCCGCCTTTGCCATCTCGTCGGGTGGGAGAAGGCGGTACGGCACCCGACGCTTCGCCAGTTCGGCGCAGAGCGGGCCGGCTATGCCGCGCAGGGCTTCGGTGTAGAACAGCCGCAGCACGGCATCGGGCCGGCGGCGGAACAAGGCGGACACCGCGTTGGCGCCGCAAATCGTGTCGGTCTGCATGGGCGGCACCTCCGCCCTGGGGGATCACGTGTCAACCGCCACCGCTGCCGCAGGGCCTGAAATCCTCTTTGCCGACGACCGTTTCGTGGTGATCAACAAGCCGGCCGGGCTGCCCGTGCATCCCGGGCCGCGCAGTCCACGCTCGGTGGAGGACTGGTTTGGGCTGCTGAGCCGGCGCCGCGCCGGGCCCTGGCTGGCGCACCGGCTCGATGCGGATACCTCGGGCTGCCTGGTGATCGCCTTGCGCCGCGCGGCTTTGGTCGCGGCCCAGGCGGAGTTCGCGGCGGGGCGCGTGCGCAAGACGTATTGGGCCGTGGTGCAGGGTGCGCCCGCCGGCACCAGCGGCCGCATCGACCTGGCGCTCGCCAAACGGAGCACCCGCGCGGGTTGGCGTATGGTGGCCGATCCGGCCGGCGATCCGGCGGTGACGGACTGGCGCGTGCTGGGCGGCGCGGACGGGCGGAGCTGGCTGGAGCTGCAGCCGCGCACCGGGCGGACGCATCAGATACGGGTGCATTGCGCGTCGCTTGGGTGCCCGATCTTGGGGGACCCGATCTATGGCGACGGGGTTGGCGTGTTGCAGTTGCACGCGCGGGCTATCTGGCTGGGGGTGGTGCCTGGCGTGAGCGCGGAGGCTCCTCTGCCGGCGCATATGCTCGCGTTTGGGGCGACGAAGTAAGCAAGCAGTCCTTTTTCGAGAAAAAGGACCAAAAAGCTTTTGCTCCGTTTGCTGTGGCAGGCACGGTTATCGAGCCACCGGCAACCGCGTGTATCCAGCTTGGGCGCGATAGCGACTCACGACGGTCTTTGCTGTGTCTCAGATTGGATGTCTGCTTGCTTGCCGGCCAGCTTACGTCAGCCTGCTCCACTGCCACACTACACGTGCGCGGCCTTCATTCCCCGACCTACTCAGCCGGATCAAAGCGAAGGATGCCCGCGCGCCGCGCCGGCCGCCCAGTGTCGTTCGGATGATTGACCCCGTCGGCCACAGGAACCTCGGAGAAGTCGAACGGACTGACCCCAACCAGGCAGGCCACATTCACCCCATAGGATCTGGCATCAGACCTTCGCCGGAGGTGCGTGTGTATTCCGCAGCGCGAACAGAAGAAGTGCTGCGCCGATCCGGTGTGGAAGCGGTAGGTGCTCAGGGCATCCTCACCTCGGAGAAACCTCATGCCGGGCACCCCGGCCGCGACGATGACGGCACCTCGCATCCGGCAATAGGAGCAGTTGCAGCGGCGCGCAGAGGCGAGGCCATCGCTGAGCGTTGTCTCGAAACATACCGTACCGCAGTGGCACTGGCCGGCCCAGGTCTTCGCGTCGTTCACCATGGTGCGCGTGCGTCCTTTCGAGGCGAGTTCGCGGGGAATGATCAAGTACCCCTTCGCACGACTCCTTGGCGGGGCTGTGCAGGTGCGGTCCGAGCGACAACACCAGCGGGATGATGACGGCGGCGGTTAATGCCGTGGCCAGCACGCCGCCAGCCTGGCTGCTATGGTCGGCAACCGCGCCGTAACAGATTGGTGCCACCCCCCCGGACCCGATCACGCTGGTGTAGAACACCGCGAAGGCCCGGCCGGTGTCGCCGTCGGACAACTGTGGAACAGTGCCGTATAGCACGGAAGACGTGCCGTTGAGCACGATGCCAAGCAGCGGCAGCAGAAGGAGCGTCGCGATAAGCGGCGTGAACAGCGTTGCCATAATCAGCAGGGCCGTCACGGCCTCGGTCACCATCACGCTCCCGACCACGCCCAGCCGCTCCCCAAGCCAGCCGCAGGTCGCTTTGCCGAACGCGCCGCCGATGAACAGCAGGGCAAGCGCGGTTCCGACTGTCGGCGAGGTCCCACCCTGCCCATGGATCAGGAAGGGAAGGAACAGCAGATAGCCCATGCGGGTTGCCGTATCGAGTGCGCCGATGGCCGTCAGGATGCCGAAACCCCTGCGGCCCCGGTCGCGACTTTTCATGGTCTGGGCGTTCCGGGCGATGGAGGCGTCCGGCGCCAAGGCCACCAGTGCCACCGCCACCACGATACCGAGTGCCGCCATCAGGCCGAGCACCGACCGCCAGGCGAGGATCGGCAGCAACAGCGCGGCGAGTGCAGGCAGCACGGCCTTTCCGAGGTCGCCCGAGAAGTTGTAGATGCCGAGCGGACGCCGCGATGCCTCGCCATAGCTGTCGGCGACCAGCGTCGAGCCGCGCGGATGCTGGATGCTCGATCCGATGCCAGCCACCACAAGGCCGGCGCAAAGGCCCGCGAAGCCGAACGGCAACGCCACCACTGCCAGCCCGGCCGCGGCTACCAGGGTGGACAGGACCAGCGCCGTTCGCGGCGACACGCCGCGCAGCACCCGGTCGGCCGGGATCTGCAGCCCTCCCATTGTCGCGTAGTAGAGCGCGCGGACGGTGGCGAGCGCCGCATAGGACAGGCCGAACTGCGCCTGCCACACCGGCAGGAAGGCGTATAGCCCGTCGGTGTAGCCGTCGTGCAGCGCGTGGGCCAGGCAGGCGGCCAGCAGGCTGCGGGATCTGGTTGGCGGCACGGGGCTTAGTGCCCTGGACGGATTCGCCGGATCAGCCATCGAAGAATATCTCATGGCGACCAGGATGGGCGGTCGCCACACCGGCGACAAACGATCTATCCTGGGGCTTTCTGCCAGGAAAACTCCTGTCATGTCATCGGCGCAGTCCCTCCCGCCCCTGAACGCCGTGCGCGCCTTCGTGGCGGCTGCCCGCCAGGGCAGCTTCAAGCTGGCTGCGGACCAGCTTGGCGTGACGTATGGCGCAGTCGGCCGCCAAGTGGCCCTGCTGGAGCAATGGCTGGGCCGGCCGCCGCTGTTCCGCCGCCTCAGCCGGGGTGTGGCGCTGACGCTTGAGGGCGAGGCGCTGCTGGCGGAGTTCGGTCCGGCGCTCGACCGCATCGGCACAGCCGCGCGCATCCACCGTGCGCGAAAAGGCACTCCGGCGGCGACGATCTTGCGGGTCAATGCCCTGGCGACCTTCAGCCTGCGCTGGCTGCTGCCACGGCTGGCGCTGTTCCGCACGGTCCATCCGGAGATCGAAGTCCGGTTGACCACGTCCAACGAGCCGATCGACGCCTTGTCGAACGAATTCGACGTCGTGATCCGCGGTGGCCCGGACACGTTCCACGGCTACACGTGCCGGATGATCGTTGGTGAACGCCGGGTTGCCGTCTGCCACCCCAGTTTGCTGCTGCGGACCAGGCTGGAGCAGCCGTCCGACCTGGAACGGCACACCCTGCTTCACGTCGCGACCATGCCGAGGCTTTGGGACGCCTGGCTGGCCACAGCCGGATGTCCGGACCTTCAGCCCGCGTCCGGCTTGACGCTGGATCACTTCTACCTGGCCATCCAGGCAGCGATCGACGGCCTCGGCGTCGCGATCGGGCCGACCGCGCTGATCGAGGACGATCTCGCGACCGGCCGACTGACTGTGCTGTGCCCCGGGATCAGCCTGCCGGCCCGGTCCTACTTCGCCTATGTCCCGCAAAACGGTCCGTCAAACCCAGCCGGGCGCACCTTCTGCGACTGGCTTGAAAGCCTTGCCGTAGATGCTACGCGCTCCTGATCGCCCAAAGTCACGGCCGTGCAACAGGCAAGCCCGGCCGGTCCACGGCCATACCCGCAAGAAAGAGTCTTGCCTTGCCTACCCCAGCATGAACCAAAGCCGAACAGCTGCGTCTCCGCCCAGCTCTGCCGGCGTCATGCCCGGATGGCGCAGCGCCCGTATCCGCCGGCCCCACCCATCGTGCAGCCCGCTCGGAAATCAGCCCCAGCGCCTCGCGCGCCGACGGGCGACAGCAGCTCCGGCTGCGCCGCCAGCGCCTCCATATGCGCGCGGAAGGTGCGCATGAACACGTGCGGCCCGCGGCGCAACGCCGCCCAGCCGCGGCGCGCCGGCGACAGCGGCACGCCCACCGCGTTGGTCGCGTGCTGGCGATAGAGACACGGTCGCTTGTCGTCGGCCACCACGGCGCCGCCCGCAGGCGTCACCAGGAGGTAAGCCCACCAATCGTGCAGGGTCATCCTGCGGCGCCTGCGCGTCGGCCAGCAGCTCGGCCGCGCGTCGGGTTCAGCATCACCGTGCAGCCGGTCGCCACGTTCTGCGTCATCGCATGCGGGAAGCCGAGTGCTCGCCATGCACCGGCGCGCTCAGCCGGATCGGGTGCAGCGCGCGCATCCACCAGCTGCTGCCGCGCGCAATACAGGCCCGGCTGTCCGGCCGCCACACCGCCGCAGCGCGGCCACCCCGCGCGCCAGCTTGTCCGGCAGCCAGACGTCGTCCTGGTCGGCGAACGCCACCACGCGGCCGCGCGGCGCCCGGCGCAGCAGGCTGATGAAGCTGGCGGTGATGCCCATCCGGCCGGCATTGTCGTTGAGATCGACCACCCGGCCGGCCCCGGCCGAACCGGCAAAGCCGCGCATCATCTCGGCGTATCGTCGGCGAGCCGTCGTCGCGCCAGTAGATCTGCCATTCGGTTGCGACTGGGCCAGGAAGCTCTCGAGCTGCTCGCGCCAGATAGGCCGCGCCGTTCCTGGTCGACAGCAGGATGGCGACGGCGGGCTGGCGGTCCATGCGTATCAGCGCGGCCACCGGGGCCGGCGCAGCGCAGGCACACGCCGACCGCCGCGCCAGGCTCGGTTCCCAGGCCGGCAGGCGCACGCCGAACGCCGCGGCCAGCCTGCCGCAATCCAGCCGCGAATCGGGCGGGCGGCGCGCCGGCGTCGGCCAGTCGGCGTGGCGATCGCCTCCACCGGCGGCGCCGGCCAGCCATGCTGGCGCGGCTCGGCGAAGATCGCCGCGGCGAAACCGTGCCAGCTCGTCTCGCCCGGACCCGCCGCGTGATAGATGCCGCCCGAACGCTGCTCCCGACTGCCCGATCGGGCATCGGCGAGCAACCTGTCAGCTATCGCTTTGCAGCGGCCAGGTCGTCGGCGTTGGTCGGGCAGCCGATCTGGTCGGCCACCACGCGCAGACGTGGCGCCCGGCGGGCCGCGTTCAGCATGGTCAGCACGAAATTCTTGCCGGTCGCGCATACACCCAGGATGTACGCAGGATCACCGCGTCGGGATGCGGCCTGCAGCACGGCGCGCTCGCCGGCCAGCTTGGTGGCGCCATACACGCCGGTGGGGTTGGTCGGGTCGGTTTCGATGTAGGGCGCGCCCTTCAGCCCGTCGAACACGTAATCGGTCGAGATATGGACGAACGGGATGCCGAGTTCCGGCACAGACCGTTGCCAGCACGCCAGGGCCGGACGTGTTGGCGCGCGCCGCCGCATCGGGCGCGCTCTCCGCCAGGTCCACCGCCGTCCAGGCCGCCGCGTTGATCACCAGCGCCGGGCGGCGCTCCCGGATCGCCGCGCCGATCGTGCCGGGCCGCTCGAAATCGAAGTCCGGCCGGCCGATCACCGCGATCCGGCGCCCGCCTGCGGCGCCAAGCGCGCGCGCCAGCTGCCCGCTGCCGCCGGTGACGAGTATGGCGCCGCTCATGCGAACCAGCCCGCGGCTTCCGCCCAGCCGGGGAGCACGCGGTCCTTGTCCGACAGCATCGCCGCGCCCGGCGGCACCGGCCAGGGCAGCGCCAGCGTCGGATCGTCCACAGATACGCCGCGTTCGGCCGCGCGGTCGTAGAGCCCGGTCACCTTGTAGGCGACCTCGGTGTCCGGCTCGAGGGTGCAGAAGCCGTGCAGGAAGCCGGGCGGCACCCAGAGCTGGCTGCCGTTCTCCGCCGACAGCACGGCCGCCGCATGCTGGCCGAAGGTGGGCGAGCCGGCGCGGGCATCCACCGCCACATCCCAGATAGCGCCGCGCAGCACCCGCACCAGCTTGCCCTGGGCGAACGGCGCCAATCTGGCAATGCAGCCCACGCACCGTGCAGCTGGCGCGCGAGAAACTCTGATTGTCCTGCACGAACGGCTCGGTGATCGCCGGCGGCCGCCATGCGCGGCTGCGAGTAGGTCTCCGAGAAATAGCCTCGGTCGTCGCCGAAGCGCGGCGGCGTGATCAGCACGACCTCGGGGATCGCGAGTCGCTCGATCTTCATCGCGTTCTCCGGCTTTCGTTGTATCGGCTCTGCCCGGGCGAGGACAGATTTGCTTTGTTGCGAAAGCTTTCAGGAAGAAAGCAGTCCTTTTTCGAGAAAAAGGACCAAAAGCTTTTGCTCCCGTCGGCGACTGCTGAAACGCGGCGCGACAGCGGAGTCAAACTCTTTTGCTTCTTTTCTTCAGAAAAGAAGACCTTGCCTCATCTACGCGTGCACCCCGTCGGCCACATCCCGCAGCAGCCGGCCGAGATCCGTCTTGCCCAACCGGCGGGCATGGCCATGCAGGGCCTCCGCGTCGATGAAGCCCATGCGGAACGCCACCTCCTCCGGGCAGCCGACCAGCATGCCCTGGCGCGACTGGATCGTCTGCACGAAGCTGGCCGCCTGCAGCAGGCTGTCCGGCGTGCCGGCATCGAGCCAGGCGCAGCCGCGTCCCAGCCGCTCCACCTGCAGGGTGCCTTCGTCCAGATACATCCGGTTCAGGTCGGTGATCTCCAGCTCGCCGCGCGCGCGACGGTCTTCACCGCGCGGGCGAACTCGGTCACCCGCGCATCATAGAAATACAGCCCGGTCACCGCCCAGGGCGACGGCGGCACGGGCGGCTTCTCGACGATATCGATCGCCTGTCCGGCCTCGTTGAACACCACCACGCCGTAGCGCTCCGGATCGCGCACCTGGTAGGCGAACACGGTGGCGCCCTTCGGGCCGCAGCGCGGCGTCGCGGAAGGCGGTGGAGAGGTGCTCGCCGAAGATCAGGTTGTCGCCGAGCACCAGCGCGCAGGGCGCGCCGGCGAGCCACTCGTCGGCGATCAGGAAGGCCTGGGCGATGCCTTCGGGCCGCGGCTGCTCGGCATAGGCGAAGCGCACGCCCAGGCCTGCGCCGTCGCCCAGCAGGCGGCGAAACTGCGGCAGGTCCTCCGGGGTGGAGATGATCAGGATGTCGCGTATGCCGGCCAGCATCAGCACGGTCAGCGGGTAGTAGATCATCGGCTTGTCGTAGACCGGCAGGAGCTGCTTGGAGGTGGCCAGCGTCACCGGATGCAGCCGGGTGCCGGATCCGCCGGCCAGCACGATGCCCTTCATGTTCATTCCCGTTCCTCTCCGCGGCGAAGGCGCTGCGATGCACGCCGTCCAAAAACCTACGCCGCCGTGCCCAGCCGCTGGCCGGCATATCTCGCCGCGCGTATCGCCTCCCACCAGGCCCGATTGTCCAGATACCAGCCAATCGTGCGGCGCAACCCAGCCTCGAAATCATGCGCGGCCCGCCAGCCGAGCGCCGCTTCGGCGAAGCTCGCATCGATCTCGTAGCGGAAATCGTGGCCTGGCCGGTCGGTCACGAAGGTGATCAGCCGCGCGCGCGCGCCGGCCGGATCGGGCACCGCGCATCGTCCAGCACGGCGCAGATCGCCTGCACCACGTCGAGGTTGCGGCGCGGCTGGCGCGCGCCGATGGCGTAGGTCTGCGCCCGGCTCGCCGCGTTCGAGCACGGCGCAGCAGCGCCTCGGCATGGTCGTCCACATACAGCCAGTCGCGCTTGTTGCAGCCGTCGCCGTAGACCGGCAGAGGCTCGCCGGCCAGCGCGTTCAGCATGATCAGCGGGATCAGCTTTTCGGGAAATTGCCAGGGCCCGTAATTGTTCGTCGTGTTGCTGACCACCACCGGCAGCCCGTAGGTGTGCATCCAGGCCCGCGCCAGGTGGTCGGACGCCGCCTTGCTGGCCGAATAGGGGCTGCGCGGGTCGTAGGGCGTCGCCTCGGTGAATGGCGGGTCGCCGTCCTGCAGCGCGCCGAATACCTCGTCGGTCGAGACATGGTGGAAGCGGAAGCGCGCCGCGCCTCGCCGCCGAGCTGGCGACCAGTAGGCGCGCGCCGCCTCCAGCAGCGTGAAGCTGCCAACCACGTTGGTGCGGATGAAATCGCCTGGACCGTCGATCGAGCGGTCCACATGGCTTTCGGCGGCCAGATGCATCACCGCATCGGGCTGCGCCTCGGCGAACACACGGCGCATCGCCTCGGCATCGGCGATGTCCGCACGCACCAGCCGGTGGCGCGGATGGCCGTTCGCCTCCTCCAGCGCATCGAGCGAGGCGGCGTAGGTCATCTTGTCGACATTGACGATCTCGTGCGCGGTATGGCGCAGGACGTGGCGGATCACCGCCGAGCCGATGAAACCGCAGCCGCCTGTCAGAAGTATGCGCATGGGGAAGGACGCCGCTCCGGAGGTGGATCGGGCCGTCTATGCACCGCCCCGGGCGGTCGCTTCAAGTGCAACCCATAGCTGCATGCGCTCAGCGCCACTTGCGCGCGAAGCGCTGGGCGGTAAGCCTCCGCGCATGAAACGACCGGCCGCCGCGCGTTCCCTCAGACATGTCTATCCTGCCTGGCGGCATCGTCGAAGGCCTGTTGCGCGGACCGGCACGCGGCACGCTGGACCGGGTCGCCATCGTGCTCGACGGCACCGTGTATGCCACCGTCGCGCTCGAGCCCGGGCCGCGCGGCACCACGCCGCTTCACCTACGCGCTGCCGCGCCAGCTCATTTTCGGCGTGCTCGACATACTGGCGCTGCCCGACGGCGAGAGCCTGCTCGGGCCTGCCGCAGGACCTGGCGCCGGTCTATGCGCTGGCGATGCACACGGTCGGCCACTGACGGCCTGTTCGTGACCGGCTCGTTCACCGCCGCCCCGTTCCTCTCGGCCGAACTCGGCGTGGAGCTGACCGGCGGCGGCCGGCTGGCCGCGCAGGGCACCGCGCGGCGGTCCGGCGCGGCATCCCGCCGGCCTGGCAGTTCCGCCTGCCGTTGCACTCCCTGCTGCGCGCCGCATGAGACGCTGACCCTGCTGCCGCGCATCGGCGGGCGCCTGCTGCCGGCCCGCCGCTCGCGCTGACCACGGCCGCCACCTGGCTTCCTCGGCTGCCTCGATGCGCGCCAGCCCGAACCATGTGGAAGGCTGGGCGGTCGACCTCGCCGACCCGCGCCGGCGGGTGCGGCTGGACGTGGTGGTCGACGCCGTGATCGTCGCCACGTGGTGGCCGACGAGAAGCGCGCCCGACATCGCCGGTGCAGGGGCTTCGGCGACGGCGGCGTGCGGCTTCAGCGTCGATCCTGCCCGCACACCCGGACCCCGCGGCGCCAGCGCGCGCATCGCCGTGCGGCTCGCCGGCCACGCACCGAGCTGTGCGGGCAGCCCCGTGGTCAGTCGACCCGGTGCCCGGCCTGATCGGCAGCTTCGATACGCTGCACGGCATGGCGGCGCATGGCTGGGCGCTCGACCGGGCACAGCCGGAGGCGCCGATCGCTGGTCGAAGATCGTCGGGCCGGGCGGCGAGATCCTGGGCGCCGGCGACCGCCAGCCAGTTCCGCGGCGACCTGCTCGATGCCGGGCTGAACGCCGGCCTGTGCGCCTTCAAGATCGACCTCTCGGCGCATTTCGAGCGGCTGATGGACCAGGAGGTGCATCGTGCGCATCGCCGGCACCGACGCCATGCTGGCCGGCTCGCCGCAGCGGGTGAACACCAACCGCAATATACGCCGCTTCCTGCGACGCCGGCAGGATCCTGCGCCCCGGGCGTGCTGCCGCGCCTGCGCCGCGCGCTCGAACCACCGCGCCGGCACGCGACGCCATCAGCTTCATCATGCCGGTGCACGATACGCCGCGCGCCTGGCTGATCGAGGCGCTGGAGAGCGTGCGCGCGCAATATCTGCGACGCCTGGGAGCTGATCTGCGTCGATGACGGCTCGAGCCGCGCCGCATGTGGCCGAGATACTCGCCGGCTACGCCGCGCGCGACAGCCGCGATGCGCGTGCTGCGCTCGCCGCAGAACGTGCGGCATCGCGCGCGCGATCAATTTCGGCCTGCGCGCCGCGCGCTTCGGCTACGTGGCGCTTCATCGATCATGACGACCGGCTGGAGCCGGACGCCGCCTGGCAATTGATACGCGCCGCACGCGAGACCGACGCCGACCTGCTCTATTCCGACGAGGCGCAGACCGCGGAGAATATCGACGCGATCACCGAATTGCGCCTGCGCCCCGCGTTCAGCCATGACTACTATCTCAGCCATCCGTATTTCGTGCATCTCGTCTGCGCGCGCACCGACATCGCGCGGCGCATCGGCGGCTGGGACGAGTCGCTGGCGATCTCCGCCGACGTCGATTTCGTGCTGCGCATGATCGAGCATCGCAAGCGTGGTGACGCATGTGCCGGCCGTGCTGTATCGCTGGCGCACGCATGGCGGCAGCACCGGACATAGCAAGCAGGATGCGGTGATGGCGGCGACAACCGGCGCGCTGCAACGCCATCTGGACCGGCTGGGCACCGGTGCCGCGGTCCCGCCCGGCGTGTGGTTCAACCAGTTCCGCATCGACTGGCCGGCGGCGGCGGGCCGCGTGCTGATCGTGATCCCGACGAAGAACAAGGCGGACCTGCTGCGCACCGCGATCGATTCCATCGAGCGCACAACGCCACGCGCCGACTACAAGCTCGTGGTGATCGACCACGCAGTCCGACGATCCGGCGACCTGCGCGTATCTCGAGATGCTGGCCGTGCGCCATGTTGTGATGCCGTATTCAGGGCCGTTCAATTTCTCGGCGATGAACAATGCGGCGGTGGCGGCGCATGGCGCGGATTGCGGGTTCGTATTGTTCCTCAACAACGATGTGGAGGCCACGCAGGATGGCTGGGTGGACCGCCTGCGCCGGCTGGCGGCGCGGCGGGATGTGGGCGCGGTGGGCGCGCTGCTGATGTATGTGGACCGCACAGTGCAACACGCCGGCGTGG
Organism: uncultured Alphaproteobacteria bacterium; assembly: GCA_963795825.1. GTDB lineage: Bacteria > Pseudomonadota > Alphaproteobacteria > Acetobacterales > Acetobacteraceae > BOG-908. Next base: position 1,333,364 of record CAWCIW010000001.1, on the reverse strand, counting down.
TGCTCGGCTTCAACGATTCCGCGGAGCACGCGCTGAAGTTCCAGCAGGTGTTTCTCAACGATCACGGGCGGCGCAATCTTGGGTATAATTGCGCGCTCACTTCAGTGCGCGATTACGCTGCGGTGACGGCCGCGTGTCTGATGATACGCCTGTCGGTGTTCGACAGCGTTGGGGGATTCGATGAGACGTTCGGTATCGGCTTCAACGATACCGACCTGTGCTTGCGTGTGGGCGAGAGCGGCCTGCGGGTGCTGTATGATGGCGCCACGATACTGTATCATTACGAATCTGCGACGCGTAGCCAGACCAAGCAGGTGTTTCATCCGGAAGACACGCTGTTGATGATCGCGCGCTGGGGCGATCGGCTGGCGGAGGGCGATCCGGTTCTATAATCCGAACCTCAGTCTAACGACCCAGGACCATGTTCCGCGCGAGGATGGGGAATGTCGCGTGATGCAGGCGCCGCGGGCTACTGTGCTGGATCTGTCGCGGCTGCGGGTGAGCTAGGCAGGCAAGCAGTCCTTTTTCGAGAAAAAGGACCAAAAAGCTTTTGTTCCGTTTGCTGGGGAGGCGCCATGGCCATACGGCCGCGCACGCGCTCGTATCCAGCTTGGGCGCGACAGCACCCTCAAAAGTCTTTTGCTTCTTTTCTTCAGAAAAGAAGGCCTTCCTTTCTCGCTTGCTTTCCCACATTTAGTTTTGCTAAAGCTCGCCCCGATGGCAGATTTGAAGCAGCTTTTCCGCGCCTCCGGCAAGACGCAGCGCGACATCGCAGCCGCGGTGGGGCGGAGCGAGGGGGCGGTGAGCCAGTGGGTGAGCGGCGAGCGCGACATCCCGGCCGACCTGGTGCTGCGCGTGGAGGCGATGACGGGCATTCCCCGCCATCGGTTGCGGCCTGATCTTTGGGAGACGAGGATGCTGAACGCCGACCCTGCGCAGACCGCGCCGGACCTGACCCATTTGCAGCGGCTCGAGGCAGAGAGCCTGCACATCATGCGCGAGGTGGCCGCCGAGGCGGAGCGGCCGGTGATGCTGTATTCCGTGGGCAAGGACAGCGCGGTGATGCTGCATCTGGCGATGAAGGCGTTCGCGCCGGGCAAGCCGCCGTTTCCGTTATTGCATGTGAACACCACGTGGAAGTTCGGCGGCATGATCGCGTTCCGCGACCAGCGCATGGCCGAGCTTGGGCTGACGATGCACGAGTGGATCAACAAGGATGGTGTGGCGCGCGGGATTAATCCGTTCGACCATGGTGGGGCTTATACCGATATCATGAAGACCGAGGCGCTGAAGGCGGCGCTGGATCATTACGGGTTCGATGTGGCGTTTGGCGGGGCGCGTCGGGATGAGGAGAAGAGTCGGAGCAAGGAGCGGATTTTTTCGTTCCGCTCGGCGCAGCATCGGTGGGATCCGAAGAAGCAGCGGCCGGAGCTTTGGCATTTGTATAATGCGCGCAAGGCTAAGGGCGAGAGTATACGGGTGTTTCCGCTTTCCAACTGGACCGAGCTGGACATCTGGCAGTACATACATCTGGAGGGGATACCTATCGTGCCGCTGTATTTCTCGGCGGAACGGCCGGTGGTGCAGTATAATGGCATGACGATCATGGTGGATGACGATCGGATGCGGGTGCCTGAGGGGCAGGTTCCGGTGATGAAGAAGATACGCTTCCGGACGTTGGGGTGTTATCCGCTGACCGGTGCGGTGGAGAGCGAGGCGGCGACTTTGCCAGAAATCATTCAGGAGATGTTGCTGACGACGACGAGCGAGCGTCAGGGGCGGGCGATTGATCATGATGCGGCGGCTAGTATGGAGAAGAAGAAGCAGGAGGGGTATTTTTGATACTCCGTCGCGAGTTACTGATCCTAGCCGCACTATCGGCTTCTACCGGATCTGCACTCGCTGGCGATTTGTTGCCTTCCACGACTTCGATATCCAAATGTCGAACAGTCGTAATCGGCCTTCTCGGCTCCGATCGCGTGAGTTGGAACGACACAATACTCGCGACTCGCGTTGAACTAGAGGATAATCTTGTAGAGGCCAAGGTGGCTAAGCAAAAAACCTGTTTTGACGTGGTTCCCTCCCCGCAAGGCTTAGCTCAACTACTGCCTGTTACTTCCTTGCTGCGTAAAGAAGGCTTCCCGAAAGTTCGGTTTGTTTTAATCCCTCCCGCTCGCAATCCCGATTTGCGTCTGATGCATATACAACGCCTGAGCTTTCCCGCGCGCAAAAATAGAAGTTCTCGCCTCTATTCCCAGCAAGAGAGCCTTGCTTCCTTTCTCTAGGAACCGCCGCCAATGGCCCACGTATCCGACCTCATCGCCACCGACATCGGCGCCTACCTAAAACAGCACGAGACCAAATCCCTCCTCCGCTTCATCACCTGCGGCAGCGTGGATGACGGAAAATCCACCCTCATCGGCCGCCTGCTCTACGACAGCAAGATGATCTTCGAGGACCAGCTCGCCGCCCTCGAAGCCGACTTCGAAAAAGATGGGCACCCAAGGGCAAAACATCGACTTCGCGCTGCTCGTGGACGGCCTGGCCGCAGAGCGCGAACAAGGCATCACCATCGACGTCGCTTATCGCTTCTTCTCGACGGACAAACGCAAGTTCATCGTCGCCGACACGCCAGGCCACGAACAATACACGCGCAACATGATCACCGGCGCCTCCACGGCGGACCTCGCGATCATCCTGATCGACGCGCGACGTGGCGTGCTCACGCAAACCCGCCGCCACTCCTACCTTGTGTCGCTCATCGGCATAAAACACGTGATCCTCGCCATCAACAAAATGGACCTGGTGAACTTCTCACGTGACGTGTTCGACCGCATACTCGGCGACTACACAGCGTTTGCGTCGCAACTGAATATCGGCAAGATCATACCGATCCCGATCTCCGCCCTCGCCGGCGACAACATCACCGAACGCAGCGGCAACACGCCGTGGTATCACGGCCCTACGCTGATGGGACATCTCGAAGACGTCGAAGTGGCGCAAGCCTCGCGCGCCGCGCCGTTCCGCCTGCCTGTGCAATGGGTGAACCGCCCGAACCTGGATTTCCGCGGCTTCTCCGGCATGATCTCGTCCGGCACTGTGCATCCCGGAGATCTGGTGAAGGTGATGCCGTCGGCCAAGCAGAGCCGCGTCGCGCGCGTGCTCATCGACAGCGACCTGCCTTACGCCACCGCAGGACAATCGATAACCGTCACGCTCGAAGACGAGATAGATTGCAGCCGCGGCGACGTGATCTGCGGCGCCGAGGCGCCGGCGGAAGTCTCCGACCAGTTCGAGACGACCATCGTCTGGATGGCGGAAACGCCGCTGCTGCCGGCCGCAGCTATATGATGAAGATCGGCACCAAGTCCGTCACCGCGTCTGTCACCACGCTGAAGCACAAGGTGAACGTCAACACGCTCGAGGAAATGGCAGCACGCCAGCTCGAACTCAACGAAATCGGCCTGTGCAATATCAGCCTGGACCAGCCCGTCGCGTTCGACTCCTACACCGAAAACCGCGACACCGGCGGCTTCATCCTGATCGACCGGCTCAGCAACGAGACAGTCGCCGCCGGCCTCATCCACTTCGCGCTGCGCCGCGCCCAGAACATCCACTGGCAAGCGGTCGATCTCAGCCGCGCCTCGCGCGCCGCGCAAAAAGGCCAGCGCGCGTGCGTGCTGTGGTTCACCGGCCTGTCCGGCGCCGGCAAATCCACCATCGCCAACCTGGTGGAAAAGCGCCTGTTCGCGCTCGGCCGACACACCACGCTGCTAGACGGCGACAACGTCCGCCACGGCCTGAACCGCGATCTCGGCTTCACCGACACCGACCGTGTGGAGAACATACGCCGCGTCGGCGAAGTGGCGCGCCTGATGGCCGATTCCGGTTTGATCGTGCTGGTCTCGTTCATCTCGCCGTTCCGTTCGGAACGCCAGCTCGCGCGCGAGATGCTCCGCCGAAGGCGAGTTCCTGGAAGTGTTTATCGACACGCCGCTCGCCGAAGCCGAGAAGCGCGACGTGAAAGGTCTCTACAAAAAAGCGCGGCGCGGCGAGATCAAGCATTTCACCGGCATCTCGAGCCCCTACGAGGCGCCCGAGAGTGCCGAATTGCGCATCGACACCACAACACTGACCGCGGAGGAAGCCGCCGAGCTGATCGTGGCGCAACTCGAAACGCGCGGCCTGCTGCAGGGCGCCAAACCATGAGCCAGCCACTCGATCTTTCCGCCCTGCTCGCCGCCATCAAACCAATCGCCGAAGAAGCCGGCCGCGCCACGATGGGGTTCTACGGACTGTCGGATTCGATGGAGAAAGCCGACGGCAGTCCGGTCACCGCGGCGGACCAGGCCGCGGAGGATATCATCCTGCCGGCCCTGCGCCACCTCACGCCGGATATCCCCGTGGTGTCCGAAGAAGAAGCATCGAAAGGCCTGTCGCCGGACGTCACCGGCACGCGTTTCTGGCTGGTCGATCCGCTCGACGGCACCAAAGAGTTTCTGAGCGGCAATGGCGAGTTCACTGTCAACATTGCGCTGATCGAGCACGGCGTACCGGTGCTCGGCGTGGTCGTGGTGCCCGCGCGCGGCGAGACCTATGCCGGCGCGGCACCCGGCACCGCCACGCTGGCCGATGCGCACGGCGAGCGCCCGATCGAAGTGCGCGAAAGCCCGTCGCACGGCCTGACCGTGGTGGGATCGCGCAGTCACGGCGACGCCGCTGCAATGGAGGCGTTCCTGGGCGACCGCGCCGTGGCGGAGTTCCGCGCGGCCGGCAGCTCGCTGAAATTATGCCTGATCGCGCGCGGCGAGGCTGATCTGTATCCGCGCCTGGGCACCACGATGGAGTGGGATATTGCGGCGGGGCATGCGGTGCTATGCGCGGCTGGCGGGCGCATCGAGCAGTTGGACGGCGCGGCTTTCACGTATGGTAAGGTCGATTACAGGAACCCGCATTTTGCTGCGTATGGGAAGTAAAAGCCTTCTTTTTTGCAAAAAGACCATGACTAAGCTGTCGCGAACCTCTCCGAAAAGTCGGCGACAGCGGAGTCAAAAGTCTTTTGCTTCTTTTCTTCAGAAAAGAAGGCCTTCCTCCCTCCCCTGCAACACCAAGGACGGATACCAAACCGACCGTCCCCCAGCAGAAGCCCAACGCCAATCCGGCGCCGCCTTCAACAACACCGTCCCAGCACACCCCAAAGCCCCAGCCAAATGCGCCACCATAGTATCCACCGTCACCACGTGCGACGCCCCGCAGATCAGCGCCGCCGTCTCGATCACATCGCGATCATCATCGAACGGATTCACGAACCGATCGGGCCGGGCCTCGGACGAAGCCGCACCACGCTGCAGACTCACAAATCGCTGCCCGGCTGGCAAACGGCGCAACAAATTCGCCAATGCGACAGACCGTGACGGATCCCACTCGCCAGCCCGCCAACATAACGCGACATGCCCGGCGATACGCGGATGCCGCCCCGGCGGCAAAGTCAGATACGGCACAGGTGCTGCGATCGCCCCGGCATCCGCGCGCAGAACGTGGCCGAGTTCCATCACCTCGATGTCGCACGCCGACCGCGCAAGCGGCCGCGCCTGGTCGAACGCCACAATGTTGTCCACGCCTGCCAACTCTGCAAACAGCGTGCACAATTCCGGCTGGCACTCCAACGTGATGTGCGCGGCACGTGTGCGCAGCGCCGGCAGGAAACGCACGAATTGCAACGTGTCGCCGAGCCCATGATAGCAGCGCACCAGAACGCGCAGCCCGTCCGGCGGCATGCCGTCCCACAGCCAGCGTTCGTGATAGGGCAGCGCCGCATCGTCGCGCGTGGCGGGATCGCGCGCCGCCAGCACCGCGTCGCTGATGCGCCAGGCGGCCGCGAAATCCCCGTCGCGCATCAAACGCGCCCAGTCGCCCACGCCCGGCACTTCGCCGCGCGCATCGTCCGGCATCGGCGCATCCCCCCTACCCCACCCCATGTGGTCGCAGGCCGAACGCCGCGCCGCACGCTTGCGTTGCCACCAAGGTGAGCCGCCGCGGCGCCGCCCACCGGCTTACCGAATTCCTGCGCAGCGAGGCGGCCGGCGGCGTGCTGCTTATGGTCGCGTCGCTGGCCGCGCTGATCCTCTCAAATTCGCCCTGGGCCGACGTTTATACGCGCCTGCTCGGCACCCGCCTGGCGGTCCACGGCGTCGGCATCGGCATAGAGGATTTCATCAACGACGGCCTGATGGCGCTATTTTTCCTGCTCGCCGGCCTGGAAATACGGCGCGAAATGACGGAGGGTCGCCTGGCCACGCTGCGCGGCATGGCCGCTCCCGGCATCGCGGCGATCGGCGGCATGGCGGTGCCTGCGGCCATCTACCTCGCCCTGAACCATGCCGACGCCGCCAGCGCACGCGGCTGGGCGGTTCCCGTGGCCACCGACATCGCGTTTTCGCTCGCCGTGCTGCGCCTGCTGGGCGACCGCGCCGGTCGCTCCGTGCGCGTGTTCCTCACCGCGCTGGCCATCCTCGACGACCTCGGGGCGATCGGCGTGATCGCGGTATTCTACAGCCACGGCCTGGCCTGGCCGATGCTGGGCGCCGCCGCACTTGTTTGCGCCGCGATGCTGACCCTGCGCCGCGCCGGAATCGTACGCCTCTGGCCCTATCTCGCCGGCGGCACAATTCTGTGGGTTCTAGTGTATGACAGCGGAGTCCACGCAACGCTGGCCGGCGTGGCGCTCGCATTCCTGCTGCCCCGACATGCGGCAGCGAAGCTCGAGCACGGCCTCGCCGGCGTGGTCAGTTACGTGGTATTGCCGCTGTTCGGGCTGGCGAATGCGGGGCTCGCCTTTTCCGCCATGAAGCCGGCCATCCTGCTCACACCAGGGCCGCTCGGCGTGTTCCTCGGCCTGTGCGTCGGCAAACAGGTGGGCGTGTTCGGCGCTACTATGCTGGGGCGCTCGCTCGGCGTGCTGCATTTGCCGCAGGGCATGGGCGTGCGGCAGCTATACGGCGCGGCTTTGTTGTGCGGCATCGGCTTTACGATGAGCCTGTTTATCGGCGATTTGGCGTTCCGCGGGACCGCATTGCATGACGGCATCAAGCTTGCGGTGTTTTGCGGGTCGCTTGTTTCGGCGGCGATGGGGGTGTTGGTTTTGCGTTTTGTATCGCGGCCGGTGGAGAAGGAAGCAAGCAAGTAGTCCTTTTTCGAGAAAAAGGACCAAAAAGCTTTTGCTATGACGCCTGCACGGACGAACCTTACTTCATGCCCATTAATCTACTTTTTGATTTATTCTCAAGGAGAATGACCCGCTATTTAGCATCGACACGCACCGAAACCGGGCAATGATCCGACAGCCGGTGCCGCCACACTTCGCCGGTCTCCTGGAATACCTGCACCCGCAGGCTGTCCGGCACCAGCCAAGCCCGCGCGGCCCCGCCGGCGAAAATATGGTCGATGAACGGCGCGCCATCCCAACAGGGATCAGCATGCCCTTCCGTCACACGCGTCAGCGGCGCCGCGGCCGACATCGCGTCGCTCAGCACATCAGGATCGTCGAGCACACGGTTGAAATCGCCCATCACCAGGAATGCCGCGCCCTCGCGCTGGCGCGCCGCCGTCCACGCCGCCAGCACGGGGATTTGTTGGGCGAACAGCGCGCACTGCCGGCGGGGAGAACTCGCCACCGCATCGGTCTGGCACCCGGTTTTCAGATGCACGACGAGCACGCGCAGCCGCTTTCCGCCAGGCAGCCCGAGCGTCACGTCCAGTCCGTCGCGCAATTTGTGCACGGCGTCCGGCTCCACATCGAGCGCGGTCAGATCGGGATTGCGGGTGACGCTGATGGCATGCCGCACGGCGATGCCGACGCGCTGGGTGACCGCTTCGGCGATGGTGAGGATCGTGTACTCCGCAGGGTCGAATATGCGGGCGGCGGCTTGCGGGCCGTCCACTTCCTGGAAGGCGATAACGTCGGCGTTCAGCTTGTGCGCGTAGGCGGCGAGGCGGGCGAAGTCATCGGGCGCGCGCGTGTGAACGTCGCGCGGGAGGTCGGCTTCGGCGTGGGTTCGGGTGGTGAGCCAGTTGAGATTCCAGGTGGTGAACTTCAGGGTGTCGGCGGAAGCCGGGGAGCACAGAAGAAGCAAGGCAAGCATTTCTTTTTTGAAAAAAAGAAACAAAAAACTTGTGTTCCCTGTCGGGGACTTATCCAGCCTGCGCCCGACAGGGAGCAAAAGTTTTTTGTTTCTTTTTTTCAAAAAAGAAATGCTTGCTTCCTTTCTTCTCACAACAACATTGACTCCAATTCCACCGTGGCCAACGCAGGCACCTCCGAAAGCGCACGCGCCCCGCACAGGCGCAAGAACCCAGCAATCCCGTCCAGCACAACAGGATTACGCGTGGGGTCACCCGCATCCCCAACCGGCACGAAAATCGCGGTCGCATACCGTGCGCGCGTCAGCAGCACGCGATACGTATTTATCTGGTTGGCGATCGCTTCGTCGCCGCGCGGTATTTGCCAGGCCGTTCCGCGGAACTGCCGCACGCGCCAGGCTGCGCGCCCCGCTTCGCGTATCAGATCGCCGTCCCAGCACAGGCCGGCATAGTCCAGCTCCAGGCCCTGGCAACTGAACTCGGTGGCAACGGTCTCCAGCGCATCCGAAGCGCGCACATCCGGAAAATGATCGAGGAACCAGCGGGCGACGGCGCCGGCATCCATATGCGGCAGCTCGGCGCCGAGCCCTTCGGCACGCAGGCGTTTGGCGCCGGAACTCGCGAGCAGGCCGGCGCGACGCAGGCCGCGCGCCTGGCCGCGCAACCACGCGCGCATGTCCGCCAGGCTGCGGGTCAGGTGAAACGGAATCGCGCCGTCGGTTTGCGCCAAAGCGCGCGCCTGGTCGGCATCGCCCGCGAGCACGTGATCCACCCATTTGGCCGCCGCCGCGCTGCGTATCTGCCGGATCGATACGCCGAGGTGGAGCGCCGGCAGCGCAGCCACGCTGGGCAGATTTCCCAGGCGCTGGCGCGGATCGGTTGCGGAGAGGATGTCCGGCGCGGCGCGCACGCGCCAGGGTTTTGCGGCGTGGCGCAAGGCGTCGCCCCATTCGGCCAGGCCGCCTTCGCCGTCGTGGATTTCCTGCCCGCCGCCGACGAGGCAGACCATCGCAGCAAATCCAGGGTGGCGGGACAGAGCTTCGAGGAGATGGGCAGGTTCGGACGCGGTCAGGCGAACCGGTTTATCACGCGTTTTGGCGATTGCGTGGGCACTCGACCAGCAGCGCTGCGCCTCGTCGACGATGACGATCTGTTCGGGCGGGACATGCCCGGGGTTGGTGACGTATTCGTTGCGAAAATCCGGCAGACGCTGGATCGCGCTGGCCATGCGGCGATCGGCATCCGTGCGCTTGGCGCCGAACCGGATGGCGTCGCGCGCCAGCGCCTCGCGCAGCACGTGCACCAGCGTTGGATTGCCGGTCAGGTAGGTGCCGCGGCCGTCCTCCTCGGCGCCGAATACGGTGTTCAGGCCGCACAAGGTTTTGCCGGCGCCCGGAATACCCGTCACGAACAGGATCACGCGTTCGTCCGCCGCGCGCGCTTCGGCGATCTCGGCGAGGATCGTGTCGGTCGTGGCGCGCAGATTGGCGGCGTCGCTGCGGGCGGCGCGCAGATCGGCCACGTTGTGCCGCGCGTAAAGCAGGCAGGCGGCATCTACGATGTTCGGCACCGGACGGTACGGTGCGGCGATCCATTCCGCGGCGTCTAGCGCGCAGGATTGGCGCGGCAAGCGATGAGCAATCAGTGCGAGCAGCGCCGGCAACGTCTCGGCACTGGCGTCGATCACCGGCGCGGCGCCGGCGATCGCCATGGGAAGCGGCGCCAGCTCGGCCGCGGCGTGTTCGGCGACGAGTATCGGCAGGATCGGATGCCGGCGCGAGCCGGCGTGGAAATCGTGCAGGTCGATCGCGTAGTCCTCGACCTGGCGACGGTCGGCCACGCTGAACGCGCACGCGCCGGCCTTGAATTCCAGCACGAGTATGGCGCGGTCGGTGAGCAATATGACGTCCGGCCGGCGGCCCAGCCGGAGCATCGGGAATTCAAGCACCACGTGCCAGTCGCTTGCTTGCGGAAGCGGCGCCAAGGCGGCGCGCAACATGTCGATGCTGGCCTCCCAGGCGCGAAGCTGCTGTGTTTCGTTGATGCGGAAGTGGCGTATCTGTGCCACCGCCAAGGCGCCTGTGATGCTTTCGCGGGAGGAGTTCAGAAGTTCGTCCACGCTAGCGGACCAGAAGGAGCTCATGCGATGGCGCGTCTTCGTAACGGTTGTGCACAGGAGCAGGTTTACAACTGGCGCGCAATGGGGAAGATTCCGAGGAGTGAGAAAACGAAGCAAGCGGTTCTTTTTTGAAAAAAAGAACCAAAAACTTTTGCTCCCTGTCGGGCCGTGAGACTACCGCTCGGGCTCAATCCAAAGGCTTGCGAGAAGGCGAATCTTCCTTGAATCCTATCGAGACAGACATTCCGGCGCGTATGGACCGCCTTCCCTGGAGCCGGTTCCATCTCCTCATCGTAATCGCCCTTGGCATCACCTGGGTGCTGGACGGGCTCGAGGTCACCATCGTGGGCTCGATCGGCCCCATGCTGCAGGACAAGCGGACGCTCGGCCTGTCGCCGCAGGATATCGGCAGCATGGCCTCGGCCTACATCGCCGGCGCGGTGGTCGGCGCGATCTTCTTCGGCTGGCTCACCGACCGCTACGGCCGCCGCCTGGTGTTCAACATCACGCTGGGGCTCTACGTCGCGGGCGTCCTGGCCTCCGCCTGCTCGTGGAATTTCTGGAGCCTGGCCGCCTTCCGCGTGGTCACCGGGCTCGGCATCGGCGGCGAATACGCCGCGATAAACTCGGCCATCGACGAGCTGATACCGGCCAAACTGCGTGGCCGCATCGACCTCATCGTCAACGGCAGCTACTGGGGCGGGGCGGCACTGGGTGCTGCGGCCTCGCTGGTGCTGCTGGGCGGCGGGCTGGTGTCGCCGCAGCTCGGCTGGCGAATCGGTTTCGGGATCGGCGGCATACTCGGCATCGGCGTGCTGTTCCTCCGTCGCTTCGTGCCGGAAAGCCCGCGCTGGCTCGTCACCCACGGGCGCGCCGAAGAGGCCGAGCGCACCGTGGCCGAAGTGGAGCGGCGGGTGAGCGAGACAGGCGGCGGCACGATCGAGCAGGCCCCGGCACACAAGATGACGATACATCCGCAGACCTCGTTCGGCTTCGGGCTGATTTTCGCGGCGATGTTCGGCGCCTATAAATGGCGCAGCCTGCTGGCATTCACCCTGATGGCGGCACAGGCTTTCCTGTTCAACGCGGTGTTCTTCACCTACGGCCTGGTGCTGACGCGCGCCTATCACGTCCCGGCGCAGAACATCGGCACCTACGTGCTGCCGCTGGCCCTGGGCAACCTCATGGGGCCGCTTCTGCTCGGGCAGTTCTTCGACACGATCGGCCGCAGGAAGATGATCGCCGGAACCTACGGGATATCCGGCATATTGATGGCGGCGACCGGCTGGGCGTTCCATGCCGGCATACTGGACGCCTGGACGCAGACCGCCTGCTGGGTCGGCGTGTTCTTCGTGGCCAGTGCCGCGGCTAGTGCCGCGTATCTCACCGCAAGCGAGATCTTCCCGTTGGAGACACGCGCTCTGGCGATCGCGATGTTCTATGCGCTCGGCACACTGGTCGGCGGCGTGGGCGCGCCCTGGCTGTTCGGCCGGCTGATCGACTCCGGCGTGCATACCGTCGCCTGGGGCTACGAGGGCGCCGCTGTGCTCATGCTGGTGGCCGCTGGCGTGGAGATCTGGCTGGGCATCGACGCGGAGGGCAAGAGCCTGGAGGAGATCGCCCTGCCGCTATCCGGCTGAGCGATCGCCTCCGGGCTCCTGGAGCGTCTATTTACAGCGGAAAGTCGCGTCGAACGCGGTCGGGTAATACGGCGTGTAAGGATCGCCGTCCGGCCGCAGTTCCAGCGGCACCACCGTGCGCCCCTGCCCGGTGCAGAACGCCGCCGAGTGGGCCAGCACGGCCGCGCGCGCCGCCGGGCCGCCACCCACGGCAGGCGCACGCATTTCCGAGACGGTGTAGGTGCCAGGCGCGATCTCGATCACGCCGCTGGTGCCGCTGCAGCTGGCGAGCGCGAGCGCCACGGCAATCATCAGCTTCGTGCGAAATATCATCCGGTGTCTCCGCCTGGTGCGTCGGCATACCTTAGCATGGCGGATGTCTCCATTATCAGATCGAATGATTACTCGCGCAGGTAAATACACGTATTACCAAAACCTCCGGTTGTAGTCTTCGAATTCAGCAAACCGAATGGAGTCGATGTCGGGCGCACAATAAGGGTCGCGATAACCGCATTGTGACTTTCCTGTAACAAGCCTCCCGAGGCAATGATTAAGCTACAATCACGTATACCTCGCGAGGTCGTCGTCTATGAGCCATACCGCAACCCTGGCACCGGCCACCTCATCCAACGCAGCGCCGTTCAGCCAGTATTTGCCGATGTCGGAGCTCACCTGCGCGCCAGAGCCGCTTTATGCGCATCATGAGTTCCACTGGCTGGCTTACGTGGCGCCGAACGGCAAATCCGCATTTCCGATGCGCGTGGAGTGCGAACTCTGGCGCTGGCACCAGGACGAATGGCGCAGCGTATTCGTGCCGGGCACGCGCTTCACGCCGGAGGAGTTGCACGAGCATGGCTGGCGTTATTGCAAACCCTGCGAGCCGTTAGTCGCCGTCATACGGTCCTGATCGTCCGGCAGGCTGTCTGTCGTATCGGGAAGTTGCGCGTGCAGTTCCTCCGCCAGATGCTCCAGGGATGAGGTGCGGCTCAGCTTCAGCGCCTCCTCGACATTCTCCTGATCAACGCCGAGCTTACGGCTTATCCGGTCGAGCATCTGTATGGTGATCGACGCCTCCTGCTCGGCCATCAGGTTCACCTGCAGATCGAAATGATCGCGCCGGTCTGCCAGGCTCGCCGATCGGTTCTGCGCCATCAGCACGAAAGCTGCCAGGATCACCGCTTCGCACGAGGCGCAGGTTGACAGCAGGCTGAACGGAAACGGATCGAATGGTTTGATCAGGTGGAAGGCCCCGCCGTTCAGCAGCAGCCAGGTGGTGATCAGCCCCGCATGTATCAGCACGAACGTCAGTGTGCCGACGAAACGCCCGATCGCGTCGACGACGGCTTCCGACCAGCTTCGCACCTGTGAGGCGTGCTGCTCCAGCCGCAGCACGCGCTCGATGTTGCGCCGGACCATCTCCGGCGCGTGTTCGTCATCCGCCACAGACGGCCTTTTTCGCGCCCCTACCTCAACTGATCAGGTTGATGCCGGTGATCGCCAGGATGACGAACAGCAGGAAAATCGCGATTGCGATGAAGAAGAAAATCTTCGCCACGCCGGCGGTGGCCGCCGAGATGCCGCTGAAACCGAGCACGCCGGCAACGATGGATATCAGCGCGAAAAGCAGGGCGTAACGCAGCATCGGTTTCACTCCAGAAGGGGGTCGGGACTTGCCCGGTCGCCAGCAGAACGCGCCGGGCCGTCTATCGTTCGACCGCAAGCTGGCCGCCTGGCACTCTGTGCTCGCAGTGCTGCGCGCCACCCGCGGGCAGTGCTCGCCTGCTTAATGCGAAACGCCGGTTATCCCTCGCTACACTTGCACGCGCCCCCGGGTTCCGCTTTTCTCCGCCCGGCGCACGAGCCCGTAGCTCAGATGGATAGAGCACGTGCCTTCTAAGCACGTGGTCGCTGGTTCGAATCCAGCCGGGCTCGCCATGCGTCGTGCGCTAGCGGTGCCCTACCGCATCGCGCGCCCGCGCCGTCTGGCCCGTCGCCGCCCTGCCCTGCAGACGCGCGCGCCGGCCGAACGAGCGCACCAGCGTGTAGAACCCCGGCGTGAAGAGCAGGCCGAACACCGTCACGCCGAGCATGCCGAAGAACACCGCGGTGCCGAGGGACTGGCGCATTTCCGCGCCCGCGCCGTTGGCCACCACCAATGGCAACACGCCGAGTATGAAGGCAAACGACGTCATCAGGATGGGCCGCAGGCGGGTGCGCGCGGCATGCACCGCGGCCTGGCGCGGCTGGGATCCCTGGTCCTCCGCCTGGCGAGCGAATTCCACGATCAGGATCGCGTTCTTGGCAGCCAGGCCCACGAGAACCACGAAGCCGATCTGCGCCAGTATGTCGATCGGCATGCCGCGCAGCAGCAGGCCGGTCACCGCGGCGAGCAGGCACATCGGCACGATCAGCACCACCGCGAGCGGCAGCGTCCAGCTTTCGTACTGCGCGGCCAGCACCAGGAACACGAACAGGGCCGCGGCGCCGAACACCAGCAGCGTGGGCGTGCCCTTCTGCTCCTGCTGGTAGGCCAGCTCGGTCCATTCATAGCCGAAGCCTTGCGGCAGCACGGTCTGCGCCAGCTCCGCCATGCGCGCCAGCGCGGTGCCTGATGCCACGCCGGGCGCGGCCGCACCCATGATCTCGGCGGCCGGATAGAGGTCGTAGCGCGGCACGCGGTATGGCGCAGTCACGCTGGAGAAGCGCGCCACCGCGCCGATCGGCACCATGGCGCCGCTGGCGTTGCGCGCGCGCAGCCGGCCGATATCGGTGATGTCGCCGCGGAACGGCGCGTCGGCCTGGGCGATCACTTCGTAGGTGCGGCCGAGATAGTTGAAATCGTTGATGTAGGTCGAGCCGAGATAGGTCTGCATCGTGTCGAACACGTCGGTGGGCGTGAGGCCCACTTTTTCGGCCTTTTCGCGGTCGATATCGGCATAGACCGAGGGCGTGCGCGTGCTGAACAGGGTGAACACGCCGGCGAAATCGGGGTCCTTGTTGGCCGCCGCCATCAACGCGGCGGTGGCTTTTTCCAGCGCGCGTGGGCCGGCGCCGCGACGGTCCTGCACCATCATCTTGAAGCCGCCCGCGCTGCCGATGCCTTGCACGGGCGGCGGCGGGATCGTCAGCACCACCGCGCCGCGTATGACCGACAGGCGGGCGCGCAGATCGGCCAGTATTGCGTTGGCGGACTGGTTGTGCGGCGCGCGCACGGCGAAGGTGTCGAACGCCGAGAAGATCGTGGCGTCGTTGGACGCGTTGGTGAAGGTGGTGGCGTCGAGCCCGGCGAACGGCACCGCATGGGCGATACCCGGCGTGTGCAGGATGATGTCGGTCGCCTGGTGCAATACGGCCTGGGTGCGGGCCAGCGAGGCGCCGGGCGGCAGTTGCAGCACGGTGATCAGGTAGCCCTGGTCCTGTTCGGGGATGAAGCCGGCGGGCGCGCGGAACAATTGCACGCCGGTAAGCGCGATGAGCACGCCGTAGGCAACCACAACGATGCCGAGCGCGCGCACCAGCCGCATCGTGACGCGGCCATAGGCGTTAGAGAGCCGCTCGAAGCCGCGGTTGAACAGGCCGAACCCGGCAGCGACCGCGCGCCCCGGCAGGCTGCGCGGCGCAGCGGCGTGCGCCGCCGCATGCGGGCGGAACAGCACGGCGCACAGGGCCGGGCTGAGCGTAAGCGAGATCACGCAGGAGATGATCGTGGAGGCCGAGATCGTCACGGCAAATTGCCGGAAGAACTCGCCGGAAATGCCGGAGATGAACGCCGCCGGCACGAACACCGCGCACAACGTCAGCGCGATCGCCACCAGCGCGAAACCCACTTCGTCCATCGTGCGGTGCGCCGCCTCGCGCGGGCTCATGCCGAGCTCCAGGTTGCGCTCCACGTTCTCGACGACGACGATCGCGTCGTCCACCACGATGCCCACCGCGAGCACCAGGCCGAACAGCGACAGGTTATTCAACGAAAACCCGAGCGCCGCCAGTATCGCGAACGTGCCGATCAGCGAGATAGGTATCGCGATCACCGGGATGATCGACGCGCGCCAGCTCTGCAAGAACAGGATCACCACGGCCACCACGAGCAGGATCGCGATGACGATCGTCTTGACCACCTCGTGCACCGATTGCGCGATGAATATGGTGGGGTCGTACACCACGCGGTATTCCAGGCCAGGGGGAAAGTCTCGGCAGACATCGTCTTCATCGTCGCCAACACGTTCTGTTCCACCGCGAGCGCGTTCGAGCCGGGCTGCGCAAACACCAGCAGCGGGGTGGCATCGTTGGTGTCGAGATACGCGGCCGTGCCGTAATCCGCCGCACCGATCTCAACGCGGCCGATATCGCGCACACGCGTCACCCGGCCCTGCGCGTCGGATTTGATCAGTATGTCGCCGAACTCTTCCGGCGTGTGCAGCCGGCCGAGCGTCTGCACGTTGAGCTGGAAGGCGCCGTGCGGCACAATCGGCGGCTGGTTCAGCACGCCGGCAGAAACCTGCACGTTCTGCGCGCGCAACGCGGCCACCACGTCATCCGCGGTCAGCCCGCGCGAGGCGGCCTTGTCCGGATCGAGCCAGATGCGCATCGCGTAATCGCGCCCGCCGAAGATCTGCACGTCCCCCACACCGGGCAGGCGGGAGAGCGCATCCTTCACGTGCAGCGTTGCGTAGTTCGAAATGTAGAGCTGGTTGCGCGACTTGTCCGGCGAGATCAGATGCACCACCAGCAGGATGTTCGGCGAGGCTTTCTTCACCGTCACGCCGAGGCGCTGGACGTCTTCGGGCAGGCGCGGCAGCGCGTCGGTCACGCGGTTCTGGGTGAGCACCTGCGCGGTGTCGAGGTCGGTGCCGATACGGAACGTGACCGTGATGGTGAGGCGGCCGTCGCCGGTGGACTGGCTGCTCAGATAGAGCATGTTTTCCACGCCGTTGATCTGCTGCTCGAGCGGTGTGGCGACCGTCTCAGCCATCACCGAGGCCGAAGCGCCGGGGTAGCTGGCGGTGATCTGCACTGTGGGCGGCACGATCTCCGGATATTGCGCGATCGGCAGGCTGACGAGCGCGCCCAGGCCGATCAGCGTGATGAAGATGCTGAACACCGTGGCGAGGATCGGCCGGTCTATGAAGACGTGCGAGAAACGCATTTTACCTGGGGCCTTGAGAAAGAAAGTAGTCCTTTTTCGAAAAAAAGGACCAAAAAGCTTTTGCTATGACGCCTGCACGAAGACCGTGGATATTACTGCAACCGTATCGACTGGCGGAAGGAAAGTGAGCCGCGGGGCAGGCGTCGGAGCAAAAGCTTTTTGGTCCTTTTTCTCGAAAAAGGACTACTTTCTTGCTTGCCTGCATGCGCCAAACTCACCGCGGCCCGCAGTACTCACTTGCCCGCCGAAATAGCCCCGCGATCGGCCACAACGACCATCCCGGGCTGCGCCCGCATCAGCCCATCGATGATCACCCGGTCCCCGCGCGACAACCCGGACCGGATCACCCGCAGCGACCCCTGCAAGTCGCCCACCTGCACCACCTTCGGCACCACCTTGCCCGCCGCATCCACCGTCATCACCACATGGTTGGACTGGTCGGGCGTGATCGCGGCGTCGGGCACCAGCAGGTCCGCCTGCGGTGCGCCGATCGTCAGCAGCAGCCGGGCGAACTCGCCGGGTGCGATGAAGAAATCCGGGTTCGGCACGCTGGCGCGCGCATGTATCGTGCCGCTGCCGCGGTCCACCGCGTTGTCGACGAAATCCAGCCGGCCGGTGCGCGTGCTTGCCGCCTCGTCGTCCATCGCCACGGTCACGGCGTCGCTGATCGCGGCACCGGGCGCGCGGCGCGCGCGCGAATAGGCCAGGTAGTCGGCCTCGCTCATGTCGAAATCCAGATGCACCGGATCGAGGGACACCAGCGTGGTCAGCAGCGTGGTGGCGCTGGCGCCGGCGCGGCTGCCGCTGACCAGGCTGCCGATGGAGACACGGTGCGCGCTGATCCGGCCGGTGAACGGCGCGGTCACGTGGCAGAACTCGATATCGAGCTGGGCGTCGCGCATCTCCGCCTGCGCCTGCAGGATCGCGGCTTGGGCGGCGCGCTGGTCGGCCACGCGCTGATCGACCGTCTCGGCCGTGCTGTAATTGTCGCGGTGCAGGCTCTGGGCACGCGAGAGCTGGATCTGGGTCAGCGCGAGCTTGGCCTGCGCGGTCTGCAGCCCCGCCGCGGCCTCTGCCAGCTTGATCTCGTAAGGGCGTGGATCGATCATGAACAGCAGGTCGCCCTTGTGGACGATCTGGCCGTCGGTGAAATGGATTTCGGTCAGCAGGCCGCCCACCTGGGCGCGCAGTTCGACTGCATCCACCGCGGAGAACTGCCCGAGGAAGCTGCGCTGCGGGGCGACCGTCGCCTCGAGCGGCGCGCTGACCGTCACGTGCGGCGGCGGCGGCGCTGGCGGGCGGGCGCTGTGGCCGGGCCCCTGCGTCGCCCAGAGGAATCCCCCCACGGCGAGCAGCCCGGCCCCGCCGATGAGCGCGGTGCGCAGGGTGGAGGCGCTGCGGTTCGCGCCGCCGCGCCGGTGCGGGCGCAATGCAGCCGAACCCTGGAGGGTGCTGATAGTTTCGCTCATGTTCCGACCTGTCGAGGGGTGGCTATTCTATACCGTATGGTATGAAACGCATAATGGGCGCCTGGACTTGCCTATTCAAGCTCCCTATCTCGGAGGCACGGCCCTGCGCGGCCGGAACGGGATTGGAACGCTGTGGGCCGGCCTAGGGAGTTCGACACGGATGCCGCGCTGTCCGCGGCATTGAATGTCTTCTGGAAGACAGGCTTCGAGGGCGCCTCGATGTCCGAGCTTACCGAGGCGATGGGGATCACCAAACCCAGCCTATACGCAACCTACGGTAACAAGGAAGAGCTGTTCCACAAGGCGCTCGACTATTTCCGCACTACCTACATGCGTTTTTTCTGGGATGCGCTTGAGGCGCCGACCGCCCGGCAGGTCGCCGAGCGCACGCTGCACGGCTATGCGGACGCGCTGACCGGCGGGGCGCATCCTGGCTGCCTGACCACCAATGGCGCGCTGACCTGCTCGGAAGCCGCCGAGCCGATCCGGCTGGAGCTGGTGGCGCGGCGGGTGGCCGACGAGGCGGCGTTGCGGACGCGGCTCGAAGCGGCGGCAGCCGCCGGGGATCTGCCGCCCCACGCCGAGCCGGCTGGGCTGGCGGGGTATGTGATGGCGGTGGTGCATGGGATGTCCGTGCAGGCAGCTTCCGGGGCTGGGCGGGAGTTTTTGCATCGGGTGGCTCGGCTGGCTTTGGGAGCGTGGCCTTCTTAAGCGACAGGCAAGGCCTTCTTTTTTTGCAAAATAAGCAAAAACTTTTGCGCCCCCGATACTTCGAGAAGAGGTGGCGCCGTTCCGTCGGACTCAGTGAGTCCAGTTTTCCAGGCGGCCGTATTTGAAGTTGTCGGCGTAGATTTTTGGCGTGTGGACGCGCACTGGGGGGAGTTCCACGTCGTAGAGGATTCCCGTGACGCTCTGCGTAGGCAATCGCCTCTTCCTTCGTGGGGAAGTGCAGATGCACCTGAGCCTGCGTGTTGCCGCTGCCGAACCAGCCCATCAGGGCGTCCTGCCGCTGCTGCTGGCTGGGCGCCCACTCGAGCGCCCACTGCGTGGTATAGGCCGTGCCGGACGACATCGCAGTCTTCGGCTGCTGGAAAATACGCGCGCGGGTGGCCATAAGCGGGTCCCTTCATGTGGTCGGGGCGAGAGGATTCGAACCTCCGGCCCCCTGCTCCCAAAGCAGGTGCTCTACCAGGCTGAGCTACGCCCCGGACCTGGGATGCGTCATACGCATCGCCAAGCCCCAGGTCCAGCACCCAACCCGGCCACCTCCCCGACAGGGAGCAAAAGTCTTTTGCTTATTTTCTTCAGAAAAGAAGGCCTTGCTACCCTTAGGAGACTAGTTTGCGCATCCTGCACGTAGGCAATTTCGGCTCCAGAGCCAAAGGCGCCTTTCTTCACTCCGTCGCCCCGAAACTCACCAGAGGCCTGATAAAACTAGGCCACCAGGTGGTCGATTTCGCCGATCGCGACGCCGCAAGAGCCGGCACCTTCCTGGGATCGCGCAAATTCGGCGTAGGCCAGGCCAATCGCGCGCTGGCACGCCTGGCCACAGACATGCGGCCGGACCTGCTGGTGCTGGGCCATGCCGACACGATACGCGCCAGCACGGTGGCCGATCTGCGCCGCGCCATGCCGGCGATGCGGGTGCTGCAATGGAACGTCGATCCGATGTTCGAGCCGGACAATCTGGCGCGTCTGCGCAGCAAGATCGATGTGGTAGACGCGACCCTCGTCTCCACCGCCGGCGACGCGCTGGCCCCCTTGCGCCGGCGCGGCATGGCGCTCGGCTTCCTGCCGAACCCGGTGGATTTCGCGGTGGAATCCGGCCGGGCGGACCTCGCGGACGACCTGCCTCACGACCTGTTCTTCGCCTGCGGGCACCCGTCGCGGCCGCGCCGCGCGCTGTTCGGGCGCGACTGGGACATGATGGATTTCGTGGCCGAACTGCGCGCGCTGGCGCCCGGCGCGCGCCTGCGCCTGGCCGGGCTGGACGGCGCGCCGCATCTGGCCGGCGCCGCCTATCACGACGCGCTGGCCACCTGCGCCGCCGGGCTGAACGCGAGCCGCCGAAACGACGCGCTGCTCTACACCAGCGACCGCATGGCGCACATGATCGGCAACGGCCAGCTCCTCCTGGTCGACCGCGCGACCGGCTACGACCGCCTGTTCGACGCGGACTCGATTGGGTTTTTCGCCTCGATGGAGGAGCTTGCGGCCCTGGTGCGGCGGGTGCGCGCTGAGCCGGCCTGGCGGCGCGCTGTGGCGCAAGCCGGCCGGGCGCGTTACCACGCGCTGTTCAACGAGACGATTGTCGCGGGGTATCTGGTGGATGTGGCGATGGGGACGCATGAGGCTTCGCGCTACGCATGGCCGACGTTGATCGATGCCTGACGGCGCGCACGCAGGATCCTGGCGCATGAGAGCGCATGCGCACGCGCTGCTCGGGCCGGCCTTGCTGGTATTCATCGCCTCGGCCTTCGCGCTGCCGAGCGGGCCGGCCTATTCGCTGGTGTTCTATCTCGGCGTGCTCCCTCTGGCGGTTCTGGCGGCCGCGCGGGGCGCCTTGCGGGCGGAAGCCGGCTGGGCGCTGTCAGCGGCGCTGATCGTCTGGTCCGGGCTCACCCTCGCCTGGGGGCACGATGACGGCCACCGCTCGCTGCGGTTCGCCGCCGATGCGGTGATGACGTTCGCCTTCGTGGCCGCTTCGGCCGAAGGCTTCCGCGATGCGGCGCTGCGGCGCCGGCTGATGGGCGTACTGGTCTGGGTAGGTGCTGCCAACGCGGCGCTCTCCATCGTGCTCAGCCTGCTGTTCCCGCAGCACACCGACCGGCTGCACGGCTGGGGCGCCACGAGCCATCCGATCCTCGGCGCGTCGGTGATGATCGTGGCCTATCTGGCGGCCCTGTGCCTGGCGCTTGCCGAACGGCGCCTGTGGGCGGCGCATCTGACGGCCGCCGCCGTGATGGCGCTGTTCCTGGTGATGACGGAGAGCCGCGGGCCGTGGCTCGCCGCCGGCGTGGCCACGCTGCTGGTATGCGCGGCCGGGCCGTGGCGATGGCGCGCCCTCGGCGGCCTGGCGGCGATCGTGGCCGCCTGGCGGCTGCTGCCCGGCTGGGTCCGCCATCGCCAGGCGGACATGCTGGTGGCGCGCGGCACGTCCCACCGGCTCGAGATCTGGGATCGCACGTTGCACCTGATAGGTGACCGGCCGCTGTTCGGGCACGGGCTGGCGGCGAACCTGGACCTGCCCGGGATCACGTTCCCGCACGATCTGTATCTCTCGGTGCTGTTCTACAGCGGCGCGGTGGGCGGCCTGCTGTTCGCCGGCCTGGTGCTCTGGATGCTACGGGCGCTGTGGGCGGCGCGGCGCGGCGGCGGCGTGGAATGGCTATGGCTGGTGGCGATCTGGCTGGCCGTGCTGCTGGCCGGGCTTACGGATTTCGGCCAGATCACCAAGGGACCCGGCCCGATCTGGTTCGTGTTCTGGCTGCCCATAGGCCTGGTGCTGGCAAGGCGCCGGGCGGCCGCCACCTGAACGCGTGAAGCCTGTATCCAGCCTGGGCGCGACAGCGCGACCAAAAGTTTTTTGCTTCTTTTTTGCAAAAAAAAGGCCTTGCTTCCTGAATGCTAAAACACGCCCTACGCCAACACATGCTGGCAAACCGCCCGCCCCCAAACCCCGCCGCCGCCGAAGCCCTGGCGCAAATCGCCCTGGAAAACTTGAGTTTCCCCGAAACGGTCGCGGGCGTTTGGCCGCTGCCCGGCGAGATCGACCTGCGCCCGCTGCTGCAAGAGCTACACGCGCGCGGCCACCGCATCGTGCTGCCGTTCACGCCGCCGAAGGGCGAGAGGCTGTCGTTTCGAAGCTGGGCGCCGGGATCGCCGATGCTGCCCGGCCGCTTCGGCACGCTGTATCCGGACGGCGCGCAGGCGGAGCCGGACCTGCTGTTCGTGCCGCTGCTCGCGTTCGACCGCGCCGGGCGCCGCCTTGGCTATGGCGGCGGGTATTATGACCGGACGCTTGCGGCCTTGCCGGGCCGGGTGGGCGTGGGGTTCGGGTATGCGTCGCAGGAGGTGGGTGCGGTGCCTGTCGAGGCGCATGATGTGGTGTTGTCTGCTGTGGTGACCGAGCGCGAGATCATCAGGCAAGGCAAGGAAGCAGTCCTTTTTTGAAAAAAAGGACCAAAAAACTTTTGCTCCCTGCGGCTGCGCTGGCGCTCCCTTTCTTTCTGCCAGCTTAATACTTGCAAAAAGGGGGCGAGCTTCGGTGCAGGCGGGGGAGCAAAAGTTTTTTGGTCCTTTTTTTCAAAAAAGGACTACTTGCTTGCTTTCTGACCGGACCACCCCCGAATGCGCATCCTCTTCCTCGGCGACATAGTAGGCCGCGCCGGCCGCGATGCTGTCGCCACCGCCCTGCCCCAACTCCGCGCCGCCCTCCGCCTGGACCTCGCGATCGTCAACGTAGAGAACGCCAGCCACGGCTTCGGCTGCGCGCCGGACATGGCGCAGGCGCTGTTCGCCGTCGGCGCCGACGTGCTGACGCTCGGCAACCACGCCTGGGACCGCAAGGAGCTGCTGGGCTACATCGAAACCGAACGCCGCCTGATCCGGCCGCTCAACTTCCCGCCCGGCACGCCTGGCCAGGGATCTGTGCTGGTCGAGCTGGCCGACGGCCGCCGCGCGCTGGTGCTGCAGGTGATGGGCCGGCTGTTCATGGAGCCGAACGACGACCCGTTCCGCCTGACCGCCGAGTTGCTGGGCCGCTACCGTTTGGGCGTGACGGTGCACGCGATCGTGGCGGATCTGCACGGCGAGGCGACGTCGGAGAAGATGGCGTACGCGCATAGTTTCGACGGCCGTGTATCGCTCGTTGTGGGTACGCACACGCACTGCCCCACGGCGGATCACCAGATCTTACCGGGTGGCACCGCTTATCAGTCCGATGCCGGTATGTGTGGGGACTATGATAGCGTCATTGGCATGGACAAGGGCGTGGCTGCCGCGCGGTTCTGGCGGCGTGTGCCGGGCGAGCGGCTGTCGCCGGCCGCGGGCGAGGCGACGGTGTGTGGTGTGTTCGTCGAGACGTCGGATGCGACCGGGATGGCGCTGCGGATCGACCCGGTCAGGATCGGTGGGCGGTTGTCACAGTCGGTGGGATTATAGGCCACGCGCACCACGTGACAAAGCTCGCATGCTACCGCAGGTGGCAGCTCGAGGCAGCGCCTACTAAATCCGCTTTTTTCAGCGCGCGCATTCGCGTAAAAAGTGTATCAAATCGAAGATAGCAGAGTTGTGACCAGGAAGCTTGCCGTCCGGCTGTTGATTTATTACGCTCAGGATGGTTAGGTCGAGTTGAACGAGAGCAAAGTTTGACGCGTAAGTGGCGCAAAGTGCATCTCTTCTGCCTTGTGGTGCTGCGCGTTACTTGCTCTATTACGTCTTGAATTCTTACCAATGCTCCAGGCAAAGCAATGCGGCAGGCCACGACTGCATTCTCGCGAGCTTTGTTGGATTTAAGACTTACGGATTAGGCTGTTGTTTCGACGAAATCGGCAATCGCGACGAATGGGAGATAAATATATGATGATATTGCGCAAGCTGGCTGCGGCTGTTGTTCTGCTGGGGGCCAGCTTCACGGGTGCTTCGGCCGCAAACAATCTGACAGGCAATTACCTGATCACGGTGCAAGGCAGGCCAAGCTCGCTGGATGGCCTGATGTTGTGCGCCACGCTCGTGGAAGATGGCAGCACGCTTGAATATAAAAACAGCGGAACATTGACGCTGAAACAGCTCGACAATGGCGCCACGCTGACTGGCAGTTGGTTTACGAAGAATTTTGCGGTGACGTTCGAAGTTTCAGACCCAGACATAACTGTGGTGTTTTCCGGTGTTCTTGGGCATGCCCAAATACAAGGAACGTCTTTCATCCAAATCTATCATGGCACTACGATCGCCGGCGGTACGTTTACCGCCACCAAAGGCTGTCCCGTAGAAGCCAAGTGAAGACCGGCTAGCTTGGGTTTGGACTCGGTATGATGATATTATCGCGTCGATCCTTTCTCCAGACTATGCACATGGAGCCTGCTGGCATTTCTTTATGACATCGACCGAGTCCGAGCCGTTCGATCGTCTGGCAGGCCTTCCTCAGCACGAGCGCCACGCTTACAATCTGGTCGTAGAGGGGCGTGGGCATCTGCTCGATGAGCAGGCGACGCGCAACGGCGCGGCCGCGCCCGGCCGGGAGCACGCGCCGGCCAGCACGATTCGGCAACGCTACCTGGACGGCGATGCGCTTCTCCGGCGGCTGGAGCTTTCTGACGTGGCGCATCTGGACGTGCCCGCAAAGCCGTCTGTCGTGGTTCTGCCCAGCAGTACCGCCCGTACTCTCACTTTCGTCTTCAGCGGGAACAATCCAGAGTTCGCCCTGCCCGCGCATCTGCTCATCGCGCACGACACCCACCTGGTGCTGATACACGATCGCCGGCGCTGCTTCGGCCTCGCCGGCGTACCGGGGCTGGGCGGGGACTATGCGGCCACGTTAGCGGCGCTCCTCCGCATCGTGGACGCACTCCGGCCGGATCATGTCGCCGTTCTGGGAATCTCGGCCGGCGGCGCGGGCGCCATCAAATTCGCATGCGACCTGCAAGCCCATACCCTGCTCGGCCTTAGCGTGCCGACCACGCTCGACCTGGCCGACGAACCGGGTGCCGCACTCAGCCATTACCCGCAGTTGACGAAGCTCTACCGCCACGATCGCAGCCTTGGGATCGACCTCGCCGCCTATTACGCGACCAGCCCCGTGCGGCCCGACACCACGCTGGTCTATGGCTCCCACCACCTGCGCGACGCCTGGCTGGCGAACCGCATGGCGGGCCTGCCGGGCGTCACACTGCGCGGCATTCCCGACTTCACCGGCCACACCACCTACCGGCACCTCTACGTAACGGGCGGGCTGGGCGAATATCTCGACCGGCTGTATCCGCCCGCCTCGCCAACCGGCGGCGTCTCGCCAAAGGCGGGCGCGGCGTCCGGAGTGCTGCAGACCGCCGGCTGACGCGTCGCCGGCTCTACTCCCGTGCCGGTTGCGGCTGGGCGAAGCGTCGCACCGCCGGCAGCGCGCGCCCGTCGATCGCAGCCAGCCCCAGCCCGATCAGCGCCATTCCGCCGAACGCGCGCGCCGGCACCGCCTCGCCGAGGAACAGCCAGCCGAGCATTAGCGCGCTCGCCGGCTGCAGCAGCGTGACCAGCATCGCGTTCGTGGTGCCGGCGGTGGCTACCAGCCGGAAGAACACGACGTAGGCCAAAGCGGTGCACAGCAGCGCGATCCCGGCCAGGGCCGCCCAGGTGTGCAGGTCGGGCGGCGGCAGGCGCCAGAAACGGTCCGTGACCGCGGCCAGCGGCAGCAGGATCGCGGCGCCGGCGGTGATCTGGCCGGTCGCCAGGCGGAGGAACCCCAGCGCGTGCAGGCGCCGGCTGTGACAGGCCGCCCACCGCATAGCTGAACGAGGCGAGTATGCACGCGCCGTCGCCCAGCAGGTTGGCGCTGGCGCCGCGCAGCGCCGCCGGGCCCACCAGGATGCTCACCCCGCCGATCGCCAGCACGAGCCCCGCCACCCGCGGCCAGGTGAGCCGTTCCGCGGTGAACACATGGGCCAGCATCACGGCGAAAAGCGGCGTGGTGGCGTTCAGCATCGCCGCCATCCCGCTGGACACCTGCGTCTCCGCCCAGGCGAACAGGCTGAACGGGATCACGCTGTTTAGTATGCCGAGCACGGCCAGGCTGCCCCACGGCGCGTGCCGGGTCAGCGACTGTCCGCGCGAGGCCAGGACGAGGTTCAGGGCGATGGCGGCCAAAGCGGTGCGGCCTAGCACCAGGGTGAAGGGCGGGAGGGTGGCGCCGAGGATTTTGTAGAAGAAGAACGAGCTGCCCCAGATGGCGGCGAGTACGACGAGGAGCGCGCCCTCCTGGGCGTTCATGGTGCGGTGGTTGGTCATGGGGGTGTCTGAGGCACCGCCGGTAGTAAGAAAGCAAGCAGTCCTTTTTCGAGAAAAAGGACCAAAAAGCTTTTGCCCCCTGTCGGGTGTTGGGGAAGCACTCCCCGACAGGGAGCAAAAGCTTTTTGCTTCTTTTTCTCGAAAAAGAAGGCCTTGCTTACCTACCTAAGCGCCCCCGCCAAACGCGCCGCCAACCGGAGAGCCACCTCAAGTTTCGGCATCTCCGGCCAATCCTCCACGCCCGCCGACGTCACCAGATGCACGCGGTTATGCGCCCCGCCCATGATGCCGGTCTCAGCGCGCACGTCGTTGGCAACGATCCAGTCGCAGCCTTTGGAAATGCGTTTGGCCACGGCGTGGGCCACCACGTCGTCCGTCTCGGCCGCGAACCCCACCACCAGCGCCGGCCGGGCCGGGCCGGGCCGGGCCAGCGTGGCCAGGATGTCCGGATTGGGCAGCAGCGCCAGCCCGGGCGGCCCGTCGGCCTTTTTCAGCTTGGACGCGGTGGGCACCGCCACGCGCCAGTCGGCCACCGCGGCGGCGAACACCGCCGCGTCCGCCGGCAACGCGCGCGCGCACGCGGCCAGCATCTCCGCACCCGTCTCCACCCGCCACACCGCCACGCCGGGCGGATCGGGCAACGCCACCGGGCCGCTCACCAGCGTGACCCGCGCGCCCAGCGCGGCGCAGGCCGAGGCGATCGCGTAGCCCTGCAGCCCGCTGCTGCGGTTGCCGAGATAGCGCACCGCGTCGATCGGCTCGTGGGTGGGCCCCGCCGTTACCAGCACGTGCCGCCCGGCAAGCGCCGCGTTGCGTGCGAAGAATACCTCGATCGCGGCGAGGATGGCCGGCGGCTCGGCCAGCCGTCCGGGGCCGAACTCGTGGCAGGCCATCTCGCCCGAATCCGGCCCCACGAACAGCATCCCGCGCGCGGTCAGCGTCGCCACGTTGGCCACCGTGGCGGGATGCTGCCACATGCGGACGTTCATCGCGGGTGCGGCCAGCACGGGTTTATCGGTGGCGAGCAGCACGGTGCCGGCCAGGTCGCCGGCCAGGCCGGCCGCAGCGCGCGCCAGGATGTCGGCCGAGGCGGGGGCGATCACCACCAGGTCGGCGGCGCGGGAGAGCTGGATGTGGCCCATCTCGCTCTCGTCGGTCAGCGACCAGAGATCGGTGTACACGCGGTTTTCGGTGAGCGCCTGCAGCGACATCGCGGTGACGAAGCGCGCGCCGGCTTCGGTGAGGATCGCGGTCACTCCGATGCCGGCGCGGCGGCACAGGCGGACGAGTTCCAGCGATTTGTAGGCTGCGATACCGCCGGCGACGATCAGGAGGATGCGGCGGGGGGGAGCAATCATAGGAAGCAAGCAGTCCTTTTTTGGAAAAAAGGACCAAAGAACTCTTGCGTTCCTCGCTGCACGGCTGCCCGCGTCGCCTCTGCCAGGCGGGAGTTGCGGAGGCAACGCGGGCGGTGCGGCAGCGGGGAACGCAAAAGTTTTTTGCTTCTTTTTTTCAAAAAAGAAGGCCTTCCTTGCCTAAAGCCGCCACCCGGAATGGATAGCCGCAATCCCACCCGACAAATTCTCGAACCGCACCTGATCCAGCCCCGCCTTGCGCATCATATCCGCCAGGCTCTCCTGATCCGGAAAAGTGCGTATGCTTTCCGCCAGATACCGGTAGCTCTCGCTGTCGCCGGCCACCACGCGGCCCACCCGGGGCAGCACGCCGAACGACCAGGTGTCGTACACGCGCTCCAGCACGGCGATCTGCAGCCGCGAGAACTCCAGGCAGAAGAACCGCCCACCCGGTTTCAGCACGCGGCGGGCCTCGCGCAGCACCGCCGGCTTGTCGGTGCAGTTGCGCAGGCCGAACGCCATGCTCACGGTGTCCACGCTGGCGCTCGGGAAGGGCAGCATCTCCGCGTCGGCCACCGTGTAGGTGAACGGCGCCACCAGGCCGCGGGTGATCGCGCGGTCGCGCCCGGCGCCGAGCATCGCCGCGTTGATGTCGGTCAGGAACACCGGACCGCCGCCGAGCCGAGTCCAGGCGGTGGCGATGTCGCCGGTGCCGGAAGCCAGGTCGAGCAGCGTTTTCGTCGGTTGCGGGCGCAGCCGCGTGGCGAAGATGCGCTTCCACACGCGATGTATGCCCAGCGACATGATGTCGTTCATCACGTCGTATTTCGGCGCCACGCTGTCGAACACCGCGCGCACCATCGGTTTTTTCGCCGCGGCTGGAACGCGACGGTAGCCGAAATCGGCGTCTGGCGGGGAAGTGGGGGGAGTCTGGCTGTTGCTCACGGTGCGTGTATAGCCTGCAATCGCCAGATGCCGGAACTCCCTGAAGTCGAAACCGTGATGCGCGGCCTGGCCGCCCGGCTGCAAGGCCGCGTGATCGCGCGCGCCGAGCTGCGCCGGGGCGACCTGCGCTGGGCGGTGCCGGAGGGTTTCGCCGCACGGCTGACCGGCGCGCGCGTGCTTGGGTTCCGGCGGCGCGGCAAATACATCCTGATGCGGCTGTCCGGGGACGACAGCGTGGTGCTCCACCTCGGCATGTCCGGCCGGATGAACATCACGCTCGGCCCCGCCACCGCGCCGCCCCTGCCCGTCCTGCACGAGCATTTGATACTGGAAACCGACGAAGGCTGCCGCATCGCGTTCGTGGACCCCCGCCGTTTCGGCAGCCTGGACCTGATCGCCACGGCCGCCGAGGACACCCATCGCCTGATCGCGGGGCTGGGCCAGGAGCCGCTGGAGCCGGGCTTTACCGCCGCCTATCTCTCGGCCGCGCTCGCCGGCCGATGCACGCCGATCAAGGCCGCTTTGCTGGACCAGAGCGTGGTTGCCGGGCTGGGCAACATCTACGTGTGCGAGGCGCTGTTCCGCGCCGCGATCTCGCCGCGCCGCCTGGCCGCCAGCGTGGCGGGTGCGCGGGCGGGTCGTCTGGTGCCGCAGATCGTGGCGACGCTGACCGACGCGATTGCGGCCGGCGGGTCGTCGTTGCGGGACTATGTGCAGCCTAGCGGGGAGCTCGGGTATTTCCAGCATGCGTGGAAGGTATATGCGCGCGAGGGCGAGCCTTGCGAGCGGTGCCCTGGCGCGCCGGCGTGCGCGGGCGTTTCGCGTATCGTGCAGTCGGGGCGCAGCACGTTCTTTTGCAAGGCGACCCAGCGATAGGCAAGGCAAGGCCTTCTTTTTTGAAAAAAAGAGGCAAAAAACTTTTGCGTTCCCCGCCGCGCGCAGGCCCGCGGTGCCTCCGCCAGTGCCGCTCTTGCAGAACCGGCGTGGGCGGCTGTGCCGCGGGGAACGCAAAGGCAAAAGGAGTGCTTGCTTTCCTTAACCCCGCTTGTGTGATGAAATAGGCCCATCGGGAGTCCACTCCATGCGCACCCTAGCCTGCCTCGCCCTCTTGGTCGCCGCCACCAGCGCCCAGGCGCAGCCTGCGGCCAAGCCAACCGACGTCAACATCTACCCCAGCCTCAACCCGCAGGGCGGGCTCTACGACCTGAACGTCGCCGGCACGCAGAACGGCCCGCCCGGCACGGTGGCGCTCACCACCGCCGCGCCCACCGCGAAATACAGCTTCGAGGACATCATCGCCAACACGCACGGCTACGTCTCCGCCGGCGTATCGTCGCATGGTGGGCACGGGTTCGAGGGCGCGCTGAGCATCCCCCTGGTGCCTGGCAAAGCCGAGCTCGAGGTCGCCGCCGGCACAGGCCAGGACGGCGGCTACAAGATACCCGGGTTCTCCGGCAAAACGCCGACCACCACGTACGACACCTACAGCGTCGGGCTGTCGTTGCACCCGACCGACGATATCACCGCGTATGTCGGTGTCAGCAGCGTGCGGCTGCATGGTGGGCTGTATCCGTATGGCGGTATCGGGCCGGCGGGATTCTCGGCTTACTGATCAATATAAGAAAGCAGTCCTTTTTTGAAGAGAAGGACCAAAAAACTTTTTGCTCCGACGCCTGCACCAAGGCCTACGCTCTTATTGCAAGTCGATACGGCTGCAATCATAGCTAAATCCTTGTGCAGGCGTCATAGCAAAAGCTTTTTGCTTCTTTTTCTCGAAAAAGAAGGCCTTCCTTGCTGCCGATGAGTTATCTCCAAGGCGGGCTGGCATAAGCAAGCAGTCCTCCCGAGAAGAAAGACTGCGTGCTCCCTTACTTACGAAGCCTGCTTAGGCAAGAACGCATGCGCATCGACCCAGTCGCCCACGCTGCGGCCCTGGAGCACCCCCATGTCGTCGTCGAACTGCCAGTGCACGCCGATCCAGATCCGGCTCTCGCCATTTTGCGACTCCGCAGAAGTCATGTTCGGGAAATACTGTGGCAGGAACGGCTGCAGCCGCCCCTTATCGTCGCGGTTCAGCCCGTTATACTCGTCCGATACGAACGTGAACCCGGCATTCTCGCCGAAATAATGCCGCATGATGTCGAATATCGCGCCGCCGAACGTCGCATGGCCCGACACATAGGCCGGAAACGGCGGGGTGAAATTCGGGCCCTTGGTGTTCGTCGCCTGGCCGCCGAGCGGAACCCAATTGGGATCGGGCACCACCTGCGTGTTGCCGCCCTGGTCGGGCGAACGCAGGCCGGTTACCGGACGCCAGAACTGGTAATACCATTTGGTGTCCCAAGCCGATATCGCGGCATCGGCCATCGCCGTGTTGAGCACCGCCAGATAACGCGCGGCCTGCGGCAGTTGCGTCAGCCCGTGCTGGAAGGCCACCGCGCGTATCACCTGGTTGTACAGGCGCGGCGGCGCGCACAGCTCCGGCACGCCGTCATACGTCCAGAAGATGCCATACACCGTCTGGGCTTTCGTGCGCGTGGTCGGCGTGCCCTGGCTCGGATCGCCACCGAGCGTTTTCACCGCGTTGAACGCCGCGGTGTAGGTCGGGCTCGTGAGCGCGGGCGGTGGCGGCGCACGGAACTGGCTGGCGCTCGTCATCACGAACGGCTTCACCAGCGGCCAGTAGGCGCCGAGATATATGTTGTTCGGCACGAGCGGATCGGGTGTCCAATGGCCAACGCCGCCGATCGGCTTGAACGGCCCGCCGATCACAGGTTCGGGTATCTCCGATCCGTCGTTGGTGCGCAGCGCCACGATCGCGGACGCGGCCTGCTGGCCGAGCGCACGGCCCGCCGCGAGTTCCGCCGGCGTGCCGTGCATCAACGCCACGTCGAGCGCCAGCAGCGCATCCAGGCGCGGCTGCTGCGAGGGATAGACATATACCAGCGCGTCATGCGCGGCCTGCGAAATCGCATAGTCGAGCGACACGTCACCGTTCTGCGGCGCCACGCCGGCATAGCTCTGATATTGGTTCGTCAGCGCATTCACCGCCTCGAACATAGCGATATGCACGATCGCCATCGCACGGCTGGTGCGCGCGGGGCCGAATTGCTGGCCGAACACGTAGGTCTCGCCGGGCGGCACGGGCGTATGGTCGATCGCCGTGGTGTCCAGCGCGATCTCGCTCCACACGAACAGCCGGTCGAACGCGCTGGTCGCGTTGCGCGGCAGCTTGCGCAGCGCGTAGGGTGTCGGCGTTTTTGTATTCGGCACCGCCAGCAGTTTCTGGATTTCGGCGGATGTGGCGGGGCTCAGCGCCGGCGGCGCGGCATGCCCCGGCAGGGCGTATGCGGCAAGCATCGCACCGCCCGACAGCGCGAGCGCGCGTAATGATCTCATCGGCATTTCGTATATGTCCCTTGTTCCAACGAAGAGGTTTCGGTCTGGGCAAGTCGTGTCGGCAACATGTATTACGCAATTTGAATCAAGCATAGCGAAAATTCCATGTTGATGAAAGAATCAACTCTCAGTTGAGTCGGCGATATTGTCGAAGCGCTGGCCTGAAGATTATAGGATTACAGCCGTGTGCTGCCGTGCGGAATCTGCATCAGCAGAACACTTGCGCGGCATATCGCAATGCAAAACCGGCCGCCGCGGTATGCGAACCGGAGCCCGGGCGGTCCGGGTTTGGTGAAGGTTCAATGACAACGTGCTCCAACCGGGCGCGACCCGCCCTGAGCCGCTTCACTCTCTGGTAAGAGCCGCCCGAGCACCCACAGACACGTGAGCGGACACACTTGACCAGCACCCCGATCGCGCGCGCCGCCCTGCCCGGAACCGCCGCCCCCCGCCGCCGCGCCGCCCTGCTGCACGGGGTCAGCGCCACCGCGCTGATGGTGGCCGGCGCCGCCCAGGCCGCGCCGTTCAAGTCCCTCGGCCAGGCGCTGGCACTGTCGAACCGGGCCGCTCAGGCGGCGGTGGCGCCTTCCAACGCGGTCACCGCCAGCCAGCAGGCCGCCCTCGGCGCGCAGAACCTCGCGCGCGCCGCCACCCGGTTCCGCAGCCTGGCGGACGCGCTGGCCAACACCGCCGCCGGCACGGCATCGGGCGCGGGCGGCCTGGTGGTCGATGGCTACGGCGCGGGACGCGGCCTGCAGGCCGCCCCGGGTGCGGCGGCCGGCAGCGCCAACTGGCAGGGTGCGAGCCTGCCCACCAGCAGCACGGCGCCCGGCGGCGTCACCGTCACCGTCACGCAGAGTCAGCCCCTCGCCCAGCTCACCTGGCAGACGTTCAATGTCGGCCGCCACACCACGTTGAATTTCGACCAGAGCGCCGGCGGCAAGCTCGCCAGCGCGTGGATCGTGATCAACAAGGTGCTCGATCCGCAGGCCAATGGCAGCCTGATCGAGGGCGCGATCAACGCCCAGGGCAAGGTCTATGTGCTGAACCGCAACGGCATCGCGTTCACCCAGGGGTCCACGATCAATGTCGGCTCGCTGATCGCCGCCACCGCGGACATCGCCGCCAGCCAGTTCGCCACCACGGCATCGGGCGTGACCAGCTTCAATCTCTACAGCACGCAGACGCCCTTCACCGATCCCAAGACCGGCCTGGTGCGCGCCTACCAGCCCAGTTTCGACTCGGGCAGTGCGGCCAGCATCACGGTGGCGCCAGGCGCCTCGATCCAGACCGCGGCGCCCACCGGCACCAACGCCGGCGGCTATGTCATGCTGCTCGGCGGCAATGTCAGCAATGCCGGCATCATCAGCACGCCGCAGGGCCAGACCGTGCTCGCCGCCGGCGTCGATTTCACCCTGCGCCAGGGCACGCAGGGATCGACGTCCACCGGAAATCTCACCTCCACCACGCTCGGCAGCGAGGTCGCCGCCACCAATTACGGCACCAGCACCGCCGGCGGCTTCGTCACCGTCGTGCCGGTGGGCGTGAATTTCCCCACCGGCAGCGTGAGCAATTCCGGCATCGTGGTGGCCGACCAGGGCGACATCTCGCTGGTCGGCCACGCCCTTACTCAGTCCGGCATCCTGCTCTCGACCACCACGGTCGATACCCGCGGGACGATCCATCTCCTCACGCCCACCGACGGTACGGACGACAGCGCCACCGTCACGCTGGCGCCAGGCTCGGTGACCGAGATACTGCCCGAGGATGACGGCCTGACCGCGCTCTCCAGCCAGCGCGCCGCCAACATCGCCGGCAGCGCAGTGCTGAACCAGGACCGTGCCAACAAGATCAACGGCACCATCACCCTCAACAACACGGATTACCTGGCCGACCAGTTGGGCGAGAGCCGCGTCGAGATCTCGACGGGCGGTGCGGTCGATGTGGGCGCCGGCGCGCTGGTGGTGGCCCAGGGCGGCCAGATCGCCATCGGCGGCGGCAGCCGGGTGCTGGTCGAGACCGGCGCCAACCTCGACGTATCGGGCACCACGAACGCGATACTGCCGGCAAGCATCAACGACATCCTGGTCAACGTGCAGCCGTTCCAGACACGCGACGCGCCTGGCAACCGCAACACGCTGAAGGGCGTCAACCTCTACGTCGATGCCGAAACGCTCGTGGAGATCGCCGGCGGCGCCTATAGCGGCAACATCTACACGCCGGGCGGTGCGATCGAGGTCGGCGGCTATCTCGGCCTGATCCCGCATTCCATCGCCGAGTTCACCGCGATCGGCGGCCAGGTGACGCTGCAGGCCAGCCAGGTGCAGCTCAGCCTGGCCGATATCACCAAATCGATCACCGTGCCCGGCGCGGTGATCACCCAGCCCGGCTCCACGATCAACCTGCAGGGCGGCACGGTTTCCTACCAGGCCGGCGCGGTGGCGCAGAGCTACCTGCAGGCCGCCGACGGCCAGGTGTACAACGTCAACTCCGCGCCCGGCGACCTCGTCTATACCGGCGTGTACGACGGTTTCGTGGTCGACCGGCCGCGCTGGCAGACCACCAACTACTACATCAATCCGCTGCTCACGCCGGCCACCGTGGTCGAGCCCGGCTACACCGTCGGCCGCGACGCCGGCTCGATCACCATCGCCGCCGGCACCGACGTGATCCAGGGGGTAATCGCCGCCGGCGTGACTCTCGGGCAGTTCCAGAACGGCCCGCGCCCCAACGCGGTGACGGACCCGTTCCTGCTCGCCCAGACCGTGGTGCCGCAGGCCGGCACGCTGGCGGTGGGCAACTACCTCTCCGGCATCCTGCAGACGCTCACCACGCCGACGCAGATCGTGTTCCAGGCGACCCAGGGGCCGGCCGCCACCATCACCAAGCCCAGCCCGTCCACCGTCGGCACCGTCGCCGCCCCGGTGTTCGGCACCGCGACGATCGATGCGCCGGTGCTCGTGGCCGACGGCCTCTCCACCCTGCTTGCCAGCACCGGCGGCAACATCACCGTCAACGCGCCGTTCGGCGTGGCAGATGGCGGCACCATCTCGCTCACCGGCGCGCATGTCGCGGTGGATGCCACGCTGACCGCGCGCAGCGGCACCATCACGCTGACCGACCAGCTGCTCACGCCCACCACCTCGATGCCGGTGGCGCCGCATACCGGCATCACGCTGGGCGCCGGCGCCACGCTGGATGCGCGCGGCGTGTGGACCAACAACCGGATCGACCCGTCGCACCAGGCGAGCCTCGGCTACGCCAACGGCGGCAACGTCACCATCGCCGGCTCCAACGGCGTGACGCTGGCGGCGGGCTCGACCATCGACGTGTCGTCGGGCGGCGCGCTGCTGGCCACCGGCCGCCTGCTGACCGGGCGCGGCGGCGACATCACCGTGGTCGCCGACCAGCCTTTCGTGCCCGCAGACGGCAACCCCGAACTGGCGCCGATCGTGTTCGACGCCCGTTTCGTGGGCGTGGGCAGCGGCGGCGGCGGCACGCTCAGCCTGGCCGCGCCGGCGTTTCGGATCGGCGGGACGGGGCCCGCCGGGTTCGACACCGTGGCGCTCGACCCCGCCCTCTTCGCCACCGGCTTCGCCAGCTACGTGGTCGACGGCTTCGCCCAGCTCGCTGTGGCACCCGGCACCCAGATCACCGCCGCCGAGCCGATCTACGTGATCGGCGCCGGCCTCGCCGTGCCCACCGGCCGCGACCCCTCGCAGGCCTACACCGTGGTGCTGCCGCCGCTCTATCTGCCCAGCAAGGGCTCGGACGCGCTGACCGAACGCGGCGGCGCAAGCGTGTCGCTGCTGTCCTCCGTGGGCCCCGGCCTGCCGCTGCCAGGGGACGGCGGCCCGGTTACCATCGGGGCGGGCGCCGTGGTCGGCGTCGATCCCGGCCAGTCGATCACGGTGGCGGGCTACGGCCAGGTCAGCGTGTTCGGCACGCTCATCGCCCATGGCGGCCGCGTGCTGGTCGCCAATACCAGCTACGGCGTGGAGGCGGAGAGCACCACCCTGCCGCCGCCATCCGATTTCCGCGCCGGGGTGTCGATCTGGCTCGGCGGCCAGAGCGTGATCGACGTGTCCGGCCAGGCGGTGGTGCAGACCGACCCGCTCGGCCGCAGCTTCGGCCAGGCCGGCAGCGGCGGCACGATCACGCTGGGCAGCTACCAGGCCGGGGCGCCTACTTTTGCGCAGGTCATCGAGCGCCCCGGCGCAGTGCTGGACGCCGATGGCGCCACCGCGCGCGTAACCGTCGTGCCGGGGCTGGTGGACGGCTCGCTCGTTGCCCAGCCGCGTCCCGTCACGCTGGTGGGCAATGGCGGCACCATCGCGGTCGATTCGATAACCGGCATAGCGCTCGACGGCACGGCCAGCGCGCGCGCCGGCGGCCCGGGTGCGGCAGGCGGCGCGCTGTCGCTCACGCTGGACGCGATCAACCTGCAATTCTACGGCAACATCCCCACGGCGGTGTACCAGCCGCGCGAGATCCTGGTGAGCACGGATGCGGTGGCGGGACAGCCGGCCGCCCTGCTGCCGGGCGGCCTGCCACCGGCCGACACGTACGGCCTGGTGCGCGTCTCGCAGCAGCAGATCGATGCCGGCGGCTACGACTTGGTGAATCTCTCCGCCCTCGGCGGCGAGATCGTGTTCGACGGCAGTGTCCCCCTGCGCGCCGCCAGCAGCATCACCCTGGCCACCGGGACGATCGGCGACACCGTCGGCGGCGGCTCGGTCAGCATTTCCGCCCCGGTCGTCAATCTGGTGGGCGTCACCGGCGCGGTCAGCGCGGATATCGGCAATGCAGTGCCGTCCAGCGTCGCCTCGGACGCCAGGCTCGCGGTGCTGGCCGACCTGATAAACATCGGCAACACGCTCGATCTCGGCGGCAGCCAGGTGGTCAGCAGCGCCACGAGCGCCGGCGCGTCCGGCGGCGGCGGCACGAGCAGCGGCGGCGGCACAAGCGGCAGCACGGGCGGTAGCACGACGGGCACCGGCAGCACCGCACCCGCACCGGTGCAGATCATCGGACCGCCGGCAAAGGGGGTCTCCACCGTCTCCTTCGGCTTCGTGCAGGCCGATTTCGTCAGCACCGGCGATATCCGCTTCCTCGGCAGCGCCGACGGCAAGGGCACCCTGGCCAGCGCCGGCAACCTGGCCTTCGAAGCCGCCCAGCTCACCACGGGCGCCGGCGCCGCCGGCCCGGCGAACAACCAGGTCATCGCCGGCTTCAACCCGGCCAATAGCAACCAGGCGGCCCTGGCCGATGGCGGCACCATCACGATCACCCGCACCCCGGGCGCCGCAGCGGCACCCCCGAGCTCGATCGGCGGCACCCTGCAGTTCATCGCCGACGACATCGTCCAGGACGGCACGGTGCGCGCGCCGGAAGGCACGCTGGTGTTCTCCGACGGCAGCGGACAGAGCACCACGGTGTTCCCGAGCAAGGTGAGCTTCGGCGCCGGCAGCACCACCTCGGTCAGCCTGGATGGCCAGACCGTGCCGTATGGCGGCACCGTCGACGGCGTCACCTACCAGGCGCCAGGCGGCTTCACGCCGGCGATGTTCCGGCCGCTGCATAACCGTGCAGGCGCAATCCATCACCGCGGCCCAGGGCGCCACGCTCGATCTGCGCGGCGGCGGCACGCTCACCGGCGCCGGCTTCGTGTTCGGCCGCGGCGGCTCGGCCGACGTGCTGACCACCCCGCTACTCGACATCTCCGCCGGCGCGGCACTGGCCAATGCCGACGCCCAGGTCGCCGCGGTGGCGCCCCTGCGCACCAACGATCCGGTCTATGCCATCCTGCCCGGCTACGGCGCCAAATACGCGCCCGCCGCCGCTCCTGGCGATACCGGCTACACCGCAACCCAGCCGGGCGAGCAGATCACCATCGGCGCGGGCGTGCCCGGCCTTGCCGCCGGCACCTACACGCTGCTGCCGGCCTATTACGCGCTGCTGCCCGGCGGCTACCGCATCGAGCTCACCGGCGGCGTGCTGCCCGCCGGCGCCAACCTGGCGCAGGGCAACTTCACCTCCGTCTCGCCGGCGACGCTCAGCTTCGCCAACACCGCGATCAGCAGCCCGCTTCCCACCGACGCGCTGATCACCAGCGGCACCAATGTCCGCCAGCTCTCGCAATACGACGAGGAGAGCTACAATATTTTCGAGGCGGCCTCGGCCACCCAGTTCGGCGGCCCGCGCCCGTTCCTGCCGCAGGACGCGAAAACGCTCGAGCTGATCTACCCGGGTCTGGTGACGTCCAGCACGGGCACGTCGAGCACGGGCACTTCGAGCACCGGCACTTCAAGCACCGGCCGCAATAAACTAAAGCACCGGCACCTCAAGCTCCGGCACCTCCACCTCAGGCACCACGACCTCCGGCACCTCCCCCGGCGACGGCCGTCGGGCGGTGCCACGGCGACCACCACCGGCAGCCTCGCCACGCTGCCGGCGCTCACGCTGCCCGCCACCGCGCTGCTGAAAGCGCCGGCCGCCGGCGGCTACGGCGCCACCATAGAGGTCGACAGCACGCTGCCGATCGTCGTCACCGGCCGCGGCGACGTGGCCCCGCCAGGCACGGTGGCGCTCGACGCCGCCACGCTGGACGCGCTCGACATCCCGCGCCTGGTGCTGGGCGGCACGCTCACCACCAGCATCACCGCCGCCGACACCTTCGACATCAACGCCAGCGGCGCGCTCACCCCTTCGGTCGACATCATGCCGCACGCCGTTCTGGTGGCGGGCGACATCCTGCTCACCACCGTCGCGTCCGGCCAGATCACCGTCGAGCCGGGCGGCACCATCAGCACGCTGGGCGCCGGCCCGGCGGCCTACGACGCCACCAACGGCTACCTGTTCAACAACCAGTTCCAGAACACCGCCTACCCGGTGCTCGACATCAGCAACGGCCATGTGGTGTTCGTGCCGAACACCCAGCCCTCGACCGGTGCGGCGATCAGCATCGGCGCGGGCAGCGGTGTTCTGGCCGCCGGCAGCCTCGACGTGGTGGCGCCGAACGACACCGTGGTCACCATCGCCGGCAGCGCCAATCTGGGCGCGGCGGACGTCTCGATCGCGGTGGCCGCGATCAACATCGGCAGCGCGCAATCGCTGGCCGCCTATGCCAGCCAGTTGCCGTCCGGCTTCAGCCTGACCCCGCAATCGCTGTCCACGCTGCTGAACGGCAACCCGGCGCTCGGCACGCCGGCCTCCAGCGTGCTCACTTTGACAGCGACCCAGGAGGTGAACCTCGTGGGCCCGGTGGCGCTCGATACCGGCCGCACGAACCTGGTGCTCAACACGCCGGCGATCTACGGCGTGGCCGCACCGGTGTCGGCCGCCACAACCGCGACCGCGGCCAGCGTGGCGGCCCCGGCAGTGGGCGCGCCCGACACCCAGGCGGCGTCGATCACGGCGGCGAACTTCACCTGGAGCGGTATCGCCGCCACCGGCAGCCTGGCCCTCAATGCCAATGGCGGCATCGCCATCTCCGGCCTGCCGGGCGGCCAGATCGCCGCCGGGCTGAAGGGCCAGCCGGAAGGCGCGCTGGCGATCACCGCCGGCACAATCACGCTCGGCTACGGGCCGGACACCCAGCAGAACGACCAGATCGTGCTGGACCGCGTGATCGCCGGCTTCGGCAACGTGACGCTGACCGGCACCACGGAGATCACCGCCAACAACCAGAGCGCGCTCGCCGTCTATGCGTCGCAGCCGACCTATGGCAGCCCCGGCACCGGCGGCAATCTCACGCTGGCCGCC
The DNA here is from genome assembly GCA_963795825.1 of uncultured Alphaproteobacteria bacterium. GTDB lineage: Bacteria > Pseudomonadota > Alphaproteobacteria > Acetobacterales > Acetobacteraceae > BOG-908. The sequence continues at coordinate 1,293,414 of CAWCIW010000001.1, read as the reverse complement.
CCGCTCGTCACCACGGATTCGGCCGCTATCCTACAGCTCACCGCAGGCGGCGCGCTCGCGCTCACCCGCACGGCCGGCAACGCGCCGATCGCGCCGGTGAACACGCTCGGCGGCCAGATCGACCTGGCGGCCAGCGCGATCACGCTCGACACCAATGTCGCCCTGCCCTCCGGCCAGCTCGACGCGACCGCGCAAGGTGCCATCGAAATCACCGCCGCGGCCAGGCTCGACCTCTCCGGGCGCGCGGTGCATTTCTTCGACCAGACCCTGTATGCGCCGGGCGGCACGCTGGCCTTCGAGAGCACGGCCGGCAGCATCACGCTGGCCACCGGATCGACGGTGGACGTATCCGCCACCGGCACGTCCGCCGGCTCGGTCGCCTTCGACGCGCTTGCCGGCGGGGTGGCGCTGGACGGCACGCTGCTCGGCTCTGCCGATGCGGGCCAGACCGGCGGCAGCTTCACGGTGATCGCCGGCACGCTGGCGTCCGCCACCCAGGCCGCCAACGTGTTGCCGGGCGGCTCGGCGTTCGACGCACATAAACGCTGGCCTGAATGCCGGCGGCTTCACCGCCAGCCGCAGCTTCGAGTTCGGCACCGATATCGGCCCGTCCGGCACCGCGAGCACCAACCTGGTCATCGGCAACGACACCGGCGGCCACGCGCTGCTCGCGGCGTCCGCGATCAGCGTGACCGCCGATCTCGGCAGCATCGATGTGGCCGGCATCATCGACGCCTCCGGCACCGGCCCCGGCGCCATCACTTTGGCCGCCCAGCAGAACCTGACGATCGAGACCACCGCGCTGCTGGACGCCCATGCCAGCCGGACCGCGCTCGACAGCTACGGCCAGCCGATCGACGCCGACAACCGCGCCCATGTGACGCTGACCAGCATCGCGGGCACCCTGGCGCTGCTCGGCGGCACGGTCGATCTCCGCTACGCCGGGCTCTCAAATGCAAGCCCCGCCGCGGCCGACGCGCCGCAGGGGCAGCTCGTGCTGAACGTGGCGCGCGTGGGCGCCGACGACGCGGCGATCACCGCCGCCGCCCCGTTAGACGTGCTCGGCGCGCAGAGCATCGCGCTGTATGCCTGGCGCACCTACCTGGCCACCGACGCGAACGGCACCGTGGCGCAGAGCGCGCGCGGCCACGCCGCCAAGCCCGGCACGCCGATCCTCACGCTGAACGCCATCGATGCCGACAGCACCGCCTTCATCGACGCCGCCGGCGCCAATACCGCACTGGCCGGCCGCCTGGCAGGACTGACCGGCTACGCGTCCAGCTTCCACCTGCGCCCCGGCGTGGAGATCGACAGCACGGCGGCCTCCGAACGGCAACATCACCATCAGCGGCGACGTCGACCTCTCCTTCTACCGCTACTCGGACCCTACGCCCTATGGCCTGGCGCAGGTCGCGGGCGTGTACGGCTCCGGCGAGCCGGGCGCGATCCTGTTCCGTGCGGCAAACGACCTGGTGGTGAACGGCAGCGTCACCGACGGGTTCGCCCCGCCGCCGGACAAGAAGCCCGCCAACTACATTCTGGCCGATGACGGCTGGCTCGTGTTCGCGCCGTCGGTCAACAACGCCGGTGCGGCCTACGACCCGCTCGGCGCCGACGTGATCCTGCCCTCCAGCCTGGTGGTGACCACCACGATCAAGGGGGTGACCACCACCTACCACCACATCCAATTGCTGCCCGGCACCACGTTCGACGAGTCGCGGCCGGTTTCGCTGAACTACGCGATCACCATCGCCTCGGCCAATATCGGCGCCAACGAGGTGATCCCGTTCAGCGCCAGGGTTGCGGCGGATGCCAACGGCCTCGGCGTGATCATCCCGCAGGGCGGCTTCGTGACCACCGCGCTGATCATCGAGGCCAATGGCAGCGTGATCGCGTCCGGGACCTTTCTGCCGGGCGGCACGGTGATCCCGCCGGGCAGCCTGTTCAGCGCCGGCAGCCTGTTCCCCGCTCCGGTGCAGGTCGCACAGAACACACTGGTGCCGGCCGGCACCCTGCTGTCGATCTTCGACGACACCACGCTGACGCTCTCCAAGCGCACCGGCACGCTGCCGGTGGATGCCTTCATCCCCTCCAACACCGACGCCCAGTTCGGCCTGCCCGACGGCACGCTGGTCACCCGCCTGGCCTTGCGCGCCACCGAACTCGTAGGCCCCAACAGTGACAAGGTGCAGGGCTACCTCTACGCGCTGTCGGATCTGCTGCCTGCCGGCTCGCAATCGTGGGATCTGGGCTTCGTCGCCGGCGCCAACCAGGCGAGCGCGGACACCCATGCCGTGCTGCCGCGCTCGGTGCTCGATGGCGGCGCGCTCGCCGTGCCGGCCAATACCGCCAACCAGGCGCCGGGCAGCCTGATACTGGACGACCAGCACTACCTGATCGCGCCAAACGGGATCAATCAGAACGGCGATCCCGCCTTCAGCGTCATACGCACCGGCACCGGGAATCTGTCGCTGCTGGCGGGCGGGGATTTCGACCAGAGCTCGCTCTACGGCATCTACACCGCCGGCGCGCAGGACCCGCTGCCCGGCGGCGCCGCCGCGAACGCGCCCTACGACCTGCCGCGCGAGGGCGTCAACGGCGACAAATACGTCGTCCCTGGCGGGCTGAACTCCACCTACAACCAGATCCTGCGCAGCACCTACCGGGCCAACTACCCGTCCGGCGGCGGCGACGTGCTGCTGTCTGCGCAGGGCAGCGTGACGGGCGACCTGTATGGCGGCGCGATCTCGACGGCCGGCGGCGGCGCCTATCTGACCAGCGACGGCGTGGGCAACTGGCTGTGGCGCCAGGGCAGCACGCAGCTCGGCATCAGCACCGCCTGGTGGATCAATTTCGGCACCCTGGTCTATCCTTATAGCGCAGGCGATGTCGGCTTCAGCTTTTCGCCCACCCAGCTCACCGGCTTCCAGGGCATCGGCGCGCTGGGCGGCGGCAACGTGACGGTGATCGCCGGGCAGGACGCCGGCCAGACCACCGACCGCTCCGGCGACGGGCTGACCGGCAGCGTGTCGAACGCAGCCGCGCGCGGCGAAGGCCTGGTCATCGCCGTCGGCAGCACCGGCCGCGAGATCTCCACCAACGGCACGCAATCCATCCTGCAGACCGGCGGCGGCAACCTGACTTTGCGGGTGGCCGGCACGATCAATCCGATCGACGCGCAGGCCTACTCGGGCGGTAGCGGCGCCGCACTCAACGGGCAGGGCGGTGCCACGCTGAACGGCACGGTGATCGACCTGCGCGGCAACATCGCCATCTCCGCCGGTGCGGTCGGCCGGCTGGACGAGACCTACCCCGGCAGCAGCACGACGAACGAGCCGGACCCGCGCCCGCTCTCGCCCTACACCCCGCTGCTCACCGCCAGCGACGGCCTGACAATCGTGCCCGGCGACGGCACGGTGTCGGTCAACACGCAGCGCGACCTCGTGCTGGACGGCGTGGCCGACCCGGGCCGGGTCACCACGCAGAGCCTGACGCGCGTGCTGCAATCGGCCATCGACGATTCGCTCTCGACCACCGGCGGCGCCACCGGCTTCACGTTGTGGACGCCCGCCACCGCCCTCTCGCTGTTCGCCGCGGGCGGCAACGCAGCGCCGATAACCTCGGAATTCGCGGAGAACACCGCACAGACGTTTCTCATCAACGATGCCGCCACTGACAACCGCTTCGTCTATCCGTCCCAGCTCTACGTAACCGCGGCGGCGGGCGACATCACGTTCGGCAACGCCACGGCCCCCGCACAGCTCGCACTCGAGCTGGCGCCCTCGTCGAACCAGCAGCTCGCCTTCCTGGCCGGCGGCTCCATCCAGGGCAACGGCATGGCGATCGACCTCTCGGGCGCCGATCCCGCCGGCCTGTCCCGGCCGCTCGACCCGGCCTTCAGCACGGATCTCGGCAACCAGGCCGTGGCGCTGACCAACATACGCACCGGTGCGGCAACCACGCAGTCGACGCTGGCGCTGTTCGCGCTCGAGCCGGATACCCCCACCACCGGCTATCTCTCGGCCAGGGCCGCGGCCACGCCGGCGCTGTTCTACGCGGCGGGCGGCGATATCCTCGATCTGGTTACCGGCCAGACCCTGACCTTTGCCAGCGCGGTGGCGCCGGGTGCCACGACGTCCGCCGAAACGCTGCCGCAATGGTATCTCGCCGCCAAGCCGGTCCGTATCATGGCGGCGCAGGATATCGTCGACAGCGGCACCCGCCCCGACGGTCCGGCCGGCGCCGCCCAGCAGAACCAGGCCGGCTTCGGCACCGACTCCTATGCCACCGCCAGCGGCGACCTGTTCCTCAACACCACTGCGCAGTCGGTCTCCGTGGTGTCCGCCGGGCGCGACATACTGAGCGGCTATTTCTACGTGGGCGGGCCCGGCCTGCTCGAGGTGGATGCCGGCCGCAACATCCAGCAGATCGGCTTTGCCCAGGGAGCGAACGGCATCTCGGTCCTGGCCTATGGCGCGATCAAGAGCCTCGGCTCGCTGCTATCCGGCGCGCCGATCAGCCTCACCGGCGGCGCCGATTTGTATGTATCGGCCGGCCTGGCCACCGGCGCCGACTACAGCGCGTTCGCCGACCTGTATCTGGACCCGGCCAACCAGGCCGACCTGGCACTGCCGATCACGTCGGCGGCTAATATTGGCAAGGTTCAGCAGACCTATGCCGACCAGCTCCTGGCCTACCTGCAGCAGAACTACTTCTATACCGGCACGCAAGCCGGCGCGCTGGCCTGGTTCCAGAACGCCGCCAACGTGCCCGTCGCGAGCCAGGACGCATTCCTGCGCGGCCTGTTCTTCACCGAACTTCTCGCCAGCGGCCGACAATACAACGACCCCGCCAGCCGCTTCCACCTCAGCTACGCGCGCGGCCGCCAGGTGATCGACGCGCTGCTGCCCGGCACCAACGGCGCCACCACCACGAACGGCACGCCGGCGGGCTATGCCGGCGCGCTGACCATGGCCAGCGGCAACGTCATTTCGCAGACCAGCATTCCGCTCGGCCAGTTCGACGCCGGCATCGCCACCGAGCATGGCGGCAACATCGAGGTGCTCAACCCCGGCGGCCAGCTGGTGATCGGCACGTCGGGCGGCGCGAACCCCGGTGCCGGCACTGGCATCATCACCAACGGCTCCGGCAATATCGCGATCTTCTCCGACGGCAGCGTGCTGCTCGGCAAGAGCCGTATCTTCACCAATGCGGGCGGCAACATCCAGATCTGGTCGTCGGACGGCGACATCAACGCGGGCATCGGGGCGCGCACCACCGTCGTGTTCAACCCGCCTATCATCAGCTACGACGATACCGGCGGGCTGGTGGAGACGCCGGCCGTGCCGACCAGCGGCGCCGGCATCGCCACCCAGCAGCCTTTGGCGTCGATCCCGCCAGGCAACATCGACCTGACCGCGCCGGTGGGCACGATCGACGCCGGCGAGGCGGGCGTGCGCTCCTCGGGCAACCTGAACCTGGCCGCGGCGCGGTTGGCGAACACGGCAGGCTTCACCTCGGGGGGCAAGACTTCCGGGAACGCGGCGGCACCCTCGGTCAGCCTGACTTCTGTGGAGGCTGCCAGCTCCACGGCGGGCGCCACGCAGGCTGCGGCGCAGGCTCTCAATGGCGGGCATACGGAGAGCCAGTTGCCGTCTGTCATCGAGGTTGAGGTGCTTAGCGTGAGTGGGGAGAGCGATGAGGAGCGGCGTCGGAAGGCTCACGGGCTTTAGGTAAGCAAGGCCTTCTTTTTCGAGAAAAAGAAGCAAAAAGCTTTTGCAATGACGCCTGCACGACGATTTGGCTATCATTGCAGCCGCATCGACTTGCAATGCGAAAGTAGGCCTTTGTGCAGGCGTCGGAGCAAAAGCTTTTTGGTCCTTTTTCTCGAAAAAGGACTGCTTTCTTGCCTTGAATGCGTCAATCTCAACCTTGACTGGTATCGCGGCGGCCGGACGCCGGGGTCGGCCTGCGCCGGTCATGCTGTGGTCAGAGCTGCCCGATGTCGGTTCGCTTCGGATCGCACGCGCAGCAATAGGGACGAACCTCGACCCGAGATTGTTTCGGGTCGTTCGCGCAGGCCCAGGCGCACGGTGTGGCGGTATCACCGGACAATTGAGGCACAGTCGGGTGACGCGCTGAACACCACGGCGTCGAGCTTCAGTCGCAGGGTTCGCGCCATGGTCGAAAACGGCCCCGCAGCCTCCGGTCCGGGCATACAAAGCTGGCCTATTTGTCCCGATGTCGGATGGCAATCATCAGGATCTCTGCGCTTGCGGGCGCCCGACGGACGTTGCAACGTAAGTACGTCAACGAAAGGATTCTGCATGATTAAATTCTCTGATGCATCGACCGTCGCCGCAGGAACTCAAGCGCGCCTGGAACAGCCGCGCGGTCCTGCGGATCGGCTGTGCATTGACCACCTGCGCGCTGGCCGCCGTCTCCGGCGCGGCTTCCGCACAAACGGGGTACGTGGGCATTCTGGGCGGCGGCCCGGTCTACAAACACGTCCTGCGCAACATCAACGAGATCAGGAACTCCGGATTCAACGAACTCATTGTCTGGAGCGTCGAAGTCAACAAAGCGGGCGACCTGAACCTGAACGGCGAATTCCCGCTGACCTCGGCTGGCGGGTATATCGGACAGAAGACCTATCCGCACTTCCTGGCCGACCTGAACAAGATGAAGCAGGGATCCATCAAGCGGATAACCTTCAGCGTCGGCTCTTCGAATTATGGTGATTGGGAAGACATCTCGGCGCTGGTCAAGTCGCAGGGCACCGGGCCGGACAGCATTCTCTACAAGGATTTCGCGGCGCTGAAGGCGGCCCTTCCCGTCGACGCAATCGATTTCGACGACGAGAACGGCTATGATGGACCCACCACAAGCAAATTTGCGCTGATGCTCGGGACTCTCGGCTACAAGGTGACGATCAACCCCTACACGGAAAACAAATACTGGATCTCGCTGGTTTCCGAAATCAACAGGAAGCAGGCCGGACTGGTCGACGGCGTGCATCTGCAAACCTTCGCCGGCGGAATGTATAACGATCCCTGCCAGGGCTGGAATTTCGGAAGCGTTCCGGTTTATCCCGGTATATCCGACCAGACCTCCGCGGCGCCGGAACTCTCGCCGGCGCAGACCCAGGCGAAGATGAAGGGCTGGCACACGCAGTGCGGCATCACCGGTGGCTGGGTCTGGATCTTCGATCAGATCGCCGGAACCAGCAAGGTTCAGCAATACGCGCATGCGATAACGACAGGCGTGGGCGGCGCGAAGTAGCGGGGATTGCGGCCCGGCATTGCCGCGAAGAGTGCCGGGCTGCGATCGACGGAGCGGCCGATTTGCGTCGCCGGTCCGGCCCAGGCCGGCAGCAGGGGAGCTGCCGGCTTTCTCACGCCACGCTGAAGATGGCGGGCGAGGCCGCCAACCGATCTAGAACAACCCCGCGCCCGCAAACCCGCCGAACACGCCGAGCGCGGTGGTGAGCCCGGTCACCACGATCACCACCCACATATACCAGCCGCGCAACCGGTGCTCGCCCGGCAACCCGAACACCGCGAGCGCCACCAGGAAGCCCAGCACCAGCGGCAGCAGAAGCGCGTTCATCACCTGCACGCCGACGTTCAGGCTCACCAGGTTCGGCCACACGCCCACGAGCACGGCGCCTGCCACCACGCACACGCTGTACACGCCGTAGAACCACCGCGCCTGCAGCGGCCGCAATTCCAGCGAGCGCTTGTAGCCGGCCACCTCGCCCACGCCCCAGGCCAGCGCCAGTGACGCCACGATCGCGGCCACCAGCCCCGCACCCAGCACGCCGAGCGAGAACACCAGCCGCCCGGCGCCCTGCCCCAGGAATGGCGTGAGCGCCTGGCTCATCTCGCCCACCGTGGTGAGGCTGGTGTTCGGGTTGTGCGCGCCAATCGTGGCCGCGCAGGCGATCAGCACGGCGGCCATCACAAGCTGGGTGACCACCGCGCCCACCGCGGTATCTATGCGTGCGGCGGTGTAGTGTTCCGGTGCGAGCTTCTTATCGGCCACCGCCGATTGCTGGTAGAACACCATCCACGGCATGATCACCGCGCCGATATTGGCTGCCGAGAGATACAGATAGTCGGGGTTGCGCCAGGGTATGCTGATGGCACCGCGCGCCATGTCCGCCACGCCGGGATGCGCGGCCCAGGCCACGAAGAAGAACGCGAACTCGAACAAGCCGACCGCGATCGCCACCCGCTCCACGCGGCGATACGAGCCGGTGAGCACCACGATCAGCAGGGCGACCGCGGCCAGCGATAGGGTAATCGCGCGCGGCACGCCGTAGAGCTCGCCCACGCCGGCCACGCCGGAGAACTCCGTCAGCAGGGCGCCGGCGGTGGCGATGGCGAGGCCGATGGCGGACACCCAGGCCCAGAAGCGCCCGAAGGTTTCCGCGATGAGCTCGCCGTGGCCGCGGCCGGTGAAGATGCCGAGGCGGACGGTGAGCTCCTGCACCATGTAGAGGATGGGAATGAGGATGAGCTGCTGGCCGAGCAGCCGATAGCCGAACTGCACGCCGCTCTGGCCTGCGGTGATGACGCTGCCGACGTCGGTATCGGCGAGCATGACGACGAGGCCGGGGCCGAACACCGCGGCCGAGCGCGCGAGGCGCTGGGAGAGGGGGCGGCGGGGCGCGATCTGGTCGGACACTGGCGTGGCTCCTGCGCATCGAGATGCGAACGGTTCTTAATTGGGGCGTAGGCTGGGGGCCGCAGGAAGTCAAGCAAGGCGTTCTTTTTCGAGAAAAAGAACCAAAAAGCTTTTGCTCCCTGTCGGCGGGCGTTTCAGCACTCCCCGACAGGGACCAAAAGTCTTTTGCTTCTTTTCTTCAGAAAAGAAGGCCTTCCTTGCCTTGCCTCGTTGTTCGTCCCAAAACGCCGCGTCATGCTAATTTTCCACGACACCCAGACCCGCGCCCGCGTGCCGTTCACGCCCGCCGATCCCGCGCATGTCCGCATGTATGTGTGCGGCCCGACCGTGTACGACCTGCCGCATCTCGGCAACGTGCGCTCCACCGTGGTGTTCGACGTGGTGGCCCGCCTGCTGCGCGCGCTGTATCCGCGCGTGACCTACGTGCGCAACATCACCGACGTGGACGACAAGATAAGCGCGCGCGCGGCGGAGAACGGTGAGGGTATCGATGCGCTGACCGTGCGCACCACGGCGGATTACCACGCCGATATGGCGGCGATCGGCAATTTGCCGCCGGATATCGAGCCATGCGCCACCGCGCATATCGCCGAGATGGTTGAGCTTATCAGCAATCTTCTGGCGTCAGGGCACGCTTATGCGGCGGAAGGGCACGTGTTGTTCGACGTGCCGCGTTTCCCCGCATATGGCACGCTGTCCGGCCGCGCGCCGGACGAGCTGCTGGCCGGCGCGCGCGTGGAGATCGCACCTTACAAGCGCAATGCGGGCGATTTCGTTTTGTGGAAGCCTTCGGCGCCGGAGCAGCCTGGCTGGGAGAGCCCTTGGGGGCGCGGGCGGCCTGGCTGGCATATCGAATGCAGCGCTATGGCGTGGCGTTATCTCGGCCGCGATTTCGACATCCACGGCGGCGGGTCGGACCTGCTGTTTCCACACCACGAGAACGAGCGCGCGCAAAGCCTGTGCGCATTTCCCGGCGCGCATTTCGCCCGCATCTGGCTGCATAACGGCATGTTGCAGGTAGATGGCGAGAAGATGTCGAAGAGCCTCGGCAATTTCTTCACCTTGCGCGACGTTCTGGCCCGCGCGCCGGCCGAGGCGATCCGGCTGCTGATCCTGCGCACGCATTACCGGGCGGTGCTGGATTTCACCGAGGCGGCTATGGCTGAAGCCCGGCAGGAACTGGATCGTTTCTATCGTGCGCTCGAGCGTACGCCGCCGGGCGTGGGTGGTGTGGCGCCGCCGGCGTTCATGGATGCGTTGTGCGACGATCTGAACACGCCAGGTGCGGTGGCGGTGTTGCGCACGCTTGCCGATGCGGCGCTCGCGGGCGATGCGGCGGCGGCGGCCGGGTTGCACGCGTCGGGTGCGCTGCTTGGGCTGTTGCAACGCGACCCGGACGCGCATTTCGGGCGTTTGATAACAGGCGAGGTCGCCGCGTTGGCCGGCACGCCTGACGAGATAAATGCGGCGGTGGCGGAACGTTTGGCTGCACGCAAAGCCAGGGATTTTGCCCGGGCGGATGCGATCCGACAGGAATGGCTGGAGCGGAATGTTGTGATGGAAGACGGCCCTGACGGGACGACGTGGCGGCGCGTGTGAGGCAGGCAGGCAAGGCCTTCTTTTTTGCAAAAAAGAAGCAAAAAACTTTTGCTCCGACGCCTGCCCGACGAATTACTCCGGTCCTGCAGACGCACACACTGGCAGAACAGCACCCGATCCCGGTGCAGGCGTCGGAGCAAAAGTTTTTTGTTTCTTTTTTTCAAAAAAGAAATGCTTGCTTGCTTACTACACCATGACCGGCAAGGACAACGGCGCCGACCTGCACCCGATCGGCAACTCCCCCGTCGTAATCCTGGTGCGCCCGCAACTGGCCGACAACATAGGCGCGGTCGCGCGCGCCATGGCGAATGGCGGATTGTTCCACCTGCGCCTCGTGGCCCCGCGCGACGGCTGGCCGCAGGAAGCCGCCTGGCGCAATGCGTCCGGTGCGCAGCGCCTGCTCGAACAGCTCACGCTGCACGACACGGTGGCCGATGCGGTGGCCGACCTGCACCACGTATTCGCCACCTGCCCGCGGCCGCGCCATATCGTGAAACCCGTGCTGACCGCGCGCGGCGCGGCCGCGGAACTGCGCGAGATCTGCAACCGGCCGCTGCGCTGCGGCCTGCTGTTCGGGCCGGAGCGCGCGGGGCTGGATAATGACGACATGGCGCAGTGTGACGCGCTGATACGCTATCCGATGAACCCTGTTTTCACGTCGCTCAACCTGGCGCAGGCGGTGATGGTGATGGCCTATGAGTGGTGGCAGACCGTGGATGATACGCCGCCGCGCGCGCTGATGACGAATGAGACGTCCGTGGCCACCAAAGGCGAGTTGGAGCATTTCCTCACGCATCTGATCGACCAGCTTGATGCTTGCGGGTTTTTGCGCAACGCGCCGAAGCGGCCGGGCATGGTGCGCAATATCCGGCATTTGTTCCAGCGTGGCGAGGTAACGCAGCAGGAATTGCGTACGTTATTCGGGATGGTGACGGAGCTGGCGATCGGGCGGCGGCAGCGGGGGCGGTTGGAGACGGATTCGAGCGATGTTTAAGCCGTCAACGGCTTTACTGTCCGGGATCAGCGTCGTGCTCGCGAATGTCGCGTTCTGTCAGACCGTCGCCGAAAGCCGAGCCGAAAGTCTGGCGCAGGCCGATCTGGTGCAAAGCGCCCTGAACTGCGTTGCAAATTTCGAGCAAACAACCGCCGAGCAGCCTGAATACGTCTGGGTAGAGGGGCGGAACTACAGGCTCTGGAAGTATCAAACCAGCCCGCCCAAGGTTGGAAAGCTGACGTGCGGCTTTGCTGCTCTAGCAGATGTGTTGACGGGGCAGGGCGGAGCGCTCCCAGCCTGCCGACTTCAGAGCGGCTGGCACGCGTTCGGATCAGGTTTCGGCAAGGTCACCTGGGCCGTTGGCCACCGCAAATGCTTTTTGAACAGGCCTATTCCAACAAGCTAAGTTGCAGGTGAGGCAATTTACGCGCTGTCTGCTAGCGTTTCGACGACAAAGACGCTCCGATTTCGCGTTCCCAGCTTTCCGCGACCTGCGTCCAGTCACGATCGATGCGCGTCGCAACGCCACCATCGTGCAGCCGTCGCCAAACCACATCATCGCCAAGCACCTTCCGCACTTGCGCGGCCATCTCTACCCACTCGGCACACACGAACCCCGTCTGCCCATCCACCACCCGCTCCCGCAGGCTGCCGATCCCCAGCGTCACTACGGGAACCCCCATCGCCACCGCCTCGGCGGCCGCCAGACAAAACGTTTCGGACACATGGCCAGGCGCCAACAACACCCGCGCGCCACGCAAAACATCCAGCATCGCCGCATTGCCCACGCGGCCACGCACCGCGATCGAAGCATCCCCGGCTGCAAGCGCCGCATACGCGGCCACATCCCCTACACCCACGTAAGCCAGCAGCCTCGCGCCCCCTATCCGCGGCGACACCTCGGCGCGCCACATCGCAATCACCTCGCGCAAGCCGCGATACGCCTGGCTGGTAAACACCGCGACCGGCCCGGGCACGCCCACCCCAGGCGCCGCCGCCAGAACCGCCGGCGGCAACCCATACGGGATCACCACCCGCCGCCGGAACGGCAACAGCCGCCCCGCCGCGCGCGCCTGCACGGTTCCGATGAACACCGCCACCGGCCGGCGCCGCCACAGCGCCGCCATCCGCCCTTTGCGCAGCTCGCGCCAGGCGCCCACCTCGTTATGAAACCACACCACCGGCAAACCGCCGTGCTCCGCCAGCAACCGTGCGTCGTTCACCGCTACGCACACATCGCCAGCCACCGCGTCCCCAGCCGGCAACCAACGCACACCGCCAAAGTCGCGCGCCACCGCCACGCCGCCCACTACGCAAACCGCATGCCCGCGCGCCGCAAGCGCGCCGGTGAGGTGAATCACCGCCTGTTCCGTGCCGCCGAGCCCTGCCGCGAACGGATCGCCTTCGGGCAGCCAGGCGCGCCCGACCGCAAAGACCCAGCGCAGTGCTCAGGTGTCCAGTTGTCGCGCCAGGCGGCGGGACAGCAGCCAGCCGATCAGGCTGGAGGCGGGTGCGGCCGGAATGATCAGCAGCAGGCCGATGTTGAAGTGTTCTATGACCATGGCCAGGCCGATGCCGAGCAGCATGCCGCCGACCAGGCCGCCGGTTACGCCGGAGGAGATGCCTAGCCAGAGGATGTCGCTGCGGGTGATCATAGGCAGGAAGTAAGGCCTTCTTTTTTGAAAAAAAGAAGCAAAAAACTTTTACTTCCCCCGCCTGCACGAAAGCCCGCGCACCGTGTGCAAGCACCCAGGCGGCAGAAAAGCGCGAGCCTGCACGCAGGCGTCACAGCAAAGTCTTTTGCTTCTTTTCTTCAGAAAAGAAGTCCTTTCTTTCCTTCCTGCTCAGTCAAGCAGGTAAAATAACCCGCCCGACAACAACATCGTCACCGGCAACGTAAACACCCACGCCAACCCGATCCGCACCAGCATCGCGCGCTGCACGCCCTGCCCGCCCGCGATCATCGTGCCGGCAATGCCGCTGGTGATGATATGCGTGGTACTCACCGGCAGCCCGGTGAACCCAGCCGTGCCGATCAGGATCGAGCCCACCAGTTCCGCGCTGGCGCCCTGCCCCGGCGTCATGTGCTCTTTGCCCAGCTTCTCGCCGAGCGTGCGCACCACGCGCTTGTAGCCCACCATGGTGCCCGCGCCGAGGCACACCGCGCTCAGGATACGCACCCAGTACGGCGCATACTGCACCGGCGGGCCCATTTCCTTGATCAGCGACTTGGCTTTCGCCTTCTCCTCCTTGGACGCGGCGGCCGCCTCGTCGGTGTGCTTCAGCTCGCTCAGCACGGAATAGACGTCACCGCGGACCTGGGCGCGCGTGGCCTTTGCCGCGGCGGCGCCGGGGCCTTCCGTCGGCAGCTTCGCCTGGCCGCCTAGGTCGGGGCCGGCCGCCTGCAGCGCCATCGCGGATTTCACCGCGCTGTCCTTGATGTCGTCGCCGTATTTCTGGATCAGCGGGATCGCCTCGCCGGCGTGGCTGCTCAGGGCTGCGAGCTGTTGGGGCACTTCCGGATTCAGTGCATAGGTGGCCGGCATCAGGCCGATGATCGTGAGCATGATCAGGCCGATGCTCTTCTGGCCGTCATTGGTGCCGTGGCCGAAGCTCACGCTCGTGCAGGTCAGTATCAGCAGGCCGCGCAGCCACCAGACCGGCGGTTTGCCCTCCTCCGGCGGCTCGAACAGATGCCCGGTCCGCACGATCTTTTTCAACAGGAAGTAGAGCCCGCCAGCGCCGGCCAATCCGAGGATCGGCGAGATCGCCAGCGCCTCCAGCACGCGCACGATCTGGTGCCAGTCGACGCCCTGGCTGACCTCACGCGCGTGCAGCAACGCGTCGCTCAGCGCCACGCCGATCAGGGCGCCGATGATGCAATGGCTGCTGCTGTTGGGTATGCCGAACCACCAGGTCGCCACGTTCCAGAACAGGGCGGCGGCGAAGATCGACACCAGCATGGGCAAGGCCGGCGCCCCGTCCGGCGGCGTCAGCACGTCCGGCGGCAGGATCTCCACCAGCGCGTAAGCCACCGCGATGCCGCCCACCATCACGCCGATGAAGTTCAGCAGGCCGGACCAGATCACCGCGGGGATCGGCTTGAGCGCATTGGTGTAGATGACGGTGGCGACCGCGTTCGACGTGTCGTGGAAGCCGTTGGTGGCCTCGAAGGCGAGCACCAGGAAGAAGCACACCACCAGCAAGGCGACGACGACACCGGAAGATGGCATGAAATGGACGAGCATCGGGCCTCCGCATTGGTTGCGTTCGCAGTGGCGCCGTTCAACACGTTAATGTCCGGACGGTCATGTTACAGTTGCGTGTCGGTCTGGGACGCCGATCTGCCGGCTGAGGTCGGGAGGCGGCAGCTTTGTGCGTTCGCCGGGCAAGGAAGGTAGCAAGGCCTTCTTTTTTGCAAAAAAGAAGCAAAAAACTCTTGTCACGTGCTGTCGCGCCCAAGCTGGATACAGGCTGGGCCGTGGTGCTAGGGCCCTCGCGGTGGCCCCAGCGAACGGAGCAAAAGTTTTTTGGTCCTTTTTTTCAAAAAAGGACTGTTTGCCTTGCCTTCGCCGGCAAACGTTGACGCGCGCCCGCCTTCCTCCTAGTAACCGCGACTTCGGATTGCCGGGAACGTGGACGGGCCTTCGGGGCCTGCTCCCGCCACATGCGTTTGCGCGTGGCCTACCGGTGCAACAAGCCATCAGCGGGATAACTCGCGGGGCACATAAGCGCAGGAGCACGCCGCATGACCAAGCGGACTGAAAGCAAGTTCAAGATCGACCGCCGCCTGGGCGTTAACCTCTGGGGCCGGGCCAAGAGCCCGATCAACAAGCGGGAATACGGCCCCGGCCAGCACGGCCAGCGCCGCAAGTCGAAGCCCAGCGACTTTAACATCCAGCTCAAGGCCAAGCAGCGCCTAAAGGGCTATTACGGCAATATCGGCGAGAAGCAGTTCCGCAAATACTACGAGGAGGCCGTGCGCCGCCGTGGCGACACCTCGGAGAACCTGATCGAGCTGCTCGAGCGCCGGCTGGACGCGGTGATCTACCGCCTGAAATTCGCCATCACGCCGTTCGCGAGCCGCCAGTTCGTCAACCACGGACACGTTATGGTCAATGGCCGCAAGGTCAACATCGCCAGCTTCCAGGTGAAGGACGGCGACCTGATCGAGGTGAAGGAGAAGTCCAAGCAGATGGCCGTGGTGCTCGATGCGACGCAGAGCAACGAGCGCGACGTGCCGGAGTATCTGGAAGTCGACCACCGCGCCATGAAGGGCCGGTTCGCCCGCGCGCCGAAGCTCACGGACGTGCCGTATCCGGTGACGATGGAGCCCAACCTGGTAGTCGAGTTCTACTCGCGCTGAAGACCACGCCAGGGGTCCTCCCCCTGCACCCCGTCCTGCGGCAGAATATGTCGCAGGATGGGGCCGCGCGGCGCGAGATTCCCACCGATGTTGCACCTCACAAGATGGCTGGCCCGGCGCCAGCGGCCTGAATCCCGTATCAGCCGCGCCTACCGCGCGACCACCCTCGCAGCGCCCGCTGCCGGCACGCGCATCAGCCTCGTCCTCCCGGTGCACAACACACCGCCCGCCTTGCTCGCCGCCTGCATCGCTTCAATCCGCGCGCAAACCACCGCCGCCTGGCAGCTCTGCATCGCCGACGACGCCTCCGACACCCCTCCCCTGATCCCCGACGACCCGCGGATCCAGACTGTCCGCCTGGCCACCCGCGCGGGCATCGCCGGCGCCACGAACGCCGCGATCGCCCTGGCCACCGCCCCCCTGATCGGCTTCGTCGATCACGACGACACCCTGCCCCCGCACGCCCTCGCTACCCTGGCCCACGCCGCCGATGCCCACACGCATGCCGGCCTGTTTTTCTCCGACGAAGACCAGCTTCTCGGCGACCGCCACGCCAACCCCTACTTTAAACCAGGCTGGAACCCGGACCTCCTGGCCGCCCAGAACATGGTCGGGCACCTCGCGATATACCGCCGAAGCCTGCTCGACCAGATCGGCCCGCTCGAGCCGGAATTCGACGGCAGCCAGGACTGGGCGCTCGCGCTGCGGGCGAGCCGGCACACCACGCCCGTCCACGTCCCGGTCATCGCCTACCACTGGCGCCAGCGCGCCGCCTCGTTCTCCGCCACCTTCCTTGCGCAATCCCGCGCCACGGGCGTAGCCGCGGTGCAGGCGCATCTGCCACCGGGCGCCGTCGCAACCCCGGCGCCTGGCCTGCCGCAATGGGTGCGCGCCATCTACCCGGTTCCCGCCACGCCACCCCTTGTCAGCCTGGTGGTGCCCGAAGGCACCGCCCCGGCCGATCCCGCATATCCGCGCACCGAACAGGTCCGCGCGGCAGCCGAGGCCACCGGCGACATACTGGTGTTTCTCGCGCCGGGCCTGCGTGCCGCCGAACCGGGCTGGCTGCGCGAACTCGTCAGCCAGGCGCTGCGGCCGGAGATCGGTGCGGCCGGCGGGCGGATCGACCGCCCGGGCGGCCGCATCGCCCAGGCCGGCCTCTTCCTGCACCCGCGCCGCATCGCCGAGACGCTGCACCCCGCGTCGGATGCCGACGATCCCGGCTACCGCGGCCAGTTCCGCCTGGCGCGCACGGTTTCCGCGGTGTCGCTGGACTGCCTGGCCATACGGCGCGCCGTGCTGGCCGATGCCGGCGGCCTGGACCCTACCCTCGCCCCCTTTGCCGATGTGGACCTCTGCCTGCGCCTCACCGCGCGCGGCCTGCGCAGCGTCTGGACGCCCTATGCGCGGCTCACCTACAACGCCATGCCGCAGCCGCGCCGACACACGGACGCCGCCGCGCGCATGCGGCAGATCTGGGGCGCGGCACTGGCGCACGATCCCTTTCTGAACCCGAACCTTGAAGTGCGGCACGGCAACTTGGCGATCCGGCGCCCGCCCGGACCAGCGCATTCGTCACCCGGCCATGCTGCCCCTAGGCTGCAGCATGGCAATGACCCTGCTGATCGTCCTCCAGGTACTCCAGGTGGCGTTCCTCTGGACGCATGATTGGGTGCCCTTCGGCCGCCTGAACGACGTCGCCGCCGTGCGCCGGCAGGACAGCACGACCCGGCTGATCGGCGTGACGTTGCTGCAGAGCGTGCCCTACACGATCGGGCTCGTCGCCAGCGTCGCCTGTCTGGCCGAGGCGCGGCCGTTTCCCGGCTGGCTGTGGAACTGGCTGTGGATCAGTTACGGCATATTGCTCGTGGGCCAACTGAACGCCTGGTGGGTGCCGTATCTGCTGCAGCCGCAGCCGAAGCGCGCCGTGCGCTACCAGGCCATGTTCGGCAACACGCGCGCGTTTCTGCCACAGCGCAACGGCATCGTCCCCAACACGCTGCATTGCCTGCTGCACGCAACCACCGCGGCCACGTTGCTGACGCTGGAATTCCTGCATCGGCTCTGACGGCCAGCCCGCAAGCCGCAAGCCAAGATGGAGCCTTCACGCGAGCGCAGGAGCAAAAGTTTTTTGGTCCTTTTTGCAAAAAGGACTACTTGCTTGCCTCCCTGACGCAATTGCCGCGCGTCCCAATTCCCGCCCAAGGCCCAGACATGACCACCCAAGCCGCCGAAATCGCCCGCCGGCGCACCTTCGCCATCATCTCCCACCCGGACGCCGGCAAAACCACCCTGACCGAGCGCCTGCTGCGCGCCGGCGGCGCCATACAGCTGGCCGGAAACGTGCGCGCCAAAGGCGAACGCCGGCGCACCCGCTCGGACTGGATGGGCATCGAGCGCGAGCGCGGCATCTCCGTCGTCACCTCCGTGATGACTTTCGAATATGCCGACTGCATCTACAACCTTCTCGACACGCCCGGCCACGAGGACTTTTCCGAGGACACCTATCGCACGCTGACGGCCGTGGATTCCGCGGTAATGGTGATCGACGCGGCCAAGGGGATCGAGGCGCGCACGCGCAAGTTGTTCGAGATCTGCCGGCTGCGCGACATTCCCATCATCACCTTCGTCAACAAGATGGACCGCGAGGCGCGCGACCCGTTCGAGCTGCTCGACGAGGTTGCCAGCACGCTTGCGCTGGATACGTCGCCGGCCACCTGGCCGGTCGGTCGCGCGGCGGATTTCGCCGGAACGTATGATCTGCACACGCGCGACCTTCGCCTGATCACCGAGCTGCCGCAATCGGACCCGCGCCTGCAGGCGCTCGGCGACGAGCTGGACCTCGTGCGCGCCGCTTTGCCTGAATGGGACCTGGAGAGTTTCAACGCCGGCGCGCTCACCCCGGTGTATTTCGGCAGTGCGATGAAAGAGATCGGCGTGCTCGACCTGCTGGACGCGCTGGCCCGCTTCGGCCCGCCGCCGCGCGCGCAGGTTGCCGACACCCGCACGGTGCAGGCCGACGAGGACAGCCTGACCGCGCTGGTGTTCAAGATACAGGCCAACATGGATCCCAACCACCGCGACCGCATGGCGTTCGCGCGCATCTGTTCCGGGCGCCTGGAGCGCGGCATGAAATTGCGCCAGGTGCGCACCGGCAAGCTCATCCCGCTCAACGCACCGCAATTCTTCTTCGCGCGCGACAGGCAACTTGCGGAGGAGGCGTTTGCCGGCGACGTGGTGGGCATACCCAATCACGGCACGTTGCGCATCGGCGACACGCTGACCCAGGACGAGGAATTGCAGTTCCTCGGCGTGCCGAGTTTCGCGCCGGAAATCCTGCGCCGCGTGCGGCTGGACGACGCGATGAAGGCCAAGAAATTGCGCCAGGCGTTGCAGGAGCTGGCCGAGGAAGGCGTGGTGCAGCTATTCCGGCCGCAGGATGGCAGCCAGCCGATCGTGGGCGTGGTGGGGACGTTGCAGCTCGACGTGTTGCAGGCGCGGCTCGCCGGCGAATACGGCGTCGGCATCGGCTTCGAACCCACACCTTACAATCTCGCGCGTTGGGTATCCGGCGACCGGCCCCTGGTGGCGAAATTCGCGCAGGATCAGCGCACGCAGATGGCCGACGATGTGGATGGCGATCCGGTGTTTCTGGCGACGTCGGCGTTTACGCTCAGGCGAACGCTTGAGCAGAATGGGGAGCTGAGCTTCAAGGATATCAAGGACCATAAGGATCGCGCTTTGGCGTAGCTAGAAAGAAAGGAAGGCCTTCTTTTTCGAGAAAAAGAAGCAAAAAACTTTTGCTCCGACGCCTGCACCAAAAACCAACTGCTTTCTGCCGGCCGATGCGCCTGCAGTATAGGGGGCGGCTCGGTAGGATCATCGATTTAAACGCAATCACCGTCCGGTAAAAGTGCTTGTCAGAGCAAAGGCAAATCTGCCTGACTCGCCTATCCGCGCCGAACACGCTCTAGGTGCAGACGTCGCAGCAAAAGCTTTTTGCTTCTTTTTCTCGAAAAAGAAGGCCGTTCTTCCTTCCTAAGCTGCGACGCCCTCAGATATCCAACCCGATATCCAACACCCGCGCGCTATGCGTAAGCCACCCCGCCGACATCAGATCCACCCCCGTCTCCGCCATCCCCGCCGCATTTCCCAGATCGATTCCGCCCGACGCCTCGGTAATAACGCGCCCGCCCACCATCGCGACCGCCTCGCGCAGCATCGCCGTATCCATATTATCCAGCAGCACGGCATCCGCCACGCCGATCGCCAAAACCTCGGCAAGTTGCGCGAGCGTATCCACCTCGATCTCGATCTTCACCAGGTGCCCGGCATGCGCCCGCGCCCGCGCCAAGGCCGGCGCCACGCCGCCGGCGATCGCGATGTGGTTGTCCTTGATGAGTATCGCGTCATCGAGCCCGAAGCGGTGATTGGCACCGCCGCCGCAGCGCACGGCATATTTCTCCACCATGCGCAGCAGCGGTGTCGTCTTGCGCGTGCAGACGACGCGCGCGCGCGTGTGGGCGATCGCGTCCGCGATGGCGGCGGTGGCCGTAGCGATGCCGCTCAGATGGCCGAGGAAGTTCAGCGCCACGCGCTCGCCGGTCAGGATCCCGCGCGCCGGTCCCGAAAGCCGCGCGATCACGTCGCCGGGCTGCAGCCGCGTCGCCGTCCTGCCGCTCGGCCGTCAGCACCACAGCCGGGATCGACCAGCCGGAACGCACAGGCGCGCCAGGTCCAGCCCGGCCAGCGTGCCGGCCTGCCGCGCCACGAAGGCCGCGCTGGCCTGCGTGTCCGGCGGCACGCAGCGCGTCCGTCGTGATGTCGCCCGCGCGGCCGAGATCCTCCAGCAAAGCCGCGCGCACCAGCGGCTCGAGCAGCACGGTCGGCAACGGCTCATTGCGCCGGCCGTGCCTGCGCGCCGGCCTCAGCCGCCCGGGGCGCCGCGCGTGCATAGGCCCGCGCTCCGTCGAGGGTCAGCGTCATACGCCGCGCCAGAGCCGGCGGCGTAGCCGGATAATCGGTGCGCGAATGGCCGCCGCGGCTCTCCTGCCGGCGCTGCATCGCCACCGCCATCATCAGCCCGAGCGTGCGCGCCGGCGATCGCGCACTGCGCCGGCAGCGCCGGAAGCGCCCCGATCGCGCGCGCCAGCCCGCCCGCGTCGCGCAAGACGCCCGCATGCGCGCGACAGGATCGCCCGCACCGGCGCCGCATCGCCCGCCACCGCACGCCGACGGGCGCGATCGGCGCGCGTCCGCCCGACCGTGGCGCCTGCCATGCTTTGCGCCGCGACACTGGCCGGTGACCGCCGCTTCCAGCAGCGAATTGCTGGCCAGCCGGTTGGCGCCATGCAGCCCGGTGCACGCCGCCTCGCCGCACGCCCACAAGCCGGGCACGGTGCTGCGGCCGTCCGCATCCACCGCGATCCCGCCCATGTGGTAATGCGCGGCCGGCCGTATCGGGATCGGCGCCACCGCCGGATCGACGCCCGGCCGCGAGGCAAGCAGCGGCGATGCCCGGGAAACCGCGCGGCAAAGCCGGCGCCAAGCGCCTGGCGCGCATCGAGGAAACACGCGATGCCCCTCGCCCATGCGCGCCCATACCGCGCGGCTGACCATATCGCGCGGCTCCAGCTCGGCGCGCGGCCATTCCGGCCGGTTCGCCATGAAACGCACGCCCGTCTCGTCGATCAGAACGGCACCCTCGCCGCGCACCGCCTCGCTCACCAGCGGCATCGGCAGCCTCCTGCCGGCCGGCCCGACATCCAAAGCCGTCGGGTGGAACTGCACGAACTCCAGATCGGCCAGCGCCGCACCGGCGCGCGCCGCCAGCATCAGGCCGCCGCCGGTAGCGCCGGCCGGATTGGTGCTGTGCTGGTACAGGCCGCCCAGCCCGCCTGTCGCGATCACCACGCGGCTGCTGCGCAAAACGCTGGGTGGCGCCGTCCGCGGATGCGGCAAGCACCCCGGCCACCGCGCCGTCGCGCACGATCAGCCGCGTGGCGCGCACGCCCTCCCAGATCGTGATCGACGGCGTCGGCGCGCACGGCGGCGATCACCGCGCGCAGGATCTCGCGCCCGCTCGCATCGCCCGCGGCATGCACGATGCGCCGGCGCCCATGCCCGGCTTCCAGTCCCAACGCCGATCCGGCCTTGCGCATCGCGGTCGAACCGTGCGCCCAGGCGCAGCAGTTCCTCGACCAGCGCCGGCGCCGGCCTCCACGATCGCGCGCGCGACCGCCGGCGTCGCAGAGCCCATCGCCGGCCGCCAGCGTGTCCGCCAGATGAAGGTCGGTCGTGTCATCGTCGCCGATCGCCGCGGCGAGGCCGCCCTGGGCCCAGGCGCTTGCCGCCTGCTCGCCCAGCGGCGCGGCGGATGAGCACCAGCACGGGCTCGGCGCCAGATGCAGCGCCGCCATCAGGCCGGCGAGTCCGGCACCGATGATGATCGGCTTGTCGTCCATGTTTTCAAATCCTATTGCGAGGACAGGCGAGTAAGAAAGCAAGGCTTTCTTTTTCGAGAAAAAGAAGCAAAAAGCTTTTGCTATGATGTCTGCATCTAGGCCCGCGCAGGTTCTGCAAGTCGCGGCGTTGCGGAAACCTGCGCGGGCGGCCCCGCAGCGGGGAACGCAAGAGTTTTTTGGTCCTTGTTTTTAAAAAAGGACTGCTTGCTTCCTACACCGCCAACATCCGCTCCACCGCCTGCCGCGCCCGCACCGCAACGGCCGGATCGATCATCACTTCGTGCGTCATCGTCTCCAGCGCCCGGCGGATCGCCGGCAGCGTGATACGCTTCATGTGCGGGCAAAGGTTGCACGGCCGCACGAAATCGATCTTCGGGTGCAGCACGGCGATGTTGTCCGCCATCGAGCATTCGGTGATCAGCACCACGCGCCCCGGCTGCTTGTCCGTCACGTAATCCGCCATCGCGGCGGTGGAGCCGGCAAAATCCGCCTCGTCCACCACCTCAGGCGGGCACTCCGGATGCGCCAGAACCACAACGCCCGGGTTTTCCGCACGCAACTCGCGTATCTGGCGCCGGCGTGAAGCGCTCGTGCACCTCGCAGGAGCCGGCCCAGGAGATGATCTTCACGCCGGTCTCGCGCGCCACGTTGGCCGCCAGATACTGGTCCGGGATCATGATCACCTCGGGCACGCCCAGGCTCTCCATCACGCGCTTGCGCGTTGCCGGACGTGCAGCAGATGTCGCTCTCCGCCTTCACCTCGGCCGACGTGTTCACGTAGGTGACCACCGGCAGCCCGGGATAGCGCTGCCGCAGCAGGCGCACGTCCGCCGCGGTGATCGACTCGGCCAGCGAACAGCCGGCGCGCATGTCCGGGATCAGCACCGTCTTTGTCGGGTTCAGCATCTTCGCCGTCTCGGCCATGAAGTGCACGCCGGCCATCACGATCACGTCGGCATCCACGCGCTGCGCCTCGCGCGCCAGCAGCAGGCTGTCGCCCACGATGTCGGCCACGCAGTGGAAGATCTCCGGCGTCATGTAGTTATGCGCCAGGATCACCGCGTTGCGCTCCCGCTTCAGCCGCAGGATCGCGTCGATATCCGGCTCGAACACCGGCCATTCCATTGGCGGAATAACCCGCTGCACGCGGGCATAAAGGGAGGTGGCGGCGGAGGCGGACATCGGCAAACGCTCCTCGAATGCCGCTTGTGCGGCCCTGCTTGTGCTCATTTAGAGCATTATATCGGCAAAAAGAGAGAAGCCCGAAAGCCCCGCCCGACGCACCTTATGCTGGGTATGAGCATAAGCGAAGTCAAGATGACACAACGCCAGACCCGGTCAAGTCAACTCCGCAACAACGGCAGCTTGGTCCCGGCGATCGCCCGCTCCTCCTGAACGCCGCCGCGGAAGCGGAACAGCTTGGCCGGCCGCCCGCCTGTCTCCAGCGACATCCCGCCGGTCTCCTCCACCAGGTCCTGCGCGTCGATCAGCCGGCGGAAATTCTGTTTGTGCAGCCGGCTGCCGGCCAGCGCCTCCACCGTCTGCTGGAGTTGCAGCAGGGTGAAGCTGTCGGGCATCAGCTCGAAGAACACCGGCCGGTATTTGATCTTGGTCCGCAGCCGCGCGATTCCGGTGGCGAGGATCCGCCGGTGGTCCAGCGACATCGCGTCGCCAGGCGCCAGCGCCGCGGCCGCGCCGGCACCCAGGCCGCCCCGTCGCGCCCGCTCGGCCACCAGCCCCGCCTCGAACAGCAGCTCGTAGCGCTGCAGCACCAGCTCCTCGTTCCACGCGCGCCCCGCCGCCGTTCATCGCGCTCCTCACCAAACGTGATGGCCACGCGCTGCCGGCGCCCCGGCGTGTCGGCCCAGGCCAGCAAGGCCGCCCGCAGCGGGGCCAGCATCGGCGGCGGCCCGTTGCGGTGATCCTCCCAGGGGAAATAGCGATACCAGCTCTGCCACCCGGCATCGCGTCCGCTCACATCGAGCCTCGCGAGTCAGCCCGAGATAGCTCACGGACATCACGCGGCCGCTTTCCACGCCGCGGTCGCTGTCGGCAAAGGTGTAGAGCTGCTCCACGTAGCCGAGCGGCTGGTGCGTCTGCCGCTCCACCCAGGAGCGCAGCCCCGCCTGCAGCGAGCGGTGGCCGCTTTCGAACGAGCCGGACGGCAAAGCGGTGCCCCGGGCGATCGTCAGGATGCGCGGTTCTGCGGCTGTTACGGCCACGACCACCGCGATCAGGTCGGTTGTCAGCTGGTCGGCGGTCATAAGGAAGAGAGGCCTGCTTTTTTGCAGAAACAAAGCAAAGAACACCACGGCGAAGCACCGGCTCCAGACTGAACGGCGACAGCGGAGTCAAAAGTCTTTTGCTTCTTTTCTTCAGAAAAGAAGGCCTTGCTTGCTCTCACTTCCGCCGCCGTATCAAAACCCGCGTGCTACCAGAATTGCGCGCATGCGGATGCGCCGTAGCCAGCACCAAAGGCCGCAAACGCGGCAAATTCAGCCACATAGGCAACTCGCGCCAGATCACCCCGCCGGCCTCCCCAGCGCCACGCCCGGTGATCACCTCCACGCACCGCACCTGGTCCGCATGCGCCTCATGCAGGAACCGCTCCAGCGACCCGAATGCCGCCTGCGCCGTCTTGCCGTGCAGATCCAGCGTGCGCACCGGCACCATCTTGCCGCCGCGGAACTTGCCCCAGGTCGCGTTGTCCAGCCCGGGCGGCTGCAGCCCGGTCACCACCGCCGGCGCCGGCGCGCCTTTCGGCCGCGTCAGCATCGCGGCCGCCATCTTGCGCGGCGCGGGGGCAGGCACCGCCGCCGGCGGGCTGGGCGGCGCCACCGGCTCGG
Organism: uncultured Alphaproteobacteria bacterium; assembly: GCA_963795825.1. Classification (GTDB taxonomy): domain Bacteria; phylum Pseudomonadota; class Alphaproteobacteria; order Acetobacterales; family Acetobacteraceae; genus BOG-908. Next base: position 1,268,457 of record CAWCIW010000001.1, on the reverse strand, counting down.
GCAGCGCGCGCCCGGTCAGCGCGCGCACCTGGCGCACATAGCTGGCCCAGGCCTCGCGGTCCGGCTGGCTGAGGGTTTTCACACGCGGCGGCATGGCTTGGGTGTAGCGCGCCGAACCGCATCGCGCATCGGCGCTTTCTATCCCACGCCAGCAAGGAGGCCGCCCCGATGACCAAGTTCGCCGCAAGCTACCGCCGCGCCCCGCACCAGCCGCGCCTGGGCGACATCGACGCGGCCGCCCAGGTGCAGCTCACGATCGTGCTGCGCCCCGCCGCCCCGCTCGACGCCGCCACCCATGCCGGCGGCCCCGGCATGAGCCGGCAGACCTACAGCGCATTGCACGCGACGCCTGCCGACGCGATCGACAGGGTGCGCCAGGTCGCCGGGCAGTTCGGCCTGGCGGTGGTGAGCGCGGACGCCAATGCCCATATCGTGAAGCTGCGCGGCACCTATGCGCAGGCGATCGCCGCCTTCCAGCCGGACGCGATCGGCCGCTACGGGACCGCGTCGCGCCACTTCGTCGCCCGCACCGGACACATCACATTGCCCGAAGCGATACGCGGCGACGTGGTGGCCGTGATGGGCCTGGACCAGCGCCCGGTGGCCGGGCCGCATTTCCGCGTACGCGCGGCGGCCAGCCCCGCCACCTCCTACACCCCGCCCCAGGTGGCCGCCGCCTACAAGTTTCCGCCAAACCTGGACGGCAGCGGCCAGACCATCGCGCTGATCGAACTCGGCGGCGGCTATGACGCGAAAGACGTCGCGGCCTATTTCACCGGCATCGGCATCAGGCGCAGCGGGACGCTGACCGATATCGGCGTGGACGGCGCCACGAACGGCGGCGCCAATGACCCCACCGGCGCCGACGGCGAAGTCCAGCTCGACATACAGGTCGCCGGCAGCATCGCGCCGGCCGCAAATATCGCCGTGTATTTCGCGCCAAACCAGGGCGCCGGCTTCCAGGACGCGATCTCCCAGGCGGTCAACGACACGACAAACAACCCTGGCGTGATCTCGATCAGCTGGGGCGGCCCGGAATTGAGCTACGCCGCGCAGGATCTGGACGCGATCGACCAGACGATGGCACAGGCGGCCGCGCTGGGTATCACCATCTGCGTGGCCTCCGGCGACAACGGCGCGTCGGATGGCGGTGCGGCGGGCACCAGGAACGTGGATTTCCCCGCCTCCAGCCCGAACGCGCTGGCCTGCGGCGGCACCAGCCTGCAGATCGGCGGCGCGGAGACCGCGTGGAACGACGGCGCGCAAGGCGGCGCATCGGGCGGCGGGTATTCCGCGCATTTTCCGGTCCCGGCCTGGCAGAACGGCGCGGTGATGAACGCGCGGCGCGGCGTGCCGGACGTGTCCGGCAACGCGGATCCCGCCACCGGCTACCAGGTCCGGGTGGACGGGATGGCGACCGTGGTGGGCGGCACCAGCGCGGTGGCGCCGCTTTGGGCGGGTCTGGTGGTGCTGATCAACCAGTCGGTGGGGCGGCGCGTGGGGTTCATCAACCCGGTGCTGTATGCGAACCCGGCGGCGCTGACGGATATCCTTTCGGGGGATAACGGGGCGTATCAGGCCGGGGTTGGTTGGGACGCGGTTACCGGGCTGGGGTCGCCGGTGGGGACGGCGGTGTTGGAGGTTTTGCGGACGGGGGTGGCGTGAAAGGAAGTGTAGGCAAGGCCTTCTTTTTTGCAAAAAAGAAGCAAAAAACTTTTGGATGTGCTGTCGCGGACTTTGGCAACTGAGAGCCGCCTGCGCCGCGGCTTACGTCCGCTGTGCAGGTCAAATGCGATCCAGCCGTAGGCCGATCTTCGCGCAGGCGTCAGAGCAAAAGCTTTTTGCTTCTTTTTCTTGAAAAAGAAGGCCTTCCTTTCTTCCCCTAACCCTGCACCTCCGCCGCAATACGCCGAACATCAGGCGCCTCCGCCTCGCCGGCCAGCAGCGCCACCGCCGCCTCCAGCCCCAGAACCTCCTGCCCGTCGCTCCCCAGCCGGCGCAACGCCACGCTGCGCTGCTCCGCCTCGCGCCGCCCGACCACCGCCAGCACCGGCACATGCGCCAGGCTGTGCTCGCGCACCTTGGCGTTGATCTTCTCGTTGCGCACATCCGCCCGCGCCGACAGGCCCGACGACCGCAAAGCCGCCGCCACTTCTTCGGCATACTCCGCCGCATCCGAAACGATGGAGGCCACGACGACCTGCACCGGCGCCAGCCATAACGGGAACCTTCCCGCATATTGCTCGATCAATATCCCCAGGAACCGCTCGAAGCTGCCCAATATCGCGCGATGCAGCATCACCGGCCGGTGCCGCGCGCTGTCCTCGCCCACATATTCCGCATCGAGCCGCTCGGGCAGCACGAAATCGACCTGCAACGTGCCGCATTGCCAGTCGCGCCCGATCGCGTCGCGCAACACGAATTCCAGCTTCGGGCCGTAGAACGCGCCCTCGCCCGGGTTCATCTCGTATTCCACGCCGGCCATCTCGCACGCTTCGCGCAATGCCGCCTCCGCGCGGTCCCACACCGCATCCTCGCCGGCGCGCGTGTCCGGCCGGTCGGCGAACTTGATGCGGAAACTGTCATAGCCGAAATCGGCATAAACAGAGCGCAGGAGCTCGACGAACCGCGCGGTTTCCGACGCGACCTGCGCCTCGGTGCAGAAGATATGCGCGTCGTCCTGGGTGAAACCGCGCACGCGCATTATGCCGTGCAGCGCGCCCGAAGGTTCGTAACGATGACACGCGCCGAACTCCGCCATGCGCAATGGCAATTCGCGATAACTGCGCAAACCATGCCGGAAGATCTGCACATGGCACGGACAGTTCATCGGCTTCAGCGCGAGTGTTTTCTCCTCGTCCTCGACGGTGGCGATGAACATGTGCTCGCGGTATTTTTCCCAGTGGCCGCTGCGCTCCCACAGCGAGCGGTCGACAAGCTGCGGCGTGCGCACTTCATCGTAGCCGGCCGCATCCAGGCGGCGACGCATGTAATCCTCGACGGTGCGGTAAAGCTTCCAGCCTTTCGGATGCCAGAAGATGCTGCCGACCGCCTCTTCCTGTATGTGGAACAGATCCATCTCGCGGCCGATGCGGCGGTGGTCGCGCCGCTCGGCTTCCTCGAGCTGGTGCAGGTGCGCGTCGAGTTCCTTCTGGTCGCGCCAGGCCGTGCCGTAGATGCGCGTCAGCATCGCGTTGCGGTGGTCGCCGCGCCAATAGGCGCCGGCGACCTTCATCAGCTTGAACGCGCCGCCCATGTCGCCGGTGTCGCGCATATGCGGCCCGCGGCACAGATCGAGCCATTCGCCCTGGCGGTAGATCGAGATCGTCTCGCTTTCCGGCAGGTCGCGTATCAACTCGGCCTTGTAGCTCTCGCCACGCGCCTCGAAGAATGCGATCGCGTCGGCGCGGTCCCATTCCTCGCGCACGAACTTCGCGCGGCCGGCCACGATCTCACGCATGCGCGCCTCGATCGCCGGGAAATCCTCCGGGCGGAACGGCTCGTTGCGGGCGAAATCGTAGTAGAAACCGTTCTCGATCGCCGGGCCGATCGTCACCTGCGTTCCCGGGAAGAGCGACTGCACGGCTTCGGCGAGCACATGCGCGGTGTCGTGGCGTATCAGCGCCAGCGCGTCGGGGTCGCGCCTGGTGATGAACACCACACTGGAATCCGTCTCGATGCGGCGCGATAGGTCGGCGGTGTGGCCGTCCACCTTCATCGCGAGCGCGGCTTTTGCCAGGCCGGGGCCGATGGCGGCGGCGATCTCGGTGCCGGTCACCGCGGCCTCGAAGCGGCGGATCGAGCCGTCGGGCAGGGTGATTTCTGGCATGGCGGCGGGCTCCGGGCGGTGGGGGGCCTTGTATGAAGGGTGCAAGGCAAGGAAGGAAGCCGTCCTTTTTCGAGAAAAAGGACCAAAAAGCTTTTGCTCCCCGCCTGCACCGAAGCCCGCGCTGGTTCTGCCAGCACGCGCATTGGCAGAACTGGCGCGGACGTTCATGCAGGCGTCGGAGCAAAAGCTTTTTGGTCCTTTTTCTCGAAAAAGGACTGCTTCCTTGCCGCTCTTCCTGCCCTATACCCACCCGCGTGATCCCCTCCCGCCGCTCCCTCAACCGCATCCTGGTCAACGTCCTGCTGGACGGCGCCCTGGCCGCCGCCGCAGCGCCGCTCGCCCGCTGGATCGCCGACCCGCAAGGCGGCCTGCTGCACCCGCTGTGGTTCCTCGCCGGCGGCGGCATCACGCTCCTGCTCGGCGGCCTGCCGTTCCGCCTCTCCCAACAATATTGGCGCTTCTCCGGCCTTGCCGACCTGATCGGGGTGATGGGCGGCAGCATCGCCAGCTCGGCCCTGTTCGCCCTGCTCCTGGTCGTCACCGGCTTCCACCTGCCCACCATCACCTTCCCCATCGTTCACGCGCTCACGCTGATGGTGCTGCTCGGCGTGCCGCGCCTCGGCTATCGCCTGTATCGCGGCCGCCCCCGCCGCGGCACCGACGACCCGGCCCTGCAGCGCGTGATCCTGGTGGGCGCCGGCGACGCGGCCGACGCGTTCATACGCGCGGCTGTCCGCCGACCCCGCCAGCGCCTTGCGCGTGGTTGGCCTGCTGGCACTGGCGGACCGGCAGGCCGGGCGCCGGATGCACAATCTGCCGATCCTGGGCACCGCCGCGCAGGCGCCGGACATACTGGCCCAGCTCAGCCCGCCGCCGTCGCTGCTGGTGATCACCGAGCCGGAGTTCCTGGGCGCCCCGCTCGCCAGCCTGATCGCCGCGGCCGAGGCGGTGGCCATCCCGGTGCGTCGCGCGCCACGGCCCACGGTGCTGACCGCCGCCGAGCGCATCGAGCTGCGCCCGGTGGCGATCGAGGACCTGCTGAACCGGCCGCAGATCAGGCTCGACCTTCCCGGCATGGCGCGGCTGGTGGCCGGCCGCTGCGTTCTGGTGACCGGCGCCGGCGGCAGCATCGGCAGCGAGCTCGCGCGCCAGCTCGCGGCATTGGCGCCGGCCATGCTCGTGCTGGTCGACCAGAGCGAATACGCGCTGTGGCAGATCGACGTGGAGCTGGGTGAGCTTTACCCGGAAGTCGTGCGCCGCCCGGTGATCGCCGACATACGCGACGCCGCCCGCATCGAAGCAGTCTTCGCCGAGGCGGCGCCGGCCCTCGTGTTCCACGCCGCCGCGCTGAAACACGTGCCGATGGTGGAGGCCAATCCGCTGGAGGGCCTGCTGACCAACGCCGCCGGCACGCGTATCGTGGCGGACGCAGCGGCGGCTTGCGGGGCCGCCGCGATGGTGCTGATCAGCACGGACAAGGCGGTGAACCCGAGCAGCCTAATGGGGGCTAGCAAGCGCGTCGCCGAGATGTATTGCCAGGCGATCGACATTGCCGCGCGCCAGTCCGGCCACGGCCTGCGCTGCGTGACGGTGCGGTTCGGCAATGTTCTGGGCAGCACCGGCAGCGTGGTGCCGCTGTTCCGCCGCCAGCTCGAGCGCGGCGGGCCGCTCACCGTGACGCATCCGGACATGCAGCGCTATTTCATGACGGTGCGCGAGGCGGTGAGCCTGGTTCTGCAGGCCTGCGTGGCCGGCATGGAAGACGAGGTAACGCCCGAGGGCGGGATTTTCGTGCTGGACATGGGCGCGCCGGTGCGGATCGTGGATTTGGCGCGGCAGATGATACGGCTCGCGGGGCTGCGGCCGGAGCAGGACGTGGCGATCGTCTATACCGGGCTGCGGCCTGGGGAGAAGTTGTTCGAGGAATTGTTTCACGGGCGCGAACCGCCTGTGGCGACCGCGCATCCGGGATTGTTGATGGCGGCGCCTCGGACTTCGGACGCAGCGGTGGTTGGGGCAGCGATCGAAGCTATGGCGGGGTATTGTCGGGCGGGGGCGGTTGGGGCGGCTGTGGCGGAGGTGGCGGGGTTAGTGCCTGAGTTGACGCGCTCGGATGTAGGGTAAGAAAGGTCTTCTTTTTTGCTAAAAAGAAGCAAAAAACTTTTGCTCCGCTGTCGCGGGACCTGCCGTCGCGCGCGTGCCTCCTATCAAATGAAGACCTGCTTGCAGTGAGTCCGCGACAGCGGAGTCAAAAGTTTTTTGCTTCTTTTTTGCAAAAAAGAAGGCCTTGCCTTCCTTACTTCTTTGGATCGTCAAATGCCTGACCCAATACCCTTCCTTGACCTAAAAGCGCAGCAACGACGCATAGAGCCCGCCCTGCGCGCCCGCCTGGAAGCCGTTCTCGCCCACTGCCAGTTCGTGCTCGGCCCGGAGGTGGTCGAGCTGGAGCAGCGCCTGGCCGCCTATGCCGGTGCGGCGCATTGCGTGAGCGTCAGCTCCGGCACCGACGCCCTGCAGATCGCCATGATGGCCGAGGGGATCGGCCGCGGGCACGCCGTGTTCCTGCCGGCGTTCACCTACACCGCCACCGCCGAGGTGCCGCTTGTGCTGGGCGCCACGCCTGTGTTCGTGGACGTCGATCCACGCACTTTCCAGATCGACGTGGACGATCTGCGCCGGCGGATTGCGTCGGTGAAGGCGGAGGGCGTGTTGCGGCCGCGCGCGGTGATCGGCGTGGATCTGTTCGGCCAGCCGGCGCCCTGGCCCGCGCTGCGCGCGGTGGCCGAGGCGGAGGGTTTGTTCCTGCTGGACGATTGCGCGCAGAGTTTTGGCGCCAGCCTGGGCGGCCGGAAATTGGGTGCGGAGGCGGATGCCACGGCGATCAGCTTTTTCCCGAGCAAGCCGCTGGGCGGCTATGGCGACGGCGGCGCGCTGCTCACCGATTCGGCGGAGCGGGCCGCGCTGTATCGCAGCCTGCGCACGCATGGCGAGGGCACCACGCGCTACGAGGTTCTGCGAACCGGGATGAACGGCCGTCTCGACACGTTGCAGGCGGCCATCCTGCTGGCAAAGCTCGACGTGTTCGACGCCGAGCTGGCCGCACGCGCGCGCATCGCCGGCATATACGACGCGGCATTGCGCGATTGCGTGACCATTCCGGCGCGCGTGCCGGACAGTGCGAGCGCCTGGGCGATCTACGCGATCCTGCTGAAGGACGCCGCCACGCGCGACGCCGTGCAGGCCGCTTTGCGCGCCGATGGGGTTCCGACCGCGATCTATTATCCGCGGCCGCTGCATTTCCAGCCGGCCTACGCGCCGCATCACCGCGGCAGCGCTTTGCCGGTATCCGAGGACCTGGCGGGGCGCATACTGGCGCTGCCGATACACCCCGATCTGACCGAGGCGCAGGCCATGCGCGTGGCCGATGCGGTGCGGCGCGCAACCTGACCCGGTGCTGGCCTGTTCAGGCTGGTCTGCAACAGGAGGCTACGCACATGTCGGAGATCACCAAAGGCGGGCATGCGGCCGACGACACGTCGGCGAAGGATGCGACGGGTACCAAGAATGGCGTGCCCGACGGGGCGACAAAGGCGGACAGCCCAGGCGGATATGGCGGCTCGGACCGCCTGGCGACCGAGACCGCGGTGCATCCGGAAGGCGGCAAGGACCAGGGCAAGGATATCTGACGCGGTCGGCGATGCGCCGTCCCGACGGGGTAAGTTTTGGAAACGTACTCGCACCGGAAGCTTTGCCGACACCTGACAACGGTCGGCAAAGCTGCTCTAACATCACGGTATTACCCTGGTCCGGATACGGTCGATGCCTAGAGAGTTGATACTGCATATCGGCACGTCCAAGACGGGCTCGACTTCCATCCAGCATATCCTGGACGCGAACAGAAAAGCGTTGCTGGCGGACGGGGTCTGCTATCCTCAAACGCCAGGTTCGAAAAGCCACCTACTGCTGGCGACGGCTTTCACCTCGTTTCCCAACATGCTGAAGGACGTGAACAACGCGCTCTGGCTCGGCCAGAAGCCCGAGACAACCATCGCGGCGCATCTGGATGCGCTCGCCGCGGAGGTCGGCGCGCTGCCGGCGAGCGTGGATCGCGTGATACTGTCCTGCGAACAGTTCAGCATGTATCAGCGCACCGAGAAAGAAGTGCAGCTTCTGCATGATTACGTGCATCGGCTGGCCGATCGCTGCACGGTGGTGGTGTATCTGCGTCGCCAGGACGAACATTTCGCCAGCCTGTACTCGCAATTCCTGCGCCTGGGCCATCTGCGAGCGCCAGATCTCAACCACCTGCACGGATTCCACCAGGATTACGACTACGCGGCCTTCATGTCGCGCTGGGCCAACGTCTTCGGCAAGGATCGCGTCATTCCGCGCGTGTTCGAGCGGGGCGCCGACAAATCTTTCGACGTGATGGAAGACTTCGCTGCGCTCTGCAGGATCGACCTGTCGCGGCTGACTGCCGGGCGGGACGTTCCGCGCAACCAGTCGATGAACGCGGCGGGGCAGACGGCCTTGCGACAGCTCGGATTGCTGCTGCAGGCGAAACTCGACACGCCCAATATAGCCGGTCTGGTGTTATGGCATCGCCTGTCGGAAGCGCTGACCGATACCGCACCGGGCAAAGGCTGGCTTCCCACAAGGGCGCAGGCCAAGGCCTTTATGGAAAACTATGCGGCGTCCAACGAGGAAGTTCGCGCTACCTGGTTCGCCGATAGGCCTGCCCTGTTCCGCCCGGATTACAGCAATCTGCCAAAGGAGGCCAAAGCCGCACCGGCCGAAGCGGTGCAGACGGCCACGAACGGCGCGTTCCTTGCAGCGATGCAGCAATCGCTGCGACGCGAAATCAACCTGCACCTCGAGAAGGCGAAGCTGGCGCAACGTCTGGGAGATGAAAAGCTGCGGCGGGCGGCGTTGTCCCACGCTGTCCGGCTGGATGCGAGGGATGTGACGGCACGTCTGCAGTTTGCCGAGTGTCTCATGGACCAGGGCGAGTTGAAGATCGCGCGACAACATCTGGATATCGCGGACACGCTGGCACCTGACGCGCCGGGCGTCGCGGTCATGCGCCGGAAACTCTCCGCAGTGGACAAGGTAATGCCAAAGTAGGCGTGGCCTGCATACCCACGCTCTGCGCGAAGGGTATCGCGGTTTCGGCCGGCCATGTTCGATCGGCGTTCGCTTATGTCGCGCCCACTTGCGTGCCAACCCGCTTTGGGACTGAGGCATGGGCAGGAAGAAAGGCCTTCTTTTTCGAGAAAAAGAAGCAAAAAGCTTTTGCTACGACGCCTGCACGACAATTTGGCTATGATTGCAACCGTATCGATTTCGCAATGCGAAAGTAGGCCTTCGTGCAGGCGTCGGAGCAAAAGCTTTTTGGTCCTTTTTCTCGAAAAAGGACTGCTTTCTTGCCTGCCCTAAATGCGTCCATCTCAAACTTGGCCGGTATCAGTCTCCAAAAAACCGCCGCGGGTTATCCACCAGGATCGAGTCCAGATCCGCCTGCGACACACCCATCTCCAGCAGACGCGGGAAGATCCGCTCGAACAGATGCGTCATCGTCCAGTTCGGCACGATCTTGGCGATATCCTCCGGACTGCCCACGCCGGGGATGTTGCCGAGCCAGCAACTCACCTTGTCCTGGCTCACCATCACCTGGTCGCGGTAGCCGGCATCTATCATCTGCTTAAGGTTGCGCATGCGGTTGTCGTCGCTGTTGAACACCTCCAGCCCGAAGCGGTCGAAGCCGACATAGGCGCCGCGCGCGGCGAGCGACGCCTGATACGGATGGTCGTCGCGGCCGTCGCAATGGCCGACAAGCAGGCGGTTCGCGGCCACGCCCTCGCCGGTGACGATATCGATCTGATCGTGTCCACAACTGCAATTTTCGGTATGCGATATCAGCGGAACGCCGGTGGCCTTTGCCGCGCGCGTGGCCGCCGTCAGCATGCGGCGCTCGTATTCGGATACCGCGCCGTCGCCGGTGGCGATCTTGATCAGTCCGGCCTTTATGCCGCGTGGCGCCGATGCCGTCCTCGATCTCGCGTATGTAGATCTCCTCGATCGCCGCGGTCTCCAGATGGCGGAAGGTGTAGGGTATGCCGAAGGCTTCGGTGTACACCCCGGTGGTGCAGATCAGCGTGATGCCGCTGCGCTGGCTGATCTCGGCCACGAACTCCACGTCGCGCCCGAGATCGCTGGGGCATGGGTCGATCACGGTGCGCACGCCGTAGGCATGCAGTTGCTGAAAGGAGTTGACGACACGGGCGATGGCGTCGGCGCGGTGGAACGGCGGCAGGCGGGTATCCATGAACCAGCCTGGGTAGCCGGCGAGCACGTGTTCGTGGACCAGGGTGCGGCCCAGCTCGCCTGGGGTGATCTTGCCGGCTGTGGTGTTGATTTGCATGGTCAAGAGCTTTGCCCGGGCGGCAAGGCTAGGCAAGGCAAGCAGTCCTTTTTCGAGAAAAAGGACCAAAAAGCTTTCGCTCCCTGTCGGCGAACGGTTCAGCACTCCCCGACAGGGACCAAAAGTCTTTTGCTTCTTTTCTTCAGAAAAGAAGGCCTTACTGCCTTACTCTGCGCCTCCGAACGGGAAACCCGTCCAAGGCCAGCACCGTTATGGTTGCCAATCCACACCTGCCGGTGCGACTCTCCGGGAGGCCCCGAGTTCCCACCTGCGGAGAAACCCATGTCCAAGGCCCCTGCCAAAGCCACCACGGCTGCGAAGAAGACGGAAAAGTCCGAGGAGGATGCGCCGAAGGTAAAGGCGAAATCCACCAAGGCGGCTGCCGCCACCAAGGAAGAGGCCCCGCCGAAGGGTGCCAAGATCGCCAAGCCGAAGGACGGCGCAAAGCCGAACGCCCTGCAGCAGCCGCTGCAGCCCTCCGCCGAGCTGGCGGCCGTGGTCGGCGAAGGCAAGATGGCGCGCGGCGAAGTGGTCAGCAAAGTCTGGGTGTATATCAAAGCCCACAAGCTGCAGAACCCCGACGACGGCCGAGAGATCCTGGCCGACGACAAGCTGCAGAAGGTGTTCGGCAAGCCCAAGGTAACGATGTTCGAAATGAACAAGTACCTGGCCCAACATCTGAGCTAGAGTCGCAAGCTCCCTGCCGGGGACAGAACCCCGACAGGGAGCAAAAGTCTTTTGCTTCTTTTCTTCAGAAAAGAAGGCCTTGCTTGCCTACGTATGCACAACATCCAGATCAGCGAACCGGGTAAACTCGCCCTCGAAGAACAGGTCGATCTTCCCGGTAGGCCCATGCCGCTGCTTCTCGAGCAGCAACTCCGCCTTGTTGTGCACCAGCTCCATATCCCGCTGCCACTTCTCCAAAGCGTTCTGGAACTTCTCCTCGTTATCGAACGCCATCTGCTTCGGCGCCCGCTGCTGCAGGTAATATTCGTCGCGATAGACGAACATCACCGCATCGGCGTCCTGTTCGATCGAGCCGGACTCTGCGCAAATCCGATAGTTGCGGGCGCTTGTCCTCGCGGCTTTCCACCGCGCGGCTGAGCTGGCTCAGCGCCATCACCGGCACCTTCAATTCCTTCGCCAGCGCTTTCAGCCCCTGCGTAATCATGCTGATCTCCAGCACGCGGCTTTCGCTTTTCACGCCGGCGGATGGTCGCATCAGCTGCAGGTAGTCGATCACGATCAGCCCCAGGCCGCGCGTGCGCTGCAGCCGGCGGCACCGCGTGCGCAAGGCGGAGAGCGTGATCGCCGGCGTGTCGTCGATATAGAGCGGCAGGTGCTGCAGCTTCTTCGACACCGACACGAACTTGGCGAAGTCGCGCTCGCCGATCTCGCCGCGCCGTATGCGGTCCGACGATACCCGCGACTCCTCGGACAGCAGCCGGTTGGCAAGCTGTTCGGCGCTCATTTCCAGCGAAAAGATCACCACCGAGTTCTTCGGTATAGCTTCCGGGTCGGTCACGCGGGCGTTGGCCAGCATGCTTTCCGCGGCGCCGAACGCGATCTTGGTGGCCAGCGCGGTCTTGCCCATGCCCGGGCGCCCGGCAAGTATCAGCAGATCCGAGGGGTGCAGCCCGCCGGTCTTCTTGTCGAGATCGCGCAGTCCGGTGGACAGCCCGCTCACATGGCCGGCCTGCTTGAACGCCAGCTCCGCGTTCTGGATCGCGATCGTCAGCGCCGCGCTGAACACCAGCATCTTGGTGTCGCGCCGTGCCGTGCGTCGCCAGGTCGAACAGCGACTGCTCGGCCAGCTCGATCTGCTTCGGCCCGTCCATGTCCGAATCCGGCGTGAACGCCTGGTTCACCACGGTCTCGCCGATGTCGATCAGCTGCCGGCGTATCCAGGAATTGTAGATCGCCTGGCCGTAATCGCGCGCGTTGATGATGCCCACCATCGCGGTCAGCAACTGCGCCAGATAGGCGGTGCCGCCCACCTCGTCCAGCACGCCGTTATGCTCGAATTCCGCGCGCATCGTCACCGGGTCGGCGATCTGGCTGGCCTCGATGCGGCGCGAGATGGATTGGTAGATGCGCGCGTGCACCGGGTCGGCGAAATGGTCCGCGGTGAGGAACTCGCTCACCCGGTCATAGGCGCGGTTGTTGGAGAGCAGCGCGCCCAGCAGCGCCTGTTCGGCGGCGAGGTTCGAGGGCGGCAGGCGTTGCGATAGTCCGAGCAGCGGGGAATTCGATATTCGTCATCGTGCGACGTAATAGCGCACCCGATGCGGCTTGGCAGCGTTGGTGCCTGTGGGCTTCTGTGGAACCTGGGGGCACTTTTTTATGACTGAAACATTACAGCAGCTTGGCACCAACACCGTGGCGACCGTGCCACGCAATGCGGCGGCCACCGTGCCGCTGGACGCGGCGGGGCGCGCGCAGCTGGCCGCCGCCCTGCAACGGCTGGATCGTGGCCGCGGCCTGGTTGTGCGCCTGGCCGATCTCGTCGGCGGCGCCGTGAACATGGCCGGCCGCATGGGGCTGGCGCGCTTCGGCCTGAGCCGCGGCCTGCAATCGCGGCTTCAGCTTCGTGGCCGAAGCCGCCCTCGCGCGCGCGTACGATGTGGCGATACTCGGCCTGCCGCGCGACGCGGCGCCCACACGCCGGCAATCCGCGCTCACCCGCGCCGCAGTGATCGCCTCGGGCGCGGTGAGCGGCTTCACCGGCCTCGTCGGCTTCCTCCCGGACGCCACCTTCACCACGCTCACCATCATGCGCGAGATCGCCCGCGCGGCCGTGGCCGAGGGCGAGGACCTCTCCAGCGACGAGGCCCGCCGCGCCTGCCTCGAGGTGTTCGCCTTCCGCAGCGAAGCCGACCAGGACGAGTTCGAGCTCGGCTATTTCTCCGCCCGCCTGGTATTCCAGGGCCGCCCGTTCACCATGCTGCTGTCGGAAGTGGCGTCGCGCTACGGCGTGGTGCTCGGCGAGAAATTCGGGCTGCAGGCGGTGCCGATTGCCGGCGCGGTGGCCGGCGCCACGCTGAACGCCGCGTTCCTGGACCACTATCGCAACCTGGCGGCGGCGCACTTCACCATACGCAGGCTGGAGCGCCAGCATGGTCGCACGATCGTGCGCGAGGCTGCTGAGCACCTGAAGAACCACACCGCGGACGCCTCGTTCATCGAGCCATGAGCGAAACCATGCCAGACGACGACGACCTCTCCCCCAAGCCGCAATCGCAGGAGTCCCAGCCGGGCAGCGAGGCGCAGATGGACCCTGCCCCGCTATCGGCGATGGCGCGGTATCGCGGCGTCGGCAAACTCTCCGGCAAGGTGGCCCTGATCAGCGGCGGCGATTCCGGAATTGGCCGCGCCGTGGCGGTCGGGTTCGCCAAGGAGGGCGCCGATGTGGCGATCACCTGGCTTAACGAGCACGAGGATGCCGCGGAGACGGTGCGGCTGATCGAGGCGACAGGCCAGCGCGCGCTAAGCATTCCCGGCGACATCGGCAACCAGGATTTCGGGCCGCATCTTGTGGGCCAGGTGGTGACCGCATTCGGCCGGATCGATATACTGGTGAACAACGCCGCCGAGCAGCATCTCTGCGATAATTTCGAGAACATTGACGCGGCACTCGTCGAGAGCACGTTCCGCACCAACATCCTGGGCCAGTTCTGGTTGACAAAGGCGGCGCTGCCGCACATGGTGGAAGGCAGCACGATCATCAACTCCACGTCGGTGACCGCCTATAAGGGCTCGCCTTCGCAGGTGGATTACGCCGCCACCAAGGGTGCGATCGTGGCATTCACCCGCAGCCTGGCGATGCAACTCGTGAAGCGGAAGATACGCGTGAACGCGGTGGCGCCCGGCCCGATCTGGACGCCGCTCATTCCTGCCAGCTACCCGGCGGAAAAGACGGCCAAGCACGGGCAGGACGTGCCGATGGAGCGCGTCGGCCAGCCGGACGAGATCGCGCCCAGCTATATATTCCTGGCCTCAGAGGATGCCTCATACATGACAGGTCAGGTTCTGCACCCGAATGGCGGATCGGTAGTGAACGGATGATGCAGGCACAGACGTTCCCCGATCCGGTGTTGCCACCTACACCGCCTGTGCCGCCGCCAGGGCCGATGCCGGATGCGGATACGCCTGCGCCGGATATCCAGCTTCCGCCGGCTGAGGAGCCTGTCCCGGCTTTGTGAAAATTGTTCGCTAATTAAGGTAAGGAAGAAAGCAGTCCTTTTTCGAGAAAAAGGACCAAAAAGCTTTTGCTCCTGACGTCTGCATCAATGCCTACGGTCATTCTGCCAGGCTTGCGATTGCATTGAGGTGGGCTGTGGTGCAGGCGTCGGGACAAAAGCTATTTGGTCTTTTTTCTCGAAAAAGGACTGCTTCCTTTCTTAGCTTCCGCTTCTCAGCCGCAACACACGCGCCGCCATAGGCGCCGTCCACCCCTGCACCGCCACCGACACGATCACCGCCACGAACACCACGTTGAATAGTACCTGCGCATGGTGCACCCCCGCAAGAAGCGGCACGATCGTCAGGTAGATCGGCACCGCCCCGCGCAGCCCCGCCCACGCCACGAAGCTCGCCTCGGCGGCGCGCCAGCCGAACGGCAGCAGGCACGCGAACACGCCCACAGGGCGCGCCACCAGAATCAGCACCACCGAGACCGAGAGCGCCGGCAGCAAGACGGGCGTCAGCTCGTGCGGCGTCACCAGCAGGCCGAGCATCAGGAACAGTGCGATCTGCGCCAGCCAGCCGAGCGCGCCGAAGAAGCGGGATACGGGCTGCCCGGCCGGGTGGTCGTAATTGCCAACCACCACGCCGGCGATATAGACGGCCAGGAAGCCGCTGGCATCGAGGCTTTGCGCACCGCCGAAGATCGCCAGCGCGCCGCCCACTGCCAGAACCGGGAACACCGACGGATCGACCCGCAGCCGGCGGAACAGCAGTAGCAGCGCCGCCCCGCTCGCCATGCCGATCGCAACGCCACCGCCCAACTCCTCCAGGAATAGCAGCGCCGCGTGCCCGGCGGTGAGGCCGCCCGGCGCTGTCAGGTAGGTGACGAGGCCGACCGTCAGGAACACGCTCATCGGGTCGTTCAGGCCGGATTCCACCTCGAGCGCTGCCACCACGCGGTCCGGCACGGCGACCTTGGAGACGCGCAGCAGCACGGAGACGGCTGCGGCATCGGTGGGCGCCGTCGCCGCGCCAAGCAGCAGGGCTTCCGGCCAGGATATGCCGAAGAGCAGCACGGCGGCGCCGCCCACGATGCCGGCGCTGATCGCCACGCCGAGGGTGGCCAGTGCGGCGGCCGGCCAGAACGCGATTCGTATCATGGCGCGCTCGGTCGACAGGCCGCCCTGAAACAGGATTGCGGCCAAAGCCAGGCTGCCGACCAGATAGGCGGAATTGTGGTCGTTGAACACGATGCCGCCCGGCCCGTCCTCTCCGGCCAGCATGCCCACCCCGATGAACACCAGGAGCAGCGGGGTGCCGATCCGGGCGGAGGCCAGGCCGGCGAAGGTGGCCAGCAGGCAGAGCACGCCGGCGACCAGGATGATTTCGTTGGCTGAGGACATTTGCGAGAGCGGAGACCGTAAGAGGAAGGCAAGCAAGGCCTTCTTTTTTGCAAAAAAGAAGCAAAAAACGTTTGATGGTGCTGTTGCGGCTCCGCTGGATACGCATGGTCGCTCGTCGCCTGGTCAGGGCGCCCACCCCAGCGAACGGAGCAAAAGTTTTTTGGTCCTTTTTTTCAAAAAAGGACTGCTTGCCTTGCTTCCTTCGCCCCACCCGCCGATATTCCTCAACGGGAGGTCAGCGGCGGACGGACGCCCTGCCAACCCGGTCAGGTCCGGAAGGAAGCAGCCGCAGTGGGTCAACGTACGGGTCGTTTGTTGGCCTCCCACCACCACCCTAGCCGCACGCGCGGCCCAGCCACGATATACGAGGCCGCCAGGCGCGCATGAGCGACGATATCGACCAGGACCTGCTGCCGGCGCCGGTGCCGGAAGGCCCTGGCCTGTTCGGCGACGCGCCGCCCGCGGCGGCCCCGCCGGCAGCCGCCGCGCCTGCTCTGGCAACACCCGCCACGCCCTACCGGGTGCTGGCGCGCAAATACCGGCCCGCCACGTTCGACGACCTGATTGGCCAGGACGCCATGGTGCGTATCTTACGCAACGCGTTCGCGCTGAATCGCATCGCGCATGCCTTCATGCTGACCGGCGTACGCGGCGTGGGCAAAACCACCACCGCCCGCATCATCGCCCGCGCGCTGAACTGCGTGGGCGTCGACGGCACCGGCGGCCCCACGCCGGACCCCTGCGGCGTATGCGACAATTGCCGCGCCATCCTCGCCGACCGCCATCCGGACGTGGTGGAGATGGACGCCGCCTCGCGCACCGGCGTGGACGACGTGCGCGAGATCATCGACGCCACGCGGTTCCGGCCGATGCAGGCGCGCACCAAGGTTTTCATCGTGGACGAGGTCCACATGCTGTCGCGCAACGCGTTCAATGCGCTGCTGAAGACGCTGGAGGAACCGCCGCCGCACGTGAAGTTCGTGTTCGCGACGACGGAGATACGCAAGGTGCCGGTCACCGTGCTGTCGCGCTGCCAGCGCTTCGATCTGCGGCGCATTCCGGTGGCGATGCTGACCGCGCATTACGCCAGGGTCGCCGCGGCCGAGGACGTGCCGGTAGAGGCCGAGGCGCTGGCCGCGATCGCGCGCGCGGCGGACGGGTCGGTGCGCGACGGGTTGTCGCTGCTGGACCAGGCGATCGCGCAGGGCGTGGGCGCGGACGGGACGGTATCGGCGGCCTCCGTGGCCGGCATGCTCGGCGTGGCCGATCGCGGCGTGGTGTTCGACCTGATGGAGGCGGTGATGGCCGGGCGCGTGGCCGACGCGCTGGCCATCACGGACAAGGTCTATGCGCTGGGCGGCGATCTGGGCGTGCTGCTCGGCGACCTGCTGGAGCTGACCCATACGCTGAGCCGGCTGCGCGCGGTGCCGGCCTTGCGCGAGTCGCAGGAGCTGCCGGAGGCCGAGCGGGTGCGCGGCGGCGCGCTGGCCGATGGGTTGCCGATCCCGGTTCTGGGCCGCGCCTGGCAGATGCTGCTGAAAGGGTGCGCCGAGGTGGAGGCCGCGCCGAACCGGCGCGAGGCGGCCGAGATGGTGCTGATACGGCTGTGCCATGTGGCCGATCTGCCGACGCCGGGCGACCTGGTGCGTAGGCTGGCGAACCAGCCGGCGGGTGCCGTCGCGCCCGCCGGCCCCGTAAGCCGGGCGGATGCGCCGGCTGGTGGGCCGGCCGGCAGCCTCGTGCAGGAGGCCGGGCCGCGCGGCAATGCAGGCGACCATCCGACCGGTGGCTTCGCGCCGGGTGGCGGGGTGCGCGCAATGGGTGGCGGCGGGTTCGTGGCGCAGGCCCTGGCCGCCGAGCCGGCCCCGCCGCGGCTGGCGAGTTTCCGCGACGTGCTGGCCCTCGCCGCGGCTGAACGCGAGGTGCTGCTGCACGGCCATCTGCTGCATTCCGTGCATCTGGTGCGATGGGCGCCGCCGGTGATCGAGCTGCGCCCGCATGCCGACGCGCCGCGCGACCTGGCGGCCAAGCTAGGCGCGCTGCTGCTGCGCGTGTCGGGCACGCGCTGGACGATCGCGCTCAGCACGCAGGGCGGCGAGGCCACGCTCGCCGAACAGGGCAACGCGGCCGACCGCGCCCGGCGCATGGCCGCCGCCGACCACCCGCTGGTGCGCGCCATCATGGACGCGTTCCCCGGCGCTACGATGGAAGCGGTGCGCGATCCGGAATCCGACGCGTATGGCCTTCCTGCGCAGGTGGCGCTGGGCGAGGCCGACTCGCCGGGCTACACCGACGACGACGAGCTGGTGGAACCGCCGGACCTGATGGACGTGCCGATGGAGATGGAGGAGCGTTTCCTGATGGAAGCGCTGCCATGATGGGAGTTTGCACAGGATGAAGAATATTGCAGGGCTGATGAAGCAGGCATCGCAGATGCAGGCGAAGATGGCCGAGATGCAGGCGAAGGTCGAAGCGATGGAGGTATCCGGCGAGGCCGGTGCCGGCATGGTGCGCATCACGCTTGCCGGCAAAGGCGAGATGCGCCGGGTGCAGATCGACCCGAAGCTGATCGATCCGTCGGAGGCGGAGATGCTGGAGGATCTGATCGTATCCGCGCATGCCGATGCCAGGCGCAAGCTGGATGCGATGATGGCCGAGGAGATGAACAAGGTTACCGGAGGATTGGATCTGCCGGCCGGGCTGAAGCTGCCGTTCTGAAGCTTCCTTTTGCGGAAACGCTTGCTCCCGCCTGCGCTCTTCGTGCCAGCGCTAGCATTGCGACGATGAAACACCAGCCGCCCGTAAGCGCCAGGAGCAAGAGTTTTTTGCTTCTTTTTTGCAAAAAAGAAGGCCTTGCTTCCTGATGCTAGGCTCCGAACTAGACACCGTAATCCAGATGGTCGCGAAACTGCCAGGCCTGGGCCAGCGCAGCGCCCGCCGCCTGGTGCTGAAACTCCTGCAATCGCCAGAGACGAGGATGCTCCCTCTGGCTGCGGCACTCGCCGCCGCAGCACGCGCCGTGCGCAGTTGCAGCCAGTGCGGCAATCTGGATTCTGTCGATCCCTGCAGCATCTGTTCGGACCCGGAGCGCGACCGCAGCATGGTGTGCGTGGTGGAAACGGTGGGCGATCTGTGGGCGCTGGAGCGCGCGCGCGTGCATGGCGGGCTCTATCACGTGCTGGGCGGCACGCTATCCGCACTCTCCGGCACCGGACCCGACGATCTGAATTTGGCGCCGCTGCTCGCGCGTGTGGCCGACAGCAATGTGGGCGAGGTGATACTTGCGTTGAGTGCCACGGTGGATGGCGCGGCCACGTCGCATTGGCTGGTAGACCGGCTGGCGGCGAGCCGCGTGCGCATCACCCGCGTGGCGCAGGGTGTGCCGATCGGCGGAGCGCTCGACGTGCTCGATGACGGCACGTTGGCAACCGCCTTGCGTGCCCGGCGCTGAGTTTATCATGAGTATAGAACTGCAAGCCGGCGATCTGCGACTGGTGCTCGATGCGGAAACGGGTGGCGCGATCGCCGCCTTTATTTGGCGCGATATGGAGATCCTGCGGCCGGTGCGCGATGCGCGGCTCGCCGAACAGCGCGGCCGTGCGGTTGCAGCCTATCCGCTGATTCCGTTCGCCAACAGGTTGGCCGGTGGGCGCCTCCGGTTTGCCGGCCATGCGTATCAACTCGCGCGCAATTTCGGCGACGAACCGAATACGATACACGGCAACGCCTGGATGCGTGCGTGGACAGTGGCGGACCAGCAGGCTGCGCAGGCACGGTTGACGCTGGCGTTTTCGCCGGCGGGCGACGCCGCGGGGCAATGGCCGTTCGCCTACGCGGCGGAACAGCTCTTTGCGCTGGATGCAACGGGGCTGCGCATAACGATGAGCCTGCGCAACACGGATAATCGTGCGTTTCCCGCCGGGCTGGGCCTGCATCCTTATGTGGCGCGCACGCCTGGCACGCGGCTGCGTTTCGAGGCGGATACCTATTGGACGACCGATGCGGGCGGCCTGCCAGTGGCGCGCGAGGCGGTGGGTGGCGCCCTGGCGTTCGGCATACTCCCGTGCGCTGGGCAGCACGGAAATCGACACCTGCTACGCCGGCTGGAGCGGTGAAGCGACGGTCGAACAGCCGGAGGATGGCGTGGCGCTGACATTATCCGCGACGCCGCCGCTGGATCATCTGCAACTCTACACACCGGCCGGGCGCGATTTCATCGGGCTCGAGCCGGTCAGCAACATGCCGGATGCGTTCGGCAGGATGGACGATGTGGCCGATGCGGGGTTGGTCGTGTTGCAGCCCGGGGATTCCATTTCCGCCACGATCACGTTGCGCGTGCAGCAGATGGGCACCTGAAAAGCGGCTCGGACTTGCCCGATAGCTGCGCGAACGGCAGACAGCGAGGCGAGTTGTCTAGCCGCAATTAGTCGAGTTGAAACCTGCAGGTCTTCTCGATCCTTTCACGTCTCGCCGACTACAAGCCGCCGCGCCCGCGTGCTCCCTTATCGCTTGTCGCTCTCCAACGCGCCGCGCTCTACGAGCAACGCCGCCAGCGCGCCATCTCCGCGCAGAGCAGCCGCATGCAGCGCCGTCAGGCCGCTCTGCTGGGTTGCGTTCGGATCCGCACCGGCATCCAGCAACATGCGGCAGATCTCCAGGCTGCCCTGCGTGGCCGCACTGTGCAGCGGCCGTAGAAGCGAGCCGTTGCTGGCCACCGCGTTGCAATCCGCCCCTGCTGCGAGCAACACACTTACCGCTTCGGGATGTCCGAAAAAGCAGGCCAGGTGCAGCGCGGTGAAGCCGTCATCGGAAAATGCCTGTGCCGCCACCGGCAGTGCGGACAATGTATTTTGCAGACCCGGCACGCTGCCGAACGCAGCCGCCTCGAAGATGGTAACGAACTGCCGCCGCGCCGCGATCGACGCTGCGATCTCCGTCTGCCGATGATACAGCGCCAGCATGAGCGCGCTCGGATCGTCGTCGTGCACGCAAAGCATGCGGTCGGCCGCGAGCAGCGCCGCGGCGGCTTCGGTCTGCCCCGCCGCGATTGCGGCGAGGAGATCGGCATGCCTGGTCATTGCTTCACCACCGGCAATTCGACAACGCTGTCGGCATATATCTTCACGTCCGCTGCTTTGTAGTCGCCAGGCTTGGCGAAGAATATGTTGTCCACATAGGTTTGCGGATTGCGGTCGTAGAGCGGAAACCAGCGTGGATTGCACCTGCACCATGATGCGGTGCCCGGGCAGGAACACATGGTTCGCATTCGGCAGGGCGAACACATAAGGCTGCTTCGTGTTGGCCGGTATCGCTTCGGGCTTGTCGTAGGCTTTCCTGTAGCGGCCGCGCAGGATATCGGCCGACACCATCAACTGGTAGCCGCCCAGGCGCGGCGTCTGCGCCACCTCGTCGGGATACACATCGATCACCTTCACCACAAAATCGGCGTCAGTCCCGCTGGTGCTGGCGTCTAACTTCGCAATCGGCGCGCCGGCGATCTTCACCGGCGCGGTCAGCCGGTCCGTGGTGAAGCTCAGCACATCGGGGCGCGTGCTCGCCTCGCGCTGGTCGCTGGCCAGCCAGTTGCGCCAGCTATCCGCCTCGCCATCCGCCAGCAGATGGATCGGCCGCTGGATGAACGGCACCGGCTTTGCGGGATCCGACACGTAAGCGGAAACACCCGCAGCGTCCGTCATGTCCGGCGACAGTTTCGCGCCCGGCAGCAGATGCATCGCAACCTTCGTGATGGCGCACGAGGCGGCGCAACCCTGCGGCCAACTCTGCAAACGCAGCCAGCGGTTTGTCCCGCTCTCAAACGCGCTGACCGGCGCCACATCCATCGCCGGCGCATCGTCCTTCAGGTAATGGTCGAGGAACGGACGCAATATGTGCTGGCGGAAATACAAGCCGGTATCTGCGCCGAAGCCGATTTCGCCGAGCATCTGGTCCGCGTCGATCGCCTGGCCGTGATGCCAAGGGCCCATCGCCAGAAACAGCTTGCCGGCCGAATCGGCACGCGCATGCAGCGCGGCATACACCGCCAGCGCGCCGTAAATATCCTCCTGGTCCCAAAGGCTGTGCACCAGCAATGTGGGCACTGTGATCGGCTGGGCGGCCAGCAATTTGTCCACCGCCTGGTTCTTCCAGAAATCGTCGTAGGCCGTATGCTGCGTCAGCTTCTGGTAGAAGCCGATCGCCTCCTCGCCGTGGCTCTGCGCCAGCGCACCGGCCGAACCCGCTTCCAAGGCCGCATCGTAATCGTCGTAATGGTCGGTCCACCATTTCTCGTCGTTGGCGCGGGTGGCTTCCTGCTCGTAGATGTAGTTCAGGCTGCCCAACATGCGAAAGGCGCCGCGATGGAACCAGTCGTCGCCGATCCAGCCATCCACCATCGGGTTCATCGGCACCGCCACCTTCAGCGCCGGATGCGGATGTATCAGGCTCATCAGCGTGGTGAACCCGTCATACGAAATGCCGATCGTGCCCACGCGACCGTTGCTCTCCGGCACGTTGTGCACCAGCCACTCGATCGTGTCGTAGGTGTCCGTCGCGTGATCGACCTTGGTGTCGTTCAAAGGCCCGACCAGCGGCCGGTTCATCACGTAGTCGCCTTCGGACTTGTATTTCCCGCGCACGTCCTGAACCACGCGTATATAGCCGGAATTGACGATCACGTCGTCCGCGTTGTCATACCCGTCCAGGCTGACCACGAGATGCGCGCTGTGACCGTAGCTCGTCAGCTCCGTGGCGTTATACGGCGTGCGGGTCAGCAGCATCGGCGCCCGGTGCGCACCGCGCGGCACCAGGATCACGGTGTGGAGATGCACGCCGTCACGCATCGGTATCATCACGTCGCGGCGCTCGTAGTCGAAGCTTTTCGTCACGGGGGTGAAGGTTTTGGGGGTTTCGCTCGTTAGCGTTTGCGCGTGCAGGGTGGTGCAGAACAGGCTGGCAGCAATCAGGAAAACACGCACTGGCGGACACTCCAAAAGCGAAGGAAGCAAGGCCTTCTTTTTCGAGAAAAAGAAGCAAAAAGCTTTTATCACGACGCCTGCACCGTAGGCATCACTACGTCGGCAGGCGCATGTGCTGGCAGATCGGCGCATGCCCGGAGCAGGGATGATGGCGAAAGCTTCTTTTTTTCTCGAAAAAGAAGGCCGTCCTTACGCCTCCCTATAGAACACCAGCATCAACCCGATCAGCACGAAACAGCAAGGCCAAACCCACCCGGCCACCACCGCCCCGCGCCCCGCCGGTAGCCGTATCTCCAGCCACCTCGCCCAGCCCGCCACAATCGACGTCAGCGCCAGCGGCGTGTGCGTGAACTCGATAAGCAGCGCATCCTTCACGTTGGCGATCGTGTGGTTATGCGTCAGCAGCAGCGCGCCGCCGCCGGCGCATATCAGCGGAAATACCTGGGCCGCCGCCCGGCTGCGCAGCCGCCCGGTGCGCACGCACCATTCGAACACGCCGAACAGCAGCGGCATTAACGCAAACAGCCGATGCTGCACCACCTCGGCGTCACGCAGCGATTCCAGCAATCCTATAGATCCAAGCGGCCACACCTCCGGATCCGAGCGCAGGAAAAGAAACGCGGACAATCCGAGAAACACCAGCGGCCAGTGCCTGGCCCAGCGCACGCCCGCCTGGTTCAGCAGCGCCAGCACGCCGATCGCCAACACGAACAGCCCGGCCCAATGGTGGTTGTATTCGGACCACGCGATATCGTCCGCATTGCGCGGCGGCAGATCGCCGGAGCCCTCCACGAACGCGGCGCGTGGTTCTGCCGCACGCGCGCGGGCCTCCGCATCGAGCTGCGCCTGCAAGGCCGGAATGCCCAGCCGCGCATGGTCTGGCGATACCAGAACCGGCCAGCGCGGGGAAAGGTCGCGCGCCACGATTTCCGGCCAGGTCGCGCGGTCGGTGGTAAGGTCGATCGCCGGCGGCACGGAGGTGAGCGAGGCCGCGGCAAAGAACACGGTGAAACCAATGCCGATCTCCACCTCGGCAAAGCGGCGCAGGCGCAATACCGGCGTGGTGGGATCGCGCCGCATCCTCTCGGTCACCAGGAAATTGCCCAGCCCGAGCGCCAGCAGCATGGTGAACATGCCGATTTTCGCGCCCACCATCACGCCGTACGCTGTGCCGTACAACCCGGCCCAACTGCCGATATAGAATACCGACATCGTCACGCCGGACGCCAGGATGCACGCGACCCCGGCCATCGACATGCGCGAGAACCGCGCGCCCACCAGGCGCAGCGCACCGCCATCCTGCAGGCGCGCGAGCGCCATCACGAAACACGGTATGCCACCGATCCAGATCGCCGCGCCCAATTGGTGCAGCGCCTCCACGCCGAGCAGCAATCCGTTGTCGGACAGGCGCGCGGCGGCGTGCGTCGTCAGCGTGGCGGCCGCGAGCTCCACGGCGCCAACAGCCACCAGCAAAGGCGATGCGGCGCGGCGCCACAGCAGCACCGCCAGCACGGACGCGGCGATCGTTTTGATGATGCCGGCAACAGCGAAGTTCGCAGACAGCACGTTGCTCACCGGCAGGTCGACGGTGGTCACCAGCACCGCGGTTTGCAGCGCTACGTTCACCGTTTCCACGCCCACCAGTGCCACCGCACTCCACGCCGCGATCGCCGCCGTGCGCCCCACCACGGAGCCGAGTTCAGCTGCGAACGGCCGCGCGAGCAGCACCAGGAACAGCATGCCACCCAGCGCCATGGACTGGCTGACGATCACCAGGCCATGCAGCAGGATGCCGACGTAGCCGATCAGGTCGACGAGGCGGTTCACCCTATTTGCCGCCCGCCGTGTCGACGCTGAACGGCACCGTGCCGCGCGTGATATGGCCGTCGGTCGCCAGCACCTGCCAGGCAACCACGTAATCGCCCGGCGCCAGGTCCAGCGGGGCCAGCAACACGTCCGGCGTGGCGCCGGCGGTCTGTGCCAGCCGGGATTCTGCGTCGCCATGCCGCAGCACGAGCTTGGAGCGCCCGGCATCCACCCGGCTGTTGTAGCGCAAAACGAGCGACAAATGTCCGGCCGGCACATGGCCGTGCGGCGCCGGCGTGCTGTCGATTAGTACAGCGTGCGCTGCGGCGGGGCTGGCGCCCAGGGCAGCGAGGCAGGCAAGCAGGCAGGCGAGAAGGCGCATCGGAGATATTCCATCGGCTCGGCATGGGTGGAGCGGCGGCGGTGTAGCGCAATGCGGCAAGCTCGCCAATTGTCACAGTACGTTTCGCGATTGCCGCGTTTCTGACACAGGAAAAAGCGTAGAAGCCGGACGTGAACTTCGAGGATTACCGATATGCGTAGAGTGTTAGCGACCCTCCTGTTGCTGAGCGCCGCGATGAGCGTGAGCGGCTGCGTGGCCGGCTGCCGGCCCGGCTATGTCGGCCCGTATGGCGGCGTGCACCCCGCGCGCTGCGCCGTCTATTGAGGCCCGGTCCGGAAAGCCGTCCAGCACGGCTTTCCGGACGCACATGTTGTCCGTCCGGCTGAAAAGAAGGCCTTTCTTTCTGCGCCTCGAGTGCTACTGCTCCCGGCGTGAGCCACACCCGAGCCCCGCTTCGGTCGATCAGCCGCCTGGCCCTGGCCGCCTTGCTGGCGGTGCTTCTGATCGTGTCCGGCCAGGTCCGGGCCGAAATCGCCGCGCCGCTGTCCGCCCTGCAAGCCGCCACGATATTCTGTCATGCCGGCCAGGGAGCCGATCATGGCAAGCCGGTGTTGCCGCACCAGTCGCAGCAGGCGGCCGTGTTGCACAATGGCCTGGCGGGCGTTGCTCTCTTGGCCCTGTCGCCCATGGAACCGGCCTTGCCGCGGCCGCAAATTCTGCGCGCGGCCCCACGCCGCGCGTGCTGGTCGCGCGGGCCACCCGGACGCGCCATCGCCGCCGCCTATCCCAGAGGCCCGCCCGTTCCTGTCTGACAACTTCGTCCGCAGCGCGTGCCAACGCGCACGCAGCCTGCGTCGTTTTGACCAGACAGACAGGACCTTTCCGATGCAACGATATCTGGCCGTGGCCGCGCTTGCCTGCGCGAGCGGACTGCAAGCGACACACGCGCTTGCCCACGCCGTCTGCGGCAGCCGCGTCTTTCCCGTAACGCTAACGCTGGACGATCCCGGCGTGGCCGACGAGGTCACCCTCCCGCAAATCGTCTACACCCGCGCCGCCGCCGATGGCGGACCAGGGCCGGGCCACGACACCTCCGTGCAATTCGAATACGACAAGCGCCTGACGGAAGAGTTCGGCATCGGCTTCAACGACAACTACACGGTAAATCAGACGAATGACGCCAAGACGCAGACCGGCTGGGACGATCTGGCGGTGACGGCGAAATGGTCGAAATGCCTGAGCCCCGACCACGATTTCGTGCTGGGGTTCGGGGTCGTACGCGAATTCGGCCATACCGGCACCACGCATACCGGTGCGGATGCTTACGGCAACACCGCGCCCACGGTGTATTTCGGCAAGGACCTCGAGGAGATCCCCATCCCCGCGCTGCAGCCGATCGCGTTCACCGGCGAGTTCAGCTACGCGCTCGCCGACCGCGCGCTGAAGAACACGCAGGCGATCATGCCGGGCCCTACGGTGCCGTCGATGACGCCGCTGGCCGCGCTGCAATCCAACAGCGGCAATCCGAATGCGGTGACCGGCGCTTTTTCCGTGCAGTACAGCATCCCGTTCCTGCAGGCGCAGATCAAGGACTATGGGCTGCCGGAACCGATCGCGCATCTCATACCGCTGGTCGAGGTGAGCGCCTCCGCTGCCATTTCGCGGCCGCGCAATTCGGCCAATAGCTGGACCATCGCACCCGGGGTGATCTACCTGCGCAGCTGGTACCAGGTCGGGCTGGAAGCGCTGATACCACTTACGAAAGCGTCCGGCACGAATGTCGGCGTGATTTTCCAGGTGCATGTGTTCCTGGATGATCTGTATCCGCGCGGGCTTGGCGCGCCGTTGTTTGGAGAGTGAGGGTGGATAACATGGGCAAGATAGCAAGCAAGCAGTCCTTTTTTGAAAAAAAGGACCAAAAAACTTTTGCTCTCCCGGTGGCATCGGCGCTTCGGTTTGCCTTTCCGTCGGTCCGGGCTGGCATCAAATGGCGGTCGGCGCTCTCCGCCCGAAACACCACACTCGCCGCGGCGTCAGAGCAAAAGTTTTTTGCTTCTTTTTTTCAAAAAAGAAGGCCTTTCTTCCTTCTCCCCTTCCTGTTCTACGCCACCTCCTCCCACGCCCACGCCTTCCTCGACTTAGCCACACCCCGCGTAGGCAGCACCGTCCCCGCATCGCCCACCGAAATCGTCCTGACCTTCACCCAGGCCGTAGAACCGGCATTCTCGAAAATCGAAGTCACCGACCAGGCCGGAACGCACGAGGAGACTGAAGCCGCGCACCTCGCCGGCTCCGACAAAGCCAAGTTGGCAGTCGGCATCCCCAAACTTCCGCCCGGCACCTATCTCGTCACCTGGCATGTGACCAGCGGGGACACCCATAAATCGCAGGGCAAGTTCCGGTTCACCGTAGCACGCTGAGCGATGATCCCGCCGTTCGACCTACAGGGCGGCGCGCCGCTTGCCATCGCGCGCGGCTTGGCCGTCGCGGGATGGCTGTCGGTTACGGGCGCGCTCGCCTTTCGCAGCCTGGTGCTGCCACGGGCGTTCGCCGCCGCACCTGCCGATCTGCGCGGTGCCGTCGGGCGACGGCTGACCGTGCTCGCCCAGGCCAGCATCGCGGCCGCGTTCGTGGCCACGCTGGCCTGGCTGGTGCTCGCGGCGGGCGGCATGGCCGATGCGGATAGCGCGCGCGCCGCGTTTGCCGCCGTCCCCGCCGTGCTGCGCACCACCGCGTTCGGCCATGTGACGGCGCTGCAGCTCGCCGCCTTGCCGCTGCTGGCCGCGGTGATCGGACTGCGGGGAGTGCCCGGTATCCGCCAGCACGCGGCGTTCGGCTTGGCCGCCGCCGCTTTGTGCCTACAGGCCGGCCACAGCCACGCCGCTGCGATGGAGGGCGGCCCGGGCCTGCTGCTCGGCATGGACGTGCTGCATTTGCTGGGCGCGGCCGGGTGGCTCGGCGGGTTGATACCTTTGCTGATCGTGGTGCGCCATGCGCCGCCGCGCCTGGGCGCACTGGCGGCGCGCTGGTTCTCGCCGCTCGGCCAATGCTGCATCCTGCTGCTGGTGGCCTCGGCCGCGGTGCAGGGCTGGGTGCTGGTGGGCAGCCTGCCCGGGCTGGTCGGCACGGCGTATGGCTGGATGGTGCTGGTGAAAGCCGCGCTGTTCGCCGTGCTGCTGGGCTTTGCGGCGGCCAACCGCTACCGCTTCGCCCCTGCTTTGCTGCGCGGCGATCACCGTCGCGTTCTCGTCCGCAGCATCGCGCTGCAAACCGGCGCGGCGCTGGCCATCGTGGCGGCCGCGATCGTGCTCAGCGGGTTGCCGCCGGCGATGCACCTGCAGCCGATCTGGCCGTTCAGCCGCCGGCCGGATTTCGCGGCTGTGCGCGAAGACCCGGACTTCCTGCGCGAGGTGGTTCTCGCCGGCCTGGCACTCGCCGCGGGGCTGGCGGTTCTCGGCGCGGCAGTGCTGCGGCGACGCTTCCGCCTGCCCGTCGCCGCCTTCGCCGCCGTGATCGCCTGGTGCGCCATCCCGCATTTCGACCTGCTGCTCGCCGACGCCACGCCCGAGAGCTACTTCCGCTCGCCCACCGGTTTCGCGGCCGACAGTATCGCGGCCGGCGCGGCGCTCTACGGCTCGAACTGCGCCATCTGCCACGGCGCGACGGGGCTGGGCGACGGCAAGCTCGCCCGCACCCTCGCCGTGCCGCCCGCCAATCTCACCGCCGCGCACGTGCTGATGCATGACGACGGCGAGATGTTCGGCTGGCTGACCGAGGGCATACGCAGCGCAGAGGGCGCGCAGGTGATGCCGGGTTTCGCGTCGCGGCTGGACGAGACCGCGCGCTGGGCGCTGATCGATTTCGTGCGCGCCCACAACCAGGGCGCCGCCCTGCGCACGGAGGGCGGCTGGCGCCAGCCTTTGCGCGCGCCAGGGTTCCAGCTGCAATGCGGCGACTCGGCCCGGCAATTGGCGGATCTCGACGCAAGCTTCGTGCGCCTGGTGATCGGCGCGGCGCCGGCGGGCGCGGCCACGCCGGGGCTGGTCAGCCCAATCGGCACGCTGCCTGGCCCGGCGGGCGGCTGCGTGGCGGGCGATGCGGCCGTGGTCGCGGCCTACGCCATACTCGCGGGCCGCGAACCGGCGGCGCTGGCCGGCGCGCAATTCCTGATCGACGGCGCGGGCTGGCTGCGCGCGATACAGCTCCCTGGTGCCGCACCCGGCTGGGACGCGGCCGGCGCGCTGTCGGCCACGCTGCTGGCGCTTCGGCAGCACCCCGTATCGCCCGCCCCGGTTGCGTCCGCTCCCGCGGGGATGCACATGGACATGAAGATGTGAGGTTCGCGTCATGACACGAAACAGCGCGCGCAAGCCGATACGCGGCGAGGCCGCGAAGCTCGCCGGCTTGGCACTCGGATTGCTCGCCTTTGCCGGCCTGTGGATCGCGCTCGAGCCGGCGGGCGGCGGCCGCGCGGCGGATGGCAAGATAGGCGGGCCGTTCACCCTCGTTGCCGATGACGGGCGGACCGTCACCGACCAGAGTTTCCCCGGCAAATACCTCATCGTGTATTTCGGCTACACCGCCTGCCACGACGTATGCCCCGCCACGATGAACACGCTCGCCGCCGCGATGGGCCGGCTCGGCGACCGCGCGGCGCGCGTGCAGCCGCTGTTCATCACGCTCGACCCCAGGCGCGACAACCCGGCGGTGCTGCACCGCTTCGTGCGCGCGTTCACGCCGCGGCTGATCGGCCTGACCGGCACGCCGGCCGCCTTGCATGAAGCCGCCGACGCTTACCGTATCGTGTCCGTACTGCACCAGGAGGGCGGCGCGGGCTATGCGCTCGATCACAGCTCCGTCCTGTTCCTGATGGGACCGGACGGACGGCTGATCGCACCGGTGCCCGCGGGCGAGAGCGAGGCGATGATGGCGCAGACAATCGCGCGGTATCTGTGAGGCGCGGCGCGATGATCGCCGGCCGCGCGGCTGCGGCCGCTTTGGGCCTGTGGGCGGCGGTGCCGTCGGTGGCGCACGCGCATGCCGCTCTGCAATGGGCCTCGCCGGCGCCCGGCGCCACTATCGGCGCCGCACCGCAGCACCTGGTGCTGCTGTTCAGCGAGGCGATCGAGGCGCGTTTCTGCCGCGTGACCGTGCTGAACCAGGCGGGCGCCGCCGAGGTGGCCGGCTCCTGGCACACCGATCCTGCCGATGCGCGGCGCCTGCTGGTGCCGGTGGTGCGGCTCGCGCCGGGAACCTACGCGGTGCACTGGCGCGCGGTGTCGGTCGATACCCACAGTTCCGACGGCAATTATCAGTTCACCATTTCGCCGTAGCGGCCGCGCGCACGCTCACGATGGACATCACGCCGGACATCATCCACCAGCATGCGTGCTTCCCGGACGGTCTGCTGCTGGATTGCGGCCAGACATTGCCCGAACTGCGCCTGGCCTATCGCACCTACGGCACGCTGAATGCCGCGCATAGTAACGCGATCCTGATCTGCCACGCGCTGACCGGCGACCAGTACGTGGCGGAAACCCATCCGGTGACCGGCAAACCCGGCTGGTGGGAAACCCTCGTGGGCCCCGGCCGCCCGATCGACACGAACCGATTCTTCGTCGTGTGCAGCAACGTGCTTGGCGGCTGTATGGGCAGCACCGGGCCGCGCAGCACGCGTGCGGACGGCCAGGTTTGGGGCACCGATTTTCCGCCGATCACCTTGCGCGACATGGTGCGCGCGCAGCAGATGCTGATGGCGCATCTGGGCGTGGATGTGCTGTTTGCGGTGGTCGGCGGCTCGATGGGCGGTATGCAAGTTCTGCAATGGGCGGCGACGTTTCCTGAGCGCGTGTTTGCCGCCGTGCCGATCGCCACGGCCTCGTACCACTCGGCGCAGAATATTGCATTCAACGAGGTGAGCCGGCAGGCGATATCGGCCGATCCGGATTTCGCCGGCGGACGCTATTGGGCCGAGGGCCGCACGCCGGCGCGCGGCCTGGCGGTGGCGCGCATGATGGCGCACATCACCTATCTCTCCGAGGTCGCGCTGACGCGGAAATTCGGTCGCAAGACGCAGCGGGAGGCGGCCTCGCTGACGGGCGAGGAAGATGCCGGCAGCTTCTTCGGCGACGTGTTCGAGGTGGAGAGTTACCTGCGCCACCAGGGCAGCAGTTTCGTGCGCCGGTTCGATGCGAATTCGTATCTGACCGTGACGCGCGCGATGGACTGGTTTGATCTGGCCGCCGAACACGACGGCGATCTGTCGGCGGCTTTTGCGGGGACTGCTACGCGGTTCTGCCTGGTGTCGTTCTCGTCGGACTGGCTGTTTCCGACGGCGCAATCGCGTGCTGTGGCGCGGGCGCTCAATCGGGCAGCGGCGAATGTGAGTTTCGTGGAGATCGAGACGGATCGGGGACATGATGCGTTTCTGTTGGACGAGCCGGATTTCCATCGGACGATTGCGGGGTTTTTGGCTGGGTGTTCGGAGCATGCTGGGATTGGGTGAGGAAGGAAGGCCTTCTTTTCTGAAGAAAAGAAGCAAAAGACTTTTGCTCCGACGCCTGCCCGGCGGCATACTTTGGTTCTGCGAGCGCGGTTATTGGCAGAGTCGGCGTAGGTTTATGTGCAAGCGTCGGAGCAAAAGCTTTTTGCTTCTTTTTCTCGAAAAAGAAGGCCTTCCTTCCTCATGCGCGTAGACCTCGCCCTCATAGCCAGCCTGATAAAACCAGGCAGCCGCGTGCTCGACATAGGCAGCGGCGACGGCACGCTCATCGAACATTTGTTCCGCACCCGCGGCTGCGACGCCCGCGGCATCGAGATCGACATGGCCGAGGTGACGCGCGCCGTGGCGCACGGCCTGCCGGTGATGCACGGCGACGCCGACCACGACCTCGCGCAATATCCGGACAATGCGTTCGACTATGTGGTGCTGACGCGCACGCTGCAGGCGGTGGAGCGGCCGCAGGAAGTGCTGCGGCAGATGTTGCGCATAGGCACGCGCGCTTTGGTGAGTTTTCCGAATTTCGGCCATTGGCAGGTGCGGCTGCAATTGCTGCGCACCGGACGCATGCCGGTTACGCCGACATGGAGCCGCGCCTGGTACGAGACGCCCAACATACATCCCTGCACGATACTGGATTTTCGCGAACTTTGTGCGCAGGAAGGCTATGCGGTGGAGCAGTGGCTGGCGGTCGACGAGGCGGGGATGAAGTCTCCGTGGCGGCGATCTTTGTGGCTGGCGAATCTGTTCGGCGAGCAGGCGTTGTTTTTGATGCGCCGGGCTGGATAGGATGTTTACTTTTTTCTCGTGAAGTTCGTGCTGACAAAGGAAAGTCCGCGACAGCACATTCAAAAGTCTTTTGCTTCTTTTCTTCAGAAAAGAAGGCCTTGCTTACCTGATGCTCCTCACCGCGATCTTTAAGATCTCGGCAGACACCGAGCCGCCCTCCAAATGCAGCAATCCAACCGAGACCGGCAAAGAGAAACGCCGCGGTCCCGCACTGCCGGGGTTGACGTAGAGCACACCGTCTTTCCAGTGCACGCCCGGTTTGTGCGAATGTCCGGAAATGACGGCCTGGAACCCTGCCGCAGCGGGATTGAGGTCGAGAGATGCCCTGTCGTGGATAATGTATATCTGGGCGTCGCCGATCTGAAGCAGGTCGGTTTCCGGAAGGCTTTGTGCCCAGGCATTCTTGTCGACGTTTCCGCGTATTGCCGTTACGGGTGCAAGGCGGCCGAGTTCGGCGAGTAACTCCGGCGGGCCGATATCGCCCGCGTGGATGATGTGATCGCTGCCTTGCAGGCGCTCGAGCGCTTCGGGCCGGAGCAGCCCGTGGGTATCGGATATCAGGCCGATCGTGATTTTGCGCGACTTGATGGGCGCGTGCTCCGGGGTTGGACAAGGCCAAGAAAGAAAGTAGTCCTTTTTCGAGAAAAAGGACCAAAAAGCTTTTATCTCCCCGCCTGCACAATGAGCTTACATTCTTTCTGCAAGTCGATGCGCTTGCAGAACCGGGTGTAGCCTTCGCGCAAGCGTCGAAGCAAAAGTTTTTTGGTCCTTTTTTCAAAAAAGGACGTCTTGCTTTCTTGCTAAACCCTAACCGTGGACCAAAGCGAATTAGACATCTTCCCCACGAAAGCGGCATGCGCCGCCAATTGCGCGTCGCTCACCACGAACGCGCGCGGCGTGCGGTGCGCCGGGCGTGTGTAGGTGTAGAATTGCTCCGCCTGTGCAGCTTCCGTCAGCACGAGACCGCGTTGGCGCCCGCCGGTCAGCTCCACATACACGTCGGCGAGCAGGCGGCAATCCAGCAGGGCGTTGTGCGTGGTGCGTTCGGAGAGATCGACGCCGAAGCGGTTGCACAGCGCATTGAGGCTGTTCGGCATGCCGGGAAAGCGGGTTTTCGCCAGTGCCAGTGTGTCGATCATGCGGGACGGGTGCAGCGGCGGCAGCGACAGGCGCGCGAGCTCGGCATTGAGGAAACCGAAATCGAACGCGGCATTGTGCGCGATCAGCGGCGCATCGCCGAAAAAGGCGAGCATGTCGTCGACGATTTCCGCAAAGCGCTTCTGGCCGACCAGGTGGCTGCGCGAATAGCCGTGCACGCGGGTGGCGTCTTCGGGAACGTCGCGTTCGGGGTCGATCAGGCGGTGGAAATGCATTGAGGTCGGCAGGTCGCGTATCAGCTCGATCGCGGCGACCTCGATAATACGGTCGCCTGTTGCGGGATCGAGGCCCGTGGTTTCGGTGTCGAGAAGCACGCTGCGCTGGCCGGGCACGACCATGTCCTTGGGTGGCGGCATCGGTTCCGTCATTTGCGTGGCGCGACTCGGGGTTGCGGTAGAGTGTCGCCTTTTAGGAGTTGCGGGGCAACGTGCAATGTGCTGCTTGGCTGAGCATGTGTTAAGGAAGCAAGTAGTCCTTTTTCGAGAAAAAGGACCAAAAAGCTTTTGTCTCTCCGCTTGCACGCGCGATTTGTTTTTATCTGCTGAAAGTCGCACTTGCGGAAGTAGCGTACGTTCGAAACGGACACAGATTAACACACGGCGGCATTCTCAGCATAGATATGCTTTCGCACTCTGCGAGGCTGTGCGTATTACACGATTGATTAAGCCAAACGGGTCAGACTTCGATCGGTCAACGGATCGGAGCAGAGGGAAATGCGTTTCGCCAAGGGCACGTTTGTATTCTGCTACGCAACGTATCTGATTTGCGCAAGTGCCATGTTCGTCGTGCAACTGGTGCCGATCGCGCGCTTCGAGCAGCAGCAAAGTGCGGAGCTAAACGCCATTCTCGCAGATGGGCAGCAACCCCGGGGCGACGACCAGCCACACTGGAAGCGTCACGCACCGGCGCTCAAAACGCCTTGAGCTGCACCGCAGGGTCGGCAAGCCGCACGGGATCCACCGCCATACGGTCCACCACCAGCCGGCGACCCTGCACATAATCCCGCGTGGCATTGACGCAATCGAATGCCAGGACATGTCCGTCGCGGAGATACGCCACGGTGAAACTGCGCGACGCCAGATCGCCGCGCACTACCATCTGATTATAGCCTGCCGATAGCCCGATCGTCTGCAGCTTGATGTCGTACTGATCGGACCAGAACCACGGCACGGCGGTATAATCGACAGCCTGGCCCAGTACCGCCCTGGCCACCACGCTTGCCTGGTCGTTTGCGTTCTGCACGGACTCCACGCGTATTTGAGCACCGTCCGAATACCGGCTCACATGCAGCGCGCAGTCGCCGATCGCATAGACATCCGGCAATGTCGTGCGGCACTGCCTGTCCACCACAACGCCGTTGCCGCCCACCGCGCCCGCGGCCAAAAGCGGCTCTACGGCCGGCACGATACCGACCCCCACGATCGTCATGTCGGCCGCGATCACTTCGCCGTCGTCCAGTCGCACACCGCTCACGCGGCTGCCACCCACGAGAGCGGCCACGTTTGCGCCAAGCCGGATATCGACACCATGCGCCCGGTGCTCGGCTTCGAAAAAACGCGAGACGACTTCGCCCGCCACGCGCGCGAGCACGCGGTTTTGCGCCTCGAGCAGGATCACCTGCTTGCCGCTCTTGTTGAGCACTGCGGCCGCCTCGAGCCCGATATAGCCGCCGCCCACGATCACCACGCGCGTCACGTCCGGCAATTCCTGCATCATCCTGTCGGCGTCAGCGCGCGAGCGCATCGTGTGCACGCCGGCCAGATCGTGCCCGGCGCAGGCCAGGCGCCTGGACGCGCCACCTGCCGCCCATACCAGCGCGCCGTAGCCGATCGTCTCGCCAGTATCCGTCACCACGCAATGCGCATCGGCATCGACGGCCAGGATCGCGGTCGACAGCCGAAGGACAACATCATGCTCGCGCCAGAACCGTTCGGGACGCAGCAGCAGTTCTGCAAATGGCTGCGCTCCGGTCAGGTATGTTTTGGACAAAGGCGGGCGTTGATAAGGCAGATCGGGTTCCGCGCCGATTATCGCTATGCTGCCGTCATATTTCCCAAGGCGCAGGGCGGCCGCACACGCCGCACCGGCGTGGCCCGCACCAACTATGATCGTATCGTATCGCGTCGTCATCGGCTGCTCTCCCTACCCGCGCCTGGTGCTCGGGGAGCGCGGCGATGCGCAGGGCGATCCTGCGCCATGTTCTGCCGGCGCGGCAATCGGAACGGAACAGGCCGCGCGATGGCACGCGAGAGCAAAGTGCGGCCCGATCGTATCAGGAGCTGTAGTAGGCCGCATCTGGACGGCTATGCTACGCAATCTGATGTCCGAATAGCCCAGCACGATAGGCCAGATCGTTCGTTCGGTTTCTCGTCTTCCCCGGCACAACAGCAAATTCGCAGCTTCGTCCATTAGCGGATCGCATCCCGCAGAGTCGCCATGTCCACCACTTCTTCCACGGTGTCGAGCAGCGCGAGCTAGCTCAGCATCCATCGCACCGCGGCTTGGTGATCATCCACGTTATAGCCGGCGACTGGCGCGACACGGCGGCCCTACGCCGCCATCGCTGACAGCAGCCGGCTACCACCCGCCTGACCGACCAGCAATGTTGTTGCTGCACGGCTTTCCCGACCTCGCCCATAGCTGGCGCAAAACGATGCTGCCGCTGGCGGCGGCCGGATATGACATAATCGCTCCAGAACAGCGCGGCTACGGCGCCACCAGGGTGAAGGACGGGCATTACGACGGGGACGTCGCCTCGTTCTGAACGCACAACCATGGCCGTGAACGCACCCTGCGTCGTGAGGGCGCTGGGGTAGCGCTCCGTCGAGGCCGTCAATCGCCGCCTGTGGCGCGTTTGTGCGGCCCGATGTGTTCCACCGCTTAATAATGATACCCGGCACTTAGCCGGTGGACTAAATAACCAAAACGGCCCCAAAGGACCGTTTCTCCGCTTCATTGTAAACGAAATCTGGAGCGGGCGAAGGGATTCGAACCCTCGACCCCAACCTTGGCAAGGTTGTGCTCTACCCCTGAGCTACGCCCGCGCTCCATCGGCGAAGGCGCTGTCTAAGACCCACCACAGCGGATTGCAAGGCCCAGAATCACCCGAAAAACGGTAAACAGGTTGCAGCAAACCCAATCGGCAACATGTTAGATATCAGCCCGGCAGCCATTTCGCAGGACGGACCCTCCCCATGGACTACATCATCGGCCAAAAGCCGCCGGCCCAAATGCGGCCTACCCGGCCGGCCCCCGCCGCAGCACCCGGATCTCCCCAGCCGCCCGCCGCAGCCGGCGCCCCGGCCAGCGAGATGATCGTCGACGGTGACCAGCGCACCTTCATGGCGGATGTCATCGAGGCCTCGCGCACGATCCCCGTGCTGGTCGATTTCTGGGCCACCTGGTGCGGCCCCTGCAAGCAGCTCACGCCCGCCCTCGAGCGCGTCACCCTGGCCGCCGGCGGGCGCCTCAAACTCGTCAAGATCGATATCGACAAGAACAAGGCGCTGATCGCCCAGCTCACCCAGCTCGGCCTGCCGCTGCAATCGGTGCCAACCGTCGCCGCCTTCTGGCAGGGCCAGATCGCCGACATCTTCCAGGGTGCGCTGCCGGAATCCGAGATCAAGCGCTTCGCCGAGGCCCTGCTCAAGCTCGCTGGCGGCAGCATGCCCCAGGCGGACCTCCTGGCGGACGCCCGCGCTGCGCTGGAAGCCGGCCAGCCAGACGTGGCGGCGGACGGCTTCTCTGCCCTGCTCAACGAGGATCCCGAAAACCCGGAGGCCTGGGGCGGCCTGATACGCGCCCTGCTGGCCTTGGGCGACGAGGACCAGGCCGCCGACGCGCTGGCCCAGGTGCCGCCCAAGCTCACGGACCACGCCGAGATCGCCGGCGCCCGCGCGGCACTGACCCTGGCCGCGGAAGGTCGCAAGGCCGCCGGCCAACTGGGCGGCCTGACCAGCCGCGTGGCAGCCAACCCGGACGACCACGAAGCGCGCTACGAGCTGGCCGCGGCGCTGAACGCCGCCGGCAACCGCATGGAGGCGGCCGACGCCCTGCTGGAGATCTTCCGGCGGGACCGCACCTGGCGCGAGGATGCCGCGCGCCAGCAACTGCTGAAGTTCTTCGAAGCCTGGGGCTTCGCCGATCCGGCCACCATGGCGGCGCGGCGAAAACTCTCCGCTCTTCTGTTCGCATAAGGACATGAAGAGCTTGTTCCGTCCGACCCAGGCTGACCTTCCGTCGGAATTCCCGATCTTCCCCCTGCCCGGCGCGCTGCTGCTGCCGTTCGGCCGATTGCCGCTCAACATCTTCGAGCCGCGCTATCTGGCGCTCATCGACGACAGCCTGGCGCAAGGCCGCATGTTCGGGATGATACAGCCGAACGTGCACGCCCCCCGCGCCCCGAACGGCCCCAGCCTGTATCAGATCGGCTGCCTCGGCCGGCTCTCCCAGTTCGCCGAGACCGACGATGGCCGCTATCTCATCACGCTGACCGGCCTCACCCGCTTCCGCGTGGTCGAAGAGCTGCCGATACGGCACGGCTATCGGCGGATCAGCGCCGAGTTCAGCCAGTTCGACGCGGATCTGTCGCCCTCCAGCGGCGGGCTAGGCGTCAAGCGCACCGAGCTGCTGGGCGCGCTGCGGCCGTTCTTCACCCTGCACGGCATCGATGCGAACTGGGACGCGATCGAGCGCATGCCCGAGTTGATCCTGGTAACCACGCTGGCGATGCTCTGCCCGTTCGAGGATGCGGAGAAGCAGGCGCTGCTGGAAGCGCCGACCGACCCGGACCGGGCGGCGGACCTGCTGGCGCTGCTGCGCATGTCGGTGCATGAAGGCGATCCCGACTCCCGGCCAAGCTGAGGACGCATATTGGACGCCGCACCACTCGACCCACGCCTGCTGGAAATCCTCGTCTGCCCGGTGACGAAGGGGCCGCTGGAATACGACCGCGCGGCGGGCGAGCTGGTGAGCCGGGCTGCGGGGCTGGCCTATCCGATACGGGACGGGATACCTGTCATGTTGCCGGATGAGGCCAGGCAGGTAGAGTAAGAAAGGCCTTCTTTTCTGAAGAAAAGAAGCAAAAGACTTTTGACTCCCGCTGCACGAGCGCCCGCCTTCTCCGTGCAGCACGACGCCTTGTAGAACAATGCGGGCGCTCCTGCCGCGGGGAACGCAAAAGTTTTTTGGTCCTTTTTTTCAAAAAAGGACTGCTTCCTTCCTTCTTCCGGAGCGCCGCCAATGCGTGAACTGACCGTGCGCGGCTTGATACTGGGCGCCCTTATCACAGTCGTATTCACCGCTGCCAACGTCTATCTCGGCCTGAAAGTCGGCCTGACCTTTGCCAGCTCGATCCCCGCCGCGGTCATCTCGATGGCCGTGCTGCGCGCGCTGGGCGGCGGCAACATCCTCGAAAACAACATGGTGCAGACGCAGGCCTCGGCCGCGGGCACCTTGTCGTCGGTGATCTTCGTGATGCCCGCGCTGGTGATCGTGGGCCACTGGCATGGCTTTCCGTTCTGGCAGGCGGCCGGCGTGTGCGCGGCCGGCGGCGTGATGGGTGTGCTGTTCACCATCCCGCTGCGCCGCGCGATGGTGGTCCACTCCACCTTGCCCTACCCGGAAGGTGTTGCGGCCGCCGAGATATTGCGCGTGGGCCACGGCCAGACCGAACCAGGCGAGCCGGGTGCCGCGGACATCGCGGCCGGCGGGGTCGTCGCGGCCGTGGTCAGCTTCGCGGCCACAGGATTGCACGTGCTGGGCGAAGGCATCAGCCGGTGGGCTACGCTCGGCCCGGCGGCCTTCCGCCTTTCGACAGGCTTCTCCCTGGCCCTGCTCGGCGCGGGCTACCTGGTCGGCATCTCGGGCGGGCTCGCCATGCTTCTGGGCGCCGTGCTGGCCTGGGGCGTGGCCGTGCCGGTGCTCACCACGCTGCATCCGGTGCCGGCCGGCACCGCACTCATCCCGTATGCCACCGGCTTATGGGCGCACCAGGTGCGCTTCATGGGCGCCGGACTGATCGGCGTCGCCGCGATCTGGTCGCTCGCCGGGCTGCTCGGCCCCACCATAGCCGGCGTGCGCGAGAGCCTGCGCGCCAGCCGCAACCAGCCCGGCGTGGACGGCGCGCCGGATACCGACCGAGACCTGCCGCCGCGCTGGATCGGTATCGTGTTCGCGGGTGCCCTGCTCACCATGGCCCTCACTTTCGCCGTTTTCCTGCACGGCTCCGCCCCGGCGCAGGCCTTTGGCATCTGGGGCCTGGTAGCGTTCGGCTGCGCATTCAGCGTAGTGTTCGGCTTCGCCGTCGCCGCGGCCTGCGGCTACATGGCGGGCCTGGTCGGCAGCTCGAGCTCGCCGATCTCCGGCATCGCCATCATCGCCACGATCCTCACCTCGCTCCTGCTGCTGATCATCCTGAAGAGCGGCGGCATGCTGGCCGGCGAGGACGGCCGCCGCGCCGCGGTGGCATTCACCCTGTTCGTGGTCTCCGTGGTGCTCGCCACCGCCACCGTCAGCAACGACAACCTGCAGGACCTCAAGACCGGCTTGCTGGTGGGCGCCACGCCGTGGCGGCAGCAGGTGGTGCTCGTGGTCGGCTGCGTGGTGGGCGCGCTGGTGATCCCGCCGGTGCTGGACCTGCTCTATCACGCCTACGGCTTCCCCGGCGCCATGCCGGATGCCGGGATGGACCCCGGCCAGGCGCTGGCCGCCCCGCAGGCCACGCTGATGGCGGCGATCGCGCGCGGCATTTTCGGCGGAACGCTGGATTGGGCGTCGATCGCCATCGGGGTGGCGGCCGGCCTGGTGCTGATCGCGGTCGATTTCGGCCTGAAGCGCGCCGGGCGGGCGGGGATCCCGGTTTTGGCCGTGGGCATCGGCTTGTACCTGCCGCCGACGGTCGGCGTGACGCTGGCGGTGGGTGCCATACTCGGCTGGGTGGTGGACCGCCGGCTGGCGGGCCGGTCGGATGCCGAGCGGGCGCGCCGGCGTGGCGTGCTGATTGCCAGCGGGTTCATCGTAGGCGAGAGCCTGGTGGGCGTGGGGATGGCGGCGGTGATCGGGGCGTCGGGGAGCCAGTCGCCTCTGGCGGTTGTGGGGGCGGGGTTCGAGGGAGCAGCCGGGTGGCTGGGGCTAGTGGTGTTTGCCGGGGTCTGTGTGGCGTTCGCGCGGGTTGTTGGGGCGGAGCGCCGGGTGGTTTGAGGCAAGCAAGAAAGCAGTCTTTTTTCGAGAAAAAGGACCAACAAGCTTTTATAACGACGCTGGCACAAAACGCTGGCTGTTGCTGCAGCCGTATCGACTGGCAGAACGTTGGTAGGCTGCGGAGCAGGCGTCGGAGCAAAAGCTTTTTGGTCCTTTTTCTCGAAAAAGGACTGCTTTCTTGCTTGCCTGGATTGGCGCCTGTCGACCGTAAACAGCAAAAGCGCTCGATAAATGCCCCAACACCTGCTTCCTGGTGCTCTTTTCGTCCTTGGCGTTCAAGTCTCGAACGCAATATCCCGCTGCCGCCCCAGCAACGACTCCCCGCCATCCAGCACGATAACCTGCCCGTTCAAACTACCCGTGGCCAACACGAACCGACACGCCGCAACCAACTCCGCCGGCGTGCTGCTGCGCCCCAACGGCGGCGCACGCCACGCGCGCGCAAACCCCGCTTCCGTCTGCTTGCCGCTGAGCAACGTGATTCCGGGCGCCACACCATTCACCCGTATGCCCACATCGCGCAAAGCCTGCGCCAGCAGCCGCGTGGCCCCCGCCATCGCCACTTTCGCTATCGTGTAGCTGAAGAAATCCGGATTCAGCGCCGTCACCTTGTGATCCAGCATGTTGATCACGCAGCCCGGCCGCCCTGCCCGCGCCGCTGCAAATGCCTGCGCCAGAAACACCGGCGCCGCCAGGTTCGGACCGAAATGCGCATCCCACGAGGCCGCATCCATCGTCGCCAGGCTGTCATAGCGGAAACTGCTCGCGTTGTTGATCAGCGCATCGAGATCGCCAACCCTGCCGATCAGCCCTGCCACAGCTTCGCGATCCGACAGATCCGCCTGCACCACGCTGCAAACCCCACCCGATCGAATCATGCGCGCCGCCAATGAATCGGCGTCCGCACGCGAAGTGTTGCAGTGGATCACCACATCCCAGCCGTCCGCCGCCAGCCCCTGGCTGATCGCAGCACCAATGCGCCGCGCGCCACCCGTGACCAGAACCCGCCTCACCGCTTGCGCACACGGTAGAACTCGATGCCGGCGCCGCCGGCCTCGTTGAAGATGTCCGGCTTCACGACGGAAACCCTGCAGGCCTCCACACGCGCGTTGGCAAAACACACCGCCACGATCTCTTCGGCCAGCGTCTCCAGCAGATCGGTATGCGCCCGGCCGGGCCATGCCTTGATCGCCGCGCGCACCGGGTCGTAATCCAGGAATACCGTGCCCTGGGCAAACATCTCCACGTTCACGATCAGTTTGCTTGGGCGTTCCGGATGGCGTTCCCAGGGGTGCAGGCCGATGCTTGCTTCGGTTTGTACGTTTTTCAGGATCGCTTTTACGTAGTCGGCTTCGGGGGTCCAGAGGAACTGCATAGGCAAGGCCTTCTTTTCTGAAGAAAAGAAGCAAAAGACTTTTGCTCCCTGTCGGCGACCTTTTTACAGGTTTGCTTTGTCTTCGAACGCCAGGTCCTGGCCTGGCTTGTAGTAGAGTTCGGCGCATTCCTTTGCCAGGATGCCGCCCTCTATCTGCAGGTCCTTGCGGTAGGCGTCCCTGATAAAATCATCGGTGTCCAGGTGCCGGTCCTCGAAATACATCTCGTGCACGTCGTCGCGCCCGGCGCCGTAGACGATCCTGCCGATCTTGGCCCAGATCGAGGCCATGGTGCACATGCCGCACGGCTGCAACGTGCTATACAACGTGGCGCCACGCAGTTCCCAATGCTGCACCGTCTCGCCGGCCCGGCGCATCGCAACCACCTCGCCATGCGCGGTCGGATCGTGCCGCCCCTCGGTCTCGTTGTGCCCCTCGCCGATGATCCGGCCATCCAGCACGATCACGCACCCGATCGGCGAACCGCCAGGCGCGGCCAAACCCTCGCGCGCCAACGCAATCGCACGGCGCATAAATGTCTCGTCGAACTCGTCGGCCATCTGGCATCCCTCTCAGTGCGGCTGGGACGCGGATTTGGGGCCGGCGGCGCGTTCGAAAAGGCACAACCGCAAAAACGTCCTCGCCCGCCAATGCTGCCGGCGCGCACGTTTTCGCCGTGCCCCCCGAGCGTAAACCGGTGCGTCCGGCTCAGAAGCCGTTGAAGCCCACGCTCGGGTTCGGCGTCCCGCGATCGGCTGTCGCCAGATGCTGCGGCGCCGCGGCGACATGGGCCACCTTCACCCTGCCCGCCTTGGCCGGCTTGCCGCTTTTGACCGCCACGGCCTGCACCGGCTTGCCGCTGCTCACCGCGCCGCGCAGCGACAGCAGCAGGAAGGTGATGTCGTTGCGGCTCAGATCGATCGCCGCATCGGTCGGCGTCTGGCCGAGAACGTTATGCGCGTCCAACTGCGCGCCGCGGTTCACCGCATCCTTCGCGGCCCCCAGATCGCCACGGTTGATGGCGTCGAACAGCGCGTCGTTGGGGCTCATCTCGGCGGCCACCTTGTCGGCCGGGATCACCGCCGAGTCCGCATCGGGCTGCGCGCCCGGAATGGCCGGCGGCGGGGCTACGGGCTTGTCCTCTTTCTTGCCGCCATCCTCGTCCTGGCCGGCATGGCTGCGGTTCGGCAGGCCGGAGCCGCCACCGCCGCCGTAGCCGCCGGGGCCGCCCTGCCCGCCGACAGACGGGCCGACCTGGGCGTAGGCGGGGAGCGCGGCGGCGCAGAGCAGCAGGGTCAGGAGGGGGCGGTTCATGCTGCAGGTTAACACGGGAAAACGATGGTACGAAA
Source organism: uncultured Alphaproteobacteria bacterium (assembly GCA_963795825.1). GTDB lineage: Bacteria > Pseudomonadota > Alphaproteobacteria > Acetobacterales > Acetobacteraceae > BOG-908. Next base: position 1,225,128 of record CAWCIW010000001.1, on the reverse strand, counting down.
GAAAGCAAGCAGTCCTTTTTTGAAAAAAAGGACCAAAAAACTTTTGCTTCCTCCGCCTGCCCCACGGCTTCCAATGTGACCGCACCACCCGGCGTTGCGGATGCATCGCGGGCGCCGATGCGGCGGGGAACGCAAAAGTTTTTTGGTCCTTTTTTTCAAAAAAGGACTGCTTGCCTTGCCTTGCCTTACGCCGCCTCCCGCCGCCAAGCCGCCACCACCAACCCCAAAAGCAACGGCAAAGCCGCCCAGGCCGGCAACAGCGGCACCGAATCCACCCCCGTCACCAGATGCGCATCCCGATGCCGCAGCCCGATCCACCCGGCACCGGACGCCGCATCCGCAGCGCCCACCATGCGCAGATCCGGCACGCCGCGCCCCAGCCAGGCCACGCCACCGCCGCTCGCCGCCGCCAGCTTTCCCACGCGGTCCGCCGTCGCCCGCAGATCGGCGTATTCGAGCGGATTGTCCAACCCCAGCGCCGCATAGGCCAGCCTTGTGCCGTCGCCCACCTGCCATACGCCGGGCATCGCGGCGTCCAGGCTGGCCACCGCGCGCCCTGCGCCTGACGGCACCAGCACGAGGCTCCGTTTGGCACCCTCCGGCGGGGTTACCGTCACCGTGCCGGCGGCGCTGCCCGACACCGACTGCCGCGTCACCTCGAGGCGCCCCGCCTGGATGCGCGCGGTCAGCCGCTCCTCGTCCAGATCAGGCTCCTTCATCAGCCAGTGCGCGGCGCGGCGCAGCAGCTCGGCCTGCGGACCGCCGCTCTGGCCGCCGCCCTGCCCCGCCACCTGGCCCCGCGACCACAGCCAGATCTGGTCGCTCATCAGCATCGCCACCCGGCCCTGGTCCACATGGCTCAGTATCAGCAGCGGCGCATGGTTCGGCCCCGTCATCAGAACCTGGCCGGATACGTCCTCAGGCACGATGGCGCGATACCACGCGCCCCAGCCGGGCGAGGCCGGATCGGCCGCCAGCCCCTCGGTCACCGGATGGCGGGTGCCGAGTTCCGTCACCTGCGGGATGAACGCGCCGGTCGCCAGGCCGCCGCTCTTGGCGTCGGCGCCCTGATCGCGGCCGCCCGGATCGCTGCCCAGCGCATCTTGCGGCGCGTGGGCGGGCAGCACGTCGCCCAGAGGTGTCGCGTCCAGGCTGCGCTCGCCGGCGAACTCCGGGCCCGCCACCAGCAGCAGCGCGCCGCCGTGGCGCACGTAATCGGCGATGTTGCGCAGGTAGATATGCGGCAGGATGCCGCGATCGGTGAAGCGGTCGAGGATGATAAGGTCGAACCCGGCCAGCTTGTCCTGGAACAGCTCGCGCGTCGGGAAAGCGATCAGCGCCAGCTCGTTCAGCGGCGTGGTATCGTCCTTTTCCGGCGGACGCAGGATGGTGAAATGCACCAGATCCACCGCGGGGTCGGATTTCAGCAGCCGGCGCCAGGTGCGCTCGCCCTGGTTCGGCTCGCCGCTCACCAGCAACACGCGCAGCCGGTCCCGCACGCCGTTGATCTGCACCACCGTCTGGTTGTTCAGCGGCGACGCCTCGCCAGGCACCGGCGCGGTCGACAGCTTCACCAGCGTCCGGCCCTCGCGGGTGATCTCGACCGGCACGCTCTGCACCTCGCCGGGCGTCACCTCCAGCATGTCGGGCGGCCGGCCATCCACCTGCACCGCCAGCGTGGCAGGCCCGGGCGGGGCAGAGCCCGGCGGCCCGAGATCCTCCACGGCCACGCGCAGCATCAGCGTGCGCCCGACGATGCCGTAGCCCGGCGCCTCGATCACTCTTACGCGCCTGTCCCATTCCTCGCCTTTGGCGGGAATAAGCACGTTCAGCGGCGCCGGGATCGCGCCCGCGTCGGCCGGCAGGTCATGAATTTGGCCGTCGGTGATGGTGACGACGCCGGACAGGCGGCCGGCCGGGATATCGGCCAACGCCTGGCGCACGCCGGCCCAAAGCAGCGTGCCGTCATGGCCGGATTCCGGCACCGTGACGTGGCGCAGCTCGAGACCGGGCATCCGCGCGGCCTGCGCGGTCAGCGACGCGGCTGCCTTGGCGGCGAGTGCCGCACGGTTGCCGACCTGCATGGAGGCCGAGGCGTCGGTAACCAGCAGGGCGATGTCGGACAGGCCCTGGCGGGACTCGCGCACCAGCGTGGGACCGGCAAGCCAGGCCAGCAGCACGGCAAACGCAGCGGCGCGCCACCACGCGCCGCGGGCGCGTCGCCAGTAGCCGGCACTGGCGACGATAACGCATGCGACGGCGAGGGCAGCCAAAAGCCAAACCGGTAGGGCCGGCGTGAACCGAAGGGCGGATATCGCTTCGGTCATGCGAAGCGTTCACTCAAAACGCACACATGATATTCAGAACACCTGATCAGAAGGTTTGATGTCCGACGCTTCCTCAAAACCCAGTTCGCGAAAAGGCGCAGGCACTCCGTCCTGCTTGTCTCCCTGGTGCTCACCTGCGCGCCGTACCACTACGAATTTGCGATCGCCCTGCTTCAGGTGAACGACGTAGCTTGGCCGCAAACGAGAACCACCTTCTTCAGTGACGAGATACGTGCCCGGCGGAAGCGAATACGCCGCAAGTCCCGTCAGCGGCACCGGGTTGATGCTGAACCAGCAGCTACGATTTTGCGCGCCGCGCGCAACATCGTATTTGCCAACTTGGATGTATCCACGTGCTTTATTTTCGTCGAAGCCAAGCAGGGTTGCTCCGGAGGGTTTCGGTGGAATGTCAGCGAGACGCAGCACGGTAGCGTTGTAGGAACAGCCACACAGCAAGCAAATCGATCCAAGCGATAGGCGCTTAAAAAGCGATTTCTGCTTCGGCGCCTTCACTGCCCCAGCCGCTCCAGAATTGCCGGCACGTGCACCTGGTCGCCTTTGTAGTTCCCCGTCAGCGCGTACATCACCATGTTCACCCCAAAGCGGAACGCCAGCGTGCGCTGCCGCGCCCCGCCAGGCACCGTCGCGAACAGCGGGTTGCCGTCATCGTCCTGCGCCCACGCCGCCGCCCAGTCGTTGCTGCCCACGATCACCGGACTCACGCTGTCGTTGCTGCGGTCCTGGTCCTGCTGCACCCACACCGTATCGCCGTCGAAGCGCCCGGGAAAATCCTGCAACAGGTAGAACGCGCGGGCCAGCACATGCGCAGAGGTCAACGGCGCCAGCCGCGGGATATCCAGCCCGCGGCCGATCCGACGCAACGTGGCCGCCGCATCCGGTGCCGCGCCGGCGCCCGAGCCCGCCGCCTCCGCATCGCCGCCCCGGAGGTCGATGATGACGATGCCGCCGTGGTGCATGTAGTCGTTCAGCGCGGCCAGCGCCTTGGGCGACTCCTCTGCCTGCGCAGTCACCGGAAAATACAGCAGCGGAAAGTAGCCCAGGTCGTCGTGGCCCGGCACCACGCCCACCGGATCCGCCAGCACCGCAGCCGTGCGCGCGTTCACGTATTCCGAGAGGCCGGCGAGCCCGGCGCGCGAGGTCGCGTCCACCTGCGCGTCGCCGGTCACCACGTAGGCCAGATGCGTGGCAAGCGCCGGGTTGTCCGCCGCCCGCGCCGCGCCCGAACCGAGCGCCCCCACGCCGAGCGCGCCCGCCAGAAGCAGCGCGCGGCCGGCCCGTATCGACGGCCGGAACGCGCCTTCCAGCAGCCCGCGCAGCCGTAAGGTCAGCAGCATGTCCGCGCAAAGCAGCAGCACGGCCAGCGCAATCAGCCACGGCCCGACAGGCCGCGTGTGCGGCGCCGCGGCCAGAGACAGCCGCACGGCCCCGGCGATCGGCGCCATTGCCGCCAAAGTCAGCGCCGACGACCCGAGATTGAGCGCATGCCGGTCGCGCTCCGGCCCGTAGAACCCCGGCGGATGCACCGGCGACGGCACCACGCGGCCGATATCGCGCGCGCTCACGCTGCGCGAGGCCGGGGTTGGCGCGCCGAGCACGCCCTCGCCATCGAGCATCAGCGCCGGCGCCAGCAGCCGCGCGTCGTCGGCCACCGCCACGCCGGCCGAGCGCGCCACCAGCCGGTTCAGCATGTCGAGGAACAGGCCGGACAGCGGCAGGTTGGACCAGTCGGCATTGGCCGTCACATGGAACAGCACCACTTCGCCGGCGCCCAGATGCGCGGCGGTCACCAGCGGGGTGCCGTCCGCCAGCGACGCCCAGGTGGCCGGCGCCGGCTGGGCGGAGGGGTCCGCCAGCACCTGCCGGCTCACCGTCACTTCGGCCGGCACGCGCAACCCGGCGAACGGCGCGCCCTCGGGAAACGGCGCCAGATGCGCGGGCTTGCTCCAGGACATCGCGCCGCCGAGCTGGCGGTCGCCGGGCAGCAGTCGGCCGGGCAGCAGCGGATCCGTGGATGTCGCATCGTCGGTGGGCGCGGCATCGGGCGCCGGCGCCAGGCCTGCGGAGGCGAACCGCAGCAGGAACCCGCCCTGGCGCACCCAGGCCGCGATCGCGGCACTGTCCTCAGGCGACAGCGTGGCGGCGGTCAGCACCAGCATCGACAGCTTGCGCGACAACAGGCTGGCGACCGTGCCGCGGCGCAGTTCGGTCGCGCCGCCGAGCGCGCGCTCGAGGTAATACTGCTCGCCCAGCAATGGCGTGTCGGTGCCGTTGCCGCCGCTCACCAGCCCGACCGGCCGGCGGCGCGCCGCCTCGTCGAGCAGCGCCACGGACCCGGCACCCGGCGCGCCGGCCAGGCGCAGCGCGCCCAGCTGGTTGCGCAGTTCCGCCGGCAGGTCGAGCGCCGTCTCCGCCGTCGCGGCACCGGCCGGCACGGCGAGCGGCGTGCGCGACAGCACCCGGCCGTCATTGGTCTCCGCCAGCACGAATTCCTGGCGCGCGCCCGGCGAAGGCGCCACGCGCAGCCGCGCCACCAGGTGCTCCGGCGACACCTCTGCCTGCAGCAGACGTGCCGGCGCGTCCCCGGTCAGCATCGTTACCCGGCCACGTGCCGCCAGCGCGCGATCGAACGCCGCATCGGCGGGCCCGGCGAGGCCGTCGGAGACATAGAAAACCGGTCCGCTGCCAGCGACGAACGCGGCTGCCCTGGCCCGGTCGGTCGGCCACGGCTTGGCCCGCAGCGCGTCCAGCACCGGGCGCACCAGGGAAGCCGGCATCGCGGCACTGGCCGGCACGGCGCGTCCGTCGTCGCCGGGTGCCGTGGTCAGCAGGCGGACCTGCCGCCCGGCGCGGGCCAGCCTGTCGAGTATCGCGTCGGCGGCGGTTAGGCGCTGCGGGAAGTCCGGGCCGGCCGCCCAGCCATCATCGAGCACGAGCAGCGCCGGGCCGCTCCCGCTCACCGCGAGTCGCGCGCCGGTCAGTACAGGTTGGGCGAGCCCCACGATCACCAGTGCGCAGGCGGCAAGGCGCAGCGCCAGCAGCCACCAGGGGGTGCGCGCCGGCGTCTCCTCGCGCGGCCGCAGCCCGGCCAGCAGCCGTATCGCCGGAAAGATCTGCGCGCGCGGCGCCGGCGGCGTGGCCCGCAGCAGCCACCACAGCATCGGCAGCAGGACCAGCGCGGCCAGCACCCAGGGTTCGACGAAGATCATCGCGCGGCCGTCGGCGGGTGCGCAGCGCTCAAAGCCAACCACAGCGCCTGCAACGCCGCCTCCGGCGCCTGGTCCGTACGATGCACCGCAAAGCCGAATCCGGCGGCGTCGCAGATGGCGCGCAACCCGTCCTGCTGGCGGGCAAGCGCGTCGGCATAGGCGTCACGCACGCCTTCCACGCGCGGGATCACCGCGTCCGCCTCGCCTTCCAGACCGTGGAAGCGCACCCGTCCGTCATACGGCAGCGCGAGTTCCGCCGGATCGAGCACCATCACCAGCTGCCCCCGCACCGGCACTTCGGCCAGGCGCCTTATGCAGGTGCGTATCTCCTCGAGCGGCCCGAGGAAATCGCCCAGCAGAACCGCCGCCGCATGGCGCGGCAAGGCGGCAGGCGGCGGCACTCCGGCCGCACTCGCGGGCAGCGCGCGCTCCAGCCCGTCCAGCGCGAAACGGCCGGCGAACACGCGGCCTTCCACGCCGATCAGCCGGACCTGCTCGCCGGCGCGGAACAGCAGGCTCGCCAGCGCCAGCAGCAGCAGGTCCGCCCGCCCCCGCTTTTCCGGCAGCGCGCGCGCCGAGCGCCACGCCATGCTGGGCGAGGCGTCGCGCCACAGACACACCGTCTGGGCCGCCTCCCACTCCATGTCGCGCACGTAGGTGCGGTCGGATTTGGCGGATTGCTTCCAGTCGACGCGGCGCGCCGGTGTCGCCGGTGACGAAGGGGCGGAACTGCCAGAAGCTGTCGCCTGTGCCGATGCGGCGGCGGCCGTGCACGCCCTGGGCTACGGTCGCGGCTACGCGCTCTGCGGCCACCAGGAGGGGCGGGAGGCGAGCGGCCAGGGTTTCGGCAGTTGCTCGCATGCTAGGAAACAAGCAGTTCTTTTTTGAAAAAAAGAACCAAAAAACTTTTGCGTTCCCCGCTGCAGGGCCGCCCGCGCTCGCCTTGCAAGAGCGAGTTTTGGCAGAACCGAATGGGGCCTACGGGCAGGCGTCGGAGCAAAAGTTTTTTGCTTCTTTTTTTCAAAAAAGAAGGCCTTCCTTACGCGCTTTCACCCCAACGCCCCCACCAGCCGCGTAATCACCTCAGGCAGCGCCACCCCCTCGGCCCGAGCCGAAAACCCCAAAGCCATGCGATGCCGCATCACCGGCTGCGCCAAAGCCGCCACATCATCGAGGCTAGGCGAAAGCCGGCCATCCAGCAGCGCCCGCGCCCGCGTCGCCAGCATCAGCGCCTGCGCCGCGCGCGGCCCAGGGCCCCACGCCACATGCCGCTTCACCCCGTCATCCTGCGCCGTCTCCGGCCGCGCCCCGCGCACCAGCGCCAGTATGGCATCCACCACGCTCTCGCCCACCGGCACGCGACGCACCAGCGCCTGCGCGCGCATCAGATCCTCCGCAGTCATCACCGGCCGGGCCACCGAGGCCTCGGCGCCGGTCGTCGCCAGCAGCATCGCGCGCTCGTCGGCCAGATGCGGGTAGCCGATCTCCACCTGCAGCAGGAACCGGTCGAGCTGGGCCTCAGGCAGCGGATAGGTGCCCTCCTGCTCGATCGGATTTTGCGTGGCCAGCACGTGGAACGGCGCCGGCAGCGCGTGCTCCACGCCGCCCACCGCCACGCGCCGCTCCTGCATCGCCTGCAGCAGCGCCGACTGGGTGCGCGGGCTGGCGCGGTTGATCTCGTCGGCCATCAGGAGCTGGCAGAAGATCGGACCAGCCACGAAACGGAAGCTGCGGCGGCCGTGCTCGCCCTCCTCAAGAACCTCGCGTGCCTGTGATGTCGGCCGGCATCAGGTCCGGCGTGAACTGCACGCGCCTGCGGTCCAGCCCCAGCACGGTGCCGAGCGTTTCCACCAGCAGCGTCTTGCCAAGGCCGGGCACGCCCACGAGCAACGCGTGGCCGCCGGCCAGCAGCGCCACCAGCGTCTGTTCCACCACATCTTCCTGGCCGACGATCACCCGGCCGATCTCCCGCCGTGCCGCAGCCACGGTTTCGGCCAGTCGGTCGGCGTCCGCGATCAGAGTGTCCTGCAACCGGCAATCCCCGTTGGCTGATGTCATACGCTGGTCTGTGAGAGGTGACCCCCACGCGGCCATCCTGCAACCCACCTCGCCCGCACGTCCAGTGATGGTGTAACGCGCGGCATTTTTCCGTGTCGCCGGTATTACATACAAGCCATCCCCCTCCCTATATGCCGGTGATGCGCCGGACCCTGCCCCGCCACACGCAAGACAGCCGATGAACCGCGCCATTCTCACGCCCGACGCCCCGATCCTGCTCCCCACCGGCCTGTCGCAGGCCTGCGACAGGCCCAAGCGGACCCGCACCGAATGCGGCGACATGCCGTTCCTGGTGAAGCGTGACGGCACCTGGCTGTATCGCGGCAGCCCGATCGGCCGGAAGGAGCTGGTCTGCCTGTTCTCCAGCGTGCTCACGCGCGACGCCGCCGGCGACTACTTCCTCGAGACACCCGTCGAGCGCGGCCGTATCCAGGTGGAGGACACGCCGTGGACCGCGGTCGAGATGGAGTGGCAGCGCTGCGGCCAGGGGCGCAACCAATGCCTGTCGTTCCGCACCAATGTGGACCAGGTGGTCACCGCCGGCCCCGAGCATCCGCTCCGCGTGGCGCATAACGCGCTGACCTGCGAGCCGGTGCCCTACATTCACATACGCGACGGCCAGGGCGGCCATGTTCTGGAAGCCCGCATCGCCCGCCCGGTGTATTACGAACTGGTGGCGATCGCGGTGCCCGGCATCGTAGCCGGCCAGCACAAGCTCGGCGTCTGGAGCTGCGGCGTGTTCTTCCCGCTCGGCGACCTGGTGGCCGAATGCGGCGACGACGCTGAGGACTGATCCGGCGCCGGCAGCGCGGGCGGACTGGCTCGGCGCAGACGATATACGCGCGCGTCTGACCGGGATCGACGACACAGCGCTCGACGCATCCGAGGCGGGCGACGCCGACGCAGCCGCGCTGATCCCGGCCGCGGTGCTCGTGGGCGTGGTTGCGGGGCCTGCGCCAGGCGTGCTGCTGACGCGCCGCACCGCCCATCTGCGCCAGCATTCCGGCCAGGTGAGCTTTCCCGGCGGCCGTATCGATCCCACCGACGCCAGCCCGGAGGCCGCCGCCCTGCGCGAAGCGCGGGAGGAAGTGGGGCTGGACCCCGGCCACGCCGAGATACTCGGGCGCCTGCACGATTACGCCACCGGCACCGGCTATCGCATCACCCCCGTGCTGGCGCTGCTGACGCAGGGCTACGTCACCACCGCGTCGGCTTGCGAGGTGGACGCGATTTTCGAACTGCCCGTTGGCCACGCTGCTCGATCCTTTGGCGCCGGAGCGGCGTGGGGCGATGTTTCGCGGCGCCTGGCGGGAATATTGGGTATGGCCGCACCCGGAGCAGTACATCTGGGGCGCTACGGCTGCGATCCTGGTGCATCTGGCGCGGCGGCTTCGGGGTGGGTAGGGTTGATGCGGTCAAGCAAGGAAGGCCTTCTTTTTTGCAAAAAAGAAGCAAAAAACTTTTGATGGTGCTGTCGCGGACTCACTTGCCCGGATTGGTCGTTTATTGACCCGGATTTGCGTTCTTGCCTCGCCTACCGACCTGGCGCAGGAGAGCCGGGCCCGGCTCGTCGCGCGTTTCGGCGATGCGCCTTTCACCGAATCCGATGTTGTCGTCTGCCTTGGCGGCGACGGTTTCATGCTCGAAACGCTGCACCGCACGCTGACCTGCGACGTTCCGGTCTACGGGATGAATTGCGGCTCTGTCGGCTTCCTGATGAATGCGTTTCGCGAGGAAGACCTGCCGGACCGCCTGGCCCGCGCGCAGGGCGTGGTACTGCATCCGCTGCGCATGCACGCTGTAACCCGCTCCGGCGTGGTGGAAGAGGCGCTGGCGCTCAACGAGGTGTCGCTGCTGCGGCAACTGCGCCAGACGGCGAAAATACGCATCACCATCGATGGCCGCGTGCGCCTGGCCGAACTCGTATGCGACGGCGTTCTGGTGGCGACGCCGGCCGGCTCCACCGCATATAACCTGTCCGCGCACGGACCGATCGTTCCGCTATCGGCAAACCTGCTGCCGCTCACCCCAATCAGCGCCTTTAGGCCGCGACGCTGGCGCGGCGCGCTGCTGCCCAGCACGGCGGACGTGCTGTTCGAAATCCTCGAAGGCGACAAGCGGCCGGTATCCGCGGTGGCGGATTTCACCGAGGTGCGCGACGTGGCGTCTGTCGCAATCAGCGAGGATCGCAGCGTGAAGACGACGATCCTGTTCGATCCGGACCAGGGATTGTCCGAACGTATCGTGGCCGAGCAGTTCACCGTCTGATCGCGCAGGCACGGCAAGGCCCGCACGATCCGCAGGCGCACGCTTGGCGCGCCTGCGGGATTTCACGGGATATCGATGGCTCAGGCGGCGACGAGGTTCTCGGGAGCCTGCGCGCCGGCTGCCGACAACGCTGCCAGGCTGTTCGGATCGCGCATCATGTAGCCGCGTCCCCACACTGTGCCGATCAGGTTGCCGGCGCCGGCCTGCGCCAGCTTCTTGCGAAGCTTGCAGATGAACACGTCGATGATCTTCATCTCCGGCTCGTCGATCCCGCCATACAGATGGTTGAGGAACGCCTCCTTCGTCAGCACCATGCCGCGGCGCAGCACCAGCAGTTCGAGTATCGCATATTCCTTGCCTGTGAGATGCACCGTCTGCCCGTCCGCCTGGACCTCGCGGCTGTCCAGGTTCAGCTGCAGGTTGCCGATGCGCAGGACCGGCTGGCTGTAGCCCTTGCTGCGGCGGATGATCGCCTGGATGCGCGCGATCAGCTCGTCCTTGTCATACGGCTTGCTGATGTAGTCGTCCGCGCCCATCCCGAAGCCGCGCACCTTGGAGCCGGGGCGGTTCAGGCCCGAAAGGATGAGCACCGGCGTCTCGACGCGGCCGGCGCGCATGCGGCGCACAACCTCGTAGCCCTCCATGTCCGGCAGGATCAGGTCGAGCACGACGATATCGTAATCGTAGTGGCGCACCAGCTCGAGCGCTTCTTCCCCAGTGTCGGTCTGGTCAACGATTGCTCCATTATTTCGGAGCATCATCACCACAGCGCGTGCAGCATTCACATCGTCTTCAACCAGCAGGACCCGCATTGCCATCTCCCGTGTTTCGATACGCAATGATTACCACCCACACGTGTTATACACCAGAGCTTTCTCGCCATTTCGAAAGAAAATGAGAACAAAAGGCGATCCGATGCCGAACGAACAAAGAATACGTTTCCTTCTGTGTCTTATTATAGACGTCGCTCGTTAATGCCACAGTCGTCTCACTACCGTAAGCAATTCTCGGCTCGCGCCCTGCTCGCCGGCATCCGACCTTATGAATTGAGCGGCACCGCCCGCGCCGTGGGGCCGCTGGGCGTCGAAATCGCCGGTTTGTCGCCGGCATCTCTCCGTTGGGGACAGGGTTTGGGTGGAGGGCCGCGAGGCAAGGCGAACGCTCGCCGAAATCGTCTCGGCCAACGCGCAGGTACTCACCGCCTCGCCTTTCGGGGAGACTTTGGGCCTCGGCGCCGGCGCGCGCGTGCATGCGGCCACCCTGCCGCAACCGGGCGCCAGCCACGGCGCCACCCTCTCCCCGTGTGACGACTGGCTCGGCCGGGTGATCGACCCTCTCGGGCAGCCCGCCGATGGCGGGCCCCCGCTACCCCTCGGCCAGCAGGCACGCCCGGTCCGCGCCGCCCCGCCGCCGGCGATCAGCCGCGCCCGCCTAGGCCCGCCGATCGACCTCGGCGTGCGCGTGCTGAACTGCTTCACCACCTGCCGCACCGGCCAGCGGCTCGGCCTGTTCGCCGGCTCCGGCGTGGGCAAATCCACCCTGATGTCCATGCTGGCGCGCCACACCGCGGCGGACGTGATCGTGCTGGCGCTGGTGGGCGAACGTGGCCGCGAGGTCCGCGAGTTCATCGAGGACGATCTGGGCGCCGAAGGCCTGGCCCGCTCCGTCGTGGTGGTCGCCACGTCGGACGCGCCGCCTCTGCTCCGACGCGAAGCCGCCTACGCCGCCCTCACCGTCGCCGAGCATTTTCGCGACCAGGGCAAATCCGTGCTTCTATTGATGGACAGCGTCACCCGCTTCTGTCTGGCGCTGCGCGAGATCGGCCTGGCCGCCGGCGAGCCGCCTGCCACACGTGGCTACCCGCCCAGCGTGTTCGCCGAGCTGCCCCGCCTGCTCGAGCGCGCCGGTCCCGGCCCCGTGCTGCCGGACGGCTTGGCCGGCCAGATCACCGCTTTGTTCACCGTCCTGGTGGAGGGCGACGACCATGACGAGCCGGTCGCCGACGCGGTGCGCGGCATACTCGATGGCCATGTGGTGCTGGATCGCCATATAGGCGAAGGCGGCCGCTACCCCGCCGTCAACGTGGCCCGCTCGCTCTCGCGGGCGGCCGCGGGCTGCCTGTCGCCGCCGCACAGCGCCCTGGTGCGCCAGGCCCGCGCGATGCTGGCACTGCACGCCGAAATGGCGGACATGGTGCGGCTCGGCGCGGTAAAGCCAGGCGCGGACCCGGCGCTGGACGCGGCTTTGCAGGCGGTTCCTCGCATCGAAGCGATGATGAGCCAGGGCCGCCACGAACCCACCGATATCGACGCGAGCTTCGCCGCGCTGCAGGCCGCGATCGGCGCCCCGGCCCGCCGCATCTAGCTGAATGGCCGACACGCTCGCCACTCTGGCGCGCCTGCGCCACCTGCAGGCCACCACCGCCAAGCGCGTCCTGGCAGACGCGCTGCGGGCCGAAGCGCAGGCCGAGGCGGCGCTGAACGCGGCCAGGCAGGCGCCCGCCCAGGAGGCGCGCGATGCCGGCGGCGCACAGGACGGCTTCCTGCTGGCCACCGCGTTCGCCGCCTGGCTGCCGCTCTCCGCCGCCGCCGTGCGGAACCACACGGCCCAGGCGGCCGCGGCCGGGCGCGAGCGGGAGGCCGCGGCCGCTTCGTTGCGGGCGGCGGAGGGGGCGCTGGAGGCGGTGGCGAATTTGCAACGCGAGCAGGCTTCGGCTTTGCGGAAGGCAACGCTCAGGAAGGCTCAGGTGCAACTCGATGAGATGGGGGCGCGTCGCAAGGCGAAGTAAGCAGTCCTTTTTTGAAAAAAAGGACCAAAAAACTTTTGCTCCCTGTCGGCGGCTTTCCTATCCGGCAGCCGACTTTTGATACGAGCTGAAGTCGCAAGTATGGATGGCTGTCTGGTCCTGGATCGTCCGGTAATTGTAGTCGGCGCAGTCGGCGAACGTGGCGATGCTGAATTTCGTTGCTGATCGCTGCAGCATACCTTTCGACTTGCCGTTCGAACCTATCCCCGCGCGATGCACCATCCATTCGATATCGCCGGCCTCCTCGGCCAGATATTGCATGACGGCTTCGTTGTCCTCGTGCTGGCCGATATAGCTGCGCGCCAGCGTATTGCGGATCGCCCAGAGCACAGGCGTGAGGCTGCCTTTATACGGCCTGCTCAGGCCGCCCGCCTGGTAGAGGAACCGCTTGACGCCGTGCCGCCGCATGGCCGGCACCAGCCGTTTCACAAACGCCGTGTTTATCTTGTTGTGCCGCTGCAGTGCTACGTCGCCCAGCATCGAGATGACGAAATCCACGCCCTCCACCAGACGATCGATATCGGCAAAATCCGTGATCGATCCTTGATGAACTTCGAGGTCCGCATCCTGGTGCGTCAGTTTCGCCGGGTTCCGCACCAGGACCCTGACCCGATGCCCGTCGTTCAGCGCGCGCAGGAGGAGATGCTGGCCCGTTCCGCCTGTGGCGCCGAACACCAGGAACGTCGATTGCTGGGTCATCTAATCCGCCCGACACTTGTTTTTAGCAAGCGAGAAAGCAGTCCTTTTTCGAGAAAAAGGACCAAAAAGCTTTTGCTATGACGCCTGCACACAGTCCCACTTTCATTCGCCAGAAGATGCGCTCGCAGAAGCAGCCAAAAACTCCGTGCAGGCGTCGGAGCAAAAGCTTTTTGCTTCTTTTTCTCGAAAAAGAAGGCCTTACTTTCTGCCTGTCCGTCCCGCGCAGTAGCCCCTACTTAACCACCCGCGGCGCCAGATCCAGCTTCAACGACAACTCCTTCAACCGCGCCGTATCCACCTCCGCCGGCGCCCCCATCAACAGATCCTCCCCCTGCTGGTTCAACGGGAAAAGATCACCTCGCGTATATTCGGCTCGTCGGCCAGCAGCATCACCATGCGGTCGATACCAGGTGCCGACCCGCCATGCGGCGGCGCGCCATATCGGAACGCATTCAGCATGCCGCCGAACCGCGCCTCCACATCCGCCTGCGTATAACCCGCGATCTCGAACGCGCGTATCATGATGTCCGGCCGATGGTTGCGTATCGCGCCAGACGAAAGTTCGATCCCGTTGCAGACGATGTCGTATTGGAACGCCTTGATCAGCAGCGGGTCCATCGTCTCGAGCGACTCCATCCCGCCCTGCGGCATGCTGAACGGGTTATGCGAGAAATCGATCTGCCGCGTCTCCTCGTTCATCTCGTACATCGGGAAATCGACCACCCAGCAGAACCGGAAAGCGTCTTTTTCGACCAGGTCGAGCTCGGTGGCCACGCGCGTGCGCACCGCACCGGCAAATTTCGCCGCCGTCTCGTGCGCGCCGGCGGCGAAGAACACCGCGTCGCCCGGGTTGAGCCCGCAGGCCACGCGTATCGCTTCCAGCCTGCCCGGCTCGAGGTTTTTGGCGATCGGGCCTTTCGCGCCATCAGCTTCGAAGATGATGTAACCGAGCCCGCCGGCCCCTTCTGCACGCGCCCACTCGTTCAACTTGTCGAAGAACCCGCGCGGGCGCGGACCAGCACCAGGCGCCGGGATCGCGCGAACGATGCCGCCCCCGGCGGTGATCTTGGCGAACAGGCCGAAGCCGCTGCCGGCGAAATGCGCGCTCACGTCGGTGATGCGCAGCGGGTTGCGCAGATCGGGTTTATCCGAACCGTATTCCAGCAGTGCGGTGTCGTATGCGATACGACGGAACGGCGGCTTGTCCACCGCGCGGCCGCGCGCAAATGCTTCGAACAGCCCGCCGATCACCGGCTCGATGGTGGCGAACACATCTTCCTGCGTCACGTAGCTCATCTCGAAATCGAGCTGGTAGAATTCGCCGGGCGAGCGATCGGCGCGGCTCGCCTCGTCGCGGAAACACGGCGCGATCTGGAAGTAGCGGTCGAAACCGGCCACCATCAGCAATTGCTTGAACTGCTGCGGCGCCTGCGGGAGGGCGTAGAACTTGCCAGGATGGTTGCGCGCCGGCACCAGGAAGTCGCGCGCGCCCTCCGGCGAACTGGCGGTCAGGATCGGTGTCTGGAACTCGGTGAAGCCCTGCTCCGTCATCGCCCGACGAAGATGCGCGATAACGTGCGCGCGCAGCATCATGTTGGCATGCGTGCGCTCGCGCCGCAGGTCGATGTATCGGTAGGTGAGCCGCGTCTCGTCGGAATAGGTCTCCGCACCGGCCACCTGCATCGGCAGCACGTCGGCTGTCGATTGCACGGTGATCTCGGCGGCGCGCAATTCGATGTCGCCGGTGGGCAGCCGCGGATTGCGCGTGGCTTCCGCGCGCGCCACCACCTCGCCGGTCACCGTGATGCAGGATTCCACCCGCAGCGCGTCCGCCGTCGCCAGTGCCGGCGAGCCGTGCGGGAAAGACGATCTGCGTCAGGCCGTAATGGTCGCGCAGGTCGATGAACAGCAGGCCGCCATGGTCGCGCTTGCTGTGCACCCAACCGGACAGGCGGGCGGTGGCGCCCGCATCGGTTGCGCGCAGGGCGCCGCAGGTATGGGTGCGGTAGGTGTGCATCGTGGCGCGTCCTCAGGCATGGAAAAGCGGGGCAGGAAAGGCAGGCGGCGGCTCTGCCCCTTGGCCCCGCCGCGGTCAAGGGAAGCCCGGCGCGGGGGCGCGCGCCGCCCGGCCAACCTCGGCGCTTTCGCAACCTGTGTCATCCGTGTAACACCAATCATGCCCCGCTCCCAGCGCGAAACCTTCGCCGCCCCCGTGCTCGTCACCAACACCGAAGCCCTGGCCGCTTTGTGCGAACGCCTGGCCGCTGAGCCTTACGTGACGGTGGACACCGAATTCATGCGCGAGCGGACCTACTGGCCCGAACTCTGCGTCGTCCAGCTCGGCGGCACGGCGGACGTGGCCGTGGTCGACGCCCTCGCCCCCGGGCTGGACCTGGCCCCGCTCGGCGCACTCCTGGCCAACCCGGCCGTGGTAAAAGTCTTCCACGCAGCACGCCAGGACGTGGAAATCTTCCTCCAGCTGTTCGGCGCCGTGCCGGTCCCCCTGTTCGACACCCAGGTGGCGGCCATGGTGGCCGGCTTCGGCGACCAGGTGGGCTACGACAGCCTGGTCGCCGGCCTGGCCGGCGGCCAGATCGACAAGGCGCACCGCTTCTCGGACTGGTCCGCCCGCCCGCTCAGCCAGGCGCAGGTAACCTACGCCGCCGCCGACGTGACCTACCTCCGCACCGTCTACGAGCGCCTGACCGCCCGCCTCGAGCGCGAGGACCGCGTCGCCTGGGTCGCCGAGGAACTCGCCGCCCTAGCCGAGCCCGCCACCTACCGCCCGGAGCCGGAAACCATGTGGGAGCGGCTGCGCCCCCGCACCACGAACCGCCGCATGCTCGGCGTGCTGCGCGCCATCGCCGCCTGGCGCGAACGCGAGGCGCAGCGCATCAACATTCCCCGCCAGCGCCTCATACGCGACGAAAGCCTGCTGGAAATCGCCGCCACCGCGCCCACCAGCATCGACTCGCTCGGCCGCATACGCGGCATCACCCGCGGGTTCGCCGAGGGCGTGACGGGGCAATCGCTGCTGGCGGCCATCGCGGAAGCCGGCGCGCTGCCGGAAAACGCGCTGCCGGAAGCCCGCGCCGTCCGCGAGGGGGCGCGCCCTTCGCCGGCCCTGGTGGCACTGCTCAAGGTGCTGCTGGCGGAAAAAGCCGATAGCCACGACGTGGCGCCCAAGCTGCTCGCCTCCTCGGACGATATCGACCGGCTGGCGGGGGAGGACGCGCCGGATATCCCGGCTTTGCACGGGTGGCGGTTTGGGGTTTTCGGCGAGGATGCTTTGGCTTTGAAGCAGGGGCGGATCGCGCTTGGGGTTTCCGGGAAGCGGATCAGGTTGATTCGCTCTTAAGGCAAGGCAAGCAGTCCTTTTTTGAAAAAAAGGACCAAAAAACTTTTGCTTCTTTGCCTGAACCGGGGCCTCCCCGGTTCTGCGTATGCGAGCGGTGGCAGAGTGTTGCGTGGTGGCGTGTGGCGACGGCGTTTTGCAGTCTTTCGATGCAAGTCCACAACGTCATAGTTCCGACATCGCCGCATTCGCCGCCGACACCTAGTTTCCGCCCGACTGCAATCTTAGGGCACCAACCATGCGCACACTCCGGACCGCGCTTCTCGCGACGGCCTCGCTCATCGCCGGCCACGCCGCCGCCGCACCGGCCGTCCCGTCCACCTACCAGCACGTCCTGGTGATCAGCGTTGACGGCATGCACGCTTCAGACCTCGCCAACTACATACAGGCGCATCCGGACAGCAATTTCGCCCAACTCTCCAACCACGGCATCGTCTATCCGAACGCGTTCACCACCGCACCGTCCGACAGCTTCCCCGGCATGCTGGCGCAATTCACCGGCGCCTCGCCCAAAACCGCAGGCCTGTTCTACGACGACAGCTACGACCGCACCGAATACCCATCTGTCAACTCCTATGTGAGCGCCGGCCAGACCGACCCGGGCTGCACGGGCACGCCAGGCACCGAAATCACGAACTTCGAAGAGCTCGACAAAACCTACAACTTTTCGACCGGCCTGGTATCCGACCTCACCGGCGGCGGCACGCTCGGCCGCGTGGAGACGCAGCTCGATCCGAACAACATGCAGCGCCGCATCGTGCACGGCCAGTGCACGCCGATGTATCCGCACGACTATGTCCGCACCAACACGGTGTTCGAGATCATGAAATCGGCCGGCCTGTACACCGCCTGGTCCGACAAGCACCCGGCCTATGAATACCTCAACGGCCCCTCCGGAAGCGGCATCGACGATCTGTTCGCGCCGGAAATCAATTCGCAGGACACGCTCGATGCCGGCGCGCAGCCGGGCGACGACTACACCACGAGCTACAAGGGCGTGCGCACGTACGACGCCATCAAGGTTCAGGCCGTGCTCAACTGGATCGCCGGCTATTCCAGCACCGGCGCCACCAAGCTGGCCGGCGCGCCGGCAATTTTCGGCATGAACTTCCAGTCGGTCAGCGTCGGCCAGAAACTCGCCCATGCCGGCCACGCCGACAGCCAGACACCCACGCTGACCGGCGGCTACCTCGACAGCAACGCCACCCCAGGCACCGCACTGACCGTGCAGCTCAAATTCGTCGACAACTCGCTCGGCCGCATGACCCACGAACTCGCCGTGCAGGGGCTGGAGAAATCCACGCTCATCATCGTCAGCGCCAAGCACGGCCAATCCCCGATAGACGTGCGCGACCGCGTGGCGATCAGCGACGCGCCGTTCCAATCCGTCCCGGGCTACGGCACGCACGGCTTCGAGATCTGCGACGACGAAGCGCTGATCTGGCTTGAGCCGGACTTGCAGAAAGCCAATTACGCGGCGGCAAAGGCCTATCTGAAAGCCAATGCCGCCAGCCTGCACATCCTGCAGTTGCTGGACCGCACCTCGCTGACGCCGCTCTACGGCGACCCCTACCGCAACAGCCGCGTTCCCGATTTCATCGCGGTCACCGACCATGGCGTGATCTGCACTGGCGGCAGCAAGCTCGCCGAGCATGGCGGCTTCTCGAACGACGACCGCAACGTGGCGCTGCTCGTATCCGGCGCCGGGCTGAAGCCGGAGATCGTCGAGACTTTGACGTACACGACGCAGATTGCGCCGACTATTCTGAGCGCGTTGGGGCTGGATCCGTCGAAGCTGCAGGGCGTGCAGCGGGAGGGGACGCAGGTGCTTAGCCACTAGGTAAGCAAGCAGTCCTTTTTTGAAAAAAAAGACCAAAAAACTTTTGCTCCGTTGCCTGCACCGGCGCACCCTCAGGTTCTGCCAGCGCTAACATTTGCAGACAGGGCGCAGGCCACCGTGCAGGCGGGGAGCAAAAGCTTTTTGGTCCTTTTTCTCGAAAAAGGACTGCTTGCTTTCTACCCAGCCCGGAATTCCACCAGCACCGCCTCCGCCCCGCCAAACGCCGCCGTCGCCGAACCCCCAGCCGCCACCGCCGTCTTGCCCGTCCACGACCCGCACGTGACCACCTGCCCCGCCCGCAGCCCGCCCGCCCACGCAGCGCCCGTGTTGGCCAGCCAGATCAACAGCCGGAGCATGTCGCCCGCAGGGTTGCCCACCGCACGGGCCACCGGCCCGTCGGCCACCGTCTGCACCACCGGCAGCGACGCGAAATCCAGGTCGCGCCACCCCGTGAGCGGCGCGCCCACCACATAGCCGCCGTGCTGGATCAGGTCGGCCAACCCGGCCAGCGCGCCCGCCGCTGCCGGATCGGCGTAGCGCGACTGCAGCACCTCGATGCCGGGATGACAGGTGCCGAGTGCAGCCAGCACCTCGGCGCGGCCATACGGCGCCTCGCGCGAAGGCAGGTCCACGGCCAGCGTGAAGCAGATCTCGGACTCCACCTCGCGCTGCGTGAACACCGCCGGATCGAAGCGGGCCGGGCTGTGGGCGATCCCGGCGCACGGCATCGGCGCGCAGGCGATCGGCGCCTCCGGCCCGGCAGCACCCACCTTCCAGCCGCCGATCTCGCCCAACTGCGCCATCACCAGCGCCTGCACGCGGTAGGCCTGCGCCGCATCTTCCGGCACGGCGTCGTTCGGAACGGGCGCCCCCTGCCTGGCGTCCAGAAGCAGGCGGACGAGGTCTTCGTCGGTCATCGATGGCATCCTACAGGATCGGGAACGGCTGATGGCACCATTCGAACGGCGGCGCGATAGGCCCGCCTCCGGCAGGCTTCCTTGCCAACCCCCGCCCCATGCCCGACAACCCGCCGACCATGCAGGTTCTCACCGACTGGGCGGCCACGCCCGCCGAAGCGCGCGGCGCCACCGTCGCCCTCGGCAACTTCGACGGCGTGCATCTCGGCCACGCCCACCTCATACGCGCCGCCCACGCGGCTCGGCCGGACGCCCCGCTCGCCGTGCTCACCTTCGAGCCGCACCCGCGCGAGCTGTTCCGCCCGGACGATCCGCCCTTCCGTCTCTCGCTCCCGGCCGAGCGCCAGGCGGCTCTGGCCGCCCTCGGCGTAAAACTCGTCTACGAGTTGCCGTTCACCGCCGCCTTCTCCCGCCTCACCGCGGAAAGCTTCATCGCCGACGTGCTCCACCGCGGCATCGGCGCCGCCCACCTCGCCTGCGGCCCGGACTTCGCGTTCGGCCACCGCCGCGGCGGCAACGTGCCCCTGCTCGCCGCGCGCGCCGAGGCACTCGGCATGGGGCTCACCATCGTGCCGCCGCTCACCGACGCGCAGGGCCCGCTCAGCTCCACCCGCATCCGCCGCGCCCTGCAGGACGGCTACCCCGAACGCGCCACCGCCGAACTCGGCCGCCCCTGGGCGATACGCGGCGAAGTGGCGCACGGCGACAAGCGCGGCCGCACGATCGGCTTCCCCACCGCGAACGTGGCGCTCGGCCGCCATCTCGAGCCGGCCCGCGGCGTGTATGCCGTGACGGCACGCCTGGCCGACGGCACGCTGTGCCGCGGCGTGGCCAATATAGGCCGGCGGCCTACGGTGTCGGACGGCGTGGAAAGCCGGCTGGAGGCGCACCTGTTCGATTTCGCCGGTGACCTGTATGGCCAGGAGATATCAGTGGCGTTGCATGCGTTCTTGCGCGCGGAGCAGAAATTTGCCGATTTCGCGGCGTTGCGGGCGCAGATTGCGGTGGATGCGGCGCAGGCGCGGGCGGTGTTGTAAGGAAGGAAGGCCTTCTTTTTCGAGAAAAAGAAGCAAAAAGCTTTTATCTGTCCGCCTGCATCAAAGCTCCATCCAATCCGACTGCCGCATGGACCTGCACTTTCCGCGCGCCCGCGACAGCGAAGTCAAAAGTCTTTTGCTTCTTTTCTTCAGAAAAGAAGGCCTTGCCTGCCCTTCCGATAAGGCCACGAAATGACCGACCGAGACTACCGCGACACCGTATTCCTCCCCACCACACCCTTCCCGATGCGCGGCGACCTCCCAAAGCGCGAGCCCGCCACGCTCGCCCATTGGGAAAAAACCAACCTGTTCGCAAAACTCCGCGCCCAAGGCGCCGCGCGCGCGGAAAAATTCATCCTCCACGACGGCCCGCCTTACGCCAACGGCAACATCCACATCGGCCACGCGCTCAACAAGATACTGAAGGACGTGATAAACCGCGCGCGCCAGATGACTGGTTTCGACGCGTATTACGTGCCTGGCTGGGATTGCCACGGCCTGCCGATCGAGTGGCAGATCGAGGAGAAATACCGCAAGTCCGGCCGCGACAAGGACGAGGTGCCGATCCTGCAATTCCGCGCCGAGTGTCGCGAGCACGCGCAGAAATGGCTCGACGTGCAGGCGGCCGAGTTCAAGCGCCTCGGAATCTTCGGTGACTGGGACAACCGCTATGCGACGATGGATTTCTCCGCGGAGGCGGCGATCGCGTCGGAGATACATCGGTTTGCCGAGAACGGCGCGCTGTATCGCGGCCTGCGTCCGGTGATGTGGAGCGTGGTGGAAAAGACCGCGCTCGCCGAGGCGGAAGTGGAATATGCCGACCACACCAGCACCACGATCTGGGTGCGTTTCCCGGTGATCTCGCCAGGCGCGTTCCAGGGTGCGGCGATCGTCATCTGGACGACAACGCCCTGGACGATCCCCGGCAATCGCGCGCTCGCTTACGGTCCCGCGATCGAATATGCGCGCATCCAGGTCGATGCCGTAAGCGAAGAAAGCCTGTGCCGGCCCGGCGACTCGCTGCTCGTGGCACTCGCCTTGCTGCCGAAGTTCCTCGAAGATGCCGGCATCACCCTGCATCACGTGCTGCACGTGCATACCGGCGCGGAACTCGCAGGCGTGCTCTGCGCGCATCCGTTGCGCGGCCAGGACTACGATTTCGACGTGCCGCTGCTCGCCGGCGATTTCGTCACCACCGACCAGGGAACCGGCTTCGTCCACATGGCGCCCGCGCATGGCGAGGACGATTTCGCCCTATGCCGCGCGCACGGCATCGCGGTCCCCGAAACCGTCGCCGACGACGGCACCTATTTCCCCTGGGTGCCGCTCTTCGCCGGCGCGCACGTATTCCGCGCCGCAAAACCCGTCTGCGAAGCACTCACCGCAGCCGGCGGCCTGGTCCGCCAAGGCACCATCGTCCACTCGTACCCGCATTCCTGGCGCAGCAAGGCGCCGCTGATCTTCCGCGCCACACCGCAATGGTTCATCCGCATGGACGGCCCCGAACACATACGCGACCACGCTCTGCAAGCCATCGCAGAAACCCACTTCGTACCCGAAGCCGGCCGCAACCGCCTCGCCAGCATGGTCGGCAACCGCCCCGACTGGTGCATCAGCCGACAGCGCGCCTGGGGCGTGCCGATCGCCATCTTCACCGAAAAACGCACGGGCGAAATCCTGCGCGACCCCGAAGTGTTAGCGCGCACAATAGCCGCGTTCCGAGAAGAAGGTGCCGACGCCTGGTATGCCTCGCCGCCCGCCCGCTTCCTAGGCAACAAATACAACCCCGACGATTACGAACAGGTGCGCGACATCGTCGACGTCTGGTTCGAATCCGGCTGCACCAACGTCTTTACGCTCATCGACCGCGGCCTGCGCTGGCCCGCCGACCTCTATCTCGAAGGTTCGGACCAGCATCGCGGCTGGTTCCAGTCGTCGCTCCTCGAAGGCATCGGCGCACGCCAGCAAGCGCCGTTCCGCGCCATACTCACGCACGGCTTCACGCTCGACGAACAGGGCCGTAAGCAAAGCAAGTCGCTCGGCAACGTCACCGCGCCGCAAAAGATCACCGACGAATACGGCGCCGACATCCTGCGCCTGTGGGTGATGAACGCGGACATCACCGAAGACCAGCGCATCGGCAAGGAAATCATCAAACAACAAGCCGAACTCTACCGCCGCCTGCGCAACACATTACGTTGGCTGCTCGGCGCGCTGTCCGGATACACCGAGGCCGAACGCACCGACTACACGGACATGCCGGAGCTGGAACGCTACATCCTGCACCGCGTATCCGAACTCGACGCACGCCTACGCCGCGCAGTCGACACGCATGACTGGACCGGCGTGTATCCCGACATCCACACATTCTGCAGCACAGACCTCAGCGCATTCTATTTCGACATACGCAAGGACACGCTTTACTGCGACCGCCCCGATGCCCCGCGCCGTCGCGCCGCGCGCACCGTGCTCGATACACTGCATCGCTGCCTCACCACCTGGCTCGCCCCGGTGCTGGTATTCACCGCAGAAGAAGCCTGGTCCGTCCGCTTCGGCGACACCGAAAGCGTGCATCTGCAAACACTGCCGGACATCCCCGCCACCTGGCACGATCCCGCACTCGCCGCGCGCTGGGTGCGCATACGCGACATCCGCCGCGACATCACCACCGCCATCGAAGGCCTGCGCGCCGCCGGCGATATCGGCGCGTCCCTGCAGGCCAGCGTGGCGCTCGGCCTGCATCCCGCGGAAGCCGGCCTGCTGCCGGCCGCCGAGTGGCAGGATCTCGCCATCGTGTCGTCGCTGACCCTGACGCAGACCGAGGCGCCGATCGAGGTCGCCGTCGCCCGCGCGCCAGGCGAGAAATGCGTGCGCTGCTGGCGGGTGCTGGCCGAGGTCGGCACCGTAGCGGAGCATCCGGGGCTGTGCCTGCGCTGTACGGATGCGGTCGATCAGGCGGCAGCGCACGGATGATGGGCGAAAGAAAGAAAGGCCTTCTTTTTCGAGAAAAAGAAGCAAAAAGCTTTTGCTCCGACGCTGGCACAAAAACCTACACCGCATCTGCAAGCGTATCGGCTTGCAAGAAATGGGTAAGCCGCTGTGCAGGCGTCGGAGCAAAAGCTTTTTGGTCCTTTTTCTCGAAAAAGGACTGCTTTCTTACCTGCCCTGATACGGTCCCGAACACATGAAAAATCGCGCCCGCATCCTGGCCGGCCTCACACTCGCCATACTCGTCCTGCTCGCCGACCAGGCCAGCAAATACGCCATACTCCACATCCTGAACCTGCCCGAACGCGGCGTGGTCCCCGTGCTCCCGCCCGCACTCGATTTCGCGATGGTGTGGAACCACGGCGTCACATTCGGGCTGCTGCAGGCCGGCCAGGGGCGCGGCCAACTCATCCTTGCGGCCATAGCCATCGCCGTCGTCGTGGGGCTGTTCGTCTGGCTGCGCCGCGCCGAGTTGATGCTCACCGCCTGCGCCATAGGCGCCATCGCCGGCGGCGCGCTCGGCAACGTGGTGGACCGCGCCCGCTTCGGCATGGTGGTCGATTTCATCCACGTGCACTGGGCGGGGTGGGACCCGTTCCCCTTCGTGTTCAACGTGGGTGACTCCGCGATCGTGGTGGGCGTGGCGGCACTGCTGCTCGAGGGGATGCTTCCGGCGCGGCGGGCGCGCTTGCAGGCGCCGCCGCCCAGAGCGTAGGAAGGCAGGGCGGTCCTTTCTTGCACAAAAGGACCAAAAAACTTTTGCTCCCTGTCGGGGACTGGCTGCAAAGGCCAACCTGACCGGCACACAAGGATCGGCCATGTTTCGACCACTCGCTCTTGCTGCTGTGACCCTCGCCCTCGCCGGCTGCGGTGACGTGGAACGCACCTTCGGCCTGGTGAAGGACGCGCCGGACGAGTTCACCGTGCAGACCCAGGCGCCGCTCTCGATGCCGCCGAGCTTCCAGCCGCAGGCGCCCACACCGGGTGCCGAACGTCCGCAGAACGTCAGCAGCGATGCCGCCGCCGAAGCCGCGCTCGCGCCTGCCACAGCACTGGGCGGCGGCACCCGCAACGGCCCGACCACGGCCGGCCAGCAGGCGCTGATGGCCGAGGCAGGCCCCGAAGCGCCTGGCGACATACGCGCGCGCGTGAACGCCGAGGCGAAACTGGACCGTCCGCCGCAAAGCCTGGCGAGCCGGCTGATGTTCTGGCAGGCCAGCCCGCCACCTGGCACGGTGCTGGATCCGGCGAAGGAGAGCCAGCGGCTGCGGCAGAATGCGGCGCTCGGCCAGCCGGCTACGACTGGGGCCACGCCGATCATTCAGGATAAGCCGAAGTCCAGTTTCCTGGGTGTGTTCTAGAGAGGAAGGAAGCAGTCCTTTTTAGAAAGAGAGGACTGCTTCCTTCCTTCCCGGCCCCGTCTCCGGCATAGCCCACGCCAACAAAACCCCAACCCCGCCCACCCCCGCCAGGCAAAGAAACGCCAAAGGCAAAGATCCATCCGCGATCCGCCCGCCGGCGAACGTGCTGCCCGCCGCCGCCGCCCCGATCGCCAGCCCCAGCACCCCCATACACAAATTGAACCGCCCCGCCGGCGCCGCCACGTCCGACGCGATCAGCGGCAACAACACCCCGAACGCCGCCCCGCTCACCCCGTCCAGCAACTGCACCATGATGAGCTGCCAGGCGGGGATCGCCGGGCTCAGCGCGATCGCCGCCAACGCCAGCCCGCGCACGGGGAGCGCGAGCATGCCCGCCGCCAGCACCGGCCGGCGGCCCCAGCGCTCGGCGGCGCGCCCCACGAACGGCGACAGCAGTGCGACCACGATCTGCGGCCCGACGATGCAGGCGCCGATCACCAGCGACGCGCGCCGTCCGAGGCTGATAGTGGCCGCCCCGGCAGCCAGCGGCAGCATCGCGGCATTGGCCAGATGGAACGCGCCGCAACAGGCCGCGAACCACAGCAGCCGGCGGTCGGCGAGCAGCGCCGCCAGGCCCGCAAGTGACGGCCGCCGGCGCACGATGGCCAGCGCCGGCGCGCTGATCAGCCGCAGCGCCCACAGCCCCGGCAGTGCCAGTGCCGCGCCGAGCAGGAACACCGCGCGCGCGCCGAAAATGGTGCCCACCATCGCCATCAGCCCCGCCGCGGTGCCGTTGCCGATGCTGGCATAACGGGCGTTGCGGCCCAGCCGTTCGCCGGCCGCACCCGCCGCCTGGCCGGCCAGGCCGAGGCTGATCGCCGCGATCGCGGGACCAAGCATGCAGCTTGCGAAAGCGTGGCTGATCTCGGCCAGCAGCACGGGCAGCAGGCTTGGCAAGAATGCCAAAGTGAGCGCGCCGGCGACGATCGCCAGGATCGCGGCGCCGGCAGCCAGCGTCTTGCGCTGCAGCGCATCGACCAGCGCGCCGGCCGGCACCTGGGCCAGCATGCTGGCGGCATAGCCCACGCCGAGTGCCAGCCCGATATCGCCCTGCGTCCACGCGCGCTGGGTGAGATACACTGAAACGAACGGCCCGAACGCCGTCTGCAGGTTGGCGGTGAAGAAGTTGAGCCAGTCCAGCCCGAATCCGCTGCGCCGGTCCCGTCGCAAATCCGGGCCTGCCAGAACGGCCGCCTGCGTTGCCGGTGGGGGGCGCAAGGGGCGGCTTGCCTGCCTCACACCCTCAATGTCCCGGCGCCACCCCGGGCTGTGCCAGCCCGCTCACCGCGGCGGGCGGCTCCACCACGGCCGCCGGCTTGGTCTGGTCGGTATATTCCGGCGCGCTCATGATCTGCTCCGACGTGAGGTCCAGCTTGATCGTCCCGGCCCCTCCGGCGGGGCTGACCGGCGGGAAATTCAGGTCGGACCAGTTCACCGCGATCCGGCGCGACCCGACGCCCAGGAAGCCGCCGAAATCGATCACCGCCGCGCGCGGGTTGCTCGCCGCGTCCACCAGCACATCGACTACGCGGCCGATCACCTGGTCGTCCGGCCCGACCACGGTGCGCCCGAGTATGCCGCCCGCCGCCACTTTCTGCACCGGGGCGGGGGTGGCTGCCGCAGGCGGCGGCGCGGCGTGGAGGCGCGGGGTCCCCAGTAGGCAGGCTGCGGTCAGGAGGAGCGTGCTGGAGCGGATCGCTGTCATGGGGATGTGACTCTGCGTGCGGGCGGCGTTTGCCGGAGAGAAAGGGCAAGAAGGAAGGCCTTCTTTGCTGCCGAGGAGCCAGTCCCAAGACAGGTTGGTATCAGTAATACGGTGGAGGCGTCTGCCGCGGCGAACGGAGCAAAAGTTTTTTGGTCCTTTTTACAAAAAGGACTGCTTGCCTTACCTGTCCTCTCCAAACGGATTTACGCTCCGGATCGCCTGGGCGGCCTCACCCCAAAACTAGCCCTGATCCGCGGCGGGCCGGCGCGCGTGGCTCAACGGCGGCAACGGCCCGGCTTTCAGGGCGTCGGCGTCCAGTTTCAGATCCCGCCTCACCGCGCCGCTGCCGCCCAGCGTGGCGATCGACGTGCCGTCCACGTCCAGCTCGGTGCCGCCGGCATTGCCGGTGGTCAGCAGCAAGCCTGGTTTGTCGGCGGGCACGGGCCAGGTCTCGCCGGCATGCATCAGCCGGTTCAGCGCCGGCGCCGCGCCTGGCTGCTTCACCGTGACCCACGCATCCGCATTCGCCTTGATCACGATACGCGTGCCGGCCGGCGCCGTCGCGGCGGGCGGCGCCGTGATGGCCTGGCCGTCAGCGGCCGGCCTCGCGGCGATCTGGCCCGGCGCGCCCGCGCCTTGTGTAGGGGTGGAAACCTGCGGCGGAGGGCCCGACGCGGCCGGGACGGCCGGCCCGGCCAGGGCAGGCGCGGCGGGCTGGCCAGGCACGGCGGCCGGGGCCGGAATCTTCGGCGCCGAAGCCTGCGGCACCTGGACCGTCGCAGGAGCACCCGACGAAGCCGGCACCGGCACCGGCACCGGCGGCTGCGGTGCCGGGGCGGACGCGGTCGGCAGCAGCGAGGCCACCTGCGGCGACGGCGCCTTTTCGACCGGCCGCAACCGGTCCGGGATCGGCGGTACCGTCTCAGCCGGCGTGCGCTGGTGCTCGGACACGTAGTACCAGCCGGAATACGCCCCCGCCAGGATCACCAGGCCGAGCAGCATCAACGCGCCGGCCGGCACGCCGCGCTGCGGCACCGGCACCGGAAAGCTCAGCGCCGGCCGGATGTTCGCCTCACCGGTTTCGGCGCGGAACCGGCCAGCCACCTGCTCGCCGTGCAGGCCGAGCGCGTCGGCATAGGCGCGCACGAATCCCAGCGCGTAGGTCGGGCCTGGCAGCTCGCCCATCCTGCCGCCCTCGATCGCTTCCAGGTAGGGCAGGCGTATGCGCAGGCTCTGCGCCAGATCGGGCAGCTCCCAGCCGAGACTCTGCCGCCGCGCCCGCAGCTCGCCGCCCAGCCGCGCCGCCGGGCTGCCCGCCGCAGCGCCTGCCGCGCCCCTTGCTTTCTCGCCCGTTGCCGTTTCGCGGTTTGCTGTGTCAGACATGCTTTCGTGGTCCGGAACGATGGAGCGGTTCTACAGGTTCGACCGCCCGGGAGCTAGAAGACACCAATCCGGCAAGGTTGCCACCAGCCGCGCGGATTTCGGAACACAGCCATCCGGGAGTGCACCTCGCAAACGGGGACGCCCCACCCCTGATCGGCCCTGCGCCTGATGGCGCGTGCGTCCCGAAAAGCGAGCGGGCAGCGTCACCGATTGGACGCAGACAGGTGCTAAGAATCTGATACAGTTTGCATCAATAGCTGCGGGAGGCGCCGTCGGTGCCGGTCAAGAATGATTGAGTCGGCGGTCAAACCGGTGGTCTGCGGCGTTCTGTTCCTCGTGACCGGTTTCGGCATGGCGCAGTCGCTGGCCGGCCTGCTGTCGGTATTCGCCTTCGCCCGGCAGCCGGAGGCGCGCCGCACCGCGCAGCCTCCGGTCACCGTGCTCAAACCTGTCTGCGGCGACGAGCCGGGGCTGGAAGCCGCCCTGCTGTCGTTCTGCACGCAGGATTACCCGGAGTTCCAGATCGTGATCGGCGCGCAGGACAGCACCGATCCGGCGCTGCACGTCGCCCGCCGCCTGCAGGCGCAATACCCCGGGCTGATCGATATCGTGGTCGACCCGGCCCTGCACGGGCCGAACCGCAAGATCAGCAACCTGATGAACATGCTGCCCGCCGCGCGCCACGAAACGCTGGTGTTCGGCGACAGCGACCTGCACGTCCGCCCGGACTACCTGCGCCAGGTGGTGTCCACGCTGCTCACGCCGGGCACCGGCCTGGTGACCGCGATCTGCGGCGGCGAGGCGGTCCGCAGCGGCATCGCCGGCCAACTCGGCGCAATGCACATCTCGCATTCCTTCCTGCCCGGCGCGCTGCTCGGCGCCTCCGTCGGCCGGCAGGACTGCCTCGGCACCACGATGGCCATACGCCGCCAGACGCTCGCGCAGGCCGGCGGGCTGGCCGCCCTCGTCCCGCATCTGGCCGACGACAACCTGCTCGGCCGCCTGGTCCGCCAGCTCGGCCTGGCGGTGCGCATCGCGCCGACCATGCCGGTGGTGACCGTGCAGGAAAGCGCGCTGCGGGCGATCTGGCTGCACGAATTGCGCTGGGCGCGCACCATACGCACCGTGGCGCCGGTGGCGCATGCCTTCTCCGTGGTGCAGTTCCCGCTCGTCTGGGCGCTGCTGGCTGTGCTCGTCTCGGGCGGCGGGCGCATCGCATGCGGCGTGTTCCTGCTCGCCTGGGCGCTGCGCGCCGGCATCGCGGACGTGATCGACCTCAGCCTGCGCCACCGGCGGGCGCGCCGCGCGGTGCGCAGCCGCGCCGTGCTGCTGCCGCTGCGGGACCTGCTCTCCGTGCTGGAGATCGCCGCCAGCTTCCTGGGCGACGCTGTGATCTGGCGCGGCCATACGCTGCAGGCCGACCGGCGGGCACAGTCGCGCGTGGTGATACCCGCGGTGCCCGAGGTGGCGCGGGCGGGCTGAGCTTTTGTCGCGCCATCGTAGGTAAGGAAGAAAGCAGTCCTTTTTCGAGAAAAAGGACCAAAAAGCTTTTGCTCCGACGCTTGCACCCAGGTCACTTCTATTTCTGCAATCGTATCGACTGGCAGAACGGGCGCGGGTCTTGATGCCGCTGTCGGAGCAAAAGCTTATTGGTGTTTTTTCTCGAAAAAGGACTGCTTTCTTCCTTGCCGTTCCAACCAGCCGCCCGGAGGCACCGATCACCCGCAAAACTCTGCAAACCGTCTCGATAGGGCTCGGCCTGGCCGGGCTGCTGCTCGCCACGCTGCTGGTCGGCTGGTTCGGCTTCGGCCATATCCTGCGCGCCGTGCTCTCGGTCGGGCCGCTCGGGTTCGCCGCGGTCTGCGCCTGGCAGATCGTGCTGTTCGCCACGCTCGGGTTGGCCTGGTTCGTGCTGCTTCCCGCCAGCCGCGCCTGGCTTCCGTGGGTGGCGATCTGGGGCCGGATGGTGCGCGACGCCGCCGGCGGCCTGCTACCGTTCTCGCTGGTCGGCGGTTTCGTGCTCGGCGCCCGTGCCGTAACCCTGCACGGTGTCACCTGGCCCGACGCCACCGCATCCACCGTCGTCGACCTCACCGCCGAATTCCTGGCCCAGATCGCCCTGGTGCTGCTCGGCGTGCTGCTGCTGGCAAGCCGCCAGCCACACGCCTCTCTGGTGTGGCCTGTCGCCGCCGGCCTGGCCGGCGCCGCGCTGGGCGGCGCCGGCTTCGTCTGGCTGCAGGGCAAAGGCGCCGCCCCGCTGCTGCTGCTCAGCCGGCGCATGCTCGGCAGCACCTTCCCCAGCCTCGACGGCCAGCTCGTCGCCGTCCAGCAGAGCCTTGCCGGGATCTACACCCGGCCCTGGCGTGTGGCACTGGCGCTGGCGCTGCACCTGACGGCCTGGCTCGGCACCGGGGGTGCCAGCTGGATCGCGTTCCGGCTGCTCGGCGCCAATCTCGGGTTCGCCGACGCCTTGGGCATCGAGGCGCTGCTGCACGCGGTGCTGGCCGTGGCCATCCTGGTGCCGGGCTACGCCGGCGTGCAGGAGGCGGCCTATGCGGGGGTGGCGCCCCTGTTCGGCCAGCCGGCGGAACTGGGGCTTGCGGTGTCGGTCCTGCGACGCGCCCGCGATGTGGCTTTGGGGGTGCCTATCCTGCTGGTGTGGCAGGCGGTGGAGGCGCGGCGCGCGCGGCGGGACGGGGTGTTTTCGGGTGGGGTTGGGTGAGGTGGGGCGTGGTTAGGCAAGGCAAGGCAAGCAGTCCTTTTTTGAAAAAAAGGACCAAAAAACTTTTGCTTCCCTCGCTGGCGTTCAGAGCGTTTCTGGTTTTGTGACGGCTGGACCTGCGGAATAGCAACTGGTCATAGCGGCGGCCGCTCGACCTCTGAGCTTAAACTTATTGCTCTGGGCGCTGCCGAGAGAGGCCCTGCAACGGATTGCCCTCGCGCTCAGGCGTGCGTCCTAAGCCACCGCGCGCCGGGCCGCTCTATAATCAGTAATTCACCGCCGCGCCAAGCGCGTCCGCACGAAGCGGCAATACCCCCACGCCGCGACAGCACCATAAAAAGTCTTTTGCTTCTTTTCTTCAGAAAAGAAGGCCTTGCTTAACTCTTGCCTAACCATCGCCTGACTCCAGCCCCCCAAACGGCAACCACTCCGCCAGGCGCTCGAACGTAGCCACCGCCCCCGCCGCGATCCCGGCGGCATCGCCCAAAGGCGCCAGCTCCAGCCGCGCCAGGAACGCCCGCCACATCGCCCCCGTGCGCGCGCCATATCCGGCGAAGTAGCTGCAGCCGGACAGGTGGTCGAACCCCAGGCGGCGTTCCACGTGGCGTTCGATGATGCGGCCGCCCAGCGTGGAGCCTTCCATCACATAGAGCGATCCTAGCGCCGCCGCGGCATTGCCAAGCAGGGGTACCGGGCAGGACGGCAGCGCGTCCACCGCGAAGGGTGAGGCGCCGAGCACGGCCAGGTCCGCCGCGAGCAGGTGCATGCGGCGTCTGGGGTCGAGGAACGGCGCGTCCTGCAGCAGGCCGGCCATTTGCGGCTCCCAGCCGCGCCAGAACCCGTAGAATCGTTCGAGCACCAGCGTGTAGGCGGCGCGGTCGAGCCGGTCGTCGAGCAGGCCGAGCGTGCGATCGAGGTGTTCGTGGGCCGGCCGCGTCGTCAGCCGCAGATGCGCCAGCGTCACGCCGGCCAGCGTCGCGCCGGCCTGCATCGGGGCAGCCAGCGTCGGGGCAGCCATGGCAGCGGGGGCAGCCATCACATCATCGCCTGTATCTTGGCGACCAGAACATCCAGCACAAAAGGTTTGGTCAACACCTGCGTGCCCGGGTTCAGCACGCCTTTCCCGAGCAGGGCATCCTCGGCGTATCCGGTGATGAACAGCACCTTCAGCTCGGGCCGGTACACCCGCGCCGCGTCGGCGAGCTGGCGTCCATTCAACCCGCCCGGCAGCCCGACATCGCTGACCAGCAGATCGATGCGTTGCCGGGACTGCAGAATGCGCAGGCCCTCCGCGCCGTCCGCCGCCTCGATCACGCCGTGGCCGAGGTCGCGCAGCACGTCGCCCACGATCATCCGCACCACCGGCTCGTCATCGACCACCAGCACCGTCTCGCAGGCCGGGACCGCGGCCGGCTCCGCCTTGCCGGCCAGCACCGCATCGGGCGCCCCGCCGCCGGGATGGCGCGGCAGGAACAGCCGCACGGTGGTCCCGCGCCCCATTTCGCTGACGATCGTGGCATAGCCGTCGGACTGCTTGGCGAAGCCGTACACCATCGACAGCCCGAGGCCGGTGCCCTGCCCCATCGCCTTGGTGGTGAAGAACGGCTCGAACACGTGCCCGATCACGTCGGGCGACATGCCGATCCCGGTATCGGTGACGGACAGCGCCACGTATGGCCCGGCCGCCACGTCGTTGAGGCCGCCGGCATCGTCGCCGAGATGGACGTTGGCCGCGGCGATGGTCAGGCGCCCGCCATCGGGCATCGCGTCGCGCGCGTTGATGGCCAGGTTGAGCAGCGCGTTCTCGAGCTGGTTGGCGTCGCAGAGGGTGCGCCAGATCTCGTTCGGGATCGCCGTCTTCACCTGGATGGCCGGTCCCATCGTGCGCCTGATCAGGTCCTCGAGGGAGGTCGCGAGCTGGTGGACGTCGACGCTCTTGGGATCCAGCGTCTGCCGGCGGGAGAACGCCAGCAGGCGGTGCACCAGCGCGGCCGCGCGGTTGGCGGATGCTATCGCCGCGGTGATGTAGCGGGCCACGTCGTTCGGGCGGCCCTGCTCGAGGCGGGTCTGCATCAGCTCCATGCTGCCGAGGATGCCGGCCAGCAGGTTATTGAAATCATGCGCGATGCCGCCGGTGAGCTGGCCGACCGCCTCCATCTTCTGGCTCTGCCGCAGCTTGTCGTGCAGGTCGGCGATCCGCCGCAGGCTGCGCACGATCACCTCGGTGATGTTGTGGCGCAGCGTCTCCGCCATATCGAGCTCCCAGGCGTCCCACGGCTTGGCGAAGCCGTGCCGGGTCTCCACCCATGGCTCGAAGGGCGGCCGCGGCAGGGTGGCGGCGCGTTCCGGCGAGCGCATGTGCGAGCCGCTGCCCCAGCTCACCAGCAGCGGCTCCTCCGGCCGGAACCACATCAGCAGGTCCGTCCGGTCGGTGGACAGGAACACCGCGAGCAGCCCGCTGGCTTCGGCCATGTTGCGCACCCAGGGCGGATAGGCGGTCGCCAGCTTGTTGGTCTGGAACAGCTTGGCCTCGCCGCCTTGCGTGCGCAGCCAGAGCGCCAGCGCGCGCAGGTCCGTCTCGGGCGGCGTATGCCCCACGGCAGAGACCACGCCGTCATAGACCAGGGCCGCGCCGTTGGCGCCGAACAGGCTGGCGATCGTGATGTCGCCGGTGGTGAGCGCTGCTGCCACCACGTCGGCCTTTGCCATGTCGGCCAGCAGGGCCGAGAGCCGCACCAGGTCGTCGCGCCTGGCCTGGTCGGTATGGGTGCGCTCCGCCGGGCCCACGCGGAGTGCAAACGCGTCCGTCAGCGCCGCGGCCGCCGCGCGCTGGCTCGGGAACAGATGGTGGGGCGCGCGGTGGTGGCACACCATCAGGCCCCAGAGCCGTCCGTCATGCAGGATAGACATCGACATGAAGCCGTTGATGCCGAGGTTGCGGTGGATCTGCAGGTGCACCGGGGACGGGCTGCGCAGGCGGGTGAACGACAGGTCGATGGCGGCGGGCGGGCCGCCCCGGTGCGTCCCTTCGCCCGCCATCTCGAGCGGCATCGGCGTGGCATCCCGGTCGGCCACCCAGCGCATCGGGCTGCGCTGGTAGAGCGCGCGCGCCTGGGCCGGTATGTCGGCGGCCGGAAAACGCAGCCCGCGCAGGGAGTTGTTCCAGTCCGCCATCTTGTCCTCGGCGAGCGCCTGGCCGTTCCAGTCGGCGTCGAACCGATAGACCAGGACGCGCTCGTAGCCGGTCAGCCGGCGGACGCCGGTAGCCGCCACGCGCGCCAGTTCCTCGATCTCGTCGCCGGTGTCGCGCATGTCCACAAGAGCTTCCTGCAGCGCAAACAGGGCGCCCTGCGCGTGCACGCCTTCCTGCGGGCCCGCGCGCTCCAGTTCGACCAGCACCAGGCCGGCATGCGCGTGCACCGCCATGTTGAACACCTGCCTGCGGTCGGAGACGAACGTGGACTGCCAGGGCGACTTGCCGCGCAGCGTGCCCGCGCGCAGGCGGTCCTGCATTTCGCCGACGAGACGCGGCCCCAGCACGCTGGCGGCGGTACCCGCGACGATCCTGCCGGGCTGCAAAGATGCGAGGAACTCCGCCGCGTTGGCGCTGGCGGCGACGATCTTCCAATCGCCGGACGGCGCGATCGCCAGCAGCGCGCCGTGCGGCTGGATCGTCCCGGGGATGTGGATCGGCTCCTGCGCGCAGAGGAGCTTGGCGGCGATCGCGGCGGCGTGGCGCTCGCGGTCGATCAGGTCAGGCACGACGGACAGATCGGGCAGGACGCCTGAGGCGCCGGGAGCACCAATAGTCTCCAAGGGCGACCTCACAAATATTGCGCGAACCGCAGCTGCCTGTGTATATGGCAGACCCTGGTATTTTTCAACCCCGAATAGTAATATCGGGATAATCTACAACCAATAATCCAGCGGGTCTTCAGAACGGCGCCCCGGTTCCGGACAGCATGCGCAATATCTTCTTCGATGCGTAAAATCCTACATAATGCGCTTTATTGCATACTAAAGTAATCGTGCTGCGAATCATGGCGCACCATTTTGCAGGTGGACGGAAGGCGTACAGCCTTGTCCGTTGCGAAGCTACCACCACGGCCGCTTCACCGCCCGAGTATCGCTTCCAACGCAGCGTTCCGGTCGGACTATCCGCGGCCGCACGGGCGCGCGCCTTTACAGAACGGCGCAGCAGATGAGCGGCCGGGCGGCCGGTACGGCATCGGGAAAATCCGCAGCGCCGGCCTGAACCAACGCGACAGCCCGCCGTGACACCGCGTTGCGCGGGTTGGCTAATCCGCCGGTCGCATCGCGCGCATCCAAACGCGCCGAAGCCGGCCGGGACCGTTCCGCACCAGTAATGCACAGCCGGGCCGGCGGCGGCGGCACCACCGGCCGCCCGGAGCTGCCGGCCGCCCCGTGCGCAGCTTTCGTGGCCGTCGCGATCCGCCCCGCTGGTGCCGCCCGCGCCGCCGCGACGGCGCCGGTCCTGCGCTAGACGTTGAGCCCGTGGTCGCGGGCCCACGCCGCCATCGGCTCGCGCAGGCTGGAATGCGACGCCGCGGTGCGCTTCAGCGTGTGCATGAAATCGCGGAACGCCCCCAGGTCGAGCGCGGTCAGCGCCGCCTTCACCGGCAACAGGCTGCTCGCCGACATCGACAGGCAATCCACCCCCAAGGCCAGCAGCACGGCGGCATCCAGCGGCCGCGACGCCGCCTCGCCGCACAACGACAGCGACGTGCCGCTGGCGCGCGCCGCGTGGCTCACCTGGTCCACCAGGCGCAGGATCGGCGCGGAGAGGAAATCGTAGCGCTCGGCCAGAGCCGGCGTGCCGCGGTCTGCGGCGAAGATGAACTGCACCAGGTCGTTGCTGCCGATCGACACGAAATCGGCCTCCGCCATCAGCTCCGGCAACTGCCAGAGCAGCGCCGGTATCTCCAGCATGGTGCCGATCGAGAGCTTGGCCGGCGCCGGCCGAACCCGCGCGGCCTCGGCATAGAGCAGCCCGCGCGCCTGGCGGAACTCGGTCAGCGTGGCCACCATCGGGAACATCACGCTGAGCGGGCGCCCGGCGGCGGCCAGCAGCAGCGCGCGCAATTGCCGGCGCAGGATCGCCGGGCGGTCCAGCCCCACGCGCAGGCTGCGCCAGCCCATCGCCGGGTTCTCCTCCTCGGCGCGCGGGCTGTCCGGCAGCAGCTTGTCGCTGCCCAGATCGAGCGTGCGGAACAGCACAGGGCGGTCGCCGGCCACGTCAAGCACGCGGGAATAGATCGCGGTCTGCTCGGCGATGTCGGGCACGCAGCCGCGCGCCATCATGGCGATCTCGGTGCGGAACAGGCCGATCCCGTCGGCGCCGGTGGCCTGGAGCTGGTCCAGCTCCAGCGCCAGGCCGGCGTTCATCATCAGCTTGAAGGGCTGGCCGTCTGCTGTGGCGGACGGCGCGTGGCGCAGTTGCGCCCAGGTGGCGCTGCGCACCGCGCGCGCGCTCAGCGCCAGTTCGTAGGCGCCGCGCACGCCGGGGTCCGGCCGCAGGATCAGCGTGCCCTCGTCGGCGTCCAGCACCGCCTCGTCGCCGGCCTCGGCCGCGTCCATCGCGCCGCGCGCGCCACCGGCCGCCGGCAGGCCGAGCGCGCGCGCCACGATCGCGGCATGCCCGCCGGCGCTGCCCTCCTCGATCACCACGCCGGCTATGCCGCGCGTGTGCCATTCGAGCAGTTGCGCGGGACCCAGCCTTCGCACCAGCAGGATCGCGCCCGTCACGTCGGCGCGGGTCTCCACCGAGCCGTCGAGTATGGCGAGCAGCCGGCCGGCCAGGTCCTCGAGGTCGGCCAGCCGCTCGCGCAGATAGGGGTCGGCGATGCGGCGCATGCGGGCGCGGAAATCGTTGGCCACGCGGTGCACCGCCGCCTCGGCGGTAAGCCCGCCGCGCACCGCTTCGGTCACCCGGCGCAGCCAGCCGTCATCGGCGGCTACCGCGCGCGTGGCGTCGAGTATGTCGCGCGGTGCGGCACCGTCGCCGCCGCGCAGCAGCGAGGGGAGCTGCGCCTCGATCAACGTGTCCAGCCCCTGGCGCATCGCGCCGAGCGCGTGCTGCAGGCGCACCAGCTCGGCGTCGGGGTCGTCGGCCAGCAGGCGGTTCGGCGCCAGCACAATGCCGTGCAGCTTGATCGGGCCGAACACGATGCCGGGCGAGAGCCGCGACGCATCGAACTGCCGCGGCAGGCTGCCGGCAAACCCCTCATTGGTGTCCGACCCGCCGGCGCTGAGCAGGTCGGTCAGCAGCATCGCCACCGTCTCGAGCACTTCGGTCTCGAGATCCGAATAGTGCCGCGCCTCGCGGCTCTGCACCACCAGCACGCCGAGCGTGCGCCCGCCGCGGCGCACCGGGACCGCCAGCATCGACGCGTAAGGCTCCTCGCCGGTCTCCGGGCGATAGGCGAAGGCCGGGTGGTTCTGTGCGTCGGCCAGGTTCAGCGGGGCACCGGTGGCGGCGACCAGGCCCACGATCCCCTCGCCCACGCGCAGCCTGGTGCGGCCGATAGCGCTGGCGTTCAATCCGTGGGTGGCGCGCAGTTCGAGGATTTCGCCTGGGCGCAGGGCGTAGGCGGAGCAGACTTCGGCGGAGAGCTCGCCGGCTATGATGGCGACGATAGCGTCGAGCCTGACGTCGCCGGATTGCATGAGGCTGCGCAAGCTGCGGAGCAGGCGGCGGCCTGGGGTGATTGGGGCTAGCAAGGAAGTAGTCCTTTTTCGAGAAAAAGGACCAAAAAGCTTTTGCTCCGACGCCTGCACCCAGGCCTGCGTTCTATGGGCGAGCACGCGCGCCGGCAGAGAGAGGGGGAGCCGTCGGGCAGGCGTCGGAGCAAAAGCTTTTTGCTTCTTTTTCTCGAAAAAGAAGGCCTTGCTTCCTTACTGCCTCGCATCAATAGCCGAGACCGCCTGCTCCACCAGCTCGCCGATCACCTCGGCCACCGACTGCTCGCGCGTCACCATACCCACCGACTGCCCGGCCATCACCGAGCCGCTCTCCACATCCCCGTCGACCACCGCACGCCGCAGCGCCCCGGCCCAGAAATGCTCGATCTCGAGCTGCGCCGCCTCTTTCGTCAGCTCGCCGGACTGGAAACGCGCCAGCGCCTGGGCCTGCGCCTCGGCGAAGCGGCGTGTGCCGTCATTGACCAGGCCGCGCACCGGGATCACCGGGAAGCGCGCATCGAGCTGCACGGACGGCAAAGCGTCGCGCGCATTTGCACGCAAAAAGGCGCGCTTGAAGTTGGGGTGGGCGATGCTGTCGGTGGCGGCCGCGAACCGGGTGCCGAGCTGGGCGCCGGATGCGCCCATTTCGAGGTAGGAGAGGATCGCCTCGCCGCGGCCGATGCCGCCGGCGACGAACACCGGGACGTCGCGGACGTGCGGCAGGATCTCCTGGGCCAGCACAGTGAGCGAAACCGGGCCGATATGGCCGCCCGCCTCGCTGCCTTCGATCACCAGCGCGTCGGCACCGGTCTTGGCGAAACGCCGCGCCAGCACCAGCGCCGGGGCGAAGCACACGAGCCTGGCGCCGCCATCCTTCACCGCGCGCACGGCCGGGCCGGACGGGATGCCGCCGGCGAGCACGATGTGCGTGACCCCGGCGCGCAGGCAGACGGCGATCAGTTCGTCGAGCTGCGGGTGCATGGTGATGAGGTTCACGCCGAAGGGCTGCGCGGTGGCGGCCTGGGTGGCGGCGATCTCGGCTTCGAGCAGCGCCGGACCCATGGAGCCGCAGGCCAGCACGCCGAAGCCGCCGGCGTTGCTGATCGCGGCGACGAGCGTGTGCTCGCTCACCCAGCTCATCGCGCCGCCCATGATGGCGGTGCGGGTGCCGAGGAAGGCGCGGCCGCGTGCCCAGAGCCGGTCCAGCCTGGCGCGCGCGTGGGCCCGGTCCGCGCCCAGGTCCGGCGCCGGGCTCAGCTGGATTGCGGTATCGCGGATCACGGTATCAGGCATCGAGGCCATAGGCGGTATGAAGGGCGCGCACTGCAAGCTCCGTGTAGTCCTCGGCGATCAGAACGCTCACCTTGATCTCGCTGGTGGAGATCACCTGGATGTTGATGCCGCGATCCGCCAGCGTGCGGAACATGGTGTTGGCGATGCCGGTGTGGCTGCGCATGCCCACGCCGACCACCGAGATCTTCGCCACGTCCGAATCGGTCAGCAGGGCCGCGTAGCCGATGCTGGCGCGCTCGCGCTCCAGGCAGGCGACCACGCGCGGCAGGTCGGTGCGGCCGATGGTGAAGGTCATGTCGGTCGAGCCCTCGGCGGACACGTTCTGCACGATCATGTCGACATTCACATGCGCGTCCGACAGCGGGCCGAACACGCTGGTGGCCACGCCCGGCCGGTCCGGCACATGCCGCAGCGTGACCTTCGCCTCATCGCGCGAGTAGGCGATGCCGGTGACCACTTCCTTTTCCACGATCTCGTCCTCATCGACCAGGAGCGTGCCCTGGTTCCCCTGGTTCATGTCCGCGAAGCTGGAGAGCACCCGCACCCGGACCCGCTCCTTCATCGCCAGCTCCACGCTGCGCGTCTGCAGCACCTTGGCACCGACGGAGGCGAGTTCCAGCATTTCCTCGTAGGCGATCCTGTCGAGCCGGCGGGCGCGCGGCACCATGCGCGGGTCGGTCGTGTAGACGCCGTCGACATCCGTATAGATATCGCAGCGATCAGCGTGCAGGGCGGCGGCGAGGGCCACCGCGGAAGTGTCGGAGCCGCCGCGGCCGAGCGTGGCGATGCGGTTGTCAGGGGCCACGCCCTGGAAGCCGGCGATCACGGCGACCTGGCCGGCCTCCATGCGACGTATCAGGTCGGCGGCATCGATGCTGACGATGCGGGCGGCGCCGTGCGCGTCGTCGGTGAGCAGCGGGATCTGCCAGCCGGCCCAGGAGCGCGCCTCGATGCCCTCGGCCTGCAGCGCGATGGCGAGCAGCCCGGTGGTGACCTGCTCGCCGGTGGCCACCACAGCGTCGTATTCGCGCGCGTCATGCAGCGGGGAGAGCGCCTGGCACCAGGCGACGAGCTGGTTGGTGGCGCCGGCCATGGCGGAGACGACGACGGCCACCTGGTCGCCCTGCTCCACCTGGCGGCGGACGCGCTGGGCGACGTTGCGAATACGGTCCAGGTCGGCCACCGAGGTGCCGCCGAACTTCATGACGATGCGGGCCATTTGGGTCCTGGTGTGGGCGGGGTGGTTTAGGGGGGGATGGCCGGTTTCACAATCGGGGGCGTGGGGGGGACAGGGGTGCACGGCAAGCGCAGGCAAGGCCTTCTTTTTTGAAAAAAAGAAGCAAAAAACTTCTGCTCTCCCGCCTGCACTACGGTTTGCGCAGGTTCTGCGGGCGCGTGCGCTTGCGGATGGCGCAGGCGGGCGGGTGGGAGTTAACCGATTTCCTTCGGCTTGCGGCATTCGCCCCAGCCCCGTGCAAGAGAATGCACCGAAGCGCCGGCCAGCGCGTCGGCGCAAAAGTTTTTTGCTTCTTTTTTTCAAAAAAGCAGGCCTTTCTTTCCTGCCTTTCGGAGCCCCCAAAACATGCCACCACGCGACGACCAGGCGGTCTCCGCCGCCGAGATCGCCCGCTTCAGCGCCCTGGCCCCGCAATGGTGGGATACCGCCGGCCCGATGCGCGAGCTGCACCGCATGAACCGCCTCCGCACCGGCTGGATCATCCGGCGCGTGCGCGCCAGCCAGGGCGAAGGCGCGCTGCCGCTGCTGGATCTGGGCTGTGGCGGCGGCATCGCCACCGAGGCGTTCGCGCAGGCCGGCTTCGCCACCACCGGCGTGGATGGTTCGGCGGACGCGATAGGCGTGGCCCGCGCGCATGCCGAGGCCGCCGGGCTGACAATCGCGTATCGCGCCGGGCTGGCGGAGGATGTGCTGGCCGCAGGCGAGCGCTTCGCGGCAGTGGCGGCGCTGGAGATCATCGAGCATGTGCCGGACCAGGCGGCGTTTATGCGCACGCTGGCCGGGCTGCTGCGGCCGGACGGGATGCTGTTCGTCTCGACGATCAACCGTACGCTGCGCTCGCTGGCGGTGGCCAAGGTGGGTGCCGAATATGTGGCGCGCCTGCTGCCGGCCGGCACGCATGACTGGCGCAAGTTCGTCAAACCCGAGGAGCTGGGCGCGATGGGCCGTGCGGCCGGGCTGCGGCTGACGGATGTGGCGGGCATGAATTTCGGCGCCGGCGGCTGGCAAGAGAGCCGCGACACGGCGATAAATTACATAGCGGCCTTTGCAAGATAGAAGCCCGACAGCGGAGTCAAAAGTCTTTTGCTTCTTTTCTTCAGAAAAGACGGCCTTGCTTCCTTGCTAACCCGCCCCCCCTCACGCAACACCTTCGCCCGATGAAGCTTCCAGCCACCAAACTCACCCGCCGCCAGATACGCCGCCTGCGCATCGCCCGACTTACCTGGCAAAGGCGCGCGGTGTTCGTGGCCGGCGGCGTGGTGGTGGGCGCCGTGGCCGTAGCGCTCGCCCTGGCTGCCGACCGCGCCGCCGCCGGATTCCGCACGATGACCGCCGACCGTCCTTTCCTGGCGCTGGCGATCACGCCGGCGGGTTTCGTGCTGGCCAGCTTCGTCTCACGCCGGTTCTTCCCCAATTCCGGCGGCAGCGGCATCCCGCAGGCGATCGCCGCGCGCCAGCTCCCGGACGGCGCGGGCCGCATGGCGCTGGTCTCGCTGCGGGTGGCGATCGGCAAGGTGATCCTGCTGCTGGCCGGCCTGTTGTGCGGCGCCTCGATCGGCCGCGAGGGCCCCACCGTGCAGGTGGGCGCCAGCATCATGTTCGCCGCGGGCCGCATCTCGCCCAGGCGCCAGCCCGGGCTGATCCTGGCCGGCGCAGCCGCCGGCGTATCGGCCGCGTTCAACACGCCGCTCGCGGGCATCGTGTTCGGCATCGAGGAGATGAGCCGCAGCTTCGAGGCGCGCACCAGCGGCGTGGTGATCGGCGCGGTAATTGCGGCCGGCATCACCAGCCTGGCCCTGCAGGGCGACTACACCTATTTCGGCACCACGCATGCCACGCTGACCAATCTGGAGGGCTGGGCCGCCGTGCCGCTGCTGGGCGTGCTGGGCGGGCTGTGCGGCGGCGGGTTCAGTCGGCTGCTGGTGCTGTTCGGCCGCGGGCTGCCGGGCGCGGTGGGCCGGGCGATCGCGGCGCAGCCGACGCTGTTCGCACTGGTGTGCGGGCTGGTGGTGGCGGGCAGCGGCATCGCCTCGCACGGCGACGCGTTCGGCACCGGCTACAGCCAGGCGCGCGCGCTGGTGCAGGGTGCGCATGCCGCACCCGGCCTGTGGTTCGGGCTGGCGAAATGGGTGGCGACGCTGGCCTCCTCGGTGAGCGGCATACCGGGCGGCATATTCGCGCCGTCGCTGGCGGTGGGCGCGGGGTTGGGGCGCGGATGTCGCGGCGCTGTTGCCGGGGGCGCCGGCGCAGGCGCTGATCGTGTTGGGGATGGTGGCGTATTTCGCGGGTGTGGTGCAGGCGCCCATCACGGCGTTCGTTATCGTGACGGAGATGACGAACGATCATGCGCTGGTAGTGCCGCTGATGCTGGCTTCGCTGATCGGGTATGGCGTTTCGCGGCTGGTTTGCGTGGAGGGGGTTTATCATGCGCTGGCGCATGGGTTTGTGCGGGCGGGGGCAAGCAAGGAAGGCCTTCTTTTCTGAAGAAAAGAAGGCCTTGCCTTACCTTACTGGCAGCTAAGACACTCCTCGTAATTCGTCGCCGTCGCCACCAGCGGCAAAGCAATCGGATCGCTAACCACCGGCCCGAGATCGATCAGCGACGACACCGCCATCTCGCTCACCCCCTCCGCCCGCTGGATCGACAAAGACCGGCAATAATACAGCGACTTCACGCCGCGCTTCCACGCCAGCATGTGAATCTCGTGCAGATCCCGCTTGTGCACGTTCGCCGGCAGGAACACGTTCACCGACTGGCTCTGGCAGATGAACGGCGTGCGGTCCGCCGCATGCTCGATGATCCAGCGCTGGTCCAGCTCGAACGCCGTCTTGTACACCGCCTTTTCCTGCTCGGTGAGGAACTCCAGATGCTGCACGCTGCCGGAGCGCAGGGTGATGGACGACCACACCTCGTCGGTATCCATGCCGCGCGCTTCGAGCAATTGCTGGAGATGCCTGTTGCGCACGGTGAAACTGCCCGACAGCGTTTTCTGCAAAAACACGTTCGCCGCGATCGGCTCGATGCCGGGGCTCGCATTGCCGGCGATGATCGAAATGCTCGCCGTGGGCGCGATCGCCATCTTGTTGGAGAACCGCTCCGCGACACCGTAATCGGCCGCATCCGGACACGCACCGCGCTCCTCGGCCAGCAGGCGCGACGCCGCATCGGCCTGCTCGCGTATGTGCTTGAACATGCGCTTGTTCCAGACTTTCGCGATCACGCCCTCGAAAGGCACGTTCTGCGACTGCAGGAACGAGTGATAGCCCATCACGCCGAGGCCCACCGAACGCTCGCGCGCGGCGGCATATTTCGCGCGCTCCATCTCGTCGGGCGCGCGGTCGATGAAATCCTGCAGAACGTTGTCGAGGAAACGCATCGTGTCCTCGATGAACAGCGGGTGGTCCTTCCAGTCGAACCACGTCTCGAGGTTGAGCGACGACAGGCAGCACACGGCGGTGCGCTGCTTGCCGTACTGGTCGAGACCCGTCGGCAGCGTGATCTCACTGCAAAGGTTCGAGGTTTTTACTTCGAGACCGGCAAATTTGTGATGGTCCGGCCGCGCGCTGTTCACGTGGTCGGAGAACACGAGATACGGCTCGCCGGTCTCCACGCGCGCGATCAATATGCGTATCCACAACGAGCGCGCCGAGATCTGGCGCACGATCGCGTTGTCCTTCGGCGAACGCAGCGACCACATCGCGTCGGCCTCCACCGCGCGCATGAACTCGTCGGGTATGAGTATCCCGTGGTGCAGGTTCGGCGCCTTGCGATTCGGATCGCCGCCGGTCGGCCGGCGTATCTCGATGAACTCCTCGATCTCCGGATGCTGCACCGGCAGATATACCGCGGCCGAGCCGCGACGCAGCGAGCCTTGGCTGATCGCCAGCGTGAGCGAATCCATCACGCGTATGAACGGGATCACGCCGCTGGTCTTGCCGTTCTGGCCGACCTTTTCGCCGATCGAGCGCAGATTGCCCCAGTAACTGCCAATACCGCCCCCCTTGCTCGCCAGCCAGACGTTCTCGTTCCAGAGGCCCACGATACCGTCCAGGCTGTCGGAAGCCTCGTTGAGAAAGCACGAAATCGGCAGGCCGCGCTGCGTGCCGCCGTTGGAGAGAACGGGCGTCGCCGGCATCAGCCATAGCCGGCTGATGTAATCGTAGAGGCGCTGGGCATGCGCCGCATCGTCGCCGTAGAAGCTGGCGACTCGCGCGAACAGATCCTGGTAGCCCTCGCCTGGCAGAAGGTAGCGGTCGTCCAGCGTCGCGCGGCCGAAATCGGTCAGCAGCGCGTCGCGGCTGCGGTCCACGCGCACCTGGTGGCGACCGCGCATCTGCACGCCGTCGTCCAGCAGGGCGATCTCTCCTAGGTCACGATTTGTCATGCCGTCCATCCTGCCCTGCCTTTGCTGCGCGTCAAGTTTGGTAACACAAGATATGGTCCGCCCGCCACGAGTTTCTACCATATCCGGGGTTCGCCGGCGCGGCCCTTGTGCCCGGGAGACTCGGCCCGGCATATCACGTTAGGCCTATCTGACCGCCCGCGCCCGCCCTAAATGAGAGGCGCGGGCAGCCACGCCAGCCCGCCCTCAAGGAGAATACCCATGACCAGCTTCGAAGGCCGCCAGTCCGATCACCCGATCGAAGAGCTGTTCCTGCAACGCTGGTCGCCGCGCGCTTTTACGCCCGCGAAGATGGAGCAGGAGACGCTGCTGCAGATCTTCGAGGCCGCGCGCTGGGCGCCGAGCAGCTACAACTCGCAGCCCTGGCGCTACATCTACGGCCATGCCGGCA
The DNA here is from genome assembly GCA_963795825.1 of uncultured Alphaproteobacteria bacterium. Lineage (GTDB taxonomy): Bacteria > Pseudomonadota > Alphaproteobacteria > Acetobacterales > Acetobacteraceae > BOG-908. Next base: position 1,180,349 of record CAWCIW010000001.1, on the reverse strand, counting down.
CCCCGGCCTGGGACAAATTGTTCGCCTACCTCAACCCGGCCAACCAGAGCTGGTGCAAAACCGGCTCCGTGCTGGTGCTCGCCATCTCCAAGACCACGATGGCGCCGCGTGGCGAGGAGGTGCCCAGCTACAGCCATTCTTTCGATGCCGGCAGCGCCTGGCAGAACCTGGCGTTGCAGGCGACGAAGCTCGGCTGGCACACGCATGGCATGGTCGGGCTGGACATGCCGCGCGCGGCGGCCGAGCTGGGCGTGCCGGACGGCTACCGAGTTGAGATGGCGATCGTGATCGGCAAGCAGGGGAGCCCGGATACGCTCAGCGAGCCCTACAAAGGGATGGAGACGCCTAACGGGCGTAATCCGGTTTCCAGTTTTGCGTTCGAGGGGTCTTTTCCGGCGGCTTGAGGCCAGGAAGGAAGGAAGGCCTTCTTTTTTGAAAAAAAGAAGCAAAAAACTTTTGCTCCCGACGCCTGCATGAGAGCCCACCTTCTTCATGAAGGTGTTCAATTGCACGACGGAGGTGGGCTTGCGTGCAGGCGTCGGCAGCAAAAGTGTTTTGGTCCTTTTTTTCAAAAAAGGACTGCTTGCCTTGCCTACTCCCCAACCACCTCACTTATCTTCGTCATATCCGCACACGTATTCCCATCCGTATCCACCGAAATCATATCCACATACCGCGCGCCGAACAGCACCTCCCCCGGCGCGTAACTGCGCAGATCGTGCACCACCACCGCCAGCGTCGGGTCGCGCGCCTCGAACGACACGAACAGCCTCACATCCGCGGCGGCGAAACTCGTAGCATCCAGCCCGGCCAACGGACTGTGCGCATCGATCTCGTGCATCACCGTCCAGGTCAGCGGAAACACCGGGATCGAGTTGCGCACCAGCGCCAGCTCGTGCGTCCGCCGGAAACTCGTCCCCTCGCTGGATATGCTGGAGACCAGCACGCTGATCTTTATGCGCGCTTCGGCGAGGATCGCGGCGCGGCCGTTGCCGACCCGCAGCATCAGAGTCGGCACGCCGTTGAAGGTGGTGACGACGGGATGGTCCGCGAACAGGAACTTCGCGCGCGGCTTGGAGAACCGCACGAATATTAGCCCGGTCAGTATCGCGGTGAACGCCAGGCCGGTAAGTATCTCGACCGACGCCACGCAGTGGCTGTACAGCGTAGCGGGATACATGTAGCCGTAACCGACCGTGGCCAGCGTCTCGAGACTGAAGAAGAAATGGTCGGTGAACATGTGCGGGCGCGCATTGGCAACCGATCCGGGCACCAGCGCATACAGCACCGCAAACAAACCGATGACGCTCACGTAGATGCAGATCAGCCCGGTGAGGAATTCCGGCCAGCTCAGATCCACCGCGATCCTGTACGGATCGGCCCAGTCGAAACGCGTCACGCCCTTCTTGATCAGCGAGTAATTGCCGACCCTGACGAGCGAATGTTTTTCACGCCGGCCAAACTTGCGCGGCGCCGCCGGCTTGCCGGAATATTCGGCGATCGGCCCAGGCTCGGAGTCACTCTCGCTCATCCTACCTGAAGCCTTTCGGGCAGACGCCTTATAGAAGACACGCTGTGTATCCCATCAGGCAAGCGGCCTGCCTAGACCGTCTCCAGCATCCCGCCGGCATGATCCACCATGCGCATGTGATGGTCGGTATCGCCGAACAGGCTCTGTATCATCGTGAGACGTTTGAAGTAATGCCCGGCGCGATATTCCATCGTCACGCCGATACCGCCGTGCAACTGCACCGCCGTCTCGCCCACGAATTTCGCCGAATTGTTGATCTGCACCTTGGCGGCAGACAGCGCCCGGCGCCGCTCGCGCGCATCGTCGGAGGCCGCCATCATCGCCGCATAATACGCCATGCTGCGCGCCTGCTCGAGTGCGGTGAACATATCCACCGCCTTGTGCTGCAACACCTGGAAGCTGCCGATCGGCACGCCGAACTGCTTGCGCGTCTTCAGATAATCCAGCGTCAGCGCGTGCAGCGACGTCATCGCGCCAACCGCTTCCGAACACACCGCGGCGATCGCGATATCCGTCACGTGCTCGATCAGCTCGCCACCGTGATCCAGCGTGCCGATGATCGCACTCTCCGGCACAACCACGCCGGCAAAGGAGATCGCCGCGCCGCGCTGCCCGTCCTGCGTCGGGAAATCGCGACGCGAAATTCCCGGCGCGTTCGCATCCACCAGGAACAACGTGATGCCGTGCTTATCCCGCCGGCTCGCCGAGGACGTGCGTGCGCTGACGATCAGCTTGCCCGCACTGTCGCCCGACAACACCACGGATTTGTCGCCCTCGATCGTGTAGCCGCCCTCGGTGCGCTTGGCGTGTGTGGATACGTCGAACAGATCGTAGCGCGCCTGCCGCTCCACATGCGCGAACGCCACGCGCAACGAGCCGTCCGCGATCTGCGGAATGCACGCCTCGCGCTGCGCCGGCGTGCCGCCCAGCCGTATCAGATTGCCGCCGATCACGATGCTGGCCAGATAGGGCTCCAGCGCCAGGCCGCGGCCGACCGCCTCCATCACGATCATCGTCTCCACCGGACCGCCGCCGAAGCCGCCATCCTCCTCGGTGAACGGCAGAGCGGTCAGGCCCAGCTCGGCGTATTTATGCCAGAGGTCTGCGCTGAAACCGGTGCCCTCGGCCTGGGTGGAGCGGCGCTTGCCCAGATCGTCGTAGGCTGGGCCGATCAGGCGGTCGACGCTGTCTTTCAGCATGCGCTGCTCGTCGTTGTATTCGAAGTCCATGCTGATGGGTCCTAGGAGGAAGTAAGGAAGGCCTTCTTTTCTGAAGAAAAGAAGCAAAAGACTTTTGACTCCGCTGTCGCGCGCTTATCCGACGAGCATGTCGGGTGCGAAAAGTCGTTATGGCGAGTTAGCTGGCGGTGATTTCCGAGCACCGGAGCGGAGTGGCCGTTTGGGGCCATGAGCACCGGAGCGCAGGAAATCGCCGTCAGATGGCCGCCAGAATGACTTTTTCTTTTCAGAAGCCCAGGACGGCTTTGGCTATAATGTTCCTCTGGATTTCATTCGAGCCGCCGTAGATCGACACCTTGCGGTAGTTGAAATATTCCGGCGCCGCCGTGTCCGCCCAGGCGAAACCGTCCGGAAGATCGTTGCGGCCCTCGGCAATCTCCTCCTCGCCGTCGTGATACGCCAGCGCAAACGGCCCGGCCATTTCCAGCGCCAGCTCCGTCGTCGCCTGCTGTATCTCGCTGCCCTTGATCTTCAGGATCGAGCTTGCCGGATTGGGCTTGTTGCCGTGATCGCGCTCGGCGGCAACCACGCGCAACTGCGTCATCTCCAGCGCCTTGAGCTCGATCTCCACGGCGGCCACCTTGTGGCGGAACGCCTCGCTGTCCCACAGCGCGCCGTCACCGGCCGGCACGGTGCGCGCGATCTCGCGTATCCGGCGCAACCTCGCCTTGCTCGCACCGATGCGCGCGATGTTGCTGCGCTCGTTGCCGAGCAGGAACTTGGCGCAATCCCAGCCGCGGTTCTCCTGGCCCACCAGGTTGCCGACGGGCACGCGAACGTCGTCGAACCAGACCTCGTTCACCTCGTGGCCGCCGTCGATCAGCTGGATCGGCCGCACCGTCACGCCGGGCGTCTTCATATCGACAAGGATGAAGCTGATGCCTTCCTGCGGCTTGCGCGCCTCGGGGTTGGTGCGCGCGAGCACGAAGATCCAGTCGGCCCACTGGCCCAATGTGGTCCAGGTCTTCTGGCCGTTGATCACCCATTCATCGCCCTCGCGCACCGCCTTCGTCTTGAGGCTGGCGAGATCCGAACCCGCACCAGGCTCGGAGAAACCCTGGCACCACCAATCGTCGATGTTGGCGATGCGCGGCAGATACTGCGCCTTCTGCTCTTCGGTGCCGAACGCCGCGATCACCGGTCCCACCATATGCGTGTTGAAGGGCAGCGGGGTGGGGCAGTTCTCGCTCATCATCTCCTCGTTGTAGATGTAGAGCTGGATCGGGCTCCAGCCACGGCCGCCGTATTGCACCGGCCAATGCGGCACGGCGAGGCCCGCCTTGTTCATGATGCGCTGGCTGGTGACCCATTCTTCCTTGGTCACATGCCGGCCCGCGCCCAGGCGATTGCGTATCTCGGCGGGAATGTTCTCGCGGAAGAAGGTGCGCATCTCGTCGCGGAAGGCGACTTCTTCTGGGGTGAAACGTAGATCCATGTGTCATATCCTTCAAAGAAAGAAAGCAAGGCCTTCTTTTCTGAAGAAAAGAAGCAAAAGAACCTTTGGCTCCGCTGTCGCCGATTATCCGGAAACGCCCGCGACAGCGGAGCAAAAGCTTTTTGGTTCTTTTTCTCGAAAAAGAACGCCTTGCCTTACTTCGCTGTGCGCGCCCGCTCCTCATCAGCCAATTGGGTCGCCAACAGCTTCCCAACAGGGCTCTTGGGCAACGAATCCCGCAGCTCCAACGCCTTTGGCATCTCGTGCTTGCCAACCTTGTCGGCCAAAAACGCCTTCAACGTGTCGATGTCGAGCGGCGTGGTGCCCGCCCGCTGCTTAATGAACGCCTTGGCAGCCTCGCCGCGATACTCGTCCGGGATGCCGATCACGATCACCTCTTCCACGTCCGGGTGCTCGTAGATGCTGTCCTCGATCATCGCCGGATACACGTTGAAGCCGCCGGAAATGATCATCCGCTTCTTCCGGTCGATCAGCGTGAACAGCCCGTCGGCGCTCATATGCCCGATGTCGCCGGTCAGGAAGAAACCGTCGGCGAAGCTCTTGGCCGACAGCTCCGGCTGGTTCCAGTAGCCGCTCGTCACGTTCGGGCCGCGTATCGCCATCTCGCCCACCTCGCCGGGCGGCAGGACGCGCGTGGGATCGTCGAGCCCGACGATGCGCAGCTCCACGTTCGGCAGCGGCACGCCGATCATGCCAGCGCTGGCGGCGACGCCTGTCGGCACGCGGGTGCCGATCGCTGCGGTTTCCGTCATGCCCCAGCCGGTGCGCAGTTCGTGGCCGATCAGCCGTTGCGCGCGCTCGGCCACATCGGTGGGCAGGGGCGCGCCGCCGGAGCCCAACATGGTCAGCGAGCTGAAATCGCGGTCCTCCACGCCGGGCGCGCTGAGCAACGCAATGATCATCGTGGGCACCGCGGGGAAGCTGGTCGCGCGCTTCGTCTCGATGTCCTCGATCGTGGTCGCCAGGTCGAAGCGCGGCCGCAGCATGATCATGTTGCCGTCCGCGATGTTGAGCAGCAGCACCACGCCCAACGCATAGACGTGGAACATCGGCAGCACGCCGATCACCCGCTGCGGCCCTGCCTCGACCTCGCCCGGCTCGCGCCAGCTCAGATAGCTGAACGTGGCGGCCAGCATGTTGGCGTGGGTCAGCATCGCTCCCTTGGGCAGGCCGGTGGTGCCGCCGGTATATTGCAGCAGCGCCAGGTCGGACGGCTTGACCTCGGGCCAGGCGGCGGGAGGCGCCGCGTCGAGCAGGGCGGCCAGATCGTCCACGCCGGCGCCGTAGGTAACGGCATCGCCCGTGGTGCCGCCCCAATACGCATCCTCGCCGATGAGCAGGCGCGGCACCACGCCCATCGCCACCAGCTTGGCAGCGCCTGCCGCCAGGCCGCCGAGATTGGTGGCGACCACCACGGCGGCGCCGCTGTCGCTGATCTTGTGCATCACCTCGCGCGGCGCATCGAGCGGGCTCAGATGGGCGAGCCTGGCGCCCGCCTTTAGCGCGGCAAAGAAGCAGACCGTGTGCCAGGGCGTGTTGGGCAGGAACAGCGCGATGGTGCTGCCCGGGCCGTAGCCGGCGGCCAGGAAGCCGGCGGCCATGCGATCCACCAGGCCGGCGATGGCGGTGAAGCTCACCTGCCTGTCGCGATATTCGATCAGCGGCCGATCGGTGTACCGCGCGGCCGAGCGTTCCAGCAGCTGGGGCAGCGTCATGGTTTCGACCGGCTGGCGCCATTTCACCTGCGGCGGGTAGTGCCCTTCCCAGGCGTGGCGCCTGGCGCCGGCGGCGGGCGCGTCCGGATGGTCGAGCGTAGCAGACCCATGCTGGTCCATATCCTGGTCCTTTCGTTTCCTGGCCGTCGCACCGGCGCGTCGCTGGGCCGGTTTACCGGCCGGCTATTTTGAGCGGCAGGTTAGGGTATTTGCCCTTGCCGTCAAATACCGGCCGTGCCCGCCCGCCTTCACGCTTGCACGACGGTCCCGGCCCGCCACGCAGCCGGCCGATCCCCGGCCGGCCGGCCGCGCCCTTGGCCAAAGCCGGTGTCAGCCGGCGATAAAGGCCAGCAGGTCGGCGTTGATCGTCTCGGCATGGGTGGTGCACATGCCATGCGGCAGGCCGGGATAGATTTTCAGCGTCGCCTGCTTGAGCAGTTTCGCCGACAGCAGGGCCGAGTCCGCGATCGGCACGATCTGGTCGTCGTCGCCATGCATGACCAGGACGGGCACGTCGATCGCCCGCAGGTCCGCGGTGAAATCCGTCTCCGAAAACGCCGCGATGCAGTCGTAATGCGCCTTGGTGGCGCCCATCATGCCCTGGCGCCACCAGTTGCGTATCGCGCCTTCAGAGACCTGGGCGCCCGGCCGGTTGAAGCCGTAGAACGGCCCGCTCGCCACATCGAGGAAGAACTGCGCGCGGTTTGCCGCGAGCGCCGTGCGGAACCCGTCGAACACCGCGAGTGGCAGGCCGCCGGGATTGGCCTCGCTCTGCACCATGATAGGCGGCACCGCGCCGATCAGCACGGCCTTGGCCACCCGGCCGGGCCTCGCGCGCGCCACATAGCGCGCCACTTCGCCGCCGCCCGTCGAGTGGCCCACATGGATGGCACCCTGCAGGTCGAGATGGTCGGTCAGCGCGGCCACATCCGCGGCGTAGGTGTCCATCTCGTTGCCGTGCACGGTCTGGCTGGAGCGACCGTGCCCGCGGCGGTCATGCGCGATCACGCGGTAGCCCTTGTGCAGGAAGAACAGCATCTGCGCGTCCCAATCATCCGCGCTGAGCGGCCAGCCGTGATGGAACATGATCGGGGTGCCGCTGCCCCAGTCCTTGTAGAACAGCGCGGTGCCGTCCGCCGTGGTGAGCATGCTCATGGTTACGGTCTCTCAGGTTAAGGGTTGACGCCACCCCAGCCGGTCGCACGATACCGCGGCGGGCGGCAAAATGTTTTTGCTTCTTTTTGCCAGGCGGAAGGCTTTCCTTGCTCCCCATGAAGACCCCGCCTCCGGAGTCGCTGATCCTGCCGGGCGGCCCAGCCACCATCCACTGGCGCCGCAACCCGCGCGCCAGGCGCATCACCCTGCGTATCGACGCCCGCGAAGGCCACGTGGTCGTCACCCTGCCGATGCGCGCCGCAAAGGCAGCCGGCATTGCGCTGCTGCGGGCCAATGCCGACTGGGTCAGCACCCATCTCGCCGCCCTGCCGGCAGCCGTGCCCTTCGCCGACGGCGCCCTGGTCACCATCGACGGCACGCCGCACCTGATCCGCCATGCGCCGGGCGGCCGCGGCGGCGCCTGGCTCGGCGAGGCCGAGCTGCATGTGTCGGGCGATGCCGAGTTCCTGGCGCGCCGGGTGGGCGACTTCCTGCGCGCGGAGGCCAGGCGCCGGTTTTCCGCCCAGGCGCTGGCCAAGGCGGCCGGCGCCGGTCTGGTGGTGCGGCGGGTGACGGTGAAGGACACGCGCACGCGCTGGGGCAGTTGCTCGGCGGACGGGGCGCTGATGTTCTGCTGGCGGCTGCTGATGGCGCCGACCTACGTGCAGGATTACGTGGTGGGTCACGAGGTGGCGCATCTGCGGCACATGAATCACGCGCCGGAGTTCTGGGCGCTGTGCGATGCGCTGTCGCCGTATCGGGCGGCAGCGTCGGGGTGGCTGGCGGAGGAGGGGGCACGGTTGTTGCGGGCTGGGTAGGAAGGAAGGCCTTCTTTTTTGAAAAAAGAAGCAAAAAACTTTTGACTCCTGGCCCTGCTAAGACGCGTCGGCGGGGCCTCGCGCGCCCGCTTTGCGCCAACCGGCTGTTCCCGAGATAAACCGAAGCGGCCGCGCTACCGTCACAGCAAAAGTTTTTTGGTCCTTTTTTTCAAAAAAGGACTGCTTTCTTCCCTCAAAGCACCTGCAAAACCCCGCTTGCCGCTCCGCTAGCCCGCCGCCGCCATCGCCACATCCGCGGCACTTACGCAGGGCAGGCCCAGCCGGTCCGCCAGCGCGCGGCAATAGGCGGCACTCGCCACCTCGCCGTCGTCGTCCAGTATGTCCGTCCAGGCCGCCACCTCGTAGCGGGTGAGCTGCCGCACCAGGTCGAGGGCCAGGTCCGCGCTCGCGCGCCGTTCCTGGCCGCGATAGCCCACCATCGCCGGCATCACGTGGCCCGGCGATTTGAGGCTGGCGACGCCCGCATCCGGCGCGCCGGCGGCCCGCAAGGTCAGCGCCCGGTCGGCGGCCGAGATGCCGGTGCCGTCGCACTCGGCCGCTTCCACCGAACGCAGCTGGATCGGGCCGCGATAGCCCTCGCGATACTCGCCGGCCAGCACCAGGCCCAGCGCCATCGCGCGCTCGGCGGTCACGCTGAAGCAGGTCAGGCCGCGGCCCCAGGTGACCGTGGTGTTTACCGTATCCGGGGTGGCGAGCGCGGCCACGCCCACGAAGCAGCCCCGGTCGGCGGCTTCGTCTGCGAGGATTACGAGGTGGCCGGACTCCAGGGTTTGCGCTGCTTGGTTGGTCATTCGGGCCCTGCACAGTTTAGGAAGAAAGCGCTTTCTTTTTTGAAAAAAAGAAACAAAAAACTTTTGGTCCCTGTCGGGGAGTTGGTCAGCACCCGCCGACAGGGAGCAAAAGCTTTTTGGTCCTTTTTCTCGAAAAAGGACTGCTTTCTTTCTTTCCCGGCCGCCTCACGGTAGGCTCACCACATGGCAACACCCGACATCCGAATCCACCAGGACGGCGCCGCCTTGCACATCGCGATGGCCCGCCCCGCCAAGCGCAACGCGCTCACCGTGGCGATGTATACCGACATGGCCGACGCCATGGCGCGCGCCGAAGCCGACCCGGACATTCGCACCGTGATCTTCTCCGGCGACGGCCCGGCCTTTTGCGCCGGCAACGACCTCGCCGATTTCGTCGCCCGCCCACCGTCCGGCGACGAAGCGCCCGTGCAGCGCTTCATCCGCGCGCTGGCCGGCGCCGGCAAGATACTCATCGCCGCCGTGCAGGGCCGCGCCGTCGGTATCGGCACCACGCTCCTCCTGCATTGCGATTTCGTGCTCGCCGAGCCGGACGCGCTGTTGCAGATGCCGTTCGTGGACCTGGCGCTGGTGCCGGAAGCCGGCAGCTCGCTGCTGGTGCCGAACCTGATGGGCCAACGCCGCGCCGCCGAACTCCTGCTGCTCGGCGAACCGGTGGACGCCGCACGCGCCGAGGCGCTGGGCCTGGTCAACCGCGTGGTCCCCGCAGGCACTGCGGTCGCCGAAGCCCAGGCACTGGCCGGGCGCCTCGCCGCCAAACCCGCCGGCGCCCTGCTCGCCACAAAGGCGCTGATGAAATCCGCGACGCGCGACCTGCCCGGCCGCATCGCCGAGGAGAACGCCGTGTTCGGCGCGCAACTGCAGACCGCCGAGTTCCGCGCGACGGTGGCCGCCTTTTTCCAATCCCGCACAAAGGCCGTCGCCGCATGAGCCTGCCCCCGTTCCTCGCCACGAAACTGCGCCTGCCGGTTATCGCGGCGCCTTTGTTCATCATCTCCAACCCGGACCTGGTGCTCGCCCAGTGCAAGGCCGGCATCGTCGGCTCCTTCCCGGCGCTCAACGCGCGACCCAAGGAGTTGCTCGACGGCTGGCTCGAACGCATCACCGGCGAACTGGCGGAATACGACGCGGCCCACCCGGACGCGCCGTCCGCGCCGTTCGCGGTCAACCAGATCGTGCATCGCTCGAACGACCGCCTGGAGCACGACCTCGAGCTCTGCGTGAAGTACAAGGTGCCGATCGTCATCACCTCGCTGGGCGCGCGCACCGACGTGTTCGATGCGGTGCATTCCTACGGCGGCATCGTGCTGCACGACATCATCAACGTGGCCTTCGCGCACAAGGCGATCGACAAGGGCGCCGACGGCCTGGTGGCGGTGGCGGCCGGCGCGGGCGGCCATGCCGGCACCACGTCGCCGTTCGCGCTGCTCTCGGAGATACGCGCCTGGTTCGACGGTCCGCTGGCACTGTCGGGTGCCATCTCCACCGGCGGGGCGATCCTGGCCGCGCAGGCGGCCGGCGCCGACGTGGCCTATATCGGCTCGGCGTTCATCGCCACCGAGGAAGCCAATGCGGCCGCCGACTACAAGCAGGCGGTGGTGGATTCCCAGGCGTCGGACATCGTGTACAGCAACCTGTTCACCGGCGTGCACGGCAACTACCTGAAGAGCTCGATCCTGGCCGCCGGGCTCGATCCGGACGCGCTGCCGGTATCGGACGCGACCGCGATGAATTTCGGCAGCGGTGGGGCCACCAAGGCCTGGCGGGATATCTGGGGCGCGGGCCAGGGCGTGGGGCGGGTGGATCGCGTGGTGCCGGCGGCGGAGCGTATCGCGACGTGGAGCGCGGAATACAGGGCGGCTTTGGCGCGGCTGGCGGCTTAGGAAGAAAGCAGTCCTTTTTCGAGAAAAAGGACCAAAAAGCTTTTGCTCCCGACGCCTGCACGCAGGCCACGCTCGTTCTGCCAATCGATATGGTTGCAGATATAGCCGCGATTGGCTTCGGTGCAGGCGTTGGAGCAAAAGCTTTTTGGTCCTTTTTCTCGAAAAAGGACTGCTTTCTTGCCTTACGATCTCAGCAGGATAGCCCTCACCCCAGAGACCCGTGCGCGATCGTCTCCAGCGTGTGGGCCAGGATCAGTATCATGACCAGCGCCGCGCTGGTGCGTAACCGGCCGCGCAGCAGGCGCAGCACCGCGACCAGGAACATGCTGGTGATGAATATCAGTGCCACGGTCTGCACGTCGTTGTTCAGCCCCGCCCCTTTCATCAGCCCACGCAGCATACCCTCGACGAATTCGAGCATGCTCAGCATGATGCGGGCGAACGTGCCGCAAACGCCAACCAGGCCATGCGCAAAACTGTCGACGATTCTCATTTCGGTATCATACCGTATCGGAATTGGTTAATAAAGCGCTGGTTTCACAGGCATGCCGGTCGGCGATGCCGCGCGCAGCCGACCCGGCCGCGCGTCCGCACCTGATCCAGCCCAAGCGCGGCGGCACACGGCGGATTTTTGCATCTTTTTTGCGAAAAAGAAGGCTTTGTTAAGTCTGTCCGATCCCCGTCCGGAAGGTAAGCCGAAATGCGCAGAGCCTTGCTGACCGTGCTCCTGCTGCTGGCCTTCTCCGCCCAGGCGCAAACCCCGGTGGCGCCTGCGGATGCCGCCGAGATCACGAGGGTGATCACCGCGCAGATCGACGCTTTCCGCCGGGAAGACGCGCCCGCTGCCTTTGCGTTCGCCACGCCCGGTATCCAGGACAAGTTCGGCGACAGCACGCATTTCCTGGAAGCCGTGAAGCAGGCCTATCCGCAGGTCTATCGGCCGCGCTCGTTCAAGTTCCTGGACGCGCACCGCGTGGAGGCGGCGGTGGAGCAGCGCGTTGAGATCGTAGGCCCGGACGGCCGCCTGGTGACGGCGATCTACGACATGTCCCAGCAGCCAGATGGAAGCTGGCTGATAGGCGGCTGCCGCCTGGAGAAAACCCCCCTGCAGGAAACATAGAGGCTTTTCAAAAGTCGGCGACAGCGGATCAAAAGTCTTTTGCTTCTTTTCTTCAGAAAAGAAGGCCTTGCTTGCCTAAGCCAGAGGATAAGGCAGCTTGAAGATGACGTCCTCGGTGGTAACCTGCCGCTCCTCGATCTGCAGCGTGAACCGCCGCCCCAGCTCGGCCAGAACTTCCTGCACCAGGCTCTCAGGCGCCGAAGCCCCCGCGGTAATACCGACAGTCCCAACACCCTCCATCAGGGAGAAATCCATGTCGCCCACCTTGGGCACCAGGATCGCACGCCCGGCGCCGGCGCGCTCGGCCACTTCGCGAAGGCGCTGGCTGTTGCTGCTGTTCGGGCTGCCGATCACAATGAGCAGGTCGCAACCCTGGGCGATCGCCTTGACCGCGGCCTGGCGATTGGTGGTGGCGTAGCAGATGTCCTCGCGCTTCGGCCCTTCGATTTCGGGGAAGCGGCGGCGCAGGATCTCCACGATCTCGGCGGTATCGTCCACGCTCAGCGTGGTCTGGGTGATGAAGGCGAGGTTGGCGATCTCGGCCGGCGCCACGGTCAGCGCCTCGGCGGCGTTCTGCACCAGCGTGACCGCGCCCGGCGGCAGCTGGCCCATGGTGCCCACCACTTCGGGGTGGCCGGCATGGCCGATCATCAGGATATGGCGCTGCTCGGCGAAGTGCCGCTCGGCCTCACGGTGCACCTTGCTGACCAGCGGACACGTCGCGTCCAGATAGGCCAGGTTGCGGCGCTGCGCCTCTTCCGGCACCGCCTTGGGCACGCCGTGCGCGCTGAACACCACGTGGGCGTTTTCCGGCACCTCGTCGAGTTCCTCGACGAAGATCGCGCCCTGGGCTTCCAGAGTCTCGACCACGGTGCGGTTGTGGACGATCTCGTGGCGCACATAGACCGGCGCGCCGTAGCGGCGCAGCGCCTCTTCCACCACGCGTATGGCGCGGTCGACGCCGGCGCAGAAGCCGCGCGGGCCGGCCAGCACCACGCGCAGCGGTCGGAGCGCGGTCCCGGGCGCGCCGCCGGAGTCGGGCGTGTGTGCCAGTCCGAGATCGGGCGCGTGCATCAGCAGGTCTGTCGGGCTATCTGGCATGGGTCGGTCGGTCCCCGTCTCTCTTCGTCTGCGTGCAATATGGCGATGCCGGGCGCCGGGTGCAAAGGCGGCGGACCGAAAGCCGGGGTCCTGGTGCAAATGCGCGATGCTGTGGCAAAGCATTGGGGCGCCGGCCGCGCATCGCGACACGCAAGCGACCGACGGCCCCGCAGCGGAGATACCCATGCGCCTGACCCACCTGTCCGTCCTGTTCCTGGCACTCGCAGTCGCCGCCTGCCATACGGACCCGGACGAGGAAGCCGCGCAGTGCCCGCGCGCCTATGTGCTGCCGGAAGCGTCGCATGTGTCGCATTTCAACGGGCGCGGCACCGACGTTTCGGACCTGGTGCTTGGCGTGCGGCTGACCGACGTGCAGGGCGCCTGCTCCGGCAAGCTCGGCGTAAGGGTTGAGGGCGCGCACGGGCATGTGGTGATGGTGGTGACCAAAGGCCCGGCGGCCACCAGCAACTCGGCCGATGTGGGCTATATCCTCGGCGTGGTGCGCGATGGCCAGATACTCGACAAGGCGGCGTATGTGCAGCACGTCACGTTCCCGCAGAATGTGGACACGCTGGAGGTGACCGGCCAGGAGATCGCGATGAAGCTGCCCACGAGCAAAGGCGTCAGCGGACCGAACTACCATTTGTATTTTGCGCTAAATCTTACGCCGGAGGAGCTCGCGGCAAATGAGCGGGCGGGGCAGTAAGGCAAGGCAAGCAGTCCTTTTTTGAAAAAAAGGACCAAAAAACTTTTGGCCCCGTTCGTTGGGGCCGGCACCAAGTAGCACGCGAAGCGTGTATCCAGCCTGGGCGCGACAGCACGGGATAAAAGCTTTTTGCTTCTTTTTCTCGAAAAAGAAGGCCTTTCTTACTAACTGTTGTGCGTCCCACCCCGCCGGCCTAAGCGGTCGCATGACCTTGAAACCCCGCCGCTACAGCGTTGCCGGATTCGACCTGCAGATCGGCCGCCGCTCCATGGCACTGGACGGCCTGCTCGCCGGCCTGGGCGCGCGCGAGGCGGTGCTGATAACCGCGTGGAACCGCGCCAACCGGCGCATGCCGCCCGACTGGAACGACCGGATGATGGCCGCGCTCCGCCTCCGGCTCGGCAGCACGCCGGCGCTGCCCGCAAGCGGCACCGGCCGACGCGCCCGGCCGGACCACCTGCTCGTTATCGGCGACCGGCGCCGGCTTGCCCGGCTGGCACGGCTGTTCGGCCAGGCCACTATGGTGGGGTTGAAGCGCGGCCAGGGCGTCCGGCTGCTGCCGCTCGCCTGACGTGCTGCCCACCGTCACTGCGCAGTCTCTCCACGACGCCCTGCTCGCCGCCGACAGCGCCACCGCCGTGCTCGAAGCGCTCTGCGGCGCGCCGATCACCATACGCCGCGCCGTTGCGGGGCCGGCCACGCCACCCAGATGCGTCGCCGATGGGCAGCATCGCCGCGTGACCCTGCTTTGCGGCGCCCGTGCCCTGTCGGAAGCGGATCTGTGGTTCCGGCCGGGGCTGCTGCCGCCCGGCATGGTCGCCGCACTGGCGACGACGGACATACCGTTCGGCCGCGTGGTAGCATCGCTCGGCCTGCGGCGGCACACGCTTTCCGCCCGGATTTGCGAGCGGGGCGCGCCGTTCGCGGTAGAGCACCGGGCGGTGCTTGTGGCGCCCGACGACTCGGTGGTGGCGGAAGTGGCGGAGCGGTATTGCTGGGGGCTGGTGAGCGGCGGGGCGAGCTAGGCGCCGGGCGACTTGGGTCGGTTAGAAGGCGGGCGGGGGCACCGTCAGTTCGGACAGCCGCTCGGAGGCGCGCTCCACCGTGCGCACCATCACCTCGCCGGCGCGCTTCACCTTGGGCTCGGCACTGTTCAGCAGCCCGTCGGCCACCAGGAGCGCCGGCGACAAAATCCCGCGCAGATCGTGCCGCAACGTGGCGACCTGCTGGCGCAGCTCGGCCAGGTGGCCCTCCACCGCGCCCGCCGCGGCGAGGGCGGCCTGCAGCCTGGCCGTCTCCGCACGCTGCGTGGCGATAGCCGTCCGCGCCCAGAGCAGCGTGGCCAACACACCCGCCACGATCCCGGCCAGCGCGAACCCTAGGCCTTGCATGCTTTTGCGTCTCCCCGGACATTGCGCCGATGCACTGACACAACCGGCGCGGACCGGTTTCGTTTCCAAAGGCCCGGCATATTCCATCCTAAGCACACCTGCCGACGATGGATGCGCCCGATCCAGGACGCGCCCATTTGACGCAGGCCGCCGGGCGCACCTATAACGCGGCCCCATGACACCGGGGCCGCCATGCGCCCCGCACAAGCCGTTGGAGTGCCCCCGTGAAGCGTACGTATCAACCATCCAAGCTCGTCCGCAAGCGCCGGCACGGGTTCCGCGCGCGCATGGAGACGGTGGGTGGCCGCAAGGTGATCGCCAACCGCCGTGCCAAGGGCCGGAAGAAGCTCTCGGCCTGACATCGATGGCGGACGCGGTGACCTCGCCGCGGCCCGAGGCTGCGCCACGCGCGCCGCATCTCAAGCGCCGCGCCGAGTTCCTTCGCGTGGCGGCGAAGGGCCGCAAGGCCCCCTCGCCCGGCCTGGTGCTGCAGGCGCTCGTCCGCGACGATTCGCTGCCCGTCCGCCTCGGCTTCACCGTCACCAAGAAAGTGGGCAACGCCGTGGTGCGCAACCGGACCAGGCGTCGCCTGCGCGCAGCGGCGCGTATCCTGCTCGCCGAGACACCGGCGACCGGCGCCGATCTGGTGCTCGTCGGCCGCGATACCACGCGCACCCGCCGGTTCGATCTGCTGATCGACGATCTGCGGCGCGGCCTGGCAAAGCTGGGCGTCGCCTCTTCGGCCAAACCATGAGCCTGGCCGGTTCCGCCGGCGCCAACCCGGCCGGCGCGGCACTCGCCTTGCTGGTGCGCGGCTACCAGCTCGTGCTGCGGCCGCTGCTGCCACCGGCCTGCCGCTTCGAGCCGAGTTGCAGCGCCTATGCCATCGAGGCATTGCGCCGGCACGGGGCACTGCGCGGCCTGGCGCTCGCGGCCTGGCGCATCCTGCGCTGCAATCCCTGGGGCGGCTGCGGCCATGACCCCGTTCCACCCTGCGCACATCGTCCCGCGGACGAGAACCTGAAAGTCGCCAAGGCACGCTGATGGACCAGAAACGCCTCCCGCTGTTCATCGCCATGGCCGTGGCGATCCTGCTGGTGTTCCAATATTTGGCGCCGCCGAAGAACCACGCCCAGCTCGCGCGCCAGGCCGCCCAGACCACGAAGAACACGCCGTCCGACCAGACGCCGCGGCCCACCCACGATCCGGCGCCGCCCGGCACCCAGCCGGAACACGTCCCCTCGCCGCTGATGGACCCCGCGAAAATACCACGCGTGGTGATCGACGGCCCGCGCGTGACCGGCAGCCTCAGCCTGCTCGGCGCCAGCCTCGACGATCTGCGGGTGCGCGACTACCACGAGACGGTTTCCAAGAAGTCGCCGCTGGTGCGCGTGCTCGAGCCGCGCTCTGACCCGCAGCCGAGCTACGTGCAGTTCGGCTGGACCAGCACGGACAAGGTGAAGCTGCCGGACAGCGATACCGTGTGGACCAGCGAAGGCGGCAGTATTTCGGCCGGCCATCCGGTGACGATCAGCTGGGATAACGGCGCGGGCCTGCAGTTCCACATCACGCTGTCCGTTGACGACAACTACGTGTTCAGCGCGCGCCAGAGCGTGCACAATTCGGGCACGACGCCCGTGCAGCTCTGGCCGTGGCAGCGGGTGCGGCGCGACTGGCTGCCGCAAACCGCCGGCTACAACGTGTTCGAAGGCCTGCTTGGCATGATGGACCTCAAGCTGGAGGACCTGACTTACGCAAAGGTCAAGACCCAGGGCGACAAGGCCGACAGCGTTGGCTACACGCATACCGGCACCGGCGGCTGGGCCGGCTTCACCGACAAATATTGGCTGACCGCACTGATCCCCGACCAGGCGGCCCCCACGACCACCGAGTGGAAACACTGGCTCGACAATGGTGCCGATCGTTTTGAGGTGAATTACCTCGCCGCATCGCCGGAACATTTAGCACCAGGCGCGGACGCCAACAGCGACAGCCGCGTGTTCGCCGGCGCCAAGGAAGTGCACCTGCTCGACCGTTACGAGGCGAACGCCAATATCCCGCGCTTCTCGTACGCCGTCGACTGGGGCTGGTTCCCGTTCCTGACAAAGCCGTTTTTCTACGCGATCGACTGGATCTACAACGTCGTCGGCAATTTCGGCATTGCGATCATGATCTTTACCTTGTGCGTGAAGGTGCTGTTCTACCCGATCGCCGCGCGCTCCTATCGCAGCATGGGCAAGATGCGGCTGCTCGGTCCGAAAATCACCGCGGTGCGCGAGAAATACAAGGACGATCCGGCCAAGCTGCAATCCGAAATGATGTCGGTGTACAAATCGGAAAACGTGAGCCCTGTTAGCGGCTGCGCGCCGATGCTGCTGCAGATCCCGGTGTTCTTCGCGCTCTACAAGGTGATCCTGATCACCATCGAAATGCGCCACGCGCCGTTCTTCGGCTGGATCCAGGACCTCTCCTCGGTCGATCCCACCAACATCTTCAACCTGTTCGGCCTGATCCCCGTCGATCCGAGCACGTTCTCGCCCTATCTTCACCTTGGCGTGTGGCCGCTGGTGATGGGTGCAACGATGTTTTTTCAGCAGAAACTAAACCCGCCGCCGCCCGACCCGGCGCAGGCGCGCATGCTGCAGTTCATGCCGCTGATCTTCATGTTTACAATGGGGCGGTTTCCGGCGGGGCTGGTGATTTACTGGTCGTGGAACAATACGCTTACTATGGCGCAGCAATGGTATATCCAGCGCCAGGCCAAGCTCACGGGGCGCGTGGTTCGGGCGTGAACACGGTAAGGCAAGGCCAGGGGCTCTGCCCCTGGACCCCGCTAAGGACAGTCGTCCTTAGAACCTGTTTGCGTTCGCAGTGCGGAGCGGGGGGGCATCCGGACTTTGGCCACCGCACGTGCGCCCCCCCGCTCCACACTGCGAGGGGCGAAGCCCGGGGTCTGGGGCCGACTGGCCCCAGCGGGGTCCAGGGGCAGAGCCCCTGGCCTTGCCTTCCGTGACCACACCCGAAGAACAAGCCGCGGAGCTGGAGGCCGGCCGGCTGCTATTCGCCGCCGAGTGCCGGTTCTATTTCGCGGCACAGCGCATTGACCAGTTGCCGGAGCCGCGTGGCCCGGAGGTGGCGTTTGCCGGGCGCTCCAATGTCGGCAAGTCGTCGTTGGTGAATGCGTTGACGGGGCACAAGGCGTTGGCGCGCGCGTCGAGCGAGCCGGGGCGCACGAAGCAGTTGAATTTCTTCGATTTGGGTGGGCGGTTGGTTTTGGTGGACATGCCTGGGTATGGGTATGCGCAGGCCGCCAAGGCGGTGAAGGAGGATTGGCAGGGGTTGATGTTTGACTTCCTGCGCGGGCGTGTGGTGTTGCGGCGGGTTGTTTTGTTGTTGGATGCGCGTATCGAGTTGAAGGCATCGGATTTGGCGGTGATGGATTTGTTCGATCGTGCGGCGGTGGCGTTCCAGTTGGTTTTGACGAAAATCGACGGGTTGAAGCCGGACCGTCTGGCGCGCAAGCGGGCGGAGGTTGAGGCGGCAATGAAGGGGCATGCGGCGGCGTATCCCGAGGTACTGGCCACGAGTGCGCGGAGTGGCGAGGGGATCGAGGCGTTGCGCGCGGGGCTGGCTGGTTTGGCCACCTGATTGCAGGCCCTGCGGGTCCCGTCGGCCGCCGAGCCTGACAGGAGACGCATCCGAAGTCGCGGATAGGAGGAGTTGGCATGATCAGGATCGCGGGCTTGGCCGCCTTGTTATGTCTCCGGTTAGCGCAGGCAGCCGCGCAACCAATGCCTGCGGCGGTCGGAACGGATCCGGTGCCGGACGCGAAATATCCGTCGCGATCTGTCGTATTGCATATCCCCAGTTCCGGCGTGACGATCAACGGCCTGGTGTACATCGCCGCCGGCGAGGGGCCGCACTATACGTTGGTGCTCTGCCACGGGCTGCCGGGCAACGAGAAGAACCTCGATCTCGCTCAGGCGGTGCGGCGTGCCGGCTGGAATGTCGTCACGTTCAATTATCGCGGGTCCTGGGGCAGCGCGGGCCGCTTCGGCTTCGCGCACGCTCTCGAAGATACCGCCGCCGTTCTGGCCTATATTCGCGCTCCCGCGAACGAGCGCGCGCTCGGCATCGACACGACGCGAATCGTGCTCGCCGGCCACAGCATGGGCGGCTGGATAACCGCCGAGACGGCCGCAACCGATCACGCGCTTGCCGGCGCGATCATGATTTCCGCCTGGGATCCAGGCGCGGCGCCTGCCACCGATCCCGCCGCGCGCGCGAAACTCACGGCCGCCATGTCGGAAAATTACGAGACTCTAGCTGGGACCTCGCCCGCCGCCATGGCGGACGAACTGGTCGCGCATGGCGCCGCCTGGTCGTTTCCGCCGCTGGCACCCGGGCTCGCCCACCTGCCGTTGCTCGTGCTCACGTCGGACGACGGTAACGAGGCGAACGACACGGCGCTCGTTACAGCAATACGGAAAGCGGGTGGTCATGACGTGAGCGAGGACCATGCCGCCACGGACCATAGCTGGTCCGACCACCGGATCGCTCTCGAAGCATTGGTCATCGACTGGCTGGCAACACTGCAAAGCAAGTAGGCTACCGCGCCATACGCCCCGCCGCCGTCTCCCAGCGCTCGCGCACGGCCTCGAACACCTCCTCCGCCCCGATCGCCCGCAAACACTTCACATCGAACGGACACGGCGTGCGCAGCCAACAGGGTGCGCACGGCACCTGGGTGTAGAACTCCACATTCCCCTCGTAATGCGCATTCGCCGGATGCTCGTAGCCGCCGATGATCACCACCGTCGGCGTACCCGCCGCACCCGCGATATGCATCGGCCCGGACGGCGGCCCTACATGAACATCGGCAGCACTCAACGCCGCGGCAAGCTCCTGCAACGAAGTTTTGCCGCGCAGATCGACATAGTTGCCCACCGGCGGAGCACCCGGCACCGCCGGTGCGTCGCCGATCTCGATCAAGGTGGAGCTAGCCGCCACACGCGCGATCAATGCGTCCCAGTGCGCTTCGGGCCAGTCTTTATTCGGCGTGTAACGGCTGGCCCGGCGCAATGCCACCACCCATGGCCGCGGCAGGTCTCGCCATGCCGCCTGAAACGCCTCCACCAACTCGCCGTCGATCACGCAATCCGGATGCGTATCGATTACCTCCACGCCGATCCGATCGCCCAGCAGCCTTGCGATATGCACTGGCGTGGGCACGGTCTTTACATATTCCACGTAGATGCTGCCCGGCTCGCGCGCATCGAACGGCAACACCTCGTCGATATACGGCAGCCCGCGCACCAACTCGGGAAAATTCGTGTAGAACCGGATGCGCACATGCGGATTGGCGGCGCGCGCCGCACGCAATGCCGGCGTGCACATCAGGATGTCGCCGATGCCGGCATCGCGCGCCACATCGAGGCTCGGTTGCTGGTACGGCCGCGACCAAATGCGCGGGAACAGTATCAGCCTTGCCAATTTGCCGGATTTTGCGATCTGGCGGCGTCGGACGCGATTGAGCCGCTCGACAACAGAAAGGAAGTAAGCACTTCTTTTCTGAAGAAAAGAAGCAAAAGACTTTTGCTCCCTGTCGGCGTTCATTTCAGCAGTCACCCGACAGGGAGCAAGAGCTTTTTGCTTCTTTTTCTCGAAAAAGAAGGCCTTGCTTTCTAGCAACACCGCAATCCGCCGCCAGACCCGAACCTTGCCTCCTGCCGTGCGCGAAAAAACGCATCGCGTGACAGCACGTCGCCGTCCGGATGCGTCGCACGCACATGCGCGACATACCGCTCATAGTCCGGCAAACCCACCATCACCTCGACAGCCGCACGCGCCGATCGCGCCGCCTCACCCACATCAAACGCTCGGCCGAAGCAGCGGCAGATCATGGCGGTCCTCCTGCGTCGTCACCCTCACATCGCGCAACGCCTGCAAGATGCAAACAACGCCAGCACCCAGCATCAACACCACAACCGCCATGAATAACCCGGTCAGCGCACAATCCACATAATCGTTCGCCAGCACCTGGTGCATGTCCGCCACCGATTTCGCCGGCGCCATTACGCGGCCTTCCGCCAGCGCCGCCGAGAACTTCGCCGCATGCGCCAGAAACCCTACGGCAGGTGCTGCCGAAAATACCTTCTCCCAACCTGCAGAAAGCGTGCACACCGCAAGCCAGGCGGCCGGCACGGCCGATACCGCCGCATAGGCCTGGCGTTTCATCTTGAACAGCACGACCGTCGCCAGCGTCAGCGCGATCGCCGCCAGCATCTGGTTGGAAATGCCGAACAGCGGCCACAGCGTGTTGATGCCGCCGAGCGGATCGACCACGCCCTGATACAGGAAAAACCCCCAGCCACACACCGCGAGGCCCGTCGCCGCCACATTGGCCAACACGCTTTCCGTGCGCCGCCAGGCCGGCACAGCCAAACCCGCAAGATCCTGGATCATGAAGCGCGCCACACGCGTTCCCGCATCCAGTGTGGTGAGGATGAACAGCGCCTCGAACAATATGGCGAAATGATACCAGAACGCCATCAGCGCACGTCCGCCCAGCGCGCCGGACAATATGCGCGACATGCCCACCGCCAGCGTCGGCGCCCCGCCGGCGCGCGCCAGAATAGTGTGCTCGCCCACGTCATGCGCCAGTTGCGTTAGTGCGACGGCAGAAATCGGAAATCCCCACCCAGTGATGGTGGCCGATGCGGCATCGACCGTGCCGCCCACCAAAGCGGCGGGCGCGTTCATCGCGAAATACGCGCCGGGCTCCAACACGCAGGCGGCGATCAGCGCCATGATCGCCACCATGCTTTCCGCCAGCATCGCGCCATAGCCGATCGCGCGTATCTGCGCCTCGTTCTCGATCATCTTCGGCGTGGTGCCGCTCGAGACCAGAGCATGAAATCCGCTGACGCTGCCGCAGGCGATGGTGATGAACAGGAACGGAAACACGTGGCCCGCAAACACCGGCCCGGTGCCATCCACGAAGCGGCTGATCGCCGGCATGCGCAATTCCGGCATCACCACGGCGATGCCCAAGGCCAGCGCGCAGATGGTGCCGATCTTGAGGAACGTGCTGAGGTAATCGCGCGGCGCGAGTATCAGCCACACCGGCAACACGCTGGCGATGAACCCATACGCCATCAGCATGAACGCCCAGCTCACCCCGCTGAAGGTGAACCGCGCTGCCCATACCGGATCGGCCGCAACCGCGCCGCCCAGCCACAACGAGACCATCAGCAGCACGAAGCCGATCACGCTCATCTCGAGCACGCGCCCGGGCCGCAAATAGCGCCCGTACAACCCCATGAGCAACGCGATCGGCACGGTGGCGAACACGGTGAAGCTGCCCCAGGGCGAGCCGGCCAGCGCCTTGACCACGACGAGCGCCAGCACCGCCAGCAGGATCACCATGATCGCCAGGATGCCAACGCTGGCCACGATCCCTGCGAACGCGCCCATCTCGGTACGTATCATGTCTCCGAGGCTGCGGCCGTCGCGCCTTACAGAGAGGAACAGGACCAGCATGTCCTGCACGGCGCCGGCGAACACCACGCCGACCAGTATCCACAACGTGCCCGGCAGGAACCCCATCTGCGCCGCGAGCACCGGGCCCACCAGCGGCCCGGCGCCGGCGATTGCCGCGAAATGGTGGCCGAACAGCACGTATTTGTTTGTCGGCACGTAATCCAGCCCGTCGTTGCGCACCAAAGCCGGCGTGGGCCGCGCGGCATCGAGGCGCAGAACGCGGCGCGCGATGAACAGGCTGTAGAACCGGTAAGCCAGCGAATAGGTGCAGAGCGCCGCGGTGACGAGCCAGAGCGCGTTCACGCTCTCGCCCCGGCTGGTGGCCAGAACCGCCAGAGCCGCCGCCCCTAGTATCGCAACACCCGCCCAAACCAATTTCACCGGCTTCCCCTATGCAACCCAGCGCAAGCCGGCCAACTCCCCGACAGGGAGCAAAAGTTTTTTGCTTCTTTTTTTCAAAAAAGAAGGCCTTCCTTCCTAAAAGTCAAACAGCTTCTCCCGCAAAGTCCCAGCCCCATAAGCCGTCTTGTAAACCCCGCGCCGCTGCAACTCCGGCACCACCAGATCCACGAAATCCACGAAACACTCCGGCGCCACCGTGCGCGCCAGCACGAACCCATCCAGATCCGCCTGTGCCATCCAATCCTGCATCGCGTCCGCCACCTGCGCGGGCGATCCCACCACGGGCGCCTGCCGCCCGCCCAGCCGCAGCCGCGCGCGGAACCCGCGCTTGGTGATCGCAGGTCCGGCCGTCAGCGCCGCCAGATTGGAGACCACCGCGTTGGTCGGTCCCATCGCGATCGGCGCGTCCTCGTCGAGGGCCGCGAAATCCACCCCCATGGAGCCCGCCGACTGCACCATCGCCGCCTCGGTATCGGCGTAGCGCTCGTATTCCGCGCACAGATCCGCCGCCGCATCCGCCGTGCGCCCCACCACCACCGTCATCCCGGCAAACACGCGCAGCCTGCCGCGCGCCGGCGGCTTCGCGCAGATCGGCCACCAGCCGGCCGGTCTGCGCCGGCGTGGTGCCGTTCACGAACACGCATTCCGCGTGATCCGCCGCAAAACGCAGGCCGCGCGCCGAAGCGCCGGCCTGGTAGATCACCGGCCCGCGCTGCGGCGACGGCGCGCAGAGATGCACCGCCTCCGTGCGCCAGCCCGCGCCTTGCCCGCGCACCGCCTGCACGCGCGCGGGGTCGGCATAGATCCCGCTGTCGCGGTCGGCCAGAACCGCATCGTCTGCCCAACTCTCGCGCCACAGCCTGCCAAGAACATCCATCACCGCGTCGGCGGCATCGTAGCGCGTGTCGTGGTCCGCCTGCGCGTCGCGCCCCAACGCGCGCGCGGCCGAATCCAGGTAGCCGGTCACCACGTTCCAGCCGATGCGGCCGCCGGTCAGGTGATCCAGCGTGCTCATCTGGCGCGCGAACACGAAAGGCGGCACGGCCGCGGTGTTCGCGGTGATGGCGAACCCGAGATCGCGCGTGGCATGCGCCATCGCGGAGATCAGCAGCGCGGGATCGAGGTTCGGCACCTGCACCGCGGCGCGCAAGGCGGCATCGGGCGATCCGCCATAGACGTCGTACACGCCGAGCACGTCGGCCAGGAACAGCCCGTCGAACAGGCCGCGTTCCAGCGTGCGCGCCAGCGCCACCCAGTGATCCAGCCGCGTATAATCGGTGGCGCGGTCGCGCGGATGGCGCCACAGCCCCTGCTGGATATGGCCCACGCAGGCCATCTCGAACGCGTGCAGGCGTATCTGTCGGGGCGGGGTGTGGGTCGGCATGGCGCCAGCCTACACAACGCCGGCCTGCGCGGAAGGAGCGGCCGCGCAACCGGGTGGCTGCGCGGCGTTGTGGTGCCCATGTCCGACCAAAAAAATGTCACCCCGGACGGCCGCCTGGCCGTGCTGACCGCCGAACGCCACCGCAAGATGGCCGAGTCCGCCCACGCCTATGTGCGCGGCAGCACCACGCGGTTCTACGAGTGGCTGGACGCAAGCGCGCTCACCCTTCCGCAGGGTCCGCCCATCTGGATCTGCGGCGACTGCCACGTGGGCAATCTCGGCCCGGTCGCCAGCGCGCAGGGCGAACTCGCAGTGGAGATACGCGACCTCGACCAGACGGTGATCGGCAATCCGGTGCACGACCTGGTGCGCCTGGCGCTGTCGCTGGCGATGGCCGCCCGCGGATCGGACCTGCCCGGCGTGACCACCGCGCATATCCTGGAACACATGACCACCGGCTACGAAGCCGCTTTTTCCCCGGACGACGCGCCAGACGACGCAAGGGACGCCGCCATGCCGAAGCTGATACGCCGGCTGATGCGCGAGGCGGCCGGCCGTTCGTGGAAGCACCTGGCGGACGAACGCATCGAAGGCACAGCCCCGGTGATCCCGATCGGCAAACGCTTCTGGCGGCTGACGGATGAGGAGCGCCAAGCGATCGACGCGCTGTTCGACACGCCGGACCTGCGCGCGCTCGTCACCTCCCTGCGCGGCCGCGCCGATGACGATCCGGTGCGCGTGCTCGGCGCGGCCTACTGGCGCAAGGGATGCAGCTCGCTCGGCCGGCTGCGCTTCGCGGCCCTGGTGGCGGTGGGGTCCGGCCGTGCGGAACGCCACTGCCTGATGGACATCAAGGAGGCGATTGCCGCAGCCGCACCGCGCGCGCCGGAGGCCGACATGCCGCGCGACAATGCCGAGCGCGTGGTGACCGGCGCGCGCGCCCTCTCGCCGGCGCTCGGCGGCCGCATGCGCGCCGGCGCGGCTGCTCGGCCGCGCGGTGTTCGTGCGCGAATTACTGCCGCAGGACCTCAAGCTGGAGCTGGAGGCGCTGAGCCGCGAGCGAGGCCACGGAAATGGCCGCCTATCTGGCCAGCGTGGTCGGCCGTGCCCATGCGCGCCAGATGGACGCGGCGCAGCGCCGGGACTGGCTGAAGCTCCTGCGATCGAGCCATTTGCGCTCGCTGGATGCACCTGGCTGGTTGTGGAACAGCGTGGTGGAGCTGGTGTCGTTGCACGAGGCGGCGTATTTGCAGCATTGCCGGCGGTATGCGTTGGAGGCGGCATGAGCGTAGTAAGCAAGGCCTTCTTTTTTGCAAAAAAGAAGCAAAAAACTTTTGCTCCCCCGCTGCTTGGGCGGCCGTGTTTATTCTGCAAAACCGAGGCCTGCGCTTGAAGCTGGCCACTTACAACATCAATGGTGTGAACAAACGTCTGGCGAACCTGCTTGCCTGGCTGGCGGATTCGCAACCTGACGTCGTGTGCCTGCAGGAACTCAAAGCCGAGGACCGCGCCTTCCCCGCCGGCGCCCTGCGCGATGCGGGCTACGAGGCCGTGTGGCAGGGGCAGAAAAGCTGGAATGGCGTGGCCATACTGGCGCGCGGCACCGAGCCCGTGCTCACCCGCCGCGCTTTGCCCGGCGACGACTCCGACGTGCAGGCGCGCTATATCGAAGCGGCGGTGCGCGGCGTGCTTGTCGGCTGCCTATATTTGCCGAACGGCAACCCATGTCCCGGGCCGAAATTCGCCTATAAGCTCGCCTGGTTCGAACGGCTGATCGCCCACGCCGCCGAACTGCACGCGAGCGGGCTGCCGGTGATCCTGGCCGGCGACTACAACGTGGTGCCGACAGAGTTCGACATCTATTCGTCGCGTTCGTGGAAGCGCAATGCGCTGCTGCAGCCGCAAAGCCGCGCGGCCTATGCGCGCCTGGTCGCGCAAGGGTGGACGGACGCGTTGCGCGAATTGCATCCGCAGACACCGATGTTCACGTTCTGGGATTATTTCCGCGATCATTATGCGCGCGATGCCGGGATGCGGCTGGACCATATACTGGTGAGTCCTGCATTGCGTGTCATGGCTTCCGGGGTGGATCGGGGGGTGCGGGGTGGGGAGGGCGCCAGCGATCATGCGCCGGCCTGGGCGGTGGTGGAGGGTCGGAAGTAATACCAACCCGTCTCGGCGCTGACCCATCGGCAGAAAGGAAGAAAGGCCTTCTTTTTCGAGAAAAAGAAGCAAAAAGCTTTTGCTGTGACGCCTGCACAGGGATTTGGCTTTATTGCAGCCGTATCGGCTTGCAAAACGAACGTAAGCTGCGGGGCAGGCGTCGGAGCAAAAGCTTTTTGGTCCTTTTTCTCGAAAAAGGACTGCTTCCTTGCTTGCCTGTGCCGGGACGGCTGCATCCAGGTCGGGTTGTGCTGCCGGCGTATGCTTCTGCGTTTATCGGGATTCCGCCAAAGCGAATACCGACAGGCCCGCCAGGCGGTTTCGGCCCAGCAACGGCAACTCCGCGCGAGACATCTGCCAGAGCGCCAGATTCATCGCCGCGCCATGCCGCTTCATTTCCGATCCCGGCACCGTCTTGCGAAACGGGTTCAGCCGCTTGCCGAACCTTACGCCCGCCGCCAGCGGCAGGGTGAAACCGAAATAATAGCTGCTGTCCAGCAAATGCAGCCCGGCTCTTGCCACCAGCCGGTCCACCTCGCGCACCGTGTAGCGCCGGTAATGCTCCAGGAACACGTCGTGCCCGCTCCACATCCACATATGCGCCGGCACGGTCAGCAGAAACCGCGTGCCGGGCTGCACCTTTGCCGCATAGCCGGACAGCAGCGCGGTGTCGTCCGGCACGTGCTCAAGCACATCCATCATCAGAACCAGATTGCCGTCGAACCGGTCCACGTCGCGCACGAACGAGATCGGCTTGCCGTTCTGCAGCTCGTTGCGCTCCACCGGGTAGTTCGGGTCCACGCACATTGCGGCGGACGCCTGCGTGCGGTCCAGCAGCGCGCGCGAGAAGAAACCCGAACCGGCGCCCACGTCCAGCACGGTGCTGACCGGTGCCGGCCCCAGCATCTTCAGCATCGCCGCCGATTTCGCACGGTAATACCAGTGCTTGCCGGCGCTCTCGCCGAGTATCTCCTCCTCTTTAAGATCCATGGTCTAGCAATTCCAAAACAGGTTCGTGCGCGCTGGCGGCGTCCTGCCTGTACACGCCTTCCAGCAGATAGATCGGCCGCTGCTTGGTCTCCACGAACAGCCGGCTGACATATTCGCCGATCATGCCCAGCGAGATCAGGTTTGCCGCCGTGCTGAACAGCAGAACGATGATCAGCGAGGCGTAGCCGGGAACATCGGCGCCTAGCAGCAGCGTGTGCAGCGCGATGAATGCCGCGTAGGCCACCGCGCCCAGCGCGATCACCGCGCCGCAATAGGTCCAGATGCGCAAAGGTGCGGTGGAGAAACTGACGATCCCGTCGAGCGCGAAATTCCACAGCCGCCAGTAATTCCATTTGCTGGTGCCGTGCAGCCGCGCCGGCCGCACATACGGCACCGCCACCGACGGAAAACCCACCCAGGCGAACAGGCCCTTCATGAACCGCCCGCGTTCCGGCAGCAGCCGCATCGCCGGCACCACGCGTCTGTCGATGAGCCGGAAATCGCCGACATTGTGCGGAATAGGCGTGGCCGACATGCGGTTGAACACCGAATAGAACAGCCCGGCGCTGAACGCCTTTAACCGGCCATCCGCCTCCCGGCTTTCGCGCAGGCCGTACACCACGTCGTAGCCGTCGCGCCACAACGCGACGAAGCGGCCGAGCAGTTCGGGCGGGTCTTGCAGGTCCACGTCTATCATTACCACGGCGTCGCCTTCGGCGAGGTCCAGGCCGGCCGTCATCGCGGCCTCCTTGCCGAAATTGCGCGACAGATTGGCGACCCGCATCGTTGGAATATTCTGCGCCAGCCCGATCAGCATCGGCAGCGTCGCGTCTTTTGATCCGTCATTGACGAAGATGATCTCGTATCGGACGCCGGCGCGCTGCAGTTCCGGCGTCACCTGGTCGAGGAATGCGCCGATCGCTTCCGCCTCGTTGTACACGGGCACGATTACGCTTATCAGCGGGTCGTGCGGGCGTGGTTTCGGCGGCGGGAGCGGCATGGGGGAAGTTTATGCGGGTTCATAACGAAAAGGAAGCAAGGCCTTCTTTTTCGAGAAAAAGAAGCAAAAAGCTTTTGCTCCCTGTCGGGTGTTGGGGAAGTTCTCCCCGACAGGGACCAAAAGTCTTTTGCTTCGCTTACTTCCTGCCGCTGAACCCGCCACCCTCGGCCGCTACCTTCAGAAGCAGCTCCGACGGCGCAAAATCCGCCTCCGACATCGACTGATACGCGCGCAACCTATCGACCACATGCGGCACGCCGACCGTATCCGCATAGAACATCGGCCCACCGCGATATGCCGGGAATCCGTAGCCCGTCAGCCACACCATATCGATGTCCGACGCGCGATACGCCTTGCCCTCTTCCAGTATGCGCGCACCCTCGTTGATCATCGTATAGATGCAACGCTCCAGTATCTCCTGGTCGTCGATCTTGCGGCGCGTGATCTGCCGCTCCGCCGACTGCTTCAGGATCAGCTCCTCGACGACAGGCGACGGCGTGTGCTCGCGCTTCTCGTTGTAGTCGTAGAATCCCGAGCGCGTCTTCTGGCCGCGGCGATCGCGCTCGCAAAGCTGGTCACGCAGGGTCACGCCCTTCGAGGTATCGGCGGACCAGCCGATATCCAGTCCGGCGAGGTCGGCCATCTGGAACGGACCCATCGGGAAGCCGAAATCATAAATCACGCGATCCACATCCCATGGCATCGCACCTTCCATGATCAGCTTGTTGGCCTCGCGCTGGCGCGGCTCCAGCATGCGGTTGCCAATGAACCCGTGGCAAACGCCGGCCACCACGGCCACCTTGCCGATCTTGCGGGAGAGCTGCATCACCGTCTCCAGCACGTCCGGCGCGGTCTTTTCGCCCTTTACCACTTCGAGCAGCCGCATCACGTTGGCCGGCGAGAAGAAATGCATGCCGCACACATCCTGCGGCCGCTTCGTCACCGACGCGATCTCGTCGATATCGAGATAGCTGGTGTTGCTGGCGAGTATCGCGCCCTGCTTCACGATGCTGTCGAGCTTGCCGAAGATCTCGCGCTTGATCTGCATGTTCTCGAACACCGCCTCGATCACCAGGTCGCAATCGGCCAGGTCCTCGAAGCGCATGCTTGCCGTGAGCAGGCCCATGTTGCGCTCCACCTGCTCCTGCGTCAGGCGGCCCTTCTTGGCGGTGTTCTCGTAATTGCCGCGCATGATGCCCACGCCGCGTTCGAGCGCCTTTTCGTTGGCTTCCACGATCGTCACCGCATAGCCGGCGCTGAGGAAATTCATCGAGATGCCGCCGCCCATCGTGCCGGCGCCGATCACGCCCACCTTCTTGATGTCGCGCACCACGGTGCCCTTCGGCAGGCCCGGGGATTTTCTGCGCCTCGCGCTCGGCGAAGAACAGATGGCGCTGCGCGGCAGATTGCGTGCCGGTCATCAGCTCCATGAACAGCCGACGCTCCGTCGCCTCGCCGGCGTCGAAATCCTGCGTCACCGCCGCCTCGATGCACTGGATGTTTTTCTCCGGCGCTTCGAATCCGCGGAACTTCTTCGCGTTGGTGCGGCGGAAATCGGCGAACAGGCCCGGCTCGGCGTGCACGCTCATGTCGCGTATCTTGCGCAGGGGCTTGCCGTCCGCCACCGCCTTGCGAGCGAAATCGACCGCAAACGCCAGCAACTCGCCCTCTGGCGCCAGCGCATCCACCAGCCCCTTTTCGGCCGCCTGCTTGGCGCCGATCGGCGTGCCGGACGTCACCATGTCGAGCGCCTGCGCGGCGCCCACCACGCGCGGCAGCCGCTGCGTGCCACCGGCACCCGGCAGCAGGCCCAGCTTCACTTCCGGCAGGCCCAATTTCGCGCTCGGCACCGCAACCCGGTAATGGCAGCCGAGCGCCGTCTCCAGCCCGCCGCCCAACGCGGTGCCGTGGATCGCGGCCACCACCAGCTTCGGGCTGGCCTCGATCGCGCGTATCACGTCATGCAATGACGGCCCGGTCATCGGCTTGCCGAACTCGGTGATATCCGCGCCGGCGATGAAGGTGCGGCCGGCGCAGGCCAGCACGATGGCGCGCACATTGCCGTCCTGCCCGGCCTTTTCGATGCCCGAGAGGATACCCTCGCGCACAGCGGCCGACAGCGCGTTCACCGGCGGCGAATTTACCGTCAGCACGGCCACGCCGTCCTGCGTGGTGAGGTCGGTCACGGCGTTTATCTCGGTCATCCTGGGCCCCTGATGCGATGATTTAGGGTGTGTGTTGCACAGGAGCGCAGAAAGGCAAGCCGCCCCGCAACACCGCCGCTCACGGCGCGACCGCCGCCCAGGGCGCCGCCTGCTCCAACTGCGCCGCCAGCCGGATCAGCATCGGCTCGCTCGCCTGCGCCCCCACGAACTGCACCCCCACCGGCAGGTCCCGCCCGCCGGGCTCGGCCGGCGCCATGTGCAACGGCACGGACATGCTGGGCGTGAACGTCAGGTTGGAAAGCTGGGTGAACGGCGTGCGCGCCAGGCTCGTCTGCACCATGCGGTCCAGCAGGCCGGCCTTCAGCATCAGCCGCCCCGCGCGCAACGTGCGTATCGCTGACGCCAGGCGAAGCTGCCCCGGCGGCGTATCCAGCTCGCCGATGCGGGCCGGCGGCGCGGCAACGCTCGGCGTCATCCACAGATCGTAGGTCTGATGAAAACGCCCGAGCGCGCGGGCGAACCCGTTCCACTGCAAATGCGCGCCCACATATTCGCCGGCGGACAGCGCGCGGCCGAGCATGGCGAGCAATGCCGTCTCCGGCTCGAACGCGCCGTCGGCCGCCCCGCTGGCCGCGATCTCGGCGGCCACCTGGCCCAGATACAATTTGATGTAGCAGGCGGCCAACGCCGCGCCGTCCACCTCTGGCGCTGCCTCCTCCACCTCGTGCCCGAGCGACTCCAGCAGCCGGGCCGCCGCGTGCACCGCGTCGATGCAGGATTGGTGCACCGGGGTGCCGAGCGGCGAGGCCGTGGAGAAGCCGATGCGCAGGCGGCCCGGCGGGATCTCTGTCTCGGTGGCATACGGCCGCTCCGGCGGCGCGGGCGCGAACGGATCGCCCGGCTCCGGATGGCACAGCACGTCGAGCATGCGGGCGGTGTCGCGCACGCTGCGCGTCAGCACGCCGTTGCTCGATGCGCCCTCCCAGACCAGCCCGGCCTGCGGGCCGGCGGAGACGCGGCCGGTGCCGGGCTTGAGCCCGAACAGGCCGTTGAAGCTTGCCGGGATGCGTATGGAGCCGCCGCCGTCGCTGGCGCCGGCCATCGGCACCAGCCCGCCCGCCACCGCCGCGCCCGCTCCGCCGGAGGAGCCGCCAGGCGTCCGTGCGGTGTCCCAAGGATTGCGCGTGGCGCCCCAGAGCTTGGTCTCGGTCACCGCCTTGAGGCCGAGCTCCGGCACTGCGGTGCGGCCGAAGATCACCAGGCCGGCTTGCAGGCAACGCCGTGTGTAGAAGCTGTGCTCGGCGGGGCGGCGGTCGCGATAGGCCGCGGCGCCGTTGGTGTGGAGTTGGCCGGCGAAGGCCTGCCCGTTATCCTTGAGCAGGAACGGCACGCCGGCGAACGGGCCTGTTAGGGGCGCGCTGGCCTGGGCCCGCGCTACGTCGTCGAAGCGGATCGGCACCGCGTTCAGCGTGGCGGCGGTGGCATCGGTTTTGGCGATCGCGTCCTCCAGCAACTCGGCGGCGCTCGCCTTGCCGGTGGCCACGAGTTCGGCCATCGCGGTGGCGTCGAGGTCTTCGTACATGGGCATGGTGCCTTGCGGGAGTGTTACTGGCGTATAGGGGCAGGCAGGAAGAAAGCAGTCCTTTTTCGAGAAAAAGGACCAAAAAGCTTTTGCTATGATTCCTGCACCGGAGCTTACGCTTTTTCTGCCAGCCGATACGGCTGCATTGAGCGCCGAGGTCGTCGTGCAAGCGTCGGAGCAAAAGCTTTTTGGTCTTTTTTCTCGAAAAAGGACTGCTTTCTCCCTTCCCTGCCTGTCCCAACCCGAAGCCCCGCCCGTTGGATTACCCACGCCCGCATGCCTATCTATCAGCCAAGATAAACCGGGAGAAAATCCGCCATGGAAGACATCGTCATCGTATCGGCGGCGCGCACGCCCGTCGGCAGCTTCAACGGCGCCTTCGCCGCGGTATCCGCGGCCGAGCTGGGCGCCACCGCCCTGCGCGCCGCGATGGAGCGCGCTGGCGTGGCACCCGGCGAGGTCGATGAGGTGATACTCGGCCACGTGCTGGCCGCCGCCCAGGGCCAGAACCCGGCGCGCCAGGCCGCCCACCACGCCGGCATCCCGGACGACAAGACCGCCTTCGGCATCAACCAGGTCTGCGGCAGCGGGCTGCGCGCGGTGGCTCTGGCCGCCCAGCAGATACGCACCGGCGAGAGCGCTGTGGTGGCGGCCGGGGGCATGGAGAGCATGAGCCTGTCCGCCCATGCCGCCTATCTGCGCGCCGGCACCAAGATGGGTGCGCTGGAAATGACCGACACCATGCTGAAGGACGGTCTGTGGGACGCGTTCCACGGCTATCACATGGGCATCACCGCGGAGAACGTGGCGGAGAAATACCAGATCACCCGCGAAATGCAGGACACGCTCGCTGTGGCCTCACAAACCAAGGCATCCGCCGCGAGCAAGAGCGGCCGGTTCGCCGCCGAGATCGCGCCCGTCACGGTAAAGGGACGCAAGGGCGACGTGGTCGTCGATACCGACGAATATATCCGTCACGACAGCGACATGGCGGCGATGGGCAAGTTGCGGCCGGCGTTCAGCAAGACCGGCACGGTGACGGCGGGCAATGCCAGCGGCATCAATGACGGTGCGGCCGCACTCGTGCTGATGAGCGGCGCCGAGGCGCAGAAGCGCGGGCTCACGCCGCTGGCGCGTATCGCGAGTTTTGCCACCGCCGGCGTGGATCCCGCGGTGATGGGCACGGGGCCGATCCCGGCGACGCGCCGTGCGCTGCAGCGCGCAGGATGGTCCGTGGGTGATCTCGATCTAATCGAGGCGAACGAGGCGTTCGCCGCGCAGGCCTGTGCGGTGAACAAGGATCTCGGGTGGGATACCGCGCGGGTGAACGTCAATGGCGGCGCGATCGCGCTGGGGCACCCGATCGGCGCGTCGGGCGCGCGGGTTTTGGTGACTTTGCTGCACGAGATGGGCAAGCGGGATGCGAAGAAGGGGCTGGCCACGTTGTGCATCGGCGGCGGAATGGGCGTGGCTATGTGCGTTGAGCGCTGAGTAAGAAAGGCCTTCTTTTCTGAAGAAAAGAAGCAAAAGACTTTTGGTCCCTGTCGGCGAGTATTTCCCCATCACCCGACAGGGAGCAAAAGCTTTTTGCTTCTTTTTCTCGAAAAAGAAGGCCTTCCTTACGCTTCCGCCCCCGTCCGCACCGGCGCCAACCCGGCTGCCTCCTCCGCCGTGAACACATGCCCACGCGTGAGGAATCGCACTCCCTCGGGCGCCTCCAGCGAGAACCCCCCGCCGCGCCCCGGCACCACGTCGATTATCAGCTGCGTGTGCGCCCAGAGTGCGAATTGCGCCGCCCCGATATACACCGGGTGCCCGGCGATCTCGCCCAGGCGGATATCCTGCGCGCCCACCCGAAACTCGCCGCGCGGGTAGCACATCGGCGAACTGCCGTCGCAGCACCCGCCGGATTGGTGGAACAGCAATGGCCCATGTTCGGCGGCCAGGCGCTCGATCACGCGGGCGGCAGGATCTGTGACGGTGACGCGATCTGGCATGGCGCCACCTTAGTTGATTTCCTGACCTGGTCGACTCTCCTGCGCGGGAGGACTCCTCCCGCTAATACCAAATCCGATAAAGGTGACGCATCCAGGCAAGCAAGAAAGCAGTCCTTTTTCGAGAAAAAGGACCAAAAAGCTTTTGCTCTGACGCCTGCCCCACAGCTTACGTTCGTTCTTCCAGTCGATGCGGTTGCAGTAACAGCCGACATGTCGTGCCGGCGTCGGGATAAAAGCTTTTTGGTCCTTTTTCTCGAAAAAGGACTGCTTTCTTGCTTGCGCCCCGCCCGCCGATCATCCCATGCGCGCCAGTTCGATCAGCTCGCAGTCGGCGCGCGGCAGCAGCAGCTCGATCTCCGTCCCCTCGCCAGGGGCGCTGCGCAACCGGACGGCGCCGCCCGACTGGTTGATGAAACCGTAGAGTTGAGAGAGGCCGAGGCCGGTGCCGGACCCCTGCGGTTTGGTGGTGAAGAACGGCTCGAAGGCCCGGGCGCGCACCTGGGGCTCCATGCCCGCCCCGGTATCGGTCACCGTTATCACGACGTAGTCGCCGGGCCCTGGCGGTTCTGCCCCGTCATAGAGATAGCCGGCCGAGCCGGCGAGGGCCGCCTGGTTCAGCACCCGGTTGGCAATGCCGATCGTGACGGTGCCTTCGCCGGCGATCGCATCGCGCGCGTTGATGATGAGGTTGAGCAGTGCTGCCTCCATCTGGTTGTGGTCTGCCAGCGCCGGCCAGACATCCAGCTCGCCATGCACTTCCAGCCGGATGCGATCGCCGAGAGAGCGTTCGAGAAGGTCGCGTATGCCATGCACCACGTCGCCGATGAACAGCCGCTCCGGCGTGAGGCGCTGCTTGCGGGAGAACGACAGAAGCTGGCTGACGAGACGCGCCGCCCGACGCGAGCCGTCCAGCGCGTTGGAGGCAAGCCGGCCGCTGCGCTCATCGAGCGCCGTGCGCTGCTGCAGAAGCTCGAGGGAACCCATGATGGTGGTCAGCAGATTGTTGAAGTCATGCGCGATACCGCCGGTGAGCTGGCCCACCGCCTCCATTTTCTGCGCGTGGCGCAAACGGTCTTCCGCGGCGCGCAAGGCGGCCTCGGCCTCCTTGCGGGAGGTTACATCGGTGACCGCCGCCAGCACGCGCTGCACGTGCCCGCTCTCGTCGCGCTCGATCTCTACCGCGAGCTCCACGTCTCTTATCCGGCCATCCTTGCAGCGCATGCGGCGCGCGGCGTTCACCGAGGCGGTGCCGGCGTGCAGGCCGGCGAGATGGTCCGCCGAGTCCAGCGCGCTGTCCGCCGTGTAGAAATCGGCGATCGGCCGCCCCAGCACCTCGGTCCGCTGGAGCCCGAGCATGCTGAGCCACCGGTCGCTCACCTCCAGCAGCTTGCCGTCCGGCCCTACCGCGTGCAGCGCTGCCGGCGTATGGCTATACAGCCTGCGCAACATCGCCTTGCTCTCCGTCACCTGCTTCGTCGCGGCTTGCGCTATCGCCACCTGCTCCGCCAGAGCGAGGTTGGTTTGCCGAAGCACCGCCGGCGAGGGAAATGCCAACGCTTTCGGCAGGAGTGGCCACAGGAGCGCGGCGGTGGCCACGGATAATGCCGCCGTGAGTGCCTTGATCCCGCCATCCAGCCAATACAGCGGCACCCAGAGCGTGATTGCGCCCAGCACATGCGTGGTGCCGCAGGCCAGGATGAAGGCGGCAAACAATACGAGTACCGGCTTGAACGCCAGATCCCGGCGTCGGCGCAGAAACACCAGCAGCGCCGCCGGTATCGAGAAATACGCCAGGGCGATCAGGATATCCGAGGCCGCCTCGAGCCAGACCAGGCCCGGCTGCCAGGCCAGGCAGAAACCATGTGGCGTGAACTGCGACAGGTCGAACCAGGCATGCAAGGACGCGTCTTCCTTCTGATACCCCGTGACTACCCCTCGAAGCCCTGGCACCAGGCGATCCTGAGTTGAACACTGCCATGAATCGAAATGACGTGTCCCGTTGTTTTTCAGCCGCGATCTTGCGGCCTCAGCTCCAATCCCCGACGGGCAGGGAGGATGACACAGCCGGCTGCGGGGCGCGATTGTCTTTTGCAGGTGCTACGGCCACCTTTCGCAACGCTGGACCGCACAGGAAGAGTTTGAATGGCTGAAAACATCATGCCGAAGGAGGCCTGGTCGGCACTCCTGGCCAACCCTCACGCCCGTCTGGTCGATGTGCGCACCGAACGGGAATGGGCCGAAATCGGGGTGCCCGACCTGTCCGCGACCGGGGCGGCCCCTCTGCTGGTGAGTTGGCAGTTTGCCGATGGATCGGTGAACCCGGCGTTTCTGTCGGAAATGCGCACGGCCGGCGCCACCGCCGACCAGACCCTGTATTTCCTTTGCCGAAGCGGGGTGCGCAGCCTGGCCGCGGCGCGCGCGGCCGAGGCCGGCGGTTTCGGCACCTGCTACAATATCGCCTACGGATTCGAGGGCCCACCGCGAACGGGCCTGGGCTGGAAAGCGGATGGGCTGCCCTGCGCCGAAAGCTAGGCGACAGCATCTGACCCAGACCCGATGCGGGGCGAAAAGGCGGCGAACCCACGCCGCCCTTCGCCCCGCAACTGCCTGGAGTGCGACCGGCTAGTCGGCGTGCCCGGCTACCTCTGGGAACACGTCGTCCCACGTGCCGCCGGTCGATGCCTTGCTGTATTCCGTCGAGCGGTTCTCGAAGAAGTTGGCGTGCTCCGGCGCATTCAGCATGTCGTCCAGCCAGGGCAGCGGGTTGCGCTCCACATGGAACAGCGGCGCCAGGCCAAGCTGCATCAGCCGCCGATCGGCGATGAAACGGATATATTGCTTCACCTCGCTGGCATTCAGCCCTTCCACCGGCCCCAGCTCGAACGCGAGATCGATGAAAGCATCCTCGTGATCGACGATGGTGGCGCAGCAGACATACAGCTCGCGCCGCAACTGCTCCGTCCAGATCTCGGGATTTTCCTGGATGAACGTGCGGAACAGCTTGATCACCGACAGGCAATGCAGCGTCTCGTCACGCACCGACCACGACACGATCTGGCCCATCCCCTTCAACTTGTTGAAGCGCGGGAAGTTCAGCAGGATCGCGAAGGACGCGAACAGCTGCAGCCCCTCGGTAAAGGCGCCGAACGCGGCTAGGGTTTTGGCGATCTCGTGTTTGCTGTCCACGGTGAAGGACTGCATGTAGTCGAACTTGTCGCGCATCTCCTTGATGCTGCGGAACGCCTGGTATTCCGTCTCCGGCATGCCGATAGTGTCGAGCAGATGGCTGTAGGCGGCGATATGCACCGTCTCGATGTTGCTGAACGCGGACAGCATCATCAGCACTTCGGTGGGTTTGAACACCTGGCTGTAATGCTTCATGTAGCAGTTGTTCACTTCCACGTCCGACTGCGTGAAGAAGCGGAATATCTGCGTCACCAGGTTGCGCTCGCCGTCGGACAGGTTGCGGTGCCAGTCCTTCACGTCGTCGGCCAGCGGGACTTCTTCCGGCAGCCAATGGACGCGCTGCTGGGTCAGCCAGGCGTCGTATGCCCACGGATAGCGGAACGGCTTGTAGACCGGGTTCTCGGTCAGCAGGTCGAATCGGACGGGCAGCACGTCGATCGCTAGGGCCGTAGGGAGGTTCTGATCCATGGATTGATCCTGTGTGTCGGGGCGGCTGGCTGGATATGGACTGCCTGGGCGGGTTGGCCAGTGATCGGAGCAGTATGCACTAAATGTGGGGGCTGACCAGGCTTGACGCCGCTATCTGTGGCATTGTGGGCAAGCAAGCAAGGCCTTCTTTTTTGCAAAAAAGAAGCAAAAAACTCTTGCTCCGTTTGGCTGCGGGGGCGCTTCGGTAAGGTCTTTCGGCGGGCGTGCTGCCGACAAGAAGGTATAGCACGTGGTGGGGTAGTTGGGTGGGATTTCGGCGGTGCTGCGCTCGCGCGCTGTTTACCGGGAGCGCTTGCGACGCTTGCGACAAAGCGCCGGCCGGAGCGT
The DNA here is from genome assembly GCA_963795825.1 of uncultured Alphaproteobacteria bacterium. Classification (GTDB taxonomy): domain Bacteria; phylum Pseudomonadota; class Alphaproteobacteria; order Acetobacterales; family Acetobacteraceae; genus BOG-908. Next base: position 1,142,178 of record CAWCIW010000001.1, on the reverse strand, counting down.
CACCTGCACTGAACAGGCGCGGGCGAACAGGTGAACCCGACATGATATTGGCGACAGGACCGTGGCACGGTTCTTCCCGGACGCGCCTGCAGCACGCGGCCTCTGAACGGCCGCTTAGCTAAGCCACCACACCCAGCAAAGGACTTTAATATGCAGAACGACGAGACGATTGTCGCGGTCTTCGACACCGCCGAACACGCTGCCGCCGCCGTGCGCGACCTCGAGGCCGCCGGCATCCCCCACGCCGACATTACCCAGCACGCCGGCGACATCACGTCCGACACCACAAACATTTCGGCCCAAACCGCCAGCGCGCCCCGGCAGGAACCCGGTTTCTGGGCCAGCCTGTTCGGCGCCGAGCCGGAATACGGCCACGACACCGCCGTGTACGACCGCAGCCTGCAAAGCGGCTCCACCCTGGTGACGGTGCGCGGCACCGGCAGCCATCTCGACCAGGTGCTCGACATTCTCGAGCGCCACAGCCCGATCGACATCGACGAACGCGCCGTCAGCTACGGCGTAACTGGCACTGCAACTGGCACCACCCAGACCGGCACCACCCAGACTGGCACGACCGCCAACACCTACGCCGGCGGCACGGCCGCCACCGCCACCACCCTCGCCACGGCCCGCATCGGCGCTGCGGCCGCCGGCGAACCGGGCACCATCCAGCTCTCCGAAGAGACGCTGTCGGTGGGCAAGCGCGCGATCAACCGCGGCACCACCCGCGTGCGCCGCTACGTGGTCGAGACGCCGGTCGAACAGCAGGTCAGCCTGCATGACGAACGGGTCACCGTCGAACGCCGCCCGGTCACCGACGGCCGCGCCGTTGCCGGCGACAGCTTCGCCGACCGTACCATCGAGCTGACGGAAACCGCCGAAGAAGCCGTGATCTCCAAGCAGGCGCGCGTGACCGAGGAGATCGTGCTCCGCAAGGAAGCCGCCGACCGGACAGAGACGGTGCGCGACACCGTGCGTCGCGAGGACGTGGAGATCACCAAGGAGCCCGGCACGCAGACCGCCGGCGCGACGGGCATTGCCGGGACCACCTTGCCGCACAAGCCGGCCGTCTGACGGCAGCCCGAACCGCCTGGCCGGGCGCTCGCCCCGGCCAAGGCACGATCGCAGCGTGACAGACCCGCCCCGGCATCGCCAGGGCGGGTCTTCTTGCCCCTGACGCCCGCCGCGTGTCAGGAACCCGCCAATGCAAACCCTCCACGCGCACCAGCCGAACATCTTTGCCGGCAGCAAGCTCGACCGGCTGGATGCCCGCCGCAAGGATGCCGCCTGGATCAGCGCGCAACTCGCCGGCCCGGCCGCCGCCTTCGCCCCGGTCTGGCGCGGCCGCAACCTCACTGCCGGGGAGACCGCCGCACCCGTAATGGGGCTCCTCGACCCGCATCACGCGCGCAGCCTGCTCGCCACAAAGCCCTGGGCGCTGCTCGGGCAGGACACCAGCCGCACCCTCTTCACCCTCGATGTGAGCAGCCTCGACTCGCCGCCCACGCCGGACGGCATGCGCTACGACGATCTGCGTCGCGTCGCGGGGCTGCTCCCACCCGATGACGCCGCCATTCTCGCCCACGCGCGCGGCCTGATGCACTGGCGCACTCGCACGCGATTTTGCAACGTGTGCGGCGCCGACTGCATCTCCCGCGACGCCGGACACGTGATGAGCTGCACCGGCTGCGGCGCGCAGCATTTTCCGCGCACCGATCCGGCGGTGATTATGCTCGTCACACATACCGACCGCGCGCTGCTCGGCCACCCCGCGCGCTTCCGCGACATGCGGTTGTTCACCACGCTGGCCGGCTTCGTCGAACCGGGCGAGTCGCTGGAAGAAGCGGTGGCGCGCGAAGTATGGGAAGAGGCCGGCATACGCGTGGCGAACGTGCAGTATCGCTCGAGCCAACCCTGGCCGTTTCCGTCCAGCATCATGCTGGGGTTCTCGGCGGAGGCCACCACCGATGCGCTGACGGTGGACGCCAACGAGCTGGTGGAGGCGCGGTGGTTCACGCGGGCCGAGGTGCGCGCTCGGGAGGGGTTCGTGTTGCCGCCTGATATGTCGATCGCGCGGCGGTTGATTGAGGAGTGGTTGGGGAGGGCTAGGGTTGGGTTTGGTTAGGCAAGGCAAGGCCTTCTTTTCTGAAGAAAAGAAGCAAAAGACTTTTGATCGCGCTGTCGCAGGGCTGTCTTGCGGGGTTGCGCTGTGTCCCCGATGTTATGATCGCTTGCCGTCGAGGGCTACATCTTTGCGACTTTCGTCTGGATCCGAGGCGGGCATCTCTGCTGGTTTGCGAGTGCTCAGGCCTGATTGAGACTGCAGAACTCACGGACCATACTGCTGCCAAAGGCGCGTGCAGCGGCAGCGCAAAAAGAGTTTTCTCCAAGACATAGAAAAGTCTTCGCTCCGACACTTGCACGATAATCAAAGCTGCCACTGCAACCGCATCAACTTCCAAAACGAACCAAAGCCTCTATGCAGACGTCACAGTAAAAGTTTTTTGGTCCTTTTTTTCAAAAAAGGACTGCTTGCCTTGCCTTGCCTTGCCTGCGCTACCCTTTCCTAGCCTAACAACCCGACTTCAAACCCGCCGGAACGCAGACCGCGGATAAACCCCCAGAACACGAACCTCGTTGGAAAAGAACGACAACTCCTCCAAAGCCAGACGCAGCCCAGGCTGCTCCGGATGCCCATCCACGTCGCACAGGAACTGCGTCGCGGTGAACTGGCCATCCACCATGTAACTCTCGAGCTTAGTCATGTTCACGCCGTTGGTGGCAAACCCGCCAAGCGCCTTGAACAGCGCCGCGGGCACGTTGCGCACGCGGAATATGAACGTCGTCATCAGCCCGGGCTCGGCGGCGTCGCGCCCCACCGGATCGCGCGCCGCCACGTAGAAACGCGTGGTGTTGTGCGCGGCGTCTTCCACGTTGGCGCGCAGCACGTCCAGCCCGTAGATCTCGGCGGCCAGGGCGGAGGCGATCGCCGCGTCCTCTGCCCTGCCCCATTCCGCCACAAGTTGCGCGCTGCCAGCGGTATCGGCTTGCACCACGGCGGCCACGCCGAGTTCGCGCACCAGGCGGCGCACCTGGCCCAGCGCCACCGCGTGGGAGTGTACGCGCCGCACGTCGGCCAGCGTGGCGCCGCGTGGGGCGAGCAGGCAGTGTTCCACGCGCTGGAAGTGTTCGCCCACGATGGAGAGGCCGCTGCCCGGCAGCAGCGCGTGTATGTCGGGCACCCTTCCGGCCAGCGAGTTCTCGCAGGGCAGCATGGCCAGGCCGGCGCGGCCGTCATGCACCGCCTCGATCGTCAGCTCGAACGTGTCGCAGGGCAGCGTAAGGCGGCCGGGAAAAGCCGTGCGGCAGGCCAGGTCCGAGTAGGCGCCGGGCCGGCCCTGGAAGGCGATTGCGGTGAGCATGGGGGCTCCGAGGATTTCCGCCTGCATGTGCACCGGCGGGCTACCCCCAGGATAGAGCAGGGGACGCGCGGACGCTTTCGGCAAGGCAGGAAGGCCTTCTTTTTTGCAAAAAAGAAGCAAAAAACTTTTGATCCGCTGTTGCGCGCAAGCTGGATACGCGTAGTGCCTGGGTCACAGGGTCCAGGCGCCGGCCCCAGCGAACGGAGACAAAAGTTTTTTGGTCCTTTTTGCAAAAAGGACTGCTTGCTTGCTTCCCTCCCTGGCCCTGGCAAAGCCAGCCCCATTTGCCTAATCTCCACCCTCGCCAAAAAACAGGATGACCGCATGATAGACGTGACCTTCGCCGAAGCCGCCCTGCCGCAAAGCGGCGCCCTGGGGCTGCTGGTGGGCGAAGGTGCCGGCGCGTCCGGCCTGTGGCATGCCGCCGACGAGGCCACCGGCGGCGCCCTCACCCGCGCCTTTGCCGCCGCCGAGTTCACCGGCAAGGAGGGCACGAGCTGCACGGTTCTGGCGCCGGGCGCCGGGCTGTCGCGCGTGGTGGCCGCCGGACTGGGCAAGGAGGCGGATCTCACGCCACGGCGCGTCGAGGAAGCCGCGGGCATGATCGCGGCCGGCTTGGCGCGCGAGCCGGTGGCGGCGCTCGCGGCCGATGGCGTGGCCGCCCATGCGGCCCATGCGGCGTTGGGCGCGGTGCTCCGCAGCTACCGGTTCGACATCTACCGCACCAAGCAGAAGCCGGAAGACAAGCCGAAGCTCATGGCGCTGCGTGTGCTCACAAGCGATCCCGCGGCAGCACAGGCCGCCTGGCCGGCGCTGCACGCGATCGCCCGTGGCGTGTTCATCACGCGCGACCTGGTCAGCGAGCCCGCCAACATCCTCAATCCGCCGGAATTCGCCACGCGTATCGAGAAGCTTGCCGATCTAGGCTTGAAGATCGAGGTGTTCGGCCAAGCCGAGCTGGAAAAGCTCGGGTTCGGCTCGCTGCTCGGCGTGAGCCAGGGCAGTGCGCAGCCGCCGCGCATGGTGGTGATGCAGTGGCAAGGTGCGGAGAAGAGTTTCGCCGACGACAAGCCGGTGGCGTTCATTGGCAAGGGCGTCACGTTCGATACCGGCGGCATCAGCATCAAGCCGGCCGGCGGCATGGAAGACATGAAGTGGGACATGGCCGGCGCCGGCACCGTCGTCGGCCTGATGGCCGCGCTCGCCGGGCGCAAAGCGAAAGTCAACGCCATAGGCCTGGTCGGCCTGGTCGAGAACATGCCGTCCGCCACCGCGCAGCGGCCGGGCGATGTGGTGCGCAGCTACTCCGGGCAGACGATCGAGGTGCTGAACACCGACGCCGAAGGCCGCCTGGTTCTCGCCGACGTGCTCTGGTACGCGCAGGAGAAATTCGATCCGCGCTTCATGGTCGATCTGGCGACGCTGACCGGTGCCATCATCGTCGCACTCGGCCACGAACATGCCGGGCTGTTCAGCAACGATGATGCCCTGGCCACCAAGCTTACAGAAGCGGGCACCGCGACGGGCGAGAAATTGTGGCGCATGCCGATGGGCCGCGACTACGACAAGCAGCTCAAGAGCGACATCGCGGACATGAAGAACATCACCGGACGGCCGGGCAGCTCGATCACGGCGGCCCATTTCATCGCGCGCTTCGTCAATGAAAAGCCCTGGGCGCATCTGGATATCGCCGGAACGGCCTGGGCCACGAAGGACAGCGCGGTGATGCCGAAGGGCGCCACGGCGTTCGGGGTGCGGCTGCTGGACCGGCTCGTGGCCGAACATTTCGAAAGCAAGTAAGGCCTTCTTTTTTGAAAAAAAGAAGCAAAAAACTTTTGGTCCCTGTCGGGGAGAACTTCCCCACCACCCGACAGGGAGCAAAAGTTTTTTGGTCCTTTTTTCCAAAAAAGGACTGCTTGCCTTGCTAAAAATCCATCACACCACCGAGCTGCCAACCGAAACACCGCTCGATCCGGCCGACAACGACGCAAACCGAGCCCGACAGCACAAAGCATATCGCCAACATCGTCTTCACCAATTTCGGCGAAGATGCCGAAGCCGCCGGCGCAGAAGGCGTGTCCCTCCTGCTCCGCTCGCCCCGCATCGCGATAGACGCGCGCGGCCTGCCCGCCGATACCGCCGCGCGCCTGGCCGCCGGCGCCTGCCTGCGCGCCTGGGACTATCAGAAGCTGCGCACCAAACCCGCCGACGACGCGAAGCTGCTGGCCGGATCGACCTGGTATCGGACGATCCCGGCACGCAAGCCGCCTGGGCCATGTATATCGGCCGGGGTGGAAGGCGCGCTGTTCGCGCGCGACCTGGTCACCGAGCCGTCCAACACGCTGAACCCCGCCAGTTTCGCGGCCCGGCTCGCGCCACTGGTCGAAGCCGGCGTGGCGCTCGAGGTGCTCGACGCGGCCGAGCTGGCGCGGCAAGGCTTCGGCGGACTGCTGGCGGTGGGCGCCGGCGGGTCGGCGCCGCCCTGCCTCATCGTGCTGCGCTGGGCAGGCGCCGGCGCGCCGGTGGCGTTCGTCGGCAAGGCGATCACCTTCGATACCGGCGGCATCTGCATCAAGCCGGCCGACCATATGTGGGACATGCGGGCAGACATGGCGGGTGCGGCGGCCTGCGCCGGCGCGATGCTGGCGCTGGCGCGTCGGCGCTCGCCGGCAGCCGCGATGGCGGTGCTCGCCGTGGCCGAGAACATGACCGGCGCCGCCAGCTACCGGCCGGGCGACGTGCTGCGCATGTTCGACGGCAGCACGGTCGCCGTCGTCGACACCGACGCGGAAGGCCGCCTGGTTCTTGCCGACGCGCTGGCCTGGACGGTGGCGCAGAACCCCGCCGCCATCATCGATCTGGCCACGCTGACCGGCAGCATCGTGACGGCGCTCGGCCATGTGCACGCCGGCGCGTTCGGATCGGACGACGCGCTGGCGCACGCCGCCGCGGCCGCCGGCGCGGCCGTGGGCGAGCCCCTTTGGCGCATGCCGTTCACCGAGGCCGATCTTCGCGCGCTGGACAGCGACATCGCCGACATACGCCATTGCGTCGATGCGCGCGGCCAGCCCGATGCCAGCCAGGCGGCCGCGTTCCTGCGCCGCTTCGTGGACGACACGCCGTGGCTGCATCTCGATATCGCCGGCGTGGAACAGCACGAGGAAGCCAGCGGCCGTCACGCAAAGGGTGCCACCGGCTTCGGCGCGCGCCTGCTGGACCGGCTGGTGGCCGACCGCTACGAGGTGCCGCTTGGCTGAAATCGGTTTCTACCATCTGACGCGCACGAAAGCCGACGCGGCGCTGCCGGCGCTGCTCGGCCGGACGCTGGCCGCTGGGCAGCGCGCTGTGGTGATGCTCGGCTCCGCCGCGCATCTGGCCGAGCTCGACGCGGCGCTCTGGGCTTGCACCGACCCCGACTGGCTGCCACACGGCACCGCGGCGTCGGGCGAGCCCGATCTGCAACCGATCTGGCTCACCACGGAGGACGATGCGCCGAACGGGGCGCGCTTTGCGTTCCTGCTAAATGGCGTGGATTGCGCGCGTCTAGAGGCGTTCGATCGCGTGTTCGATCTGTTCGATGGGGGGGATGAGGCGGCGGTAAGGGCGGCCCGGGTTCGGTGGGCGGCGGCCAAGGCGGGGGGGCATTTGCTTACGTATTGGCAGCAGGGGGCTCGGGGGTGGGAGAAGAAAGCATAAGGAAGCAAGCAGTCCTTTTTTGAAAAAAAGGACCAAAAAACTTTTGCTATGACGCCTGCACGACGGTCTGCGCTCTTATTGCAAATCGATGCGGTTGCAATCGTAGCCTAATTCTCGTGCAGGCGTCATAGCAAAAGCTTTTTGCTTCTTTTTCTCGAAAAAGAAGGCCTTCCTTCCTTGCTACCGATGGGGCGATTCCAAGACGGGTTGGAAACCGAAGCGCCCACACCAGCGGGGATGGGACTGCTTGCTAGCCTAAGCTAAGCCGCATCCTCGCGACGATCGCGCACCTTTACATAAGCCAGCGCCGCATGCTCCTCGCAGTACGGCTTTCCGCCGATCGAGTCCGAGTCGCAGAAGCGAAAGCTGCGTGTGCCGGGCTCGCCGATCGGCCAGCAGCAGGGGGTCACGCGTGCGCCGGGGCGCGAGGCCGGCGGCACGGCGCGCAGCACGGGCGGCGTGCGTTCGGCCGGCGCGCGGTCCGGCAGGCGGCGCTGTTCGACGACCGGCATGGGGGTCAGCGCGGCGGCCAGCACCGGCAGGGTGGAGCCGGAGGCGCGACGCGGCAGGCGGCGGCGCGGTGTTTTCTCGCCGTCGCGGCGTATGGGCGACGGGCGGGAGGCGAGGTTCAGCCGGTGCGCCTTGCCGACGACGGCGTTCTTGGAGACGTTCATGCGACGGCCGATTTCGGCCGTAGAGTGGCCTTCGGCCCATAACGCGCGCAGGCGGTTGATCGAGTCGTCGTTCCACTCCATGTAGCGTCCCCTTCTCGGCCCAGCCACTAGATACAGTGCGGACCGTGAAGCAAAACATCGCCGACATCAACGGCGCCGACACAAAAACTTGTGGACAACTCCGCTGGCGCCACAAAATGTTGGGCAACAAGCCCCCTTTATGCGCGCCAAAACCCAAAGAACGGTGAACCAGCCAATGCCACCGGGGGAGCAAAAGTTTTTTGGTCCTTTTTTTCAAAAAAGGACTGCTTGCTTTCTACTTACCCAACCCGCCCCGCCAAAACCGAGAAATCGGGAACCACCTCATGTCGCAAAGAAGGCAAGGTCCCGTCCTGCAAGCGCGCCAATTGAGTCGCGCCCAGCCCCGCGTCGGCGGCCGCGTCGAGTTCCTGTTCGATGTCGGATAGGAACAGCACCTCGCCCGGGGGCAGGCCGATACCGCGGGCGATGCTGCGGTAGCTGGCAGCCGCGCGCTTGGCGCCGGCGCGGGTGTCGAAGAAGCCGCTGAACAGAGGCGCGAGGTTGCCGGCATCCGAATGGCCGAAGATCAGCCGTTGGGCGGCTTCCGAGCCGGAGGAATACACGTAGAGTCGTATGCCGCGCGCGTGCCAGCGGCGCAAAACGGGCGGCACGTCGGGGTAGATCTGGCCGAGCAGGTCACCGCGCGCGTAGCCGTCGTTCCAGATCAGGCCCTGGAGCGTTTTCAGCGGGGTGATCTTGGCGTCGGCGTCCATCCAGGCCAACAGCGCGTCGAGCACCGGCCGGCCCTCAGCGAATTGGGCGGCCTCGTCCAGCAGGCCGGCCACCGGCGGTTCGGCACCGTGCGACGCGATGAACGCCGGCAGCCGCGCCCGCGCATAAGGAAACAGCACGTCGCGCACGAAAGCGATCGGCGTAGTAGTCCCCTCGATATCGGTAACAATAGCGGTGGGCCGACGCGCAATCATCCGAGCCGGACCGAAGCGCCAGCCCAACCGTCACAGCAAAAGTTTTTTGCTTCTTTTTTACAAAAAAGAAGGCAATGCCTGCCTGGCCTCACAAAGAAACAGGAAACAGAGCGCTGATTCCATCGCCGGTATAATGCGGCGTCCAACCGGAAACATCGGAGTAGATCCGCAGCACGGTCGCAAACGGCTCGCTCCCCGCATCGAACCAGTGCTTCACCCCGGACGGCACGCTGATGAGGTCGTTGGCGGTGCAGTAGGCGTCATAGACCCGCCCGTCGACATGCAGGATGAAATGCCCGCCACCGTCGATGAAGAAGCGCATCTCGTCTTCGGTGTGTATGTGCTCGTCGAGAAATTTCTGCCGCATCGCCGGATAGGCCGCATTGCCGGGGCGCAGGCGCAGCACGTCGGCCGAGCCGGCATGGCCGCCCATCAACGCGTCCAGATGCGGGCGGTAGGCGGCCAGTATCGCGTCGCTGTCGCCATCGGGATCCACCGCCACGCGCTCCGGCCAGCGCTGGAAGCGCACGCCAATGGCGGCGAGCGCGTCCGCCATGACTGCGGGGTCCTCGGTGATCAGCTCGGGCTTTCCCGGGGTGGTGTCGGGTGTCACGACAAGTCGGCTCATGGCGTGGTCTCCAGCTTCGGAGCGCCGATATGGCGACGCGCCAGCTCGCATTCCAGCAGGAACTCGAGCGCTTCCAGATGGGCCAGCGCAGCGTCCATGTCGCGCGCCCACACATAGGCGCCGTGGCCGCGCAGATAGTAGCCGAGCGGGCATTCGGCCAGGCGCGGCGCGATCACGCCGGCCAGCCGGCTGATATCCTGGTCGTTGTCGAACAGCGGCAGCGCGCGTTCGGCGGCATGGGTGGACTGGCCGGCGAACGCCTTGAACAGCTCGTAGCCGGCGAACACGAGCTGCCCGGACGTCTCGGCCATCGACAGCACGGTGCCGGCCACCGAATGGCCGTGCAGAACCGCGCCGACTTCCGGAAAGGCGCGATAGATCTGGCAGTGCAGCAGCGTCTCCGCGCTCGGCCTTGCGTCGGCCGCGAGCGCCCTGCCCGCCAGATCGACCGAGATTACCGAGTCACGGTCGAGAAACCCCTTGTGGCCACCGCTGCGGGTAATCGCCACCGCGCCATCGTCCAGGCGGACGCTGATATTGCCCGCGGTAGCCGGCACCCAGCCGCGCTGGTCCATGCGCCGGCCGGCCCGGATGATGTCATCGCGGGCGCGGTCGGGGATGGTGGCCAAAGCCTCAGCCGTGGTGGACGGTGCTCGGCTCGCGCGGCACCGTCGTGGTGGCCGCAGCAGGAGCGATCGGCGCGTTCGGCGCGGCGATGGAGCCAGGCGGGCGCTCGGCCGTGGACTCCATGGATACGTCGTTGTCCTCGGCCATGTTCTTCTTGAACGCCTTGATGCCCTTGGCGAAATCACCCATCAGGGTGCTGACCTTGCCGCCGCCGAACAGCAGAACAATCACCGCCAGCACGATCAGCCAGTGCCAGATGCTTAGACTGCCCATGGATATCTCCTCTTTGCGCTTGTTGGTGCATGTGGCTTACGGGGGTGGGTTGTGCAACAGCGGGGAAGAAAGCAGTCCTTTTGAAAAAAGGACCAGAGAACTTTGCCGTTGCCCGACTGGCCCGGTGCTGGCCGGCGCGGTCAGAGGGCGTCCCGGAACGCTATTATGCGCGACTCGGCTTCTTCCTGGTCCATACGCAGGGCCTTCGAGGCTGTCGCCTGCTGGAAGCCGGCGCGGGCCATGTTGGCCAACTCTCGCTTTCGCAGCTCGGGCGTTGCGTCCAGCTTCCGCCACGGGCCGAGCCGGCGCTTCCGCGCATGTATCAGGGCCGCAGCCAGCTCCTGCTCGGGATCGTCGGCCGCCGCCTCCCTGGCCATCTCGCCGGGCACGCCCTTGTTGGACAAATGCGCGCCGATCGCCCGCCTGGACCGGCCGGCGCGCGCCAGAGAGCGGGCGCGCGACTCGGCAAACGCCTGGTCGCTGATCGCACCCGACCCGGCCAGGCGCTCCACCAGCGCGGCGATCGCCAGCCTGGCGCTGGCCGTCACCGAAGCGGCGGCGTCCGCATCCCCGCCCGCCTGGCGCGACCAGGCATCCACCTTGCGCTGCAAAACCCGCGTGAGCCCGCTTTGCGTGGCGGCATAGCGGGAGAGGTAATACATCGCCGCGGATTGCAGATACGCGGCATCGGGCACCGGCAGCGCGCGCGGCTCCCGGCGCGCGCCGGGCTTCTGGGTGGGTTTGCGCATGGCGCGCAGCCTGGCACGCGCGGGGCCGCGGCGAAACTGCCCGCAACCCGGCAACGTTCCACCGGCGAACGCATATGCGTGCCACAGGAGATTTCCATGAGAAACGCCGCCCGCCTTGCCGTAGCCGGCCTGCTAACCATCGGCCTGCCGCTCGCCGCCTACGCGCAGGATGCCAAGCCGCAGCCCGATCCCGCCGCATCCACCCCGGCGCCGCCCGCGTCGGCGACCCCTGCGCCGCCGCCCGCAGCACCCGCCATGGCCGAGCCCACGAGCGGCAACCCGAACCTGTCGGTCGCCACGGTGAAGATGGATGGCGGCATACGGGCCAGCAAGTTCATCGGCGCGTCGGTCAGCGGCGGCGGCGCGCAGGATCTCGGCACGATCAACGACCTGATACTCGACAAGGATGGCCACGCGATCCTCGGCGTGATCTCGGTCGGCAGCGTGCTGGGCGTCGGCGGCAAGCTGGTGGCGGTGCCGTTCAGCTCGCTGCAGATGGGCCAGGACGGCAAGATCGCGCTGCAGGGCGGGTCCAAGGACTCGCTGGCGAAAATGCCGGGCTTCACCTACTCGCCCTGATCGCCGCTCCCGGCGCCCAGGCATGCCAGGGCGCCGGCCAGCAGGCCCGGATCGCCGACCGCAAGCACGCGGCCGTCCGATCCCGGCCCCAGCGCCGCACCGCGCCAGTCGGTGATGCGGCCGCCGGCCCCCTCGATCACCGGCACAAGGGCGGCCCAGTCCCAGATTTTCAGGTCGCACTCGGCGATCACGTCGATCTGGCCCAGCGCCAGCAGGCCATACGCGTAGCAATCGCCGCCCCAGGACGTCCGTGCGGTGGCGGCGGCCAGGTTGCGCCAGGCCGGCGCGTCGGCGCCCAGCATGTCTGGCGACGTGCAGGACAGCTCGGCGCGCGCAAGTCCCGCGCAGGGCCTGGTGCCCGCGCGGCCGCCGAACGGCCCGGTGAATTGCGTGCGTTCGCCTGCGACGCCAATCCAGCGTTCGCCGGTGATCGGCTGGTCGATGATGCCGAGGATCGGCACGCCGTCGCGCAGCAGGCCGATGAGTGTGCCGAAGGTTGGCCGGCCGGTGATGAAAGCGCGCGTGCCGTCGATCGGGTCCAGCACCCAGCGGAACTTGGCGGATTCGTTCTGCAGACCGTCTTCTTCGCCTAGTATACCGTGCTCCGGAAAGGCGGCGGCCAGCACGTGGCGCATGGCGCGCTCGGCGCCGCGGTCGGCCAGCGTGACCGGGCTTTGGTCGGCTTTTACGTCGGTAGGGAGGGTGGTGCGGAAATGCTGCCGGATCACTGTGCCGGCGGCGTCTGCGGCGGCTTGCGCTGCTTCGAGGTGGGTCAAGTTAGGAAGCAAGGCCTTCTTTTTTGAAAAAAAGTAGCAAAAGACTTTTGCTCCTTGCCGCGGCCGACGTACCACTCCGGTTACGGCGATGCGCGGGGTTCAATGCGAGGGATGCAAAAGTTTTTTGCTTCTTTTTTCAAAAAAGAAGGCCTTGCCTTTACTTGCCTGCAGGCGCCGGCGTCTGCGTAGCCTCAGGCGAGGCTGGCGCCGTCGCGGCAGGGGCGGCCACGGCCGGCTTCTCGGCCGCGCCATTAGCTCCCGTCGGCAAAGGCAAAGGCGAGCCCGACAGCGTGTGCAGATAATCGATCACATCGGCCCGCGTCTGGTCGTTGCTGATGCCCGCATAGGCCATCTTCGTCCCCGGTGCGAACGCGCTGGGTTTATACAGCCACTTGTTCAGCTCCTCATACGTCCAGGTGCCGGGCTTCCCCTTCAGCGCCGAAGAATACGTATAGCTGGCCAGGCTGGCACGCGGCCGGCCGACCACGCCGTACAGATTCGGGCCGACCAGGTTGGGGCCGCCTTCCTTGAAGTTGTGGCAGGCGACGCAGATCTTCTTGGTGAACGCCTGGCCGCGCGCCGGATCGGCGCTGGCCAGCAGCGGATCGAGCGGCGGCAGGCCGGGGGCGGCCGGCGTGGCGGCGGCCGCCTCCGCGGCGGGCACGGCCTTGGCCGCGGCGGCGGCTTCCGCATCGGCGTCCGCCTTGGACGGCAGCGGCTCCGGATTAGCCGACAGCGTGCGCAGATAGTCGATCAGCGAGGCGCGCAGCTTGTCGTTGGTGACGCCGGCATAGGCCATCTTGGTGCCGGGCGCGTAAGCCGACGGCTTGTAGAGCCACTTGTTCAGCTCGGCATACGTCCACTTGCCTTTATGGGACTGCAGCGCGGCCGAATACGTATAGCCGGGATAGCTGGCCTGCGCGCGGCCGACGACGCCGTAGAGTGCGGGGCCGACCTTGTTGGCGCCGCCTTCGTTGAAGTTGTGGCAGGCGACGCAGATCTTCTTGGTCAATGCCATGCCGTCCTCCGGCGTGGCGCTCACCAGCAGCGGGGCGATCGGCGGGATCGGCGCCGCGGCCGGAGCGGAGGGCGCGGCTGCCGGCGCGTCGGCGCCCTTTATGTCCAGCGCGCTCTTGGCCAGGCGCTCGGGGTGCACGACGTTGTCGGCCACGATGCCGAGGCCGACGAACGCGATCCCCACAACCAGAACCGCGCCCCACGCCTTGGTGACATTCATACTGTCCATGCGACGACAAACCCCAAGCTGCTACCGGGCGGCAAACGGTTTCTGCCCGCCTGCCGCCAACCTATGTTGCGCGGCACCGTAGTGAAGTGGTGCCCGCGCCACAACACCCCAGAGGTGGGCCATACATTCGAAACGGGCAGTCCCGGGCTGAAAATTAAACTGGGTGTCGCTAGGCCGCGCGCGGCGGAGCGGATGGCCGGGGGCTGATGTTTTTGCTTCATTTTCGCCGGAAAGCAGGTCTTGCTCCCGCCAGCATGCCCCACTCCGACGATGCCCTCCTGAACCTGGCCGCCACCCTGGCCTGGGAAGCCTCGGAAATCATCCTGGGCCTGCGCGCGCGCGGCATCGCCACCGAGCGCAAAGCCAACGAGTTGCCGGTGACGGAAGCCGACCGCGCCTCCGAGCGCGCGATCACCGTCGGCCTGCGCCGCGCCACGCCGGCGTTCGGCATCGTGGCCGAGGAGGAGATCGCCGGCGGCTATGTGCCGGATCCCGCGCCCGCCTACTGGATGATCGATCCGCTGGACGGCACGCGCGATTTCGTGGCGCAGCGGGACAGCTTCACCGTCAATATCGGGCTGGTGCGCGACGGCCGGCCGGTGCTCGGCGTGGTGGCCATCCCGGCCAGCGCGGAGTTGTTCGGCGGCATCGTCGGCCGCGGCGCCTGGCGGGAGAGCGGCGCGGGGCGGCAGGCCATACGGGTGCGCACGCCGCCGCGGCGGGGCCTGGCCGTGCTGTCGTCGCGCGGCCGCGCGGAGGATCCCGGCCTGCGCGCCACGCTCGGCGAACAGGCGGTCGCCAGCATCACGCAGATCGGCTCGGCGCTGAAGTTCTGCCGGTTGGCGGAGGGTGCTGCGGACGCCTATGTGCGCCTCGGCCGCACCATGGAATGGGATACCGCAGGGCCACAGGCGGTGCTGGAGGCCGCCGGCGGCTCACTGCGCCTGCTGGACGGCGGGGCGCTGGGCTACGAGAAACCGGGCTGGGCCAACCCGCCCTTCATCTGCCGGGGTGCCGCATGACCGAACTCCTCCATCCCGACGACCGCGGCATCGCGCAGGCCGCCGATCTGCTGCGCGCGGGCGCGCTCGTGGCGTTCGGCACCGAGACGGTCTACGGCCTCGGCGCGGATGCCACACGCGGGCGCGCGGTAGCCGCGATCTTCACTGCCAAGGGCCGGCCGCATTTCAACCCGTTGATCTGCCATTATCCCAACGCCGACCAGGCGTTCGCCCATGTGCAGGCGGACAAGCGGGCGTTGGCGCTGGCGCGCGCGTTCTGGCCCGGACCGCTCACGCTGGTGCTGCGACGCAACGTGGACTGTCCGGTCGATCTGCTGGCCGGCGCCGGGCTGTCGACCCTGGCGGTGCGCGTGCCGGCCCACCGCGCGGCGCACTCGCTGCTGCGCCAGGCGGGCATACCTGTGGCGGCGCCTTCGGCAAACCGGTCGGGCGGGGTGAGCCCTACGACGGCTGCGCATGTGCTGGCCGATCTGGGCGGGCGGATCGCCGCGGTGCTGGATTGCGGACCGTCGCCGGTGGGCATCGAAAGCACGGTGCTGGATCTCACCGCGGAGGCCTTTCTGTTGCGGCCGGGCAGCATCAGCGCGGGCGCGATCGAGGCGGTGATCGGCCGGGTCGGGCGCGGGCTCACGCCGGCGCAGGCGCAGGCCGGGCGGACGCTGCGCTCGCCGGGGCTGATGGTCTCGCATTACGCGCCCGGGTTGCCGGTGCGGCTGGGGGCGGTGGCTGCGGAGCCGCACGAGGCGCTGCTGGCGTTCGGCCCTGCGCCGGACGCGGCTTTGTGCTGGAATTTGAGCGCTGCGGGGGATCTGACGGAGGCGGCGTCGCGGCTGTTCGAGGGGTTGCGGTGGCTCGATGCGGCAGGCCAGGCGGCGGGGCTTACGGGGATCGCGGTGATGGCGGTGCCGGCGCAAGGGCTGGGCGCGGCGATCAATGACCGGCTGGAGCGTGCTGCGGCGCCGCGTGGGTAGGGACGGAAGAAAGCAGTCCTTTTTCGAGAAAAAGGACCAAAAAGCTTTTATCCCGACGCTTGCACGAGCATTTGGCTGCTTCTGCCCGCAACTCTATCTGCAATGATAGACTGGGCATACGTGCAAGCGTCGGAGCAAAAGCTTTTTGGTCCTTTTTCTCGAAAAAGGACTGCTTTCTTCCTTCCTATGCATTCGCGCAAGGCAAGCCACACCCTCTCGCGCGCCCGTAATCGCGCGAGGCGGAAACTCCCGCGCGGCAGGGTTGTTCTGCCTTCATCTCTAGGGGAGTACAACACATGGACGACAATCGCGTTGAAGGCACCGTCAAGGAATTTGCCGGCAAGGCACAGGGTGCAGCCGGCGACCTTCTTGGCGACAGCAAGACCTCTGCCGACGGCCGTATCCGCGAAGCGGCTGGCCAGGCGCAGGAATATTACGGCGCGGCCGCCGACCAGATCCGCGGCCTGTCCGAGGAACTGACCGACCGCATCCACGAGACTCCGCTGCTTGCGGTTCTCGGTGCGATTGGCCTGGGCTACCTGATCGGTCGTCTCAGCGCCCGCTAGACTGTGAGGCGCCATCCGCTACGTCGCGGATGGCGCCGCACGCTTCCAAGTAGTTTGCCACCGTTTTAGGCTTTCAATCCGGCGCGAACCTCAATCTGTTGGACCGTCAAAGATGGCGGATCGAAAAGCCTGTCCGTGCGTGGATCAGAGACGCCACGATGCTCCGGTGACAGTCGTGGGCTTCCCGCTCGAAGCACAACAGACACACCGTCGAGGACGTCGACAACATCACCGCTTCGGCCAGCCCAGATTGCGCCGTTTCGCTCTCCATGTGGGCCTGGAAAACGCGGCGCATTGTTTCGGTCTGCCCGGCCCGGACGGCTTGGCGGCCGGCTTTTGGTGTGCCGAGCCGCTTGTCCAGAACGTAGGTAAGTCCGCGCGCGGCGAGCGAGGCGGCGAGGATGTTCCGGGAAAAGCCGGCTTTGCGGGATTGCGGCACGGCGCGGACGTCCAGGACGGTCTGCACGCCGGCTGCCTGAAGCAGTTCGAGCAGTTGCTCCTGGACAAGACCTTCGTAGCCAATCGTGAACAGCGATTTTGCCGGTGCGACCATGGCTTGCCGGCTCAGGCGACGACGACACCTTTCCAGAACGCCAGCCTGCCGCGTATCTCGGCGGCCGCCTCTTTCGGCTCGGGGTAGAACCAGGCGGCGTCCTTGTTCTCTTTTCCATCGACGCTCAGCGAGTAGTACGAGGCGGTGCCTTTCCAGGGGCAAACACTGGTGGTCGGGCTGTCCTTGAGAATGCCTTGTTTCACCGAGCCAATCGGGAAGTAGGCGTTTCCTTCGACTTTCACGATGTCGTCGCTTTCGGCGATGACGGCGCCGTTCCAGGTGGCTTTCATTGTTGATCCTATTTCGTGCTGTAAAAAAATGTCGGGTGCCTGAGACCAGACACCCGACAGAAACAAAGTCTTTTGTTTCGTTTTACAAAGAAGAAGCGCTTGCCTTGCCTACTCGACGGTCTCCTGCTCGCGCTCTTCGGAGCCCTCGCCATCGTCCGGCCCGG
Source organism: uncultured Alphaproteobacteria bacterium (assembly GCA_963795825.1). Taxonomy (GTDB): domain Bacteria; phylum Pseudomonadota; class Alphaproteobacteria; order Acetobacterales; family Acetobacteraceae; genus BOG-908. The sequence goes on along the minus strand of CAWCIW010000001.1, from coordinate 1,124,935 downwards.
CAACCACAGGCGGCGGCGGTGCCGCGGTGTACTCGAAGTCGAGCTTGCCCTCCTTGAGGTTCACCTTCACCGACCCGCCATGCACCAGGCTGCCGAACAGCAGCTCCTCGGCCAGCGGCTTCTTGATGTATTCCTGGATGACGCGGCCCAGCGGACGCGCGCCATACAGCCTGTCGTAACCACGCTCGGCGAGCCACTCCTTTGCCGCCGAAGACAGCTCGATGGTGACGTTGCGGTCCGCGAGCTGCGCCTCGAGCTGCATCACGAACTTCTCCACCACGCGGCCGACGATCTCCTCGGTGAGGCCGGCGAAGGTGATGGTCGCGTCCAGCCGGTTGCGGAACTCCGGCGTGAACATACGCTTGATCGCTTCCTCGTCCTCGCCCTGCCGCACCGTGCTGCCGAAGCCGATAGCCTCCTTGGCCTGGTCGGCCGCGCCCGCATTGGTGGTCATGATCAGGATCGTGTTGCGGAAATCGACCGTCTTGCCGTTGTGGTCGGTCAGTTTGCCGTGGTCCATCACCTGCAACAGGATGTTGTAGAGATCCATGTGCGCCTTCTCGATCTCGTCGAGCAGGAGCACGGCGTGCGGGTGCTGGTCGATGGCGTCGGTCAGAAGCCCGCCCTGGTCGAAGCCCACATAGCCGGGCGGCGCGCCGATCAGGCGGCTGATGCTGTGCCGCTCCATGTATTCGCTCATGTCGAAGCGGATCAGCTCGATGCCCAGCGTGCTGGCGAGCTGACGCGCGACTTCCGTCTTGCCCACGCCGGTCGGGCCGCTGAACAGGTAGTTGCCGATCGGCTTCTCCGCATCGCGCAGGCCGGCGCGGCTGAGCTTGATCGCGGCAGACAATGCGTCGATTGCCTTGTCCTGACCGAATACCATGCTTTTCAGGTCACGCTCGAGGTTGCGCAGCGTCTCCTTGTCGTCGGCGGACACGGACTTCGGTGGGATGCGGGCGATCTTGGCCACGATCTCCTCGACGTCCTTCAGCGTAACAGTGCGGCGGCGCTTGTCCTCCGGCAGCAGCATCCGGCTGGCGCCCACCTCGTCGATCACGTCGATCGCCTTGTCCGGCAGCTTGCGGTCGTTGATGTACTTGGCCGACAGCTCGACGGCGGCACGTATCGCCTCGTCGGTGTAGCGGACCTTGTGGTGCTTCTCGTAGTTGGTCTTGAGCCCGTTGAGGATCTTGACGGTGTCTTCGATGGACGGCTCGGCCACGTCGATCTTCTGGAACCGACGCACGAGCGCGCGGTCCTTTTCGAAGTAGTTGCGGAATTCCTTATACGTGGTGCTGCCTATGCAGCGCAGCGAGCCGCTGGCCAGCGCCGGCTTGAGCAGGTTCGACGCATCCATCGCCCCGCCGCTTGTCGCACCGGCGCCGATCACCGTGTGGATCTCGTCGATGAACAGCACCGCGCCCGGCTGGTTCTCCAACTCGGTCACCACCGCCTTGAGCCGCTCCTCAAAATCGCCGCGGTAGCGCGTGCCGGCGAGCAACGCGCCCATGTCCAGCGCGAAGATCGTGCTCTTGGCCAGCACTTCCGGCACATCGCCCTCGACGATGCGCTTGGCCAGGCCCTCGGCGATCGCCGTCTTGCCAACGCCAGGATCGCCCACGTAAAGCGGGTTGTTCTTGGTGCGGCGGCAGAGGATCTGGATCGTGCGCTCCACCTCGGCATCGCGGCCGATCAGCGGATCGATCTTGCCGGACTGCGCCTTCTTGTTGAGGTTCACGCAGTAAGTGGACAGCGCGTCCTGGCTACGTCCGCGCGGCTTCTCCTCACGCTCGTGCTCGGGCGTCTCCGGCGTGCCGCCGCCGCCCGGACCGTTGCCGGAGCTCGCACTCGGGCGCTGGGTGGCGCGGCCCGGCGCCTTCGCAATGCCGTGGCTGATGAAGTTCACCGCGTCGAGTCGCGTCATGTCCTGCATCTGCAGGAAATACACCGCATGGCTCTCGCGCTCGCTGAACAGGGCCACGAGCACGTTGGCGCCGGACACTTCGTCGCGGCCGGAGCTCTGCACGTGGATGGCCGCGCGCTGCACCACGCGCTGGAAGCCCGCTGTAGGCTTGGGCTCGGTGGTGCGGTCGGTGGTCAGGCCGGAGAGGTCCTTGTCGAGGAATTCGGTGAGGTCCTGGCGCAGCTTGTCGAGATCGACGCCGCAGGCGCGCAGCACGGTGGCCGCATCGCTATCGTCGGCCAGCCCGAGCAGCAGGTGCTCAAGGGTGGCGTATTCGTGGCGGCGGTCGCTGGCGAAAGAGAGGGACCGGTGGAGTGTCTGCTCGAGATTTCTGGATAGCATGGTGTGTTACGCCCCTGAGCATCCGGCGCCGGAGGGACCCTTGCCCCCGCACACCCGGAAGATGACAGGATGGCCGCGTTTTGCGGCCGCCTGGAAGTGAAATCGTCACCGGTGTGTCTTGCCGGTATCGATTATCTGGGGCGTCTAAAAGCCTAAGCAAGCAAGGCCTTCTTTTTCGAGAAAAAGAAGCAAAAAGCTTTTGGTCCCTGTCGGGGAGACGTCCAACACGCGCCGACAGGGAGCAAAAGCTTTTTGGTCCTTTTTTTCGAAAAAGGACTGCTTTCTTAATCTTTCTCGATCGTACATTGCAAAGGATGCTGGTTCTGCCGGGCTAGATCCATAACCTGCGTCACCTTGGTTTCGGCCACCTCGTAAGTGAAAACCCCGCAAACGCCCACGCCGCGGCGATGCACGTGGAGCATGATGCGGGTCGCCTCCTCGCGGGTCTTCTGGAAGAACCGTTCCAGCACGTGCACCACGAACTCCATCGGCGTGTAGTCGTCGTTCAGCATCAAGACCTTGTACATCGCCGGCTTGCGCGTTTTCGGACGCGCCTTGACCACCACGCCGGTGTTGGGTCCCTCGTTGCCGCCACGTTTGTCGTTGTCACTCATATGCAGGTCCTGGCATCGGCACATCCTGGCGTTGCAGGCTGGTGGTGATCCCAGACTGCCGCGCGCTGTGAAACATATCAGTCATGATATCGGCAGGACCGCGCGCCCGCAAAGGGCAACACGCGCCGCCACCCTGAACGCAAGCATGGGAAAACGGCAAAAGGCCCGGGGTTTCCCCCGAGCCGGTAGCCTAGCCCCGCCCAGGCCGGGCGGGCAATCGTCTTGTCGGGCCGGCAAGACCCGGCCGGACGATCAAAGTCTCAGGAGAACGTCTCGACGGCGGCGTTCACGCGGGCGGAGATCGGCGCGAACGCCTGCTCGGCCAGCTTCATCGACTGCTCGGTCATCTTGCCGGACTCGGCCAGCGCCTTTTCCATCGACGTCTTGGCGAAGGTGGTCTGCAGCTCGAAAGCCTCCTTGACGGACTTGACCGAGGTCATCGCCTTGAAGGTGGTCATCGTCTCGTCGAGGTTCGCCTTGGCGCTGGTGGCGAACAGGCGCGACAGCTCGGTGAAGCCGTTGGCCAGGATCTGGTGGGACTTCATCAGCGCTTCCATGTTGCCCTGGCTGAAGGTGGTCATCTGCTCGGCGGTCTTCATGACGCGCTGCATGCCTTCCTTCACCTGGGCCTGGGCCTGCTCCATGCCGGCCGTGGCGGTGGCTGCACCCTGCTTGATGCCTTCGACCGTCTTTTCGTGCACGAAGGTCTCGGCGGCCTTGGCGTCGCCCATTGCCGTCTCGATTGCCTTGGACTTGGTGATCATCTGTATCCGCTCCGGAAAAATCAGGACGATTTCAAAATCGGCGAACCGTCGCATCATGGGTTATGTGCTTCCGCAATGGTGCGGTGCAACAAGGCCTATCTAGGGTAGAATATTTTCGTCGTCAACGTCTTTTGTGCGATGCACAAAGCGAATTTGGCATCTGCGGGAAAACCACGTCTTTAGCTAGGCTTACGGCAGGAACTTACGTCGCGTTAACCCGAATGAGCGCTAGATTGCTGGACAGGCGCAGAATTGGCCCGCTAATGTCCGGGCTGGAGCAGATGAGGCACTCGACTTGAACATGGCGTCCCTCCGGAACCTGCTCGCCACAACGCGGACGCGCCGGTGGCATATCTGGTGCAGCCTGGCCGTGGTGGCCGCGCTGTCCGCCCCTTCCGTGGCCGCCGCGCAGATCGGCTCGTCGCGCTACAGCTCCATCATAATAGACAACGCTTCGGGCCGCGTGATGGAAGCTGCCAACGCGGATTCGCTGCGCTACCCGGCCAGCCTGACCAAGCTGATGACCTTGTATATGGCGTTCGAGGCGCTGCGGAACCACAAGGTGACGCTCGGCCAGAGCGTTCCGGTGTCCGGCCACGCCGCCTCTATGGAGCCGTCCAAGCTCGGCCTGCTGCCTGGCACCTACTTCACCGTGAGCGACGCGATCCTGGCGATCGTGACGAAATCCGCCAACGATGCGGCCTGCGCGCTGGGCGAGCTGCTCGGCGGCGACGAGGACCGGTTCGGCCAGGCGATGACCCTGCGCGCACGCGCGCTCGGCATGACCAACAGCACGTTCCGCAACGCCAGCGGCCTGCCGGACCCGGAGCAGACCACCACGGCGCGCGACCTGGCGCTGCTGGCGCACCATCTGGTGCAGGACTACCCCGAGTACTACCATTATTTCAGCGAGCCGGTGTTCTACTTCCACGGCCGCGCGATCCCGAACCACGACCACATGCTCCAGGCCTATGACGGCGCGGACGGGTTGAAGACAGGCTACACGCAGGCGGCCGGCCATAATCTCGTCACCTCGGCGATGCGCGGCGGCGTGCGGCTGGTCGGCGTGGTGATGGGCGCGCGATCGAACCCGGAGCGGGACCTGCACATGGCCAGCCTGCTCGATGACGGGTTCGAACAGCTCGGCGTGCCGGTCACCCACCATGTACCCACCCGGTTCCGGGAGCCGTCGCTGGTGGCCGAAGCGGATTCGGTGCCGGTCACCGGCCCGATCCTGCACTACGCTTCGTTCCGGCATGGCCGCCATCTGCGCGGCGGCCAGAATGAGCAGATCCGGCCGACCCTGGCCGTGGCCCATGTGCGCGCCGGCGGGGTGGGCGGGCATCGGCTGATCGCAGCGCGCAGCGTGGCCGTGTGCACGGCCAAGGCCGGGCATCACGGCTGCGCGTTTCCCACGCGGGACAAGCGCCGCACCTGAAGCGCGCTGGCAGCCAGGCCGGCAAGCCACGCACTTTGTTTCCTGGCCGGTCAGGCCACAAACCATTGCCACGCACCCCCTCAAAGACCATCCTGGGGGAAACCACTCCACTTCGAGAGGACGGCATGGACGGCGGTAGCGAGACGCGGCGCATAATCATCCACACGGAGGCCGATTTCGTCGGGATGCGCGCCGCCGGCCTGCTCGCCGCCCGTACGCTGGACATGATAACCGAACATGTCCGCCCGGGCGTATCAACCGCCGAGCTGGATCGCCTGTGCCACGAATTCATCCTGGCCAACAACGCGGTGCCCGCCCCGCTGAACTATCGCGGCTTCCCGAAATCCATCTGCACCAGCATCAACCACGTCGTCTGCCACGGCATACCGGGCGAGAAGAAGCTGGCAGAGGGCGATATCGTCAACATCGACGTGACGGTGATCCTCGATGGCTGGCACGGCGATACCAGCCGGATGTATGGCGCCGGCGCGCTGCCCACGCGGGCGCGCAACCTGCTCGACGTAACGTACCAGTCGCTGATGAAGGGCGTGGCCGCGACCAGGCCGGGCGCCACGCTTGGCGACATCGGCTACGCGATCCAGACCTACGTGGAGGCCAACCGCTTCAGCGTTGTGCGCGATTTCTGCGGCCATGGCATCGGCCGCACCTTCCACGCGGCGCCGAATGTGCTGCATTTCGGCAAGCGCGGCGAAGGCCCGGAGCTGCGGCCCGGCATGTTCTTCACTATCGAGCCGATGGTGAATGCCGGCCGGCCTGAGGTGAAGGTGCTCGACGACGGCTGGACCGCGGTGACGCGCGACAGGAGCCTGTCGGCGCAGTTCGAGCACATGGTCGGCGTGACGGAGGAAGGGTGCGAGGTGTTCACCCTCTCGCCTGGCGGACTGCATCATCCGCCTTATTGAGGGAAGCAAGCAGTCCTTTTTTGAAAAAAAGGACCAAAAAACTTTTGCGTTCACCGCCGCACGGGCGCCCGCGTCATTCCTGCAGGCGCATACGCTTGCAGACATAGGTTGGCCGTCGGGCAGGCGTCGGAGCAAAAGCTTTTTGCTTCTTTTTCTCGAAAAAGAAGGCCTTCCTTCCTTGCCATGACCAAAATCCCCAAGGGTCTATCAGAGGACCTTTTCCAACTCGGCCCCCCCGCCGCCCTGCCCGCGCCCGCGCCCGCCACCAGCATGGAATCCCACCGCGCCCGCCTGCGCGCCAAGCTCCTGCAGGCCGGCCCGGACGCCCTGGCAGACCACGAGATGCTCGAGATCGTGCTCTTCCTCGCCATCCTCCGGCGCGACACCAAGCCCATCGCCTACCGCCTCCTCGCCCGCTTCGGCAGCTTCGCCGCCACCATCGCCGCCCCGCCGATCGACCTCGCCGCCGTCGACGGCATGGGCGAAGCGAGCGTCGCCGCGCTGAAGGTGGTGCACGCGGCGGCCGTGCGGCTGGCCCGCGCCGAGGTGATCGGCCGCCCGGTGCTCACCAACTGGGAAGCCCTGATGAGCTACCTGAACGCAGCGATGGCGCGCGAGCCGGTGGAGCAGTTCCGCATCCTGTTCCTCGACAGCAAGAACCGCCTGCTGGCCGACGAAGCGCAGGCCCGCGGCACCGTCAACCACACGCCGGTCTATCCGCGCGAGGTGGTGCGGCGCGCCCTCGAACTGCAGGCTGCGGCCATAATCCTGACGCATAACCACCCGAGCGGCGACCCTTCGCCCTCGCGCGACGACATTGCGATGACCCGGCAGATCGTCGAGGCGGCCAAAACATTGTCTATCACCGTGCACGATCACGTAATCGTAGGAAACGGCACATGGGTAAGTTTTCGCAAGGAAGGCCTGCTGTAGCCGCGTCGTTTGCGACGCATCGCGTGTATGCCAGCTGTCATCACCCGGTTACCGCATTGTCACAAAAAAATGTCTTGGACAGGGCAACGAACTGCATCCTAAACGCCGGTCTTACGTAATGGGCACGCGGCATTGTAGTCGCACCGCTGCGGAGGCCCCGGCCTGCCCGCCGGATAAGTTCCGCCAAGGAGAACGCGTAAAATGGAATCGTCCTGGACCAGCCTGCTTGAGCGTCGCAAGCTTCTTCGCACTGCCAGCCTCGGTGCGGTCGCCACCGCATTCGCCATGAAGGTCACCGGCGCCGAGGCGGCGAACGCGCCGACCGACCCGCAAATCCTCAATTTCGCGCTGAACCTCGAATATCTCGAGGCGGAATACTACCTGCGCGCCGTGACCGGCAGCGGCCTGGCTGCCCATGGCGTGGGCGTGAGCGGCGTTGGCGGCGCTGGCGGCACCGTCACCGGCGGTAGCCGCGTGCCCTTCGGTTCGCGCCAGACCCTGCAGCTTGCCACGGAAATCGCTAATGACGAGATGGCGCACGTGAACCTGTTGCGTGCGGCTCTGGGCAGTTCGGCCGTTGCCGAGCCGGACATCGACCTCGTGAACAGCTTTAATGCCGCGGCGATGGCTGCCGGCCTCGGCGCCAGCTTCGACCCGTTCGCCAACGAGTCGAACTTCCTGCTCGGCGCGTTCATCTTCGAAGACGTGGGCGTGAGCGCCTATGCCGGTGCCGCGCAGTTCATCTCCAGCAAAGCCTATCTTACGACGGCCGCGCAGATCCTGGCTGTCGAGGCCTACCACGCAGGTGAAATTCGCACGCGCCTGCTGCTGGGCGGGTTCGCCACGCAGTCCAACAAGATCGCCGCTCTGCGCGCCGCCGCGTCGAACGCGATAACCACTAACGGCGCGATGCCGGTGCCGGACCACGGCGTGCAAACGTCGAACGGGACGGTCAGCATCGTCGATGCCGATGCGAATGCCCTCGCGTTCACCCGCACCACGGGCCAGGTGCTGAACGTCGTCTATCTCGGCGCCGGCGAGGGTGCCACCAGCGGCGGGTTCTTCCCGAGCGGCGTCAACGGCGCTATCAACACGGTCAATTAATTCTGGCTACGCAGATCAGGAACAGGAATAAAATATGTCTGGAACGACAATGACGGCCGGCGAACAGGTACGGGCTGACATTTTCTACGGCACCGGGACTGGCGAAGACAGCCTCGCTGGCCTCGGTACCTTCACCTATTCGACCACGCAGACTTCGGACGGGACCACGAACCCCGTATCGGCCCAGGCCGACACGTATCTCACAATCGACACCGTGAGCGGCGGCACGCCTGCTACCGATCTGTTCGTCGGCACCGGCTTTGGCGTCGTCGAGAACGTCAACGACCTGGCACCCATCGTTCTCACCGGCGAAGATAGCGTGGCCGGCGAGCTGCTCTACCAGGGCGATGTGGGCGGGCAGACTGTCTATGCCGGCACCGGCACCGAGTACGCGGCATTCACCGGCTTCGGCAACACGTTCGTGGCGCCCTCCACGGGCGGCGGCACGTATGAAGTCGCCGCTGGCCTGGCTGGCCCGACCGACCTGCAGGCGCTGGCACCTGTCACCACTCTCGAAGGCAACAACATCGCCATCGGCAGCGGCGACGCAAGCATCGCAGCCGGCGCTGGCTTCAACCACATCTTCCTCGGCACCGGCACCGCGCTGGTCGCCAATGAAGGCTTCGACTCGATCCTCGGCGGCAGCGGTGCGCTGACCGTGAACGGCGCCGGTGCGGCCACGATCTTCGCAGGCTCGGGCAGCACCGAGTTCGACGGCGCGGGCGGCACGGGCGTTATCCTGGCCAGCACGGTTGCTGGCGCAGGCGACACCAACGTCTATGGCGGCGCGGGCTCGGTCACCGCTTATGGCGGCTCCGGCAACTTCGCCGCTTACGGCGGCCAGTCGGGCAACAACGTGCTCGTGTCCGGCTCCGGCAATGCGAGCCTGGTGGGCGGCGGCAACAACGACCTGCTGGTCGCCAGCGGCGCCGGCACCACGACGCTTGTCGCCAGCGACGGCAACACCACGCTGTTCGGCGGCGGCGCTTCGGGCACCACGAACTACTTCCTGGGCGCCGGAAACGACCAGGTTGTGGCAGGCACGGGCAACGAATACATCCAGTTCGGCACAGGCCAGAGCACGGTATTCGGCAGCACCGGTAACGACGTGTATGGCATCCAGGACAGCGCCGGTGGCAGCACCAACCTGATCGTGGGCTTCAACGCGGCGTCGGATTACCTGGAACTCCAGGGTTTCGGCAGCTCGGTTACCGCGGCTTCGTTCCTCGCCAACGACGTGACCACCGTCAACGGCAGCACTTTTGTCAGCCTGCAAACGACGGGCGGCACGGATGTGTTCGACTTCTACGGCGTGACCAACATCACGGCGGCCAACCTGATCCTGCCAAGCGTCGGCGGCGTCGGCTAACCACCCCAGGCTTCCAGGGGACGCAGCTTGCGTCCCCTGGATCCAGGCTTCACCGCGGCAACAGGTGCCATCCGGCGAAGTCGATATGCGGCAGATGCTGCGACCACCTGGCCAGCGTAGGCGCCGTGCTCGCCCAGCCGCTCACGATCATCTCCCCTGCCACATAGAGCACCACCGCCAGGCCGATCCAGGCGATCCAGGTGTGCCGCGCCAGCAGCCGTGAAATCAGGCTTGCCGCCACCCCCATCAGGATCACCGACAGCGCCAGGCCGCCGGCCATCACCCAGATGTTCTCCCGCGCGGCGCCTGCCACCGCGAGCACATTGTCCAGGCTCATCGACAGGTCGGCAATTACGATCTGCCGCATCGCCTGCCACATGGTCTTGCGCGCGCCGCCAGCGCCGTTCTGCGCCGCATGGCTGGCGCGCAGTTCGCGATACATCTTCCAGCATACCCAGAGCAGCAGGAACCCGCCGGCCAGCGTGAGGCCCACTATGGCGAGCAGGCGCACGGCGATTGCCGAGAGCGCCACGCGTATGAGCGTGGCGGCGCCGATGCCGAAGATCAGCGCCCGGCGGCGCTGCGGTTCCGGCAATCCGGCGATCGCCAGGCCGACAACCACGGCGTTGTCGCCGGCCAGGGTCACGTCGATCAGCAGGATCTGCAGTAGGGGGATGATGAACGACAAGGCTGGCCTTTTTGCTGGGGATCACGTCACGGCAAGGAAGAAAGCAGTCCTTTTTCGAGAAAAAAGGACCAAAAAGCTTTTGCTCTCCCGCTTGCACCGACGCCTGCGCTGGGTCTGTCGGCCGCTACGCCTGCAGGAATGGCCTGGTCGCCGGGCAGGCGTCGGAGCAAAAACTTTTTGGTCCTTTTTCTCGAAAAAGGACTGCTTTCTTCCTGCCCGCTTTACGCGCCCGTCCGCATCCCCGATACCCAGCCGCATGATCCCACGCTATGCGCGCCCCCCCATGACCGCCATCTGGGCCCCGGAAAACCGCTACCGCATCTGGTTCCGCATCGAATTCTTTGGCGGCAGACGCGATGGCCAAACTGGGCGAGATACCCGAGGAAGCCGCGCGCAACATACGCGAGCGCGGCACCCCCGCGCTGGCCGCGATGGGGCCTGCGGATGTCGCCCGCATCGACGAGATCGAGCGCGAGACCCGCCACGACGTGATCGCCTTTCTCACCTGGCTCGCCGAGAAGATCGGGCCGGACAGCCGCTTCGTCCATCTCGGCATGACGAGCAGCGACGTGCTCGACACCTGCCTCGCCGTCCAGCTCACCGAGGCCGCCGACATATTGCTCGCCGATCTCGACGAACTGCTGGCCGCGCTGCGCCGCCGCGCCCTCGAGCACAAGCATACGCTGACGATCGGCCGCAGCCACGGCATACACGCCGAACCCACCACCTTCGGCGTGAAGCTCGCCGGCCACTACGCCGAGTTCGCCCGCAACCGGGCGCGCCTGGTGACCGCGCGCGCCGAGATCGCCGCCTGCGCGATCAGCGGCGCGGTGGGCACCTACGCGCATGCGGACCCGCGCATCGAGGCGCATGTGGCCGCCGCCCTCGGCCTGATACCGGAACCGGTCTCCACCCAGGTGATCCCACGCGACCGTCATGCCGCCTTCTTCTGCACGCTCGCGGTGATCGCCAGCGGCATCGAGCGCCTGGCCACCGAGATCCGTCACCTGCAGCGCTCCGAGGTGCGCGAGGCCGAGGAGTTCTTCCATCCCGGCCAGAAGGGCAGCTCGGCGATGCCCCACAAGCGCAACCCGGTGCTCAGCGAGAACCTCACCGGGCTGGCCCGCCTGGTGCGCGCGGCCGCGATACCCGCGCTGGAGAACGTCACGCTGTGGCACGAGCGCGACATCAGCCATTCCAGCGTGGAGCGCGGCATCGCACCGGACGCCACCATCACGCTGGACTTCGCCCTCGCCCGCCTCACCGGCATGATGGACAAGCTGCTGGTCTATCCCGACCGCATGCGCGCCAACCTCGAATCGCTCGGCGGCGTGGTGCATTCCGGCGAGGTTCTGCTGGCTTTGGCGCGCGCCGGCATCTCGCGCGAGGCCGCCTACGCCATCGTGCAGCGCAACGCGATGGCCACGTGGACCACGCTCGGCCAGCCGGGCAACCGCAGCTTCGCCGACAATTTGGCCGCCGACCCGGAGGTCGCCGGCCGCATCCCGCCGGCGCTGCTGGAAGCCGCGATGGATCCCGCGCTGCATTTGCGTCACGTGGACCACATCTTCGCCAGCGTGTTCGGTGCGGCGGGCTGAGCCACTTGCCGGCGCGCGCGTCCGGTGGTCAGAGAGGCGCTGAACCGATCCGGACCTTACCTGACATGAGCGATACCTCCCCGATGGGCCTACCCGAAGCCGCGCGCCAACTCGGCGTGAGCATACGCGTGCTGCGCCGCGCAATGCGCGCCGGCACGATCCCGGCGCCGGCCGGGCTTACCGCAACGGCGGTGCTGTCACCCGAGTGGCTGGCGAGCGCGCAGGCGGCCGCGAAAGCTGACCACACGCGGCTGCGCCGGGGCGGGCGGCAGAAGGTGCCGGCGTTTGCGCGCTACGAGGGAACTTCGGTTTGGCGGAAGTACCGGAATCGGGTCTGGGCGTTCAACGCGTATCGGGCGGCTGAGGCGGGCAAGTAAGGCAGGCCTTCTTTTTCGAGAAAAAGAAGCAAAAAGCTTTTGCTGTGACGCCTGCACGGGGAACGCAAAAGTTTTTTGGTCCTTTTTTTCAAAAAAGGACTGCTTGCCTTGCCTTACTAATGTGCACCGTAATCGTAGCCACCCAGCCAGGCGCCCCCTGGCCGCTCCTCCTCGCCGCGAACCGGGACGAGATGCTGGCCCGCCCCTGGGAAGCCCCCGCAAGGCACTGGCCGGACCAGCCCGACGTGGTGGCCGGGCAGGATACGCTTGGCGGCGGCACCTGGCTCGGGCTGAACGATGCCGGCGTGGTGGCCACCGTGCTGAACCGGCCCGGCACGCTCGGCCCGGCGCCGGGCAAGCGTAGTCGGGGAGAGCTGCCTCTGCTGGCGCTCCGCCATTCCGATGCGGCCTCGGCCGTGCAGGCGATGGTCGCGCAGCCTGGGGCGGCGTGGCGCAGCTTCAATCTCGTGGTGGCAGACCGCGCTGGCGCGTATTTCCTGCGCGGCACCGGCGAGGGCCCGATCGAGGCAGAGCGCCTGGCACCGGGCCTGCACATGATCACGGCGCATGATCCGGACGATATGTCGAGCCCGCGGGTGGCGCGCCATCTGCCGCGTTTCCGCGCGGCCGCGCTGCCTTGCCCGCCGGATTGGGGTGCCTGGCCGGCGCTGTTGGCCGATAGCGAGGGGCCGCGCGAGGCGGCGTTGCATGTGCCGGCGGCGGGCGGCTTCGGGACTGTGTCGCGCAGCCTGGTGGCTGTTGGGCCGGACGCGCTGTTTTGGGCGGCTACCGTGCCGGGGGATTTTGCGTTGGTTGGGGGTTAGGGCAAGCAAGGCCTTCTTTTTCGAGAAAAAGAAGCAGAAAGCTTTTGCTGCGACGTCTGCCGGGGCGCTTCCACCGTTCTGCAGCGCCAGGCCTTGCAAAAAGAGCGCGGGCTTCGTGCAGGCGAGGGAGCAAAAGTCTTTTGGTCCTTTTTTTCAAAAAAGGACTGCTTTCTTCCTCTCTTGCGTTTCCGCCTTTTCACCCACCCTGCCCTGGCACGCGCCCGCTTTGCTGCTATAGCCGCAGCATACGGAGGACCCACCCCATGGCCAGGCGTCGGCAGCTCTACGAGGGCAAGGCGAAGATCCTGTTCGAAGGACCAGAGCCCGGCACGCTCGTGCAATATTTCAAGGACGACGCGACCGCCGGAAACGGCGCCAAGAAGGGCATCATCACCGGCAAGGGCGTGCTGAACAACCGCATCAGCGAGTATCTGATGCTGCGCCTGGCCGAAGTGGGCATCCCGAACCATTTCGTGCGCCGGCTGAACATGCGCGAGCAGCTCATACGCGAGGTGGAGATCATCCCGCTCGAGATCGTGGTGCGCAACGTGGCAGCCGGCAGCATCTGCACGCGCCTCGGCATACCCGAGGGCACCCGTCTGCCGCGCAGCATCATCGAGTATTACTACAAGAACGATGCGCTGGGCGACCCGATCGTGGCCGAGGAGCACATCACCGCGTTCGGCTGGGCCAACACGATGGACATGGACGACATCGTGGCGATGACGTTGCGCACCAACGATTTCCTGACCGGGCTGTTTTTGGGCGTCGGCATCACGCTGGTGGATTTCAAGCTGGAGTTTGGCAGGCTGTGGGAGGGCGAGGACATGCGCGTGGTCCTGGCCGACGAGATCAGCCCGGACAATTGCCGGCTGTGGGACGTGAAGACCAACGAGAAGATGGACAAGGACCGGTTCCGTCGGGATCTCGGGCGCGTGGAGGAGGCCTACCAGGAGGTGGCCAAGCGCCTGGGGATACTGCCGGAGGCCGGCATGCGCGACATGAAGGGTCCGGAGCTGATGCAGTGAGGGCTCCCGCTTTCAAGGCACGCGTGACCGTCATGCTGAAGGACGGCGTGCTCGATCCCCAGGGCCGCGCGATCGGCCACGCGCTCGGCAATCTGGGATTTGCGGGTGTGGGCGAGGTTCGCGCTGGCAAGGTGATCGAGCTGGAGCTCGCCGCGAACGACGCGGAGGCCGCGCGCGTTCAGGCCGAGGCGATGGCGCGCAAGCTGTTGGCCAATCTGGTGATCGAACGATTTTCGGTGGAGGTTCTCCCATGATGAAGACGATGGCGTTGGTTGTGGCATGTGTGGCGGTGGCCGGTACGGCGCACGCGCAGCGCGAGTCGCGCGTGACGGGAGCCAAGCTGCTGAGCCTGTGCACCGCGTCGAATACCGCGAATTGCGACGCGTACCTGTCGGGCATCGGCGATGCGGTGGCCGCCGGGGGGCCGGCGCATGCGGCGTTCTGCATTCCGGACGCGGTCACCGGCAAGCAGCTCCGGGACGTGGCGGTGAAATTCATGCGCGAGCATCCACAGGAGATGGAGCTCAAGGCCGGCACGATCGCCACGCACGCGTTTACCGCGGCGTTTGCCTGCAAGAAGTAGCCGGCCGCCGGGCGATCACGTCCGGCTCCAGCTTCGAGCGGGACATAGGCTACGCCCGCGCCGTTGTTGCGGGCGGATGGGTGTTCGTGAGTGGCACGACGGGTTTCGACTACGTCACGATGGAAATAGCGGACGACGCACCCACGCAGGCACGCCAGGCGCTGGCCAACATAGAAGCCGCGCTGGCAGAGGCCGGCGCCAGCCTCGCCGATGTGGTGCGTGTCCGCTATATCCTGCCCGACCGCGCCGACTTCGAACCCTGCTGGCCCGTCCTGCGCCAGGCCTTTGCCGCCGCACCCCCAGCCGCCACGATGATCGTGGCCGCCCTGGCAGACCCCAGAATGCGCATAGAAATCGAAGCCACAGCGCACCTGCCCAGGCACTCCGCGTCAGCACCCTCAAAAGTTTTTTGCTTCTTTTTTGCAAAAAAGAAGGCCTTGCTTCCTTGACCCAGCCAGACCCGGACGCCCCCGCGAGAAGCTCGCTACGCCGCCACAAAAGGGTAGCGACCGCCCTGCTGGTCCTGATGGCCGCTCTGACGATAGGCAGCTTCGCCCTCCCGCATGGCTACTGGACCGACCTCCTGCAGGCCAGCGCCAAAGCCGGTTTCGTCGGCGGCATAGCGGACTGGTTCGCCGTTACCGCCCTGTTCCGACACCCGCTCGGCCTGCCGATCCCGCACACCGCCATCATCCCCAACGAAAAGGCCCGCCTCGGCCATGCGCTGGGGCGGTTCTTCGCGCGACACGTGGTGACCGAGGAGGAGATCAGCCGCCTGCTGCGCACGGCTGGATGTGGCGGACCTGCTGCGCACCCTGCTGACCAACGACGAGGTGGTGCAGCCGCTGGCGCGCACCCTGTCCGGCTATCTGCCGCGGATACTGGCCACGGTTGAAGATGGCCGGGCGAGGCGCGTGCTGGGGCGGTTGTTGCCGCGGATGATCGGCGGGCCGATGGCCGGTCGGGTTCTGGCGCGCGCGCTGCGCGGGCTGGTCGATGGCGGCCGCCACCAGGAGATGTTCGGCTTCATCCTGGTGAAACTGCGCGCCGGCATGCTGGAGAAGGAGGCGCAACTCCGCGGCCTGATCGAGGAGCGGGTGCGCGACCAGGGCGGCCGGCTGATGGGCTGGGCACTCGGCGCCGGCATCGCCACCCGCGTTCTGGCCACGGTGAATGCCGAGATGGACAAGATGGACCCGGACGGCTCGGAGATACGCGAGGCGTTCGACGTCTGGGTGCGCCGCGAGATCCAGTTGATGGAGGAGGACCCGGCGCGGGCGGCCGAGCTGGGCCGGGCGATACGGCGTATCGTCGGGCACGAGACGGTGCAGGCCTGGAGCTGGGATGTGTGGTCTCGCCTGCGCACCGCGCTGGAGACCGACGCCGCCCGCCCGAACGGCCACATCGCCGCTCTGATCGAAGGCGCGGTGCACAATCTCGGCGAGATGCTGGCGACCGATCCGGCGGCGGCGGCCCGGCTGCAGCGCACCGCCGAACGCCTGGTTGTACGCCTGTTGCCCGCGGCGCAGACGCAGATTGCCACTTTTGTGGGCGAGGTGGTGGGTTCCTGGGATACGGCGACGCTGACCGACCGTATCGAGCTGCGGGTGGGGCGGGACCTGCAATATGTGCGGATGAACGGGACTTTGGTTGGTTTTCTGGTGGGCGGGTTGGCTTATGCGGTGCTGGTGGCAATCTTCGGGCATGTGGCTTTCTAGGAAGCAAGCCGTCCTTTTTTAAAAAAGGACCAAAAAACTTTTGCGTTCCTCGCTGCAGTATCGCCCGCATCATGTCTGCTGGCGCGCGTATTTGCAGACAGGGGTATGCGGTCTTGCAGCCTTTCTATTTCGCTTCTCTTTTGCTGAACGAAAGCCTTTTTTCCTGATGCCAAACCAGCCGACCACTCCCTCCCAACGCGCCGCCATGGGCGCGCTCGCCCTCGCCTTCGCACTCCTGGGCCTGTTCACCCTGCGGGGCTTCCTGCCGGCGCTTGCCTGGGCCGCCATCTTTGCCGTGGCCCTCTGGCCGCTCTACTGCCGCGCGCTCGCGAACCCCTCCTTGCGCCCCCACAAGGTGCTGGTCGCCGGTGCATTCACGCTGGCGGTGGCGCTGGTGTTTATCGTGCCGATTGGCCTGGTCGGCGTGCAGCTTGCCGAGGAGGGCCGCCACATGGCCGCCTGGGCGAAGGATGCCCAGGAACACGGCATTCCCGAGCCACAGGCCCTGCACAAGCTGCCGTTCGGCCGAACGCAGGTGGATGGCTGGTGGCAGCAGAACCTGGCCGACCCCGGCGCCGCCCGCGCGCTGGTCGAGCGGATGGGTCACGGGCGCACCAGCAATATCGGCGGCGTGGTCGGCAAGCAGGTGACGCGGCGGCTGACCACCTTCGTGTTCACGCTGCTGACGCTGTTCTTTCTGTTCAAGGAGGGCGACACGGTCTCCACCCAGATGCGCCGGGCCGCCACGCGCACCTTCGGCCGGCATGGCGAGCGCGTGGGCCTGCAGATCATCGCCTCGATCCACGGCACGGTGACGGGCCTGGTGCTGGTAGGGCTGGGCGAGGGCCTGGTGCTCGGCATCGCTTATGCGGTGGCCGGCGTGCCGCATCCGACGGTGTTCGGCGCGCTCACGGCGGTGGCGGCAATGATCCCGTTCGCCGCCCCCGTGGTGTTCGGCCTGGCGGCCTTGCTGCTGGCGGCGAACGGCTCGGTGGCCTGGGCGATCGGGCTGTTTCTGGCCGGCATGGCGGTGACGTTCATCTCCGACCACTTCATCCGGCCGGTGCTGATAGGCGGGGCGACCAAGCTGCCGTTCCTGTGGGTGCTGCTCGGGATACTGGGCGGGTTCGAGGCCTGGGGGCTGATCGGGCTTTTCGTGGGGCCGGCGATCATGGCGGCGCTGATATTGCTGTGGCGGGAGTGGGCGTGCGGGGGAGAAAAGGAAGCAGTCCTTTTTTGAAAAAAAGGACCAAAAAACTTTTGCGTTCCCCGCTGCACCGAGGCCGGTCCCGTTTCTGCAGGCGCTGATGCCGGCATAAAGGAGCGCACGCCGTGGTGCAGGCGGGGGAGCAAAAGTTTTTTGGCCCTTTTTTTCAAAAAAGGACTGCTTGCTACCTTACCTCGCCGATCCCCACCTAAGAGCCATGCGCCTCTCCGTCCTAGACCAATCGATGATCGTCACCGGCCGCCCGCCGGCCGCCTCCATACGCGAGACCGTGGAGCTCGCCCGGCACTGCGACGCGCTGGGCTACCACCGGTTCTGGGTATCCGAGCACCACAGCAGCGACAGCATAGCGGGCTCCGCGCCGGAGGTGCTGCTGGCAGCACTCGCCATGGTGACGACGCGCATACGCCTGGGCAGCGCCGGCGTGATGCTGCCGCATTACAGCGCGCTGAAGGTGGCCGAGCAGTTTCGCGTGCTCGATGCGCTGGCACCTGGCCGAATCGATCTCGGACTCGGGCGGGCGCCGGGCTCGGACGGGCGGACGGCGTTCGCGCTGAACCCCAATGCGGCCGAGGCGGCCAATGCGTTTCCGGCGCAGTTGCGCGACCTGATGGCGTGGGTCAGCGGCGGCGCGCTGCCGGACGCGCATCCGTTCCGCAGCGTGGTGGCGCAGCCGGTGGGCGAGACGTCGCCGGAGGTGTGGGTGCTCGGCAGTTCGACGTATGGCGCGCAGGTGGCCGCGTTCTTCGGCCTGCCTTATTGCTACGCGTATTTCTTCACCGAGGGCGAAGGCGCCGCCGAGGCGCTGGACATCTACCGCGCCACCTATCGGCCGAGCGCCGCGCATCCCGCGCCGTATGCCGCGCTGGCGGTGTTCGCGCTGGCCGCCGACACCCAGGCGCAGGCGGATCATCTGTTCGCGCCGCGCGAGGTATGGCGCGCCGAGCGCGAGCGCGGCCGTTACGTGCCGCTGCCGTCGGCGGAGGAGGCTGCCGCCTATCCGTTCACCGAGTCGGAGCGGGCGCGCAATGCGGTGACGCGCGGGCGCAGCGCCTATGGCACGGCGGATGTGGTGCGGGCGCGGCTGGAGGCGTTGGCGGTGAGCCATGGGGCCGACGAGATCGCGGTGGTGACGGCGTTGCACGATCCTATGGCACGTCGGCGGTCGTTTTCGCTGCTGGCGGAGGCGTTCTCGCTTGGAGGGGCGGCGCGGCTGGCGGCTTAAGTCAGGCAAGCAGTCCTTTTTTGAAAAAAAGGACCAAAAAACTTTTGCTCCCCCGGCTGCACGGGCACATCGGATCAAGGGTGCAGGCTAGTTCGCCGGCAGACAGAGCGTAGGCGTCAGTGCAGGCGGGAAAGTAAAAGTTTTTTGGTCCTTTTTTTCAAAAAAGGACTGCTTGCCTTGCCTACCTACGCCGCTGCCAAGCCTGAAACCGAAACGCCGCATATGCCACAGCCGCCGCCACGAGTGCCACCGGCAGCAGGATGGACGCCACCCACAGGAACAGCGCGGCAACCACGGTTGCGCCGGCGACCAGTGCCACCAAAGCCGCGCCCAGCCCGAGGCGTAGCGGCCAGGTCGAGCGCGCAGGCGGTGCCACGAACTCGCCACCCGCCGTCATGTCGATGGTCTGAGGCACACGGTCACGCATCATCTCAACGTGGCGTGCGCGCGGTGGCGCGGCAAGAGGTGCCGGGTTGTCGCCGGGGCTTTGGCGTCGGCGAAGGGGGCGTGTATCGTCGGCAATGTGGCTGCCTGAGCGGCTGCCGTGAAGAGAGGGTGAATATGCGGCTTTGGCTGACGATCGGCGCTGTGGGTTTTGCCATGTTCGCCTGGGTGCCCGGGCCGGCCAGCGCCGACGAAGTGGCTGTCCCTGTGCAGGATCGCATCGAGGAGAAGCTTTCCAGCACGTTCTTCTCGCCGCAGACGACGCTTTGGCATTTCGACACGGAAAAGGCTTACGTGAACGGCGAGCGCACCGTATGCGGCTGGGTGAACTTCCAGTCCGCCCAGCAGACATACGTGGGGTATCATCAATTCTACGCCATCATCGATCATGGCGAGGTGCGGCTGGCGCAGATCGAGGATCCGGTTTCAGATACTACCGGCGTGCTGGCATCCAAGTTGAAATCGCTATGTGGCATATTCAAACGCCCGGTTTGAGGCGGCAGGCCAGGCTGGTTTGCGTGGGCCGTTGCCGTCCGGCGGAAAGCTGATACAGATTGCGGCAAGCAATCACGAATAAACGGACGGAACGCTTCTTTCTCATGGCTATACCAGGCCCGCCTTGCCGGCAGCACGCCGGCAGACGCGACACTGTGCGCGTGCGCCGCACGCGTGCGGGAAGCGGGCTGACCGTCTTTGCAACGAGGAACGGGATTTGCTTACCTCGTGGGGACGACGTTCAGGCCGCTCTTGAGGGCTGGCGTCCCAACGTGCACCATCGGCACCTTGCACAACAGGTTCAACCCGGCTGGCGGCGCGCCGCCCCGGGCAGCAGGAGACGGGATCGTATGAAGGAGTGCGCGGCATGAATTACGCCGAGCAAAGCAGAAGCCCGACGCGCCACGTCGTAGGTGGCATCGTTGTCGTCGTGTTTCATGTGCTGCTGATCTACGCGCTGGTCGAAGGGCTTGGCTCGAACATCATCGAAAAGGTTATGGCGCCGATCGAGACGAAGATCGTCCAGCAGGAGGTGAAGCCGCCGCCGCCGCCACCGCCCCCGCCGCCGCCGCCGGATCTGGCAGCGCCGCCGCCGCCGTTCATCCCGCCGCCTGAGATCAATGTGCAGCCGCCACCGCAGCCGCAGCATGTGATCCAGGCCGTGACGACTCAGGCGCCTCCCCCGCAGGCATACCACCCGACCGTGCAGGCGCCGAAGGTGCAGGCGCAGCCGGATCGCGACGTCAGCGAGCGGCCTATTGCTGGCGGCGCGCTCGAATATCCGGCGCAGATGCAGGAGGAGGAGCGCGAAGGCTCCGCACGGGTATCGTGCACTGTGGGCCCGGATGGCTCGACGAGCGGCTGCAAGATCAACTCGGTGTCCGGCGGCTCTGCCTTCGGTTCAGCCGCTCTCAGCTACGTGAAAAGGGCGCGATATCGCCCGCGCACCGTGAATGGCAATCCGGTATCGGCACAACATCAGTGGAACATCCAGTTCAGGCTAAACGGCGGCTGACCGGGTTCTGAGTATCGACAGCTTTGGCGTAGCCCAAGCGCACGCCGCATAGGAGTAGACCATGAAAACATCGACACGCCTTCCCGCCCTCGCCGTAGCACTGGCCTTCAGCGCAGCCTCCGCGCTGCCGGCCGTTGCATTCGCCCAGGCGCCACCGGCCGCCAGCGCCCCTGCCCCGGCAGCAGCGCCGGACGCGACGCCGCCGGCCGCCGGCGCGCCCGCCGCCACGCCGGGCGCACCTGCAGCCCCAGGCACGCCGGACGCCGCCGCTACCACGGGCGCGGCCCCAGGCACACCGGCCGCCGCTCCCGGCAGCCCGCCGGCCGATGCGAGCGCGGCCCCCGGTGCGCCGAGCACCACCACGGATAATGGCAACGGCACGGAGAGCGTGGCCAACCCGTATGGCCTGTCCGCCCTGTGGAAGACCGGCGACTACATCAGCAAGACGGTGCTTGTGCTGCTGGCGATCATGTCGCTCGGCACCTGGTACATCATGATCACCAAGTATATCGAGCAGCAGAACGTGTTCCGCGCCAGCCGCGCCGCCGCGCGCGACTTCTGGAAGACCACGTCGGCCCGGGAAGGTGCCAAGCAGCTCAAGCCGGCCAGCCCGTTCCGCTACATCGCGGAAAACGGCATCAACGCCAGCGAGCACCATGAAGGCGCGCTGACCGACAGCATCGACCTGCACACCTGGGTTACGATGAGCATCCAGCGTGCCCAGGAAACCATCGCCTCGCGTCTGCAGGGCGGCCTCGCCTTCCTGGCCACCGTGGGTTCCACCGCACCGTTCGTGGGCCTGTTCGGCACCGTGTGGGGTATCTATCACGCGCTGACCGCCATCGGCATCGCCGGCCAGGCGTCCATCGACAAGGTCGCCGGCCCGGTGGGCGAGGCGCTGATCATGACCGCGATCGGCCTGGCCACCGCCGTGCCGGCCGTGCTCGGCTACAACTTCCTGGTGCGCCGCAACAAGGCAGCGGCCGAGAAGGTGCGCAACTTCAGCTCCGACCTGCACTCCATCCTGCTGTCCGGCACCCGCGTGAGCGTGCCCGCCAACAGCATCTCCAACACCGCCAAGGTCGCCTGATACCATGGCAATGAGCGTCGGCCCCTCGGAGGGCGAGGACGAAGTCGTATCGGCCATCAACACCACGCCCCTGGTGGACGTGATGTTGGTGCTGCTGATCATCTTCCTGATCACAATTCCCGTGGTGACGCACACCGTTCCGGTGAAGTTGCCGAACGACCGCAACCAGCCGACGCAGACCAAGCCGGAGAACATCATCCTTGCGATCAACAAGGATGGTGACACGTACTGGAACTCGCAGCTTCTGCCCGACACGGCGACGCTGGTGTCGAAACTGAAGCTCGAGGCTGTGAAGATACCGCAGCCCGAGGTTCACATACGCGCCGACCAGGATGGCCGCTACGAGTTCGTGGGCCGCGTGATCGTCGCGTTGCAGCGTGCCGGCATCTACAAGATCGCGTTCATCACCGAGCCGCCCCCCGGCAACGGCAGCTGAGGAGACTACGACATGGCCATGAGCATGCCGACGGGCGACGGCGACGAACTCGACGTCGTCGTCGAAATGAACACTACGCCGCTGATCGACGTGATGCTGGTTTTGCTGATCATGTTGATCATCACCATTCCGATTCAGACGCATGCGGTGAAGCTGGATCTGCCCGCGGGCAATCCGCCGCCGCCGCCGGTGCCGCCCGTGGTGGTGACCATCGACGTGGATTTCGACGGCACAATCCTATGGAACGGCGAGGCGGTGCCTGGCGAGGTGGACCTGACATCGCGCATGCGGGCGGCTGCCAAGGAAGACCCGCAGCCTGAGGTGCATCTCAATCCGAACAAGCTGGCACCTTACAAATATGTGGCGCATGTGATGGCGGATGCGCAGCGGCTAGGTTTGCAGCGGCTCGGCCTGGTGGGCAACGAGCAGTTCCTGACGCAGTAACGCTGGCTACCTTCTCTGGAGACGGAGCCAGAGAACTTTGTGCCCTGTCGGCTCTCGGGAAAGCAGCCGCCGACAGGGAGCAAAAGTTTTTTGGTTCTTTTTTTCAAAAAAGAACTTCTTCCTTCCTTCTTAGGCGCAATCGATCATGACCAATCTCCTCGCGCGCGCGACCCTGACGGCTGCCCTGCTGGCCGCCTCCGGCACGGCCTTTGCGCAAGAAGCGTTGCGCCCCGAGGTTGGCAAGCCACTAGCCCGGGCCAAGCAACTTCTCGCCGGGCACCAGTTCGCCGCGGCGCAGGCGCAGGTTCGCGCGGCCGCCGGCGTGCGCGGGTTGACCGCGAATGAGAGCTTCATCATCGAGGAGATGCGCGGCGCGATCGCCCAGCAATCGGGCGACATCGCGCTGGCGGCGAAAACCTACGCCGACATGCTGGCGAGCGGCCGCGTGCCTGCCGCCGAGCAGAGCAAGCTGTATATGGCTGAGGCCAGCATGGCCTACCAGATGAAGAATTACCCGAACGTGGTGGCCTGGACGCAGAAATACCTGCATTCCGGCGGCAAGTCGCCGGAGATGGCGACGCTGCTGATCCAGGCCTATTACCTGCAGGGCGACTACCCGAATGCCGCGAAGTTGCAGGGCGCGCGGATTGCCGCGGAAATGCATGCCGGCCAGCGCCCGACCGAGCAGGAACTGCAACTCCTGGCCCGCTGCCAACAGGAAATGCATGACGAGCTCGGCTTCGGCAACACGATGACTTTGCTGGTGACGTATTATCCGAAGCCTGATTACTGGCAGAACCTGATACACAGCGCGCAGACCCGGCCCGGCTTCAACAGTCGTCTGCAACTCGACATCGAGCGTTTCGAGCTGGCGATCGGCGTGCTGACCAAGCCTGCCGATCTGATGGACATGACGGAGCTGGCGTTGCAGGTGCCGCTGCCAGGCGAGGCGAAAGCGATCGTGGATCGCGGCTTCGCGTCCGGCGCGCTCGGCGTGGGTCCGGAAGCTGCCCGGCAGCAGCGCCTGCGCGCGCTGGTGGAAAAGACATACGCGGCCGAGCTGCCGAAGCTGGCGGCGCGCGAGCCCGACGCACAGGCGGCGCATGACGGCAACGCGCTTGTGGCATTGGGCGACGAATATGCAAGCTACGGGCAGTACGATCACGGTATTTCGCTGATGCTGGCCGGGCTGAAGAAGGGCGGGCTGCGCCATCCGGACGACGCGAAGCTGCATCTCGGGCTGGCGTATCTGCATGCCGGGCACAAGGCGGATGCGATACGTATGTTCCGCACGGTGGGTGGCACGGAGGGTGCGGCGGAGATCGCGCGGCTTTGGATTGTGCAGGCGGGTACTACGAAGTAGGGTTTGCGCGCCGCCACGCGCGATCGCCACGTGAGTCGCCGCCCGTATCAGGCCGGCGTATCGCCCCCGTTCCTGCGCTGCGCCTGCGACGAAGCGTCGCATCCCAGAAACATGCGCGTCGCCTGACCCTCATTCGGTGTTGCGCAGGCGACGATTCCCCAGGCCTTTCGTTCAGCGTTGATGGAGCTGGCGAAGCTTGCATCCAGGCTGATGCAGGCACTGTTGCACACCGATCACACAGACATTCGCATCGAAGAGCCGAACACTTCCTGTGTTGTATGGCGGCGCAGCGTACTCGCATGCTGGAATTTCAGGCACGCAAGCTAATGCGGCCTAAGCACATCGGAGATTCCATGGCGAAGCGATCTGCTCCTTTCAAGCGAAGCCTCATGGTTGCAGCCGCTTGCGGTCTTACGGCCAGCGTCGCGCCAAGTTACCAGGCGTCGGCGGCCGACGGCACCCAGTTGGCACAGCTGAACAACAACAACGCCACACAGCCGACGAGCAACCAGATCCCGCCTCGCGCAGGCACGAACAGCAATGCCATACCGCCGAGCGTCAGCGCCAACGCTCCTGAGAATATCATCGTCCGCGCGCAACGCCGGCTGCTGAAAGAAAAGAACTCTCCGTCTGCGGTGACCGAGCTTGGTTCCAAGCAGATCGCGGCGACAGGTGTGTCCGGCAGCGCCGCGTCGATCCTGCGCCAGGCGCCCTCGGTGAACCTCTATCAGCAGGGTATCGGCGACAACGCACCCGTTCTGACGATACGCGGCGTGCGCGGCCTGGAAGTCGCGTCCACGCTCGATGGCGTGCCGACACAGGACTTGCTGGCGCCTGGCTCAAGCTCGATCGAGAACAACATCGGCAGCTTCTTCAGCCTGGACCAGATCGATGGCGTGTCGATCTACCCCGGCGTCGCCTACCCGAACAAGAACACGTTTGGCACCATAGGCGGCACGGTCGCGTATACGAGCAAACGTCCGTCCAACGACTTCTACGTCGACGTTACAGGAGGTATCGGCTCGTTCCAGACCTATAAGGAAGGTTTCGAGGTAAACTCGGGCGCGATCGACAGCCCCCTGGGCACCGGCGACAATGCCGTAAAGGTCCTGCTGCAATACTCCAACCTGCAAACCGCGGGATTCATCGACAACACCTCCGCACGCTACAACAATCTCGAATTTGCCTTCGACAAGCCCTACGACGATGGACTTTCGAAATTTCAGGGAACGTTCCTGTATAACAGGGGCAACGGCTACGACGAGATCGAGCCTGTTCCCGTGCCGTATCTCAACAGAAATGGCTTATACAGCAACTACAACACCCAGACGTCGTCCGATTACGAGCAGAACCAGTTCCTCTCGCTCATCCTCAAAGATGACACTTACGTAAATGATTACCTGAGCGTCGGTGCAACGGCCTTCTACCTGCACGACAACAACTCGTCGGACACCTACGCCAACATCAACGTTTTCCAGCCGGCGGGCCAGGACAGCTACGCAACGGTGAACGGCGCCTCGCCGTTCATCAACAACTCTGCCGGTTTCGGGCTCGGCGGCCTGTTCGGCCCAGGCCAGCCCGGCCTGCCGAACTACCTGACGGGCGGTCCTTTTCCACCAGGCACGCCGAATACCCCCAACTACGTTCCTGGCACCTACAACTATAATCCGTTCGGCCAGTATCCTGTCGGCAGCAAATACTGTCCCGCCAAACTGGCGGCGAAGTTTACCGCGGCCGGGCTTGTCATTCCCTGCGGCCTCAACTCCGAGCTGACGATCGGTGTGACCGACACATACGGCTTCCAGCCACGTGCCACGATCATCGCGCCCGAGGTGTTTGGCATAGCGAACACCATCCAAATCGGTGGACTAGTCGCCAAGGAGATCTCGCCCACGAACAAGAATTACTACGGGGCGACAGAGCACCGTGGCGCAGACTGCATCAAATTCCAGCGCCGGCTATCCCGTGGGCCCGCTTGGCGCCTCCGGCGGCGGGACGCAGCGGACGATCTACCAGGGCTATGCTCAGGATAAAATCGACCTGCTCGACAACACCCTGCACATCACGCCCGGCCTGACGATCGAGGGCACGTATTCGGACCTCAAGGAAAACGCGATCTACGACTTCGCCGCCGGCGGTTTCACCGGTTTCAAGCAGAAGAAGTGGGACCGCGACTATCTTCCGTTCCTCAACGTCAGCTACGATTTCGACAAGATCCTGCCTGCGCTGAAGGGCCTGAGCGCCTACGGCAGCACCGGACAGTCCGCCCTGTTCGCACCGGTAACCGATTTCACCCCGAACGGCGACGGTGCAGCGCCTGGTGCGTCCATCGTGCATCTCTACGAAGGCGGCGTAAAATACAACACGCCGAAGCTGCTTCTCTCAGTCGATTATTTCTACCAGAAGGTGGATCGCGATTTCGGCTTCTACGGGTCGCAATCGGGGCCCACGGCCGGCGAGACGATCTACAACAATGATGGCCAGCGCGAGTTCAAGGGTGTTGAGGGTGCCGCAGCGTGGCAGGTCACGCCGGATATCCAGCTTTTCGGCAACGGCTCGCATGTGCTGGCGAAATACCTGAAGACCGATTTCGCCTTTGTCACCGTTGCCGAAGACCAGTACGGCATTGCGCTCAGGGGCGCACCCGTCACCAACGTGCCGGACTGGCTGTCGACCTTCGGTGTGGACTATTCCCACAAAAGCACGTTCAGGGACGGCGACGACTTCGACGCGCGCATCACCGGCCTGTACACCGGCAAGCAATCGACAACTTTCGACATCTCCGGCAACACCGTCGTTTCCGACTTCCCCGGCTTGGAACCAAACGTTGGCCTGGCTGTTCCCGGGACAGGAGTATATCCCGGTAACAATCCGCAGAAGTTTACTGGTTGTCAGGGCACCAATCCGGCCCCAGCCTGCACACGATTCTCGCAGCTGTCTGGTGCAACGGTCTACGATCCCAATGGCGGCATCTCGCCCTTCGCCACGTTCAACGTGGACCTGAACTACACCTTGCCCACGCCGTTCCTGCCGGCAATCAAGCGGGTGAAGTTCGACCTTAACGTCCAGAACCTCTTCAACGCTCGCTTCTTCCAATACTATTACAAGCAGGTCTCGCCATCGGCCTGCGCTGCCACAAAATCCAACCCGGTCGCGAGCCAGTATAATTGCACGCCGGAATTTGCCGACGGCATCCCTGGCCAGCCGTTCAGCATCTTCTTCACCGTGACCGCCCGCTTCTAAGGGCGCCTTCTAAACAGCTACAGTTTCCTGTCGGGTATCAGTCCAGCAGATACCCGACAGGAGACGAGCTTTCTGCTCTGTCTCTTGGGAAAAGCCCTTCAGTCGCTTGATGTCCAGGCCGGCGCCAGGTCGAAAGCGATCCTCAGCCGACACCCGGGCTGCGAGAACGGCATCGTGCCGTGCCACATCTTAACGGGAACAGCACCCGCAGCCCCGGCTTTCACCCGCAGTGAATGCTCCGGCCCGAACGCCGGTCGGTTGGGGATGCCAGATTCGCTGAACTTGCTTCAGACCTCACCCCCTTCGCCGATGTAGCAGGCCAGGGAGACCCGACCTGCCGGATGAATCTGGCCGGTGTGGTAGCCGCCCAGGGCGCAGGCGCACCGGCAAGGCGCAGTAGTGCTGTAGCGTTGTCTGCATCGCAGCCGCGGCCGAAGGCGGCAAAGTGGCGGCGAACCGGGCCGCCCTCCGACTGTAAGAACGCGCCCAAGATGGCCCTCCCTGGCGGCCCGATCCTGCGCGGGTATCGCGCGAGCGCCTGGTCGTGAAGCGACTCGTAATGTGTGTCGCAGGCCAGATGCCAGGCAAGCGCCCGGTAAACCCCGGGTGGGCTGGTAGAGTGGCACCCTGTGCCACCAGCGACTCGGCGAACCCGGCGCGCGCGAAGCCGCCCCGGGCGACACAGGCAACGAACAGGCCGGCGTATTCCGGCTGAAGCAACGCAGCCTGTCCGGCGTGGTGCAAGAGGTCGGCAGCGCGTCCGCCCAGGGCGGCCATGCGCTGCGGGCAGGTGCGGCCTCGCCTACACCCACCCTTAAAGAACAGGTTACAACTTCCGGCTGTGTTCAGCCGAGTTGCAGTATTGCCACAGCGTGACACGGTTCTGGTTGGTTCGACTGGTTTACAGTTCCCCTTCGCGCCGAGAAGATTATCGTGAAGTCACTCTCTGTTACCGCAAGCGCCCTTTCGGGGCGTGTGGCGGTGACAGGTCGGTAATCTGAAAACCCTCGGGGGACACAAGCTTTGACATTCCGTCGTCATCTCGCCAGCACCGCGGCGCTCGCTGCCCTGTTGCATATGGCAGCAGCCACGCCCGTGCTGGCGCAGACCGCCGCCACCGTGACGGCGCCGTCCGCTTCACAGCCACAGCCCACGAAGCTGACAAGCGCGCAGCTCCGCAAGGCGAAGGCACATGCTAAAAAGGTGCAGCTGGCGCAGGCACAGGTCCAGCGCAGCCCCAACGCGCCGGTCATGCTGTCCGATGCCGCGCCGCCGCCGCCCTCCAGCGCCACCGCCTCGCCGCCGCCAGTGGCAGCGGCTGGCCCGGTGGATGCCGGCGTCGCGTCAGCCCCCCAGAACAGCAACGCGCCTGCCGAGCAGATCGTGGTGACGGGCAGCCGCCTGAAGCGCACCAATCTCGAAGCACTGACCCCGGTCGTGACCGTGACGAGCGCCGACATTGCGGCGAAGGGCCTGACGCAGGCGGCCGACGTGATCAACCAGCTCCCGCAAGCCGGTGTCTCCGGCGTATCGAGCGTCAACTCCAACTTCTCCGACGACGCTGCCGGCCTGCAGATCGTCAACCTGCGCAACCTCGGCAGCGACCGCACCCTGGTGCTGGTGGACGGCCGCAGGACGGTGGGCGGCCTGGCACCTGGCCAGGGCAGCGCCGGCAACAGCAGCGGCGTCGACCTCAGCACGATCCCGGCTTACCTGATCGACAAGATCGACGTCGTGACCGGCGGCGGATCGTCGACCTACGGCTCCGAAGCGGTTGCCGGCGTGGTGAACATCCGGCTGAAATCCAGCTACAACGGTGTGATGTTCAACCAGCAATATGGTGGCACCACGGTCAACGGCGACTCCCGCACGACGACGACCGACCTGTTGATGGGCTCCGACTTTGCCGACGACCGCGGCCACGCGATTTTCGCGGCCGAATATCAGGACCAGGGCGCCGTCTTTTCCAAGGATCGTGCGTTCTCCGCATTCGACATCAATAACGGCGGCGTCTATTCGCCCAGCAGCTTCACGCCTTACGGCTCGGTACTGACAAATAACGGCCGTTACGTGACGCTCGGCGGCAATTCGATCGCGCCCTACAACCCGGATGTTTATGGCTTCAACCGCGAGGCTCTACGGACGATTCAGGTTCCGACGACGCAGCTCGATACCTACTCCAAGCTCTCCTACGACATCGAGCCGGACTGGAGCGTGTTCAGCAGCTTCAAATTCGCGCGGACGACCGCCACGTCACTGCTCGAGCCGATCGCCATCGGCGCCGGCCAAGGCTCCACCACGATCGGCTTCGCGGCGATGCCTGACGCTTCCGCTGACCAATCCCTACATCCCGGCAGCGCTGACCGGCCAGGGTATCGTGGACGATGGCGCCGGCGGTGTCGCAGACTTCCGCCGCCGCTTCCTCGAACTCGGCGATCGCGGCAGCAACGATACGCGCTACAACTACGCGTTCACCGTGGGCACCAACGGCTCGATCTTCGACCGGTTCAACTGGGAGGCCTATTACAGCTACTCCGAAACGAGCAACACGCAGGTCGAGAGCAATTCAGGCAACGTGTTGAACCTGCAGAACTCGTTGAACGCGGAAGTTGGGCCGGGCGGCGTCATCCAGTGTTCTGATCCGTCCGCCCGG
The DNA here is from genome assembly GCA_963795825.1 of uncultured Alphaproteobacteria bacterium. Classification (GTDB taxonomy): domain Bacteria; phylum Pseudomonadota; class Alphaproteobacteria; order Acetobacterales; family Acetobacteraceae; genus BOG-908. The sequence continues at coordinate 1,095,033 of CAWCIW010000001.1, read as the reverse complement.
GCAGCCGGTTGCGTGCCGATCGACCTGTTCGGGCCGAACAAGGCCTCGGCCGCGGCACTCAATTACATCCGTGCGATCAAGACCTATAACGACAATCTGAGCGAAGGCGACTTCAACGCCGACATCAGCGGCCCGATCTTCCGTCTGCCCTATGGCGACCTGCAGCTGTCGGTCGGCGTGGAGCACCGCCGCGAGGACTCGTCCAGCACGCCGGATGCGCTGACAGCCTCGGGCTATGGACTGGACACGTCCGGCCCGGCAACACGCGGCGGATATTCGGTGACGGACCTCTTTGCCGAAACGAAGATCCCGATACTGAAGGATCTTCCGTTCGCGAAGTCGCTGACGCTCGATGCCTCTTACCGCCGCAGCTACTACTCGCTGAACTCGGTAGGGTCGCAGGAGTCCTATAACTACGGCGGCACATATTCGCCGGTCTCCGACATCACCTTCCGCATCGATAACGCGGTTGCCATCCGGGCGCCTACGGTCAGTGATCTTTATACCGGCCGCACGCAGAGCGCGACCTCGGTGGTCGATCCTTGCAGCGACAATGGTCTGGCGAGTGCCACCAATGTTGCACAGCGCATCGCAAACTGCAGGAAGATCCCGGGCATCACGCCGGGCTTTACCGAAGACCAGGCCAATCAGCAGACCGAAATCAGCTACAATTCAGGCAACCCGAACCTGAATGCAGAGCGCGCTCGCGTGCTGACCTACGGTGTGGTGCTCCAGCCGCGCTGGGTGCCGCGCTTCTCAGTCAGCGCCGACGCTTTCAAATACCTGATCGCCAACGCGATCAGCACGATCGACCTGCAGACCGAAGCCGACCAGTGCGTGGATACCGGCAACCCTGCCTATTGCGCGGAAGTTCGTCGTGATCCCACGACCGGCCTCATCAAAGGCGTCGACTCCGCGGCGCTCAATGTCGGTGCCATTCGCGAGCAGGGCGTCGATGTTCAGGCGAACTATGAACTGCGCCTGCCGGCTATCGCGCACTACATCTTCCGGAACACCGGCGATACAGGTGCGATCGACTTCAGCTGGAACTACCAGTACCTGCAATACCTGAACCAGATCTCCATTCCGGGTAACATCACCGAGGAGACCGGCGATTTCGGTGCACCGAAGAACAAGTGGACCTTCGATGCGCTCTATCGCGACGAGAAGTTCCAGTTGAACTACCAGATGCGGTATATCGGCGAGCAGCGTTACAGCTTCTACGGCGATGGCCCGAACTTCGCGAACCGCTTCTACAGCGACGCCAGCGCCCGTTATCAGTTGACTCCGAAGATTGCCACTTACGTGGGCGTGCGTAACCTGTTCGACCGTCAGCCGCCCCAGGTTGACCAGAACTACCAGCAGACCGGCGCGGGCGTCGCGACCGGTGTGACCGGCACGAATACCGTTCCGGATGTGTACGATGCGATCGGCCGCTACGTTTATGCGGGCATTCACGTCCAGTTCTAAACGTCTCTCCCTGAGGGCCTGAAGATCGGCGGCGCCAGGTTTGGCGCCGCCGATTTGCGTTACAGCACACCGCCTGCCCGAGGCGCAGCGTGCGGCGGCATGGCCCCGCAAGCTGCGCGCAAATGCAACAGGAGTTTGAATGCGTCGCTTTGATCGATTTCCGCGGCAGACCGGCACACTCGCCGCCGGGTTCACGGCCCTCATGCTGCCTCTGTCTGCCGCGCAGGCATTCCCGGCGTCGCTGCAGGCGGTGCTGGACTGCCAGCGCGTGACCAGCGATCAGGCCCGCCTCGCCTGCTACGACCGTGCGGCGGCAACCCTCGGGCAACATGCCCTGGCCACGCCGACCTTCAAATCCACCAGCAACGCCATGCCCGATTTCGACCCGGCCAAGCCCTTCCATCAGCAGCCCTCGCCTGCGGAACCGCCGGAACGGGTGACCGTGCCGTTGCTCGACGTCGCCGATGGCGATGGCAAGCCGGTGTTTCACCTGGCCAACGACCAGACGTGGCGCGCGCAGACCGACGAGTTCGTGTATATCGACCCGAAGAAGCGCAACACCGTGACGATCAAGAAATCCCTGCTGGGACTGGGCTATTTGCTGATGATCAACAATTCCGACCGCGAAATCAGCGTCAAGCGGATCAGGTAGACCGCTCTGCACGCGGCTCTGCCTTCGGACATGCCATGATAGTGCAGGCAGGGTGTGGTGCAGTCGCGCCGACCAGGCTCCCTATCGTTGGCATACACGCGATAATCTCTTCGTGACCACCTGGAACCCGAGCGGCAGCTGGTGGAACCAGCGTGTTGCAATTCCGCAACACTGATTTGCGCAGCCGGAATGCCGGGCTGCCATGCAAGTTCATGTTGCCCGCGCGTCAATGATACCTTAGAGGTTTAAGGGCGAAAGCTGACCTGATACATCACCGGGTGCCGGCCCACTTCAAAATGGCCGACAGACTGGTGTCCTCCGTCCAAGGATGCAGTCCGGATGCAAACGGCATGAGCGGCCCTTTCACATCATCGTCAGCAAGGGCCGGGCTGGTGCTGGGCGTGGCGTCGCTGCTCTCCGCCTGCGCCTCGCAATCGCCGCCGATGACGGCCACCCAGGAAGCCGCAACCTACGTCGCGCGCGCCAAGCCGAGCTACGCGCCGCCAGGACCTTCGGAAGATCCCTGGGGCCCCTACATCGCAGAGGCCAGCAAGAAATATGACGTGCCGGAGCGCTGGATACGCGAGGTGATACGCGTCGAGTCGCACGGGCACGAATTCACCGCCAGCGGTGCGCTGATCACCTCGCCTGTGGGTGCCATGGGCCTGATGCAGGTGATGCCGCAAACCTATGACGAGCTGCGCGCGCGCTACAACCTGCCGGACGATGCCTTCGATCCGCACAACAACATACGTGCCGGCACAGCCTACCTGCGCGAACTCTACGACGCGTTCGGCAGCCCCGGTTTCCTGGCCGCCTATAATGGCGGCCCGGCCAGGCTCGAAGATTACCTGACGCATAACCGTCCGTTGCCGACAGAGACGCGCCGCTACGTCGCGATGATCGCGCCCTACATCCAGGGCGAGTGGCCGCAGCAGCGTTCGCCGGCCGAGCAATACGCCGTCAACCAGTTGCCGATGGATATACCCGCCGGCCCGCGCTATCCGCGGCACGTGAACGTGGCCGTGGCTGCGCGCACCCGCCGCGGGCGGGAGACCACGCGCTATGCCAGCAACGAGCGCCATCACATGGGCCGCGCCCAGGCCGCGCCGGTGGAAGTGGCGGAGGCGCCGGAGCCTCGCGGCCGCGCCTCGGTCCGGCTGGCGACCTACAGCCACCACGCGGTCCGCCTGGCCGCCAACACGCACGTGACCCATACCGCCGCGCCGATGCGCTCAGGCCACGCCACGATCTCGCACGGTTGCCACAAGACGCACTGCGCCACCTAGCCGCCGGCGGGCTTCTTTTCGGCAGGAGCGAACGCCTTCCTTGCTTTCTGCCCGCTCGTCAGACATTCGTAACATATGCACGCCATCGAAGTAGCCTCCCTGACGAAGCGCTACAAAGCAGCTTTGGCCGTCGACGATATCAGCTTCACCGTGCAGAAGGGCGAAACGATAGGCCTTCTCGGTGGCAACGGCGCCGGCAAGACAACCACGATCGCCATGCTGCTCGGGCTGCTCGTCCCTACCGGCGGCAAGATACATCTGCTCGGCCACGACATGTCGCGCGACCGGTTCGCCGCCCTGGCCAGGGTGAACTTCTCCTCGCCCTACGTGGCGTTGCCGCACCGCCTGACGGTGGCAGAGAATCTCCGGGTCTATTGCCACCTCTACAACGTGCGCGGCGTGGAGCGGCGGGTGGCCGACCTCGCCAACGAGCTCGATCTGCACGCTTTCATAAATCGCCCCGCGGGCCAGCTCTCGGCGGGCCAGAAGACCCGCGTGGCATTGGCCAAGTCGCTGATCAACCGGCCGGAAGTTCTGCTGCTGGACGAGCCGACCGCCAGCCTGGATCCCGATACCGGCGACCTGGTGCGAAGCTGGCTCGAGCGCTACCGGGCGGAGAGCGGCTGCACAATCCTGCTCGCGTCGCACAACATGGACGAGGTAGCGCGGCTCTGCGGCACCGTGCTGATGATGAAGCAGGGCCGTATCGTCGATCGCGGCACCACGGCCGAGCTGCTGGCGCGCTATAACCGCGACGATCTGGAGGACGTGTTCCTCGATATCGCGCGCTCCCGCCAGGCGGACCGCGCCGAACCGGCGCGCGACCAGATGCGGGGCGAGCCGGCCGCGTCCGAGGCGGAGGCTGCGACATGACCTCGCTGCGCCGCATCTGGGGCCTGATGTACCGGCACCTCACGCTGTTCCGCCGCTCCTGGCCGCGGCTGCTCGACCTGGCCTACTGGCCGGTGCTGCAGATGGTGATCTGGGGGTTCACCTCGCGTTTCTTTGCCGCCCGCCTCGGCGACCACGGCGTGGTGACCATCGGCATGCTGCTGGGCGGCGTGCTGCTGTGGGAGACGGCCTTGCGCAGCCATCTCGGATTCGCGGTCACCTTCATGGAGGAAATCTGGTCGCGCAATCTGGGCCATATCTTCGTCAGCCCGCTGCGGCCCTGGGAGTTGCTGGCCGCCCTGCTCGGCATGTCCGTGGTGCGCATGCTGCTGGGCGTGCTGCCGGCGATGGTGCTCGCGGCGTTCCTGTATCATTTCAACATACTCGGCGTGGGCCCCGTGGTAGTGCTGTTCGCGCTGAACCTGATGATGATGGGCTGGTGGATCGCGCTCGGCTGCATCTCGCTGATCCTGAGCCAGGGCGGCGGGGCGGAGAGCCTGGTGTGGTCCATGCTGATCGGGCTGGCGCCTGTCGCGTGCGTGTACTATCCGGTTTCCGCTTTGCCGCATTGGCTGCAGTATATCGCGCTGGCTTTGCCGGCGGCGCATGTGTTCGAGGGGCTGCGCACGGCGATCGCGCATGGCGCGGTGCGGTGGGACGAGCTGGCCTGGGCGGCGGGTCTGAACGCGGTGTGGCTGGTGGCGGCGTCGCTGCTGTTTGCGCAGCAATTTCATGCGGCGCGGCGTAATGGGGCGTTGATGAATATCGGCGAGTGAAGGAAGCGGTCCTTTTTCGAGAAAAAGGACCAAAAAGCTTTTGCTCCGACGCCTGCACCAAGGCTTACGTCATCCTGCCAGCCGATACGGTTGCAGTAGCAGCCGGGGTATCCGGGCCAGCTCTGGCGAAGCGCCTATCCAGCTTGGGCGCAACAGCACGGACTAAAAGTTTTTTGCTTCTTTTTTTCAAAAAAGAAGGCCTTCCTTCCTTACCCGTCATCCCGCAAGGCTTCGCCCAACCGGCGATTGCCGGTATGTCCAGCCGCATGAACTGCACGCGCTTCTGGTTGATACGCCACGCCATCGTCGACGAAGCGGCCCGCGTCGTCCTCTACGGCCGTATGGACGTGGCAATCTCCACCCAGAGCCTGGCCGCGCAGGCCGCCATCTATCGCGGGCTCGCTGCAAGGCTGCCGCAAGATGCGGTTTGGCTGGTCACCCCGCTGCAGCGCACCAGGCGCACGGCCGAGGAGATACTCGGCGCCGGACTGAAGCCGGCCGAGCTGCAGGTGGAGCCCGGGCTCACCGAGCAGGATCTCGGCGAGTGGCAAGGCCTGCGCCACGCCGACCTGCCGGCCAGGCTCACCGACCCGGCGCATCCGTTCTGGCCACTCGGCGCGGCGGAAACGCCGCCGCGCGGCGAGAGCATGCAGGATGTGCTCGAGCGCGTCGGCATCACGCTGGAGGATCTCGCGCAAACCCATGACGGGCGCGACGTGGTCTGCGTCAGCCATGGCGGCGCGATACGCGCGGCTGTGGCGCATGCGCTGGGTGTGGGCGCCGGTGCGGCGCTGCATCTGTCGGTGCAGAATCTGTCGCTCACGGTTCTGGAGCGCTTCGCCGCCGGCTGGCGCGTGGTGTTGGTGAACGACGGCGCGGAAATCCTCTGAACCACCCGCTTATATGCAGCGCAATATATCGAGCTGTTTGTCAGCCTGCCCTGATACCGCCATGATGTGCCATAAGAAGTAGCTCCAAGGCAGATCGAAGGAGTATCCCACCATGCGGTTCAATGCGCGCGCCTCCCTGCGCGTCTGCGTCTGCCTGGCAACCGCTGCCGCGATGACACCCGCTCTCGCTCTGGCCGATTCGCCGCAGGGCCAGCAGGAGCTGGTAGACCGCGCGACGCTCGCCGCGCAGGACGTTCTCAACAATCCGCAGGGCAGCGACGCCCGCAACCTGTTTCCGCGCGCCCGCGCCGTGGTGATCTGTCCGCGGGTGTTCCGCGCCGGTTTCCTGATCGCCGGCGAAGGTGGCGGCTGCGTTCTGCTGGCGCGTGGCGGCCAGGGAAGCTGGTCCGCGCCGGCGTTCTACACGCTGAGTAGCGGCAGCATCGGCTTGCAGGCCGGCGTGCAGGATGCCGAGGTGATGATGATGATCCTGACGGAAAACGGCCTGCGTTCGGTGATGGACAACCAGTTCAAGCTGGGCGGCAACGCTTCCTTCGCGCTGGTCACTTTGGGCGGCGGCGTGCAGGGCGCCACCACGACGAATCTGAACGCGGATATCGTGGCGTTCGAGCGGCCGCGCGGTTTCTTCGCAGGATTTTCCGTAGAGGGCAGCATCATGTCCGCCGACAGCGAGGGCAACCAGCTGTATTACAACCAGCCCGTCGGCACGGTGGATATTGTCATGGCGATGCGAGTGAACAATCCGGCGGCCGACCCGCTGCGCGGCTTGCTGATGCGCTTCGGTGCCGGCCAGTCCGCGCCTGCTTTGCCGCCGCCGGTCTCCTACCAGCAATCGCAAGGCGAGCCGCCGGTCGGCTATGCGGCGCCCTCGGGCGCGGTGCAGCAGCAAAACCTGCCGCCGCCGCGGTAATCGGACGATGCGCGCGCGATCCGAACTGCGCATCGCCATCATCGGTGCCGGATTTGCCGGCATCGGTGCGGCCGCGACTTTCCGCAAGGCGGGTTTCACCGGCGTGGTGGTGTTCGAGCGCGGAGCCGGCGTGGGCGGCACCTGGCGCGACAACACCTATCCTGGTGCGGCCTGCGACGTGCCGTCGCATTTATATTCGTTCTCGTTCGCGCCGAAGCCGGATTGGGGGCACCGCTATTCCGGGCAGGCCGAGATACTCGCTTATCTGGAGAACGTGACCGACACGTTCGGCCTGCGCCCGGCGATGCGCTTCAACACTGCGGTGCAACGCGCCACCTGGGACGAGACGGCGCAGGCCTGGCTGGTGGAGACATCCGACGGCACATCCGCACTGTTCGATGTGCTGATCCCCGCCGTCGGCCAGTTGAGCGTGCCGCGCATACCGGCGTTTGCCGGCCTGGCAGACTATGCCGGCGCCAGCTTCCATGCCGCGCGATGGGACCATTCGGTAGGCTTTGCCGGCAAGCGCGTGGCGGTTGTGGGGTCCGCCGCCAGTGCCGTACAGATCGTGCCGGAACTTGCCAAAGCCTGCGCGCAGGTCAGCGTGTTTCAGCGTTCGCCGAACTGGATCATTCCGCGTATGAACCACGGTTATGGCGCGCGCACGCAACGCCTGCTGCGCGCACTGCCCGCTTTGCGCCGGTTGCTGCGGCACACGATCTACACCTATCAGGAGACGCTGTTCGGCGCCTTTCGCACCGGTTCGCGACGCAACCGATGGGTGACCAAGCTGGCGAAATGGCATCTGTCGCGCCAGGTGAGCGATCCCGCTTTGCGGGCGAAACTCACGCCGGATTACCCGCTCGGCTGCAAGCGGCTCCTGGTGAGCGACGATTACCTGCCGTGTTTCAACCGTTCCAACGTGGCGCTGGTGGATACCGAGATCGCACGTTTCACGAGGGCCGGCATACGCACATCGGACGGGGTAGAACGCGAATTCGATCTTGTGGTGTTCGCTACCGGATTCGACGTGCGCAACTGCCTGGCGCCTGTGGCGATCACCGGCCGGGACGGGGTTTCCCTGCAGGAGGCGTGGTCGGACGGGCCGCATGCCTATCACGGCGTGGCCACGCCCGGTTTTCCGAACATGTTCCTGCTGTATGGGCCGAATACCAACCTTGGGCACAGCTCGATCGTGTTCATGCTGGAATGCCAGTTCCGTTATATCTTGCAGTGCCTGGCGCATATCTCGGCGGCTGACGTGTCGGCGCTCGAGGTGCGGCCGGAGGCGAATGCGGCTTATAATAGCGGGTTGCATGCCCGGCTTGCCGGCACTGTCTGGGCGGCGGATTGCGGCAGTTGGTATGGGCAAGGCGGCAAGATCACGGCCAACTGGTCCAGCTCTACTACCGCGTTCTGGGCGCAGATGCGGCGGGTTCGGCTTGGGGATTTTGTTGTAGGCAGCAGGTAGGAAGGCCTTCTTTTCTGAAGAAAAGAAGCAAAAGACTTTTGACTCCCTGTCGGGGTTCTTTCTTGCTGGCACCGTAGCCTTTAGTTTACCTGCTTGTCTTTGCCGGCCCAGAAGGGTTCTCTCAGAACGCGTTTCAACAGCTTGCCGGAGGCGTTGCGCGGCAGCGATTCCACGAAATCTATGCTGCCCGGCGCCTTGAATCCGGCGATGCGCTGTCGGCTCCACGCGATCAGCGCTTCTGCATCGATCTGCTCGCCGGGACGCAATACCACGATCGCCTTTACCGCCTCGCCCCACCGCGCATCCGGCACGCCGATCACCGCCACGTCCGCGATCGCAGGATGCTCGCCCAACGCGCTCTCCACCTCCGCGGGATACACGTTTTCGCCGCCGGAAATGATCATGTCCTTCACCCGATCGTGGATGAACACATAGCCATCCGCATCCATCAGACCGGCATCGCCGGTGCGCAGCCAGCCATCAGCCGCAATCGTGCGAGCCGTATCCTGCGGCTTTTGCCAATAGCCGGCCATGTTCGACGCCGAGCGCGTCTCCAGCTCGCCGATCGTTCCTTGCGGCACCAGCGCGCCCGACGCATCCACGATCCGCAACTCCGTCCATGGCAGCGCGCGCCCCGCAGCCCGCAACCGGTATTCCGCTTCCGGCGCGGCCAGCGCGGCCGCATGGTCGGCGGCCGGCAGTGCCACGATCGTGCCGGACGTCTCCGTCATTCCGTAGAACTGCACGAAAGGCGTGCGCATGACCGCCATGCACTCGCGCAAGAGTGGCAACGGCATCGGGCTGGCGCCGTAACACACCTCATGCAGGCTGGAGAAGTCCGTGTTGCGCGCACGCGGATGGCGCACCAGCATCTGCAGCGCGGCAGGCACCAGAAACAGCCGGGTAAGGCGGTGTTGGGCGATGGAATCGAACGTGGCATCCATGTCGAACTGACGCTGGATGTGACAGGCGGCGCCGTTGAACAACCCGATGATACCCCAGCCGGTGCCGCTGATATGGGAGGCGGGCATCGCAACCAACGCGCTATCCTTGCTCGACCATCTGTTCCAGCCGAGGTCATAGGATTTCGCGGCGAGCAAAGCGTGGGCGACATTGCGGTGCGTCAGCATCACGCCTTTCGGCTGCCCCGTGGTGCCGGATGTGTAGAGCTGGACGGCGATGTCCGTGTCGCCCGCTGCTTCGCGCACCTTGCGTGTGGCCGGATGCGCGGCATACCAATCTCGTAGAGTGGGCCGGGCTCCCGGGATTTCTTCCGCCGCAAGGACGAGGCTGATGCCGGGCAACTGCGCGTAGGCTGGCTCGGCCACGTATTCGCGACCGAGAACGAGAACACGTGCTTGCGAGTCCGCGGCGATCGCGCAGATTTCCGGCGGTGCTAAACGCCAGTTCACCGGCACCACCACGACGCCGGCTTTCATCGCGCCATAGAGAAGCACGAAAAATGCAGCGGTGTTGCGGCCGACATAGACGACGCGCTCGCCAGGTTGGATGCCGGCCGCCGCAAAAGCATGCGCCAGGCGATTGGTTTGCGCGTCGAATGCGCCGTAGCTGGTCGTCTCTCCCTCGAAAAACAGCGCGGGGCTGCCGGGATCGTGCGAGCTGAGGGGCTCAGTCAGCACGAAGCGACCTCAAGCCGATCTGGCCTCGTGGTCCGCCGCGCCGGGAGCGAAGAAATTTGCATCAGAGAGAGGCTTACTTTGCTTTTTTGCGAATGACGTCGGCCAGATCGCCTACGTTCTTAAGTCCGTCGATTTCCTTGGTGTTCAGCTTGATGTCGAATTGCTCCTCGACGGAAACCATGATCTCGATCTGCTTGAAGCTGTCCCAGCCACCCACGTCCTTGGCCGAAAGCTCGGGTGTCAGTTTCATATCGTCGCGCATGAAGACGTCGTTGAATATCTCGGTGAGCACGTCGTAGAGTTTGGCTTGGTCGATCATGGCTTGGCGCCCTCGCTGACGTGGATGAAGGTGGACTCTGGCGTGAATGTGGTCAAATCCAGCACCGCCTGGCTGGCACCAGACGGCTCGGCGGAAAGCAGGGTAAAGCCAAGTTTTGCGTAGTGTTCACGCACCATGGCGTTCTTTTTCGTCGGCAGATATACGCCAATAAGCCGAGTGGCGCCGAGCGCTTTTGCCTGCGCGACGACAAGATCCAGCGTGGTGCGTTCCACGCCGCGACCCAACACGCGGCAACTCATCAGCCAGGTATCGATGGTGATGGTGCCCGGCGCCGTAGTGCGCCCGATCACGATGGCGATGATGCCGTTATCCCCAAAGCGGTCCACCAGCCGTATTTGCAGCCCGAACGACTGCGTGTCCGCCATTATTGCCGCGATGTCCGCATCTGTGTGCCGGCGCGTGGTGAGATTGAATTGGTTTGTCTTGTTGATGAGTTGCACCACGCGGCTCTGGCCCACGCTGTCGAAGCGGTTCCACACCATGCGCATCTCGAGCGCGCGCAGATAGCCCTCCATGTCGGTGGCAGTCGCGCGCAGTTCATCGCGCGCGCGGTTCTCCTGGTATTGCGCGGTGCGTTCCCGGTCTTCTGGCGTAATACCCAGACTTTCGAAAAAGCCGGCATCGGCCAGCACGTAAGGCACACGGGCAGGATCATCATCCGGCACTTCCGGCACCGCGACCATCGGCAGCAGCTCGCGCACCAGATTGCGCTCGAAAGGATTGTCATCGAGGAAAACGATCGAATCCAGACCGATATTCAGCTCTTCGGCGATGGCGCGTATGTTGGCCGCCTTGTCCTGCCAGTTGGCACGAAAACACGCGATGTCCGACAACCGGAGCACCATCTCGGGGTGTTTTTCGAACGGTTCACGGGCGTTGGCTTCGTCGTTCTTCGAGCTTACGGCCAGGATGATGCCGCGACGCGCCAGGTCCTTTGCGTATTCCTGGACGGCGGTAAAGCCTTCGCCAAGCGCGCTGCCCTGGCCAAGCACGATACCGTCCAGACCATCGTCGCCGATCACGCCGCCCCAGAGTGTATTGTCGAGATCCAGCACCAGACATTTGTGGGAGCGGCCCTGGCGCGCGGCGATAACCCGGCCAACCAGTTCACCGTATGTCGGCGACACGCGCGGCGACACCTCCTGTTTCGAGCGGTGCCAAAGAGCGGAGTCATGCCAGGTGTTTATGCCGTCACGCTGTGCGGCACTGTCCAGTGCGATCAGGTCCACGCCATTTGCGTCGGCTTCGATACGCAGCGCTGCATTCAGGCGTGCGATGAAACGGCTGCGCGAACCTGATAGTCGATGCTCATTGCTGCCGAGCATGGGCGCGAATACATCAAGGGCTGTTTGTTGCAATATCGGACAGGCGAAGGCGGCGCGCGCCAGGGCCCAGCACTGCATGATGCGGGCGAGCGTGTCGGCAAGGATGGCATCTGCGTCCGCCGCGGAGCAGGCCGCGTGCACTCCCTGGGTCAGATGATAGGCGTCGAACGCCAGCAGGATTGTGTTTGGCCGAAATTTGTGTAGGGCAGAGGTGCTTTCCAGCAGCTCCTGCAGGTATTGGCCATAGTCGTTTTCGTATGTTGAAATGTGTATGTTGCGTCGCAGGCCGGCGACGCGGATGCCGGCTTGCAGGTGGGCGAGTGTCGCGGATCCCAGGATGGCCAGGCGTATTGGTTTAGTGGCGATGTCAGTTGGTGGAAGGCCGGCGGTTTGGCGTTGCAGCGTTTCGTCAAGAGCGTTGGTGCGGGTGAAGTCCAAGCGTGCGTTGGCTAGGGTTACGGCTTCTGGCCAGGGTGCTTCGGTGCTGGGAAGGGCACGAAGACGGGATCGCCAATTAGATGGCTCAGGAAGCCAGTGCAGTTGGTGCATTCTATGCCAGCTTTCTAACGACAAACGCCAATCGTGTGGTTACGTCGATTTATAAAGCGATTAGGACGATCATGCGAAACAGAAACATCGCGAAAGCCCTCACAATTTACTTCGCCTCACAACCATCATAGCCGTAGTGCACTCAACTGTAGTCTTCGACATGTCACATAAGCAGGCGAAGCGCGTAATCCTGGTTACCGCCAAACCCTCAAAATGGCCACACGCGAAAGATGACCGACATGCTTCTGAGCAATCTAGACATATAGTCCACACGAGTAAACTTACATTGTATCTTAGATATGGAAGTTAGGCTCGACCAGGATGGCGCCTGTTACAAAAGAGATAATCCTCCACATCGGCATCGAAAAGACCGGAAGCACAACGCTTCAGTCAGTCGGTGGGGTAAATCGTGAAACCCTGAAACAACGTGGGATTTGTTATCCTATTGCGCCAGGGGCGATGAACCACACGGGCCTCGCGATATATGCAAGCACCGGCGATACGCTGAAAGACCTCAGGCTGATTGCTGGCTTAGCGTCTGAGCAGGCGTTTCTGGCCTTTCAGGATAAGTTTCCTGTCCAGTTGCGCCATGAAATCGAGGAGTCCGGCTGCGAGCGCGTTTGGTTGTCCAATGAACATCTATCATCTCGTATTCGCAAGCCAGCCGAGATGTTGCGCTTGGTGCATCTCCTTCGGTCACTTGCAGAAAGAATAAGAATTATCATCTATCTGCGCGACCAGCCGGATCTAATTGTGAGTCAGTATTCTACATCCGTTCGGTCAGGCGCAACCAGGGAACTTAGACTCCCTCGGTCTGAAAACGACTACTTTTTTAATTTCGCCCTCATGCTCGAGCGCTGGTCAACAATTTGGAACCGAGAGACCATAGACGTCCGCATTTTCGACCGAGCATCTCTTCTCAACGGCGACATCACCGCAGACTTTTTCAAGACGATCGATGAACAGCTTGATGCGACCATCCGTGTACCAGATGGTCTAAACCAGAGCTTAAATGCGCATGCGTTACAGTTTCTCCGTATATTTAACGGTCATATTTCCAGATTCGCTGAAAATGGTCTGAATCCTGAGTATGGGCAAATAGCAGCGGTGCTAGATAGCGTCTCGACCGGACCAAATCTAACTCCGCCTGCTGCATTCATGCATGAAATGGCCGAAATGTTTGCAACATCGAACGCATTTGTCGCAAAGCGCTATCTCGGACGAGAGTTGGGCCTCCTCTTTACAGAGAGGACCCACAAAGATGGTAGCGAACAGCAATTGCTCACACTGGCCAATGCGCAGTCGATAGGCCGAGCGGCGCTGGAGGCATTAGATACTCGAATTCAGCAGATGGAAATGCGACGGCGCCGGGCGGGACTGCAGTTGACGGCTAGTCCGGCCTACCCTGATGCGAGCAGCGTTTTAAAAGCAAACACAGTGGAAGAGGCTGTTGCTCTGACGGCTGCTCTCTGGCGTCTTCGTCAGCAACGAATGCAGGAGGCTAGAGCGGGTGCGACGAACTCGCTAGATCGAAAGGCAATCCAAGCTTTTTAGAGCCAGCTACTTGCGCGAAAACTCTCAACGCGAACTGTAACAGCCTTTTCCATGGAAAGGCCGATCATGCGGTCGCGTAACGAAAAATTCGATGTCACGCAGGCTTCACAAAGACTACCCGCTTGTCTTGGCAATGCTGACACTATGCCATCAGGCTACTTTTTCGCGGAAACTGCTCCAAAGCTCGGCAAACAACCGTCGCTTTCGACTTAGCACAGTACACAATGGTCGGCATTCCTTCACTGACTCATTCTTCAAGTATCCAAGAGTGCGCAGGCAACCGGACCAGATTTTTTACTCCGAGTAGCCGACAGGTGACGCATTGCGTCGACCCGAGCTAGACAGGTTCTCAGGAAAACCGCTTCGAAAAGTGCAAAGAATCTTGGCTCAATGTAACACTATGGTTTTCTACGTAGGTCGTTGGACGGCGTTTCTTGATGCTAATCCATCATACAACATTCGCGCGCCTGCCGGACAGAGCTGCAACACCTACCTATTCACTCCTCCCAACCAAGCCGGAAGCTCTGCCGTCACAAGCCCACGAAGCTCCGCCGATGACTTGATCGCATCTGCAACGCGCGCCGCATAAATCTTCGCACCCAGATTTGCCCGGCTAGACGCATCTGCCAGCAATGTATCCGCCATGGCGGGATCAAACGACCCGGACGCGGCTGCAGCCAACACCGATTGCCCAAGCGAACTCGGCGGAATACGCGCGGCCAAAACCGAAACGCGCGGCACAGTCAACCGGTAAACCAGATCGGAATGATCGGACTCGCGGCTGATCACGGCCAGAAAACGCGTGATGCGGCCATTTGGCACCTCCCCCGCTTCAGCGAATGCCACAGACTGCGCCACAAGCTTCGGGTCCGCAGCCCCCGCCATCGCAGTGAAGTAGCGCAGTTTCTCCTCGGTGCTGGTTGCCGAAATACCGAGCCGCCGGAGCGTGTCATACGTCGCCTGATCCGCGGTGTGCCCCACCATCGTCAACACCGGCAGGCGAAGGTCTGGCGACAATGACGCGGGTTCCTTAACGAATGCGTCGAAACGGCGATGCGCCTCAGCCAGTGTCGCCGGATCCTGGAACGTTCCCAGCGCACCGATAATCTCGGGTCGCAGCAGCGTATCCACGAAGGCCTCGCCTGGTTTTGCATCCCATCCCAACCGAGCGGCCTGCGGACGGATCAGCCCGGCGGCAAACGAATCAAAACGTGCGCGCAAGGGCGACCCGACCAGCGCCCGATCCAGACGCTCCAGATGGGCCAACGTATCCGTCCAAACCGCAATATCCCGCTCGTCACCCAGATCGCCCAGCAGGTTCAGGTAAGCGGCCAGATCCGCGCGGTTCGCCACGAATAACGCGAACTGATCGCCAAGCAGATTCGCTCGATCAGCAGGACTCAGGGAGGGAAATATCTTGGCCAAGGCCTGCAGCGACGCAGGGTCGTATTGCGTGCGATAATAGCCGTTTTCGCCAAGGTTCACCTTTACCGGCGCATCGCACCCGCCGGCCTGCACCGTGGCCGGCGCTGCTTGCAGCATCAGGTGTCGCGGTGCCGTGCCGGGGGCGCCAAGCGTCACCGGAATGCGCCAGTCCATCGGCTTGGGGTGCGGATCGTGTATGGCGAAACGATCCTGTGTCAGCGTGAGCACCCCATGGCCATCCGTGCAAGCGCGCGCCACATGCACCAGCGGTATACCGGGTTGTTCCGTGAAGGTGGAAGCAACCTTGCCGACATCAGTATGGGCCGCCGTGCCCAACGCATTCCATAGATCAGCACTGGTGGTGTTGCCGAACGCATGGGCTTTCATATAGCCGCGCATGCCGTCGCGAAACACGTCTGCGCCGATCCAGTCCTCCACCATGCGTATGATCATGCTGCCTTTCTGGTAGCTGATCTGGTCGAATGCGGAATCCGCCTCGCTTTCGTCGCGTATCACCTGCTGCACGGGATGCGTGGTGGGCAGCGCGTCCTGCGCCATCGCTTCCTCGCGGGCGCCGTGCTGGCGCGGCCAGATCTGCCAATCGGGGTGCAGATGATCGGTCACCTTCCAGCCCATCCAGGTGGCGAACCCCTCGTTCAACCAGATGTTGTCCCACCATCCCATCGTCACCAGGTCGCCCGACCATTGATGCGCCATCTCGTGCGCCACCACATAAGCGATCTGCTGGCGCGTGGCCGGCGCGGATGTCTTCGGGTCGAACAGCATGGCGTCGTCGATGAATGTGATCGCGCCCCAGTTTTCCATCGCCCCGGCCTCGTAGTTTCCGGGAACCGCGATAAGGTCGAGTTTTGGCAATGGAAAGTGCACGCCAAAATAGGTGTCGTAATACGGCAGCACGTGCTGCTCTATATCCAGTGCGTATTGCGCCTGGTCCTGGCGGCCGGTCGGCGCATAGGCGCCCATATGGACACCGTCGGCCTCGCCGCGGACGGCGGTCATGTCACCTGCCAAAAGTGCCAGCAAGTAGGTGGACATACGCGGCGTTGCGGCGAATACAATGTGTTGCAGCCCGCCTGGCGCTGCTTCCGATGACCCCGGCATGTTGGAGACTGCTGTCAATCCTGCCGGCAACGTCACCGACAAATGGAACACGGCCTTGAATGCCGGTTCGTCCCAGCCGGGAAACATCCGCCTCGCATCCGCCACTTCGAACTGCGTCACCAGCATGCGCTTCTTGACGCCCTGCGCCGTCTTGTAATCGTCGTAATAGATGCCGTTCGGCGATTGCGGGATCGGGCCGCTGTAATCGATCTGAAGCAGATAGGCGCCGGGCGAGAGAGGATGCGGGAACCGCAATGTCGCCGTCTGGGCTTTTTCATCGAGCGTGATGGTTGCCTCTGCCGCGCCTGCAAGTGCCGCCCGGTTCAGCTTGAGGCCAGCCTGGTTCAGGATGATCGTGTCCGTCGCGGTGCGAACGTGCAATTGTATCGTCTCGCTGCCGGTCAGCGTGAGCTTGTCGAGGTCGGGTGCAAGCTCGATGCGATAATCGTCGGGAACAACGGTTTTCGGTAGCTTGCCCGGCGCCGCATCGAAGCTGAACGGCGCTTCGGCATGCGCGGCGCCCGACAGGAGCAGGGTAGTTGTGAGAAGTGCGAGCTTGCGCATCGGCATGCATCCTAGGCCGTTCGATCAGAAAAAAAGGCGGTCTTTTCTGCGAAAATAAAGCAGAAAATTTTTGCTACGACGCTTGCGCGGCAGCCCGGCTAAGCCGGCATGAACGCGGGAGCTGCAGGAGTTATTTCGCGCCCTCCCTGCTCTCATCGCGTGTTTTCCGAAACTCGCTGTCGGCGTACCAGTTCGGCCACTGGTCGCTGTCGGCCAGCTTGTAGCCCACTTGATACAGGATTTTCAGATCGGCGACGGGCCCGGACAGGTCCCAGCCTGGATCATACTCGTCCGACGGCTGATGGTAGTGATTTGCCGTGTATGCCTCACGTACCGCGCGCCCGGCTTTTTTGCCGCCTTGTACCAGGTCGAAACCGCCATCCGGATCGAGCATCGGAACACCGACTTTCGCCAGGCTGATATGGTCGGAGCGGTAGAAGCTGCCTTTCTCCGGCTCAGGATCAGGCGCGATCACCCGATCTTGCGTCTTCAGCTCGGCCGCAAGAAGATCCTCGAGCTGGGACGCGCCATTGCCGATCACCACCAGATCGTGCGCCGGCCCCTCTGGCAAATTCGCGTCGATATTTATGCCACCAACAATATGCGCAAGCGGCCACACCGGATGCTGTGCGAAATACTGCGAGCCGAGCAGGCCCTGTTCCTCGAGTGTCCAGCAGATGATGCCGATCGAGCGTTGCGGCTTCGGGTCGGCGTGCACGAAGGCCTGGCCGATCTCCAAAATGCTCGACACGCCCATGCCGTTATCGATCGCGCCGTTATAGATCTTGTCCGGTCCGGGAACGTCCGGCTTCACGCCGAGATGATCCCAGTGCGCGGTGTAGAGTATCACGTCGTCAGGGTGCGTTGTCCCGGTCACCACGCCGATCACGTTGCGCGTGTTCAGGTGCGTGACGTTCGAGTGCAGCTCGGCGGATAATGTCTCGCCCGTCATCATCACCGGCTTAAAACCCGGCGTATTCGCCGCTTTCTTCTGCGCGTCGTAATCGAGTCCGGCGCGGGCAAACAGATCGCGCGCGGTCGCCAGGGTGATCCAGCCCTGCACAGGCACTTTTGAGGCATTGCCGTCCGCGTCGTCGAGCCAGGATTTGGCGCCGGAATTCGAATTGCGCACCACCTGCCAACCATAGGCGGCCGGCGCCGTCTCGTGCACGATCATCACCGCGGCCGCGCCATGCCGCGCCGCTTCCTCGAACTTGTAGGTCCAGCGGCCATAATACGTCATCGCATGGCCCTTGAAGAACGCGGGATCGGGATGCGCGTCCTCGTTGCCGGGATCGTTGATCAGCAGCACCACCGTGCGGCCGCGCACGTCCACGCCGGCGTAATCGTCCCAGTGGTACTCCGGTGCCACCACGCCGTAGCCCACGAACACCATCGAACTCTTGTCGACAGCTACAGCGTCTTTGCGGAACTGCGGAGTCCAGTAGACGACATCCGACGGAAATTTGGGCGTGATTGTGCCTTTCGGCGTGTCGAACGCCAGATGCGACGAAGCGGCTTGGAGCGTGATATTCACCGTCGGCACCGGCTGGAAATAGCTGCCGTGATTGCCGGGCGCCAGTCCGATGCGCTTCATCTCATCGGCGATCCAGGCCGCGGCCGCCTCGCCGGCCGAAGTCCCGGGCCCCCGCCCCTGGAATGCATCGTCGGAAATCGCCTTGTCGCGCGAGGCAAGATCAGCCGCGTTGATGTCCGGCAAGGTAGAAGGATGCGCGGGATATTGCGCCACCGCCGGACCAGCAAACAAGCAGGCGCCAAAAACCAGCCGCGCCGAAATCCGATCCATGCAATGCCGCCCTCTTTGGTGCCCGCACCCTAGCCCGGCAAAAACAGAAGGCAAGTACTTCCGCCCACCCCGATCAAAGAACACCCTGCGTCAGAAATCTCGCCGACAGGGAGCAAAAGTTTTTTGGTCCTTTTTTACAAAAAAGGACTGCTTGCCTTGCCTACTTCCCTCCCCCAGCCAGCCGCCGAACCACCTCCGCCCGCCAAGGCGCATCCGCCGGCGCCCCCGCCAGAGCCCGCCTGAACAGATCCGCCGCCTCTGGCGTCACCTGCGAATCCGCCTCGCTGATCACCTCGGCCGTCTCCGCCCCAAGATCCGGCTCGAACCGCACCGCAAGCGCAGAACGCCAGGCATCGGCCGCCTCGCGCAGATGCCCCATGGAAAGCTCAGCGCGCCCGAGCATCACGTAACCGCGGCGCGTCTCCTCCGCATGCGGGTCGAGCGTGGCCAGCGTCGCGCGCAACCGTCCGACCATCGCCTCGTCTTCCGCGGCCGCCCTCACATGCGCATTCGCCTGCGCGGCCTGCGCCACTGCGCGGTAATCCGGCGTGCCATGCGCCGCATACAAAACCAGCGCCACCGCAGGCACCATCGCGGCCGTGAGCACGAGCAGCAACGGGCCGGAACTGCGCGCGCCGGCCTCCTCCACATCGGCTTCCGCCAGCAGACGGCGCTGCACCTCCAGCTTGGCCCCGGCATGTTCGGCCGAGAGCAGCCGGTGCTCCGCCAGGTCGCGATCGAGCTCGAAAAGCTGTGCACGGTGCAAGGCCAGCGCGGCATCCCGCCTGCCGCGCAGCCGCCCGCCGCGCAGCACGGTCCAGGCCAGCGGGACGAGCGTGAGAAACGCTAAGAGCGAGCAGCGCCAGCCAGGTCACGCGGTGCGGCTCAGTTCTGCCAGGCGCGCCTGCTCGGCCGCGGTGAGCGGTATCGCACTGACAGTGCCGCGCCGCCGGCCAAGCATCGCCGCGCCAGCACCCGCCAGCAACGCAAGCACGGGTGTGAACCACAGCAGCACCGTGGACCAGCTTAGCGGCGGGCGCAGGCGCACGAAATTGCCGTAGCGCGCCACCATCCAGGCCATGATCTGCTGGTCGGTTTCGCCTTTTCTCACATGCTGTCTAACGACGGCGCGCAGGTCTTTCGCCAAGTCGGCGTTGCTGTCTTCTATGGATTCGTTTTGGCAAACCAGGCATCTCAGCTGACTGCCCACCTGCTCTGCCCTGGCTTCTTGCGCGGCGTCCGGCAGCATTTCCTTTGGGTCTGAAATGGCTTTTGCCGATGAGCACAGAAGAAAAAGGCAGCAAGCGAGCACTTCTTTTCTAAAAAAAAGAAGCAAAAAACTTTTGCTCCCTGTCGGGTTACTGTTTTTCATAGGCTTGCGATTTTGGCTATCATTGTGTCGGAGACTGGGCCGGCCAGGTGCCAGGCTATTTTACCTGTCGAATTTATCAGGAAGTTTTCCGGAACGCCGTACAGGCCGAAATCTATGAACGTCGCGCCCGTGCTGTCGGCGGCGATGTGCGTATAGGGATTGCCGTATTGCTCCAGGAAGGCGCTGGTCTTTTCCGGCTTGTCTTTGTAGGCGATGCCCCAGAGTTGCACACCCTGCGCGGCCAATGCGGCCAGCGGCTCGGCTTCGGACGCGCACGGAATACACCATGACGCGAAGAAGTTCAGCAGCACCGGCTTCTTAGCCGCAGCCGCCAGTACGTCCTTGCTGGAAAAACCCTGCGACGGCGCCACGCCCGGCAGATCGAATGTCGGCATCGCCTTGCCCAGCATCGGATTGCCGATATCGTGCGGATCGAACCGGCCCTCCTGCATGCGGTTCAACATCGCCCAGAATGCGCCGCCTCCGGCCGCCACCAGGCCCAAAGGTGCCAGCAACAGCAACCTGCGGCGCGCAATACCGGCCTCCATCGCTCAGGCCGGCACCGCGTTGCGCAAACGCGACGGTGCACCCACGCGCAACCTGCGATCGGCCAGCGACAACGCGCCGCCCGCTGCCATGATCACGCCGCCCAGCCAGATCCACGGCGCCAGCGGATTGACATGGAGGCGCAACACCGCCGACCCGTCGCGCTCGTCGCCCAACACGGCATACAGGTCGCGCATGAAATTGGTCCGTATCGCCACGTCGCTCGTCGTCTGTTTCTGCGCGGTGAAATCGCGGCGCGACGGCCGCATGATCGCCACCGGTGCGCCATGCTGCGTCACCTCGATCGCCGCCACACGCGCATCGTAATTCGGCCCCTTCTCCGAATCGATGGACAGCAACGTCCACTCGTAACCGCCCACGCTGAAACGATCGCCGGCATGGGCTTCCACGATCTTGTTCGATGAGAGCGACATCCCCGCGATACCGGCCACCGTCACGCCCATGCCGGCATGCGCGATCGCAGCACCCAAAACCGCCACCGGTAGGCCGCGCGCGCGACGCACGCTGTTGGCCATCGGCGCGCGGAACAGCAGCGTACGCTCCACCACCTCGGCAAACGAGCCGAGTATGATCCACGCCGCGGCACCGAACGCCAAAGCCGGCAGGATACGCATGCCGATGCTCGCCACGCCGGCCACCGCAAACGCCGCCAGCGCCGCCCACCAGGTATGCGCCAGCACAGGGCCGATACGTCCGCGCTTCCACGGCAGCAGCGGGCCCATCGCCATAGCCACGAACAGCGGAATGGCGAGCGGCAACACCGTCGCGTTGAAGAACGGCGCGCCCACGCTGATCTTCTGGCCGAGCAGCAGATCGGCGAAGGGCGGGTACATCGTTCCCACGATCACCACCGCGCAGATCGAGCACAGCAGGATGTTGTTGAGCACCAGCGCGCCCTCACGCGAAACAGGCGCGAAAATGCCGCCCGATTTCAGCAGCGGCGCCCGCAGCGCGAACAGCAGCAGCGAGCCGCCGATCACCAGCCCGAGCAGTGCCAGTATGAACACGCCGCGCGCCGGATCCTGCGCAAACGCATGTACCGAATTCAAGATGCCGGACCGCACCAGGAACGTTCCCGACAGCGACAGACTGAACGTGCCGATCGCCAGCAGCACGGTCCATATCTTCAGGCTCTCGCGCTTCTCCACCACGATCGCGGAATGCACCAGCGCGGTGCCGGTGAGCCACGGCATCAGGGATGCGTTCTCCACCGGGTCCCAGAACCAGTAACCGCCCCAGCCGAGCTCGTAATAGGCCCACCACGAACCCATCGCGATGCCGCAGGTGAGGAAACACCACGAGACCAGCGCCCACGGCCGCACCCAGCGGCCCCAGGCGGCGTCGATGCGGCCTTCGAGCAGTGCCGCCACCGCAAAGGCGAACGGCACCGCGAACCCAACATAGCCCATGTAGAGAATCGGCGGATGGAACGCCAAGCCGGGATCCTGCAGCAGGGGGTTCATGCCCTGGCCATCGAGCGGCGCGGGGAATGCACGCAGGAACGGGTTGGAGGTCAGCAGGCAGAACAGCAGGAACCCGGCGGACGTCCCGCCCAGCACGCCCAGCACGCGCGCCCGCAACGACGAAGGCAGATTGCGCCCGAAGCCCGCGACCAGGCCGCCGCAAATGCCGAGTATCAGGCCCCATAGCAGGATGGAGCCCTCGTGGTTCCCCCAGGTGCCGCTGATCTTGTAGAGCAGCGGTTTTGCGATCGCGCTGTTCTCGGCGATGTTGATCACGGAGAAATCGTCATGCGCGGCGGCCAGCACCAGGCAGAGTGCCGATGCGCCAAGCGCCACGAGCTGCCCCACCGCAAGGCCTGGCGCGGCGGACATCAGCCGCATGTCGCGCCGGTGGCCGCCCCACAGGCCGATGATCGCCTGCGCGAATGCGAGCGCGCACGCCATGGCGAGCGCGAAATGGCCGAGTTCGGGTATCATTGAGAGCCTAACTGCCTTTTGCGGATGCGATCGCCGCCTGCCACGTGCTCGCCGGCGGCGCGGACCCCTTGGCCGGATTCCAGTGGCCGGACCGCTTCAGCGCGTCGGCCACATCCTTCGGCATATACGTCTCGTCATGCTTGGCCAGCACCTCCTGCGCGCGGAAGCTGCGGTCCGGCTGTATCGTGCCGAGCGCCACCACCCCTTGGCCTTCGCGGAACAGGTCCGGCAGGATGCCGCGATAGCTCACCGGTATCGTGTGCGCCCCGTCGGTGACGACGAAATGCGCCACCGGCTCGCCCTCGTCCTGCGCAGTGTGCAGCGAGCCGGCTTTCACCAGGCCGCCGAGCCTGATCGTGCGGCCAGGCGTCGGATCCTTGGCCGCAATGTCGCCGGGCGACATGAAGAACACCATGTTGTCGCTGAACGCGTTGAGCGTGAGCGCGCTGGCGCTGCCAAGCCCGGCCATGCAGGCAAGCAGGGCGACGAGGCGTCGATCTTTACGTGTCATGCGCGCTCCCGGGCGCGCGGATCGGCGGCGCGCAGCCGACGCGCCGCGCGCGCCAGCCGCAGCCGCGTGCCCATCGCGAAATACAACGTCGCCGCGGCAAACAGGCCGTAGGAGGCTGCGATGTAGCCGGCGTGGTCATACGAAAACGGGTTTATCATGCGACGCTCTCCGC
Organism: uncultured Alphaproteobacteria bacterium; assembly: GCA_963795825.1. GTDB lineage: Bacteria > Pseudomonadota > Alphaproteobacteria > Acetobacterales > Acetobacteraceae > BOG-908. The sequence goes on along the minus strand of CAWCIW010000001.1, from coordinate 1,071,775 downwards.
CTGGGCCATCAGCAGCCCGCGCAGCCGGCGCTCCATAACCGCGGCGCGCAGGCGGGCGACCACGATGGCGCCAAACCCGAATGTAGTGCCGAGTGCGGCGATCGCCAGCGGCCAAAGCATGCGTCCGTCCATCGTGTTGGAGCCGGTCAGGCCGATGCTGTTGCCCTGGTGGAGCGAATTCCACCACGTCACGCTATAATGGATCACCGGCAGGTTCACCACGCCGACCAGCGCCAGGATCGCGCCGGCACGGTAGCCGCGCTCCTGGTCGTCGAACGCGCGCAACAGCAGGATGTGCCCGCAATACAGGAAGAACAGCACGAGTTCGCTGGTCAGCCTGGCATCCCACACCCACCAGGCGCCCCACATCGGGCTGCCCCACAAGCTGCCGGTGGCCAGGCACAAGGCGGTGACGGTGGCGCCCACGGGCCCGATCTCGGCCGCGGCCAGGTCCGCCAGCGGGTGGCGCCACACCAGCGACAGCACGGACGCGGCGGCAAGGCCGGTGTAGCCCATCATGGAAAGCCACGCGAAGGGCACGTGGATATACATGATGCGCACCGCGTCGCCCTGCTGGTAGTCCGCCGGCGACAGGAACAGGCCCCAGAACAGCCCGGCGCCGGTGATCAGCACGGCCGGCCAGGTGAGCCACGGCTGCGCGCGCGCGGCCAGGCGCAGGAAGCGGCCGGGGTTTGCGAACCTGTGCAGGCTGCGGCGTCGCGGCGCTTGGGTGAGTGTGGCGTCCACTTTGGCGGATCCTGGTTGGCAAAAGAGCATGCCGCTGGAGAGATTAGGACGCAAGGCTAAGGCAGGCAGGCCTTTGTCGGGAAAACGAACCAAAAAACTTCTGCTCCCTGTCGGGGGGCAGTGTGCGCAAGGCGGCTAGAGGTTGCGCCAGCGGTTCAGCGCTACCAGGGACCAGATCGCTTCCACGCCGCCGAACGGCCAGGCGCCTTGCAGGAAGCCGTAGATCGATCCCAGCGCGCAGGCGCCCGCAAAACACAGCACGAACCACGCGCTGCGATCCTCCAGGCTGTAGAACACCAGCATGGCGACCGCTGCGAACAGGCCAAAGGCGGTGAGGCCGCTCAACGCGCGCCCCTGCCCGGCTCAGCCACCCGCGCGCGCAGTCACCACCGTGCCCGCACCCACGCGCCAGGAACCCCGACGATCCGCGACACGACCTCGCCTCACGCACGCGCCCACAGGAACATCAGCTCGTGCTTGTTATGGAACAAATGCACCACCCGCCCGCCAGGAATAGCCGCGAACGCCGCCGCCGCCTCATGATCCGTCGCCCCCTGGAACTTCAGCGTGCACACGATACGCCGCACCCGCCCGCTGGCGATCCAGGCCTGCACCAGCGTCAGCAACCGCGACGGATACGCGATCACGTCGGAAAACAGCCAGTCCACCGCGCGGCTCGGCCATCGGATCGAGGCCGAACGCGCTCTCCTGGCGCACGCTCACGCCGGGCATGGCCGCGATCGCCGGCTCGAGCGCGGCCTTGTCGATCGCCACCACGCGGGCGCCGAGCTTGGCCAGCGCCCACGTCCAGCCGCCGGGGGCCGCGCCCAGGTCGAGGCACGTCTCGCCGGGTTGCGGCCAGGCGCGCCACAGCGTGCAGGCCTCCCAGAGCTTGAGGTAGGCGCGGCTGGGCGGGCCCACGCGGTCCTCCTCGAAGGCCACCTCGCCGTTCACGAAGGGGCTGGTCTGGGTCGGGCTGACGAGCATCCGGTCGTAGCCGAGCAGCGTCCACGCGCCGAGATGGCTGGTGGGCGCCGCGCACGGAAAGCGCAGCGGCTTGGGGCGCAACGGCGGCAGCTTCGCGGTGATCAGCGCCGCGCGGCTGTTATGGTCGAACGGCAGATAGCCCCAGTTGCGCTGGATCGCGCGCAGCGAGTCCGCCGCCATGCCCACCGAGGGCACGGGCATCTCGCGCGGCGCGGTCCAGATGTTGAGCGCCCAGGCCGCCGGCGCCGGCTTGTCCGGCGAGAGCGCCAGCAGGCCGTGCCAGGCGCGCACCTCCACGCCGTTCCGCGCGAGTTCCTCGGCGAGCACGTCGGCAAAGCCGTCGGCCGCCTGGTAGGCGCTGGCGACCCAGCCGGGATCGGTGTCGCTCAGAGGGTTGGCCCTGCCGCAAGCGCCGAGGCGGCCAGCAGCAGCCAGGCCACGATCAGCATCACGCCGCCGATCGGCGCCGCCGGTCCGAAATGCAGCCCGCCCAGATGGTTGGCATAGACCGCGCCGCAGAACAGAAGCATCCCGAGCAGGAAACCGGCGCCCGCAACATTGCCAAGCGTATGCGCCAAAGGCGGCGCCCGCATCAGCCATAGCCCGGTCAGCACCAGCGCCAAAGCGTGCCACCCCTGCAACTGGATGGCCGACTGCATCGCCGCCATCGCCTTTGCATCGAGCCGCGTGGCCAGCGCATGCGCCGCCGCGGCGGCCATGCCCACGGCACCCGCGCCCGCCAGCGCGCCCGCGGCCATCCAGATACGTCCCATCGCCCACAAACCTTTCGCAAAATGGTGCGCTGCCCAACTATGAACGGCACCGCTTCTGTTCTTCTCGCGTCAACCCTCAGGCGATAGACTGCCACCATGCCACGCGGCGACCTGTTTCCCGAAATCGGGCCCTTCGAGACCGGCTACCTGCCGCTGACCGACGGCCACGTGATGTATTGGGAGCAGGTGGGCAACCCGCGCGGCCGGCCCGTACTCTTCCTGCATGGCGGCCCGGGCGCCGGCGCCGGCGCGGTGCATCGCCGCTTCTTCGACCCCGGTCACTGGCGCATCGTCATCTTCGACCAGCGCGGCGCCGGCCGCTCCCGGCCGCTCGGCAGCCTGGATGCCAACACCACCGGTCATCTGGTGGGCGACATCGAGCGGCTGCGGCTCTACCTCGGCATCGACCGCTGGCTGCTGTTCGGCGGCTCCTGGGGCTCCACCCTGGCGCTCGCCTACGCGCAGGCCCAGCCCGCCCATGTGGTGGGCCTGGTGCTGCGCGGCGTGTTCCTCGGCCGGCAATCCGAGGTGGACTGGTTCCTGCACGGCCTGGCCCAGGTCTTCCCGGACGCCCATGCCGCGTTTGCCGGCTACCTGCCGGCGGACGAGCGCGCCGACCTGCTGGGCAGCTACCTGAAGCGCCTCACCGATCCGGACCCGCTGGTGCACATGGCAGCCGCGCGCGCCTGGTCGATCTACGAGGGTTCGTGCAGCACGCTGCTTCCCAGTCCGGATACCGTGAGCTCGTTCGCCGGCGACCGCACCGCGCTCGGCCTCGCGCGCATCGAGGCGCATTATTTCGCGCACAGCCTGTTCCTGCCGCCGGAGGGATTGCTGGGGCATATGGCCGGCATCGGCCACATTCCGGGCGAGATCGTGCAGGGGCGCTACGACATGGTGTGCCCCGCGGTCACCGCGTTCGACCTGGCGGCGCACTGGCCGGCGGCGCGGCTGACGATCATCCCCGACGCCGGACACTCGGCGCTGGAGCCCGGCGTACGGCGCGCGCTGGTGGCCGCGGTGGAGCGGTTCCGCCACCGCGCCTGACGCGAAAAGATGCGGCCGGCGGCGCCCCGCGCGCAAGCGGGTGATCCCGATGCGCGCCGCGCCGGGCAACAAATCCACCGACGCGGCGTTGCGTAAACTTCGGCAGGGCACAGTCTGTGTCCAGCCCACCCATCCAGGAGATGCTATCTTGAAGTCCAATCTGTTCCGCTCCGCGGCCGTGATTTTCCCGCTGCTGACCACCGGCGCGTTCGCCCAGTCGGCCATGGCACCCGCCGCCGCCACAGCCCCGGGCGCGCCCGCCAGCACGATGGCGCCCGCCACGCCGACGCCGTCGAGCACCGCTGACCTGTCGAAGGCCGACAAGGAGTTCGTGACCAAGGCCGCCGAGGGCGGCGCCGCCGAAGTGCAAATGGCGCAGCTCGCCCAGCAGAAGAGTTCGGATGCCAGCGTGAAGACGTTCGCGCAGGCGATGATCGACGATCACACCCCGGCCAACGCCAAGCTGGCTTCGATCGCCACGTCCAAGGGCCTGACCGCCCCGACCGAGCCCAGCGCCGCGCAGCAGAAGATGATGGCCAAGCTGCAGGGTCTGGACGGCGCCAAGTTCGACCACGCGTATATCGCCGGCCAGGTGAAGTCTCACCAGACGATGCTGAAGCTGTTCGAGCATGAGGCGACGAACGGCAAGGATACGGATCTGAAGGCGTTTGCCGAGAGCACGCAGCCGGTGATCCAGAAGCATATCACGATGGCGCAGAACACGAAGTAAGGTTAAGCAAGCAGTCCTTTTTTGGAAAAAAGGACCAAAAAACTTTTGCTCCTCCGGCTGCACGGAGGCTCCATTCACACTGTACAGGCGCATGCGTCTGCGCACGGACAGGGAGCCTTCGGGCAGCGGAGAGAGCAAAAGTTTTTTGGTTCTTTTTTTCAAAAAAGAACCGCTTCCTTCCTTCCGCTCAACGTAACCCCCAACAACTCGACCATCCGCGCCAGGCGATCCAACGACAGATCGCCACTGGCCATTACCGGCCGCTCCGGCAGCGCCGCCCCTTCCGCCGTCGCCCGTAGAGCCGCCGGCACCCATTCCCTGATCAGCTCATTGCCCGCGTCCGACGGGTTCAGCGAAATCGTGGCCAGCCGGCCGGCGATGCGGCGCAGCGTGGCGTCGGCGACGAGCGTGGCCTGCAGGCGGTCGCGCTGGCCGCGGCGGGGCTCGTGCATCGCGCGCTGCAGCGAGGCTTCGAGGTTGTTGCTGGCCAGGCCGGCCTGGCGCCGGTGGCGGGCGATTGCCGCGTCGGCCGTCAGCACGGCGCGGGCGTAGGCCGCGTGGGCGGCGATAGCAGGCGCAGGTCCTGCGCGACCTGGGCGGGCTGCCAGGAGGGCCAGAGCAGCGCGTTTGCGGCAACCGCGATCAGGCCGCCCAGGATGGTGTAGCCGGCGCGGGCGAGCGGCGATGTGGTCTGGCTCTCGTGCGGGCGGATCTGTTCCACCAGCAGGATCACCACCGGCGTATAGACGGCGATATAGACGCCGTAGCTGACCTGGCGGACCGCGAGCGCCAGCGCGCCGAGCACCGGCAGCAGGCCGGCGAGGTGCAGCCGCGTCTGCAGGACGGCGGACAGGATGGCGGCGACGGCGCCGCCGAGCAGCGTGCCGCCGACGCGCTCGAGCGTGCGCTGCCAGGTGGTGGCGAAGAACGGCTGCATGACCAGCACGAGGGTGATGGTCAGCCAGTGGGTGTAGGGGCCGTGACAGACGAGCGTGAACGGCCAGGGCCGCGGTGACCACGAGGCTGACGCGGAGCGCATGGCGCAGCGAGGCGCTGCGCCAGGCTCCAGTTGGCGCGGGCCGGGGCGAGCAGGCGCTGGCGCAGCGGCATGCCGGCTTCGCCTTGCGCGCCGCTGCCCGGGCAGGTACTGCGCGGGGTCGATGAGTCTGGTGGCGGCGCGCAGGCGTTCGGCGATGCGCGCGGGCGATCGGGTGCGAGGGCGGGCGCGCCCGCGGCTTCGGCGCTGCATGGCGGCGATCGCGCGTTCGAGGCGGGGCGTGCGGTCGAGCTGTTCGCGTTCGGTGGCGGTGGCCATGACGAGCAGCAGCGGAGCGCAGCCGGCGGAGCAGGGCGATGGCGGCCTGGTGGGTGCACGCGGGCGCGGTGTTCCAGCAGGTCGGCCAGCGGCGATCAGGGCGGCGAAGACCTGGTCGGCGGCTTCCAGGCGCATAGGTTCTGGGCGGCGGCGGCGCTGGCCGGGCCGCGTGTGTCCAGCGTCTCCATCAGGATGACGCGGGCGCGTTCGATCGCGGCGCGCACGGCGCCGCGGCCGGCGCGGGCCTGGGCTTCCCAGTTCTCGGTGTGGGGGCGGCCGGCTTGTTGCTGCTCCAGGAGGCGGCGGATGTTGCGGGTGAGGTGGCGAGCGCGTCCCACACGTCGGCGACGGCGCGGCGGGCCGGGCCGTAGGGGTGGATGCGCCAGAGGGCGAGGGTGAGGAGCAGGGCCCAGGCGCCGCCGGCGGCGAAGGTTGCGGCGATTTTCAGGGCCTGGTGGGCGGGAGCGGGTCGTCGGTGCCGAGGAGCAGGACCACGGCCAGCAGGTTGCCGAGCGCCGGCGGCCGGCGCGCCGTAGACGCGGGCAAGCTGGTGGCGAAGAGGGTTGGCAGGGCCAGCGCGAGGGTTGGGGGGATGCCTTGGGCGCGCAGGAGGCCGAAGCCGCCGAGCAGGGCGGCGCCGGTCGGTGACGAAGGTCAGGAGCAGGGGGAGGCGTCGGCGTAGGGGGCCGCCTGGGTCGCAGATGCAGGTCAGGAGGGCGCCCAGGGCGGCGAGGGAGAGGAGGGGCTGGTCGAGCCAGACGGCGGCGGCGACCGGGAGGGCCGCGGCCAGGCCGGCGCGCACGCCTTCGGCGATGCTTATGGCGCGCAGGTCCAGGCCTATGGGCAGGCGGGTGGGGTCGGCGCCTGGGGTTCTGGTGGTGCCGCGCATGGGTGGGCGAGAAAGGCCTGCTTTTTGGGAAAAAAGAAGGGGGAAAGTTTTGCGGGGGGTGGCGCGGGTTTATTCGGTCGGCTGCCGGGGTGTCTGCTCGGACTGGTTTGGCGGTTGACGAGTGTGGCTTGGGTGCCAAGGTTGATGCGATGCGAATAGCCGCCTTGTGTTTGGCTCTGGGGCTTACTCTGACCGGGTGTGGTGGCGTGGCTGTTGACGAACCTAAGTTTGCTTTGGTGGTGCGGGATGGGGCGTTCGAGGTTCGGGATTATCCGGCGCTGACGGTGGCTGAGGTTACGGTTTCGGGCGGGCAGTGGCGGGCGGCTAACATGGGGTTCGAGCTGCTGGCGGGGTATATCTTTGGGGGGAATTCTCGGCGGGCGGGGGTTGCTGGGGTGGGGGCGGTGACGGAGGCGCGGGCGGGCGAGAAGATTGCGATGACGGCGCCGGTGACGCAGACGGAGGGGGATGCGGGGTGGGTTGTGCGGTTTATCATGCCGGCGGGGGCGACCCGGCGACGCTGCCTGTGCCGGATGATGGGCGGGTGCGTTTGGCGGTGGTGCCGCGGGGCGGGTGGCGGTGGTGCGGTTCTCGGGGTGGGCCTTGAGCGGGGCCGTGGCGGCGCGGACTGGGGCGTTGCGGGCGTGGATGGGGCGGCGGGGTTGGTGGCGCGGGGGGCGGCTACGCTGGCGCAGTATAGTCCGCCTTGGACTTTGTGGTTTTTGCGGCGGAATGAGGTGATGATTCCGGTTGGGGAGTGAGTTGCCGGAAGTTGGACTCCATGGGCCCACGCTTGCTTGCTGCTTGCTCTGCTTGCTCCCTGCTCGCTTGCTGACTCTTTACGCGCTGGGGAAACTCCAGGACCGTGTCCAGTTTCTAAATCCGACTGTCGAAGCTTAGCTGATTTCGAACCTATGACCTCGAAAAGTAGCCTGCACCTTCAGGGCTTAAACACTCTTTGCCGCGCCAGTTAGCTGGTTCGATTCTCGTTGGCGGAAGCGGGAGGGAGCAGAGATGAGCCGTCGGGGGCTGACGTCCTTCGTTAAAGTAGTGCGTCGATAGCGTGCGAAGCATCTTGGTCTCGCGAACGGACTGGCTTCGCTATCGAACGGCTGAAGGGTACTCGCGCGCGCCTCTTCCATATTTTGTAAAAGGTTTAGCCGCTCGCTCTCGTCTATAAGACCAAGATTGAAGGCTCGGTAGACCATTGCCCCGATGGAAATGCCCCAAATCTTCTTTAAAGACGCAAAATAGTCGAGTGAGGGACTTGGCGGATACTAGAGAGAAAAGACTTTTTTGGAAACAAGAACGCGCCAGCAAATCTGTGGGGTCGGCTGCTCAAGGATTCTGTGAGAAACGGAGTTCTCCTCTTGTTGCACAGTTACATACTTGTGCAAAACAGCATGCCCAACTTCGTGCGCCGCATCGTATCTTGCGCGCGCACAACTGACATTGTAGGTGTTTATTCCTACAAAAACACGCTGCAAGGTTGGCGATCTGAAAAAGAAGCCGTCCTGTTTATCCGAGACAAAATCCAAAGTAGCGACCGGAATGCCCGCGTTCTCCAGAGCCAAGATGACGTCAGGTATCGGAAAGTTTCGAAGTTTCCACTCATCCCAAAGATCGGTAGCAGCCGCTTCAATCATGTCGGAACTGATCGCTCGAAAGTCGTTTGGTATATCGAGCGATGGAAGGTTCAACGGCGGAAAGTCCACCTCGTCATTAAGGAAACTGAAAGTCTCGCAAAGCCAGCGCATTCTCTGTTGTCATATCGCGAGCGCTTTTAGTTTCGCTAGCACGAAGATCTCCAAAAGACAGGCTCCTTAGTACTTCCGGCCAAGCATCGGTCAAAAAGAGTTGGTCCAGAGAACGCCAGCTGCGTAGCGATGACCGTCAGTTTATCTGGCTGAGGTTTGTCAAGACCGTCCTCATAGCGGCCTATAGTGGCACCGAGACCCCGACCAGGTCGCCAAGCGTCTTCTTAAACATGCCTCTGGAAAGGCGAGCCTCTTTAAGTCTGTCACCCCGGAACGATTGCACGCCTACAGTCATTACGCGGCTCCCTTCGAAGCCTTTCTTTTGCGGGTGACGCCAACCTCGTCGGTTTGGGTGGTCGGCGTCTGGATCATAGTAGGCGCCATTTTTTCTCTTCCAAACAAAGCCAAATTTCTCAAGTCTAGCCTTACAACCCACTGGCTATATGCGACATCTGCTACCGCCAATGAAGACTACCGAGCGCTTTATGCTCGCGCGTAAATTTATTCCCTGACGCTCCGTGCAGAAATACGACTTATAAATACATCCCGACCAATCTCTAACCGAAAATGGCCTATCTCCAAGGAACGGTTCTAATTGCTCGCACGAGGCCATGCACCTCGGAAAGTCTCAGCTTATAGTCCGCGACTTGCGGGTGATCAGCTAAGGTTGTACTGGCTCTTGAGTAGAATGACCCTGCCGGCCTGTACAAGCGTCTTGGTTTGACCGTTGCATTCCAAACGCCGGTTTTCACACGGGACTTGAAATCTAACGGCAACGGACCGCAGGGCTCGCGCAACGCAGAAACCACGGCGCCGGGCAAATTCTTCTTGCCGCATTGCCTCCGTTAGTAAGGCATCATTCTTCAGCATTTCGAAAAGTGCGCTATATTCCCAGCCAACCGCTATAGAGAATGCTTCAACAAAGTCGGCATCAAGATCGTGACATACGATCGACCTCAATCGGGTAATCTCCGACACACCGAATCCTTTACCTCTGCCGCTGATAAAGCGTTACGTCGTTTTTGTCGGAAAAGTCAAGCGTCCAGTGGCTTCTTCGTAGCTTTTGCCTTTGGCCGGTGGCCGGCCGCTCGGGGCTATGGTCCGCGCCCTATTGGCTCGCTTCAACACGCGCCTGAGCTTAGGAAATCCTTGCTTACCGCCTTGTCTTGGTAAAGCAGGCGACCCGGACTACCATGCCGATCGCCTTGGCATGGCGGGCCGCCGCTTACGATCCTTGGGCTTAGCCAGGGCCTTCTAGCGTCACAGCCGTTAAGAAAAATACCTCTCCCTGTCGCACTCTAGCCTCGATCTGCTGACAAACCTCTTGAATTGACACTCCTGAGATACCCTCAATTTGCGGGATTCTCCCTTGGGTTTCTGCGCGAAATTCAGTTCTACCTGTCTGCTTGATTTCGCCAGCGACGGCTCCATCAGCGGTGATCACAGCTTGCATCATCCCCGCGCCGCGCGTGATTTTGATGTGAGCCATAAGATCCCTATTGTTTGCCCGAAAACGAGTGGTCGGAAATGTAGATTCCCGCATTGTCGATAAAAGCAGAAAAAGACATGCATCACTTGGCATCCCGTTTTGGCTGCCTCATGTACACGAAACGCGTGAGGAGACTAAAGCAGCCAACTGAGCGAACGGAACAAAAGTTTTTTGCTTCTTTTTTTCAAAAAAGAAGTGCTTGCCTTGCCTTCTCTTGGCCTTCTCCCTAAGCCGCCTTAGCCATCCCGCGCAGCACGTATTGCAGAATGCCGCCGTGGCGGTAGTACTCCACCTCGTCCAGCGTATCGACGCGGCAGATCAGCTCTAGCTCGTCCACCTACACCGGAGGCGCGGTGGATGCGCATGTTCAGCATCATGCGGGGGCGCAGGGCTTCGAGGCCGGTGATGTCGATGGTTTCGTCGCCGGCCAGGTTCAGGGTGTGGCGGGTGGTGCCTAGCGGGAACAGCAGCGGCAGCACGCCCATGCCGACGAGGTTGGAGCGGTGGATGCGTTCGAAGCTTTCGGCGACGACGGCTTTTATGCCCAGCAGCATGGTGCCTTTGGCGGCCCAGTCGCGGCTGCTGCCCATGCCGTATTCCTTGCCGCCGAACACCACCAGCGGCACGCCTTCGGCCTTGTAGCGCATGGCGGCGTCGTAGATCGGCATGATTTCGGCGCCGGGGTAATGCCGCGTCATGCCGCCTTCGGTGCCGGCGACCATTTCGTTCTTGATGCGGATATTGGCGAAGGTGCCGCGCATCATGACTTCGTGGTTGCCGCGGCGGCTGCCGTAGCTGTTGAAATCGCGCTGCGAGACCTGGTGCTCGCCGAGATACTCGCCGGCCGGGCGAGGCTTTCTTGATGTTGCCGGCAGGCGAGATGTGATCGGTGGTGATGTTGTCGCCGAGCAGCGCCAGCACGCGGGCGCCGGTGATGTCGCCGCGCGGCGGCGGCTCCATCGTGATCCCCTCGAAATAGGGCGGGTTCTTCACGTAGGTGGAGCCGTCATTCCAGCGATAGGTCTCGCTGCCGGTCTCCACGCGCAACGCCTGCCACTCCTTGGTGCCCTGCGTCACCACGCCGTAGCGCTCGAGGAACTGCGCGCGCGTCACCGACGACGACACCAGATCGTCGATCTCCTTGTTGGTGGGCCAGATGTCGCGCAGATACACCGGCTTGCCGTTCGAACCCGTGCCCAAAGGCTGCGTGGTGATATCCTCGCGCATATTGCCGAGCAGCGCGTAGGCCACCACAAGCGGCGGGCTGGCCAGGTAGTTCGCGCGCACGTTGGCATGCACGCGGCCCTCGAAATTGCGGTTGCCGGACAGCACGCTGACGGCGACCAGCTTGTTGTCCTCGATCGCGTCCACGATCGCATCATCCAGCGGGCCGGAATTGCCGATGCAGGTGGTGCAGCCATAGCCGGTGGTCTGGAAGCCCAGCGCGTCGAGATCCGCGGAGAGGCCGGCGCGGTCGAGATATTCCGTCACCACCTGGCTGCCTGGCGCCAGGCTCGTCTTCACCCAAGGCTTCGGATGCAAGCCGAGCGCGCGCGCCTTGCGGGCCACCAGCCCGGCCGCCACCAGCACGTAGGGGTTGGACGTATTGGTGCAGCTCGTGATCGCCGCAATCACCACGTCGCCATGGCCGAGATCGTAATTGCTGCCCGCGGCCGGAACGCGGTGGCCCACATCGTTTGCCGCCACGCCCTGGTTCGCCGTGAGGTCGGCGAGGAACGCGCCGGCCGCATCCTTCAGCGTCACGCGGTCCTGCGGGCGCTTCGGTCCGGCCAGGCTCGGCACGACGGTGGAAAGGTCCAGCTCCACCGTGTCGGTGAACACCGGGTCGGGCGTGTCGGCGTCGCGGAACATGCCCTGGGCGCGCAGATAGGCCTCGACCAGCGCGATGCGGTCCTCGTCGCGGCCGGTCAGGTGCAGATAGGCCAGCGTCTTCGCATCCACCGGGAAGAAGCCGCAGGTGGCGCCGTATTCGGGCGCCATGTTGGCGATGGTGGCGCGGTCGGCGACCGGTCAGATTGTCCAGGGCCGCGCCGTAGAACTCGACGAACTTGCCGACCACGCCCTTCTTGCGGAGGATCTGCGTCACGGTCAGCACGAGGTCGGTGGCCGTGGCCCCCTCCGGCATCTGGCCGGTCAGCCGGAAGCCGATCACGTCCGGGATCAGCATGGCGATCGGCTGGCCGAGCATGGCGGCCTCGGCCTCGATGCCGCCCACGCCCCAGCCCAGCACGCCGGCGCCGTTCACCATCGTGGTGTGGCTGTCCGTGCCATACAGCGTGTCCGGATAGGCGAGCGTCTCGCCGGCCACATCAGCCGTCCATACCACCTGGCTGATATATTCCAGGTTGACCTGGTGGCAGATGCCGGCGCCCGGCGGCACCACGCGGAAGTTCTGGAACGCCTCCTGGCCCCAGCGCAGGAACGCATAGCGCTCGCCGTTGCGCTCGAACTCCACTTCCACGTTCTGCTGCAGCGCTTGCGGCGTGCCGGAGAAATCCACCATCACCGAGTGGTCGATCACCAGATCCACCGGCACCAGCGGGTTCACCCGCTGCGGATCGCCGTCGAGCTTGGTGATGCCGTCGCGCATCGCGGCCAGATCCACCACCGCGGGCACGCCGGTGAAATCCTGCATCAGGATGCGCGCCGGCTTGAAGGGCACTTCCTCGGTGCTGCGCGCATCGGTCAGCCAGGCGGCCACCTTGTGGGCGTCGGCGACGGTGTAGCTGGCGCCATCCTCGAAGCGGAGCACGTTCTCCAGCAGGATCTTCAGGCTGACCGGCAGGCGGCTGACGTCGCCGATGGTGCGCGCGGCTTCGGGGATGGAGAAATAGGCGTAGTCGCGGCCGTTCACGGTCAGGGTGCGGCGGGTGTTCAGGGTATCCTGGCCTACGGGCTTCATGGCGATCGGTTCCGGTCTGGTTTGCAGGGTTTATGGCGGCGGGCGGGGGCAGAAGGAAGGCGTTCTTTTCGCGGCGGGCATGTGGCCCCACAGATGTGGGCGGGCGGCGGCTTTGCCAAAAAGAAGTGGTTTCGATCCATGCTTCTTGCGAACGAACCCGGGTTTACGCTACCGCAAGTTGATGCAACGCCACGGCATAGAGGACGAATCCTGGTTCGAAGCCGCGCGCACCGGGCTGGAGCGGCGCGCGTTCAAGCTGCGCGTTCTGCCCCGCACCATCGTGATCGACAAAGACGGCCGCCTGCCGCGCATCGTGGGCTCGGCGCGCGAATTCCTGGAATTCGCCGAGCGGCAAGGGCTGGCGATCGATCCCGCGGATTACCGCGCCGCCGACGCCTATGGCGACGACAAATCCGACACCCCGTTCGAGACGCCGATCCCCGGCGGGCAGGAGCGCCGGGCCAGGGCGCCCGCCGGCAGCTTCGGCCAGCCGGGCGCGGGCGGCGCATCGGTGGCGGTGGCCGAGGCGATCCGGCCGGAGATGCGCGCGGTGGAGGCCCGGCTGGCCGAATTGCGGCTGGAGCAGGACAGGGTTCTGGCCGAGCGCCGGGCGATGCTGCTGCTGGTCGATGAGAAGCGCCAGGTGGAAGCGCGCTGTGCCGCGCTGGAGGTGGAGCTGGCGCGCGTCAACACGATGGCGGCGGAGATCGGCAAGCAGCGCGACCTCTACCAGCTCTCCGCGATGGCGGCGGAAGACCGGCTGCGTGTGTTGCAGGCAGCCCTGGAGGGGCCGCCGGAGGAGCGCGGGGCGGACAAGAAATTCATCGCCCTGCGGCGTTTCCTGGCGCGCGAGCTGCACCCGGACCTGTCGGGCGAGGATGCGGCGGAGCGGGTGTTCCGCGAGGCGATCTTCAAGCGCGTATGGGCCAAGATCGAGCAGTTGCAGTAGATGGCGGCCGGCCTGGTGGCGGAAGGGCTTAGCGCGTTCCGCGGGGATCGGCTGGTGCTGGACCGGGTAAGCTTCACGCTGCCGGCGGGCGGCGCGCTGCTGCTGCTTGGGCCCAACGGCGCGGGCAAGTCCACGCTGCTGCGGGCGTTGGCGGGGCTGAAGCGGCTGGATGGCGGCCGCGTGCTGCTCGACGGGTCCGACGAACTGACCGGCCAGGTGGCGTATCTTGGGCATCGCGACGCGATCAAGCCGGGGCTCGGCACGGCGGAAAACCTGGCGTTTGCGGCCACGGTCTCCGGCCGCAAGGTGTCGGACGGGCTGGCGGCGCTGGGGCTCACGGCGCTGGCGCGGCTGCCGGCGCGCATGTTGTCGGCAGGGCAATCGCGCCGGCTGGCCCTGGCCAGGCTGGTGGTGAGCGGCGCCCGGGTGTGGTTGCTGGACGAGCCGACGCTGGGGGTGGACGCGGAATCGGTGGCGGCATTCGGTGAGGTTCTTGCCGGGCATCGGGCGGCTGGCGGGCTTGTGGTGGCGGCAACGCATTTGCCGTTGCCGTTGCCGGATGCGGGGGCGTTGCACCTGGCCAAGGGGAGGTTGCAGGCTGCTTAGTGCCGGGTAGGGCAAGGCAAGAAAGTCGTCCTTTTTCGAGAAAAAGGACCAAAAAGCTTTTGCTCCGACGGCTGCATCAAGACTTACGCCGTTCTGCAGCGCGATGCGGCTGCCGTCAGAGCCCGATCCTGGTGCAAGCGTCGGAGCAAAAGCTTTTTGGTTCTTTTTCTCGAAAAAGAACTGCTTTCTTCCTTGCCTCCCTAACCACAAACCAACCGGCTTTCCGGCAGACACTCATAACTAAGGCCGTTCAGTGCGCATCTTCGCCGCCCTCCTACGCCGGGAACTCGTGCTGGCCGCCCGCCACGGCGGCGACAGCCTGGGCGCGCTGCTGTTCTTCTTCGTGGCCGGCGCGCTGTTCCCGCTGGCGATCGGCCCGGCGCCCGAAACGCTGGCCAGGCTGGCGCCCGGAATCGTGTGGGTTTGCGCGCTGCTGGCCGCATTGTTGCCGCTGGACCGCCTGTTCGGCGCGGATTTCGAGGACGGCGCGCTGGACCAGCTTCTGCTGTCGGGGTTGCCGGCGAGCCTGGTGGCGCTGGCCAAGGCGCTGGCGCACTGGCTGGTGACGGGGCTTCCGGTGCTGGTGGCCGCGGTGCCGCTGGCGGCGATGCTGCGTATGCCGGCGGCTGCCTATCCGGCGCTGGTGACGGGGCTGGCACTTGGCACGGCGTCGTTGTCGCTGCTCGGGGCGGCGTGCGCGGCGCTCGTGCTGGGGGCGCGTCGCGGCGGAGTGCTGCTGCCGGTGCTGGTGCTGCCTTTGACGGTGCCCGTGCTGATTTTCGGAGCGGCGGCGGCGGATGCGGCGGCGGCCGGGTTGCCGGCGCGGCCGCATCTGTTGTTGCTGGCGGCTTATGCGGCGGCGTGCCTGCCGTTGTGTCCGGTGGCGGCTGGGGGGGCTTTGCGGGGGGCGAGCGAGTAAGCAAGCAGTCCTTTTTCGAGAAAAAGGACCAAAAAGCTTTTGCTATGACGCCTGCACCACGGCTTACGCTCGTATTGCCAGTCGATACGGTTGCAGTGGCAGCCTAGATCGTTGCGCAGGCATCGGAGCAAAAGCTTTTTGGTCCTTTTTCTCGAAAAAGGACTGCTTCCTTCCTTCGCTCCGCCGGCACCGCTAACAGTTTTGCAACACTACAGAGCGCAAACTGCTCCCAGGAGCTATCCCGACCGATTCACGTTGCGCCCACCCGGGAGGCTGGCTCACGATACCGTGAGGGAGTGCGTAACATGCTCGATCGTCAGGGAACGCACACCGAATGGTGGCGGGGCGCGGTCATCTACCAGATCTATCCGCGCAGTTTCGCGGACAGCAACGGGGATGGCATAGGCGACCTGCCGGGCCTGACCGCGCATCTGGACCACGTGGCGCGCCTGGGCGTGGACGCGATCTGGCTGTGTCCGGTGTTCCCGAGCCCGCAACGGGATTTCGGCTATGACGTATCCGACCATACCGGCATCGATCCGCTGTTCGGCACGCTGACCGATTTCGATGCGATGCTGGCGCGCGCGCACATGCTGGGCTTGCGTGTGCTGATCGACCAGGTTTGGAGCCATACGAGCGACCGGCATGGCTGGTTTGTGGAAAGCCGGGCGTCGCGGGAGTCGGCGCGGGCGGACTGGTATGTATGGGCGGATCCCTGCGCGGACGGCACGCCGCCGAACAACTGGCTCAGCGTGTTCGGTGGCGCCGCATGGACGTGGGAGCCGCGGCGCCGGCAATATTATCTGCATCATTTCCTGTCGCACCAGCCACAGCTCAATTTGCAAAATCGCGCGGTGCAGGATGCGCTGCTCGAGACCGGGCGGTTCTGGCTGGAGCGCGGCGTGGACGGTTTCCGGCTGGATGCGCTGGATTTCTTCACGCACGACACGCAATTACGGTCCAACCCGGCGGCATCAGCCGCGGCGGCGGGCGTGAAGCTGTTCGGCCGGCAGATACACGCGCACGACATGATGCAGCCGGCGACAGCCGATTTCCTCGCGCGCATACGCACGCTGATGTCGGGATATCCCGGAACGGCGACGCTCGGCGAGGTGAGCAGCCAGGACGGCGCGTATGCACGGTGCCGCGCCTATACGAACGGTCCCTGTCTGGACATGGCATATTCCCTTTTGCCGGCGCGCGGCGCGTTCGACTGGGCGAGCGTGCGCGCGCTGGTGGCGCAGGCGGCGGCGTCGGAGGGCTGGCTGTGCTGGTCTTTCAGCAACCACGATGTGGAGCGCGCGATCAGCCGCTGGAATCCCTGCCCCGGCGCCGCGCCGGACCCGCGTTTCGCGCGCTTGCTCATGGGGTTGCAGATGACGTTGCGCGGCAGCGTCGTGGTCTATCAGGGCGAGGAGCTTGGCCTCACGGAGGCCAGGCTTTCGCAGGACGAGCTGCGCGATCCGTTCGGCATCGCGTATTGGCCGGAGTTCCGCGGGCGCGACGGATGCCGCACGCCGATGCCCTGGGTGCAGGATGCGCCACACGGTGGATTTTCGGACGGTGTTCCGTGGTTGCCCGTGCCGGACACGCATCTCGGCCTGGCGGTGGATGCGCAGGAGAGCGATCCCGGTTCGCTGTTGCACGCCTGGCGCCGCGCGCTTTCGTATCGCCGCGCGCATCCCGCTTTGGCAAGCGGCGGGCTGGAGATGCTGGACCTGCCGGCGCCGCTGATCGGGTTCGTGCGATTCGACGAAACCGAGCGGGTGGTGTGCCTGTTCAATCTATCGGAAGAGGGCGTGGAGGTGCCGCGGTGTTGCGCCGGCGCGCCCGGCTGGCTGGGCGCTTACGGAACTGCGCTTGTCATAGCAATCGTGGAACAGCAGACAGAGAGCAAGGAAGCAGCACTCCTCTAAAGCTCGCTGTGGGCCAAAACGCACTTCGCATCCAGCCAGTCCGCGACAGCACATAGTAAAAGTTTTTTGCTTCTTTTTTTCAAAAAAGAAGGCCTTGCCTTAAGCTTCGCCACCCTCCCCCAACAACACCCGAACCGTGCCGAACGCCACGCGATGGTGCGGCGTAGCGCCATGCGCCAGCAGCGCGCGCCGGTGCGCCCCCGTTGCATATCCCGCATTGCTCTCCCAGCCATACATCGGAAAACGCAACGCCAGGCGCGCCATCCCGCGATCGCGCACCACCTTGGCCACGATGGACGCAGCCGCGATCGACAGGCTCAGCGCGTCGCCGCCCACGATGCAGCGTATCGTGCAGGCGAGCGGCGGCTTCCGGTTGCCGTCCACCAGCGCCACATCGGGCGGCGTCGGCAGGCGCAGCACCGCGCGCGCCATTGCGAGCATCGCGGCATGCAGGATATTCAGCCTGGCGATCTCGGCCACCGAAGCCGCAGCCACCGCGATCTCCGCCGACGGACACGCGCGCAACGCCGCATAAGCCAACTCGCGTTGCGCGGCCGTCAGTTTTTTTGAATTGTCGAGCAGGCCGGCGAGCGTGGGCGGCACGCCGGCGGTGAACACCACCGCGGCAGCCACCACCGGGCCGGCGAGCGGCCCGCGGCCGACCTCGTCCACGCCGGCGACGCGGCCTTCGTGCTGCGACTCGTGTGCGTAGTCCGGCATGGCGCGAGCCTAGCGCAAGTCGACGGGGCAGGCACCTCGCGCAGGCATGCTGTGCAGCGGCCGCATCGGGCCACGGGCCTCACTGTTCCGTGAGCTTTTGCATCCGTCCCGGTCGGTCCGCACGAGACAAGTTCACGGTCCAAGGCGGCCGCGTATCCCGAAAGGAACCGGCCAATGAAACTGACCCATGTCGCATTCAGCGCGTTCGTATTGATGTCGTCCGCAGCCTATGCCGAACGCACGATAGAGGTGGGCGGGGCGGCGATGTATCCGTCGAAGACGATCGTTGCGAACGCATCGCAGAGCAAGGACCACACCACGCTGGTTGCCGCGGTAAAGGCCGCCGGCCTGGTAGACACCCTGAACGGCGCGGGCCCGTTCACCGTGTTCGCTCCCGACCAACGAGGCGTTCGCCGCCCTGCCGACAGGCACGGTCGACACGCTGCTGAAGCCGGAAAACAAGGCCAAGCTGACCGCGATCCTCACCTACCACGTGGTTTCCGGCGACCTGGTGGAGAAGAAGCTGCATGCGCTGATCAAGGCGGGCGGTGGCTCGGCAAAGCTGAAGACGGTGCAGGGCGACATGCTGACGGTGGCGATGCACGGGCACGCATTGACGGTGACGGACGCCAAAGGCGATGTGGCGGATGTCACGATCGCCAATGTCCGCCAGAGCAATGGCGTGATCTACGTGATCGACAAGGTTCTGCTGCCCGCCTCGTAGATTCGGCAGTTCGCAAAGGGCGGCGGCGGCGCGAGCCGTGGCCGCCCGACGCCTACTCCGCCTCGAGCATCCGCCTGGCCTCCGTCAGCAGGGCGGCCTCTTCCGGTGGCATCGATGGCTGGCGCAAATCCATCTTGCCGAGCGCCTCGATCAGCGCCTCGGCCACGATCAGGTGGGCGAACGGCTTGTCGTCGGCGGGCACGACGAACCACGGCGCCTCCGGCGTGGCGGTGCCGGCGATCGCGTGCTGGTAGGCATCCTGGTAGTCGTCCCAGTGCGCGCGTTCCTTCAGATCCGCGGCGCTGAACTTCCAGTTCTTGTCCGGCTCGTCGAGCCGATCGAGGAAACGCCGGCGCTGTTCCGCCTTGCTAACGTTCAGGAACACCTTCAACACGACGGTGCCTTGATGCAGCAGGTATTTCTCGAATGCCGCGATATCTTCCAGGCGGTGCTTCCAGAACTTCTTGCCGCGCGCCGCCTCCGGCAGATGCGCCTGGTCCAGCAGGTCCGGATGCACGCGCGTGACCAGAACGTCTTCGTAATGGCTGCGGTTGAATATCGCGATACGACCGGCGGCGGGCGCGTGCGCGTGCACGCGCCACAGGAAGCCGTGCTGCAGATCGGCCGGGCCAGGCTGCTTGAAGGCCGTCACATCCACGCCCTGCGGGTTGATCCCCGTCATCACGTGCTTGATCGTGCCGTCCTTGCCGGCCGCATCCATCGCCTGCAGAACCAGCAGCAGCGACCATTTGTCGTCGGCGAACAGCTTGGTCTGCAACGCGGATAGCCGGTCGACCCCGTCTGTCAGCAGCGCGTCTATCGCACCGTGATCGACGAGGTCGCCGCCGCGGTCGTCCGGCCGGTATTCCGCCAGGTCGAAGCGCGCACCGTCGGTGATGCGGTAGCGGTCCAGCAGCTTGCGGGCGTGGCGTGGTTTCAAGAGGCGGCCCGCTTGATGTTGAACGGACCGAGCGCCTGGCAGGTCGGCATCATCTCGATACGGTTGATGTTGACGTGGCGCGGCAGGTTCAGAACCCAGGATACCGCCTCGGCGATATCGATCGCGGTGAGCGGCGTGGTGCCCTTGTACACGGCCGCCGCCTTTTCAGTGTCGCCGCCGAAACGCACCTCGGAGAACTCCGTGCCGCCGCACAGGCCCGGCTCGATGTCCGTCACCCGCACGTTTGTGCCGACCAGATCCGCCTTCAGGTTCATCGTGAACTGCCGGACGAATGCCTTGGTGGCGCCATACACGTGGCCGCCCGGATAGGGATAGGCGCCGGCGACGCTGCCGAGATTGACGACGTGGCCGCGGTCGCGCGCCACCATCCCGGGCAGCAGCGCGTGCGTGGCGTGGATCAGGCCGCTGACGTTGGTGGCGACCATGCGGTCCCAATCGGCCACGTCGGAGAGTTGCGCCGGGGCCAGGCCCAGAGCCAGGCCCGCATTGTTCACCAACGCATCGATCGCCTGCCACCCGGCGGGCAGGCTACCGGGCAGCCCTGCTACCGCCGCTTCATCGGTCACGTCCAGCCTGAACGGCAACACGGCATCGCCCAGTTCGGCGGCCAGCGCATCCAGCCGCTCCTGCCGGCGGCCGGTGGCTATCACCCGCCAGCCATCGGCCACCAGCCGGTGGGTGATGGCCGCGCCGAACCCGGCGGTGGCGCCGGTTACGAGTGCCGTGCCCAAGGCGGAGCCGGTGCTCATTGCAGCTCTATCTCCACCGGCACGTTGTTGCGCGTGGCCTTGGAATACGGGCAGACCTCGTGCGCCTTGTGCACCAGGGCCTCGGCAGTGGCGCGGTCCACGCCGTCGATCGTGGGCTTCAGCTTCACCGCGATGCTGTAATCGTGGCCGTTGACCACGAGCGTCACCTCGGCGGTCACGTGCACGGCGTCCGGCTTGATCTTGTCCGCGCCGGCGACCGCCATGATGGCCGAGCCGAAGCATGCGGAATATCCGGCGGCGAACAATTGCTCGGGGTTGGTGGCAGCCTTGCCGGAACCGGGCATCGCCAGGTCGAGATGAAGCACGTCGTCCGAACTGTCCACATGGCCGTTGCGGCCGGCGGTGGTGGTGGCGATTGCGGTATAGGCCATTGTGCTTGCTCCTGGTGTCGCGCGGCACATGGGAACGTCGGCGGCCGAAAGAAAGGCACTGCTGCACCGGCGCCGGGCGGCTCCTAGCGCCCCTCCCCCGCCACACGCGTTATGCGGCCGACGCAGGTGGCGGCATGCACGCCGCACTCGTGCAGCTTCGGGAACACGTCCATCGAGCTGGCATTGATGGCGAGCAGGCGCGCGTTATAGGCGCCGAGCAGGTCCGCCAGGCGACGCATCCGGTCCGCCGGCACCGTCTCGCCGCCGCGCCAGGGCGCCAGATCGGCCACCGCCCAGGAGATCGGGCAGGCGCGCAGATCCACCTGCGGCGGCGCCAGCATATCGAGGTGGAAGCCGATGCCGGCCACCAGCGGCTTCAGCCGACGCGTCACTTCCTGCAGCATGGATTGCGTGGCGCCCTTGGGGATCGGCGACAGCACCACGAAGACCGGTCGGCCGATCTGCCGGGCCGCCTGGCCGCACGCCTCCTGGTAGGCGTCGGCGGTGGTCCTTTTCAGCAGGGTGGCGAAATGGGCGGAGACCAGAAGCGGCATCGCGGACCGGCCCGAAGCGGCCAGCACCATCGCTTCGAGGCAGGCCAGGTCCACGGCGAGCGGCGCTTCGGGTTCCACGAAACGCTGACGGGAGGCGGCCGGCGCAGGGATGTAGAGGGCGGTCTGGCCGCGTGACGCGGTCAGGAACAATATCTGCGCCGGTGGTGGCGCCGCTTCGGCGCGTTCCGCGCTGGCTTCCGCCTCGTCCAGATACATCGTGATCTGGCCGGCGGCCGGCGCGTCCGGCCGCAGCGGCACGTCGGCGATCACCACCTGTATCATCAGCGCATCCTCGTCCTCGCCCTGCCCGATCAGTTGCTGGCGCAGTTCGCGGGCGATCGCGCTGGCGCGTTTGCTGGCCTCCGCCTCTGTCAGCCCGGAGAAGCAGATGGAAAAGGCGCACGGCCTGTCCTGCTCGACGGTATCGGACGTGCCGAGGCAGTGCTGGATGATCTCGGCCGCGCTCTGCATGATGCGCGGGCCCACGCGCTCCCATCTTTCCCCGAGCCGGGCCTGCAGCGCCTGCAGGCTGACGAACCGCATGCGCCCGGCCACCTGGCTGGCCGGCGCCTCGGACGCGGCCGGCGGGCGCACATGGACGGTCAGCACGCGCAGGCGCTGGCGATCGGCCCGCTCCATCACCGTCGAGGACAGGAGCACGCGGTGCAACGCGCCGTCCGAGGCGAGCAGCTCGATGTCGGACTGGGTGTCCACCCCGTTTTCCATCTGCAGCTCGCGCGTGGCCTGCACGCGCGCCTGGTAGGCCGGCGCCACGTAGTTCAGGGCCGGCGTGCCCGCCAGCGCGCCGGTCTTGTGTTTCAGCAGGCGCTCCATGGCGTAATTCGCCACCACCACGTGGCCTTCCGCGCTCACGATCATCAGCGGCACGTCCACCACCAGGAGCGCCTTGGCGAGCATGGTGCTCAGCATCTTGGCGCCGTCCTCCTCCTGGCGCCGCCGGGTGATGTCGCGCGCGAGGAGCACGTAGAACTGCCCCGTCATCGTCTCCGAATGGCGCGGCATGATGTGGTAGCCGAGCCAGATGCGGCGGCCTGCCGCATCCTGGCAGGCGAGCTCGCCGCGGCACGACACGCCGCCGGCGACGGCGGTGGCGATGCTGCGCAATTCGTCCGCGGCTTCGGGCGCGGCGATGATGGCGAGGGGCTGGTCGAGCAGGTAAACCTGGCCGCGGCCGAGCAGCCGCAGCAGCGCCTCGCCCACCTCGAAAAAGCACAGCCCGCCTTGCGCGTCCGTCTGCAGCACCGCGACGATGCCGTCCGACGCGTCCATCGCCGCGAGCACCAGACCTTGCACCTCGGACGAAATTGGCAACGGCGCCTCCCTTGGCGGCCGTTTTAGCGCCTGATCGTTGTTTTAGCGTAAATAGAAAGCCCGGCTGGAGGTCCGACCCGGAGTTGAACCGGGCTACAGGGATTTGCAGTCCCTTACATAACCGCTCTGACATCGGACCCCGCGGGCCGCGCCCTATAGAACGTCAAACGCGCGCGGTCCAGCACCCAACGCCAAACCGCACGCCCGCCCTGGACCACCCTGCCCCCCGCCGGTAATACACCCGCACCGCCAGCGGAGCCGCCCGACACCATGCCCCCGTCTCCCCTAAACGCGCCGTCTCCCCTAACGCGCCGCGCCTCTGCCCCGTCCGCGCCCTACACCATGTCGCCGGCCGATTTCGCGCTTGCCCGCAACCTCATGGTGGACGGCCAGCTGCGCCCCACCCGGGTGAACGATTCCCGCCTGCTCGACATCATGCGCAACCTGCCGCGCGAGGCCTATCTGCCGCCGGCGCTGGCGCCGCTCGCCTATATCGACGACGACGTGAAGCTCGGCGGCGGCCGCGTTCTGCTCAAGCCGCTGGTGATCGCCCGGCTGATCCAGCTGGCACGGCCGCGCGCCGGCGAGGCGGCGCTCGTGGTCGGCAGCGGCGCCGGCTACGGGGCGGCGATCCTGGCATCCTGCGGCGTGCACGTCACCGCGCTGGAGGAGGACCCGGCGCTGCTGGCGCTCGCCGCGGCGGTGCCAGCCAGGCAGGGCGTCAGCGGCAGCGTGACGCGCGTGCAGGGCCGGCTCGCCGAAGGCCACGCGGCCGGCGCGCCCTACGACCTGGTGCTGATCGAGGGCGCGGCGCGCGAAATACCCGAGGTGATCGGCCGCCAGGTGGGCGCGCATGGCCGGCTGGTGGCGATCCTCTGCCCGCCTGGCGGCACCGGCGTGGCCGTGCTGGCAGAGCCCAGCATCGGCGGCCTGCGCGCGCATGCGGAGTTCGACGCTTCCGCCCCGCTGCTGCCCGGGCTGCTGCCGGCGCCGGGGTTCAGCTTCTGACGGTATGCGTCGATCACCAGCCGATGTTTAGGTTCATTCAGCGGTAAGTAAGAAAGCAGTCCTTTTTCGAGAAAAAGGACCAAAAAGCTTTTGCTCCGACGGGTGCCCCACGGTCGGGGCTGTATTGCGGGATTATCGGGCTGGCAGGATGAGCGTTAGTTGGGTGTGTCTTCACGGCAATAGTTTCTCCGCGGAATGGGCGGTGTTGCTTGCCTCGACGGACCTTGCCTGGTTGTTCGAACGCCATTCCGGCGGGGGCATAGACGCGTCATATCGGCACGCTTGCCTTCGGATCATTGGCGACGCACGGGTTCGTGTGGCAGACTGCACCCGCTAGCAATTGGAGTTCGCCGTATGCGCAGCACGCGCACCTTCTTGACCGCTGGTCCGACTGCCGGATCGGGCGTCGGCCGGACCGCCCGCTTGGCCACCAGCCTGGGCGGAGGCGTCGCCGCCGGCCTGTTCGCGCTGGCCACCGTCGCCTCGGCCCAGACGCCGCCACCGCCGCGGCACAGCTTCGTGCCGGCCGGCCCGGGCATGGCGCGCACGATCGCCACCGACGAGCCGGACACCGTGCCGCACACTTTGGCCCAGGCGCTGGGCATCGCCTATGAGAGCAACCCGCAGCTCACCGGCGAGCGCGCGCATCTGCGCTCCACCGACGAGAACGTGCCGACCGCGCTGGCTGGCTGGCGCCCGACGATCGCCATCACGGCGCCGACCAATCTCGGGTTCAACGTCGGCAAGATCGAGACGCGGTCGAACTGCGTTTCCCAGCAGAGCTCTACGAATAACCCAAGTCTTTACGGCTTTGGCGCAACCGAACCTCGAGGCTGTTCCGCTGCCGGCAAAGGCGAGAGCTTCAACACCACCAAAAACAACATCTCGCCACAGAATGTGACCGGGACCGTAACGCAATACCTCTACCGCGGCGGCCGCACCACCGCGTCCACCCACGAAGCCGTCAACAACGTCTATGCCGAACGCGCCCGCCTGATCGCCGAGGAAGAGCAGGTGTTCTCCGACACGGTGAACGCCTATGTCGGCGTCATCGAGGATCGCCAGCTCCTCAAGCTGGACCAGGCTAACGAGCAGGTGCTCGGCGACGAACTCCGCGCCATCAACGACCGCTTCAAGGTCGGCGAACTCACCCGAACCGACGTGGCGCAAGCCGAAGCGGCCCTCGCCCAGGCGATCGCCACGCGTCAGACCGCGGAGGGCACGCTGGAGACGGCGAACGCCACCTTCGTGCGCGAAGTCGGCGTGGAGCCGCCGCGCGACATGGCCGATCCGCAGCCGCTGCAATTGCCTGTGAAAACCGCCCAGGACGCCTCGCGTCTCTCCGTGCTGAACAACCCGAGCGTGCTCGCGCAAAAGTTCAACGAGGCGCAAATGCGCGACGCGGTGGACGTCGAGTTCAGCGCCCTCGGCCCGAACATCTACCTCCAGGGCTCGGGCTTCTATTCCAAGAATCCCTCGACGGACCTGGGCGGCAGCACCGGCACGATCAATCGAACATACGGCGCCACCGCCACGCTCAACCTCACTCTGCCGATCTACCAGGGCGGCGCGGAATACGCCGCCATACGCCAGGCCCGGCAGAACTTCCTCCAGGCCGTGCGCCAGACCGAGGACGCCCAGCGCGCCGCCCGCGAACAGGCGGTGCAGGCCTACGAGACGCTAGTGGCCGCGCGCGCCTCGATCGCCAGCTCGCACGTGGCGGTCCGCTCCAGCGAGATCGCGCTGGAAGGCCTCGAGCGCGAAGCCCTCGTCGGCAGTGCCACCACCCAGGAAGTGCTGATCGGCCAGCAGAACCTGCTCGCAGCCGAAATCACCCTGGTGCAGAACGTGACGAGCCTGGTCACCGCCAGCTACGGCGTGGCCTCGGCGATCGGCCGCCTCACCGCCAGCGACCTCGGCCTGCAGGTGCCGCTCTACGACGAGACCGCCTATTACCGGGCGGTGCGCGACCTGCTCTGGGGCACCGGCGATCGCGCGGTGCGCGAGCCCGGCCGGTAAGGATCGCGAGGCGCGCATGACCCAGCAGGAGCCGGCGCCACCGGGCGAGGACCCCTCGATGGAGGACATCCTCGCCTCCATACGCCGGATCCTCAACGACGAAGGCGAGCCCGCCCCCGCGCCGCAGGCCGATGCACCCGCGCCGCAGGCCGACGCGCCCACATCGCACCAGGCGCCCGCCGACGACGACGTGTTCCTGCTCGACCAGACGATGCTCATCGAGGACCCCGCCCCCATGCCGCCCGAACCCGCGCCGCCTTACACGCCGCCCGCGCCGGACCCGTTCGACGACGACCAGTTCGACCCGCCGCGTGCCGCAGCCCCGCCACAGCTCCCGCCCGAACCGGCACCCGATCTCGCGCGCGATTACAGCCATCTGGACGCCGGCGAGCCGCCCGAGGAGCCGCTGCTCGCCGCCAGCACCGCGGCGGCGGCCAGCGCCTCGCTCGGCGCGCTGGTACGCGTCGTCGGGCAGCGCAACATGCCGGTGTATCGCGGCGGGCCGTCGCTGGAGGATATGGTGCGCGACGAGATACGGCCGCTGGTGAAGAGCTGGCTGGACGAGCATCTGGCGCCGATGGTTGAGCGGCTGGTGCGCAGCGAGATCGAGCGGGTTACGCGGGGGCAGAAATAGGGCAAGGCAAGGCCTTCTTTTTTGCAAAAAAGAAGCAAAAACTCTTGCTTCGACGCCTGCCCGGGGGCTTCGGGTCTGGGCGGCCGATTCTCGTATTGGCACTGGCGATGTGCCTGCGCACGCGGGTGTCGCGGGCAATGTCTTGACCGCGGATTTTCTTGCCTTTCGGCGTTTGTTATTTGGAATGATTGGCGCATTGCTGGTTGCTGGCGCTTGTATCAATGGCGTGGCCACGGTGTTCTTCTTGTCACGCGCGGTGCGCACAACCGGTATTGTCATCGATCCCGGGCCGGGTGGCCGCCACCCGATCGTCCGCTACCGGCTGCCGTCTGGCGCGCCCGCCGAGCTTGTTGGCGGCGGCATCTTTGCTGCCGTTAGAACAGGGGCGGCGGTGCCGGTGATCTACGACCCGGCCAACCCGGTGCGCAGTGCCGTGATCGACGGTGTCGCGCCAATCTGGTTCCTCACCGTGCTGAGCGCCCTCATCGGATCAGGACTGATACTGGTCAGCGCCACAACCCGACGCTAAAGCCGCAAAGTAAGACCCTGCCACACCGCCCGACAGGAAGCAGAAGTTTTTTGCTTCTTTTTTACAAAAAAGAAGGCCTTGCTACCCTATGCTCCCCAAATCCTTCGACCACGCCACGCAAGAACAAGCCCTCTACCAAGGCTGGGAACACCAGGGCAGCTTCGCCGCCGGCCAGACCACCAACACGCCCTACACGATAATGATCCCGCCGCCGAACGTCACCGGCAGCCTGCACATGGGCCACGCGCTGAACTTCATCCTGCAGGACACGCTGACCCGCTGGCAGCGCATGGCAGGGCCGCGACGCGCTCTGGCAGCCCGGCACGGACCATGCCGGCATCGCCACCCAGATGGTCGTCGAGCGCGAGCTGGCCGCCGCCGAAAACCACCCGCCAGGCGATCGGCCGCGACGCCTTCCTGGAGCGCGTCTGGCAGTGGAAGGCCCAGTCCGGCGGCACCATCACCCAGCAGATGCGCCGGCTCGGCACCAGTGTGGATTGGCCGCGCGAGCGCTTCACCATGGACGAGGGTCTGAACGAGGCGGTGCGCCACGTGTTCGTCACGTTGCACCAGCAGGGCCTGATCACCCGCGACCGCCGGCTGGTGAACTGGGACCCGAAATTCCAGTCCGCCATTTCGGACCTTGAGGTGGAGACGCGCGAGATCCGTGGCTCATCTCTGGCATATCCGCTATCCGGTGGACGGGGGCGACGGCGCCACGCTCACGGTGGCCACCACGCGGCCGGAAACCCTGCTCGGCGACACCGCGGTCGCCGTGCACCCCGACGATGCGCGCTATACGGCATCTGGTCGGCCGGCACGTGATCCTGCCGCTCACCGGCCGCCGCGTGCCGATCGTGGCCGACGCCTATTCCGACCCCGAGAAGGGCACCGGCGCGGTGAAGATCACGCCCGCGCATGATTTCAATGATTTCGAGGTGGGCCAGCGCCACGCTTTGCCGATGCCGAGTGTACTGGACCGCGAGGCGCGCATTACGCTGGCCGAGATCGAGCTGCACGAAGTCGCGGGCCTTGCCGACCCGGTATTCACCCGCACGCTGGAGGGCCAGGGACGCGAAGCCGCGCGTGCCGCGATCGTGGCCGAATTGGACCGCCTCGGCCTGCTGGAGACGCACCGAGCCGCACACCCACCAGGTGCCGCACGGCGACCGCTCCGGCGTGATCATCGAGCCGCTGCTGACGCTGCAATGGTATGTGCGACGCCGCCACGCTCGCCGGCCCGGCCGATGCAGGCGGTGGAGCAGGGCCGCGTCGCCTTCGTGCCCAAGCAGTGGGAGAACACGTTCTTCGCCTGGATGCGCGACATCAAACCGTGGTGCATCAGCCGCCAGCTCTGGTGGGGCCACCGCATCCCTGCCTGGTATGCGCCAGACGGCGCCGTGTTCGTCGCCCGCACCGCCGCCGAAGCGCACACGCTGGCCGAAGCCGCGCTACGGCGCGCCCCGTGGACCTCACCCAGGACGAGGACGTGCTGGACACCTGGTTCAGCTCCGGCCTGTGGCCGTTCTCCACCCTGGGCTGGCCGGACGCAGACGGACATGCTGGCGCGGCTACTACCCGACGCGACGTGCTGGTGACCGGCTTCGACATCATCTTCTTCTGGGTCGCCCGGATGATGATGATGGGGCTGCATTTCATGGGCGACGTGCCGTTCCGCAACGTTGTGATCCATGGCCTGGTGCGTGACGAGCGCGGCCAGAAGATGAGCAAGTCCAAGGGCAACGTCATCGACCCGCTGGCCCTGATCGACGAGTATGGCGCCGATGCGCTGCGCTTCGCGGTGTGCCAGCTGACCGGGCCTGGTCGCGACATCAAGCTCGGCGCCGGCCCGGGTGGCCGAGGCGCGCAGCTTCGTCACCAAGCTGTGGAACGCCGCGCGATTCTGCGAGATGAACGGCGTGGCCCCGGTGCCCGGCTTCGACCCGGCCGCCGCCGCAGCGCCGCTCTGCCGCTGGCTGCTGGACGCCAGCCAACAAGGCGGTCGCCGAGGCCGATGCCGCGCTCGAGGCCTACCGTTTCGACGAATATGCCGCAGCCTGCTACCGCTTCACCTGGAACGTGTTCTGCGACTGGTTCGTGGAGCTGGCCAAGCCGGTGCTGCTCGGCGCCGACGGCCCGGCAAAGGCGGGAGCTGCGCGCCACCGCCGCCCATGTGCTCGGCGTGCATCCTCCGCCTGCTGCACCCGGCCGCGCCGTTCGTGACCGAGGCGCTGTGGGACGGCTTCGGCTTCGGCGCCGCCGCTCAGCCTGATCGCCGCGCCCTGGCCGGTGGCCGCCCCGCTCGGCGATGCCGCCGCCCGGGCCGAGATCGATTGGGTGATACGCTTCATCACCGCCATACGCACGGTGCGCGCCGAGATGAACGTGCCGCCATCGGTCAAGGCGCCGATGCTGCTGCGCGATGCCTCGCCCGAGACCCAGGCGCGCGCGCAGCGCCTGGTCGGAGGCCGCCGCCCGGCTGGCGCGCGTGTCGGAGATCGCCCAGGCGCCGGCCGAGCCGCCCGCCGGCAGCGCGCAGATCGTGCTGGACGAGGCGACCCTGCTTCCTGCCGCTGGCCGGCCTGATCGACCTCGACGCCGAGCGCGCGCGCCTGGCCCGCGAGCGGGACCGCGCGGCTGGCGAGCGCGAGAAGACGCTGCGCAAGCTGGAGAACGCCGATTTCGTGGCACGCGCGAAACCGGAGATCGTGGAGGAAAACCGCGAGCGCGCGCGCGAGGCGGGTCGCGAAATCGACCGTCTGGAGGGCGCGCTTGCCCGCCTGCGTTGAGCCGCACCACGCTGCTGCAACAAGAAGCAGAACGGCCACACAACCGCACGAAATAGCGGCAGGGCGCAGGTTCATTAACGCTCCGCTATAGATTTTCGGGTAGTATGCGGGACCGTCCAGCCAGGCAAGCTGGCCGGCAGCGGACGATCATTTTGTGGGGTACGATGCTGGACGAGCTGATCGATGCCTCGCTGAACGCTCCGGCGCATCGGCTTGCTCTGGCCTTCCCCCCACTGCTGGAACAGCGGTTCGAATCAGAAACGGGCGCGGACCGCTGCCGCTCCATCATGATCTTCGGCACGCTCGGCTTCCTGTTCGCAACGCTGCTGTTTCCCGCCTTGCTGGCACATCTGCCGGACGTCCAGAGCCAGTCGCGCGTGCTGTATCTGGAGTTCTCGATGCCGCTTGGCTTCGTGTGCTCGGCGCTGATGTGGTTCCGGCCGCCGCCGATGCTGCGCGAGGGGCTCACCCTGCTGGCAAACGCCGTCTGCACCAGCGTCACGCTGTATCTCTTCTCGATCAGCCATAGCGCCTACGCGCCGCTCTTCGTGGCGGCGGTGACGATACTCCTCGTCTACAGCGCGGTCGGCATCCAGCTCCGTTTCCCGTTCGCCGTGGCCGCGATGATCCTGATCGTGAGTGCCTATGGCCTGGCCCTGCACACGCATGCGGAGATCGATCAGTCCGAGCGCCACAACCTGATCGTCATCACTTCC
Source organism: uncultured Alphaproteobacteria bacterium (assembly GCA_963795825.1). Lineage (GTDB taxonomy): Bacteria > Pseudomonadota > Alphaproteobacteria > Acetobacterales > Acetobacteraceae > BOG-908. Next base: position 1,041,601 of record CAWCIW010000001.1, on the reverse strand, counting down.
GTGACCGCGCTGTATCTCCTGTTCGCCAACTGGCGGCTGGAGCGGGCGCACCGGCGCAGCTACCTGATCACGTTGCGCGAGCGCCAGCAGCGGCAGAACCTCTCGGCGCGCAACATCGAGCTGGACGAGCTGGCACGCCGGGATCCGCTCACCGGGCTGGCGAACCGCCGCGCTTACGATTCCTGGATCAGTGCCGCCTGGTCGCCCACCGGCGCCGGTGAGAAAGGCGCGGCCGATAAAGCCGGCAGCCTCGGCCTGATCGTCATCGACGTGGACCGCTTCAAGGCGTTCAACGATTTCTACGGGCACCCGGCGGGAGATGCGTGCCTCAAGAGCATCGCCGTATGCCTGCGCGAGCAGTTGCGCGGCACGACGGACCTGGTAGCCAGGCTGGGCGGCGAGGAATTCGCGGTGCTGCTGCCGGCTCTGTCGGAAGCCAATTGCGCGGACGTGGCCGAGCGCATGCGCCTGGCGATCCAGCGCCTGGAGCTGCCCCATTCCGGCCTGGGCCCGCACGGCATGGTCACGGTCAGCGCGGGCGTCGCCAGCACGCTGGTCCTGCCGGCGCACTCGCCCGCCTCCCTGTTCGAGGCGGCGGACAGCGCGCTGTATCAAGCAAAGATCTCCGGCCGCAACCGGGTCTGCGTAGCCACCGTCGCACCCGGCGTGAGCGCGCCGTTGCAGGCCGTGGCGCAGTAGCTGTAATCGGCTACCCGAACACCCGCCCGCGTATCGACAGCCCATCCTGCGCGCGCAGCTTGTCCTGAATCGCCGTGTAGAGGATCATGTCCTCGCCGGTCATCTCCTCGACAAGATCGCGATCCGCTTTCGTGGCGATCTCCCGGGTAAATAGCGGTTTGGACGAATTGACGCGCCTGGCAGGCTCGAAGCCGAACTTGCGTTTCCGCCATTCGGAATAGCGCGTCACATCGGTGATCTCGATATCCGATTGCCGCAACGCGGCCAAAGCGGACGAAGCGGTGCCCGTGCCGAGAAAACTGCATATCAGGTTAGGTTTGCGGGCGCGCAGCAATTGCCGCCCGATCTCTGCCAGGTAGTCCGGCGTCGGATTTGGATCGATTGCTTTCAGCCCGATGCTGCCGAGCCAGTTGGAAACATCGCGCCTCTCGCGGCCGATATGATCCACCGCTCGGGTCAGGATAAACGAGACATAGGAATACAGGATATCGTGCGGATGCCGGACTGCGGTGAACACGTCGTCCTCGAAGCGGATCAGGGCGCGATCCAGATACCATTTCAACGTCTGGTGTCCGCAAACCGCAATGCTGTCGCTCAATGCGATGCCGGTGGCGAATTGCCGCAGATGCTCGAACAGAGCCGGCCGGCTGGTGATCTCGTGCTGGACGAGATGCTCGTGGAGCGAAGGATATTGCCGCACCAGCGTGTTCTGCAGGTCGCTGCCCGCACATTTGGGAATGTGCACGAAAATCAGCCGCTTCTTTTCCGGAAACGCACCCAGCACGATCTCGCGCAGGCGCGACTGGAACTCGGGGCTCTGCAGCGCCTGCGTGGTCGCGGCGCGCGGGTTGAAGTCGGGGCCGTCGGCAGCGACGCTGGCGCCGGGCGCGCGGCCATAGGTGTTGAAGCAGATCTGCCGACGCGTCACGCCGTGCATATCGAACCTGCTGACCACCGATCCGAGGCCCTTCGCATCGTCATACATGGCGAACGCCTGTATCATCTGGCGCGCGTTGACCGGGGCCGGAACCTTGAACTTCATGGTGCCATTTATGACATCACCGCGCGCCACAGGTAAAGCACGCGGAACATTCCGGTATTTGCGCTGGCTGATGCGGGTGGGGAAGGCAGGCATGTCTCGCCGAGGCGGCACAGGCGCGCCGGTCGGCTTGCCCGTGACGGGAAGGTGGAACGTCGCCGCCTGTTTTCCGCGTGCAACACGGGCCTATCCGGCATCTTGCGGCCAACCCCGATGCCACGCTTTAGGAGTTGCGGTAAACCGAGCGGATCACCCGCTAAGCCTAGCCGCGCGCTGAAACATTTTGCAAAACCTTGTTGCTGGCGGTGCAACATCGCCGTCGCATTATCCTCCCAGGTGTTTCACTTGAAGGAGGCTCAGATGAAAAGATTGAAGGGTCTGCTGCTCGGAGGCGCGCTCACTGCGGCGCTCGCCGTCCCGTTGCTGGCGCCTGCGCCCGCGCAGGCCTGGTGGGCGCATCCTGGCTATGGCTGGCACGGGGGATGGGCCGGCTGGCACGGTGGCTGGGGCTGGCGTGGCGGATGGGGCTGGCACGGCGGCGTCGTGGTCGGCGCCCCGGTTGCGGTGGTGCCGCCGGTCGCCTACCCCGCACCCTACCGGTTCATCCCGGGCCATTATACGCCATATGGCGCCTGGGTCCCGCCGCATTGGGGCTACTACTGACACGCTTGCGGTGATCTGATCACCGCGCGAATGCACGGTTCCGCGCGCCTCAGGCGAGTGGAACCGTGTCTTTCGCCACCATATGCACCACCGCGGACGAGTCACCGCGCAGCACTTCGAACACGGTCGACTCCGCCTTGCGGGTGAACCGTATATCAAAACTCTGCTGGCCCAGGCGCAACCCATGCAAGGTGATATCCGGCAGCCACGACGGCAGCATCGGATCCAGCCCGAGCTTCCCGCCGGGCGCATCCGGCTGAAGCCCGAGCATCGCGCGCAGGATCATGAAAACCGACCCCGCGGCCCAGGCCTGCGGCACGTTGGCGCCCACATACTGCACGGGAAACCCTGTCGGCGCGCGCGTCAGCCCGGCATAGAGTTCCGGCATCTGGTTGAGCAGGAAATGGCTTGCCGCCTCGTTGAGGTCGCGCGCGATCTGGCCGGCCTCTGCCGCGAACCCGTAGCGCCGGAAACCCGCGGCGATGATCGCGTTGTCATGCGGCCAGACCGAGCCGTTCTGGTAGGAATACGGGTTGTAGCGCGGGTGGTCCGCCGACAAGCGTGCGTATCCCCCAGCCCGACCACATATCCGGCTTCATCAGCCGCGCCACCACACGCGCGGCCCGCGCCGGCGGCACGATGCCGGACCACAGGCAATGCCCCATGTTGGAGGCCACGCTGAACACCGGCTTCTTCTCGCCGTCCAGGCAATACGCGTAGATCCCCTCCGCCTCGTTCCAGAACGCATCGTTGAAGCGCGCGTATAGGGTTTTCGCCTTTTCCCGCAACGCGGCCGCGCGCTCCGGATGGCCGAGCACGTCGAACACTTCGGCCATGCGGACCCAGGCATCGTAGACATAGCCTTGCAACTCGCAAAGCGCCTTGGGGCCGCGCACCAGCGTGCCGTCGAGATAGGAGACCGAGTCGCCGGAATCCTTCCACGCCATGTTCTCGTAGCCCTGCTTGGAGCGCGTCTGGTATTCCTGGAAACCGTCGCCGTCGCGATCGCCCCAATCGTCGATCCAGGAGAGGCAGCGCTCGGCCACCGCCAGCTGGCGTTCCAGAAGCGCGCGGTCGCCGGTCCACAGCCACGCCTCGTGCAAGGTGATGAGATACAGCGGCGTGGCATCCGCGGTGCCGTAATATGGCGTGTGCGGGATCAGCTTGAAATGCGCCAGCTCGCCGAAACGCATCTCGTGCAATATCTTGCCAGGCTCGGCGTCGCGGTAATCGTCGCGCGCGGTGGCCTGATACTGGCCGAGAACATCCAGCGTGGTGGCCGCAAATTCCGGATAGATCGACATCGTCTGCAACGACGCGATCAGGCTGTCGCGGCCGAACAGGGCGGTGAACCACGGCAGCCCGGCCGCCGGCACGAAACTGAGCGACGCGCCCGCCTGCTGCGGCAGGCGCAAAGCCGCCATGTCGTCCACCGCCTGGTGATAGGTGCGATACACCTCCTCGTTCGACGTGGTGATGCCCATCACCCCGGCTTTCCACGCATCGGACGCCTTGGTCGCATTCGCCGCGAGATCGGTATCCTGCGCGCAACGCTCCGGTGCCGCATGCGTGTGCTGGCCGTCGCCCAGATCGTAGAACAGGCAGCAATGCCAGCTCTGCCCGGGTGCGAGCGCCACCGCGAACGTTATACGCCCGTTGGCGTAACCCATTTGTCCCTCGAGGCTGGCATGCACCGTCACCGAGCGTTCGAAATCGTCGTGCACATAGGCCGTGCGCAAGGTCTGCGCGGCTTGGTCCCACACGGTGGATATGCTGCCGCGCCGTATCGCCTTGGCGGATTTCACCTCGAACACGTCAGCGAAGTCGCAACGCATGCCGATCTCGAGGTTGAAGCATACCGGTGTCATCGCGTGGTTGGTGATGTCGATATCCTCGTGCACGCCGTTCTCGATCAGCCGGCTCAGCACCAGGCCCAGCGTACGCTCGGCGATCGGGCCGCCCACCGTCTCGAGCGCCTTGTTCGTCAGGTGTATGCGCGCCACGTCGTAATTCACCGCGCCGCCGCCCAGCAGGTCCCAGGCCGTGCCGTCCGCGTAGATCGACCAGCTGCTGATCAGCCGCGTATCGTTGAAATACAGCCCCTTCTCGCCCGGGCTGGCGATGGTGCCGTCCGGCTCGGTGATCAGCACGGTGCGGCCCTGGTGTACGGCGATCTGCGCCGGGCCCACTTGCACTTTGAATGTCATCGGTTTCGCCCTCGCGGCAGCAACGTGCCATTCCGTATATACGCAGCGCGGCAGGGGTGACGCATCCAGGCTAGGCAAGAAAGCAGTCCTTTTTCGAGAAAAAGGACCAAAAAGCTTTTGCTCCGACGCCTGCACCACGGCTTACATTTATTCTGCCAGTCGCCACTGCTGCAGTAAGAGCCAGAATCCGGTGCAGGCGTCACAGCAAAAGCTTTTTGCTTCTTTTTCTCGAAAAAGAAGGCCTTCCTTCCTTGCCTTCCATGCGCCAGCCTCGCTCGCTCCCCCTATAGGTCAAAACATGCGCCTCCCGCTCCTGGCCCTCCTGGCCCTCCCCCTCCCCGCGCTCGCACAGGACCCGGCCATCGCCCACCTCATCGACCAGGTATCCCCGGACCGCCTGCGCGCCACCGACACCGCGCTGATAAATTTCGGCACCCGCAGCACGTTCTCCGAACATGCGCCACCGGGCCGCGGCGTGGTCGCGGCGCGCGACTGGCTGCTCGCCCAGTTCCGCGCCATCGCCGCGACCACCGGCGGCCGCATGACCGTGGCCGTCGACGAATACACCCAGAAAGCCGACGGCCACCGCGTGCCGCGCGACGTGCCGATCGCCAGCGTGATAGCCACCCTGCAAGGCGACGCGCCGGGCGGGCGCACCTACGTCATCAGCAGCCACTACGACTCGCGCAACTCCGACGACAACGACGGCACCGCGGACGCGCCAGGCGCCGACGACAACGCCTCGGGCACCGCCACCGTGCTGGAAGCCGCCCGCCTGCTCGCCACCATGCATCTGCGCGCCACGGTGATTTTCGCCGCCTACGATGCCGAGGAGCAGGGCCTGTTCGGCTCGGCCCACCACGCGCAGGCGCTGCGCGCCGCCGGCGTGGACGTGCAAGGCGACCTCAACAACGACATCGTCGGCGCCTCCGTGGGCGACCGCGGCGAGCACAATCCGAACCGGATACGTATCTTTTCCGAGGCGCTGCCGGCCGGCGCGGACCCCAAGCGGGTGAACGTGCTCGGCACCGAAATCCGACTTGCCGTCGCGCGAGCTCGCCCGCTTCACCCACGCCACCGGCAACGCCTACGTGCCAGGCTTCGACGGCGAGCTCATCTTCCGCGCCGACCGTTTCCTGCGCGGCGGCGACCACGAATTGTTCAACGCCGTCGGCTACCCCGCGATCCGCTTCACCGAGCCGGTCGAGACCTTTGCCCACCAGCACCAGAACGTGCGCGTGGAAGGCGGCGTGCAATATGGCGACCTGCAGCGCTACATGGATTTCGACTATCTCGCGCGCGTGACGCGCTACAACATCGCCGTGCTGGCCACGCTGGCGGCCGGGCCGGGCCGCCCGGCCCATGCCGATATCCTGACGCACGACCTGACAAACGACACCACGCTGACCTGGTCCGCAGTGCCGGACGCCGCGCGCTACGAGGTGGTGCGCCGGCTCACCACCGATGCCGACTGGACCGGCGTCACGGATGCGGGGGCGGCCACCACGATCCTGCTGCCTTATTCGAAAGACGAATGGCTGTTTGGGGTGCGCGCGGTGGATGCGGCGGGGCATGCGGGGGTAGCGGCTTTTCCGGCGCCTAAGCGGTAAGCAAGCAGTCCTTTTTAGAAAAAAGGACCAAAAAACTTTTGCTTCCCCAGCTGCATCGATGCTCCCTTCATTGTGCCAGCGCAGGCCGTTGCGAGTAGATAAAGCTGTTGATGCCGCGGAACGGAGCAAAAGCTTTTTGGTCCTTTTTCTCGAAAAAGGACTACTTTCTTCCTTTCACCAGTATTCCGTCCCAGGCCCACCCTTGAACGGCCCGCCAAACGCCGCCGTGATCCAGCCGCCATAGAACCCGCCAGGCTGCGGCACCACGCGCTCGCCGCCCACGAAACACGAATCCATCCGCCCGGCATACAGCGCCACGCAATCCTTCAGTGCAGCGTAAGCCGGCGACGGATCAGGGTAGGTCCACCCTGCTTCCATCTCCACGCGGTCGCCCCCGCTGATCGTCAGATAGCGTGCCACACCCTTCCACTCGCAGAAGCTGGTGCGCCGGCAGGGCGTGAGCGCGCCGGCCACGAAATCGGCCATCGGCAGATAATAGGTCGGCGGATGGAACGTCTCCAATATCCGCCAGGCCCGTTCCGTATCAGCAATGGTCAGGCCGCCGAGCACAACCTGCACGCGTGCTCCTACCGGCTCGATGGCGGGGGGACGGGGAAAGTCGGCAACGTATCGCAACCGGATCATGACGGAATGCACGCGGTTCGTTTGCACTTTAGCCACACTTGCCACGCTACAATCACGAAGGGATCACAATTTCGTGGCGCCCAAGCACGGTAATCTCGGAGACTGGCGGCATGAGCACATTACAGGCGCGCACAATGTCCGATCGGGTCGTTCTCATACACGATACCCAGGATCGCACGATAATCTCCGAGCTGGACATCGATCAGGCCAGTCTGCTGCTTGAACAATTGCAAGATGCCGTCCGGCAGACACTCGCCGCGCTGAAGCACCGCGCCTCCTGCAGCTTCGCCGTCCAGTCCGAATCCGTAATATAAACCTTCACGCCGCCACTGCCTCCGCAGCGCGCATCACGCGAAGGAAATTGCCGCCCCACAACGCCGCCACTTCGCTGTGGCCATACCCACGCGCCACCAGCTCTTCCGTCACCGCAAGGCTCTGGCTCGCGTCAGACCATCCGAGGATCGCCCCGCCGCCGTCGAAATCCGAGCTGATGCCGCAATGCGCCAGTCCGATGCGGCGCACCACGTAATCCACGTGGTTGCAGAAATCGGCCACGGAGGTGTCGTCGGAGCGTCCGCGCAGGCGCAGGAATGGCGGCATCGCGGTGATCTGCACCAGGCCTTCGGTGTCGCGCAGCGCGTCGAGCTGCTGGTCGTCGAGGTTGCGCGGGTGCTTGCACAGGCTGGCCACGCAGGAATGGGTCGCCACCACGGGGCTACGCGATTGCTGCACCGCCTGCAGCATCGATTGCCTGGACAGATGGGACACATCGACCATGATCCCCAGGCGGTTCATCTCCGTAACCGCCTCGTGCCCGAGTGCCGAGAGCCCGCCATGCAGGGTCTCGCCGTCGCCCAGGTCGCGCCGCGGATTTGCGCTGTCTGCCAGCAGGTTATGACCGTTATGGGTGAGCGTGATGTAGATCACGCCGAGCGCGCGCAATTGCGCCAGCCGGCCGAGATCCTCGCCGATCGCATGGCCGTTCTCCAGCGCGGGGACCACCGCCAGCGCCTCGGCCGCATGGGCGGCCACGATCGCGTCCGCCGTCGTGCAGAGCCGCGCGGTGATGCCGTTCCGGGTGGCGTCCATCGCCCGTATCGTCTCGAGCATGGCGACGGCGCGCGCCCAGGCCTCGTCGCATTGCGCCGGCGTGCGCGGGCTCTGCGGCACGAAGGCCACGAAGCAGCCGGCATCGAGCCCGCCCGCTTGCATCTTCGGCAGGTCGACGTGGCGCTGGGTGGGTCCGAACGGGTCTGGCGAATGCGGCCAGGGGATGTCGATATGGCTGTCGAGCGTGAGAGTGGCGCGATGCAGCGCCGCGGCGTCGGTCATGCGTGGGCCTCGGTGAGGTGTGGCCCCGAACATGGGGCCGGACCTTGCAGGATGCACGCCTAACGGGTGTGGGCGGAAGGCCCCTTCTGCTGCGGCCGCGCGGGCGGGATGTTTTTGCGGCGGGGAGGCTGACGGCGCGGCCGCGCTGCGCTAGACCTTGGCGCGGCGTCTCCGTAGCTCAGCAGGATAGAGCACAGGATTCCTAATCCTGGGGCCATGGGTTCGAATCCCGTCGGGGACACCATCGCCTATAGCGGCCAGCCACCGCGCTCGGCGCGGAGGAAATGCCCGCGCAGCGCGCGCAGGCGGCGCCGGGTGAGCGCCACCAGGAGCGCGGTCGCGCCAAGGCCCAGGAGCGGGGAGATCGTCACCACGCTCTCCGCCGACAGCGACGTCGCAAGCGGCAGGCGTATCAGCGCTTCGGCGGCAAATACCAGCGCCCACAGCAAAGTCAGTTGCCGCAAGGCCGCGCGGAACGCGGCGTGTTGCCATAGGCCGTCCCACGCCTGTATGCGCGCTTCGTCCGCGCCGGCCACGAACGGGCGCAGGACGTAGAACAGCAGCGGCCGACGGAAAGCCAGCGACGCCAGGAACACCAGCCCGAACACGCCGGTCAGCAGCGAATCCTTGACCAGCCCGTAGAACAGGTTGCCGGACGCCAGCGACGCGACCGTGCCGACGACGCCGAATCCCACCACAAGCAGGCCGAGCGGTTCGATGCGTCGCGACCCGATCCAGAGGCGCAAATTGTTGAGCACCGGCGCCGCTGCAGCACCCGCCAGCGCCCACAGGGGAGACACGCCGGCCTGTTCGAGCAGCTTCAGGACGGCGATCGGCGCCACGACGTCGACGGCCAGCGTCGGGAGGAGTGCGGCCAGGCTCGACGGCCGGTCGGTGGTCGTCGTTCGTGCGATCAACGTCATCGATGTTGCTCCACTTTCGCTGTCCCGGTTCGCCTTTGGGCGGCGCGCGCCCTGGAACCGCGCCGGTTCAGGCCTGGATCGGCTGCGGCCGCGCTTTCACAGGGCGATGAACATCGATGCCAGAGCGAGGAACGGCACCAGCGCCAGCGCGCCGCGGGCGACGATTGCGGCGCCGTCGGTGTGGCGCGCCACCTGCTCGTGATGGATTTGCAGGCGGGCGAGACGCGCCGCGAAGCTGGCGCTGAGGTCGCGCTCGTTGTGGAAGTGGGTGTTCGCCTGGGTGAAGCTGATGGATGTCATGGCAAAATCTCCTCTGGTCCGGCCGTTTCAGCGGGCCTGCCAGAGTATCTGCATTAGCCGTGCCAGAGACTTAGTCGATTGATTTTGCACAGAAAAACGTTTCGCGAGCCCTGATACAGCGAGGCAGCTTGCAAACTGAGCCAAATTATGGCGGCCGGCGCCATGTTGACACGCAAAGCGGCTCAGCGTGCGCTGGCGCAGCATAGAGCTGCGCCCGACCAGTCGTCTGTGGGGGAGTTACCAAGTCCGGCGGCCCGTCGGACTCTTTGCACGTTGAAGAAATGAAGTGGCTGGGGCGGGAGGGATCGAACCTCCGCATGGCGGAATCAAAATCCGCTGCCTTACCGCTTGGCGACGCCCCATCGGCGCTCCGGTATTAGGTGCCTGCGTCCGCATCGTAAAGTGGGCCGCCCCAGCACCACCATCCCGGCCGGCCGAGCGTGGCCGCGGCGGCTGCGGCGGCGCCGGCGTTGGCGAACAGGGCGAAGCAGGTGGCGCCCGAGCCGCTCATGCGCGCCAGCAGGGCGCCGGGATAGCCGCCGAGTTCGGCAAGCAGTGCGCCGACCGCCGGGCAAAGGGCGATGGCGGGCGGTTGCAGATCGTTGCCGCCTTGCGCCAGCGTAGCGGCCAATGCCGCGGCATCCGGCCAGTAGTCCGGCAGCGTCGGCGCCTGGGAGAACGCGCCGGCGCGGGCGCGGAACACCGCCTGGGTGGAGAGTGCGACGCCCGGGTTGACGAGAAGCAGGCCGCATTGCGGCAGCGCTGGCATGGCCGACAGGGTTTCGCCAATGCCGGTCATGCGGCACGGCCGGCTGGCGAGGCATACCGGCACGTCCGCGCCGAGCCCGAGCGCCACTTCGTGCAGGCGCGCAGGGGGGAGCGTCAGGTTCCACAGGCGGCACAGCGCCCGCAGCGCGGCCGCCGCATCCGCCGAGCCGCCGCCGATGCCGGAGGCGACGGGAAGCCGCTTTTCCAGGTGCAACGCGGCGTGTGGCGCCACGCCGGCCGCCGCCGCCAAAGCGCGGGCGGCGCGCAGCACGAGATTGTCGGCGTCCTGCGCGAGGGCCGGGGCGAACGGGCCGGCGACGGTGAGGGACAGGGCGTTACCTGGGGCGGCGGTCACCTGGTCGTGCGCGCCGGCGAAGGCGACCAGGCTGTCGAGCAGATGGTAGCCGTCGGCACGGCGGCCGGTGATGTGGAGGGTGAGATTGATCTTGGCGGGAGCGTGCATGGGGGATGGATAGCCGGGCTGGCCGTGGAGTGCGACGCGAAGGCGGGCAAGGACCTCTTTTTTGCAAAAAAGCAGCAAAAAACTTTTGGATCCGCTCTCACCGATCTGATGCCACCACGCGCCGTGTGGGATCAGCGCGGGCGGCGGTGCAGCGGGGGAACGCAAAGGTTTTTTGGTCCTTTTTCGCAAAAAAGGACTGCTTGCCTTGCTTGCCCGCCGGCAAGCCGCCCCACGTGACAGGCATGCTGCAGATCCTCCCCCCGCGCCCCCCCGTCCCCACCCGGCTGCGCACGCAGTTCGAGGCGTTCCTGGTGCTGCGCCGCAACCCGCTCGAGCTATGGGGCGAACTGGCCTATGAGCGCGACATCCTGCCGGGCCGCTTTCTCGGCCGCGAGCAGCTGATGCTCAACGCGCCAGAGGCGATACGCCACGTGCTGGTGGGCAATGCGGACAACTACCGTCGCAACCCGGCGACCAAGCGGGTGCTGCAGCCGGTACTGGGGCGCGGACTGTTCCTGGCGGAGGGCGAGGACTGGCGCCACCAGCGGCGCACCATCGCGCCGGCGCTGGCGCCGCGCACGATGCCGATCCTGGCGCATCACGTGGTGGCCGCGAGTGTGGCCAAGGAGGCCGAGCTGGGCGCGCTGACGCACCGGCCGGTGGAGCTGCTGGGCCATCTGCAGCATCTGGCGCTGGCGATCGCCGGGCAATCGATGTTCTCGCTGGAGATGAGCGGGTTCGCTGGCGAGCTGCGCCGGCTGCTGATGAGCTACGGGATGCGCTACGCGTCGCCGGGCATACTGGATCTGATGCTGCCGGAGCGCGTGCCTTCGCTGGTGGATCGCGGGCGGGCGGCGTTCCGGGTCGAGTGGCTGGCCTTCCTGGACAGGCTGATCGACGTCCGAAGCGGCTTCGCACCGGCGGACGACCGGCCGCGCGACCTGTTCGACCTGCTGAGCACCGCGCGCGATCCGGAAACCGGCGCAGGGTTTGACCATGCGCAGTTGCGCGACGAGGTCTCCACGATGATCCTGGCGGGCCACGAGACGACGGCGGTGACGCTGTTCTGGTCGGTGTATCTGGCCGCACTGTATCCGGAGCAGCAGGATAGCCTGGCGGCCGAAGTGGCGGGCCTGGATCTGGACGCGGCGGGGGCGGCCGGCGCGCTGGCGCACATGCCGCAGATACGCGCGCATGTGGACGAGGCGCTGCGGCTCTATCCGCCGGCTTTCCTGCTGGTGCGCCAGGCGGTGGCGGCCGACGAGATCATGGGCCATTCCGTGGCGCCCGGCACGACGATCACGATCTCCCCCTGGGTGCTGCACCGGCATCGCGCGCGGTGGGATGCGCCCGATGCGTTCGATCCCGGGCGGTTCCTGCCGGGTGCGGTTCCGCCGGAGCGTTACGCCTATATGCCGTTCGGGGCGGGGCCGCGAATTTGTGTGGGGGCGCAGTTTGCTTTGACGGAGGCTACGTTGGTGTTGGCGCGGCTGATGAAGCGGTTCCGGATCTCCCTGTCTGGCGCTGGGACTGTTGTGCCCCGGGGGATTGTGACGACGCAGCCGGATCGTCCGGTGCGGTTCGTGTTGCAGGAGAGGTGAGGGAGGTTTCCGAGAACGCTGATGGTACCGTGGTCACGTGCTTTCCGCGTGACGGCGCGGCGTGATTTGTACCGATCCGCGTCTGGACTGACTTATTGGCAGCAAGGAAGGAAGGCCTTCTTTTTCGAGAAAAAGAAGCAAAAAGCTTTTGCTGTGACGCCTGCACTTAGATTCGGCTGCGACTGCCACCGCATCGACTTGCAATACGAGCGTAGGCGCTGGTGCAAGCGTCGGAGCAAAAGCTTTTTGGTCCTTTTTCTCGAAAAAGGACTGCTTTCTTGCTTGCCTGTATGCCTCAATCTTTATCGAGGTTGGTATCAGTTCGGCAGAAAGAGCTGCATGAACTGGTTGTGTGGGCTCGGCTGGTAGTCGGCAAAGGCATTACAAGGCGAGAAGCCTGCGCTGCGGTAAAGCGCGATAGCGGGCGCGTGGAGTTCCGCTGTTCCCGTCTCCAGGTATAGACGCGTGTAAAATCGGCGTTTTGCTTCGGTAACCAGGTGCGCGAGTAGAGCGCGGCCTATGCCGGTGCCGCGTGCGGCGGGTGCCACGCGCATCGATTTAATCTCGCCGCAGAAAGAGTCGAGCTGCCTGAGAGCTGCGAAGCCAGCCAAAGCTTCAGTGTTCCAGGCCGTCCAGAAGGTGATGCCGGGAGCCGAGAGTTCCGACGCGTCCAGGGCAAACGCGTATTCCCCCATCGTTGCGCGCAGTTCCTGGAGATGATGGTCCAGTAGACTGGCGACATACGGCGCTGAGGGGTCGTCCTCTCTGATCTCCAACGGAGACTTCTTTCAAAAATGTCGGGTGCTCGAAGACGAGCACCCGACAGGGACCAAAAGTCTTTTGCTTCTTTTCTCCAGAAAAGAAGGCCTTCCTTGCCCTACCCGAACTGGTTCATCGTATTATGCGCCCCGCCCGCCTTGAGCGCGGCCTCGCCCGCAAAATACTCCTTGTGGTCGTCGCCCATGTCCGACCCAGCCATGTTCTGGTGCTTCACGCAGGCGATGCCCTGGCGCAGTTCCTGGCGCTGCACGCCGAGCACGTAGCCCAGCATGCCCTGCTCGCCGAAATACTCGACTTGCGAGAGGTTGTCGGCCGACAGAGCGGCCGTGTGATAGGTCGGCAGCGTGATCAGGTGATGGAAGATACCGGCGCGCTTGGCCGCATCGGCCTGGAACGTCCGGATGCGCTCATCGGCCTGGCGGCCGAGCTCCGTCTCGTCATATTCCACGCTCATCAGCTTGGTGCGGTCATAGGCGCTGACACGTCGCGCCTTGTCGGCGTCCATCGCATCATACACCTGCTGGCGGAAATTCAGCGTCCAGTTGAAGACTGGGCGAGTTGTTGTAGGCGAGCTTGGCGTTCGGAACCACCGCGCGGATGCGATCCATCATGCCGGCGATCTGCGCGATATGCGGCTTCTCGGTTTCGATCCAGATCAGGTCGGCGCCGTTTTGCAAGCGACGTGATGCTGTCGAGCACGCAGCGATCCTCGCCGGTGCCGGCGCGGAACTGGAAGAGGTTGCTGGGCAGACGCTTCGGACGGAGCATCTTGCCGTCGCGATTGATGATGACGTCGCCGTTGCGGGCGTTCATCCGGCGTACCTCCTCGCAGTCGAGGAAGCTATTGTATTGGTCACCAAGATCGCCCGGCGTGTGGCTGACGGCGATCTGCTTGGTCAGGCCGGCGCCAAGCGAATCGGTGCGCGTGACGATGATGCCGTCATCGACGCCGAGCTCCAGGAAGGCGTAGCGGCAGGCGCGCACCTTGGCGATGAAATCCTCATGCGGCACGGTGACCTTGCCGTCCTGATGGCCGCATTGCTTCTCGTCGGACACCTGGTTTTCGATCTGCAGCGCACAGGCGCCGGCTTCGATCATCTTCTTGGCGAGCAGATACGTGGCCTCGGCATTGCCGAACCCCGCATCGATGTCCGCAATGATCGGCACCACATGGGTCTCGTAATTCTCGACCTTGCGCCGGATAGCTCGGCTTCCTTCGGCCGCGTCGCCGGCCTTTGCGGGCGGCATCGAGCTCGCGGAACAGGCCGGCCAGCTCGCGCGCATCCGCCTGGCGCAGGAAGGTGTAGATCTCCTCGATCAGCTTGGGCACGGAGGTCTTCTCGTGCATCGACTGGTCCGGCAGCGGCCCGAACTCGCGAGCGCAAGTGCGGCGACCATCCAGCCGGACAGATAGATATAGCGGCGCTTCGTGGTGCCGAAATGCTTCTTCACCGCGATCATCTGCTGCTGCGCGATGAAGCCGTGCCAGGCGCCGAGCGACTGGGTGTAGAGCGAGCGGTCCGCATCGTAAGCGGCCATGTCCGCGCGCATGATGCCGGCGGTGTAGCGCGCGATGTCCAGCCCGGTGAGAAACCGGTTCTGCAGCCGCATGCGGGCGACCGACTCCGGCGCTGATGCCCGTCCCAGCGTGCCTTTGCTTGCTTCGATCAGCTTGCCGACGCTGGGCGACATGTCCTGGTAGGCCGATTGTGGCCGCAGAAGAGCCGACAGGCCGCCGGCCAGGCCTTCGGGGCAAACGTAGGACAGGGAGGACGGTCATGGCACTGTATCCTCAACTGCAACGACGAGGCCGATATCGGCCTTTGCGGCCCGCGGGAGATAGCTCGCAGGTGCAGCATATGCCATTATCCTGTCGCGTCGTGCACAGACTAGGCTGTAAAGTTGTAAAGAGTTGTAAAGGGCACGTCCCCTGGCCAGGATACCGCTGATCGCGGCGCACCGTCGGCCGGACGTCCTCGCCTGCGCACGGAGCAGGGCCTCTCCCAGCAGGCGCTGGCGGCCCGGCTGGGCATCTCGCCCAGCTACCTCAACCTGATCGAGCATGACCAGCGCAACGTCACCGCCAGCCTGGTCATCAAGCTGGCCGAGATGCTGCGGGTCGACCTCGCGGCACTCTCCGGCGCGCAGGAACGCGAGCTGGAGATCGGGCTGCGCGAGGTGTTCTCAGACCCGATGCTCGGCGCCGAACCGATCCCCGACGCCGAGCTGGAAGTCGGTGGCCAGCAATCCGAACGCGGCGCGCGGCGTGCTGGCGCTATATCGCGCCTGGCGCGTCGCGCGCGAGGATGCGAGCGGCCTGGCGCTTGCCTTCCGGCCGGCGCATCCTGCTGCCGAACGAGGAGGCGCGCGACGTCTTCCACGAGCGCGGCAACTACTTCGCCGAGCTGGAAGTCCGCAGCCGAGGGTATCGCCGCCACACTCAATGCCACGCCGGCGGAGACCAACCACGCCATCGCCGAACGCCTGCGGCGGGTGCACGGCGTGAGCGTGCGCGTGAGCCCGATGGAAGACGCGCTGCGCCGCTACGAGCCGGAAACGCGCACGCTCACGCTGTCCGAGCAGCTGCCGCGCGAAAGCCGCGGCTTCCACATGGCGTTTCAGATCATCCTGCTGGAAGCGCGCGGCATGGTGGAAGCGCTGCTAGCCCGCATCGCGCCAAGCACGCCGGAGGCCGCCTCGCTGATCCGCATCGGGCTGCTGAACTACGCCGCGGCCGCGCTGCTGATGCCCTACACCGCGTTCCTGGAAAGCGCGCGCCTGCTGCGCCACGATATGGATGCGCTGGCCGCCCGCTTCTGCGTCAGTTTCGAACAAGCCTGCCATCGGCTCTGCACTTTGCAAAAAGCCGGCGCGCGCGGCATTCCGTTCTTCTTCCTGCGGCTCGATCCGGCCGGGCAATGTCAGCAAGCGATTCTCCGCCGGCGGCTTTCCGTTCGCGCGCTATGGCGGCTCCTGCCCGCGCTGGGTGGTGCACGCCGCGTTCGCCACGCCCGGCACGCTGCGCGTGCAGGTGGCGCAACTGCCGGATGGCGCAACGTTCCTGTGTTTCGCACGATGCATCGAAGGCGCGGCCGCGGCGTGGGGTGAGCCGCCGCCGACGCATGTGGTCGCGATGGGGTGCGACGTGGCGCATGCGGGCGAGGTTGTTTATGCGGACGGGCTGAGTTTGGAGCACGCGGCGGTGGGGATCGGGTTGTCTTGCCGGTTGTGCGACCGGCAGCATTGTCGGAGCCGGGCCTTTCCGCCGCTTGAGCATCGGTTGGCTTTGGATCCGAATTTGGAGAGCGATAGTCCTTATCGGTTTGAGCCTGTTGGGCGGCGGTAAGGAAGCAAGGGCCTTCTTTTCTGAAGAAAAGAAGCAAAAGACTTTTGACTCCGCTGTCGCGCGTTTGTTTACGCACTCCACTTCAGGTGTTTATTCCGGTTAGGGCTGCCAGTTTCCCTCGCACTTCTGCCAGGGTGATTGGGGGGACTGTGCTGCCTGTGTGGGCTATAGGTCTGGCCAGCGTGTCGATGCTGCGGACGTGGCTTGTCAGGATTTCACCGGCCATTGCCAGTCCGGCGGGCAACACTACGCTGGTTCCGAATGGTCTTACGCGCGAGGTGATCGGGCAGACGATGACGAACCGCGTCGCTTGCCAGAACACCGGTGGCGAAATCACCAGTGCCGGTCGGCGACCACTTTGCTCGCGGCCAATGCGCGGGTCGAAATCCACCCACACGAGATCGCCGTCACGTGGTTCGTAGGCCGCATCACTCAATCGCTTCGCGGCCTATGTCCGGACCCCAGTCGAACGCTTCGTGCATGGCTTCCGGCGTGGTTCCGGCCAGCATCTCTGCGAGGTTGTAGCGGGCCGGCATAGAGATGATGATGCGGTCGCTGTCCGCTTCCATCTCCACGCGCCCGCCTTCCACCAGATGAAAGCGACTGGCCAACTCCTTAGGGATGCGCAGCCCAAGGCTGTTGCCCCAGCGGGTAAGATTGACTTGCATATCTATTAGATATCCCAAGTTTCCGGGAAGCGCAAGGGGCGAAGCCCAGGGGTCTGGGGCCAAGGCCCCAGCAGGGTCCAGGGCAGAGCCCTGGCCTTGACTTCGCTTACCTTCTGACCCCAAACGTCCCAAGACCCGGAAACCCTCCGGACCCACGCCGCTCCGCGAGTGCTCGCGCAGCGGCGCGAATTGCATTGGAGACCACGCACCCATGTTCGACGCCCTGTCGGACAAATTCACCGGGATCTTCGACGGCCTCCGCAAACGCGGCGCGCTGAGCGAGGGAGACGTGACCGAGGCGCTCCGCGAAGTGCGCCTGGCCATGCTGGATGCCGACGTGGCGCTTCCGGTGGTGAAGGATTTTGTCGCCGCGGTGCGGGCGCGCGCGATCGGCGCCGAGGTGCTGAGCGCGGTGTCGCCGGGCCAGGTCGTCGCCAAGATCGTCAATGACGCGCTGGTGGAGGCCCTCGGCGGCGCCGGCGCGGTTCCGCTGAACCTGGCGGCCGCGGCGCCGGTGCCGATCCTGATGGTCGGGCTGCAGGGCTCGGGCAAGACCACCACGTCCGGCAAGCTGGCGCTGCGGCTGACGCAGCGCGAGAAGAAGCGCGTGCTGCTGGCCAGCCTCGACACGCAGCGGCCGGCCGCACAGTTGCAGCTCGCCCAGTTGGCCGAGCGCGCCGGCGTCGCCAGCCTGCCGATCGTAGCCGGCGAGACCCCGGTGCAGATCGCGCGCCGGGCGATGGAGGCGGGCCGCCGCGAGGGGTTCGACGTGGTGATCCTCGACACCGCGGGGCGGCTGTCGATCGACCAGGCGCTGATGAACGAGGTGCGCGAAATCCGCGAGGCCACCAACCCGGCCGAGACGTTGCTGGTGGTGGATGCGATGACCGGCCAGGACGCGGTGCAGACCGCGCGCGCGTTCAACGAGACGGTTGGCGTGACCGGCATCGTGCTGACGCGGATGGATGGCGATGCGCGCGGCGGTGCGGCGCTGTCGATGCGCCAGGTGACGGGCGCGCCGATCAAGTTCAGCGGCTCGGGCGAGAAGATCGACGCGCTGGAGGAATTCCACCCCGAGCGCGTGGCCGGCCGGATACTCGGCCTGGGCGACATCGCGGGCCTGGTGGAGCGCGCGTCCGAGACGATCGACCAGGACGAGGCCGAGAAGCTCGCCAAGCGGATGATGCGCGGCGCGTTTACGCTGGAGGATTATGCGGCGCAGTTGAAGCAGATCAGCAAGATGGGGTCGATCAGTTCCATTCTGGGCATGTTGCCCGGCATGGGGCAGATGAAGCAGCAGATCGAGAACGCCAACATCGATACGAGCGTGTTCAAGCGTCAGCAGGCGATCATCGGCTCGATGACGGTGAAGGAACGGCGCACGCCGGACATCATCAAGGCGAGCCGCAAGAAGCGCATTGCGGCGGGCAGCGGCACGAGCGTGCAGGAGATCAACAAGCTGCTGAAGCAGTTCGACGACATGGCGACCATGATGAAGCGCATGGGCAAGCTGGGGCAGAAGGGGCTGATGCGGCAAGGCATCGGCGCGCTGATGCCCAAAAGCCAGCAACAACGCCCGCGTGGCTACTGACCGTGCGTTGCGAGAACGCGCCCCGGCGGCCGTCTAACGCGCATTTGTTGCGCTCCGGTGCTCACGGCCTCCAGGCCGCTGCGCTCCGGTGCTCACAAATGCACGCCAGCCGACTCACCAGGCCATTTTCTCGCAACGCACTTCGCGTTTGTTCTACACAACACTAAAAGGTTTCGTAATGAGCTTGAAAATCCGCCTCGCCCGCGCCGGCGCCAAGAAGCGCCCCTACTACCACATCGTGGTTGCCGACAGCCGCAGCCCGCGCGATGGGCGTTTCATCGAAAAGGTGGGCAGCTACAACCCGATGCTGCCGGCCGAGCATGACGAGCGCATCCGCCTCTACGGCGAGCGCATCAAGCATTGGCTGGATCACGGCGCCATCGCCACCGACCGCGTGGCCAAGTTCCTGAGCAACGCCGGCATGGCGCCGAAGCGCGTTTATGCCGAGCAGCCGATCCAATCGCGCCGAAAAAGAAGGCGCAGGATCGGGCGAAGGCTGCGGCCGCCGCGGCCGCCACGGCCTGATACCAGCGTCGGTATGCCGCCAACCCGCATCCTGATGGGCGTGATCGGCCGGCCGCATGGCGTGCGTGGGCTTGTGCATGTGCACAGCTACACCGCCGAGCCGGCCGATCTCGCGCGCTACAACCCGCTGCTCGACGAGGCGGGCCGCGCCTGGTCGCTGGCCTGGCGCGGCGAGGGCGTGGCCGAATTGCGGGATGGCGCGGGGCGGGCGATCGCCGACCGCACGGAAGCCGAGCGCCTGGTGAACACGAAGTTTTTCGTCGAGCGTCATCGGTTGCCAAAGGCGGATAGCGAGGAGTTCTACCTGGCCGATTTGGTCGGGCTGGCGGCGCATGATGTCGGCGGGCGCCCTGCTGGGCGAGGTGACGGCCGTGCATGATTATGGTGCGGGCACCAGCCTGGAGATCGCGCGCGGCGGCGCCGGTCCGCTCGTGGTGCCGTTCACGCGGGAGGCCGTGCCGGTGATCGATGTGGCGGGCGGCCGGCTCGTGGTGGCGCCGCCGACGGAAATCGAGATGCGCGGAGTGGGCGGCGTGAGCTGGCATGCTACCGTGCTGACGCTGTTTCCGGAGATGTTTCCCGGGCCGCTCGGGCAGTCGCTCGCGGGCCGCGCGCTGGCGGCCGGGGTTTGGCGCTGGATGCGCTGGATATTCGCGCGAGCGCCACGGACCGGCACCGCACGGTGGACGACACGCCATTCGGCGGCGGCGCCGGCATGGTGATGCGGCCGGATGTGGTCGCGGCCGCGATGGACGGCGTCGCGACGGCCGGCCGGTGCTCTATCTGACGCCCCGCGGCCGGCAGGTTGGCGCAGGCGGATGCTGCAGCGTTTCGCGGCGGGCCAGGCGTGGTGCTGCTGTGCGGCCGCTACGAGGGGATCGACCAGCGCGCGATCGAGGCGTCGGGCGCCGCAGGAGATCAGCGTCGGCGACTACGTGCTGTCGGGCGGCGAACTGCCGGCGATGGTGCTGCTGGACGCAGCGGTGCGGCTGCTGCCCGGCGTGATGGGTGCGGCAGACAGCGCCACGGAGGAGAGCTTTACCAACGGGTTGCTGGAATACCCGCAGTATACCCGGCCGGCGGAGTGGTGCGGGCGCGCGGTGCCGCCGGTGCTGCTGTCCGGCAACCACGCCGCCATCGCTGCCTGGCGGCAGGCGGAATCCGAGGCGATCACCCGCCAGCGCAGGCCCGATCTCTGGGCTGCGCACACGAAGAATGTTGCGCGCGCTTCGGCCGCGCCGTAATCACATTGCAAGATAAGGGACTGCGATCATGAACATCCTACAGACTTTCGAGGCCGAGGAAGTCGCTCGCCTGACCGCTGCGCGCGCGGTGCCGTATTCGCGCCTGGCGACACGCTCAAGGTGTCGGTGAAGGTTGTGGAAGGCGAGCGCACGCGCGTTCAGGCCTATGAAGGCGTGTGCATCGCGCGCAGCAATCGCGGGCTGAACAGCAACTTCACCGTGCGCAAGATCAGCTATGGCGAGGGCGTGGAGCGGGTGTTTCCGCTGTATTCGCAGCAGATTGCCGAGATCGAGGTGATTGCGCCGCGGCGATGTGCGTCGGGCAAAGCTGTATTATCTGCGTGGGCGTCGCGGCAAGTCGGCGCGTATCGCTGAGAAGGCGCGCGAGGTGCCCAAGGAAGTGTGCCGCCGGGGAGTAAGGCCAGGGGCGTCGTGCGCAGCACGCTTTCGCGTGACGCCTCTGGACCCCGCTAAGGACAGTCGTCCTTAGAACCTATTCCTTAAGGGCGAAGCCCAGGGGTCTGGGGCCGACTGGCCCCAGCGGGGTCCAGGGGCAGAGCCCTTGGCCTTCCGGAGGAGCCCCGCAATGCCCACGCTATTCGACAAAGTCTGGGAAGCGCATGTCGTCGAGCGCCTCCAGACGGCACCTGCGTCCTCTACATCGACCGCCACCTGGTCCACGAGGTGACCTCGCCGCAGGCCTTCGAAGGTCTGCGCGCGGCCGGCAGGCGTGTTCGCCGGCCGGACGCCACGATGGCGGTCACGGACCACAACGTTCCCACCAGCGACAGGCGCGCCGGCATTGCGGAGCCGGAAAGCCGGCTGCAGATCGAGACGCTGGAGCATAACGTCGCCGAATTCGGCGTGCCGTATTTTCCGCTGCTCGATGCCGGCAGGGCATTGTGCATATCGTGGGGCCCGAGCAAGGACTTTCCCTGCCCGGCATGACGATCGTGTGCGGCGATTCGCACACCTCCACGCATGGCGCGCTTGGCGCGCTGGCGTTCGGCATCGGCACCTCCGAGGTGGAGCATGTGCTGGCGACGCAGACGCTGCTGCAGAAGCCGGCGAAGAACATGCTGGTGCGGATTGACGGCGCGCTGGCGCCCGGCGTGATCGGCAAAGGATCTGGTGCTGGCCATCATCGGGCGCATCGGCACGGCCGGCGGCACCGGCCACGTGATTGAATATGCGGGCGCGGCGATACGCGCGCTGGACATGGCCGGGCGGCTGACGGTGTGCAACATGTCGATCGAGGCGGGCGCGCGGGCCGGCATGATCGCGCCGGACGACGTGACGTTCGACTATGTGCGCGGCCGCCCTTACGCGCCGGCCGGCGAGGCGTTCGACCACGCGGTCGCGTATTGGCGCACGCTGGCGTCCGACGAAGATGCTGTGTACGACAAGATCGTTGTGATGGATGCGGCGGAGATTGCGCCGATGGTGAGCTGGGGGACAAGCCCGGAAGCGGTGGCGCCGATCACCGGGCGGGTGCCCGATCCGGCGGAGATCGCTGATGAGGCCAAGCGCGCGGACATGGTGCGCATGCTGGACTACATGGCGCTTGTAGCCCGGCCAGGCGCTCGCCGGCACGCCTGATCGATGTGGTGTTCATCGGCAGTTGCACGAATGGCCGGATCGAGGATATTCGCGCCGCCGCCGCGTGGCGGGCGGCCGGCGCGTGGCACCCGGCGTGCGCGCCATGGTGGTACCGGGTTCGGGCCTGGTGAAGCTGGCGGCCGAGGCGGAGGGACTGGACCGTGTGCTGATCGATGCCGGTTTCGAATGGCGCGAGCCTGGCTGCTCGATGTGCCTCGGCATGAACCCGGACAAGCTGACGAGCGGCCAGCGCTGCGCCAGCACGTCGAACCGGAATTTCGAGGGAAGGCAGGGGCCGGGCGGGCGCACGCATCTGTTGTCGCCGGCGATGGCGGCGGCGGCGGCGGTGACCGGCTGCCTGACCGACGTGCGGGAGTTGGCATAGATGCGCGCTTTCACAACTTTGACGGGTGTGGCAGCGCCTTTGCCCATGGCGAACGTCGATACCGACAAGATCATACCGGCGCGCTTCCTGAAAACGATCAAGCGCAGCGGCCTTGGCGTGCATCTGTTCGACACGCTGCGCTACGATCCGGAGGGCGCCGAGCGGCCGGATTTCGTGCTGAACCAGCTTGCGTTCCGTTCGGCGGAAATCCTGATCGCGCACGAGAATTTCGGCTGCGGTTCGTCGCGCGAACATGCCCCCTGGGCCTTGCTGGATTTCGGCATACGTTGCGTTATCGCACCGGATTTCGCCGACATCTTTCACGGCAACTGCTTCAAGAACGGCATTCTGCCGATCGCATTGCCGCGCGCCGTCTGCGATATGCTGATGGAAGACGCGCGCATGGGCGCCAACGCGCGCATAACCGTGGACCTGCAACGCCAGGTGGTGGTGCGGCCGAACGGCACCGAGATCGCGTTCACCGTCGACGCGCTGCAACGGCGCATGTTGCTCGAGGGTCTCGACGAGATCGGCCAGACGATGCAGCGCGGTCTGGCAATCGACGCATTTGAAGCACAACGGGCCCGAAACCAGCCTTGGCTGCCGCAGATCGAGCGGGCCTGAGCTGTCGTTCAAGAAAATATTTTCTGCTACCCTCGCTTGTAAAGTATTCGCCTTTTCGCCCATGCGGTTAGTATTTATTTCTGATACTCGGAACGTTAAAGATTTTCTGGTCTTCTGGTAAAAAAGGACTGTCCACTTGCCTGAAATCCGCCATGAAGTGTGCGGAGATGCGGGTTCAAAGGACAAAAGATGGCCACTCCTAAAAAGCTTTTGCTGCTGCCCGGTGATGGTATCGGGCCGGAAGTGATGGGCGAGGTCCGGCGTGTGATCGACTGGCTGTCGCGCCGGCGTGGCATCTCGTTCGAGATCGAGGAGGATCTGGTAGGCGGCGCCGCCATCGACGCGCGTGGGACGCCGCTTGCTGAAAACACGGTCACATTGGCCAAGCAGGCCGATGCGGTGCTGTTCGGCGCCGTGGGCGGCCCGGCCTGGGACACATCTCGGCTTCGACAAACGGCCCGAACTCGCCATACTGGGCCTGCGGCAGGAGCTCGGGCTGTTCGCCAATCTGCGGCCCGCCATCGTGTACGATCCGCTGGTGAGTGCGAGCACGCTGAAGCCGGAGATCGTGCGCGGGCTCGACCTGATGATCGTGCGCGAGAGCACCGGCGGGATCTATTTCGGCGAGCCGCGCGGCGTGGAGACGCTGCCCGACGGCAGCCGGCGCGGTGTGAACACCGAGGTTTACACCACGCATGAAATCGAGCGCGTCGGGCGGGTGGCGTTCGATCTTGCGCGCCGCCGCACCGGCATCGTGGCCAGCGTGGAGAAATCCAACGTGATGGAGAGCGGCCTGCTGTGGCGCGAGACGATGACCGCGCTGCAGGAAGCGGAATATCCGGAGGTGAAACTCACGCATGTGCTGGCGGATAATTGCGCGATGCAGCTCGTGCGCCAGCCTTTGCAGTTCGACGTGATCGTGACGACGAACCTGTTCGGCGATCTGTTGTCGGACCTGGCGGCGATGCTCACGGGCAGTCTGGGCATGCTGCCCTCGGCGACGCTCGGCGCGATCCAGCCGGACGGCAAGCGCCACGCGCTGTACGAGCCGATACATGGCAGCGCGCCGGATATCGCGGGCCGTGGTATCGCCAATCCTCTCGCACAGATCTTGAGCTTTGCCATGTTGCTGCGCACGTCGTTCGGCATGGAGGATGTGGCCGGCGAGCTGGAGCGCGCGATCATACGCGTGCTGAGCAACGGATTGCGCACGGCCGATATCATGGCGCCGGGCGCGGCGCGCGTTGGCACCGGCGTTATGGGCGAGGCCGTTCTGCGCGAGCTGGACAAGGCGCCGGGCTGAGCGGGCGGCAGGGACAGGGCGGCCGGTACACGGCTTGCCTTCCCCTGCCCGATCGGTTACACGGCCGCCTCCGCGCTGCACCCGTAGCTCAATTGGATAGAGCACCAGACTACGAATTTGGGGGTTGGAGGTTCGAGTCCTTCCGGGTGCGCCAGACCATACAGATCAACCGACACACGCGGGCGAACTTGCCGCACGCGCCGCTTTGCGCAAACACAGTGCCATGACACGCCAACGCAACCGCCTCCGGGCACTCGCCCTCGCAGCCATCTGCGCGGCCGCCGCACCCGCCCTCGCCGCGCCGCCGCCGGCAAGCCAGCCGCGCCTCGTCATCATCCTGCGACACGGCGTGCGCGCGCCTTCCGACACGCCCGACAAGCTCGCCGCGTTCTCCGCCCGGCCCTGGCCCGCCTGGCCGGTGGCACCCGGCGAACTCACCTTGCACGGCGCCCAGGCCCTGCGCCTGTTCGCCGCCTGGCTACGCCAACATTACGCAGCCGATGGCCTGTGGCCGGCCGCCGGCTGCCCCGCCGCGGACGCGGTCTTCCTCCTCGCCGACAGCAAGGACCACCGCACGATCGAGAGCGGCGAGGCCGTGCTGCAAGGCGCCTTCCCCGAATGCGGCCTGCACGCCGCGCATTTGCCGCAGGGCGAGACCGACCCGCTGTTCCGCGCGGCGGATGCCGGCCTCTGCCCCGTCGACCAAGACGCCGCCCGCGCTTCCATCCTCCAGAGCCTGCCCGCCGGGCTAGCCGCACCCTGGCCCGGCTACCGCGCCAGCCTCGATGCGCTGGCCCACGTGCTGGGCGGCGCGTCGGCGCCCGATTGCAACCGCCAGCCCGCGCGCTGCTTCGAAGCCGGGGAGAACACGCTGACACCCTCGCGCAAAGGCCTGCGCCTCGGCGGCCCGCTCGCAACCGCGGCCACGCTGACCGAAGCGATGAACCTGGCTTACCTCGAAGGCATGCCCGACGCGGCGGTCGGCTGGGGCCTGAACGAGGCCGGGCTGCGGCAGGTGATGGCGCTGCACAACGAAGCCTCGGCGATGCTGCGCGAAAACCCCGTCATCGCCGGCGCCAATGGCGGCCTCCTGGCGCGCGCGGTGCTCGCCGCTCTGTCCGGCCAGCCAGCCGTGCCGGCACGAAATACGCAGCCGGCGCGCGCGACGGTGCTGGTGGGCCACGACACCAATCTCGCGAACCTCGCGGGCATTCTCGGTCTGACCTGGCACCTGCCGGACGAAGCCGACGACACCCCGCCAGGCGGCGCGCTGGTCTTCCGGCTGATCCCGGGCCAGCCGGACAGGGTGCAGATCTCAATGGTCGCGCAAACGGCGATCCAGATACGCGAGCTCCGCAAGCTCGGCGGGGCGGTGCAGCCGGACGAGATTGCCCTTCACGTGCCGGGTTGCGACGGCGATTGCACATTGCCGCAACTGGCCAGGCTGGTGGAGGCGCGTGTTCCGGCGCAATGCAGAGCAAGGTGAGGGCGAGCGGGTCTCGGGTAGTGTTCCGCGCTGCGGCTTGCGTGGATATGCCAGACGGCCTGTAAGCCGGGTTCTGTCCCTGCCTTGCGGCGCTAGACGACCATTCCTCTGCGACGCGCGTTACCGCGCGCCTGACGCGACCAACCCGGACGACGAGGCGAAAACACCCCCGGACCGGCATGACCCGGTATCCTGCCGCCCCTATTCGGTCTTGCTCCCGGTGGGGTTTACCCTGCCGCCCCTGTTGCCAGCGGCGCGGTGCGCTCTTACCGCACCGTTTCACCCTTGCCCTCGGCCTTGCGGCGTCCGGCGGTTTGTTTTCTGTGGCACTTTCCCTGGGGTCGCCCCCGCCGGCCGTTAGCCGGCACCGTATTTCCGTGGAGCCCGGACTTTCCTCCAGGGTCACCCCCAGCGGTCGTCCAGCCGTCTGGCATAGGTCTATGTGACCGAACCAGGCAAAAAAGGAAAGCAGGGAGCCTCCAACGCCTCGCCGACAGGGAGCAAAAGTTTTTTGGTCCTTTTTTCCAAAAAAGGACTGCTTGCTTCCTTCTTCTTTTCTGCTTTCTTCCCGCTCATGTTCCGAATTGCGCTGATTTTGACGCTCCTGACCACCACCGCCCTAGCCGGAGAGGCGGAGACCATCTGCGCCAGCAACCCCGCCTTTTCCCGCCCGATCATGCTCTCCATCGTGCAATCCCAGCTCCAGCGCGACCACGATCCGGCGCTGGACTCCGACACGCCGGACAACCTGGCGACCCGCGCGGTGGCCCAGGGCATCGCCGAGTGCGCCAGGGACATGCGCGCCGATCCGTCGCTGGCGCCGGCGTTCGCCGGGTTGACCAAGCACGATCTATCTGTGGCGTGGGACGCCTACAACACCGCCTGCGCGGATCATAAAGCGAGCCGCGGCGCGTGCATCACCGCCGAAGTTGGCGCGGCCGCGGCGCTCAAGCGGCTGATGTCGGCCGGTTCGCCGCCGGTTGCCAAAACGCTTGTGCAGGCCTGCGCCCTTGTGTTGCAGGCCGATCCGGCGATGGCGGATTGGCGGCAATGCGTCGATGTGTCGCTGGCGCAGCACCCGACGCCCGAGCGTGCGGCGCAGTGCAAGCTTTCGGCGAACTGGCATGCGGCGAAGACGGGCGCGGAGGCGGGTGCGTCTCTGGCGGCATGTTTGCGCAGGTAGGGCTGGGCGGGGGCTAGGAAGAAAGCAGTCCTTTTGAAAAAGGACCAAAAAGCTTTTGCTCCGGCGCCCGCACCCAAACCAACGCCCATTCTGCCAGCCGATAGCGTGTAGCAGAAGCGCAGGCCTTCGCGCAGGCGTGGAAGCAAAAGCTTTTGGTCCTTTTCTCGAAAAAGGACTGCTTTCTTGCCTGGCTTGCGAGCTCACGCTACACGGCCTCCCGCCAGCTTTGTGCGAGGCAGTTTACGCGCCGACAAAAGCTTGCTCCCACCGCCCGAAAACAATTCACATACTTATCCACAAGAACAAAAGACGAAAACATTTCACTTAACAAAGGAGATGGGTCGTTTCACGAGCGGTTCCCTAACACGTTGAATTCACAACGCATTAACCATTAAGTTTCGGCTCGCGCGTCGTATTCCCTTTGACGCCCATGCTCTCCCATGTTATCCCATGTCATCCCAAGGCGGCACGGTTGTTCACAGCCGGCGCAAGTGGGGCGGGGTGGTTGATCGGCACGGATGGGCCAGTTTTTGGGCACGCATTTGAACAGGATCGACGCGAAAGGACGGGTGAGCATACCGGCCCCGTTCCGCGCGGCCCTGCGCGCGCTCAGCGAAGAAGGAACCGCCCCGTTGATCCTCCGTCAGAGCCACGCGCATGCCTGCGTCGAAGGCTGGCCCACGCGCGTGTTCGAGGCGCTGGCGACACCGCTCGAGCGGCTCGATGTGTTCGGCGAGGATCACGAGGATCTCGCCCAGGTGCTGTATTCCGACGCCTACCCTGTCGAATCGGACAAGGAAGGGCGCATCGTGCTACCGGATCCGCTGGTGCAGCACGCGGGTCTTTCGGATACGATCGTATTCATGGGATTGGGCCGCACTTTTCAGATCTGGGAGCCGGCGGCGGCCGAGCGCCGGCGCGTCGAAGCGCGCGAGCGGGCGCGGGCGCGGCGGCTGACCCTGCCCGGCGCGGTGCCGGCATGAGCCACATCCCTGTCCTGCTGGCCGAAGTGGTCGACGCGCTGCAACCGGCGGCCGGCGGGGTGTATCTCGACGCGACGTTCGGCGGCGGCGGCTATGCGCGCGCCGTGCTGGAGGCGGCGTCCTGCACCGTATGGGCGATCGACCGCGATCCGGATGCGATCGCGCGCGGCGCGGCGCTGGCCGAGGCGTATCCCGGCCGGCTGCATCTGGTCGAAGGCAGCTTCGGTGACATGGTGGCGCTGCTCGCCCGCGCCGGCGTGGACTCGCTGGACGGGGTGATGATGGATCTGGGCGTGAGCAGCTTCCAGATCGACGATGCGGCGCGCGGCTTCAGCTTCCGCCTCGATGGCCCGCTCGATATGCGCATGAGCCGGCAAGGGCCGTCCGCCGCGGACCTGGTGGCCGACCTGCCAGAGGCCGAACTTGCCGACACGCTCTACAAATTCGGCGAGGAACGCCTCTCGCGCCGGATCGCGCGCGCGATCGTCACGGCGCGCGCGCAAGCGCCGATCGAGACCACCGGCCAGCTCGCCGCGATCATACGCGGCGCCATGCCGCCGGCGCGCGACGGCATACACCCTGCCACGCGCAGCTTCCAGGCGCTGCGCATACGGGTGAACGACGAGTTGGGCGAGATCGAACGCGCGTTGGCCGCGGCCGCCGGGCTGCTGCGGCCGGGCGGCCGGCTCGTCGTGGTGTCGTTCCATTCGCTGGAGGACCGGCTGGTGAAACGTTTCTTTACGCACGCGGCGGGCCGCGATCCGGCACCATCGCGCCACGATCCCGGCGGGCTGAGACAGGCCGCGGCACCTGCGTTCCGGCTGCTGACGCAAAAGGCCGTGCGGCCCGGCGACGACGAGATTTCGGAGAACCCGCGCGCGCGCAGTGCCAGGCTGCGCGCGCTGCAACGCCTGACCGCTGAAACCGAGGGCTGATCATGATCAAACCGGCAACCTGCCTTTGCCTGCTCGCCGCCTGCGGTTCCGGGCTTTATTTGTATTCGGAGAAGCACCGCACCGCTCTGCTGGACCGCGAAATCGGCCAGGTGATCCACAGGACGGAAGCCGCGCGCGCGCGCACCGGCCTGCTGCGCGCGGAGTGGGCGCTGCTGAACGAGCCAGGTCGGCTCTCGGATATGGCCGGGCGGTATCTTACGCTGCATCCGATGGCGCCCACGCAATTCGTGCCGGTGGCGATGCTGGCCGCGCATTTGCCCGCCGCCGTGGCGCCGTCCGCAGATGCGGTGGCCGAGGAGGACGACGCCCCGCCGGCGCCGGTGACGGCAGAGGCGCCGCCGGCGATGCTGGCGAGTGCGGCCACCGGATTGCCGGCGCATCACCCGATGCAGCCGCCCGGCAAACCGGACGCGCATGCCGCCAAGCTGCTGGCGCATGCCGATATGCGGCACGCGCCGCACCATGTCGAAGTGGCTGACAGCCAGGATGGCAGCATGCTCGCGCATGGTACGCCGTTGCCGCTGGCAGCCCCGCGGCCGCTCGGCGCCAGCGTGTATAATGCGATGGCGCGGCCGATGCGGGCGTCCGCGACGCGCACGATCGTGGCGAGTGCCGCGCCGCGTTTCGCGGTGGCGAGTGCGGCGCCGAGCTACGCCTCGGCGGTGAGTTCCGCTCTTGGCGGCCAGGCTACGCTGCCGCCGCCCGTGCCCTACGGGCGATGAGCAAGGCGCCCCCACCCGACGCACCGCCGCCGTCCCGTCGTCGCGGGACGGAGGCCACGCGCATGCGCGGCGCGCCAGGCGCGGGCGCTGCGATGCCGCGCATGGAAACCGTGCGCATCACCGCGCCCGACCTCGCGCGGCGCGCGGCGCTGGACCGCACGCGCAACCGGCTGGTGTTCACCGCTGGCGGATTTTTCCTGCTGTTCGGCGCGGTGGCCGGCAAGCTGACAAGTGCCACGGTGCTGTTCCCGATGGCACCGAGCAAGGCCGAGATGCGTCCGCTGGTGCCCAACGATCCCGGGCCTGAGACGCCGGACACGGTGCCGCTTGCCGCCGGCGTGCCGCATTCACGCGCCACCATCCTCGACCGCAACGGCGAGATCTTGGCAATCTCCCTGCCCACGGCAGGCTTGTTCGCAAATCCGAAGGAGATGATCGACACCGCGGAGGCCGCGCACAAGCTGAAGAGCGTGCTGCCGCGCATGGACGAGAAACAGGCGGCGATGCGCCTCGCCTCGGCCAAGCAGTTCGTATATCTCGAGCGCCAGATCACGCCGAACGAGGAGCTGGCGATCAACGCGCTCGGCATCCCCGGCGTGTATTTCCAGCCAGGCGAGAAACGCCGTTATCCGCTCGGCCGCGTGGCCGCACAGGTGCTTGGCGGCGTGGACGTCGATAGCCACGGCGTGGCCGGCGTGGAGCGCTCTTTCGACCACCGGCTGGAATCCGTGGCGGAACCTTTGCGGCTGTCGCTCGACGTGCGCGTGCAAGGCGTGATGCGCGAAGAGCTGGAGAAATCCAAGGAAGAGTTCCACGCGATCGGCGCTTGCGGGATCGTGATGGACGTGCGCACCGGCGAGGTAATCGCCATGGTCAGCCTGCCCGATTACGACGCGAACCAGTTCGGCGAGACGCCGCCGGACGACCGCTTCAACCGCGCGGTGACAGGCATGTTCGAGCCTGGCAGCACGTTCAAGTTGCAGACCGCAGCGATGGCGATGGATTTCGGCACGGCGCATATCTGGGACGAGTTCGACGCGGCGCATAACATACGCATCGGCCGCTTCACCATCACCGACTACAAGGGCAAGCACCGGTTCCTCTATTTGCCCGAAGTGCTCGCCTACTCCTCCAACCTGGGTGCCGCGCACGTGGCGCTGGGCGTGGGGGCGCAGCGCCAGCAGATTTGGCTGCAGGCGATGGGCATGATGCGCAAGGTGGGCATCGAGCTGCCGGAAGCGGGCTTCCCGATCGTACCGCCGCGCGCCAACTGGAAGGAAGCCACCACAATGACGGTGGGCTTCGGCCACGGTATCGCGGTGAGCCCGCTGCACGTGGTGCGCGGCACGGCCGCGCTTGCCAACGGCGGCATCGTGCTGCAGCCGACGATCCTCGCGCACGATCCAACCGACGCGCCGCCGGAGGGTCGGCGGATCATGAATCCTTCCACCAGCAACACGATACGCAAGATGATGCGCCTGGTGGTGACCGACGGCTACGGCAAGCCGGCCGACATCCCCGGCTATTTCGTCGGCGGCAAAACCGGCACGGCAGAGAAGGTTGGCGCGCACGGCTACAAGAAACATGCGAACGTGAGTGCGTTCATGAGCGTGTTCCCGATGAACGCACCGCGCTATGCGGTGTATTTCATGCTCGACGAGCCGGTCGGCAACAAGGAAACCGGCGGCTATGCGACGGCCGGCGCGGTGAGCGCGCCAGGCGCGGGCCGGGTGATCGCGCGCATCGCGCCGATGCTCGGGCTGTTCCCCGATATCGCGAACCTGCAGGCTGTGCAAGCAACGTTGTCGATCCCGATGCAGCCGGCGCGGGGCAGCGGCGAGCCCACGGGTACCGGCTCGCCGCTCGAGCCGCCGCCAGCGCCTGTGGTGGCGCCGGTGCCGGCCTTGCCGCCGCCGCGCCGCGACATGGTGGCTTTGCGACACGAGGCCTCGCTCCGTGTGCCCGTCGCATCGGAGGATGCCGGACGTGCAGTCGCTCGCTGACCTGGCGGCGGCGGCGCGGCTGCGTGGCGTCGATCCGTGGTTTCGCGGACTGGCGATCACCGGCATTACCGCCGACAGCAGGCAGGTCCGGTCCGGCAATCTTTTTGTAGCCGTAGCTGGCACCTCCGCGGACGGGGCCGGCTATATCGCGGATGCCGTCGCACGCGGCGCGGTCGCCGTACTGGCGCAGGATGACGTGACCTGGCCGGACGACGTGGTCGAACGGCCGTTCCTGCATTGCCAGGAACCCAGGCGCGCTCTGGCCCTTATGGCGGCGGCACATGCCGGCGCGGCACCCGAAAAGATCGTTGCTGTCACGGGCACAAACGGGAAAACGAGCACCGTCGATTTCCTGCGCCAGCTGTGGCAGCTCGGCGGCCTGCGCGCGGCAAGCCTGGGGACGCTGGGGCTTATCGCACCTGGCAGCGAGGGTGGCAGCGGGCTGACGACACCAGGCCCGGTCGAACTGGCCGGGCTGATGGCGCGCCTTGCGCGGGATGGCGTGCAACATGTGGCCTTGGAAGCTTCCAGCCACGGACTGCATCAATACCGGCTGGATGGCGTGCGCCTCGCCGCTGCCGGGTTCAGCAATCTCACGCGCGACCATCTGGATTACCACGGCTCGCTGCGCGCCTATCGCGCCGCTAAATTGCGCCTTTTCGCCGAGTTGCTGCCGGCGCGCGGTGTGGCGGTTGTCAACGCCGACATGGATGGCGAAACACTCGACGCCGTGCACAACGCGGTGGTGTCACGCCGGCTGGTGCTGCGCAGCGTCGGCGAGCGCGGCGCCGATTTGCGGCTGATGTCGGCCACGCCTTCGCCGCACGGCCAGACCCTGGTGATTGCCGCGGATGGCGCACGCATCGAAGTGGAGTTGGCGCTGCCCGGGCGCTTCCAGGCCGACAATGTATTGATGGCGGCCGCACTTGCGCAGGCGACGGGATTTCCCGGTGCGCTCGATGTAATGGGCCAGCTCGTCGGCGTGCGTGGACGCATGGAGCTGGCGGCGACCTTGCCGAACAACGCGGCGGCCTATGTTGATTACGCGCACACGCCGGACGCGCTGCAACGCGTATTGCAATCGCTGCGGCCGCACGGGCGCCGGCTGGTTTGCGTGTTCGGCGCCGGCGGCGATCGCGATCCAGGCAAACGTGCGTTGATGGGACAGGAAGTGTCGAGACTGGCCGATGTGGGGATCGTGACGGACGACAATCCGCGGCGGGAAGATCCTGCGACGATCCGCGCCTCCATCATGTCCGGCTATCCCGGTGCGATCGAAATCGGCGACAGGGAAAAGGCGATCGCCGCGGGGCTCGCGGAATTGCGTGCCGGTGACGTGCTCGTCGTCGCCGGCAAGGGACATGAGCAGGGCCAGGTCGTGGGCTCGACGATTCTGCCCTTCGACGATGCCGGCGTGATACGCCGCCTGGCGGCGGCAGCATGATTCTTTTCACCGCCGACGACCTGATGCACGCATCCGCCGGCACGATGACGATCCCGTTCCACGCAGAGGGCGTCTCGATAGATACGCGCACGCTGCAGCCTGGCGACATGTTCGTGGCGCTGGAGACGGCGAGCGGCGACGGGCATGCGCATGTGGCCCAGGCGCTTGCGCGCGGTGCCGCCGGCGCGATGGTGCACCAGCCGCACGGCCTGCCTGAGGATGCCAGCCTGCTGGTTGTTGGCGACACTTTGGCAGGCCTGACCACGCTCGGCGCCTTCGGACGCACGCGTTTCACCGGGTCTGTCGTCGCGGTGACAGGGAGCGTCGGCAAGACGACCACGAAAGAGATGCTGCGGCTTGTGTTGTCGGCGAGCGGACGGACGCAGGCCAGCGTTGCGAGCTACAACAATCATTGGGGCGTGCCGCTGACGCTCGCACGTATGCCGGCCGACGACGATTATGCCGTGATCGAAATCGGCATGAATCATCCTGGCGAGATAGCGCCGCTCGCCGTGCTGGCCGGCCCTGACGTGGCGGTGGTGACGGCGATCGAGGCCACGCATATCGGTAATATGGGCAGCCTCGAGGCGATCGCCGACGAAAAGGCGAGCGTGGCGCAGGGGATCTTACAAGGCGGCCGTTTCGTGCTGCCCGCTGATTCCGCATGGGCCGAGCGCCTGGCGGCAGGTGCGCGTGGCCGCAAGGTGGTCTGGTTTGGCGCTGCCGACATCACGGCGATTGATGAAGATGCCGACGGCAGCTCGTTCGTATTCGACGGTATGGCCGTGCGCGTGGGCGCCGCAGGGCGGCACATGATGATGAATGCGTGCGCGGCGCTCACGGCCGCCCGTGAGCTCGGCGCCGATCTGCGCGCCGGCGCCGCGGCACTCGCGGCATTTCAGCCGGGTGGCGGCAGGGGCGCTCGCCGCACGATCCTGGGTGGCCGCGCAACGCTGCTTGACGAGAGCTACAATGCGTCCGCGGCATCCGTGCGGGCGGCACTGGCGATATTGAAGCTGACCCAAGGGCAACGCCGGGTGGCCGTGCTTGGTGACATGCTGGAGCTGGGCGATTTCTCGCGTTCGGAGCACGAAAATCTGGCGAACGCCGTGGCCGACTCGGTGGACACGCTCTACACGTGCGGCTCCTGGATGAAGTTTTTGTATGATGCAACAGATGAGGGCCGCCGCGGTGCCCATGCGCCAGACAGCGAGTTGCTTGCCCGCATCTTGCGCGCGGACATCAGGCCTGGCGACATCGTCTTGGTGAAGGGCAGCCTTGGCAGCCGCATGCGTGTTGTCGTCGACGCGCTGGCGGCCGACTGATGCTCTTCCTCTTGCACCTATATGCGGTCGATTTCTCCGCATTCAATCTGTTCCGCTATCAGACGTTCCGCTCTGGTGCGGCGTGTCTGACGTCGCTGGTGATCTGCTTCTGGCTTGGCCCGCGGGTGATACGCTGGCTGAAATCCGTGCAGCGCGGCGGACAACCAATACGCGATGACGGACCGGAGCGGCATCTGATCGAGAAGAAAGGTACGCCCACGATGGGCGGCGTGCTGATCCTGGCTGCGATGACGACGAGCACGCTGCTCTGGGCCGACCTGCGCAGCGGCTACGTGTGGGCCGTGCTTTTCTGCACGATCGCCTATGGCGCGGTGGGTTTCGTCGACGATTTCCTGAAGCTTTCGCGACGCAATACCAAGGGCGTATCCGCGCGCGGCAAACTGGTCGTGCAATTATCAGTCGGCATCCTGACATCTGCCTGGATCGCGCACCTCACCGGCGGCGCGCTGGGGACCAGCCTGGCCGTTCCCGTGTTCAAAGGCGTGCTGCTGCAACTCGGGTTCGCCTTTCCGCTATTCGGGATGCTCGTGCTCGTCGGCAGCAGCAACGCGGTAAACCTGACGGACGGGCTCGATGGCCTTGCAACCGTACCCACCATAATAGTGGCGGCCGTGTTCGCGCTTATCGCCTATCTCGTTGGCAACAGCCATTTCGCCGATTACCTGCAATTGAACCATGTTCCGGAAGTGGGCGAACTGGCGGTATTCTGCGCGGCACTCATCGGTGCCGGCATGGGTTTCCTGTGGTTCAATGCGCCACCTGCTGCGGTGTTCATGGGCGACACGGGAAGTCTCGCGCTTGGCGGCGCGCTCGGCAGCGTTGCTGTTGCCACCAAGCATGAAATCGTCCTGATGATCGCCGGTGGCCTGTTCGTAGTAGAGACGGTGTCGGTGATCGTGCAGGTATTCTGGTTCAAGCGCACCGGGCGGCGCGTTTTCCTGATGGCTCCGCTGCACCACCATTTCGAGAAGAAGGGGTGGGCGGAACCGACGATCGTCATACGCTTTTGGATCGTGTCGATGATACTCGCACTGGTAAGTCTTGCTACGTTGAAGATTCGATGAGCGGCTTCTCGCGCGACGTTTTTGCCGGCAGGCGCTACGCGGTCGTAGGACTTGGCCGCGCCGGGCTGGCAACCCTTCGCGCGCTGACCGATATGGGAGCCACAGTTGTAGCCTGGGACGACGCGCCATTTGCACGCGACACCGCCGCGCGCGAGGGATTCGTTGTGCATGACCCCGCCGCCGACATTTCCGATTACGACGCTCTTGTTCTCTCGCCAGGTATCGCGCATCTGCTGCCCGTACCGCACAGGATCGCGGCCGCCGCACGCATGGCGAAGCGGCCAATCCTGACCGACGCCGAACTCCTCTTTCAGGCCGTGCGCGGCAGCGGTTCCGCGGCGCGTTTCGTGGGCATCACGGGAACAAACGGGAAATCCACTACGACGGCGCTTCTCGCCCACATACTTGCTAGCAGTGGCATTACGTGCGCAGCCGGCGCTAATCTCGGGCCCGCCGCACTCAGCCTTCCGTTTTTGGACGCGCACGGCATCTACGTGCTGGAAATGTCTTCCTACATGCTGGAGCGTCTCGCAACCTTGCGCTTTGACGCCGCATGTCTCTTGAACTTGAGTCCGGATCACCTGGACCGGCATGGCGACATGACCGGATATTTGCTGGCCAAACGGGAGATCTTCGCGCGCCAATCCGACCACGATGTCGCGGTAATCGGTATCGATGACCCGCATTGCGCGGCAATTGCTGATAAGATGCCAGACGCGGTGCGTATCAGCGGAAAAACCAGGGCTGACGTTTGGTGTCACGGATCCTTGCTGCGAGACGCTGAGGGATTGATTGTCGATCTCGCAGGCGCCAGTGCCCTTCCCGGCGAACATAACGCGCAGAACGCTGCGGCGGCAGCGGCTTTGGCACGAGGGTTGGGCGTTGCACGGGATGTTATCGCGGCAGCGATACTGAGCTTCTCCGGGCTGGCGCATCGACAGGAACTCGTGGCCACGGTCGACGGGATACGTTTCGTCAACGACAGCAAGGCCACCAACGCCGATGCAGTCAGCCGTGCACTCGCCTGTTATGACAGCGTGGTGTGGATTGCCGGCGGTATCGCCAAATCCGGTGGTATCGAGAGCTTGAGCGCTCTGTTCCCGCGCGTCAAAGAAGCGATACTCATCGGCCGAGATGCTGAGATGTTTGCAACCACGCTGAATACACATAATGTTGCATGCCGTATAATGGGCGACATGGAAAAAGCAGTATCCGCTGCGTTGTCCGCTGCGAAACTGAGCGCGGTTGATACCGTCTTGCTGTCGCCGGCCTGCGCGAGTTTTGACCAGTTCTCCGGGTTTGAAGCGCGTGGCGAGCGTTTTGCCGAACTTGCACGCGGGTTGGGAGGACGGGGCTGATGGCGACATTCTCGCGCGCTGACCAATCAGTCCTCGGCCGTTGGTGGTGGACTGTCGACCGCTGGACGCTGTTCTGCATCGCAGCACTGATCGGCTTTGGCTACGTGCTCGTTCTAGCTGCCAGCCCCGCCGTCGCCGAACGCATACACCAGTCACGTGACGTGTTTATCGCAAAGCAGGTCGTGTTCCTGGCGCTGGCCGGTGCCGTCATTGTCGGTGTGTCGCTGTTGTCACCGCGCAACATCCGGCGCGTGGCGCTTGTGGGATGTGTCGCTGCGATCCTTCTGACGGCGCTCACGCTGGTTCATGGTATTGAAATCAAGGGCGCCCGGCGCTGGATTGCGATACCAGGAATGTCCATCCAGCCAAGCGAATTTCTCAAGCCCTGCTTTGCCGTAGTCACCGCTTGGTTGCTCACGGAAGGTCGTCGCACGCGCGGATTTCCAGGCATGCTCCTGGCTTTCGGCGTGTTTGGCGTGATTCTGATGCTGCTCAAATCTCAGCCGGATATCGGCATGTTGACCGTCATCACGGCGGTGTTTTTCGCCCAGTTGTTTGTCGGCGGCCTGAACATGGCGTTCGTCGGCGTCGGCGCGCTGAGCATGGCGGGCGCTGCAGTCGGCGCGTTCGTCATGTTCCCGCATGTGCGCAGCCGCGTGATGCGTTTTCTGCATCCGGAAAGCGGTGATCACTATCAGGTGGACACCGCGCTGCAGGCATTCGGCAATGGTGGCCTGCTCGGACGCGGCCCCGGTGAGGGACGCGTGAAGGACCTGCTTCCAGACGCGCATGCGGATTTCGTGTTTGCTGTGGCTGGCGAGGAGTTCGGCTTGCTGATCTGCCTGACGATACTTGGAGTATTCGCTTTCATCGTGTTGCGGGGGCTGCTCCGGCTTGTGCAGGAAAGCGATGAGTTCGTGATACTTGCGGCGGCGGGCCTGGTGACCGGATTCGGATTGCAGGCTTTCGTGAACATGGCATCAGCGCTCCACTTGATTCCCACAAAAGGTATGACACTGCCGTTCATCTCCTACGGTGGCAGCTCGGCTTTGTCGGTCGCACTGGGAATGGGCATGTTGTTGGCGCTTACGCGCCGGCGGACGCACGGAGACCCCTCGTGAGAGGGCCGGCCATGAGACCAATCGTGATTGCTGCGGGCGGAACCGGCGGGCATTTCTTCCCAGCTGAAGCACTAGCCTCCGTTTTGATCAGGCGTGGCCATCGCGTTGTGCTGATGACGGATGCGCGTTCCGGCGCATTAAGCAGCCCGGTATTTGCCGGCCACGAATGTTATGTGCTGAAGGGCGCGGGCATTGCCGGCCGCGGCGCAAGGCGTGCGATCTCGGGCGCGATGTCGCTGATCGCTGGCACGATCCAGGCGCGCCATATCCTGTCCAAGCTGGATGCGGCGGTGATCGCCGGCTTCGGCGGCTATCCTTCGGTGCCGCCGGTTTTGGCGGCGCGAACGCTTCGGCGACGGCCTCACATTGTCTTGCAAGAACAGAATGCCGTTCTTGGAAGAGCGAACCGCTTCCTCTCCGCGCAGGCAGATATGTTGGCACTCGGTTTCCGTGAGACCGTTGGTATACCGGAGAATGTGACTACACACGTGACAGGCAACCCCGTGAGAGCTGCGATCGAGGCTCTACATGGTCTTCCATTCGGTATGCGTGGTGAGCGCATCGAGTTGCTTGTGTTAGGCGGATCACTCGGCGCACGTGTATTCAGCGACATTGTGCCTGCCGCTATCGCAAACTTGCCGGATGATCTGCGAACGCGCTTGCATGTTGTTCAGCAATGCCGCGCGGAGGACCTGGCGCGTGTTCGCGCGGCCTATGCGCAGGCCAGCGTGGAAGCCGAATTGGCCACATTCTTCGGCGATGTTGCCGAGCGCTTGCAAGCTGCCCATCTTGTCATCTCGCGCGCCGGCGCTTCCACTTGTGCCGAACTCGCCGTGGCTGGCCGGATGGCAATTCTCGTTCCCCTATCCGGCGCGATTGACGATCACCAGACGGCCAATGCCCGGGCTTTGACCGGTGCTGTCGTCATTCGGCAGACGGACTTCACGGCCGATCGTCTATCGGGCGAACTCCGGGAGTTGTTCGCCAATCCCGAAAAGCTGGCTACAGGCGCGCAATTGGCTGCTAATGCGGCGCACAAGAATGCGGCCGGGTCGCTGGCCGATGTGGTCGAGCGGCTTGCAGCCGGATTAGGGGCGGTTCGATGAGAGCGCTTCCGCTTAGCATTGGCAGGATACATTTCGTCGGCATCGGCGGCATAGGCATGTCGGGGATCGCCGAAGTGCTGCACATGCTTGGTTACGCCGTCCAGGGCAGCGACATCGCCGACAATGCCAACGTGAAGCGATTGCGCGCGCAGGGCATTCACGTGATGGTCGGGCACGAGGCGGGAAATCTTGGCGACTCTCAGGTTGTCGTCGTGTCCACCGCAGTAAGGCCGGACAATCCTGAAGTGGTGAGTGCCAGACAACGTCTGATCCCTGTCGTCCGACGGGCGGAAATGCTTGCCGAACTCATGCGTCTGCGGTGGGCGATAGCTGTCGGCGGCACGCACGGCAAAACCACGACGACAAGCCTGGTGGCAGCGGTGCTGGAAGCGGCGCGCCTGGATCCGACCGTGATAAATGGTGGGATCATCGAGGCCTACGGCAGCAACACCCGCATGGGGTCCGGTGACTGGATGGTGGTCGAGGCGGACGAGAGCGACGGAAGTTTCCTGCGCCTTCCCGCGACCATTGCGGTTGTCACGAATATGGACCCGGAGCATCTCGACCACTGGGGCAGTGCGGAAGCGATGACTTCCGGCTACGACCAGTTTGTCGGCAACATCCCATTCTACGGATTTGCTGTGCTGTGCATAGATCATCCCGCAGTGCAGGCGATGATACCGCGTATCGATCGCCGTATCGTCACATATGGTTTTTCGCCCCAGGCGGACATACGCGGGGAAAATGTGCGCGCGGATAAGCAAGGTGCCACGTTCGACGTAGCGGTCACCGACCGCTTTCGCGGACGCGGCCGCAAGATGGGGCCTTTCCGCCTGGGAATGCTCGGCCAGCACAACGTGCAGAATGCGCTCGCCGCAGTGGCCGTCGGTTTCGAGATGGAAATCGACGATCAGACCATGCGCAGCGCGTTTGCCGGGTTCCGCGGCGTGAAGCGCCGTTTTACGAAAACGGGCGAAGTCGGCGGCATCACGATCATCGACGATTACGGTCATCATCCGGTCGAAATCGCGGCCGTTCTGAAAGCCGCGCGTCAGGCTGGTGCGCGTGATGTGGTCGCGATCGTGCAGCCGCACCGCTACTCCCGCCTGGCTTCGCTGTTCACCGAATTCTGCACGTGTATGAACGATGCGGGGACCGTGATCGTGGCCGATGTCTACGCCGCAGGTGAGCAACCGATACAAGGCTTCTCGCGCGACGGGCTGGTGGACGGATTGCGCGCCAGCGGGCACAGGAGCGTGGTGCCCTTGGACAAGCCAGAGCATCTGGCGGAAATGGTGCATGCCATCGCCAAGTCCGGCGATTTCGTCGTATGCCTTGGCGCCGGGAATATCACCGCCTGGGCGCATGCTCTGCCTGGCGAACTGACCGCTCTGCAAGGTGCTGCAGGGCGCGGTCGGCGCGCGGGAGGTGCTGCATGATTGCGGCAATGCGCTCCCACGTGCTGGATAATTTGCCCGCATCTTCCGGACGCGTTCAGGCCGGTGTCCAACTTGCGCCACAGACATGGTTTCGTGTGGGCGGCGCCGCGGAAGTACTGTTGCGCCCTGCTGACGTGCAGGATCTGTCGCAATTCCTGCGCGAGATGCCGATGCACATGCCGGTGACGGTGATCGGCGCTGCGTCCAACCTGATCATTCGCGATGGCGGGCTACCAGGTCTGGTAATACGGCTCGCGCGTGGCTTCGCCGCGATCGACGTCGAAGCGGATGGCATCGTTGCCGGCGGCGGCGCGCTGGATGCGACCGTCGCGGCGCATGCGGCATCCGCCGGGCTGACCGGGCTGGAATTCCTCTCCGGCATTCCGGGCAGCATCGGCGGCGCCGTTGCGATGAACGCCGGCGCTTACGGCGGTGACGTGGCGAGCGCGCTCGACTGGGCGGAGATCGTGACCCGGCAAGGCGTGTTGCTCCGTCTCAGCGCGGGCGAAATCGGTTTTTCCTACAGGCATTCGGGTCTGCCGCCGGAATGCGTCGTCGTGCGCGCACGCTTCGCGGCCAGCACTGGCGACGCCGCCGCGATCGCCGCGCGCATGTCGGATATACGCATGTCTCGCGAGGCAACACAGCCGACAAGAGCGCGTACGGGCGGATCGACGTTTCGCAACCCCGAAGGCGGCAAAGCATGGGAGCTGATCGATGCGGCAGGTTGCCGCGGCTTGGTGCGCGGTGGCGCGCAGGTCTCCGAAAAACACTGCAATTTTCTGCTGAACACCGGCGCGGCCACGGCCGCCGATATCGAAGGGCTGGGCGAAGAAGTGCGCCGCAGGGTGCATGCGGCAAGCGGGATTACCCTCGCCTGGGAAATCAAACGTATCGGTGTGCCGGGTTCCCGGCAAGTTGTGGCAGCATGAAAAACGTCGCAGTGCTCTATGGCGGCATTTCTGCCGAACGCGAGGTGAGTTTGTCGAGCGGCGCGCAAGTTATTGCCGCTTTGCGCGATGCCGGTTTCAACGTGACGCCGATCGAGGTCGGCGCAGACCTGACCGCGGTTCTGGCGCAACTCGAACCGCGGCCGGATGTGGTTTTCAACGCGCTGCACGGCAGGTTCGGCGAGGACGGCGTAATACAGGGCGTGCTGGATTGGCTCGGCATCCCCTATACCCATTCCGGCGTACGGGCCTCCGCCCTGGCGATGGACAAGGCGGCGAGCCGCGCGGTGTTTGCCGCTGCCGGCTTGCCGATTGCACGTGGCGCGGTGATCAGCGT
Organism: uncultured Alphaproteobacteria bacterium; assembly: GCA_963795825.1. GTDB lineage: Bacteria > Pseudomonadota > Alphaproteobacteria > Acetobacterales > Acetobacteraceae > BOG-908. Next base: position 999,788 of record CAWCIW010000001.1, on the reverse strand, counting down.
CGACGATCTCGCACAGGCCGATCCGCTGCCGCTGCCTTACGTCATCAAGCCGCTGAACGAAGGCTCATCAGTCGGCGTGGAGATACTGCGCGAGGGCACGAACCGCCGGGCGGAGATCGCGCGGGAATGGCGCTTCGGCGCGCAGGCTCTGGTCGAGGAATTCGTGCCGGGCCGCGAACTGACGGTCGGCGTGATGGATGATCGCGCTCTGGCTGTGACCGAGATTTCCGCCGTGCACGCCTTTTATGATTACGAGAGCAAATACGCGGCCGGCGGCTCGCGGCACGCCATACCGGCGGTATTGCACCCCGATGCACAATCGCAGGCGATGGATCTGGCGGTGGCAGCGCATCGCGCGCTGGGTTGCCGCGGCGCCTCGCGCGCGGATTTCCGCTATGACGACACGCAGGGCGAGCCCGGCCGCCTGGTTCTTCTCGAAGTGAACACGCAGCCAGGCCTGACGCCCACGTCCTTGTTGCCGGAGCAGGCTGCGTATTGCGGCATCGATTTTCCTTCGCTGTGCACCTGGATGGTGGAGCAGGCATCATGCAGAGCGTGAGCGCGGGCGGCCATGACCGGCCAAGCGTGCAGCAGGCGCGCGCCGGAAAAGCGCCGCGCGCATGAGACGCGAAATCGCCCGCCCGAGTCGTATGAAGCTTCTCGTGCGTCGGCAACGCCGCAACATCAGGCTTGCCGTCTGGGCCGTCAGCGGTTTCGCCGTCGTGCTGGCCGGTGTCACCGTCGCGCACTCGGCGCAGACGGGCGGCACGATAGCCGGGCTGGAACAGCGATTCGGCAAAGCCATAGATCTGCGTGTGAAGGATATCACGATAGACGGACGGTCCAACACGCCGGAGCCGGTGCTGCTGACGGCGCTCGGTGTGAAGAAGGGCGATCCGATACTGGGCTTTTCCGTCGAGGGCGCACGCGCGCGCATAGAGAGCCTGGCCTGGGTGCAGCATGTCGCGGTGGAACGGCGCCTGCCCGACACGATCTATGTCGACCTCACGGAACGCCGCCCGTTCGCCATCTGGCAAAACCAGGGCAAATTCCAGCTCATCGACCGCAGCGGCGAGGTGGTGGCCGACGAGGATGTCGCCACTTTCACCGATCTGCCGCTTGTCGTTGGACTCGGCGCACCGGCCCATGCGTCGGAGATGCTGGAGGCGCTCGCTGCCGTGCCGGACATCAAGTCACGCGTGGCGGCAATCGTGCGTGTCGGCGAGCGCCGGTGGAATTTACAGTTGAAGAATCGGTTGACAGTGATGTTGCCTGAGGGGCACGAGGCGGCCGCACTGGCGCGGCTGTCAGATTTGCAGGCGCATCAGCAATTGTTGGACCGGCCGCTCTTGTCCGTCGATATGCGGCTGCCGGACCGGCTCGCGGTGCGGACCCGTCCGCCCGTCGCTACGGACGGCAAAACCGGCGATGCCAACGGCAACGATGCAAAGCCGTCCGAGGCGAAACCGCCGGCGGAGGCCAAGCCGCAGACACCGCCGAACAGGAGAGCGACATGAATGACCTCTCCCGCAAGGCCAAGATGGCGCGCGACCAGATGAGTCCGCCACCGCCCCTTCCGCCCCAGGCGCCGCCACGTCCGCGCAATCTTCGCACCGGTCCGTTCGGCGTGCTCGATGTCGGAAGCACCAAGATTGCGTGCCTGATCGGCCGCACCGAGTTGGACGGCACGGTGCGCGCGCTTGGCAGCGGCTTCACCCGCTCGCGCGGCGTGCGTGGTGGCGGCATCACCGATCTGGACGAAGCCGAGCGCGCCATACGCGCGGCCGTGGCCCTTGCCGAAGAGATGGCGGATTACCGGCTGCGGTCCGTTACGGTAAACCTGTCCTGCGGCCATCCCGAGTCGCGTTTGTTCAACGTGCAATGGCCGGTTGGTGGCCGCCAGGTCAGCGAAGCGGATGTCAAGCGGGTGATCACCGAGGGCCGTGCGCGCGCGGTGACGGAAGGGCGCGAGACCATACATTCGCTGCCGGTAAGTTTCTCTGTCGACGAGACGCAAGGTGTCGCCGACCCGCGCGGCCATTTCTGCGACCAGCTCTCCGCGCGGCTGCACGTGGTCGATGCGCTGTCGATGGCCCTGCGCAATCTGGGCGCCGCGGTTGGGCGCTGCGACCTCGAGATCAGCGAGGTGGTGTCTTCACCTTTTGCTTCCGGCCTGTCGAGCCTGATAGATGACGAGCGCGATCTCGGCGCCACAATCATCGACATGGGCGGCGGCACTACGAGCCTTGCGGTGTTCGGCGAAGGCCAGTTGCTGCACACCGCGCAGGTGCCGATCGGCGGCGCGCATGTGACGCGCGACATCGCCGGCGTTCTCAGCACGCCGATCGACAATGCCGAACGGCTGAAAACGCTTTATGGCAACGCGCATGCCAGCCCGGACGACGAGCGCGAGATACTGGCGGTGCAACTGATCGGCGAGGAGGATCACCAGTTCGCCAAGATTCCGCGCAGCATGGTGGTGGGAATCATCAAGCCGCGGCTGGAGGAAACCTTCGAGATGGTGCGCGACAGGCTGGATGGCGCGGGGCTCGGACGCGCCGCCGGCAGCCGTGTGGTGCTGACCGGCGGCGCCAGCCAGCTTGTCGGCGTGCGTGATCTCGCCGCGCAAGTTCTCAACCGGCAGGTGCGGCTCGGTCGCCCCGCCGGTTTGCGCGGGTTGCCGGAATCCGCCGCAGGCCCGGCCTTTGCCACCGCGATCGGCCTGCTGTCCTGGGCGGCCGGCGAAGGCCGCTCGCTGCACAATATCGATCTGGAGGGGCCGCGCCAGGGCGGCGTGCTCCGCCGGATCGTCGATTTTCTGCGTGAACGAATCTGAACACGCTGTAACACGTTATCCAAATCATTCCGAGGGAGTGCGACCATGACCCTGAACCTGACGATTCCGCAAACGCAGCACACCGATTTCACCCCGCGCATCACCGTCATCGGCGTCGGCGGCGGCGGCACCAATGCCGTGGACAACATGATCCAGCTCAACCTGCAGGGCGTGGATTTCGTTGTCGCCAACACCGACGCGCAGCAATTGATGCACAGCAAATCCGATCGCCGCATCCAGCTCGGGCCGCATCTGACGCAGGGCCTCGGTGCCGGCGCGAAACCGGAAATCGGCCGCGCCGCCGCGGAAGAAGCCGGTGACGAACTGGCGCGCCATCTCGACGGCGTGCACATGGTGTTCATCACCGCCGGCATGGGCGGCGGCACCGGCACTGGTGCGGCTCCGGTGATCGCGCGCATGGCGCGTGAGCGCGGCGTGCTCACCGTCGGCGTCGTGACGAAGCCGTTCACGTTCGAAGGCGTGCGTCGTGCGCGCGCAGCGGATGCCGGCATCGCCGAATTGCAGCAATTCGTCGACACGCTGATCGTCATCCCGAACCAGAACCTGTTCCGGCTTGCAAACGAAAAGACCGGCTGGAAAGAGGCGTTCAAGATGGCCGACCACGTGCTCTATATGGGCGTGCGCGGCGTCACCGACCTGATGGTGGCACCCGGCCTGGTGAACCTGGACTTTGCCGACATCCGCACCGTGATGGCGGAGATGGGAAAAGCCATGATGGGCACTGGCGAGTCCGAAGGCGAGAACCGTGCGATACGCGCCGCCGAAGCCGCTATCAGCAACCCGCTGCTCGAAGATACCAGCATGGCCGGCGCGCGCGGCCTGCTGATCAACATCACCGGCGGCGACGACATGACGTTGTTTGAAGTCGACCAGGCGGCAAACCGCATACGCGAGGAAGTCGCCGAAGACGCCAACATCATCTTCGGCTCCGCGGTGGACGACAACCTCGCCGGCCGCATACGCGTCTCGGTGGTGGCCACCGGTATCGACACGATGGTGCAGGCCAGTGCCGAGCCGGCGATGACGGGTCCGCGGCTGGTCGCCGTCGGCAGCGGCATGGCGCCGGCGCGGCCGGCACCTGCCGGCGTGCACACTGTCGGCAACCTCATCCCGCCGCGCCTGCCGATGGGCAACCAGGCAACCGCGGTGGCCTACGTCCAGCACGAGGAGGAGAGCCCTGCGATCGCCCAGGCCGCGCAAATCCAGCCCGAGCGCCCCGCCCCCGTGGTCCAGCCGCGCGCCGAAACGCCTGCCGCCCACCCCCTGTTCACGCAGTTGCCGCAGAGTGTGGAGCCGCCTGCCAGCCGCACGAGCCTGTTCGGCAAGGTGACGGGCGCGTTCAAGCGCGGCGCTGCGCCTGTTGCGGCCGATGAGCCGGATCTTCGGCGGCCTGCACCGCGGGCTGCCGCGGAGGTTGCCGATACCGGGTCGGTGGCGCGGGCGGCTTTGGTCGAGCCGGAGGCGGCCGGGCTTGATATCCCGGCCTTCCTGCGTCGGCAGTCTTCTTGAGCAAAGCCTTCTTTTCTGAAGAAGAGAAGCAAAAGACTTTTGGATGTGCTGTCGCGGCTCATCCTGACCAAGTAGAGGTAGGCTTCGGCCTGCCTCTACGTGTGTCACGCAAACGTTGCGCTCCTCGCGATGCGCTGCAAAATATCCCACAGAAACAACTCGTTACGCGGTAATATGCAGAAATAATGATTGACTGGATACCCTCCCGCCTCCGGGGTAAGTCTCCGCTCGGTCTTCCTGCTATTGGGCATGGGCCAGCCGCCTGCACCGAGTTCTACGGCCTGGCTACCAGGCGTCGCGCCGCAACGCGCCACGGAAGGTTACTCCAATATGGATGGTATGTCGGACATGGCGATCGACGGACTGGCGACATGCCAGCACACGTTGCGCTCCGCCATTCACTGCGTGGGCATCGCCCTGCATGGCGGCCAGAAAGTGTCGCTGTCGCTGCTGCCCGCTGCCGCAGATAGCGGCATCGTATTCCGGCGCACTGATCTGGGCGTCGATGTGAAAGCCGACTACCTCTCCGTCACCGACACCCGGCTCTGCACCCAGGTGGCGCACGCCAGCGATCCGGCCGTCTGCGTGCGCACGGTCGAACACGTCATGGCCGCCCTCGCCGGCCTCGGTATCGACAACGCCGTGGTCGCCGTCGACGGTCCGGAAATCCCGGTGCTCGACGGCTCCGCGGCACCTTTCGTGTTCCTCATCGAATGCGCCGGCAAGCGCCGTCAATTGGCGCCGCGCCAGGTGATCGAGGTGCTCAAGACGATCCGCGTAGAAGCCGGCGAGGCCTATGCCGAGTTGCGCCCGGGCGCCGCGGGGCTGGATATGAGCCTGTCCATCGACTTTACCGCCGCCGCGATCGGGCGCCAGGCGTTGTCCCTCTCGCTCACCGAACAGGGATTCCGCCAGGTTCTGGCACCGGCACGCACCTTCACTATGCTGGCGGAAATCGAGGCGTTGCAGGCGGCCGGCCTGGCGCGCGGCGGCAGCCTGGAGAACGCCGTCGTCGTCGATGGCGCGCGTATCGTGAACCCCGAAGGCCTGCGCGCGCCGGACGAGTTCGTCCGCCACAAGATGATGGATGCGGTGGGCGACCTCGCACTTGCCGGCGCGCCGATACACGGCCGCTTCGTGGCGCATCGCACCGGCCACGCGCTGAACAACCTATTGCTGCGCGCGCTGTTCGCCGATGCCCGCGCCTGGCGCCGGGTCAGCCTGGAAGGCGCGTCCTGGACCGGCGCGCAATACCAGGGTATCGCCCGCGCCGCCTGACTGCACTGGCCGGTCGAGGCTAGGCCCTACTCGCCTAAAACCCCGACGTTGGTGTAGAGCACCATGATGACCGTTCGCCCCAACAAACTCGCCCTCCCGCTCCTGCTGGCGTTCAGCCTGGCCGGCTGCAAGACGATCAACTCCGTCCTGCCGTTCACCAAGAACGACGACGACTCGCCCAAGGTGAGCCTGGCCGACGAGCCGCCCGACCAGCTCTACAGCAACGGCGTGGATGCGCTGCAAAGGGGCAATTACAGCACTGCGGTGAAGCATTTCGACGCGATCCAGCAGAACGATCCGTATTCGAGCTGGGCTACCAACGCGCAGTTGATGGAGGGCTACACCGAGTATCGGCGCGACAGCTACACCGAGGCGGTATCGCAGCTCGACCGCTTCATCGCACTTCACCCGGCGAACAAGGACGTGAGCTACGTCTATTACCTGCGCGCGCTCTGCTACTACGAGCAGATCGCCGATATCTCGCGCGACCAGAAGGGCACCACGGAAGCGCTGAGCGCGCTGCAGGAAGTGGTGAACCGCTTCCCCGACAGCGCGTATGCGCGCGATGCCAGGCTGAAGATCGATCTGTGTCGCGACCATCTGGCCGGCAAGGAGATGGAGATCGGCCGGTACTACGAAAAGCAGCATTTCTACGCCGCGGCGATCGGCCGCTTCCAGCGCGTGGTGGATGATTTCCAGACGACGAACCACGTGGCCGAAGCGCTGTCGCGCCTGACCGAGATCTATCTGAAATTAGGCATGGTGGGCGAGGCGAAACGCACCGCCGCCGTGCTGGCCTACAACTATCCCGGCAGCAACTGGTATCAGAACAGCTGGAACGACCTGCGCCAGGTAGGCGCCGTGCAAGGCCCCGTCGCCGCAAACGGCCCTGCCGACCGCCCAGGCTTCTTCACCAGGACCTTCGGTTGGATCTTCTGAACCCAACACACCCAATGTCCACCAACCCAAAGCCCAAACTGACAAAAGTTTTTTGCTTCTTTTTTTCAAAAAAGAAGGCCTTGCTTCCTTGCTAACCTCCCTCTCCATCCGAGACGTAGTCCTGATAGAACGCCTGGACCTAGCCTTCGGCCCAGGCCTGAGCGTCCTGACAGGAGAAACCGGCGCCGGAAAATCGATCCTGCTGGACAGCCTGGGCCTGGCCCTGGGCGCCAGGTCGGACGCCGGCCTGGTGCGCGCCGGCGCCGAGCAGGCCAGCGTATCGGCCGGTTTCGCCCCCGCCCCCAGCCACCCCGTCTTCGCCGCCCTGGAGGAGCTTGGCCTGCCCAGAGACGACGACGTGGTCTTGCGCCGCGCCGTGGCGCGCGACGGGCGGTCGAGAGCCTGGGTGAACGACGCACCGGTGGGCGCGGCCACGCTGAAGCGGCTGGGCGCCCTGCTTGTGGAGGTTCAGGGACAGCACGACCAGATGGGCCTGGCCGATCCAGCCTCGCATCTCAGATTGCTCGACGCGTACGGCATCTCGCCGGATTTGCGGGCGGAGGTTGCGGCAAGGTATCGCGCCTGGCGCGCGGCGGTAGAGCGGCTGGCGGAAGCCGAGGCCAACATCCTGGAGGCCAAGCGCGAGGAGGAATTCCTCCGCCACGCCAGCCAGGAGCTGGCCAAGCTGGCGCCGCGCGAGGGCGAGGAGGATGAGCTGGCGGCCCTGCGCCACCGACTGCAGCAGGGCGAGAAACGGTCCGAGGCGATCGCGGCCGCGCTCAGCGAGCTGACGCCAAGGGACAGGCGGAAGGACGGCCCGGCGGCGGCGTTGCGCGCGGCGGCCCGGGCGCTGCAGCGGCTGCTGCCGGTGGGTGGCGAGGCGGAGAACCCGGCCAACGCGGCGCTTGCGGCACTGGAGCGGGCGGAGGAGGCACTGGCGGAAGGCGAGAGCCTGCTGAGCCGGCTGGCCGCGGAGGCGGATGCCGACCCGCGGGCCCTGGAACAGGCCGAGGAACGGCTGTTCGGGCTGCGCGGAGCGGCGCGGAAATATTCTGTGGCGGTGGTGGAGCTGCCCGGGTTGCTGGCCGGCTTCCGCGCCAGGCTGGCGGCGCTGGACAGCGGCGACGCGGCGGTGGCCGGGCTGACCCGCGAAGCGGCGGCTTCGCGCGGCCGCTTCGTGGAGGCGGCCGAGAAACTCAGCGCGGCGCGCAATGCCGCGGCGTCCGGGCTGGAGGAAGCGGCCAATGCCGAGCTGCCGCCCTTGCGCCTCGAGCGCGCGAAATTCTTCGCCGTGGTCACACGGCTCGAGGAGGCGGCCTGGAATGCCGCCGGCGCGGACACGGTGCGTTTCCTGATCGCCACCAATCCCGGCCAGCCGCCCGGCCCGCTCGGGCGCGTGGCCTCCGGCGGCGAATTATCGCGGCTGATGCTGGCGCTGAAAGTGGTTCTGGTGAGCGGATCGGCCGTATCCACCCTGGTGTTCGACGAGGTGGATAGCGGCATAGGCGGCGCCACCGCGGCGGCGGTTGGTGACCGCGTGGCGCGTGTGGCTTCCGGCGTTCAGGTGCTTGTGGTGACGCACTCGCCGCAGGTGGCGGCGCGCGGCGCGGCGCATCTGCGGGTGAGCAAGGGGGTGAGCGGCGGGCGGACGGAGACCCGGGTGGAGATACTGGGCGCGGCGGAGCGGCAGGAGGAGATCGCGCGCATGCTTGCGGGCGAGGTGATCACGCCGGCGGCTCGGGCTGCGGCCGGGGCTTTGTTCGGGGGGAAGGAAGGCCTTCTTTTCTGAAGAAAAGAAGCAAAAGACTTTTGCTCCCTGTCGGCGTTCTTTCCTGCGGGGGCTCGTGGGTTTACTCTGATGAGGGGCCTGCAGGAAATGGACATCGGCGCCCAGTATCATTTGTCCGCTGCCGGCTGGCCATTGTCGTCTTCGCCCAGCCGACCGAGGGTGCGAAGGTGATCAAGCGCGAAACCTTGCGGGTCCAGCACCTCAAGCTCCGTGTCCTTGACGGCACGTTTGCCGATCGTGGTCTTTTGCGACATTCGGTCTGCTGTAAGGCAGGCATTGACATACAAGGCGGGCGGAAGGCGGAGCGGCAGATGAACAAGGATATCGCGCAACAGACCATGTCGCCCGAAGAAGAGATGCTGGCCCTGCAGCAAGCGATTGCGCATCACAACCGCGCCTATCACGAGCAGGACGCACCCGAGATATCCGACGCCGCCTATGATGCGCTGCGGCGCCGTGCCGAAGCGCTCGAGGCCGAACACCCCGGCCTGGCGCGCGCCGACGCACCCTCCCGCCAGGTGGGCGGCGCCCCCTCCCCGGCCTTTGGCAAATTGCGCCATCGCGTACCCATGCTGTCGCTCGACAACGCATTCGGCGCGGCCGCGTTTGCAGAGTTCGCCGTGCGCGTCCGCCGCTTCCTTGGATTGCCGGCGGACGCAGCACTGCCCCTGGTGGGCGAGCCGAAGATCGATGGATTGTCGATATCGCTCACTTACGAGAAAGGCATCCTGGTGCGCGGCGCCACACGCGGCGACGGCACCGAGGGCGAGGATGTGACCGCCAATTTGCGAACGCTGGAGCGTCTGCCACAAACATTGCACGGCGCGGCGCCGGCGCTCATCGAAATTCGCGGCGAGGTATTTCTGGCAAAAGCGGATTTTCTGGCGCTGAACGCCGCGCAGGAGGCTGCCGGCCTGCGGCTGTTCGCAAACCCCCGCAACGCCGCGGCGGGCAGCTTGCGGCAGCTCGATGTGAGCATTACCGCGCGCCGGCCGCTGGCATTCTTCGCCTATGCGGCAGGCGAGATCTCGGAGCCGGTCGCCGACACGCACTGGGAGTACCTGGCGCAGCTACGCAAATGGGGCTTTACGGTAAATCCGCTGAGCGAGCGTCTGGCGGACATGGCAGAGGCCGCCGCGTTCTTTGCGCGTGTGGAAGCTGCGCGGGCGCGGCTGGACTACGACATCGACGGCGTGGTCTTCAAGATCGACGATCTCGGGTTGCAACGCCGCCTCGGCTTTGCCGGGCGGGAGCCGCGCTGGGCGATCGCGTGGAAATTCCCGGCCGAGCGGGCCACCACTGTTCTGCAGGACATACGCGTGCAGGTCGGCCGCACGGGCGCGCTGACGCCGGTCGCCTGGCTGGCGCCGGTGGGCGTGGGCGGCGTTCTGGTCACCCGCGCGACGCTGCACAACGAGGACGAGATTGCGCGCCTCGATGCGCGTATCGGCGACACCGTGGTGCTGCAACGCGCCGGCGATGTGATCCCGCAAATCGTCAGCGTGGTGCTGGACTCCCGGCCGGCTGACACGGTCCCCTACCAGCCGGTGACGCATTGCCCGGCCTGCGGCAGCCTGGCCGCGCGCCCCGACGGCGAAGTGGTCCGGCGCTGCACGGGCGGGCTGGTCTGTCCGGCACAGGCCGTCGAGCGGCTGGTGCATTTCTGCGCGCGCCGGGCTTTCGACATCGAGGGCATGGGCGAAAAGACCGTGGTGGAGTTCCACGCTCTGGGATGGTTGGGCGGCCCGGCCGATGTATTCCGGCTCGGCGCGCGCGAAGCGGAAATCGCCGGACTGGAAGGCTGGGGCGCACAGTCGGCGCGCAACCTGGTGGCCGCGATCGAAACGCGACGCAATATCGGGCTGGAGCGCTTCATTTTCGCGCTCGGCATCCGCCGGATCGGCGAGACGAATGCAAAGCTGCTCGCGCGACACTATGGAAGTTTCGCCAACTGGCGCACCGAAATGCAGGCGGCCGTGGAAATCGGCTCCGAAGCACGCCAGTCGCTTGGCAGCATATTGCGCGTAGGCGGCGCGATCGCCGACGAGTTGGTGGCGTTCTTCGGCGAGCGCCGCAACCGGGACGTGGTCGACGAACTCGCCGGGTTGCTGACGATCGCCGACGCGTTGAAGCTTGGTGGCGATAGCGAGGTAAGCGGAAAGATCGTTGTATTTACAGGAACGCTTGAGACGATGACGCGCCCTGAGGCAAAGGCACGCGCGGAGGCGGCGGGGGCCCGGGTGACCGACAGCGTTTCGAAGAAGACGGATTTCGTGGTGGTTGGGAAAGACGCGGGTAGCAAGGCGAAGCGTGCGGCGGAGCTGGGCGTGCGGGTGGTCAGCGAGTTGGAGTGGTCGGAACTGGTAGGTGGCGTTTAGGGAGCGCGAGGCCGCCTCATGGTCGTGCTGAAGTCTCGGACTTCGATCATGTGCTCTGCAATGTCTGGGACGCCGGCGAGCACGGTGACTTCCCGGATGGTGTCCTTGCGGCCGCGTTGCGTTTGCCAATCCTTGTAATCTCGCGCGCCCAGGGGCGTGAACGTGGACAGCCCACGACGCGGCGGGCGCCGTACCGTCGATCCGGAGTTTATCGCGGACAGCTCGATCCGATCGCGATGCGCCCGTGCCACGCCCAGCGTATCCACGACCAGAACGGCCAGCTTGCGGCCACGATTGAGTTGCGCGCCAGCCAGGCTTTGCAGCCCGGTTTCACTGACCCAGAAGAACACACGTGCGTTGAGCAGCCGGAGCCAGTCGGCAGGTTGCAGCCCGTCATCGAGGCATTTCGCCAGCGATGACATCACGATCGGCCGGTTATCCGTGATGATGGCGCTGCCATGTAGCGGGTGCGCGATAACCATGCGGTCCGCCCGCCGCGCACTCTCGATGGCGGCGCGTTCTACGTCGGGCACGGCAAACAGATCGAGCAGGCTGGACGTCGCCAGCAGGCCATGTCGCATGATGCCGGCGACGGACTCCGCCAGCGTGAGGTGATATAATCTCGGATGGCGTGCGGCGAGCTCCTCCGGACTCATGCAGATTGCGGATTATCTACCATGTGTCGCTCCAACCCGGCCCGCACCGAATCGGGAATACGAACGGATTTCCGGCTTTCCCGCCCGATCACCACGAGCGTGGTGATAGACGTTGCCGCGCAGAGCGCGCCGTGGAAGATCGCGTTGCCGATCTGGAACGAGGAGCTGCCCACGCGCAGGAGCGTGGACCCGATCTCCACCTCCGCCGGCCAGTGCAACTCGGCCAGATAATCGAGTTCGATGCGCCGCATCACCACCAGCACGTCATCGGGCATGCTCTCGATCACACCGCTGCGGGTGAAATTCACCCGTCCGCTCTCCATCAGAGCGGCAAAAGCCACGTTATTGATATGCCCGATCATGTCCGTGTCGGAGAACCGAACTTTCTCAGAGTACCAATACGAAAACCGCCCCCGACACGTAAGATCACCCAGAGTCACTCAACCAGCCTTTCCAAAGTCCCGCGACAGCGGAGTCAAAAGTTTTTTGCTTCTTTTTTGCAAAAAAGAAGGCCTTACTTGCCTTCCAGAACAGCGCAAGCCTCCAAAAACCAGTCAAGAACCGCCCCAGACAGATGCGGTGAAATCTCGGCAGAAACTCGAGCATGGTACAAGTTCAACCAGGCCAATTCCGCCTCGGAAAGCAGAGAGACATCGATCAGCACACGATCGAACGGCGCCCAGGTCAAAGTCTCGAAACGATGAAACGCCCGCGCGCCGGGAAACAATGCTGGCTCCACCAGAACCAGGTTTTCCAATCGGATGCCATATTCCCCGGGAAGATAGAAACCCGGTTCGTTGGAGAGGATCATGCCATCTTCCAGCACGGCAGGGCGCAGATGCGGAGAAATGCTGACGGGCCCCTCATGGACTGAAAGGTAGCTGCCAACGCCGTGGCCGGTCCCGTGATCGAAATCCAACCCTGCTTGCCAGAGCGCGCTGCGTGCGAACGAGTCCAGCCGCACGCCGGGCACGTTGTCCGGAAATACCAGCGTGGCGATCGCGATGTGGCCCTTCAGCACGCGCGTGTAGCGGTCACGCAGTTCTGCGGTGGGCAGGCCGGGGCCTGTCCAGACGGTGCGCGTCACGTCCGTGGTGCCGTCCACGTATTGGCCGCCGCTATCGATAAGATAGAGTTCGTCCGGCAGGATCGCGCGATCGGTCTGCAGCGACACGCGGTAATGCATGATGGCGCCGTGTTCACCGGCCGCGCTGATTGCAGGGAAACTCTCGCCGCGGAATTCGGCAGCCTCCGCGCGGAAGCGCAGCAATTGCGCAGCGGCGGACAGTTCGGTTTCATGGCCGGCGGCATCGCCTAGCCAATGCAGGAAGCGCGCGAGTGCTATGGCGTCGCGATGCTGGGCTGCGCGGGCGCCTTGCTGCTCCGTCACGTTCTTGCGCGCTTTCGGCACGAGGCATGGGTCCTGGCCGGATATTATCCGGGCGCCGGCGTCACGCAGCGTTCGGGCAAGCCAGGCGGGGCTGCCGACCATATCGAGACGAACATTTTTGCCGGCGAGTGCCGCAAGCGCCGCCGGAAGCGCCGACCGCGGCGCAGTGGCGACAGCGTTCCCCAAGGCTTCGCGTACCGCCTGCGGCAGTTTTTCCGGCGCCATGAACAATTCGACGGAAGCATCCGCATGCAATATTGCAAAGCCCAGCGCCACGGGCACGAAAGCGAGATCCGCTCCGCGCAGATTGAGCAGCCAGGCGATCGATGCCGGATCGCTTAGCACCGCCGCTTGCTGATTTGCCTTACGAAGCGTTTCAGCCAGACGGGCGCGCTTGCTTGCAGACGCCTCGCCGGCAAATGCTGCGTCGTGCAGCATCGCTGGCGCCAGCGGAGGCGCGGGGCGATCATCCCAGGCGAGATCTATCGGGTTTGCGTTTGCTTCCACCAACGTCAGCCCGGCCTCGCGAAAGCGCGCAAGCGCATCCTCGCTCATCAGCCAGGGATCGTAGCCGATGCGCGCGCCCGGCTGCGTATGGGCGACGATGTAGTCGGGCGGCGGCGTGTTGGTAATGTGCAGTCGGTCCCAGAGTGCCGCGTCGGTTTCGGTCGCAAGCTGCAACACGTAGCGGCCGTCGCTGAAAACCGCGGCGCGGTCCTGGAACACCACGGCCAGGCCTGCGCTGCCGGTGAACCCGGTAAGCCACGCAAGGCGTTCTGCGGCAGGTGGCACGTATTCGCCAAGGTGTTCGTCGCCGCGGGGCACGATGAACGCATCAAGGTTCTGGCGGGCAAGTTCAGTGCGAACAGCGGCGAGACGTTCGGAGGGTTTCATGTTGGCTCCTTGGCTGGCAGGATGAAGAAACTTCGCTCCTCCAGGGCGTGGTATCACAGACGCTGCAGTTTTTACGCGAACCTCGCGCCTCGAAGCACCAGCGTGGCCCACTGGCCTTCCGTAAGAACACGTTCCAGGCGCAAACCCTGGCGGCGATGCGCGGCTAACACCATCGGTATCTGCGTGGTCAGCAGCCCCGCCAAAATCACCGTGCCGCCAGGTGCGAGATGGGCGGCCAGTTGGGCAGACATCTGGCACAGCGGACGCGCGAGTATGTTGGCAAATACGAGATCGTATCGGACCGCGTCGGCATTCTGCCAACCGTGGCCGAGGCGGGCGCGGACGAAGGATCGCAGCGCGTTCTGTCGCGCGTTCTGTGCCGTGACGCGCACGGACCACGGATCATTATCGACCGCCACCACGCGCCGGTGCAGCAAACTCGCAGCGGCCATCGCGAGGATGCCGGAGCCGCATCCCATGTCTATGATACGGCGCGGCTTGCGGTGCGCCACGCGCTCGAGCGCCAGCAGACAGCCGCGCGTGCTGCCATGTTCGCCGCTTCCAAAGGCCAGCCCAGCATCCACGGTCAGCGTGCGGCGGCTGAACCGGCGCGGCGTTGCCAAATGCGTGCCGCGTATGGCGAAACGGCGGCCGATCGCCTGCTCCGGAAACGCTTCGTAGGTGCGCGCAAGCCAGCCTTCCGCCTCTGTCGCCTCACGTTCCAGAACAGCATGTGTGGCGCTTACTACAGCAGCAAGAGCAATCCCTTGCTGCAACACGTCCTCCGCCGCGCCCACGGCCTTGACCCCTTCGACGCGCCAGATCTTCCGCGTCTCGTCGACGACGAAAAGCCCGACCGTAGCGCAGGCCAACGACAATGCAGACTCGTAGGCATCGACAGCGGACTCGGGAACGATAACGAACACCGTCTCCAAAGGCGTGGTGCGCCTCACGTCAGAGCGATCCTCGACAGCCCCGGCGAAAGCTTCCTGCTTTTCGCTTGCAAAAAGAACCAACCTTGCTTGGGTGAAAGCATCAGACTTTCGCCACAAACCGGTCCATCACGCGCTTCGCCCCCGCTTTTTCGAAATTGATGTCCAGCCTGTCGTCATCCGCGGCCGTGACTTCACCATAGCCGAACTTCTCATGGAAAACCCGCTGCCCGACAGCGATCTTGTCTGCCCGCGCAGGCCGTCCGGGATTTTCCCAGGCCTCAGCACGCCGCGCAATCAGCGGTCCGTTGTTGAACACCGAAGGTGCCGATATCTGCGCGGAGCGCGCCAGCGCGGCCGAACCTGCGCGCTCCGTGTGCGCCTCGGGCAATTCCTCGATGAACCGGCTGGGAATGCTGCTCTGCCAGTTGGCATAGATACGGCGGTTTGCGGCGTGGCTGACCACCGCGCGCCGCCGCGCACGGGTGATCCCCACATAGGCGAGGCGACGCTCTTCCTCGAGGCCTTTGGTGCCGGATTCGTCCATGGTGCGCTGGCTCGGAAACACGCCTTCTTCCCAGCCGGGTAAAAACACGTTGTCGAATTCGAGGCCCTTCGCGGCATGCAGAGTCATCATGCTGAGCCGGTCGGCGTCCGCCTGTTCCTCGTTCTCCATAACCAGCGAAACATGGTCGAGGAAACCTGAAAGGTTCTCGAAATCCGCCATCGCGCGCACGAGTTCCTTGAGGTTCTCCAGGCGCCCCGGCGCTTCGATCGACTTGTCCTGCCGCCACATGTCGGTGTAGCCGGATTTCATCGAGCATGGTGGCGATCGTCACCACATGTCCGTCGGATTCCAGCATAAGCCGCCAGCGTGCAAAGCCGGCGCCGAGCTCGCGTATGGCCTCGCGCGGCCGGCCCTTCAGCGCACCGGCCTGTGCCAGCTGGAACGCGGCGATGGAGAGCGCGATGCCCTGCTCACGGGCGGAAGCATGCATCGCGCGCAGCGCCACGTCGCCCACACCGCGGCGCGGCAGATTGACGATACGTTCGAACGCCAGGTCGTCCGAGGGCTGGCGCAGCACGCGCATATACGCGATGGCGTCGCGTATTTCCGCGCGTTCGTAGAAACGCAAGCCGCCGACCACGCGATATGGAATGGCCAGCGTGATCATGCGTTCTTCGAAAGCGCGCGTCTGGAAACCCGCGCGCACGAGTATCGCCATGTCGACAAGTTTGCAGCCCTCGCGCCGCCAGGCTTCCACGCGATCGCCGACCATGCGGGCCTCCTCGTCGGAATCCCACAGGCTGACAACGCTCACCTTGTCGCCGGCCGCATCCGCCAGGCCGGAGCGCAATGTCTTGCCAAGCCGGCCTGCATTGTTGGCGATCAGGCCGGCCGCGGCGGCCAGGATCGGCGCGGTACTGCGATAATTCTGCTCCAGCCGCACGATGCGCGCGCCGGGGAAGTCATGTTCGAAACGCAGGATGTTTTCCACTTCTGCGCCGCGCCACGAATAGATCGACTGGTCGTCGTCACCCACGCAGCAGATATTCTTGTGCTGCTGCGCCAGCAGACGCAGCCAGAGATACTGCACCACGTTTGTGTCCTGGTATTCGTCGACCAGTATGTAGCGGAACGCGCGGTGGTATTGCGCCAGCACCTCGGGTTGCTTACGCAGTATCTCCGTCGTGTGCAGCAGGAGATCGCCGAAATCGGCGGCATTGAGTCCGCGCAGGCGGGACTGGTATTGCGCGTAGACCTCGCGCATGCGGCCATGCGCGAATTCGCCTTCCTCGCTTTCCGGCACGCGGTCCGGCGTCTGGCCGCGATCCTTCCAGCGCTGCAGCACGCCCATCACGGCCTGCGGTGTCCAGCGTTTGGGATCGATCTTAAGCGCCTCCATCACCTGCTTGAGCAACCGCGTCTGGTCGTCGGTGTCGAGTATGGAAAAGCTGGAGGTGAGGCCCACGTGCTCGGCATGGCGGCGCAGCATGCGGGCGCAGAGGGCGTGGAACGTGCCGAGCCAGAGCCCTTCGGCAGGGCGGCCAAGCAGGGCACCGACGCGCTCGCGCATCTCGCGGGCCGCCTTGTTGGTGAAGGTGACGGCGAGTACCTGGTTGGGAAAAGCCAGGTTTGTGAGCAGGATATGGGCGAATCGGGTGGTCAGCACGCGCGTCTTGCCGGTGCCCGCGCCGGCGAGCACCAGGAGCGGGCCCTCGGTGGTCTCGACCGCCTGGCGTTGTTCGTCGTTGAGTTTGGTGAGGTAAGCGGTCATGGGGGAATCGGTTATGGGGGAAGCCTCGCAAGTAAGGAAGGCCTTCTTTTTCGCAAAAAAGAAGCAGGAAGGGCAGCCCAAGCACCATCTGCCAGCGCGCAAGCCAACACGCAGAGCGCAACCCCGCGTGCAGGCGGGGAAGCAAAAGTTTTTTGGTCCTTTTTTTCAAAAAAGGACTGCTTGCTTCCTTCTCTCTTTAGCCCTCACCGCCTGCGGAAAAGGCGAGCCCGTCCAGCATTTCGCAGGCACAACCCCCATCTTCGATGCGGTCGCTTTCTGGACCGGCCACCATAGAAGCTGGGGCGTGATCGAAAATCGCGGCGGCGCGCCCACGGACACGGTGATCACCGATTGCGTCGGCACCCCGGAAGGCGAGGCCGGCCTGCACATGGTGCAGACACTGACATTGGGCGATGGCACGACGCAGCACCGCGACTGGCATCTGCGCCGGCAGGGCGCCAACCATTTCGTGGCGACGGCGAACGACATGGTGGGCGAAGCGGATGGCGAGGCCGCCGGCCGCGTGTTTCACTGGAGGTGGGTGCTGGCGCTCTCGCCGGGCAATCCGCTGAAGAACGTGGTCATGGACCAGTGGATGTATCTGGAGCCGGGCGGCGCGATGCTGAACCACACCACGATACGCAAACTGGGCCTCACCGTGGCGCAGGTCAGCGAAGAGTTCCAGCCGGTGCCGTGAAGATTGCCGCCGGAGGCCCTGGCACCGGGCCTCCGGCGGCGCGGCGCCTACGCCAAACGCGGCTGTCCGTTCGAAGCATTCACGCCGCCATCCACCGGCAAGTTCACGCCGGTGATGAAACGCGCATCCGGGCCAGCGAGGAACGCGATCGCGTCGCCGATTTCCGCCGGCTCCGCGGGCCGCCCGAGCGGGATGCGATCCTTGAACTTGGCCATCAGCTCGGCATTTCCGGTGAGCCCTGCGGACATGTCGGTGATTGTCAGGCTCGGATTGATTGCATTCACCCGAACGCCGCGATTGCCGAATTCCAGGGCCAGCGCGCGCGTCAGATTGGTCACCGCCCCTTTGGACGCATTATAGTAGCTGAGCCCCCAGTCGCCACCCAGCCCTGATGCCGATGACACGTTGACGACATTGCCCTTCGTCGCCAGCAGATGCGGCAGCGCAGCGCGTATGCAGTAGATCACACCGTCGAGATTTGTCTGCATGACGCGCTGATACTCGGCGATGTCCGCCAATTCGAACGCGCCGAAGATCGCGGTGCCGGCATTGTTCACCAATATGTCGAGCCGGCTGAAACGGGCGATCGTGGCGGCAACGAGCCTGTCGCACTCGGCCTCTTTCGAAACGTCGGTGACCTGCACCAGCACACGGTCCTTCGGCAGGTCGCGCGCGATCTCCGCCAGTTTGTCCGCGCGGCGGCCGGCCAGAACCACGGCGGCGCCATCTTTGGCCAGGCGGCGTGCTGTGGCGGCGCCGATACCGGTGCCGGCGCCTGTTATGATTGCTACTTTGTTCGTGAGGTCGGCCATTCTGGAAGGCTCCTTGGGATCAAAAAATGCGTATAGTTCGGGATGATCCAGCGTGGGCTTATGTCATACCAACCAAGGTTGAGATTAACGCATTCAAGGCAGGCAAGAAAGCAGTCCTTTTTTCGAGGAAAAGGACCAAAAAGCTTTTGCTATGACGCCTGCTTTGAGGCCTGCTTCCGTATTGCAAGTCGATGCGGCTGCAATGACAGCCAGATCATCGTGCAGGCGTCACAGCAAAAGCTTTTTGCTTCTTTTTCTCGAAAAAGAAGGCCTTGCTTCCTTTCTGCCGATGAGTCAGCCCCAAAACGGGTTGGTGTCAGCCAAGCCTGGCCCGGTATAGGCAGTGTCGCGCGAAAATGTGGTCCGATGGCAATTGCGGATGCAGGAAGTCCGCACCGTAATCCCGCACCATGCCTATGCGCTCCATCACCGCCAGCGATTTCACATTGGCGGGCACGGCGATCGCGACGATTTCCTGCAAGCCAAGATGTTCGAGCCCGTAAGCCAAAGCGGCGCGCGCGGCTTCCGTCGCATAACCCTGCCCCCACGCATCATAGGCCAGCCGCCAGCCGATCTCCACGGCCGGTGTGAACGGCGCATCGTAGAGTATGCGCTGCACGCCGGCCAGGCCGATGAACGCGCCATCCGCCTTGCGTTCGATGGCCAGCATGGCGAAGCCGTCGCGCGCAAGGCAATCCGTATAGCGCCGTATCGCCGCCGCACTCTCCCCCAGGCTAAGCGTGCGCTCGAAATACGCCATCACGCGCGCATCCGCGTTCTGCGCCGCAAAAGGTGCCAGGTCACCATCGGCCCAGGGCCGCACCAGAAGCCGGTCCGTCTCAAGCAGCATCAACCCACTCCGCGACAGCGCCACAAATCATCGTTAGCGCGTAAGCAGCGGATCGAACACCCGGATATGCCCGGCCACGAAAGAGGGCCGAAGATGCAGCCCGTCGGAGAACACCGGCTGCCCGTCATCGAACAAAACGGGGCATAGCGGCCCCGAACCGCAAATCTCGCCGAAGGGGTCGAGAACGGACGCCCCCGTCCGCCCGGCGATACTGCGCAGCCGCCGATCCACTTCGTCCACGGACGCGCGCAGCCCGGCCACCGGCACGCCGTCCAGCCGTGCCGCGTCCAGGCTGTAGCCGTGCCAGCTGCGATCCAGGATAAGCGCCGGGTCGAAGCGTTTGCCCGAAGGCGTCGCGAGTATCAGATAAACGCGCACGCCGTCGCCGGTCAGGCCGCGCACCCAATCCTCCAGATTGGCATATACCGCGTCCACCGCGCCCGGCGTGTCGATCGGCATAAGGCGGCCAGCGCGCGTGACGAACATGTCGGCGCCGCGGTTCATCACCCAGTAGGCGCCCAGAACGAGCGTACCGATATGCGCCCGGGCGATGAGCTGGCGCGCCACATCCGGCATGATGCTGCATGTGGCGAACCGGTCCGGACGGGTGGCGCCCGGTATCGGCGCGCAGCTCGGTCCGGCCAGGAAATACACCCGCGCGCGGAGCTGGCCGGTTTCGAAAAGCCGTTGCACGCGCGGGCCATATTGCAGCAGCAGACTGTCGCCGGTGAACAGCACGGCGTGATCGCCGGCGCCGATGCTGGCCAGCGTCAGACCCTGGATATGGCGCACCACCATGTCGCGCGTCGGCTGGAAGATACCGTCATGCAGGGCCGCATCGACTTTCGCGATTTGCAGGCCGGCCGGCGGTGCCAGGCGCGCCACCAATACGCCGGCAAGTGCGATCGCACCCATGCAGGCGCCAAGGCGCCATACGCCGCGTCCGGACGCCGCGCCATGGCGCACCGGGCGCTCGATATAGCGGTAGGTGAGTGCCGCAAGTCCGACGCTGACGGCGACGAGCACCAGCGCCAGAACCGGCTTGGGCGCCGCGCCGCGCCGGATGATCGTGGCGAACGACAGCAGCGGCCAGTGCCACAGATAAAGCGGATAGCTGATTCGTCCGAGCGCCACCGGAAGCGTCCGGGCGAGCAGCCGATTCGGCAACGCGCCAGGCCCCGCCTGGATGATAAGCAGGCTGGCGCATACCGGCAGCAGCGCGCGCCATCCCGGATAGGCCATGGTCTCGTGCAGCACGCCCGCCGCCATAACGAACGCGGCCAGCCCGGCAAGCGACGCCAGGTTCGCGCGAAAACCGGGTTCGGGCCACCGGAAAGCCCCCAAAGCGAGCAGCGCGCCGGCCGAGAGCTCCCAGAGCCGGGTGAGCGGCGCGTAGAAATCCGCCACGCCATACCGGCCGGCCAGCGCCAGGTTGAGCCCGAACGACGCGGCGGTTAGCATCGCCACGACGCCCACCGGCCGGAACCGGCCGACCAGCGCCCACAGCAGCAGCGGCCACACCAGATAGAATTGCTCCTCCACCCCCAGCGACCAGAGATGCAGCAGCGGTTTGGCCGCCGAAGCCGGGTCGAAATAGCCGGCCTGGCTCCAGAACAACAGGTTGGCCACCATCGCCGCCCCGCTGGCCGCCTGGGCGCCGAGCTGGGCCAGTTCGCTGGGCAGCAGCACCACCGCGCCATAGCAGAGCGTGGCGGCGAGCACGGTGGCCAGGGCCGGAAACAGGCGCCTCACGCGACGGCGATAGAAATCCGCGAAGCTGAACCGGCCTTCGCCGATATCGCGCGCGATGATGCCGGAAATCAGATAGCCCGAGATGACGAAAAACACGTCCACCCCGGCGAAGCCGCCCGGCAACGCGCCGGGAAACGCATGGAACAGAACCACGCAACTCACCGCCAGAGCGCGCAGCCCATCGATATCGGCGCGATACGCCATACGGGACCTGCCGATCGGGCGGACCGCTATTTCCCCGGCCGCGCCCCCAGGACATGCGCCACCGCATAGGTGAGATCGGGCCGGTTCAGCGTGATGAAATGGAACTCGTCCACGCCGTTGGCCTGCAGAACCCGGACCTGTTCGGCCGCGATCACCGCCGCCACCACGCGGCGCGTCTCCGGATCGTCTTCGGTGCCCTCGAACAGACTTGTCATCCAGTCCGGCACCGAAGCCCCGCAGGCCGCGCTGAATTTCTGCGCCTGGGCGAAATTGCTCACCGGCATGATGGCGGGCACGATCGGCGCGGTGATCCCGGCCGCCAGGCAGCGATCGAGGAAGCGCAGGAAAACGTCGGCATCGAAGAAATACTGGGTGATCGCGCGGGCGGCGCCGGCGTCCAGCTTGCGCTTCAGGTTGTCCAGATCGGCGTCAGGATGCAGCGCGGTCGGGTGCGTCTCCGGGTAGGCCGCCACGGTGATCTCGAACGCGGCCACGCGGCGCAAGCCGGCCACCAGGTCGGACGCATACTCGTAGCCGCCAGGGTGGGCCTCGTAGGTCCCCATGTTCGGCGCGTCGCCACGCAGCGCCACGATGTGCCGCACGCCCGCCTCCCAATAGGCGCGCGCCACGTCATCCACTTCGGTGCGCGAGGCGCCGACGCAGGTCAGGTGTGCGGCCGGCGTGAGGCTGGTTTCCCGGACGATGCGTTCCACCGTCGCATGGGTGCGCGCCTGGGTTGTGCCGCCGGCGCCATACGTCACCGACACGAAGCGCGGCCGCAGCGGTTCGAGGCGGCGTATGCAGGACCAGAGCTGGGCCTCCAGCGCCTCTGTCCTGGGCGGAAAGAATTCGAAACTCAGCGCCGGCGTGGCATCCCTGGCGGTGCGCGCCGGCAGGCGGGAGAAGCGCGGCCCGGTGAGCCAGCGCTCCAGCGTGGCGGAAGGGGCCGCACCATACGGGGTCTGCGGAGGCGTCATGTCCATGGCGTGTTCATGAAGCCTCGCCAGCGTCCGATGCAAGAGGGCGCCGCAACCGCGCCGTGCGGACCGACGTTGCCTCGCTTGCGGCAGGTGCTACATAGCGGGAACCGAAGGGCGCACGCCAGCTGCCCGTTCATGCCCACCGGTCGAGGATCTCCCATGCTAGAACGTTTGCCGCTCCTGTTGGTCACGGCCGCATTGGCAACGTCCGGCTGCGCCACCAGGCCGCCCGCCAGCGACCGCGAAGCCACCGCGGATTTCGAGCAGACCAACGATCCCTACGAGCCGGCGAACCGCTTCTTCTACAAGGTGGACGACACCGTCGATCGCTACACCCTCAAGCCGGTGGCGCAGGGCTACGTCTATGTGGTGCCGGCCCCGGTCCGCACCGGCGTGCATAACGTGCTCACCAACCTTTCCAGCCCGGTGCTGTTCGCCGACGACGTGAGCCAGGCCAACCCGCGGCGCGCCGGCGATACCTTCATGCGCTTCATCATCAATTCGACGGCCGGCGGGCTCGGCGTGTTCGACGTGGCGACCGGCTGGGGCTACCCCGCGCACACGACCAGTTTCGGGGTGACGCTGGCGCTGTGGGGCGTACCGAGCGGGCCGTTCCTGTATCTGCCGCTGCTCGGGCCGAGCAGCCCGCGCGATGCCACCGGCTACGCCATCGACAACGCGCTCGACCCGTTCAGCTACGTGCCGCACGGCTACGGGCTGAAAACCTTCAACTGGGCCCGCTACGGCGTGGCGCTGGTCGATCTGCGTTCGCGCCACCTGGCCGATCTGGACACGGTGAAGAAGGGCGCGCTCGACCCCTATGCCACCTTCCGCAGCCTGTATCGCCAGAACATGCAAAGCCAGATCGAGGCGGCGCGCCACGACAAGCCCGCGACGCCACCGGCCGGCACCGCGCCGTAACGCCAGGTGGATTTTTTGAACGCGTGAACCGCCGATTTCCGCTTCTGTCGCGTTGCTGTGTCTCGAGATGATCTTACTGCTTCCCGCTACGGCAGGCCTTTGTTTTTCTGGAGTTGTTTCATGGTGACCATCACGACGCGGCGTACGTTCCTGGCACTGTCGGGTGCGGCGGCTTTTCTGCTGGCGACGAGCACGCTCATGCCGGCTTGGGCGCAGTCCAGCCAGGCCGCAGGCTTCGTGCGCGGCTTCGCCGACCAGCTCGTATCCATCGTGAACGGCCCGCAGCCTTACGCCACGAAAAAGGCGGCGCTCGGCCCGGTGATCGACCGCAATGTGGACGTGCCGCGCATCGCGCGCTTCTGCCTCGGCCGGTTCTGGAACACCGCCACGCCGGAACAGCAGGCGCAATACACCACGATCTTCCACCGTGTGCTGCTCAACAACATCGCCGGGCATCTGGGCGAGTATTCCGGCGTGAGCTATGCGCTGCACGGCGAGAGCCCGCAGGGCGACAACACGCTGGTCGGAACGTCGATCGCCCGGCCGAACCAGCCCACGGTGAATGTGCAGTGGGTCGTCGAAGGTGCAGGCAGCGCCATGAAGGTTGTCGACGTGGTGGCAGAAGGCACCAGCCTGCGGCTCACCCAGCGCAGCGACTATGCGAGCTTCCTGTCGCGCCATGGCGACTCGATCCCCGAGCTGCTGAGCGCATTGCAGCGCCAGCTCGACAACGCCGGGTAACCTGCGCCTGGGCTCGGCACGCGCGCGCGTGCAGGTCGGATAACGCGATCCGACCTGTCAGCGCCGTGCCGCTACGACGTGTGATCGTAGGCGATGCGCCACCCGGACGGCGTCCGGTGCATAAGCAACGTGAAAATACCCGACGCGTCACTGCCATCCGCAGCATTGCGCGTGAGATTGAAACGTCCCGTCACAAGGGCGAATTCCGGTGACAGCGGCCGATTTTCCAATATAGCCAGCGCAAGCCGGCCCATCTTCTTCCCGCCCGACGCATAATGCGCGGCATAATACGATTTCAGTGCCGCGTATCCCGCGATCAGCCCCGTTTTGGTGACGAAACTCGTCCCCGCCGCATCCTCGTAACTCTGCATGAAAGCGGCCAGGTCGCCACGCGACCAGTCGGCCGCACTCTTCTGCAGCACTTGCGTGATCGCGCTATCGTCCGGGCTACCGGCCTGTGCAGCGCCGCCGGCCACGAGCTTCAATCCCAGTGCGGCCGCGAACAGGCGTGAACCCCACCTCTTTTCGGCATAATGCATGTGCATCCTCTCAACGACTTGGCTGGTGATAGCGTTCAGGGAACAAGCTTGGCGCATCTCAGGCAAGGAAGAAAGTCGTCCTTTTTCGAGAAAAAGGACCAAAAAGCTTTTGCTATGACGCTTGCACGAAGGCCTTCTTCCGTATTGCAAGTCGATGCGACTGCAATGATAGCCAAATCGTCGTGCAGGCGTCGGGATAAAAGCTTTTTGGTCCTTTTTCTCGAAAAAGGACTACTTGCTTCCTCGCCTGCCGACGTCCGCTACACGGCCCACACTTGCCACGCTCTCATACACCACCATCACATGCCCATCGCGCAGGAACACATCGCATTCCCGCATCCCGATCGAGCCCAGCACCATGCGCGATCCGAAATTCTCCGCGCGCGCCACGGCAATGATACGTGCAATGCCGATACGATCCTGCGCAAACCGCAAAGCTGCGGAAGCCGCCTCGCGCGCCAGTCCGCGCCCCCGCGCCTCCGGCCATACGGCAAATCGCAGCGCCAGCCCGCGGCCGTCCGGCCGGTCATGTATCCCGGTCGTTCCCTGGAACACGCCGCCTTCCCGTATCGCGAACATGCCGATCCTGTGCACGGACCAGAACACGCGATCGGCCGCCAGCTCGTCGATCACCTGCCAGGGCGTGCGCACGCCGCCCAGCATCTGGCCATACACCAGGGGATCGGCCTTGAGCGCGATCAGCGCCTCCAGGTCACCCCCACCCACAGGTTCCAGCGCCAACCGTGCTGTCTGCACCAGCACCTTAGCAACCCGTCCCCACGCGGGTTAAACAGGATAGATCGCCGGTCGTGCGCCAGCACGCTCCGCATGACGGGAGCAAAGGCTTTTTGGTCCTTTTTCTCGAAAAAGGACTGCTTGCTGTCTTATCGCGCCAAAGGACGATACTTGATCCGGTGCGGCTCGGTGGCATCCGATCCCAAACGGCGTCGCTTGTCCTCTTCATAGGCCTGGAAGTTGCCCTCGAACCACTCCACGTGGCTGTCCCCCTCGAACGCCAGGATATGCGTGGCCAACCGGTCCAGAAACCAGCGGTCATGGCTGATGATCACGCAGCAGCCCGCAAACTCCGCGATCGCCTCTTCCAGCGCCCGCAACGTGTCCACGTCCAGATCGTTCGTCGGCTCGTCGAGCAGGATGACGTTGCTTTCCGTCTTCAGCATCTTCGCCAGATGCACCCGGTTGCGCTCGCCGCCGGAAAGGATACCCACCCGCTTCTGCTGGTCGGAACCCTTGAAGTTGAACGCGCCCACATAGGCTCGCGACGGCACCGCGCGCTTGCCGATATAGATCACATCCGTGCCGCCGCTGATCTCCTCCCAAACGGTTTTCTCGCCATCCAGATCGTCGCGGCTCTGGTCCACATAACCGAGCTTCACCGTCTCGCCGATCTTCAGCGCGCCGGAATCCGGCACCTCCTGCCCGGTTATCATGCGGAACAGCGTGGTCTTGCCCGCACCGTTCGGCCCAATCACGCCGACGATCCCGCCAGGCGGCAGCTTGAAGTTCAGATCGTCGATCAGCAGCCGGTTGCCATACGCCTTGCGCAACTGGTCCGCCACGATAACCGTACCACCAAGACGCGGCGGCGGCGCGATCATGATCTCCGCCGTGCTGCCGGCCAATTCCGCCGACTTGGCCTGCATCTCCTCGTATTTCGCGATACGCGCCTTGCTCTTCGTCTGCCTTGCCTTGGGGCTCGCGCGTATCCATTCCAGCTCGCCGGCCAATGCGCGCTGGCGCGAGCTCTCTTCCTTTTCTTCCTGCTGCAGCCGCTTGCGTTTCTGTTCCAGCCAGCTCGAATAATTGCCCTCGAACGGATAACCGCGGCCGCGCTCGATTTCCAGAATCCAGTTGGTCACGTTGTCGAGGAAATACCGATCATGGGTAACGATCATGACGGTGCCTTGATAGTCGCGCAGCGTCTTCTCCAGCCACGACACCGATTCCGCGTCCAGATGGTTCGTTGGCTCATCGAGCAGCAACAGATCCGGCTTTTCCAGCAACAGCCGGCAGAGCGCCACGCGGCGGCGCTCGCCGCCCGACAATTTCGCCACGTTGGCGTCCGGCGGCGGGCAGCGCAGCGCGTCAAGCGCGATCTCGATGCGCCGGTCCAGGTCCCAGCCATCCTCCGCGTCGATCTTCTCCTGCAGCGTCGCCTGCTCGGCCAGGAGCGACTCCATTTCAGAATCCTCCATCGGCTCGGCGAACCGGTCGGAGATCGCGTTGAAACGGGTCAGCGCCGCCTGCAACGGCCCGAACGCCTCGGCCACGTTTTCCGCCACCGTCTTGCTGGGATCGAGATACGGCTCCTGGCTGAGATAGCCCACGCGTGCGCCCTCTGCGGCGAACGCCTCGCCGCCATACTCCGTCTCGATGCCGGCGATGATCTTCATAAGCGTGGACTTGCCGGCGCCATTCACGCCCAGCACGCCGATCTTCACGCCGGGCAGGAACGACAGCGTGATGCCTTTGAACACCTCGCGGCCGCCCGGGTAGGACTTCGTGAGGTCCTTCATGACATATACGTATTGGTATGCGGCCATGGCTCGGCTCCGGGGCGGCTAAGAGGTGGGAGGGTGGTGTCTAGAGGTGGTGGGCCTGTGGGGCAAGGAAGCGCAGGCAGGAAGCAAGCAGTCCTTTTTTGAGAAGAAAGACCAAAAAACTTTCGCTCCCCCCGCCTGCACGTGGGTCTGCGCTACTTCGGACGCTGACGTAGTGGCGGACGGTGCCTTGCTTTTCGCGCCTGCGCCCGACATTCCCTGCATGGCACTTGTGGCAGACCTCGATCCCGCGGCTTTCACCAAGGCAGACCCTTCGCCGGACACCCTGTTCTACGAACAGCCGCGCTTCGTCGCCCATATCGACGATGGCGCCATCGCGGCGGTCACCGCGCTCTACCGCGAAACCCTGCCGGCCGGCGCCGACATCCTGGACCTGCAAAGCAGCTGGATCAGCCATCTCCCGCCAGACATCGCCTATCGCACCGTCGTCGGACACGGCATGAACGCGGCCGAACTCGCGCGCAACACCCGCCTCACACGCTGGTTCGTGCAGGACCTCAACGCCGACCCCCGCCTGCCCCTGCCCGACGCCAGCTTCGACGCCGCGGCGGACTGCGTCTCCGTGCAATACCTGCAGCGCCCAATGGAGGTATTCCGCGAAATCGCCCGAATCCTGCGGCCAGGCGCGCCGTTCGTGGTGTCGTTTTCCAACCGCTGCTTTCCCACCAAGGCGGTGGCGATCTGGCGCATGCTGGAAGGCGCGGACCAACAGCGCCTGGTGGCCGCCTACATGACGGAGGCAGGTTTCACCGCGGTCGCCGGCCACAGCCATACGCCCGGCGGCGGCGATCCTCTCTGGGCCGTCATCGGCACGCGCTAGCCGACGTCGCCTCTCTCGTTTTCGATGTTCCCGAATGCGCCCGGCAGGACTTGAACCCGCAACCTAGCCGTTATGAGCGGCCCGCTCTAACCAGTTGAGCTACAGGCGCCTCTGGCCAAGGCCTCACAGCCTGGACCCCGCAGAAACACCAAGTCGGCCCGCGATGCAACCGCGCGCGCTGGCCGGCAGCTACTTCGCCGCGCCGGTGTCCTGGAAAACCATGCCGTTCGCGCCGAGCAGCGTGGCCGTGGCAAGGGTCTCGCCCGCGCTGTCGTTCATCGTGACCGTGCTGGAATAGGTTCCGGCAGGCGGCGCGCCGGCCGGAAATTGCGGTGCGAACAGGGGAGCGGCGTTCATGCTCGACATGTAGGACGCGACGAAGTTCGTCAGCGTCGAGAGCTGGTTCCCCTTCAAGGTCGGCCGCTCCATGATCCATTCCGCGCTGGAACCCTGTAGTGTGGTGCCGGCCGGCGCCGTGATCCCCATCGAGACATAGTGGTTCGTGGTGGCGTCGATAAGCACCACGGCGCCGGTGGTGGGCCCGGTGCCGTAGAGGAATATGCTGACGATATCGCCGGCGCTGACCGTCATGTTGGTTATCTGCAGGCCGGCGGCGGGATACCACTCGAGCCAGGCATAATAGGAGGTTTGCGTGTTGGCGCCGGAGCAATAAGCGTCGGATTCCGTGCCGGCCTGCAGAACGCCGTTGTTGTTGACGCCGTCGAGGCCCGCCCACACCGCCGAGTAGTCCCACGCGCCCGTGCATACGCCGAAGGCCTGCTCGGCCGCCGGCACGTTGAGCTGCCCGGTGACGAGCGTGAACGAGCCGAGGCCGAGCTGCCGCATGTTGTTGGAGAGGGTGAACCCGGTCCAATTGGTACTGGTATTGGCGCCATGGCGGACCATCGTGCGGAGTTGCTGCGGGCCGGCGCGCCCCGGTATCATGCGAAGCTGGGGGTTAACCCGTATGCGGGCGTGGCTGAGCATCCGCTCCCAGTCCCGGCGCGCATGGCCGTCGCCGGCCAAAGCGGGCCGCGGCGGAAACCCATACGCGTCCAGCGCCGCATCCGAGGCGTGCACCGCATCGAAGCCGGCGGGCGGCCCGGCAAAGCTGACCACATCTGGCACGTTCGTGGACAACGCCAACGGCGCCGCCCATGCGCTGGCCGTGCAGCAGATCGCGGCGGCAAACAGGCCAGTAACGGCAGACAGACGGCGCACCGGCAAACTCCAGATCAAGGTTCGCCGGATTGTATTGTAAGCGCGACCGGTCGTCAGCCGGAATCGCACGCGCGCGCGCCGCCGTTGGACAACCGCCCTGCCCTGAAGTAACCCGCCCACATCGATCCCGCCCTTCCGTCCCGAACGAGGTCAGCATGAACGTAACCGACACCGAGACCGGCCGCGACGTGCCGCACGACATCAACGTGGTGATCGAGATCCCGCAGGGCTCGTCGGTAAAATACGAGGTGGACAAGAAGACCGGCGCCCTGGTGGTGGACCGCTTCCTGTTCACGCCCATGAGCTACCCCGCCGCCTACGGCTTCATCCCGCGCACCCTGGCCGACGATGGCGACCCGATGGACGCCCTCGTCCTGGTCCCCTCCGCCATCGTGCCCGGCGCGGTGATACGCTGCCGCCCGATCGGCGTTCTGCACATGACGGACGAGGCGGGCCTGGACGAGAAGATCATCTGCGTGCCGCACGACAAGGTCCACCCGCTCTACACCGACGTGAAAAGCATGGCGGACCTGCCGGAAATCGTCCGCCAGCAGATCACCCATTTCTTCGAGACCTACAAGGATCTCGAGCCCGGCAAATGGGTGAAGGTGACCGGCTTCGGGTCGCTTGAGGACGCCTGCGCGATCATCCTCAAATCGGTGGCCGCCGCCGCCAAGTAGGCCCGCGCGCAGCATGGACCGCTACCGGCGCGCCGGCAGCGAGCCGACGGTTGACCGAACCGTTCAGTCAGCTACTGTGGCCGTACGCAACGCAGGCGGCTCAGCATGGACCAGGCGCATCCGGAACTGATCGGCATCGACCGGCCAGCCGCAAAACCAAAGCGGCGCGTGGTCGGGCTGCTCGTGGGCGTGCTTCTGGTGGGCGGGCTGCTGACAGCCGGCACCCTCTACTGGCTCGATGCCCGGCATTACGAAAACACCGACGACGCTTTCATCGACGGTCACGTCTCCCAGGTTTCCGCGCAGATAAGCGGCCGTATCGTCAAGCTGAACGTGGACGACAACCAGCAGGTGCGCGCCGGCCAGCTCCTGGCCGAGATCGACCCGCGCGACATGGAAGTCCGCCTGGACCAGATGCAAGCCCAACGCGACCAATCCGCGGCCCAGGCGGCGCAGGCGCGCGCCACCCTGCCCGCGCGCGAGGCGGATCTGGCGCAAAATGCCGCCCAGGTGCGCGTGCAACAGGCCGAATACGAGCAGAGCGAACGCGATCTCACGCGCTATACCAGGATAAATCCCAAGGCGATCACTGCGCAGACACTCGACCAGGCGCGCTCCACCAGCGACAGCGCACGCGCCAGGCTCGACGCGGCGCGCAGCGTCGAAGCGAGCGCGCGCGCGCAGGTGGCGATCGCCCGCGCGCAGATCGTGGCAGCCGACGCCGGCGTGCGCACCGCGGAGTCCAACATCGCGCAGGCCCAACTCCAGCTCAGCTACACGCATATCGTCGCACCGGCGGACGGTTTCGTCGCGCGCCGCACACTCGAGGTGGGCAATTACGTCAACGCCGGCCAGAGCCTGCTGGCAATCGTGCAGCCGGCCTGCTGGGTGACGGCGAACCTCAAGGAAAGCCAGCTCACCCATCTGCAGGTGGGCGAGCCGGCGCGCGTCACCGTGGATGCGTTCGCCGCCCACGCGCTCGATGCGCATGTCGATAGTTTGCAGCGTGGCACGGGGTCGGAGTTCAGCAGCCTGCCGGCGGAGAACGCCACCGGGAATTACGTGAAGGTGGTGCAGCGTCTGCCGGTCAAACTGGTGTTCGACGACCCGGGCGTTTGCACGCGGCTGCATCTGGCGCCGGGGATGAGTGTCGAGCCGCGTATCAAGGTGCAGTAAGCAAGGCCTTCTTTTTTGCAAAAAAGAAGCAAAAAACTCTTGCTCCCCGCATTTGCAGTGCCCGTTTTTGTCCGACTGAAATGAAGCTGTCGGACCCGCGCAGAAGATAAAAGTTTTTTGGTTCTTTTTTTCAAAAAAGAACTGCTTTCTTCCTTCTGAGAGGCGCGCCCAGAATGGCCGAAGACGACCTACCCTATTCCGCGGCCGGCGGCCGAAGCCCCTGGCTCATCGCCGTCGTCGTCTCCATCGCCACCTTCATGGAAGTGCTGGATACGACCATCGCAAACGTCAGCCTGCGCCATATCGCCGGCAGCCTGGCCGCAAGCCAGGATGAGAGCACCTACATCATCACCAGCTATCTGGTGAGCAACGCGATCATCGTGCCGATCAGCGGCTGGCTGGCCAACGTCATCGGCCGCAAGCGGTTCTACATGATCTGCGTGGCGCTTTTCACCGTCAGCTCGCTGCTCTGCGCCACCGCGAGCAGCCTGCCGGAAATCCTGCTGTGGCGCGTGTTGCAGGGCATCGGCGGCGGCGGGCTGGCGCCTGTCGAGCAATCGATCTTCGCCGACTCGTTCCCCGTGCGCCTGCGCGCGGCCTCGTTCGCGCTCTACGGCCTCACCGTGGTGATGGCGCCCGCCATCGGGCCCGTGCTCGGCGGCTACCTCACGGATGCGTATTCCTGGCACTGGGTATTCCTGATCAACCTGCCTTTCGGCCTGCTCAGCCTCGTGCTGGTGCAATTGTTCGTGGTCGATTCCCCCGCCACACAGGAGCGCCGCCGCAAGCTGCTCGCGGACGGTCTGCGCGTGGATTACGTGGGCTTCCTGTTCGTGGTTCTGGGCTTCGGTACGCTGCAGATCGTGCTGGACCGCTTCGAGCGCGAAGGCGGCTGGGGCACGCCTTTCGTCAATCTCTGGGGTTCGGTCTGCGTGGTCAGCCTGGTGGCTCTGATGTTCTGGGAGTGGAACCACAAACAGCCGGTGATGAACATCCGCCTTCTGCGCATACCCTCTTTTGCCATCAGCAACGTCCTGATGTTCGCGCTGGGCTTCGTGCTGATCTCCACCACGCAGCTGCTGCCGCAGATGACGCAGGAGCTGATGGGGTACGACGCGACCACCGCGGGCCTGACGCTCGGCGCCGCCGGTATCGTCACGATCGTGTTGATGCCGATGTCCGGCATACTCACGGGCCGTGTGGTGCAGGCGAAATGGCTCGCCTGCATCGCGTTCACCGGCACCGCGGCCGCCATGTGGTATGCCACCGGCCTCACGCAGACCGTGGGTTTCTGGCACATCTCCAGCATACGCGCGTTGCAGGCGATGTGGCTGCCGTTCCTGTTCATACCGATCAACTCGGTGGCCCTCGTGGGCGTGCCGCCGGACCGCAACAACGAGGCCTCCGCGCTGATAAACCTGATGCGCAACCTCGGCGGCAGCGTGGGCATCAGCTTCACCACAACGCTGCTGGCCTATCGCGAGCAATTCCACCATTTGCGCCTCGGCGAGCATGTCACGCCCTATACCGGCTACGGCGCGGGGGTGAACCTGGGTGCGATATCGCGTCTGGTGCAGACCCAGGCTACAACGTTGGGTTATCTCGATCTGTTCTACGCGCTAACGCTGGTGTCGCTCGTGGCCGCCGGGCTGGCAGTGTTCCTGCCGCGCATGGCGCCTGGTTCGGCGGGGGCGGCCCACTAGACGGCAAAGCAAAGCCAGCTTTTTCGAGAAAACGAAGTAAAAGCTTGTGCTGCCCCGATGCATCAGCGCCCGCGCCCGCTATGCCGGCACCGATGTCTGCAGAACCGCAGTAAGCTGCCGTGCAGCAAGAAGACAAAAATTCTTTTGGTCGGCGATGCTTTTTGCCGAAGGAGACTGCCTGCCTTGCTTGGCGTCAGGCAAACGGGTTTTCCGAATAGCGCACCCCGGTGAGGTAGAGCCCATCCGGCGGCGCGGTCGGCCCAGCGGCGGCGCGGTTGCGCGCGGCGAGTGCGGTGGCGACGGCGTCAGGGTGCCAGCGGCCTTCGCCCACCAGGCGGAGTGTTCCGACCATGTTGCGAACCTGGTGGTGGAGGAAGCTGCGGGCTTCGGCGGTGACGTGTATCTCGTCGGCGTCGGCGCGGGCGATGTCGAGGCGGTCGAGCGTGCGCAACGGCGAGGTGGCCTGGCAGGCGGCAGCGCGGAACGACGTGAAGTCATGCCGGCCGAGAAGGTGGTTGGCCGCGTGTTGCATCGCGTCGGTATCGAGGGGGCGGGGAAGGTGCCAGATGCGGTTGGCGAGCAAAGCGGGGCGGGCGGGGCGGTTGAGGATACGGTAGAGATAGGCGCGGCCGGTGGCGGAGAAGCGGGCGCTCCAGGCGTCGGGCACGATGGCGGTTTGCAGGACGGCGATGGGGTGCGGTTTGAGGTGGTAGTTGAGCGCGGCCAGGAGCTGCGCGGGTTCCATGGGGCGTTCGAGGTCCAGGTGGACGACCTGGCCGGTGGCGTGGACGCCGGCATCCGTGCGGCCGGCGGCAGTGACCATCACGGGGCCGTTTGCCAGCCCGGCGGCGGCGGATTCGAGCGCGGATTGGATGGAGGGGCCGGTGATCTGGCGTTGCCAGCCGACGAAGCGGGCGCCGTCGTATTCCAGGCGTAGGGCCCAGCGGGTCATGTGGTTTGAGTCAGGTAAGGAAGAAAGCAGTCCTTTTTCGAGAAAAAGGACCAAAAAGCTTTTGCTCCGACGCCTGCATAAAAGCGTCCACTCTCACTGCAAGTAAATACGCCTGCAGAACAGGGTTGGCCATGGTGCAGGCGTCGGAGCAAAAGCTTTTTGGTCCTTTTTCTCGAAAAAGGACTACTTTCTTGCTTCCTTTCACGCATTGGCGAACGAGAGCGACGCCCAGTCGGGCAAGCCACGCAAAAAGGCGGACGCCTCGACAGCGGGGCGCCCGGGCCGCTGCACGCGCAGCATGCGCAGGGCGCCCTCGCCGCACGCCACGGTGAAATCCGGCGAGAGGATCTGGCCGGGTTCGGCGGTGGGGCGCGTCTCGGCGGGCTCGGCGGTGAGGATCTTCAGCGTGTCGCCGGCCAGGGTGGCAAAGGTGCCGGGCCAAGGGGTTAGCGCGCGCACGCGGCGGTCGAGTTCGGCGGCGGGGCGGGTGAAATCCAGCTTGCCGTCGGCGCGGGTGAACTTGGCGGCGTAGGTGACGCCCTGGGTGGGCTGCGGGATGGCGGGCGGCGGGTTTTGCAGCGTTTCGACCACCAGCTCGGCGCCTATCCTGGACAGCTGGTCGAACAGCTCCGGCGTGGTGGCGCGCGGGCCGATCGGGACAGCGGCGGTGGCGAGCATCGCCCCGGTGTCCAGCCCCTCGTCCATCTGCATGATAGTGATGCCGGTTTCGCTGTCGCCGGCCAGGATGGCGGCGTGGATCGGGGCGGCGCCACGCCAGCGCGGCAGCAGGCTGCCGTGGATGTTCAGGCAGCCCAGGCGCGGCGCTTGCAGCATTTCGCGCGGCAGGATCAGGCCGTAGGCGACGACGATGGCGGCATCGAGCCCCAGGGAAGCGAAACGGGCGTGCTCTTCGGGATTGCGGCGGATGGTGGCGGGGGTGCGGACTGGCAGGCCGAGGGCTTCGGCTTCCTGGTGGACGGCGCATTTCGTCAGCGCCTGTCCGCGATGGGCGGGGCGGGGCGGCTGGCAGTAGACGGCGGCGACCTCGTGGTGTTTGGCCAGCGTATTCAGGGCCGGGACGGCGAAATCCGGGGAGCCCAGGAA
This sequence comes from uncultured Alphaproteobacteria bacterium, assembly GCA_963795825.1. Classification (GTDB taxonomy): domain Bacteria; phylum Pseudomonadota; class Alphaproteobacteria; order Acetobacterales; family Acetobacteraceae; genus BOG-908. Next base: position 965,153 of record CAWCIW010000001.1, on the reverse strand, counting down.
GGCTATTCGCATCAGGAAGGAAGGCCTTCTTTTCTGAAGAAAAGAAGCAAAAGCTTTTTGGTTCTTTTTCTCGAAAAAGAACTGCCTGCTTGCTTCACTTGAGCGCTGCCTGCTTCATGTCCTTGGCGAGTTTGCGCATCAGCATGTTGCGTTTCAGCACCGAAATGTGATCGACGAAGAGCACGCCGTCCAAATGGTCCAGCTCGTGCTGCAGGCAGGCGGCCATCAGGCCGTCCGCGTCGATCTCGCGGCGTTTGCCGTCCAGGTCCGAATAGCCGACGCGCACCTGGGCGGGGCGGGCCACGTCGGCGTACTGGTTCGGCAGCGACAGGCAGCCCTCCTCGCGGGTGGCCCACGCCTCGCTCACCCGCAGGATTTCCGGATTGATGAGCACGATAGGCGCGCGGGTCTCGTTCGGCATCAGGTCGACGATGGCCAGGCGCAGGCCGACATCGACCTGCGGGGCGGCCAGGCCGATGCCGGGAGCTTTGTACATCGCGTCGAACATGCGGGGCACGAGGAGGCGGACGCGGTCCATGTCCTCGGTTTTGATCGGGCGGGCTTTGGTTTTCAGCGCCTTGTTGGGGGCGATGAGTATGGGGAGCGTGGGGTCGGGGTCGTCCATCCTGGGGCGTTTAAGTTTTGTGGGGGTGGGTGGCAAGGCTTGTAGGTGTCCAGGTGGTGTTTGGGATTGGGTGGGCTTGAATCACCAAGGAAGACAAGGACGGTGAGAGCACCAAGGTATCTCGCTTCGTCTTTTTAGGTGCTGCGGAGTTTGTTGAGCAGGAGTTCTCTTTGCTTCGCGCCGCTTGGACATAACAGAATTCAAGGCCAGGGCGTGAAGGTGGTTGGAGATGTGGGCGAGCGGTCTGCAAGCGGGCTTTCTTCTTGGTGTCCTTGGCGTCTTGGTGACCTTGGTGATCGAACGCGATGCTTGGGACAGCTCGGCCGGTGGGATATCGGCGATGCCCTGCCACGCGGCTTTGTATAACTCGCGCAGGGCGCTGGATCGTTCAGAAGACCGCGTGGTCGCCCAGATTGGTGGCGGTCTGGCCGGCTATTAGCGCGCGGTAATGGTCGAACAGGGTTTCGGTGCCGGTGGAAGGCGTGGCGGCCTCGTCGTAGCTCGCGGTTTCGGGGTTGAGGACGAGCATGGATTCGGTGGCGTAGTAGCGGCCGATGCGGGCGAGTTCGGCTTTGTCGGCGAGTTTGGGGGCGAGGCGGCCGGCGGTGGCCAGGGTGGCGATGATGGCGTCGAGCAGCGCTGGCGGAACCTGGCGGAAGCGCGGAGGGCGGCCGAGCAGGGCAAACAGGGTTTCGGCCTGGTCGCGGGGGGTGAATGCGGGGCCCGGGCCGCCGATCGGGAGGATGCGGTTCTGGCGGGTGGGGTCGGTCAGGCAATCGGCCAGGTAGGTGGCGAGGTCGGTGTCGCTGATCGGTTTGCAGGCGGTCAGGCGGCCGTCGCCGAAGAGCAGGTAGGGGCGGCCCTGCTGCACGCGGGCGACCTGGCCGGACAGGGATTTGAAGTAGGCGGTGGGGCGGACGATGGCGTAGGCGAGTCCGGAGGCGATCAGCGCGGCTTCGAAGGCGAGCTTGGCGTGTTGGAAGGCGAGGCGCGGTTTCTGCACGCAGATGGCGGAGAGCAGGACGAAGCGGCGGATGCCGGTTTGTTGGGCGGCGGCGAGGACGTTCAGGTGGGCCTGGTGGTCGATGGCCCAGGCGTCGGCCGGGGCGCCGGTGCGTGAGGCCATGCAGGAGAGGATGGCGTCGAAAGGTTCGCCGCGCAGGCCGTTCCGGGCGATGTCGGCGGGGTTGGCGAAGTCGACTTGGCGGGCGTTTGGGGGTGTGGCGGCCGAGGCGTCGCCTGGGCGGGGGCGGACGAGGCTGACGACCGTGTGGCCGCGATCTGTGAGCGCCTGTAGCGTTGCGCGGCCGATGGTGCCTGTCGCGCCGAGCAGGCAGACACGCAGCGGGGTGGCGGATGGCGAGGGTATCTGCCCGGGTGTCATGACTGCATTCTAAGCTCGTCCTGGGGCGCGGGCTATCGGGCTGGCCGGCAAACGGCCGTTGCCCAGATGCGGCGGGTGGAAACAGGTCGCCGGATGGGCGATTGTTTCAGGTGCGCAAAAGGAAAAGCTTGCGATTGTGTTGGGCCGAGGTCGCTTTACGACATACGGTCCGACTTGGGAATAACGTGTCCGGCGGATGTGTCACACCATTCCATGAGGATGGTTTCTGGGACAAGCGCATTATGAGTTCGATACTGAGACTTCCTGCATTTATCAGTAGTTTTGATTCTGCTCGCTGTTGCATTGCATGTTCAGAAGAGACGCAGGCCACTCCCTGTCGGGACCGGACGAAAGCCGATGACTGTTTACGAGTGGGTCATTCTAGCTCCCGTCATGTTCGGCGTTTTCAATTCACTTATCCTCTACTTCGGCGGATTGAGACGATTATTTCTGGTTGTGTTTCCTATAACCGGCTTCCTGATCGGTGTGGTCGCCGCGATCCTGCTGTGGCTTGTCAGAGTTCTCGTCAGTGCGGCTGCGTCGTTCGCCAGCGCTCCCGAAGACTGATCGAGAAGGCTGCGAGCCCGGGCTGGCAGGAGCGGGTCAGGCGCGACGCAACCCCAACCGGCACAACCCGTTGGCGCGGGCGAACCACAGGACAGGAACGCCACCCACATGCCCTATTTCGAAGCCAAGGACGGCACGTCCCTACACTACAACGACTGGGGCAGCGGCCCGCCCGTCGTGCTCATCCACGGCTGGCCGCTCGATGCCGACATGTGGGAGTACCAATCCGTCCACCTGGCGCGCAACGGCTACCGGGTTATCACCTATGACCGCCGCGGCTTCGGCCGGTCCGGCCAGCCCTGGATGGGCTACGATTACGACACCCTGGCCGGCGACCTGGCCGCGCTGATCGACAAACTGGATCTGCAGGGCGCAACCCTCGTGGGCTTCTCGATGGGCGGCGGCGAAGTGGCGCGCTACGTGGGCACCCACGGCACGGCGCGTATCGCGCGGGTGGCGCTGGTATCGGCTGTCACGCCGTATCTGCTGGCCGGCCCAGGCAACGAGGACGGCGTGGACAAGAGCGTGTTCGACAAGATCGTCGATGGCCTGCAGACCGACCGGCCGGGCTTCCTGGCGCCGTTCGGCAAGGCGTTCTTCGGCGCCGGGCTGCTGAACTTCTCCGTCAGCAGCGAGATCCTGCAGGCGGCGCAGCAGAAGGCGATGCTGGCCTCCCCGAAGGCCACGGTGGATTGCGTGCGCGCGTTTTCCGAGACGGATTTTCGCGGTGATCTGGCGCGGCTGAGCGTGCCGACGCTGATCGTGCATGGCGACGCGGATGCGACGGTGCCGTTGGCGGCGTCTGGCGAGAAGACGGCGAAGCTGGTGCCGCATGCGCGCTTCGAGGTGTATGGCGGGGCGCCGCATGGGCTGATGTATACCGAGCGCGATCGGCTGAATGCGGATCTGCTGCGGTTCCTGCAGGCGTAAGGAAGGAAAGCCTTCTTTTCTGAAGAAAAGAAGCAAAAGACTTTTGGTCCCTGTCGGGGAGCGCTGAAACGCGCGCCGACAGGGACCAAAAGCTTTTTGCTTCTTTTTCTCGAAAAAGAAGACCTTTCTTGCTTAGGCCACTCCCGCCAACTGGCTATGCACCAGCTCGGCAAACCGCCCGCGCCGCGCCAGCAACCCATCGAACGTCCCACGCTCCTCGATGCGCCCGGCGTCGAACACCAGGATCTCGTCGGCATCGCGCACGGTCGACAGGCGATGCGCGATCACGAACGTGGTGCGCCCCTTCATCAAATTTGCCATCGCGCGCGACACGCGGGCCTCGGTTGCCGCATCCAGCGCGCTGGTTGCTTCGTCGAGGATGAGCACCGGCGCGTCCTTCAGCAGCGCGCGGGCGATCGCCAGGCGCTGGCGCTGGCCGCCGGAGAGCGTGGCGCCGCGCTCGCCCACCAGCGTGTCGTAGCCCTGCGGCTGGCGGATGATGAAGTCATGCGCTTCGGCCAGGCGGCAGGCGGTCTCGATCTGGGCGTCGGTGGCGTCCGGCCGGCCGACGAGCAGGTTCTCCTTGATGGAGCGGTTGAACAGCAGGCTCTCCTGGAACACCACGCCGATATTGGCGCGCAGGCTGTCGAGCGAGATATCGCGCAGGTCTTGGCCGTCGATCAGGATGCCGCCGCTCTGCGGGTCCCACAGGCGCTGCAGCATGTGCATCGCGGTGGATTTGCCGGCGCCGGTGGCACCCACCAGCGCGGTGACGGTGCCGGGGCGGGCGACGAAGCTCACGTCAGACAGGATCGCCGGGCCGCCGGGATAGGCGAAGCTCACCTGCTCGAACGCCACTTCGCCGTGGGTGACTTCGAGTTCGGCGGCGTCGGTGCGCTCCGGGACGCTGCTCTGGGTGTCGAGCAGGGTGAAGTAATCGGCGATGCCGGGGGCGCGCATGAACAGGTTGCTGGCGAAGCTGACCGCGGCCTCGAGGCGGCCGATCAGCAGGGTGGAGAAGCCCATGAAGGACACGATGTCCGACACGCTGGCCTTGCCCTGGAGGTGGAGCATGGCGCCGGCGACGACGATGGTGATGACGGCGAGCGTGCTGGACGCGCGGGTGAGCACGGTGACCAGCGCCCACCAGTTCAGCACCGGGAACTGGTGGCGGATGACGTTCTCGACGATTTCGGCAAAGGCCTGCGCCTCGGCCTGCAGGCGACCGAAGGACTGCACGGCGACGACGTTGGACAGCGCATCCTGGGCGCGGCCGGCGAGGGCGGAATGCGCGGCTTCGGCGTGGCGCTGGCCGGCCTGGGTGCGGCGGATGACGAACAGGGTGACGGTGGCGAACACGGTCACGAGGGCCACGAGGATCAGCGACAGGCGCCAGTTGAGGAACGCGCTCAGCGGCAGGAGCACGATCACTGCGATGTAGGTGGCCAGGTTTTCCTTGAAAAAGGTGAGGCTGAGGGCGAACAGCGAGTCCGAGCCGGACACCATCGTTTTCATCACGCTGCCGGACTGCACGCTGGCGTGGAACGAGGCCGGCAAGGTGAGTACGCGGTCAAAGCAGCGGCTGATGGCGCCGAGGCGGGCGCGGTGGGCCAGGCGCTCGGAGCCGGTGGCGACGGCGATATTCACGCCGATGCCGCAGGCGCCGATAAGCACCCACACGCCGACCAGGCTGCCGCCTTCGGCGAAGAGCTGGGCGTGTGGGATAGCGTCGGCCTTGGCGAGCAGGCCGATGACGTGGCCGAACAGCAGGGGATCGAGGAACTGGAGAGCGGCGACACCGAGATTGCCGAGGATGAGCAGGGCGACGCTGCGGCGGTGCTGCGCCAGCAAATGGAGGACTCGGCCATAGACTTTGGTGAGCGGCATGGCGGCGGACTTTCGGCCTTGTGCCGGGAGCGATTACCCGGCCTGGACTTGATAGCGCTGCAACGCGGCAAAATAGCGGCGGACGCATATCTGGATTGGGGCGGATGCGGAAAAGTGAGAAAGGAAGAAAGCAGTCCTTTTTTGAAAAAAAGGACCAAAAAACTTTTGCTATGACGCCTGCACGGCGCGCCGGGGCTCCCTTGCAAGTCGAACACTTGCAGAAAGGGTGGAGCGTTGGTGCAGGTGGGGGAGCAAAAGTTTTTTGGTCCTTTTTTTCAAAAAAGGACTGCTTGCCTTGCCTAACAGGCGACCGCAAAAAACCGCACGGAAGGACAAACAAACTCCTCCTGCGCCGCCACAAGAAGCAGCTCCCGGCTACCCGCCAGAAGCGTGCGCCCAAGCAGCCCGTGGATCGCGCTCGCCGCATCCCCTATGGCCACGGCCGGTGCGCCGGTGCGCAGGATATGGAACAGGAAAAGCGCGGCGATCGCGTCGCCGGCCCCGTTCGCCGCGATGTCCAGCAGCGGCGTGCGCAGGCGGTGCAGGCCGTCGGGTCCGGCGCAGAGCAGGTCCAGCGCGTCGGGCGGGGTATCGTCGGTGCGCAGGCTGGTGACGAGCACGATACGCGGGCCGGCCTGGCGCATGCGGGCGCGCAGGGTTTGCACGGCGGCCGCGGCGGCTGCGTGGGTGGGGCAATCCTGGCCGGTGAGGCAGGTGAGTTCGAACTGGTTCGGGGTGAGGATGTCGGCTTGGGGCACGGCCTGGCTGGCGAAGAAATCGGCAACGCCCGGGCGGACGTAGATGCCGGGGGCGCTGTCGCCGATCACCGGGTCGCAGCACCACAAGGCGGCTTGGTTGCAGGCGCGCAGGCGGGTGGCGGCGTGCAGGATGGCGTCGCCGGTGCCGGGGTCGCCGATATAGCCGGAGAGCAGGGCGTCGCAGGTGGGCAGGGCGCCGCAGGCTTCGATGCCGTCGACCAGCGCCCGTATGGTCTCGGGCGGGGTGATGGCGCCGGTGTGGCTGCCGTAGCCGGGGTGGTTGGAGAATTGCACGGTGTCGATCGGCCAGACTTCGGCGCCCAGGCGTTGCAGCGGGAACACGGCACTGCTGTTGCCGACATGTCCGTAAGCGACGTGGGACTGGATGCTGAGGATGTTCATGGCCGGCAAAGGGCGGCCTTTTCGGCGGCTGGGGAAGCGGAAAATGCGCGGGTGGTTGCGAAGATTGCGGTTCCCGCGCATTTCCGGCGAATGAATTTCAACGAACTCCTGGCCTTGGCGCGTACCGGCGACACCAGCTGGACAGCGCCTGGCCTGCCGCGCACCGACGAGCCGAGGCTGTTCGGCGGCGCGCTGATCGCGCAGGCGATATTGGCGGCATCGGTTGATGCGCCGGCGTGCCACGCGCTGCACGCGTTCTTCATCGGCGTGGGAGAGAAGGAAACGGCGTTCGATATCGGCGTGGTGCGCACGCGCGACGGGCGCAGTTTCGCCACGCGGCAGATCGAGATCGCGCAGAGCGGGCGGCTGCTGCTGGCGGGGTATAGCTCGCATCACAACGGCGATCCTGGGCCGGAGCACCAGGCGGAGATGCCGGACATGCCGCCGCCGGAGGGCCTGGCGGACCAGCTCGAGGGGCGGTCGGCGCGCGCCGTAGCGGCCGGACGGCCGGCGCCCGATTACCTGTTGAGCCGCATGCTGGATATAAGGCCTGTGGAGCTGCCGCAGACCGGCGCGCAGCCGGAGCGGGCACTTTGGGTTCGCCCGCGCGCGGCGTTTACGGGCGACGCGGCGATGCATCGTGCGGTGGTCGGGTTCGCATCCGATGTGGGGCTGGTGCATGTGGGGCTGCTGCGGCATGGGCGGCCGGACAATCCGGCGCTGCAGGCGGCGAGCCTGGATCACAGTATCTGGTTTCATGGCGCGGTGACGGCGGATGACTGGCTGTTGCATGTGCAGCATTCGCCGGTGGCGCGCGGGGGGCGGGGTTTTTCGCGCGGGTCGGTGTTTACGCGGGATGGTCGGCTTGTTGCGAGTGTGGCGCAGGAGTTTTTGGCGAGGACGCGGGGGTGACAGGAAGCAAGCAGTCCTTTTTTGAAAAAAAGGACCAAAAAACTTTTGCTATGACGGCTGTTCGTGGTGCTGTGTTTCTTGCTGCCAGCGCTCGCGTTTGCGCCGAGTGCGCGGGCTTGCGTGCAGGCGTCGGAGCAAAAGCTTTTTGGTCCTTTTTCTCGACAAAGGACGACTTGCTTTCTTGCTTCGCTGGAGCGCGGCCATGCGCACGCTAGTATTCTGCACCGCCTACGCGCCATCCACCCGCATCTGGGAAACACGTTACCGCCGCTGGGTCGATGCGGTGATGGCCGCGACGCTGGGCCAGCAGCAGATCGTTCTGGTGGATGACGGCTCGTCCGTGTTGCCAGGCTGGCCCGACGCGGATGTGCACACGTTGCGCACACCGGAAGATGCCGCATCGATACGCAGTACGGCGCCGGTTCTGGTGTTGCGCTACGCGGACCGGCTCGGCCGCGCGGCGGTCTACGATTTTCCGGGGTGGCACCGCTCGTTCGTCACCGGGCTGCGGTATGGCGCGCGCAATTTCGAGCGTGTGGTGCATCTCGAATCCGATGCGTATCTCGTCTCGGCGCGGATGCGCGACTGGGTGCGTACGACGGCGCGCGGATGGACGGCGCTGTGGTCTGCGAAGTTCGATTTCCCCGAGATCGCAATTCAGGTGATCGGGCCGGACCAGATGGCGGCGGCCGAGGCGTTCGCTTGCCGGCCGTATGACGGCCTGGTGGGCGTGACGCACGAGACGGCGCTGCCGCTCACGCAGGTGGAGCGCGGGTTTGTCGGCGACCGGTATGGCGAGGAGGAAGCGGCTGTACCGGCCAATGCGGATTATGCGGCGCAGGTTCCAGGGCAGCGTGAGGCGGCGTATTACTGGTGGCTGGCCGGGGGTTCGGGGCCGGCGGCGGTTCTGCCAGGGCGGTTGGAGCTGGGTTTCGGCACCGGGCAGGACGGGCTGGCTTTGCTGGGCGAGGGGTGGGCCAGGCCGGAGCCGAAAGGGAGCTGGATGGTGCGGGCGATGAGTGTTCTGACGGTTCCGCCTTTGGTCGCGGCGCCGGTGTATGATCTGGTGATCACGGCGGCGCCGCATCTGCATCGGACGTTGTTGCCTGTGCAGCGGTTGAGCGTGCAGGTGAATACGGCGTTGCTGGGACAATTCGATTTTCCGAGTGCGTTGCGGGTAGGGCTGGAGATTCCGGGCGCGTTGCTGCGGCGGGATGGGAGCGACCGGGTGCGGTTTTTCCATCCGGATGCGTCGGCACCGCATCGCGCGAACGTAAAAGACGGGCGGGTCATGGCGCTGATGTTGCTCGGTCTGGCGTTTCAGCCGCGCGGCAGCGCTGCAGTGCCACTGTAATGGTTCGGCCGCCCGTCACATTCCGAGATACTGTTCTGCTGTTCGGGCAACTTCGTGAAAACGAGTTGGCCGAAGAATTGTTCGCGCGTGTTGACTGGTCTGGCGTCAGTGCACGCCAGCTTGTTCACGCCTTTCTGGATCGCGCGCCGCGCGCCGGTTGGGAATTGGCCGAGCCCGCTGGCTTCAGCCCAGCAGATTGGGCATTGACGCTGTTCCAGTCGCCGGCATTCCGCGACGGACTGCCCGGTCGCATCCTGCGACACTTTCCTGGCAAGCAGCGCCTGCTGTTTGTGCATATTCCAAAAAGCGCCGGCACTGATTTCATCGCTGCGATGAACAGGAGTTTTCCTGCAATCAGCAATCAGCTTTCCGATGCGGGCCTTGTCTCGGATACGCAGCTTGCGCGCCGGCTTGGCAATCTCGCACGCAAGACCGGGGATGCCTCGCGCATGTTCATGTCCGGCCACGTCAAGCTCGATACCTATCTCGACGAAGGCATGTTCCGCTTCAAGGATCGTCTGATGGCGATCGTTCGAGATCCCGACGAGATATGCGTCTCTTTCGCCAACTACGTCACCTCCCGGTTTGCGGCTTGCCCCGATCTCAGCGCACAGGATACGCAGGTGTGGGCGAGCTTACTCGGGCTGACGGCAGCCGATATCGCGCAAATCGAGCCGCGTGCGCTTGCGTTGGGGATCGTGACCAAACCTGGCCTGCAAACGTCCAACCCGATCTGCAGCCTGCTGGGCGACGGGACGGCAAGCTCCGTGCTGGCGAATTTGCAGCGCGCCGATATCGAGATCACGTCCCGCGCGCGCTATGGTGACTGGCTGCGGCAGGTCTGGAACCTGAAATGGGACCAGCGCGCCAACAGCTCGCGGCAGCTCATCGGCTGGGCCGACCTGGCCGGTTGGCAACAGGCGAGAATCAAAGCCGGCAACACCGAAGACCGTATCGTGTTCGAAGCGGTAGAAGCATGCCTGAACCAGAGCGGAGCGGTAAGCGTATCAGGACTGGAAGTGGCAAAAGCCCTCCGTCCGCAAATAGAGTTGCAAAAGGACTGACGCGGGCAATACTGCAGCGGAAAATGCAAAAGCTTTTTGGTCCTTTTTCTCGAAAAAGGACTACTTTCTTCCTGCCAGACCGCTTCCAGCCAAAGGATGGTGCGCCTCCACCAAAGCCTGCAGCCGCGTCGCCAGAACATGCGTGTAGATCTGCGTAGTCGCAATATCGGCATGCCCCAAAAGCAATTGCAGGCTGCGCAGATCCGCGCCATGCGCCAGCATGTGCGACGCGAATGCGTGCCGCAGCACATGCGGCGACACGCGCGCGGGATCGAGGCCGGCGGCGACCGCGGCGTCGCGCAACACGAGGTCGAAGCCCTGGCGCGTGAGCGGGCGCCGCGGGTCTCGCCCGGGAAACAGCCAGCGGCTTTCCGGCGCGCGGGCGACCAGCAGCGCGCAGGCCGCGCGGGCGGCGTCGGCGATGGGCACGATGCGCTCGCGGCCGCCTTTGCCGCGCACGAACAGGATGTCCCCGGTGGTGGCCAGCGCCACGCGGGGCAGGCCCAGCATTTCGGAGATGCGCAGGCCGGTGGAATAGAGGATCTCCAGCGCGGCCGCGGCGATGGGGCCGCGTGGGTCCGGGCAGCGTGGGAGCGGCTTGCAGGAGCGCGCTGATGTCGGCTTCCGAGAGCAGGCGGGGCAGCTTGGGGGTCTGGCGCGGGGCGTCCAGCAGGTCTGTCGGGTCGTCGGGGCGTACGCCGCTCTGCGCCAGGAAGCGGTGGAACTGGCGTAGGCAGGAGAGGCGCCTGGCGGCGCTGCGGGCGCCCAGCCCGGCGGCGGGCAGGCTTTGCATGTAGGCGGCCAGGGTGTTGCGGTCTGCCTGGCTGGTGGCCTGGCCTTGGGCTTTGGCGAATTCGCTGAAATGGGCGAGGTCGCGCGCGTAGGCCAGCAGGGTGTTACGGGCGGCGCCGCGTTCTGCGGCCAGCATTTCCAGGAAGGCTTCCGTGTGGCGGTCTTGGGTCATAGGAAGGAAGCAAGGCCTTCTTTTTCGAGAAAAAGAAGCAAAAAGCTTTTGCTCCCCGCCTGCACCAGCTTGCGCGCTCGTTCTGCCAGTTGCAGCACTTGCGCAATGAACCGAAGCGGCAGTGCCATCGGGGGAGCAAAAGTTTTTTGCTTCTTTTTTTCAAAAAAGAAGGCCTTGCTTGCCTTGCCCAACCTGAAGGCCGCGAACATGCGCAAACTGACTCTCACCCTGCTCGCCCTCACCACCCAGGCCGCGGCCGAAGAGCCGGCGCTGAAGCGCATCGGTACTCTCCTCGGGCGGCGTCGGTCAGTTCGAATTCGAGGCGGATGTGACCGCGGCGGCCACGCTGCAACTCGACATACCGCTGGACCAGGTGGACGACCTGCTGAAGAGCCTGACCGTGGACGATGCGGCGGGGCCGGCGCAATCCGTGCGGCTGCCGGGCCAGCAGCCGCTCGCCGAATCGTTCCGCACGCTGCCGTTCAAGCCGGACGCGTTCGCCTCGCCGGAGGCGCTGCTGGCGAGCCTGGTGGGCGAGCGGGTGCGCATCGCCTCGATCGGCGCGCGGGGCGCGATATTGTCGGTGAGTGCGTTCGATGTGCCTGGCGCTGCCGGGCAGCGGGGGGCGACGCGGCACCGGCTCACCATCGCCACGGATGACGGCATCGTCAGGACCGTGCTGGAGGATACGCCGGATATCGCATTTTCCTCCGATGCGCTGCGGGCGCAGATCGGCACCGCGCTGACCGCGATCGCCGCACAGCGCGTGCAGGACCGGCGCTCGCTCACGATCACACTGGCGGATGGGCCGGCGCGGCATGTGCGCTTTGCCTATGTGGTGCCGGTGCCGGTGTGGAAGACGACGTATCGGATCACGCTGGCGGCCGATGCGGCGCAGCCCGCGCATCTGCAGGCATTTGCGGTGGTGGAGAACCTGAGCGGGCGGGACTGGAAGGGCGTGGACGTGACGCTGACATCCGGTCGGCCGGTGCTGTACCACACGCCGCTGTACCAGCCGGTGTTCTCCAGCCGGCCGGAGGCGCCGGTATCGGAAGCGGCGGGGCTGGCACCTTCGGTGGATGCGTATGACGCGGTGGGCGCGGCGCCGGCCGCCAGTGCGGCGATGCCGCCGCCGCCGCCGCCGCCGCCGACGATGGCGGCACCGCCACCGCCGTTCACCCCGGCACCGGAAATGAAGGTGGCGCCGCTACGGCAGCGGTCTTTCGCCAGGGGGGACAGCGCCGCCTTCGGGGGCCTGGGGCGTGTTTACGCACCGGCGCCCCCGCCGGCCGCGATCGACCAGTCCATCGCCCAGGTCAATTTCCATCTGGCCAGCCCGATCACCGCGGGCTCCGGGCAGTCTCTCCTGTTGCCGCTCATCGATCGCGCGCTACCCGCCAGGCGCGTGGCCTATTTCCAGCCGGAGACGGATGCGGCCCATCCGCTGGTGGCGCTGCAACTGACCAACGACACGGGGGGCGCGCTGCCGCCCGGTCTGGTGACGCTGTTCGACACGGACAAAGCGGGCCAGCCCGCCTATGTGGGCGACGCGCGCATCCCCGCGATCGAGCCGGGCGAACAGCGCCTGGCCAGCTTCGCACTGGACCTCGCGACGACGATCGACGTGAGCCATCACGCCACGCAGCACATCACCGGCGGCACGATCGCCTACGGCACGCTCACGCTGAAGCAGCAGGACAGGCAGGTGACCGACTATCGCGTCACGACGCCGAAATCCGGTGCGCGCACGGTGGTCCTGGAGCAGCCGAAATCCGCCGATATCGCGCTGGCCGAACCTACGGGCAAATCGGTGACGACCACGCCGGATGTATGGCGCGTGACGCAGGATGTGCCGCCAGGCACGACGCAGACCATCGAACTGGTGACCGAGCAGACGACCAGCGATGCCAAATCCGTGGCCGAGCTGGATGGGCAGGCGGCGATCCTCTATGCCAGCAACACCGCACTTTCCGAAAAGCTGCGCCATGCCATCCAGCATGCCGCGGACCTGCACCAGGCGGTGAGCACGCTGCAATCCCAGCTCGAAGAGCTGCAGACGCGCAGCACCGCCATCATCACCGATCAGGAGCGCCTGCGCAGCAATCTCGGCGCCGTGCCGGCCAATAGCGCGCTTCAGCACCGCTACCTCAACACATTGCAGTCGCAGGAGAACGATCTGGACGATTTGCGCCGGCAGATCGATGCTTTGCAGAAGCAGGTGTCCGGCGCGGATGAGGCGCTTTCGGATTATGTGGCGGGGTTGGACATGTAGAAAGGCAGGGAAATAGGCGTCTGCTTCCCTCCCGCCCTATCAATCCGGAAATACAACAGCCGCCTGCCCGGGAATAGGCACTCGAGCCGCGGCGATACGCTCCTCCGCCCGCAACAGCATCGAGCGCCGGATGAAGCCCCGACGCAGCGGCTTCAGCACGAACAATGCCAGCACCGCCGCCAGCAAATTCACCCCGGCTGCCACATACAGCACAGCCAGCCAGCTCCCCGTAGCCTCCCGCAGCACGCTGCCGAGCGGCACCAGCAGCGCCGCGGTCCCTTTCGCGGTATACAGAAGGCCGTAGTTGGTAGCGGCAAACTTGCGGCCGAACGTGTCGCCGCACGTGGCGGGGAACAGCGAGTAGATCTCGCCCCAGGCAAAGAACACCACGCCCGTCAGCACCACGAACGCCACCGGATTGGCCGCCTGCCACACCAGCACGAGTATGCCGATACCCTCCAGCAGAAACGCGATGAACATCGTGTTCTCGCGCCCGATCTGGTCGGACACCCAGCCGAAGAACGGCCGCGTCAGCCCGTTCAGCACGCGATCGATCGCCAGCGCAAAGGTCAGCGCGGGCATCGTCAAAAACAGCAGCGTCACCGGCGTTTTAGCCACGCCGAAATCGGTGGCGATCACGGAGAGCTGTGCGGTGGCCATCAACCCGCCCGCGCCCACCAGCACGAACAGCAGATACATCAGCCAGAACACCGGCTCGCGCGCCACCTCGCCCGGCGTATAATCGCGCGTGATGTCATGCAGCCGCGAGGGCCGCATCGCATTCATCCCGCTCGACGATAAGGGCGTGCTCGCGCCCTCCGCCAGAGCCAGGCGGCGCGCGCAACAACTGCGCCGCCAGAACCACCACGATGCCCTGCAGCAGCCCGAACACCAGGAACGTGTGCTGGTATCCGTCGCGCCCGATCATGTTGGAAATCGGCACCAGAGTTAGCGCGGAGCCGGCGCCGAATCCCGCCGCGGTCAACCCCGCTGCCAGGCCGCGCTTGTCGGGAAACCACTTGATCGCGTTGCCCACCGTCGCGCCATAGATGAACCCCGATCCGATGCCGCCGATCGCGGAAGCCACATACAGCGTCATCAGCGACGCGGCCACGCTGTCCAGCACCCAGGATGCGCCGATCAGCACGCCGCCGGCGCACACCGTCAGCCGCGGGCCGATACGGTCGATCACATAACCTTCCAGCGGCAGCAACCAGGTTTCGCACAGCACGAACACGGTGAACGCCACCTGTATCGCGGCCCGGCCCCAGCCATGCGCATGCCCGATCGGCAGCACGAACAACGTCCAGCCATATTGCAAATTGGCGATCATCACCATGCAGACGATGCCGATGATCAGTTGGCCCCAGCGGGATTTCAGCGCTTGCATGAACGTTATGAACCCATGTGCCTAAGAGCTAAGGAAGAAAGTAGTCCTTTTTCGAGAAAAAGGACCAAAAAGCTTTTGTCTCCTGGCTTGCACGTGCCTGTTTTTTCGTTCTGCCAATATCACTCTCGCAGAACGAACGCGGGCGCCCATGCACCGGGAGAGCAAAAGCTTTTTGGTCCTTTTCCTCGAAAAAGGGCTGCTTGCCTTGCCTCACCCTACAAAACCCGCACAGCAGCCCGCTGCCGCACCAGAGCCAGCATCGCCCGGCTAAGCGGCGCGTCCACATCCACCCAGCCCGCCATCTCCACCACGGCGCCGAGTATCGCCTCGATCTCCAGCGGCCGGCCCGCCTCCATATCCTGCAGCATGGATGTCTTGTGGTGGCCCACCTCGGCCGCCCCATCGATCCGCTTCTCCACATCGATCGCAAAGCGTATGCCGAGCCGCTCCGCCACCGCCTGGCCTTCCAGCATCATCGCCCGCGCCACCGCCCGGCTGCCCGCCTCGCCGGCAATCACATCGAGCGTGGCCCCGGTGAGCGCGCTGATCGGGTTGAACGCCATGTTGCCCCACAGCTTCACCCACAGCTCGTCGCGCAAGCGCGGCCGCACCGGCGCCTTCAGCCCCGCCGCGATCAGCAGGGCCGACAGAACGCTCGCCCGCTCCGAACGCGCGCCATCCGGCTCGCCCAGGCTGAACCGGTCGCCATAGCTGTGCTCGATCACGCCGGGTGCGGCGATAGTGGCCGCCGGATACACGATGGCGCCGATCGTCTGCGCCGGCGGCAGCGCGTCCCACAGGGCGCCGTCCGGATCCACCGAAATCACCCGCCGCCCGCCGAAAGGCTCCGGCAGCCCGAACGTATACCACCACGGCACGCCGTTGATCGCCGCCACGATCGTGGTCTGCGGCCCCACGAGCGGTGCCAGTTGCGGCAGCGCCGGCGCCAGCGAATGCGCCTTCAGCGTCAGCACCAGGTAGTCCTGCGGCCCGATCGCATCGCCGTGCGGCACCGCGCGCGGCCGCGTCACGATGCGCTCGCCGCCGGATAGCAGCACCAGCCCGTCCTGCTGCACCGCCGCCAGATGCGGCCCGCGCGCCACGATGGATACCGGCGTGCCCGCCGCCTCCAGCTTGGCCGCCACCATGCCGCCGATGGCGCCGGCGCCGAATACGCAGATGCTGGGCATCACGCCGCGTCTTGCGGGGTCAGCCCGAGCTTCGCCGCCAGCCCGATACGCTGTATCTTGCCGGTGGCCCCTTTGGGAATGTCGTCCATCAGCAGCACCCGGCGCGGCACCTTGAAGGCCGCCAGGCGCTGTGCCGCGAAATCGCGTATCTCCGCCTCGCTCGCCGCCATGCCGGGTCGCAGCACCACCACCACGCCCACTTCCTCGCCGAGCTTGTCGTGCGGTATCCCGAAGGTGCAGGCCTGGGCGATCGCCGGATGGTCCAGCAGCACCACATCCACCTCCAGCGGGCTGATCTTCTCGCCGCCGCGGTTGATCTGCTCCTTCAGCCGGCCGGTCAGGAACAGATAGCCCTCCTCGTCCAGCCGCCCCTGGTCGCCGGTGCGGAACCAGCCCGCGGTGAACGCCTTCGCATTAGCCGCCGGATTGCTGTCGTAGCCCGGCGTCACGTTCGGGCCGCGTATCACCACCTCGCCGATGGCACCCTGCGCCAGTATCGCGTTGTCGTCGTCCATGATCGCGATCTCCGGCCCCGCGGCGATCCCCACTGCGCCCGGCTTGCGCGCCCGCGGCGGCAGCGGGTTGCACGCCATCTGGTGCGCCGCCTCCGTCATCCCGTACGCCTCGATCACCGGCGCTGCGAACACCTCCTCCAGCTCGGCCATCACCTGCGGCGGCAGCGAGGCGGAAGACGACCGGATGAACCGCAGCTTGGCCGCGCGCGCCTGCTCGGCATGGCCCCGCATCCGCATCAGGATCGCCTGGTGCATCGTCGGCACCGCGGTGTACCAGGTCGGCCGTATCTGACCCAGCAGCTCGGCGAACTTGAACGCGTTGAATCCCGGCGTGCAGCATACCGCCGCCCCCGCCCGCAGCGAGGCCGTCACCGCCGCGATCAGCCCGTGTATGTGGAACAGCGGCATCACGTTGAGGCACACATCGTCCGGCCCAAGCGCCAGCGACTCCGCGATATGCCCGGCCGAAGCCACCACGTTCGCGTTGGTCAGCGGCACGATCTTCGGCCGCGCCGTGGTGCCGGACGTATGCAACACCAGCGCCGGATCGCCAGGCTCCGGGGCGCGCACCGTCCGCCCGGCCTGCGACGTGGCCGCGCCCTCGAGCCGGAACAGCCCGGCCGCCGCGCTTTCATCATGGACCAGGTTCAGCACCGGTATGCCAAGCCGCGCCGCCACATCCGCCGCCGCCGGAAACGCGCCCGGCGCCAGGATGATCGCCGCCGGCTTCAGGTCGGAAAGATAGAACTCGAACTCGTCCGCCTTGTAGGCCGGGTTCAGCGGCGCGGCACAGCACGCGGCCGCCACCGTCAGGAACGCGCTGGCCATCTCCGGCCCGTTCGGCAACACGATGGCCACCCGATCCCCGGGCCCGATGCCGCGCCCCGCCAGCGTATCGGCCACGCCGGCGGCCAGGCGCGCCAGGCCGGGCCCATCAAGCCAGGGCCGGCCAGGCGCGCCGATCGCGCGCGCGCTGGTCAAGCCGGCGATCATTGCCGAAAGTGTATCCTGCATGCCAACCCCATCCTGCGTGCCCGCCGCGGCATTTACGCGACGGTTCGGTTAAGTGCCAGGGCGGCGTCCGGGTTGCTGATCTCGTAAGGCAAGCAAGAAAGCAGTCCTTTTTCAAGAAAAAGGCGCAAAAAGCTTTTGTCTCCTGGCCCGCCACGATGCGTATCACCGTTCTGCCAGAACCACCGTGGCAGAACGGGCGCGGGCGCCGATGCACCGGGCGAGCAAAAGCTTTTTGGTCCTTTTTCTCGAAAAAGGACTGCTTGCTTCCTTACCCCGCATCACCCCCAAACCGGTTGGTCAAAGCCCCTATCCCGTCGATCACCACACTCACCTCCGCCCCGGCCCGCATCGGCAACACCCCCAGCGACGTGCCGCAGGCGATCAGATCCCCTGGCATAAGCGTCATCTCACGCGACAGCAGGCTGACGATCCGCGCCGGCGGCAGGATCATGTCCGCCACCGGATAATTCTGCCGTTCGCGCCCGTTCAGCAGCGTGCGCACAACCAGCGCCGAAGGATCGAGCCCCGTCGCGATCGCCGGGCCCACCGGGCCGAACGTGTCGCAGCTCTTCGCCCGCGCCCATTGTGGAAAGGAAGGATCCGCCGTGAGCAGATCCAGCGCCGTCACGTCGTTCACGCAGGTATAGCCGAAGATCGCGTCTTCCGCCTCCGCCTCGCCCGCCCCGAGGCAGCGCCGGCCGATCACGATGCCAAGCTCGCCCTCATAGACTGTCCTGCCGGCATAACCGGAAGGCTGCCTGATCGTGCCGCCAGGCGCCAGCAGGGAGCTCGCCGCCTTCAAGAAGTAGAGTGGCGTATCCGGAACGGCGTGCCCCGACTTGGCCGCCAGAGCATGGAAATTGTTCCACAATCCGATGAACTTGCCTGGCAGCACCGGCGCCAGCAGCGCCACATCCGCAAGCGGCAGCGCGGCCCCATCCGGCGCACAGGCGCCGAACATGTCGCCGGCATGCGGCACCACATGGTCGCCCTCCAGCGTGCCGAACCCGCCCTCGAAACGCACCCAAACGGTCATGGCATTCCCCTGCGGCACCGAACTGCCCCGCCGCCTTTGCACCTCGGCCATCGGCCGATGGCCGACGGCGCGGCGGCAACCCGCCATCGCCCTGCATCGTTCCCAGCCCCGTACGCCCGCGCCATGCTACGGCCGACGCACCCATAAACACTTCATCGGAGATAGCCCATGCGCAAGACGCTGCTCGCTTCCGCGACACTGGCCGGCCTGGCAATCCTGTCCGCCAGCACCGCCCGATACGCCGCCGCCCAGGCGCCGGACGCCGCACAACCGCCAGCCGCCATGCCCGACTCAGCCCCCGCGGACGCGCCCGCCACCCCGGTTCCAGCCGCCCCGCCGCGCCATCATCACAAGGCCGCCGCCAGCGCCGACCCCACCCATTTCGCCCACGAACCCGGCACCGGCCAAAGCGGCCCGGCCTCCGACCGCGCCAGCAACATCGACTCCGCCGACAGCCGCTCGCCCATCGCGCCCCACCTCCCCTTGCCGCCAGGCGGCGAGTCCGCCGGCTACCTCAACTACCTGCGCGATGCCGACCGCGACCTCGCCGCGCACCACACCGGTGCCGCCCAGCAGGCCCTCGAGATGGCCGAAACCCGCCTGCTGGACCGCAGCACCCCCGCCGGCTCGCAGAACCAGCCCGACCAGGCCGCCATCGTCCGCGCGGTTAGCCAGGCCCGTCAGTCACTCGGCCATCGCGACATCGCCGGCGCCCGCGCCGCCATACGCATGGCTCTGCAGAGCGCCCCCGTCGTAAGGTAAGAAAGCAGTCCTTTTTTGAAAAAAAGGACCAAAAAACTTTTGCTCCCCGCCTGCACCCACGCTCGCGTTGGTTCTGCCAATTCGATCTTGCGGTAACCGGCGCACGCACCCGTGCGGACCTCGGAGCAAAAGTGTTTTGCTTCTTATTTGCAAAAAAGACGGCCTGGCTTTTTTCTCTCGCATCCCGGCCCCCAAACGCCTATCTCTCCCCCAGAACCGGCACAGCCCAGGGTCTGACACACCAGGTCAGGCCCTTTTCGTACGTGCCCCCCTCTTTCGTGAAGTGCCCTATGGACATCCGCAACATCGCCATCATCGCCCATGTCGACCATGGCAAGACCACGCTTGTCGACCAGTTGCTGAAGCAGTCCGGCGCCTATCGCGAGCACCAGGCCGTCGTCGAGCGTGCGCTCGACCGCAACGACCTCGAGAAGGAACGCGGCATCACCATCCTGGCGAAATGCGCCAGCGTGGTGTGGAAAGACACCCGCATCAACATCGTCGACACCCCAGGCCACGCCGATTTCGGCGGCGAAGTCGAACGCATCCTCAACATGGTCGACGGCGCCATCGTCCTCGTGGACGCCGCCGAGGGCGTCCTGCCGCAAACGAAATTCGTCGTCGGCAAGGCCCTGCAGCGCGGCATCAAGCCGATCGTCGTGGTCAACAAGATCGACCGCCAGGACGCCCGCGCCGACGAGGTCCACACCGAAGTGTTCGACCTGTTCGCCGCCCTCGGCGCCACCGACGAGCAGCTCGATTTCCCGATGCTCTACGCCTCGGGCCGCCAGGGCTGGGCCGATGTCGAGCTGAACGGCCCGCGCAAGGACCTCTCCGCCCTGTTCGACCTGGTGCTCTCCCATGTCCATGCGCCGACGCTGGACAAGGAAGCCCCCTTCGCCATGGTCGCCTCCATCCTGGAATACGACCTCTTCCTCGGCCGCGTGCTGACCGGCCGCGTCGAGCAGGGCCGCGCCAAGCTGAACATGCAGGTGAAGGTGCTGCGGCAGGACGGCACCACGGTGGAATCCGGCCGCCTGACCAAGCTGCTGGGCTTCCGCGGCCTCGAGCGCGTCACCGTAGAGGAAGCCGAAGCCGGGGACATCGTGGCCGTCGCCGGCCTGTCGGAAGCCACCATCCCTGACAGCATAGGTGCGCCCGAGCTCTCCGAGCCGCTGCACGCCATCCCGGTCGACCCGCCGACCCTGGCCATGACGTTTCGCGTCAATGACGGCCCGCTCGGCGGCAAGGAAGGCAAGAAGGTCACCTCGCGCCAGATACGCGACCGCCTGTATCGCGAAGCCGAAGGCAACGTCGCCATCAAGGTCAGCGAAAGCAACGAAGCCGACGCCTTCGAGGTCGCCGGCCGCGGCGAACTCCAGCTCGGCGTGCTGATCGAGACGATGCGCCGCGAGGGCTTCGAGCTCGCCATCGGCCGTCCCCGCGTGCTGACGCAGGTCAACCCCGAGACCGGCGAGCGCGAGGAGCCGTTCGAGGAAGTCCTCGTCGATGTGGACGAGCCCTATTCCGGCGCCGTGGTGGAGAAGCTCAGCCGCCGCAAGGGCCAGATGCAGGACATGCGGCCGTCCGGCGGCGGCAAGGTCCGCCTGACCTTCATCATGCCCAGCCGTGGCCTGATCGGCTATCATGGCGAGTTCCTCACCGACACCCGCGGCACCGGCATCATGAACCGCCTGTTCGCCGGCTACCGTCCCTGGGCCGGCACCATCGAGGGCCGCCGCAATGGCTCGCTGATCTCGTCCGAAGCCGGCCACGCGGTGCAATACGCGCTGTGGTATCTGCAGGAGCGCGGCACGCTGTTCGTCAACCCCGGCGAGGCCGTCTATGTCGGCATGATCCTGGGCGAGCACTCGCGCGAGAGCGATCTGGACATCAATCCGATCAAGGAAAAGAAGCTCACCAACATACGCGCCGCCGGCAAGGACGAGGCGATGCTGCTGATCCCGCCGCGCCGCCTGAACCTGGAACAGTCGATCGCCTATATCGAGGATGACGAGCTGGTCGAAGTCACACCGAGCGCCGTGCGCATACGCAAGAAGTGGCTCGATCCGAACGAGCGCAAGCGCAACGAGAAGAAGAGCGACGCGGCTTAGAGTTATATCCTGGCCAGTGCTCGTATCGGGTGTTGGCCAGGCAAGACTTACCGCCAAGGATACGAAGCACCAGGAACGCCAAGAAGAAAGAACCGCTTCTTGGCGTTCTTGATGTCGATGTTTTCATTGCGTTGTCGCGCCGACCCTAAGTCGTGTTGAGCCGAACGTGGCAGATCTTTGGTTTTCAAAAGCGCTCTTGCACCAGAGCCGATGAACGCCTGCGTAGTCTCAACCACTGCCCCGCTCGCGCCAAAACCCGTTGCGCCCTTCGCCCAGGCGGCGATTTCGGTTCGCCTACAATGGCGCGTCAATCGTCGAGAATGCTCCCAAAAGCCTAACCTGGCGTCTTGGCGTCCTTAGCGCCTTGGCGAACTTGGCGTTGAACCTTGCCCAATCTCAGCCAACAAACGCCCCCTTAACCCCCCAACCCCGGAAACCGCGCTAAGCTCCCCCCAGAACCCCATGCCGAGTCCCACCCCCACCACCGAGCCCACCCGCATCCGCCAGCTTCCGGAAGCGCTGGTGAACCGCATCGCCGCCGGCGAGGTCATCGAACGCCCCGCCGCCGCCCTCAAGGAGCTCGTGGAAAACGCCCTGGATGCCGGCGCCACCCGAATCGCGGTCGCCCTCACCAACGGCGGCATCGACCATCTGGAAGTCACCGATAACGGCCATGGCATGTCGCCCGACGGCCTGGCGCTGGCCGTCCAGCGCCACTGCACCAGCAAACTGCCGGACGGCGACCTGGTGCGCATCGCCACCCTCGGTTTCCGCGGCGAGGCGCTGCCCAGCATAGGTGCGGCCGCCCGCCTCGCCATCACCTCCCGCCAGGCCGACGCGCCCCACGCCCACCGCATCGCCGTGGCCGGCGGCATCGCCGAACCCATAGCGCCGGCGGCCGGACCGCCAGGCACCCGCGTCACCGTCGACGATTTGTTCTTCGCCACCCCCGCGCGGCGCAAATTCCTCAAATCCGCCCGCACCGAAACCGACCACGCCGAAGCCGCCCTCACCCGCCTGGCCCTGGCGTCGCCGGCCACCGCCTTCCGCCTGACCGCCGACGGCCGCCTCGTCTTCGACCTTCCGGTGCAGGACCGCGCCGCCCGCGTCGCCGCCCTGCTCGGCGCCGACGCCGCCGCCGCTTTGCTGCCGGTCGCCGCCACACGCGACGGCATGACGCTGGCCGGCTTCGCCTGCGCCCCGCTGGTCCACCGCGCCACGCCCTCCGGCCAGTCTTTGGTGGTCAACGGCCGCCCGGTGACCGACCCGGTCCTGCGCATCGCCGTGCGCGTCGCTTACCGCGACGTGCTGGCATCCGGCCGCCACGGCGTGGTCGCGCTCTGGCTCGAGGTGCCGCCGGAAGACCTCGACGTGAACGTGCACCCGGCAAAAACCGAATTGCGCTTCCGCCAGGCCGACCAGGTGCGCGGCCTGGTTATCGGCACCCTGCAGCGCGCGCTGGCCGGTGGCGCCGGCCACGCCGCCCCGCGCCCGAACCTGCGTCTCGTCAGCCCGGTGGCGTCCGCCAGCCCCGCTTTCGCCAACCAGGACGGCGTGCGCCAGATGGGGTTCGCCGAGGCTGCCCTGGCGCTGGCCCCGCCGAGCGCCCGCGCGCTGCCGCCGATGGCGCTGCCGGACGCCGCCACCCACCCGCTCGGCGCCCCGGTCGCCCAGTTGCTCGACACCTATATCGTGGCCGCCACCGCCGACCACGCGATCATCCTGGTCGACCAGCACGCCGCCCATGAGCGCCTCACCCACGAGGCCCTGCGCGCCCAGCTCCTCGGCCGGCGGCAGGGCAGCGACAGCCAGGCGCCCGAAGCCGCCGGCGCTGCACCCGGCCCGCGCAGCCAGCTGCTGCTGCTCCCTGCCGTGGTGGATCTGGGCGCGGGCCAGGCCGCCCGCCTGCTGGCGGCCGCCCCGGCGCTCGCGGAACTCGGCCTGGAGCTGGAGGATTTCGGCCCCGGCGCCGTGCTGGTGCGCGCGTTGCCCACGGCACTCGGCGCCGCGGATCCGCAAAGCCTGGTGCGCGACATCGCCGACGAGCTCGCCCACCAGGGCGAGTCCACCGCGCTGGCCCAGCGCCTCGATGCGGTGATCGCCCGCATGGCCTGCCACGGCAGCATACGCGCCGGCCGCCGCCTCGGCCTGGCCGAAATGGACGCGCTGCTGCGCCAGATGGAGGCCACCCCGCGCGCCGCCACCTGCAGCCACGGCCGCCCGACCTACCTCAAGCTCACCCGCACCGAGCTGGAGCGGCTGTTCGGCCGCTGACCGGCATGCGCCGGGTTCGCCCCGGATCCGCCGCCCCGGCGCTGGGCCGTGACTGTCCCGTTCGGCGCGCGCCGCCCCATTTGCGCCGACAACACGCCCTGCTGATCGCGACGGACTCACGCAAGCGAAACGAGGCAAACAGATTCATTGCGTTCGGCTACCGATTTTCCTTGCGCCCAAATTTTGCTCACAATAATGTGATGACAGGTCACATTTTAGTGAGTGAAGATTTCATGCTCAGACATGCCGCCCTGGCCGCCGGATTTCTTTTCGCAACCGCATCCGCCGCGGAGGCAGGCGATGCGACCCAGACATTTCTCCGCGGCCAGAATTATCCGCTCACCAACCCGTTGCCGATCCGAACCGATGCCACGCCTGGCAACGGGCTCTACCTCGTCCCTGGCGCCACCAACGCCTTTTCGCTTCTGATGGGGACGAAAACGATCGGCGCGAACCTCACCACCGGCCAGTCGATACGCGACACGTTTTTCATGAACTACCTCGCCGGCGACCTCTACAGCGCGATCGGCGCGCCAATGGATACCGGCCAGAGCGGCAACGCGCCGTTCTACGCGGTCGCCCGGCATTACAAGGTGGGTGACCCGAACGACCTGCACATCATGGAGCCGCACGCCATGCAGCTGCGCGCGATCTGCTCGAACAACCACCACGATTGCAGCCAGGGTAACGTCTATGGCGCGATGGTGCGCGTGCCCTACGAAATCCGCCCGGGCATGACGATCAAGGTGCGCTACCGCAGCCCGACCGGCCCGTATTCGTGGTGCCCGATCTGGCTGTTCTCCGGCTCGCAGGTCTCGCCCGGCCCGAACGGCAATCCGTGGACCGGCTTCAACTCGAATTATTCGCTGGTGCAGGAGCCGGTCGGCAACCATTCCTTCGAAATCGACGCCAACGACAATTACCCGCGCTGGAACGACAACCCTTCCGTCCCCGTCGGCCAGCAGCTTGATTTCCTCACGCCCGACATCTACGGCGTGCAGTGGAACACGCCGCCTTACCAGATCTACGGCGCCAACCAGGGCGGCTTCGCGTTCTATCCGGATGCCGGCCCGGCGCTGAACATAACCCCGCAGAACCTGTCACAGGGTTTCCACGACCTGGTGCTGTCCTGGGACGGCAATGCGAACACCATCTACGAGTTCATCGACGGCAAGCTGATCGCCGCGGGTTACATGGAATACGCCCAGGCGCCCACCTACGTGGACGGGCTGAACGGCGGCGTCACCAAAACGCAGGCGATGCACCTGATCATCGGCAACCAGGCGATCCCGACCTGGCTGGCCGGCGGCAACAACACGACGGAGAATGACGGCAGGAATGCCGGCTGGTCGATCTTCGTGCAGGAGATCTCCGCCTGGAACGGCCTGATCGCAAATCCGAACAGCCACAAGCCGTGAGATACGCGGAGACCTCCGTCGGCGACGGCGGAGGTTTCAGTAAGGAAGCAGTCCTTTTTTGAAAAAAAGGACCAAAAAACTTTTGCTCCGTTCGCCTGCGCAAATGCCTCGGTTCTATCTTACCGGGTCCTGGCCTGCATATTGTGCAACCCGAAGCCTCGCCCACGAAAAACACCCACGCCTATGCAGCCGAACAGGAGCAAAAGTTTTTTGGTCCTTTTTTTCAAAAAAGGACTGCTTGCCTTGCCTACCTAAACCGCCAACCGCGGCAACAAAGCATCCAGCAACCGCCGCCCCGCAGCACTTGCCACCAACCGCACCCCATCCCACCCCAAATACCCAGCCTCCACCGAAGCCGCCAGGATCCCCGGATCGAGCGCATCCCCCAGCGCCACCCCCGTGCGCCGCGCAAACACCGCGGCCTCGATCCCCTCCGCCAGCCGCAATCCCATCAGCAGCGCCTCGCGCCCGCGGTCGCGCGCCGCCACCACCTCCTCCTGCGTGCTGCCATGGCCATCCTGCTCCACCCGCCCGGCCCAGATCTCCGGCGCCCGATGCCGCCGCGTCGCCACCACCGCGCCATCTGCGCCCCCCGGCCGCAGCCGCCCATGCGCCCCCGGCCCGATCCCGGCATATTCGCCGTAGCGCCAGTAGGTCAGGTTGTGCCGGCTCTCCGCCCCCGGCCGCGCGTAGTTGGAAACCTCGTAGGCCGCGAGCCCGTGCCGCAAAGCCGCCTCCGCCGTCGCGTCGTACATCGCCTCCGCCAGATCGTCGTCCGGCAACACCAGCTCGCCGCGCCGGTGCGCGCCCTCATAGGCGGTGCCCGGCTCGATGGTGAGCTGGTAGAGCGACAGATGGTCGGCCGCCAGCGCCAGCGCCCGGTCCAGCTCGGCGCGCCAGGCCGCCAGGTCCTGCCCCGGCCGCGCATAGATCAGGTCGAACGACAGCCGGGGAAACACCGCCCGCGCGTGCTCCAGCGCCGCCATCGCCTGCGCCGCATCGTGGCCCCGCCCCAGCCTGGCCAAAGCGCGGTCGTCGAGCGCCTGCACGCCGAGCGACAACCGGTTCACCCCGGCCTGCGGAACGCCACCAGCCGGGCGGCCTCCACGCTGGTCGGGTTGGCCTCCAGCGTGATCTCGAGATCCGGCGCGGCGTCGAACAGCGCGCGCGCATCCGCCACCAGGGCCGCCACCGTTTCGGGCGCCATCAGGCTCGGGGTGCCGCCGCCGAAGAAGATCGAGCCCAGCGTGCGGCGGCCGAGCCGCGCCGCCTCCCAGGCGAGTTCGGTGCGCAAGGCGGCGGCGAAGCGGGCCTGCGGGATGCTGTCGCGCACGTGGCTGTTGAAGTCGCAGTAGGGGCATTTCTGCAGGCAGAACGGCCAGTGGATGTAGAGGGCGAGCGGGTCTTCCTGGGGGGGCATCGGTTTGGCTTACGAGGGTGGCGTGAGAAAGCAAACTTTTGCGTTTCCCGCTGGCTATTCGCCCGGGCTGACTCCGCAACGCATGCGCCGGCGGAACCTGCACGGGCGGCCCTGCCGCCAGGAACACAAAAGTTTTTTGCTGCGTTTTTTCAAAAAAGAACTGCTTGCCTTGCGCCCAGCCGTAATAGAACCCGAGCCATCCGCCACAGGGAGACACATATGCGCCTGATACTCTGCCTGACCGCCACGCTGACGATGCTGGCCGCCAACGCGCGCGCCGACTGCAACGCCGAAATCAACAAGGCGCTGCCGATGGCGCGCGCGCTGCCCGATCCGCGCGGACGGGCTGCCGTGCTGGAGAATATCGAACGCGCCCGCGCCACCTGGCACGACGGCGACGAAGATGGCTGCCGCGAACAGATGCGCGAAACCCTCCAGCTCCTGGAAAGCCACCCTCCCAAGCCCGCCAATAAAAACGCAAACGGCCATGGCACGATGCCATGGCCCATTCCGCCGGTCGTTCCGCCAGCCCGTACGCCGGCAGAACAAATCCGAAAGTCGATGCAGACGTCACAACAAAAGCTTTTTGCTCCTTTTTCTCGAAAAAGGAGAACTTGCTTCCTTAAGCAACCTCAGTCCTGCTGAACCTTACCAGCATAAGCATGCATCTGCCTGATCATCGCCGCCGCCTGGCGGTTCAGCGCAGCCGAAGCATGCGCGTCGAAGCCCTTGTTCTGCTCGGCATTGTTCAGCACCGTGCGCATCTGGGCTGCCAGCGCATTGCGGTTGGCGGTGAACGCGGTGATGTTAGTCAGATACGTCGTGTAGGTCGCATCGTTCGCCGAATTGCTGTCGATCGAATTGGTCGAATACGTCAGGCTGTCGAACGAAGCGGCGCCGAACGGCGCATTGAGCTGCTTGTAGATACGCGCCAGGTCGAGATACGCCGTCAGGTTGCCGGCGATATCGGCGGGCAGGTTCGCGGGATTGATGTTCTCCGCGATCACCCGGCCGTCATGCAGGTAATCGTCCTGCAGGCCGAGCAGCGCGAACATGGTGGCGCGCACGTCGGTATGGTCGGACCAGGTCACGCTGTCGTTGCCCACGGCGTTGATCCCCGGGCCCACCATGCTGGTCCACGTGTGTTTGACGGCGTCCGACGTGCCGCCATGGTTCCACGCAAACCCGCCATAGGTGCACACGATCTGGTTGTCGCAGCTCGGGTTGCTGGTGCCCGACGTCACCGCGCCCACGCCGGCATAGACGAAGGGATTGTTGAACGCCACCAGCGTCGGCGTGCGCAGCGGATCGGCGGTCACCATGTGCAGCAGCGACAATTCAGCCTGGTCGGCGATGAAGTCGATAGTGGGGAATTGCGCGTTGCGCAGATAGGGATTGTTGAAGGTTGTGCCGGCCAGGTCCCGCTCGAAGTTGCGCGTGATCGACGAGGTCTGCGCCGGCGCGTTGTTGAGGTAGAACGCCGGCGCCTGATCGGTGTGCACGTTGAACGGCGTGGTGTCGTTCTTCTGCGCGGCGAGAAGCTGGTCGATGTTGATGTCGACTTCGCCGATCGTCGGCCGGCCCGCCGTAAAGGCGTTAGGCGGGTAGCTGCAGGCGGTGGTCACGCCGTCGCAATTGGCGGGCGTCGGCACGCCGCCGGCGAACTTGTCGCCCTCTTCCACGAGTATCACGAATAGCGTGTTCGTCTTGTCTATTCCGGCTGCCGAAAGATGCGAGAAGAACGTGCCCCATGCTGCATCGTATTGCTTCAGCTGGTTGGTGTAGCCCTGCTGGCCGGGGCCGTACGCAAAGGCCGCGCCGGCCGGGTTCACGCCGTCCTGGGTGGCGTAATGGTGGTCATGCGCGTCGGCGAAATAGCCGTAAACCACAGGCACGCCGGCCTTCAGCATCGTCTCCGCGTAGGACAACGTCACGAACGGAAACATGCCGTCGAAGCCCGGAAAGCCGCTATCGGTTTCGGACTGGACGATCTTGCCGCCGGACGCCGTCTGGTAGCCGATCAGGTTGCCCTGGTAGTCGAACAACTGGCCGTTGGTAGTCTGGCCCAGCACGGATTGCACGGCCGGCACCACGTAGCGGTGGCCGAAGATGCCCTGGAATCCGGTGTAGCCGCCGGGCTCCTGCGGCAGTACATCGGCCACCGCCTTCGAAACCGGCAGGCCGTCGGATTCGACGGCGCCGGTGGAGAGCGCGTTGGCGGCGGCGCAGATGGCGCTGCCCTGCGCGCAATGCAGCGCGATGCCCTCGAAATCGGGCACGCCGACATAGCTGTGCGCGTTGCCGGCCTTGTATTCCGGCGAGCCCGTGCCGTAGGTCGTGGCGAGGTCGGTCGAGTTGTTTTCGAGATCGATGTCGGCGATGCCGAGTGCCGCCACGTCGCAGCCGGCGCGCGTGTAGGCCACCCAGGGTGCCGGCGCATTGTTGCCGTTCTCATCGAGCAGGATATAGCTGCTGTCGCCGCCCGTCGTGGTGTCGGACGAGAGCTTGTTCGTCCAGTACACGAACGAGCTGCTGTAGTGGTTGGCGATCTCGGTGGCGCTGTTGAAGTAATTGAAGCTGTTGCTGATCGCGGCGACACCCGTGCGATCCGAATAGACACCCGTCATCGAAGTGATCAGGCCGTTCGACGTATGCGAGATGAGCTGCGTGTGGTCGTTCGACAGCAACATGCCGTTGCTCTCGATGAAGTTCAGCAGGTTCGGCATCTGCTCGATGTCGGAGGGCACGTTCGGGTTGTCACGGCGGAAATGCGTGTTGTCGAACTGCAGATACACGACATGCTTGATGCCGTTGCCGAGCTGGCAACTCGCCATCGCCGTGCCGGACATGAGCAGTGCCGCGAAACTGGACGCGATCAGCGTTGATTTCATTTGTGTGAACCTCTCCCGGGAGCCTGTTTGCAAAGATGCCTGGGCCGGACGGCCGGGTTACCGGGCAGCTTATGTCCTTCAGCCGTTGGCGCCGCGTCGTGTCAGCCGGGCGTCAGGCTTCGGGCAAGCTCGTAGGCGGAGTGCAAGCGGTTCGCAAACGACACTATTCTTACAGTTTTATGTCGTCAGCATCACGTTCGGGCCGGTTTTACCGAGTGCCGCCAACGATCGTTGCCGAATTCGGATTTGGTCCGGCTGGCGCTGTATCGCCTCGGCGCGATCCCGAACTAGTCACGTCCCGCGCGGCAAAAGACGCTGTTTGCACACGGGGCCAGGGCGCCCTGGCCCGCTCGGACCGGGAGGCCGCTACTTCTTCGTCGAATGCAGCAGATCCACGTCCGGCGACGGCAACGTGTCCACATACGATCGTGCCGTTCCAGATCCACCGGTCCGTGCCATGCACCAGCAGGTCGTACATGCCATGATGGGACCGCCGCGACACCTTGATCGGCCCGCTGATCGAATCCAGCACCTTGGTCCAGCCGCCGCTCTTCGCGTCGCCGCCATTCTGCACATACGCAGAGGTGGAACATCCCGCCGAGCCGCAGAAATCCGCCGACTGCACCTGCACGAACAAAGCCGCCGGCCCCGGTTTCACGCTCAGATTGGCCGAACCCACCAGCATCACCGGCGGATCGCCGGCGCTGCGGGATTGCTTGAGATCGCTCGCCACCAGGCGCGTGGCCGTGGTCTCCAGCGCGCTGCCCGGCTGCGTGGTCAGCGCCACCGTGGCCCCGGCCGGCGGCGGCGCCGCATGCGCCCTGGCCGCAGCGCGCCTGTGCCGGTGGGCCGCAGGCGGGGCGGCGTGGCCGGCGGTATCCCCGGCAGGGGCCGCCGCATCCGAAGCGGGCGCGCCGGCCGGCGCCTCGGCCGGTGCCGCCGCGGTATCCGTCACGCTGGGCGGCGACGCGCCCGCCAGCGCCGGTGTCCCGAGCGCCACCACGCCCCCCAGCACGCAAAATCGCGCGAAACCCAGAATATCAGGCATGCCGCTCATAACTCTCGGATCGCATGGCAATCTCTTCCAAACGCTGCTCGTTCCGTTTGACGAACCGCAGCACCCACACAACCACGCCGACCGTGACCACCGCCAGCACCACCTGGAACGGACCGGACATCCGGCTTGCGGCGTCGCCCAGCACATAGGCGAACAGACCGTGCAGGCAGGGCCAGGCGATCCCGCCAGCCACCGTCCACCCGAGGAACGGCGCCCAGCGCATGCAACTCGCGCCTGCCAGCAACGCATTGAAACTGCGCAGCACGCTCACGAAGCGGCAGAAGAACACCACCTTGCCGCCGTGCTCGCGGAACAGATAGCGGCCCAGCGCCAGCCGCCGCGCCGACAGCCCCACCCGCCAGCCATGCCGCGCCAGCACGGGCGCGCCGATCTGGCGGCCTATCACGAACCCCACGATGTTGCCGAGGATCGCGCCGGCGATCGCCGCCAGTATCACCGAGACGATGCTCAGATGCCCGGTCGTGCTGGCATAGATCGCCGCGCCGAAGAAGATCGTCTCGCCGGGGAACAGCACGCCGGCGCACTCGATCCCCACCGCCAGCGTGATCACGCTGGTGCCGTAATGGTGGAGCAGGTGCTGGAGGAAATGCATCATCAGGGCTGCAGCCTAGCGCGATGCCCGGAAAGGACAACGCCACACCCAGGCGCGCATGGTCCGGCCGCGCCGGCCCGCCTGCACCGCCCCGACGGCGACAGAATCCGATTGCATATCACGACAACGTCATGTCATAAGCACAAAAGTGAAACGTCTTCCTGCATGGCAGCCTAAGCGCTGCCGGATCTCGGAAAGGCAGATGAAACATTACCGCATCTATTTCCTGGCGGGCGACGGCAGGATCAACAGCAAGCCTGTTGAGCTGGAAGCCGAATTGGATTCCGAGGTGGTGATGCGCGCTTTGATGGCCGAGCCGAACCTGCACGGTGCAGAGGTCTGGTGCGGCGCCACCCTGGTCCGGCGCATCGAGACCGGCCGGCTCCAGCAGGCTTTCCCCAAACCCGACCAAGGCCCGCAACCCGAGGCCCTGCACTAGGGCAGCCTCGGTCCGCCCGCCGAGCCGACAGGGCGCGAACCTGCGCTGGACCGATCCGCGTCGGGCCTAGGCCAGCAGGGCGAACACCGACGTCCGACGCACCGGCCGGTCCTCCAGCTCGAGCGTGGTCGGCACGTCGTACACCGCGATCTCGCGCCGCCTTTCCTGCGGCACGTAGGCCCGCCCGGGATCGGCCATCCACACCGCAGCGCCCGACGCCGCGCAGCGCCGCAGCCAGGCCGTCACCGCGCGCGCCATCGGCGCCTCGTAGCAGACGTCGCCGCACAGGATCAGGTCCCACCGGCACGCCTGGCCCACCAGATCGTCCGCCAGCGCATGCACCGCCGCATCGTTCTGCCGCGCGTTCAGCCCGATCGCGGCCACCGCCAGCGCGTCGATCTCGGCCGCCTCCACGTGCGCGGCCCCTGCGCGGCAGGCCGCCAGCGCCGCCAACCCGCACCCGGCGGCGAAATCCAGCACCCGCAAGCCGCGCGCATGGGCCGGCTCGTCGAGCAGCAGCCGGGCCAGCGCCTGGGCGCCCGGCCAGGCGAACGCCCAGAACGGCGGCGCCATGTTGCGCACCGAAAGCCAGTCCTCGCTCGCCTGCCAGATCGGCGTGATCTCGGTAGCCAGATACAGCGCGAATTCCGGCACCAGCGGCGCCCGCGCCAGCAGCGTGTTGGCGCGGATGAAATCCTCCGCCCCGGCGATCCCGCTCACCGCCCGGCGACCAGGGCGGCCACCACGGCCAGCCCCACCCAGCGGTTCAGCTTGAACAGCCCCAGGCAGAGGCGCGGATCGGCAATGTCGAGCAGCCGGACCTGCCAGGCGAGCAGCCCGGTCGCCACCACCAGCCCCGCCGCATACCCCAATCCCAGCCCGCCGAGCGCGCCCGAAGCTGCCAGGGCCAGCACGCACCCCGCATAGGCCAAGCCCACGAACCGGCGCGGCATATGGGCGAACCGGCGCGACGTGCTCTTCACGCCGATCACCGCGTCGTCCTCCATGTCCTGAAAGCCGTAGATCGTGTCGAACCCCAGGTCCCACAGGATCGCCGCCGCGTAGATCGCGACACACGCATCGTCCACCTGGCCCGTGGCCGCGGCGTAGCCCACCGGCGCGCCCACGCCGAA
This sequence comes from uncultured Alphaproteobacteria bacterium, assembly GCA_963795825.1. GTDB lineage: Bacteria > Pseudomonadota > Alphaproteobacteria > Acetobacterales > Acetobacteraceae > BOG-908. The sequence goes on along the minus strand of CAWCIW010000001.1, from coordinate 932,768 downwards.
GGTCAGCCCCATCACCAGTTGCGGCCACCAGGTGAACCGCTTGGCCAGCGGATACAGCGCCACCAGGATCAGCGAGCAGGCGCCCATGATCTGCGCCGTGCCGTTGAGCTGCAGCAGCACCGCCAGCCCCACGCACAGCAGCCCCACCAGCAGTACCGCCGCCTGGCGCATCCCGAGCGCCCCGCTGGCCAGAGGCCGCGCCGCCGTACGCGCCACCCGGGCATCCAGGTCGCGGTCCCACATGTCGTTCACCACGCAGCCGGCGGCCCGCATCACCACGGAGCCCACCAGAAACAGGGCCAGCAGCCGCAAGGTCGGCCCCCAGGCGATGCGCGCGAGCAGGATGCCCCAGGCGCCGGGCAGGAACAGCAGCCAGATGCCGGTCGGGCGGTCTAGCCTTGCCAGCAGAAGGTAGGGGCGCAGGGGGGGCGGCATGCGGGCCACCCAGCCGTCGGCTTCTATGTCGGTATGAGGAGTCACGTTTGGTCCGCTTTGGCCAGAAGAAAGACAAGGCCTTCTTTTTTGAAAAAAAGAAGCAAAAAACTTTTGACTCCTGGCGAGCCTCCGCCGGAAAAGCGCGACGGGTTCGATGCGGGGAACGCAAAAGTTTTTTGGTCCTTTTTTTCCGGAAAAGAGACTGCTTTCTTCCCCCGATGCAACGCATCTACATCCCGGCACCCATCGCCCCAGGCGCGGAACTGATCCCCACCGAAGCCCAGGCCCACTACCTGGCCAACGTCCTGCGGCTGGGCCCAGGCGCCCCGCTGGCCGTGTTCAACGGCGAGGCCGGCGAATGGCTGGCCCGCATCGGCGCCCTGAAACGCGGCCGGGCCACCCTGGTCATCGAACGCGAACTCCGCCCCCAGCGCCCCACCCCCGAACTCACTCTGGCCTTCGCCCCCCTGAAGCGCGACGCCACCGATCTCGTCATCCGCCAGGCCACCGAACTCGGCGTCACCCACCTGCTGCCGGTGACCACCATCCGCACCAACGCCGCCCGCATCAACGAGGAGCGCCTGGCCGCGATCGCCCGCGAGGCCGCCGAACAATGCGAGCGCCTGGACCTGCCAATCCTCGCCCCGCTCACCACCCTGGCCGCCCTGCTGGAAGCCTGGCCGCCCGCCAGCCCGTTGGCCGTGGCGCTGGAGCGCACCCGCCCCGGCCCCGCGCCCGGCGCCGCCCGCGCGCTCCTCATCGGCCCGGAAGGCGGCTTCGCCCCCATCGAGGCCGACGCCCTGCGCCAGGCCGCCTTCGTGCGCCCGATCTCGCTGGGCCCGCTCATCCTGCGCGCGGAGACGGCCGTGGTCGCCGGCCTCGCCCTCTTGCAGGCGCCCGGCTGGTCAACCAATTGAGCGCGACCGCAACAACCAACCGAACCGAAACGCCGGGCCGCCCCTTGCCTGCCCCGGCGATTTCTGGTCCCCGTCACGCCACGCCTGCCCGCCACCCCGTTTTCTGAGCCAGGAGCACCATGTCGAACCCCGGTGAGGAGAACGCGACCCCGATCGGGGATGTGCGCGAACTGGCCGCCTACTTCGCCGAAGGCTGCAAGCCCGCCAGCGCCTTCCGCATCGGCACCGAGCACGAAAAGTTCGGCTTCCGCCGCCCCGGCACCGGCGAGGGACTGGGCGGCGACTACGCCCCGCCGCACTACGAACCGCGCGGCATACGCGCCATGCTCGAAGGCATCGCGGCCCTGGGCTGGGCGGAGATCCGCGACCAGGGCAACCTGATCGGGCTGACCGCCCGCGGCGAAAGCATCTCCCTCGAGCCGGGCGGCCAGTTCGAACTCTCCGGCGCCCCGCTCGCCACCCTGCACGACACACGCGCCGAAGCGGACCGCCACTTCGCCGACGTGCGCGCCATAGGCGGCCCGCTCGGCCTGGGCTTCGCCCCGCTCGGCTTCCACCCCACCGCGCGCCGCGCCGACATCGGCTTCATGCCCAAATCCCGCTACGCCATCATGCGCCGCTACATGCCGCTGGTCGGCAATCTGGGGCTGGACATGATGCTGCGCACCTGCACCGTGCAGGTGAACCTGGACTTCGCGAGCGAAGCCGACATGGTGCGCAAACTCCGCGTGGGCCTCCTGCTGCAGCCCGTCGCCACCGCCCTGTTCGCCAACTCGCCCTTCACCGAGGGCCGGCCGAACGGCTTCCAGTCCGCCCGCGCCAATGTCTGGACCGACACCGACCCAGACCGCACCGGCATCGCCCCGGTGTTCTTCGAAGACGGCTTCGGCTTCGAGCGCTACGCCGACTGGCTGCTCGACGTGCCGATGTATTTCGTCGCCCGCGAAGGCCGCCTGATCGACGTCGCCGGCGCCAGCTTCCGCGACTTCATGGCCGGCCGCGTGGAAGCCCTGCACGGCATCACCGCCACCATCGGCGACTTCGCCGACCATTTCACCACCGTCTTCACCGAAGTCCGCCTGAAACGCTTCCTCGAAATGCGCGGCGCGGACGCCGGCACACCCGAGATGATGCTCGCCCAGTCCGCCTTCTGGGTCGGGCTGCTCTACGACGACGCCGCCCTGCACGCCGCCCACGCCCTGGTCAGCGCCCAGGACTGGCGCCCGCTCGCAGCCATCCGCGCCGAAGTGCCGCGCCTGGGCCTGGCAGCACCTTTCGCCAGCGGCACCGTACGCGATCTCGCCCGCTATGCGCTGGCGATCTCGCGCGACGGCCTGCGGGCGCGCGGTCTGGGCGAGGAGGTGTATCTCGATCCGCTGGATGCGATCGTGGCCGGCGCGCCGAACCAGGCGGAGCATTGGTTGTCGCGGTATCATGGAGCTTGGGGCGGGGATGTGAAGCGGATTTTCGAGGAAGCCGCAGTTTAGGCGTCACAGTGCCAAGCCGGAATGGCTTACCAGGATTGTTCATGCGCTAACGGGATTTCTGCTTCCGGGCAACCCGCGATTTGCGGCCATGCCGGGAAGCGAGCCCGAGCTAAACAACCCCCAAAAGTTTGCGACTCGTTTTGTAAAAAAGTTGGCTTTGCCCGCCTGAAACATCAGCCCGCTCAGCCCACCCACTCGACAGATATCGGCGTGTCAATTCCCAAGACCGCATGAACAGGACACGCATGCGCAGCAGCCACCAACCTGGCCCGCTGCCTTTCATCGAACAACCCAGGAACCCGCACGGTCACGGCGATCCGCGCAACCCGGCGCGGCGCGTTGGCCATCACCTTGGTGACAGTCGCCGTAGCGTCAACGAACGCCACATCCATCGCGTCCGCCGCGATCGCCATGATGCTCAGAATGCAGCTTCCCAACGACACCGAAAGCAGCTCGCTCGGCGAGAAACCCTCCCCCCGCCCATGATTGTCCTTCGGTGCATCGGTGAGCACGACGACTCCCGAATCAGGATGTTCTGACCTGCAACGCAGGCCGCCCTCGTAGGATACGATCGTGTCAACCATCCGCCAACTACTCCGCCCAGGCCGGTATCTTGTTCAATCTGACCGACCGCAAGCGGATTGTCTCGGATGCTGACCGCAGAAAATCCAATCAGGCAGACCGGAATGCGCAGCCGGTGTGACCGCCCCCGCTGGTGTTCGGGCACAGGCCGGACCCGCATTACACGGTGGTGCCATAGAAACTGCCGTCACTGGCTTGCAGCAGATCGGATTGCGGCGACGTGCTAAGAGCGTAATGACCAGGCGCCTGGTTGGTGCAGGCGAACCGATGCAGCGGATGGATCGTGGCGGCCTGCGCGTGCACTGCCAGGGTGGTTGCGGACAGAGCGAGCATACAGACGCATACGGAATCAGCGCGCATCCTGGTTCCCCCGGCCAACGGTCGCGACGGTGTTCTACGTCACGCAAATCGCGCAAGCCGTTTCGGACAGGGTAGATGGCCAAAGGCCAGGCAAAGCCTTCTGTTTCGAGGAAGAGAGGCAAAAACCTCTTGTCCGGGACTGTCGCGCCCAGGCTGGATCCACGCATCGCCGAGATGCGTGGTCCAGGCGCCTGCCCCAGCAAACGCGGCGGTGCGGCGGCCTAGCGCTCGGGCTCGTCGCCCTCCGGCTCCACCTCCACATCCGTCCCCAGCACGTCGTCCTCGTCGTCCTCCAGGTCGGACGTGTCCTCGAGCACGCCCTCCTCGGCCTCCTCGCCCTCCACCTCGGGCTCGGCATCGCCATCCGCCTCCTCGGCCACCGCCGCCTTCTTCGGCTTGCGCACATCCACCACATTGCCGCCGCGCCTGGGGCGCGGCTGCTCGATCGGCTGCTCGGTGCCGCATTTCGGGCAGACGGCCGGCACCTTGGTCATGTCGTAGAAACGCGCCGCGCAGGAAACGCAGATGCGTTTCTGTCCGAGTTCGGGCTTGGCCATAGGCAACCTCAGCGTCCGGGATGAGCGCAGAACGCTCGAAAGGGCGCGGCCCATGCCATGCGCCGGGTGGCTTGTCAAACCCGCAAGCCACGCGCCGGCGCGCCGTCTCACCCCGCGATGCACACAATCGTTAAAATTCGATTGGCAGTCGTAATTTTGGGAGTGACAACGCGCGATGTGTTCGTTACTTAACCGATACCGAACCGGAACGCTAGCGTTTCGAACTGCCGCCGCATACGCCTGGCCGACACGACGCACGAACAAGCAACCGGCAGCCGCAGCTGCCGCAACCTCCAAGGGGTGCCCGCATGACGAACTTCATCTGGTCGGGAACCGGCACCAATTCGAGCTGGGGCAACGCCGCGAACTGGACGAACCAGGCGACCGGCGCCGCAGGACTGCCGACGGACCTGGACAACGCCTACATCACCGCGCCAGGCACCACCGTCACGATAGATGCCGGCCTGGTGGCCGCCGCCTATACCCTGACCACCAACGGCGCCGCACTCGCTTTCACCGGCGGCACGCTGACCACCGAACACCATGCCAATTTCAACGGCCAGGTGCTCATCGGGTCGGGCACCTATTACGCCGGCGGCACCGGCGCCACGTTCAACCAGTATCTCACCCAGACCGGCGGCACGCTGGATGCCGTCACCGGCACCCTGGTTGTCAATGACGGCAGCTCGCTGAGCGGCACCGTCGCCGGTGCCGGCGCGCTCGATTTCAACGGCGGTGACAACTACATCGCCAAAGGCTTCACCTGTGCGGTCAGCGCCATCGAGGTCACCAACGGCGGCAGGCTCGGGCTGCAGACCAGCCTCAACTTCGCCCACAACCTGACGGTGGCGAACGCCACCCTGGACCTGTTCGGCAACACGCTGACCGATACCGGGGCGTTCGCGCTGTCCGGCCTGGCGGGCGGCGGCACCATCGCCGATGCCGGAACGCTCACGCTTGGCAGCAACATCGCCACCGAAACGCTCGATAACGGCCTGATCCTCGCCGTCACCGGCACGGTGATCCAGGCCAACACGGTGTTTCTAGGCGCCGCCGATTCCGGCGCCAAGGTGAGCATAGGCAAGGCCGGCCAGTACGACATCAACGGCAACTGGAACATCTACGACCCGTCCTCGATCGGCAGCATCGCCAATGCCGGAACCTTCGCCAAAACCGGCGGCGGCAAGCTCACCCAGGTGGTCACGCAACTCAGCAGCACCGGCACCATCGCCGCCAATATCGGCGAATTGCAGCTCGACGGCCTGGTCAACACAATCAGCGGCACGGTCAGCGGCGCCGGCACCTTCGGCATCGGCGTCTATAACACCTACAGCCAGACCACATTCCAGCCGAAACTGGCCCTCAACGTGGCCAACTTCCACCAGGCCGGCGGCAACCTCGTGATCAACGCCGCGCAATCCTACGCCGGCAACTGGAACATGTCCGGCGGCGTGCTGAACCTCAATGCCGCGGCCGCAATCCTAACCCTCAACGGCGCCAGCAATTTCGACAACGGAACGCTCAGCGGCTACCGCGGCACCCTGGTGCTGAACGGGCCCGCCGAACTGAACACCGTCACCATCGGTGGCCCGGACAAGATCGACGTCAACGGCACCCTGACCCAGACCGGCCTGGTCTATCTCGGCCAGTCCTCGAACCCCGAGGTGACGATCGCGAAAGCCGGCAAATGGCTGATCGATGCCGATTTCGAGCATCAACGGCTCGTACGGCCTGATCGACAATCTCGGCGTGCTGTGGGACCGCAACGGCAGCGCCATCTCCACCATCCAGTCCGAGGTGATCAACGCCGCCAGCGGCACCCTGATCGCCGACAGCAGGCTGCAGCTCGCCTCGCCCTACAACACGCTCGGCGGCCTGGTGACCGGCGCCGGCCAGCTCGACGTCGCCGGCGGCACCACCACGCTGGCCGCCGGCCTGGTGCTCCAGGTGACCGCGCTGAACGTCTCCTCCGACGTGGTACTCGCCGCCAACCAGGCGGACGCCCACACCGTCTCCCAATCGGCCGGCACGATCGACACCAACGGCCACGTCTTTGCGCTGTCCGGCACCACGTCGCTCGACGGCGGCTCGCTGGCGGACCGCGGAACCCTCTCGGCATCCGGCCAGACCACGGTCGGCGCCTATACCGTGACCGCAGGGGCCGACCTGCTGATCGCCGGCGCGGCAGACCAGACCGGCAACCTCACGCTGGCCGACGGCAACGGCGCCGGCACGCTGACCGTGGCCGCCGCCGGCACCTACAACGTGCTCGACAATTTCTCGATCGGCGGCGCCGGCAGCGTCGTCATCGCCGGCCGCCTGACCGAATTCGGGCACCGGCAATGGCGAGATCGATGCCACCCTCAACCTGGCCGCGGGCGGCACCCTGACCGCGAACGACCAGACCCTGCTGCTGACCAACGGCGGCAGCCTGGCCGGCACGCTCGCCGGCACCGGCGCCATCGCGCTGGCCGGCGGTGTCTTCAGCCTCGGCAGTGGCCTGGCACTCGACTCCGCCACCCTGGAGCTGACCGCCGGCACCGCCACCCTGGTGGCGAACCAGAGCTATGCCGGCGACCTGCGCACCAGCTACGGCATACTCAACCTCGGCACCGAGACGCTGAGCCAGTCCGGCAGCCTGCTGCTCGGCACCGGCACCACGCTCACCGGCACCGGCACCCTGGTGGCCTCCGGCAGCACCATCCTGAACGCGCCGCTCGTCCAGGGCAGCGCCACCCTCGTCATAGCCGGCAGAGCCGCCCAGCTCGGCTTCCTCACGATCGGCAACACCAACGGCATGCCGAGCACCGCCGGCATGACGATCGCCGCCGGCGGCTCGGACACGCTGGACGCCGCGGCCGGCTTCGGCGGCAGCGGCACGCTGACGGTGGCCGGCGCGCTGATCGCCAACGGCAACGCGATCAGCCAGATCGCCACCAGCATCGTCGACCAGGGCACCATCGCCGCCAACCACGGCGACCTGCAGATACTCGGCAACGTTTCGGCCGGCAGCACCGGCCTCTTCGCCATCGGCGGCACCGCCGAGCTGGATTTCCTCAACGCCAGCACCATCGGCGCGTCCACCTTCGTGAGCTTCACCGCGGGCGGCGCCGGCACCCTGCGCATCGACGACATGAAGACGTTCGGCGCCACGATCGAGAATTTCGGCGCCAGCGACATGATCCAGATCGCCGGCATCGGCACGTCGGCGAATGGCCTCTACGGCACCTACGGCAACACGGCCCACACCCAAATCGTGGTCGACGACAGCGCCGGCAACACCATCACCCTGGCGTTCTCCACCGCGCAGAACCTCAGCGCCTTCACCTTCTCCGACGCCAACAGCGTGCTCACGATCGCCCACAGCTGAACCGGCCTCTCCGAGCCGACCCCACCAGGCGGCCGCCCGGCGCCGCGAACGACAGATAAGGACAAGGCAATGGCTTCGGTTACCTGGACGGCGACAACCAACGGGACATGGTCGAACGGCGCCAACTGGAGCCTGCCAGCCGGACCGCAGTCGGGCGACAATGTCAGCATTAGCGGCACCACCGGCCTGCTGGGCGTGGCCTACGCCGCCGAAACGCTGGCGATCCAGTCGCTCAGCACCACCAACACCGCGCTGACCATCGCGTCCGGCACCCTGCACGTGACGCAGGGCTACAATCTCGGCGGCACGCTGGCGCTCTCGGCCGGGCTGCTGGCGCTCGATGCCGGCGCCTATGGCAACACCATAACCGGTGCCGTGGCCCTGTCCGGCGGCACGCTGGCGCTCGCCGGCGGCAGCCTGCTCACCGGCACCAGCCTCACCCAGTCCGGCGGCACGCTGCTGATCAGCCGCGGCGCGCTGGACGACCAGGCGCAGAGCACCACGCTGAGCGGCCTGGTCAGCGGCGGCGGCCAGCTCAGGCTGGACGGCGCCACCACGATCATCGGCACCCATTGCGTGCTGTCGAACGGCTCCGTCCTGGTCGGCAATTCCACCGTTTTCCTCAACGAGAACCTGACTTACGCCAACGCCTTCACGCTCTCGCAGGCCGGCACGCTGAACCTCGGCACCAGCACGCTCACTCTGTCCGGCCTGTCGGACCTCGAAGGCACCGTGTCGAACTCCACGCTGGCCCTGTCCGGCACCGGCCATCTCAATCTGCTCACGCTGGAGAACGGCGCCACCGCGGCGATCTCCGGCACCTACAGCCAGAGCGGCGGCATCACCCTCGGCGCGCTCGGCACCGGCACGCTGGAGATCCTCGCCGGCGGAACGCTGCGCGAAGTTGGCAACAGCTACATCACCAACAACGATCTGGGCGGCACGCTCAACAATGCCGGCACGCTGATCAAGACAGGCGGCAACGGCGTCAGCGGCGCCACCAACATCTCCGCCCTGCTGGTCAACACCGGCACGATCGACTCGGCCGTGGGCACGATCGCCTTCTACGGACCGAGCAACGGCGCCACCAGCACGCTGGGCGGCACCATCGCCGGCGCCGGGACCGTGGCGTTCGACACCGGCAATTTCCTGATCGCCAGCAATGCCCTGGCACTCACCACCAGCCACCTGGTGCTCACCCAGAGCGCGGCCATCACCCTGACCGCCAACGCGCTCACCTATGCCGGCGACTACGCGCAGAGCGGCGGCACCCTGATCGTCGGCGTGCCGGGCAATATCGGCGGCAGCACGCTCACTTTGTCCGGCCTGACCGCGCTCGATGGCGGTCTGCTGAAAGGCACCGGCACCGTGCTGTGCAGCGGCGCCGTGCATCTCGGCAACCAGATGTCGCTCGAGGGCAATCTCAGCTTCGATTTCGGCACCGCCACCAGCGGCAGCCAGACGGTGAGCCAGACCGGCACCATCCTGTTCGGCAACGAGATGGATGCCATAACGCTCGCCCGCGTGGGGACCTCGGAAGCCTGGATGCTGGAGGGCAACGCGTCGATACTCGGCTCCAACGGCACCATCACCAACACCGGCATCTTCGAGAAAGCCAGCGGCGGCGGCACCAGCCTGGTGCAGAGCAACCTGCTCAATTTCGGCACGCTGGAGGCAAATACCGGCGTGCTGAGCCTGAGCGGCGGCGGCACGCTCGGCGGCAACGTGACAGGCCCCGGCGCGCTGGACATCTCCGGCGGCAACCTGGTGTTCGGCCAGGCCGCCACTGCCGGCGCCGGCGGCGGCGAGACCGTCAGCTCCGCGCTCACGCTCACCACAGGCGAGCTGATACTCGACGGCGGCCAGATACAGGTGGCCCAGAACCTCGCTTATGGCGGCGGCTTCTCGCAGGAATCCGGCACGCTCGCGCTCGACAGCTACAATACCTACAACAGCACCGGCACGGTCACCGGCTCGGGCATCAGCACCCTCACCCTGAACGGCATCACCTCGCTCGCCTCCGGCGCGATCGAAGGGCCCGGCGCGCTGATCATCAACGGCGCCGCCGTGCTCAACCAGGGCCCCTACCCGGTCAACCAGCTCGGCCTGCTGCAGGGCGCCCAGCTCACCGTCAACGGCGCCACCGAACAGGCCGGCACGCTAGCGCTCACCGGCGGCTCCGCTTCGCCCACGCTGACGATCGGCGCCACGAGCGTCTATACGCTGGACCAGAACGCCGCCATCGGCGCGCCCAACACCAGCGTGGTCGGCACCGTGGTGGTCAACGGCACGCTGTCCGCTTCGGCCGACGGCCTGAACACCGTCACCGCCAACGTCGTCGACGCGGGCAGCATACGCGTCGCCAACGGCGATCTCAGCTTCATCGGCACGCTCTCGAGCACCGGCACCGGTGCCATCAGCATCTCCAGCGGCGGCACGCTGGAGCTCAACACCAGCAACATCATCACCACGGCGGTCAGTTTCGGCGCCGGCGGCGGCGTGCTCAGCCTGGCCGCGCCATCCAGCTTCGAGAGCACGATCGGCGGCTTCGCGCGCGGCGACATCATCGAGCTGCAGGGCTTCGCGTTCGCCAACCTGACGCCCAGTTTCGCCAATGGCGCCGCCACCGGCAAGGTGCTGACCCTGACGGAATCGAACGGCCAGTCGATCACGCTGAATTTCGGCAGCACGCAGAGTTTGTCGTCGCTGACGCTGTACGAGGGCCCGCATGGCGGGATCGCGCTGGTGCATGGTTGAGGAAGGAAGCAGTCCTTTTTCGAGAAAAAGGACCAAAAAGCTTTTGCTCTGACGCCTGCCCGAAGACCAGCGCTCTCAGTGCAATGGCAGATGGCTGGCAGAATGAATGCAGGCCGCCGGTGCAAGCGTCGGAGCAAAAGCTTTTTGGTCCTTTTTCTCGAAAAAGGACTGCTTTCTTCCTTCCTTTAAGGCGCCCACCCCGTCCCCGCCAACTGCAAGGTAAGAAAATCCAGCCGCCGCGCCGCCTCCACCAGCGCGGCCAGCCCCGCCCCTGCCGCCCGCGCATCCTCCCCCGCCACAACATCGCCCAGCAGCGCGTTGAACCGCGCCACGCTCTCCGCCGGCAGATCCGCCCGGCCCAGCGAGAAGTTCGGCAGGTCCGCGCCTGGCCCTTCCGTGATGTCGCGCTGGTTGCCGAAGAAATGCAGCAGGTCTCCGGTGGCGGAAAATACCGGTGTTATGAACAGCAGGTTCCAGAACACGCTGCCGTCGCGGCGGTGATTGACCAGCCACTCCACGCAGCCGTGCCGCGCCGCGATGCATTGCCGCAGCCGCTCCACCGCCAGGCGGTCCGTGCCCGCGCCCTGCAGGAAGCGGCAGTTCCGCCCGACCGATTCGGCCGCGGAATATCCCGTCACCGCCTCGAACGCCGGATTGACCGCGATCATCGGGTGGTCCGGCAGATTCGGGTCCGTCAGCACCATCGGCACCGCGCCCTGCATCATCGCCGCCATCAGCGCCCGCGTAATCGGCTCAGCCATGAATACTCCATCGTAAAAAGCCGCGCGACACCAACCAGCAGAAAGGAACGCCGACAGGGAGCAAAAGTCTTTTGCTTCTTTTCTTCAGAAAAGAAGGCCTTGCTTACTTACTTGCCGGAAGCGCCCCGGTGCGAAGCCAACCACCCTCGCATCTCGGCGATCTCCCGCATCTGCGCCGCCACCACGCCGCGCGCCAGGCGGAGCATGGCCGGGTCCCGACCATGGGCGAGTTCGTAGCGCGCCATGTCGATAGCACCCTGGTGGTGCGGTATCATCATGGCCGCGAAATCACGGTCCGCATCGCCGCTCGGCTGCACCGCCGCCATGTCCGCCATCATGCGGTCCATCGCCGCCTTTTCGTCATCGCCGCGCCCGCCCGGGCCCTGCATGCCGGGCATCTGCGCCGCCCCGGCCGCCAACGCCTGCGACGCGAACAGCAACACGGCCATCATCACAACTATCCGCACGACCGCACTCCCGAAAACCTTCATCGCCCTACATCCACCCGCGCTGCCGCACATCTTCCAACGTCCGGTCCAGCGCGCCGCGCACCCGCGCCACCAGGATATCCGCCTCAGCCTCGCTGAGCACGAACGGCGGCGCAACCAGCATGCAATCCCCCGTAGCCCGCAGGATCAGCCCCAACTCATAGGCATGATCCCGGCACAGAACGCCGACCTCGCCCGCTTTGGCGAACCGCGCCCGCGCAGCCTTGTCCGGCGACAGCTCCAGCCCGCCCATCATTCCCACCATGCGCGCCTCGCCCACCAAGGGATGATCCGCCAGCCCGCACCACAAACGTTGCAGATACGGGCCTATCGCGCCGCGCACCCGCTCTACCAGTCCCTCGCTTTGCAATATCGCGATATTGGCCAAAGCCGCGGCCGCGCAAACCGGATGTCCGCTGGTGGTATAGCCATGATTGAAATCACCGCCGGACTCCAGAACGTCGGCCACCGCATCGCCCACCATCACGCCGCCCATCGGCAGATACCCGCTCGTCAGCCCCTTCGCCACCGTCATCAGATCCGGCGTGAACCCGTAATGCTGGCAGCCGAACCAGGTCCCCAGCCGGCCGAACCCGCAGATCACCTCGTCGCTCACGATCAGCACGTCGCGCTCGCGGCAGATCCGCTCCACCTCCGCCCAATAGCCGTCCGGCGGCATGATCACGCCGCCGGCGCCCTGCACCGGCTCGCCGATGAACGCGCCCACATTCTCCGGGCCCACCGCATCGATCGCGCGGCCCACCTCGCGCGCCGCCCACAGGCCGAATTCCCGCTCGCCCATGGCGCCGCCCTCGCCCCACCACCACGGCTGCGCCACGTGGATCACGCCGGGTATCGGCAGCCCGCCCTGCCGGTGCATCCACGCCATCCCGCCCAGGCTGGCCCCGCCGATCGAGCTTCCGTGGTAGCCGTTCACCCGCGCCACGAACGCGCTCTTGGCCGGCTTGCCGCGTAGCGCCCAGTAATGCCGCACCATGCGAATGACCGTGTCGTTCCCTTCCGACCCCGAGTTGGTGAAGAACGTTCGCCGGAACCCCGGCGCCAGATCGCCCAGAACCTCCGCCAGCTCGATCACCGGCCGCGTCGCCGACTTGAAAAAATTGTTATAGAACGGCAACGCCTTCATCTGCGCGTAGGCGGCCTCGGCAATCTCCGTCCGCCCGTACCCCACCGCCACGTTCCACAGGCCGGAAAACGCATCGAGATAGCGCCTGCCGTCGACATCCGTCAGCCACACGCCTTCGCCCTGCGCGAAGATGCGCGTGCCTTCCGCGTTCAGCGCCCTGGTGTCGGTGAACGGATGGATGTGGTGGCGCGCGTCTGCCGCCCTCAGGTGGTCGAAATTTCTCATTGTGTGGCCTTGAACAAATCTTTCAGCATCGGGAAAGTGGGGTAGAAAGCAAGCAGTCCTTTTTTGAAAAAAAGGACCAAAAAACTTTTGCTTCCTCCGCATTTGCGGCGGCCGGTTTCACCGGGAAACGGCTACGGGTCGGCCTCAGTGAGGGGCGGTTCCTTCTAGGCTTGTCGCCTTATGGCGGCAAACCTTCCCATAGGCCCCCGCATCCAGCTACAATGCCCGTTGCAGGAGAGCCCATCCATGAAACCCGTCATCGGCGTGGTCGCCGACGTCAACACCGCGTCCAAACACACCACACACACCGTCCAGCACAAATATCTCGCCGCTCTCACGCAAGGGGCCGGCGCACGCGCCATCATCATCCCGGCCGACCTGCCCGGCACCACCGCGCAGGACCTCGCCGACCTGCTCGCCACGCTCGACGGCCTGCTCCTCACCGGCGCCCTCAGCAACGTGGCCCCGTCGCTCTACAACGCCACCCTGGCCGACCCGGCCTCCCCCGCCGACCCCGCCCGCGACGCCACCACGCTGCCCCTCATCCGCCAGGCCGTGGCCGCCGGCCTGCCCACGCTCGGCATCTGCCGCGGCTTCCAGGAAATCAACGTGGCCCTCGGCGGCACGCTCCTGCAATCGGTCCACACCACCCCGGGCCTCGCCGACCACCGCGACCCACCAGGAACGCTGGCCGAACAATACGCCCCCGCCCACGACATCACCCTCACGCCAGGCGGCCTGCTGCACAGCTTCACCGGCATGCAAACCGCCCGGGTCAACTCGCTGCACCACCAGGGCATCGATCGCCTGGCCCCGCCCCTCGCCATCGACGCCACCGCGCCGGACGGCCTCCCCGAAGCCATACGCCTGAAATCCACCGACACCTTCCTCCTCGGCGTCCAGTGGCACCCCGAATGGCAACACCAGGACGACCCGCTCTCCACCATCATCTTCCGCGCCTTCGGCACCGCCGCCCGCGCCCACCAGCAGCAGCGCCAGCACGCCCGCCGCCCGGCCACCCCTGACGACGCGCCCGCCAGCCACGGAGCCGATGCAGCCAGCGCGCCTGCGCCAGGACGCCGCCAGCCGCCGGACAACCTCGATCCGCCGCAAGGCCAGCCGGCCCCGCGGGCAACCCAGGCGCGCGCCTCCGCCTGACCCACCCAAGCCTGCCCCCCACAGCAACGGAGCATTTGTAATTGGATCTCACCGCCCCGCCGCCCTCCACCTACAGCCCGAACGCCTACCCCCCTAACCCAGGCAAGCCAGCCCCCTCCGTCCTCGAGGCCTTTGTCGTCGACGTGAACGGCATCGCCCGCGGCAAATGGGTCCCCGCCGAACGCATCCCCGAAGTCCTCGCCAAAGGCGTGGCCCTGCCCCGCTCCGTCTACGCGCTCGATGTCTGGGGCTGCGACGTCCCCGAAGCCGGTCTCGGCCGTCGGCACCGGCGACCCCGACGGCATCTGCATGCCCGTCGACGGCACGCTGCTCCCCGTCACCTGGCTCACCCGCCCCACCACGCAGGTGCTCCTCAGCATGCGCCAGCAGGACGGAACGCCGTTCTACGCCGACCCCCGCCAGGTGCTCGCGCGCGTCTGCGCCCAGTTCGCCGCCCTGCGCCTCACCCCGGTCGTCGCCACCGAACTCGAATTCTACATCATCGACCGCCGCCGCACCCCGCGCGACCCGGTCTCCCCACCCAGCTCCCACGAAGGTCGCTGGAACGGCTGGCAAACCCAGGTTCTCTCCATCGCCGAACTCCACTCCTTCGAGCCGCTCCTCGCCGACATCTTCCACGCCTGCGAACGCCAGAACCTGCCCGCCGACACCGTCGTGCGCGAAAACGGCCCCGGCCAATACGAGGTCAACCTCAACCACGTCCCGGACCCCCTGCAGGCCGCCGACCACGCCTTTCTGCTCAAACGCATCGTCAAAGGCGTCGCCCGCCAACACGGCCTCGACGCAACCTTCATGGCCAAACCCTACGGCATGCTCGCCGGCAGCGGCATGCACGTCCACATGTCCCTCCTCGACGAACACGGCCGCAACATCATGGCCGAACCCAACGGCGCCCCAACTTCGCGCCTGCACCATGTCACCGGCGGCATGCTCGCCACCCTGCCCGACTGCATGCTGCTCCTCGCCCCACACGCCAATTCCTACCGACGCCTGACCCCAGGCGGCCACGCGCCCACCAACGTCACCTGGGGCCTCGACAACCGCTCCGCCGCCATACGCGTCATCACCGCGGGCCAGGCCACCCGCGTCGAACACCGCGTCGCCGGCGCCGACTGCAACCCATACCTGGCGGTCGCCGGCGTAATGGCCGGCGCGCTACACGGGTTGACGCACGAAATCGACCCCGGCCCGCCGATCGATGGCGAACAGCGCGAAGGCTACCCGATCCTGCCGGTAAATTGGGACGACGCCATCGACGCGTTCGACGCGAGCGATGTTATGGGCGAACATCTGGGGCTGGACTACCAGGACCTGTTCAGCGCCTGCAAACGCCAGGAGCAGGCGGAGTTTCGACGGCGTGTTACGGATGTGGAATACGACGCGTATTTGCAGTCGGTGTAGGGTGCGCGTGTTGGGGTAGGGGAAGGCAAGGCGAGGGCTCTGCCCCTCGACCCCGCTGGGGCCAGTCGGCCCCAGACCCCTTTGGCAGCAAACCTAGCGCAATCTATGTCGTGACCATGACTAGTTAGTTGATGCTATTAGAAGTTCACGACCACTTTGCAAAGTCTCGACATGGCTGATTTAGAGCAGATATCTCCTGACAACCATATGCTCGACGTTTTTCGCGTCTTCGTGCTGAGTATTCCGCCAGAACGATTCGCCTATGGCTCGTTGGGCCTAATCGTAGCGCTTCTCGCTGTCGGAGCAACCGCTTTCGTCAGAGCCCCCGAGATCACCCGAGCAGACATTTCCTCATACTCTACCATCGATAAGCACATAGCGGAACTCGCCGGAGAAAGAGATCGATTAACAAAAGGATTCGTGGAAGCAGCAGCACAAAGCGGGCGCTTAAGGAAAGGAATATTACAAAAAACTGGCTGATAGAACCTACTCGATTGGATTAGCACTGAACAGCCTTGCAACAACCGCACACAAGTATGGACCGATCAGCGCTTGGCATAACGATATACCAGACGATGGTCTGACCAGCCGACCTTAAAATCGATGAAACGCTCATAACGGACCATCAGTTGATACCTGCGTTAAAGCGTGTGTCGGTAAATCTGGTCGAAAATAAAGCCGCGCGCCTGGAGTTTCTTTCAGTTATCCAGAACAGGTTTGTTGATCTAACTCAAACAGGGCTGAATTCATTCGTATCGGAGTTAGCTTCAATCCGTCTCCCAGACATTCCCATCGAACCCATGCCGATTTCGGCGCCGGTAACGACCAGCGTCGAGCAACGGCTATTTCTAATTAATAAAGCGATGCAGATTCTTAACGACGAAAAAACTAACAGAGTGATTGAGTCGATGACCGCCTGATATTGGATCCCATACTTCTGATGCTGAGATCATTGGCTTATTAAAAACATCTTCAGTTCAAACCACTCTTCCCCTTCATCCGACATAGTGCAAACCAACATCACGCGATTAGGCTTGGTTGTGATGCTTACTTTTCTAGTTAGCATTCTGACCCAGCTATATCGATACAATATCAGATTGGCGGCTTTCTATGATGGTCGTGGTGATATGTTGGAATATATCCGGTGGACGGTTCGAAGATGCTTCTCTCTCCAGTTCAGTGCCGCTCTCACACCGAGTTTCGATTTTGGCATCGCCAGCTACTCCGGTCGAGCAAATGCTGCAATTCGTTCTCGGCCTACCAAAAAGTAGAAAACTATGAAATATAGCAAGTTGCTAAATAATCGAGCAGTATCAAAAGAATGACCAAGCGCAGCGTAGGATTTCGACGCGACAAACGCACCGCCGCCACAGTCCTGCTCGTCATAGTCGCCGGCGTAGCCGCCATACTCGCCCTTATCGGTGTCGTACTTCCCCCAACCCGCGCAGCCGACAGAACAAACCCTCTCTACTACGCCCTACTTCTACCCTTCGCGTGGTGGGCCGCCTCGCTGGCCAGCTACACGCCCTGGGCCACCCGAACCCTACGCCCCGCAGCCGCAACATCCGCGCTAACAACCCTGATCGCCCTCGCGGTGGCCGCCACCGAACACCAGCCCCTGACCCTCTGGGCAATCGCAACACTCATAGCGCTGCCCTGCAGTCTTGCAGGCGCGCTCCTCTACCCAACCACCCCCCTGGCCCAAGCAAAACCCTGACCCGCGCGCCAGCGTCAAACGGTCTTTCCCAGCAAACCCGAACCGCAACGAACTCGTCCTGATCGCCGCCCGACCCGATACCAACGGCAGCAGACCCGTCAAATGCCACATGAACTGGCCAGGTCGAAGCTTGACCTGTTGCCGAACCCGACGTTTGTCTAAATCAGCGGAGCGTCATCAAACAAAGCCGCCGAGCCGATCGTATCAACGTCAACCACCCGAGCATCCGAACAACACCCCGCCATGCACAGCCACCACAGCTTCACCAGCCAGGAAGAAGTCGCCCGCATCGGCAGAGGCCTGCTCGACTGCACGTTGCCGAAAGCGGAATGGACCCATGCCGGGCATTTCGCAGCAACCTTGTGGGTGCTCGCTTGCCGTCCCGATCTGGAGGCCGCGCGTGACCTGCCCGGCCATATAAGAGCCTACAACCAGGCCACCGGCGTTGAGAACACGCCGACAGCCGGCTATCACGAAACGATAACCCAGGCGTCGATAGCCGCCGCTCAAGATTTTCTAACCAAACACAAAGAGGCCGAGTTGCACGTGATCTGCAATGAGTTGCTGCAGACAGTCCTGGGAGACCCGAACTGGCTAGGCGAGTACTGGACGCAAACAACCTTGTTCAGCGTCGAAGCAAGGCGCCAGTGGTGCCCGCCAGACCGCAAGAGCCTGCCCTTCAAAACCAAACCAGAAGCAACCTAACCCAGAGTCAAAACCCGAAACCATCCAGAAAACACCGCGACAGCACGATCAAAAGTCTTTTGCTTCTTTTCTTCAGAAAAGAAGGCTTTGCCTAACGCCTACCCCCCCGGCCGCGTCAAATCAAACCGAGCCCCCGCCCCGATCTCCGCATAAGCCGTAGGCCCACCCCCACGCTGGATGATCCCCACCCCAAACGTATCAAACACCCCATCCACCAAAGCCCGCCGCGCGATATGCACCCCAACCACCTCGCCCAGAACCAGCCAGGCCGACACCGCAGCACCCCCAGCCCCCCGCAGCTGCACGATATCAGCCACACGACACTCGAAATTCACCAAACTCTCCAAAACCCGCGGCGCATCCACCAACCGACACGCAGCCTCCGTCACCCCCGCCAACAAGAACTCATTCTCGCCATAAGGCGCATCCGCGCTGCTGGCATTCATCTGCCGCGGCCAGCTCGCGCGTCGCCAGGTTCCACACGAACACACCCGTCTCGCGCGCATTGCGCAGCGTATGCTTGTCGCCCACGCTGGAGAAACCGATGATCGGCGGGTGGTAATTGAACGCGTTGAAGAAACTATAGGGCGCCAGGTTCACCGAACCGTTGGCCCCCCGCGTCGACACCCAGCCGATCGGCCGCGGCGCCACGATCGCGTTGAACGGATCGTGCGCCAGCCCATGGCCCTGCGCGGGTTCGTAGAAATGCGGATCGCTGCTCATGCAGCCAGGCTTAATACTTCCGCAGCAACGCCACCAGCCGTCCCTGCACGCGCACCTGGTCGGCCGGCAGCAGCCGCGGCTCGTATTTCGCGTTGGCCGGCTCCAGCGCGATAGAGTTGCCGCGCTTGCGTATGCGCTTCAGCGTCACCTCGTTGCCGTCGATCAGCGCCACCACGATCTGGCCGGTCTCCGCCATGTCGCCCTTGCGTATGATCACCGTGTCGCCGTCGAGTATGCCCGCCTCGATCATCGAGTCGCCGGCCACTTCCAGCGCGAAATGCTCGCCCGCGCCGAGCATCGCCATTGGCACCTCGATCTGCACGCCATCGTCGCGCAGCGCCTCGATCGCCTGGCCCGCGGCGATCCGCCCATACAGCGGCATGGAAATGGCAGCGGCATCGTTCGCCGCGCGCACGCCGGGCAGCTTCGACGAGAAATCCCCGCGTATCACGTTGGCCACGAAGCCGGGCGCAGGCTCCGGCGCGGCCGCCGGCACGGCCTTGCTCACGTCGCGGCGCACCGGCAGCGGATGATGCGCCATGTTCTCCGGCAGCTTCACCACCTCCAGCGCCCGCGCCCGGTGATGGTGCCGCCGCAGGAACCCGCGCTCCTCGAGGGCGGAGATCAGCCGGTGTATGCCCGATTTGGACCTGAGCGTCAGCGCCTCCTTCATCTCCTCGAAGCTCGGCGAAACGCCGGTCTCCTTCAGGTGGCTGTCGATGAAGCTCAGCAATTCGTGCTGCTTGCGGGTCAACATGGTCTTGGCCTCTTGCTACGCGTTCGCCCCCAAATTGCCATGGGCGAGTGAACAAACCGGCAACTCTACCGATGTTCTAATTTGGTTCCTCAGAGTCCGTCAATAACCTAATGATAAATCACGCTTCATCCGCTGCGCGCCTCAGGTCAGATGCGCCAGCGCCAGATACGCCTGGCTCTGCATCTCCTCCAGCCGCGACGCTGTCCGCTCGAACGCCTGCGCCCCCTCGCCAAGCTGATACAATTGATCCGGCGCCGCATCCGCCGAGGCCACCAGCTTCACCCGGTGATCGTACAGCGCGTCCACCAGCACGATGAATCGCCGCGCCTCGTCGTAATTGTCCGGTGACAGCCGCGGCACCGCGTCCAGCACCAGCGCATGGAAATGCGTGGCCAGCGCAAGATAATCCCCCGCCCCGAGTGCGGTCCCACACAGAGCCGCGAAATCGAACCGCGCCACGCCGGCCGCGGCCAGCGGCACGTCCAGCCGACGCCCCATCACCAGCAGCCGATCCGGCTCGGCCGCAGCCCCGCCGGTCAACTGCCGAAACGCCTCGTCCAGCGCACGGTCCGCCCGCGCCCCGGCCGGCACATGCCACACCGCCATGCCGGCCAGCCGGGCGCGGCGGAAATCGCGCTCGCCCTGCAGCACCAGCAGGTCCAGATGCTGCTCGAGCAGGGCAATGAACGGCAGGAACGCATCCCGCCCCGGCCGCCCGCGAAACAAATCGGCCGGCAGCGTGTTCGAGGTGGCCACAACCACCACGCCGCGTTCGAACAAGGCGGCGAACAGCCGGCCCAGTATCATCGCATCGACGATGTCGTTCACCTGGAACTCGTCGAAACACAGCAGCGCCGCCTCGGCTGCCAGCCGGTCGGCCAGCGGCGGTATCGGGTCCGCCCCTTCGGGATTTGCCTGCTTCCAGGCATGCAGCCGCGCGTGCTGCTCCTGCATGAAGCGGTGGAAATGGATGCGCCGTTTGCGCGCCACCTCCGCGCAGTCGAAGAACAGATCCATCAGCATGGATTTGCCACGCCCGACATCGCCAACCAGATACAGCCCGTTCGGCCGTCCGTCATGGGCGCCCTCCGCGGGCCGGCGCCGCAGCAGCCGCCCGAGCAGGCCGCCGGGTGGCTGGCCGGGTCTGGGATCGTAGCCCCGCAGCGTCACGAACAGGTCCTGCAGCCGTTCCGCCGCCAGGCGCTGCGAGTCGTCCGACGTAAGCGCGCCGGACCTGACCTTCGCCCGCCAGGCCGCCAGCGGCCCGGGTGCCGCCGCGTCGTCTTCCGTCGGCGAAGCTGATCCCATGCTGGCGGGCCAGTAGCCCGCCCCGCCCGCCGGCGCAAATCGCGGCACGCCGATCAACGAAACGCGATGAGTTAATCTTATGGAAGGTCAGCAACGTTACCAAGGTGAGCAGCATCCAAGCGTGCTCCCGAGGACACTATGTCGACCTTCTCCCTCCTGGCGTGCACCTGCCTTTTCGCCACCGCGCTCGCCACCGGCGCCGCGGCGGCGGACACGCAATATGCGACGTCGCACGTCCCGCCGGCCCGCAAGGCGTTCGTGGAGTTGCCCGGTCGCGATGTGGCCTGCATGAGCGGCCGGCTGGTGTCCCACGTTGCTTTCTCGCCCACCGAGCTACGGCAGATGAAGCCGTGCGGGCACCTTCTCTCCACAGACACCGTCCTCACCGTACACCATTGGGACAAGACCTGAGCCGGGGCTGACTTGCAGCCGGCCGGCAGAATAGGCATCTGGGCCGCATGAGCGCACTCGCCCCAGCCCCAACCGTCGCGGAACATTCGGTCCTGGACTATGCGGCGCTCGCCGCCACGCCGGTAAGCGAGGCACCGTATGCCCACGTTGTAGTCCCGGGTTTCGTGCCCCCCGCGCCACTGGCCCGCATCTATCAGCAGCTTCCGAAGCTGGACCGCGGCGGCTCGTTCCCGCCTTCCGCTCTGTCGCTCGGCCCGGATGCAAAGGCTTTCATGGCCGAGCTGGAAGGCCCAGCCCTCCGCCACGCCATCGCGGCCAAGTTCGGCCTGGACCTCGATGACGCGCCGACCATGCTCACCATGCGCCTGGCCACCCGGGCGAAAGATGGGCAGATCCATACCGACTCGCAGGCCAAGCGCGTCACCGTGCTGCTCTATCTTAACCCGCCGAACCCATCCTTCACCCAGCAGGATGGCTGCCTGCGCCTTCTACGATCGGCAAACGATCTGGACGACTACGCCGTCGAGGTGCCGCCCACCAACGGCACGCTGCTGGTGTTCCCGAACGGCCCCACGACCTATCACGGCCACCGCACCTATGTCGGCGCCCGCCACTCGATCCAGCTCAACTACATGACGAACGATGCGCGCGCCCGTACGGAGCTGCGCCGGCATCATCTGAGCGCCCTGGTCAAGCGCTTCCTCTAGGGCGCCGGCGCCCGGTGCCCGGCGAGGGCGCCGAGCCATCACCGGGCACCCGCATGAGCCGTGGCAGCGGCCGCATTCGACCACGCCATCCGATCAGGCAGCCCCCGCCAGCGCCCAAACCTTGGGCGGCTGCGTCAGGCGACGTTCGAAGCTCGCCTTCCTACCGCATCCCGCGATCCGGACGACGCCCTTACTCCTAACGACACCGAAATCATAAGCACACGCATTCGTGCGTTTATGAATCGTTATTCTATAAAAAAAGACTTGCATTTCTCGTTAAATATTTGTATTCCAATTTATGAGACGAACGAGGACCCCTCTTATGCGCATCAACACCGTAACCCACCCCGAAATCCGCCGCGCCCGCGTGGCCAAAATTGCCGGCTTGGCCCTGACAGCAACTCTCGCGTGTGCTGCGGCCCCGGCGCATGCAAACCTGGTTCAGAACGGTGATTTCAGCCAAACCACGGCAACCACCACCTATAACGGCGCCACGGTCGGCACGGAAACCACCAATTCCAACCTGGCCGGCTGGCAGTTCACCGGCTGCACCAGCAGCAATTGCGGCTTCTCCTTCCTGGCCACAGGCGATCTCGGCACCAATGGCTGGTACGATGGGCAAGACGGCCATGAGAGCTTTGCCGGCACCTCGCCAGGCGCCATTCCCGGCAGCGGCAACGCCTTCTTGTCGGACGCCAATTACGGCACGCAGGCGATCTACCAGGCCGTCGGCGGCCTGAAGATCGGCGATACCTACACGCTGGCCTTTTCGCAGGCCGCCTTCGAACAGCGTGGCTACACAGGCGGCTTCACCAGCAGCTGGGCAGTCGGCTTCGGCAACGGCAGCTACTCCACCGCCAACTACGGCACGCAGCAATCCTCCACCATGTCGGTCCCATCCGGCGGCGCTTCGGGCTGGGCGCAGCAGACGCTCAGCTTCGTCGCCAACGCCACCAACGAGACGCTGTTCTTCTTCGCCACCGCCAGCGCCGGCGCCAACCCGCCGTTCCTGCTGCTGGACGGCGTGTCGCTGAACGACGCCTCCGCCGGCCCGACCGCCGCGGTGCCCGAGCCCGCAACCCTGGCGCTGACCGCCATCGGCCTGCTCGGCACCGTGATGCTCGTCCGCCGCCGCCGCGCCTGATCTCTTGTTGCGATGAAGTAATCAGTCCAGGGTGGCGCCAGCTACGCGCCACCCTGGCGCTTTTATACCAACCCGTCTTGGGACTAACTCATCGGCAGTAAGGAAGAAAGGCCTTCTTTTTCGAGAAAAAGAAGCAAAAAGCTTTTGCTGTGACGCCTGCACGAAAATCTGGCCCTTGCTGCAGCCGCATCTACTTGCAATAGGGGAGCAGGCCTTCGTGCAGGCGTCATAGCAAAAGCTTTTTGGTCCTTTTTCTCGAAAAAGGACTGCTTCCTTTTACCCCCCGACACACGCGAAAGGCGGCAGCCATGCAAATCCCGGGTCTCGCCATGGCGCCGCTGCTCGTCGCGATGGCCAAGCTCGCGGCGAACCTGGTGCTCGTCATCGCCATATTCGTGCCGCTCGAACGCTGCTTCGCCGCGCGCCGCCAGAAGATCATGCGCCCGGAATTCTGGACCGACCTCGGCTACTACGTGGTCGGCGGCCTGCTGCCGAAACTGCTGCTCATCCTGCCGCTCTCTTTGCTGGCCTGGGCCGCGCACCATGCGATGCCCGGCGGATACTTCGCCGCAATCGCCCGGCTGCCGCTGGCCGTCCGCCTCGCCGCAGCACTCGCCGTGGGCGAAATCGGCTATTACTGGGGCCACCGCTGGATGCACGAGATCCCGGCCCTGTGGCGCTTCCACGCCATACACCATGCCGCCGAGCACATGGATTGGCTGGTGAATACCCGCTCCCACCCGATCGACGTGGTGTTCGGCCGCTTCTGCGGCCTGGTGCCGCTCTATCTCACCGGCCTCGCCCAGCCGATGGGCAACCGGATCGACACCGTGCCGCTGCTGTTCGCCCTGATCGGCAGCCTGTGGGGCTTCTTCGTCCACGCCAACGTCAACTGGCGCTTCGGCTGGCTGGAACGCTTCGTCGCCACCCCCGCGTTCCACCACTGGCACCACACGAACGACGGCCCGGCCTTCATCGGCAAGAATTACGCGGCCATGCTGCCCTGGGTGGACCGGCTGTTCGGCACGCATTACCTGCCGCGCGCTTTGCCTGTGGCGTACGGGATCGATGCCAAGCTGCCGGAGGGGATTGGCGGGCAGTTGCTGTATCCGCTGCGGGGCGCGCGTTAAGGTAAGCGAAGAAAGCAGTCCTTTTTCGAGAAAAAGGACCAAAAAGCTTTTATCCCGACGCCTGCACCGGCTCTCCCATTTGTCTGCAATCGCTCGACTTGCACGGGGAGCGCGACATTCGATGCGGGCAAACGGAGCAAAAGCTTTTTGGTCCTTTTTCTCGAAAAAGGACTACTTTCTTCCTTCCTTCACCCACCCCCCGAAGGATGCGTCCGCCGCCAGACCGACATCAACTGCGCCTGGTCCACCGCCGTATAAAGCTGCGTCGTGGAAAGACTGGCATGACCCAGCAATGTCTGGATCGCGCGCAGATCCGCCCCCCCCGCCAGCAGATGCGTGGCAAAGGAATGCCGCAGCGCATGCGGAGTCGTAAGCTCCGGCAGCCCCGCCTGCCGCCGGAACTGCCGCAAGGTCCGCTGCGCCACGCCGGGGTTCAGCCGCGCACCACGCACCCCCACGAACAGCGGCGCATCCGCATCGTCCCGATCGGGATGCAGCGCCAGCCAGGCGGCCACCGCCTCGCCCACCACCGGCAACACGGGCAGCAGCCGCTGCTTGCCGCCCTTGCCCGTCACCAGCAGCGGCCGCCCGGCCACCGGCGCATCGCCCACCCGCAAGCCGAGCGCCTCGGCGATACGCAGCCCGCAGCCATAGAGCAGCGTGAACAAAGCCACGTCGCGCGCCTGCACGAACGCCTGGTCCGCGCCGTCATCGGTCTCGCGCGCCAGGTCGCCGATGCCGGCCGCCACCGCGCAGGCCTGCGCGGCCGGCAGGGCCCGCGGCACCGAGGCGGCGATCTTCGGCGTGCCGACCAGCCCGGGCGCCGGATTGCTGATGCCATGCCGTCGCGCCAGAAAACGGTAGAAGCTGCGCACCGCGGAGATATGCCGCGCCCGCGTCCGGTTGCCGCGCCCCTGCGCCGCCTCGGCCGCCAGCCAGGCCCGAAAATCCGCCTGCCGCAGCACGGCCAGGTCGGCCAGCGTAGGCTCGGCGCCGAGATGGCCCGCCAGGAACGCCAACAGGAACCCGATGTCGCGGCCATAAGCCGCAACCGTCAGCGGCGAGGCGCGCCGCTCCAGCAACAACCATTGCAGAAACGCCAGCCGGGCCTGCTCAGCCACGAATACACCCGAATTCATCCAGCAAAACCGCGACAGCACATGGCAAAAGTTTTTTGCTTCTTTTTTGCAAAAAAGAAGGCCTTGCCTGCCTAACCCAAAACCGCCCCAAGCGCCCGCCCCAGAAACACCCAAGCCTGTGTCACCGGCAAAGCCACAACATCCCGGCTTGCCAGAGCCAGCAGGCAAGTCCCAGGCAGCGCGACGAGCAGATCGCGTTCCGCCAGCAGCGCCGCCTCCGCATGCAACAGCGCCGCATCGCCCGGTCGATCGCGAAACACCAAAGGCTTGCCCCGCAACAACCCGCGCACCGCCCCGAACGGCAGCGTGCGCCAGCGCGGCCGCACCGCCTCGCAACACAAAGCCGCCGCATCGATGCCCAGCAGCCCGGGCCAGATCTCCGTCACGCACTCGGCCGGGTCCGACGCCTGCAGCAATGCGATCACCGCCTCCTGCACCCGCTCGGCAATCCCCGTGCTGGCTCGGCCCGCGGCCAGCACATCGGCGGCGCGCGCCTCCATCTCGGCCGCCCGCGCCCGTGCCCGGCGCAGCATCGCTTCCATGTGGTCGGCGAGGATGGTGCCATGCACGCGCAGCGGCGGCGCCAGGCTGGCATACAGATCCGGCCGCTCCGCCAGGAAATCCGGATGCGCGCGCAGATAGGCCTGCACGCGCGCGGCGTCCGGTTCGCCCGGCGCCTGCGGGCTCGGCTCGGCCGCGCGGGCGCCGGCGATTGGGTCGGGTTCGGCAGTCCACATGGAACTACGCTACACAGATTGCCGTGCCGAACGAACTCCTGATTGCAACCGAACGTGACATGGCCCGCGCGCAGGGCCGCGTGCCGGTCCTGCTGCCCTACCCGTTCGCCGGCCCGTTCGACTACGCGCTGCCCCCCGGCATGGTGGCCGAGCCGGGCGACATGGTGCTGGTGCCGCTGAACCGACGCCAGGAAGTGGGCGTGGTGTGGGACGCGCCGTCCGGCCCTCCCGTGCCGGCCGCGAAGCTGAAACCGGTCACCGCACGGCTCGACGCGCTGCCGATGCCGGCCCCTCTGCGCCGCTTTATCGATTGGGTGGCGGCCTACACGCTGGCCGCCCCCGGCGAGGTGCTGGCGATGGCCCTGCGCGTCAACGCCCTGGCCCCACCGGTCCCCACGCCAGGCTGGCAGCTTGCCGACCCTCTGCCGGACACCAGGCTCACCGAAGCGCGCAGCCGCGTCCTGGCGATACTGGCCGACGGCGTGCCGCGCCCGGCCCCGGAGCTCGCGCGCGCCGCCGGCGTCAGCCCCGCCGTGCTACGCGCCATGGCCCAGGCCGGCCTGCTGGCCCCCACCCCGATCCCCGCCGGCCGCGCCTTTGCCGAGCCGGACCCGTCGCACACGCACCCCGCATTGTCCGCAGCCCAGGCTAACGTCGCCACCGCGTTGCGCGCGGCGGTGGCGGCAGAGGCGTTCAGCGTAACCCTGCTCGACGGCGTGACCGGCTCGGGCAAGACCGAGGTGTATCTCGAAGCCGTCGCCGCCTGCCTGGACGCCGGCCGCCAGTCGCTGATCCTGCTGCCCGAAATAGCCCTCTCCGCCCAGTTCCTGGACCGCTTTGCCGCCCGCTTCGGCACGGCCCCGGCCGTCTGGCACTCGGACCTGCCGTCGCGCGTGCGCCGCACCACCTGGCGCGCGGTCGCCGACGGCACCGCCCGCGTGGTGGTCGGCGCCCGCTCCGCGCTGTTCCTGCCATTCGGCGAGCTCGGCCTCATCGTTATCGACGAGGAACACGAGACCGCGTTCAAACAGGAAGACGGCGTGGTGTACCACGCCCGCGACATGGCCGTCGTCCGCGCCCGCCTGTCGGACGCGCCCGCCATCCTGGTCAGCGCCACCCCCAGCCTGGAAACCCTCGCCAACGTCGAAGCCGGCCGCTACCGCCACCTCCGCCTCGCCGCCCGCCACGGCGGCGCCCGCCTGCCGGAAGTCTCCGCGATCGACCTGCGCGACGACGCCCCCGAACGCGGCCGCTTCCTCTCCCCCAAACTGATCGCCGCGGTGCACGAAACGCTGGCCGCCGGCGAGCAGGCGATGTTCTTCCTCAACCGCCGCGGCTACGCGCCCCTCACCCTGTGTCGCGCCTGCGGCCACCGCCTCGCCTGCCCGAACTGCACCGCCTGGCTGGTGGAGCATCGCGCCCGCCGCGCGCTCGCCTGCCACCATTGCGGCCACCACGAGCCGATCCCGCCCGAATGCCCGGTCTGCCACGCCGAAGGCACGCTCGCCCCGATCGGCCCCGGCGTGGAACGCATCACCGAGGAAGTGGCCGCCCTGTTCCCCGACGCCCGCCGCCTGGTGATGGCCAGCGACACCATGCCCGGCCCCCACGCCGCCGGCGAGGCCGCGCGCGCCATCGAGCGCCGCGAGGTGGACCTGATCATCGGCACCCAGATCGTCGCCAAAGGCTGGCACTTCCCGCATCTTACGCTAGTGGGCGTGGTCGACGCCGACCTAGGCCTCGCCGGCGGCGACCTGCGCGCCGCCGAACGCACCGTGCAGCTCCTGCACCAGGTGGCCGGCCGGGCCGGCCGCGCGGACGCCCCGGGCCGCGTGCTGCTGCAAACCTTTTCCCCGGAACATCCGGTGATGCAGGCGCTCGTGGCCAATGACCTCACCGCGTTCTTCGCCCGCGAATCCGAAGCGCGCCGGCCCGGCAACTGGCCGCCTTACGGCCGCCTCGCCGCCCTGATCGTCAGCGCGGATACCGCCGAGGCCGCCGACATCGCCGCGCGCGACCTGGGCCGCGCCGCCCCGCAGGGCGAGGGCGTGCTGGTGCTCGGGCCCGCGCCGGCGCCGCTGGCGATATTGCGCGGGCGGCATAGGCGGCGGCTGCTGCTCAAGACGCGCCGGGACATCGCGGTGCAGCCGATCCTGCGGGAGTGGCTATCGCGGGTGAAGCCTTCCGGCAAAGCGCGGGTGGATGTGGACGTGGACCCGGTGTCGTTTCTGTGAGGCTGGACGAAACAGGCAGGCAAGGTCCTCCGTTTGCAGAAAGAAGCGAAACCGCGCGTCCCGGCACGATCCCGATGCCCGTTGTCGCGCGTGTCCGGCAGCGGAAATACGCCGATGACACTCGCCTGGGAAAGCGTGCCCCTTGCCGACATTCCGGCTGCCGTAGCGTCCGTGTTGCGGCGCTACGGCGTAGGCCCGGACCGGCCTGCCCGGCCTAGCCGCCGCTCGAAAACACCTTGTCCACAGCGTCAAGTTCCGCCATCACCCAGGCCTGGTAGCCCATGCCGGCAGGCTCGGTTTCGCTGATCCCGACGATCGGCACATCCGCCGCGCGCGCGATCGCCTTCATGCGGTCTGCCACGGCGTCGCTCGCCTGGCTGTTGAACACCAGCAGCCTCACGCGATGCAAACGCAGATCCGTCTCGAACGCCGCAACATCCGACGCACCGGCCTCCGTCTCGTTCATCACGGCGCGCTGGAACGCCACCTCCCGCACCACCAAGCCCAAAGCCGCGAACATGGTGCCGAACACCGGCTCCGTCGCCGCCACCGGCATGCCCTGCAGGCGCGCACGCATTGTGCCAATGCGGGCGCTTATCGGCACCAGCGAGGCCTGGAAGAGCGCCAGGCGCCGCGCGTAATCCTGCGCATGTGCCGGATCGAGCGCCGCATACCGCGCTGCCAATGCCACGGCCAGGCGCGACATCGTATCCGGCAGGAACCATATATGCGGATTGCGGCCGATGGCGTGGCCGGCAAGCGCGCCGACATCGATCGCACTGCGCGCAGGTGCGTTCGCAGCCGCCAGCAGACGCTCCATCCACGGATCGTAGCCCACACCGTTATACACCACGATCTGCGCAGCCGACACGGCACGCGCCACCGACGCCGTGACTTCGAACAGATGCGGGTCCTGGTCCGGATTGGCGAGAATGCTGACGACGGCTACGTCTTCACCGCCAACCTGCCTGGCGATATCGCCATAGAAGTCTTCCGCGGCCACAACCGAGATCGCCGCCCGCGCCTCGCCCGCCGCACAACAGATCAGCAACCAGACAAGCGCCAGCGCCCGGCTCAAGCCTTGTCGCATGAAGCGCACACACCCTCGATTTCCACGATCGTGCTGGAAAGTCGAAACCCCTTCCCCGCCGTCGCGCGCTCCAGCGCGCGCGATATGCCACGATCCTCGAGTTCGCTGACCTGACCGCAATCGTTGCAAATCAGGAACTGGATGGCATGCTCGTGGTGCCCGGCCTCGCACGGAACAAACGCGTTGAGGCTTTCCACCTTGTGGATCAGCTTGTTTTCGATCAGGAAATCGAGCGCCCGGTAGATGGTCGGCGGCATCGCACCCTTGCGCGTCTCCTTCAGCCGGTCGAGCAGCTGGTAGGCCGTGAGCGGGCGCTCGGCCTGCAACACCAAACCGAGCACGGTGCGCCGCAATTCGGTGAGTTGCGTGTTTGAACGGCCGCACGCATCGGACGCCGCGTCGAGCTGGCCTTCTAGGGTGACGCTTGCGGACCGGGCCATATGTTCCTCCGGCGCCACACACCCGCGGGGAGCATTCGCGGTGCCCGGCCAACCCGGCTGGACACGACATATGTTATACTATACCGACGCAGCGTGACAAGCCCATCCCGCATGAACGCCCCTTCCATCCTGCGCAGCGCTCGGTGATGCGTAATCCGGCAGTGGAACTGTTCGGCGTGACCCTGGCCCGCGGCAGCCGCCCGGTGCTTCAGGATGTCGATTTCTCGCTGGCAGGGTGCGAGTTCGTCGGTTTGCTGGGCGGAAATGGCGCCGGCAAAACCACCCTGCTGCACGCGCTACTCGGACTTGTGCCGGCATCTGCCGGCAAGATACGTGTCTTGGGCGAACCCCCAAAGCGTGGCAATCCGGCAATCGGCTACATGCCGCAATCGCGCAGCATGCCAGCCGGCCTGCGCCTCAGCGGCCGCGCGTTCATCGCCAGCGCATCGGCTGGGCACCGCTGGGGCGTGCCGTCCACGAGCGCGGCGGGCCGGCGCGAGCTGGACTGGGCGCTCGATCTGGTGGACGCACGCGCGCTCGCGGACCAACCGCTGGCGGACCTCTCCGGCGGCCAGAGACAACGGCTTCTGCTGGCACAAGCCCTGATCGGGCGCCCCCAACTCCTGCTGCTCGACGAACCATTGATCAGCCTGGACCCACGCAACCAGCGCCTCGTCGCGGAACTCGTGAGGCGCATACAGCAGGAATTGCAGGTCACCGTCCTGTTCAGCACGCACGAGCTGAACCCGCTTCTCGGCATGCTGGATCGCGTGCTGTGCGTGGGCGGCGGGAAGGCGATCATCGGCGCCGTGGCAGACGTGATAACCGCGCCCGTTCTCTCCCGACTCTACGACGCGCCGATGGACGTCGTACGCGTGCAAGGCCAGATCTTCGTGCTCGCCCTGAACGAAACGCGCACCCACAGCACCCAGCCACACGATGAATACGCCGCCTGATGTTCGCCTATGATTTCATGCGGCACGCATTTGCCGCCGCGACGATCGTGGCCGCGCTCTCCGGCCTGGTCGGATATTTCCTCGTCCTGCGCGGCCAAAGTTTCGCCGGGCATGCGTTGTCGCATGTGGGTTTTACCGGCGCTACCGGCGCGGTCCTGCTCGGTATCGCGCCGCTCTGGGGCGTCGTCTGCACCACCGTGGCGGCAGCGATCGGTATGGGCCTGCTTGGCGGCGCATTGGCGCAGCGTGACGTGGCAATCGGAATGGTGCTGTCGGTGTCACTCGGAATCGGATTGCTGTTCCTGCATTTCTACACCGCGTTCGCCACGCAGGCCACCGCGCTCCTGTTCGGCAACGCATTCGCAGTGGACGCCCATATGGTCGGCGCGCTCCTGCTACTCGCCGTGGTCAGCCTGTCGGCACTGGCTGTCATCTCCCGCCCGCTCCTGTTTGCAAGCCTGCAACCCGAATTGGCGGCCGCTCGAGGCGTGCGCGTGCGGCTGCTCGATGTCCTGTTCCTGGTGGTGGTGGCACTCGCCACTGCGGAGTGCGTGCAGATCGTCGGCGTGCTCCTGGTATTCGTCCTGATGGTCGGTCCGGCGGCTTCGGCGCAGACCTTGACCACACATTTCAGAACCGGCCTGTGTCTATCCCTCGCTTTCGCGATCGCCGAAGTCTGGTTCGGGATGACCCTGGCATTCTATACGGACTGGCCGGTGAGTTTCTGCATCAGCGCGTCGAGCGGCAGCGTGTATCTCGGCGCGGCACTGCGACCCGCCGCGCGACACAGGACGGTTTGACAGCCTGTCCGAAGCGTTGTTATAGTATTACATAACATCAGGGCACTCCGATGGCGTTCCGCACGGCGATCACGACCGGCTCTCTTGCCCTGCTTGCATTCGGCCAGGCGCACGCCGACCAAAGCCCGGCACCCCCAAAGCCGCTTGCCACGAAAAAGACGCCCGCGAGCGAGTTGATCGTCGTCACCGCCAAGCGCCTCGAAAAAGCCCGCAGCGACATACAGACGCGCCTCGGTGCCACAACCTATACGCTGAGCAGCAAGGTGATACAGAACCAGCCAGGCGGCGAAGAAATACCGCTCAACCAGACGTTGCTGCAAGCGCCGGGCGTGTCGCAGGATTCGTTTGGCCAGGTGCACGTCCGCAACGACCACGCAAACCTGCAATATCGCATCGATGGCGTGATACTCCCCGAGGGCATCAGCTTCTTCGGCCAAAGCCTGGCGTCGCGTTTCGCATCCTCGATCGACCTCATAACCGGCACTCTTCCGGCGCAGTACGGTCTGGTCACCACCGGCATCATCGACATACACACCAAATCCGGTGCGTTCGCCGACGGTGGCTCCGTCGGAGTCTACGGCGGCAGCAACAACTGGCTCGAGCCGAGCGCCGAATACGCCGGCTCGCTTGGCAACATAAACTACTATTTCGCTGGCGATTACATACGCAACGATTTGGGTATCGAGAACCCGACGAGATCCTCCGACGCATTACATGACGAGACACAACAGGGGCACGGTTTCGGCTACGTGGAAGACACCATCGATTCCACGACCAAGATCAGCGCCATCGTCGGAATCTACCAGGGCGCCTTCCAGATACCGAACACGCCAGGCCAACCGGCAAACTACACGGACGGGAATATCACCTCCTTCAACTCGGCTGCGCTGAACGAACATCAACGTGAAAGCAATGACTACGCGGTGATCTCGTATCTGAAAGCGGCAGACGATTACGGCTTCCAGCTTTCAGCCTTCGAGCGCTACAGCGCGCTCGAATACTCTCCTGATCACAAGGGTGATCTCGCCTTCTACGGCCTGGCACAACACGCCACCCGGTCCGATGTGGCCGAAGGCCTGCAAGGGGACGGCAATTACAACATCGCGGACGATCACACGCTACGCTACGGCGTGCTTTTCACCGCCGAACGTGCGACGTCCCAGACGAACTCCGCCGTATTTCCCTGCCTTGTCGCCGACTGCTCCGACGTAAGCACACAGCCTGAAACTCTGAACCAGGGTGGCGGCAAAACCGGCTTCACCTACAGCGCCTATCTGCAGGACGAGTGGCGCGTACGCGACGCACTCACCCTGAATTACGGCCTGCGCTACGACGTGCTGAACGCATATACAGACGCCGAACAACTCAGCCCGCGCATCAACCTGGTCTGGAAACCAGACGGCACGACCGCCTTCCACGCCGGCTACTCGCGATATTTCACGCCCCCTTCGCTGGAACTGATCTCGGGCCAGTCCCTTTCGAAGTTCGCCGGAACAACGGGATATCCCGCAGGCTACACGCCCGCCGCGCCGCCGCAGGACAACACGATTCTCCCCGAGCGTTCGAACTACTTCGATATCGGCGGCGACCATGTATTCGCCCACGGCCTGAAGTTCGGCGTCGATGGCTACTGGAAAATCGCCCGGGATCTCATCGACGAGGGGCAGTTCGGCGCACCGATCATACTATCCGTGTTCAACTACGCGCATGCCAACGTGCTCGGTCTCGAATTCACCGGCACCTACGATGTCGGCAATCTGTCAGCTTACGGTAATCTCTCGATCGGCCGGGAGCGCGCAAGCCAGATCGTCTCGCAGCAATTCAACTTCGCGCCGTCGGAGCTCAACTACATCGCCAGCCACTACATCTATACCGATCACAGCCAGTTCTACACGGCCTCCTCCGGCCTGTCCTACAACCTGTTCCAGACGCATCTCAACGCCGATCTGATCTACGGAACCGGCCTGCGCGAAGATAGCGGCGACGTTCCGAACGGCGGCACCGTCGCGCCCTATCTGCAACTGAACCTCGGCGCCTCGCACCATTTCGAACATCTGTTCGGCGGCGCCGTGGATCTGAACGCTGCAATCATCAACGTGACAGACCGAACCTACGAAATCAGGTCGGGCCTGGGCGTGGGCGTATTCGCGCCGCAATACGGTCCGCGCCGTGCCTTCTACGCAGGCATCCGCAAATTCTTCTAGCTGCAGACAGGCGCTAGAACGAACGCTTCTTGCGGTCCACGATCTGCCAGATCATCGGCGTGAAAATCAGCTGCATCGCCAATGCCATCTTCCCGCCCGGGCAGACGATCGTATTGGCGCGCGACATGAAACCCTCTTTCAGCATCGACAGCAGATACGGAAAGTCGATACCCTTGGGATCGCGAAAACGTATCACCAGCATGCTCTCGTCCGCACTCGGAATGTCGCGCGAAACGAACGGGTTGGACGTATCCACAGTCGGCACACGCTGGAAATTCACATGCGTCTCGGAGAACTGCGGACAGATGTAATTCACGTAATCCGGCATGCGGCGCAGGATCGTGTCCACCACAGCCTCGTGGCTATGCCCGCGCGCCCGCTTGTCGCGGTGCAGCTTCTGTATCCACTCCAGATTCACCGTAGGCGCCACGCCGATCAGCAGATCCACCTCGCCGGCGATGTTGACCTTGTCGGTCTTCACCCCGCCATGCAGGCCCTCATAAAACAGCAGGTCGGTCCCGGGTTCCAGATCGAACCACGGCGTGAACTCGCCCGGTTTCTGCTTGAAGGGCGCTGCCTCTTCCGCATCGTGCAGGTATCTGCGCGTGCGCCCGGTGCCCGTCTTCCCATACGTCTTGAACAATGTTTCGAGCTCTTCGAACAGATTACTGTCCGGCCCGAAATGACTGAAATGCCCATTGCCGGCGCGCTGCTCCTCGGCCATCCGCTCGCGCATCTGCATACGGTCGAAGCGATGAAACGCATCGCCTTCCACCACCGCGGCCGTCACGTTCTCACGACGGAATATCTGCTGGAACGTCCACATGACTGTCGTGGTGCCGGCGCCGGACGATCCTGTGATCGCCACGATCGGGTGTTTTGTGGACATTGCTCAGGCCGTCCTGAATATGCTGCGCTGCTTGAACAGAGGCGATTCGAAATGCATCGACTCGCCTCGGTCATACGCAAGGTGGTAGCCCTGCAGCCGCTGCACGTCGGCTACCGCGCCCATGATGAGCGGCACGTGCTGGTGTATGTCGTCCGGCACCACGTCGAGCACCGCCACGCGACCTGTACTGGCAGCCCCGCCCGCCTGCTCGATCAGCATCGCGATAGGATTGGCCTCGGTCAGAAGATGCACATGGCCGAGTTTCTTGGTGTCGCGCGTATCGCGCGGGTGCAGGAACACGCCGCCGCGCAGCAGAATCCGATGCACCTCTGCCACCAGGCTGTCGATCCAGCGTATCGTGCAATTCCGCCCGTCCTGCCCCGTGCCGTAGGACGTGTATTCCTGCACGAACCGGCGGATGGGCGTCTCCCAATGCGGCTCGAGTGCAGCATCGATCGCCAGCTCGCAACCGCCTTCCGGTATGCGCATGTTCGGGTGCGTCAGCGTATAAGCACCAGCCTCGCGATCGAGCGTGAATCCCTGCACGCCGGCGCCGAGCGTGATCACCATCGTCGCCACCGGCCCGAAAAGCGCGTAGCCGGCCGCTACCTGCGCGCGCCCGGGTTGCAGGAAATCCGCGCGCGTCGGATTGTCCACGCCGTCGGGCGCGCGCAGCACGGAGAATATCGTGCCGACCGTCAGGTTCACGTCGAGGTTGGCCGCGCCGTCGAGCGGGGCGAAACACAGCATGTATCGCCCGCGCGGGTATTCCACCGGGATCGCATGCGGGTCGGCCAGCGCCGCGGACAATATGCCGCATAATTGCCCGCCCCACTCGCAGGCGCTCAGCATTATCAGGTTGGCGACTTCGGCAAGCTTCTTCGGCGGTTCGGTTTGCGTGCTCACCCGTGTCGTCACCGGCCCGCCGGAGCTGTCCAGCGCACCGCGTGCAACCGCGGCGCCGATAAGCTTGCCGGCGCGCTGCAGATCGTTCAGCAGGGCCGCGAGTTCGGGATCGTGCCGGCTGCCGCTCCTGCGCAGATCCTCGATGACGAATTTGCTGAACGTCGTGCGTCTGTAGGGCATCTCGGTTCCTCGGGCGTCCGTGA
This sequence comes from uncultured Alphaproteobacteria bacterium, assembly GCA_963795825.1. Taxonomy (GTDB): domain Bacteria; phylum Pseudomonadota; class Alphaproteobacteria; order Acetobacterales; family Acetobacteraceae; genus BOG-908. Next base: position 896,902 of record CAWCIW010000001.1, on the reverse strand, counting down.
TCGGCGCCCTTGTTCTTATTAAGTCGGCTCGGCAAAAACCCGGCTTGCCCTGATATCGGCGCCCGTGATCGTCTGCAGCGCGGCAAGGTCGAGCGGCTTTGCGCGTTCGGCAAACAACCGGTTCGCCTGGCGCAGTCTCGCGCGATCGAGCGCGTTGCGTATGGACCGCGCATTGGAAAACCGCGGCTGCACCATCCGCCGGCCGATATATTCGCGCAGAACGTCATGCGCATCGTCGCTCAGCTTGTAATGCATGTTGCCGAGCATGATGCCGGCGATCGACACCAGCTCGTCTTCCGCATAATCCGGGAAATCGACGTGGTGCGCGATGCGTGACGCCATGCCCGGATTGCTGCGGAAGAAGATGTCCATGCGGTCCTTGTAGCCGGCGAGTATCACCACGAGGTCATCGCGCCGATCCTCCATCACCTGGAGCAATATCTCGATGGCTTCCTGCCCGTAATCCCGCTCGTTCTCCGGCCGATACAGGTAATACGCCTCGTCGATGAACAGCACGCCGCCCATCGCCTTTTTCAGCACCTCTTTCGTCTTCGGTGCCGTGTGGCCGATATACTGGCCCACAAGATCGTCGCGTGACACCGTCACCACATGGTTGCGCCGGATATAGCCGAGCTTATTCAGGATCTCCGCCATGCGCTGGGCCACGGTCGTCTTGCCGGTGCCCGGATTGCCGGTGAAACACATGTGCAATGACGGCGGCTCCGCCTGCAATCCCATGCCGCGCCGTGCGCTTTCCACCAGCAGCAGCGCGGCGACTTCGCGGATACGCGTCTTCACCGGCACCAGGCCAACAAGATCGCGGTCCAGCGCATCGATCACGTCGCCGATATTGCTTTGCTGGTAGAGCGCTTCCAGATCGACGGTCTGCGCCGGCACGGCGGCCGGAATCACATTATCCACGCTCACGCCGCCTTCTTCTGCGCCGGAACCATATCCAGCTCGCGCCGCAAAGCGCCTACCACCCCGCGGTAAAACCCATCGGCATCCGCCGCACCAAAAATCGCCGAACCCGCCACAAACGTATCCACACCAGCCTCCGCCACCTGGCGAATGTTATCCACTTTCACGCCCCCGTCTATCTCCAGCCAGATCGGCCCGCCGCCCGCCGCCGCATGCGCGTCGATACGCGCCCGCACAGCCCGCGCCTTGCGCAACGTCTCCGGAATGAAAGCCTGCCCGCCGAACCCGGGATTTACCGACATCAGCAGGATCAGATCGAGCCGGTCCATGATGTGGTCGAGCACCGCCAGAGGTGTGGCCGGGTTGAGCACGATGCCCGCCCGGCAACCCTGGTCGCGTATCAGCGCCAGCGTGCGATCCACATGATCGCTCGCTTCCGGATGGAACGAGATGATATCCGCACCCGCCTTCGCAAACGGTATCACCAGCGCATCCACCGGCTTGATCATCAAATGCACGTCGATCGGCGCCGTCGTGTGCGGCCGTATCGCCTGGCAGGCGACCGGCCCGAACGTCAGGTTCGGCACGTAGTGATTGTCCATCACGTCGAAATGCACAACGTCCGCACCCGACGCGATCACCCGCGTCACTTCCTCGCCCAGGCGCGCGAAATCCGCCGACAGGATCGAGGGTGCGATGCGGAGCGCCGGCAGATCGGCGCGCATGATCAGATCGCCTGTTCGGGTTCAGGCGCGCGCGATGTGCTGTAGCTGCGCAGGGTGTAGCGCATCTGCCGTCCCTCGATCTCCTGGCGCACCAGCTCGAAACCTGGTTCGAACGCCGGCCGGTTGACGATGAACGACATGCGCACGCTCTCCCAGCCCTTCGTCGAGTCGAACGCCAGTATCTTGATGTATTCGCCGCCATGCTCGCGCTTGCAGGCCTCGAGTTCCATCATCACGCCGGCCGGATCGCGCAGGTCGAACATCGGGTGGCCCCACATGGACCAGAACGAATTGCGCGGATGCGGATCGTTGGTGTATTCGATCGCCACCGCCCAGCCGTTGTTCAGCGCGTATTCGATCTGCATCTTTACTTCGGCATCCGTCAATTCCGGCAGGAACGAGAACTGTCCTTGTGTCACCTTCATCGGTGAATCTCCCTTGGCTTTTTTATTAGAACGCGTGAGGCACGCGAGGATTTACGACGACGCGGTCGGCGTCGGCACGTAATCCACGCTGTCCGTGCTGGCGTAGTTGAACGTAACGTCCTTCCACGTATCGAGTGCGGCGCGCAGCGGCCGGCACCAGCGGCCCGCTTCGGCCAGTATCTGCGGCCCCTCGTTCCAGATGTCGCGCCCTTCGTTGCGCGCCTTTACGATCGTCTCCAGCGCCACGCGGTTGGCGATCGCACCCGATTGTATGCCATCCGGATGGCCGATCGTGCCGCCGCCGAACTGCAGCACCACGTCCTCGCCGAGATAGGTCAGCAGCTGGTGCATCTGCCCGGCATGGATGCCGCCGGAGGCCACCGGCATCATCTTCTTCAGGCTGGCCCAGGGCTGATCGAAGAATATGCCGTGAGTCAGATCCTCCTTCACGAAATCCTCGCGGCAGGTGTCGTAGATGCCGCGTATCACCGCCGGATCGCCCTCGAGCTTGCCCACCACGGTGCCGGCATGGATATGGTCCACGCCCGCCATGCGCATCCACTTGGCAATCACCCGGAAGGAAACGCCGTGGTTCTTCTGCCGCGTGTAGGTCGAGTGGCCGGCGCGATGCAGATGCAGGATCATGTCGTTCCTGCGCGCCCACTTCGCCATGCTCTGTATCGCCGTATAACCGATCACCAGGTCGATCATGATGATGACCGCGCCGAGCGACTTTGCGAATTCCGCGCGCTCGTACATGTCCTCCATCGTGCCGGCCGTCACGTTCAGGTAGGTGCCCTTCACCTCGCCCGTCTCGGCCATCGCCTTGTTCACGCCCTCGGTGCAATACAGGAACCGGTCGCGCCAGTGCATGAACGGCTGCGAGTTGATGTTCTCGTCGTCCTTGGTGAAATCGAGCCCGCCCTTCAGCGCCTCGTACACCACGCGGCCGTAATTGCGGCCGGACAGGCCGAGCTTCGGCTTCATCGTGGCGCCGAGCAGCGGCCGCCCGAAGCAGTTCAGCCGCTCGCGCTCCACCACGATGCCCGTCGCCGGGCCCTGGAACGTCTTCAAATAATGCGGCGAAATACGCATATCCTCGAGGCGCAGCGCCTTGAGCGGCTTGAACCCGAACACGTTGCCGATGATCGATGCCGTCAGGTTCGATATCGAGCCTTCCTCGAACAGATCGAGGTCGTAGGCGATATAGGCGAACCATTGGCCCGGCTGGTTCGGCACCGGGATCACCCGGTAGGCTTTCGCGCGATAATATTCGCTTGCGGTCAGGCGGTCCGTCCAGACCACGGTCCACGTCGCGGTCGAGGATTCGCCGGCAACCGCCGCGGCCGCCTCTTCGGGATCCACGCCGTCCTGCGGCGTGATGCGGAACAGCGCGAGGATGTCGGTGTCCTTCGGCTCGTAATCCGGCTCCCAGTAGCCCATCTGCCGATACTTCAGAACGCCGGAGCGGTAACGCTCCTTCATGTCGGTGATCTTGACTTCCTTGCCCGCTTCTTCGGGTGGGGTCACCTGGTCCATCATAGCCTCCCTGATCGGCCGCATCACGAAGCTGCCGTTGGATCGGACGCTAGGCCCGTGGACGAACCAAAGAAAAGCAAGTTATTCTAGGATGAACCACAAGGGATTCCTTGAACAGCCCGCATGCGAAACGTAACCATACGGCAACTACAGATGTTCGCCGAAGCCGCCGACTCCCATTCCTTTACCCGCGCGGCCGAAACCCTCCACGTCTCGCCCGCCGCCATCTCCTTTCAGATCAAGCAGCTCGAGGATATGTCCGGCTTCGCCCTGTTCGAGCGCACCGGGCGCAAGGCGGCGCTCACCGAAGCCGGCGAAACCCTGCTCGCCTATGCGCGCATCGTGCTGCAGGCGCTCACCGACGCGGACCAGCGGCTGTCCGCCCTGCGCGGCGTGGTCGGCGGTCGCGTCACCCTCGGCGCCGTCTCCACCGCGAAATACATCGTCCCCCACGTACTCGCCCGCTTTCAGGCGGAATATGCCGGCATCACCATCAACCTCAAATTCGGCAACCGCTACGCCATCGCCCAGGCGCTCGACCGCAGCGAGATAGACCTCGCCGTCATGGGCCAGCCGGATGACCCGAACGTGCTCGCCACCGCCTTCGCCGCCCACCCCTCTCTGCTGATCGCAGCCCCGGACCACCGCCTGCTCGCAGCCCCGGAGGGCGCCCTGCGCATCGCCGACCTCGCCGCCGAGCGGTTGATCGCGCGCGAGGACGGCTCCGGCACCCGCCGCCTGATGGAACAGGCCTTCCTCACCGCCGGCGTGGCACCGCGCATCGGCATGACGGCCGACAGCAACGAGACGATCAAGCAGGCCGTGATGGCCGGCATGGGCATCGCGGTGATCTCGCGCCACACGATCGGGCTGGAACTGGCCCTGGGACTGCTGCGCCTGCTCCCCGTCCAGGGCTTCCCGGTGATGCGCGCCTGGTTCGTGGTGCGCCGCCGCTCGATGCCGATGATGCCGGCGCATGCCTGCCTGCACGCCTTTCTGGTCGAGCACGGGGAGGCCGTCATCGGCGCCCTGGAAGCCGGCTACCGCCAGGCGCGGCCAGAGACACAAGCGGAGAAATAGCCCAACGCCCGCGCGCTTCGCCGCGCCACCCTCGACAACGCCGGAACCCTGCACCATTTTGCCCAAAAGCCGCGGCGCTCGGCGCCGGCCCCGGCAACGCTCACGGAGCATCTCCCGCCTATGACCAAGCAAGACTGGATCGCCACCAACCGCATCCGCTCGGATGACGACGACGAAGATCCCGACAGCCCCGATGTCCCCGCCCCGATCGGCCCGGACCAAAAGGAGCCCGACGACAACAAAACCCTCGGCTCGCCGATCAACGAGCTCGAGCACCGCCTGCTCAAGCAGCGCAAGGTGCTGATCTTCGGCGCCATCGACGACAAGGTAGCCCGCGACGTCACCGGCCGCCTGCTGGCCCTCGCCAGCGCCTCCTCCGAGCCGATCGACGTCTACGTGAACTCCCCCGGCGGCCACGTGGAGAGCGGCGACACCATCCACGACATGATACGCTTCGTCGATGCCGAGGCGCCGGTGCGCATGATCGGCACCGGCTGGGTCGCCAGCGCAGGCGCGCTGATCTTCCTCGCCGGCCACAAGGACCGTCGCTACTGCCTGCCGCAGACCCGCTTCCTGCTGCACCAGCCGATGGGCGGCGTACGCGGCCCGGCGGTCGATATCGGCATCGAGGCGCGCGAGATCGTCAAGATGCGCGAGCGGCTCAACCGGCTGATCGCCCACGAGACCGGGCAGGATTATGAAAAGGTCGCCAAGGACACCGACCGGAACTACTGGATGAGTGCCGAGGAGGCCATCGCTTACGGGATGCTTTCCAGGATCGTTCGCAGCGTCAAGGATCTTGGGCACGCGTAAGCAAGGCCTTCTTTTCTGAAGAAAAGAAGCAAAAGACTTTTGACTCCCTGTCGGCGTTCTTTCCTGCCTGATGCCGACAGGGACTACGGGCGTGGTTCCAGCAGGTAGGTTTCCAGCCTGGTGAAGATCGCCTCGAAGGCGGTGTCGCCGATTTCGGTCAGGATCGCGTAGCCGGCGATCAGGTACTTCACCTCGTCCTCCAGTTTGCCCAGCACCTTGTCGTCGTCCAGCCGGTTGAGGTCGTCGCCCAGTTTCTGGGTGACCTCCGCATCCAGGTTCTGGAACGCGCCCAGCGACGCCGTCAGGTAACCCAGCGCCAGATGATACGGCTTGTGGGCAAATGCCCTGGCGCGCGCCGCCACCCTGGCCACCCGGCGCTCCGCCCGCCTGCGGTCCGCCTCCCGGTTCACCGCCGACAGCAGCGCATCCAGCATGATCGCCGGGCCCACCGCGATGTCGCCGCCGCCCGGCTGGCGCAACGTGAACAGCTTGCTGCGTACCAGCACCATGGCGCCCGTCCCGGCGATGATGTCGCGCATCACCGGCGATTTCGGCGCATGCAGCTCCTCGGCGAAGATCGTCAGCAGGAACAGCGCCAGCCCGGCCACCGCGGCATTGATCGCGATGAAGATCCGGCCCGGCAGCATCGCGGCCACCTGCCACGGCGCGTCCCTGTAGCGCGAGACGAGTTCCGCAAAGCCCACGGCGGCGCCAATCGCGAGCGTGGCCAGAAGATCGCCATGGCGCCCCAGCCACCCGGCGAGCCCCGCCATGGCCGGGCCGGGCAGCAGCATGTCACCGGCGAGCAGAACCAGCACGATCGACAGAATAACGATCCGATCGGCGGGCCGGTCGCGCATGTGCTCTCCCGTCAGGCCGGCGGGCTGTCGGCCAGGCCGTAGATGTCGTCGCTGTATTTCGCGTCCTGCCCGGTGATGCGTAGCAGGCCACGCCGGGTCATCTCCTTGAGCGCAAGCTGGCAGGTCGGGAAATCGCGCAGCGGCGTGGCGTCGAAAGCCTGGCGCGCCGTCATGTTGCCGGCCGACTGGAACGCCGCCAGCAGCGGCCCGGCACACGTGACGTAAGCCAGCTCGGAAAGCGGCGCCGCAGGGGCGATCCCCGGGCGCATGGCGGACAGGGCGGACAGGAACGCCGCCGTATCCATGTTGCCTAAGGCTGCGGCGACCTTGCCCCCAGGGCCCGGCAGCGCCTCCGCGGTCCTGGACAGGGAGTCCCTCACGAAATCCACGATCGATGGGCCCGCCATGCCGTCTCCTGATCCAGATTACGGGCCAGCCGCCACGTAAGCCCCTTGGTCTCGCCGACCCTGGCGCGACAGGCAAGCGCGCCGGGCGCGACCCTCCCGTCCACCAGGGAAATCACGCGCCCGAAATCAACCCACGCAACGCCTCCAGCTCCCCCAGCGCATAGACCAGCGCCGCCCGCAGCCGCTCCACCTCGTTCGGCCGCCGCACCGCCGGCGCCGGCGCCTCCTGCATCACCAGCTGCATCGGCGGCGCCGCGCCCGCGCCGGCCGCGCGCTCCACCTCGGCGGCCAGCCGCTCGGCCTCCGTCGGCGGCGGGATGTCGTCCGCCAGCCGCCCGCCCCCCTCGCGCAACAGCCGCTGCACGCCCTTGATCGTATAACCCTGGGTGTAGAGAAGGTCCGACACCCGCCGCAGCAACGCGATGTCGTCCGGCCGGTAATACCGCCGTCCGCCACCTCGCTTCAGCGGCTTTACCTGGGGAAACTTGGTCTCCCAGAACCGCAGCACATGCTGCGGGATATGCAGCTCGTCGGCCACCTCGCTGATGGTGCGGAACGCGCTGGCCGATTTGCGCAGCCGCAACCGGCCCGCCTCGTCCGGCGCGTCCGGTATCTCCAGCCGGTCCAGGCCGGTCGCCGCACTCATTCGTCGTCCAGTTCGGTGGGGATCGCCTGGCCGTTGATCTGCGCCTTCAGCACCTGGCTCGGCCGGAACACCAGCACACGCCTTGGCAGGATCGGCACCTCCACCCCGGTTTTGGGGTTACGGCCGATACGCCGCCCCTTCTGCCGCACAGAGAACGTCCCGAACCCACTGATCTTGACGGATTCCCCACTCTCCAGCGCCGCGGATACCCGCTCCAGCACGCTCTCCAGCAACTCCGCGGATTCGTTGCGCGAGAGTCCCACCTGGGCATAGATCCGTTCAGCCAAATGGGCACGGGTCACAGTATTCATGTCTGCAAGTTAATGAGATAGGTGCCATGCGTCAACGAAATGACGCGACTTCAAGACGTTAGAACAGTCGCACGCCACGAGACCGCGGCAGTCAGGCCACACTTTTAATAGCAATCCCGATGAAGGTTGCCGCAGCAAGGCAAGCGAGTAAGCAGTCCTTTTTCGAGAAAAAGGACCAAAAAGCTTTTGCTCCGACGCCTGCCCCGCAGCTTACGCTCGTTCTGCCAGTCGATACGGTTGCAGTCACAGCCAGCATGTCGTGCAGGCGTCGCGATAGAAGCTTTTTGGTCCTTTTTCTCGAAAAAGGATTGCTTGCTTCCTTGCCCTCAGCCGCCTCCCACATCCGCCAGCCGCGCCACATAGGCCCGCATCGCGTCCCGCTTGCGCGCGCCGGCCCCCACGCCGGAATGGAAATGCATCAGCCCCCGCCGGGGATCGCCAGACGCCGCCTGGACCGATTCCGGGCGATGCGCAAAATCCACGAACCCGTTCAGCAGCCCGAACCCGGCATTGCACACATGCAGCGCGTAATTCGTCAGCGCCTGGTCGGTATAGGCCGCGATACGCGCCGGCTCCACCACCTGGCGCAGCGCCTGCACCATCGCGAACGGCACCCGCAGCCTGGACACATGATCCGCGCCTATCACCCCCGACGACCCATACGCCGGAACACGCCCGCGAAACCGCGGGTCGGCCGCCAGCAGCCAGCCGCCGAACCAGGCCGCCTCGGCCGACTCCGCCAGCCCGCCCGCAACCCGCCCGGCAAACGCCCGCTCCCACTCCTGCTCGGTGGCCACATGAACCCGCGGCGAGAGTGCAAGCTGCACCAGCAGCGGCCCCAGCCGCGCATTCGCCACCACGTCCACGTCCAGATAGAGCACCGGCTGGAACGCCTCCAGCCCCCAATCCGCCATGCCGTAGCGCCCGAACAGCCCCGCTTCGGCCGCCACGTCCACATGCATCCAGCTGTCGCGATACGCTTCGGGCACATACGCCGCCACCGCCGCCCGCGGCCGGTCCGCACCGACGCAAACCGCGCCCTTGTATCCGCCAAACCGGTGCAGCGATGCCAGCGCCACGCCGAGCGCTTCGTAATAGGCGTCCGCACCGAAAACCGAGAAACAGATCACCGGCCGGAACAGCGCCAGCCGGTGCAACCGCCCCTGCGCCCCCATCGCATGGAGCTGCCGCGGCGCCCCGCCCTCCGCCGTCTCCTCGCCCACCACGAACGGCCCGGGCACCCCGCCCAGCCGGACCACCTCGCCGCCCAGCCGCAGCGCCCGCCTGGCGCCAGCGCCCTCCGCCGGCGCCACCGCCGCCCCGTTCGCCTGTATCCACGCGCCGGACCCGATCGCCCGAACACACGCCTCGGTCAGCGTCGAAACCATCCAGAACCAGCAGCCCCCCGCAGCATCGCCTCCCGCATCGCCCGCCTCCCCCAGCCCGACCGCCCCGTCCGCCCGCCACACCAACCGCGCACCCGCCGCCGCCAGACCCACAACCCCGTCGCCGGCGACCACCTCCCACCAGGGCGCCGGCCCGGAGGCCGCAAGCCGCAGCATCCCATCCGCCCCGGCCACCAGATTGCCCAGCGCACCGCCGCTGGCCGGATCGAACACGATCAGATGGGCGTGCTGCCCGTTGGTCATGCAGGCTAGGTTGCGTGTCGGGCTGCCGGCGTACCGCACGGCCTGGGCTGCGGTATCCCAATAGACAGGGGCGCCGTCCGGCGTGTGCAGCAGCCCGAAGACAGTGTCGCTGCTGGAGGTCACGGGCGGGGGGTCCGATCAGGAAGGAAGCAAGCAAGCGCTTTCTTTTTTAAAAAAAAGAAACAAAAAACTTTTGCTCCTGGCGCTTCTGAACGGCTCCAGATTTTCCGGATAGATCACGCTGGTCCAAATGCGGGGAACGCAAAAGTTTTTTGGTCCTTTTTTTCAAAAAAGGACTGCTTGCCTGATCGACCAAGCCAAAAATCGTTCTGGTGAAGTCAGCCAGCGGTGATCTGCGAGCACCGGAGCGGATCGGGCTGCATGCGCCATCGGTCCGAGCGTGCAGCCCGATCCTCTCGTGGCCATGAGCACCGGAGCGCAGCAAATCGCCGCTGGATGGCCACCAGAACGGCTTTTCAGAAGCGCACCAGCGCCGATCCCCAGGTAAGCCCCCCACCCAGCGCCTCCATCAGCACCAGATGCCCCGGCCGTATCCGCCCATCCCCCACCGCCTCGGCCAGCGCCAGCGGGATCGACGCCGCCGACGTGTTCGCATGCCGGTCCACCGTCACCACCACGCGCTCCGCCGGCAGCCCGAGCTTCTTGCCCATGCTGTCGATGATGCGCCGGTTCGCCTGGTGCGGCACCAGCCAGTCCACGTCGTCATGCGACAGCCCGTTCGCCGCCAGCGCCTCGTCCACCACCGCGGCGAGTTTCGTCACCGCGTGGCGGAACACCTCCGAGCCCTTCATCACCAGATGTCCGGACCGCGCAGGCTGCCCCACCGCGCCATCGACATATAGCAGCCCGGCATGATCCCCGTTGGCATGCAGATGGGTGGAGAGGATGCCCGGCCTGGTATCCGGCCCGCCGCCCGATTTGCCATCGGCCGCCACGCCGTCACCCGGCCCGTCCGCACCATCGGCCGCCGCGCCGGCCTGCACCAGCACCGCGCCGGCGCCGTCGCCGAACAGCACGCAGGTGCCGCGGTCGGTCCAGTCCAGTATGCGCGAATACACCTCGCTGCCGATCACCAGCGCCGTGCGCACCGTGCCCGCGCGTATGAACGCATCGGCCACCGAAAGCGCATAGACGAACCCGCTGCACGCGGCGCTCACATCGAACGCGAACCCCGTGGTCAGGCCAAGCGCCGCCTGAACCCGCACGGCGGTGGCCGGAAACGCGTCGTCCGGCGTGGCCGTCGCCAGGATGATCGCATCGACCGCGTCCGCCGCCACGCCCGCCTGCGCCAGCGCCGCCTTCGCCGCTTCGGTGGCCATGAAAGCCGCCGTCTCGTCCGCGCCGGCGATATGGCGCTGCCGTATCCCGGTGCGCGCCGAAATCCAGTCGTCGGTGGTGTCCAGGGTCAGGGAAAGCTCGTCATTGGTGACGATCCGGCGCGGCAGATAGCCGCCCACGCCGGTGATACGCGCGCGAACCATGTATTATCCTGCTGCGGTCAGAGCCGATCCGTGGCCCCGCGGCGGAGCCGCTACTGTGTCACGCGGCGGAGCCGCTACTGTGTCACGCGGCGGAGCCGCTACTGTGTCACGCGGCGGAGCCGCTAGTGCATCGCGCGACGACGCCGAAACGCCATCGCGCGCCAGAGCGGCGCCGGCATCGGGCGACGCATCCCGCCTTGCACCCGCCCCATCTTCGCGTGACGGCGCTATCGTCTCGTCGCGCACCGAAACCGCGGCCGCCGACGCCTCCCCGGCCAGCGGCGCCCCCGCCCCGCCGCCCGGCCCAGGCGGCACATCGAACAGCACGCCGCCCAACCGACCCAAACCCTCGCGTATGCGCTCGTTGAACCGGTGCTCCACCATGTCCAGCGCCACATCGGTGGCGTGCGCGAACCCCTCGGCATCCGTGCCGCCATGCGACTTCACCACCACGCCGTTCAACCCAAGCATCACCGCGCCATTATACCGCCGCGGATCGAGCCACAGCCGCATCTGGTCCAACCCCGGCTTGGCCAGCAGATACCCCAACTTCGTGGATAGGCTGCTATTGAACACCTGGCGGAGCAGGTCGCTCACCAGCTTCAGCGCGCCCTCGCCCGTCTTCAGCGCCACGTTGCCGGTGAAGCCGTCGGTCACCACCACATCCGTCGTGCCGGCGGCGATATCGTGCCCCTCCACGAAGCCGTGGAACTGCCCGCCGATATGGCTACGGCGGATGATCTCGGCCGCCTTGCGCACCCGATCGTCGCCCTTCACATCCTCGCTGCCCACGTTCAGCACGCCGATACGCGGCGCGGTCAGCCCCAGAACGGTGCGCGCGAACATGTCGCCGAGCAGCGCGAACTCCACCAGGTTTCGCGCGTCGCAGGCGATGTTGGCGCCCAGATCCAGCATCACCACGTCGCCGCGCGCCGACGGCATGATCGCCGCCATCGCCGGCCGGTCCACGCCGGGCAGCGTCTTCAACACGATCTTGGAGAGCGCCAGCAGCGCCCCTGTATTGCCCGCCGACACCACGCCCTGCGCCTGGCCGCACGCCACCGCGTCGATCGCCAGCCGCATGCTCGCCTGGCGCAGCCGCAGCGCCACCGTCGGCTTGCAATCCGCCGCGATCGCGTCGGACGTATGGCGCACCACGCAGGCGTCGCGCGCCCGCGGATTGGCCGCCAGCAAAGGTGCCAGCCGGGCCTCGTCGCCCACCAGAAGGAAGCGCGCGGTGGGGTGGCGCACCGAGGCGATGCCGATACCGTGGACCACGATGTCCGGCGCGTTGTCCCCGCCCATCGCATCGACGGCCAGCGTGAACGGCGCCACGGCCGGAGCGCCCGGTTGGCCGGAAGCCTGGCCAGCGTCCGGGACCGCGCCCATCGTCACAACCGCTCCGGCAGACGCGGATACGGCATCGGCGTCAGACGCGAACAGCGCCCTTCAGGGCCTTGCCGGCCTGCACGACCTCGCGGCCGTCATAATGCCCGCACGACGCACAGATATGGTGCGGACGCTTGAGCTCGCCGCAATTGCCGCACTCGGCATGCGCTTCGGTCGGCAGCGCCTGGTGGCTGCGGCGCATGCCGCGGCGGCTGGGCGAGGTTTTCCGCTTCGGAACGGCCATGACGCGTAGTCTCCGGAAATGCTGGATGGCCGACGGGCCATTGAGCCGCGCGGCTTAACAGAGCTGTGCGCCGACAGCAAGGATAAGACGCCGGGGCTGGTGGCGCGGATGCCAGGCAAGGCAAGCAGTCCTTTTTGCCAAAAGAACCAGAAATTTTGCCTCCATTCGCCTGGGCAGGCGTCTCGCGGTCCCTGCCCAGGCGGTCCTCGCCTTAGCCTGGGCAGGACTTCGCTCTGCCGGCGCGGCTCAGTCGTTGGACGAGCGGGGCCATATGTAGGTCGGGTCGCCTTCAGGCGTCGCGGGCGGCAGCAGAACCATGCCGTGATCGGCGGGCAGGGCGCGCCCCGTCGCGGCCTCGAAACGGCGCTCGTTCACGTCGGCCAGCGCGCGCCGGCTGCCCTGATCGGCCGTGAAACCGGCGCCGGTGCCGAAATCCGGTGCCATGAAGCCGGCATTCGCATAGCCGACCCGCGGCAGGCCGGACGCCATCGGATATCCCGGCTGCCCCGGCTCGCCCAGGGCCACCATCATGTCGGGGTGATAATGATAGACCGCGCCGCTGGCCATGTCGATGACGATGCCGACCAGGCCGCCGATCACGATGTTGCCGAACACCCAGCCATCCAGGCCGGCGCCCTCGCTCGCCTCGCCGACCGGGTACCCCGGCTTGGCGCAGCTGATCTGCACCGCCGCACTGCCCTTCGGGATCTGCACGGTGCCCGGCGTGGCCGCGACGAACCCCACCGGCATGCCGCCCTGCAGAACCCGGCAACTTGCGCCCTCGGGAACGCTGTTTACCGTCAGACGCTGCGACGTGCCGGACACGATCGTAGCACAGGCGGAAAGGCATCCCAGGGCGGCCAGAGGAACCACGCGACAGAGCGAAATCATCGACCAACATCCCTTATACGGAACGTTCCAGTATCATTACGTGTCGGCGCGATACAGGCCGTATCCAGCGCCGCCGGCCGATATCGTTACAGAAACGAGCAGGATGTGGCATTTCCGACACTGCGCCGGTCGAGCACGCCGGCGGGCCCGACAGCACCGCACCGCCGCGGCCCCAAGCGGACCATGCGCCCGCCTAATGCGGCGGCAACAGCCGCGACAATCCGGCAAACGCGCCACCCTCGTCGCCGCCCTCGAAATCCGCCATCTCCGCCCCCGGCTTGCGCGGAAACGGATCCAGCGCCAGCGCCAGCTGCTCCGCCGCCGCCTCGCCCAGATCCAGCACCCCGCCGGAATATGTCACCTCGTCGTCGCTCTCCAGGTCCAGCTCGTCGCTTTCCCGGCCCTCCGGCACGAAACGCAGGCTGAAATTCTCCCGCACCTCCGCCTCGAACACCTCGAGCGACACCACGCAGACCTGCCGCACCCGCGCCCGCAGCGCGCCGGAGGCCGCCACCGCGTCGCCCACCGGCCGGCGCAGGTCGAACCGGCAGCCCAGCGAGAGGATCGCCTCCACCCCCATGCGCCGCGCCAGCGCCCGGCACTCCTCCGCCTTCGCCTCGACGGTGAAATCGGCGCCCGCCCCGATGCGCGTCACCGGATACAGGCGCGACATCTCCGGCGCGGCGGCCGGCCCGACCGCTCCCGTCTCGTCCGTCAAGCGGGCGCCTCCAGCCGACCACGCCCGGCCGTTCGCCCAGCGCCACGGCGGCGGGCAGAAACGCCACCTCGCCGCGCCGCAGCGCCGCCAGGTCCTGCCCGGCCAGCGCCCTGTCCTGCGCCAGAGCCGCGCGCGCCAGCGCCTCCGCCGCACCCGCCGGCGCCGCCCCGCGCCACACGTTGCGCCCCAGAGCGCGGCCGCCAGCGCGCCCAGATCGCCCTGCGCCAACGGCGTCTCATACGCCTGCGCCCGGCCGTGGAACGCCTCCCACATCACCCGTATCTTCTTGCCGACCGACATCTCCCCCACGCCGATCTCGCGCAGGTTGAAATCCATGTCGGCGAACATCGCGTCGAACACCGCCTGGGCCAGCGCCGCGCCCGGCGGCGGCGCCTGCCGCAGCCGGCGTATCATCAGCGCCGCGAACAGCCCAACCAGGTCGAACCGCCCGTCCAGCGTGTCCGGCACGCCGAGCTGCTCGAAATAGGCGGGCGCGCGCGCGGCGGCCACGCTTGCGGTGTAGAGCGCAAAACCGGCCCGTTCGTGGCGGCGCGACGGCAAAAGACCAAAAAGCGGCATGGGTGCGGGGCTACCATCAGCGAGAATTCGGGGCGGAGGCACTCAAATAAAAAGTGCTGCGCCGTTCTCAACCCCACCGTAGCGCCACCGGGCCGGCCAACGCGACCACAAAGGACGGCCAGGCCCCCCGCCCGGTTTCACATCTCCGGTGCCGCCCGCCCGTCTTGCGCACCTGTCCCGCGCAGACAACCCGAGCGCGGCCGCGCAGGCGCCAACACCTCGCATACCACCGCCCGCCGCCACGCCCCGCCCGCCACACCGCGCCCACACATTGACACGCGCCACCCCCCCATGACACGCACACCACCCGGCCGCCCTGCCCGCCGCCCCGAGGACCAAACCCCCCGTGCGCCTCCCGACCCCGCCCGCCGCCGCCCTGCGCCTCACCTTCGCCCTCGGCCTGGCCGCGCTCACCGGCGCCTGCGGCGTCGTGCATATCTTCGACCCAACCCTGCGCCAGCGCGGCTCCCTGGTGGACCCCGACGCCCTGCGCGAACTCATCCCCGGCACCTCGAGCCGTGCGGACGCCGTGGCCCTGATCGGCTCGCCCACCGCGCATGCCAGCTTCGACGACAACACCTGGATCTACATCAGCCAGGTCACCAGCACCCGCATCGGCCGCACCCCGGGCATCCACAAGCAGAAGGTGGTGGTGCTTAATTTCGACCAGTCCGGCACCCTGCGCGGCGTGCGCGAGATCGACAAAGCCGAGGCCAAATCCGTCGACATGGCCGCCGGCTCCACGCCGTCTCCGGGCAGCGACGCCTCGTTCTTCCAGCAATTGTTCGGCAATGTCGGCAAGTTCACCCCGGCCGGTCTGCCGGGTGGGCTGGGCTCCGGCAGCGGCGGCGCTTCTGCGCCTGGGAACACGGGCAACTCGCTGCGGTAACGTAGCAGGAAGCAAGCAGTCCTTTTCCGAGAAAAAGGACCAAAAAGCGCTCGACGCCTGCCCCGCGGCTTACCCATAAACTGCCGGCCGAGATGGCGGCATTAAGAGCCTGGCGCGTCGTGCAGGCGTCGGGATAAAAGCTTTTTGGTCCTTTTTCTCGAAAAAGGACTGCTTTCTTCCTTCCTTGCCGCGGTTACCTCACTCCGAAACCGCCATAGGCAACAACCGCCGCACCCCAATCACCCAAGGCCGCACCCCCCGCACCTCCGCATCCGACACCACCCGCACCCCACCCCCCTCAACCCAGGCCTCAACCGCCCCTCCCTCCACCACCCGCCGATCGATCACCGCCGCCCCACCCCCACAAACCCCACCCAGCCGAACCGCCGCCACCACCAGAGCCGCCCCACAATCCACCCCGCCCACCTCCCGCGCCACCACCACAACCCCATCCCGCACCACCACCCGACACCCCGCAACACACCCTCCCTCAACCCCCGCTTGCCCAAACACCCGCCCAGGCGCCTCCCGCTCGAACGCCGAAACACCGCGCCCCGCAGAAACCACCACACCCCCCATCCCACGCACCGCGATCAACCCAGCATCCGGCGTCACCAGAACATCCGGCGCCCGCAAGAACAGCGGCACCACCAACCCCACCACCATCGGCACCAGCCCGCCCAGCCGCAACCGCCCCCGCCAGATCCCCGCCCAGGCCAGCCCCCCCGCCACCAGAACCAACGCCCACCCAGGCATCTGCCGCACCGCCACCACCGCGCCAGGCCACCCCGCCACCCCATGCGCAATCCACAACAAAACCCCAATGCCCCACCCCATGGGCACCAGCGCCACCCGCTCCAGCCCAAACGGCATCAACCCCAACGACACCAGCCCCCAAGGCATCACCCACAAAGCCGTAACCGGCACCGCCACCATATTCGCCGGCACGTAAAACAACGTAGCCTTCCCGAAATGATAAGCCGCAAACGGCAAGCTTGCCGTCCCCGCTAGCAAACTCGTCAACACCAACCCGCCCGCATAAAGCCCCGCCCCCCGCCACCAGGCCCCCTCCCCCAACCGAGCCAAAGCCGGCCGCAAAACCTCGTACCCCGCCACCAGCGTCAAAACCGCCGAAAAGCTCATCTGGAAACTCACCCCCACCACGCTCTCCGGCGCCACAACCATCAGCACCACCGCCGCCAAAGCCAGCCCCCGCAAAGAAACCGCCCGCCGCCCCGTCAAAACACCCAGCGTCACCAACCCCGCCATGGCAAAACTGCGCACGATCGGCACATGCGCCCCGGTCAGCGCCAGATACCCCCCACCCGCCACCAAAGCCGCCACCGCCGCCATTTGCCGCGTCGCCCAGTACAGCGCCGCCCGCTCCCAAAGCGCCAACCCGAACCGCACCCCCGCAAACACCAGCCCCATGACGATCCCGATATGCAGCCCCGCCACCGCCAACAAATGCGCCAGCCCCAAATCCTGAAAAGCCGCCCGATCCCCCAACGGAATAGCCGTCCCCAACCCCGTCAAAACGGTCGCCGCAATCCCCCCCTCCGCCCCCGGCAACCCCGCCAGAACCCGCGCCGCAATCCCCGCCCGAACCCCCGCCCAAGCCCCCCCACCCGCCGCCGAAACCACCCCCACCGGCCCGATCGCATACCCATACCCACCCAGCCCGGCAAAAAACGCATCGCGCTGCGTATCCCACCCCCCCGGATAATCCGGCGGACTCGGCGCCCGCAGCAGCGCCCGAACCCGCACCAGATCCCCCACCCCCACCGCCCCCACATCCCCCCGCTTCAACCGCACCCGAACCGCCCGCCCCAACGCACGCCCCCCATCCAGCGAAGCCCCCGCCAGCGTAACCCGCCGCCCCTCCGGCAGCACATCGAGCCCCGAAACCCGCCCCTCAACCACCACCGCCGACCTTGGCAAAACCACCCAACCCGCCGCCCGCCCCGTAGCCACGCAAGCCAACGCAAACCCCCCACTCGCAAACACCGCACACAACAACCCCGCCCGGACAAACGGCCACCGCCAAGCCGCCACCGTCCCTCCCACCAAACCCGCAAACACCGCGACCGCCGCCCAAACAGACGGCTCAGCCGAAAGCGCGAAATACCCAAGTATCCCCGCCGCCAAAAATACCGGCAGGAACAACACGAACCGCCCGCGCTGAAATTCCAGGAAAGCAAAGAAAGCAGTCCTTTTTTGAAAAAAAGGACCAAAAAACTTTTGCGTTCCCCGCCGCAGAAACGCCCGCACTGCCTTCCCCAAAGCGTCGTCCCGCAGAACCTGAGCGAGCCCCCCCGCGCGCGAACGGAGCAAAAGTTTTTTGCTTCTTTTTTTCAAAAAAGAAGGCCTTTCTTGCTACACGCCCCCATGACCGTAAGAACCCGCTTCGCCCCCAGCCCCACCGGCCTGCTCCACGTCGGCGGCGCCCGAACCGCCCTCTTCAACTACCTCTTCGCCCGCCACCATGGCGGCGCGTTCCTCCTCCGCATAGAGGACACCGACCGCGCCCGCTCCACCCAGCCCGCCGTCGACGCCATCCTGCAAGGCCTAGCCTGGCTAAACCTCCCCCCAGACGAACCCCCCATCTTCCAGTCCACCCGCGCCGCCCGACACACCGAAGTCGCCCACGCCCTCCTCGAATCCGGCCACGCCTACCGCTGCTACACCAGCGCCGACGAGCTCCGCGAAATGCGCGACCGCGCCACCGCCGAAGGCCGCCCCCCCCGCTACGACGGACGCTGGCGCGACCGCGACCCAGCCTCCGCCCCCCCCGGCATAGCCCCCGTAATCCGCCTCCGCGCCCCCCAACAAGGCGAAACCATCGTCGCCGACCTGGTCCAAGGCGAAGTCCGCGTCGCCAACAGCGAACTCGACGACATGATAATCCTGCGCAGCGACGGCACCCCCACCTACCTGCACGCCGTAGTCGTCGACGACCACGACATGGAAATAACCCACGTCATCCGCGGCGACGACCACCTCACCAACACCTTCCGCCAGGTCGCAAATCTTCGACGCCCTGGGCTGGCCCCGCCCCCATTTCGCCCACATCCCCCTGATCCACGGCGCCGACGGCGCCAAACTCAGCAAACGCCACGGCGCCGTAAGCGTCCTGGAATTCGACACCGCCGGCTTCCTCCCCGAAGCCCTCTGCAACTACCTGCTCCGCCTCGGCTGGGGCCACGGCGACGCCGAAATCATCCCCCGCGACGAAGCCATAACCCTCTTCGACCTCCCAGGCGTAGGCCGCGCCGCCAGCCGCATGGACTACGCCAAACTAACCCACGTAAACGGCCTCTACCTCCGCGCCGCCGACAACATCCGCCTAACCGCCGAAACCCTCCGCCGCCTCGCCGACACCCCGGGCGTGACCCTCACCCCAGAAGCCGAATCCCGCATCCTAACCCTGATGCCCGGCCTGAAAGACCGCGCCAAAACCCTCAACGAACTCGCCGCCAGCGCCGCCTTCCTCGCCCGCACACCCCCCCTCCCCTTCGAGGAAAAAGCCCGCGCCCTCCTAACCCCAGAAGCCCGCGCCACCCTGGCCGCCCTCGCCCCCCGCCTCGCCGAAACCGACTTCACCCAACCCGCCCTCGACGCCGCCCTACGCGCCGAAGCCGAAGCCACCAACCGCAAACTCGGCGCCCTCGCCCAACCCCTCCGCGCGGCGCTGACCGGCAGCACCACCAGCCCGGGCATCGACGCCACACTCGCCGCACTCGGCCGCGACGAGTCACTCGCGCGTATCGAAGCAGCCGTCAGCCAAGTGTAAGAAAGGCCAGGGCTCTGCCCTGGACCCGCTGGGGCCTCGGCCCCAGACCCCATCTTCGTGGCTAGGCGTGTCGATAGCCGCGCGTTATCGTCGCCGCCAATAGAGCTTTGGGATATCAGACAACATCGCCATGGTCGTTAAAACTCAAGACGCCGCTGATGAAGATCGTGTTCCTTCCTTCGACGAGCTGATGTGGCCGACTATCGAGGCTTTACGATCACTGGGTGGTTCTGCGTCTAACGAAGAAATTCTGGCGAAAATTATCGCACTGGAGGGCTACTCCTCGAAAGTTCAGGCGCTTCCGCATACCGACAGCAGGCGAACAAAACTCGACTATAATCTTGCCTGGGCCAAAACCTATTTGAAAAAAGATGGCGCCATTGAAAATAGCAGCCGGGGCGTTTGGTCGTTAACCAGTCGAGGTGAAAGATACACGCTCGCTAACATCGCAAAGATTCCCTCCAGGGTGCGAAAGCAAGACATTGCTGACAAGCGCGCGAGAGAACCCTCGGATTTGCGAGAGAACTCCGAACTGAGCGCCGATATTGATGAAGTCGAGGCAACCGAGCCCTCTTGGAAAAACGGGCTGCTCTCCGCCTTGCGTGCTATTTCACCAAGTGCGTTCGAACGCCTTGCGCAACGCCTTCTTAGAGAAGCCGGCTTTATAAAGGTTGAAGTCACGGGGCGAGCGGAGATGGAGGCATAGATGGCATCGGAGTGCTCCGTGTCAATTTACTTTCATTTCAAGTGTTGTTTCAGTGTAAGCGTTATCAGAACAGCGTGGGATCGAGCGCAATACGCGATTTTCGCGGTGCCATGGTTGGTAGAAGCGATAAGGGTCTGCTCATCACGACCGGAACGTTCACGCCAGAAGCTAAACGTGAGGCTACCAGAGATGGTGCACCTGCTATCGACTTGATTGACGGAGACCAATTATGCGACTTACTCAAAAGTTTGAACCTCGGAGTAAAAACAGAAATGGTGGAGAGGACCCTAATTGATACTGATTGGATTCAGTCGCTATGAGCGGTTCCATTTTGCCTGAGATCAAAGCGGTTGTGAAACGTCCCGGGCGGGTTACATATGATCCAGGTATATTGAAGTTTTCGCATAAGCGAGCCACAAGAAGCCTGTTGCCAGCAAGCCGCCAATCCCCAGGGGATCAAGGTTGAAGAACCCATCCTGAACGATTGATGCCGGCGCACTCGACGCCCACGACAGCAACGACGGTGCCACACGATACAAGAACAATGGCAGACAAGAACCTGCTCCCAGCAGAGCCAACCACCCCACAACCCCAGGCCGCACAAAAACCAACACAGCGCAAAGCAATAGCACCACGCTGCCGCCAAGACATAGTCGGATCAACGGACCGCTCAGCTGCCCGCCCCCAGCCTCCGTGTCCAGGAGGTTCATGGCAAGCGTGAAGCCCAACCCGCCAGCCAACAACGCGCTGCCCGCCCGCAATACCGGTATAGTCAACCGCATGTTCATCGCAAAACCCACCCCTACTGCACCGAAGAGTTGTAACGACGAAACACCTCTGGCCCGAGCGGGCGAGGCCCCAGCGCCGGTGGCCTTGGAACATACTCGATCGTGCCGTGCGGCCCCGGTCCACGATCGCCCGTTCCGATGACGAAATCGGCCGAACCTACAATCATCGTGTGTCCGGTCGCGTCGGAATAGGCGATGCTCTGCGCAATCACATCGCCCGGACCCGGCGTCTCGCCTGGCCGAAGCACCCGCCAATGAGCAATGTTGTAGCTGGGATTGGCCCAATCGCCAGCATTGGGTGGATACCGATGCCAATACCAATGCCCGTGCGGCAGACCGGGTGTCGCACCAGCTTGGCTGAGCACATCATAAACAAACAAATTGCATTTGTTGGTATTGGCCGGGTAGTCCTCCTTGGCGGCGCTGTCGGCCCAGGCCTGCGACCCAACATAGCTGAGTGCTATCGCCGCTACTTTCCCTCTGACTTCAGCATCAAACCGCTGACGAACTTCGCCTAGATGCACACACCATCGTTCCGTCGCGTGGCCAAGTCTTCGCAAAATACCAAAACTGACCGGTGACTATCGAAGGCGGCATTCACGCCCTAGCACCGCCAGCCTCACCGCCGAACCCCCTCCTCCCACCCAGGCGCCGACATATAAGAAGGCGCAAAATACGAAACCCGCCCCCCAGCCCCAGGCCCCGCATCCACCGGACACTCCCCGCCCCAATTATGCCCGTCCACCCAATCCGCCAAAGCCTTGCTGTCATGATACCGCAAAGCATCAGTCGCCCACTGCTTCAAATCCAACCCCACCTGAACCCCGGGCATCGCAAGCGCCACCGCCCGCAACAACGTCGGAACCTCCGCCGCGGATAGCGGAAAATCCACATCCTCGCGATACGGCATCCCGATCGGCGGGCCCGTAAGCTTGTGGATCACGTCCTTGCGGTGCGCGATATTGAACCCAAGCTGGCGCTCGATATCCGGCAATCCCTTGGCCGCATTATCCACCGGCTCCCGCGTCGCCCGCGAAAGCGCCGCGCGCGCAGCATCGCTCGGCATATCCAACGCCGGCGTAGCCCGATAAGCCGCATCGTAGATCTGTCGAAACCCCGGCAGTATGCTCAGCAGGTCCGAACCCACCCCGCCCACCGCCTGCGCGCTCGCCTTGGCCCAGCCGCGCCGCATCACATCGTACCGCATGCCAGGCGCGTCGAACGTCACGAACGGCACGCCGTACAGAAACCCCAGCGCCTGCGCCACCGCCCCGCCAAGCGAATGCCCCACCACGATCCAGCGCTGCCCTGAACGCGGCCGCACCTGCGCCTCGATATCGGCCACCGCCAGCCGCAGCAGCGCCACCGGCACCGCATCCAGCAGCTTCATCTCCGCATCCTGGATCAAATTCGTCGGCGGCCAATGTTTCGGCACCGTGCCGCGCACCACGAACGCCATCCAGCCGCCCTTGCGCCACACCCCGGCGCGATACAGCGCGCCCGCATTCTCCCGGCTGAGCACGAAATCGCAGCCCACGGCCGCCATCGCCTGCCGCCCCTCCACGGTAAGCTGCTGGCTCGGTGATGCGTAATAGATCGCATCCGCCATCCGCGCGCACTCGGTATATGTAAACATCCCGGACCGCCTCCCGACGGTTGCCGAAACGCTAGCAGCAATCTCGCAAATCCGAAACCGCCGCAGCACGGCGCCTGCTGCCGCAACGCACAAAAAAGGCGCGCCCAGGACCCCGGGCGCGCCCGCACTTAAAGCCAAATGCTACCAGTTATTGACCAGGTTGGCCGCGTTCAGCGTCCCGATCCCGGTGGCGAAATCCCAGCCCTTACGCGCGCCATACGCCTTGAGATACTGCGTGGAGCTGGTGGAGAGCACGCCGTTCTTGCCGCTCGGCAAATAGCAATCGTGGGTGCCCGTGCAGTTCACATCCATGTCGCCCTGCGTCACGTCGTAGAACAGGCAACCACTATCCGCCTTCACACCGAGCGAAGACCCGCAGATGGCACTGCCGGTCTTGCCGTATTCCGCCTTGGCGAGCGCATACAGCGTGGGGTTCGGATTGCCCTGGCTGGAACCCGTCTTCTGGTTCACCAGCGCCTGGATCGCGGCCACGATCGGTGCCGAGAACGAGGTGCCGCCCGCACCCGACCAGGCGCTCGGCGCGCCCGTGCAGGTCTCCTGGTCCGACGCATCGCTATCGCAATAGATGAAGTAATGCCCCCAGACGCCATTGGCGGCGAACAGCGACACGTCGGGGATGTCACGCACCCCGTCGGCCGGTACGCCCAGCAGATGCTGCCAGGCCGGTTTCGCATATCCCTTGCACGTGCCGCTCACCACGCCGTTGATTGTGGCAAATCCGGTGGCGCATTTGCTCGGCCCGCCGCTGCCGCTCGCGGTCGTGAGGAAGTCCGCGCCTTGCGTGCTGTTGCAGAACCCGTCCGTCCCGTAGCTGGTCTTGAAGCCCTCCGTCGTGGCGATCAGGGTGCTGGCGCAGGAATCGTTCCATGGGATTTCCGGTATGTAGGATTTCGCCGAACCACCCGCGGCACCGTTCTTCGCCGACCAGTAGGTGCTGTTCTTCTTGGCGTAGGTGTCGCCGAAATCCGTGCCGCCCACGGCCACGTTATACGGCGTGGACGCGAAGCCGCTCACCGCGATGCCATGCGCGGCCACGCTCTGGTTCGCGTCGCAGCTCGCCGCCCCCTCGTCGCCGGACGATACGAACACCGAAACGCCGGCCGCCACCGCCTGCTGGTAGATGGTGTTGTACGCGGCATTCGCCGTCGCACCGTTCTGCACCTCGCATTCGCCGTAGCTGATGCTCACCACGGCAGGCGGCGTCGGGCTCGCCAGCAGGTTCTGCAGCGCGATCAGCCCGCCGAACGTCGTCGCCGTGTCCGCGCAGGACGCCACCTGGATCGCGGCACTCGGCGCGCCGGCGCTGGCCCATTCGGCATCCAGCGTCGCCTCGCCCTCGTTGCCGGGCAGCACGCCGGGATTGCGGCAGTTGTTCGCACCGCTGGCCGGCGCCGGATGCACCTGCACCAGGCTGCCGGAAGTGTAGCCGGACAGCCCGAAGACCGAGCGGAACCGCGTCCAGTCATCGAGACTGTACACGTTGGTGTCTTCGATAACCGCGATTGTCTGGCCCTGGCCGGAAATGCCCGCGGCGAACAGCGGATTGAAGTTGTAGATCGTGGCGAGGTCGGCCGGCACCACGGCATACAGCGTCTCGCCGTTGCTTTTGAACGTGTAGGCCGGGCGCGGCTGGAAATTCGTATGCGGCCGGAAATCGTGCAGCGACACCACGCCGCGCACCACGCCGGCAAGGGCTGCCGGAACGCGCGGATTGGCCATGTTGGCGATATGCCGGGCGCCCTGCACGTCGAGGGTGTGTATCTCCGTGTGGAACGCCTGGCGCACCTGCGCGGCGGTCCCGCTGAAATCGATCATCATGCGGCCGGGCTGCACCGTATCGACGCGGAAACCATGCCCCTGCAGCCAGCCCACCACCGCGTCCACATCCGCCGTGGCGGGCCCGAACGACTGGCCGAACTGCGCCGCATCGATCCAGTGGTGGAACAGCGGCGACGCCGGATCGTGCAGCCTGTCGATGAACGCGCCCAGCGCGGCTTCCGTCTCCGCCGGCCGTGCGAGCAGGAGCTGCATGTGCTCCAGCCGGAAATCGTCGGCTACCGGCCCGCGGTCGTTGGCCTGCTGCGCTTCGGCGCGCACATTGCCCGGCAACGCCACCGTCTGCAGCTCGTCGATCGCCTGCACCACCAGGCGCGGCGCTTCGGCGCGCGCCGCCGACACCAATCCGCCAAGGCCCAAAGCGGCCCCCGCAACAACAGACAACGCCAGATCCGACCTGAACCGCATGTATGCTCCGCCCCCTCATTACCGTTACATGTTTGACAGCCCTTGCTCCCGCCTGAAGCAGCGCCTGTCAACTGGAATCCGAGCCGGGCCTGCAACCAAACCACGGCGCCCGGCCCGGCCGCTCCGCGTCAGACCGGCATGAACACCCGTGAGTCCGGCGCGCCCACCAGCGCCTGCAAATGCGGCATCCGCCTATGCGCGTCGAGCGGCTCTTCCAGTGCTCGATGAACATGAACATCGACGCATCCTCGCCGTCCTGGGTCAGCACATAAATCTCGTCGCCGGCTTCCGCCCGCGTCGGCGCCACGCAAGCCAGTGCCGCGGTTTCCACCGGCTCTTCCTCGCCCGGCCTGGCATGCAGAAACGCGCCGAATAGGCTCGGCCATGATTACACCCTCCCGCCGTCGCCGGTTCAGCGCCGGCCACCGACAGACATCAGGGCGCGCTTGTTGCGGCAACGCACCA
This sequence comes from uncultured Alphaproteobacteria bacterium, assembly GCA_963795825.1. Taxonomy (GTDB): domain Bacteria; phylum Pseudomonadota; class Alphaproteobacteria; order Acetobacterales; family Acetobacteraceae; genus BOG-908. Next base: position 871,661 of record CAWCIW010000001.1, on the reverse strand, counting down.
GCCCGCCGGTGATGTCATTCCGCCGAGCCAATTGCTATGCTGGCCGCATCTCCCCACCGGATCGCAGGCCGCCCGCTCATGAAGAACATCCGACAGATACGCGCCGCCACCGGCCCCAACCTCACCGCGCGCTCCTGGCAAACCGAAGCCCCCCTGCGCATGCTAATGAACAACCTGGACCCAGACGTAGCCGAACGCCCCGAAGACCTGGTCGTCTACGGCGGCATCGGCAAAGCCGCGCGAAACTGGCCCTGCTACGACGCCATAGTAGCCGCCCTGACCACCCTGACCGAAGAACAAACCCTACTAGTCCAGTCCGGCAAACCCGCCGGCATATTCCGCACCCACGCAAACGCCCCCCGCGTCCTAATAGCAAACTCGAACCTGGTCCCCCACTGGGCCACCTGGGAACACTTCTCGCACCTGGATCGCCTGGGTCTGATGATGTACGGCCAAATGACAGCCGGCAGCTGGATCTACATCGGCAGCCAAGGAATAGTCCAAGGCACCTACGAAACATTCATCGAAATCGGCCGCCAACACTTCAACGGCTCCCTAGCCGGAAAATGGATCCTAACCGCCGGCCTAGGCGGCATGGGCGGCGCCCAACCCCTGGCCGCCACCCTAGCCGGCGCATCCATGCTAGCCATAGAAGCCCAACAATCCCGCATAGAAAAACGCCTGGAAACAAAATACCTAGACGCCCAAGCGGAAACCCTAGACCAGGCGCTGGAATTGCTAGCCCGCGCCAAATCCACCAACACCCCAATCTCCATAGGCCTGCAAGGCAACGCCGCCGACCTCTTTCCCGAAATCCTCGCCCGCGGCATCCGCCCAGACATCGTCACAGACCAAACCTCCGCCCACGACCCCACAAACGGCTACCTCCCCGCCGGCTGGACCGTCGCAGAATGGGAACACCGCCGCACCACCGATCCCACCGCCGTCGCCGCCGCCGCAAAAACCTCGATGCGCGCCCACGTAGAAGCCATGCTCGGCTTCCACCGCGCCGGAATCCCCACCGTCGATTACGGCAACAACATCCGCCAGGTCGCCAAAGATGAAGGCCTGGCCGACGCTTTCGACTTCCCAGGCTTCGTCCCCGCGTACATCCGCCCACTCTTCTGCGAAGGAAAAGGCCCGTTCCGCTGGGTAGCCCTCTCCGGCGACCCAGACGACATACGCATCACCGACGAAACAGTAGCCGCCCTGATGCCAAACGACACCGCCCTGCACACCTGGCTCGCCCACGCCAGCAAACGCATACGCTTCCAAGGCCTCCCCGCCCGCATCTGCTGGCTCGGCCTCGGCGACCGCCACCGCGTAGGCCTCGCCTTCAACGACCTAGTCCGCACCGGCCGCGTAAAAGCCCCCATCGTAATCGGCCGCGACCACCTCGACAGCGGCAGCGTAGCCAGCCCCAACCGCGAAACCGAATCAATGCAGGATGGATCGGACGCAGTGAGCGACTGGCCCCTTCTGAACGCCCTGCTAAACACCGCCAGTGGTGCGACCTGGGTGTCGTTACACCACGGCGGCGGCGTCGGCATGGGCTACTCGCAGCACAGCGGCATGGTGATCGTGTGCGACGGCACCGCCGACGCCGATGCCCGCCTCGAACGCGTCCTCTGGAACGACCCCGCCACCGGCGTCATGCGCCACGCCGACGCGGGGTACGAACGCGCTATCGACTGCGCACAGCGGTTCGGGTTGGATCTGCCGATGATCGCCAGGAAGTAATACCGACAAACGTTGAGATCGACGCATTCAAGGCAGACAAGAAAGTAGTCCTTTTTCGAGAAAAAGGACCAAAAAGCTTTTGCTATGACGCTTGCACGAAGGCCTACTTTCGCATTGCAAGTCGATGCGGCTGCATTGATAGCCAAATCGTCGTGCAGGCGTCACAGCAAAAGCTTTTTGCTTCTTTTTCTCGAAAAAGAAGGCCTTTCTTGCTGTCATGAGTCAGCGCCAGACCGGGTGGTTCAATACCAGCCCTGGCTAAGTCGGAACAACCATCCCCGCCGCCACTTCGCGTCGGCGCGCCAGAAACAGCGCGACCGGCGCCAGCACGACGAACAGCATGCCTATGCCCGGCGATACCGACACCGCAAGTGCCGGCATACCCGAGCCTGCATGTGCGCCTGCCGCACCACCGAACATATTGGACAATTGCCCAACCGTTCGGACCTGCGTTGCAATCGGTCCGTCATAGAACGACCAGAGAACCGCCGCGGCAAGCAGCGAAAACGCCGCGTAGTCCACCAGATTTCGAAACGGCGCCAGCTCGCGAACGAAGCGCGCCGCCGCGGCGCCTGCAAACGCAAACAATGCCAGCCAGCCCAGAACACCGCCCGCCGTGGCGCCCGTGGCGCTCACACCCCCACCGGCGACACCCTGCAAGCCCCCCATCTCTGTTCCGTTGATGGTGGCTGAAAGCGTTGCCACGGGAAGCACGGCCGCCAGCAGCATGAACACGCAAGCGGCGATCGCCAGATAACCGGCCGACGCCATAACGGCGCGAAACGCCAGTGCCGCCGAGATCTGCTGCCTGTCCGCCATGCGAGAACTCCGTTGCAAACTGGTCCCATACGCACCATTGCGAAATCGCATTTCTGTCGCGCGACCTTACGCGCCCATACTGGCCCGCCAGGCGTCCAGTCGCAATACGAAACATTCACCCGCGCAAAGCCGAATCGTCCTGGTCTCGCAGGCAGCCCGCCCTGCAAGCCTGCCCGAAGCGGCTACCCGAACAGCTCCCGCGTCGGCGCAAGCCGCGTCGACGCCAGGCGATCTGCCGTCGCATACCGATCGGCAGAACCGCAGGCCATCGCGAGGGAGCACGCTCCCACCACAACTTGCTTTCCGCCAAACCTCCCCCGACAACATCTAACAACGCCACAGCGACAGGATGCGAGCGATGACGATGGACCGACTGCGCCAGGCCCCACGCACCGCCGCCGCACCCCGCTCCGCGCCATGACAATCCCCCTAGGCGCCCCCCTGACCCTGGCCCACCTCCGCCACCTGACCGCCGGAGAACCCGTCTCCCTATCCCCAGCATCCCTCCCAGCCATCGAAGCCTCAGCCGCCACCGTCGCGCGAATCGTCGCCGAAAACCGCACCACCTACGGCATAAACACCGGCTTCGGCCTCCTGGCCCAAACCACCATCCCCCCCGAAAAACTGGCCGAACTCCAACGCCGCCTGGTCCTCTCCCACGCCGCCGGCACCGGCCCGGACCTCCCCCCCCAAATCACCCGCCTGATCATGGCCCTGAAAATCCAAAGCCTGGCCCGAGGCTTCTCCGGCATCCGCCCGATCGTCATCGAACAGATCCTGAAATGCCTGCAAGCCAACCTGCTCCCCTGCATCCCCGCCAAAGGCTCCGTAGGCGCCTCAGGTGACCTGGCCCCCCTGGCCCACCTGGCCGCAACCCTGATCGGCACCGGCGACGCCACCCTAAACAACCAGCGCATGCCCGCCGCCCAAGCCCTCGCCCAAGCCAAAATCGCCCCCCTGACCCTAGGCCCCAAAGAAGGCCTGGCCCTCCTGAACGGCACCCAGGCCAGCACAGCCCTGGCGCTCACCGCCCTATTCCGCGCCGAAACCCTCTTCGCCGCCGCAATCACCGCCGGCGCCCTCTCGGTGGATGCCGCCAAAGGCAGCGACACCCCCTTCGACCCCCGCATCCACCAGGCCCGCGGCCAACCAGGCCAGATCACCACCGCGGCCGCCTTCCGCCACCTCCTGGAAGGCAGCGAAATCCGCCACTCCCACCTGGATTGCGGCCGCGTCCAGGACCCCTACTCCCTGAGATGCCAACCCCAGGTGATGGGCGCCTGCCTGGACACCCTGCAAAACGCCGCCAGAACACTGACCATCGAAGCCAACGCCGCCAGCGACAACCCGCTCGTCTTTGCCGAAACAAACGAAGTCCTCTCCGGCGGCAACTTCCACGCCGAACCCGTCGCCATAGCCGCCGACACAATGGCCCTGGCCATAGCCGAAATCGGCGCCCTATCCGAACGCCGCACCGCCCTGCTCACCGACCCCGTAATGTCCCGCCTCCCCGCCTTTCTCGTCACCGACCCGGGCATCAACTCCGGCTTCATGATCGCCCAGGTCACCGCCGCCGCGCTGGCCAGCGAAAACAAATCCCTGGCCCACCCCGCCAGCGTCGACAGCCTCCCAACCTCCGCCAACCAGGAGGACCACGTCAGCATGGCCACCTTCGCCGCCCGCCGCCTCCACGAAATGTGCGACAACACCGCCACCATAATCGCCATAGAACTCCTGGCCGCCGCCCAGGGCATCGGCTTCCACGCACCCCACAAAACCAGCACCCCCCTACAAGCCGCAATCGCCACCATCCGCGCGAAAGTCCCCCCCTACACCGAAGACCGCTTCTTCGCGCCGGACATCGCCGCCGCCACCGCCCTGGTCGAAGCCGGCGCCTTTCCCGTCCCCGGCCTGTCGCTATGACGCCCCCCACCCACACCCTCCACCAGGGCACCACGCCATTGCTGATCTCCATCCCCCACGCCGGCACATATCTGCCGCCCGACATCGCCGCCCAGCTCACCCCTGCCGGCCGCGCCCTGATCGACACGGACTGGCATGTTGACCACCCTCTACGATTTCGCCGCCGGCCTGGGCGCCAGCCTCCTCATCGCCACCCACAGCCGAACCGTGGTGGACCTCAACCGCAACCCCGAAGGCGGCCGCCTCTACCCCGGCCAGCACGAAACCACCGTCTGCCCCACCGAAACCTTTGCCGGCGCCCCCCTCTACGAAACCCCGCCCCCGCCGGAAGAGATCGCCCGCCGCCTCCCGCTCTACTGGGCGCCCTACCACCAGGCCCTCGCCGCCGAACTCGCCCGCCTGCAAGCCGCCCACGGCACCGCCCGCCTGCTAGACGCCCATTCCATACGCGGCGAAATCCCCCGCCTGTTCCCCGGCCAGCTCCCCGACCTGAACTACGGCACCAACAACGGCACATCCGCCTCGCCTGTCCTCGTCGCCCGCGCCCTGGCCGCCACCGCCCCGCACCCCTTCACCACGATCCTCGACGGCCGGTTCCGCGGCGGCCACATCACCCGCCATTACGGCCGCCCCGCCAGCAACATCCACGCCATCCAGCTCGAGCTCGCCATCCGCAGCTACGCCGACGAAGCCACCCCCGCCCAATTCGATCCCGCCCGCGCCGCCCCCCTCAAAGCCGCCTTGCGCGCACTCGTGACGGAACTCGCCCGCGCATAGCTGACCGGAATTTCACGCGCACCGGGGAACAATCCTTTGCCCGCAAGGTTGTCCCGTTCGTCAGCCGGCGCACGCCGCCGGCAAACCAGGCCACGCACGCCGAACCAAAGGATCCTCTGCAATGACCAGCCTCCGCCCCGCCCTCAAGAAGTGGGCCGCCATCTCCACCATCCTCGCCGGCGCCCTGCTCGGCACCACCACCCTCGCCCCTCCGGCCTTCGCCGGCCCGGACCAGCAGGCCACCGTCGACCACGCGCTCGGCACCCTGCAGGACCTCCGCCGCGACAAGGAGTTCGGCAACGCCCGCCAGCTCCTCGCCACCACCCGCGCCATCCTCATCGCCCCGCGCATCTTCAAGGCCGGCTTCTTCGTCGGCGGCCAGGGCGGCACCGCGCTGCTCCTCGTCCGCGGCGCGCATGGCTGGTCCGATCCCGCCTTCTACCAGATCAGCTCGGCCAGCTTCGGCCTGCAGATCGGCGCCACCGAGAGCGAGATGATCCTGTTCATCCAGTCCGAGCGCGCGCTCCGCGCCGTGATGTCCGACCACTTCAAGATCGGCGCCGATGCCGGCCTGGCGCTGGCAACCCTGGGCTCCGAAGTCGAAGGCTCCACCACCCTGCGCGGCGCGGACATCATCTCCTGGGCCTCGTCCTCGGGCGTGTATGCCGGCATCTCCCTGCAGGGCTCGCTTATCGAGCCGAAGCCGGAAGCCGACGCAAACTACTACGGCCGCAGCGTGAACACGAACGACATCGTCAACCGCCACGCCGTCAGCAACCCGCAGGCCAGCGCGCTGCGTCGCGCCCTCGCCAGCCTGAGCTGAAAAGAGCCGGCCGGACCCGCCTGCGGGTCCGGCAACCCCTGCCGATCGCCAGCGTTTCGTACGGGTGCGCCATAGAAGCGCATCGCTACAACAGAGGATGTCACACATGCCGAAGACCAGTCATCACGAGGCCGCCGAACACCACGAAAAGGCCGCCAAGTCCCACAAGACGGCTGCCGAGCACCACGACAAGGGTGACCACAAGGCAGCTCACGCGCACGCCACGGAAGCCCATGGCCACTCGACCAAGGCCCATGAGAGCACCACCAAGGCGCATGCCAAGAGCACCGAGCACGCCAAGTAAGGCGTCTCCGCTCTAGATACGAAAAGCCGCCGGGGTCCTGCCCCGGCGGCTTTTTTCGTTCTGGCCTATCGGTATCGGCGTCGCTTGAGCGCACAGAAAGAAAGCAGTCCTTTTTCGAGAAAAAGGACCAAAAAGCTTTTATTCCGACGCCTGCCCGAAGAGCCTCGCTCTCGTCGCAACCGCATCGACTGGCCGACACAACCTAAGCGACCGTGCAATCGTCGCATCAAAGGCTTTTTGGTCCTTTTTCTCGAAAAAGGACTACTTTCTTCCCTACAAAACCGTTCAGCCAAACCGACGGCGCGCCGCACCGCCGGCCAGCCGCGCCAACTACCTGCAGCGATACGGGTGATAATAGCACCAGCCGCCACCGCCACCTGGCCCCGCCACGATGCACCCGCTCAACGGCACCATCGTCGCCAGCAACAACACAACCGCAATCGCTCTTCCCATGACACTCTCCCTGTTTCTCGCAGCCAAAACGCCGGGCCGCTTCCCCAGGTTGCGGTAACGATAGGCAACGGCGCCCCCCCCCGCTTTTCTGCTGGCATCGCGCCCGCCGACCTGCCACTCTCGGCCCCCGACCCGCCAGCATGGGGAACGCCCGCATGACGCCAGGAACCCAGATAATCCTCAGCGGCACCCTCACCTTCGGCGTGCCCCTGGCGCTCGCGGTGCGAGACCTGCTCTCCACCCGCCGCGCCCAGGGCGGCTCGTGGGACCCCGAACCCCCCAAGCCCACACCCCCCGCACCCTCCGGCGGCGGCAACCAGATCACCCACTGCACGCCGACCGCGCTCGACCTTACCCGCGCCACCCCCCGCCTGCCGCAATGCCTGATAGACGCCGCAACCTTCCAGCCCGCCGCGCCCAATCCCGGCGCGCCCGGACGCCGCCTGCCGGAGCGCGTATGACCGCGACCCCACCGAACGCCGCGCCGGACCCAGCCCCCACGCACTGACCGGCCCGCCCACTACCGATGACTCTCATTGCCGTAGCCGGCCTCGCCGGCCTGGGCGCCGCCGCATTCGCCTGGCGCGCCTGGCGCCACGCCCGCCTCGTCGGCCGGCCCGACACCTGGCCGCCCAACCTCACCTTCTCCCGCCAGCTCAGCCTCACCCGGGCCTACCTGAAGCAGAACGGCTGGACCCTGCTCGAGCCCCAACCCGCTTGGAACATCTTCATCCGCGCGCAAAAGGACAATGTCGGCCTCTCGATGATGATCCACACCGAGGAGACGCTCTCTCTGCCCACTTTGATGAAAGACAGCGTCATCGTATCCGGCCCTACCGGCCTGATCATCGGCATACTCAGCCAGCAAACCCTGCCGCCCGATCTGCAGGCGGACGCCGCCCGTGCCGGCATATACGTCGTCGCCCCCTCCGACTTGCCCGACATCGTGACCCATGTCCGCCGCGCTGCGGTCCGGCAGAAGAAAATGCGGGAAGCTGCGGCTTCACAGGACACAGTTGCTCTTAACGCCGGACAGGCGTTTCGAGCTGACGAACGCTGAGGCGCACTAAAAGTGGTTGGTCCGACGCCGATGTCACTGCGACACGTTATCAATGTGCAGAAGCACGCAACTGCTTCCACAATATAATAAGGACTACTCTAATTGACAAAGCGTTTTCCACGTTGCTGTCTTCATATAGGAACCGAGAAAACAGGCACTACGACATTTCAAACGTTTTACATTTGAATCGTCAGGTTCTTGAGACCCGCGGCTTTTACGTCCCCATGTCTCTGACGCCTTACAAAAATATCGCCGATCACGAACGTCTTACAACGTATGCGCTTAGAGAAACAAACCTTCGCGACGACATCCGCAGGTCTGCAGGAGTTCTGTCAGAACAGGATGTGAGTAAGCATAGACTACTCGTTCGGAACCAGCTTGCAAGTGAACTGGCCAAAATGGTATCTGAACCTTCCACTCTTCTGCTAAGTAATGAGCATTGCCACAGCCCAGGCCCGCATAACTCACACCCCCCGCCTGAACTTCCTCACCGCCACCGCCCTGCGTGACAGCGCTTTCGAATACCTCGCCGCCGCCACCTATTTCGGCAGCCCCCAAATCGAAGCCTTCCTCCAGCTCGGCGCCGGCATAGGCCAGGCCCTCCTCAGCCACGCCGACGCCTACACCGTCCCCAGCGCCTTCATGATCGACCACTACACGCGCTGGGGCATCCCGCCCGACAAGATCCGTCAGGTCACCAACGGCCAGGACAGCTACGCCCCCGCCGGCCGCCTTCCCCCCGCCAGCCCGACGCACAACCGCTTCGGCTTCTTCGGCCAATATGTCAGCGTAAAGGCGTCCAGGTCATCCTGCGCGCGGTTGCCCTCTTGCGCGCCCAAGGCTTCACCAATTTCACCGTCGATCTCAACGGCGACAACCTGCGCTACGCCACCCCCGCCATACGCGCCGAACTCGAAAGCTTTTTTGCAGAGGAAGATGCCCGCCCCGTCGAAGACCGCATCGTCACCAACCGCGGCAGCTACGAAGTCACCCAACGCCAGGGCCGCATGTCACGCGTCGACTGGTGCATCGTGCCCAGCGTCTGGTGGGAAAGCTTCGGCCTCGTCGTGTCCGAAGCCTGGATGTTCGGCCGCCCCGTCATCTGCAGCAACGCCGGCGGCCTCGCCGAGCGCAACACCCACGATGTCGACGCGCTGCATTTCCAACTAGGCGACCACCGCGCGCTCGCCGAGACCATCCAGCGCGCGTGCACAGAGAATGGCCTTTGGGACCGCCTCGTCGCCAACCTCCCAGAACCACCCTCGCGCGCTGTCATGGTCGCCGGCTACCGCGAAATCTACGGCCTTCCCACCCCACCCGATACAAAAGCCCAGTTGCTAGAAACCACTGCCGCAACCGATACAAACAGCAGGAGGAATTTGCGCGCAAAAAGCCTTCCGCAGATCGCATGACCATTGGTCTCGGCGTCTGATAGTTTATGGCAAACGTGGCGTTAAAACCTGCGTCTAACCGTTTCAACGCGAACATCGAAGCAAGGCTAAAAGCTTTTCCTGAAAAAAGTTTTGCTCCGACGGTGGTATCGGCGTGTTCCTTCGCCCATCGGCACCAAGGCAGCACGCAGATCAACGCAACTCCACGCCCCATATTCGCGCCGGACCGCTTAGACAGCGCCGCCGCGCTCGAGCTCTTCCAGACGCGCCAACAAAGCGATCTCCACAGGCGAAATACCCCCCGGCTGGCGTCCCCAGCTTCGGTCCACAGCAGCAATCCGCGCCGGCGTCCCAGCCGCAATAACCCTGGCCGGCAAACGCCCTTTCGCTATCGACTTCGCCCCGATGATCGTCCCGAAACCAACACGCTCGCAGCCGAGCAAAAGCGCATCCTGCCCAACCCAAACATGCTGCTCCACCCGCACATCGACCGGCCCGTTCAACGGCCGCATGGTGCGCAAATCGACGATCGCGTGCATGTCGTAGTTCCGCAACGAAACGCCGGACGAGACCATCACGTCATCCCCGATCGCGACATACCGCGCCTCCCCCTCGATCGCCAGCACCTGAAACCCCACCGCCGTCGCGCCAGCACCCCAAAACAACACCTGCCGCGCCGATCGCAGCAACACATCGCTCAGATTGATCACGCCACCACCGGCAAGGTTGAACACAACCAGACTGTCCTCCGCCTGTGCTCTCACATTCGCAATAAGCCGTCCCGTCCAGGCCGAATTGTCGATCACCACGTCCAATCTCCGGGCGTTCAGATTATTGATCGTCACCCTGCCCAAAGACCGGTCCACGCGCCGCAGATGAACCGAAGTCCCCTTGCCAATCAGGGTAATCCCCAGCGGCCCTAACCGGCTGTCATCCGGATCGCTGATGCTGATCCACGCCTGCTCGTAGTCCGCCGGCGTGCAATCGGTGATCAATGGCGTCAGCACCGGCGCCAGGTGTTGCCTTACCAGCGCCGCCACGTCGCATTCATCTTTTCCTGATGGCACCTGGCAACTCCCGGCTGACGTCACTGCAGAAGAAAGGAAGAAAGTAGTCCTTTTTCGAGAAAAAGGACCAAAAAGCTTTTATCTCGGCGCCTGCACCAAAGCCCACTTCGATTCCGCCAGCCACGCGCTTGCAGAAATAGCCTACGCCCTCGTACAATCGTCGTAGCAAAAGCTTTTTGGTCCTTTTTCTCGAAAAAGGACTACTTTCTTCCCTTCACTACGGCTCAAAACGACTCCCGAAACGTCAATCCAGCCGTCAACGGACGATTCCGGAACGCCGCCTTCAACTGCGTCGCAAAATGATCCGCAAACGTCGCATCCAGCGCGTTGTTGATCCCCTGATTCTCGAACGCGTTGTTCACGAACGCCACCAACTCCGCAGACCCCAGATGCACCCCGGCCCGGAAATTCACCAGATTATAATTGCCGAACTTCGCCCCATGATCGGCGAAGTCCGTGCTCTCTTCGCTCACATAATTCTGGTCCACTCGAAAATACGCCGCACGCGCCAACATGTCGAAATTCACCTGCGCATAATCGGAAATCGTGAACTGCGGCGCCGCCGGCAGCCGATCCCCCACAGCCACGCCCAACGCGCCCGTAGCCCTAACCAACGTCGGATCATTGCTGGCAATCTCCGCCCGGTTCAAAGAAACCGAGCTCCCCACATCCAGCCAAGGCAAAGGCGACGCGGCGATCTCCGTCTCCAGCCCGAAAGAATGCGCGTTACCCGCATTCTGGATGAACAGATTACCCGCGGAGCTCTGCGTGGGGATCTGGATGTTAGACCAGTCGATGAAATACACGTCGGAATTCACCCGCAGCCGCCCGCCAAGAAGCTGCGCCTTTTCCCCCAGCTCGTAATTCCACAACGTATCCGACGTATAAGAAGCCGGTATCCCAGGCCCGAACCCATAAGTAAGATTAGGCCCGCCGGTCCGGAACCCGCGCGAGATCTGCGCATATACCGTCAGATTCGGATCGAGCCGGTAATCCACCGCGAAACGCGGCGTTACCGGATATCCCTTCTCGCTGCCAGGCGTCACCACCGGAACCGTGGAAAGCGAGTTGGTGAACGTGATCCCCGTCGTGCGCGTCACGAACGACACCTCCGTCCGGCTCGCCCGCAATCCCAGCGTGAAATCGAACAACCCCGCCGTATAGGTTCCCTCGCCGAACACCGCCTCCTCGGACTGGTCCGCGGTCGCCTGCAGATCTCCCAGATTGCCGAAAGCCGGCTTCGGCCCGCCAAGGAACTGCCCCAGATAATTCTCCACCAGCGACGAAAATATCGTCTGCCCCGCCGAGCCGGTGATATGCTGGTAGAACGCGCCCACAGTATATTTCAACGGCCCATCCCCCTCAGAGGAAAGCCGAACCTCCTGCGTGAACGTGTCCGACGTGCTGAAATCCCGCCCGGCATCCGGCCGGTTGAAATCGCCCGGCGGTGCCCCGAACAACCCGAGCACCAGGTTCTGGTACCCGGAAAAATCCAGCGATCCGCCCGACTCCCGCACAGCGTATGTCGTGGAATCAAACAGCCGCACACTGCCCAGATCGTAACTGGCCGCTAGATTATAGCCGACATATTGCGAGAACTCCCCAGCCTCGCTCAACGTATTCTCGTCACGCGCCGGATCAACATCCGGATTGCTTGTCCCATAAACCGACCGCCCATCGCTCGACCCATACGCATTCTCGTGCAAAAACGTCAGCAACACATTCAAATCCGGCGTCGGCTGCGCATCCACCAACACCCGCCCGCCCCAGTTGCGCAGATCGTTCACATCCTTCTGCCGCGTCACGATATTATCAATGTACCCGCTGGCAAACCGGTCATACCCCACAACGCGCACCGCCAACTTGTCCGGCACGATCGGAAAATTCCCCTCCAAATTCACCGCATCGTTCGCCCCACCATTCTCCGTCCCGCTGCCCGTCACCTCAATTGTCGCGCCGTATTTTTCCATATCGGGCTTGTTGGTCAGTATGCGTATGCCACCGCTCAAGGAGCCCGATCCGAACAGCGTTCCCTGCGGCCCGCGCAGAACCTCCACACGCTGTATGTCGAACAGCGGGATGTCGACAGCACCGCCCTGGACCGCAGCGCTCTGCGCCGGAATATCGTCGATATACAACCCCACCGTCGCCTGCTGTGCGCCCTGGTTCGTGCTCGCGCCGGTGCTCACGCCGCGCATCGTCGGGTTTTCCTGTGCCACGCCCTGGTTGTTCAAATTCAACCCCGGCGCCAGTTGCGCGATCCCGCTCAGATCGTCGGTCCCGCGCTGCTTCAGCTCGCGCTCGCCCACGGATGTGATGCTGATCGGCACGCGCTGCAGCCGCTCCGGCCGCCGCGTCGCCGTCACGATCACATCCTCGATCGTCCCGAGCCGCACCGTCGGGGCAGGAACCTGCTGGGCCAGCCCCGGCAGCGCGACGCCCACCGCCGCCGCAATCCCTAAAATGCCAGCTGCCTTCACGAGCGCCCCCCTCGCCGCACGGGCAGCGTATCGATACACTATCCACGCTGCGGCGGTCGCGTAAAGCAAGGCAGGCAAGCAAGCAGTCCTTTTTTGAAAAAAAGGACCAAAAAACTTTTATGTTCCCGGCGAGGTCTCATTCCACAACGGCCCGCGCTGCCACCAGGCGCTCCGCGACAGCGCGTCCAAAAGTCTTTTGCTTCTTTTCTTCAGAATAGAAGGCCTTCCTTCCTCCCTAAAACCCGAACATATGATCCAGCGAAAACCCGCCAATTCCATCATCCAAACCATGATACCCGAACAACCGACACGTAACATCGCGCACCAGAACATACCCACGCGCGCCCGCACGCGCCAAAGCCGCCGCCCCAAACACCTCATGCGGCCGCACCAACACCGAGCCGGAACACGCAATCCGGAAATCCTCGCTGGCCACCACCGCGCCATCACCATCCACCAGTTGCAGCGTGCTGGTGGAAAACGCATGCCAGTCCGCACTCGCCGGATAGATCAGCACGGCAAAACTCCGCCGCGCCCCGATCCCCAGCTTCAGGAACAGCCGCGTCGTCAACCCGGGCGGCGGCCCGGAATAGCTCTGCGGCTCATCGCGATAAGTCATCGCCGTGTTGAAGATATGCGCCCCGAAACTGGTATCCGCCGCATGCCCGCTCACCCGATGCTCATAGCGGAACAACCCGTGCATCCAGCCATCCGCCGCGCCGCCCTCCCGAAAATCATAGACCAGCTCGGCATGTCCCGTATCCGCGCCCAGCTCCGCCAGATCCAGCGCCACCGAATGGTCGCGCGCCAGATTCCCCAAAAACCGCTGCGACACCAGCCGCCCGTCCTCGGCGAACACATCCAGCCGCAACGGCAAACTGTCCTGCCACTCCGCCATCGGATTGGGCTGCACGATCGTGCGAAACTCGGCCGCCGGCAAAACCGGAAACGGCAGGATATACCCCCGCCCCAAAAGATTATGCAGCGTCCGTATCCCGTCATCGGGCCGCAGATCCGCCCGCTCCACATTCACATGCGCAATACGCGAATGCCCGCCCTTCAATATCTCATAGCGCGGCCGCACCACATGCCGCCCGGTGCGCAATTCCAACTGCGCCGGCCAAGCCACGTCAGGCAGCAACTCCCGAACATCCACTGCCAAACTCGCAAACGGCGCCACCTCCTGCGCCAAAGCCACCGGCCGCCCAGCCCCCATCCGATCGAGCGTGATCGCCCCGGCCGGTATCGCCGCCGCATGCGAATTCTGCACCCACAACATCACCCGCTCGTCGTCACCAGGCGCCGGCAACCCCGCATACCGGTCAGAAGGCCAAGCATTCGCATCGTGCGTCACCGACAACCCGAAATCGCACCCCTCCCCGTCTTCCCCATAAACATCCAGCGCATACTTAACCACGTCATGCCCAGCCACCCCGATGGCATGCAAAAACAACTGTCCCGTGAACGCATCCAACCCAAAACGCGCCCGCACCTCCGCGCTATCGATCGCAAAACCCCCAGCCCCCGCCGGCAAATTCTCCTCCCAGGTCGCCAGCACCGCCCCATCCGCCCCGAACAGCCGCAACCAAAACCGAACCGCCCCAGCCCCGTACCCCGCCCAGTAATTCGCACTCGTCAGCCGCGTATGCCGCCCGTCCGCATCGCGAAAAAACGCGTGGTTCGTCGCGAAATTCAGCCGGTCCAGATAGCCGCGCGCCGTCAGCATCGCCGCCGGCAGCCGCGTCGCATCCAACGAAACCACCCGAACGCCAGGGGCACAAAGCCCCGCCACCCGCGCCGCAATACGCGACGTATCGAACGCCGCAATCAGCAAAGTCACAGCCCTACACTGGCCCATTTCCGTCACCGGCCGCGCCGCCACCCCCGCCAGCGCATCGCCCAGCGCCGCCACATCCTGCACGTAATACGCCACCGGCACCGGCATATCCGGATGCAGCGCATACAAGCGCCCGCTATCCCCTCCGGATCGAACACCGCCAGATCCCCCGCAGCGCGCAACTCTCCAGCCAGCGCAGCCATCGCCTCGGCCGCCAGAGGATGCGTGAACGCCTTGTACAAAACATTCCCGCCGCGCCGCGCATCAAACGTCTGGATATCGAGCAATCAAGTCTCCAACTGCAAAAAGCAAAACGACAAATCTCACAACCCCAGCCGCCGCCGAACCTCCAACCCCGCCGCCGCCGTATCATCCATCGCCGCCACCGGCCACTGCGCAAACCGCCCGTCAAAAACCCGCACCCGCCCCGCATCCTCCAACCCCCGCCGAAACCGCCCGATACGCACCGAACGCCCAGGCAACTCCGCCAACAAAACCGGCACCTCCGTCGCCACCGCCTCGGACACCATGGAGATGGAATCCACAGTCACCACGATCGCGTCCGCCAGCGCCAGCAACCCGAAATACGGGTTCTCGCCCTCCATGTCCCAAACCCAGCCGCCGCGCGGCACCAGCGCATCGCGCAGCCCCGCCAAAACCCCCGGCGAAGTCCGCCGCGACGCCGTGAGCGCCACCCCCACCCCGTCGCGCGCCATCATCGCCACGAGCTGCCCGGCCAGCGCCGCCCCCTCCGCCGCGCCCAGCCGGTAGCGCCCGTTGCTGCCGCCCACCAGAACCGCCACCAGCGGCCGCGGCAACGCCGCCAGCCGGGGCTCCCACACCAGCCGCGCCGCCGCCAGCCGCGCCGGCGTCGCCCGGTGCAGCGCCGTCCGCGTCACGATCACGTTGCCGCCGGAAAGCCCGTCATGCGCATTGGCCACCACCAGGTCGAAATGCCGCAGATCCAGCCGCGGGTTCTGCACCTGCACCACCACGCTGCCCCGCCGATGACACGCCGCACCCACCGCGCCGCCCGTCCCGCCGGCCGTGAACAACACCCCGGCGGGCGGCGCCGCCAGCCCCACCGCGCGCAGCGGCCAGGGCCAGGCAGCCGCCGCAACCCAACCCCAAGGCCGCCGCGGATGCAGATCCACCACCCCCGGCGCCAGCCCGGCCGCTTCCGCCAGCCCCAAAGCCTGCGCCTGCAACCCGGCATAAGGCTCACTAAGGATCAAACTCTCGACGGGCATGCGAAAGCTTATCCGCCCGCCAAAGCCGCGGAGCAAGAAACCCAGCCCGCGACAGCACCCCCAAAAGTCGTTTGCTTCTTTTCTTCAGAAAAGAAGGCCTTTCTTGCTTTTCCTTGACTTACCCCCAGCACCCCACCATAATGCTGCGGCGCGGCATAAACTGCGACCGTTCGCTTTCTCCTGTAAGCCTGGCCGGTTTCCGTTCCCAAACACTTCGCGCCGGCTTGCGGTCCTGCCGACCGCTCTTCCGCCACGGCATCGCCCGGAAGCGGCACTGAAAGCTATACCAACACAATGACCGAATTCACCGAACTCGGCCTGGCAGCCCCGCTGCTCAAGGCCCTGACCGCGGCTGGCTACACAACCCCCACCCCGATCCAGGCCCAAGCTATCCCCCCTCTCCTCACCGGCGTGGACCTGCTGGGCATCGCGCAAACCGGCACCGGCAAAACCGCCGCCTTCGCGCTGCCCATCCTGCACCGCCTGATGGCAAAACCGCGCCCCTACGAGCGCAAAACCACACGCTGCCTGGTCCTCGCCCCCACACGCGAACTCGCCGCCCAGATCGCCGAATCCTTCCGCACCTACGGCCGCCAGACCAGCATACGCGTGGCCCTCATCTTCGGCGGCGTCCCCAAAGGCCGCCAGATCACCAACCTCGCAAACGGCGTGGACGTCATCGTCGCCACCCCGGGCCGCCTGCTCGATCTGTTCGGCGAAGGCCACGTCAAGCTGGACCGCACGGAAGTTCTCGTGCTCGACGAAGCCGACCACATGCTCGATCTGGGCTTCGTAATCCCGATCAAGCGAATCGCCCGCGAACTCCCCGCCGCGCGCCAGACCCTGTTCTTCTCGGCAACAATGCCGAAAGAAATCCAGGTCCTCGCCGACGCGATGCTGAAAAACCCGGTCCGCGTCAGCGTCACGCCAGTCGCCACCACCGCCGAGCGCATCGAGCAATCGGTCGTGTTCGTCAACCAGTCCGAAAAACGCCAAGTGCTGACGCGCATGTTGAAGCAGCCGGAAATGGGCCGCACGCTCGTCTTCGCCCGCACCAAACACGGCGCGGACCGTATCGTGCAGCACCTCACCGCCGCCGGCCTCTCCGCCAGCGCGATACACGGCAACAAAAGCCAGGGCCAACGCGAACGCGCGCTCGCCGACTTCAAGAAAGGCTCTGTCCCCGTGCTGATCGCGACGGACATCGCCGCCCGCGGCATCGACGTGGACGGCGTAACCCACGTCATCAACTTCGACCTGCCGGACGTCCCCGAAGCCTACGTCCACCGCATCGGCCGCACCGCCCGCGCCGGCGCCACCGGCCGTGCCATCAGCCTCTGCGACGACGGCGAACGCGCCCAGCTCCGTGGGATCGAGAAGCTCATCCGCGCCCGGTTGCCCATCGCCGCGTAAGGCAAGGCTAGAGTATCATCGGATTAAACGGGATCACCGTCCGATAAAGATGCTCGTCGATACCAACCCGCCTTGGGGCTGAGTTGCTCGGCAGCAAGCAAGAAAGTAGTCCTTTTTCGAGAAAAAGGACCAAAAAGCTTTTATCCCGACGCCGGCACGAAATGCTGACTGTGACTGCAAGCGTATCGACTGGCAGACCGCGCGCAGGCTGCAGTGCAGGCGTCGGAGCAAAAGCTTTTTGGTCCTTTTTCTCGAAAAAGGACTGCTTTCTTGCTTACCCAGAGCATGTTCGGCGAGCCTACTCAGCGCCGCACATGCTCTGGGCATGCAGGCCAGTCATTGCACCGCTGCACTGCAGAATCGTTTGCCTCCCCCCGCCAAAGCGCGTGTCTCAACCCGCGGCCGAACCCCCCGAGCGCGGCGGCACAGCCCCTGGCAGAAGCGCGCCATCCTGCGTGCGCCGAAGTTCCAGCCGGAGCAGGTCCGCGTCGCCGAGGTTTGGCGGCAGCGCCGCCCGGAACGCGCAGCGTCCATGTCCGAGCTGTGCCACCAGGAGGTCGGGGCGGAACCGGTCGGCCACGGACGTGCCGATCCTGATTCCGTCGAGCCAGATCTCGAACATCACCGGCAGGTCGGGGTGGTTCTCGTCCAACACCCAACCGGCGACGTAGCTGCGTTCGGAACCGGACGCCGCGACCACGACATCCAATGCGCCCCGCAGCGCGCCGGGCACGAGGTCGCGCCAGGCGGCGGCGAGCAAAGGGTTGGCGCCGGTATGGCCCGGCGCGATACCACACGCCACGTCCCAGGCGAGGCGGTCGCACACACAATCCACCGCCCGGCGCAGCCGCGCCTGAAACGCCGGCCCGTTCGCGTCCAAAGCGTGGAACACCGCCGCCTGTTCGGGCCGCCCGCCGCCCACCGGGTGAACGAGGTCGCGCGGCCACCAGGCGGCGCCGTCCGCGATCGCCAGCAGGCGCGCAACCTCCCTGGTGGCGCTGAACCGCGACTTCTTCCAGTCCGCCGAGAAATGCAGCGTGGTCGGCACGCGGTCATAGGCGACCCGGCTTCCGCCAGCGCCCAGGATATTGCGCCACAACAGCCAGTCGGCGCTATTGGCCGCGTCCTCCGGCCAGTAGCGCGCAGCGGTAACGGCCGCCCGCGTCGTCAATACGGCCGACGCGTAGATCGTATTCTCCTGCGTCGTGAACCGCCGCATCTCGTCGTCGAGTGTCAGGTTGGTTCCGAACGGCACGATTATGCCGTCGGTCGAAACCCATAACGGCCGGCTATAGGCGAGCGTGGCGCCGCTCTCCACCAGCAAGGCGGAAAGCCGCTGCAGGTGGTCGTCCAGAAGCAGGTCGTCATGCGCGCAGAACGCCATGAAGTGCCCGCGCGCCGTCCGCAGCGCCGTGTTCCTGTTCGCGTAGCCGAAACCCGGTCCTTTCGGCAGGTCGAACACGCGTATACGCGCGTCGGAAAACGCCGAGACCACGTCGCGCGTGTCGTCGTCGCAGCCATCGAGCACAACCAGCAGCTCGAAATCCTGTTCGCTCTGTTTCAACACCGATGCGATAGCGAAACCGAGCACGTCCGGCCGCGCATGTGTCGGCAGGAGAATTGAAAATTTCGGCGCGGCCAAGTGTCAGCCGCCTACCGTTCCCGGCGGAAAGCGATACGGAATGAGATCGGTATCGATCGGCAGGCGCCATTTGTCAGGGTTGTCGTGGTCATAGGGCGCGGTCGGAAAATTCACCGCGCGCACGTCCCGCGTGCCGATGTTGTGGTCGGCATGCCATACGTTGACCGGCACGGTAACCAAACAGCGGTCATATTCCGAAAGCACGATGCGGCAGGTCTCGCCCTCGGTCGGGCTACCCGGCCGCGGATCGAAGAGCACCAGCGCCATGTCGCCTTCGATGAGCGTGTAGCGGTCCTCGTGCGCGCGGTGCAGATTCCAGCCTTTCACCACGCCGGGGCGTATCGTGAAGGTGTAGGCAAACAGGACAGGGTCCGGATGAATGCCCCAGCGCCGATCGTAGAGTTCGGTCAACGATCCCCGTTCATCCGTATGGGTGACGAGCCGACGCAGGATCACGCCATCGGTCAGCCGCCGTACCCGGCTCGCCTTGCGCGGTCGCGAGCCTGCCATCCCGAACGGCCGCGCCAAGGCTGCGCTGCAGCGCGGTGTCAGACCCTTTTGCCGCTGACATGCTCGAAACATTCTTCCTTCGGATTGCGCAAAAATCTATATAGAGGCCGCACTCTTTTGCAAATCGTCCTTCGCGAGTACCGCGTGCAGACCGCGCACCTGCAGCTTCACCGCCAGACCCGCCGCCCAACCCCCACCGCCAGACTAGCCACTCCATCCAAAGTCCAGGCCATCGCCCCCCACCGCCCACGCACGATCCCCGGCCGACCCTCCCGCATTGCCGCCCGCAACAGGCGCCACCGCAGCGCCCCCCCCAAAGCCGCACATTCCGCCCCGGGATACTCAGCCCCCACCCGCGCGATAATCGCAAACAACCGATCCAGCGTCCCCGCATCCGGCACCGGCAACCGGTCGCTCAAATGCCGCACAACCAGCCGCGCCGCCCCCTCGGCCTCCGCCCCGAACCAGGGCGTATAGGCCCGGCACAAAACCCCGATCGCGCGCTCCGCCATCTGCGCCGCCATCCGATACGTCGTATTGCTCGTATGCCAGCGGTACTGCGTCAGAACCCCGTCCAGCCGCGCCGCCTCGCCATACGCCAGCAGCCGGTGATACAGATCGAAATCATCCGCCGGCACCGCCGAATCGCGCAGCACAGCGCCGCCGGCTTCCACCACGCGCTGCAGCGCGCTGCGCCGGAACATCACCGACGACCACGTCAGCGGATTGCCCAGATGCAGCATCATACGCATCCCCTCCGGGCTCACATGCGCCACCTGCTCCGGAACGCTCGCCACGCCCTCGCGCAGGATCTCCACCGCAGTGCCCACCAGAACCACCTGCTGCGCGCCGTCCAGATACGACACCTGGCGCGCCAGCCGCTCCGGCAGGCTCACATCGTCATGGTCCAGAACCGCCACGTATTCGCCCACGCACGCCGCCAGCCCGATATTGCGCCCGCCGGCGATCCCCTGGCTCTCCGCGTTGCGTATCACCCGCACCCGCGTGTCGCGCAGCCCCGCAAGTATATCCGGCGTCGCATCTGTCGAACCGTCATCCACCACAACCAGCTCGTAATCGCCGAAGCTCTGCGCGAACACGCTGTCCAGGCTCGCCCCGATCCACGCCGCCCCGTTACGCGTCGTCATCAGAACGCTCACCCGCGGCGCGCTCACGCCAAACACCCCAAACGCGCGCTCACGCCAAACCACCCCAAGCGCGCGCTCACGCCAAACCACCCCAAGCGCGCGCTCACGCTGCGACCCCAGCCGCATACCCGCTGGCCCAGGCCCACTGGAAATTATACCCGCCGAGCCAGCCCGTCACATCGACCGCCTCGCCAATCGCAAACAACCCAGGCACCGCGCGCGCCTCCATCGTCTTCTGCGACAGCGCCCGGGTCGAAATCCCGCCCGCCGTCACCTCCGCCTTGGCATAGCCCTCAGTGCCGGATGGTAACAACCGCCAGGCCCGCAACCGCCCCTCCAGCGCCTGCAACTCCCGGTCCGCCACCTCGCCCGCCCGCCCGCCCGCCAGCCCCGCCGGCAGGAACACATCGGCCAGCCGCTGCGGCAAAACCTCGCCCAGCAGCGCCCGCACCCCCGCCTTCGGCCGCGCCCGCTTGCCCGCCCGCAAAAACCCGTCCGCCGCACCCGGCGCCAGATCGATCTCCACCCCCTGCCCCTCGCGCCACGCCGAACTCACCTGCAGGATCGCCGGCCCGGAAAGCCCACGATGCGTCACCACCATCGCCCTCCTCGAACCGCACGCCCCCACACGTAGCCGCCACAATGGTCGAAACCCCCGCAAGCCCGCCCAGCAACCCAAGCGCCTCGCCCGCCAACGTCAACGGCACCAGCGCCGGCCGCGGCGCCACCATATCCAGCCCGAACTGCCCCGCCACCCGATACGCCAGCCCCGAAGCCCCTATCTTCGGGATCGACAACCCCCCGCTCGCCAGAACCAACGACGCCGCCTCGACCGCCACGCCCCCCACCGTCACGCGAAACGCCATCCCGCGCGAAATCTCCCCCACGCTCTGGCCCACCCGCACCACAGCGCCCGCCGCGGCACACTCCGCCAGCAGCATCGCCACGATCTGCCGCGCCGAGCCGTCGCAGAACAACTGCCCGAGCGTCTTCTCGTGCCAGGCAATACGGTGCTTCTCCACCAGCCCCACGAAATCGCCCGGCGTATATCCGGCCAGCGCCGACCGCGCGAACGCCGCGTTCTCCGAAAAGAACCGCTCCGCCACGCAGCCCGTGTTGGTGAAGTTGCAGCGCCCGCCCCCGGAGATCAGGATCTTCTCGCCCGCCTGCCTGGCATGGTCCACCACCAGAACGCGCCGCCCCCGGCGCGCCGCGGTCATCGCGCACATCAGGCCGGCCGCGCCGGCGCCCAGGATCAGAACGTCATAGTTTTCCACGTTTAGGTGAGGTGCCGTCGTGGCCGGCGGAAAGCAAGCGAAGCCAGGCAAGGCAAGCAGTCCTTTTTTGAAAAAAAGGACCAAAAAACTTTTGCTTCCCTCGCTGCAGTACCCGTCTCGTTCGTCCGCCGGGCGCCCGGCTTGCGGATTCTGCCGAAGCAGCGGCGAACACCGGGAACCGCAACGAAGTGCGGCCCGCGTCGAATAGCCTGACCGAAAGCCGTTGCGGCGCGTTAAATCATCGCGGGTACCGGAGCGCTTAAAAAGCCATATGACCATGGACAGAACTTTCCGGCCCGACACTCGCGAAAGCTCCACTTCCACGTCCCCCCAACCGGCCCACCCGATGCCAGACCCCCTGACCAGAGACCTGGCCCAACACGCCGTCCAACAGGGCGCCCGCACCTACTTCACCGACCGCCGCGCCCGCATCGCCCCCTTCGTCCAGGCCAACTTCTCCCTGCGCGGCACCCTGCATCTCCACCGCGCCGCACTCGGCTGGGACATCCTCAAAGCCCCCCTGAACCTCAGCCTGTCCGTCCCCCAGATCGCGCTCCACATGGCCGCCGCCACCGCGCGCAAACTCGGCGCCCCCGCCACGGCGGCCCGCCTGCACCGCTCGCTCATCCTGCGCACCGCCGTCGCCCGCCAGGTCGAATGGCTGATACAGACGGACCTGCTCGAGCTCCCCTACGCCCAACCCCACCGCCAATCCACGCGCGACGCCCTGGCAGACGCCATCCTCTCCACCCCCGCCCTGCAATCCGCCCTGGCCGCCGCCCTACCCAACCTCGCCCACCACACCGCCGACCCCGCCTTCCAAACCCGCCTGGCCCAGGCGCTGCAAACCTATGGCCTCTCCCGCGCCGCCGCCGCCGAAATCACCACCGGCCTGATGAATCTCGGCATCGGCGCCCTCACGCTCAACAAACTCACCCCGGGCGCCGCCACGCTCGGCCCCGCCCTCGCCGGCCTGATGGCCCACCAGACCGCGATCAGCGCCTTCCCCCTAGGCGCCTCGCTCGGTGGCGCCTGGTACGGCCTGTTCCCCGCCGCCCCCTCCGCCCACCTGCTCGCCGCCACCACCGGCACCGTGATGCTCGCCGCCACCACCTTCGCCGCCTTCGCCGGCGTGGTCTCGGACCCGATCCAAACCGCCCTAGGCCTGCACCAGCGCCGCCTCGCCCGCCTCATCGACGGCCTGGAACGCCAGTTCTCGGACCCGTCCGCGCCCGCCTTTGCCGTGCACGACCACTACGTGGCACGGCTGCTCGACGTCTTCGACATGCTGGGTGCCGCGCTGCGCCTGGCGGGCGCCTGAAGCACACGCCGAAACAAGCAAGAAAGCAGTCCTTTTTCGAGAAAAAGGACCAAAAAGCTTTTGCTCCGACGCCTGCCCCGAAGCTCACCTCAATTCTGCCAGTCGATACGGCTGCAGAAGAAGTGAGCATGTCGTGCCAGCATCGGGATAAAAGCTTTTTGGTCCGTTTTCTCGAAAAAGGACTGCTTTCTTTCTTGCTGCCGATGCAGCACCAACCCCGCTATTGCGGCTGCGGCACGCCAGGCATCGTCGGCATCCCGCCCGGCATCGCCGGCATCGCCGGCATCCCGCCCGGCATCGCCGGCATCTTCGGCATCCCGCCCGGACCGAACGCGCTGGCATTGCTCGCCGCCACCTGCTTGGTGCTGTCCGCCATGTGCGCGCACAGCGCAGCCTCCGTGGTGTGGCTCTTATCGGCCATGTCCGACAGCGAATATGTCTGCCCGTTGCCAGGCGCCATCACGCCCGTCTTGCCGGTGGCCTCCGCCGCCGCGGTCGACCCGGCATAGGCCGGCAGGCGCGAAATCACGCCCTGTTGGGCCACCACGGCGCTGCCATCGGTGTAGCCCTTCGACTGGCAGTATTCCAAAACGCCCAACTGGTTCGCCGCACTCTCATGCGCCATCGCCATCGAATCCGTCTGCGCCAGCGCCAACCCGGGCATCGCCAGCACGCCCGCCAGAACAGCAAAACCAAACCGCATCGTCATTCCCTTTTGCACATTGAACCTCCCGCTCAACACATTTCGCCCCGGGAAGGTTCCGGCAAACGGCCCTACCCAGGATCGGCCGCCACCCCACGCCCGTCCCGAACCCCCTCGTCCCCCGCATGCAAGGCCGCGACATACCGCCGCACCCAGGCCTCCAGAACCTGCCCGGACGCCCCGCCCCGCCGCGTATCGGGCAGAAACAACATCGCGGTGAGAAATCCCCCGATGTCGGACCGCAGGTAATCCAGCACCACCAGCCTCTCCGGTATTCGCGCATCGCTCTCCCGCAGCCGCAACAGCGCGCGATCCAGCACCGGGTCCGCCCGCCCGCGCTCCGCCAGGTCGAACCCCGGCAACGCCGCCAGCCGCCAGCACTCATGCACCAGCAGCCCCTGCCCGAACGGTTCGGGCGCCACGTAGCGCGCGATCGTGCCCGGCTCGTCGCAGGTCTGCGTCACATCGAACGGGCTGGGCTGGTGCGCCACCGGATCGGACCCCGCCACCACCAGCAGCCCCGTCATCGCGCCGTCCACCACCCGCGCAAATACCTCCACCTGCCCGCTGATCGGCCGATCGCCATGCGCCAGAGCGAGCGTCTCCCAGCGCCCCGCCGGCAACGGCAGCACCCGCCCCGCGAACGCCACCGCGCCGGACCGTTCATGCCCCGTCGGCGGCAGGCTCAAGGCCGAGAAACCAGGTCGCACCGCCGCCGCCACCGGCCGGTAATGCGCCGCGACATCAACCACCGGCGCACCCGCCACCCGCGCCACCACCGGCCGCGCCAGCCCCCGCACCCACCCGGGCACCCCGGGCGGGAACATCGCCGCCAGCGCAGTGGCCGCGATCGCCCCCACCAGACACACCCGCCACGCCGGCGCCCGCCGCCACAGCCGCCCCGCCGCCGACACGCTCAGCTCCCCAGATGCCCCGTATCCACCCGCGCACCCGGCTCGGCCACCAGGCCGGCCCCCTCACGCCCCGGCGCCCGCATATCGGCGATACGCGTCACGATCCCGCTCTCCCCCTTCTCCAGCCGCACGCAATGCGCCCCCTTCTGCCGCGCCTCTATCAGCCCGTCGCTCACCATCTCCTCGATCGAGCGCACCAGGTCGCGCGCGCTCGCCCCCGACCCCAGCCGGTCCTGCTTCTCCATCACGTCCAGCAGCAGATGCGGATCGATGCCCGCCCGCGGCGATCTCGAGCCCGTAACTGCCGATCATCGCCTCGATCTCGAGCGCCGCCACCCGCGCCACATCCAGCCCAGCCAGCGCCCGGAACACGAATATCCGGTCCAGCCGATTGAGAACCTCCGGCGCAAACCCGGCCAACTTCAGAACCTCCACCGCCGCCCCGCGCATCGCATCCGCATCGTCGGCATACTTGTCCGCGATTTCCCCCAGAGCCTCCGTCGCGATGTTCGACGTCAGCATGAAGATCGACCGCGTGGTGGAAACCTGCGCCCCTGTAGAAGCCTCCGTCACGTGCCCATCGTTCCAGGCGGACAGAAACTTCTTGAACACATCCGGATGCGCCTTTTCGATCTCGTCGAGCAGAACCAGCGCGTCCGGCACCTCCTTCAGCCCGCCCGTCAGTTTGCCGAACGTATCAGATCCCACATAGCCTTTCGGCGAGCCGAACAACTGCGTGGCCGCATGTGGCGAACTCATCTGCGTCATGTCGAAATGCAGCAGCTTGCGCCCCAGCGCCGCCGCCAGCCGCTTGGCCAGATACGTCTTCCCCGTCCCAGGCGGCCCCGCCAGTAGGAAAATCCCCACCGGCTTGCCACGCACCTGCAGCGCCAGCCGCCGCCGCAACTGCCCCGCGATGTCGTCGCAGACCGCATCCTGCCCGATCACCTGGCTCTTCAACGTATTCGCCAGCGCCACCGCATCGATCACCGTCACGCGGTCCTGGCGCGACAGCAGATCCTCCAGCTCGGCCCGGTTCGTCAGCCTGCTCAAAACATCCATCGCCCAACTCCTGGAATTGCCAACACGCCGCCGCCCGCCAGCCCGCACACGCACCGCCAACGCCTCGGCCCGCCACTCATACGCCACGCCCGCCAGCACCATCGCCCACAGCGCGCCGCCCACCCCGGCGAACACCGCCCCGCCCTGCGGCAGCCACCCCAGCACCACCGAAACCAGATGCGCCGGCGACACATGCAGCGACACCAGCGCCTGCACGATCAGCAGCAGCAGGAACACCACCATCAGCAGCGGCATCGCCTTTTGGGCCGCCGGAATGAGCCCTTTCACTGCGCAACCACCCCCACGCTGAACACATCGCCAGGCGCCATATCAGGCAGCCGCACCGGCCCCGACAACCCCAGCGCCCCTATAGCCACGCCGCCCGTATCCGGCGTGGAGAACGACACTTCGCCGCCCGCCGTTATCGGCAGCGCCAACGCCACCGGCGTGCGCGTCAGCCGGATCACCCGCGTATACCCCGCCGTGCTCACCCGAATGTCGTGCCCAGCCGCCAGCGCGCCCACCCCATCGGCCGGCGGCGTCTCGTCCACCAAAGGCAGCCGCAACAGCCTGACCTGGCGGTCCCGCAACCCCGCGCGCAGCAGCGCCGCATCGCCCGCCGACAAGCCCATTCCGGCCACCAGCGCATCCGCCTCGCCGTCCGGCACGAGCCCCAGCTCCATCAGCCCGCGCGGCTGGTCCGCCGCCGCTGCGCCAGCCCGCCCCAGCGCCGGCACCACGCCCGCAATCTGCGTGTTGAACCGCAACCACCCGCCCGCCAGCACCGCCGCCACCAGCGCCGCATAAACCACGCCGCGCGCCGCCACGCCGCCCGCCCCGCCGCGCACGATCGGCTCCGCCTGCGCCACCGGTAGCATCCGTTCCATCACCCTAGCGTGGCGCGCGCACCGTCTTTCCGCAACGCCCCCCTGCGTTGCAAAACGCTACCGAAATCACCCTCCAAACCTTCCGCTCGCGACCCCAACCATGCCAACCTCCCAACCATGAAGATCCCCGCCCTCTTCGCCCGCAAAGCCCCGCAAGCCCCCACGCCCGGGAACCCGCCGCAAGCCGGGAACCTGCTGGCCGGCCTCCTGCAAACCGCCCCGCCCCCCGGCGCCCGCCTGCGCGCCACCACCCCTAGCACCGCGCTCGACCTCTTCACCCTGAAAACCGGCCGCGACACCTGGCTCACCCTCGAAGGCGCCGAAGCCGCCATGGCAGCCGAACCCACCACCCCCCTCCTCCTCGCAATCCCCAAAGCCGCCCCGCAATGCTGCGTGCTGATCGCGCCGGACGCCCGCAGCTTCGCCGTCGAAGGCGACGGGATGCGCGCCCCGGCCATCTCCGTCCGCCTGCGCCGCTGCCCGGGCGGCCGCATCGAACTCCGCCACCCGATCGCCGGCAACCGCTATCTCGGCATCGTCACCGGCGCCCCCGTCGGCAAACCCAACCGCGTCCTGTTCGACCGCACCGGCGACAAAACGCTCGACCGCTTCACCCCCCACCAAGCCGACCCGACCCTGCCGACCGCCGACGCCCAGGCCCTCCTCGAGGAACTCGCCGCCGCCCTGCACCCCCCGCTGCGCGCCAACACCCTCCTCGACCTCCTGCAAACCGGGACCCTGCGCCCCGCTTTGGCCGAACCCCTGATCCGCCTCCTCCCGCCGGACGAACTCGACATCCTCGCCCGCCGCCTCCTCGCCAACCCCGCCGACCTCACCCTCATCCGCCACGCCATCCCAAACGACCCGTGGCTGAACACCACGCTCCCCCAACTGATCGCCTGGCTCGCCGCCGACCGCCCGCCAACCACCCGCGCCACCAGCCCCGCCACCGAAGACCACGTGGCCGTCCTCCAGTCCGGCGACCTCCGCCCCCAGGCCGGCCTCGCCACCCTCGCGATGGCCCGCCGCACCATCGCCCCGCGCCGCCTCGCCTGCGTGCTCGCCACCGCCCGTAACGAAGGCCCCTATATCCTCGACTGGATCGCCCACCACCGCGCCTGCGGCTTCGACCACGCCATAATCTACAGCAACGACAACGACGACGGCTCCGACGACCTCCTCGCCCTGCTCGCCGACGCCAACGAAATCACCTGGGTGCAAAACCACCTATCCCCCGCCGCCCGCGCCCAATGGAAAGCCTACGGCCACGCCTTCAAATCCCTCCCCGACCCCCTCGACTTCCGCTGGACCATGGTCCTCGACCTGGACGAATATGTCGGCTTCCGAACCGACCTCTTCGCCACCCTCGGCGACCTGATCGGCTGGCAGGAGTTCCAACCCTTCGACGCCCTGGCCATGCGCTGGCTCACCTTCGCCGCCAGCCGCACCGACACCTGGCACGACGCCCCCTCCACCCGCCGCTTCCTCCAGCGCGAACCCGCCATCTCCCCGCTCTTCAAAACCCTCGCGCGCAGCAACCTCTTCTGGGATGCGCACTGCCACTTCCCGTACCCCACGATGAACCTGCCGTTCAGCTACCGCCTCGAAGACGGCACCCCCTGCCACCACATGGCGCGCGTCGCAGGCGGCAACCCGCCCCCCGAAGCGATCAGCACGGATACCGCCTGGATCGCCCACCACCCCTTCCGCAGCGCCGCCGAAGCTTTGGTCAAAGCCAGCCGCGGCGACGCCACCTGGAACGCCGCCACCCGCGCCGATGGCGGCCGCCTCGACGCGATAGTCCGCCGCTTCGTCAGCCTCGCCAACAACCCGAACCTGATCACCGACGATCGCACCCTGCACAGCGCTCGCAGCATCGACACCCACCTCGCCCGCCTGCACGCTTTGCCCGGCATCGCCACCTGCGACGCCGCCCTCAAACACCGCTACGCCGCCCGCCTCGCCGCCCTCTCCTCGGCCTTCGTGCAAGTCCCCATCGCCGGCGAACGCGCCGCCGAATACACCGCGCTGCAGAATATCCTCCGCGCGCAGATCGAGCGCCGTCGGGCCGCGTAAGGCAAGAAAAGCAAGGCCTTCTTTTTTGCAAAAAAGAAGCAAAAAACTTTTGACTCCGCTGTCGCCGAGTTGTCTGGGGCACCCGGCCTTTCCAGTCAGTCTTTATAAACCGCAACCATGACTGCGAGCCCTTACGACGCAGTGATTCCATCCAGACGAACACCGTCGAAGGATGTTACAGCGTTTTTAAACGCGGCATGGTTGGCACATACCAACACTGTCCCGAGCACCACTTGGGCCGCTACCTGGCCGAATTTAATTTTCGCTACAACACGCGCATGCGCTTTGGCGTGAATGATGCAAGAGTACGCCGATCTGATCCTGAGTGGCGCGAAAGGTAAGCGCCTGACCTATCGAACAGTTAACGCTAAGGTGACGACTTCCACGGACGGTGAAGTGTCGGATACGACTTATTTGGATCAAAGCTAAACGTATTTCGAGAATAAGGGCCCTGCCAGTCCTCCCAAACTAAATCTGACCCTAGCAAAGCTATCAGGAGTTCTCTGCCGTGCTCTTGGTCGGCAAAGTATCGCCGAAAAGTAAATGCACACGCGTCGGCAATAGGAAGCAGTGGCCCGTCTGTCTTTTCAACAAAATGTATCGTATCTATGATTCGAGATATTTGGCCAACGTTTGTTTGGAACACTATTCCACTTTCTCGCTCCTCCTTTGTAAGTCTTCGGTGTTCTGCTAGAGTATCGGTATTTGCGACTTGTAAAGTGGCTCGCAAGAAACGTCTCTTTTCAGGAACGTCTTCAGCTACAACAGTTGCAACTTCATCTTGACAGCCCCAGTCCCTGACGTATTTATCAGCTCGCGAGATACATCCATGAAATGCCTGAATATGGTGCCACGTTTCTAAAGGTAACTTTTTCAGCGCGTCTTCTGGATATTGAGCAGAACGCCTGACTTTTCCTAAACAGACAGCGGCTTCAATTTGCCTTGGAATTGAAGCCACAGCACCGATGAAATCTAGTCGGCTTTGCCGCGGCCATTCCTGATCTAGGTTTCTGTAACCAGAAAATATGTCCTTCGCATGAAAGGCAAAACCGGGGCGAAGACTAGCTGGCACGTATCGATCATAAGTTTTTTGCAGTAAACTTTGTGCTGTCCGCCAATGCCTATCCGCATGTATAACAACCCCAACGACAACGGTTACCGGCTCCCGTTGCGACGTTCCGGCTTCGTCCACGTAAACGTAAAACACCGGCACACCTTCCAGACAGCGGACTTCTACAGATTGCTTTCAAGGAGCCGCTCATGCCGTAGCCCCGATTATACAAGATATGCATTGGGTATGCTAACCGAAACGTCGCCAAAGCTTTTTCTATTATGCCTGAACGAGGATCTCACTATCACTGCAGCTAAATCCCTTTGCAGTACGAGCATAGGCGGTTGTGCAGGCGTCGGAGCAAAAGATTTTCGATCCTTTTTCCCGAAAAAGGACTACTTTCTTGCCTGTCTTGGATGCGCCGATCTCAACATTGGTTGGTATTGTCTGATGCTAGCCTCAAATCATGCCCTCCATTGCAGATGCTAAGTTCTTTGCAGGTTATGGCCAGGGTTTTGGAAGCATGCCCACAACCAGGCAGCGCAGAGCACCAATCCAAGCGATACCGCCCCGTTACTGCGCCTGCCGCAGCTAACCGACTAGCCTCGGCGCGAGCAAGGCGCGGATATTCCGGCCGAAAACCTCACCCAACCGCACGTCAAACGCAAAACCCACCTCCCTTGCCAACATCTCGACATAGGTAGAGCTATGCCGGATGAAACACCGCATCCTGTCCAACCAGGCCCAAGCCATACTCGCAGCCCTCCTCCGCCAGCCCCTCGAATGGCAACACGGATATGACCTGGCAAAGCTGGTCCACCTAGGCTCAGGCACGCTCTACCCGATCCTCATCCGCCTCCACGGCAGGGGATTGCTCGATGCCAAATGGATGGAACCGGAGCGGCCAGGTCGCCCGCCGCGACACGCCTACCGCCTCTCCGCCAACGGCCTCGCCTTCGCGCGAACCCTGGCGGAACCCCCCGCAGAACGCGCCCGCACCGCCACCGAGGCGCTCGCATGAGCAGGCCATCCCGGTGGCAACCCCAAGCCTGGCTGCTCGCCGCCGCGGCAGCCCGCATGCGGAAAACAGCGCCGGAATGGGCCGATGCCATGCTGGCGGAAGCGGAAAATTGCCCGTCAGACCGCGACAGGCTCGCCTGGGCCTGGGGCTGCTGGATCGCCAGCCTGCGCGCGTCGTTCGATGCGCAGAGCGCCGCCTACCGTCTCGCGCTGGCAGCCGGCCTCGGCGCGATAGGCGCCTACGAGTGGAGCGCCGATGAAAACCTGCTGACGGTCATCCTCGTCAGCCTGATCACCCTGGGGCTCGCCGCCCTGCAGCCCAGGCAGGCCATGCGCTCGGGCGTGCTGATCGGGGTCACGGTGGCCGCGATAGTCGGGTTCGAGGCGGCCAGCGGCATACGCCCGGCCTACGAAGCGCATACCCAAACGCTCGCAAGCAGCCTCTACTGGCTGGTCCTGCTCGTCCCGGCCCTGTGCGCGGCGGCGCTGGGCGCGCGGCTAGGGCGCCGCCTGCGCACCACCCTGGCGCGCCGATGAGCCCGCCCTCCCTGCCGCGCGCCGGCCAGCAAATGCTGAACAAGGCCCCGCAGGCCACGCTCGCCTTCTGGCTCGTCAAGATCTGCGCCACCACCGCGGGAGAAACCGGCGGAGACGCCGTCTCCATGACCTTCAAGCTCGGCTATGCCGTAGCCGCCGCGATCTTCGTGGTGGTGTTCGTGATAGCCGTCTCGGCCCAACTGCAAGTCCGCCGCTACCAACCCGCAATCTACTGGCTCACCGTGGTGGCAACCACCACCGTGGGAACGGTCACGTCCGACTTCATCGATCGCACGCTCCACCTCGGCTACGTGCGCTCCTCGGCCCTCCTGCTTACCCTCGTGCTGGCCATGCTCCTAACCTGGAAGCGCACCACGGGCAGGATCGTGGCAGACCGCGTCACCTCCCGGCCCGACGAGATCTTCTACTGGGCAACGATCCTGGTCTCCAACACGCTGGGCACGGCACTCGGCGATTACGCCGCCGACAAAACCGGCCTCGGCCTGGGCTTCGAGCGTGGCGCATTGCTCTTCGCCGGCGCCATCCTGCTCGTGGCCGTGCTGCACGTCACGAACCGGCTGCCGCAAACGATCCTGTTCTGGGCGGCCTACATCCTCACCCGTCCGCTGGGTGCCACGATCGGCGACACGCTCACCAAGCAGCATGCCCAAGGCGGCCTCGCCTTCGGGCGCGTCGCAGCCTCGCTCGCCATCGGCGCCGTCATGGTCGTGCTGATCGTCGCGGCGCCCAGCCTGCGGGCTGCGCACACCCCCCACAGCACGTAAGGCAGCCCGCAATGCAGATAAAACACGTGCCGCAGATAGACCGTCGCTACTGGTGCGCCATCCTGTTCGCCAGCATCTTCGGCACCAATCTCGGCGACTTCTACGCGCATGAAAGCGGCCTCGGCATCGCCGCGGGCGTAGCCCTGCTCACGATCCTGTTCGCCATAACCTTCCTGGTGGAACAACATGATCGCGCGGCGCACGAGTTCTACTACTGGCTGGCAATCATCATCATCCGCACCGGCGCAACCAACATCGCCGACTTCCTGGCGTTCCGGATACGCATCCCGGGCCTCTTACTTGCGTCCGGCCTGGCAGGCCTCATCGCCCTGCTGGCCTGGCTCATGTCAGCGGCAAAGGCCAGGCGAGGCCGCTCCAAAACCGCCGTGACGCTGACGCAAACCGATCTCACCTATTGGGCCGCAATGCTCGCCGCCGGCGTCTTCGGCACCGTGGTGGGAGACATCTCCTCGCACCATTTCGGCCAGGGCCCGTCCGCGATCGTCCTGGGCGCGCTCCTCGCAACCCTGCTCGCCGGTGCCGGGCCGCGCGCCGCCACGAATATGGCGGCCTACTGGTGCATCGTGGCGGTGGCCCGTACCGCCGGCACCTGCATGGGTGACTGGCTCGCAGAGAGCAAAACCCTGCATATCGGCCTGCCGCTCTCCACCCTGCTGACCGGCGCCGCCTTCCTCGCAATACTCGCCATGTGGCGCAGCACCCGCCCGGATATCGCGGCTCCCGCATGATGCGCCGCCAGGCACCCCAAAATACCGCGCACCCGGCCGGCCTGATTGCAGGCTGTCTGATCATGCTGCTGGCGCCGCCGCACGCCTGGGCCGGGCCGCCTTACGTCACCGATGATCCCGAGCCGACCCGGACCGGCGGTTGGGAAAACTACCTGTTTGCCACGGGGACGAACACACCCGGCACCGCGGCCGGGCAGGCCGGTGTCGAGCTGAATTACGGCGCCGCCACCAACCTTCAGCTCAGCCTTACGCTGCCCGAGGGATATGCCGTATCGCACCGCGTGCGTGCCGGCGCCGGAGATCTCGATCTCGGTGTCAAATACCGCCTCCTGCAGGCCTCCAACGATAGCTGGCTGCCCGACATGGCGGTGTTTCCGTCCCTTGCCGTGCCCACAGGCACACGCAGCTTCGGAACCGGGCATATCGCATTATTCCTGCCCGTCTGGCTCGAAAAGGATTTCGGCCGCTGGTCGGCTTTCGGCGGCGGTGGGTTCGGCCTGCAATCCGGCGCCCGGCAGCGAAACTACGCGCTTTCCGGGATCGCGCTGACGCGAAGCTGCGGACCGCGGCTAAACCTCGGCATCGAAATCTACCATCAGACCCGCATTGCGCCCGGCGGACCTGCGGAGACCAATCTGGGCCTCGGTGCCATCTACCAGATGACCAAACACTGGGCGGTAATGACATCCGCGGGCCCGAACCTCGATACCGCCGCGCGGTCCGGCGCCTGGAACGCGTATATCAGCCTGCAATTCACAAACTGAGATCCGCACGGCGCCCGCACCCTCACGCCCCCAGATAAGCATCAACCCCCGTCGTAACATAATGCCCCTGGTGCTCGAACAACGGCGTCCCAACCCGCTCCGCAAACAACGGCGCCAGCCGCTTCGGACAATAATGCGTAACCACACTCTTCCGCGTCGCATCGGGCGAAATCGGCGATCCCCCATGCACCAGATCCGCATGCCAGATCAGCGCATCCCCCGCCTTCGCCGCAAAAACCCGCCGCGCAAACGCCCCCAACTCCATCCGTTCGCGTAACAACTCCACATGCCCCGGTATCTCGCGCCCCAGATCCCCGCCCGCCCCCAGCCGCATGGCCTCCGAAACGCTCTTGTGGCGCCCGCCATAAACATAATCCGCCACCCGATGGCTGCCCTCGTAATAGAACAGCTCGCCCGCCTTGGGCGTCACATCCTCCAGCGCCACCCAGGAGGCCGCGAACCGCCGCGCAATGCTGTAGGCCACGTAAGCGGAATCCTGGTGCGGATCGAGGGCGGACCCCCGCAGATACGCCAGGCTCTGCGACGCGAACGCCCGGCTCTCGAACAGCAGCGCCAGAAACGCCGTGATCGCCGGCGCGAACATCAGCTCGCGCATCGCCTTGGAGAAATAATGCAGGTCCAGCGCCTTGGACGGCAGGGCGCCCAGCGCAGCGCTCCACGGCAAATGCCCCTGCCCGAGCGCGCCGCATTCGAACACCAGGTTCGCGTAGCCGCCGGCATAGGCCCGGTCCAGATCCTTGCGCGCCCGCTCCACCAGGCGCGGCGGCACCGCGCCCGGCAGGATCACATAGCCATTGGTGATCCAGCACCGCATCTGCTCGGCCTGCGCCGCGTCGATCTGGCCCACCTCGAGCCGCCCCTCGACGGCATCGAGCGCGTCCGGCCGGTCCGCCCAGAAGCCGCCGAACCGCGGCAGGGGCGCCGCATCGTCCGGCCGGATCGCCTCGGGCTCGGGCAGGAAGCCGCGCGCCTTGCCGAACCGCAGGTAATGCTCCGCCGCATCGCGCGCCAGACCGGCTGCTATGTCGTGGCCGGCCGAAGGATAGCTGCGCAGATAGAAATCGCCGTCGAAGCCGGGCGCCTTGCGGCCCTCCTCGCGCCCATGCGCGTCGTAATGCACCCACCCGCTCGCGATCCTGCCGTCGGCGACCGCGTCGGCGATGTCCTTGTAGCGCGCAAGATACGTCGCCTCGTCGAAAAGCGCCTGCTCGTCATGAAAAACCGATCCGTCCATGCAAAACCCCTCTTTTCCAGCATCGCCGCGCCGCCTAATCGTTGACGAAACGCAGACGCTTCCGATCTGACGCCACCCGATACGCAGTGACCGCCGGCTGCGCCACAGCCGCACGATCACAACCGCGTAGCCGCCAGAACCCGGCAAGCAAGCCTCCGTTGCCCCCCTGTCCCGGTACCAAGCCGGCCAACCACAAGGATCCGCGGAATGAACCGTCGTAACACCCTCCTGGCTCTCGGCGGCGCCCTGCCGCTGGCGCTGGCCGCACGCTCCCTCAAGGCGGCGCCAGCCCCCACCGTCACCGTCGCCACCTGGCGCACCTACACCCTGCAATACGGCACGCTCGCCAAGGCCACCAGCCAGTACGCGCTGCTGCGCTCCGGCAACCAGTATGTCCGCGATTTCGCCACCAGCGAGATCGAGGAGCAGACCGCCTTCGCCCAGGTGCTCACCGCCTCGCCGAACCCGCCGCCGGCGCCGCTTACCCCGGCCCAGCAGGCGATGCTCGCCAGCGTGCAGAATGCGTCGGATGCCGATTTCGACGCGAACTACCTGATGATCCAGACCCAGGGCCATCAGATGCTGCTGCAGCTGCAGATCGGCCTCATCGCCGATGGCCTCCCATACACCTCGCAGGCCCTGCAATCCGCCCTGGTCGCCAAGGCTTTCGTCGAAACCCACTTGACGGCGCTGGGTCTCTTGACCGCCAACAACCAGTAGTCGTCGTATCGCGCGCCGCCGGCCGCCAGCCGGCGGCGCGCGCTCCGACCCCGACCCGTAAACGCCTCTCCACCGAGCCAGCCCCACCAGAAAAGCCGCATCCTCCTGTCCCTGCCAGCGGAATTCGCCCTGATCGCCGCCTTCCGGCCACTCGCCGCCCCCGAAGCGCTCGATCTGCAGGACGACGCCGCCCTCTTCACCCCGCCCCCCGGCCGCCAGCTCGTCGTCTCCGCGGACGCCATCGTCGCCGGCATCCATTTCTTCCCCACCGACCCGCCGGACCTGGTCGCCCGCAAGCTCCTGCGCGTGAACCTCTCGGACCTCGCCGCCATGGGCGCCACCCCGCTGCACTACCTCCTCACCGTCTCCGTCCCCCCCACCACCGACGCCGCCTGGTTCGTCGCCTTTGCCCACGGCCTCGCCCAGGACCAGGCCCACTTCGGCCTCACCTTGCTCGGCGGCGACACCACCAGCACCCCCGGCCCGATCTCGCTGTCCGCCACCATCATCGGCCACGTCGCCCCCGGCCAGGCCCTACGCCGCGCCGGCGCCCAGCCCGGCGATGAACTCTGGGTCACCGGCACCATTGGCGACGCCGCCCTCGGCCTCCGCGCCAGAACCGGCGAGATCGCCGAGTCCGACGACACCCTCACCAACCGCTACCTCCTGCCCCAACCCCGCCTCGGCCTCGCCTTGCACGGCATCGTGCACGCCGCGATGGACGTCTCCGACGGCCTGATCCAGGATTGCGGCCATCTCGCCCGCGCCGCCGGCCTCGGCGCCACGATCGACACCGCCACAATCCCGCTCTCCCCCGCCGCCCGCGCCGCCAACCGCCTGGCCCTCTGCCTGTCCGGCGGCGACGACTACGAACTCCTCCTCGCCGTCCCTCCAAATGCCGCCGCCGCCCTGCAAGCCGAATGCCGGCGCGCGGACATCCCGGTCACCCGCATCGGACATTTCCACCAGGGCACGGAAGGCGTGCAGGCGATCGACGCCGCAGGCAACGCGTTTCCGATCGCCCAAGCCGGCTTCAGCCATTTCTGAAACGCGCCGCGGCGCAACCGCCTCGGGGACAACATCCAGGCAAGCAAGAAAGCAGTCCTTTTTCAAGAAAAAGGACCAAAAAGCTTTTGCTGCGACGCCTGCCCCGCAGCTTATCTCCGTTCTGCCAGTCGATACGGCTGCAGTAAGAACCCAGTATGTCGTGCCGGCGTCGGGTCCTGGGCCTGACTCATCGGCAGCAAGGAAGGCCTTCTTTTTCGAGAAGAAGAAGCAAGAAGCTTTTGCTGTGACGCCTGCACTAAGATCTAGCTCTTATCGCAGCCGTATCGACTTGCAATGTGACAGTAGGCGTCGGGGCAGGCGTCGGAGCAAAAGCTTTTTGGTCCTTTTTCTCGAAAAAGGACTGCTTCCTTGCTCACCTGTATGCGTCAATCCCTCTAGGGATTGGTATCAGTCCCAACGCGCGCACACCCGCCGCAACCAGATGCGCAACAAGCTTGCCCCCGCGCGCCGCTCCGTCCGATAGTCCCACACCATCCCGCCACGCCCCCGCCGACAAGCCCGAAAGCCGCGCCGCAACCCACCCAGCGAGTCCCCCCAAAGGAGCACCGATGGAAACCCACACCGTCCGACCAGGCGAAACCCTCTCCGCCATCGCCCACCATCACGCGACGACGTGGCAAGCCATCGCCCACCTCAACCACATCACCCGCCCGAACCAGCTCGTCGTCGGCCAGAAACTCCGCATCCCGCCCCGCCACCACGCAGCGTCCCACCGCGCAGCAGCCGCCACGCAACAGGCGCCAGCCCACACCGCCGCTGCCGGGGCAGCCCCCGCCAACCCCGCCATCCCGCAACCCCCGGCGGCCGGCGCCGCACCCCACCCGCCGCTGAACCCCAACATCCCCGCAGCACCCGCCGCACCCGGCGCCGCCCAGCCAGGTGCCGTCACCCAGCCCCAGCTCCAGGCCATCATGCCCACCGCCGGCGCGCGTGCCGCCACCTTCGCGGGCCCCCTCAACACCGCCATGCAGGCCAACGGCATAGATACCGACGAACGCCGCGCCGCCTTCCTCGCCCAGATCGCCGTCGAAAGCGGGGATCTCCACAACACCGAGGAGAACCTCAACTACTCCGCCGAACGCCTGCACGCGGTCTGGCCACGCCGCTTCCCCACCGTGGCCTCCGCCCAACCCTACGCCCACAACCCCGAAGCGCTGGCCAACCACGTCTATGCCAACCGCCTCGGCAACGGCGACGAAGCCAGCGGCGACGGCTACCGCTACCGCGGCCGCGGCCTGATGCAGACCACCGGCCGCACCCACTACCGCGAAGCCGGTTTCGAGAACCGACCCGAAGCGCTGGCAGACCCCACGACCGCCGCAAACAGCGCCGCGCAATTCTGGTCCAACAACGGGCTGAACCCGCGCAGTGCAACCGTGCTCAACCGCGGCGCTTTCAACGGCATCACCCAGACCGTCAATGGCGGCCAGAACGGAAGCGAAGAACGATGGACAGCCTACGGACGCGCAACCCACACCTTCGGCCTGGCCCAGCCGCAATGACCCGCCGCGACAACCCCGGCATCGGCCCGGCCCGGCCCGCCTCGCTTCGTCTCGCTCCGCCCCGCATTGCCCCGGCCTGCACGGCCTTGGCCCTCGCCGCCGCACTCGTCGCCCCGGCGATCGCCCACGCCGCCCCCACCTCGCTCTGCCCCGCCGGCCAAACCCCGCTCTTCACCTGCCCGATCAAACAAAAACTGGTCTCGATCTGCGCCGACAACGGCAAAGCGACCTACTATTACGGCACGCCCGCCAAGATCGAAATGACCTCGCAAGCCCTGACCACCGCAACGCACGAATTCTCCGGCGGCGGCGAAATCCAGATCACCGCCACGAACCACGCCTATACCTACACGGTCTACGACAGCACCACCCGCACCTCGTTCAGCGCAAACGGCCAGAACGACCCCGATTTCTCCAGCGGCCTCGTCGTGCAGAAAAACGGCAAGACAATCGCCAACACACAATGCGGCGCCGACGCCACTATCTCCGCCGACGCCGCCAAAACCATCCCTTCTGGTTCCTTTATCGAGCGCTGACGCCGTGCCGCGCCCTCGGCCGGGGCTACGAGTTGTGTGGTCGAGGTGGACAGGAAGGAAGGCCTTCTTTTTTGCAAAAAAGAAGCAAAAAACTCTTATCCCGTGCTGTCGCGCCCAGGCTGGATACATGCTGCGCTGAGGAGGCACCGCTATTCTATCAGGCTTGCCGAGGGCAGGTCGCACCTTGTCATGTATCTCATGGTGGATAACACGCCCGTCCGCCGCGGGCGTGCCAGTCCGGCGCAACTCGCCGCATACGCCGGGCCAGACATAACCCGCGCCGTACTTTGCACGCTCAAAGAAACAATCTAGCGTCCATCCACCCGCAAGCAGAACCACCCGGAGACTCGCAATGCGCCCACTTCAAACCGCCGCCCTGGCCCTTTTCCTGGCCGCTCCCCTGATCGCGCCGGCCGCGCCCGCCTTTGCCCAAGGCACCATGGCCCCCGCGCCCAGCGCCCACGTAACCTTCACCCTCACCGACCCGTCCAGCACCGGCGAGGGCCTCCTCGGCCGCGGAACCCTCTCCTTCCACGGTCACGACTACCGCTTCGAAGCCACCGGCTTCCACATGATCCGCACCGCCGCGAACGCGCCGCCGAGCCTGTCCGGCGACGTCTTCAACCTTGCAGCCCCCGCCGATATCAACGGACAATACACCTCGATCGGCAATCACACCTCGCGCGCCTACATCATCCAGAACGAACGCGGCGTCCGCATGACTCTCGAAGGCATCGGCACCGTTCGCATCCCCCCGCACGACAAAGCCAGCCCGATCACCCTCAAACTCATCCCCTGATCCTCACCCACCGGCGCCGCGCAAACATCCGACGCCAGAAGAAACGTAGCCACTTGCTCCTCCTGCCGTAGTCACGCCTGTGGCGTAGGGAATGACGCGCTTGCGTTGTCCACTATGCCACAGGCGTGATGCATCCAGGCAAGCAGGAAGCAGTCCGTCTCGAGAAGACACTCAAAAGGCTTCTATCGTGACGTCTGCACGATGATCGTCGCTGCAACTGCAGCCTACCGAGTGGCAGAACGCGCGTAAGCACCCGATGCAGGCTCTATGGCAAAAATCTTCATCTCGAAGCCAAAACATACAAGCCCTGGCTACAATATTCCACGCTTGCAACGTAAGTATTAGCCCAGGCCCAAGCCCCGGAGCAAAAGTTTTCGTTCCTTTTTCTCGAAGTCTTCTGAGTTGACACCGGCAACATGCAGTTTCGCCGTGATTGGATATATTGAGAACGACCATCCTCGATCTCATCGAAGCTCGGTGGATATCACTGTCCCATTTT
Source organism: uncultured Alphaproteobacteria bacterium (assembly GCA_963795825.1). Classification (GTDB taxonomy): domain Bacteria; phylum Pseudomonadota; class Alphaproteobacteria; order Acetobacterales; family Acetobacteraceae; genus BOG-908. The sequence continues at coordinate 831,499 of CAWCIW010000001.1, read as the reverse complement.
CCGGAGACCGATGGTGTCACCGCCGGATTCAAGCGATTGCCGATTGATCGACCATATCCCGGATGTGAACACTGATCGGTTCGCGATCGAAGTGACGATCACCGACACGACCGGCATGACAAAAGGCCTACGTTCTTGCCTCGCACAATCCAAAAATCCACAAGCGTCCAAACGCCAGTCGAAAACAATGCGTTTCGACCTCCCCCCACGCAAAATAAACAGCCAGCACAGGCACCACGCCAGCCGACCGCAACGCGCGCAAAACCAAGCCCTTAAATTCCTTGACACACCCGTAGCGTTCTTGTTATGTTCCAGAGCGGACTCAACTCGAAAGCCACCCATGAACGCCTACACCAAACCCACCCCGGAACCGTCGGAGGCCACCGCACTGCACATGCGCATGCTCCGCCGCCTGGCCGAGCTGGGCATGGAACTGGCCGAACTCGCCGCCACCGACGCAAAAGCCCTCGCCCAAACACCCGAACCCGCCGCCGCCCACCTGCCCGATCCCGCCCCCGCGCCCCACCCGGCCGCAGCCACCCCCGAACCCAATCCCCCCACACCCTCACGCCCCAAAGACCCCATCCTCGCCTTCGCCCGCATGGGCCGCCTCGTCCAGCAAGCCATCAAGCTCCACACCGCCCTGGAACAAGGCGCCAAAATCCCCACCAACCTGGTCGAACATTTCGCAGATCCCCGCCGCAGCTTCCTCCAGGAAGCCATAACCGACATCGCCAACAACAACCCCGACCTCACCTTCACCACCGCGGACGCCTACAACGCCATAGAGACCCGCCTGGCCAAGGACCCCGAAGAGTTCGCCACCCTGCGCACCATTCTCAACGCGGTGGTAGCCGATCTGGGCCTCCCCCCAACCCCGCAACTCTCGGCGTGCATGGAAGGCCTGATCGCCTCCCTCTCCGGCGAATACGAAACCGAACCGCCAGACCGCATCGACTGGTACACCACCCCTCAACTCGAATAGCCCGCCGCACGCGTGCTACAAGGCCAGGCATGACCACGCCGCACGCCCCCAGCTACTACGCCGCCACCGCAAACCCGTCCCCACCCCGCCCCCCGCTGAAGGGCGAGGCACGCGCGGACGTGTGCATAATCGGCGCCGGCTTCACCGGCATCTCCGCCGGCCTGCACCTCGCCGAAAACGGCGCAAAAGTGACCGTCCTCGAGCAAGCCCAGGTAGGCTGGGGCGCCTCGGGCCGGAACGGCGGCCAGATCGTCAACGGCTACAGCCGCGAGCTCGACGTGATCGCCCGCCGCTACGGCCAGAAAGCCGCCAACGCCCTGGGCGAAATGGCCCTCGAAGGCGGCCAGATCATCCGGGACCGCGTCGCCAAATACCAGATCGACTGCGCCCTAACCCCCGGCAACGCCATAACCGCCTTCACCGCCCGCCAGCTACGCCAGCTAGAACACGCCCGAAAGATCTGGGCCACCCACGGCCACACCACACTCGAACTCACCGACAAACCAGGCCTGGCCAAATACGTCGCCACCAACCGCTACGCCGGCGCCCTGCTCGATCCCCTGGGCGGCCACATACACCCCCTGAACCTCGTCCTGGGCGAAGCCGCCGCCCTGGAATCCCTAGGCGGCACCATCCACGAACACAGCCGCGCCACCACCATCACCCCCACCACGGTCGAGACCGCCACCGGCCGCATAACCGCCAAACACATCCTCGTCTGCGGCAACGCCTACCTCTCCCCCCTCCTACACGCCGAAATCGGCAGCAAGATCATGCCGGTCTCCAGCCAGATACTCGCAACAGAACCCCTGAACCCCGCCCGCCTCGCAGCCCTCCTCCCCGCCAATTACTGCATCGAAGACAGCAACTACTTCCTCGACTACTTCCGCCGCACCCCAGACCACCGCCTCCTCTACGGCGGCGGCACAGTCTATGGCGGCACAGACCCCGCCAGCATCGAAAACAAACTCCGCCCCCTGATGCTGAAAACCTTCCCGTCCCTAGCCGACGTCAAAACCGCCTACACCTGGTCCGGCAACTTCGCCCTCACCCTCCCCCGCATCCCCCATGTCGGCCGCCTCACGCCGACCACCCTGTTCAGCCACGGCGACTCAGGCCACGGCGTAACCACCACCCACCTGCTCGGCCGCCTCCTCGCCGAAGCCACGCTCGGCCACCCCGCCCGCTTCGACGTCTTCGCCAACCTCCCCTATCTCCCCTTCCCCGGCGGCCGAACCTTCCGCGTCCCCCTGACGATCGCCGGAAGCTGGTACTACCGCGCCCTCGATCGCCTCGCCTGACTGCCGCCGCGAGCGCCCATCTGCTACAACGCAGCCACCCACTCCCGATGGTGCATCAATGTTCCCCTGGCTGAAACTGCGTAATCGCAACCGTCCGGTCGCTCCCGCCACGGAAACCACCGCCTCTTCTCCCATCCGCACCGAACCTTCCGAACCCGCCGGCACGCTGCAGCCCGAGCCCCCCGCTACCGAACCTACCGGGCTGCCGCCCAACCCGATCCAAACACCCGAAGCCATCACCGCCCCCCAGCCCACCCCCGAGCCCGCCTCTCAGCCGCCCGCCGTGCAGACGCAGGCAGAACCGCAGCCAGAAACGGTGCAAGCCGATACCGCCGCGCCGCTATCTCACACGCAACTGTTCGAAGCCGTCATCGCGGCGCAACGGCAGAAGGACTACGCGGCCGTTCTCCATCAGGCCGAGCAACTCCGCGCAGCTGCCCCGAAGGTGCCGCTCGGCTACCTCGCAGCAATCACCGCCTTGCGCGCCCTCGGCAGGCCGAAGGAAGCCGCGGCAATCGCCACGCAGGGCCTGCAGGCCTGTCCCGCAGCGCCGAAGATGCTGCGGGAAGGCGCGGAATGCGCCGAAGCCGCCGGCGATACCGAACTGGCCTATGCGCGCTACGCCAAGCTCCGCGCCGTCCAACCGCAATCCGCGGCCGGGTATCTTGGCGCCATCGAGCTCAGCCGGCGCCAGGCGCAGCCGCTGCAAACCAGGGCGCTCCTGCAAGCCGGACTGGCCGCCCTGCCGGAAGATCGCCAGCTTCGCCTCACCGCCGCACGCCATGCCGCCAAACGCGAGGCGTGGGACGAGGCCACCCAGCACTGGAACATCCTGCTCGCCCAGGACCCCGACGACGCGCCCCTGGCACTCGAGGCCGCCATGTCCCTCATCGGACGGCCGCCCGGGCGCAAAGGCCGTCTTCCTGGCGTCTTCGAGCGTCTGACGGCCATCCACGAGCGTTTCCCGGACTTCGTTCCCGCCTATACGGGGCATATCCTGGCATTGCGGGAGGCCAAACAGCTCGATGAAGCCGCAACGCGAGGCCAGGGCTGGCTACGGCTTTTCCCGAACGACCGCGATCTGGCCATGGCCTGCGCGCGCGTCGCCGAGGTCCAGGGCAACCACGCCGAAGCGCTCTCTATCCTGAGCGACATTCGCGCCAGGTCGAACACCACGCTGGCGCTTGAGATCGCCTATTGCCGATGCCTGGGGCTGTGCGGCCGGCACGAAGAGGCCGAGCTTCTGTCCGAAGCCACGCTGGCTCGCTTCCCGGCAGACGATCGCGCGCGCGAACAACATGCCGTCGTCGCGACCCGACGTGGCGATTTCGCCGAAGCCGCCCGCCGTTCCGCGCAGTTCCTGGCGGAGTTCCCGCAGAGCCGGGCGATGCGCAAGCTGAACCAGCGGATGATCGGCTTGGGTGACGATCTGGAACGGGCGGTGACAGCGGCTTCGCCCGCAGCGTCCGCCAACACCCTGACAGAGCTGTTTGCCGGCTTCGAGAGCCTCGGTGGAAATTTCGGCGGCTGCGAGTTCGGCATGGTTCAGCGCCTGTTCCACGCGGAATCGCTGGGTTTGCTACGATGGGGCAACATCTCGCTGAAAGGGCTCACCAGCGGCCTGCAGAAACGCTTCGAAGGGTTGGGAGACCCCGACAACATACGGCTGGTGATCCAACGCGCATCGGCCAACCACAGCGAATACTATCTGCAGGATGACCAGTATCAGTTCTGGACGCACACCGGGGTCAAAGCCGAGGACGCGCCTGCCGACAAGGTTCTCAAGCAAAGCCTGCGCAGAACGGCTTTTCTGCGCGGCAAGCTACTCGAAGATCTCGAGAGCAATTCGAAGATATTCGTCTACAAGATACAGACGGACGAACCGCACGAGGCAATCCTCTCCCTCCACGCCGCCTTGACCAGCTACGCACCGTGCACGCTGCTCTGTGTCATGGCTGCCGACCTCGACCATCCGCACTGCACCGTCGAGATACTGCAGCCAGGCCTGCTCGTCGGTCGCAACGAAGCGTTCATGAACGAGGGCAACGGCGGTATAAACTCGGATGCGTGGACCGCCCTGTGCCGGCAGGCGCATCGCCTGAGGTTGCAGCCAGGCGAGACGGCCGAAGCGGTTGCGGCCGACTGACCGAAGGCAAGCACCAAAGCAGGTCCGTCCGAAACAGCCGGGCAAGGCGGTGAAGCCGGCAAGAGACAGCCCGACCCGGCTTACGCCTGACCTAAGAACGGCCGATGACGCTGACGATGGACTTCACCCGTCTGCCTGCGCGGGCGAACAGCCCATAGTCAGCGTGAGCAGCGTATCGCGATGCCAGCGCAAGATAGCACCCAACCCAAGTTGCCACCCCCCACCCCCCATGCTATTCGCCCGGCGCCGACCAGAACCGGCCCAACACCAGCAATCGGAACCATCAAAGGTGGCCTCAGGCGGCACGACGATTTCCCAGAGCGGCGGCCTAGCCGATCGCTACGCGGCGGCGCTCTACGACCTCGCCGACGAGCAGGCCTCGCTTGACCACACCGTCGACCAGGCAAGCGAGCTCGCCCGCCTGATCGACACCAGCCCAGATTTTCGACGCCTGCTCGACAGCCCGCTGATCGACGTGAAGCAGGCCAGCGAAGCCGCCCGCGCGGTGCTGGTCAACCAGGGCTTCTCGCTCACCATACAGCGCTTCGTCGGCGTCATCGCCGCAAACCGCCGCCTCTCCAAACTGCGCGCCATCCTGTCGGCCTTTGCCGCGCTGGTCGCCCGCAAGCGCGGCGTGGTCACCGCGCATGTCACCACCGCGCACGGCCTCAGCCTGCCGCAGCGCGAGGCCGTGCGCGCCCGCCTGATCGAGGCCGGCTACGGTAACGTGAATATCGACGAGCAGGTGGACCCGTCCATCCTGGGCGGCCTGGTCGTCAAGATCGGCGCCCGCCTCTACGACAACAGCATCAAGCAGCGCTTGCAGCGCCTGCAGTTCGCCATGAAGGGAGCCTGACCCATGGACATCCGTCCCGCCGAGATCTCGGAAATCCTCAAGAAGCAGATCGCCAGCTTCGACACCGAGGCGGACGTCTCGGAGACCGGCCAGGTCCTCTCCGTCGGTGACGGCATCGCCCGCGTGTTCGGCCTGCAGAACATCATGGCCGGCGAGATGGTCGAGTTCCCGGGAGTCGGCCTGCGCGGCATGGCGCTGAACCTCGAGACCGACAACGTCGGCATCGTGATCTTCGGTGACGACCGCGGCATACGCGAGGGTGACACCGTCACCCGCACCGGCACGATCGTGGACGTGCCGATCGGCATGGGCCTGCTCGGCCGCGTGGTCGATGGCCTCGGCAACGTGATCGACGGCCACGGCCCGCTCGCCACCACCGAGCGCAGCCGCGTGGAAGTGAAAGCCCCGGGCATCATCCCGCGCAAATCCGTCCACGAGCCGATGCAGACCGGCCTGAAGAGCATCGACGCGCTGATCCCCGTCGGCCGCGGCCAGCGCGAGCTGATCATCGGTGACCGCCAGACCGGCAAGACCGCGGTGATCCTCGACACCATCCTCAACCAGAAAGCCGCCAACGACGCCGCCGGCGACGACGCCAAGAAGAAGCTCTTCTGCATCTACGTCGCCATCGGCCAGAAGCGCAGCACCGTCGCCCAGATCGTCCGCACCCTCGAGGAACGCGGCGCGCTCGATTACACGATCGTGGTCGCCGCCACCGCGTCCGACCCGGCGCCGATGCAGTTCCTGGCCCCCTACACCGGCTGCACCATGGGCGAATACTTCCGCGACCGCGGCATGCACGCCGTCATCTTCTACGACGACCTCTCCAAGCAGGCCGTCGCCTACCGCCAGATGTCCCTCCTCCTGCGCCGCCCGCCCGGCCGCGAAGCCTATCCCGGCGACGTGTTCTACCTGCACTCCCGCCTGCTAGAACGCGCCGCCAAGATGAGCGACACGCATGGCGCCGGCTCGCTCACCGCGCTCCCCGTGATCGAAACCCAGGCCGGCGACGTGTCCGCCTACATCCCCACCAACGTGATCTCGATCACCGACGGCCAGATCTTCCTCGAGACCGAGCTGTTCTTCCGCGGCATACGCCCCGCGGTGAATGTCGGCCTGTCCGTGAGCCGCGTCGGTTCATCCGCCCAGATCAAGGCGATGAAACAGGTGGCCGGCAAGATCAAGCTGGAGCTGGCGCAGTATCGCGAGATGGCCGCCTTCGCGCAGTTCAGCTCGGACCTGGACGCCTCCACGCAGCAACTCCTCGCCCGCGGCGCGCGCCTGACCGAGCTGCTCAAGCAGCCGCAATTCACGCCGTATCCCGTCGAGGACCAGGTCGTGGTGATCTTCGCCGGCACGCGCGGCTACCTCGACAAGATCGAAATCGGCCGCGTCGGCGCCTTTGAGAAACAGCTCCTCTCCGAGATGAAGGCGCAGGGCGAGATCATCGGGTCGATCCGCGATAACCGCGAGATCAAGAAGGACGTGGAGCCTAAGCTGGTCGCGTTCCTTGATGATTTCACCAAGCGTTTCAGCCAGGCGTAAGGAAGCAAGTAGTCCTTTTTCGAGAAAAAGGACCAAAAAGCTTTTGCTCCCCGCATTTGCATCGCCCGTGTGCTTCCGGAAAAGCCAGGGCGTTGCAAATTCGGGGGAGGAAAAGCTTTTCGCTTCTTTTCCTCGAAAAAGAAGGCCTTTCCTTGCTTACCTACCGCCAGCCGACATCAGGACCTAGAAAATGGCCTCGCTAAAAGACCTCCGCGGCCGCATCAACAGCGTGAAATCCACGCGCAAGATCACGTCCGCCATGAAGATGGTCGCCGCCAGCAAATTGCGCCGCGCGCAGGCTGCCGCAGAGGCCGCGCGCCCCTATGCCGAGCGCATGTCGGACATGCTGGGCCGCCTGGCCGCCAACGTGGCCGGCACGCCCGGCGCGCCGCGCCTGCTCGTGGGCACCGGACGCGACCAGGTTCATCTGGTGATTGCCATGACCGCAGATCGCGGCCTGGCCGGCGCGTTCAACTCCGGCGTCGGCCGGCAGGCCCGCAGCCTGGTCCGTCGCCTGCTCGCCGAGGGCAAGACCGTCAAGATCATGGCCGTGGGCCGCAAGGGGCGCGATTATCTGCGCCGCGAGTTCGCCGACAACATGAGCGGCGACCTGGCGATGGGCGGCCGCAAGACCATCGAGTTCGTCGCCGCCAAGGAAGTGGCCGACCGGGTGTTCGAGATGTTCGAGCGCGGCGAGTTCGATGTCGCGACCGTGGTGTATAACCGGTTCAAGTCGGTGATCGCGCAGATCCCCACCGAAATGCAGATCATCCCGTTGCCGTTGCCCGAGGTGGCGGCCGACACCGGCGAGGGCGCGCGCGCGGTGTATGAGTTCGAGCCGGACGAGGAGACGATCCTGCTGCGCCTGCTGCCGCAGAACCTGGCGATCCAGATCTACCGCGCCATGCTGGAGAGCAATGCCGGGTTCTACGGCGCGCAGATGACGAGCATGGACAACGCCACGCGCAACGCCGGCGACATGATCAACCGGCTGACGCAGAACTACAACCGGACGCGCCAGGCGAATATTACGCGCGAACTGATCGAGATTATTTCGGGTGCGGAGGCGCTATAGGCGCGTATCACCCGGATGCACAGCTTCGTGTCGAGCAGATACTGCAGCATCAGAATGCATTACTCACCTGCATATCCGGCTGCGCGCGTTAGCCAATATCGCTTCCGGGTGCCTCGAGGAAATCATCCCACGTCGCCTCCTACGGAATGATGTCTTCGCGCGGCGGGCGGGGAAAAAAGAAAGGCCTTCTTTTTCGAGAAAAAGAAGCAAAAAGCTTTTGCTCCCTGTCGGCGATCTATCCGGACGGACCCGACAGGGGAGTCAAATGTCTTTTGCTTCTTTTCTTCAGAAAAGAAGGCCTTCCTTCCTTCGCCTTTACGGGCACATCCCGACCTGCCCGGCACGCCCACACGTTTGAACTAAGGCCGACAATACCCATCTCCGCCCTCTGCCGAACAGCGAGGGCGAGACATGGCAAGCGGATGGGCGCCGGACGGCGCGGTGCAGGACCAGATCGACGACACCATCACCGACGAGGTTCAGCGCGCCCGCGCCCGCCTGGCATCGGGCGAGGGCCAGAGCCACTGCATGGAATGTGGCGAGGAAATCCCCCAGGCCCGCCGCCAGGCGCTGCAAGGCGTGCGTACCTGCATCGCCTGCCAGTCCGAACGCGACGCCCGCCCGCTCACCGGCGGCATCAACCGCAGGGGCAGCAAAGACAGCCAGCTCAAGTAAAGCTGCGGAAAAGCGTCGCTGCGCCTAGCGCAACCCCCGATCCCCGTCTAATAACGCCGCAAATCGACGACCGGGGCTGGTCCCGCTCCCGTCCCGCGACTGCGCGTCGCGCATGACGGGTCCAGCGCAACGAACTGGCCTTACCTACTTTCGGAGCACTCAACACATGGCAACCAACTCAGTAGGCCGCGTCTCCCAGGTGCTCGGCGCCGTGGTGGACGTCCAGTTCGAAGGCGATCTCCCCTATATCCAGAACGCGCTGACCAGCCGCATCGGCGACCGCGAACTGGTCCTCGAAGTGGCCCAGGAGCTAGGCGAGCGCACCGTCCGCTGTATCGCCATGGACAGCACCGACGGCATGGTCCGCGGCCAGGAAGTCAGCGACACCGGCGCCCCGATCACCGTCCCCGTAGGCCCCGAGACCCTCGGCCGTATCCTCAACGTGATCGGCGAGCCGATCGACGAGCGCGGCCCGGTCGGCGCCACCCGCGCCATGCCGATCCACCGCAGCGCGCCCTCCTTCGAGGACCAGGCCGCCGCGGTCGAAGTGCTCGTCACCGGCATCAAGGTTGTCGACCTGCTCGCCCCCTACCTCAAGGGCGGCAAGATCGGCCTGTTCGGCGGCGCCGGCGTCGGCAAGACCGTGCTGATCCAGGAGCTGATCAACAACATCGCCAAGGGCCACGGCGGCGTGTCCGTCTTCGCCGGCGTGGGCGAGCGCACCCGCGAGGGCAACGACCTCTACCACGAGATGATCGACGCCGGCGTGATCAAGCTCGGCGAGAACACCACCGAAGGCTCCAAGGTCGCCCTGGTCTATGGCCAGATGAACGAGCCGCCGGGTGCCCGCGCCCGCGTCGGCCTGACCGGCCTCACGCTCGCCGAGTATTTCCGCGACGACGAAGGCCAGGACGTGCTGTTCTTCGTCGACAACATCTTCCGCTTCACCCAGGCCGGCGCCGAAGTGTCCGCCCTGCTGGGCCGCATCCCGTCCGCCGTGGGCTACCAGCCGACGCTGGCCACCGACATGGGCGCCCTGCAGGAGCGTATCACCTCCACCAAGAAGGGCTCCATCACCTCGGTGCAGGCGATCTACGTGCCCGCCGACGACCTCACCGACCCGGCTCCCGCCACCTCCTTCGCCCATCTGGACGCCACCACGGTGCTCAACCGCGCCATCTCCGAGAAGGGCATCTACCCCGCGGTCGACCCGCTGGACTCCACCAGCCGCTCGCTCGACCCCCGCATCGTCGGCGAGGAGCACTACCAGGTGGCCCGCGACGTGCAGCGCATCCTGCAGACCTACAAATCCCTGCAGGACATCATCGCCATCCTGGGCATGGACGAGCTGTCCGAGGAGGACAAGCTGACCGTGGCCCGCGCCCGCAAGATCGAGCGCTTCATGAGCCAGCCCTTCCACGTGGCCACCGTGTTCACCGGCCTCGAGGGCAAGTTCGTGGCCATCGCGGATACCGTGCGCAGCTTCAAGGAGATCGTGGAAGGCAAGCATGACGACCTGCCGGAGGCGGCCTTCCTGATGGTAGGCACGATCGAGGAAGCGCGTGAGAAGGCCGAGAAGATGAAGGTCAGCGCGTAAGCGAGCAAGAAAGGCCTTCTTTTCTGAAGAAAAGAAGCAAAAGACTTCTGACTCCGCTGTCGCGCACCTCTCCTGCAAGGTCGCCGACAGGGAGCAAAAGCTTTTTGCTTCTTTTTCTCGAAAAAGAAGGCCTTGCTTCCTTAGGAACCCGATATGCCAGTCCAACTAGAAATCGTCTCCCCCGCCCGCCTGGTCCTGAGCCGCGAAGTCGACATGGTCGTCATGCCCGGCTACGAGGGCGACCTCGCCGCGATGGAAAACCACGCCCCGATGATCGTGCTCCTGCGCGGCGGCGTGATCGCGCTGCACCAGGGCAGCGAAGTCACCGACCGCCTGTTCGTCGGCGGCGGTTTTGCCGAGATTACCCCGGAGCGCTGCACCATCCTGGCCGACGACGCGACGCCTGTCGCCGAACTCTCCGCCGCCGGCGCCGCCCGCAGCCTGGCCGATGCCGAAGCCGCCTGGGCCGAGGTGGATAAGGCCGACATCAACGCGCGCGACGCCGTGCTCGACCGCCTGCAATCGACCCGCGCCGCGGTGCAATACGCCCAGGCTGCCTGAGCCTGCATCCGGGCCGCACCCGGGCCCGTTAACTATTCGGGCGGCGCGGCGGTGTTGCCGCGCGGCAACAGCCAGCACGCGCGGCCTTTCGCCGCAGTGCAACCGATGGCAGGGTCTTCGCTAATATATGGACCGGTCGCCTGGACGCGTCGCATTGCCGGAGACGCGCCCTGGCATCCTGCAGATAGGCGGCGCATCTCTGCGCCGCGTCAGGCAGGCTGAACCGAACGGGATGAACATGATGGTGCCACGATGAAACATTGGCGGATCGAGGAGGTCCCCTGGGACCGGTTCGACCCCTCAAAGCTCGATCCGCAGATCGTGGCGCTGGTGAAAGCCGCGGCCCTCGTCGAGCGGAACGGCATCGATTACGGCACCTACCTGAACCGCGTGTTCGCCGAAGACCCCGATTTCTGCGGCGCCGCGGATCGATGGTCCGTCGAGGAAGTCCAACATGGCGACACGCTGGGCCGCTGGGCCATGCTCGCCGATCCCGGCTGGGATTTCGAGGTGGCGTTCAAGCGCTACAAAGAGGGCTACCACTTGCCGTTGCTCGATACGGACGCCTCGATACGCGGCTCGCGCACCGGCGAGCTGATCGCGCGCTGCATGGTGGAGAGCGGCACGTCGAGCTACTATTCGGCGCTGGGCGACGCCGCAGAGGAGCCCGTGCTGCAGGATATCTGCCGGCTGATCGCGGCCGACGAGTTCCGCCATTTCAAGCTGTTCTACGACCACATGAAGCGTTACCTGAAGCGCGAGCGCATCAGCCTGTTCCAGCGCATGCGCATCGCGCTGAGCCGCATCGGCGAGAGCGAAGACGACGAGCTGGCCTACGCGTTCTACTGCGGCAACTCGCCGCCGGACGCCACCTACCAGCACGAGACGGCGATCGCCGGCTACATGTCGCGCGCGATGACGATGTATCGCTACCGCCACCTCGAGCGCGCGGTCGGCATGATCCTCAAGGCGATCGGGCTGCCGCCGCGGGGCCGGGTGTCGGGGCTGGCGACGCGCGGCGCCTGGATGTTCATGTGCAAGCGGCGGGACCGGTTCAAGCGCGTGGTTCTGGCGGCGGCGTAAGCCCGCGCCGGCCGCGGACTACCCGCCCCCGCCCTAGCATGCGTGCTTAGCCCGGGCGATCGCAAACAGGAGACGCGGAACCGCGCCGTGCCTCTGTGCGCATATCAGGGGGCGTAGGTCGCCAGGCCGTTGCCGAACGACCAGTCTTCCCTGGCGTTCGAAGTGAGGATCACCTGGACATCTTCCGGCCGCACGCCCGGGTGGACGCACAAACGATCCGCGATCGCCTTGAACAGCGCCTTTTTCTTCTGCAAATCCCGCGTGTTGCTGGCGGTGATCTGGATGAACACCACGTCCAGCGAGCGGGGGATGCCGACATACGCCTCGTCGTAGATCAGTTCCTCCGGATCGTAGGCTTTGACGATCTGGAAACGGTCGTCGGCGGAAACGTCGTAGGTGTCGACCAGAGCCTGGTGCACGCTGTCGGCGAGAGCGCGGTGATAGTCCCGCGACTTCCCCTTCAGCAGGGAAATGTTCACAAACGGCATAGATGTGGCTTCCTTGTATGGGTGTTCGGGTCGGATGGCGCGCCCGGCGACGGCTCTCACGGGAGAAGAAAGCAGTCTTTTTTCGAGAAAGTATCCGACGCCTCCACGAGAATGAGGGTCTTATCGCAGCCGCACCGACCTGCACACGAGCGCCAGGCGCCGATGCAGGCGTCGGAGCAAAAGCTTTTTGGTCCTTTTTCTCGAAAAAGGACTACTTGCTCGCTTCCTTGCCCCCGATCACCCGGCAACCGCCTCAGCCGAAGGCGCCCCGCAAGCATGGCAGAACCGGGCAAACGCGCTTTTCCGCGACGTGCAGCTGCCGCAATGGTCGAACACCCCGATGCCGCAATGCGGGCAGAAATCGTTCGCGGTGTCCTGCAGGTCGATCGGCCTTTCGCATCCGGGGCATCGGGCCTTTGCCAGCCGGGCAAGAGCCGTGTCGTAATCGAGCTCGTGGCGGCGGTTCTGGTCGGGGAGGAGTTCGGCCGCCTTCTGCAAAGCCATGTGGCGGCGTAGCGACAGGATCGTGTATCGGCCAAGCAGAACGGTGACGACGAGGCCCACGCCGTAATGCACGTAGCCGCCGTAGCTCGGCAGATAGGGCACGAGCTCGACGAAGAACGTGAACAGCGCAAACAGGATGAAGCCCCAGACGAAGGGCCACCACGTGGATTGCCGGCGGCGCAGGAACAGCCATCCCGCCACCCCAAGCAAAGGCAGCGTCAGTGCCAGGCGATAGCCGAACACGCGAAGATCGGCGCTGGCGCGCGCGGCAGCCAGCCGGCTGTCGGCGGCCGCATCCAGTCGTTCGAGCTGCGCGCTGGCATTCTTCTGCGCCTGCTGCGCGTTCAGCACGGCCTGGTCCGCGGTATCGACCGACCGCTGCGCCGCGATCCGCGCCGCATTGAGGGCGTCCAACGCCTGTGTACGGGCGACCAGGTCGCGATCCTGACCGGAAAGATTGGTCGCCTTGCGGGTCTCCAGCCAGTTGCCGAACGCCTCCTTCGCGGACGCGTAGCCCTGCTGGGCGGCCTCCAGCTTCAGGTTTGCCTGCTCACCGGCGTTGTTGGCATCGGCCTCGTCGTGCTTGCCTTGGTCGACCGCCTCGAGCAGCGGCGTTACCGCGGCCTGGTCCAGGAAATCCTCGCGCTGCGCCTGCCGTTCGACGCGCGGCAGGTCGTCCACGACCAGGCTGCCGAGGCCGACCAGGCAAAAGGCGAAAACCAGTGCCACGACCCAGAGGCCGCGGTTGAACCAGCGCTCGGACAGGCGAAGCGACCCACGCATCTGGTGACTTTCAGCATTAAGCGACCAGCGTATCATCCGGCCCGCGGGGTCACCAGCCGCGTAACGTACTGGGCGCGGCCCGAGGTGCCAGCCGAACTATGGGCCGAACGACACCGCCACGTCGGCGCGCTTCTCCGAGGTTGCCCCGCGCGCGAGGGCCTCGTCGGGCCCTGACCAGGTCGCTTCGAAAACGGGCACTATGCGCGCGTAATCCCGCACGGCACTTGGGCGTCGAGTACCGCGTCGAACGCCTTTGAACTCTTGCGTAAATGCCGTGCCGCGCCTCGGTGTAGCCGGCAATAGGGCCGGACGTGGCGCCCTGCCGCGCACACCCTGTAAGCGGGCAGCTTCCAAGGGCGGCCAGCGCGGAACGCCCGAACCGCGCAGCAGGCTTACGCCGCCACGTTGCCGGCGCGCCCGCCGAAACTGACCTGCACCACGTTGCTGGCGACCACGGCGTCCGCAACCTGCTGCGGGCTCGTCTCGCTGTAGTCCTGCAGCACCGCCTGGAACGCTTCGCTCAGGCTGACGAACTCGCCCACATCGGTGCCGGTGAGGCAGCACCAGGCGCGCACCCGGCCGCCGGACCGCGCAAAGCCCCAGCGCGACCAGGCCTGGCCACGCGCATACAGGCTGAGAAAATTGCCGACCTCGGAGGCATCCCCCTCGTCGCGGTCATGTATCACCATACGATCGTAGCCGGCCTGCCGGGCGCGGTCCCGCCAGGAATTCACCTGCATGCGGTCCTGCGGTGTGAGGCAGGTCTCATGCGCGATGCAGGAAGATCGCGCCGCATGGAGCGCGAAGGAGATCACGGTGTTGGCTAACGCTGGCTGACGTAAGGGCATGGAACTCACCACCCGGTTAATACGAGCGTGTTAACATAACTTTTCCGTGAGCGTGTGTGATACGTTTCACACAGTGGGGGTGTTTACGACTTAACAAGTACTTCCGGGCGTTTCTGCATCCAAAACGGCAACAGGGCTCTGCCCCAGCAACCGATACCCCACGCCGGGTTCCGTGCTGACCAGCGCGCCTGCAACCGCACCAAGCTTCTGGCGAAGATGGCCGATATACACGCGAAGATATTGAACGTCCGAGCCGTGCGCCGGGCCCCAGACAGCCGTCAGAAGCTGCCGGTGGGTGATCACGCGATCCACGTTGCGCACCAGAAACGCCAACAGATCGTATTCTCGCGGTGTCAACTGCACGGCGGCGCCGGACACGCGCACCCGCCGGTGCACCAGGTCCATTTCCAGCGGCGCCACATGGAACACGCCGGAAGCCGCCTCCGGCCCGCGCTCCTGGCGCAGCGCCACCCGTATGCGCGCCAGCAGCTCGCCCATGTCGAACGGCTTTTCCACGTAGTCGCTGGCGCCGGCATCCAGCGCGCGTATCTTCTCCGCCGCCCGGTCGCGCGCGGAGAGCACGATCACAGGAGTCGGCGCAAGCGCGCGCAACCGCGCCAGCACATCCTGACCGTCCATATCTGGCAGGCCGAGGTCGAGCAGGATCAGCGCGGGGGGCCGCCTGGCTGCAGCCGCCAGGGCCGCGCCGCCGGTATCGGCGCGCGCCACCTCGTAACCCGCCGCCTCGAGGGTGGGGCGCAGGAAGCGGTGTATCTGCGGCTCGTCATCGACCAGCAAGACCAGCGCGCGGTCCAGCAGCACGGCCGGCCGCGCGGCCTCGGCGGGGTTCATCGCGCGGTCCGCAGCCGGAGCAGCATTGTGGTGCCCGGCCCGGCGCTCCCCGGCGGCCGGGCGCCCGGTGCCGCCGGGCTGACAGCCTCGATCGTGCCGGCCATCGCCTCGGTCAGCCCGCGCGCGATCGCCAGGCCGAGCCCTGTGCCGGGCACCGTGCGATCCTCCCGGCGCGCGCGGTAGAAGCTGTCGAACACATGCGGCAGGTCGGCGGCCGGTATCCCGGGCCCGCCATCGGTTATGGCCAGGCAGAGCAGCGCGCCCTGCATCCGCCCGAGCACATCCACCCCTGTTCCCGCCGGCGCGTATTTCACCGCGTTCTCCAGGATGTTGACCAGGACCTGCTCGAGCAGCGTGGGATCGGCGGACAGCACCGGCAGCGTGTAGGGCACGTCCAGCCGCACCGGACCCAGCCCCGGCACCCTGGCGCAGGCCGCCTCGATCGCGTCGGCGGCCGCCACGTCTTCCAGGCGCGGCACGATCTCGCCTGTCTCCACACGCGTCATCTCGGTGATGTTGGCGAGGAAGCGGGTCATCCGCACGATATCGAGCTCGATGCTGGCCAGCAGGTCCGCCCGATCCGCCGGGCGTAGCGTATCCCATGAGGTGCGCAGCGAGCCGGCGGCGCCGCGTATGCCGGTCAGCGGCGTGCGCAGGTCGTGGCCCAGGCTGTTCAGCAAGGCGGTGCGCAGTTTCTGCGTCTCGGCGTGGGCCTGGGTGCGCGCGGCGTCGGCCGCCAAGCGCACCCGTTCCAACGCGGAGGCCGCCTGGTCGGCCAGCGCCAGCAGCGATTGCAGCTTCGGCTGGTCCACCGCACCGCCGGGCCGCACACCTAGCACGCCGATCGCCGCGCGGGCATTGCGCAGCGGCAGGAAGCGCCAGGCGGCGCTGGGCAACGTGGCGGTGCCGCGGCCGGCCTGCTCCTGGCGCGAGAAGCTCCAGCGCGCGGCCGCCCAGCTTCCGTCATCCATCGTGTCGAGCGTTGGCGGTTCGGCACCGCGTATGTTGAGGTCCTCGCCCTCGGCGATCAGCAGGAGGGCCGGCGCCACGATCTCTCCGGCGAGCCGGGCGATCTCGGCCACCAGCTCTGGCTCGGTCGCCGGCTCGCCCAGCCGGCGGGTGAAGCTCGAGATGCGCCGCAGGCTGTCGATGCGCCCCTGCGCCGCCTTGGCCTCCAGCCGCAGCCGCCCGGCCAGCCAGCCGGTGGCCGTCGCCACGCCCAGGAACACCAGAAGTGCCACCACATCGCGCGGCTGCGAGATGGTGAAGTGGTTCACCGGCGGGATGAAGAAGAAGTTCCAGGAGAGGAAGCTGAGCACCGCGGTGTAGAGCGCCACCGGCAGGCCCCACACGGTGGCCATCGCCGTCACGGCAGCGAGGAAGATCATCCCCAGCGCCTCGTGCTCCAGATACGCGTGCAGCAGCTCGCCGGCCGCGATCACCGCGCCCACCAAAGCGGTGCTGGCCAGCCACGGCGACGCGCCCTCCGGCCACGGGCTGGCCCGACGCCGCCGCAGCGCCACCCCGCCCACCGGCACCACATGTATCGAGAACTCCGGGCCCTGGCGCACCAGCGTGCCGGCCAGCGTCCGCCCGCTCAGCCGCCGCCGCCAGCTCGGCGCACCGCGGCCGATCACCAGATGCGTCACGTTGCGGGCGCGCGCCACTTCCAGCGTGGTCTCCACCAGCCGGCCGCCGGCGCGTATCTCCACCTCGGCGCCCAGGCTCGTCGCCATGTCGAGCGCCGGCCTGGTCGCGTCCAGCCCGTCGGTCCGCTCGAAATGCAAAGCGAGCCAGGGCGCGCGCAAGGCGTCCGCCAGCCGCTTGGCCTGACGCACCACCGCCTCGGCGCCGCTATCGGCACCCACCAGCGCCAGCACGCGGTCGCCCGCCGGCCAGATGCCGTCCACGCCATGCGCGCGCATATAGGAGCGCACGTCCTGGTCCACGTATTGCGCCGCCCGGCGCAGCCCGATCTCGCGCAATGCCGCCAGGTTGCCCTCGCGGAAGAAGCTCTCCAGCGCGCGCGCCGCCACATCCGGCCGGTAGATCTGCCCGTCGCGCAGCCGGCGGCGCAGCTCGCCCGGCGACAGGTCGACGAACTCGATCTCGTCGGCCATTTCCATCACCCGGTCGGGCAGGGTTTCCGCCACCCTTACGCCGGTGATGCGGGCAATGTCGTCGTTGAGGCTTTCCAGGTGCTGCACGTTGAGCGTGGCCCAGACGTTGATGCCGGCTTCCAGCAGCTCGGCCACGTCCTCCCATCTTTTGTTGTGGCGGCTGCCGGGCGCGTTGGTATGGGCGAGTTCGTCGACCAGCAGGAGCGAGGGGTGCAGCGCGAGGGCGGCGTCCACGTCGAACTCTTCGAGCACCTGGCCGCGATAGGCGATCGAGCTTCTGGGCAGCAGCGGCAGCGTGCCGATCTGCCGCTCGGTGCCGGCTCTTCCGTGGGTTTCCACGATGCCGATCAGCACGTCCCGGCCGGCGTCGCGGGCGCGCTGCGCGTTGGCCAGCATCTCCCAGGTTTTGCCTACGCCTGGGGCGGCGCCCAGGAAGATCTTCAGGGCGCCGTTGTGCTCTTTGGCGGCGGCGGCCAGGAGGGCGTCGGGGTCTGGGCGGGTTGGGTCTTTCAGGAAGGAAGGCCTTCTTTTTCGAGAAAAAGAAGCAAAAAGCTTTTGCTTCTCCGCCTGCACCAAGGCTTACGTTTATCCTGCCAGCCGATACGGCTGCAGCAACAGCCAACATCGTCGTGCAAGCCTCGGGACAAAAGCTTTTTGCTTCTTTTTCTCGAAAAAGAAGGCCTTTCTTCCTTGCTGCTGAAAAAGCCGGGAAGCGCAGCTCACGCCGCCATCGCCCGCACCACCTCGCCAATCGCCAGACACGACGTGAGACCAGGACTCTCGATCCCGAACAAGTTCACCAGCCCGTCCACCCCATGCACCGCACGGTCCTGGATGACGAAATCCTGCGTCTCCGTCGGCGGCACGATCTTCGGACGCACCCCGGCATAGGCCGGCACCAGCCGCTCCTCAGGCAACCCCGGCCAATACCGTTTGATGCTGGCGGCAAACACCGGTGCGCGGGCCGGATCCACTGTGTAGTCCGGCTCCTCGACCGCCTCCACATCCGGCCCGAACCTGGCCTGCCCCGCCATATCCAACGTCAGATGTATCCCCGCCCCGCCCGGGATCGGCACCGGATAGATCAACCGCGTGAACGGCACCCGCCCGGACAACGCGAAATAGCTCCCCTTCGCATAATACGCCCGCGGCACATGCACCGGATCGAGCCCCGCGATCCGCCTGGCCAGTCCGCACGCCCCATGCCCCGCCGCGTTCACCAGCATCCGGCAGCGCAGCCGCATCGTCTCCGCCCCGCCCGCCACCACATCGAACCCGCCACCCGCCACCGCCTCGGCGCGGTGCAACGGCGCCCGCAGCGCCAGCACCGCGCCGTGATCCTGCGCCTCGCCCAGCAGCGACAGCATCAGCGCGTGGCTGTCCACGATCCCCGTCATCGGCGAGTGCAGCGCGCCGGTGCAGGCCAGCGCCGGCTCCAGTGCGCGCGCCTGCGCGGCGGTCAGCCTTGCCACGCCCTCCACACCGTTCTGCGCGGCCTTTGCCTGTATCGCGTCGAGCTGGACGCAATCGCCCGCATCCGCCGCCACGATCAGCTTGCCGCACGCTCTGGCAGGCACGCCATGCGACGCGCAATACTGGTAGAGCGCGCGCCGCCCGGGTGCGCAGAGTTTGGCCCGCCAGGTGTCGGGCGCGTAGTAGAAGCCGGCGTGGATCACCTCGCTGCTGCGCGCGGAGGTGCCTGTGCCTATGGCTTCGGCTGCTTCGAGGATCAGCACGGAGTTGCCGGCTTTTGCCAAAGCGCGGGCTATCGCCAGGCCTACTGCGCCGGCGCCGGCTACGATGCAGTCGATGTCAGGCAAGGGAAGCAAGGCCTTCTTTTTTGCAAAAAAGAAGCAAAAAACTCTTGCTGTGGCTGTCGCGGACTGGGGTTGGCTTCTGTGATACGCGGCTTGGTTTTTGCAAAAAAGAAGGCCTTTCTTTGCTAATTTCGGCGAGAACACGTGAAGCCGGGCCCGTCCGGCAGACATCTTAGAGGCGTGGAACTGCTATCCTGCGGTGGCGCCGCCAGTACAGACGCCCGACGGATGCACGGCCGGCAGCCGGCCTCGATCGCTGATATCGCGGCTTCTTAAAGCGGGGTCCGCACCACATCCCGCAACACAGCCGAGCAATACCAACGCCAGAAAGCCCCGCATGCCCGATCCCTCCAACCCTTGCCAGGTTACACAGACTTACACGGAACGCACTGGCGGGGCTCGCCGGGACGGACCACGGTGGTATGCGTGAGCCACATGATCAGCGCGCCGCGACCGCCCCACAAGGGGGCGCCTTGCGCATCGCCCGCGCGCGCCGGAATACCCTTCCATGGATGACCTTCGAAACCAGCCGATCCGCCAACAGCCGGTCCAGCAGGCCGCCCGCCGGCGCGGGCTCTGGCCCTGGCTGATCTTGCTGGTCGTGCTCGGCGCCGTGGTGTTCCTGGTCTCCCGCCTCGGCGGCGGTGGCGGCGGCCGACACGCCCAGATCGTGCCGCCCCAGGCCGTCGGCGTGGCCAAAGCCTCGACCGCGGACATGTCCGTGATCGATTCCGGACTCGGCACCATCACCTCGCTCGCCAGCGTCACCGTGCAGACGCAGATCGCCGGCGTGCTGCAGACCATCGGCTTCCGCGAAGGCCAGATCGTCCATCGCGGCGATTTCCTCGCCCAGATCGACCCGCGGCCCACCGAGGCCCTGCTCGCCCAGGCCCGCGGCACGCTGGCGCACGACCAGGGCCTGCTGCACCAGGCGCAGATGGACGCCCGCCGCTACGCCCTGCTGCAGAAGCAGGACAGCATCGGCCGCCAGCAGGCCGAGGACCAGCAATACGTCGTCGAGCAATATATCGGCTCGGTGGCCGCCGATCAGGGCATGGTGCAGACCCAGCTCGTGAACCTGGCGTTCTGCCACATCGTATCGCCGGTGGACGGCCGCGTCGGCCTGCGCCAGATCGACGCCGGCAACTACGTGACACCCACCTCGCTGA
The DNA here is from genome assembly GCA_963795825.1 of uncultured Alphaproteobacteria bacterium. Taxonomy (GTDB): domain Bacteria; phylum Pseudomonadota; class Alphaproteobacteria; order Acetobacterales; family Acetobacteraceae; genus BOG-908. The sequence goes on along the minus strand of CAWCIW010000001.1, from coordinate 811,094 downwards.
CCAACGGCATCGTGGTGGTCACCCAGCTCGACCCGATCAGCGCGATCTTCACCCTGCCGGAAGACGACGTGCCGGCGATCCAGGCGCAGTTGCGCGCCGGCACCAAACTCGTGGTGCAGGCTTATGACCGAAGCAACGCGATCCACCTCGCCGACGGCACGCTCGAGACGATCGACAACCAGATCGACACCACGACAGGCACGGTGAAGTTGCGCGCGCTGTTCGCCAACCCGGGGTTCACGCTGTTTCCCAACCAGTTCGTGAACCTCCGCCTGGTGGTGAGCACGGTGCACGATGCGGTGGTGGTGCCGAACGCCGCGCTGCAAACCGGCGCGCCCGGCAGTTTTGTTTACCTGGTGCAGCCGCCTGGTACGGTCGAAAAGCCCGCCGACGCCGCAGACGCCAAGGACGCCGGCAAGCCGGCAGCCCCCGACGCCGCCGCGCCGGACGCGAAAGGCGGCGCGCATGGCCGGCCGGCCGCCAGCGTGGCGGTTCGCGCCGTGAAGCTCGGTGTGGCCGATGCCGAGAAGACGCAGATACTCAGCGGGCTGGCAGTGGGCGACACGGTGGTGATCGACGGCTCCGATCGTTTGCGCGACGGCGCCAAGGTGGTGCTGCCCGGATCTTCGCCTGGGGGGGCGGCTGCGCATCGGCATCGGCACGCTGCGCAGTGAGGCAGGGAGTCAGCAAGGCCTTCTTTTTTGAAGAAAAGAAGCAAAAAACTTTTGCTGTGCTGGGCGCGCGTCGTAACGGACTTGCGTGTTCCGGTGGGGATGTTTCCGGATCGCGCACCACCGCTTACGGAGCGTCCGTAAAACCCGGCATGGTGAGTCGGCTGGCGTGCGTTTGTGAGCACCGGAGCGGATCGGGCTGGACGCGCCATTGGTCCGAGCGAGCAGCCCGATCCGCTTGGGGCCATGAGCACCCGCGCGCAGAAAACGCGCGTCAGACGGCCACGTCGTGCGAAAGCACGCTCCGCGTGGGGGCGGGTTTTCACCGATGAACCCCTCTGCGCTGTTTATCCTGCGTCCGGTCGCAACCACGCTGCTGATGATCGCCCTGCTCCTCGTAGGCCTCGTCAGCTACCAATACCTCCCCCTCTCCGCCCTCCCCGAAGTCGACTACCCCACGATCCAGGTGCAAACCTTCTACCCCGGCGCCAGCCCGGAGGTCATGACAAGCTCCGTCACCGCACCGCTCGAACGCCAGTTCGGGGAAATGCCCGGCCTCAACCAGATGCAGTCGCAAAGCTCCGCCGGCGCATCGGTGATAACGTTGCAGTTCACGCTGGACCTCTCGCTCGACATCGGCGAGCAAGAAGTGCAAGCCGCCATCAACGCTGCCGGAAACCTGCTCCCGTCCGACCTCCCCGCCCCACCAATCTACGCCAAGGTAAACCCCGCCGACGCGCCAATCATCACCCTGGCACTCACCAGCAAAACCATGGCGCTGACGCAGATCGAGGACCTCGCCGAAACCCGCCTCGCGCAGAAAATCAGCCAGATCGACGGCGTGGGTCTCGTCTCCATCTCCGGCGGTCACCGCCCCGCCGTGCGCATCCAAGCCAACCCGCGCGCGCTGGCCGCGCTGGGCCTGAACATCGACGATCTGCGCACCACGATCGCCAACCTCAACGTCAACACCCCGAAAGGCAATTTCGACGGCCCCACCCAGGCCACAACGATAAACGCCAACGACCAACTGCCCGACGCCGCCTCCTTCGCCAACGCGATAATCGCCTACAAGAACGGCGCGCCGGTACACCTTCACCGACGTGGCCAAACTCGTGCAAGGCTCGGAAAACACCAGGCTGCAAGCCTGGATGAACCGCACGCCCGCCGTGGTGCTGAACGTACAGCGCCAGCCAGGCGCCAACGTGATCGAGGTGGTGAACCGCATCAGCGCGCTACTGCCGAAATTGCAGACAACCCTGCCCGCCAGCCTGCAGGTCACCAAACTGACGGACCGCACGAACACCATACGCGCCTCTGTCGCCGACGTGGAATTCGAGCTCGCCCTCGCGATCGGCCTCGTCGTGCTCGTGATCTTCGTGTTCCTGCGCCGCATTCCGGCAACCCTGATACCAAGCCTGTCGGTGCCGCTATCGCTCGTCGGCACGCTGGCCGCGATGTATCTCTGGGGTTTTTCGCTCGACAACCTCTCGCTGATGGCGCTCACCATCGCCACCGGCTTCGTCGTCGACGACGCCATCGTGATGATCGAAAATATCGACCGCTACGTGGAAATGGGCGAGCCGCCGCTCGAAGCCGCGCTGAAAGGCTCGCGCCAGATCGGCTTCACCATCATCTCGCTCACCGTGTCGCTGCTCGCCGTGCTGATACCGCTGCTGTTCATGGGCGACGTCGTCGGCCGCCTGTTCCACGAATTCGCCATCACGCTGGCGGTAACCATCGTGATCAGCGCTATCGTTTCGCTCACCCTGGTGCCGATGCTATGCGCCCGCCTGCTGCGCCATGTCCCACCTGAAAACACCGGCCGCGTATCGCGCTGGGCCGAACGCACCACAGAGCGCGTGATCGCCGGCTACGGCGTGTGGCTCGACTGGGTACTCGACCGCCAGATACTCACGCTCATCGTCGCCACCATCACCGTGCTGCTCACCGCGTTCCTGTACATCGTGATCCCGAAAGGCTTCTTCCCGGTTCAGGACACCGGGTTGATACAGGGCATCAGCGTGGCAGCGCCCACCGCATCCTACGCCGCGATGTCCCGCGGCCAGCAGGCGCTCGCCGACGCGATCCTGCACGATCCTGACGTGGTCAGCCTCTCCTCGTTCATCGGCATAGACGGCAGCAACACCACGCTCAACACCGGCCGCTTCCTGATAAATCTTGCCGCGCGCGACAAACGCACCGAGAACGTCAGCGCCATCATCCGCCGCCTGCAAAACGAAGTGGCCAACGTGGCCGGGATCTCGCTCTACATGCAGCCGGTGCAAGACCTCAGCATCGATACCGCGATCAGCGCCACGCAATACCAGTTCGTGTTGGAAAACGCCGACCTCTCTGCCTTCCGCACCTGGATCCCGCGCTTGCTCGACAAACTCCACGCAATCCCCTCGATCACCGACGTCGCCAGCGACCTGCAGACAAACGGCCTCGCCGCCACCATCACCATCGACCGCCCAACCGCCGCGCGTTTCGGCATTACGCCAGCCACCGTCGACAACGCCCTCTACGACGCGTTCGGCCAACGCATCGTCTCGACCATATTCACCCAGAGCAACCAATACCGCATCATCCTGGAAGCCTCACCGCAGGTGCAGGCCTCGCTCGCCAACCTCAACGCGCTCTACCTCCCGTCCTCCACAGCCGCCAGCGGCCAGGTTCCGCTTGCCGCGTTCGTGCACGTCACCATCGGCTCGTCGCCACTCGTGGTCAGCCATCTCGGTCAGTTCCCCAGCACCACGATCAGCTTCAACCTCGCCCCAGGCGCCTCGCTCGGCGCCGCGGTCGACGCGATAAAACAAGCCGAAACATCCCTGCACCTGCCTGATAGTTTCCAGACCGCCTTCCAGGGCGCGGCCGCCGCGTTCCAGAGCGCGCTCGGCAACGAACTCTTCCTCGTGCTCGCCGCGATCGCCGCGATGTACATCGTGCTCGGCGTACTCTATGAAAGCTTCGTCCACCCCATAACCATCCTCTCCACGCTCCCCTCCGCCGGCATCGGCGCGCTCCTCGCCCTCATGCTCGTGGGCTCCGACCTCGACATCATCGGCATCATCGGCATCGTCCTGCTGATCGGCATCGTGAAAAAGAACGCGATCATGATGATCGACTTCGCGCTCGTCGCCGAACGCGAAGAAGGCTACGCCCCGCGCGAAGCCATCCACCGCGCAAGCATGCTCCGCCTGCGCCCGATCCTGATGACCACGTTCGCCGCGCTATTCTCCGCACTCCCGTTGATGCTCGGCAGCGGCACCGGCTCCGAACTCCGTCGGCCGTTGGGGTTGGCGATCTTCGGCGGATTGATCGTGAGCCAGGTGCTCACTCTGTTCACCACGCCGGTGATCTACCTTCTGTTTGATCGTGTGGCGCTCTACTTCAAACCAAAGGATGCGCCTGAGCCGGAAGGGCCTGTGGCGGCGTGAGGCTGAGCAAGGCAAGGCCTTCTTTTTTGCAAAAAAGAAGCAAAAAACTCTTGCTCCGACGCCTGCATGGCGGCTTCGGCCGTTCTGCAACCGCGCGCATTGGCAGAAGCAACGTTCGGCATTATTTGCGCGCAGGACCGCGGTCCTTTCATCAAAAATAGCGTGGGTTCGAAATGCGGTTTTCATCACCAAGAACACCAAGACGCCAAGAGCACCAAGAAGTCTCGCAATTCTAAACCATCGCAGCGCTTCTCTTGGCACCTTTTCGTCCTTGGCGAACTTGGCGTTAAAAGCGCATTTTAACAACACACGCCTCTGAAGATCACACAATAACGCAAACACTCGCCACAACCCAACAACGTCGCGCGATCCACCAAGAACGCCAAGACACCAAAAAGACCAACCAACCACGCCAGACTTCCTAGCCCGCGCTTCTTGGTGCCTTGTCTTCCTTGGTGCCCTTGGTGATGAAAGCCCACGCCCAACAACACGCACCACACCACCATGAACATCAGCGCCCCGTTCATCAGCCGCCCCATCGCCACCACGCTGCTGACAATCGGCATAGCCCTGGCCGGCATCTTCGCATACGCCCAACTCCCAGTCTCCCCGCTCCCACAAGTCGACTTTCCAACAATATCCGTCCAAGCCTCCCTACCAGGCGCCAGCCCGGAAACCGTAGCCACCTCCGTCGCCAGCCCCCTGGAACGCCACCTCGGCCAAATAGCCGACGTCACCGAAATGACATCCGCCAGCTCCGTCGGCCAAACCCGCATAACCCTGCAATTCGGCCTGAACCGAAACATCGACGGCGCCGCCCGAGACGTGGAAGCAGCCATCAACGCCGCCCGCGCCGACCTCCCCACCTCGCTCCGCGCCAACCCCACCTACCGCAAAGTAAACCCCGCCGACGCGCCAGTCATGATCCTGGCCCTAACCTCGAAAACCCTGACCCAAGGCCAGCTCTACAACTCCGCAGCAACCGTCCTCGAACAAAAACTCTCGCAACTCCCAGGCGTAGGCGAAGTCGACGTAAACGGTTCCGCACTCCCAGCCGTGCGCGTAGAACTCAACCCCGGCGCGCTGTTCCACTACGGTATCGGCCTGGAAGACGTGCGCGCCGCACTCGCTTCGGCGAACGCCAACGCCCCGAAAGGTGCCATCGAAGAAGGCGACCGCCACTACCAGATCTACACCAATGACCAGGCCAGCCACGCCGCAGACTATCGCGATCTCGTCATAGCCTACCGCAACAACGCCGCGGTAAAACTCACCGACGTCGCCGAAGTGCTCGACAGCGTGGAGGATCTTCGCAACTCCGGCCAGTTCAACGGCCAGCCGACCGTGGTGCTGATCGTGTTCCGCCAGCCCGGTGCCAACATAATACAAACAGTCGACGGCATACGCGCCGTGCTCCCCCAACTCAAAGCCTCGCTGCCCGGCGCGGTGAATATCGACGTCGCTATCGACCGCACACCCACGGTGCGCGCCTCGCTCGACGACACGCAGCGCACGCTCGTCATCGCCATCGTGCTGGTTATCGCCGTGGTTTTCGTGTTCCTGGGAAGCGCGCGCGCCACGCTGATCCCCGCCGTTGCCGTGCCCGTCAGCATAATCGGCACCTTCGCCGCGATGTACATGCTCGGCTTCAGCCTGGACAATCTCTCGCTGATGGCCCTCACAATCTCCACCGGCTTCGTGGTGGACGACGCGATCGTCGTGTTGGAAAACATCGCGCGCCACATGGAAGAGGGCGTGCCACGCATACGCGCAGCCCTGATGGGTGCGGCCGAAGTGGGCTTCACCGTGCTGTCGATAAGCACGTCGCTGATCGCGGTGTTCCTGCCAATCCTGCTGATGGGCGGCATCGTCGGCCGCCTGTTCCGCGAATTCGCGCTCACGCTGTCGCTCGCGATAATCGTCAGCCTGGTAATCTCGCTGACCACCACACCGATGATGTGCGCGCTGTTCCTGAAAACCGCGCCGCCGAGACGTCAGCGCGGCTGGTTCTTCCGCCACTGGGAAGCAGCCTTCGCCCGCGTGCAGGGCTTCTACGAACGCACGCTCGCCTGGTCGCTTGATCGCGCGCCGCTGGTGATGGTGGTGCTCGCCGCCACCGTCGCGCTCAACGTGTATCTTTTCATCGTGATCCCAAAAGGGTTTTTCCCGCAGCAGGATACCGGCGCGCTGATGGGCATGGTGCAGGCGGACCAGTCCACCAGCTTCCAATCCATGCGCACCAAACTCACCACCATACAGAAAATTGTCGGCGCCGACCCGGCGGTGGCCAGCGTCGTGGGCTTCACCGGCGGGCGGCAGACCAATACGGCGAACCTCTACGTGGCCCTCAAACCGCTTACCAAACGCGACGTATCGGCCGACCAGGTGATCGCCCGCCTGCGCCCGAAACTGGCCCACGTCGCCGGCGCGCGACTGTTCCTGCAGGCCGTGCAGGATCTGCGCGTCGGCGGCCGCGCCGCGAACGCGCAGTACCAGTACACGCTACAGGCCGATGATGCGCCCACCCTCTACAAATGGGCGCCCAAACTCACGGAGGCGCTGCAGAAAGATCCCAACCTTGCTGACGTGAACTCGGACCAGCAGCAAAGCGGCCTCGAGACCCAGCTTACGATCGACCGCGACACCGCTTCGCGCCTGGGTCTCACGCCCGCCACCATCGACAACACGCTCTACGACGCATTCGGGCAGCGCCAGGTCAGCACGATCTACAACCCGCTGAACCAATATCACGTCGTGATGGAGCTCGCCCCGCGCTACTGGCAGAGCCCGCAAACCCTGCGCGAAGTCTGGGTCAGCACATCGGGTGCCAACGCCGCCGGCACCAGCAGCACCGGCTTTCCCGCAGGCGACGTCGCGTCCAAACAGAACACGGGCACCGCTTCCAGCGTGGCGCTCGATTCGGCGCGCAATGCCGCCTCGAACGCGCTCGCGCAATCGGGCAAAGGCAGCGCCAGCAGCGGCGCGTCGGTCAGCATCTCCAAGGAGACGATGATACCGCTCGCCGCGTTTTCGCACTTCCAGCCAGGCCACACACCGCTCGGTGTGAACCACCAGGGCGCCTTTGTCGCCGCCACCATCTCGTTCAATCTGCCGCCAGGCAAATCCCTCGGCGACGCCACCGCGGCGATTGCGCGCGCCACCGCCGCAATCGATATGCCGGCCTCGATCAGCGGCAGCTTCGCCGGCACCGCCGCCACGTTCCAGCAATCCACCTCCAGCGAGCCGATGCTGATCCTCGCCGCACTCGTCGCGGTCTATATCGTGCTCGGCATACTCTACGAGAGTGCCGTCCATCCGATCACCATACTCTCCACATTGCCGTCGGCCGGCGTCGGCGCCGTGCTCGCGCTCATCGTATTCGGCACCGAGTTCAGCATCATCGCACTGATCGGCGTCATATTGCTGATAGGTATCGTCAAGAAGAATGCGATCCTGATGATCGATTTCGCGCTGCACGCCGAACGCGAGCAGGGCCTCTCCACGCGCAACTCGATCTACCAGGCCTGCCTGCTTCGCTTCCGCCCGATCATGATGACCACGTTCGCCGCCCTGCTCGGCGCCCTGCCGCTGGCGTTCGACACCGGCGAAGGCGCCGAACTGCGCCGGCCCCTCGGCATTTCCATCGTCGGCGGCCTGATCGTCAGCCAGGTGTTGACGCTTTATACAACGCCCGTGGTGTATCTCTATCTGGACCGGTTCCGTCTGTGGTCGCAGCGCGTCTGGCGCCGCGCGGCTCCAGGCACCCACATCTCGAAAGCGCCTGCTGAGTGAACGATAATATGCAAAATGGCGCGAAACTGGTGCGCGCCACGCTCGCCTGCCTGTCGGTATCCGCCTGCATGGTGGGCCCGAACTACAAACGACCCAGCACGCCGCTCACCTCCACCTTCAAGGAACTTCCCGGCTGGCATCTCGCCACCCCGGCGGACGAAGCGCCCAAAGGCCAGTGGTGGGACGCGTTCCACGACCCCCTGCTCAACCGCCTCGAAGCCCAGATCGACACCGGCAACCAGACCCTACGCGAGCAGGTCGCGGCCTACGAAAACGCCCAGGCGCTGGTCGACGAGGCGCGCGCCAACCTGTTCCCCACGCTTTCCGGCAATGTCGGCGCCACGCGCTCGAGCGGCGGCGGCGGCGTGCTCACGAGCACCGGCGGCGGCGCCAACACGCTCGGCACCACCACCGGCACCACGACGGGCACCACCGGGGTCGGCACCACGACCACCGGCGGCGTCACCAGCGGCAACGGCAACACCGGGAGCACCACCAGCGTCGCCTCGACCGGCGGCGGTGGCGGCTTCGGCGGCGGCGGCAACACGCGCACCACCTTCACCCTAGAAGGCAGTGCCGACTGGAACCTGGACGTGTGGGGCAAATTGCGTCGCCAGGTGGAAAGCAACGTCGCCAACGCCCAGGCCAACGCCGCCCTCGTGGCCAACGCCCGCCTCTCCGCACAGGGCTCGCTCGCCACCGCCTACCTGAACCTGCGCGTCAGCGACGCCCTGCAGCGCGTGCTCGACGAGACCACCCGCCTCGACACCGAAGCGCTGCGCATCGCCCGCAACCAGGTACAACGCCGGCTTCTCCGCCCGCTCGGACGAAATCGCCGCGCAGACCCAGCTCGAAGCTGCCCAATCCGCGGCCATCAACGTGGGCGTCGCGCGCGCGCAATACGAACACGCCATCGCCATGCTGATCGGCGAAGCACCCGCCTCGCTCACCATCCCCCCCGTGGCAAACGTGCCCGCGGTGCCGGACACGCCCGGCCTGGTTCCCAGCGCCCTGCTTGAGCGCCGGCCGGACATCGCCAGCGCCGAACGCACCATGAAAGCGGACAACGCGCTCGTCGGCGTGGCCGTCGGCGCCTACTACCCGGACATCACGCTCTCCGCCCTGTTCGGCTACCAGGGCAACCCGATCACCTCGCTGATCTCGACCGCAAACCGCGTCTGGTCGATCGGCGCCTCGGCCAGCGACGCGCTGTTCGAAGGCGGCGCGCGCACCGCCGCCGTACGCGCCGCCCGCGCCACCTACGACGAATCCGTCGCCGCCTACCGCCAGACCGTGCTCACCGCGTTCCAGCAGGTGGAAGACGCGCTCTCCGGCCTGCGCATCCTCGCGCGCCAGGAAGCCGTGCAGCGCCAGACCGTGACCGACGCCGGGCGCGCCTCCCAGATCGCACTCAACGAATACCGCGCCGGCACGCAGGCGTTCACCGCGGTGATCACCGCGCAGGACACACTGCTGACTGCGCAACAGAACCTGATCTCCATCCAGCAAGCCCGGCTGACCGATGCGGTGGCGCTGATCCAAGCGCTCGGCGGCGGCTGGCGCACGGCGGATCTGCCGGATAAAAATTGGCTGCAGCGGCGGAATCCACTGCTCCCGTAAAGCAGGAAGCAAGGCCTTCTTTTTTGCAAAAAAGAAGCAAAAAACTCTTGCTCCTGCCGCCTGCATAAAGGCGTGCACTGTTCTTGCGGGCGCCTTGATCGGCGGAGTCAATGTCATCGCAATGCAGGCTTTGGGACGAGCGCTTTTGCGTTCCTCCTTTTTGAAAGACGCCTCCCTATCCGCGCTTACCCATGAAACCCGATCAGCGTCCCGCCATGCCCATCCGCCGACAGCGTGAAATTCGCTCCCGTCAGCGCACCGGCGAAATGCAACGACGACAGCGCATGACCCGATGCACCGAACAAGCTCAACGTGCCGCCCGAATAACTCTCGCGCGAGACGGATACCTGCGTCAGATCGATCACATCGCCGGCGCTCCACCCGGTGATCAGGCTGGCAAGCTTGGCCGGCGCGCCGGTCTCCACCATACCGCCGCCAGCCAGGAAACTGAGGCCGGCGGTGACCGCACCCGGCCCTGTCAGCACCAGCGTGCCCCCGCCATCCACCACCAGCGATCCGGCGCCTGAAATACCGCCCATCACACCAAGCTTCCCGCTGGCCACCACAGCCGACCCTTGGTCGATCTGTGTCATCGTCGCGCGTATGGTGCCGCTGCCAACGACGCTCCCCATCCAGCCCACGTCCAGCAAGCCCGCGACTTTCAACGCCCCGCCGCCCAGCGACACATCGCCCACCAGCGCGCTCTGGGCGGAGATCACCGCGCCATTCGTAATCACCGTGTCCGTTCTGCCAAACGTTTCCAGCTCCGCCGCTTTCACCAATGATCCTGCCCCGTCCACGCGCAGCGTGCTGCCCTGCGTGCCGAGCGCAAGCGTCCCGGTGACGCTGACCGTGCCGCCCAGCGAGACGCTGAGTGATGCAGCATCCGCCGCCGAATAGCCGATCTCCAAACCGTCATTCACCTGCCAGAAGGCGGCTAAACCGCTCGCTGCGTCCCGACCCGATACCAGAACCGTGCTGGCCGCCTCGCCGGTCGCGCCATTGCCGATAATGGCACTCAGCGATTGCAGCCCGACCGTGCCGGACCCTCCGCTCGAGACGAGCGTGCCGCCGTCCGAGATCACCAGCGTTCCGCCGCCGGTAATCGTGCCTGTGCCGCCCAGCGCGTCTCCCACCTGCAGCGCCGCCCCGCTGGTCGACAGCATCGAGCCCGCATTGGTCAGCGAGACGGACGCGCCGGTGTCGATGATTATTGCCTGACCCGGCGACGCCGCCACGGTCGCATGCGCGCCGCCGGAAATGGCGAACAGCGAGCCCTCGCCCCCTACCGCGAGCCCGCCCCCGACCGTCACGCTGGCGCCGGTGCCCGTGGCGGACAGCGTGCCGGCGCGTTCGAAGAACCGCGCGATCGTCACCCCGCCGGCGCCGCTGAAACTGCTGCCGCCCGAAACCAACAGGCTGTCGCCGCCGATTTGGGTTCCGCCCGCCACGTGCAGCGCTGCCGTGCCGAGTACCCGAGGCCGTTCCCGTCTCGGTCCCCGGGATGCCGTCCCGCGTGCCGCCCTGCAGTATCAGGCTACCCGCGTTCAGCACCGCTTGGTTCATCACAGTCAGCGTGCCGTCGCCCTCATCGCCCACCAGCACCCAACCGTTGGCATCGAGCACGGAGCCGGGCCCGGTGACCGTGACGATCCCGGCGCTGTCGGGGGTTCCGCCCAGTTCAAGCGGCGCGTAGTACCCGCCCGCGGCGTTCACCACCACTGTCCCGCCATTGCTGACGAGCAACGTGCCGGTGCCCACCTCGCCCACGCTCAGCCCGGCCGAAATGATTGCCATACCGCCCGAGACGGTCATCGTGCTGCCGCCATTCGCCGTACTGCCGCCAACCGTCACGCCGTAAGTCGTCGTGCCGGCCAGGGAACTTGTCAGCAGCGCGCCAGACAGAACGTCCAACTCGGCATGTCCAGACGCACCCACATTCAGCCCGCCGGAAAGTGCCAGATGTGTCGCCTGGCCGGTCAGCGAAACGGTGCCAACGGCATTGGCCTCCAGCGCAATCTGCCCGCCCACCGCGGAGAGATAGGCACCATTGGCCAACAGCAGAGACGCATTGCCCAAATTGCCGATGCCGAGATATCCGGTGTCGGTCACCGTGGCGCCGCTCACACTGATCGTTCCGTCATTCCGTGTGGCATGGGCGTCCCCGAGGTCGCCCACCTCCAACCCGTTGCAGGTCAGTGTCGCCAGCGAGAGGATGGACACGTTCCCGTTGCCGCCAAACCCGGCATCCAGGCTGCCCGAAAGCGTCAGCGCCGATCCCGCCCCCGTCAGCAGCAGCGCGCCCGTGGCACTCCAGCCGATATTGGCACTGCCGGCAGAAACCCGCGCGCCGCCGCTGATCGTGGCAGTGCCAAAGCTCGTGGCGGAATAGCTGCCATAGGCGCTGTAGCCGACGTTCAGCGTCCCCAACGTTCCCAGATTCACCACCGCGTTCGTCCCGGACACACTGAGCGTGCCCGCCGCGCCGTTCTCGCCGACCAGCAGCCCGGCGCCGGCCGCCGAGCCCGCCAGTATTGCGGAGTTGGACGTCACCGCCAGCGTGCCGGCCACCCCGTTGTAGCCGACGAAGTCATACCCCAGCGACAGCGTGCCGCCATTGATCCAGTTGGAACCCTGCATGTTGGCGTCGTCACTCACCGCGAGCGACCCGCCCAGGACGAAACCAAGTTCGCCGGTGCCGTCCGTGTCGAGCGTGGAAAGCGCCCCTGTCCCGGTGACGTATTCGGTTCCGCTGAACTGCCCGATATCGCCCGCTCCTGGTATTCCGCCTACCTGGCCGGTCGCCTCATCGATCCAGTTCGCCGCCACACCGAACGTGTTGCCACCCGTGGCGCCGGTCCAACGATAGATATGCTGAACCATCCTGCGACACTCCAAACAGTGCGGCAGACGCTATTCGTGCGCGCCCATCCCGACCAGTGCAAGAAAAGCACAAGCACAACAGAAACGAGTTGCAAACTTCGCCGACCAACTCTGCAGTTTGCAACCCGCAGACCAACCCCTACATTCGCAAGCCTCTACAAAATGTCGGGTCGAAAAGGCGGCATGGTGGGTCAGCTGGCGTGTTTATCCGAGCACCGGAGCGGAGTGGCCGCTTGGCCATGAGCACCGGAGCACAGGAGAAGCGCGCCAGATGGCCCGCCAGGGCGCCTTTTCCAGGGCGCCTTCTTATTTAGGCGAAAGCACCATCACCATCTGCCGCATTTCCATACGCGGCATCTGCTCCACCTTGGTCGCCAGCTCCAAATCCGCCCGTATCCGCTCGAGAACCTTCACGCCGATATCCTGATGCGCCATCTCGCGCCCGCGGAACCGCAACGTCACCTTCACCTTGTCGCCCTCCTCGATGAAACTCTTCATCGAGCGCAGCTTCACCTGGTAGTCGTTCTCGTCGATATTCGGACGGACCTTGACTTCCTTGATCTCGATAACGCGCTGCTTCTTCTTCGCCTCGTTCTTCTTCTTCTGCAGCTCGTATTTATACTTGCCGAAGTCGAGGATCTTGCAAACCGGCGGATCGGCGTTCGGGCTGATCTCCAGCAGGTCCAACCCCACCGCGTAAGCGCGCAGAAGCGCGTCCCGGGCGGACATCACGCCCTGCATTTCACCGTCCTGGTCGATCAGGCGAACCTGGGGGACGCGGATATCTTCGTTCACACGGGGGCCGTCGCGGGATGGGGCGGCGGGCATTGGGCCTCGGGCTATTGTCCTCTCCTATGGAGGTGGCGATCGCGTCTCTTGTGACGCGACCGAGTTAAGTAATCAAGAAGACTCAGCGTTTCAACCGCCGGCCCAGCCCTCCGCCGGCCCGTTCACCCGATAGGCAAACGCGTGGTGCGCCTGCCAGGCCAGCGCCGCATCGCCGCCCACCACCAGCCCACGCAACCCGGCGGCCGCCGGCCTGCGCACCACAACCTGCGCGCCAGACCCGACCAGAAGACGCAACCTGTAGCTGTCGCCCTGGAACAGCGCCTCGATCAGCGTGGCATCCACCGCGTGGTCGCCCATCTCGGCCGCCCGCGCGCCGGCTACCGCGATGCGCTCCGGCCGCAGCACCACCACGCAGCCATCGCCCGCCTGCAAGTTGCGCCCGCGCAACACTTCCACCACCGGACCGCAGGCCAGCCGCACCGTCGCCAGCTCGTCATCCACGTCCAGGATGATGCCCGCCAGCCGGTTCGTCTCGCCGAGCAGGCCCGCCGCATAGTCGCTGCGCGGCCGGTCGAACACCTCGGCGGCCGGCCCGTACTGCTCGATCGCGCCGGCGCGCAATACGGCGATCTGGTCGGCCACTGCCAGCGCATCCGCGCCGGACGCGGTCGCCAGCAGCGTCGTGGCCCCCAGCAGCGCATGGATCCGACGCACGCTCGCCAGCAACATCACGCGCTCCTGCCCCTCTTGGGCATCGGCCGGCTCGTCGAGCAGCAGCACGCGCGGGCCGAATACGGTCGCCCGCGCCAGCATCGCGCGCTGCCGCTCCGCCGCACGCGCCGCGGCAGGTCGCAGCCCGCCGCGCCCCTCGAGCTGCACCAGATGCAGCGCCTCCTCCACCAGCGCCCGGCGGGAGGCCGCGGGCACACGCCGCATGCGCAACCCGAACGCCACGTTTTCCGCCAGCGTCAGATGCGGCAGCAGCGCGTCCGGCTGCTGCACCACGCCGAAGCCGCGCCGCCACGCCGGCACCCGGCCGATCTCGCGCCCGTCTAGCTCGATGCCGCCCTGCACCCGCGCGAACCCCGCCACCGCCCGCAGCAACGCGGACTTGCCCGCGCCCGCCGCACCCAGCAGCACGGTGAGCGCGCCGGGCTCCGGCGAGAGCGTCAGCCGGTCCAGCCCGCCATCGCCCGGCCTGTCCTGGCCGGCCACGCCTCCTTCCGGCCCGCCGGCCACGCGCGACCGCCCGCCGCCGGCGCTCGTAAGCCCCGTCAGCCGCAGCGCCGCCAGTCGTTTATCCGTGTCCCCCACATCGGTTTGATACCGCATGGCAACCAGCCCTGAAAGGTGGCGTTGCTTGGGCCTACGGTGGCCAGCACGGCCGCCCGGACTGCCCACCCCCTCGAAGGAGATACCCCATGGCCATCACGGACAACGCCCGCGACGAATTGCGCGCCCTGCGCGACCAGGTGAACCAGCTCATGGACGACCGCGTGACGCCGGCCTTCTCCGACGCCCGCAAGACCGCCTACCAGGCCGCCGGCCGCGCCAAATCCTACACCGAGGACCAGGCGGAAATGGTGTCCGACCGCGTGCGCGACCAGCCGCTGATCGCCATCGGCGTCGCCGCGGCCGTGGGCTTCCTGTTCGGCCGAATCACCAAGTAGAGGACGGTCAGCATGCGCACCGCCCGCCTCGCCCGGGTCGCCGCCCAGGCAGAAATCCTGCTGATCAAGCGGACCGTCAGCGGCATCGTGCGCCGTGCGATCTACGGCGCAGTGGCGGCGGTGTTCGCGCTGGGCCTGCTCGCCGGCCTGCACGTCATCGCCGCCCTGGCGCTCGTTGATTACGCCCACCTCGCCGCCGTCCCGTCGGTAGCGATCGTCGCAGGGTTGGACGTGGTTGTAGTGGTGATCTTCGGCCTGCTCGCCGCCGGCGAAATCAAGGATCCGGTGATCGAGGAAGCCCGCCGGGTGCGCGACCAGAGCCTCGAACAAGCGCGCGCCACGCTGACCCTAGCGGCTTTGGTTGCGCCGGCTACGCGTATGGTGGCGCAGACCGGGCTGCTTCGGATGTTGTTCCGGGCGGCCGGGGCTGGGGTTCGTCGGGCGCGTCAGTAAAGTTAGGAAGCAAGGCCTTCTTTTTCGAGAAAAAGAAGCAAAAAGCTTTTGCTCCGACGCCTGCACGAAGATCCGGGTTTTTTCTGCAAGCAAATATACTGGCAGAATGAACGGGAGCGTCGATGCAGCCGTCGGAGCAAAAGCTTTTTGGTCCTTTTTCTCGAAAAAGGACTACTTTCTTCTCTTTACTTACACCACGCCTGGGCGTGGTTACTCAGGCAAGCAAGCCGCAGCCAATTGCGCCATCGCCCGCGCGCGATGGCTGCCGGTATGTTTCTCGGCCGGATCCATCTCGCCGAACGTGCGCGTATCCCCCGCCGGCACGAACATCGGGTCGTAGCCGAACCCCAGCGCCCCGCGCGGCGGCCAGACCGCCCGCCCCTCTACGCGGCCCAGGTAGCTGGCCGTCATCCCGTCCGGCCAGGCCACGCATAGCACGCACACGAACCACGCCCGATCGTCCGCCGCCCCCGCGCTTTCCGCATGCACCCGCGCCATAGCGGCCGCGAAATCCTTCTCCGCGCCCGCCCAGCGCGCCGAGACCACTCCGGGCGCGCCGCCCAAAGCCGCCACGCAAAACCCCAAATCGTCGGCCAACGCCGGCAGTCCCGATGCGCGCGCCCCGGCCAGCGCCTTGATCCGCGCATTGCCGGCGAAATCGGGCGCATCCTCCTCCGGCTCGGCCAGCCCCAAGTCGCCGGCCGACACCATCTCGATCCCATACGGCGCCATCAGCGCCGCAATCTCGCGCAGCTTGCCCGTGTTATGGCTCGCCAGAACCAGCCGGCTGCCGCGCGCCAGGCGCCGCCCATCCGCCACCACGCCACTCACCCCAGAGCCGCCATTTGCGCGGCAAACAGCGCGCCTGTCCCCACCTTGGCCAGCCGCAGCAGCTCCAGGAACTGCGCCTCGCTGAACGGCGATTGCTCCGCCGTCCCCTGTATCTCCACGATCCCACTTTGGGTCAGCACGAAATTCGCGTCCGCCTCGGCGCCGCTATCCTCCGCATAGTCCAGGTCGAGCAGCGCTGCGCCGCCCACCAGGCCGCAACTCACCGCCGCCACCTGCCCGGTCAGCGGCATCGCGGCGATCACCCTTGTCTCCACCAGCTTCCGGAACGCCAGCACGAGGGCCACATACGCGCCGGTGATGCTGGCGCAGCGTGTGCCGCCATCGGCGTTCAGCACGTCGCAATCGAGCGCGACCGTCAGCTCGCCCATCGCCGTGCGGTCGGTGATCGCGCGCAGCGACCGCCCGATCAGCCGCTGTATCTCCTGCGTCCGGCCGGACTGCTTGCCGCGCGCCGCCTCGCGGTCGCCGCGGGTATGCGTGGCGCGCGGCAGCATGCCGTATTCCGCCGTCACCCAGCCGAGCCCCTTGCCGCGCATGAAAGGCGGCACCCGCGGCTCCACGCTGGCGGTGCACAGCACCTCGGTGCCACCCATGCGTATCAGGCAGCTCCCTTCGGCATGGTGCGAGAAGCCGGGCTCGATCGAGACGGACCGGAGCGCATCTTCGGCGCGGTCGTTGTGTCGCATGTGGGGGTGTCCTGCGCGGGGTGATGGCGCGAGCGGTTACGCGTGTTGTGCGGCGAAGGGAAGCAACCCCCACAGCAAGGCTGTCGCACGGCGGAACCCGGCGCTAAGCTCCCCCCACAATGCTCACCACCCCGTTCCCGACCGCTCCGAACGAAGTCTCCGCCGTGCTGGCCAAGGCGCTGGACGAGCTCGTCGAAGGCGGCCAGCGCCCCGGCCGCGATGCGGCGCTCGCCACCTTCCGCCGCCACCTCGCGCGCATACAGCAACACGTGCGCGACGAGTTCGAAACCTACCGCATGGCCGGCGTGGAGGCCGCCCAGCGACTGGCAGCGCTCACCGATGGCGTGGTCCAGGTGCTGTTCGCCCACGCGATCGCAGAAGTCGCGGGCCCCGCCGGCCTCACCGACCCTGTGGCCGTGGCGGCGACCGGCGGCTACGGCCGCTTCATGCTGGCCCCGTTCAGCGACGTGGACCTGCTGTTCCTCGCCCCGGACGCCCCGGCGCCGGCCACGCTGCGCGTCGTCGGCTACATGCTCTATTTCATGTGGGATCTCGGCCTGAAAGTCGGCCACGCCACCCGCTCGATCGCGCAATGCCTGGCCGATGCCGAATCCGACCTCACGATACGCACCAGCCTGCTCGATGCCCGGCTGCTGATAGGCGACGCCGGCCTGTTCGCCGAATTCCAGACCGCCTTCCAGGCCGCCGGCGACCAGGCCGGCCCAGCCCTTTTCGTCGCCGGCAAGCAGGCTGAGCGCCAGGCTCGCCACCGCCGCTTCGGCGAGAGCGCGTTCCTGGTGGAGCCCAACATCAAGGAGGGCCGCGGCGGCCTGCGCGACCTGCAGACGCAATACTGGATGGTCCGCGCCGCCTACGGCGCCTACACGCCCAACGAGCTGGTCGCCGGCCGGCTCGACCTGCTGGAGCCGCAGGAACTCCGCCGCCTGCGCCGCTCGTGGGACTTCCTGTGGACCGTGCGTTTCCACATGCACTACATCAGCGGCCGCTCGGAAGATCGCCTCACCTTCGACCTGCAACCCGTCGTCGGCGCCCGCATGGGCTACACCCGGCACGGCGTGCAGGACGGCGTCGAGCGCTTCATGCGCCATTATTTCCTCACCGCGCGCGATGTGACCCGCCTCACCCTCGTGCTCGAGCCGGTGGTGATGCGCCGCGCGCTGGGCGAGCCGGCCGTGCAGGTGGAGACCGACCGTGCGCTGCTCGAAGCCGGTTTCGTGCTCGTCGATGGCCAGATCACGCCGGGCCGTCCGGACGATTTCGCCCACGAGCCGATACGCATGCTGCGCATGTTGCGCCTGGCCCGCGCCCGCCGCCTGAAGCTCCACCCGCTGGCGGTGCGCGCGCTGATACGCCACGAGCGCGCCGCCGTCTCGTTACGAAACGATCCAGAAGCCGGCGAGATCTTTCTGGATCTGCTGTGCGGCCAGAACCCCGACGGCAAGCCGGACGGCGCCGGCTGGCTCTCCATATTCAACGAATCCGGTATCATCGGACGCATGCTGCCGGACTGGGCCCGCGTGGTCGGCCAGATGCAGTTCGACACCTACCACATCTTTACCGTCGACGAGCACACGATCGAGGCGGTGCGCATCCTCAACGCATTGGAGAACGGCAAGCTTGTCGACGTGGCGCCGATCGCCAGCGGCATCGTCGAGAATCTGCAATCGCGCCGTGCGCTGTACATGGCGATGCTGCTGCACGATATCGCGAAAGGCCGCGGCGGCGATCATTCGATACTGGGCGCCGAAATTGCCACCCAGGTCTGCCCGCAATTCGGCCTGAACGTGGAAGAGACCGAAACCGTATCCTGGCTGGTGCTGCATCATCTTTTGCTGAGCCAGACGGCCTTCAAGCGCGATATCGACGATCCGAAAACCATCTTCGACATCGCCGAGGCGATACAATCCCCCGAACGCCTGAAACTGCTTCTCGTGCTGACCGTCGCCGACATGCGTGCAGTATCCAGCAAGGTCTGGAACGGCTGGAAAGCCACGCTGCTGCGCGACCTCTACGCGCGCGTCGCCGAAGTGCTAGCCGGCGGCCTGGCCACCACCGAGCGCGACGTAAGGGTGAAGCGCGCACGCGCCGCCGCCGACGAGATACTTGCAACCTCCGGCTGGAACGAGGCCGACCGCGCGTTCTTCGCAGGCCTCGGCTATCCCGGCTACTGGCTATCCTTCGATCCGGAAACCCATGTGCGCCATGCCCGCATGGTGCGCGACGCCGAAGCGCGCGCAGCCCCGCTCACCGTGGTGACCGAACCCAGCCACGCCCGCGCGGTGACCGAAATCACCGTGTATGCCACGGACCATCCCGGCCTGTTCAGCCGCATCGCCGGCGCGCTCGCGGTGGCCGGCGCCTCGATCGTGGATGCGCGCATACACACGATGACGAACGGCAGCGCGCTGGACACGTTCTGGGTGCAGGATGCGGCCGGCGGCGCGTTCGACCAGCCGCATCGCATCGCCAAGCTTGCTGTGCTCGTAGAACAGGCGCTGAGCGGACATCTGAGACTGGAGAACGAGATTCCCAAACTCGGACAGGCGCTGATCGGCCGCCGCATGCGCGCGATACACGTGCCGCCGCGCGTCGTCGTCGATAACGGCGCCTCGAACAGCTACACCGTGCTCGAGGTCAACGGCCGCGACCGCCCCGGCCTGCTGCACGACGTGACGTCGGCGATCAGCGAGCAGGGCCTGCAGATCGGTTCCGCGCACGTAACCACCTACGGCGTGCGCGCGGTGGACGTTTTTTACGTAAAGGACGTGTTCGGCCTGAAAATAGAAAACGAAAGAAAACTGGCCGGCCTGAAAGACGCCCTGCTGGCAGCCCTGTGCAAAGAGGAAGGCGAAATCCCCCCACCCCCCATGCGTCCCGCCAGAAAAGAAGCCGCCTAACGCGCCGCGACAGCACCCCCGAAAGTCTTTTGCTTCTTTTCTTCAGAAAAGAAGGCCCCCCAACCTTCCCCCGCCGCCCGCTCACAAAGCCTTAAGCCCACCCGGATAAAATGAGCCTCTGTCGCCCACAGAGGTCCCGTGCAGATCCGCCCGTTCCTACTCGCCATCCTGCTATCGCTTGCCAGCGCCGTCCCCTGCGCAGCCAGGCCCGTGCTCACCCTGCGCTCCGATCTGTGGTGCCCCTATAATTGCGCACCGGACTCGGACCATCCCGGCTACGCGATAGAGATCGTGCGCGCCGTCTTCGGTGCCGCCGGCTACGACGTGGACTACCAGTTGCTGAACTGGACGCGCAGCCTGCAGGAAGTCCGCCAAGGCCATGCCGATGCGGTGATCGGCGCCTACGCCACGGACGTTCCGGGCTTCATCATACCCGTCGAGCCGATCGGCCGCAGCAGCGCCGGCTTCGCCGTCCGCAAACAGTCGGGCTTCCGCTACGCGGGCCCGCAATCGCTGGACGGCCAGGTGATCGGCATCGTCGCCACATATGAGTTCGGCGGCAAACTCGGCGATTACCTGCACAGCCTGTCAGGCGACAAATCCCGCCTGCAATACATGTCGGGCGACGGTGCGCTGGCAAAGAACCTGCTCAAGCTCATCGCCGGACATCTCGACGTGGTGCTGGACGATTCCGTGGTGCTGGAACGCGAGGTGGCCGAGCTCCAGCTCGAGAACAGCCTCAGCGTCAGCCAGGATTCCGAGCGGGTTCCCCTCTACATCGCATTCTCCCCGGCCAACAAGCTGTCGCCACGTTACGCGGATATACTCAGTAGCGGCATCGCCCAGCTCCGCCAGTCCGGCCGGATGTCCGCCATCCTGGCCCGCTACGGCCTGCGGGACTGGAGCACCCGTGCTGCGCGCTGACGTCCTGTCGCCAGCCAGCACGGAAAGCGGAAATACCCCGCGCGGCCTCTGGCCATGGCCGCGCGCCTCACTGCGCATACGCACGCTGGCGGTCGCCACGCTGTGCCTTGCTGCCATCCTCCTGGTCGATGCCTGGGCACGCCAGCGGGCGATGCAGGCGGCCGGCCGGGCGGCACTGAGGGAACGGGCGGAGCTGCTCGTGTCGGTCGAGGCGTCGGCGCTCTCTGTGCCGCTGTGGAACCTGGACCAGGATCAGCTCGACGCGGCGCTGGACGCGGTGGCCGAAGATCCCGATTTCGCATCGGCCGCACTGGTGCGCCCGGACGGTTCGGTGCTGAGCGAGCGCGAAACCGCAATAAGCCTGAAGGACGCATCGGGCGAACGGATTCCCGCGGAACGCATAAACGTTTCGCGCACGATAGACTTCAGCGACCGCGGCCGCCCGCGGACGCTCGGCACGCTGCGCCTTTCTCTGCTGACGACCCGGCTGCACCAGGCGCTGGCGGCCGAGCTGCGCATCCAAAGCGTGGCCTTCATCATCGTGCTGGGCGCGGTGATGCTGGCGGTGCTCTATGCGCTGCGCCAGCTCACCCGCCCGCTCGATCTGCTGACATCGGCACTCGGGCGCCTGGCGCAGGGCGATCTGGAAACGCCGCTGCCCGGGCTGGACAGGACGGACGAGGTCGGCGCGGTGGCGCGCGCCCTCGGCGTGTTCCGCGACACCGCGCATCGGCTGGTACGCGCCGAGGGCAAATACAGGGCGGTGTTCGACAATGCGGCGCTCGGCATCTTCAGCGCCGGCGAAGACGGCAAGATCACCAGCGTGAATGCCGCAGCACTGGCGATCAGCGGCTACCGCGACAGCGAAGCCCTGGCATCCGCCCTCGAAGCGGGCCTGCTGTTCGTCAGCGACGCGCGGCGCGATGAGCTGCGCACCCGCATCAAGACCGAAGCCGGGCTCGTCGGCGCCATCTCCGAATTCCGCCGTCCGGACGGATCGACCTACTGGGTCAGCAAGAACGTGCGCGCCGTGCGCGACGAGGCCGGGCGCTATCTCGGCTATGTCGGCACGCTGGAGGATATCACCGCCAGCCTGCGGCAGCAGAGCGAGGAGCGGCTGCGCGCCCGCGCGGCCCTGAAGAGCGCCAGCGACGCGATATTGATCGCCGACGAGACGGGCGCGCCACTCTTCGTCAACCCGGCCTTCACGCTGGCCTTCGGCTATGACGAGACCGAGATCGGCGCCCTGGGCGGCCTGCCTAGCCTGATCTCGGACGACCGGACCGGACACGACCTGCAGAACGCCATGGCCCGCGCGCTCCCCTGGCACGGCGAGGCCGATCTGCTGGTGCGCGATGGCGGCGCGGTACCCATGCTGATGCGGGTAAGCCCGATACGCGACGAAGCAGGCGGCACGGTGGGCTCCGTGATGATCTGCACGGACCTCACCCAGCGCCGCGTCGACGAGGCGCGCATACGCCATCTCGCCCATCACGACCTGCTGACCGCCCTGCCGAACCGCATCCTGTTCGGCGAACGCCTGCAAATCGCGCTGGATCAGATGCATCGCGGCGCGGGCCCGCAGGGCCTCGCTGTGCTCTGCCTCGACCTCGACCGCTTCAAGGAAGTCAACGACGCGTTCGGCCATGCGGCCGGGGATAGCCTGCTGCGCGCAGTTGCCGAACGACTGACCGGGTGCCTGCGCGCGGGCGACCTCGTGGCCCGGCTCGGCGGCGACGAGTTCGTGATCCTCCAGGCGCTGCAGCCTGCCGCGGAGAGCGCGCTGGACTTCGCCGCCCGGCTGATCGTCGAGGTGTCGCGCCCTTACATGATCGAGGCCCGCCACGTGTCGGTCGGCGTGAGCATCGGCATCGCGCTGGCGCCGCTGCACGCGACCGATCCGGGCCAGCTGCTGCGCTTCGGCGACATGGCACTCTACGACGCAAAGGCGCGCGGCCGCGGCCAGGCCCGCGTGTTCACCCCCGAACTCGATACCGCCCTGCGCCGGCGCTCCGACCTGCAGCACGACCTCCGCCAGGCGGTGGCCGCCGGCGCGCTGCACCTGCACTACCAGCCGCAATACGCCCTGGCCGGCAACACGCTGATAGGCGCCGAGGCCCTGCTGCGCTGGAATGATCCGGTGCGCGGCCATGTATCACCCGCCGACTTCATCCCGATCGCCGAGGAATGCGGCCTGATCACCGTGCTCGGCGCCTGGGTGTTGCGCGAAGCCTGCCGGGAGGCGGCCGGCTGGCCCGAGGATCTGTCGGTCGCGGTCAATCTCTCGCCGGTGCAGTTCCGCACCACGGACCTCGTGGGCCTGGTGGGCGGCGTGCTCGCCGCAACCGGGCTGGCGCCGTCGCGGCTCGAACTCGAGATCACCGAGGGCGTGCTGCTTGGCGACTCGCCAGACACCATGGCCACGCTTGCCGGGCTGAAAGCGCTCGGCGTGCGCATCGCCATGGACGATTTCGGCACCGGCTACTCGTCGCTCAGCTATCTGCAGCGCATGCCGATCGACAAACTGAAGATCGACCAGAGCTTCACCCGCTCGCTGGGCACGGATCCCTCGGCGCGGCCGCTGGTGCGCTCGATCATCGGCATCGCGCGCGATCTGGGCATCGCCAGCCTGGCGGAAGGCGTGGAGACCGCGGCGCATGCGCAGATGTTGCGCGAGGAGGGCTGCGTGGAGGTGCAGGGGTATTACTTCGGGCGGCCTATGTCGGCGGAGGCGTTTGGGGTGTTGGTGGAGGGGGTGGAAAGCAAGGAAGCAGTCCTTTTTTGAAAAAAAGGACCAAAAAACTTTTGCTCCGTTCGGCTGCAGGGGCGCTTCGGCTTCATTGCAGCGCGCCGGACTGGCACATTCGGCGCGAGGCGGCTTAGTCCAGGGCATCCCGCTTATCGGGAAACACCACGTCGCGATGCACGTGCACGGACATCAGCAGGCCCATCGCGAACATCACCGTCAGCATCGCCGAGCCGCCATGGCTCACCAGCGGCAACGGCACCCCGCCCACCGGAATGGCGCCCACAACCATCGCCACGTTGACGAACACATACATGAACATGTTCACCGAGATACCCAGCGCCAGCAGCTTGCCATACTGATGCCGGCACCGTAGCGCCACCAGCATGCCGCCGAGTATGATCGTGAGCAGCAGAAGCAGCAGCGCCAGCGCGCCGATCAGCCCCCATTCCTCTGCCACGATCGAGAAGATGAAATCTGTCTGTTTCTCCGGCAGGAAATTCAGATGCGCCTGCGTGCCCTGCAGGAAGCCCTTGCCCCACAACCCGCCCGATCCCAGCGCGATTTTGGACTGGATGATGTTATAGCCGGCGCCGAGCGGATCGCTCTCCGGATTGAGGAAGGTGGTGATACGCGCGCGCTGGTAGTCGTGCAGATGCTTGTAGGCGAACTCGGCAACAAACGGCAGCGGCACCGCCAGTATCGCCATCTGCCACAACCGCATGCCGGCGCCGATGAAGATGGAAAACCCCACCACGCCGGTGATGAACGCAGTTCCGAGATTGGGCTCCTTCAGGATCAGCCCGACAGGCAACAGCACCGCCACGCCCGGCAAAATCAGGAACAGCGGGTTGCCCACGCGCGCCCAGCTCGCCCGGTTGAACCACGACGCGAGCGCCATCGCGAGCGCCACCTTCATGATCTCGCTCGGCTGCAGCTGCAACGGACCGATATCGAGCCAACGCTCCGCACCCTTGCCCACATGGCCCATCTTCAGCACCAGAACCAGAAGCACCAGCGCAAAGCCGTAGAACGGCCAACTGAACTTCGCGATAAACCTGATATCCAGCATCGCGATCGACAGCATCATCACCAGGCTGAACCCGAAGCGCAGCGCGTGCCGCCAGGCATACGGCTCCGGTCCGCCGCCTGCGGAATACAGTGCCACGTAGCCGCATCCGGCCAGGGCGCAGAGCAGCAGCACATAGATCCAGTTGATGCGCCACAGCTTGGTGAGCAGCCCGAAATCGGGTTCCGCGCGAAGGAGGCGGCGTTCGGAAATCATTCGTTATAACCGGTGATTTTTAGGAAGGAAGGCCTTCTTTTTCGAGAAAAAGAAGCAAAAAGCTTTTGCTCCGTGCTGTCGCGCCCAAGCTGGATACAAATGCGGTATTCCTGGCGGACGAGGACAGGGGCCTTCACTAGCACGAGCATCTAACTTGCGGTGCAAGGACGCACCCCGGCAGACCAGCGTAAACCCACGTGCAGGCGTCAAGACAAAAGCTTTTTGCTCCTTTTTCTCGAAAAAGGAGGACTTGCTTGCTTGGCCCCGCCTCAGATCGCAACCACCACCTTACCCACATGCGTAGCACCCTTGAGATGCCGGTACGCCTCCCGCGCCGCCTCGAACGCAAACACCCGGTCCACCACCGGCACGATACCATGCAGCGCAATCGCCCGGTTCATCGCCTCGAACATCTGGCGCGAGCCCACATAGATCGGCCGTATGATGCTGCCGCCGCCGAACACCGCCAGCGGATCGAGCGTGCCGCGCGTCAGCACGCCGATCAGCGTCACCACCCCGCCGCTGCGCGTGGCCTGCACCGAACGCTGCAGCGTGCCGGGCCCGCCCACCTCCACCACATGGTCCACGCCGCGCCCGTCGGTCAGGCGGCGCACCGCGTCCTGCCACTCCGGCTCGGCTTTGTAGTTCACCCCGTCCGAAGCGCCGAGCGCGCGCGCGCGCGCCAGCTTGTCGTCGCTCGACGAGGTGGCGATCACCCGCGCCCCGGCGGCATGGGCGAATTGCAGCGCGAACATCGAAACGCCGCCGGTGCCGAGCACCA
This sequence comes from uncultured Alphaproteobacteria bacterium, assembly GCA_963795825.1. GTDB lineage: Bacteria > Pseudomonadota > Alphaproteobacteria > Acetobacterales > Acetobacteraceae > BOG-908. Next base: position 785,584 of record CAWCIW010000001.1, on the reverse strand, counting down.
GCACGGTCTGGCCGGCGATCAGCGGATGCAGCCCGAACAGCGCGTTCCAGGCCGTCACCGCGGCGCAGGGCAAGGTCGCGGCCTGCTCGTAGGACAGATGCGCCGGCACATGGACCAGGCCGCGCGCGTCGAACACCACGTATTCGGCCAGCACGCCGTCGATGGCACCGCCCAGCGCGGTGGCGCCATCTTCCGGCTCCATATCGCCGCCCATCCAGCCCTGCATGAAGATGCCGGCCACCCGGTCGCCCACACGCACGCGGGTCACGTCGGCGCCGATTTCCACCACCTCGCCCGCACCGTCCGACAGCGGCACCAGGTTCGGCGGCAGCTTGCTCATCATGTATTTGCCGCTGGCCACCGCGAGGTCGCGGAAATTCAGCGAAGCCGCCCGCATGCGCACGAGAACCTGGCCGCGGCCGGGCCGAGGGGTATCGGCCTCGACAAGCGTCAGGTCGTCGATGCTGGTGTGCTGCGGCAGGCGATAAAGGCGCATTCGGAGAGTTCCTAAGCATGGCGAAACCGGCCACGCACGAGCTAACCCGGATAGACGCGAGCGTCGCAAATGCGCGGAAAGCAAAAGTTTTTTGGTCCTTTTTTTCAAAAAAGGACTGCTTGCTAACCTTCCTATACGCCCCACCCCACCCCGCCAACCGCCGGTTACGCATTTTGTCTTGCAACTCAGGATAGCAGAGGTGTTAACACGCCGCGTAAAGCAAACAAGGGAAACGCCATGCGATCGTATTCACAACGCGCCGGCCTCCAACTGGCTCTGGCGCTGGCCGCCGGCACCGCCGCCGCCCAGAGCGTCACCACCTACCACAACACCTCCAACCGGCACGGCGAATACGTGGTGCCCGGCCTGACCGACGTCACCGGCGCCACCATGCACCGCGACACCGCCTTCAACGGCACCTTCAGCGGCGCCGTCTATGCCCAGCCGCTCTACTGGCAGGCCACGCCCGGCACCGTCGGCAACGTCATCGTCGCCACCGAGGGCAACCTGGTCGAAGCGATGAACGCCAGCACCGGTGCGGTCGCCTGGAGCACGCAGCTTCCGGCCGGGCCGTCCAGCAACCAGCTGCAATGCGGCAACATCCCGATCGAGGGCATCACCGGCACGCCGGCGATCGATCCCGCGAGCGGCCTGATCTATCTCGATGCCGTCACCGGCACCACGTCCAGCACGGTGCGCCACCAGATCTATGCGATCTCGGCGGCAACAGGCGCCGTGCAGCCGGGCTATCCGCTCGACGTCCAGGCCGCTTTGGCCGCGCGCGGCGTGGGCTTCGACTCCACCATACAGGGCGAGCGCGGCGCCGTGCTGTTCCTCAACGGCGCTGCCTATTTCACCTATGGCGGCCGCTCGGGCGATTGCGGCAACTACCACGGCGTCGTCGTGCAGGTGACGCCGTCGGCCACCCCGAGCGTGGCCGGCGTATGGAGCACGCGCGCCGACCGCGGCGGCATCTGGGCCCAGGGCGGCGCCGCCTCGGACGGCCACAGCGTGTATGTCACCACCGGCAACACCTCGGGTGCCAGCACCTGGGGCGACGGCGAAGGCATCATCCGGCTGCGCAGCGGCCTGGCGCACGCCACCAGCACGGCCGGCTACTACACGCCGTCGAACTGGCAGACGCTGGATCAGCAGGACCTCGACCTCGGCGGCACCGAGGCGCTGCCGTTCTTCGCCGGCGGCGTGCCCGGCAACCCGCGCCTGATCGCGTTCGGCAAGGATGGCAACGCCTACCTCGTCAACCGCGAGAACCTCGGCGGCATCGGCGGCCAGATCGCCGTGCAGAAGGTCTCCAACAGCGAGATCATCACCGCGCCGGCGCTCTACAACACGGCTAATCTCTCGATGGTGGTGTTCCGCGACGGCAACGGCCTGAAATGCGGTGGCAGCAGCGTGACCATGCTGTCGGTGGCAGCCTCGGGCAGCGCGCCGATCAACGAGCTGTGGTGCGCGGCGATGAACGGTGCCGGCGCGCCTATCGTGACCACCACCAACGGCTCGGCCAACCCGATCGTCTGGATCGTCGGCGCCGAGGGCGACAACCTGCTGCACGGTTACGATGCGATGACCGGTGCGGTGGTGTTCAACGGCGGCGGCCAGCCGATGCAGGGCCTGCGCCATTTCCAGACCGTTCTGGCCGCCAACAAGCACATCTACGTGGCGGGCGGCGGCACGCTCTACGCCTACACCTTCAACCGGTAAGTCCTGCTGCGGGGCAGCCCTCCTGCGCAGGAGGGCTGCCCCGATACGCGTCCGGATTGCTCAGTTGTGCCTGAGCAGGCCGAAATGGGTGGAGACCAGGGCGAACGTGCGCGGCAAGGTCTCCGGCAGCGTCGTCAGCAGGCTGTCATACCCGCATTGCGCATAGGGGCAGGTCAAGCGCGTTGCCCGGCCCGTTGACCAGCAATTCGTAGCCCTCGTTGCCCAGCCCGTCGGTGAATTCCGACTGAACCTTGAACGTCCAGGAGACCGCCTGGCCGGTCGGCCCGGTCGTCACCGTCCCCCAGAGCAGCGCGCCGAGCTGGCCGCCGTATGCCTTGCCGCTGGCCAGGTAGCTGGTGATCTGCGGCAGCTTGTTCATGCCGTCCGCGAATGCGGTGAGGCCGGTCATCGTGTAGGTGGTGTTCGGCTGCACGGTGCCCGGCACGGTGAACTGCAGGACGATCCGGGTGAACTTGCTCGATCCCACGCTCGCCGGGGTGAAGAACGGCCCGGTATAGGTGAAGGTGGCTGCGGCGGCCGGACCGGCCGACAGGCAGGCCGCCATAGCGATAGCTGCATACTTCATCTGGAATTAACCCTCGCGTGATATATCGCGCTTGTGCTCTACCTCACGATCACGTTACAATCAACCGAAAGCGAAAGATTTTAATTGCAATTATATCGATTTGAGTGAACTGCGCACGAAGTGTAATCGTTGCGCCACAGGATCGTCTGACGTGATACACGCAGGCGGGCGAAAAAGTTTTGCAACCGATCCGGCACCGAGCGTCTTAGCACCCCGCAAAGACGGTCACGTGCCCACCCCCGGGCACGTGGATAGGAGAATACCCAGATGGCGGGCGAGCGCCCCATCCTGATTGTCGACGACGACAAATCGCTGCGCGAAGAGCTGGCGGCCCAGTTGCAGGTCGATGGTGAATTCGCTGCCGACGAGGCTGCATCGGTGAGTGAGGCGGAAGGCAAGATACGCCAGCACGACCAGCGTTTCGATGCGATAATCCTCGACGTCGGCCTGCCCGACGGCGACGGACGCGACCTGTGCGCCGCTTTGCGCAAGGCCGGCATGCGCATGCCCATCATCATGCTCACCGGGTCGGACGAGGAATCCGACGTGGTGCGCGGCCTGGAATCGGGTGCGAACGACTACATCGCCAAGCCATTCCGGCTGAACGAGCTGCTGGCGCGGCTGCGCGCGCAGCTGCGCATTTTCGAGAACTCCGAGGATGCGGTGTTCACCATAGGGCCCTACACGTTCCGCCCGTCCGCCAAGCTGCTGCAGGAGCCGCTGCGCAACCGTCGCATACGCCTTACCGAAAAAGAGGCCGCGATCCTGAAATTCCTCTACCGGGCCGGCACCAAGCCGGTGGCGCGGCAGATATTGCTCAACGAGGTTTGGGGCTACAACGCTGCGGTGACCACGCACACGCTGGAGACGCATATCTACCGGCTGCGCCAGAAGATCGAGCCCGATCCGGCGAACGCGCGTCTTCTCGTCACCGAAGGTGGCGGCTACCGGCTCGACCCGGCGGCCTGATCCACCCCGGCGCGCCTACAGCGCCGCGTCGTCCAGCTCGCCGGTCCTGATGCGGACCGCGCGCTGGATGTCCATGACGAAAATCTTGCCGTCGCCGATCTTGCCCGTTTGCGCCGCCTGCATGATCGCCTCCACGACGGCGTCCACGTGTTCGGAGGCGACCGCCACCTCGATCTTCACCTTGGGCAGGAAGCTCACATGGTATTCGGCGCCGCGGTAGATTTCGGTCTGCCCCTTCTGGCGGCCGAAGCCCTTCACCTCCGTTACGGTCAGGCCCTGCACGCCGAGCGGGGTGAGCGCCTCGCGTACGTCGTCCAGCTTGAACGGTTTTACGATTGCTACGACGAGCTTCATCCTGGTGTTCCTTGGTTGGAGGGGACGCTATCAAGAAGCGTGCCGGTCGAGGGCAAGGAAGCAGTCCTTTATTTGAAAAAAAGGACCAAAAAACTTTTGCGTTCCCCGTCGCGCCGTCGCCCGTGCCCTTCCTGCAAGTGCGTGTCTGGCAGAAAGGGCGCGGGCGACCCCGCCGCGGGGAACGCAAAAGTTTTTTGCTTCTTTTTCAAAAAAGAAGGCCTTCCTTGCTGATCTCCCCTGCCTAATTTCCAGGCAAACTCGAAAAGGCCAAGCCAAAATGTTCGACGTGTGCGTAATAGGCGCCGGCCCCGTAGGCGGCGCCATCGCCTGCCGCCTGGCCCGCGCCGGCCTGAACGTGGCCGTCGTCGATCGCGCGGCCCTGCCGCCGATGGAGCATCCGAGCTTCGACGGCCGCGCCTACGCCATAGCCGCCGGCTCGCGCGCCCTGCTGGAAGAGGCCGGCATCTGGGACGCGCTGCCCCACCGCCCCGGCCCGATCGCCCAGATACGCGTGTCGGACGGCAGGCCGGGCCGCCCCGCCTCGCCCCTCTTCCTCCATTTCGACGCCACCGAGCTGGGTGGCGACACCGGCCAGGCCGGCGCGCTCGGCTGGATGGTGGAGGCCCGCAACATGCGCGTGGCGCTGAACGCCTGCCTGCACGGTGCCGCGAACCTCACCTTGCACGCGCCGGCTTTGGCCGAGGTCACGCGCGACACCGCCGGCGCGCAGATCCGGCTCGACAGCGGCGAGACCTTCGCAGCCAGGCTGGTGGTGGCCGCCGAGGGCCGCGACTCGCCCTTGCGCCGCCAGGCCGGCCTGACCGCCACCCGCTGGGCCTACGCGCAGTCCGGCATCGTATGCGCCATCGCCCACGCGCTGCCGCACAACAACACCGCGCTGGAGCACTTCCTGCCGGCCGGCCCATTCGCGCAGCTGCCGATGGCGGCCAGCGAGGCCGGCGACCATATCTCCGCCATCGTGTGGACGGAGCGCCGCGCGGACGCCCCCAGGCTGATGGCGCTCGACGATGCCGCCTTCGCCGACGAGGTGGCCGTCCGGCTCGGCGACCATCTGGGCGCGATCCGCCTGGTCGGGCAGCGCTGGATGTATCCGCTTTCGGCGATGTACGTGCATCGCGTGGTGGCCGAGCGCCTGGCCGTGGTGGGCGACGCGGCGCACGGCATCCACCCGATCGCCGGGCAGGGCCTGAATCTAGGGCTGCGCGACGCGATCGCGCTCTCCCGCCTGCTGATCGCGGCACATGCCGAGGGGCGCGACGTAGGTGCGGCGGATCTGCTGCAGCGCTATGCCCGCGCGCGACGGCTGGACAATCTGTCGATGCTCCTGGCGACGGACGGGCTGGACCGGCTGTTCAGCACCAACAACCCGGTGATACGTGCCGCACGGGATGTCGGCATTGCGGCGGTGCATCGGATGCCGGGGTTGAAGCGCGCTTTCATGCGGCAGGCTATGGGGATTTAGGCGGCACGTACGTGGGCTGCTGAGATCCGCGGGCTGGCAGGGGTGCAAGAGAAATCACCAAGGGCGCCAAGAAAGTGCAAGGGCACCAAGAGGTTGTGTGTCCTGGATTTAGGCCTCGTCGGTTTCTCGGTATTTTTTGCTGTCGCGATTTAACCCGACACGCATTTGAGGAGCCACATAGTAGAGACGGCAGCCTCGGCTCGGGACGGATTTTTGCCTCTCTGATTCGCCCGGACTTTGAAGGTGTAGAAAGCTCTCTTGGCGGCCTTGCCTTGACTTGGCGACCTTGGCGATTCCTCTTGCCTTTCGAACACGCTCCCGGACGTGGCCAAAAAGGTTGTGTCCCGCCACCGAAAGCCAGGAACGAAGACCCCAACGCGCCCGTTTTCCAAAAAAGGACGGCGTCCGTTCCACCTTCTTGTTTCCGTCCCCCGCAATCCGACCTATGGCCAACCATGAACCACACCCCGCCACGGCCCCAGACCCACGCCGCCCGCGCCGTGAACCGCGCGATCGGCGAGGCCCGCCGCGGCATTCCCGTGGTGCTGCTCGGTGAGGCGCGCGCGCTGGCCCTGCCGGTGGAAACCGCCACCCAGGCCACCCTGCAGGAGTTCCTCGCCGCCGCATCCGACACGCCGGTGCTTCTGCTGGCGTCGTCGCGCGCCGCCGATGTGCTCTCCGGCACCGCGTCCGGCGCCCGCGGCGCCGCCGGCGAAATGGTGGCGCTGACACTCCCCGCCGATACCAGCCGGCTGGACGTCGCCGCGCTGCGGGCGCTGGCCGACCCTACGCTGAACCAGGCGGGGGCCGGCATGCGCGCGGCGGCGTCGCATCTGCCGGCCGAGGTGCAGGCCGCCGGGCTGGCGCTGGCCAAGCTCGGCCGCCTGCTGCCGGCCGTTCTGCTTGCGAGCGCCCGCCACGATACCGACGCGCTGCTGGAGGTGCCCGCCGCCGCGATCCTCGCCTATCCGGCGGCACTCGCCGGGCAGCCTGGTGCGCGCCGCCGAGGCACGCGTGCCGCTGGAAGAGACGGAGGATGTCCGCGTGGTGGCGTTCCGGCCGCAGGATGGCGGGATCGAGCATCTGGCCATACTGGTGGGCCAGCCGGAGCAGGCCGAAACACCGCTGGTGCGCGTGCATTCCGAATGCTTCACCGGAGACCTGCTGGGCAGCCGCCGCTGCGATTGCGGCCCGCAGCTCCACCAGGCGATCAGCCGCATGGCGGCCGAGGGCGCCGGCGTTGTGCTCTATATGGCGCAAGAGGGCCGCGGCATCGGCCTGGTCAACAAGCTGCGCGCCTATACGCTGCAGGATCGCGGCCTGGACACGCTCGACGCCAACCGCGCGCTCGGCTACGGCGCCGACGAACGCAGCTTCGCCGCCGCCGCCGCCATGCTGCGCAGCCTCGGCATCGCCCGCATACGCCTGCTCACCAACAATCCCGCCAAAACCGCCGGCCTCGCCGCGCACGGCATCGAAATCGTCGGCCGGGTCAGCCACGCCATCGCCGCCAACGGCGAGAACGATGCCTATCTGGAAACCAAGGCCCGCCGCTTCGGCCATCTGCTCGGGTGAGCATCGCCACGCTCCACCCCGACGCCACGCTGCGGTTTGCGGGCGAGACGTTGCGCGTCGCCTGGGGCCGCGCCGGCTTCACCGCCCACAAGCAGGAGGGCGACAGCGCCACACCGCTCGGCCTGCTGCCGCTGCGTCGCGTGCTCTACCGCGCGGACCGCCTTCCCCGGCCACGCGCCGCCGTCCCGCTCGAGCCGATCGCGCCCAATGATGGCTGGTGCGACGACCCGTCCGACCGTTCCTACAACCAGGCTGTGTCCCTGCCCTATCCGGCGCGCCACGAGGAATTGTGGCGCGGGGATGGGCTTTACGATGTGGTGGGCGTGCTCGGCTGGAACGACCGGCCGGTGATGCGGGGCAGCGGCTCGGCGATCTTCCTGCATGTGGCCACGGCGGATTACGCGCCTACCGAGGGGTGCGTGGCGCTGTCCCTGGCGGATCTGCTCCGGGTCCTGGCCGGGGGCCTGTCGGGTCTGATGATTGGGTAGGCACCCCGGGCAGGTCTCTTTTGGAGGAGGACTGGCCTCCTTGCAGCGGCGCACAGGCCGGTGGTTCAGGTCTCGTGATAGCCCAGGGCGGTGTAGATGCGCTCCGAGGCCGGCCAGGTGCGTTGGATGGGGATGCGCCAGGTCACAAAGGCCCAGCCGGCCGTCGCGAGCACCACGAGGCTCAGCGCCCAGCCAGCCAGCACGGCGGCCCGGGGCCGCGCGCGCAAGGCGGGCGCCGCCGCAGCTTCCGGCAACAGCCGCTCCACGGCGACAGGTGCGGAGGCGGGCGGCGCGGCCATGACGGGCGGAGGCACGTAGGCGGCCGGCGGGATGGCCGCCGGCCCGGATGGCGTGAAGTCGGCGCCGCAGCGCGCGCAACGCAGCGTCCGTCCAGCCGCCAGCACGCTAGCCGGCACGTCGTAGGCGGCTTCGCAGGACGGACAGACAGTGCGCATCAGTGCCGCCAGTCTGGAATGACCAGCCCCGCTTGGCAAATCTCACCGCCAGCGTGCCCGCCCAGAAACCACCCCGAAGCGCCAATGCCACCGTCACAGCAAAAGTTTTTTGGTCCTTTTTTTTCAAAAAAGGACTGCTTCCTTGCTGGCGCGCCCGCTCCTATCCAAGACGCTTAACATCTAAGGACTAGACCCCAAATCGTGGAGCAACCCGGCGAAATGGTCAGCCTAGACCGTGTGGAGCTGAGCTATCGCCCAGGCGCCCCGGTCCTGCGCAACCTCACTTTCGCGCTCCAGCCCGGCGCCTTTCGCTGGCTGCTCGGCCCGTCCGGCGCCGGCAAAACGAGCCTGCTGCGCCTGCTCACCCTCTCGGCCCGCCCCACCGGCGGCCGCCTGCGCGTGCTTGGCCACGCCATCGACACCGCCCGCCGGCAGGACCTGCCCGCTCTGCGCCGCCGCATCGGTATGGTGTTCCAGGATTTCCGCCTGCTGCCCCACCTCTCGGCGTTCGACAACGTGGCCCTGCCGTTGCGGCTCGCCGGCCGCCCCGAAGCCCAGCTCCGCGCCGACGTGGCCGAAATGCTGCGCTGGGTCGGGCTGGAACAGGCAGCCGCGTCGCGCCCCGGCGCGCTTTCCGGCGGCGAGCAGCAGCGCGTGGCCATCGCGCGCGCCGTGGTCACCCGGCCGGCGCTTCTGCTGGCCGACGAGCCGACCGGCAATCTGGACGAGGCGCAGGCCGGGCGGCTGATGGGCCTGCTGGCCGAGCTGAACCGGCTTGGCACGACCGTCGTGGTGGCCACCCACAACATGGCGCTGGTGGAGCGCCATCCTGCCGCCGCGTTGCGGCTCGCCGGGGGGTTCCTCTGTGGCTGAGCGGGTGCACCCTGGGCACAGGCGCCCGGTTCGCGCGCCGGCGGCAGCCCGCCGGCGCCGTGGCGGCGCAGCTTTGACGTCGACGCTGTTTCCGGCGCGCAGCTCCGACCGGGCCCTGCCGCTCCTCATCGCGGCGGTGGTTTTCCTGGCCGGGCTGGCCGGCGCGGGCGGCATCGCGGCGGCCGGACTCGCGCGGCAGTGGCGGGGCGCGGCGGGCGGCGCCATCATCGAGGTGCCGGACGCCTATGCCGATGCCGCCGCCGCGCTGCTAGGACCCACCGCGCACCGGCTCGCACCCGCCGAACTCGCCGATGCGCTGCGCCCCTGGCTGGGCGACGATTCCGGCCGCCTCGCCGTACGCCTGCCGGCCCTCTTCACGCGCCCGGATGGCGTCCCGCCCGACCTCGCCCAGGCGCTGGCCCGCGCGGCACCGGGCGCGATCGTCTCGGCAAACACGCTGTGGCAGGACCGGCTGGTGGCACTCGCCGACAGCCTGCGGGCCTGTGCCGCGCTGGCGGTGGGCGCCGTGGGCTTCGTCGCCACCGGGATCATCGCGGTGGCGACCGGCGCGGGCCTCGCCGCCCGGCAGGACAGCATCGGCATCGTGCACCATCTCGGCGCCACCGACGGCCTGATCGCCGGCAAGTTCGCCGCCCGTATCGCCTGGCTTGCCCTGATAGGCGGCGTTCTGGGCGCCGCCCTATCCGCCCTCGTGCTGCTCGGACTGGCCGAGATGGCGGCGCCCTTCCGCCTGCCGCCCGCGGCCGCGCCGGGGGCCGGAACGCACCTGGCCATCGGCTCGGCCGCGCTCTGGTTGATGCTGGCCGCGCTGCCAGCGCTGGCGGCGCTCACCGGCTGGCTCACCGCGCAGGCCACCGTGCGGCTCTGGCTGCGTCGCCTTGCATGATGCGCTTCTGCTACGCTGCCTCTCGCATGGCTCCCCTCCCGCAATGAAACGCCTCGCCGCAACCTTCTCGCTCGCCGCGACCTTGCTGGCGCTGGCCTGGCTCGCCGGCTTCGCCTGGTTCGTGCACGGCGCCATACGCGCCCAAGCCGGCGGGTCCGCCGCGGACGGCATCGTGGTGCTCACCGGCGGCGCCGACCGCATCGTCACCGGGGTACGCCTGCTGCAACAGGCGCGCGGCCGGGTGCTGCTGATCAGCGGCGTGGGCCACGGCGCCGAACTGGCGGACCTGCTGGCCGGCACCGGGATCGACCCGGCGCCGCTGGCGGACCGCGTCACCCTAGGCCGCAATGCCACCACCACCACCGGCAATGCCGACGAGACCGCGGACTGGGTGCGCGCGCAGAGCCTGCGCTCGCTGCTGGTGGTGACCGCGAGCTACCACATGCCGCGCGCGATGACCGAGCTGGGGCGCAGCGTGCCCGCGGTGCGGCTGATCCCGGTGCCGGTATTGCCGCCGGCGCTGCGCCGCGCGGACCTGGCCACCATGCGTCTGCTCGCCGCTGAATACACCAAGTGGCTGGCCTCCGAACTGGGCCTGGCCCGGCTCGGCGCGGAAGGCGGCCGGGCATGATCGCCACTCTGCGCGCCGCCCTGTTCGCGGTGTGGTTCTACGGCGTCACGCTGTTCTTCTGCCTGCTCGGCGTGCCGGTGCGCCTGTTCGCCCGCCACTACGCGCTGTGGATCGCGCAAAGCTGGGTGCGCGTCACCGTGCTGGGGCTGCGGCCGATACTCGGCGTGCGCCTGGTGATCACCGGGCTGCACCACGTGCCGCGCGACGGCCCGGCGCTGATCGCCAGCCAGCACCAATCCGAGTTCGACACGCTGATCTGGCTTAAACTCTGCGTGCTGCCGAGCTACGTGATGAAGCAGGAGCTGCTGCGTATCCCGCTGTTCGGCGCGCTTCTGGTGCCGGCCGGGATGATACCGGTGGACCGCAGCGGCGGCGGGGCGGCGATGCGCCGCCTGCTGCGCGACACCCAGGCCGCCGCCGCCGCCGGCCGGCAGATCGTGATCTTCCCGGAGGGCACGCGGTTGCCGCCCGGCCAGCGCGTGGACCTGCAGCCCGGCATTGCCGCGGCCTCCGCCGTCTGCGGCCTGCCGGTGATACCGGTGGCCACCGATTCCGGGCGGCTCTGGACGCGCCAGTTGCTGGCCCGCCGCGGCGGTGACCTGCATGTGGCGATCGGGCCGCCGATCCCGGCCGGCACGCCCCGCGCCGTCATGCTCGCGCGCATCGAGGCATTCTGGCGCGAGATGGAGCGGACCGGCTTCCAGCCTGTGGATAATGTTGTGGACGGTACGCTTCCCCATTCGCCTGCGCTGCCCGTCGGGCGGCATTAACACGCTCGTGGCACTCGCTTTTTAGCCCGAACGGCGGCAAACCATGCTGCCGCGCGGCCCTGCAACGCCGGTGCATAACCCAGCCTAACCCATTGTTATAAAAGACACTTTGGTTTTTGCGCGCCGCTATGAGAGAACATGCCGATCGTTTTGCTGGCAAACAGTTCGGTCCGCACGCGGCAATTCGCCCGCCAATGTGGATGAGTTTCATCGCATGCAGCTTTGGGAAGCTTCCGGCATGAGGCGGAAATGGCTTATCGGCCTGGTGGCGCTGGTGATTTTGGACACGATCTGCTGGTGGATCGTCACCAGCCAGCTCGCCGCCACCGCCGACCGCTGGATCGCGCAACAGCGTCGGCAGGGCTGGGTGATTACTGAGCAAGAACGTTCGCGCGGCGGCTGGCCGTTCGCCGCGACGCTCACGCTTCATCAACCGGAGGTCGCCGGCGGCGACGCCCTGCTGCCGGGCGGCCTGCGCTGGTCGTCGCAGCGCCTGCTGCTCAGTGTGTCGGCGTTCCGGCCGACCCGGCTGGCGATCGCCGCCCAGGGCCAGCAGCTCCTGCGCGTGTCCGGCCTGCCGAATCTCGCGTTCACCGCCGCTGCGCTCGCCGCCTCGGTGAAGCTCTGGGGCGGCGGCGCGGAACTGGCGCGCATCGTCGCCGCCGGCGTGTCGGGCGGGATCGCCGGATCGCGCCACAAGCAGGATTTCGAGATGGGCATGCTCGATCTGCGCCTGGCGGGGGTGAGCGACCCCGCCGCGCGCGACGCCTGGCCGTCGGCGACGCTGGAGATGCGCGCGGCCGGCATCGGGCTGCCGGACGTCGTACAATGGCCGCTCGGCGCGCGGGTGGCCGCGCTGGAGGGGACACTGGAGCTGCGGTCTCCGGCCGCCGGCCCGATCGGGCCCAGCGACCTCGAGAGCCAGGCGCGCGCCTGGCGCGACGGCGGCGGCCAGCTGGACGCGCGCGATTTGCGGCTGCGCTGGGGGCCGTCGACGCTGCGCGGCGGGGCGTCGCTCGGCCTCGACGCCCGCCTGCAGCCGGCGGGCGCGGGCAGCGCGGATCTGGGCGGCAGCCGGGAGACGCTTGCGGCGCTGGCCGCGGCCGGCGTGATCACGCCGGGATTGGCCAGCACGGCGGGGTTGATGCTGATGCTGCTGCCGCGCGCGCCTGGCGATCCGGATGCTGTGCGGCTGCCGTTTCAGTTGCGTGACGATACGCTGTCGGTGGGGGGGATACCGGTTTTTGCGCTCAGGGAAATGCGGTGGCGGTGAGGGGTGCGTATTCGGTGCAGGCGGGGATTTCATCACCAAGAACACGAGGACGCCAAGGGCACCAGGAAGTCGTATCAACCCGTCCGGGGCTGACTTATCGGCAGAGAGGAAGGAAGGCCTTCTTTTTCGAGAAAAAGAAGCAAAAAGCTTTTGCTGTGACGCCTGCACGATGATCTGGCTATCATTGCAGCCGCATCGATTTGCAATGCGGGAGCGGGCCTCAGTGCAGGCGTCATAGTAAAAGCTTTTTGGTCCTTTTTCTCGAAAAAGGACTGCTTTCTTGCTTGAGGGCAGACCCGGAATATAGTCAGCCCCCTTCTTTTTCCCACAAAAGAAGCGCTTTCTATGTAGCCATGTTCACTCTCGACGCCTTTCACCTGGCGCGCGCGCAATTCGCGTTCACGCTCATCTTCCATATCGTGTTCCCGGCTTTTTCCATCGGCCTGGCGAGCTACCTCGCCGTGCTGGAGGCGATGTGGCTGCGCACCGGCAAGCCGGTCTATCTCGACCTGTTCCGCTACTGGGTGAAGATCTTCTCCATCGGCTTCGCGATGGGCGTGGTCTCCGGCCTGGTCATGTCCTACCAGTTCGGCACCAACTGGGGCGCGTTCTCGGACCGCGCCGGCCCGGTGATCGGCCCGCTGATGGGCTACGAGGTGCTCACCGCGTTCTTCCTCGAGGCCGGCTTCCTCGGCGTGATGCTGTTCGGCATGCAGAAAGTGGGTCCGCGGCTGCATTTCGCCGCCACCTGCATGGTCGCGGCCGGCACGCTGATCTCGGCGACCTGGATCCTGTCGGTGAACTCCTGGATGCAGACGCCGCGCGGCTACACGATCGACGCCACCGGCCGCTTCCTGCCTGCCGACTGGCTGGCGATCATCTTCAACCCGTCATTCTTCGTGCGGCTGCCGCACATGGTGCTCGCCAGCTACCTGAGCGTGGCGTTCGTGGTGGGCTCGGTCGCCGCCTATCATCTGCTGCGCGCGCGGGGCAACGGCAGCCGCGGCGGCGCGTCGACCGAAGCGGTGCGCACGATGTTCTCGATGGCGATGTGGATGGCCGCCTTCGTGGCACCGGCGCAGATCGTGATGGGCGACATACACGGGCTGAACACGCTGAAATACCAGCCGGCCAAGATCGCCGCGATGGAAGGCGACTGGGAGGGCCGCACCTACGCGCCGGAGATCCTGTTCGGCATCCCGAACATGAAAACCGAGACCACCGACTACAAGATCGAGCTGCCCTATGCCGGCTCGCTGGTCCTGACGCATTCGCTGGACGGCCGCGTGCCCGGCCTGAAGGATTTCCCGCGCGCCGACCGGCCGAACTCCACCATCGTGTTCTTCAGCTTCCGCGCGATGATCGCGATCGGCTTCCTGATGGCCGGCATAGGCCTGTGGGGCCTGCTGGCGCGCTGGCGCCGGGCGCTGTTCGACAGTCCGTGGCTGCACCGCGCCGTGCTGGTTATGGGGCCGTCCGGGTTTGCCGCAGTGATCTGCGGCTGGATCACCACCGAGGTCGGCCGCCAGCCTTTCACCGTGTATGGGCTGATGCGCACGGCGGATAGTTTGTCGCCGATCGGGCTGCCTGGGGTGGCCACGTCGCTGGTGGGTTTCGTCGTGGTGTATGCGATCGTCTATACGGCGGGGATCACCTTTTTGCTGCGTCTGATGGCGGTGGCGCCGGTGCGCGGCGAGCCGGATCATCCGACCGACCAGCCGACGCGCACGGCGGGTATAACGCCGGGGCCGGCTGGGGCGGTGCCGGAGGCTTCGCATGTGCAGGGGGCGGTTCTGGCGGGGGAGTGATGCCAGGAAGCAAGCAGTCCTTTTTTGAAAAAAAGGACCAAAAAACTTTTGCTCCCCCGATGGCACCGGCGCGTCGGTTCGATCCTGCAAGGACGCATGCTGGCAGACTCAGCGCAGGCCGCGGTGCAGGCGGGGAAGCAAAAGTTTTTTGGTCCTTTTTTTCAAAAAAGGACTGCTTGCCTTGCCTTTACGTATCTCAACCGAAAGCTCGTAGATGAACGCCCCAATCTGGAGCCAGGCCCACCTGCTCCCCATCATCTGGGCCGGCCTGATCGCCTTCGCCGTGATGGCCTATGTCCTGCTGGACGGCTTCGACCTGGGCGTGGGCATCCTGTTCGCCGTGGAGCGGGACCGCGAGGAACGCCACGTGATGATCAACGCCATAGCCCCGATGTGGGACGGCAACGAGACCTGGCTGATACTCGGCGGCGGCGGCCTGTTCGCGGTGTTTCCGCTCGCCTACGCGGTCATCATGCCGGCGATGTATCCCACCATCATCACCATGCTGCTGGCGCTGATCTTCCGCGGCGTGGCGTTCGAGTTCCGCTTCCGCGCGCAGAGCAAGGCCGGCCAGTTCTGGTGGGATGTGGCGTTCTTCGGCGGTTCCACCCTGGCCGCCTTCGCCCAGGGCCTCACCCTCGGCGGGCTGCTGCAAGGCGTGAAGGTGTCCGGCCGCGCCTATGCCGGCGGCTGGTGGGACTGGCTGGACGGCTTCACCATCGTCTGCGGCCTGGCCGTGGTTGCCGGTTACGCGCTGCTCGGCGCCACCTGGCTGATCTGGCGCACCGAGGGCGAGATGCAGCGCCGCATGCGCCGTGTGGCGGAGGCGCTGAGCGTGGTCGTGCTGGCCGCGATCGGACTGGTCAGCCTGTGGACGCCGTTCCTCAACCCGGTGTTCTACCACCGCTGGTTCGACTATCCCGGCATCCTGCTGACCGCGCCGGTGCCGGTACTGGTGGCGCTGCTCACCTGGGGGTTCTGGGCCGGCATCCTGCGGCGCCACCACGCCACGCCGTTCCTCTGCGTGAGCGGCTGGTTCGTGCTGTGTTTCACCGGCCTGGGCATCAGCATCTGGCCGCTGCTGGTGCCGCCGTCGCTGACGATCTGGGACGCCGCCGCGCCGCCGTCCAGCCAGATGTTCCTGCTGGTGGGCGCCGTGGTGCTGATCCCGATCATCCTGACCTATACCGGATATTCCTACTGGGTATTTCGCGGCAAGGTCGGGGTGGAGACGAGCTACCATTGAGCCTGGCGCGCGGCCCGGCGGCTACGACCGACATGCGTTCCGCCGCCCCGGCGCTGGACGGCAGGCGATGCTGACGCGGCTGGGCTGGTTCGTGCTGCTGTATGTCGGCGGGGTGGTCGTGACAGGCGGCGTGGCGCTGCTGATCCGGATGGCGCTGGTCCGCTGAACAGCGGTGGGCCTTTACAGGCTTTCACGCTTTACAAGCCGCCCTGTAAACCGCTTGACAGCATTCCCGCCGGTTCGGCGGTTTGGCCGTGAATGTCCGCCCGCTTCATGCGTAATTGGCTCCGACGCCACACGCTGGAGACTTCCGAAATGACCTACGCTGCCCCGACCGATTTCTACGATGACGGCCTGGTCCACAGCCACGACTGGTCGCGCAACACGCCGCCTGGTGTGCACCATGCCGAGCGCCACCAGTCGAACGGTCACGAGCACGACGAGTTGTCCGTCGAGCACCGTCGCGTCCGCAACTGAAGGCTCCAGCCGGCGGCGGTAGCGCCGCCGGCGAACGCTACTGACCACCGGCAATAAGCGAAAGCAGTCCTTTTTCGATAAAAGGACCAAAAGCTTTCGCCGATGCCGCCGACACGAAGACTGGCTTTTGCTGCAGCCGCGTCGTCTGGCAAGTGACCATAAGCTGTAGGGCAGGCGTCGGAGCAAAAGCTTTTTGGTCCTTTTTCTCGAAAAAGGACTGCTTTCTTGCTTGTCTAGCGGATGAGTTTCTATGGAATAGGCGACACGCTCGGCTGCCGTCCCGGGAAGCCCGTCGCAACCCTACCGGCGTCCCCGCCGCAAATACCCCCGTGCGCGCCCGAACCGCACCCAGTGATCGGCCGGATCGGCCGCATAGCGCTCGCCGATCTCCACTGCCGCGATCGGATAGGCTGTGCAATACCAGGCCGCATCCACCTCGAATCCCGCGCGCCCCTCGTAGAACCCGTAATGCTCGAAATGGTGGCGCCCGCTCGGCATGGAGCCGTCCAGCACGGCGCCGGCGATGTCGGGGTAGTGCCGCACGTAGAACGCCTCGTCGAACGCCGCCAGCGTGGCGCCGTGGTCGCGCGGCGGCACCGGACGGTCCAGCAGCGCGCGCAGATCGGCCGGCGGCATGGCGCGCCAAAGCTGGCGCACGGCCGCATGCGCCGCGGCGAATTCCGCCACCGGCACCGCGTAATGGTGCGGAAACAGGGTGAAGCGGTAGCGCGAATCGTCGAGCGGCAGCAGGTCCGTCGCGGGTGATTGCGCCGGGTTGAACAGGCCGAGCACCGGCAGATGCACCTGTTCGGCCTCCGACAGCCAGGCGGCGAGCCAGCTGAACGTGCTGATGGCCGGCACGATGTTGCAGCTCGCGCGGATGAACGCGAAATCGGCCACCGCCCCCTGGCTCGGCACGTAGCGCGCGGTGCGGAAACGGCGGCGCAAGGCGGCCATATAGGGACTGTCCTCGAGCTGGCCGGCGAAGACCGGGGCCAGGCCGGTGGTCTCGATCAGGCTCGCGTAGTAATCGAGCGGGACCAGCACGTAATCCGGATGGCGGGCGTCGAGGATCTCGCCCTGGCGTATGTTGAACAGTAGCTCGCCGGGCCCGGCGCCGCGCACCGAGGGGGTGCGGAAGATGCCGCGATAGGCGTCCGGCGGCAGGAAATTGGCCATGCGCTGGGCGTAGCTGCGAATGTCGATGCATTCGACCGCGCCGCTGCGCAGGGCCTCGGCCAGTTCGTCGAGCGGGAGGACCGGCGTCTCCACGATCCGCTTGCCGGCGATCGGGGCGGGCGGCGGCGCGATCTGGATGCCCCATTCCGGCAGGTGGATCTGCATAATCTGGGCGTCCGGCACACGCGCGGCCAGGCTGAGTGCCGCCATGTACTGGATCATCCGGTTGCCCACCGCGCCCATGGTGGAGACCTGGATAATCGGCGCACTCTGGCGGAGCTGCGGCGTCCATGCTTGAACGCCGCTCGGCCGCGCGCCACTCTGCTGCGGCTCGCCTTCGGCCGGGCCGATCGGGAGTTTGGGAGTATCCGCCATCAAAAAGCTCCCGGCGTTCTGACCTCGCCGCGATGAAATCCGCAGTCTGCCTGATCGTGCGCAACGAAGCCCGCGATATTGCCGAGTGGATGGCGTATCACAAGGTCGCGGGGTTCGACACGCAGATCATCTTCGACAACCGGTCCGACGACGGCACCACCGACATCATCAAGGCGGCCGCCACCGAGCTCGACATACGCTTCCACCACTGGCCGCATTCCGGGCCTGACAGCCAGGTGGCCGCCTACGAGGCCGCCTGCGCCGCCTACAAGCTCGAGTTCGACTGGATCGCGTTCGTCGATTCCGACGAGTTCGTGGTGATCGCCGGCGAGACGGTGAACGCCTATCTGGCGCGCTTCGAAGGCTGGAGCGGCGTGGCGCTCAACTGGGCGATCTACGGCTCCGACGGCCACACGGAGTTTCCGCCCGGCCTGGTGCTGGAGAGCTTCACGCGCCGCGCCAGGCCCGATTTCTTCCCGACCCGGCACGTGAAATCGATCGTCCGCCCGGGTTTCGTCGCCCGCTGCCTCAACCCGCATTGCTTCGATCTGCGCGGCAATCACCTGGGCAGCTACGCCACGCCGAAGCAGAAGCCGATGCACTGGTGGCCGGCGCCGGAGCTGGGCGGCATACTGCCGGGCGTGGCGCTCGACGTTCCCGATTACGGCACGGCGCGGGTGAACCATTACTTCACCCGGTCGCGCGCGCACTGGCTGGCCAAGCTGAAGCGCGGCTACCCGAGCGACATCGCGATACGCAAGCTGGCCGAGTTCGACGAATACGACCGCAATGATGCCGTCGATGCGATGGATCAGGCGGTGATCGAGGCGGTGCGCGCCTCGGCCAAACGCATCGCCAGCGCCGCCAGCCGTCTCAATAATTCCTAGCGGCTAAAATTTCAGCGCCGCGGAAAGGTTTTGTTTACCATCCATGCGCTACTGAGGTCCGGCAAGGTCGGTCTCCAGCAGGTCGGCCTCAATTACCCGTGATCATAAAGGATCGGATCGAAATTTGGATTGCCGAAAGCATCGCAAAATGTAATTGTTTCGATACCTTTTAGACGAACCATGTATTGGTCTCGGCGGGCAACAGCGTAAGTGGAGAGTATCGATGATCGATTGCATAGCGTGCCTGCAGGCCTGGAAGACGGACAGGCGCGCGGTCACGGCGCTGGAATACGGCATAATCGCCAGCATACTGGGCCTGGTATTGGTGACCATCTTCTCCACGTTCGGCAAAACCCTGAGCACGCTGTTCGGGCATGTGGCCAGCTCGATCTGAAGCAACGCCCCGCGCGTTAGCGCGCTTTGCCAGCCCGTGCCGCAACTACGATGGTGTCCAAAGCAGAAAGGAACCGGGACCTGTCGGACGCCGCCATCGAAGCCGGCCCACCCGTCGTCAGGCCAAGCTCACGCATATGCGCAGAGACCGCGCGCCCGGCCAGCGCGCTGCCGATATTGTCGTCCGTCCACACCCGCCCATGCGCGGTCAGCGCCCGCGCGCCGGCCGCCAGGCAGCGTGAGGCCAGCGGTATGTCGGACGTGACGCACACATCGGCCGCGGTGATACGCTCGGCGATCCAGTCATCGGCCACGTCCGGGCCTTCCGCCACCGTGACCATGCGCACGAACGCCAGCCCGGGCGGGCGTATCGGCCGCGAGCCGTTCGACACCACGATCACGCCCGTACCGAGCCGGCCGGCCACGCGATACACCTCCTCGCGGACCGGACAGGCGTCGCCGTCCACGTAGATGTCGGTCACGACTTCTTGGCGAACCGCGACAGATCGACCGCGTCGGCCGGCCGCTTGGACTGGAAGAACGTGTAGTGCAGCGTGATCTCGTGCACGTCGCCGGCATCCACATCCTTGGCCATCGCCGGATCGACGAAGAACGTGACCGGCATCTGCACGTGCTCGCCGGCGCGCAGGCGCTCCTCGTTGAAGCAGAAGCACTGGATCTTCTTGAAATACGGCCCGACCTTGTCCGGCGTCACGTTGAACGCGGCATGGCCCACGATGTCGTGGTCGGACTGGTTGGTGGCCTCGAAGAACGCCATCGCGTCCTGGCCGAGATGCACCCGCACCGAACGCTGCGAGGGCTCGAACTTCCACGGCAGGTTGGGCGCCACCGAGGTGTCGAAGAACACGGTGACCATGCGGTCGGTCTGGCTGGTGCTGCCGGTGTCCACACGCTGGGTGGTGCCGCCGGCGCCGGTCACCTGGCAGAACAGGCGGTAGAGGGTGACGGAATAGGAGGTGATGCCGGTCATCACGGCTACTACGGCCAGGAAGGCGATTACGGTTGGGGCTTTGCGCATGGGGGGTATTTGGTGGGGGTGGCTTGGAAAGCCACGTCTTTTCGGCGATCGGACAAGGAGAAAGGAAGGCCTTCTTTTTTGAAAAAAAGAAGCAAAAAACTTTTGCTATGTGCTGTCGCGGGCTGGCTGGATATAGGCTTGGCTTGGGTCATGTGCGCCGGGTGGCTGCCGCGGCGGACGGAGATGAAGGTTTTTTGATCCTTTTTGCATAAAGGACGGCTTGCCTTGCCTTCCTGGCAATGGCTTCCCTTCCCCGCCGTTCCGCGCCATTCACCCCGCCATGCAACGCGTCCTCTCCGGCATCCAGCCCTCGGGCATCCCCACGATCGGCAACTACCTCGGCGCCATACGCCAGTGGGTGGCCTTGCAGGACACCCATGAATGCCTGTTCTGCGTGGTGGACCTGCACGCGATCACCACCTTCCAGGAACCGACGAAACTGCGCGCCCAGAGCCTGGAGATGGCGGCCACCCTGCTCGCCTGCGGTATCGACCCGGCGCGGAGCACCCTGTTCGCGCAATCCGCGGTGCACGCCCACGTCCGCCTGGCGTGGATCTTCAACTGCATCGCCCGACTCGGCTGGCTGAACCGGATGACGCAGTTCAAGGACAAGGCCGGCCGCGATCGCGAAGCCGCCTCGGCCGGCCTCTACGTCTATCCGAACCTGATGGCGGCCGACATCGCCACCTACCGCGCCACCCGCGTGCCGGTGGGCGACGACCAGCGCCAGCATCTCGAGCTCGCCAACGACATCTGCGCCAAGTTCAACCACGATTACGGCGTGGATTTCTTCCCGCGCATCGAGCCGCTGATCCTCGGCGAGGCGGCGCGCGTGATGAGCCTGCGCGACGGCACGCGCAAGATGAGCAAGTCGGATCCCTCCGACCAGAGCCGCATCAACCTGACCGACGATGCCGACACGATCGCGCAGAAGATACGCCGCGCGAAGACCGATCCCGAGCCGCTGCCGAGCGAACCCGCGGGCCTGGCCGGGCGGCCGGAAGCGCGCAACCTGGTGGAGATCTATGCCGCAATGGCGGGCTCCGATGCGGCGCGCGTGCTGGCGGAGCATGGCGGACGCGGCTTCGGGCCGTTCAAGGACGCGCTGGCGGGGCTGCTCGTGGCGCAACTGGCGCCGATCACCGCAGAGACCGCGCGGCTGCTGGGCGACGAGACGCATCTGCTCGCGGTGCTGGCGGAAGGCGCCGCGCGGGCGCGGGCGCTTGCCGATCCTGTGGTGGCCGAAGTGGAGCGGCTGGTCGGCTTTCTCGGGTGAAACGGTCGGTTAACCCCTATCTGCGATAGTCGATGGCGGTGCCGTTCTGTGATGTGCGCTTCGCTGTGCGTGGCGTTTCATCACCAAGGGCACCAAGGAAGATAAGGACACCAAGAAGCGTGGACGCGGCGCGCTTGCGATCGTCGATTTGTGTAATTGCGAGCCAGTATCAGATTTGCCGCTTTTCGGGACATGCCTGTCAGCGTCGGGAAAATAAAGATACATAATCAAACTTATTTGCTTTTCCCCAACACGATCCTCCGAACAGCGGTGCGGAAATCTTGGTGTTCTTATCGTCCTTGGCGTCCTTGGTGACGAAAGCCCCCTCGCCGCACCAAACACCCAAGCAAGACGAAACCCAACCCCGGAACGAGTTGACTCCTTCCGCTATCGTATCGTATGTAAAACGGATATGCGCCGCCCGGCCCTCCTCCTGCTTCTCTGCCTGGCCACGCCGCGCGCGCAAGCCGCCGACCTGGCCGCCCGCGCCTCCTACCTGGACATAATCCGCCACGAAGCAACGCTACGCGGCGTTCCGGCAGCTTTGGCGGACGCCGTGGCGATGGTGGAGACCGGCTACCGCAAGGATGCGATCGGCACCTCCGGCGAGATCGGCATCATGCAGATAATGCCAGCCACCGCCAGGCAACTCGGCTTTTCCGGCACGCTCGACGACCTGTTCGCCCCGGCCACCAACATAGCGCTCGGCGTGGAGTATCTCGGCCGCGCCTGGGCCGCGAGCGGCGGCGATATCTGCCGCGCCCTGATGAAATACCGCGCCGGGCTGGGCGAAGAGATCATGACCCCGCTCTCCACCCAATACTGCACACGCGCGCTTGGCTGGCTCGCCAGCGCCGGCGACGATCTGGGCCCGACATTGCCGGCGTCCGCCCAGCCGCCGGCTTCCGACCCGTACGTGATCGCCATGTCCGGCGCGCCCACGCTGCTGCGCCCTGCGTTGGCCACCACACCCTACCGCAGAAGCATCGCGGACCGGGAGGCCGCCCTGCAGGCGCGTTTCGACAGCCACATACGCAAGCCGAACGCCGATACCATGGCGCGGGTCACAGCCGCCGTAGCCGCCGCAACAAGCGAACCTGAAGAATAAACGCGCCCCTGCCTCCGCAAGCCAAACGCCGACCGGACCAGCAGAAGCGACGATACAGCCGTCGGAGCAAAAGCTTTTTGGTCCTTTTTCTCGAAAAAGGACTACTTTCTTGCTTTCCCCCGAAATCGATGGCCTTCCTCCCCTCATGCCAAAACCCGTAATGCTCCTGATCCTCGATGGCTTCGGCTGGCGCGAGGACCAGGCGGACAACGCCGTGGCGCAAGCCCGCACCCCCAATTTCGACCAGCTCTGGGCCACCTGCCCGCACGCGTTCCTGCACACCAGCGGCGACGACGTGGGCCTTCCGGACGGCCAGATGGGCAATTCCGAAGTGGGCCATCTCAACATCGGCGCCGGCCGGGTTGTGCGCCAGGAGCTCGCCCGCATCGGCGCCGCGATGCGCGACGGCAGCCTGGCCCACGCGCCGGCCCTCGAAAAGCTCATCGCCGCGGCGCGTCGCACACGCGGCACCTGCCATCTCGTGGGCCTGGTCTCGGATGGCGGCGTGCACGCCCACCAGGACCACGCGATCGCGCTGGCCCGCATACTCACCGCGGCCGGCGTGCCGGTCGCACTACACGCCATCACCGACGGGCGGGACACCGCACCGCGTGGCGGCGCCGCTTACGTGTCGGCGGTGCAGGCCGCCCTGCCGCAGGGCGCGCAGATCGCCACCGTATGCGGCCGGTATTACGCGATGGACCGCGACAACCGCTGGGAGCGTGTGGCCCGCGCCTGGCGCGCGATGGCGCTCGCCCAGTCGGACAACCGGTTCGCCAGCGCTGCGGACGCGATCGCGGCCGGCTACGCGCAGGACGTTACCGACGAGTTCCTCGACCCCGCGGTGATCGGCGCCTACCAGGGTATGCAGGACGGCGACGTGCTGCTCTGTTTCAACTTCCGCGCGGACCGGGTGCGCGAGCTGCTGGCCGCCCTGATCGACGATTCGTTCACCGGTTTCGCGCGCCCCGACCGCATCCAGTTCGCCGCGGTCGCCGGCCTCACCCAGTATAGCGAGGCGCTCGCCGGCCAGATGGATGCGCTGTTCCCGCCGGTGAAGCTGGACCGCATACTCGGCCAGGTTGTCGCCGATTCGGGCCGCACGCAGCTCCGTATGGCGGAGACCGAGAAATACCCGCACGTCACGTATTTCCTCAACGGCGGGGAGGAGACGCCGTATCCTGGCGAGGACCGCATCATGGTGCCCTCGCCCAAGGTGGCGACCTACGATCTGCAACCGGAGATGAGCGCGCCGGAGCTGACCCGCCGCGCCGTGGCCGCGATCGCCGGCGGCACGTACGACCTCATCGTGATGAATTACGCCAACCCGGACATGGTGGGCCATACCGGCGTGCTGGCAGGCGGCGATACGTGCGGTGGAGGCCGTCGATGACGGGCTGGGCCAGCTGGCGGACGCGATCGCGGCGGCGGGCGGGGCGCTGCTGGTGACGGCGGACCACGGCAATTGCGAAATGATGCGTGATCCCGCGACCGGCGGCCCGCATACGGCGCACACCACGAACCCTGTCCCGGTAGTCCTGGCCGGCAAACCGGGCGCCACGTTGCACGATGGCCGCCTGGCCGACCTGGCCCCCACACTACTGGCGCTTATGGGCCTGCCGATCCCCGCGGAGATGACGGGAAAGCCGCTATACGAAGGCGGGTGAAACCAGGGTCACATTCGTTTCAAGCAAACAATAACGACGCAACGACCGGGTAGAACAATCGCCGCGCCTCAGACCGGCAGGTCGGCCGGGCCCATGGACTTTATCAGGTCGAACACCCGCTTGCGGACCGAGGGGTCGGTGATGCGGTAATAGGCGCGCACCAGTTCGAGCGTCTCGCGCTTGGCGAGCGGATCGTCCGCCGGGCCGCCGAATTCGCTCCGCTCGGCAAACCCTGCGACGTTGGTCGAGCCCTGACCGTTGCCGGAATTGTCCGGCATATCGTCGAAGAAGAAGCTGATCGGCACATCCAGCACGCGCGAGAGGTCATACAGCCGCGATGCGCCCACGCGGTTGACGCCGCGCTCGTATTTCTGCACCTGCTGGAAGGTGAGGCCGAGCGCCTCGCCCAAACGCTCCTGCGACATGCCCATCAGGGTACGCCGGAGTCGTATGCGGGAGCCGACATGCACGTCGATCGGGCTGGGCCGGCTTTCACCAGGCTCGCTTGCAGAACTCTCGAAAGTCGCAGCGTTACGGGACATCCGGTCGGCTCTCTCACTACTTGAACCAGGAAGCCTGGCGCTCTCGCCATCTACCCATGCAACCCCAAATAGTCAACAAAGTTTTCGCTTTTCAGATTCAAAATCTCATTTTTTGAACGTTTCGCGGTTAACGATGTTGCCGGCGATGCCGCCCAGAAATACCAGAAAAGCCAGTAAACCGGTCGACCACAACCCAAATCGGCCAAAAAACGTGCGCGGTAGTGGTCCGGGCACCGGTAACACCAGAACGCCACTCGTGTTCAACCCCAGGTTGCCGAGCATCCGGCCGTGCGGGTCGATCACAGTGGACACGCCGGTGTTCGCCGCACGCACCATCGGCAGCCCTTCCTCGACCGTTCGCATGCGCGCCGCGGCCAGGTGTTGGCGCGGCCCGGCCGAATCGCCGAACCAGGCATCGTTGGTGATATTGACCAGCAGCGACGGCCGGTCCGCGCGGACCACGACCTGGGCCGGGAAGATCGCCTCGTAGCAGATCAGCGGCCCGATCGCGCCCAAGCCCGGCCAGATGCAGCGTGCGCAGGCCAGGCCCGGGCACGAAGCCCTGCTCGCCGAGGATGAAATTCGCATAGACCGGAAAATACTCGCCGAACGGCACCAGGTGCGCCTTGTCGTACACCGCGGCCACGCTGGCATCGGGCGCCACCGCCACCAGGCTGTTATGCGCCACCGTGCGGGACTCGAAGCGCTCGGTGCCGGCCAGCGTCATCAGCGCCGGGCCGGCCGCCTGCGCGATCGCCTGGCGGGCCGGCAGATCCTGCGCCAGCGCGTAGGGGCTCGCCGTCTCCGGCCACACGACGAGGATGCGGCCGCCGCCCGCCTGGCGCACGCCCTCGCGGGTGAGCGCCAGATAGCGCTCGAACACGCCCTCCGCCCAGGCCCGCTCGCCCCCATGGTCGCGGTGCTCCTGCTCGGAGACGTTGCCCTGGGCGATCACCGCAATAAGGCCGGAGGACGGGGCGCTCGCCTGCAGGCGCCACGCGCCGGCCGCCAGCCACGCCACGAGCAGGCCGGCGCCGGCGATCCTGCCGCGCCGGCCCAGTGCCAGGCTGCCGGCCACCAGCAGCGTGCCGAGCGTGAGGCCGCCGATGCCGAGCCAGCAGGCCGGCTGGATCATCGCCAGGCCGAGCCAGCCCGGCATCTCCCACACGCTGCCGAGCGGGTTCCAGGGAAAGCCGCTCAACACGAATTCCCGCGCGATATCGCCCAGCACCCACAGCCCGGCCAGAACGCACAGGCGCTGCCAGCCCGCCGGCACCAGCCGCGCCACGGCGCAGGGGATTGCGATGAACAACGCCAGCACGAAGGACAGCAGCGGCACCACGATCGGCACCGCCCACCAGAACTCGGCCGCCATCACCAGCACCGCGAACGTGACCCAGTACAGCCCGGTCATGCTGAGCGCGAAGCCGAATACCAGGCCGCGCAGGCCGGCCGCCCTGGCGGTAGGCGCGCGGCCTATCAGGGCCAGCAGGCCGGGGATGGCGACCAGCAGGAGCGGCGGGAGGGTGAAGGGGGGGAGTGCGCCGGCGGCTATCGCGCCGAGCAGGGCGGCACTCAGGTAGGGGCGCTTGTTCAGGAATTGCACGCGGCGGGTCTAGCAAGAAAGCAGTGCTTTTTTGCAAAAAAGGACCAAAAAACTTTTGCCATGACGGCTGCAACAAAGCTCCAGCCAGTCCGCGAGGTTGGCGCTGGCAGATAGCGCGCATGCCTCGGTGCAGGCGTCGTGATAAAAGCTTTTTGCTTCTTTTTCTCGAAAAAGAAGGCCTTCCTTACTCCAGCGCATCCCGAAGCTGCCGCTCGTAGTGCCGGTAGTATTTGTCCGTCACCAGATCGGTCTTCACCACGATCGCCACATCCGTCGTGTTGAACTGGTGATCGATCACCGCACCGTCGCCGATGAAGCACCCCAGCCGCAGATACCCTTTGATCAGCGGCGGCAGGCCTGCCATCGCGCGGCGGTTGTCCAGCTCGTCCGGGTCCATACGGCGCATTTCCACGTAGCGGTCCGGCAGCGCGCGCGGCCGCAGCGCCGGCGGCGCCAGGTGGTTGTAATACAGATATGTCAGCTCGGCGGCCCACTGGTCCGGGTCCGTGCTGGGCAGGCTGGCGCAGCCGAACATCAGGTCGATCTGGTGGCGGAACACATACGCCGCGATGCCGCGCCACAGCAGCTGCATCACCGCGCGCGACCGGTAGCCGGCATCCACGCAGGAGCGGCCGAGCTCCAGCAGCCGGCCCTGGAAGCCGCTGAGCTGGGAGAGGTCGTATTCGTCGTCCGAGTAGAACCGGCCGATCTGCTCGGCGGCATCCTGCGTCATCAGCCGGTAGGTGCCCACCACGCCTTCAGGCCCCGGCCCGATCGCGTGATCCACCACGAGCATGTGGTCGGCCACCGCGTCGAACGCGTCCACGTCGCGCTGGGACATGCGGGCGGCCTCGGACGGCTCGGCGCGCATCTCCTCGTAGAACACGCGCCAGCGCAGGGATTGCGCGGCATCGATCTCGGCTTCGGTGGCGGCGATGCGGACGCCGAGATGGCCCGCGCGCAACTCCCCGAAGCCGCGGTCGTCGTCCGGGCCGAGTGGCGGGCCCTGGCGCTTCAGGCCGCCGGTGATGCCGCCCAGATTGGTCTCGATCGTCATGGCGGTGCTCCGTTCGGCCGGGCCGCGGCCGGTCCATCTCCCGCATCGCCGGCGGGCGGGGCGTCGGATGCAAGGGAAGAAGCGGCATCTGCCCGGCGTCCGTAAATCTCCAGCCGGGTGGAAACAAGCGCGAAGCCGAGGCCGGCGGCGATCTGCTCCATCAGCCGCTCGTGCTCGCCGCCCTCGAACTCGATCACCCGGCCGGTATCGATGTCGATCAGATGGTAGTGGCGGCCGTGTTCGGTGGGCTCGTAGCGCGCCCGGCCGCCGCCGAAATCGCGCCGCTCCAGGATGCCGCGCTCCTCGAGCAGGCGCACGGTGCGATACACGGTGGCGATCGAGATGCGGCCGTCGAGTGCCGAGGCGCGCCGGTAGAGCTCCTCCACGTCGGGATGATCCTCCGCGTCGGACAGCACGCGCGTGATGACGCGGCGCTGGCCGGTCATCTTCAGCCCGTGCTCCACGCAGATGCGCTCGATGCGCGATGTCATCCTGCCTCCCGTCGTCGGGGTGGCGTAGCCGATTGGGGGGGCGGTTGTCGATGTGTCGTGCGGTTTAGCAAGGCAGGCAGAAAGGCCTTCTTTTTTGCAAAAAAGAAGCAAAAAACTCTTGGTCCGTGCTGTCGCGCCCAGGCTGGATACACGCATCGCCTGGGTCACATGGACGAAGCGCCTGCCCCAGCGAACGGAGACAAAAGTTTTTTGGTCCTTTTTGCAAAAAGGACTGCTTGCCTTGCTTTGCCTCTTCGAGCCGAATCACTGCCCCTCCATTCGGATCGATATGACGTTCCAATTACCGAATGCTTGCGAAATGAAGAGTGGCGTTCGGCGCCCCGTTAAGCGACGGCGGAAAGTTTTTTGCTTCTTTTTTCCGAAAAAGCAGGCCTTTCTTCCGCCATCTCAGCAGGACACGCCTTTCCATGAAGTGCACCCTCACGTTCGCGCTGGCAGCCCTGGCCGCCGCCGCCTCCGCCCAGGCCGAAACCTGCTTCCAGACCCTCGCCGCCACCCGCAACTTCACCCTCGGCCAGCCGGTGCACGCGCTCCCCTCGCCCGACGGACGGCGCGTGCTGTTCCTGCGCAGCGGGCCGCGCGACACCAAGCTCGGCCTGTTCGCGATGGACCTGGCCACCCACGCGGTGACCGCGCTGGCCCAGCCGGCCGCCACCGAACATCTCAGCGTGGAGGAGCGCGCCAGGCGGGAGCGCCTGCGCATGACGCTCACCGGCATCACCGATTTCGCCTTCAGCGAGGATGGCGCGCGCGTGCTGGTGTCGCAGGGCGACCACCTGTCCGTAGTGGCGCTGCCGGGCGGGGCGGTCTCCGCGGTGCCAGGTGCGGGCTGGATCGCGCCGCATCTCTCGCCGGACGGCCGCTTCGTGGAGGGCGTGCGCGACAACGACGTGCATGTGGTGGAGCTGGCGACGCGGGCAGGACCGGGCGGTCACCACCGGCGGCACCGATGTGGTGACGCACGGGCTGGCGGAGTTCGCGGCGTCCGAGGAGCTGGACCGGGCGGATGGCACCTGGTGGTCGCCGGACGGCGCCACGCTCGCCTATGAGGAGGCGGACAGCTCCGGCGTGGAGCGCCATTTCATCGCCGATCCGGAGCATCCGTCCGCGCAGCCGACCGAGTTCCGCTACCCGCGGGCGGGCACGGCGAACGCAAAGCTGCGGCTCGGGCTGGTGGCGCGCGCCGGCGGGCCGACCACCTGGATCGACTGGGACCACGCGGCCTATCCGTATCTGGCGCGCGTGGTCTGGCAGAAGGTGGGCGCCCAGCAGGGGGGCAAGCTCAGCCTGGTGCTGCTGAACAGGGCGCAGACGCGCGAGGCGGTGCTGGCCGTCGATCCCGCGACAGGCCGCACCACCACGCTGGTGACGGAGACCGACCCGGCCTGGATCAACCTCGATGCGATGCACGGCGCGGGGCTGACCGGCGGGCACACGCTGCCTTACTGGCTGCCGGACGGCTCGGGTTTCCTGTGGGCGGCCGAACGCGGCGCGCACTGGCAGCTCGAGCTGCGCAATGCCGACGGCGCGCTGGCCCATGCGGTGACACCGCCCGAACTGCCGTTCCTGGCGTTCGACGATTTCAACCCGGCGACCGGCCTGGTGACGGTAACGGCCAATCCGGACCGGCTCGGCAGCGCACTCTACCAGGTGCCGCTGGCCGGCGGCGCGCCCGCGCGCCTGGCCGACGCGCCCGGGCTGCATGACGGCATCTTCGACGAACACCAGCACACGCTGCTGCTCGACCGTGCCGAGGGCGCCGACGGCACCGCCGCGGTTAATGTGCTGAACACTACCGGCCATGTGCTGGCCGCGCTGCCGAGCTTGGCCGAACAGCCGCCCGCCATTCCGCGCGTGGAGTTCCGCCTGGCCGGCACGCGGCAGATGGACGCAGCCGTATTGCGCCCCGCCGGCGCCAAGCCCGGCCAGCACTTCCCCGTGGTGCTCTACGTGTATGGCGGGCCAACGGTGAAAGTGGTGCTGCGCAACCCGCGCGCCTATCTGGAAAACCAGTGCCTCGCCGACCAGGGCTTTATCGTGGCGAGCGTGGATGGCCGCGGCACGCCGGGGCGCGACCATGATTGGGAGCGCGCGACGAAGCTGGACTTCATCGACATCCCGCTGGGCGACCAGATCGACGGGTTGCAGGCGCTGGGCCACGACATCCCGGAGATGGATCTGGCCCATGCCGGCATCACCGGTTGGTCGTTCGGCGGCTATTTCACCGCGATGGCCACCACGCGCCGGCCGGATGTGTTCCGCGCCGGCGTGGCCGGGGCGCCGGTGGTGGATTTCGCCGATTACGACACCGCCTATACCGAGCGCTATCTCGGGACTCCGCAGGCCCAGCCTGACGCTTACCGCAAGACCAATGTGCTGACATACGCCGCGGGGCTGAGCCGGCCGCTGCTGATCATGCACGGGCTGACGGATGACAACGTGTATTTTGAGAATACGGTGAAGCTGACGCAGGCGCTGATCGCGGCGGGCAAGCCGTATCGGTTGCTGTTGCTGCCTGGGACGCACCAGTTGCCCGATCCGGTGTTGCGGGCTCGGGTGGATGAGGCTCGGGCTTCTTTTCTGGGGGAAAATTTGAAGGAAGGAAGCAAGTAGTCCTTTTTCGAGAAAAAGGACCAAAAAGCTTTTGCTCCGACGCCTGCACCAAGGCCTACGGTCATTGCGCCAGTGCGTATGGTTGCAATAAAAGCCTGAATCTGGTGCAGGCGTCGGGATAAAAGCTTTTTGCTTCTTTTTCTCGAAAAAGAAGGCCTTCCTTGCCTCCCCTCACGTCACCGCCAAAATAGCCCCGGTCAAATGATACAAACTGCTGGCCGGCGCAGGCAACTCCGCAAACGCACCATCCGCCAGACGCCGCTCCTGCCACAAACCGTCCGGCCGCAATTGCGCGGCCAGCGCGCGTATCGCCTGCAACTGCCTGGCTTCCGACGGGTCGGCGCGCAGGAACTCCGCCCGCAAACGCTCCGTCTGCGGCCACAGGCGCGAACCGGCCGCACGCACGCCGCCGTCGCTGCCCAGTTCGTCGAACAGGCCGCCGGTGGCCGGGTTTATCGCGTGCCGGTCGGCGAAAGCCAGCAGCCGGCCTGCACTATCCGGCGGCACCGCGAGGCCGAGCGCGGCCGCCTGGTGCAGCAGCCACACCCATTCGTAGTGATGCCCGGGCTCCACCAGAAAAATGCCGCCCTTGCGCAGCGGCACCAGCGCATCGTCGAAATACTCCGGCAGGGCACCGGATCGCGCGTCGAACAGGCGGGTGGCGAAAAGATCCACCAGGGATTGCGCGCGCGCGTGGAAGATGTCGTCGCCGAACATCGCAGCGGCGGCCAGCAACGCTTCCAGCAGATGCATGTGCGGATTTTGCCGGCGCGGCAAAGCTGGCGGCAGGCTCTCGAGATATCCGCCGGCGGGGTGGGCGAATTCTGCGTCCAGCCACGCCAGCAGCTTCAGCGCGCGCGCGCGTAACTCGGCCGTGTCGGCGAGCGGCGCCGCGGTGGCGAACGCCAGCAGCACGAAGGCGTGGTCGTAGAGGTCGCGCGTGTGGTCGATCGGTTGGTGCGCCAGGTCGAAGCGCCAGGCATAGCCGCCCTCTTCCTGCACGGCGTGGGTTTGTAGAAAATGCAGGCCCAGCCTCACGGCTTCGCTTGCGCCCTGCAAACCCAGCGCCTGCGCCTGGGCGAAAACCACGATCTGCCTGGCGACCACGCGCAGGCGGCGAAAGGGGGCGGCGCAGTTGTGCGTCTTCAGGTCCAGCGCCTCGTAGAAGCCGCCTCTCTTCTGGTCTATGCCTTTGGACAGCCAGAGGGGGAGGGCGGCTTCCAGCAGCCAGGTTCGGAGTTGCTTGCGTTCCTGGTGCATCAGGAAGGAAGGCCTTCTTTTTTGCAAAAAAGAAGCAAAAAACTTTTGACTCCGCTGTCGCCGGCTCGCGACGTAGAGCTTGCGATGCTCACTTGGCGGGTTTGCGGAACCGGAAGGCGAACTGGTCGGTGTGGCCTTTTATGGCCGGGTCGAACACTTTCAGCATGTGCGTGTCCGCCGGATTGGCCAGCACGTCGGTCGTGCCGTCCAGCACGAAGCCTGCAGCCAGCACCTGGGCCTTTACGGTTTCCGGGTCTATCCGGTGCAGCGTGGTGGGCGCGGTGGTGGCACCCGGCATCGCCACGTGGTCGATCACCACGAACACGCCGCCCGGCTTGAGCGCGCGGAAGATCGCGGCGTCCGCGGCAGCCGCGTGCTGTGCGCCGAAGGCACCGTAGAGGTCGTGATAATTGTCGCTGGTCCACACCAGATCGAGCGGCCCCGACGCAAATGCGCGGGCGCCGGTGTCGTCGATCGGATCGATCTCTTCGGAGACGTTGGCGAACGCAGGCATCTGCACGATCGCCTCGGTGGCCTTCACCATCTTGGGGTTTTTCTGCATCTCCGCGGGGATCACCGCATAGACATGCCCCTTGGCGCCGGCCACGTTGCTGAACAGCCGGGTGAAGTAGCCGCCGCCTGGCACGAGATCGGCGATGCGGTCGCCTGGCTTGGCGCCGGAGAACACCAGCAGCGCCACAACGTGGCGGGCCGCGTCACGCGCCGTATCGGCGGCCGGCCGGTCCGCATTGGCGATGGCCTGCGTCACGTATTCCGGCACCGCCGCCCGCGCGGCCAGGCTGAACACACATGATACGGCAATCAGCGCATAACGCTTCACGGCACATTCCCCGACTATTCTGGCGCCATCCTATACCCAAGCGGGACGAACCGGGAGTGGCCCCGCGGTCAGGACAGGCAAGGCAAGCAGTCCTTTTTGCAAAAAGGACCAAAAAACTTTTGCTTCGTTCGCCGGGGCCGGCGCATGTACTGAAGTACCAGGGCCTAGCTGTATCCAGCCTGGGCGCGACAGCACACCGCAAAAGTTTTTTGCTTCTTTTTTTCAAAAAAGAAGGCCCTTGCCTTACCTTGCGAGCTTACGCGTAACCGGCGCCTCGCTCTCGAACACCACCAGCACCAGCCCCACCAGAAGCACCACGGCGATCCACCCGAAAGTGTCGGCGAACGCCATCACATAGGCCTGCGCATGCGCCGCCGCCCGCAAAGCGGACAGGCCGGACGACGCCACGCGCAGATCCACCGCCTCGCGCCCGGGCACCAGGTGGCCCACAAGATATACCGAGTGCACCCGCTCGCGGACCGTGATCACCGCGCCCACGATGGCCGGCCCCGCGCCGATCGCCAGCGTGCGCACGATGTTGAAGATGGTGCCGCCGGACAAAGCGTCTTCCGGCTTGAGCACGCTGGTGGTGAGGAACACCAGAGGTGTGAACACCAGCGGCCAGCCGCACGCCTGCAGGAGCAGGGGCGGCAGGAAGTCTGTGCCCGCCCAGTCCGAAGTGACGTAGGTGCAGAGATACGCCCCCAGCGCGCCCATGGCGAAGCCGCAGCCGACCAGAAGGCGCGCATCGAAGAAGCGCATCAGCACCGCGGCGAGCGGTGCGATCACCAGTTGCGGGGCGGCCAGCAGCAGGAAAAGCGCGCCGATCTGGATCGGCTTGAGCGACCGTATCAGCATCTGCGTCTGCGGCTCCACATACGTGGCGCCGAGCAGGCCGATATTGAACACAGCGACCAGGCAGAGCCCGATGCTGAAATTCGGCCGCCGGAACAGTCCCAGATCGAGCAGCTTGTGTTTCGTGAGGCTTTCGCTGACGAGGAACCCCAGCAGCGCCATCGCGGCTCCGGCGAACAGGGCCACGATCAGCCGGTCGTCGAACCAATCCAGCCTCTGGCCCTGGCTGAGGCCCGCTACCAGCAGGCAGCAGAACGCCACCAGGCAGGCCAGGCCGAAATAGTCGACATGGACGAACTTCTCCCATTTCGGCGGCTGCACCGGCAGGAACGCCAGCACGAGGAACAGCGCCACCGGCCCGAGCGTGGCGCTGAACCAGAACAGCGACTGCCAGGTGAACAGGTCGGTGGCCGCCCCCGCCGCGCCTTCGGCCATGAGCGGCACCAGCGTGCTCACGATCGCATACACGGCGAAGGCTTCCGGCCGGTGGCGCGGCGGGGTGGATTGCAGCAGCGTCAGCAGCATCAGCGGCACCAGGCCGCCTTCGCCGAAGCCCTGCAGGAAGCGCAGCGCGATCAGGCCGTGATAGCCGGGCGCGATCGGGCAGGCGGCGGCGGCCACCACGAACAGGATGATCTCGGCGGCCGCGAGCCGGCGTGGGCTGACGATCTGCGCCAGCCAGGGCGTCATCGGCACCACGGCGATGTCGCCCACGATATAGGCGGTGTTGACCCACGAGCCGTCATCCTGGCCGAGCCCGAGGCCGCCCAGCAGGTCCGCCATCGCCACGCTGGCCAGGCGCTGGTCCAGCGACGAGAGGGCGGCCGCCAGGATCACCCCGGCGATGCCCAGCATCATCGGCAGGCCCAGCGCCTCCGGCTTCTCCTCCGGCACCACCTTGGGCGAGAGCAGGCCGAGCGGGGCGGTTTTGCGCGTCAGGACCGTCATGCGACGGCAAACTGCCCGGGCAGCCAGTTGTTCCGGAGCGCGGCGGGGCTGCGTGGTTTTCGCCTTCGGGCCGGCGGGTTTAGCTGCCGCCGGACAGGGCCATCGCTGTAGCG
Source organism: uncultured Alphaproteobacteria bacterium (assembly GCA_963795825.1). GTDB lineage: Bacteria > Pseudomonadota > Alphaproteobacteria > Acetobacterales > Acetobacteraceae > BOG-908. The sequence continues at coordinate 751,200 of CAWCIW010000001.1, read as the reverse complement.
TCGTGCGGCGGGGCGCCGGCCCAGCCGGCAGGGCCGTCTCCCTGGGGCGGCGCGTCGGCAGGCCCGGCCGTGCCGGCTGCCGCCGGGTCCGCGGCCAGCGGATCCGGCTCGGCGGTGAACCAGTGGTAACGATTCTTGCCGCCGCGCTTGGCGGTGTAGAGCGCCTGGTCCGCCTCGCCGAGCAGCCGGTCCGGCGTCGATACCGCGGTGGCGCGCGCCAGCCCGATGCTCACGCCCACCGTGGCCGGCAGGCCGGATACCATGATCGGCTCGCGCAAGGCGGCGAGCACGGCGCAGGCCAGTTGCTCGGCGGCGTTGGCGGCGGCGCCGCGCGCGAGTATGGCGAATTCGTCGCCGCCAAGCCGGGCGGTGAGGCTGCCGGCCGGCACGTGGCGCAGCAGGCGCTCGGCCACCTGGCGCAGCAGCAGGTCTCCGGCGAGATGGCCATGGACGTCGTTGACCGTCTTGAAGCCGTCCAGATCGAGGCTGAGCACGACGGTGCTGCTCCGGTGCGACGCGGTGGCCAGGGCGGTGGCGATGGCCCGGTCGAACGCGCGGCGGTTCGCCAGGCCGGTGAGCGGGCAACGCAGCGCCATCAGCCGGCTCTCATGGCGGCCGACGATCATCTCCACATAGTCCTGATGAAGTTGCGTGTTGATGGAGAACAGGGCGAACAGATAGGCCGGCGCCGTGATCATGCTCCAGGCCAGAGACACATCCGGCGCGAAACAGCCGCCGATCGCGAGCGGCAGGCTGATGCAGACGAGCTGCGCCAGCAGCAACCGCGGCGCCCCGGGCACGCGGGCGCACTGCGCCCCCATCGTCGTGGTTCCGAGCAGGCAGCCCATGACGCTCGTGGCGATATCCCCACTCGCCAGACACAGCCCCGTGCCGCATCCCAGGATAGCGCACCAGACCAGGCCGGCTCCCACATCGAGGTCTGGAAACAGGTTGTCCGGCGCCGCCTCTCCGGGATGGCGCACCTTGTGCCGGAGGATGGCGACGGCGCCCACCACGCGCACAAGGGAGGCCAGCCCATCGAGCACCGCCCAGAGAACGAACAGCGTATGCGGATGGCGCAGGGCCAGCGCCACCGCGATCGGGAACATGACCACGGCGCTGGCGATCACCGCGGACATGCGGTTGAACAGGCTGGCACGCAGCTCGTCCCACACCTCGATCGGCGCCACGGGCGACGTGGTGAGCCAGACAAGCGGGCGCCATTTCAAAGGCGGGCAGATGGTGGCGGTCTGCCAGGTGGGGCTGCGCTGCACCACGCCAGCGTAAAGCGATGCGGTTAACGCTATGTGGACGCGGGCCAGGACCGCGCGCGCAGCCTGGTGCGCTGGCCTGCACAAGGGAGGAACACGGCGTGGACGAGATCGCCGAACACCGTGGGCGCGCCGTCGCGCTGGCCCGATGAGCAGCCGCTTCGGCCTGGAGATACGCGCGGCGACGGCTGGCGACACGCCCGGCCTGGCCGAGCTTCTCGCCGCCAGCGGTCTCGCCGCCACCGCGCGTGCCCTGGCCGCGCGGCTGGAGCGGCTGCAGCGCGGCCAGGGCACCGCGTTGCTGGCCTTGGAATGGGGCCCGCCCAGCGGCGTGATCGTGGTGCACTGGTGGGCCGGGCTCGCCGGCGATCACCTCACCGCCGAAGTAAGCCTGCTGCTGGTGGGGGCCGACGCACGGCGGCGCGGGCTGGCGCGGCTGCTGCTCAAGGCGGCGTCGCAGGCCGCGCGATCCGCCGGCTGCCACGAAATCGGCCTGGCCGTGCCGCCCGGCCAGGCGGAGATGCTGGCATTCGCCGCTTCCACCGGCTTTGCGCCCGACGGCGCCCGGCTGCGGCGCAACCTTCGCCGGGCCGGCCGCGAGGCCGACACCTGAAGCAATCGCGACGCCGATAGCTGAAGCGGTTGCTTACGCCCGGCATGGCCGCCGTGTTAGAACCGCGCTCCCCCTCCAGGACCCGACATGATGGCCGTGCGTGAGCGACTGACCGAAGAGATGAAGGCCTCGATGAAGGCCGGCGACGCGCCGCGCACCTCCACGATACGGATGGTGATGGCCAAGCTGAAGGACACCGATATCGCGGCCCGCCCCGGCGACCCGATCAGCGACGACGAGATCACCAAGATGCTGCGCGGCATGGTCAAGCAGCGGCGCGAGGCGGCCGAGCTCTACACCAAGGGAGGCCGCCCGGAACTGGCCGCCAAGGAGATGGCGGAAATTACCGTGGTGGAAGGCTTCCTGCCGCAGCAGATGGACGAGGCGGCGCTGGTCGCCGCCGTGGACGCAGCGGTGGCGGAGACGGGTGCGACGAGCGTGAAGCAGACGGGCGCGGTGATGGCGCGGCTGAAGGCGGCGCATGGCGCGGCGCTGGATCTGGGGCGCGCGGGCGCGCTGGTGAAGGCGCGGCTGGGGTGAGAAGAAGAAAGAAAGCAGTCCTTTTTTGAAAAAAAGGACCAAAAAACTTTTGCTCTCCCGCCTGCCCCGCGGCATCGCCCGTTTCTGCCAGTGCACGCGCTTGCACATAGGGGCGATGCCGTCGGGCAAGCGTCGGAGCAAAAGCTTTCTGCTTCTTTTTCTCGAAAAAGAAGGGCTTTCTTCTTTCCTTGCCGGCGGCCATCCATGAAGCTCCCAGACTCCTTCCTGGAAGAACTCCGCGCGCGCACACCCCTGGCCGCCCTGGTCAGCCGCCGCGTGAAACTCTCCCGCAGCGGCCGCCAGATGAAAGGCTGCTGCCCGTTCCACGGCGAGAAAACCCCCAGTTTCTACGTCTATGAGGACGGCTACCACTGCTTCGGCTGCGGCGCGCATGGCGACGCGATCAGCTTCGTCATGCAGACCGCCGGCGCCACCTTCATGGAAGCCGTGCAGTCGCTGGCCGGCGAGGCGGGGCTGGACCTGCCGAAGCCAGCCCCTCGGCAGAGGCGGCCGAGCGGCAGCGCCTCGATCTGCACGGCGTGCTGGATGCGGCGCAGGCGCATTACGCACGCGGCATTGCAGACGAAGGAGGGCGCCGCGGCCCTGGCCTACCTGCGCGGCCGCGGCCTCGCCGACGACACCATCGCCCGCTTCGGCCTGGGCTGGGCCGGCGAAGGCCGCGGCGCGCTGGCGGCCGCGCTGGCAGGAAGCGGGATCACGCCGGCGCAACTGCTGGAAGCGGGCCTGCTGCGGGCCGGCGAGGACGGCGCCATACGCGGCGAGCTGTTCTTCAACCGGGTGATGTTTCCGATACGCGACCGGCACCGGCCGGATCATCAGCTTCGGCGGCCGCACGCTTGGTGACGGCCAGCCGAAATACGTCAACGGGCCCGAAACCCCGCTCTTTTCCAAGCGGCGCACGCTCTACGGCCTGAACTTCGCGCGCGAAGCCGCCCGCAAAGGTGCGGCCGTGGTCGCCGTAGAAGGCTACATGGACGTGATCGCGCTGCACCAGGCCGGCTTCGGCGGCGCGGTGGCGCCGCTCGGCACGGCACTCACCGCCGAGCAGCTCGAGGAATTGTGGCGCCTCTCGCCGGCTCCTGTGCTGTGTTTCGACGGCGACGCCGCCGGTGGCCGCGCCGCTGCCCGCGCCGCCCAGGTGGCGCTGCCCGCGATCGCGTCGGACAGGAGCATCGCACTGGCCACGCTGCCCGCGGGCGAGGACCCGGACACGCTGGTGAGCCGCCAGGGTCCGGCCGCGTTCGCCGCGATCCTGGCCGCCGCCCGGCCGCTGAACGAGGCGCTGTTCGACCTGCTGCGCGGCGCCGGCGGGTTCACCACGCCGGAGCAGCGCAGCGCGTTCCGCGCCAGGCTGGAGGCGGCGGCGGCCACCATCAAGGATCGCGGCCTTGCCAGCGAATACCGCCGCGCGCTGCTGGACCGCTATTTCGCCTCGACCAAGAAGGGTGCCGCCAAGCCCACGCTACGCCCGGCGCGGCCCGAACTGGTGGCGGACGCGGCCGACACCCACCGCGCCCTGAAGCTCACCGCGATCCTGCTGCAGCATCCGACCCTCGCCCACGATGTGGAGGAGGCATACGGCACGCTGAAGCTGCCGCCCGGGCTGGACCGGCTACGCGAAGCCACGCTGGCCTACTGCGCGCAGGATTTTACCGACTCGGCGCCGCTTGACTCCGACGGACTCGCGCGCCACCTCCGGTCACTGGGATTATCGGTGGAACTGGCGCTTGCCCTCGACGAGACCCCATCCTGCGGCCGCCCGGACAGGCAGCCCGCCGAAGCCGAGGCCGGTTGGTGGCATTTCTACGGGCTCATGCATCGTGACGGCCTGCACCACGCTGTCGAGGAGGCGCGCCGCGCCTATGTGGCCGACCCGGACGATGCCGCCTGCCTAGCCCGTTTCAATGCGTTGTGCCTGGCCGCTTTCCGGCTCAGGCGCGGCGAACAATCAGGTGGTGCCGACGCCGACGCGGAAGAAGAAACCTACGCCTATGAGAACTGACTGTCGGGTTTAGACAGGAAAGATCGCCGACAGGGAGCAAAAGTTTTTTGCTTCTTTTTTGCAAAAAAGAAGGCCTTGCTTTCTTCACGGAGCAACCAACCGAATGGCAACAAAACAGGCCACGAACGGTGACACCGCCACCGCGGATGCCGATGCCGACAGCTCGCTGCTCGACACGCAATCCGCCGCCTTCAAGCGGCTGATCGCGAAGGGCAAAGAGCGCGGCTACATCACTTTCGAGGAGCTGAACGCGGCCCTGCCGCAGGAGCAGATGAGCTCCGAGCAGATCGAAGACATCATGTCCCTGCTCAGCGAGCTGGGCATCCAGGTGGTGGAGAACGAGGACAACGAGGACGGCGACGCCGTCGCCAAGCCGGAAAAGGCCGAGGGCGAGGAGGGCGAAGGCCAGACCGAGGCCGGCGGCAATGTGGACGAGGAGAGCCTTGGCCGCACCGACGATCCTGTGCGCATGTATCTGCGCGAGATGGGCAGCGTGGAGCTGCTCTCGCGCGAGGGCGAGATCGCCATCGCCAAGCGCATCGAGGCCGGGCGCGACATGATGATCGGCGGCCTGTGCGAGAGCCCGCTGACGTTCCGCGCCATCATCAACTGGCACGAGGCGCTCAAGGCCGGCCGGATGCTGCTGCGCGACATCGTGGACCTCGAGGCGACCCAGGGCGTGGGCGCCGCGGTGGAGGCCGAGGCGGCAGAGACCGCGGCCGCCGCCAATGCCGCCGAGCCGGGTTACGTGGAGCCGCCGCCGCCGCCCGAGATCGAGTCCGAAGACGGCGAAGACGGCGAAGGCGCCGGCCTGTCGCTCTCCGCACTCGAGGAGAAGCTGAAGCCGGAAGTTCTCGATACGTTCGAGGAGATCGAGAATCTCTACAAGAAGCTGCAGAAGATGCAGAACAAGCGGCTGGACACGCTGACCAGCGGCGAGGAGATGAACGCCAAGTCCGAGAAGAGCTACGAGAAGCTGCGCGAGGAGCTGGTCGGCCGGGTGCAGCAGGTGCGGCTGCACAACAACCGTATCGAGGAGCTGGTCACCCAGCTCAAGCAGCTCACCCAGCGGCTGAACGGGCTCGAGGGCCAGCTCCTGCGTTTCGCCGAGACGAGCAAGGTGGCGCGCGACGATTTCCTCGGCCGCTACCGGGGCCACGAGCTGGACCCGAACTGGATGGAGACGGTGGCCGCCCTGCCCGGCAAAGGTTGGAAGGCCTTTGCCTCGAAGTATTTCGGCCAGGTGGCCGATGTGCGCAGCCAGATCGGTGCCATTGCCAACGATGCCGGCCTGCCGATCGGCGAGTTCCGCCGCGTCTATGCCACCGTCAGCCGCGGCGAACGCGATTCAGCGCGCGCGCGAAGAAGGAGATGATCGAGGCGAACCTTCGGCTGGTGATCTCGATCGCCAAGAAATACACCAATCGCGGCCTGCAATTCCTCGACCTGATCCAGGAGGGCAATATCGGCCTGATGAAGGCGGTCGATAAATTCGAATACCGCCGCGGCTACAAGTTCAGCACCTACGCCACCTGGTGGATACGCCAGGCGATCACCCGCTCGATCGCCGACCAGGCGCGCACCATACGCATCCCGGTGCACATGATCGAGACGATCAACAAGCTGGTGCGCACCAGCCGCCAGATGCTGCACGAGATCGGCCGCGAGCCGGCGCCGGAGGAGCTCGCCGAAAAGCTCGGCATGCCGCTGGAAAAAGTGCGCAAGGTGCTGAAGATCGCCAAAGAGCCGATCAGCCTGGAGACGCCGATCGGCGATGAGGAAGACAGCCATCTCGGCGACTTCATCGAGGACAAGGGCGCGGTGATCCCGCTGGACGCGGCGATCCAGGCCAATCTGCGCGAGGCCACCACGCGGGTTCTGAGCAGCCTGACGCCGCGCGAGGAGCGCGTGCTGCGCATGCGGTTCGGCATCGGCATGAACACCGACCACACGCTGGAGGAAGTGGGCCAGCAGTTCAACGTGACGCGCGAGCGTATCCGGCAGATCGAGGCAAAAGCCTTGCGCAAGCTGAAACACCCCAGCCGTAGCCGGAAATTGCGGAGCTTTTTGGACGATTGACAGTGAAGGCAAGCAGGCATTTCTGTTTTGCTCCTGACGCTGTCAGAACGCACAACAGGTCCGTTACCAATCCCGGGCCTGTCAGCGTCGTCAGGAGCAAAAGTTTTTTGGTTCTTTTTTTCAAAAAAGAACTGCTTCCTTCCTTCCCTGTTCCCACACAATGAAATCACCGGAACCCAGCTTCTGGGCCACCCGCGCCCCCCAGCAAACCACGCGCATCGCCGTACTGGTAACCTTCCTGCGCCAGGAACAGCCCCCCGAACCCGCGCCTGTCGAGTTGCCGCCGCATTCCGGCATCGTGCGCGTGCACAAGCCCACCGCGGCCTTCTACCGCTATCTCTACGACACGGTCGGTGCGCAATATGTCTGGTGGCTCCGGCGCACCATGCCGCTTGCGCAGTTGCAGGCGCTGATCGAGGCACCAGGCGTGTCGCTGCACGTGCTGTATCAGGGCAATGCGCCGGCGGGATTCTTCGAGCTCGATGCGCGCGCCGGGCATACCGTCAATCTGAGCTATTTCGGGCTGCTGCCGCATGCGATCGGCGCCGGCCTCGGCACCGCGCTGCTGCGCTCGGCGATGGCTACCGCCTGGGCGCACAAGCCGCGCGCGCTGACGGTGAATACCTGCACGGCGGATCATCCGCGCGCTTTGCCGAATTACCTGCGCGCCGGGTTCACGCCGGTGCGCACCGCGCGCGAGATCTGGGACGTGCCGGATCATCTGGGGCTGGTGTTGCCGGAGCATTTGAAGGTTTAAGGCAAGACAGGCCTTCTTTTTTGCAAAAAAGAAGCAAAAAACTTTTGCTCCGCTGTCGCGCCTGATCTGGATAAACATTTTGCCTGAGACGCATGCCGGCGCGCTAGGGAGATCCTGATGGGTAAGTCGATTTCGTCTGCGGCGATTGCGCTCGCGATTTGCGCTTACGTCCCGGCGGACGCCGCCGAGGACATATCCGCGCTGCTCCGCGCTAAAACCCAGATGTTCACCGATGCCGGCCAGAACGGCAATGCGGACGTGCTGAAAGCGTTGCTGGATGACCGCGTGGTGTTCTTCAACGAGAACGGCGGGGCGTCCACCAAGGACGACATCGTTGCCGCAGCCAGCCCCTCGCCCGCTGGATCGGGCGTGAAGATGATCGTCACCGACTGGCAATGCGTGGTGCACGGCGACGTGGCCGTGGCGAGCTTCATCGACGACCAGACGAAAGACCTGCACGGTCAGATATTCCACGCGCAATATCGCTCGGTGGAAACGTGGCTGCATCAGGCCGATACCTGGCGGATTATCGCGAGCCAGACGATCGCACTGCAAACCGACCCGGCCGCCGTCACCCTGCCGCCCGCCGTGCTGGACCAGTATGTCGGCACCTATCAGGCTACGCCGGCCCTTACCGCCGTGTTCGCCCGCACCGGCGCCGACCTCACGCTGGCCACCAATGGCGCGGCACCCGTCGTACAGCGCGCCGAACTGCGCGACGTGGTTTTCACCTCCGGCAATCCGCGCACCCGACGCATCTTCACGCGCGACGCGCACGGCAACATCACCGGCTTCATCTCCCGCCGCGAGGGCCACGACATCGTCTTCAAGCGCGTCGAGCAGGGCTGAGCGCTTCACCGCCGACCGGCGCCATGCTACCCGCCCCGGCAATGCACCCCCTCACCGCCAGCCGCCCCGGCCCGCTCGCCGGCACCATCACCGTCCCGGGCGACAAATCGATCTCCCACCGCGCGCTGATGTTCGCGGCCCTGGCCATCGGCGAGACCCGCATCACCGGCCTGCTCGAGGGCGAGGACGTGCTCCGAACCGCCGACGCCATGCGGGCGCTCGGCGCGCATGTGACGCAGGATGCGCCCGGCCACTGGCGCGTGACCGGCGCCGGCATAGGCGGCCTGGCCGAACCCGCCGACGTGCTGGACATGGGCAATTCCGGCACCGCCGCGCGCCTGCTCGCCGGCATACTCGCCACCCACCCGATCTTCGCCGTGCTCACCGGCGACGCCAGCCTGCGCCGGCGCCCGATGGCGCGCGTGACGGAGCCCCTCGCCCAAACCGGCGCACAATTCGCCGGCCGCGCCGGGGGCCGCCTGCCGCTCGCCATCACCGGCGCGCCCGACGCCATGCCGATCGCGTACCGCATGCCGGTCGCCAGCGCGCAGGTGAAATCCGCCATCCTGCTCGCCGGCCTGAACGCCCGCGGTGAAACCCGCATCGAGGAGCCGGTGCCCACGCGCGACCACACCGAGAACATGCTCCGCCATTTCGGCGCCAGCGTCAGCGTGGAGCAGGACGGCACCGGCCGCGTCATCCGCCTCGCCGGCCAGCCGGAGCTGATCGCCGCCGACATCATCGTGCCGGGCGACCCCTCCTCCGCGGCGTTTCCGCTGGTGGCGGCCCTGCTGGTGCCGGGCTCGCGCGTGACGGTGCGCGGCGTGGGGCTGAACCCGTTGCGCACCGGGCTGCTGACCGCCTTGCGCGCGATGGGCGCCACGATCGCGATCGCCAACGAACGCATCGAAGGCGGCGAACCCGTGGGCGACATCACCGCCTCCGCGGGTGACCTGGAAGCTGCCGACACCGATCCCGCTTTGGCGCCCAGCATGATCGATGAATTCCCCATACTCGCCGTGGCCTGCGCCTGCGCGCGCGGCACCAGCCGGCTGCGGGGGCTCGGCGAATTGCGCGTGAAAGAAAGTGACCGGTTGGCCGCCACCGCCGCGATGCTGGCGGCGAACGGCGTGGCGGTGGAAATCGTCGGCGACGACCTGCTGATCACCGGCGCCGGTGGGCCCGCGCCGGGCGGCGGCCTGGTCGCGACCCAGATGGACCACCGCCTTGCGATGAGCGCGCTGGTGCTGGGCAGCGCCGCGCGCGCCCCGGTCCGGGTGGACGACACCGGCTTCATCGACACCAGCTTCCCCGGTTTCGTGGCGCTGATGGGCGGCCTCGGCTGCCGCTTCGCATGAACCGCATCGTCGCCATAGACGGCCCGGCAGCCGCCGGCAAGGGCACGCTGGCCCGCCGCCTCGCGGCGCATCTCGGCCTGCCCTATCTGGATACCGGGCTGCTGTATCGCGGCACGGCGCGCCGTATGCTGCTCGCCGGCGCGGACCCGGCCGAGCCCAATGCGGCCGAAGCAGCCGCCCGCGCGCTCACGCAAGCGGACCTGGAGCGCGCCGATTTGCGCACGCCGGAGGTGGACCGCGCGGCGGCCGCCGTGGCGTCCATCCCGCCGGTCCGCGCCGCCTTGCTCGCCTTCCAGCGCGCATTCGGTCATGCGAACGGCGCGGTGCTGGATGGGCGCGACATCGGCACGATCATATTCCCCGATGCGCGCGCCAAACTGTTCGTTACGGCCAGCGTGGAGGCGCGTGCGTATCGCCGCTGGCTGGAACTGACCGGGCGGGGCGTGCCGGCGGTGCTGGAGACCGTGCGGGAGGATATGCAGGCGCGCGATGCGGCGGATGCTTCGCGCGCGGCGGCGCCGTTGCGGCCGGCTTTGGATGCGTTCCTGCTGGATACGACGGCGTTGGATGCCGAGGCGGCGTTTCGGGCCGCTTTGGGGTATTTGGCTGGCGTAGGTTTTTAGGCCAGGCAAGCAGTCCTTTTTCGAGAAAAAGGACCAAAAAGCTTTTGCTCCCTGTCGGCGAACGGTTCAGCACTCCCCGACAGGGACCAAAAGTCTTTTGCTTCTTTTCTTCAGAAAAGAAGGCCTTGCTTCCTTCGATCGTGAAGCGTCCGACGCGCATTCCCGGCGTTGTAAGCGCATTCCGACCCTTGAAGGCCGCATAATGGACAAATCCTTTTCGCGTCGCGCCATACTGGGCAGCAGCGCGGCAATTGCCGCAAGCTCCGTGGCGCTGGCAGCACCCGGCAATCCGGACAATCCGCCGCAGGGCGCGATCAACACCCACGATCATCCGCGCAGCGATTTCAATCCCGGGCCGCAGAATCCCGCCCTGGCCAACCAGTTCCCGTCGGCGATCTCGCCACCGCCCACCGATGTCGCGGACCTGCCGCTGTTCTGGGCGTCGTTCAACAACGCGCCGCGCCGCATCCAGGATGGCGGATGGGCGCGCCAGGTGACACAGAGCGATTTCGAGATATCCGAATCGATCAGCGGCGTGAACATGCGGCTCGATGCGGGCGGTGTGCGTGAGCTGCACTGGCATCTTGCCGCCGAGTGGGGGTTCGTCTCTTACGGCGAATGCCGCATCACCTGCATCGATCCGCAGGGCCGGGCCTACGCCGCCGACGTGAAAGCCGGCGACCTCTGGTATTTTCCGGGCGGCTACCCGCATTCCTTGCAGGGCATCGGCAAGGATGGCTGCGAGTTCATCCTGTGCTTCGATGACGGCAAGGCCACGGAATTCAACACGCTTCTCGTGACCGACTGGATGGCGCACACGCCGCCCGATGTGCTCGCCGCGAATTTCGGCCTGCCGGAATCCGCGTTCAGCAAGATCTTCACCCACTCGCTGTGGATCTACCAGGGCGAAGTGCCGGGACCGCTGGAGGCGGACCAGCGCGCGATCGCCAGCGACAAAGGCGCGCCGCCCAATCCGTTCACCTACAGCCTGGCGTCCGGCCCGATTGCCAGGCAGACCAAAGGCGGCTTCGTGCAGATCGCCGACAGCACGAACTTCAAGGCGTCGGGCACGATCGCGGCGGCACTGGTGACGGTGCATCCCGGTGGCTTGCGCGAGATGCACTGGCATCCGAATGCCGACGAGTGGCAATACTGGATCAAGGGGCGCGGCCAGATGACGGTATTCGGCTCAGGCCCGAAAGCAGTCACGAACGACTTCGCGCCAGGCGATATCGGTTATGTGAAGCGCAGCTTCGGCCACTATATCAAGAATATCGGCGATGAAGATCTAGTGTTCCTAGAGGTATTCAAGGCACCGAGGTTCCAGGACGTGTCTCTTTCGGACTGGCTGTCGCATAGCCCACCCGCAATGGTTGCAGCGCATTTCAACATGTCGCCGGAAGACGTCGCAAAATTGCCAAAAGACAAGACAATAGTGATGCCAGTGTAGCGCTCGGTTCAGCAGTCCCCGACAGGGGAGTCAAAAGTTTTTTGTTTCTTTTTTTCAAAAAAGAAGGTCTTCCTCCTTAGCCTACCTTGCAGAACTGTCATCACCCGGTAAGCTTCTCCCCGCGTAAGACTAAAAGGGAGAAACAAATGCCTACCGAACGTACGCCGATAACGGCGGCGTGGTCGGTGGCGGTAGGTCTGGCGGGCGCCTTTGCGCTCGGGCACCAGGCGTCCGCCACAAGCTGCACCGATCTGACCAACACACCACCGACACTCGCCGCCCCGGCCACCATCGTATCGCTCTCTGCCGAAGACGTAACCGGCGGCACCTTCACGGAGCCGAGCGGCGCCAAGATTTCCGGATTGCCGGCATTTTGCCGTGTGGCGATGGTCATCTCGTCGAGCGGCGACCCGACCACGTCGCAATCCGCGGTCGAAGTCTGGCTGCCGGAAACCGGCTGGAACAAGCGTTACCTCGGCTTCGGCAATGGCGGCTTTGCCGGCGCGATCAGCTACGGTTCGCTGCAACTCGGCATAACCGAAGGCTTCGCATCGGCCAATACGGACATGGGCACAAGCATCCTGTTCAAATGCAACAGCCTGTTCTGCGGCAGTCATGCGAATAGCGGCGGCATTCCCGGCGGGCTCTACGGCGATGCCGCGGCGATACGCGATTTCGGCTACGCCTCCACCCATCTGATGACTGTCGCCGCAAAGCAGATCGTCGCGACCTACTATACTGCGCCGGCGAAGACCTCGTATTTCAACGGCTGCTCTACCGGCGGACAGCAGGCGCTGATGGAAAGCCAGCGCTACCCGGACGATTACGACGGCATATTGGCAGGCGCGCCCGCCCATAACCGCACGCACCTGCACATGGCCGGCCCGCCGATCTACGAAGCCACGCATTTCAAACCCGACGCTTATCTGACCGACGCTGCCCTGTCGCTCACCCACAAGCTGGTGCTCAGGCAATGCGCCGGTATCGATGGCGGGCTCTACAGCGATGACTTCCTGACCCAGCCTGCACAATGCCGCACCGATGCCACGCAGCTGATGTGCAAGGGTGCGAAAAACGAAGTGCCGTGCACCGATCCAACCGCCGCAAGCTGCACGTGCCTCACCGCGGACCAGGCTGCGGCGATGAACCGCGACTGGACCGGCGCCTACGATAGCCAGGGTCGCAGGATGTATCCCGGTGCCGAACGCGGCACGGAGGAGCCGATCGCCCTCTCACCGGCCAACGGCTACACCGGCAATCTCGGCCTGCCGTTGCAGCAGGCGGTGAGCGAGCCGCTTTTCGACAGCCTGATGTTCTGGGCGCGCGGTCCGAACTGGGCGTGGCAGGACCTGTTCTCCAACACGTCGCAACTCGAGCCTGAGCTGGCGCGCGAGATCGCCCTGATCGACAACACGCCAGTTGACAGCGAGACCTTTGCCCAGGTGCTGAACGCCAACAGCACGGATCTGTCCACGCTCGCGTCGCATGGCCACAAGATCCTGATGTATGCGGGCTATGCCGATCCGCTGATCCCGAGCGCCACCGCGATCGACTATTACAATGCGGTTCAGGAAGCGGATTCGAACGTGCAGAACTACCTGCGCCTGTTCATGGCGCCGGGCGTTTGGCATTGCAGCGGCGGACCTGGTCCCAACGTGTTCGGTAACCTTGGCGCCAACGTGCCGCCGCGGCCGCTCGATCCCAAGGATGACGTTCTGGGCGCGCTGATGGCCTGGGTGGAAAATGGCGTGGCACCTACGACGGTGATCGCCACGAAATACGTCAATGATAACAGGAGCGCCGGCGTGGCATTCCGCCGTCCGTTGTGCCTGTATCCGGCGCATAGCGAGTATGACGGCACCGGCGATAAGAGGAGCTATCTCAGCTACCGTTGCATGCCTGGTCCGCGTGTGACCAACCAGAGCTTCTCGCCGTTTTATGGGCCCTGAAATGAGGAAGTAAGGCCTTCTTTTCTGAAGAAAAGAAGCAAAAAACTTTTGCTGTAACGCCTGCATTTGGGCCCAGGCCGGTTCTGCAAGTTTTTGGACTTGCAGAACCAGCCTGGGCCGTTTTCTTTACGCCGTTTTGTCTGCTGCTGTGCCCAGTGCTGCTTGCGCCGCGGCCAGGCGGGCCACCGGCACCCGGTAGGGTGAACAGCTTACGTAATCCAGGCCGAGCTCCTCGCAGAAGGCGATGCTCGCCGGATCGCCGCCATGCTCACCGCAGATACCGAGTTTCAAATTCGGCTTGGTGCCACGGCCACGTTCGGTCGCGATGCGCACCAGCGCACCCACGCCCTCGATATCCAGCGACACGAACGGGTCCTTCGGCAGAATGCCCGCTTCCACGTAATGCGGCAGGAACTTGCCGGCATCGTCACGCGACAAACCGAACGTGGTCTGCGTCAGATCGTTGGTGCCGAAGCTGAAGAAATCGGCCACTTCGGCGATCTTGTCGGCGGTCAGCGCCGCGCGCGGCAACTCGATCATCGTGCCCACCAGATATTCGATCGCCTTGCCGGCGCGCGCAAGCACCTCGCGGGCCACACGCTCCACCTGCGCGCGGGTGATCTCGAGCTCGCGCCTGGTGCCCACGAGCGGGATCATTATCTCAGGCACCACCGGCTGGCCGGTCTCCTCTGCAATCTGCAAGGCCGCCTCGAATATGGCGCGCGCCTGCATCTCGTAGATTTCCGGATAGGAAATGCCGAGGCGGCAGCCGCGATGGCCGAGCATCGGGTTCGCTTCGGCAAGCTCGGCCGCGCGGCGGCGCATCTGGTCCACATCCTGCCCGAGTGCGACGGCCACGTCGGCGATCTCCTGGTCGCCATGCGGCAGGAATTCGTGCAGCGGCGGATCGAGCAGCCGTATGGTCACCGGCAGGCCGGCCATGATGCGGAACAGCTCCAGGAAATCCTGCTTCTGGAACGGCAGCAATTTGTCCAGCGCCACGCGGCGGCCGGCTTCATCCTGCGCCATGATCATCTGCCTCACCGCGCCGATACGCTCGGGCGCGAAGAACATGTGCTCGGTGCGGCACAGGCCGATGCCCTCTGCGCCGAATTTGCGGGCCGTCTCCGCGTCGAGCGGCGTCTCCGCATTGGTGCGTATCTTCAGGCGGCGGAACGTGTCAGCCCAGCCCATCAAAATCTCGAAATCGCCGGACAGCGTGGGCTCCACGGTGGCCACCTGGCCCACGAATATCTCGCCGGTGGCGCCATCGATGGTGATCGTCTCGCCACCGCGTATCGTGCGCCCGCCGGCAGAAAGCGTGCGCGCGCCGTAATCCACGCTCACGCCGCCCGCACCCGCCACGCAGGCGCGGCCCATGCCGCGCGCCACCACGGCCGCATGGCTCGTCATGCCGCCGCGCGTGGTGAGAATGCCGCGCGCCGCATGCATGCCGTGAATATCCTCAGGGCTGGTCTCGATGCGCACCAATATCACCGACTCGCCTTTGGCGGCGCGCATCTCCGCGTCGTCGGCATTGAACACCACGGCGCCTGACGCCGCACCCGGACTCGCCGGCAGGCCGCGGCCGAACAACGTGCGCGCGGCTTTCGGATCGAGCGTCGGATGCAGCAGCTGGTCCAGCGCCTGCGCGTTCACGCGCATCACCGCTTCTTTTTTGGTGATGAGCTCGCCCTGCGCCATTTCCACCGCGATGCGCAGGCTTGCCGCCGCGGTGCGCTTGCCGGTGCGCGTTTGCAGCATGTACAGCTTGTTCTGCTGCACGGTGAACTCGATGTCCTGCATGTCGTGGTAGTGCCGCTCCAGCGTCTCACGCACGCGGCAGAGATCGGCATACGCGCTCGGCAGCGCATCCTCCATCGAGACTTCGCCGCTCTTGGCTGCCGCTTTGGAGAGCGGCTGCGGCGTGCGTATGCCGGCCACCACATCCTCGCCCTGCGCATTCACCAGGAACTCGCCGTAGAACATGTTTTCGCCGGTGGAGGGATCGCGGGTGAAACACACGCCGGTTGCGCAATCGGCACCCATGTTGCCGAACACCATCGCCTGCACGTTCACAGCGGTGCCCCAGTCAGCAGGAATATCGTGCAGCCGGCGATAGGTGTTGGCGCGCGGGTTCATCCAGCTTCCGAACACCGCGCCGATCGCCGCCCAAAGCTGGTCGTGCGGCGACATCGGGAATGGCTTGCCGGTCTCCTCCAAAACGAGCTGCTTGTACTCCTCCACCACACGCTGCCAATCGGCGGGCGACAGAGCGGTATCCTCGATCACGCCGGAATCCAGCTTGGCCGTCTCGATGATCTCCTCGAACCGGTGGTGGTCCACGCCGAGCACCACGCTACCGAACATCTGGATGAAGCGGCGATAACTGTCCCATGCGAAACGTGCATCGCCGCTGGTGGCGACCAGGCCAAGCACCGTCTCGTCGTTCAGCCCCAGATTCAGCACGGTATCCATCATGCCCGGCATCGATACGCGCGCGCCCGACCGCACCGAGACCAGCAGCGGCGCGGCCTTGTCGCCGAACGAACGGCCGACCGCCTGCTCCACGCGCGCCAATGCCTCGTTGACCTGGGCGTCGAGATCGGCCGGGTATTTGCGGTCGTTCTTGTAGAATTCCGTGCACAATTCTGTAGTTATGGTGAATCCTGGCGGGACGGGCAGGTCTATGCTGGCCATCTCTGCGAGGTTCGCGCCTTTGCCGCCCAGCAGGTTTCGCATGTCCGCGCGGCCTTCGTTGTGGCCGGCGCCGAAGCTGTACACCCATTTTGCCATTTGCTGTTCTCCGGATAAGGCAAGGCTGGGGGAGCAGTGCCTGCCCCCCCAGACCCCCCGTCTGTTTGTTTCAGGCTTCTATCGTTGAGAAATCCGCCACCTGGTTCAGGCGGGTTCTCAGCGCGTTCAGCAAGCGCAGGCGATTGCTGCGTTGCTGCGGGTTTTCAGCATTCACCGTTACTTTTTCGAAGAACGCATCCAGCGGCGTCCTCAATCTTGCCAATATCCCCATCGCCGCGGCGTAGTTTTCTTCCGCCAGCAATTGCGCGGTCTGCCGGCTGTCCTGCAGCGCGTGATACAGCGCCTGCTCCTCCGGCTCTGCCAGAACTGCCTCGTCAACCGCACCCTCATGCGGACCGTCGCGCTTGTCCTCGATGCGCAGGATATTCGCAGCCCGCTTGTAGGCGGCGAGAAGGTTCGTGCCGTCCGGCGTTCCCAGCAGCGCGGCGATCGCATCGGTGCGGGCGAGCGCGCGCACGATATCGTCGTCCGACGCCGCGGCGAACACCGCCGCCAGAACATCGTGCCTGGCGCCCTCCGCGCGCAACTGCACGCGCAACCTTTCCAGGATGAACGCCGCCACCTCGGCCGACACCTGCGCCGACGCATCCTGCAAAGCATCAGCCAGGCGCAGGCGCAAATCGTTTTCGCGTATGATGCGTATCACGCCCAGCGCCGCGCGGCGCAGCGCATACGGATCGCCGGAGCCGGTCGGTTTCTGGCCGATCGAGAAGAACGCCGTGAGCTGGTCGATCTTGTCGGCCAGCGCCACCGCCATGCAAACCGGCTCGCGCGGCACCGCGTCCCCCGCGCCCTTCGGTGCGTAATGCTCGCGCACCGCAGCCGCCACGCGCGAATCCTCGCCGTCATGCGCGGCGTAATAGCCGCCCATCACGCCCTGCAGTTCCGGAAACTCGCCCACCATACCGGTCGTGAGATCCGCCTTGCACAGCAAGGCCGCGCGCGACGCGAGCGACGCATCCGCACCGACCAGGGACGCAAGCCGCCCAGCCAGCCGCACGATGCGGGCCACGCGCGCGCCCTGCGTGCCCAATTCGGCCTGGAACACGATACCGTCGAGCGCACCGACGCGCTCTGCCAGAGGCGTGCGACGGTCCAGGTCCCAGAAATGCCGCGCATCGGAGAAACGCGCGCGCAGCACACGCTCGTTGCCGGCGACGATCGCCGCTCCGCCATCAGGTGCGTCGATATTCGCGGCGAACGCGAACCACGGCGCCGGCACGCCATCCGCCTGGCGGGTGGCGAAATAGCGCTGGTTCACCCGCATGGAAACCTGCATCACCTCGGGCGGCAGATCCATAAACGCCGCGTCAATACAGCCGAGCAGCGGCACCGGCCATTCGACCAGGCCGGCAACCTCCTCGAGCAGACCTTCATCGTTCACGATCGACACGCCGGCCTGCGACGCCAGGCGCGCCATGCCGTCGCGTATCAGCGCGATTCGCGCCGGTGCATCGGCCACCACATGGGCCGCCTGCAGCCGCGCCTGCCAATCCGCCACGCCCGATACCGCAAAGGCCGCGCCGCTCCCGCGATGGCCTTCAGTCAGGTCGCCGGCTGCCAGGCCGTGGCCGTCATCTTCCGGCGTGGCGAGATCGAACGGGACCACGCTGCCGTCCAGAAGGCAGATTATGCGGCGCAGCGGGCGTATCCAGGTGAACGCGCTGGTGCCGCCCCACCGCATGGATTTCGGCCAGGCAAAGCGTCGCAGCAGGCCGGGCAGCGCGTCCGCGATCAGCCTGGCGGCGGGGATCGCCGGGGCCGACTTGTCGAGCACCCAGAAGCCGCCCTCTTCGCGCAGGGCCTCGCGCGCGGCTGCATGCTTGCGCAGGAAACCGGCCAGCGCCTGCTCGGGCGCCGTGGTGCGCGGCCCGCGTTCGGTGCTGGCGCGCGCTTCGCTCGCATCGGATACGCGGGCGGCCAGCGCCAGGCGGCGCGGACCGTGGAACAGCCGGATCTCCTGCGGGTCCAGCGCCGCGAGCGCCCCGCCGAGCAGGCGGCCGAGCGCTTCGGCGCCAGGCGCCTGCAGCCGCGCCGGTATCTCCTCGCTGAAGAGCTCCAGGAAAAGTTCAGCCATCGTTAAGCTCTCCGGCGTATCATCAGGCGCAATCCCGCAAGGCCGGCTCCACATCGGTGCGCGCAAAATCCGCGCCGCTGAACAGCAGGGGCGCGCCCGTCGTCTTTGCCAGCGCATAGGCGAAGCAATCGCCGAAATCGAGCCGTGCGGAGTGTTTGTGCCTGCCGAAATAGCGCCAGGCGACGCGCGCGGCCGCGGCCTGCTCCACACTCACGGGGATAATCTCGATATGCGCGGTGCGTATGAACTCGTCGAGCCGCAGGCTCGCCAGGCGGCCGCCATGCTCCTCCACGATCATCGAGACCTCCACCCAGTTCGCCGCCGACAGGCGCGGCGATTGTGCGTCCACGATGGCGGCGAGCAGCCGCGGCGCATCCGGCTCGTCGAGCAGGATCGAGAGCAAAGCGGAGGTATCCACGATCATCGCGGTCGGCCGCTCTCGTCATACAAATAGGAATGTGTGGCGCCCGGGGCGAGCCGCAGGCTGGCGCGTATCTCTGCGGCGAGCGCCGAGAGCCGGCCGATGCGCAAAGCGCGGTCGCGCACGCGCTGCTCGCGCGACAGGCGTTCGCGCAGGGCCGCCGTTACTGCAGCGGTCAGGCTTTCGCCCGTCAGGTCCGACAGCTCGGTGGCAAGGCGGTATCCGTCCTCGCTTTTGATGTTGAGCTGGTTGGCCATGCCGCATCTAACGCGGTTTTGGTAGAAAGTTCAACGCCGGTGGTAGAAACTAAGCGTTTTGTCACCAACGCAGGCGCTTGAACCGCTATGCCGCCTAGCCAGATTTGAGCATCGAGGTGCGTCCAATCGTGGTATCATGCCACGACACCATCCCTGAAGGATCAACCGATGGCTTACACTCCGGATTCGAGGAGTTTCACCCGTCCTGCCGGCGTCGCCGGCGTGGCCGAGATCGATGCGGGCCTGCGCGCCTACATGCTGCGCGTCTATAACTGGATGGCGTCCGGCCTGCTGGTCACCGGCATCGTCGCCTACGGCATTTCCAACACGCCGGCGTTGCAGGCGTTGTTCTACCGCCAGGTCGTCACCGAATACGGCACGCGTATCGCGCCGACCGGGCTCGGCAGCCTGTCGATGTTCGCGCCGTTGGCTTTTGTGCTGGCGCTGAGCTTCGGCGTGAACCGGATGAGCCGGGCCACCGTGCAGGCGCTTTACTGGGCGTTCTGCGTGGCAATGGGCTGCAGCCTGACGAGCATCTTCCTGCTCTATGCCGATGAGAGCATCGCCAGGACGTTCTTCGTGTCGGCGGCGATGTTCGGCGGTATGTCGATATGGGGCTACACAACGGGCGCCAACCTGGCGCGCATGGGCAGTTTCCTGATCATGGGCCTGTTTGGGATGATACTCGCCAGCCTGGCGAATTTCTTCTTCCACAGCGCGCCGTTGCAGTTCGCCGTGAGCGCGATCGGCGTGGTGGTGTTCACCGGCCTGACGGCGTACGACACGCAGCGCATTAAGGTCAGCTACACGCAATATGCCTATGCCGACGGCACCGAAGGTGCGGCCAAGCGCAGCGTCTATGACGCGCTGAGCCTGTATCTGAACTTCATCAACCTGTTCATGCTGCTCTTGCAGCTCACGGGCAACCGCCGCAGCAACTAAAAGCAACCTGTCGGGTGTCCATCACAGACACCCGACAGGAAGCAAAACTATTGCTTCTTTTCTTCAGAAAAGAAGTTCTTTTTTCTTAAGCCACAGTCTTCAAGAAGTCGGCCAGCTTAACCGCCGCCGCCGCCTTATCGATCCGATCCAGCGCCCCCAATTCGGCCGCCAGCCGATCCATGGCCGCTTCATAGATCTGCCGCTCGGAGAAGCTCTGGTCCGGCTGACCGGCATTTCGGTGCAGGTCGCGCACCACCTCGGCGATTGCCAAAGGATCGCCGGAGTTGATCTTCGCTTCGTATTCCTGTGCGCGACGCGACCACATGGTGCGCTTGATGCGCGCGCGCCCACGCAAAACGGCGAGCGCCTCGTCGAACATTTTGCGCGTCGCCAGCTTGCGCAGCCCGGCCGTGCGCGCCTTTGCCACCGGCACGCGCAACGTCATGCGGTTTTCCTCGAACGTGATGTGTATCAGCTCGAGTTTGTGGCCGGCGATTTCCTCGGTGGCGATGCGTTCCACCTTGCCCACGCCGTGAGTCGGATACACGACGTGGTCGCCTTCCTCGAAGATCTCGGCCTTGGCCATCGCGCGCGGCGGCGGCATCACGCGGCCACCAGGGGCTATGGTCTGGCTGCGGCCCATGATGTGATGGCCGGGCGAACTGTCATTGGCGGCGCGGCCGCGCACGGGCGAAGGCGCCTCGTCCTCCTCCTCTTCGTCGTCTTCCTCCGGCTGCTCCTTGAGCGCGGGCACACGGTCGGCCAAAGCGATCGCGGCGGCGGCGGCCTCCTCGGCGGCAGACAGAGCGGGCTCGAACGACGCGGCCGGCTCGGACATTCCGGTCACGTCCTGTTCGGCAACGTCCACGCTCTCGCTGGCATTCGTTTGAGCGGAGACCACGGTTTTTTTGGCGGCTGCGGATTTTGACGGCACTTGACTGGGCAACTCCTGTTGGCCTGCAAGGCGCATGGCACCGATCCCAAAAGCGCGGAACACGATACCGGAGTCACCCTGCACGCATAAGCCGCCCGAAGGCGGAAAGCCGCTTCACGCGGCAAGGACCTCGCATCCGCTCGACAGCGTTTGCCTGGACCACATGGGGCACCATACCACAAATAGCGGCCCGCGTCAGGTGAGAACTTGCTTGGCGGTACTGTTCAGGACGCAATCGTCCGGGTGCCGATATGCCGGAAAACCAGCGTCGCGGTTTTGTGATCGGTCGTCCCCACTCGCATCGATAGCGTAAGGTTCTGATACGGCGATGATTTATCGCGCGGCGGCTTCGCGATCATTCTGAACGAAGTGTGACGGGCTGAAACCACCGGGCAGTGCTACCCGTAATCCGACCACCCCTGCCGAGAACCGATCCGAATGACCCCGTTGATTGCGCTTACGACATTGTCCCTGCTCGGTTACCATCTTACCTTCGACTTCGAGATGACGGCACCGTCGGACATGTCGCAGTTCATCAACACCTTCGCCAACGGCGATACGACGCTCTACGGCAACAAGGAGGCGGAGAGCTACGTCCCCTACCAGCCGGCGAGCAGCACGACGCCGTTCGTCTTCACCAATGGCGCGCTCACCATCAACGCTTTGCTGATAACGACTTATAACGAGCCCTACACGTCGGGCCTGCTCGAGACTTCGGGCATCTTCACCCAGAGCAGCGGATATTTCGAGATACGCGCGGAGACGCCGGCCGCACCCGGGTTCTGGCCGGCCTTCTGGCTGTTGCCGGCGGCCTATTACCCGGAGATCGACATACTGGAGCAGCCCAACAATTCGGGTTCCAACACGCAATACTGGACGCACACGAGCACGCCGTCCGACAGCAGCGGCGGCTTCACCGATACCGGCGTGGACGTGACGAAGGGCTTCCACCGCTACGGCTTCCTGTGGACCGCCAACTCGATCCAGTACGTGTTCGACGGCACGCTGGTGGGCGACCCGCACGTGCTGCCGCCGTCGATGGTCGGCCTGCAGATGTATTTGGTCGCCAACCTCGCCGTTGGCGGCGTGGGAAGCTGGCCGGGGCCGCCACCCGCCGGCGCCACGTCGAGCTACACGATCGATTACATACGCGCGTTCTCCAACGACCCTACGGTCCCCACAGTCAGCCAGGAACCCATCTCGTCGCCGGATCTGGTGGACACCACGCCGGTATTGCTGCCGCCCACACCCCCCGTGCCCGCCCCCATCGTGCATCCCGGCGCCGACACGCTGGTCCTGAACATGGCGGAGGACGCCTATGAGGGCGACGCGCAGTTCAGCGTGTCCGTCGACGGCCACCAGATCGGCGGCACCCTCACGGCGCAGGCGAACCACGCCTTCAACCAGACGCAGCCCTTCACCCTCCACGGCAATTTCGGCCAGGCCAAGCACCAGGTCAGCGTCAACTTCCTCAACAATTTCGGTGATCTCGGCGGCGACCGGAACCTCTACATGACGAGCGCCACGATCAACGGCCACCCGATCGTGGGCGCCGTGATCAACGCGTATGGCGGCGGCGCGCAGAGCTTCGCCTTCCAGAACAAGCCGGTGCAGCCGGTCACGATCGGCACCGGGCCCGACACGCTGCTGTTCAACCTGAGCGCCACCCCGGTGACCGCCAATGCCCGCTTCACGCTCGCGGTCGACGGTGTGGTGCAAGGCACCCCACAGGTCGTCGCCGCCCTGCACAATCTCGGGCAGACGCAATCCTTCGCCGTGCAGGGCAGCTTCGGGCCGGGCGCGCACAAGGTGACCCTGAGTTTCCTGTCCGGCGCGCCGGCGCAGACGACCAGGCAGACCGTGCAGCTCTACATCGATGCGCTAAGCTATAACGGCCTGGCCGTGCCGAATGCCGTCGCCTCGTTCGGCAAGTCCGGCAAATACGCGATATACACGCCACTGCAGCAGGCCGACACGCTGACTCTCAGCCTGACCGAGGATTCCTGGCAGGGCGACGCGATGGCGCAGATCAGCGTCGATGGCCAGGTGCTCGGCGTGGTGACGGTCACTGCCAACAACTATTACGGCGCGCCGCAAATGGTCAGCTACAGCGGCGCCTGGGGCGGCCCCAACGTGGCCCATGTCGTGGAGGTGAACTTCCTCAACGACGCGTATGCCGGCTCGGGCACGGACCGTAACCTGCACGTCGGCAACATAACGCTGGATGGCACATCGATCACGTCGCAGCCGCAGAACCTGATGCGCGGCGGCCCGGTCGATTTCAATTACCTGACGCCGACGGCCAGCGCGGGCTGGACGCAAGCCGCCGCCAAATCTTCCTGAGGCGAGATGGGCGGCCCGGCCGGCCGCCCTCGGATCAGGGCGTGCCGGGCTCGGCGGAGAACAGTGCCTCTTTGCCCGGCTTGTCCTTCCAGGCATCCGCATCTTCCGGGGCCTGGCCCTTGCGGGTGATATTCGGCCAGGTCACGGAATAGATACGGTTGCGCTCGGCCCAAGGTGCGGCCTTGTCGTCGCTGTCCGGCACGATCGCCTCTGCCGGGCATTCCGGCTCGCACACACCACAGTCGATGCACTCGTCCGGATTGATCACGAGCATGTTGTCGCCGACATAGAAGCAGTCCACCGGACAGACCTCCACGCAATCCATGTATTTGCACTTGATGCAGTTCTCGGTGACCACATAGGTCATCGGCGTCTCCAGTCACGGCTTGAGCGATGTTCGGCGGTGGGCGCGATATGGCTTGGCGAGGCGTCCCGTGCAAGCCGCGATAGCGTCAGGGCTGGTCTTCCGGCAGCACCCGATACAGCGCCTGGGCCTCAGGTGCGGAACCCCGGCGTTCCGTCAAGGCCAGGACCTCTATCACACGCACGCCACGATACAGCGGGAGCGTTAACACATCGCCTACGCGCACCTTTGCGTGCGCCTTGTCGGTGGGCTGGCGGTTGACGCGCAGCAAGCCGCTGGCGGCCATCTCGGCGCAGGCGGTGCGCGTGGTGGCGAAGCGGGCGCACCAGAGCCATTTGTCCAGTCTCTGGTGACTTAAGGAAGCAAGCAGTCCTTTTTCGAGAAAAAGGACCAAAAAGCTTTTGCTCCCTGTCGGGTGTCGGGGAAGTTCTCCCCGACAGGGACCAGAAGTTTTTTGCTTCTTTTTTTCAAAAAAGAAGGCCTTCCTTACTTCCTGAAAGCCGCAAGCGCCGCAAACGGCGAGTCCGGCCGACTAACCGGCGCGGCCACCTCCACCACCCGACGCCGCGGCTGCGCGATCATCGGCGGCGGCGGCGGCCCATACATTTCGGGCGCCAGCGCCGGCGCCGGCAATATGCGCAACCCCAACCCACGCAGAACCGCCGGCAGCAGCTCCGCCCGCAGCCCAAGCCGCTGGCCGATCTCCAGCGGTACCGGCGCCGGCCGGCCGCGGGTGGAGTAGGCAAGCTCGGCCGCCACCCGCTCGGCGATATCCAGCCGCAGCAGCACCGGCCCCGCCTGCACCCACCCGAGCAGCGCCAGGAACGCCGCATGGTTCGGCTCGGGCGGCGGAACCGTCACCAGCCCGGCGCCGGGGGTCTCCGGCGTGGGCGTGCGCGCCTGAATTGCCCAGAGCTGCGCCCGCAAGGCGGCCGCGCGCGGTTTCAGCAGGTCCGGCACATACAGCGCGAAGCGCCCGGCGCGTATCCCCGCCGCCTTCAGCCGCGCGCGCTCTGGCGGGGCGATGTCGTCATCCGTGGCGCCGACGACCACGCCCGCGCCTTCGGTCAGCCGGTGCAGCGGCCCGCGCAGCCCGGCGTCCGCGCCGGCGCGCGCGGCCGCGTGGAACAAAGGTGCGAGGTCGCGCGCGATGCGGACGTCGATCCAGCCCTGCAGGCGCTGGCGTATGCGCTCGCGCTGCGGGCCGTCGAGGAATTCGCTGTCCAGCACCTCCACCGCTGGCCTGGTCAGCGCGGGGCCTGGCCGCAGCCGCGCTACCGGCGCGTCTGCCCAGAGTATGATATGGTCGGGCTGCAGCACGAACGCCGCGTCGGGCGCGGCTTCCAGCAGGATCACCCGGCGCGGCATCTCCTCGCGCAGGGAGCGCCGTGCCGCCCGCAACACCAGCCGCTTCTCCGGCCCCTCCGCCACCGGGTCGGGCAGAAAGGCGAAACCCGCGATGTGGCCCACCGGGTGGCCCTCGACCACCACCTCGCCGCGCGCGGTGACCGCGCTGAGCAGCTCCTCGCCGCCCTCGGCCTCCTCCAGCCGCCGCATCAGGTGCGCCGCCCGGCGATCGACGAAGCGGGCGGTGAGCCGCTGGTGCAGCACGTCGCTGAGCTTCTCCTCGATGTCGCGCGCGCGGGCCTGCCAGGTGAGCGCGTCCGGCACCCAGTCGGCGCGCGCCGCGATGAACGACCAGATGCGCACGCCGGACAGCCGCGCCATCAGCGTGTCGATGTCGCCCTCGGTGCCGGCCAGCGCGTTGAACTGCTGGTCCAGCCAGTCGGCGGGCAGCGTCTGGCCGCGCGCCAGATGGCCGTAGATGCGCGCGCACAGGCGGATGTGGCTGTCATCGGTGATCTTGCGGAAATCCGGCACCTGGCAGGCCTCCCACAGCAGGCGGAGCTGGCGGCGGCCCTGGGCCAGGCGGCGCACCTCCTGGTCGCGCGCCAGGGCGGACAGGGTTTCGAGATCGCTCGCTTCGTTGCCGCGCACCAGGCCGGGGATCGGCGCCGCCGCGGTCAGGCTCTCGAGCAGGCGGTCGATATGGCTGAAATCGAGCGCGTTGTTGCGCCAGAACAGCGATTCCAGCGGATCGAACACGTGGGCTTCCACCGCCTCCACGATCTCTTCCGGCATCTCCGGGCAGGTCGCCGTGGTGCCGAACGTGCCGTCGCGCATGCCGCGGCCGGCGCGGCCGCCGATCTGGGCCACTTCGGCCGCGGTCAGGCGGCGCGGACGGTGGCCGTCGAATTTCTGCAGCCCGGCGAACGCCACATGGTTCACGTCCATGTTCAGGCCCATGCCGATCGCGTCGGTGGCGACCAGGAAATCCACCTCGCGGTCCTGGTAGAGCGCCACCTGGGCGTTGCGGGTGCGCGGCGAGAGCCGGCCCATCACCACCGCGCAGCCGCCCCGCCGGCGGCGTATCAGCTCGGCGATGGCGTACACTTCGGACGCACTGAACGCCACGATGGCGCTGCGCGGCGGCAGCTTCACCAGCTTGGTGGGGCCGGCATAGGTGAGCTGGGACAGGCGCGGCCGCGTCTCCACCTCGGCCTGCGGCACCAGGCGCTGCAGCAGCGGCCGTATCGTCTCGGCACCGAGGAACATCGTCTCCACCAGGCCGCGCGCGTGCAGCAGGCGCTCCGTGAACACATGGCCACGGTCGGCATCGGCGCAGAGCTGGATCTCGTCGACGGCGATGAACTCGACCCGTCGGTCCAGCGGCATCGCCTCCACGGTGCAGCTGAACCAGCGGGCCTCGGGGGGGACGATCTTCTCCTCGCCGGTGATCAGCGCCACGCTGCGCACCCCCTTGGCGGCCACCATACGATCATAGTTCTCGCGCGCGAGCAGGCGGAGCGGGAAGCCGATGATGCCGGAGCTGTGGCCGAGCAGGCGGGTGATCGCCAGATGGGTTTTGCCCGTGTTGGTGGGGCCGAGCACCGCGCGTACCCGAGGGGCGAACATGTCCTGGCCGACTCGGTGGCGCATTTCGGGCATGCCTGGATGATTTGATCTGGGGTGGGGTAATGCAAGCTTTTGGGGCGGAATGCGGGCGCCGTTTCACCGTTGGGAGTGTGTTTTGACCGAATCTCTGGATTGCTTTGCCGATGCGGGCGGCCTGCCGATCTACTGCGCCGCGCCCGGCGGCGTGTTCGACGGCCACGCGGCCGCCTGCGGCTTCACCGGCGCGGCCGGGCAGCTGGTGCTGCTGCCCGGGCCGGACGGGCTCTCCGGCGCGCTGTTCGGCGTGGGCGAGGCGCCCGGCCCGCATGTCTTCGGCGCGCTTCCGGGCGCCCTGCCCGGCGGCGTGTGGCACCTCGCGGACGGCTGCGCCAACCAGGCCGATGCGGTGCTCGGCTGGGCGCTCGGCGCCTATCGCTACAACGCGCTCAAGCAGAAGCGGCCGGGTGCGCCGCCGCGACTGGTGTTGCCCGCAGGAATGGACGCCACGCTCTCCGCCTGCCGCGCCGTCTGGCTCGCGCGCGACCTGATCAACACGCCGGCAAACCTGCTCGGGCCGGCCGAACTGGCCGAACGCGCGACCGCAGCTTTGCGCGAACGCCATGCTCACGTAGAAGTGATAACGGGCGAAAGCGTGGCGGATGGCTTCCCCGCTTTGCATGCGGTGGGCGCAAGTTCGCCGCGTGGGCCTCAGGTTTTGCGCGCCACGTGGTCCGCGGAGGGCACGCCGGAGAGTGCTCCGCTGGTGTCGATCTGCGGCAAGGGCGTGTGTTTCGACACCGGTGGTTACGACATCAAACCGCCTGCCGGCATGTTGCGCATGAAGAAGGACATGGGCGGTGCGGCGATCGCTTTGGGGCTCGCCTGCATGATCATCGACGCGGCCCTGCCGGTGCGGCTGGAACTGCGAATCGGCTGTCTGGAGAACATGATTTCCGGAGCGGCGATGCGGCCTGGCGACGTGCTGCGCACCCGCGCCGGACTGGCCGTGGAGGTTGGCAACACCGATGCGGAAGGCCGCTTACTGCTTTGTGATCTGCTCACCGAGGCATGTGAATCCGGCCGGACCTGTTGCTCGATTTCGCAACGTTGACCGGGGCTGCGCGGGTGGCGCTGGGGCCCGACCTGCCGGCCATGTTCACCAACGATGAAGCCATGGCCAGCGTATTTTCCGAAAGTGGTCGTTCTGCACACGATCCCGTGTGGCGCCTGCCGCTCTGGAATGGTTACAATTCTTGGCTTGAAACCGGCGCGGGCGATCTGAATAACGTTACGGAGAAGGCGCAGGCCGGTGCGATCGTGGCGGCATTGTTCCTTCAACGTTTCGTGTCCGTGGGAACGCGTTGGGTCCATTTCGACGTATATGGTTGGAACGACGCAGACAGGCCGGGTCGTCCGGCAGGTGGAGAGGCCCAGGCGATGCGGGCGGCGTTCGACGGCGTGGCGCGATTTGCCAGAGGTTATGCCGGATAACGTTACGGCGGCGGTTAAGGTTGATTTTAGTTAAAGTTGAAGTTTCGCTAACGAAATCCAATTTCAATATGCCGAAGATTTTAGAACTTTCTTTGCACAACCGGCTTATAACGGCTTACGAACCGAATTGATTTAACACCGGTATGAATACCCAGGCGCGAGCGGAGAACGACCGCCACCTGGAATGAAAGGAAATAGACAATGGCTGCTTCTCAACAATCCGATCAGATGGTCGGCATCCTGCGCGACACCATCGTGGCCCTGGTTCGCCGGGACGGCCCGGACCTCTCAGCGCGCCAGCTCGGCGTGTTCCTGACCTGCTACCTGCAGGACGGCGCGCACACGGTGCGTGGCCTGGCCGCCGATCTCAACGTGTCCAAGCCCGCCATCACCCGCGCGCTGGACCGGCTGGGCGAGCTGGACCTGGCCCGCCGCAAGGTCGATCCGATGGACCGCCGCAGCGTTCTCGTGCAGCGCACCCTCAAGGGCGCCGCGTTCCTGCGCGATCTGCGTTCCATCATGAACGAGGCGACGGCACCCGCCCGCAAGTCCGCACCGGCCGCCGACGAGCGTCGCAGCCGCCACGGCTGATCAACCGTGCTCCGGGCCGGTGGCCCGGAGCGGTCCTACCATCGAAGTTTTCGCAGGCGCGCGCGCCACACGACCACGCCGAGCCAGATCAGGCTCGGCAGGACCGTGACACCGGCCAGCCAGGCCCAGAATTGCGGCTTGTCGGCGAACACCGCCCCGCAGACCCCACCCCAGGCCGCCATAGACCAGTAGACGAGCGTGACGGCCCAGGCCGGCATGCCGCTCCTATGGGCCACCTGATAGAGGTGTCCGCGATGCGCCTCGGTTATCCTGTCGCCGGCAATCGCTCTGCGCACCAGCGTGAACGCCACATCGAAGAAGATCGCGAACAGGCTCATCGGCACGAGCAGCACCGACAGGGAATGCGGGCCGAACCCGGCCGACAGCACGCCGAGCACGGCCATCACGAAGCCGCAGAACTGGCTGCCGACATCGCCCATGAATATCCGCGCGCGCGGATAGTTGTAGGGCAGGAACCCGGCTATACCGGCGGCCAGCACGAGGCAAGCCACCAGGACGAACGCGTCGCCCTGGGACCGCGCGGTCGCCGCCAGGAAAACACAGGCGATCGCCACCGACCCGCTGGCCAGCCCGTTCAGCCCGTCGATGAAGTTGATCGCATTGGTGGCATACACGATCCAGGCCGCGGTCAGCGGCACCCCGATCCAGCCTAGCGCCACCGCGCCCAACGCCGGCAGGTGCACCACCCGAAGCACGATGCCGCACGCGATCGCCACCAGTGCCGCCGCAAACTGCGCCCCCAGTTTTATCGCAAACGACCAGCTCTTCACATCGTCCAGATAGGATACCGCGGCGATGCCCAGCGAGGCCGCGATCAGCCCGGCGAACGGCAGGTCCGGCACGCGCGCCCGCCCCGCGCCGACGTAGAGCGCGAGCATGCCTGCCACGAAAGCCACCACGATACCTACGCCGCCGCCCTTCGGCGTGGGCTGCGCGTGGGAGCTGCGGGCGCCTGGGATGTCCAGCGTGCCCAGCGCGATCATGCGGCGGACTATCGCGGCGGAGAGTAGCGACAGGAGGGTGGCGAAAGCCAGGTAGGCGGCGGTTCTCATGGGGCAGGCAAGCAAGCAGTCCTTTTTTGAAAAAAAGAACCAAAAAACTTTTGTCTCCCCGCCTGCACCCTGGCCTGCGCTGCGACTGCTGGCTTGGGCGCTGGCGGATTCGGCGCTCTTTCTTTAGTTCTTTTCAAGAAGGGACTGCCCGCCTCACTTCGCCTGCGCCGCGGTGAGATACAGCGTGACCTGGCCCAGCAGCTTGTTTTCGAACGCCACCCGCACCGGCACTGGCGGCGCGCCGGGCAGCATCGCGGCCAGCCAGGCCGTCCCGTGCCGGGGTTTGCGCAGCGCATCCTCGCTCTCGTTGGTGACGAACCCGCCAAGCTGGCGCCCGTCGAAATCGCAACGCAGCGCCTGGCCCTGGAACACGGAGCGTCCGGTTTGCGGCAGCATCTCCTGGCCTGTCGTATGCACCGTCTGGGTGGCCAGGCGCCGGCCGTCGAAGGTGGTGGCCGAGCCGTCGCAGCCGCCGGTCTGTGCCACCGCATGTATCAGCATCGCCACCGCGCTGAGCGTGTCGATGGTGTGCTGCGTCTGCGCCGGCGGGATCGCGGTACGCTCGTGCTCAACCGGCGGCTCGAGCGCCTGTATCACCGGGTTGCCGGCCTGGTAGGTGATGCGGGTGATACGCTTGACGCCGCGCAGATTGCCGGTGCCCTCGAACAGCGCCGGCACCGCCTGGGCGCCCTGGAAGCTGCCGCTCACGCTGCTGTCGTTGTCGCTGCGCAGCATCCAGGCGGCCATGCCGGCGGTGTGGAAACTGACATGCACGGTGTAGCCGCTCGGCGACAAGGCCAGGCTGCCGCTCAGCTTGAGCACCGCGAACCCATGCGAAAACCCGGTATATTCAACATCGTAACCGCCGGTGGGCGCGCCGAGCGTGGTGGCGCTTGCGGTGGCCGGCAGGAGGGCGGCGGCCAGGATGAATGTCTTCCACATGGGTCCAGTCTGCGTGTTCCGCCTGGCAGGATCAACCCGGGGCTTGTCCGTTAACGTATCGGCAACGCTCATTCCGTAACGTTCACGCATACACCCTCGAGGCCCCAGATGTTCCCTCCTGTGCCAGCGCCCTTCACCGGCTCCCTTCCCCAGGATCTCGCCGAGGATATGCGTCTTCCCCACCTGATCGACCGGTGTTTCGCGGCCATCACCCTCGCCGCCGGCGCCGGTGCGGCGATCGTGGCCGCCACGCTGGGGCACGCCGCCTGGCCGATGAGCCTCGCTTCCGGCTGCCTGGCGATGTTGCCGCCCGCGCTGCTCGGTCTGTGGACCACGCGGCGCGCCGGCGCGCTGTCCGGCCTGGCCGTGCCGCTGCTCTACCAGCGCGTGGTGGATTACATCGGCGCGTCCGGGCGCGGCCAGGCGGTGGCGGCGGCCGCGGACAACCCTGTCGACAGTTTTGCCGGGCTCGTCGCCACCACGGTTCGCGATCTGGACGGCAGCCGCGCGGCGCATGCCCGCACGCGCCATTCCGCGCGGCTGGCCGGCGCGGCTTTGCAGGCCGGTCGGGACCAGGCGAGCCGGCTCGCGGCGCATCTGCGCGGCGATGGCGTGGCGATGGCAAACGCCGCCTCCGGCCTGATGGCCGCCTCCACCCGGCTGGCGAACGAGGCGGCGCAGACCAGCGACGGTGCGGCGGCCACGGAAGATTCGGTGGCGCGTGTGGCCGAACAGGCGATCAGCCTCGCCGGCTCCGTACGCAACGTGACCGTCCACATAACCCGCATGACGGAGATAGCGGTGAATTCCGCCGAGGCGGCGACCGGCGCCCAGGCCCGCATCGCCGGGCTGGACACCAGCGCGCGCGCCCTCGAGCAGACGATGGCCCAGGTCGGCCGCGCCTTGCAGATGGCCGGCGCATGCGGCCGTCAGGCCAGCCTCCAAGCTGCCGCCGGCGAACCCGTAGCAGCAGACCTCGCGGCGAACCTGCGCGAGATGGCGGTCTGCGCGGACAGGGCGCTTGCCGCGATGCTGGCCGTGGTGGTCGGCCTGCGCACCGAGACCGCGTCCGCCGACCGGCGCATCGCCGAATTGTCCGCTCTCATACAGAGCCAGTTCGAGCTCGGTATCACGCTCAGCGATGCGGTGGGCCAGCAGGGCGAAGACGTGGCGCGCGTGCTCGGGTTGCTCGCCGAAGCCCATAGCGGCTTCGCCGCCGTGCGGGCCGGCGTGGATGCGATGGGCGTGCGCAACAATGCGCAACTCGCCAGTGCGGAGGCGTTGCGTGGCTCGATCGCCCGGCTGCCGGCGCATGCGGACACGATCGCGGGTATCCTGCGCGGGATTCCGGATTTTACGCCTACGCTGGAGTTTTGAGGGCTGGCGGGGGTAAGGAAGCAAGGCCTTCTTTTTTGAAAAAAGAAGCAAAAAACTTTTGCTATGTGCTGTCGCGCGCAAGCTGGACGCAGGCGGGGACTGATCTTTTTGCAAGTTCTCGTTCCGGCAGCACATTACGTAATGCGGTGCAGGCAAGGAGCAAAAGTTTTTTGCTTCTTTTTTTCAAAAAAGAAGGCCTTGCTTACTGACTTATCCCGTAAGCCCGAGCCATCCCAGAAATCTCCACCAACTTGCCCTCGAACACAGACCAATCATCGGATTCGGCGATCGGCGCCCAGATACGCTCCACCTCCTCGATCAGCATCGTGCAAGGCCGCGCCCGGGTAAAATACGGATCCGACAAACGCGCCGAAGCCGCCGGCTCATACGCGAACAACAGCTCGCGAAACGCCTCGAACGCCACACCGGAATATTTCGCCCGCTCCGGCCCGGCTTGCGCGCGCGCCGCACCCGCCCGCCCGCCGAACCAGTCGAAAAACACCTGCTCGAACCCGGCCTGGCTGTCCGCCAGAAACGCCCACAGCGCCTCGGACAATGCGCTGTCCTCCACCGCATCGCGCGGCTGCAAACCAAGCCGACGCACGACCCCGCCCGCAAGTGCGGCGCGAAACGCCGGAACATAGGTGGCCAGCGCCGCTTCGAGTGCCGCCTGCGGCGCCAGCGCCAGCAAACATTCCGCCAGACGCGTAGATTCCACAGCAGCGTGTCCGGCTGGCGGCCGAACGCATACAGCCCGGAATGATCGAAATAGGCCGCGGTGAACGCCGGATCGTAGGTCGGCGCGAACCGCCACGGGCCGTAATCGAAACTCTCGCCGGTGATGTTGATGTTGTCGGTGTTCAGCACGCCGTGCACGAAACCCGCCACCATCCACTGCGCGCCCAACCGCGCCACGCGCAGGCAGACCGCCGCCAGGAACGCCGCCGCCCGCTCGGCCGGATCGTCGCGCCACGCTTCGGGGCATCGCCACCGCGATGCTGTGATCCACCAGCCGGCGCAGTGACTCCACATCCTGCGCGAACGCAAAGCGCTGGAACGTGCCGATGCGTATATGCGTGTGGTTCAGCCGCACCAGCACGGCACCGCGCGTGGGCGACGGCTCGTCGCCGCGCACCAGCGCCTCGCCTGTCTCGATCAGGCTGAACGATTTCGACGTATAGACGCCGAGCGCTTCCAGCATCGCGGTCGCCAGAACCTCGCGCACGCCGCCCTTCAGCGTCAGCCGGCCGTCGCCGCCGCGCGACCACGGCGTGAGGCCAGAACCCTTGGTACCCAGATCCAGCAGCCGCCCGTCTTGCAGATCATGCAGCTGGGCAAACAGAAATCCACGTCCGTCACCGAGATCGGGATTATACGAACGGAACTGATGGCCGTGGTACCGCAACGCGAGCGGCTGCGCGAAACTCCCCGGCAGCGGCTCGAAGCGTGCGAAATGCGCGATCCATTCGGCGTCGGTCAGGTTGCCCAGGCCCACGCGCTCCGCCCAGTGCTGGTTGCGATAGCGCAGTATGTGCTGCGGGAAGATCGCGGCTTGCACGATATCGTAGAAGGCTTCGCCCAGATCGGCGTGTCGGGTGGAGGGGCGGTAATTGGGCGCTGTTTCGCTGCTCATGGTAATCGCCTTTGGGCTGGCGTGGGGAAGTCAGGAAGCAAGTAGTCCTTTTTCGAGAAAAAGGACCAAAAAGCTTTTGCTCCGACGCCTGCAATACCGCTGACATTCATTCTGCCAGACGATACATTTGCAGACGCAGCCTCGGTTTTCGTGCAGTCGTCATGGCAAAAGCTTTTTGGTCCTTTTTCTCGAAAAAGGACTGCTTTCTTCCCTCCTCAAACCACCTCGGTAGCCGCCTCCAACCCCAGCGCCTGCGCGAGCCGCTCCAACCGCCGCGTCACCGCCTCGCCCGCGAACACGCCGCTGCCCTGCTCCAGCCGCAACACCAGCCGCCCCGGCGCGCGCACCAGCGACGTGCCGGCCAGCAAAGCCGCCGTGCCGCCCGACAGCGTATAGGCCAGCCGCAACCCTGTCCCCAGAACCTCCGCCCGCCGCAACGACAGCATGTCCAGCAGCATGCGCGCCGAATTGAGGTATGCGGTGTCCGGCTCGGCCTCGTAGCGCAGCGCGATGGTCATCGCCAGGAACGCCCGCGCGTGATGGTCGAGCGCGATACCGGGCTGGCGCAACACGCGGGCGAACGCCTGCTCGGAACGGTATTCCGGGTGTTCCTGGCTGCCGATATCGCTCATCCAGCAGGCCGCCGCGCGCAGCCGGCTTGCCTCCACAGCCTCACCGTCGAACAGCGCGTCCGTCCACTTGACCAGCGCGGGCGGCAGCGCCGGATCGCGGCCGTAGCGCGCCGCCAGATCCTGCGAGGCGGCAAGCACGGGATCCTCGGCGCGCGCCGCGGCACTGGCCACGGTCTGCATGAACCAGCCCTCGCGCAGGCCATTGGCGGAGAATACCACGCGTCGTGCGTCGGTCGCGCGCAGCAGCCGGCGCAGCACCACCGCGGCATACGGCATGTCGTCCACCCGCCGGCGCGACATGCCGGGCAGCCGCTCCAGCGCCCGCCGGCTGGCCGAGCCGATCACGCCGCAAAGGTCGCGCGCCTCCTCCCGGCCGATCGTGTAATGATGCACGATCGACAGCGGATAGCCGGTCTGTTCCATGTGTATCCGCGCCAGCGCCCGCCACGCGCCGCCGACCAGATAGAGGTCTCGCCCGGCGCCCTGCGCCAGCCAGCCCACGCCGGCCAGGTCCGCTTCGGCGATGGCGCGCGCGCGCACCACGTCGGCGCCCGCGCGGTCCGCCAGCCGCAGCACGCCGAGCTTGAGGGTCTGTGCGGCCCGCACGCCGCCCGCCGCGAGGTGCACCACCTCGAGCGAGCCGCCGCCGATATCGGCCAGTATGCCGTCCGCCCCCGGTATGCCGCAGAGCAGCCCGGCGGCGGAGAACCCGGCCTCCTCCTCGCCGCTGAGCACGCGCAGGGTCATGCCCGGCAGGTTGGCCCGCAGCGCGGCCATGAAGGCCGCACCGTTGCTGGCGTCGCGCACGGCGGCGGTGGCCAATACCTCAAAGGGAGCGGCGTGCATGGCGCGCGCTATGGCCGCGTAGCGCGCCATCACCATGAGCGCCTGGTCCACGCCCTCCTCGTTCAGCCGGCCGGTCTGTTGCAGCCCGCGGCCGAGGCGCAGCACGGCTTTTTCGTTGAAGATGGCCTGCGGGTTGCGGCCCTGGCCCTCGAACACCACGAGGCGCACGGAGTTGGAGCCGAGGTCCACGACGGCGGAGCGGGGGGTGTCGGCTTGGGTCATGCGCGCGGTGTACCGCAAGTGCCGCGCCGCTAGAAGGCTGGGCGCTGCAGGCGTGCCTTGCGTGCGGACCCCTGGCGCGAGCGGGGTGCAAATGAAGTAAGGCAGGAAGAAAGCAGTCCTTTTTCGAGAAAAAGGACCAAAAAGCTTTTGCGGTGACGACTGCCCCGCATCCCGCGCCCGTCCTGCCAGCCGATACCGCTGCAATAAGAGCCTGATTTCCGTGCAGGCGTCGCAGCAAAAGCTTTTTGGTCCTTTTTCTCGAAAAAGGACTACTTCCTTCCTTGCCCCCCGAGTCACCAGGCCGGCCCGGTCAAGCAAAACCCTACCCAAGCACATCCAGCACGCCGCCCTCGAGCGCCGCCCCCTCCACATGCGCCCGATGCCACAGCGCATAGAACAGCAGCATCCAGGCCGCCGCCCCAGCCCGCCGCCCGCCGGCTGCGCGGAACACCGCCTCCACCCGACCAGGCTCGGCGATCTCCAGCACCCCCGCCTGCCGCGCCACCAATCGCCCCAGCCGCGCCCCATCCTGCGCGATCCAGGCGCCGATCGGCACCGTGAACCCCTGCTTGGGCGCGAACGGCCGCGACGCAGGCGCCGCCTCCGCCAGCCACCGACGCAGCAAATATTTGCCGCGGCCGTCGCGCACCTTGAGCGCGTCCGGCAGGCGGAACCCGGCCGCCGCGATTGCCGGATCGAGGAACGGCGTGCGGCCTTCCACGCCGTGCGCCATCAGGCAGCGGTCCAGCTTGGCGAGTAGATCGTTCGGCAGCCAGTCGACGACGTCGCTGGCCTGCGCGGTCTGCAGCCGGGAGCGGCCGCCGGCGCCGGCCAGTGCTTCCACAGCGGCCAGCCCGTTGCGCCAGCCAGCGGACCGCGTGCGCAGAACGTCCAGCCCGTCGAACGTGCCGCGGCCGCGCATCGCCCGGCCACCCAGCCAGCGCGGCCGCATCGCGCTGCGGTAGCGGCCGTAGCCGCCGAAAATCTCGTCGCCGCCCTCGCCGGACAGCACCACCTTCACCCGCGCGCGCGCGTGGCGCGCCAGGAACCAGGTCGGGATGATCGCGTAATCCGCCGCCGGATCATCCATACACGCCACGATACGCGGCAGCTCGGCCCACACCATCTCGCGCGTGATGTCGATCGTCTCGTGCGCGGCGCCCACCGAGCGGGCCATCGCGGCCGCCTGCGCGCGCTCGTCGGCGGCCTCGGCCACGTCGAAGCCGGCGGTGAACGCCAGCACCGGCCGGCTGTCCAGCCGCGCCATGGTGGCCAGGATCGCCGCGCTGTCGATACCGCCGGAGAGGAACAGGCCATACGGCACATCGCTGCGCTGGTGCAGGTCGACGCTCTCCAGCAGCGCGCGGTCGAGCCGCGCCAGCGCGTCCGCCTCGCCGATCTCCTCCGGTGGGCCGGCCGGAAGTGCGGCGGCGCGGCTGCGCCCGACCAGCGCGCCGTCGAGGATGCGCAATGTCTCGCCCGGCAACACGCGGAAAATGCCGGGGAAGATCGTCTCGGCGCCCGTGGTGAACTGCATCTGCAGCAGCTCGGCGCGCGCGGCCGCCCGTGTGCCGCGCGCCGCCAGTCCGGCGCCGAGCAACGCCTGCGGCTCACTCGCAAAGGCGATGCCGCCGGCGATGCGCGCCCAGTACAGCGGTTTGATGCCGAACGGATCGCGCGTGAGGGTCAGCGCGCGGCCGGCCTGGTCGGCGATGGCGATGGCGAACATGCCACGCAGGCGCAGCGCGTAGCCGGCGGGCTCGGCGGCGAACAGATGCAGCGGCGGCTCGCAGTCGCTGTGGGTGGCAAACGCGGTATCCGGCATGGCGGCGCGGAGCTCGCGGTAGTTGTAGATCTCGCCGTTGGCGATCAGCGCGGCGGGGCCGGCGTGCAGCGGCTGGGCGCCGCCGGCCAGGTCGATGATGGCCAGGCGGGCGTGCACGAGCGCGGCCTGGCCGAGGATCACGGTATTGCCGCCGTCCGGGCCGCGATGGGCTATGCCGCGTGCCAGCGCGGCCAGGAGGGCCGGGTCGGGCGGGGGGGCGGTTTGGGAGAGGGCCAGGCCGGCTATGCCGCACATCAGGAAGGAAGGCCTTCTTTTTCGAGAAAAAGAAGCAAAAAGCTTTTGCTCCCGACGGTTGCACCACGGCTTCGGCTCTTTCTGCCAGGGGCGCGCTGGCAGAACCAGATGGAGCCGTGCGGCAGGCGGGGAAGCAAAAGTTTTTTGGTCCTGTTTTTCAAAAAAGGACTGCTTCCTTGCCTCACTTCGCCTTCTCCACAGCGCCGAGAAACCGCCGCCACCGTGCCAGCACCGGCGCCTCCGCATGCACCGCCTCGAACCGCGCCCGCCCCGCCAGCGCCATTGCCGACGCCTGGCCCGGCCGCTGCAAAATTCCCTCGATCCCCGCCGCCAGCGCGATCGCGCTCTCGCCTGCCACCAGCACGCCCGTCCGCCCGCTCTCGATCAGCTCGCGCGGCCCGTCGGCCATCGACGCCACCACCGGCCGCCCCGCCGAGAACGCCTCGAGCACCACATTGCCCAGCGGCTCGCTGCGGCTCGGGCACGCCAGCACGGTACATGCCGCGAGCAGCGACGCGGTATCCGTCCGCCAACCCAGGAAATGCACCCGCGCCGCCACGCCGGCATGCGACGCGAGCCGTTGCAACGCCACACGCTCCGGCCCGTCGCCGGCGATCGCCACATGGATCTGCGGCAGGCGGCTGGCCGCCGCGATCAGTATGTCAAACCCCTTGTTGCGGTGCAGGCGGCCCATCGCCAGCACCACTGGCGCGCCCGCCGGCACCGGCAGCGCGGCGGGCACGGCGCCGGAGAGGTCGGGCGAGAAGTTTGGCAGATGGTGCACGCGGTCGGGCGGGAAGCCCTGCGCGCGTATCCAGTCCACCATGCCCTGCGTGTTGCCGACCAGATGGTCGCAGCGGGCGAACTGGCGCAGGTCGTAGTACCCGCCGAGCCGGCCGACGAGCACCCAGGGGCCGGCCGGGGCATGGCGGGCCGCGCGGCCCATCCAGGCGACGGCGACCCTCGGGGCGAAGCGGCGGAGCTGGCGCGCCAGGCGGGGCCTGGTCCAGAAATCCAGCGCGCCGCCGAAGCCTAGCTGGACGGGGGCCAGGCTGGAGGCTTCGAGGCGGGCGGCGCGGGCCGCGTTGCGGCGGATGAGCGGCAGCACGTCGTCGCCGGCGGCGGCCTGGGCTTCGCAGAGGCGCTCGTAGAACAGCTCCGCGCCGCCGTTTTCGGCGCCTGCCATCAGGTGGGCGACTTTCATTGGGCAAGCACAGGAAGCAAGCAGTCCTTTTTTGAAAAAAAGGACCAAAAAACTTTTGCTCCCCGCCTGCTCCGCGGCCTCGTCTCTTTCTGCAAGTCCCGCTGTGGCAGAATGGGCGCGCACCTCCGGGCAGGCGTCGGAGCAAAAGCTTTTTGCTTCTTTTTCTCGAAAAAGAAGGCCTTGCTTTCTCCCCTCATACCGGCACCACCAACCGCCCATCCCGCTCCAGCAGATCGAACGCCGCCCAAAGCACCGCCTCCACCGGCAGCCGGTCCATCGCAGAACGCCCCGGCGCCCCATCCGCCAGCACCGCCGACGCACATCGCCCCGAAGGCGCATACTCGCTGGCCGGCGTGGGGCCGAACAGCCCGAGCGTCGGCGTGCCGGCCGCCGCCGCCAGGTGCATCAGCCCCGAATCGTTGCCCACGAACAGGATGCAACGCGCCAGGCACGAAGCCGCCTGCGGCAATGTGAGCAGGCCCACCAGGTCGATCGCGCCGGACAGTTCGGCGATCACCCGGGCGGCAGCCCCGCGCTCGGCGGTGCCGGGCCCGCCGAATACCGCGAAGCGGACGCCGGGCAGCCGCCGCGCCAGCCCGGCCGCCAGCGCGATGAAGCGCTCGGCCGGCCACATCTTGCCGGCCCAGTTGGCGGTCGGGCCGAGCCCCACGAACATTTCGCCGGAGGGCAGCAGGATATCGGCGCGGGTGCGGTCGGCGGGCGCGGTCCATACGGTGGGCATCGGGGTGATGGGCAGATCGAGCACGCCGGCGATATGGCCGAGCCGGTGGCCGGCGCGACGCCCGCCGCGCATGATGGCGCGCCGGCGGGCCGGCAGCAGGAGGCTGAGCGCCGAGCCGCGCAGATCCACCACAAGGTCCCACCGCGTCCACGCGACCTGGTGCCACAGGCTGAGCCAATGCAGGTCGTAGCGGCGTTTATCGACGACGATCACCCGGTCGAGCTGCGGGAAGCGGGCGAACAAGCCGGCGGCGACGGGGCCGCAGGCGATTGTGAAGCGGGCCTTTGGGTAGGTGCGCGCGAGGTGGGCGAGCAGGCCGGTGGAGAGGACGGCATCGCCAAGGCGGGTGGCGGTGAGGAAGAGGATGCGGTGCACGGAGGAAGAAAGGCCTTCTTTTTTGAAAAAAAGAAGCAAAAAACTTTTGCCCCGACGCCTGCGCACAAGCCCACCCATTTCTGCAACGCCCGGCCTGGCAGAAAGAGCGTGGGCGCCGATGCAGACGTCAGAGCAAAAGCTTTTTGCTTCTTTTTCTCGAAAAAGAAGGCCTTCCTTGCCCTACGTGAACCGCGCCAATCGCACCGCCGTATGCCCCCGGCTCGGCCGCAAACTCGGCATCACCAGCAAACACGAATCGTGCGGCGTGCGTATCTCCGTCACCCCATCCATCGCGATCAGCGTGCCCGCATGCGGCACCACATGCCCGCCCCGGAACGGCTCGGTGAACCCGAATGCGCCGGTACACGCCGTCACCGTCTCCGCCACCTCTGCAAACACCGGCGCGGCGCCAGGGGGCGCGGCCGCAACCAGCCCCGTGGCCGCCAGCACGCCGTCGATCGCCGCCTGCATCGTGGCCACGGTGCCCAGCCGCCAATGCTGGCCGGCTTCCGCCAGCACCGCCGTGCGCGCGCCCGGCTCCGCCCAGAACGGCGCGTAGTCGATCAGCCGGCGGCCGCCGAGATGGCCGCGGTCGGCCACCACCAGGCCCGGCGTGCCGATCCGGCCGGCGAGCGCGCGGCCGCGGGCGGTGGGGCCGCTCAGGATCAGCGGGTCGGACGGCCAGAGCATCGAGTGCAGGTCGAGCAGCACGTCGGCGCTGTCGACCAGTCTGCGCATTGCGCGGGCGCGGACGAGTTCGGAGGAGCGGCGCGGCCCATCGAGCGACTCGGCATCCCACAGGCGGTTCATGTCCTCGTCGAGGTAGCGCGAGGCGGTGGGCTGGGCCGGGTCGAACCGCGCATAGGCGGCCAGGTTGGCGAAGCCCACGGTGAGGCGACCGCCCAAGAGGGCGGGCGGGGCGCGCAGCAGGCGGTCCAGCACCACCGCGCCGGCGATCTCGTTGCCGTGGATCAGCGCCACGAGCACGAGGTGCGGCCCGGGGGCCGGGCCGTCGAACGTCCAGAAGCCTTCCAGCCCGCGATTGCCGGCGCGCCAGGCGGAGAGGTCGGGTGCGGCGAACGCGATGTCGAAGGCGGGGAGCACGCCTGGTTCCGGGGAGGTGGCCGAGTCCTGCATCGCCCTCCCCCTGTCGCATACCTGCGGGCGCAGTCTATACCCGGCGCGCCAGCCCGCAACCGGGGGTGGCCGATCGTTGGACATGCCTTCGTCTGCCGGAGTTTGCCGGGCATCATGCCGAAAACCCCTTTGCACCGCGCCTGGCAGGCACTTGCCGCAAGGCCCAAGGCGGCGCGCGCTGGCCCGCGCCTCGGCCCTGCTCGCGCCACGGCCGGACTGGCCGGCGCCCGCCGCGCACGCCGGCGTGGTGGTGGGCGGCGAGATCAGCCGCGCTTCGGGGCTGGGCGAGGGCGCGCGGCTGATGCTGGCGGGGCTGGAAGCGCTCGGCGTGCCGGCATGGCAGATGGAATGCGGGCTGCTGCCACCTGGCACGCCGCGCCCGCCCGAACCTGCCGGGGCGCCCCCGCCCGGCGCGCCGCTGGTGCTGCATGTGAACGCGCCGATGCTGCCGGCGGCGTTGCTCCGCCTGCCGCGCGGCCTGCTGCGCGGCCGGCGCGTGGTGGGCTACTGGGCGTGGGAGCTGGGCGTGGTGCCCGATATGTGGCGGTTCGGCGCGCGCTTCGTGCACGAGATATGGGCGCCGTCGCGCTTCACCGCCGCCGCCCTCGAGCCGCTCGCCCCGGGCCGGGTGCGCGTGGTGCCGCATCCGGTGGCCGCCCGGCCGCCCGCGCCCGCCAGCCTGACGCGCGCGGATTTCGGCTTGCCGCCGGACGCCGTGGTGGTGCTGGTTTCGTTCAGCCTGGCCTCCAGCTACGCGCGCAAGAACCCCGAGGCCGCGATCGCCGCCCACCGCCGCGCCTTTGGCGACCGCGCCGACCGCATACTCCTGCTGAAGATCACCCATGCCGACCACGCGCCGGACGATCTCGCGCGCCTGCAGGCGCTGATCGCCGGCGCCGCCAACATCCGGCTCGAGACCCGCCTGCTCCCCGCCGCCGACAACCACGCCCTCACACGCTGCGCCGACATCGTGCTCAGCCTGCACCGCAGCGAGGGCTTCGGCCTGGTGCCGGCCGAAGCCATGCTGCTCGGCCGCCCCGTGGTGGCCACCGATTGGTCCGGCACCACCGATTTCCTCGACGACACCTGCGGCGTGCCGATCGCTTACACGCTGGTGCCGGCGGTCGATCCGCGCGGGGTGTTCGAGGCGCCAGGCGCGGTCTGGGCCGAGGCGGATGTGGGTGCCGCGGCCGCCGCACTCGTCCGGCTCGCCGACGATGCCGACTTGCGCACGCGCTTCGGTGAGGCCGGGCGCGCGGCTGCGACGTCGCGGCTCGGGGTGGGTCCGCTGGCCGAGGCGGTGCGCGGGCTCGGGCTGCCGGTGGACGGCCCGTGAGGATACTCGTCTGGCAATGGGGCCGCTTCGGCGCCGGCCCCCGTGTAGCCGCCGATTTCGCCGCTTTGTTCAACACGCTGCCCGGCACCGACGCCGCGCTCTCGCTCTCCACCCGCGCCGAGATACTGGCCGGCCCGCACCGGCCGCGCTGCGAATTGCCGGTGCCCACCTATGACAGCATCGCGAGCTACGCGGGCCGCGTCATGCAGGCGCCGCTGTTCATCCCCTGGCTCGCGCGGCGGATCAGCGCGCTGCAACCCGCCGTGGCGCTGTGCGCCATGCCCGGCCCGCTCGACCTCGCCATGCACGCCGCCTTGCGCCGGGTGGGCGTGCCGTATGCCGTGGTGGCGCACGATGCGGACCTGCATCCCGGCGACGGCTACCCCCTGCAAATGACGCTGCAACGCCGGCTGCTGCGCCGGGCGGACGCGATCGTCGTGCTGTCGGACCACGTGCGCGCGCGGCTGGACGCGCTCGGCCTGACGGCGGGCAAGCCGGTGCTGAAGACCAGCCTGCCGCCGCATACGCTGGACCGCGCGCCGCCGCGGCCGCGCACCCATGGCGGCAAATTGCGCCTGCTCTGCTTCGGCCGGCTGCTGCCTTACAAAGGGCTCGACCTGCTCGCCGACGCGCTTGCCCTGCTGCTGCCGCGGCCCGACATCGAGATACGCGTGGTCGGCGCCGGGCCGGAAAGCGCGCCGCTGGCGGCGTTGCGCGGGCTGCCGGGCGTGAGCGTGGAGAACCGCTGGGTGCCGGAGGACGAGGTGGGCGCGCTGATCGCGTGGTCCGACGCGGTGGTGCTCACCCATCGCGAGGCCAGCCAGAGCGGGGTGGCGGCTGCGGCGCTGGCGGCCGGGCGCTGGGTTGTGGCCACGCGGGTGGGCGGGCTGGCCGAGCAGCTCGCGGGGCAGGGCGCGGCGCTGCTGTGCGAGGTTGAGGCCGGCGCGATCGCGGCGACGCTGCGGCGGCTGCTGGACGATCCGCCGGTTTGCGTTGGTGGGGTGCCGGACTGGCGGCTGGATGCGGGGCGGCTGGCGGAGGCGCTGCGGGTTTGTTTGTTGTAGGAAGGGAGAAAGCAGTCCTTTTTCGAGAAAAAGGACCAAAAAGCTTTTGCTCCGACGCCTGCGTGGAGACCTACTCTCGATCTGCAGGCGCATCGTCTGGCAGAAAGATCGCGGGCTCGGGCGCAGGCGTCGGAGCAAGAGTTTTTTGCTTCTTTTTTGCAAAAAAGAAGGCCTTGCTTGCTATCGCCGCGCATCCGCCCAGACCCGCCAGCCGAAGAACGCCACCCAGGCATAGCACGCCACAGGCACCAGCAACGCCCGCCCCAGCCCGACCTGGTCGGCGGCGAAC
Organism: uncultured Alphaproteobacteria bacterium; assembly: GCA_963795825.1. Taxonomy (GTDB): domain Bacteria; phylum Pseudomonadota; class Alphaproteobacteria; order Acetobacterales; family Acetobacteraceae; genus BOG-908. The sequence goes on along the minus strand of CAWCIW010000001.1, from coordinate 707,544 downwards.
CCGGTCAGCAGCGGCACCACCGCGCCGCCGACGATGGAGAGGCACAGCACGCCGGACCCGGTGGCCGCGTCGTCGCCCAGCGTGGCGATCGCCTGGGTGAAGATCGTGGGGAACATGATCGCGTTGAACAGCCCGATCGACAGGATGCTGAATGCGGCCACCAGCCCGGTGGTGCTGCCGGTGACCAAAGCCAGCCCGCCGGCGACCACGGCGCACAGCGCCAGCACCAGGCCGGGTTGCACCACGCGCAGGATCGCGGTGCCGAAGAACCGGCCGACCATCGCCAGCCCCCAATAGATGCTCACCAGCCGGCCGGCCTGCAGGGCGGCAATCCCCAGCACGCCGGGCTGCATCAGGTAGTTGGCGAGGCTGCTGCCGATCGATACCTCGGCGCCCACATAGGCGAAGATCGCGATCGCGCCGAACACCAGCCGCCGGTTGGCCAGCACCCGCCGGTAGCCGCCCTGCGCGCTCGGCGGCACGGGAGGCGCCCAGCCGCGCACCGCCCAGCACAGGCCGGCGAGCGCGACCAGTACGGCGGCGATCCCGAGGAACGGCAATTGGAACACGGCCGCCTCGTGCTGACGCAAGGTGGCGAGCAGGGCGGGCGGCGTATGCGCCGCGTCCGGCAGGTTCGCCACATGCGACAGGATGAGGGCCGAGCCCACGATCGGGCCTATCATCGTGGCCAGCGAGTTGAACGCCTGGGCCAGGGTCAGCCGGCTCGAGGCCTGGTCGGGGTCGCCGATCGCGGCGGTCAGCGGGTTCGCCGCCACCTGCACAATCGTCACACCGCTCGCCAGGATGAACAATGCGCCGAGGAACCCGGGATACAGGCCGGCGCGCGCCGCCGGCGTGAACAGCAGCGCGCCGACGGCCATCACCAGCAGCCCGGTGGTGACGGCGCGCAGGTAGCCGATGCGGGCGAGCAGCCAGCCGGCCGGCGCGGACATCACGAAATAGGCGCCGAAGAAGCAGAACTGGGTCAGCATCACTTCGGTGTAGTTCAGCGCGAACATCGCCTTCAGCTTGGGTATCAGCGTGTCCACCAGAACGGTGCAGAACCCGAAGGCGAAGAACATCGACATCATCAGCGCCAGGAGCTTTGTCTGGACCCTGCTGGCGCCTGCCGGGCGCAGGCTCGTTACTGTGGCGTCCACCGTTTTCCCCATTTGTTTTCGATCACTTGGCTGGGTTGGAACAGCGCTGTCAATGATCGGCGGTTCATGCGTTAGGCAAGCAGTCCTTTTTTGAAAAAAAGGACTGCTTGCCTTTAGCGAACCCCGGGCGCCCCGCCGTGTTCTCTGGCCTCCCGCCGGAGACGCCACCATGCCCAACGCCACGCTCGCCCGCCGCACGCTCCTGGGGTCCGCCCTGCTTGCACTGCCCGCTGCCCGCGCCTTTGCCGCGGCCGGCGCCCCCGCTTCTGCCAAGCTGGAGCTGGTGGCGACCTTCCGTGCGCCGCACCAGGTGACCGGCGTGGCCGTGTCGCCGGACGGCCGGGTGTTCGTGAACTTCCCGCGCTGGGAGGAGGACGTGGCGATGTCGGTGGCCGAGGTGGGCGCCGGCGGCAAGCTCACGCCGTATCCCGATGCCGCCTGGAACGCGTTCCGCAACACCGCACCGGCCAATCCCGGCCAGCGTTTCGTCTGCGTGCAGGCGCTCACCTGCGATCCGCACGGCGATCTCTGGGTGGTCGATCCCGCCGCCCCTGCCCTCACGCTGGAGGTGAAAGGCGGGCCGAAGCTCGTGCAGATCGACCTGAAAACCAACAAGGTGAAGCGCGTCCTTCCGTTCGACGACACCGTGGCGCCGCAGGGGAGCTACCTTAACGACATCCGCTTCACCCCCGATGGCGCGCGCGCGATCCTGACAAATTCCGGCCAGCCCGGCTGCCTGATCACGCTGGACGTGGCGAGCGGGGCGGCCCGCCGCGTGCTCGTGGGCCATCCCAGCACGCAGTTCGAGAAGAACGTGGTCGTCACGATCGAAGGCAAGCCGCTGCACAAGCCGGACGGCCAGACCCCGCAATTCTCCGCCGACGGCATCACGCTGGACGCATCCGGCGAACACGTGTTCTGGCAGGCCACCACCGGCAAGACGATGTATCGCGCCCCGGTGAAGGCGCTGTTCGACACCACGCTCACCCCCGCCCAGCTCGCCGCCACCGTCGAGCTCTACGCGCACAGCTTCATCGCCGATGGTTACCTGACCACGCGCCGCGGCGACATCTACGTGACCAGCTGCGCCGACAGTTCGGTGAAGCGCCTGACGACCGATCGCAAGTTCGCAGTGGTGGCGCAGGATGCCCGGCTCGCCTGGCCGGACAGCATGGCGGAGGGGCCGGATGGGTTCATCTACGTGACGGCCTCGCATATCCCGGAGATGAAGGCGTGGCAGGGGCCTGGGGTGCGGGAGACGCAGTTGTTCCGGTTTAAACCGGGGTAGGAAGCAAGCAGTCCTTTTTCGAGAAAAAGGACCAAAAAGCTTTTGCTCCCGACGCCTGCACCGAAGCCTGCGTTCCTTCTGCAAGTCGATGCGGCTGCACTCTTGATGCAGGCGTCACAGCAACAGCTTTTTGCTTCTTTTTCTCGAAAAAGAAGGCCTTCCTTACTTGCTGGCCACCTCCCAAGCCGCCGCCCGAGCTTCCAACACATCCAAAGGCATCGCCCCAGCCCCCACCACCATCTTATGAAACGCGCGTATATCGAACTTGGCCCCGAGCGACGCCCGGGCGTCATCACGCAACTTCAAAATACGCGCCATGCCCACCTTGTAAGCGCAGGCCTGGCCAGGCATCACCACGTAGCGCTCGATCTCGGCACGTACCTCGTTGGTGCCCATGCCGGTGTTGTCGGTCATGTAGGCAATCGCCTGCTCGCGCGTCCAATGTTTCGCGTGTATGCCGGTATCGACCACCAGACGCACCGCACGGAACAGTTCGGCCTGCAGTCTGCCGAGATTGTCGAGCGGGTTGGTCTCGAACCCCATCTCCCAGCCGAGCCGTTCCGCATATAGCGCCCAGCCTTCCTGGTAGGCGGTGAAACCGAGAACCTTGCGGAAAGTGGGCTCGCCTTTCTGCTCGGCCGCGATCGTCAGTTGCAGATGATGGCCGGGAATACCTTCATGGTAGGCCAGGGTTTTCATGCCCCAGCTCTGCGTTTCCGACGGATGCGACAGGTTCACGTAGAACACGCCGGGCCGCGTGCCATCCAGCGCCGGGCCTTCGTAATAGGCGCCGGGTGACGTCTCCGCCTTGAAGGCGGGTATCGCGCGCACTTCCGGTTTCTGGTTCGGCAGCAGCGAGAACTGGTCTGGCAAATGCGTCCACATATCGGCGAGCAGCGTGCGGTAACCGTCGAGTATTTTCGCACGCCCGGCATCGTCGTCCGAAAAATTGTAGCGCACGTCATGCGATAATGCGGTGATGCGCGCGCCGACGGTATCGCCGGGCAGGTTGAGCGGCGCCAATATCGGCGCGATCTCGCCTTCGATGCGCGCCACTTCCGAAAGTCCGTAAGCGTGCACTTCGTCCGGCGTCATGTCCGACGTGGTTTGCGAGCGCAGCTGATAGGCGTAGTACGCATCGCCGTTCGGCAGATCCCACACGCCATCGGTGGTCCGGGCGCGCGGCTCGTAGGCCACCTCGTAGGCGAGCAGCTTGCGATAGGCGGGATAGACCGCGTCGGCGATCGCGGCATCGACGTCGGCGGTGAGTTTCTTGTGGCCGTCGGCGGAGAGATCCTTGATCTTGCCGAGCTTTGTCTCGAACGAGGTCGCCAGGATGTTGGCGGCCGGCGCCGGCGCGATGATGCCCTTGATCTGCGCGATCACCTCGGTGATCACGAAGCGCGGCACCAATATGTGGCGGTCCTCACGCAATTTCAGGCTTTCGAGAAGCTGGTCGATATGGGCGGGGACGGCGCGCAACCGCGCGATATAGCGGCGCGCGGCGAAAGCGTTCGGTATTTGATGCTGCTGCACCATGAAGTCGATCAATTCGCTCTGTTCGCCGAACAACTGGTTGACCGGGTAATCGTGGAAGCGGAAATCCGCACCGCGCACCTGGTCGTCGAGCCACCACGCCAGGATGTCTGTGGAGAGGCGCTGGTCCGCGGTCTGCGAGTCGCGCGGATACTCGCGCAGGATGGCGAGTTGCCGGCGCGCGCGGTCGATCTGGCGGTCGGTGGCGGCGGGGGAGGCGTCGCTGAGCTTGCCGCTGTGGAAATCCAGCCAGGTGTTGTCTATCAGGCCGATGGAGGTGAGGGCCTGCGGGTTGTCGAGCGCGGTCTCGATCATCGCGCGCTCGTAGAACATGCCGATGGCGAGTGGACGGCCCCAGATCAGGCGGTAGCTCCACCAGCCGCCGATTAGCAGGAGGACGAGGAGTATGGGCAGGACGACGCGACGGAACATGGCGAAGCGGCCTTGGTTGGGGTGTTGGCGCCAGGATTACGTTGCGCGACTGGTTAGGCAAGGGGAGGCAAGGCCTTCTTTTCTGAAGAGAAGAAGCAAAAGACTTTTGATGGTGCTGTCGCGGACTCATGGGAGATTACGTGCTTGTGCTGGCACGCGCCTCGGCCACGGGTCGGCGACAGCGGAGTCAAAAGTCTTTTGCTTCTTTTCTTCAGAAAAGAAGGCCTTGCTTTCTCCTATCCCTGAACCCGCCGATACCCCCGAGGCGAACACCCCGTCGCTGCCCGAAATACCCGCGAAAAATACGCAGGATCGTCGAAACCTAGCGCATACGCCGTCTCGGCCACCCCGATATCCGAGTACAACAGCAACCGCTTGGCCTCCAATATCTGCCGCTCCCGTAACAAAGCCGATGGCGAGCGCCCGGTGGCCGCGCGCGTCGCCGCCCGCAAAGCCGCCGGCGCCACGCCCAGCGAATCCGCATAGAACGCGAGGGCGTGCTGCGTGCGGAACGCGCCCTCCAACGCTGCGATGAAGCGCGTGGTCAGCCGGGCGCCGGTGCGCGGGGGCTGGCCGGCCGCGTCGTGGGCGGAGAGGTGCAGGCGCAGCGCGTCGAGCAGCAGCGTGGTCAGGCAGGCTTGCAGCGCCTGGTCGCGCCCTGGTGCGGACGTGGCCAGCTCGCGGCCGATGCGGGCGAACGCGTGGCCGATCGCCTCGGCGGCGGCCGAGCCGTCCGGCATGGCGATATGCGCCGGCCTGTCGAACAGGCCGGCCAGGTCGGGCGACGTGGCGAGCAGGCGCGCCAGCAGGCGGGCGGACAGGGTGAGCACCTGGCCTTGCGTATCCGGCGACCAGGCGAACGCGTGCACCACGCGCGGCGGCAGCAGGAGCAGCGCCGGCGCCGTGCAGGATGTGGTGGCGCCGTCGGCGGACATGCGGCCGCCGCCGGCCGTGAGGCGGAAGACGTGCGCCAGCGCGGCATGGGTGTGCGGGCGGATGGTCCAGTCGCTGGGCCGGCTTCTTTCGTCCAAATCCTCGAGGTGCAGGAAGTCCGCGGCAACATCGCGCTGCGGTTCGCCATACAGGAAATACGTGTGGATCTGGGCACGCATGGCGAACTCCCGGCGGGACAGGCGCCGCGCCTGGCGCGTGCGGTGGCCCGACGTTTTATCCAAGTTTGCGGCGGTTCTGTCCATCGCCGCGCGCCCGCCCGCGCCTATTCTGTCGCGCGACAACGCCCGGCAACAGGGCGCGCGAGGATCGGGTCATGCGGACACAGGTTGGCATCGTCGGGGCGGGACCGGCCGGATTGCTGCTCGGGCATCTGCTGCGGCAGGCCGGCATCGATGCCTGCGTGATCGAGCGGCGCGACCGGGACTATATCGAAGGCCGCGTGCGCGCCGGGGTGCTCGAGCACACCACGGTGGACCTGCTGACGCGCCTCGGCCTGGATGGCCGGCTGCGGCGCGACGGGCTTACTCATACCGGCACCATACTCGCGCATGACGGCGACAGTTTCCGCATCGATTTCGCCGCCCTGACCGGCGCCAGCGTGACGGTATATGGCCAGCAGGACGTGATGCGCGACCTGTTCGACGCCGCACCCGCCGCCGGCCTGCCCATCGTGTTCGATGCCGGCGACGTGGCGCTGCACGGCATCGACAGCGCGCGGCCACGCATCACCTGGACCGGGCCGGACGGGCCAGGCGCGCTCGATTGCGACTACATCGCCGGCTGCGACGGTTTCCACGGCGTCAGCCGCGCCGCTTTGGCGGACCGGCTGGAGGTGTTCGAGCGCGTCTATCCGTTCGGCTGGCTCGGCATCCTGGCGGACGTGCCGCCGGCCAACCACGAGCTGATCTATGCCAGCCACGCTCACGGCTTCGCGCTGGCCAGCATGCGCAGCGCCACCCGCAGCCGCTATTACATACAATGCGACAGCGACGAGCGCGTGGAGGACTGGCCCGACGAACGGTTCTGGGACGAGCTCTGCGTGCGGCTGGGCGACACCGCGGCGCACGTGATACGCGGGCCGAGTTTCGAAAAGAGCGTGGCACCGCTTCGCAGTTTCGTGGCGGCGCCGATGCGCTGGGGCAACCTGTTCCTGGCCGGCGACGCCGCGCATATCGTGCCGCCGACCGGCGCCAAGGGGCTGAACCTGGCGGCCGCCGACGTGGCTGTGCTGGCCGCGGCGTTGGTGCATTTCTACCGCACCGGGGAGGTTCGCGGGCTGGACGGCTACTCCGACCGCGCGCTCGCCCGGGTCTGGAAGGCGGAGCGGTTCTCGTGGTGGTTCACCAGTCTGATGCATCGTTTTCCGAGCACGGATACGTTCGGGCGGCAGATGCAGGTGGCGGAGCTGGCTTATATAAAGGGTTCGGTGGCGGCGCAGACTTCGCTGGCGGAGAATTATGTGGGGCTGCCTTTGGAATCGCGGGCTGACAAGGGCGGCGCGAAGGAAGAAAGCAGTCCTTTTTCGAGAAAAAGGACCAAAAAGCTTTTATCCCGACGCCTGCACGAAGATCTTGGATTTATCTGCAAGCGCATCGGTTGGCAGAATCGAGGTTGGCTTCGGTGCAGGCGTCGGAGCAAAAGCTTTTTGGTCCTTTTTCTCGAAAAAGGACTGCTTCCTTCCTTCGGAGCAAACATATTGCACTTCCCCCCAGAGCGCCTGGCCGAACAGCCCCCTCTCATCCACCCGGATTACCGCTCCACGCCTCGCCCGCAACCCGCACGCCCCGCTGATCGCCCTGCCGCAAGGCCCCGGCGAGACCACCGGCCCCACCAACTGGGTGCCGCTCATGGGCGGCCCGGATGCCGACCTCACCGCGCAGCACGCGGCCGCACCGATCGGCCAGCGCATCGTGGTGCACGGTCGGGTGCTCGACGAGCAGCGCCGCCCGGTGCCGCACACGATGGTGGAGATCTGGCAGGCCAACGCGGCGGGTCGTTACGCGCATGACCGCGACCAGTGGGACGCGCCGCTCGACGCGAATTTCACCGGCGCCGGGCGCGTGGTGAGCGATGCGGACGGCGCCTATCGTTTCGTGACGGTACGGCCGGGCGCGTATCCCTGGGGCAACCACCACAATGCGTGGCGGCCGGCCCATATCCATCTGTCGCTGCTGGGACCTGCTTTTTTAACCAGGCTGGTGACGCAGATGTATTTCCCGGACGATCCGCTGATCGAGATCGACCCGATCGCCAACGCGGTGCCGATGCCGTATCGCCAGCGCATGGTCAGCCGGTTCGACATCGATGCCACCGTGCCGAACTGGGCGCTCGGCTACCGGTTCGACATCGTGTTGCGCGGCGCCGACGCCACCCCGATGGAGGCCTGAGTGGCGCAGGACAACCAGTCGGCCGAGCTGTACGGGCCCACGCCGTATCAGACGGTGGGGCCGTTCTTCCATTACGCGCTGCCGTGGCGCGGCTGCGCGGACCTGGTGGGCGAGAGCGATCTGGGCGCGCGGCCCGATCTGCTCCCGGCGGGGCATGACCTGCTCCACACGGCGGCGGCCCGCCCGCTGCCGGCCGGCACGCCGATACGCATCGCAGGCCGGGTGACCGACGGGCAGGGCGAGACGGTGCCGGACGCGCTGATCGAGATCTGGCAGGCCGATGCGGAGGGCGCGTTCGCGGCGGCGCCGGGTGCAAACGCGGCATTCTGCGGGTTCGGGCGTTGCGCCACGGACGCGGACGGGATGTTCCGGTTCCGCACCGTGCGGCCTGGGGCGACCGGCGCAGGAGAGGCACCGCATCTGGCGATTGGCGTGCTGGGCCGGGGGATCATCAGGCGGCTGGTGACCAGGCTGTATTTCGCTGGCGATCCGGCCAACGATGCGGACCCTGTGCTGGCGCTGGTGCCGGTGGCGCGCCGGGATACGTTGATCGCGCGTTTGGTGGAGGGCGTGTGGGTGTTCGATATCCGGTTGCAGGGCGACGGCGAGACGGTGTTTTTTCAACTTTAGAAAGCAAGCAGTCCTTTTTCGAGAAAAAGGACCAAAAAGCTTTTGCTCCCTGTCGGCGCACGTTTCAGCACTCCCCGACAGGGACCAAAAGTCTTCTGCTTCTTTTCTTCAGAAAAGAAGGCCTTGCTTACCCTTCCTGAGAGCATTTCATGTTTACAGACATCCCAGGCCTGACCGTCCACATCCAGCAGGACGGCCCCCCAAACGCCCCGGTGCTCGTCCTGCTGCACTCCCTGGGCACCAACCTCCACATCTGGGACGCCCAGGCCGCCCACTTCGCCGGCGGCTTCCGCGTCGTCCGGCTCGACCTGCGCGGCCATGGGCTGACCGAAATAACCCCCGGTCCCTACAGCATCGCCGGCCTGGCCCACGACGTGCTCGCCGTGATGGACGCGCTGGAGATCGGCGCGTGCCATCTCGCCGGGCTGTCGATCGGCGGGCTGGTGGCGCAGGCGATCGCGCTCCAGGCGCCCGACCGCGTGACGTCCCTCGGTACTCTGCGACACGGCGCGCGCGATCCCGCCGGCCCAGCCGTGGCGCGACCGGGCGGCGCGCGTGCGGGCGGAGGGCATGGCGTCGGTGGCCGACGCGGTGCTGGCGCGCTGGTCCACCCCGGCGCGCGCCGGATCGACCTTCGTGCGCGGCCTGCGGGCGATGCTGCTGGCCACCGCGCCGGAGGGATACGCCGGCGCCGCCGAGGCGATCGCCGCGCTGGCGCCTGGCGAGGGTCCGATGGCGATCAATGCGCCAACGCTGGTTCTGGTCGGCGACCAGGACGCCGCCACGCCGCCCGACGCGGCAAGGGCGCTGGCGGACGCTATTCCCGGCGCGATCCTGCACGTGATCGCGGACGCGGCGCATCTGGCGCCGGCCGAGCAGCCGGACCAGGTGAACGCCGCGATGGCCGCGTTTTTCGCGGTGCCGGAGACGAGCCTGCTGGAGCGCGGGATGGCCACGCGCCGGCAGGTGCTGGGCGCGGCCCACGTGGACCGCGCGGTGGCGGCCACCACCGATTTCGACCGCGCGTTCCAGGAGCACATCACCCGGACCGCGTGGGGCGCGATCTGGAGCCGGCCGTATCTGGACCGGCGCACGCGCAGCCTGCTGACGCTCGCGGTGTTGGCGTCGCTCGGCCACGAGGAGGAGCTGAAGCTGCATCTGCGCGCCTCGCGCAACACCGGCGCCAGCGAGGCCGACATCGCCGAGATGCTGCTGCACATTTCGATCTATGCCGGTGTTCCACCGGCCAACACCGCGATCCGTATCGCCAAGGAGATTTTCGCGCATGAGTGACACGCGGCAGGCCGGCCCGGTGGTGATCGCGGTGGCGATCACCGGCTCGGTGCCGCGCAAGGCGGACAACCCGGCGCTGCCGGTGTCGCCGGCCGAGCAGATCGAATCCACGCATGCGGCGTTCGAGGCCGGCGCCAGCCTGGTGCACATCCATGTCAGGGCGCCGGACGAGAGTCCGTCCTCCGATCCTGCCCTGTTCGCCCAGGTGCAGGAAGGCGTGCGCGCGCATTGCCCCGGCATGATCGTGCAGTTCTCCACCGGCGGGCGCGGGCGCGACCCTTCGTTGCGCGGCGCGCCGCTGCCGTTGCGGCCGGACATGGCGTCGCTGTCGACGGGATCGGTGAATTTTCCGACGATTGTGTATGAGAACGGCGCGGCGCTGGTGGACGAACTCGCGGGAGCGATGCGGACGCACAGGATCGCGCCGGAGATCGAGGTGTTCGACCTGTCGCATCTGCACGGCGCGCGGCGGCTGGTGGAGGCCGGGCTAATCGGCGACCGGCCGCATGTGCAGTTCGTGCTGGGGGTGAAGAACGCCATGCCGGCCGAGGCGCATCTGCTGGACATCCTGCTGGCCGAGATGCGCCGGGTGTTGCCGCACGCGACCTGGACGGCGGCGGGCATCGGCCGGCACCAGGCGGAGGTTATGGACTGGGCACTCGCCCGCAAGGCGGACGCGGTGCGCACCGGGCTGGAGGACAACATACGGGTTTCGGCCACGCGGCTTGCCTCGGGCAATGCCGAGCTGGTGCGCCTGGCCGCCGACGCCGTGGCCCGGCATGGCCGCCGCCCGGCGACGCCGGGCGAGGCGCGCGCGATACTGGGGCTTGTCGGGTAGGACGATGACGTTCTCGGCGCTCGATTCGGAGATCGTTGGCCCGCTATTCGCCACAGCCTCGATGCGCGCGTGCTTCAGCGACGCGTCGCTGGTGGCGGCGATGGTGCAGGCCGAGGCGGCGCTCGCCACGGCGGAGGCCCGGTTCGGGCTGGCGCCCCCGGCGCTGGCGGCGGCGATCGCGGCGGCCGGCGCCGGGCTGGATGCGGGCGCGCTGGGCGAGGCCACCGCGCTGGCCGGCGTGCCGACCATCCCGTTCCTCAAGGCGCTGCAGAAGCTGCTGCCGCCGGAGCTGGAGCCGGCGCTGCACCGCGGCGCCACCACGCAGGATGTGCTCGATACCGCGCTGGTGCTGCGCCTGCGGCCGGCGCTGGCGCTGCTCGAGGACGGGCTGGCCGAAGTCACGTCCGGGCTGGCGCGGCTGGCCGCGACGCACCGGCGCACGCCCTGCGTCGGACGCACCTACGGCCAGCACGCCGCGCCCACTCACGTTCGGCTTCAAGGCCGCGGTCTGGCTCACCGGCATCGCGGAAGTGCGTGACGCGCTGCCCGGCCTGCGGGAGCGGGTGCTGGTCGCCTCGCTGGGCGGTCCGGTGGGCACGCTGGCGGGCCTGGGCGCGCTGGGGCCGGATGTGGCCGATGCGTTTGCCGCCGAGCTGGCGCTCGGGTCCGCGCCGCTGAGCTGGCACAGCTTGCGCGACCGTATCGCCGAGACCGGGGCGTGGCTGGCGCGGCTGATCGGCGCGCTGGCCAAGATGGCCACCGATGTGGCGCATCTGGCCTCCACCGAGGTGGGCGAAGTGTCCGAGCCGTATGTTCCGGGGCGCGGCGGCTCCTCGGCGATGCCGCACAAGCGCAACCCGGTCTCGTGCACGGTGGTCCTGGCGGCACATGCGGCGGCGCCGGGGATGGCCGCCACGCTGGTGGCCGGCATGGCGGCGGCGCATGAGCGGCCGGCCGGCGCCTGGCATGCGGAGTGGCATGTGCTGCCGCAACTGTTCGGGCTGGCATCCGGCGCGCTGCGCGAGGCGGCAGGTGCTGGCGAACGGCATGGCCGTTGATCCGGCGCGCATGCTGGCCAACCTGGAGCTGACGCGCGGGCTGCTGTTCGCCGATGCGGCGGCGGCGCTACTGGCGCCTTCGCTGGGGCATGCGGCGGCGCATGCGGCGGTGGAGCGGGCGGCGGAGGTGGTGCGCCGGGAGGGTTCGTCGTTGCGCCAGGCGCTGGGGCACGACACGTTGGTGGCGGCGGCGTTCGATCTGGAACCGTCGGTGGCGGCGGCGGCGGGATGGGTGGACCGGGTCTTGGGTGCGGCGGAAGCAAGAAAGTAGTCGTTTTCGAGGAAAAGGACCAAGCAGCTTCTGCCGAGACGCCTGCACGACTGTTCGGGCTGCTCTGCGGGGCTTTGGCCTGCAGAACCGGCGCAGACGCGCAGGAGATAGTCGCACAATTGCTACACTACCTTGCGCAAAGCAAAACGGTAACATTGCGCGATTGATTTGTTTCACCAAAGCTGCCGAAAGTCGGCGAACTGGGCATGTGATCCAGCCGACGAGAACAAGTCGCTGCGCAAAGCAGCCGGTCTTTTGGGGGAACGATGCGAAACATCACACTCGGCCTGCTGGCCTCAGCGTCCGCCTTTGCCTTGCTGGCCGGCCAGGCGCGCGCCGACGACTACACCGACCTGCTCGAGATCCTGCATGCGCGCGGCAGCCTGTCGCAGACGGAATATTCCACGCTGCTGAACAAGCATGTGCACGGCAGCCGGGCGGCCAGAGGCGGGCGCCGCACCACGACCACCACCTATACCGAGACGCAGACGGACCAGGCGGCGGCGATCCGCGCCAACGACGCCGCCCTGGCGGCGGCCACGAGTGCGGCCGCAGCACAGGCTTCCATGCACAAGATGGAGGCGATGGAACAGGAGATGCAGACCAGCCCTGACATCGTGCACGTGCAGCCCTACAAGCCGGGCGCCGGCGTCACGATGCGCGTGGGCGCGGTGGACATAAACTTCTCCGGCATCATCAACGGATTCTACACCTTCTCGAGCGCGGACAGTCCTGGCCACTCGCCCGCCGGCGGCCTCGCCGATGGCAGCGGGTTCGACTCGTCGGCCATCCGCAACGGCCTGCTGCCGGGCGCCTTCATCGCGTCGGTCGCCACCACGCAGGAGGGCATCGACGTGACCGCGACCGTCGGCGTGTATCCGGGTATCAACTCGGCGACCAACGGACCGCTCGGCGCCAACAGCGGCGGCAACTCCACTGCACTGGGCACGGCGGGCGGTGACTTCCGCAAGACGTTCCTGACCGTGGGGACGCCGAATATCGGCACGTTCAAGGCCGGCCGCGACATCGCGATTTTCGGCTCCGACGCGATCCTGAACGACGCGACCCTGCTGAGCGTGGGTGCCACGGGCGGCAACGCCGATCCCGCCAACACCTCGCTCGGGCGCATCGGCCTCGGTTACATCTACGCCGATTTCGAGCCGCAGATCAGCTATCTCAGCCCGATCATCGCGGGTTTCCAGGCGAATATCGGTGTGTTCCAGCCGCTGAACGAGTTCAGCTTCAGCGGGCTTTCCGGGACCGCCAATGAACACAGCTCGCCCGGGTTCGAAGGCAAGGTCACCTACGATTACAAATCGCCGAGCTTCACGGCGCATGCCTGGGCCGGGTTCCTGACGCAGAATCAGCAGGGGATCACGCCGCTCAATCCTGGCGCGGTGGTGCATGGCAGCACCAGCAAGGATGCCAGCGCGGGTGAGGCGGGTGCCGCGATCACGTTCGGCCCGGTCGGGCTGACCGGGTATATCTATCGCGGCGCCGGCGTGGGCACCACGGGCAAGTTCTTCGACGGCCTGTCCGCGGATGGCGCGCTGCGCGATTCCGAAGGCGGCTATGTGCAGGCCAGCTACAAGATCACGCCGAAGTTCAAGCTGGTTGGCAGCTACGGGCAAAGTTCGCTGTTCCGCGCGGCAGGCGACGTCGATCCGAACCTGGTGCGCCGCAACGAGGCGGAAATCGGCGCGCTGTACTACAACCTGACGAGCTGGGTGACGCTGGTGGGCGAATACGCGCACCAGGAATCCAAGTCGCACGGGCCGCTCGAGACCACGTCCAATGCGTTCACCACGGGCGCCATCCTGTTCTACTGAGGCCACGCCGGCGGGGGTTGGTTCAGATCACCCCCCGCAACGCGAGTTCGGCGCGCGCCGCGTCGTCGAGCCCGAGCAGGGCCGCGAACACTTCGGCGTTGTCCGCGCCGAGCGCGGGTGCGGCGTGGCGTACCTGGCCCGGCGTGTCCGACAGGCGGGGCGCCACATTCTGCATGGCAAGCTCGCCCCATTCCGGATGCGCCAGGCGTATGATCGCCGCGCGCGCCTGCACGTGCGGATCGGCGAGGATGTCCGGCGCGCGGTAGATGCGCCCCGCCGGCACGCCGGCTTCCGCGAGCAGCAGCTCCAGGGCTTCGGCCTGCATCGTGGCGGTCCAGGCGGCGATATGGGCGTCGAGCTCGGCCTGGCGCGCGCCGCGGGCGGCATGGGTGGCGTAGCGCGGATCCGTGCCGAGCGCGGGCTGGCCCATGGCGGCGGCCAGCCGGCGGAACACCGTATCCTGGTTGGCGGCGATCAGGATCATCGGGCCGTCCGCGGTGGGATAGACGTTCGAGGGCGCGATCTCGGGCAGGACCGACCCGGTGCGCTCGCGTATGTAGCCGGCCTGCTGGTAGTCGGGGATCAGGCTTTCCATCATCGCGAGCACCGCCTCGTAGATCGCGCAATCCACCATCTGGCCGCGTCCGGTGCGGGTGCGCGCGTGCAGGGCCATGGTGGCGCCCAGGGCGGCGTAGGTGGCGGCCAGCGTGTCGCCGATCGAGATACCGACGCGGCCCGGCGGCTCGCCCGGGCTGCCGACGACGTGGCGCAGCCCGCCCATCGCCTCGCCGACGACGCCGAAGCCGGCGCGGGCGGCATAGGGCCCGGTCTGCCCGAAGCCGCTGACCCGCACCATGATGAGGCGCGGGTTCTCCGCCGCGAGCGCGTCGTAGCCCATGCCCCACTTCTCCATCGTGCCGGGGCGGAAATTCTCCACCACGATGTCCGCCTGGGCGATCAGCCGGCGCGCCAGGGCCTGGCCCGCCGGCTGGCGCAGGTCGAGGGTGACGGATTTCTTGTTGCGCCCGACGACGGCGAACCACACGGCCTTGCCGCCGGCGCGCGCGCGGCCCCAGTCGCGCAGCGCGTCGCCGATGCCGGGCGGTTCGACCTTGATGACCTCGGCGCCGAAATCGGCAAGCAGCTGGCCGCAGAACGGGCCGGCGAGGAGCTGGCCGAGCTCGATCACCCTGATGCCCTGCAATGGTCCGAAGTCCGACACGCCACACCTCCCTCGATGGCTGCAAGAAATTCGCTTGTAGCAGGCGGGACTCGCTACCTTTGACGGAAAATTATCGAAGCGCGTGGTATGACCTGTCCGATGGCGCGCCGTGCGGGGACCGCCTGGCCGTCGCGGCCGATCGCATGCCCCTGCTTCAAGGGCGGGATCGCAGAGGCCCTTGGGCCGACACTTTGTGGGAGGATTTGCGCAACGTGCGCGGCTGCATGACCCTGCCTGGATCGAGCGACATAATGATCCCGCATGACAGCACTGCCGGATCGGGCGGCGCGGGGCGTCCGCTCCGATGAGCCGGGACTCCGTCGAGGAAGCCTATCTCGCCATACGCGCCGGCATACTCGATGGCAGCTATGCGAGCGGGCAGCATCTGACAGGCGAGACGCTGGCCAAGGCGGCCGGCGTCAGCCGCACGCCGGTGCGCGAGGCGCTGCGCCGGCTGCATGCCGAAGGCCTGGTGTGCATGGTGCCTAACCAGGGCGCCACGGTGGTGGGTTGGACGGACACCGATGTCGATCAGATATTCGGGCTGCGGGTCGTTCTGGAATGCTATGCCGTGGAGCAGGCGACGCCGCGGCTGAGCGCACGCGATATCGACCGCATAAGCCTGCTTGCCGACCGAACGCACGCGCTTGCCGAGGCGCGCCCCGACGGATTTCGGGACTTGATCGCGGAGGCGAACAGCGTGTTGCACAAGACGATCGTGGACGGCGCCGAGAACCCAAGGCTGGCCCGTATGATCGCGGGCCTGACCGAGATGCCCCTCATCATGCGCACGTTGCGTATCTATTCGCCGGACGACCTGCTGCGCAGCGCGGGGCATCACCGCGAGCTGGCGGCCGCCTTTGGCGCACGCGACCCGATGTGGGCATCCGCGGTGATGCGCAGCCATTTGTTGGCGGCCAGGCGCGCGACGATGGGCAACACAGCGCCACCCGATCTAGAGCAAGCCTGGATCCAGCAAAACCGCGACAGCACGGAATAGAAGTCTTTTGTTTCTTTTCTGCAAAAAAGAAGGCCTTGCCTGCCTAACTGCGGAACGCAGCAAGTATCCGACACAAGAACAATGTGCCGGATACCAGCCGCACAGGGCCTAGAAGAAGCCCATCGCCTTGGGCGAGTAGCTGACCAGCATGTTCTTGGTCTGCTGGTAGTGGTCGAGCATCATCTTGTGGTTCTCGCGCCCGATGCCGGACTGCTTGTAGCCGCCGAACGCCGCATGCGCCGGGTAGTGGTGGTAGCAGTTCGTCCACACGCGCCCGGCCTGTATGCCGCGGCCGAACCGGTACGCGCGCGTGCCGTCGCGCGTCCACACGCCGGCGCCCAGGCCATACAGCGTGTCGTTGGCGATGCTCATCGCATCCTCGTCGTCCTTG
Organism: uncultured Alphaproteobacteria bacterium; assembly: GCA_963795825.1. Lineage (GTDB taxonomy): Bacteria > Pseudomonadota > Alphaproteobacteria > Acetobacterales > Acetobacteraceae > BOG-908. The sequence continues at coordinate 691,255 of CAWCIW010000001.1, read as the reverse complement.
AACGTGGTCACCGACAGCACCGGCCCGAAGATCTCCTCCTGGAAGATGCGCATCTTGTTGTGGCCTTCGAACACCGTGGGCTTCACGTAGTAGCCGCCCTCGAGGTCGCCGCCGAGATGGGCGCGCTCGCCGCCGGTGAGCAGCTTGGCGCCTTCCTGCTTGCCGATATCGAAATAGGAGAGGATCTTCTCGAGCTGGTCGTTCGACGCCTGGGCGCCGATCATCGTGCTCATATCGAGCGGGTTGCCCATCTTGATGCGCTCGACGCGCTTGATCGCGGCCTCCATGAAGCGGTCGTAGATGCTCTCATGGATCAGCGCGCGGGACGGGCAGGTGCAGACCTCGCCCTGGTTCAGCGCAAACATTGCGAAGCCTTCGAGGCATTTGTCGAAGAAATCGTCATCCTCGCGTGCCACGTCGGCGAAGAAGATGTTCGGCGACTTGCCGCCCAGCTCGAGCGTGCACGGGATGATGTTCTCGGACGCATACTGCATGATCAGGCGGCCGGTGGTGGTCTCGCCGGTGAACGCGATCTTGGCGATGCGCCTGTTCTGCGCGAGCGGCTTGCCGGCTTCCACGCCGAACCCGTTCACCACGTTGATCACGCCTGGCGGCACGATGTCGGCCAGCATCTCCATCAGCACCATGATGGCCATCGGCGTCTGCTCGGCGGGCTTGAGCACCACGCAATTGCCGGCGGCCAGTGCGGGCGCCAGCTTCCAGATCGCCATAAGCAGCGGGAAATTCCACGGGATGATCTGGCCCACCACGCCGAGCGGCTCGTGGAAGTGATAGGCGATCGTATCGTGATCGATCTCGCTTATGCCGCCTTCCTGGGCGCGCAGGCAGCCGGCGAAATAGCGGAAATGGTCGATGCCGAGCGGCAGGTCGGCCGCCGTCGTCTCGCGTATCGGCTTGCCGTTGTCGATCGTCTCGACCATCGCCAGCAGGTCGAGCTTCTCTTCCATCTTGTCGGCGATGCGCAGCAGAACGCGGGCGCGCTCCGCCGGCGAGGTGCGGCCCCAGGCGTCGCGCGCGGCATGCGCCGCATCGAGGGCCAGTTCGATATCCTCGGCGCTGGAGCGCGCCACCGTGCAGACGATCTGCCCGTTCACCGGCGAGATGTTGTCGAAATACCGGCCCTTTACGGGGGCCACCCATTTGCCGCCGATGAAATTATCGTATTGCGGACGGATCGCTATGTGTTGCGACACGTCCTGGAGGATCTTGCTTACCATTTGCCTGTCTCCCTGTTGCCTGCTCGATATTTGGCCCGCAACGCCGGGCCTAGCTGCCACCCTGCCAGCGCAGAGGCACCTTGGATGCGACCGCCTGGTCGAAATCCAGCGCCGTATTGCCGGCGGGATAGCCGTTCTGCTGCAGCAGATACGCCATTATCTCCACATATTCGGCCTTCTCAAGGCTGCCCGGGTTGGTCGCCGGCATCTGCTGGGACACCACGGAGAACACCTCGCCCAGCGTGTAGTCCGCCTTGGCATTGGCCCAGTTCGGCCCCCTCAGCGCGGGCCCAGACCGGCCCTCCAGATGCCCGCCATGGCACATCGCGCAGTTGCCGACGAATTTGCCCAGCCCCATCGCCGCCTGCGCCTTGGTGAACAAAGCCGGCGGCGACGCGCCGGTATCCGGCGCCGCCCCCTTCAGCGCGATCTTGGTGGCGTTGAATATCTGCGCTTTCGGCGCCGCCGCGGGCAGATAGAGCGCCACCACGTTGTAGCGCGCATGCGGCTCGCCTAGCGGAAAGCTTGCGAACTTCACCGCACCCGCCTGGCTTTCGTATTGCTCCACCGTCGGCTGCCAGAGCATGGCCGCCTTCACGTCACCCTTGACGATCGCGCGCAGCGTGTCGGCATCGGTGTCGAGCATGTCGGCCAGTATGTTCTTGTTGTCGGCGAAATACAGCGCCGGCGCGGTCTGCGCGGTGATCGCCACCTCGGTGCCGGCCGGCAACTCGGCCAGGCTGCGCGCCGTGGTGCCGGGCGCGTCCACCAGCACGAAGCCGGTCTGCGCGTATGGCTTGGTGGCCAGGAGGCCTTCGGGCGGCGCGCCATCCGTGGTGTCGACCGGGTAGCCCATCACCAGGTCGCAGTTGCGGGCCAGCAACTGCTTGAATTTGCGCAGCGGGAAGCCGTCGGAGTCGCCGGAGCCGTCGAACGGCGAGACCACCAGGGTCAGGCCGGCCTGATTAGCCACCTTTTCCGCTACCGTCTTGTCGCGTGCTGCGGTGGCGCTTGATGTGTCCACGCAGACGCGCAGATCGGTGGCCTGGGCGGACTTGCCTGCCAGGATCAAGAGTAAAGCAAGCAAGCAGTCCTTTTTTGAAAAAAAGGACCAAAAAACTTTTGCGTTCCCCGCTGCAGGGGCGCCCGCCCTCTTTCTGCCAGACTTGGTCTGGCAGAAAGAGGGCTTTTGGCTGGGCTGCATCAGAGGGCGAACACGTAGAGATGGCCGCCTGTCGGGATGCCGCTCACCGCCGGGTCCTTGGCGATGTCGCCGCCCCAGATCGGGGTGGCGCCGCCCCAGCCTGCCCAGATGCCGACATACTGCTTGTCGCCCACCTTCCAGGTGCTGGGCACGCCGATGATGCCGCTGCTCATCTTCGGGCTCTTCCACTTCACCGCGCCCGTCTTGGCGTCGAACGCATACAGATAGCCATCCGCCGAGCCGGAGAACACCAGGCCGCCGGCGGTGGCCAGCATGCCGTCGTTCCACGGCAGCTTGCTGCCGAAGCGCCAGGCCTGCTTGCCGGTGTTCAGGTCGATCGCCTGCACCGAGCCCCACTCGTTCGGGAAGGCCGGGTCGCGCAGCACCTTGAAGCTCTCGTCGAGGAACGGCAGGCCCGCCTTGTACGCGCCGCCGGCCACGCCCTTGATCGTCATGCAGGTGTGCATCGTCGGCACGTAGGCCATGTGGGTCTGCGGATCGACGGCGATCGGCCACCAGTTCTTGCCACCGAGGAAGCTCGGGCAGGTGAACACCTCCTTGCCCACGTCCGGGCGCAGCTTGTCGTCGGTCACCATCAGGCCGTTCTTCACGCCGCTCACGCTCGTCGCGGTGGCGAATTTCTCGGCGTAGATCAGCTTCCCGCTCACCCGGTCGATCGCGTAGAACCAGCCGTTGCGGCTCGCCGACACGATCGCCTTGTGCGCCACGCCACCGTAATTGATGTCGGTCAGCACGGTCTCGTTGGTGCCGTCATAATCCCAGGTGTCGTGCGGCGTGTACTGGTAATGCCACTTGATCGCGCCGGATTCCGGGTTCATCGCGAGCACGCTGTCCGTGTAGAGGTTCGTGCCGGGACGCAACTTCGCCAGCCACGGGCCGGGATTGCCCACGCCCCAGAACAGCGTGTCGGTTTCCGGATCATAGGAGCCGGTCAGCCACGCGCCGCCGCCGCCCGTCTTGTAGGCGCCCTTCGGCCAGGTGTCGCCGCCCGGCTCGGTCGGCGCCGGTATGGTGTAGCGCTGCCAGGCCTGGGTGCCGGTGGCCGCATCCATCGCCACGATCGAGCCGCGCGCGCCGTATTCGCCGCCGGACATGCCGACGATCACCTTACCCTTGACCACCAGCGGCGCCAGCGTCATCGCCGCACCCATGTCGGCCGGGGCGAGCTGCTTCTTCCACACCACGGCGCCGGTGCGCGCGTTCAGCGCAACCACGTAATTGTCGAGCGTGGCGAGATAGACGTTGTCGCCATACAGCGCCACGCCGCGGTTCACCACGTCGCAACATACGGTCTTCAGGGCGACGCCGCTCAGATCGTGCTTGTAGGTCCACAGCGCCTTGCCGGTGCTGGACTGGAAGGCATGCACCTCGTCCTTCGGCGTGGTGATGAACATGTAGTCGCCGTTGATCATCGGCGGCGATTCGTGGCCCTGCTCGAAGCCGCTCTTGAAGTCCCAGGCGGGCTTGAGCTGCGCCACGTTGCCGGTGTTGAGCTTGGCAAGCTCGGAGTAGCCGCTGCTGGTGTAGTCGTGGCGGTACATCAGCCAGCCGGGGTCGGAGGCGGCATTGGCCAGGCGCGCATCGGTGACCGGGCTGTAAGCGGGCGCGCCCAACTGGGTCTCCGCGGTGGCGAACGATGCGGGAAGTGCCAGCAAGGCCGCCCCCAGCAGCAATCCCGCGCGGCGCAGGCTGGTCCGGCTCTGGGAGATTTGGGGCAGGAACGTCAAGGGCAGTCCTCCGATTGATTTTGCGGGACAGTTCGGCGCGCTGCAGGATCAGCTCCGCGCGGCCCGGCCTGGCTGCCACATAGGCGCGCTTTTCCGCAGGTGGTGGCAATGGGCCGGCGCTCCCGGCCACGCGGATGTGTCGCAAAGCTGCGACATATCCGGGCAGGCGCACCGGTTATTGCTCACGTTGCCCGCAGGTAGTGGTGTAGCGTCCGTCCCTACAAGGCGGGCAAAGACCTGCCGGAAGACGTCCGGAGGAGATCTTGCACCACGCAGACCGCATACGTGCCGTCGCCAGCGACCCGTCCGCCTCGGCGCGTTCGGCGCTGTTCGCCTCCTGGGCGCGCTCTCTGTCGCGCTACAAGCTGGACCCGCTCGATGCGCGCCCGCCGCGCAAGATCAGCGATTACGAGCTGCGCCATGCGCGCACCGAGATGGAGCCGCTCCTCGCCGCCGGCGCCGCCACGCTGGACCGGCTGTTCGCGGCGGTCGGCGGCAGCGGCTGCTGCGTGTTGTTCACCGACCCGCGCGGGGTTCCGGTGGATCGGCGCTGCGCCGGCGGCAACGACGCGCAGTTCCGCAATTGGGGGCTGTGGCCCGGCGCCGTCTGGAGCGAGGAGAGCGAGGGCACCAACGGCATCGGCACCTGCCTGGCGGAATCGCGGCCGCTGACGATACATCGCGACCAGCATTTCTACGTACGCAATATCGGGCTGACCTGCGCCGTGGCCCCGATCTACGACCATCGCGGCCGCCTCGCCGCGGCGCTCGACGTATCCTCCTGCCGCGACGACCTGACCGAGGACATGGTGCGGCTGATCGGCTCCGCGGTGCTCGAAGCCGCCCGCAAGATCGAGGCGCGGCACTTCACCCATTCGTTTCCCGGGGCGCGCATCATGCTGGTGACCGACACGGAATCCTGCAGCGGCGCCCTGCTGGCGATCGGTGACGACGACCTGGTGGTGGGTGCGACCCATGCGGCGCGACATGCCTGCGCGATCACCGATGCGATGATAGCGCGCGGCCTGCCGGCGCAGGTTATCCTGGCACCGCAGCAGGAGGGCCGCGCGGAACTGGAGCGTGCGGAACGGGGGGTGTTGCAGCGTGCGCTGGCGCGGTGTGGCGGCAACGTATCCGCCGCGGCAAAGACGCTGGGTATCAGCCGGGCGACATTGCACCGCAAGCTGCATCGGACAGGTCTGGCCAGGCCCGCCTGAGCTCTGCTTGCCCCGAGCCCTGCCGGGGCCCTCTGCACAAGAAGCCGGCCAGAAAAAAGCCCGGTAGCCTACCCGCCCCGCGAAACGCGGGACCGGTGGCCTACCGGACCAGGCAAAGCTCGCTTGACGCGAGGATTTGCGCCGAAATTACTTCTTGGCTTCCGCGCAGGCGTAGCTGTTGATCTCTGCGCCCAGCGCGATTTCGACGATCTTCGGCATTTTCCAGGCCATATGTGATCTCCTTTTGTTTGTGCAGCGTTCTGATATTACCACGGGCGGGGTGGACAGACAATCTGCAAGTTGGCCGGCATCCTGCGTTCTGTCGCAGATGTGCGACATCGGGTGGCGCAGGACCGTGCCGGTCAGCCCGGCTTGTCGCCCGCGATATAGGCGGCGACGACCTGGTTCAGCACGTCCAGCGGCACCGCGCCGGATAGCAGGCCGGCATCGTGGAACGCCTTGATGTCGAACCTGGCCCCCAGCGCCGTCCTGGCTTGCTCGCGTAGACGCAGCCACGCCAGCTTGCCGATCATGTAGCTGCACGCCTGCCCGGGCCAGACGCAGTAGCGCTCCACTTCCGTGATCGCGGCGCTCTTCTTGTCGCCCAGCGCGGCGACGTAGTAATCGACCGCTTTTTCCCGGCTCCAATCCATCGCGTGCAGCCCGGAATCCACCACCAGCCGGACCGCGCGGAACAGGGCCGCCTGCAATTGCCCGATCAGGCCGAGCGGATCGGCATCGTACATGCCCATCTCCACGGCGAGCTGCTCGGCATACAGCGCCCAGCCTTCCGAATACCCCGAGAACCCGCCCATCTTGCGTATCAGCGGCAGATGCGCCGTCTCCTGCGCCAAGGAGATCTGCAGATGATGCCCGGGTATCGCCTCGTGATAGGTAAGCGTCGGCAAGGTCCAGCGCGGCCATTCCGCGGTATCGCGCAGATTGATGTAATAGGCGCCGGGACGCGAGCCATCGAGCGCGCCGCGCTGGTAATATCCGCCCGGCGCGCCGGCCTCGATCGCTTTCGGCACGCGCCTGATCTGCACGGTGACTTTCGGCAAATGGTCGAACCGCTCGGGCAGCTTCGCCTGCATCGTCGCCACCAAGCCGTTCAGCTCGTCGATCAGCTTCACTTTGGCTTCGTCCGTGTCGTCGTATACGTATTTCTTGTCGGCGGCCAATGCCGCGAGGCGGGCGCCCACGGTGCCGTCTGCCCTGCCCTGCTTGCGCAGCAGCGTATCGATCTGCGCGGACAGGCTGGTCACCAGATCCAGCCCGGTCTTGTGTATGTCGGCCGGCGACGTCGATGCCGTCGTGTACGTTTTCAATCCGAGCCTGTAGAACTGGGGACCTTTCGGCAGACGCGCCACGCCGGCCGTGTGCACCGCCTGCGCCTTTGCCGCGCGCAACGCATCGGCCTGGCGCTGCAACGCCGGTAGCACCAGCATCTTGTAGGCGGACATCACGCGCGCCTGCCACAGCCCCGGCAGCCTGGCCGCCGCCGTCTTGCGCACCAGCGCCGTCACGATCGTGGCTTTTTCCGGCGGCGTCGCCAGCAGCGCACCCATCTGCTCGAGCGTCTTGTCGATGATGAAATCCGGCGGGATCACGCCGAGTGCGGCATCGTGGTTGAACACCGCGCGTTCCTGGTCCATCAGCGTGGCGAAGGCCGCGACGCGGCTCAGGTAATCCTCAGCATCGCCCAGCGTCTTTACCGGATGCTGCGTATCTAGGAAGTCCGGCACGGATTGATATGCGCCGGTGAGCTGGCTCAGCACGTACGGCGAGCGCGCGCCGGTGGTCCCGTAATCGAAGGTGCGGTTCGCTTCGTCCTCGACGTCCAGGCTGAACAGCACGGTATCGTAATTTACGGCGTCCATCCCGCGCAATCCGGCACGGTCGATCGCGCGCAGTTGCGCCAGGCGCCGCGCGGTGTCCTTCTTGTCCTGTGCGATCGCTTCCGGCGATTCCTCGTGCAGCTTGCCGCGCAATTCGGCGAGCGCGCCCACATCCAGGCCCAGGCTGGTGGCGCGCTCGGGGACGCGGCGCAGCATCTCGTCGGCGAATTGTGCGAACAGCGTGTTCAGCGGGGTATCTGCGCGGGCTTTGCGGGCGCGCAGCAGGACGGATGCGGCGGCTGTCAGGAGGAGCGGGCGGCGGGGTAGCATTTGTTTTGGGCTCCTGAGGTTGGGCAAGGAAGCAAGGAAGCAGTTCTTTTTTGAAAAAAAGAACCAAAAAACTTTTGTCTTGTTTGGGGGCGGGTTTGTTGCGGCTGCGTGTTTCAGTTGGTCATGTATTTACGGTTGAATTTCAGGTGGTGTTCTCGTCAGTTGGAGCGTGGTTCTCGGGCATGCTCCACGATATCTGCTGCAACGACATTGGCGCCTCACGTCACGATGAAATACGTTCCTCCAAAAAAACTTTTTGCAAGGCTGGTCAGGAGAGGAAGTAGGCACAAGTCCCGCCAATGGTTTTTCCCCGAGCACAACTTTTCGAGGCTGAGAGAAAGTGCGCGCCATGCTTGTCTGCCATGCCGGTTCTAACAAATCTCCGATGAGACGCCTGCGTAAGATCATAAGATGTTAATTGCCAAAGTTTGCAGCGCGCTCCGACAAACCGCCAAACATCCCTACCCAGGCGGAGTCACACACCCCCCACTCACAACAAACCCGCGACAGCGGAGTCAAAAGTTTTTTGCTTCTTTTTTGCAAAAAAGAAGGCCTTCCTTCCTTCCTCCCCGCAGTCCCCAACCCTAAACCCGAACCACAGCATACCCAGCCGCCAACGCCGCCTCGATCTCCGCCGCATGAACCGGATCGCGCGCCTCCACCATCACCTCCAGCTGCGCCGATTGCACACTGGGCGAAGCAAACAGCCGCTGGTGCGAAACCTCTATGATGTTTCCACCGCTCCCGCCGATCGTCGCCGCGATATCCGCCAGAATCCCGGGCCGATCGGGTATTTCCATGCGCAACCGCAGCAGCCGCCCGTCGCGCAGCAACCCGCGCAACAATACGTTGGCCATGATCCGGACATCGATGTTGCCGCCGCATACCGGCATCCCGACACGCCGCCCGGCAAAGCGCTCCCGATGCGCCAGCAGCCCGGCCAAGGCCGCAGCCCCGGCCCCCTCGGCCACCACCTTGGCACCCTCGGCCAGCAAGGAAATCGCATCCTCCACATAGCGTTCCGGCGCCACGATCACGTCGCTCACGTAGCGCGCGATCACCTTGCGCGTCTCCAGCCCCACATCGCGCACCGCGATGCCCTCGGCGATTGTCGGGCCGCCGAGCGCATGCGCCGGCGCGCCCATGCGCTGCGCCAGCGCGGAATACGGCGCCACCTGAACGCCGATCACCTCGGTGCGCGGGCTCAGCGCCGCCATCACCACGGCGCACCCGCTGATCAGCCCGCCGCCACCCACCGGCACCAGCAGCACGTCCAGCTCCGGGCCGTCCTCCACCATCTCGAGCGCGAGCGTGCCCTGCCCCGCCATGATCGCGTAATCATCGTACGGGCTGATGAACAGCAGCCCCTCTGTCTCCGCCAGATGCGCCGCATGCGCCGCCGCCTCGGCCAGCGTGGCGCCATGCATCACCACGCGCGCGCCCCACGCCGCCGTGCCGCTCACCTTGGCCAGCGGCGTGAATGTCGGCATCACGATCGTGCTCGCCACGCCGTGCAGGCTCGCATGCCTGGCCACGCCCTGCGCGTGATTGCCGGCCGACATCGCAACCACGCCGCGCGCGCGCTCTTCGGGCGTCAGCAGCGCCAGGCGGTTGGCCGCACCGCGTTCCTTGAACGAGCCCACCGCCTGCAGGCTGTCGAGTTTCAGGGTGATTTCCGCGCCGGTCACGCGGGAGAGGATGGCCGACGGGACCGTTGGCGTGCGCAGGATGCGGCCGGCTATCCGCTCTGCGGCTGCTTGTACGTCTGCAAACAATAGCTGGGGCTCTGCCCCAGACCCCGCCGGGGGAATGGAGGCATTCCCCCGGACCCCCACCTTCATTTTAGACGAACTGAAAGTTTAGGATTTCGTAGCTGCGATCGCCGCCTGGCGCGGGCACGCTTACGGTGTCGCCCTTTTTCTTGCCTATCAGAGACTTGGCCAGTGGCGACGAGATCGACAATCTTTTCGCTTTGATATCAGCCTCGTACACGCCGACGATCTGATACGTCGCCTCCTTCTCCGTCTCCTCGTCCAGCAGCTGCACATGCGCGCCGAACTTGATGCTGTCGCCCTTCAGCGACGACGGATCGATCACCTCGGCCGCGCCCACGACCTCCTCGAGCTCCTGGATACGCCCTTCGATGAAGCTCTGCCGCTCCCGCGCTGCGTGGTATTCCGCGTTCTCCGACAGATCGCCGTGGCTGCGCGCCTCCGCAATCGCCACGATGATCGACGGCCGTTCCACGCTCTTCAGGTTCCGCAGCTCATCCTCCAGGTTTTGGAGGCCTTGGGCGGTCATCGGAAATTTCTGCAAAGGGCCGTATCCTCGAGGCTGAACAGGGCCGGCACGCAAGCCGGGTCCGGAGTGGCGGCAAAGCAACCGCCAAGTCCAGAAGCGGCATGCAGCTTACGTGGAACCGCCCAACATGCAACCCTGTCGGGTCTTAGCCGGACAGAACCCCGACAGGGAGCAAAAGTCTTTTGCTTCTTTTCTTCAGAAAAGAAGGCCTTGTCTTAACCTTGCGATCGAAAATACGACTGCAAAGGCGCCACCGACAAATCCCCGGCCCGCAAAGCGCCAATAGCATGCACCGCCGCCCGGGCCCCCGCGAGCGTGGTATAATGCGGCACCCCATGCGTCAGCGCGTTCCGCCGGATATCGAAACTATCCGCCGTAGACTGCGCCCCCTGCGACGTATTGACCACCATCTGTATTTCGCCGGATCGTATCGCGTCCACGCAATGCGGCCGCCCTTCGAGCACCTTGTTGATCACCCGCACCGCCACGCCCGCCTCGCGTATGCGCGCAGCCGTGCCGCGCGTGGCCATGATGGTGAAACCCATATCCACCAGGCGCCGCGCCAGGCCGGGCAATCCGGATTTGTCGCCGTCCCGCACGGAGAGGAATACCGTGCCCGCTTCCGGCAACACCACGCCGGCGCCGAGCTGCGCCTTTGCGAAAGCGCGCTCGAAACTATGGTCCAGCCCCATCACCTCGCCGGTGGATTTCATCTCCGGCCCGAGGATCGTATCCACACCCGGGAAGCGCGCGAACGGAAACACCGCCTCCTTCACCGCCACGTGCCGGCCTATCGCCGAACCATCCAGCTTGAAGCTGGCGAGTTCCGCGCCCGCCATTACCAGCGCGCCGATCTTGGCCACCGCCACGCCGGTCGCCTTGGCCACGAACGGCACCGTGCGGCTGGCGCGCGGGTTCACCTCCAGCACGTAGACCGCGCCCTCCTTGATGGCGAATTGCACGTTCATCAGCCCGACCACGCCGAGCGCGCGCGCGATCGCCTCCGTCTGGTCGGACAGCTCGCGTATCATCGCCGGCGACAGGCTGTAGGGCGGCAGCGAACACGCGCTGTCGCCGGAGTGTATGCCGGCCTCCTCGATGTGCTCCATCACGCCGGCCACATACACCGTGCGGCCGTCGGCGATGCAATCGACATCCACCTCGATCGCGTCATTCAGATAGCGGTCGATCAGCACAGGCGAGTCGCCGGATACGCGCACCGCCTCGCGCATGTAGCGGTGCAGTTGCACACGGTCGAACACGATCTCCATCGCGCGGCCGCCGAGCACATAGCTCGGCCGTATCACCACCGGATAGCCGATGCGTTCGGCGATCGCCTCGGCCTGGTCCGGCGCGCGTGCCAGACCGTTCTCCGGCTGGTGCAAGCCGAGCTTTTGCAGCAATTGCTGGAACCGCTCGCGGTCCTCCGCAATGTCGATCGCATCCGCGGTGGTGCCCAGGACGGGGATGCCCGCATCGGGCAAAGCCTGACTTAGCTTCAGTGGAGTCTGCCCGCCATACTGCACGATGCAGCCGAGGACGCGGCCGTTCGATTGCTCGCGCCGCACCAGGGCGATCACGTCCTCCGCCGTCAGCGGCTCGAAATACAGCCGGTCCGACGTATCGTAATCCGTGCTCACCGTCTCCGGATTGCAGTTCACCATTATCGTCTCGTAGCCGGCCTCGCGCAGCGCGTAAGCCGCATGCACGCAGCAATAATCGAACTCGATCCCCTGCCCGATCCGGTTCGGCCCGCCGCCGAGTATGACGACCTTGTCGCGGTCTGTGGGATCGGCTTCGCAGACCGGTTCGCCCCAGCCGCCTTCGTAGGTGGAATACATATACGGCGTGGCGGATGCGAACTCGCCCGCGCAGGTATCGATCCTTTTATACACGGGATGCACGCCGAGGCGCGCGCGCCGCGCCGCCACGTCCGCCGCGGTGGCGCCGGTCAGCTGCGCCAGCCGCGTATCGGAGAACCCCAGCGCCTTGAGCCGGCGCAACGCCACGCGCTCATCCGGCAGACCCGGAAGCGCGCACATTGCGTTCGGCGGCCACGACCTTTTCCAGCTCGCGCAGGAACCACGGATCGTATTTGCAGGCCTCGTGTATGTCCTCCACCGACAGCCCGGCGCGCAACGCCTGCGCCGCCATCAATATCCGGTCCGGCCGCGGCGCGGACAGAGCCGCGCGGAACGCATCTCGGCCGCCATCGCCGGGGGCCGGTATCTCGTCCAGCCCGGAGAAGCCCGTCTCCATGCTGCGCAGGCCCTTCTGCATCGCCTCGGCGAAACTGCGCCCGATCGACATCGCCTCGCCCACCGATTTCATGCTGGTGGACAACAGCGCCGGCGTGCCCGGAAACTTCTCGAAGGTGAAACGCGGGATCTTCACCACCACGTAGTCGATCGTCGGCTCGAAACTCGCAGGCGTGGTGCGCGTGATGTCGTTTGCCAGCTCGTCGAGCGTGTAGCCCACCGCGAGTTTCGCCGCGATCTTGGCGATCGGAAAACCGGTCGCTTTCGAGGCCAGCGCCGAACTGCGCGAGACGCGCGGGTTCATCTCGATCACCAGCATGCGCCCATCGGCCGGATTGAGCGCGAATTGCACGTTCGATCCGCCAGTATCCACGCCGATCTTCCGCAGGCAGGCGATCGAGGCATCGCGCATCCGCTGATATTCGCGGTCGGTCAGCGTCAGCGCCGGCGCCACAGTCACGCTGTCGCCGGTATGGATGCCCATCGGATCGACGTTCTCGATGGCGCAGATGATGATGCAGTTATCCGCGCTGTCGCGCACCACCTCCATCTCGTATTCCTTCCAGCCGAGAACGCTCTCCTCGATAAGCACCTCGGTGGTGGGCGACGCCGCCAGGCCGCTGGACGAGATCGCGTCGAACTCCTCGCGGTTATAGGCGATCCCGCCGCCGGTGCCGCCGAGCGTGAAACTCGGCCGTATCACCGCCGGAAGTCCGATCTTCACGAGCGCCGCGCGGGCTTCTTCCAAACTATGCGCGATGAAACTGCGCGGACTCTCGATGCCGATCTCGGTCATCGCGTCGCGGAACTTCAGCCGGTCTTCCGCGCGGTCGATCACGTCGGCGCGCGCGCCGATCAGCTCCACATTGTATTTCGCCAGAACGCCGCTGGCATCGAGCTGCATCGCGGTGTTCAGCGCGGTCTGTCCGCCCATCGTCGGCAGCAGCGCATCAGGCCGCTCGCGCGCGATGATGCGCTCCACCATGTCCGGCGTGATCGGCTCGATATAGGTGGCGTCCGCCAGGCCGGGATCGGTCATGATCGTGGCCGGATTGGAATTGACCAGCACCACGCGGTAGCCTTCCGCGCGCAATGCCTTGCAGGCCTGCGCGCCGGAATAGTCGAACTCGCAGGCCTGACCGATCACGATCGGCCCGGCGCCGATGATCATGATAGAGGAGATATCAGTGCGTTTTGGCATCAGATGTCAGGGGTTCTAAGAACTAAAAGCATCACCAACTAGCCTTTTCAGCATATCGCGTCTCTCGAAGGTCGGACTTCGGGGTCGACACCCGATGAAGGGTGCCGGCGGCTAAGCACGGCCTTGCGTATTTCCCGCCATCAACGCCGTGAAACGCCCGAACAGATGCGCGCTGTCGCTCGGCCCGGGGCTCGCCTCCGGATGATACTGCACGGAGAATGCCCGACGCGCGTCGCAGGCAATCCCCTCGTTGCTGCCATCGAACAAACTCACATGCGTTATCCGCACGCCCGCCGGCAGGCTCGCATCCTCAACCGCAAAGCCGTGGTTCTGCGAGGTGATTTCCACCCGACCCGTCGCCAGGTCGCGCACCGGCTGGTTGGCGCCGCGATGCCCCTGCGTCAGTTTGTACGTGCGCCCGCCGAGCGCCAAAGCCAGCAACTGGTGCCCCAGACAGATACCGAATACCGGCACGCCAGCCGCCAGCACGCCCTGGATCGCCGGCACCGCATACACCCCGGTCGCCGCCGGATCGCCCGGCCCGTTCGACAGGAACACTCCGTCCGGCCGGTGCCGCAAAATCTCCTCGGCGGTGCTCGCCGCCGGCACCACGGTAATTCGGCACCCGGCCGACCGCAGTGAGCGGAAGATGTTCCGCTTCGCCCCATAATCCACCGCCACCACGTGGAACCGCGCCTCCGCCTCGGCCATGAAGCCTTCGCCCCAGCGCCAGGCGCCCTCATTCCAGCCGTAGCTCTGCGTGCAGCTCACCTCGCGGGCCAGGTCCATACCGTCGAGCCCAGGCCAGGCGGCGGCCGCCGCGCGCATCGCCGCCAGATCGAACCGGCCATCCGCGGGGTGGGCCAGCACGCCGTGCGGCGGCCCGCCATCGCGTATGCGCAGGGTGAGCGCCCGCGTATCGACGCCCGCCAGGCCCGCCACGCCTTGCTTGCGCAACCAGGCATCGAGGCCCTCGCCGGCGCGCCAGTTCGATGCGGCGGTGACGTCCTCGCGCACCACCAGCCCGCGCGCCGCCACGCCGGCCGCTTCCAGATCCTCGGCATTGGCGCCGGTATTGCCGATATGCGGGAAGGTGAAGGTGATGATCTGCCCGGCATAGGAGGGGTCGGTCAGCGTCTCCTGGTAGCCCGTCATCCCGGTGTTGAAGCAGAGCTCGCCCACCGGCAGTGCGGCGGCATCCGTGTGCGCGCCGAAGCCGCGGCCCCAGAAGATCGCGCCGTCCGCCAGCACCAAAGCCGCGGTGGCACCGGCGGGCACGGCGCCGTCCGGTGCGTCGCCCTGCAGATCAGCCACGGACGCGCCGGTAGCCGCCATGATCGCGCTCCAATGTTTGGACGGCACGCTGCGCGCCTGCCGCCATTTGCGTACAGCCTCCAGACCGACACCGGTCAGCCGGGCCGCCGCCTCGGCGCCGCCCAAGCGGGCAATGATCTGGTCCACATGCATGGCCGGAACCTATGGGAAAAAACTTCCCAGAGCAAACATGCTCAGGCCGGACACGAGCCGCCAACCCCAACACGCACCCAAACGGACAAGAGTTTTTTGCTTCTTTTTTGCAAAAAAGAAGGCCTTCCTTGCCTTACTGAACCCGCCAAGCCACCTACAACCCGCAATGTCGACCAGAATAGAAATCCGCCACCCCGAAAAGGCCCACCGCCCGGACAACCCGATCCAGCGCAAGCCGGACTGGATACGCGTTCGCGCCCCCAACCACCCCACCTACACCGAAACCCGCAACCTCATGCGCGCAGCCGGCCTCGTCACCGTGTGCGAGGAAGCCGCCTGCCCGAATATCGGCGAGTGCTGGTCCCAGCGCCACGCCACCATGATGATCATGGGCGACACCTGCACCCGCGCCTGCAGCTTCTGCAACGTGCGCACCGGCCTGCCGGCGGAGCTGGACGCCACCGAGCCGGCCCGCGTGGCCGCCGCCGTGGCCACCCTCGGCCTGGCCCACATCGTCATCACCTCGGTCGATCGCGACGACCTGGAAGACGGCGGCGCCGCCCATTTCGCCGCCACCATCACCGCGATCCGCGCCGCCGCGCCGGCCACCACGATCGAGGTTCTGACGCCGGACTTCCTGCGCAAACCCGCAGCACTGGAACTGGTCGCCGCCGCCCGGCCGGACGTGTTCAACCACAATCTAGAGACCGTGCCGCGGCTCTACCCCACCATCCGGCCCGGCGCGCGCTATTACCAGTCGCTCCGCCTGCTGGACCGCATCAAGCAGCTCGACCCCTCGATCTTCACCAAATCCGGCGTGATGGTGGGCCTGGGCGAGGAGCGCGCGGAACTCGGGCAGGTGATGGACGATCTGCGCATCGCGGATGTGGATTTCCTCACCATCGGCCAATACCTGCAGCCGACCGTGAAACACGCCGCCATCGCCCGCTTCGTCCCGCCGCCCGAATTCGCCGAATACGCCGCAACCGCGCGCGCCAAAGGGTTCCTCATGGTCGCCAGCACACCGCTCACCCGCAGCTCGTATCATGCGGACGCCGATTTCGCCGCCCTGCGCCTTGCCCGCACAACGCGGATCGCCGCCTGATGCCCACCTACGCGGACCGCAAGCTGGTGGGCTACCGGCCCGACCAGTTGTTCGACCTGGTCGCCGACGTCGATAAATACCCGCAATTCCTGCCCTGGTGCGTCGGCGCGCATGTGAAATCGCGCACCGAACACGAGCTGCACGCGGATCTCACGATAGGCTTCGGCCCGTTTCGCGAAAGTTTCACCAGCAAGGTCACGCTAGAGCGCCCCGGCCGCATTCGCGTGAGTTACGAAAACGGGCCGTTCCGCTATTTGAACAACCAATGGGTGTTCATCCCGGACGCGCATGGCGTTCAGGTGGATTTCTGGGTCGATTTCGAATTCCGCAGCAAGCTTCTGCAAAAGGCGATCGGTGTGGTGTTTAACGAGGCGGTCCGGCGTATGGTGGGCGCGTTTCTGAAGCGGGCGCAGGATGTTTATGGGCCGCCTCATGCGGATGTTCCGGTGCCTCGGTAAGGTCGGGTAGGAAGCAAGGCCTTCTTTTTTGCAAAAAAGAAGCAAAAAACTTTTGGGGGTGCTGTCGCGGTTCTTTCCTGCGGCGGTTTGCTACGAAGGGTAAGCTCCTCTTTCAACACTCGGTCGCATCCTGCCATATCTCTACAGGTTTTCTGGGAGACTACGCATGCGCCTGTTTTCAACGCTCGCGGCCGCGCTGCTCGTCAGCACCGCCGCTTTGGCCCAACCTGCGCCGGACGCGCCGCAGCCGCCGCCGGAAGGGGGCGGACCGCCGCCGATGGCCGCCGCACCCGGCACGCCGCATCCCAGCATGCGCGAGCGTTTCGAAGGCGCGAACACCACGCATGACGGCAAGCTCACCCGCGAACAGGCCGCGGCCGGCGGCATGCCGAACATCGCCCGGCATTTCGACCAGATCGACACCGACCGGAAAGGCTACATCACGCTGCAGGATTTGCGCGCCTTTGCACAGGCGCGTCGCGCTGCACGGGCTGCGCGGCTTCAGGGGCAGACACCTACGCCGCCGCCGCCGCAATAGAAGAAAGCAAGGCCTTCTTTTCTGAAGAAAAGAAGCAAAAGACTTTTGAATGTGCTGTCGCGGACCGTGCAACCGTATCGATCGGCAGAACAGATGTACGCCGATGTGCAGGGGTCGGAGCAAAAGCTTTTTGGTCCTTTTTCTCGAAAAAGGACTGCTTTCTTCCTTGACTAGGAACAGCTCACCCCAAAGGCGGACGGGCACAAGCACCCGTCCGCAATTTGGAATGCCGATACCCGTAAGCGGCATAAACCGCCCCGCCCAGCACCAGCCACAACGCCAACCGCAACCACGTATCGCCCGATAGCGAATACATCAGCGCCACGCAGGCAAGAACCGCGGCGATCGGCGTGAACGGCATGAACGGCGTGCGGAAGGCGCGTGGCGCGTCCGGCATCGTCCGGCGCAATATCAGCACGCCGGCCGAAACCACGGCGAACGCCAGCAACGTGCCGATCGACACCAGATCGCCCAGCAGATCGAGCGGGAACAACCCGGCGAACAGCGCCGCGCCGACACCCGTCACGATGCTGCCGACATAGGGCGTGCTGTATTTCGGATGGATGCGCGCAAAGGCCGGCGGCAGCAGCCCGTCGCGGCCCATCGCGTAGAAGATCCTGCACCTGGCCGAGCAGCGTCACCAGCAGCACCGATACCAGGCCGAAGATCGCCACCACGCTCACGCACCAGCGCGCCCAGTCCAGGCTTGCCCCTGCGGCGCATCGCCTCGGCGATCGGGTCGGCCACGTTCAGCGTGCGGTAATCGGCGATGCCCGTCATGACCATGCGCCACGCCCACATACAGCAGCACGCAGACCGCCAGCGAGATCATCAGCGCCAGCGGAATGGTCCGCTGCGGATTCCTGGTCTCCTGGCCCAGCGTCGAGATCGAATCGAAGCCGACATAGGCGAAGAACAATATCCCTGCCGCGCGCATCACGCCGGATACGCCGAAACTTCCGGTCTCGCCGGTATTCGGCGGCACGAACGGCACCCAGTTATGCAGATGGATGAACGGCGCCGCCCCCACGATCACCGCGAGTATCGCCAGCATCTTCAGCGCTACCACGACATCGTTCACCCGCGCCGAAAGCTGCGTGCCGCGCAGGATCAGCTAGGCGGTGAACAGCGTGATCAGCACGGCCGGCAGATCGACCATTTGCCGCTGCGCACCACATGCCCGCGCCACCACGGCCAGCGGCGCGCCGGTCATCGCATCGGGCAGATCGACGCCGAAACGATGCAGCGTCGCCGTCGCATAGCCGGACCAGCCGATCGCCACCAGCGAGCCGCTCATCAGATATTCCAGCAGCAGGCACCAGCCGATCAGCCAGGCCACGCCCTCGCCCATCGTGGCATAGGCGTAGGAATACGCGCTGCCCGCCACCGGAACCAGGCTCGGCGAACTCCGCGTAGCACAGAGCCGCGAGCAGACAGGCGAAACTCGCCAGCACGAACGACAGGGCGACCGCCGGCCCCGCATGCAGTGCCGCCTCCGGTCCGGTCTGCACGAACAACGACACGCCGACCGCGCGAGCCCACGCCGAAGCCACCAGATTGCGCAGGCCGAGCGTGCGGTGCAGGTGGCCGCCGTGCGCCGTCGCCCGGCTTCGCTGTCCGCCAGCATCGCCGCAACCGGCTTGAGAGCGAACAGCCCGGCCGCCTTGCCGCTACCCGGCGTCGCAACCGGCGCCCCGCGTGCGGTACGCCCGGTGTCCAGACCGTTCAGCTCAGCCAAACGCCCCCACTTGATGCGTCACCGCGGTGCCGATCTCGCGCAGCAGCCCGAACATGCCGGCCAGCGGCCCGAAGATCTGCGTCGTGCTCCCGCTCGTAGGATACCGCCGCGCGGTCCCCCATGGGCTCGGCGAAATCGCGCCCCGCCGCCGGATCGCCCGCCTGCGGGAACACTTCGCCGAGAATGACGAGGGCAGCGGGCACGTCAAGCCGCAGATCCTGCGCGGCCAGCGCCTCGCGCGTGACGCCGTGCCGCGGCGAGAACTCGGGGATGCCGGTCGCCAGCAGCCAGACCCGGCCGATCAGCGCGATGCGCAGCGCGTGCAGCAGCATCTCGGAATCGCCATGGACGGCGCGTCCGGCCAGGCCTCGCGCAGACGCACATGGTCGGCCTGGATGCGGCGGAACATCGCCTGCGCGGGCGCCCACAAATCGAGCTGCTCCAGCACGCGTGCCACCTCGGCCAGCGCGCGCGCCCGGCCCGGCCGGCGCGCATGCGCGGCGCGGTCGAGCCAGCTGCCGGGGTCGATCATCGCCACCACGCGCGCGCAGCACGTCGAGGTCCGAGTGCCGCAGCGCGTGTTCGGCGAACTGCATGGCGCGGCGGAACCGCGGGCTCTGCTCCAGCATGTCGGCGAACTGCTCCGGCGCTGCGCGCCGCCGCCGTGCCCACGCCCTGCAGCGTGTTCGCGCACCAGCCGAGCTGCTGCAGGATCGCGTTGTTCGGAATCGCGCGCAGCTCGCGCGGATGGCGTATCACCGCGGGCCCGCCCGAATCCGACTGCCGTGCCGCCGGCCGGCGAGCCCGACGGATCGAGCAGCGCCGGGCCGAACGCGCCGAGCAGACCGGCATAGCCGGGGTCCTCCACCAGCCCCTGCATGGAAATGCCGACGCTGGTGAAGAAATCGGCGGCGAAATCCGGCTCCTCGTAGATCGGATCGGGCGCTTTCGGCACGCGCGGCAAAGGCGTGCCGCGCGATGCGCGCCATGGTGGCGCCGGCGAGCTCCGGCGTGCCGAACAGCAGGTAGCCGTCGCCGCCCTGGAACGCGCTCTCCTCGCGCGTGCCACGATCCCGGCGCCGGCAAAGGCCTGCCGCGCCACGCCGGGCGAGAGATAGCGCAGCCGGTCCAGCAGCGAGCCGGGATGCGCGCCGCGGCCGATGCTCTCGCCATGCGTGTCGAACAGCATCAGCTCCACGCCGGTCAGCCCGTGCCGCACCAGCAGGTCGGCCACCTTCAGCCGCAGCCGTTCGATCAGGTAGCTTGCCGCGAGCTGGCCGACATAGCGGCCGGAATCCGAATAGCCGAATTGCAGCGCCATCCGGCCGATGCGCGCAGATAGTCGCGGTAATGCGGGCTGCGCAGCGCCTCCTCCAGGATGCGCGCGCCGTGCTCCAGCGCGTCGGCCGTCTCGAATAGCGGGCTGATCTCGATGCGGTCCGCCACGCCGAACAGCCGCGCCAGCCACAGCGCGCAGAGCAGGGTGTAGCCGCTCTCCGTCTCGGCGATCAGGAAGCGGACCGGCGCCGTCGGTATCGATATGCTTGACGATCTGCGCGACCGTCATCAGCAGCCGCGAGGCCGAGGCCTGCTCGGCCAGCATGCGCGCCGAAATCCACCGCGCATCGGCGCCACCTCGTCGAGCGCCGCGTTGATCGCCGCCAGCAGGGTGCGCCGGCGCGCGCGGTCCTCCGGCGCGCTGTCCAGCCCCAGCCGCAGGCGTATCGCGTTGTGCACCTGGCTGGCGTTCAGCCGCACATGGGTGTGCGCCAGCGACATGCCGTGCGCCGGCCAGCCCGGCGCGCGCCACCGCGTAGTCCAGCAGCACGGCCTCGCTCTGGCCGGCCATGGCCGCGGCGAACAGCGGCGCCAGCGTCGCCGTCGAGGTGCAGTGCGGCGTCGCGCCGGCCCACCAGCTCGGCCGGCGAACAGCGCGGTTTGTGCCACGGCGTCCGCGCTGCCGGGCAGGCGTCGATCTGCGCTTCGATGGCGCCGATCGCCTCCGCCAGCCGGGCGGCGAGCGCGGCCGCGCCGGGCAGGCCGGCGACCTGGCCGTGCGCGCGCGCGAGTTGCAGGCGCTTCATCGTCAGGCGCAGCCGCAGCGTGTCCCACCAGCCGATATCGGTGCGGCCATCGGTGTCGTAGCCGACCCAGCTCGCCAGGGTGACCGGGCGCGGCGCCAGCGCGACCAGCGGTCCGGCCAGGCCTGCCGGGCGGCGGTCGAGCAGCGCGCGGTTGAGCAGCGTCCAGCGCGTCGCGGCCGTGGCCGATGGCGTGCACGGCGGCCTCGAACTCGTGCGCCAGCGTGGGCAGAGTGCGGGCGGTGGCTGACGAAGCAGATGGCGGCGGGCCGGCCGCTGGCCTGTTCGGCGAGCGCGGCGAACACCGTCCGGCGGCAGGGCGAAGGTCGGGTGGGCGGTGAACACGGCGGCGAAGCGCGGGCGCTCGGCCGCGGCGCGGAAATCGCGCCAGGGCACCGGGCTGTCTTCCGGGTCGGGCCGCACCAGCCGGGCGGCGAGCGCTCGCGAACTCGGCCTGCGCGGCGGGCTCGCTGTGCCAGGCCGACATAGGCGGCGAGGTGGCGCGCGCGGTCGGCAAAGGCGTCGTCGCGCAGATGGCGGATCAGGGCGGCGATGCGCGACTGGGGCAGCTCGCCATCGTCCATCAGCCGGGTGATCGCCAGCGCGATGGCGAGCACCGGGTTGCCGAACGGGTCTTCCGAGGCGCGGGCCCTGGCGCGCGCGGTTAGCGCCAGCAGGGTGTCGGTCATGGCCGGGATCGCCGGGTCCCCTAGCGCGGTCGGGCCGGCGCCGGCGTTCGCGGCGCCGGCGCGGCGGTGGTTGCCCGGTGGCGGCCGGCCGCCATCGCATGGCGCGCGCGGTCAGCCGGCCGCGGCACGGCGGCGCATTCCGCGGGATCGGCAGGTGCCACGCAGGCAGGGCCGATGCTGATCGTCATCCGGATAATGTGCTCTCCGTTGGGGATGACGAATCGTTCTACCGCCGTGCGAAGGTTTAGGGCAACGGCGATCGCGGCCGGCCGGCGCGCCTGGCTACCTCGGTAGCCGGTCGGCTTGTGCTGGCGACGTGCGGCGCCGTGGGCCAGGCCGGTGGCGCGCGGGCTGCGTCGCGCAGGGCCTTGAACTAGTTGCCGGCGCGCGCGCGGTGAGGCGCCGCCGCTTGAACGCGCAGGCCGGTGCGGCCCGGCCCGGGCGAGCAGTCAGAATCGACGCTTACAGCGTAGCGTACGACGTGGCGCGACATCGCGTAGCAGGCCACTAAGGTGGCGAACGGCGCGCGTAAGAACATCGTCCGCAGGCCTTTAACAATGCTGAGAGGCGGCCTTCGTGGGCTAGCGTGGACTGTCTACCCCACGTTATTACGATTCCGGATCGAACACGTCCAGGTGGAGCGGCGGAGGCCTGCCTCCACCGCTGGCCCAGCCAGGCTACACGCGGTCAGAACGCGCCGGCCGCCACGGTGGCGATCACCAGGCTAAGACCCGAAAGCGTGGCGACCAGGACAGTGGCTTCCAGCGCCTCCGACAAACGCGCGGTGGCACGGTAGAGCGGGTGCAGGCGGAGCGAAGGCGCGATCCTGCGGCTGGAAGTGGACGAGCGCTGCTCCGCGCGCGCCGATCGTGTGGCGGCGTGGACATCAGAGATGTAAGACATCAGTAATAAACCTTAATTCTTGTGGCGGACACGGAAAGTCGAATGCAGTATTCGACGGTTGCGTGCTCTATGTGGCGGACACATGGAGCAGTCGGCGGCGTTTGTCACCCTTGGAGGACGAGGTGAATACCTGCCCTTCATTTGGCGCATGAGAGAGTGTTTTAGCGTGCAACGTGACAATTCTGCACCATTGCTGCCGATCCCTGCCGATCGGCCGGCGCCTGGGCTTGCCGGCGCTTGGCTCCGCCCGATTTGTGCGAATGGGGTTTGGCTGGCAATCTCCTTTGCTGTTGACTGGTATTTCTCGATTGCGGCCCTGCGGTCCGGATGTCGGCCGTGAACCGCGGTCTTAACAATTTGGTAACTGGCTGTTCCGATACTCCAGTAAACATGCAACCGTGCAGTCAGCGGACACGTTGGCGGAATTGATGTGCCTATGGACCGTTTCGTTGCCGTTCTAGAGGTATAGGGTTAATGAGTGTTATATATCCAGACCGGCTTTTTCATCGGCGGCTCTCCGACAAGCTGCTCATCGCTTTCGACCAGGCCTGCGCGATCGGTGAGCTGACGGTGGCCCATGAGTTGCTGTGCAGCCTGGAGGGGCTTTTCGAACGGCCGGGCCGGCACGCCGACCAGGACAGGCGCAAGAACCTCGAGAATCTGGTGGAGGCCCATGAGCGGCTTTGGATGTTGCGGCACAAGGCGTCCGGCGGGGGACTGATCAGGGTATCGGTCTCAAGTTTCGAAGAGCGCAATTCCTAGGCAACGTTTGCCACCGAAAGGCCGGCCAGATACCGCCGTATAGTTGCGCGGACGCTCTACGTGGCCTGGTTCACGCGCCCTTCACGATATTCACGATCGGGCCGAGGTCGAACACCCGCACGCCCTCGCAGCCGATCGGCAGAAGCGGCAATATGCGGGCAAAGAGCGGACGGAGTTCGCCTCCCAGCGCGTCGGGCGGCACGGCACGGCGGTGTATCGCCCACACGGCACAGGCGGCTTCGATGGCGAGGATATTCCAGGCGGGCGGCAGCAGGCGCACGGTCTCGGCGACCGACATCGGGGCGTTGCCGGCCACGTCCTCCACGCCGTCGTCGAGCTGGCCTGAATAGTTCAGCATCGCGGGGGCAGCAGCCTGGCGGACGGCGGCGGCATTGGCGCCGGCGAGGTGGCCCAGATTGAGGAATTGCACGCCGCCGATCGCGCCCGGTTCGGCGGCAAGGCTCGTGGGCAGGCCTGTGAAGTTCGGCCATTGTATCTTGTGTATGCGCTGGTTGGCGGTCTCGACGATCTTCGCCAGCGCCTGCCGCAACATGTCCATCGCGAGCGCGCAGGCGGTCGTCTCCATGTTACCGTGTGAGAGGAAGAGGCCTTCCGGCATCTGGATAAGCGGGTTGTCGGCAGCGGCGTTGAGTTCGGCTTGGAAAATCTCGTGGGCGAAGCCGTAGGCGGACTCGGCGGCGCCGTGGATCTGCGGGACGCAGCGGAAACTCAGGGGATCCTGCAGCAGGCGGGCCTGTCCGGGTTGCCAGAGCCTGCTGCCGTGCAGGGCGGCGCGCAGGAGCAGGCCGGCCTGGCTCTGGCCTTTCTGGTTGCGGGCGCGGTCCACCGGGGCGCTCCAGGATTGCAAATTGCCGCGGAACCCTTCCATCGAGAGGGCGGCGGTTTTTGCCGCGGCAGCCAGGAAAGTTCGGATTTCGGCCAGCGCCAGCGCGGCCTGGGCGAGCATCAGGCTGTTGGAGTTCAGCAGCGATACGGCTTCTTTCGCCTGCAGCGTTTTGAGCGGCCGGGGGCCTCGGCCGGCTTGCGGAGCGCCGGGCTTTTCGAGCAGCGGCGCCGCCATCTGACTCATCGCGACGATATCGGATGCGCCGACCGAGGCGCCATCCCGCACCGTCGGCAGATCGTCGGCCTGGAAGCGCGCCAGGAGAGATTCGGCCAACTCAAGGCTTATGCCGGAGCGGCCCTTGGCGAACAGAGCGAGCTGGATCGCCAGGGCGCCGCGTATCGTCTCGGGTGCGGCGTCCGGACCAGGTGCGAGGGTCGCGTGCGCGGTGATCATCAGGGTGTTGTAGGCGTTGATCGCGGCCGGGGTTATTTCGAAATCCTTTTGGCTGCCCACGCCGGTGGTGATCCCGTAGGCTGGCGTCTGCGTGTTCACCAGATGCTCGACCGTCGCCCGCGCCGCGCGGATATTCTCGCGCGCGGCCGGCGACAGTTCGAGTGTCGCCTGCCTGCGCGCCAGGGCTTGGATGTCGGCGAGGGTGAGGTCCGCCGCGCCGAGGGCGATGGGTCGTGGCTCTGGCATTGCGGCGATGTTCCTGGAGGATAGCGGGCAAACCGGAGCCGGCAGGCTGCTCTGCGGCGTTCAGCGAAGCGGTTTGCGGAACTTCAGCAGCATGTTGTCCGCCTCGCCGATCGCCAGATATTTGGCGCGGTCGGTATCGCCCAGTGCGAGTGTCGGCGGCAAGGTCCAGACGCCGTGCGGCCAGTCCGCAGTGTCGCGCGGATTGGCGAGCGCCTCGGAGGCGGCGACGAATTCGAAGCCGGCGGCCTTTATTGTGTCGATGACGTAATCCTGCCGGACGTAGCCGTTGCGCGCTTGCGGATCCTGCGGTGCCGTACTGTGCGCGCGATGATCCTCGATGACGAGTATGCCGCCCGGCTTGAGCGCGCGCCTGATATCCGCGAGCATTTCACCAACGTCGCCGATTTCCATCCAGTTGTGGAAATTGCGTGTGTCCAGCACGAAATCGGCGGAATCGGGCGGTGCTATGTCGTCGTGGCCCGCGCCCATGCGGGTGATGTGGACATGGCCGAACAGGGCGGGTTCGCGATACACGCGGTCGGTGAAGGTGGAGGCGTATTTGTCCCAGCCAGGGCCGGCTTCCACCGGCGTATCGTAGGTGCCGGACGCGGCGAGATAGGGTGCGAGGATTTCGCTCCAGTATCCGGCACCAGGCCAGATTTCGATCACCGTGGCATCCGGCCGCACGCCGAGGAAGCGCAATTCTTCGAGCGGGTGGCGGTAGATGTCGCGCGCGACGAATTGCGGCGAGCGGGCCCTGCTGGCGATCGCGGCCTGGAGGGGGTCGGCGGGCTCGCCTTGCGCGTGGGGTGCGAGGAGGAGCAGGGCGGCGATGGTGGCTTTCAGGCGCATGCGTTCCGGGGCTTTCCAAGGGAGCACGCAGCTTGCGTGCAGTGATGTTACGAGCGACATGGCGGCTTGTTACAGCGATGAAATCCGCTGGCGCGCGCAGTCGTAACGGTGCCCGACAGCCTGCGTTATGCGCGAGATGCTGTTGTAGAAGGCAGATGAATTTGCCGCGGCATATCTGGCGGCCTGCGCGGATAGGCGCCGCAGTTCTACCGCCGACAGCCCTTGATAGCTGGCGCGACGCTAGCGGCACGCTGTGGGACATAACGCGCTGGCGCCGAGACCTGCTGGCCGGCCGAGTAGCGGTGAACGTGAACGATGCCGATGCCAGCCTGCCGCCGGCTCTCCGGGGATTGCCGGTGTGGGCGGCAAAACCGGAGACAGCGCTTCGGGGACAGCATCGCGTAAGGATTTGCTGCCCCGCTGCAGCGGCGGCGTCGTCAGTGGTGAAGCACAGGCCAGAACAGATGCGGGGTTGGCGCGGCGGCGGGGGCTGACGCAGCATAGCTGACGACCGTGCCGCCGTGGCCGTCCGCGGCAAGGTGGAAGTTGGCCTTGGCGTAGCTGCCGGCGAGGCGGAGGTGGGCCAGCTTCGTGCTGCCGTTGAAAACGCTCAGCGCGCCCGTCACGTAGGACAGGCTCGTGGCTGTGGTGTTCAGCAGGTCAATGGCGTCGCCCGGCGCGAAGTCAAAGATTGTGGCGGCAAAGCCCGACGGGTCGGCAAGCGCGAGCGTGTTGGCGCCGCTTTCGAAGGTGAGGGTTTGGTTCACCACAGCGTTGCCGTCGATCTGCAGGGTGGACCCGGTTTCGATATGCAGCGCGCCGGTGCCGGTGATGGAGCCGGTCAGATGCAATGTGCCGCCTTTGGCGTCGATCAGGCCGCCGTTGATGATCTTCGGCGCGGCCAGCAAGCCGGCGCCGATCAGGTTGCCGGATTGCGCGTCGTATTCGGAATGCAAGTTCAGTGTCCCGGACGTCAGAACGACAGTCCCGCCGTCGAGATTAAAGATAGCCGCCTGCAGCGAGCCGCCGCTTGCTACTTGTAAGGACGCCTGGGCATCGACCTCTATTTGGCTGGTCTGCAGAACCGATCCGGCGCCGGTCACGATGACGGCCGCGCCCGATTGCAAGTCCGTGCGGTCGAACGCGCGGAATATACCGCCGTTCTGCACCAGGATTTCGCCAGTGCCGGCATTGTCGTAGACTGTTTCGCCGCCGACATTGACTGAGGGACCGGCATCGATCTCGGAGCCAATGCCGGAGACGATGACCTTCGCCGAAGTGTCGCTGGTGACATCCACCACACCCAAATCGCTGTTTAGCTCAAGATATCCACCGGCGGCGACATAGATCTCGCCACTGGCATCTGGGGCCGGCGCGACAAAGACAGTGCCCCAGCACTCAAAATTGCCGAGCTGCCGGCGCCGCTGACGTAGAGCAAGCCGTTCGAGCTCTCTCCGGCACCGATCACCAAGTTATCGGGCGTGCTATACAGGTTCGCTTGGCCGGTGACACTCAGCGTGGCATGGCTGCCGCCGACGCCGCCGATATTGAGGTCGCCGTTCGTATCGTAGGACATGATGTTGGCGGAAGCGCCGTCGGAGAGGAGGAGCGCCGAGGTTCCTGCGGTGCTTCCAATCGTCATCGTGTTGCTGGTGCTCACCGTGGCATCCAGGGTGGCGCCGGCGGTAACGGTGACCGTACTGGTGCCGGCGATCGACAGCGCGGCGGCATAGAGATTGGCGCCATAGGCGAGTTCGATGTTGCCGGCGAGGGAGAGCGTGCTGGTGACGTCGACGCTCGTGTTCGCGCCGGTTGCCAGGAACTTGCAGCCGGCGGCGGTGCTCAGGGTGCCGACCTGGAGGAGCGCTCCGGCATCGAGCGTGACGGTGTTGCCGATGCCGGCAGAGGCGGCGGTGACCTGCGTGCTGGCGCCGGTGATGGTAAGCGCCGGCTAGCCCGGGCCCTGCTGGATGAGATCGAGCGCGCCGACGTTCAGCGTTCCGGTCAGGGCCGGGCCGAACTCGATGATTGCCACGTCGTTCGGTCCTGGCTCTTCGATGGTGCCGCCCTGGAGTGGGAACCAGTTGCCGAGGTAGCCGAGATCGCTATTGTCAGTGCCGCTCCATTGGTATTCACCCATGATGCTTCTCCTCTGCTGATCGGTTCGACGTTTCTACTGGGTAGAACCGGATCATTACACCGGCAAGCGTGATCTCACATGCGCCTGTAAGAAGAGACCGAAACGGAAGTATAGGCGCGAGTTACGCCCGTCAGATGCCGACCTGATCGCCGCACGCGCAGAGTTCGAGGCCGCCGCCCCTCTACGGCTGGCGCTTTTCGGGACAGAACGGCATCCTGCTTACCGCAGGCTTCATCGAAGACGACGACGGGAGGAATGCAGCTTCCGCTGGACGAGATTGCCATGGGCGACGCCGCCGATCATATCCTTGCCCTGCCGCCAACCATACCTGGCCGGGCGCCAGGCCTTGACCCGGTGCATAAGCCTTTTCGCGGGAGATGTGCGAGACGCCGTAGAGCGCGACGTCGGGCGATCCGGCGATTCCGGGTTTCAGTGTGACGGCTCGCAGAGTGGCGGCCGGCGGCTGTGCTGGAGGAGGCGATGCCGCTTTCACCTATCGGAGGTCGGCTGGGCGGGCGGTCGGAAATAAGCGCCAAGTAGTCGAAGCGTGATGAGGAGGCGTAGGAGATCCTACCCTAGAACCTTCGGATGACAATCCTTGCTTACCTGTTTGTCGTGATCGCCGGCGCGCTGAACGCGGTGCAATCGGGGAGCAACGCGCAGCTCGCGCGATCTCTCGGCCGCCCTTGGCTCGTGGCCTTGCTTGTCAGCCTGGTGACCGCCGCGGTGTTCGTCGTGGCCATGCTGGCGGCCGACACCAGGCTTCCGGAGGCCGGCAAGCTGAGTGCAGCGCCGTGGTGGGCCTGGACCGGCGGCCTGTGCGGCGCAGCCTACGTGGCAGCCACGCTTTTTTTTGCTGAGCGAATGGGCGCCGGGGTTTTTACCGGGCTGACGATCACGGCGGGTATCGCTGCCTCTATCCTGGTCGACCACTTCGGCCTGGTCGGCTTCCAGCAGCACCCGGCCAGCCTTGTGCGGATGCTCGGGGCTGGGGTGATGGTCGCAGGCTTGGTGCTGGTCGCCCGGTTCTAAGAGCTTCCAGGCAGGGTTCAGGTCGATCGCTGCCCTGGTCGCGCTCTCAAGGCCCGGCCTTGCCGGCCAGCTTTTCACCTTCGCGGCGGGCAAGGATGTCTTCTTCTGAAGCCAGGTGACCTTTCATCGTCACCATCAACGTCCGAGCGGTTTCCAAAAGAACGGACGGCCCGTGTTTTATCAAATCAGCTATCACTCCTGACTGCGACACGATGTGGCCACGGCTACGGGCGACATTCGCAAGCATCATCTCCAAGTAAACTTGATCCCCCATTGGATCACCTTTGCATCGATGTCCGCCGGCGCATAGTTGCTTGTGAGCGGCCTCTGAGGTGAGGCTATCCATCTTTGTGGCGTAATGCGTGTCTGCCCACCCCACTCCCGAGGCTTCGAGCAGCCGTCGACGGTGCTGGACGCGGCGCTGCCGCTGTTGCCTACCGAAAGGCGGCCGGATGCAAGCCGTGAGCGCGCCCGGCCGGATTGCGCCTATTTCGTAACTGCCACCTTGAATATCACGCCGGCGTTGTTGGTCCCGCCCGACGCCGTTGCACCGATGACCGTGAAGACATCATTCACACTGGCTGAGTTGATACGAGGCAACGGTCCGTAGCCGTCAGTAGTGGCGAAGCGGTGCACGGCGGAGCCCACGCCGTCTGCCGTCACCTTGAACACCTCGCCGGGGACAGGCTTGACGCCGAGTACGCTCGTGGTGCCGTAGAGATCGCCCGCGGGCGAGAGCACCAGATTGCCCGTCGGATGCGTGCCGGTATGGCTGTCCATGTTGTAGAGCGTGGTCTTCGTTCCATCAGCGGCGATCTTGAAGACGGTGCCGTTGCCCTGCCCGGTACCCGTTCCGCCGTATTCGGTCGTGCCGTAGAGGTTGCCGGATGAGTCGATGATCAACCCGCCTACAGGGGTTGCGCCGTCGGCGCCGCCCGCGAAGTTGTAGAGGACCGTGAACGTAGTTCCGGATTTGTAGACAGTGCCGTAGCCGTGGGTGCCGCCACTGGTTGTCGTGCCATAGATGGAGTTATTGTTGTCGATTGCCAGAAGACCGGACGGGTAGGACCCGTCCGTTCCGCTAAACGTGTGCACAATCTTGTTGCCGTTGTTCGGAGTGATGTTGAGGAGTGTGCCGAACCCCGTACCGCCATACGTGGCTGAGGAGACAACACCCTCACTCCCGCCCAAAGACAAAGCAGGGCCTTTCGGTTTATTGCCGTCTGTGTTTCCGGCATAGGTGTATAATTGGAGAATATCACCGTTATGATAGGTTCCGCCCGTGCTGAGGGTGATGTAACCTAACGAGAAAAAATTCGGGCCATCAAAAATGGGCTGTCCGATCGAGACAACATCTGGCTCCTCGCCGCTGACCGGCGTGGTTGTCAACGCGAGGAAGTTCACCGGCGATCCTGCTTCGACTATATTGACGTCGAACACTCCGCCGAAGCCGTCGCCGCCCATCTGCAGGAAACCATAGACTATGACACTGCTGCTGGACCTAAAGGCTGCCGCGACGCCTCCGGCGGGCGTTGTGCCAACGCCCCTAACGTTGCCGAATTGCAAGACAGTGGATTCGACATCGGCGGCGAGTGCCGGGCCGACAAGCACCAGCGGCAAGGCGAATTGGGCGACGGCCAAGGAGAGTGAGCGTTTCACGGGCGAGTGCTCCAAAATTGTCGCCAGCAGCCGGTTGCGATGCCTGGCCGGCGACGGGCTCGGATCGGGGGATGATCCATGCCGCACTGCTAACGCCACGCTTGCCCTACGCCAAGCGGTTCGGTCGGGCGATGCGAGGCGCGGGTTAGGCACGCGGCACTTGTATGGAGACGGCCACGATTCGAGATCTAACCAACGACCAAAGCAAGCAACGCTGGGCTGCTGTCCGATCGAAGTCGTTACAGACACGCGGCTTAAAACCGCGAGACAGAAGAGATCGTGGGATTTCAGAAGCTTGCTGGTGCCGGCGCGCGGAATTGAACCGCGGACCTACTGATTACGAATCAGTTGCTCTACCCCTGAGCTACGCCGGCAACGCTGGCCGCGTTCTACAGGAGCCCAGCCAGTGCCGCAACACCGAACGGGCGAAGCCAGGGGTCTGGGGCCCCCGGCCCCAGCGGGGTCCAGGGGCAGAGCCCCTGCCTTGCCTACCCCCTAAGCCGCCGAAACCCGAGGCGCCGGCTTCTTGATAGCCGACAACAAAGCCCGCACCTCGGCACGCGCCGCAATATGGCTCATCCCCAACTGTATCTGCAGCCCAGCCTCGCGCACGTCCATCAACGTAAGCCCCTGCAGATAAAGCTCGCGATAGATCACCCGCTCGCCAAACCCCTTCACCGTGCGAAAGCCGATGCGCTTGGCAAGCGTCTCCAGCGTGGTGCCCACGTCGCGCTTGTTGCGCATCTCCGTGCTGCCCATGCGGTTACGCATCACGATCCAGTCGATGCGGGTGCGGTCGCGCGCGAACCGGCGCTTGCGGGCCTCCCAAACCATCTCGCTGTAAATGCTGGGGTTGATCACCGCGTGGTTGTCGGGGTCCACGCGGGCGAGCATGGCGAAATCCACGAAACTGTCGTTGATCGGCGTGATCAGCGTGTCGGCGCTGGCATGGGCCAGGCGGGCAAGGTTGGTGTCCGCGCCCGGGCAGTCGATGACGATGATCTCGCAGGTTTCGGACAAAGTGGCGATCGCGGCCTCGAGCTGGGCGCGCTCCTCGGCCTCGGCGTCGGCCCGGCTGTCGATCTCGGAGCGGAACACGCTGGCAGCCGCGGGGATCGGCAGTTCCACGTTGTGGCGCGCGGCATAGGCGTGCCGGGAGGCGAGATAGCCGGACAGGGTGCCCTGGCGCGCGTCCAGGTCGATGGTGCCCACCTGGTAGCCGTCGCGCAGGAGGCCGACCACCAAGTGCATGGCGGTGGTGGATTTGCCGGAGCCGCCCTTTTCGTTGCCCAGGACGATCAGATGCGGGCGGTTGGCGAGCGTTATGGTGGACACGGGGCTGGAGGACCTTCGGGTGCTGGGGAGTGATGGCGTGTTTGGGGCGAGTCCGGCAAGGCCAGGGGCGCTGCCCCTGGACCCCGCTGGGGCCAGTCGGCCCCAGACCCCGGGCTTCGCCCCTCGCAGTGTGGAGCGGGGGGCCGCACGTGTGGTGGCCGAGGTCCGAGCGGCCCCCCGCTCCACACTGCGAAAGCAAACAGGTTCTAAGGACGACTGTCCTTAGCGGGGTCCAGGGGCAGCGCCCCTGGCCTTGCCTGCCCTTGCCACACAAGCCCATGCTCCCCCCGCACCTTGCAACACGTTGAGGCAACGGCGTAATGCACCCACGATGACGCTCCTTTGCGACGATGCCGCGCCGGGCGCGGAGGCAATCTCCGCCACCCTGCTGCGCGAATGCCAGGATTGCGGTCTGTTCCAGACGATCGCGCCACTCGCCGAGGGCGACGTGGCGCATTGCCGGCGCTGCGGCGCCAACCTGCGCAAGGCGCATCGCGACAGCCTGAATCGCGCTTTGTGGTGCTATATCAGCGCCTTCGTGCTGCTGATCCTGGCGATGCAGTTGCCGTTTCTCGATCTGGAGAGCGTAGGGCGCACCTATCAGGCGACAATCTTCACCGGGCCGGCAGAACTCGAGAACCACAGCATGTGGGAGATCAGCGTGGTGGTGCTGATGACGCTGGTGGCCGTGCCGTTCGTCCAGTTGCTGCTGATCCTGACGGTTCTGCTGGGATTGCGCACGCGCAATCCGCCGCGGCTTCTGCCGCATTTGTTCGCCTGGGTGGCCAGCCTGCGGCCATGGTCGATGGTTGAGGTTTTCCTGTTGGGGTCGTTCGTCGCCTATACGCGGCTGCAGGCGATCGCGACCGTGGAGGTGGGGCCTGCGCTCTATGCCTTGGGCGGCGTCATGCTGTGCATGGTGGCGGCCGATGTGGAGCTGGACCACGAGGATGTCTGGGAGGCGTTCGAGGCGCATGGCCTGAGCGTGCATCTGCCGCCGCAGCCGCAATACGGCTATATCGGATGCGATTGCTGCCGCCTGGTGGTGCAGGCGCGCGAACGGAGCCGCTGTCCGCGATGCAGGAGCCGGCTGCGGCGGCGCAAGCCATACAGCCTGAACCGGTGCTGGGCCTTGGCGGGTGCCGCGGTGTGCCTGTATGTGCCGGCGAACATCTACCCGATCCTGACGCTGATACGGTTCGGGCAGGGACAGCCGAGCACGATCATCGGCGGCGTGATCGAATTGGTGCAGGCGCATATGTGGCCGCTCGCGTTGCTCGTGCTTATGGCAAGCATCGTGGTGCCGCTGTTCAAGCTCGTGGCGCTGTTCATCATGCTGGTGATGACGGGCGACGGCAGCGTCACCCGGCTGCGCGACAGGACGCGGCTTTACCGGCTGGTGGATGCGATCGGGCGCTGGTCGATGATTGACGTGTTCATGCTGACGATATTGGTGGCACTGGTGCGGCTGGGCTTTGTCGCCACGGTATTGCCGGGCATCGGCGCGATCGCGTTCGCCGCCGTTGTGGTGCTGACGATGTTCGCGGCGGCGAGTTTCGACCCGCGCCTGATGTGGGATGCGGCGGCCGCGGCGGGGCACGATCTGGAGGCTGAGGATTTGGAGACGCGTCGCACCCCGGTATCCGCTCTGCAAGGAAAGGCGGCGTGAGCGGTTCGGCGCCGCCGAAGGTGCCCGATGCGGTCCTGCGGCGCCGCAAGCGCTTCTCGCTGATCTGGCTGATCCCGATCGTTGCAGGCGCCATCGCGGTGTATCTGATCATCACCACGCTGGCCGACCGCGGGCCGCTGATCACCATCACCTTCAAGACAGGCAGCGGGATCAGCGCGCAGCAGACGCAGGTGACGCACAAGGCGGTGGCGCTCGGCATGGTGGAGAACGTGCAGCTCACCGACGACCTGAAGGGCGTGCGCGTGCGTGTCCGGATGAACCGCGAAGGCTCGAAGATACTCACCGACCATGCGCGGTTCTGGGTGGTTCGGCCGCGCCTTTCGTCGGGCGACCTTTCCGGTTTGGAGACGCTGGTTTCGGGGGCGTTCATCGAAGTCGATCCCGGGCTGCCGGGCGGCAAGTCGGCGCGTGACTTTGTCGGCCTGGAGGAGCCGCCCGGCATGCGATCCGACGAGCCAGGCACGAGCTACTCGTTGCATGGTGTGCGGCTGGGCAGCCTCGGGCCGGGTGCGCCGGTATTCTATCGCGACGTGACGGTAGGCGAAGTGCTCAGCTACGATCTTGGCGACGGACTCGGACCGGTCACGATCAACATCTTCGTGCGCCGGCCGTTCGACAAGTTCGTTCATAGCGACACGCATTTCTGGAATGCCTCGGGGATCTCGGTAGGTTTGGGCAGCCAGGGCCTGCACGTGGAGCTCGAGAGCCTGCAGGCGTTGCTGTCCGGCGGCGTGGCGTTCGAAACGCCGCACAAATTGGGCACGGCCGCGGCGGCGGCACCGAACACCGATTTCACATTGTTCGAAGACAAGGGCCAGGCGGACGCGGCCGGATTCACCCAGAAGGTTCCGTTCGTCACCTATTTCACCAATTCGGTTGGTGGGCTGTCGCGCGGATCCCCGGTCGATGTGTTCGGCATCCAGGTCGGCACAGTGACCGACGTCAAGCTGATGCTCAATCCTGCGAACGGACAGGCGCGCGCGCGCGTGACGTACGATCTGCAGCCGGAGCGGGTATTCTCTGCCGACCCCGCAACACGAGCGGGCGATCCTTCGTTGCTGACAGGCACGCTGGTGCGGCAGGGCGTGCGGGCGGTGCTGGAAAGCAGCAGCTTCATCACCGGGCAGAAGCAGATATCGTTGCAATACGTGCCGGGCGCGCCGCCCGCCGAACTGGGCCACGAAGGCGATGCGCTGGTGATGCCGAGCCAGGGCGGTGGCGTGGACAATATCATGGCCAGCCTGAGCGATATCACCACCAAGCTGGACAAGATTCCGTTCGAGGATATCGGAAAGAACCTGAATGCGACATTGGCTTCAGCAAACCGCGTGATCGGCGGCCCGGAAGTGCGCAATGCGCTGGCGCGGCTGAGCGACACGCTGACCGACGTGCAGCATCTCGTGCGCCATGCCGACCAGGGCCTGGCGCCGGTGCTGCAGCGCCTGCCGAAGATCAGCGCGGAATTGCAGCAGGCGGTGGAACACGCCAATGCGGCTTTGGGCGAAGGCGGCTATGGCGGCAACTCCGATTTCCAGCGCGGCGTATCGCGCGTGCTGGACCAGGTGAACGACGCGGCGCGCAGCATACGTTTACTGGTGGATTTCCTGGACAGGCATCCGGAGGCGCTGCTGCGCGGCCGCTCCGGCAAGGCGGGTGAACGATGAGGCGTATGCTTTTGGGCCTGCTGCTCGGTGTCGCATCGTGCAGTTCGGCCGATCCCACCTACTACACGTTGAACGCCGTGCCCGGCGCGGTCTTGCCTGGTAATGCAGGCAGCGTGGAAGTGCGGCGTCCGGGACTGGCGGGCTATCTGGACAGATCCGACATCGTTTTGAAATCGGCCGATTACCGGCTGGCCGTGAACAGCCAGTTGCGCTGGGCGGAACCGCTGGGCGACATGATCGGGCGGGTGCTGTCGGAGGATCTCTCGCAGCGCCTGCCTGGCAGCAGCGTGTTCTCGCAATCCGGCGCGATATCGGCTGATCCCGGCCTGCGTGTGGAAGTGGATATATTGCGGTTCGACCCGGATGGATCGGGCAACGTGGTGTTGCAGGCGGAAGTGGCGGTCGAGCGGGGCACGACGCATCAGCCGCTGGCGACGCAGCACGTGTCGCTTACCGCACAGCCGGGCGGGCCGGGCGCCACGGCGATCGCGGCCAGCATGAGCGGCCTGCTCGGGGGGTTAGCGGACCAGGTTGCCGGCGACATACGCAATGCGAGTGCCGGCAGGATGGCTTCGCGGTAATTGCGTTTCGTCGAAGCGGTTCGTGCGCGTACGTCGGTGCGCCGGATTGCTGCGCGGTGCAACGCGCGCGCCACGCGGCGGCGGCTTCGACACGAAACGCGCGCGTCCCGTGCGGTTTGCACGGCTTGGTTTTTAAAACCAACCCGTCTTGGGACCGATTCCTTGGCAGCAAGGAAGGCCTTCTTTTTCGAGAAAAAGAAGCAAAAAGCTTTTGCTGTGACGCCTGCACGAGGATTTGGCTCTCACTGCAGCCGCATTGACTTGCAATACGGGAGTAAGCGTTCGTGCAGGTGTCATAGCAAAAGCTTTTTCGTCCTTTTTCTCGACAAAGGACTGCTTTCTTGCCTGCCTTGAATGCGTCAATCTCCAACCTTGGTTGGTATCAGAGGGCGGCCTACGCGCCCAGAACCCGCTCCACCGACGCTGCGATCTGGAACAGCCTGGCGTCGGACATGGAACACCCCGCCAAAGTGAGCCCTGCCGGCGGCGCGCCCGGCTCCTGGCACGGCAGGCTGATCGCGCACCCATCGACGAAATTGATCTGCGACGGCAGGCGCAGGATCGCCGCGTTCAGGCGCACATAGTCCTTGTCGTCATCGAACGCCGAAATCAGCGGCGGCACGATCGGCACAGTGGGCATCACCAACGCATCGAACGGCGCCATGTCGTCGGCAAAGGCCGCGATGATGCGGGTGCGCGCTTCCAGAAGGGCGATGTAGTCGGCAGCTTCCATCTTCGCGCCGGGCAATATGCGGTTTGCGACGCGCGGATCGTAGCGCGCGGCGTGTTCGGCCAGCATCGCACGATGATAGGTGTAGGATTCCACCACGGCGAGCCCGCCACGCGCATGCGCGGCGACCAGCATGTCCAGGCTCGGCAGGCTCTGGTGGATGATCGCCACGCCTGCCCTGTCCAGACGCTGCAGCGCGCGGTCTATGGCGCGTTCCGTGGGCGCATCCAGCGTATCCGCATCGATATTGGCCGGATAGACGAGGCGCAGACCGGCGGGTGCCGCGGCGCGCAGGCTCGGCACGGGCTGGCCCGCGAGTATCGCGTCGATGATGGCGCAGGTTTCCACCGATCGCGCGAGCGGACCGATCGAGTCCAGCGACGGCGACAATGGCGTGGCGCCGGCGAGCGGCACGCGCCGCGCGGTTGGCTTGTAGCCGACCACGCCGCAGAACGCCGCGGGTATCCGGCAGGAGCCGCCGGTATCGGTGCCGATCGCGGCCAGCGCCATGCCGTCCGCCACGGAAACCGCAGCGCCCGACGAGCTGCCGCCCGGCACGCGTCCCGTGCCGTCAGGCGCGCGGCCGTATGGCGCGCGCGGGGTGCCGTAATGCGGATTTATGCCGACGCCGCTGAACGCGAATTCCGTCATGTTCGTGCGCCCGACGGGGATCAACCCGGCAGCCAGCAGGCGCTGCACCACAGGCGCGTGGGCGGCCGCCGCGGGCGCGTGCGCGCGGACCAGGGAGCCGGCGGGCGTCGCCTCGCCGGCGACGTCGAGCAGATCCTTCAGGCTTATCGGTATGCCGGCATAGGGGCCTGGCGCACGGCCGGCATGGCGCAGGGCATCCATCGCGTCCGCGCTGGCGCGCGCCTGGGCGGCATAGACCGTGGTAAAGGCCCGCGCACCTTCGCCGGCAGGATCCTGTATCGCAGCGAGCGATGCCTCGACCAACGCGCGGCTGGTTGTTTTGCCAGATGCGAGAGCGGCGCTGATGATTTGCAGGGGCGGTATCCTAGCTGGCTGCTATCTGGGCGGGGTGAATATCTGCACCGGGCGCTGCGGCGTGACCGATTTGCCGAAATTCGCGCCGAGCCGGTTGCGCGTGGCATCTTCGTTGAACTGCCCCGTCACATTGCCGGGCGAAGCGGCGGTATAAGGCGCACTGCCATCCGAAGAAAACCGCTGCCCATTCTGCGCCGCAGATTTCAGTTTCTGGTTCAGGCAATTATAACTCTGCGCAGAACCCACCTGCACATCCACGCAGGTATCATGCGAAGCCTGCCCCCAAGCAGAAACCGGCCACACGGCCATCAGGACCAGAAGTTTTTTGCTTCTTTTTTGCAAAAAAGAAGGCCTTTCTTGCTCATGGTTTTCCAACCTACCGCCCCAACCGGGAAAGCTCAATCTCATTGACCGCGACCGGCTGCTTGCTCAGCAGCCCGGACGCATAGGCACGCTCCTGGTCGGCCAGTTTCTGCTCGCGCAAAGCACGCACCAGACTGTCCCGCACCTCTGCGAGAGGCGCGGGACCCGCCGGCCGGGTGGCCACGAGCCGTATCAGGTGGCAGCCAAGCTCGGTGCACACGGGGTCGGCGAGCGCGCCCTCCTGCAACCCGCTGACCGCCGGCCGGACCGCCGGTATGAGCTGGGCTTCGGTGAGCCAGCCGAGATCGGCGGCGGTGGCGCCCGGAAACTGTTTGGCGGCGGCATCCAAAGTGAGCTTGCCGCGGGTGATCTGCGCGCGCAGTGCGGCGAGGCGCTTGAGTATGTCCGGTTGCGGGGCAGCCGATTTCGGCACGAAGAGCTGGGCGAGGTGGTAGCCGCGCGGCTGCATGAGCTGCGATTTGTTGTGGTCGTACGCGGCCTGCAGTTCGGCAGGCGACGGATAGAAGGCGGGCACGGGAGACTGGGCGGCGAGGTAGCTCTGCGTGAGCACTTGGTCGTGCGCGCGGGCGAGCAAAGCCGCCACGTCCGGGCGCTGGTCCCAGTGATCCGCCTGGGCCTGTTGCAGGATGGCGCGCTGGATGAGGACGTTGCGCAGGAGTTCGGTAAGTGCGGCGGGCGTCGTAGTGAGGCGCTGGCGGGTTTGCGGATCGGCGGCGGCGATCAGCGCGCGGGCCTGGCTGGCGGTTATGTGGTCCGTGCCGCGTTCGGCGACGATCGGGTCGTTGGTGGCGGCGGCGGTCAGCAGGAATGCGGCGAGAATCAGGGGGCGCATGGTTGGATTATCGCGCGCGGCCGGCGGACGGGATGTATTCCTGGTCGTGTATCTTGTCGTCATAATCCTGCACGGTGTTTTCCAGGCGGACTTTTGCGAGGCCCAGTATCGGTTCGTAGCTTTTCAGCAGCACGTTGCGGAAACTCTGGGTTTCGTAGAGATGCAGTATCTGCTCGGCGACATCGATGAGTTTGGTGTTAGCGGCCTTACAGGTGGCGAGCGCGGTGGTTTGCGATTTCAGCGCGGCGGTGGCGTTGCGGCTTTCGTCGTCTTTCGCGCGGGCCTGCTGAGCGGCGGATTGGTAGCTGCCCTGGAGCTGGGTGGCGCGAAGTTGCAGCGCGGCGGCCTGGGCTTCCGCGGCGCGCAGGCGTTCCTGCAGCGCCGCCTCGTCTGCAGCGGCGGGTTTCGCCGCGGCCTTTACGGGTTGTTCGGCGAGCCTGGCGTTTGCGGCGTCGAGCTGTGTTTGCAACGCGGCCTTGTCTGCCTGCGCCTTTGCAAGATCGGCTTGCGCCTGGGCCGACTGGTCCTGGGCCGCGCGCATTTCGGTGACAGCCTGGCGCAGCGCGTCCCGCATGCGGTCTTCGGTGCTTTGTTGCGCGTGAGCTACCGCAGGGAGACATGCTGCGGCGAGCAGGAACGTGGCGGGGCGCATGGTTCTAGAAGCTCGCGTTCAGGTCAAGCAGGATCACGTCATTGCCGTCCGGCGGGCCGGAGACGACCTGGCTGCTGAGCCAGCGCAGCGACACGTTCGTATTGTCGGCGACGCCCACAGCACCTTGCAGGATATAGCCGCGCGCGTTGGTGCCGCCGAGGTGGAATTCGGCATCGTCGAGGGAGTCTATCGTGGCGTCCGACGCGAGGTATTTGTATTCGGCGTACACGGACCAGTCCCATTTGTGCTTGAGGGTGGGATAGCCGAACGTGGCTTTCACCATGTAGCCGGTGTCGCCGCCCTGGTAGGGGCCGAGCTTACCGGCGACGTTGCTGCTACCGAAATTATTCACAGGACCGGGCGCCTCGTTCGGCGCGCCATGGGCGAGGATTTCCGCTCGGTTATAAGCGAGGTTCTTGACGTAATCGCCTTCGAGCTGGATGGCGTAGGGCGCGTAAGTGTCGATCTCGAAACGCGGATGCACTTCCAGGACAGCGAAACGGGACGCCAATCCGTAATATTGCGGATCGGCCGGCGTCGCTGTGCCGTTATTCGGCGTGGTGGGGATGTTTCGCAGCGCATAGACCGTGTTGCCGAACTGGCCGTTCAGATACCGCGTATCGTCGGTATTGCAGGAAAAGCCGGGTGTGGAACCGGAGGGCGCCACGATCGTGCACGGCGACGATACGCCGCCCTGCACACCGGTGAAATCAAAAAAGCCGACATTCAGATGCGCCACCAGATCCGGGTGGACGTGCCAGTCCACGCCACCTTGTATGGCGAAGAGATAGCTGTCCGTGCTCGAGAACTTGTTCGGGTTGTCCGTGGAGAATGCCAGGTCGGTGTTGAACAGCGGGAATGCGCCGCCGGTGAAGATGGCGTTCACGGCGGAGCCGATCTTATGCTCGTAATGGGCGGACACGCCGTCGAAGCCGAGATCGTTGTAGAACAGCAAATCCGTCGTATCGAAAGGGTTGCTGCTGCGGCCGGCGCGTATCGTGGTGTGCTCGTCGGGATCGAATGCGACAAAGGCGCGATCCAGGTAGATCGCGTATTTGGAAAACGCGCCGTTCTCGCCGAGCGTGGCGTTGGTGGCCACCGGGCCGTTCGGATCGCCGGTACCCACGCGGATCGTCGCCTGGACGTTATCCGCGAGTTGCGCCTGCACGCCGATGCGGGCGCGCAGGCGGAAGCGGTTGCGATCCTGCGTGGTATCCAGGAAGGGCGGGTTGGCGCCGCTGCCGGCAAAATATGCGTTGGCATCGAACGGGTTGCCGCCGTTGATGGCACCGTAATTCACGAACTGGTTGTAGTTGCCCTTGTTGAACATATCCGACTCGTAGCGCG
Source organism: uncultured Alphaproteobacteria bacterium (assembly GCA_963795825.1). GTDB lineage: Bacteria > Pseudomonadota > Alphaproteobacteria > Acetobacterales > Acetobacteraceae > BOG-908. The sequence continues at coordinate 650,730 of CAWCIW010000001.1, read as the reverse complement.
CGCGGAAATCCCCGAACACGCGCACGCGTTTCGTCCACTCCGGCAGTGCATCAGGCGAGGCCCAACCCTCTTCCTTGCTCTCCGTCATCACCTGTGCACGCACCTCGTCGGCGATCTGCTTGCGCACGAATTGCGGCACATACGTCACGCGTATCTCGCCGTCTTTTGCTGGCGGCGCTTCCTGCGCTGCGGCGGCCGTGGCGGCCGCGGCGGGCACGCGGCTATGGCGGCCGCGCGGCGGTGCACCCGTCTCGCGCAGCAACTCGCCCGCCTGTCCGCTCGACAAGATACCCTTCTGGATCAGCAGCTGTATCAACTTTACCGTCTGCTCATCGGCATGCGCGCACGGCGCCGCAAGCAGAACGCCCGCGGCAAGCGTGGTGGCCAGGGCCGTTCGGCCTGGCCAGGTTCGTGTGTGCGCATCCATCGTTCGTCCCGCCCAAAAATAGATACGTGTGAAGCTAGCCGTGCGCGCGCCCGGTGACGCGCACAGTGAATTGCTTGCCTGTCTCGGCTGCCTGTGTCGCCTCCCCCGTCGAGGTCGCGCGTATCGCCCGCTCCACCTCGGCGCGCGCGTCGTCATCGCCCGTGTAGCTCGCAATTTCCGGATTGGCGAAATCACCGGCCGCATTCAGGATAAATGTTATTGTGACGCGGTATTTCGCAAAACGCAGCTTCTCGTCACGGCGCAACGCATCCTGGATGCGCGACGAGACCAGGTCGCGGTAATACGCATCATTGTCCCCGCCGCCGCCATCGCCGCTGCCGGTTCCCAGCGACGTGCCGCCGCCATCATTGCCCAGCGCCAAACCGGAGTTGCCAGGCCCTGCAATCGACGTCGTGCACACTCGCGGGTGGCGCAGGCGCTTTCGGCGCCGGCTTGCTGACGGCTTTCGCCGGCGTGGGCTCGCGGACTTTCGGGGCCTCCTCTGCCTTTTTCGGCGGCGGCGGCGTTTTCGGCGGCGGCGGGGGTGGTGGTGGCGGGGGTGGGAGCTGCACCTGCGTTATATGCGGCTCGCTATGCGGCCGCGCGGCCGGACCTGCACCGCCATGGAAGATGAGATACGCACCGCCGCCTACGACAAGCAACGCGGCCGCGGCGCCCACCGGCAGGCCGTAGCGCTGCATCGGCGTCTTGGCGTCGAAATCCTGGTTGAAGTCGTCGTCGTCGAGCATGGTGTTAGGCGCCAGGACTGCGCTGGGCGGCCAGGCCGAGTGACGAGATACCAACGCGCCCACACACATCGAGCACGTTCATGATCTTCTCGTATTGTGACTGCCGGTCACCCTTCAGCACGATCGGCAAATCGGGTGTGATTGCCTTGGCATCGCGCAATTTCGCCTCCAGCTCTGCCAGGCTCACCGGGATCGCGTCGATGAACACCTGGCCCGCGCCGTTTACGGAAATCACCTTGGTTTTTGGCACCGCGAGCGACACGGTGGAACTGCCTTTCGGCAAATCCACTTTCACGCCCTGCACGGACGCTGTCGTCATGATGATGAAGATCACCACAAGCACGTAAGCGAGATCGAGCATCGGCGTGATGTTGATGTCGTCGTACGGCTTGTCTTCTTGTATCTGCATGGCGTGCTACTCCGCCGCTTCCGGCAGCGCGCCTGGCATTGTGCGGGCGCGGGCATATTCGCCTTCCGCAATGCGCGTAACCACTTCGTCTACGAACACGGCCATTTCGGATATCACCGATTTTATCCGCGTCTGGAAGTAGTTGTAGCCGAACAGCGCCGGGATCGCCACGAACATGCCCGTTGCCGTCGCCAGCAAGGCCGCGGATATGCCCGGTGCGATGGAGTTCACGTTCACGTCGCCGGCCGCGGCGATCGCGGCGAAGGTGATCATCACGCCAACCACCGTGCCGAGCAGGCCCACGAACGGTCCGCCGGAAATGGCGATGGTGAGGAACACCATCAAATTGTTCAGCTTGGCGATCTCGCGCACCATCTGGCCGTCCATCGAGGAGCGTATGGCGGCAAGCGATTGCGGCGCGATGTTGCCGTTCGGCAGATGCCGGCCGGTGGAAAGCCGCTCCTCGACTTCGCGCACGCCTGTCTCGTAAACGCGATACAGGCAAGACGACGTCATGTTGCGCGCGCGGTCGCGCGGTATGGGCGGCAGCAGCACGTTCGACTTCTTGTTGATTTCGCGCAGCAGAACCAGAAAGCGCTTATTAGCGCCGGCAACACGGCCGACATAGGCAGCCTTGGCCACCATCACCAGCCAGGAAACCAGCATCATGAACACAAGAATGCCGATGATCACCCAGGCGTCGACGGTGACGGATTTCAGGATGATGCCGATATAGCCGCTGCCAAAGCTGCTGGTCTGCTCTGGATTTTCGAAAGCGAGCAGGTTAGATTGCGTGCCCTGATCGCGATCCGCCAGCAGTATCGCGCCTGCCGGGCGCGCAGTCTTGCTGATCTGCAACTCGTCCACTTCGCCGACGAAACCGCCGGCGGCGGCCGGCGCGTTCGGTGCAGCGGCGGCACCGCCCAGCGTCCCCGCGCCGGCGATCGCCGGCAACGCGCCCGCAACCTGCCCGGCCTGCGCGCCATCGACATAGAGCGTGATCTTGCCGTCGCCCGTCGTCACCGTCAGCAGATGCCAGCTATCGGCGACGAGTGGCGCGGTTGCGGCTGCTGTGAGCGTGCCTGTGGCGGAGGTGACAGCCACCTGCGGCACGCCGGCCACCAGCGACACGGCAAAATCGGCGGTGCCGCCCGCATCGCGCTGGTCATATAGCACCGCACTCTGGGTAGGCGGATTGGCCTTGATCCAGAGCTGCCAGGTGATCGCCTCGGCAGCAGCGATATTCAGCGCGGGATTGGCTGCGAGTTTCACCGGCGCCGTGCCATCCAGTTTCGCGCCGAAACCGATGATTGCGTTCTGGTCGCGCCGCGCCGGCGTGGCCGCATTGTTGGCGTAGGACGTGCTGTCTTTCGGCAGTCCGTTTTCCTCGGCGAAATGCCAAACCAGCAACTGGTCGGCGTCATAAGTTGCGTGCGCGTCGGACGCGTCATTCGCCTTTTCATTGCCCCAATACATGAACAGGCTGGTGGATGCAGCCGGCGCCAGATCGGGCACGTCGACCCATACGAGTGCAACCTGGTCGACAAGGCCGTCGAACTTTTCGATATGATAGTGCAGCGGCGTGCGGTCGTCGGCAGCGACGAAACGCAGATCGCCGCCGTCCTGCTTGGCGGTGTCGAACTTGAAGTTGTTTGCCAGCAGGCGAACCAGTATCTGCGTTCGGCCGATCGGCGCGGTGATGTTCGCACCTTTCGGGCCGGCATCGGCATTTATCTTCACCCGGTATTGCCAGTCGCTGTTCCACCAGGCGGCTTTCGCGGTGCCGGTGAACATTGCGAGTACCAGGCAAGTCAGGAGAAGCAAGCAGTCCTTTTTTGAAAAAAAGGACCAAAAAACTTTTGTTCCCCCGCTTGCGCGAAGGCCTGCGGTATTTCTGCGAGCAGTGATATCTGCACAAGGGGCGCACGCCGTGGGGCAGGCGTCAGGAGCAAAAGCTTTTTGCTTCTTTTTCTCGAAAAAGAAGGCCTTGCTTCCTTCCCTGTTGCCCAGATCGAACATCCCTAGAACTCTCCATAGACGCGGAACAGCACACGGTTGGTGCCAGCTTTTGTGTTCGGACCGGTGTTGAACGTCTGCGCATCCTGCAGAACACCGTTGAGGTAGCCCCAGAGATTGACCCGGCTGCCAACGCCCGCGGAACTCAATCCATAGGAAGAGCGCTGGTCCACCTGCGCCTGGGTGAGGTTCACCACAGCGGCATCGCCAAACACATGGAAACGCCAGGAGTCCACCGGCCCGCCTATGTATTTCGCGATCGACGGGCTGCGCAATTCCGTCTGCACGTAGGCGCCCAAATCGCCAAGTGTTTCGGCTTCCAGATATCCGCGCACCGAATCGGCACCGCCGCCGGCAATCTGCTCGCTGCTCACGAGCACATCGTTGGTGAGCTGCCCGGTGACGGCCCCCCAAAGCTGCATGTGATACGGCAGATCCTGCTGGCGCGTGACCGTCGCGCGCGCGATCGAGAAACCCGGCTTGGCGTTATACGCCTTGTTGTCGAATTCGGGTTCCGCGCTGCCCAGCGGCGATAGCCCGAATTCCAGGCCGATCGAAAGATCCGTCGTGGAGCGCGCGCCGGTCCAGTCCGCCGCATAGGTGGCGCTCACGGGATAATACGTGACGGGCGCCGAAGTGACCTGCCGCGTCTTCACGAACGTGTCGAGCTCGAAGTATTTCTTGTAATCCCAGCCAACCGAAAGCGAGTGGCTGAAATTCGATGTGCCGCCGAGCGGGATCAGCACGCGGAAGCCCGCCGAGGTGCCGCGGCCGGCAACATCCGTGCTGCCCAGCGCGGTGACGTTGCTGTTGGAATGCAGGTAACTGAACAGCAGCGACAATTTGCTGTCCGGTATATGGAACAGGTAGGACGCCGAACTCACCTCGGCATCGCGTACGTTCTCCGGCGCCACCTGGTAACCGATAGTCACGGAATCGCCGCGCTGGAAGAGATTGCCGTAAGTGAGCGAAGCAGCCAGGCGTGTGCTCGTGGTATCCGCATTGTAGCGGTTGTTCACTTCGAGCGATCCATGCAACGGAAACTTGTCGGTCACCTCGAGATCGACATCCACCGTGTCCGGACGGCGGCCGGCGCGCAACGCAGGCTGCACCTGACGGTCCGGCAACGTGTTGAGCGCGGTCAGATCGTGCAGCAGCGCGTTGCGGTTCGGCACCGTGCCGGGTGCCACCGAGGGCGCGCCGGCACGCATTTCGGAGGGCAGGAAGTATTTCGCACCGGTCACGCGCAGGCGGCCGACGCGTCGTTCGATCACCCGCAATTCCACCACAACGGCGGCGCCCGCCGATACGTGCTGCGGCGGTATCGTTACGGATACCGTGTCGAACCCGCGTGCTGTGTAGAGCGCCTGCAACGCCGCCTTGGCCTTTTCGATATCGGCCGCCGTCCTGCCCGGCCCGACAAAAGGATAGACGGCTTCTTCGACATCTTCCTGCGGCAGTACCGTGCTGCCCGCCACGCGGATTTCCGCCACGTCGAAGGTAGCCTGCGGCGCGGCGACGCATCGCATCGCCGGCAGCAACAGAAGTGTCGCAAACACGCCGGCAGCCGCTCGCAACTTTCGCGTGCACGGCGCACCCGCATTTTTGCGGCACGTCCGGATTGCGTCAGCGCCCGCATCGCCAGATTGCAAAATGGCCCCCAAAAACGCGTGCAATCGCCGCCGTAGGCAGCGCACCAAAACGCTGCTCGGTGCCGCACCCGCGGGTGTTAGAGCAAAAAGTTTCTGGCGCGCAACTCCGTCATAAAACAGTCATGTTCTTATCATGAGCACGTCACGTTGCGTGTCGTAAGTTCTGTTAGATGACGCGGCAGCCGGCACGAAGCGGCTGGCTCTGTCCAAATAGGGAAAATCCTCACATGACTCGCACCCATCTTCTGGGCGCCGTTTCCGCGGCTGCTCTGTCCTGCCTTGCCACGGGCGCATTCGCCCAATCTGCCAACACCATCACCGGCGGCGGCTCCACCCTTGCCGAGTTCGACTATTTCGTTGAATTCGCGATGTTCAACGCCGGCCAGTCCGGTACTGCCGCCACCTTCAACAACCCGGATGCGACCGCCGGCTCGAACAACGCGCTGTATTGGCCCGCCGGCTCCGGCTCGGGCCAGGCCGCGTTCCTGAACAACGATCTGTCCTGCGATGCCAACAAGGTGACCGGCAACAACGGCAAGGCGTGCAGCGGCACCGTCGGCGGCGTCAATGCCGTCAGCTACGGCGCGTCGGACTCCACCCTGTCCTCCACGCAGATTTCGCAGTGGGCCTCTTCCAGCGTCGGTCAGTCCGTCGCCGGCAACCTGATCCAGCTGCCCTCCATGGGCGTCGGCGTCGGCTTCCCGGTCGTGAACGCCAAGGTCACGAAGAACGGCGCCACGCCGACGGGTGTGGCAGTGGCCGGCGGCCTCGTGCTGACCGACTCCGACCTTTGCGGCATCTTCTCCGGCAAGATCACTGACTGGTCCGGCGTGACCAACTACGCCAAGGACAAGATCGCGCCGGGTGCGATCACGGTCGTGTTCCGCTCGGACGGTTCGGGCACGTCCTTCCTGCTGCTGAACCACCTGTCCTATGTCTGCACGTCCAGCAACTCCAACTTCCCGCTGCCGCTGACGGTGTCGACCACGTTCGCGAACGCCTTCACCGGCGGCACCGTGCCGGCGAACTTCATCGGCGAGAGCGGCAGCAGCGCCGTTGCCAACGAGCTCTCCAACACCGGCCCGGCCGGCTCGCCGACCGTGACGTCCGCCATCGGCTATCTGTCGCCCGACTACACGACGGTTGACCCGAACAGCAACGCGTTCATCGGTCAGAACAGCCCGCCGGACCAGAAGAGTGCGCTTGTCGTGGCCGCGGTGACGAACGGCACCAGGCCGTACATCCCGACCGTGACCAACATCACCAACGCGCTCAACCACCCGATCGCCGCCGACAGCAGCAACACGACGCCGCCGAACTCGGCGGCCACCGCTGCAAACCCGAGCGCGTTCGTACCGTTGGTCGGCAAGGCTTCCGTGGGCTATCCGGTCGTCGGCTACACCACGTTCGACTTCGCGCAGTGCTACCAGAACGCGAGCGTAGCGACCGGCATCATCAACTTCATGACCGATCACTACCAGGCGACCGGTGCCTACGCGACGACGATCAACAACAACGGCTTCGTGACGATCTCGACGTCGGGCGCCAAGGCGTTCGTCACCGCGATCACGCGCGACATCCTGACCAACACGTCCAAGTACAACGACAACATCCAGAACACCGTCAAGTGCAAGGGCACCGTAACCGGCCGGTAATACCGGCTGCTTTTGCCGAACCTGCAAGAGAAGGGCGGTCACTTCGGTGGCCGCCTTTTTCTATTCGCGATGTTCTCCGGCGCCCGATCGCCGCGGCACTGCCTGCCACCCGCCTATCTGGTGCCGGCCGGCGGCGCCGGACCATCCTCCCAGCTCAGGATGCGATACTTCCACGCCGGCCCGCTCAGCGTGCCGTCCAGGCGGAACAGCACGCGCCGGGTAAACGCCGCGCCGTTCGCACCCGTCGCGCGCGCCTCCAGGCGGAGCACCACGGGGCCGCGCACATCCGCGGGATCGATCGTCAGCCCCGCATCGCGCTTGGCGCGCGCGATCGCCGCCAGAACCGCCGGCTGGGCATAGGCCACCCAGGGCCCCTGCTCGAGCGCCACGGTCAGATACGGGCGGCTCGCATCGTACAGCGCGGGCGTCATGCCGAGCACCAGCTTCAGCTCGTCGAGGCGCTGGAACTCCTGCCCCGCCGGGCCCCAGACGCGGCCATCCGCCCGGTAGCTCGCCATCAGCGGCGTATCGGTATCGGCGCCGGCCGGCTGCTGGGAGCGCCAGTCGGCGATGCTGTTGGCCACGAGCTGCGCCTGCGTGCGGTTCGCGCCCACGGTGGCGAACAGCGCCGACAGCAGCGCCACCGGCGACTGGTTGATGTCCAGCTTGCCGCGCTCGTCGATCACGGTGACGGTCACCGGGCCGGCCGGTTCGTTGATCACGGTGCGCAGCGCGCCGGGCGCCCAGAAATCGCCGCCGCCATCCAGCATGTGCCAGATCGTCTCGCTGGCGGCAGCATCGGCCGCTTCCTGCAGCTGGGCGCCGCCGCGCAGCGCGTTGGCGAGCTTGGTCTCCGCGCGGCCGGCCCCGGTCACCTGGGCGGCCAGCAGCGAGAGCAGCGCCATCGTCCAAAGCACCAGCAGCAGCGCAAAGCCGCCATCGGCCTGGTCGCCGCCCGGCGGCCGGGATTCAGAAACTGCCATTGCTGTCCAGCATCGTCGGCACCTGCATGTCCGGCCAGCGATGCTTGCCGCCGGGCAGCACGAAATGGAGCTGCACCAGTGCGGGCAAGGGCGCATCCGTCCAGGTCTTGGACCATTTGCCGCCCTCCGTGGCGCCGGCGTGATAGGCGAAATCGATCCGCTCGACGCCTTCGGCCAGCACGATCTCCTGCGGCGGCGGCGGCCGGCCAAGAGCCGTCGCATTCGGGTGCTGCGCCCAGCGCAACACCAGGCGGTGGCGGTCGTCCACGCCGAGTGCCACCTGCGCATGGCGTGTGGCCTCTGTCTGCGGCTCGTATGGCAGCAGGGTCATGAAGGTGAGCCGGTGCTCCTCGCCGGTGAACGGCTTGTCGTCGGTGGAGGCGGGCGGGGAGGCCTGCTCGATCAGACGGCGTAGCACGCGGTCCAGGCGCTCCTGCTGGGCGGCGTTTCCGGCCAGCCGATCCTCGGTATCGCGGGCGGTGATGCCGAAGCGCAGCGATTGCGCGAGCCCGACCAGCACGAAGCCGAAGATGGCCAGGGCGATCACCACCTCGATCAGTGTGAAGCCGGAAGCAGCCCCGGCTCCGGCGCGTTGCGTGGCAGCAACGCCGGTCTCACGAGGCTTCCGCCGCTCGCACGTCGAAACGCCTGGTGGCCAGGGTCACCTGCCTGGTGCGGCCGCCGGCTTTCCAGCTTTCCGTCACCGTGATGTCGTAAAGCACGGCGCGGCTCGGCTTGATGTCGTTCGCGCGATCCTGGTCGCTGAGCGTGAGCTGGCGCGAGCCGGCCTCGCGTACGCGCAGGTGCCAGGTGAAGCTCTCGCCGTCCGCGCCGCTGGTCTCCTGCGTGGCGATCGGCGCACCGTGGCCGATCGCCGCCATGTGGGACTTGGCCAGCGAGATCGCCTCGTCGTATTTCGCCGCCACCGCCGTGGCGCCCAGGCCGGATACCGTGCCGCTGAACAGCGCGCCCATCGCCAGCGCCGCGATCACGAACGCGATCAGCACCTCGATCAGCGTAAAGCCGCGCTCAGCGCGCATCGGCCACCGACACCTTTCCGGTCAGCCATTCCACGCTGATGGCGATGCGGCGATGGCCGTCGCCCAGCAGGACCTCGCCGCCTGTGGCGCTGCCGTCCGGCGCGAAGCGGATGATCCTGGCCGCACCCGGCCCGGGCAGCGCCGGCGGCAGCACGGCGAAGGGTAGGCCCGGCGCCAGGGTCTGCGCCGGCGTGGCGTCGGCGGCGAACACGTGGCGGACCGGGTCGAACACCACATTCACGTCGTGGTCCGTGGCGATCGCCTGGGCGCGGGCGGCGCGCAGGCTCTGCGCGATGGCCTGGGCGGCGCCGCGCGTCTCCAGGCCGTGGCTTTTCATCGAGCCGCGGCCGATGAACACGCCGAGGGTTACGCCTAATATGGCGAGTACGACCAGTATCTCGATCAGGGTGAAGCCGGCTTGCTGGCGCATCCTGGGGAGATCAGCGCTTGTGGGTGGGGGAAGGCAAGTTAAGACAAGGCAAGCAGTCCTTTTTTGAAAAAAAGGACCAAAAAACTTTTGCGTTCCCCGCTGCACGGGCGCCCGCGCTCGGTTCTGCAACGCGTTGCATTGCAGAACCAGCGCGGGCTTCAGGGCAGGCGTCATAGCAAAAGCTTTTTGCTTCTTTTTCTCGAAAAAGAAGGCCTTGCTTCCTTACTCCGCCGCCACCCGCCGCGCCATCTCACTATGCGCCCGATACTCCGTCTGCCACGCACTCGGCCCGTTCGACGGGCTGACCTGCACCGCAGTCACCTTGTACTCAGGGCAATTCGTCGCCCAATCGGAATGGTCCGTGGTGATCACGTTGGCCTGCGTCATCGGATGATGGAACGTGGTGTAAACCACGCCGGGCGCCACGCGATCGGTGATACGCGCGCGCAGGCTCGTCTCTCCCGGCGCGGCTCGCAAGGCGCACCCAGGCGCCCTCGCGCACGCCGCGCAACTCCGCATCGTGCGGATGGATTTCCAGCAGATCCTCCTCGTGCCAGCGGCTGTTCTCCGTGCGGCGTGTCTGCGCGCCCACGTTATACTGGCTGAGGATGCGGCCGGTGGTGAGCAGCAGCGGGAAGCGCGCCCCGGTGCGTTCCTCGGTTGGGATGTACTCGGTGATCATGAAACGGCCGAGGCCGCGCACGAAGCCGCCGACATGCATCACCGGCGTGCCTTCCGGCATGATGTCGTTGCACGGCCATTGCACCGAGCCGAGCTTCTCCAGCCGCTCGTAGGATACGCCGGCAAAGGTCGGCGTGGTGCGCGCAACCTCGTCCATGATCTCGGACGGATGCGCATACTTGCCGATATTGACGCCGAGCGCGTCGGCCAGGCGCAACGTGACTTCCCAATCCGCCAGGCCGGGCGCGGCGCGATCACGCGGCGCACGCGGTTGATGCGGCGTTCGGCGTTGGTGAAGGTGCCGTCCTTTTCCAGGAAAGTGGTGCCGGGCAGGAACACGTGCGCGTAGTTCGCTGTCTCGTTCAGGAACAGATCCTGCACGATCACGCATTCCATGGCGGAGAGCCCGGCGATCACGTGGCGCGAATCCGGGTCGGATTGCGCGATGTCCTCGCCCTGTATGTAGATCGCCTTGAACGTGCCGTCGACCGCGGCATCGAGCATGTTGTTGATGCGCAGGCCGGGTTCCGGATCGAGCGACACGCCCCATTCGCTGGCGAAGATGTCGCGCGCCACCGCGCCGGCGACGTGGCGGTAGCCGGGCAGTTCGTGCGGAAAACTGCCCATGTCGCAGGCGCCCTGCACGTTGTTCTGGCCACGCAGCGGGTTCACGCCCACGCCGGGCCGGCCGATATTGCCGGTGGCCATTGCGAGATTGGCGATCGCCATCACCGTGGTGGTGCCCTGGCTGTGTTCGGTCACGCCCAGGCCATAGAAGATCGCGGAATTGCCGCCGGTGGCGTACAGGCGCGCGGCCTGGCGTATCAGTTCGGCCGGCACGCCGGAGACTTTCTCCACCGCCTCGGGGCTGTTCTGCGGCTCGAGCACGAACTCGGCCCAGCCCTGGAACTCCGCCATATCGCAACGCTCGCGCACGAATTCCTCGTTTACCAAGCCCTCGGCGACAATAACATGGCCCAGCGCGGTGACCACCGCGACGTTGGTGCCAGGCTGCAACGGCAAATGCAGCGCCGCTTCGATATGCGGGCTGCGCACCAGGTCGATACGGCGTGGATCGATCACGATCAGCTTGGCGCCCGCACGCAACTGCTTCTTCATGCGCGACGCGAATACCGGATGCCCATCGGTCGGGTTGGCGCCAATCACCAGCATCACGTCGGTTTCTTCGATGCTGTCGAAATCCTGTGTGCCCGCCGAGGTCCCATAGGTTTGCGACAGGCCGAAACCGGTCGGCGAATGGCACACGCGCGCGCAGGTATCGACGTTGTTGTTGCCGAAACCGGCACGCACCAGCTTCTGCACCAGATAGGATTCTTCGTTGGTGCAACGCGAGCTTGTGATACCGCCGACAGCGCCGGTGCCGTATTGCTTCTGGATGCGGTGGATTTCGGAGGCTGCGTGCGTCAGCGCCTCGTCCCAGCTCACTTCGCGCCACGGATCGGTGATCTGCGCGCGTATCATCGGCTTGGTCATGCGCTCGCGATGCGTGGCGTAGCCCCAGGCGAAGCGGCCCTTCACGCAGCTATGGCCGCGATTCGCCTTGCCATCCTTGTAGGGCACCATGCGCACCAGCTCGGGGCCGCGCATCTCCGCCTTGAACTGGCAGCCGACGCCGCAATACGCGCAGGTGGTGATCACCGAATGTTCCGGCGTGCCGATCTCGACCACCTTTTTCTCGATCAGCGTGGCGGTCGGGCAGGCCTGCACGCAGGCGCCGCAACTGACGCACTCGCTCGTCATGAAACTCTCATTCTGGCTCGCCGCGATGCGCGACTCGAATCCGCGCCCGTCGATCGTCAGTGCGAAGGTGCCCTGCACTTCCTCGCAGGCCCGCACGCAACGGCTGCACACGATACACTTCGACGGATCGTAATCGAAATACGGGTTGGACTGGTCTTTCGCCTGCTTCAGGTGGTTCGCGCCGTCATAGCCATAGCGCACGTCGCGCAGGCCAACCTCGCCGGCGGTATCCTGCAATTCGCAATCACCGTTGGCGCCGCAGGTCAGGCAGTCGAGCGGATGGTCGGAAATATAGAGTTCCATCACGCCGCGGCGCAGTTTGCGCAGGCGCTCGTTGCCGGTGATCACGCTCATGCCTGGCGCGACGAGCGTGGTGCAGCTTGCCGGGGTGCCGGCGCGGCCTTCGATTTCCACCAAGCAGATTCGGCAGGAACCGAAAGCATTCAGCGTGTCCGTGGCGCAAAGCTTCGGGATTTTCAGCCCGATCTGCGCCGCCGCGCGCATCACCGACGTGCCTTCCGGCACCGTCACGTCGAAACCGTCGATCTTCAGCGACACCATGGCCGCCGCGTGGCTTGCCGGCGTGCCGAAATCGTCTTCGTGGATCAGCGCCATCTGCGTGCTCCTATTCCGCGGCCAGTGGCAGGCGCGGCATGAAATCCTGTGGGAAGTGGCGCACGGCGCTCATCACCGGATAGGGGGTGAAGCCGCCGAGCGCGCAGAGCGAGCCGAACTTCATCGTGTCGCACAGATCCTCGAGCAGGCCGAGTTTGCCGCTCTGGCCTGCGATGATCTGGTCCAGCACCTCGACGCCGCGCACCGAGCCGATACGGCACGGCGTGCATTTGCCGCAGGATTCGGTGGCGCAGAACTCCATCGCGAAACGCGCCATGCGCGCCATGTCGACGGTATCGTCGAACACTGTGACGCCGCCATGGCCGATCAGCCCGTCGCGCGCGGCGAACGCCTCGTAATCGAACGGCGTGTCGAACAGCGCCGGCGGGAAATACGCGCCCAACGGCCCGCCCACCTGCACCGCGCGCACCGGACGGCCGGTCGCGGTGCCGCCGCCCACATCCATCACCAACTCGCCGAGCGTGATGCCGAACGGCACCTCGAACAGACCGCCACGCGCGATGTTGCCGGCAAGCTGCACCGGCATCGTGCCCCGCGAGCGCCCCATGCCGAGCGCCTGGTACGCCGCAGCCCCGCCCGCCTTGAGGATGTCCGGCACGGCCGCAAGCGACAGCACGTTGTTGACGATCGTGGGGCAACCGAACAAGCCGGAAATCGCCGGCAGCGGCGGCTTGGCGCGCACCTGGCCGCGCTTGCCCTCGAGACTGTCCAGCAGCGACGTCTCCTCGCCGCACACATAGGCGCCGGCGCCGACGCGCACCTCCAGCTCGAACGCGTGCGCGCTGCCCAGCACGTTCGGGCCGAGCAGGCCCTCCCGCCGTGCCGCGATCACCGCCTTGTTCATCACCGCAATCGCATGCGGATATTCGGAGCGAAGATAGACGTAGCCGCGCGTGGCGCCCACCGCGATTCCGGCAATCACCATGCCCTCGATGAGCAGGAAGGGATCGCCCTCCATCACCATGCGGTCGGCAAAGGTGCCGCTGTCGCCCTCGTCCGCATTGCAGACGATGTATTTCTGCGCAGCCCGCGCCAGCATCACCGTGCGCCACTTGATGCCGGTGGGGAAACCCGCGCCGCCGCGGCCGCGCAGGCCGGAATCGGTGAGGTCCTGGATGATCGCCGGACCATCCATGCCCAGCGCGCGGCGCAGGCCGGCCAGCCCGCCATGCGCCATGTAATCGGCCAGGCTCAGCGGGTCCGTGATGCCGCAGCGGGCGAAGGTGATGCGCGTCTGGCGGGCGAGGAACGGCATCTCCTCCGGCTGGCCGATGCGCAGCCTGTGCGCGCCGCCTTCCAGGAACCCGGCGGCGAGCAGGCCCGGCACGTCGCTCGCGGCAACCGGGCCGTAGCCGATGCGGCCGGCCGGCGTCTCCACCTCGACCAGCGGCTCCAGCCAGGCCATGCCGCGTGAGCCGTTGCGCACGATCGTAGCGTCCGGGCACGCGACGCGCAGCGCCTCCGCCACCTCATCGGCGCCGACGGACGCGGCCACCGCGTCGCCGGGCACGTATATCCTCACAGCGCAGCCGCCAGGATCGCGGTCAGGCGCGCTTCGTCCAGCCGGGCCACGGTGCGCTCGTTGACCATGCCGCAGGGGGCGGCGGCGCACAGGCCCAGGCAGAACACCGGCTCCAAAGTTACGGCGCCGTCCGGCGTGGTCTCGTGCCAGGTGATGCCCAGTTTCGCCGCGGCCTGGGCGGCCACGCGTTCGGCCCCGCGCGCCTGGCAGGCTTCCGCGCGGCAGAGCTTCAGCACCGTGCGGCCGGCAGGTTCGCGCCGGAAATCATGGTAGAAACTGACCATGCCGTGCACCTCGGCGCGCGAGATGTTCAGCGCCTCGGCGACAACCGGCACGGCAGCTTCCGGGACGAAGCCGAAGGCGGCCTGGATCGCGTGCAGCATCGGCATCGCCGGGCCTTCCAGCGTCTTGTAAGGGGCGATTATGGCTTCGATCTGGAGCTGCATGGGGTATTTCACCGGCCTTTTTGAAGAGCAGCTAAGGCTAGGAAGGCCTTCTTTTTTGTAAAAAGAAGCAAAAAACTTTTGCTATGCGCTGTCGCGGACAGGCTGAACGTAGAGTTCAGTCTTCGGCCTTCGTCGCAGCATCGGCAAGTGTATGCACCGCATGGTGCGATAGCGTTTATCTATCGGTCCGTCTTGCTTCGGCCACCAGGGCCGCAGTAAGCGGCAGAAGCGGGTCGCGCTGGGGATAGATGAGCCCGATCACCGGCGCAGGCTGCTGCTCCACGATCGGGATCGCGCGCACCGGCGCCGACACGCCCAGCCCCGCCGCGATCACCGCCGGCATCACGCTGGACCACTGGCCGGTCTGCACATGGGTGATCAGCACGATCATCGAATTCGTCTCCAGCACCGGGGCGGGCTGGCAGCCGGCCGCGCGCAGCCGGGCGTCGACGATACGGCGGTTCTGCATGTCGCCGGTGAGCAGGCTCAGCGCCGTCTGGCCCAGATCCGCCCAGGCGACGGCGGCGCAGCCGGCGAAGGCCGACGCCGCGGTGAGCAGCACGTAACGCTCCTCATACAGCGGCCATGTCCGCGCCCGGCCCAGGCCTGCCGTATCGATATAGGAGATCCCGGCATCGGCCTCGAGCGCCTCGACGGAGGCGACCACCTCGGCGGCGTTGCACGAGCGTATGGTGAACAGCACCTGCGGGTGCGACTGGTGCAAGGGCGTAGTCAGCCTGGCCACCACGGGCAAAGCCGTCGGGATCACCGCGATGCGGAGATGGCCGGAGAGGCCTTCGCGCAGGGCACGCACCTCGTCGCGCATGGCGCGCGCGTCGGCTACGATACGGGCCGCCCAGGCGAGCACCCGCTCGCCCTCCGGGGTGAACCCGCCGAAGCGCCCGCTGCGGTGGACCAGCAGCACGCCCAGCGTGGTCTCGAGCTGCTTGAGGCCGGCGGACAAAGTGGGCTGGGTGACGCCGCAGGCTTCGGCGGCGCGGCCGAAATGGCGCTCGCGATCGAGCGCTACGAGGAACGCGAGCTTGTCGAGCATAGGTCAGACGATACCCCGCCGCTCCGCCCGTTGCCGGACGAAGAGGCGGGGCCGTGAAGGATCAGTAGCCGTACGGGACGTAGCCGTAAGGCGCGTAGGTACGGCGGGGCGTAGTAGGCCGGCGGATAAACGCCGACGCCGAAGCCTACGCCGCAGCAGTAGCCGCCATAACCGTAACCGCCGCGGAACCCGTAACCGCCGCCATAGCCATATCCGCCACGGAAGCCGAAACCGCCGCCATAGCCGCCATGGAAGCCGAAGCCGCCGCCGTAACCGCCGTGGAACCCGCCGCCGTAGCCGCCGTGGAAGCCACCGCCGCCGTAGCCGCCGCCGCCGTGAAATCCTCCACCGCCGTAACCGCCGCCGCCATGGAACCCGCCGCCGCCACCGCCACCATGAAAGCCGCCGCCGCCGCCGCGCTGCGCGCTGGCAGGGCCGGCCGCCAGTGTCAGGGCGCCTACGGCAGCCACCGCCATCAGGGCATTGCGCAAACCGGAACTCGAAACCTTCGACATCGTCGTACTCCTTGCTAGACGCTATATGGCTTGAGGCTGTGTTCAGATCATGGCCGGCGCATCACGGCTGCGTGCGAGCGGCCGCCTGTTTTGTAAGGAACGCTGACAATGCAACTCGGAACGTCTCTGCGACACGTCGTGTGCGCCCTGGTGGCGTCCGGCGCGGTGATGGCGCAATCCGCGCAGGCGGCACCCGACCCGGCGTTGTCGGCGGCCGTGCAGTCGCCCGCGCGCTCGGCGAAGTTCGTAAAGCGTGACGTGGCGCGCCATCCCGCCGAGGAGTTGGCGTTCTTCGGCATACGGCCAGACTCGAGCGTGGTGGAGATCTGGCCAGGCGGCGGCTACTGGACCGAGATCCTGGCCCCCTACCTGGCAGCGCACGGCACCTATACGGTGGCGCTGCCGGAAGACACGCCGGCGGAGCCCGGCAAGACCACCTTCCGGCAGAAATTCGCCGGCAAGCCCGGCTACGAGAAATTGCATTTCACCACGCTCGACAAGGGACGAACGGACATAGCGCCGCCCGGATCGGCGGATTTCGTGCTGACGTTCCGCAACGTGCACAACTGGATGGGCGAGGGCTACGCGGATGCGGCGTTCGCCGCGTTCTACCGCGCGCTGAAGCCGGGCGGGATACTGGGTGTGGAGGAGCACCGCGGCCTGGCCAGCGAACCGCAGGATCCCAAGGCGGATAGCGGCTATGTGCGGCAGGATTATACCGTGGCGCTGGCGCAGAAGGCAGGGTTCGTGCTGTCCGGATCGTCGGAGATGGCCGCCAATCCGAAGGACACCAAGAAGTGGCCGAAGGGGGTATGGACGTTGCCGCCGAGTTTCGAGATGGGCCAGGTGGATCGGGCGAAATATGCCGCTGTCGGCGAGGCCGATAATTTCGTGCTGAAGTTCCGTAAGCCGTAAGGAAAGCAAGGCCTTCTTTTTCGAGAAAAAGAAGCAAAAAGCTTTTGCTCCCTGTCGGCGAACGTTGAAACACGGCGCGACAGCGGACCAAAAGTCTTTTGCTTCTTTTCTTCAGAAAAGAAGGCCTTTCTTGCTTAGGATCTCGCAACATTGCCCCGCCTACCAATCACCGCATCCCTCTCGATCGACGCCAACGAACTCACCGAACGCTTCGTGCTGAGCTCAGGCCCGGGCGGGCAGAACGTGAACAAGGTATCCACCGCCGTGGAGCTGCGGTTCGATGCGCGCGCATCGCCATCCCTGCCGGACGGTGTAAAGGCGCGGCTGATCCGTATAGCGGGAAGCCGGATGACGCAGGACGGCGTGATCGTGATCAGCGCACAGCGGTTCCGCTCGCAGCCGCGCAACCGCGAGGATGCAGTCGAGCGGTTGTTCGAGATGATACGCGAGGCGGCGGTGCCGCCGGTCCGGCGGCGGGCGACGCGGCCGACGCTTGGCAGCCAGACGCGGCGGCTGGCATCGAAGAACGAGCGGTCCGGGACGAAGGCGATGCGGCGGCGGCCGGATCAGGAGTGATACCGACCAAGGTTTGAGATTGACGCGATCAAGGCAGGCAAGGAAGCAGTCCTTTTTCGAGAAAAAGGACCAAAAAGCTTTTGCCGTGACGCCTGCACGAAGGCCTGCTTACGCATTGCAAGTCGATGCGGCTGCAATGATAGCCAAATCGTCGTGCAAGCGTCATAGCAAAAGCTTTTTGCTTCTTTTTCTCGAAAAAGAAGGACTTCCTTCCTCTCTGCCGATGAGTCAGGCCCAAGAGGGGCTGGTATAAGCAAGCAAGGCCTTCTTTTTCGAGAAAAAGGAAGCAAAAAGCTTTTGGTCCCTGTCGGCGGCTGCTGAAACACGGCGCGACAGCGGAGCAAAAGTCTTTTGCTTCTTTTATTCAGAAAAGAAGGCCTTTCTCACTTACCCTAAATGCTTTGCCTCCCGGCGCCGGGCATGCAGGATGAACTCGGTATATCCATTGGGCTGCGACCGCCCCTTGAACACCAGATCCCGCGCCGCCTCGAAAGCCGGCCCGTCATACGCCGGCGCCATCGCGCGATACGACGCGTCGCCGGCATTCTGTCTGTCCACCACAAGCGCCATACGGCGCAAAGTCTCCTCCACCTGCTCGCGGGTGATCACGCCATGGTGCAGCCAGTTGGCGATATGCTGGCTGGAAATGCGCAACGTCGCGCGGTCCTCCATGAGCCCCACATCGTGCGCATCCGGCACCTTGGAACAGCCGACGCCCTGATCCACCCAGCGCACCACATAGCCGAGTATCGACTGCACGTTGTTGTCGAGTTCCTGGCGCACATCGTCGGGCGCCCAGTTGCTCGCTTCGATAGGGATCGTGAGCAGGTCTGAAAGCTTGGCGCGCGGCCGGCTGGCGAGCGCGGCCTGGCGCGCCGCCACATCCACCTGGTGGTAGTGCAGCGCATGCAGCGTCGCCGCGGTGGGCGACGGCACCCATGCGGTGTTCGCACCCGCATTCGGATGGTCGATCTTCACGCTCAGCATTTCCGCCATGCGGTCCGGCGCAGCCCACATGCCCTTGCCGATCTGCGCATGCCCGCGCAGGCCGCAGGCCAGCCCGATATCCACGTTCTGGTCCTCGTAAGCGTGCAGCCAGGCGGTGTTGTTCATATCGTGCTTGCGCACCATGGTGCCGGCTTCCATCGACGTGTGCAGCTCGTCGCCGGTACGGTCGAGGAAGCCGGTGTTGATGAAGAACACACGATCTTTCGCGGCGAAGATGCAGGCGGCGAGGTTGGCGCTGGTGCGGCGCTCCTCGTCCATGATGCCCATTTTCAGCGCACGGCGCGGCAGCGCCAGCATGTCCTCCACGCGGCTGAACAGCTCGCAGGCGAACGCCACTTCGGCCGGCCCGTGCATCTTCGGTTTCACGATATACATCGAGCCCGAGCGGCTGTTGCGCAGCCGCGGCATGCCACGCAGATCATGCGTGGCGATCAGCGCGGTGATCGCGCAATCCAGCATCGTCTCGGGGATTTCCGCGCCGTCCGGCATCAGCACGGCATCCGTGTACATGTGGTGGCCCACATTGCGCACCAGCATCAGGCTGCGACCGGACAAGGTCAGGCGGCCGCCATCGGGCGAAGTGAATGTCTGGTCCAGCTCGAGCCAGCGGTCCTGCTGCTGGCCGCCTTTGGTGAACACCGCGGACAGCGTGCCCTGCGTCAGCCCGAGCCAGTTGCGATACACCTCGACCTTGTCGGCAGCATCGACCGCGGCCACGCTGTCCTCGCAATCCATGATCGTGCTGATCGCGGATTCGAGTATCAGATCGGACATGCCGGCCGGATCGTCGCGGCCGATCTCGGAGGTGCGATCTATCTTGATGAGCAGATGCAGGCCGTTCTGCACCAGCAGGATCGCCGTAGGCGCGGCCGCGTCGCCCTGGTAGCCGGCAAAATGCGCGGGCGTCGGCGAGATGCAGCGCGCCGGAGGCGGTGCGCACGGTCAGCTTGCCGTCCAGCACGGTGTAGAGCGGTGGCGTCCGCGTAGCTTCCGCCGGCGAGCGGTACCGTCTCGTCGAGCACCTGGCGGGCGCGCGCGATCACCTGGGCGCCGCGCGCGCGGTTGTAGCCGCGGCCGCGCTCCGCACCCGGCGTCTCCGGCAGCGCGTCGGTGCCGTAGAACGCGTCATACAGGCTGCCCCAGCGCGCATTGGCGGCGTTCAGCGCGTAGCGCGCGTTCGATATCGGCACCACGAGCTGCGGGCCGGCAACCTTGGTGATCTCGGCATCCACGTTCGCGGTGGTCACGGAAAAGGCCGGCGGCTCCGGCTGCAGATAGCCGATCTCGCGCAGAAACGCCTCATACACCGCCTGATCGAATTTCTGGCCGCGGCGGGCCGTGTGCCAGGCATCGATCTTGGCCTGCAGGGCGTCGCGGTGGTCCAGGAGTGCGCGGTTGCGCGGTGCCAGATCGGCGAGCATGGCCGCGAAACCCTGCCAGAATTGCGGGCCGGACACGCCGCTGCCGCGCACCGCCTCGGTGGAGACGAAGTCGTAGAGCACCTTGGCGACCTGCAATCCGCTGGCTTCGACGCGTTCCATATGTTGGTGAGTCCCTTGATCCGGGGGTGTTTTGCCTTGTTGGAGCGGTAAGGCAAGGGGAAGGACGGCATTTCTCCTTTGCAAAAAAGAAGTCTCCTTTGCGATAAAAGAAGTCTTCTTTGCAAAAAAGAAGCCGAAATCTAGTGCTGTGACGTTGCTTTGCGCGCGCCGGGGAGTCTGGCGCTGCTGGCCTGTACGATCGCGCCGCAGGAAGAAGGGACCACGCTTGCCTGAAGCATTTCCGGACTGGGAGGCACATTTCGCCCGGGGTGCTGCCGACCCCGGCAGCCCGTGGCGCAACCTGGCGCTCGGCACGATCGGGCTGGACGGCGCGCCGCAGATACGCACCGTGGTGCTGCGCCGCTTCGCCGGCCTGGCGCTGGACGTTCATACCGACACCAGATCCCGCAAATTCGCCGAGCTGCAGGCCGCCCCGGCCGCCACCTTGCACGGCTGGGACGCCGCCGGCCGCATCCAGTTGCGCGCCGCGGGCCACGCCAGCCTGCACACGAACGATGTGGTGGCCGACGAAAGCTGGGCCGCCTTACGGCCGCAGACGCGCGCCACCTACCGGGTGCAGCCCGGCCCGGGCACGCTGCTGCCGTCGGCGGACAATCCCACACCCGACGCTTCGGAAGGTGAGGCGCGGCGCGTGTTCTGCGTGATCCGGCTGTCGGTGCTTACGGTGGACTGGCTGCATCTGGCGGAGGGCGCGCACCGGAGGGCGCGGTTTGGTGCGGATGGTGGGGCTGTTTGGGTGGTGCCTTAGGCAAGGAAGCAGTCCTTTTTTGAAAAAAAGGACCAAAAAACCTTTTGCGTCCTCCAGCTGCACGGAGGCTTCATCCAGGCGGCAAACGCGGCTGGCGGCAGAAGCAGGGCAGGCCTTGGTGCAGGCAAACGGAGCAAAAGTTTTTTGGTCCTTTTTTTCAAAAAAGGACTGCTTGCCTTGCCTTACGGCCCCGCCCGCCGCCCAGCCACCGTCATCAAAGCCACCCCACACAGTATCAGCACAAATCCCGCCAGCCGAGCCGCATTGGCCGGCTGGCGCGCCAGCCCAAACAGCCCGAACTGATCGACCGCCGCCGCGGTGGCAAGCTGCGCCACCAGAATGAACGCGATGAAATTGCCGGCGCCAAACCGCGGGATCACGATCGTCGCCGACAACGCATAGAACGCAATCAGCAAACCCGGCCCGAAGCTCATCAGCGGCGCCGATCCGATCCGGCCGAATCCCGCCACACCGTAGAAAGGCAGCGACAACCCGAGCGCCGCCAGGAACGCGATCGCGAACATCAGTGCCGTGGCGCTGAGCGGGTTGCCGATCGTGCGCGCCATGAAGCCGTTGAGCACCCCGATCAGCGGAATGCCCGCGCCGGCAAGCAGCGACCACATACCCAGGAGAAGCGGCGAGCGCACGCGGCTTACGGGTTACAGATCGCGTCGCCCTCGCCCGGCTCCGTCCCCTTCCCGCTCGGCCCCGCCGAGCAGAGGTCATAATCGTGGCCGGAGCGGGTGGAGGGCGCGCGGTAGAGCCACGGGTGCGTCCAGGGGTCCTTCGGCTGCTGCTCGCCCTTCAGATACGGGCCGTTCCAGTTCTCCACGTCGGAGGGTTTGGACACCAGTGCCGCGATACCCTGCTCCGTGGTCGGGTAGGAGCCCACGTCCAGCTTGTAGAGATCCAGCACGGAGCCGAGCCGCTCCACCTGCTGGCGGGCCACCGAGGTTTTGGCGACACCGAGCTGGCGCAGCGCGGCGGGCGCCACAAAGGCGACGAGCAGGCCGAGGATCGCGATCACCACCAGCAGCTCGAGGAGCGTGAAGCCGGCATCGTCGGCGGTGGTGTCCGGCTGCGTCACGGTGGATCTCCCGCCTGGCGTGGTGCGTGCGCCTCTAATGCGGCCTGGTGGGCGGGCCTGCAAGCCGGGCGCGCGTGAAGCTCTCTCCATGCTGGCGCGGACGCCGGAACGCTTGCCCGCCGGGGCGGCGGCGTGGCATCTGGCTGGCATGGCCGTGCCGTTCCTCGCCTGCATGATCGCCGCGGCGCAGATCGCGTCGTTTCCGCCGCGCGTGCTGCCGTCGATACAGGCGGTCGAGGGCGGCTGGCCGGGCGCCGTGCACGCCAATACGGACGGTTCGGCCGATCTCGGGCTGATGCAGGTCAACACGCTATGGGTGCCGGTGATGGCGCGCGCGCTGGGCCTGGCGCCCGCCGCGGTGCGCGCCAGGCTGACCGATGACGGCTGTTTCTCGATACGGATTGCCGGCGCGATCCTGTGGGAATATCGCCGCGCGCGCGGTGGCGACCTGATGCTGGCGATCGGGGATTACCACTCGCACACGCCGCCGCTGAACCGCGCGTACCAGGCTTTGGTGCAATCGCGGGCGGCCCGACTGTTTTCAGGCAAGTAAGCAAGCAGTCCTTTTTCGAGAAAAAAGACCAAAAAGCTTTTGCTCCCTGTCGGGTGTTGGGGAAGCGCTCCCCGACAGGGACCAAAAGCTTTTTGCTTCTTTTTCTCGAAAAAGAAGGCCTTCCTTGCTTTCCCTCGATCCGCCAATCTCAGCCAAAGACCAAGGGAGCAACGAAGTGACGTCCTACACCTGGACCGCGATCGACGGCGGCAACTGGAACAATGCCGCCGACTGGACCCCCACCGGCACGCCAGGTGCCGCGGACAGCGCGAGCTTCGCCACCGGCGGAAACCTCTACACCGTAAGCGGAAACGCCAGCGTATCGGCCATCACGGTGGACGCCGACAACGTGACCTTCGCCGGCGCCCTGACGATCGACGGCGCGGCGGCCTGACCGCCACGGACAACGCCTATGTCGACATCGCGGCCACCGCGGACGTCACCGACACCGCCGGCGTGGCCTTTGCCGCCGGCACCTTCCTGGAAGTGGACGGCACCCTGGCGTCGGCCGGCGGCAGCGCGGATGTGGCGCTGGTGACAGGCGCCGGCGCGGACTGGACCGCCAGCGCGCCGCTCACCGTCAACCAGCTCTACGTGACGCAGGGCGCCACCTTCGCCGGCGACCTGGTGCTCGGCAACGGCGGCACCGTCAATTTCGACACCAGCGCCGATTTCGGCGGCGGCACGCTCGCGCTGGCCGGCGACGGCACGGTCTATATCGCCGAGGCGGTGGGCGCGGCCACCGGTTCCGCGACATTGGCCGAGGCGATCACCGTCGCAGCCGGGCACGTCCTCACGCTGGGGAGCGATCCGGGCGTGGCGGTTACCGTAGCGGGCGGGATCTCCGGCGCGGGCGTGGTGTCGGTGACCACCGGCGACCTGATCTTCGACGCGCCGAACACCTATAGCGGCGGCACCAACGTGGAGGACGCGACGCTGACCCTGGTGGGCGCAGGTGCTGCCGGCACCGGCGCGATCTTCCTGGAGAGCGGTACGCTGGTCGTGCAGGCCGACAGCACCGGCGCGGCGGGCTACCAGACCGTGGTCGGCGCAAGCGGCGACAACGTGGTGATCGACACCGTGAGCGCGCTGTCCGGCGGCCTGCTGGTGTTCGGCGGCGCCGGCGGCACGCTGAATTTCACCGGCGGCGACAACAATGCGACCGTGGTGGGCGGCACCGGCGTGTTGACGGCCGCGGGCGGGTTCGGCTTCGACGTGATCTATGGCGGCACCAGCGGGCAGGATGTGCTGAATAGCGGCTCCGGCCCGACCACGCTGGTGAGCGCGTTTGGCGGCGTGCTGACCGCGTCCGGCATCGCACCACAGGTTCTGGTGGCGGCAGGCGGCAACACCACGCTCACCGGCGCCGCTGCCAGTGGCCACGACCTGTATTTTACCGGCGGCACCGGCAACACGGTGGTGCAGGCAGGCGCCGGCACCAGCACGGTGGTGGCCAGCGGGGCAGCCAACACGATCTTCGGCGCGACCGGCACACAGGACGTGTTCCTGTCCGGCAGCGGCACCACGCAATTCGATTTCGTCAGCGGCGCCGAGGCCGGCAACACCAACATCCTCGGCTTCAACACGGGCGATACGCTGAACCTGAGCGGCTATGGATCAGGCGAGGCGCAGGCGGCTGTAGCATCCGAGACGGTGGCCGGCGGTAACACCGCCCTCACCCTGTCCGACGACACCCATATCGTGCTCTTCGGCTTCACCGGCGTGACAGCTTCCATTTTCACCTGAGGCGGGAACGCCCGCCGCGTGGTGACACGCGGCGGGCGGGCAGGCCGTCAGTTGTGCGGCTGCGCGGCGGGAGCCGGCGCGGGCTGGGCGGCGGCAGCCTGGGCGGCCGCGGCCTTTTTCGCTTGCACATGGGCTTCGTGGTGGCCGATCGCGCAGCCGGCTGCGGCACCGAGCACGGCATGGTGACCAGCGACATGGCCTGCGACGCCGCCGACGGCCGCGCCTGATACGCAGCCGGCCGCATAGGCGGAGAACGGTGCGGCAAGGAACACGGCTACGGCGAGGATTTTGACTGACATGGTTAGAACACCCCTTTGATGTGATGGTGCAACGCGAGACAGCATTGCCTGTTTCCGTCGCTGGCGCGGTGATTCAGCGTTGCTATGCGACTGCATAGAGGCCCGCAATATGTCTGCCGGCGCGCAAGCCTGCAGACACAGCCCAAGCCGCCGCGCAGGCGAACGTAGCAAAAGCTTTTTGGTCCTTTCTCGAAAAAGGACTGTTTTCTTCCTCCCTCTTCGCCCACCGCCTGAACAACAAGCGAGTTGTCTCTTGACTGCCCAGGCCCCTGACAGCATCTCTCAATCCGGACTGCGCCGGTCCGTTAACCCAGGGCCATCAATGTTCCGTCTGTCCAAACTGACCGACTATGCCGTCGTGGTGCTGGTGCGCCTGTCCCAGGACGGCGCCGTGCAGACGTCGCCTGGCATCGCCGCGGCGATCGGATTGCCGGAGCCCACCGTCGCCAAGGTGCTCAAAGCGATGACCTCGCGTGGCCTCGTGATCTCCCAGCGCGGCGCGCGCGGCGGCTATCGGCTGGCGCGGCCGCTCGCGTCGATCCCGGTATCGGACGTGATCACCGCGATAGATGGCCCGGTGGTGCTGACCGCCTGCGTGGATGGCGGCGGCTGCGAAAGCGGCCACGTCTGCCCGATGCGCGGCCGTTGGGATCCGGTGAACGCCGCGATACGCGCCGCCCTGGGCGCCATCAGCCTGGCCGACATGGAAGCCGCCCGCCTGCCGCCGGGCTTCCCACTACAGACGTCACCGCCACATGCGGTTCCCGCTCACGCCCAGCCTGCCGCGTAAGGATAAGTTCGTATGCCAGCAATCGCCGAGACCCTGAATACCGTCCAGTCGGTCGCCGACAGCGGCTACAAATGGGGCTTCGAGACGGATATCGAAATGGAGTTCGCGCCGAAAGGCCTGAACACCGATATCGTGCGGCTGATCTCGGAACGCAAAGGCGAGCCGGCCTGGCTGCTGGCCTGGCGCCTGGCCGCTTTCTCCGCGTGGCAGGCGATGGAAGAGCCCGTGTGGGCGCTGCTGAATTACCCGAAGATCGACTACCAGGATTTGTATTACTACGCCGCGCCGAAGAAAAAGGCCGGCCCCGCATCGCTCGACGAAGTCGATCCCGAGTTGCTGCGCATGTACGAGAAGCTCGGCATTCCGGTGCGCGAACATGCGATACTCGCCGGCGTGGAGGGGGCCGAAGCGCGCCCGCCGATGGCGGTCGATGCGGTGTTCGACAGCGTATCCGTGGCCACCACGTTCCGCAGCACGCTTGCCAAGTCCGGCGTGATCTTCTGCCCGATCAGCGAGGCCGTGAAGGATCATCCCGAGCTGGTGCGCAAGTATCTCGGCAGCGTGGTGCCGCCGACCGACAACTATTTCGCCGCGCTGAACTCCGCGGTGTTCACCGACGGCAGCTTCGTGTTCATCCCGAAGGGCGTCGCCTGCCCGATGGAGCTTTCGACGTATTTCCGCATCAATGCCAAGAACACCGGGCAGTTCGAGCGCACGCTTATCGTGTGCGAGGAAGGTGCGTCGGTGAGCTACCTCGAAGGCTGCACCGCACCGATGCGTGACGAGAACCAGCTGCACGCCGCGGTGGTGGAACTGGTGGTGCTCGACGACGCGAAGATCAAATACTCCACCGTGCAGAACTGGTATCCCGGCGACGCGCAAGGCCGCGGCGGCATCTACAACTTCGTGACGAAGCGCGGCGCATGCCGTGGCGCGCGCAGCAAGATAAGCTGGACGCAGGTGGAGACCGGTTCGGCGATCACCTGGAAATATCCGTCCTGCGTGCTGCAGGGCGAGGGCAGCATCGGCGAGTTCTATTCGGTGGCGCTGACCAACAACTACCAGCAGGCCGACACCGGCACCAAGATGATCCATATCGGCAAGAACACGACGAGCACGATCGTGTCGAAGGGGATTTCCGCCGGACACTCCAACAACACGTATCGCGGCCTGGTGCGCATCCTCCCCAAGGCAACCGGCGCACGCAACCACACGCAATGCGACAGCCTGCTGATCGGCGATCTGTGCGGCGCGCATACGGTGCCGTATATCGAGTGCCGTAATCCCGGCTCGAAGGTGGAACACGAAGCCACGACCTCGAAGATTTCCGAGGACCAGCTTTTCTACTGCCGCCAGCGCGGGATGTCGCAGGAGGATGCGGTGGGCATGATCGTCAACGGCTTTTGCCGCGAGGTTCTGAAGGAATTGCCGATGGAGTTCGCGGTGGAAGCGCAGAAGCTGCTTGCCGTGAGCCTCGAAGGTTCGGTGGGCTAGCACGATGCTGGAAATTCGCAATCTTCATGCCAGCATAGGCGACAAGCCGATTCTGCGCGGCATCGACCTGGTGGTGCCTGACGGCCAGGTTCACGCCATCATGGGGCCGAACGGCTCCGGCAAATCCACACTGTCTTATGTGCTGTCCGGCCGCGACGAATTTCACCGTCACCGCGGGCACCGCCACGTTCGACGGCGCCGATCTGCTCGCGATGGAGCCGGAAGTGCGCGCGCAGGCCGGGTTGTTCCTGGCCTTCCAGGCGCCGGTGGAACTGCCAGGCGTTGGCAATGCGAATTTCCTGCGCACCGCCGTCAATGCGGTGCGCCGCGCGCGCGGCGAAGCGGAGCTCGATGCCGCGCAGTTCCTCAAATTGGCCCGCGCGGAAGCCAAACGCCTGCAAATGCCGGATGATATGCTGAAGCGTAACGTCAATGTCGGCTTCTCCGGCGGCGAGAAGAAGCGCAACGAGGTTCTGCAGATGACGATGCTGCGCCCGAAGCTCGCCATACTGGACGAGACGGATAGCGGGCTGGACATCGACGCGCTGAAGATCGTGGGCGAAGGCGTGAGCGCCCTGCGCGCGCCTGGTTTTTCCGCGCTGGTGATCACGCATCACCAGCGCCTGCTCGACCATATCGTGCCCGACATGGTGCATGTTCTGGTGCATGGGCGAATCGTGCGCAGCGGCGGTGCGGACCTTGCGCGTGCGCTGGAAGCGCAGGGCTACGCGCAGGTGATCGCGGAGGCGGCATGAACGCCTCTGATACCGCTACGGGCTTTCTCGCGCGCTACGAAGGCCTGACCGGCCGACTGCCCGGCGATCCCGCGCCGCGCCGCGCCGCGCGCGATATATTGCTCGCCGCGGGCTTGCCGCATCTGCGCGAGGAGGGCTGGCGCTACACCAATCTTGCCCCGCTCGGCGACGCGCGTTTCCACGAGGCGCTGACGGAGGCCTCCGGCTTCACCGGCGATGACGATCTGCCCGATCTCGGCGGATTGGCGAACCTGCCGCGTTTGGTATTCGTGCAGGGAAGGTTCAGCAGCGCGCAATCCGTTTTGCCGGCACTGGCCAGCGTGCGCTCGTTTGCCGCCAATGCCGAATTCGGCGCGCTGGCCAACCCGGAACGCGAGCGGCTTGTGGCCCTCAACACCATGCTCGCCGAGGATGGCGCCATCATCGAGGTGGCCGAAGGCGTAGATGCAGGCTGCATCGTTCTGGTGAGCGTCGGCCGCGACATACATGGAACCCCGGTGGCCTTCCATCCGCGCCACACGATATCGCTGGCCGCCGGTGCCAAGCTGACGCTCATCGAGGTCGCCAGCGGTTACGGGCAATATCTGCATAATCCGGTAACCGAGATCGTGCTGGCTGAAGGCGCGGCACTCGCCCATGTGCGGCTGCAGAACGAGGGGCCCGCTGCCTTTCATCTCGCGACGATCTATGCCGACATCGCGGCGCGCGGGACCTACGACGGCTTCACGCTCTCGGCCGGCGGCCGCGTGGCGCGCACCGAAATACACGCGCGATTGCACGGCGCCGGCGGCCACGCGGCAATCAACGCGGCGCAGCTACTTCGCGGTACGCAGCACAGCGACTTCACCACCGTGGTGAGCCACGAGGCGCCGCATTGCGCCTCTCGCCAGACGGTGAAACACGTGCTCGCCGGCCATGCCCGCGGCGTGTTCCAGGGCAAGATCGAGGTGGCCCGCGCGGCGCAGAAAACCGACGGCTACCAGATGAACCAGGCGCTGCTGCTATCGCCCGACGCCGAGATAGATTGCAAGCCGCAGCTGGAGATTTTCGCGGACGACGTGAAATGCAGCCACGGCGCGACGGTCGGCGAGCTCGATGCCGAGCAGATATTCTATCTGACGAGCCGGGGCATTCCGCAGGCCGAAGCGCGCGCCATGCTGGTGCAGGCGTTCCTCGGCGAAGCTTTGGACATGGTGGCCGACGACGCAGCGCGCACGATGCTGGACGATGTGATCGCCGCCTGGTGGAGACACGAAGGATGAACGCCAACCCGAAACTGGCCGATCTCGCGCCTGCCTTCGACGTGGCGCGCGTGCGCGCGGATTTTCCGATACTGTCCGAGCGCGTGCACGGCAAACCGCTCGTGTTCCTCGACAGCGCGGCCTCTGCACAAAAACCGCGCGCGGTGATAGATGCGATGCGCCACGCGATGGAGTCGCAATACGCCAACGTGCATCGCGGCCTGCACTGGATGAGCGAGCGCACCTCCGATGCGTATGAGGCGGTGCGCGATCAGGTGGCGGCCCTGCTGCACGCGCCGTCACGCGACGAGGTGGTGTTCACGCGCAACAGCACCGAGGCGATCAACCTTGTAGCGCACAGCTACGGGCGTGGCGTTCTGAAAGCCGGCCAGGCGGTGCTGATCACCGAAATGGAGCATCACGCCAACATCGTGCCGTGGCAGATGCTGCGGGACTCGCACGGCATCGAATTGCGCGTGGCGGCGATCACCGATGCCGGCGAGCTGGACCTGGCTTCCTTCGCGAAGCATCTGGAAGACGGCCGCGTGGGCCTCGCCGCAGTGACGCACATGTCCAACGTGCTCGGCACCTACAACCCGATCGCGCGCATAGCCGCTCTTGCGCATGCGGCGGGCGCGCAATTGCTAGTCGACGGCAGCCAGGCGGTGGTGCATCGCGCGGTCGACGTGCAGGCGCTCGGCGCAGATTTCTACGTATTCACCGGACACAAGCTCTACGGGCCGACAGGCGTGGGCGTGCTGTGGGCGCGTCGGGCGCTGCTCGAAGAGATGCCGCCTTTCATGGGCGGCGGTGACATGATTTCCTCGGTGAGTTTCGCGCAATCGACCTGGGCGCCGGTGCCGCAAAAGTTCGAGGCCGGCACACCGGCGATAATCGAGGTGATCGGCATGGGCGCTGCGATCGACTATGTGAATGCGATCGGGTTCGACGCGATTGCCGCGCATGAAGCCGCACTCACCGACCACGCGCTGGCGCGGCTTTCCGACGTTGATGGCCTGGCGATCGTGGGCCAGGCGCAGGACCGCGGCGGCGTGATCAGCTTCACGCTGGATGGCGCACATGCACACGACATCGCGACATTGCTGGACCGGAATGGCATCGCGGTGCGCGCCGGCCGGCATTGCGCGGATCCGCTGATGCACCGGCTCGGCTTGACGAGCACGGCACGCGCCAGTTTCGGCATCTACACGACGCAGGCGGAAATCGATGTGCTGGCGGACACGCTGGTGCGCGTGCGCGGCTTCTTCCAATGAGCGCGCCGTTCGAAGATGTGCGCGACCTCTACCAGAACATCATCCTGGATCGCGGTCGCAATCCGCACCACATGCATCGCATGGAACCGTTCGACGCCTGCGCGGCCGGCGAGAACCCGCTCTGCGGCGACCAGGTGGAAGTGCGCGTGCGTTTCGCACCCGATGCCACGGTGCAACAGGCGGCTTTCGAGGCGCGCGGCTGCGCCATTTCGCTGGCGTCGGCGGATTTGATGGCCGAAGTGGTGCGCGGGCGCGACGACGCCGGCATACGCGCACTCGCCGCCGAGTTCGGCGAGCTTGCGCGCACCGGCAGCACCACATCGGCGGATACCGCAATGGCGATGTTGCAGCCGCTATCGGGCGTGTCCGAATATCGCAGCCGCGTGAAATGTGCGACATTGCCGTGGTCCGCGTTGATCGCGGCGCTCGACAGCGCCAAGGAGGTTGCCGCGTGACTGACCCAGAGCACACCGCCGCCGTGATCGGCACATGGACTCCGGAGGGCGAGGCAATCGCGCTGCCAGGCGAGACCGCGCTGCTGGATGCAATCGCCACGATCTACGATCCGGAAATCCCGGTGAACATCTATGAGCTCGGGCTGATCTATGCCGTGGAGATCAGCGACGCCGGCGCCGTGAAGGTGGAGATGACGCTGACCGCGCCCGGCTGCCCGAGCGCGCAGGAACTGCCCGTGCAGGTGCGCGAGGCGGTGCTCGGCGTGCCGGGCGTCACGTCCGCAGAAGTGGAGACCGTATGGGATCCGCCGTGGGATCCGAGCCGCATGTCCGACGAAGCGCGCCTCGCGCTCAACATGTTCTGAACGGAAGAGGCCAGCATGGAACAGGATATTTCCACACCGGCGCCGCGCACACGTCGCGCGTTGCCGCCGCTTCTCACCATGTCGGACGATGCGGCTGCGCGGTTGCGGGCCTTGTATGCGCAGGGTGACGGGCGGCTGCTGCGCATTAGCGTGAACACCAAGGGCTGTTCCGGCCTGGCATATGACATGAGCTGGGTCGCCGAGCCCGGGCCGGGGGACGAGATCGTGCGCGATCACGAACTGACGCTCCTGGTGGATCGCAAGGCTAGTCTGTTCCTGATAGGAACGACCATGAATTACGAAGAGAAAGCCTTGAGCGCGGGATTTACATTCACCAATCCGAACGAAAAAGGGCGCTGCGGTTGTGGCGAGAGCTTTCACGTTTAGGAGAAAGCAGGGCTTTCTTTTCTGAAGAATAGAAACAAAAGACTTCTTGCCCCTGTCGAGATATTTTCAGCAGCCGCCGACAGGGAGCAAAAGCTTTTTGGTTCTTTTTCTCGAAAAAGAACTGCTTACTCACCTAAAATCCCGCGTATGGACCTTGATCCCCCGAACATCCGGCGCGCCGCCATGCTTGGCCTCATCGCCCCGACCGGTGCGCACAACAAATGCATCGTCACGATCGCCAACGCTGCGCAGCATCTCCGAATAATCCTCCAGGCGCTCCACGATCACGTGGATCACGCTGCCCTCGCGCTGCAATTTGCCGTGGCACGCGATCATCCCCGCCGAAAGGATCAACCGGCGCTGCCGCTCGAAAACCGCAGGCCACACGATGAGATTTGCGTGCCCGCTCTCGTCCTCGATGGTGATGAACATCACGCCCTTCGCACTTCCCGGCTTCTGCCGCACCAGCACGATACCGGCAAGGCTGATGCGTCTGCCGTCGCGCGTATGCGGCAGGTCGGCGGCGCGTATCATGCCGTCTGCCGCGAGTTCGGCGCGCAGGAAACTCACCGGATGGCGGCGCAGCGTGAGCCCCATGGTGCGGTAATCCTCCACCACCTCGCGGCCCGGCTGCATGGGCGTGAGCGCCGTGGCACCCTCGGCAAAATCCTCCCGGCCGGCGAATAGCGGCAGGTCGGCGGGTGCGAGCGCACGCACGTCCCACAGCGCCTGGCGCCGGCTGGTGCCCACGCAGGCGAACGCATCGGCTTCCGCCAGCCGTTCGAGTGCCGCCGGCAACAGGCGGGTGCGGCGGTGCAGATCCGCCAGGCTGGCATAGGCGCTGTGCCGCGCGCCCGTCAGGCGGCCGGCATCCTTTTCCGCCAGCCCCTTTGCCATGCGCAAGCCGAGCCGGACCGCAAGATAGCGGCCACCCGGCTCCAGCGTGCAGTCCCACCGGCTGATCGTTAATGCTGACGGGGCGTATCTCCACGCCGTGCAGCCGCGCATCGCGCACGATCTGCGCCGGCGCGTAAAACCCCATCGGCTGCGCATTGAGCAGCGCGCAGGCGAACACATCCGGATGGTGGCATTTCATCCACGAGCTGGCATAGGCGATCAACGCGAAACTTGCCGCGTGGCTCTCAGGAAAACCGTAGCTGCCGAAACCTTCGATCTGCTTGAAGATACGGTCGGCGAACTCCGCCGAATAGCCGCGCGCCACCATGCCGCCGATCAGCTCGGTGTGGAACTTGTTGACGCCACCTGTCACCTTGAACGTCGCCATCGCGCGGCGGAGCTGGTCGGCCTGGCTGCCGGTAAACCCGGCGCACACCATCGCCACCTGCATCGCCTGCTCCTGGAACAGCGGCACGCCGAGTGTTTTCCCCAACACGGCGCGCAATTCTTCTGTCGGCAGGTCGGCTTTTTCCAAACCGTCGCGCCGGCGCAGGTAGGGATGCACCATGTCGCCCTGTATCGGACCTGGGCGAACGATGGCCACCTGTATCGTCAGGTCGTACAGCTCGCGTGGTTTCAGGCGCGGCAGCATGGACATCTGCGCGCGGCTCTCGATCTGGAACACGCCGATCGTGTCCGCACGCTGTATCATCCTGTAGGTTTCAGGATCTTCGGTCGGCACGTCCGCCATGGTGGTAAGTGCGATGCCGCGGTGTTCCGCCAGCAGATCGAATGCGCGGCGCATGCAGCCGAGCATTCCCAGGCCAAGCACATCGACCTTCATGAATTTCAGGTAGTCGATATCGTCCTTGTCCCACTCGATAACCTGGCGATCGTCCATCGCCGCGGGCTCGATCGGCACCAGCGTATCCAGCCGGTCCTGCGTCAGCACGAAACCGCCGGGATGCTGCGAGAGATGGCGCGGAAAGCCGATCAGCTCGCGGGCGATATCCAGCGTCATCGCCAGGCGCCTGTCGGATATGTTCAGGTGCAGCGCCTCGGCGTGCTGCATGTCCACGCCGTCGCTGCTCCAACCCCATACCTGGCTTGAGAGGGCCGCGGTAACGTCCTCTGTCAGGCCAAGTACTTTACCAACTTCGCGGACCGCGCCGCGCGAACGGTAGCGCGCAACGGTGGCGCACAGGGCCGCGCGGTCGCGCCCGTATGTCTCGTAGATCCACTGTATCACCTCCTCGCGCCGCTCGTGCTCGAAATCCACGTCGATGTCCGGCGGCTCGCGACGCTCGCTGCTGAGGAACCGCTCGAACAGCAGATTGCTCTGCACCGGATCGATCGCGGTGATGCCGAGCACGTAGCACACGGCAGAGTTCGCAGCACTGCCGCGGCCCTGGCACAATATCCCGCGTGACCTGGCGAAATTGACGATGTTGTACACCGTCAGGAAATACGGTGCATATTGCATCTCCGCGATGAGTGCCAGCTCGCGCGTGATCTGCGTGCCGACTTTCTCCGGCACGCAACCGTAGCGCGCGGTCGCACCCTCCAGGGTCAGCCGCTCCAGCCGCCCCTGCGCGCTCTCGCCAGCTTCGATCTCGTGCGGGTACTGGTAGCATAATTCGCGCAGGCTGAACCGGCAGCGTTCGGCAATCTGCCTGGTGCGCGCAACGGCTTCGGGATAGGCGGAAAACAGCCGCGCCATCTCGTCGGACGTCTTCAGGTGCCGCTCGGCCGAACGGCTGCGGCGGAAACCCGCATCGTCGATCGTGCAGCCCTCGCGTATGCAGGTGACCACATCCTGCAGCACGCGCCGGCGTGGATCGTGGTACAGCACATCGTTGGTAACGACCGTGGGCACGCGGGCTGCCTGCGCCATCTGTGCCAGCTCGTGCAGCCGCGCGGCGTCGCCCGGGCGGCGCTGCAGGGTCAACGCGAGATAGGCGCGGTCGCCGAAAGCCGCACGCAGACGCGCAAGATTTGCGCGCAGCACCCGGATCCGCGGCGTCCGACAGCAGGATCGCGATCAGCCCCTCGCCGTGCGCCGCGAGGTCGCTCCATTCCAGCCGGCACGCGCCTTTGCCGGCGCGCCCTTTGCCTATGCTGAGCATCCGGCACAGCCTGGCATACGCCGCGCGGTCCGTGGGATAGGCCAGCACGGATGTGCCGCAGTCCAGATCCAGCCTGCAGCCGATTATCAACCGCATGCCGGCTTCGTCGGCGCGCTGGTGCGCGCGCGCTATGCCGGCCAGCGAGTTGCGGTCGGTGATGGCGATCGCGTCGTATTCGAACAGCTTCGCCTGCGCCAGGAGTTCCTCCACGTGGGAGGCGCCGCGCAGGAAGGAGTAGTTGGAGGTGGTTTGCAGCTCGATGTATGTCATGGGCAAGCAAGCAAGGCCTTCTTTTCTGAAGAAAAGAAGCAAAAGACTTTTGTCCCGACGCCTGCATCAGCGCGCGCGCACATCCTGCAGCGGCATGCGATTGCGAAATCTGTGCAGGCGGGGCGCAAAGTCTTCAGTGTCTGTTCTAAAGTCGTTACGGTGAGTCAGCTGGTGGTGATTTGCGAGCACCGGAGCGGAGTGGCCTCTCGTGGCCATGAGCACCGGAGCGCAAATCGCCGCCAGATGGCCGCCAGAACGACTTTCGAACAGACACGCCTTTCACCCGAACATCCCATGCAAAAACCAGCTCAAATCCCCCGTCTCCGCCGCCTCCCCATCCCCGCGCCGGAACAACCAGAATCGCTGGCCCGCCTCGTCCTCCACCGCGAAATAATCCCGCACGGACCACGTCTCCGCCGCATCGCGCCACCACTCGCCGAAAATGCGCTCCGGCCCGTCCGCCCGACGCACCCGGTGCGACCGCTTGCGCCAGGTGAACATCGCCGGCGCATGATCCGGCAGCAGCGCCATCGCCTCGATCCGGCGCGGCGGGGAGAACAACCGCGGCGGCCTGGGCAGCCGGTCCGGCCAGTCGGCGCCCTCCGCGCGCGCCAGCGGCGCCACCGCACGCACGCTGCGCTCCGGCACGTCGCTCTCCACAGGGGCCGCGCGAAACACCGCGGTCTCGCCAAGCCGGTTCAGCAGCGCGTCCACCAGGCCCGACAGATCCGGCCCGCTGGCCTCGGCGCACAACTCGCTCAGCGTCTGGCGCGCATCCAGCCGCGCGGTCAGCGACGCGGTCAGCATCATCGCGTCTATGCCGAAACCGGGGTCGATCGTCTCCAGCCGCGGCTGCAGCAGGCGCACGAGATGTGCGGCGTCGCGCGTGGCGGCAGCGGTGCCGATGCGTATCGCCTGCGCGGCGCCGTCCACACGCTGGAACACCAGGTCCAGCCGGGAGGCGCCAAGGCCGCGTTTTGCCAGTTTCTCGCACAGGCTTTCGGCCAGCAGCACGGTGGCGCGCGCCAGGTCGTCCGGCGTGGCGATCGGTTCGGGAAAACCCTGGCGGGTGCGCGGCAGGCCGGGATCGGGCGCGGGCTCTATCGGCTCCGGCACGGCGCCCATCGCCTGGTCCAGCCGCTTCAGCACCGCGGCGCCGAAGCGCTTGGCCAGAGGCGCGCGCGGGGCCGCCAGCAACTGGCCGATCGTGTCGAACCCCAGCGTGCGCAGCGCCTGCACGGTCTCGCTCTCCAGCCGCAACGCCGCAACCGGCAGCCCGGCCAGAGCGGCGCGCAGGCCGCCGGGCGGAACCAGCATCAACGGGTCGCGCCCATAATGCGCCAGCGCGTGGGCCGCACCCGGCGTATCGGCCAACGCCGCGCGCGCGGCCACGCCGGCCTCCGCCAGCCGGCCCACGAGCGCTTCCAGCAGGCCGCGCTCGTCGCCGGCCCAGAGATGGGTGCAGCCGGTCACGTCCAGCCACACGCCATCCGGCGGGCACACGGCGGAGAGCGGGCTGAACTGGCGCAGGCACCAGGCGGCCAGCCGGCCGAGTGCCGCGCGGTCCTCGGCCGGCGCGGCCTCCTCGATGCGCAGATCGGGTACCATCGCCTGGGCATGCGCCACCGCCATGCCGGCGCGCAGGCCCACCGCCGCCGCGCGCCCGTCCACCGCCATCACCACGCGACGGCCGCGCTCCCGCGTGGCCGTCAGCAACGGCCGCGTGTCGGATGGCATTGCAGCCGGACTGCGGTCAGGCAACGCCGAAGCAGACCTCCGGTCAGGTGATCCTGAAGGCGACCTCCGGTCAGGCGGCGCGGTATCCTGCTTGTGCAGCCGGTCGGTGGGCCAGCTCGGCAGGTAGAGAGAGACGACCCTGCGCATCACACGCCTCCATGATCCAGTTATGCGCCGCAGCACCCCGGCACCGCGTAAGCTCCACCTGCCAGCGCGCCCGCCCAAGCCCGGCCACCGGCCCCGATCTTGTTAGAGGCAGCGGCGTGGAGGGCAGCGGCGCCACCCGCCATCGCGTGGCCGCAGCGGTCAGCCCGGTCTCCTCCTGGCGGCCCTCGCGGCGCCGGCGCAGGGCGATCGCCATCACGCCGGATTTTTCCGCGGCCAGAACCAGGCGGCGGGAGGCGGTCATCGGCAGCCGCCACAGCTCACCCACCACGCCGGCAAGGCCCGGATGGCGCAGCGCCTCCTCCATCACCAGCAGCACGCCGGGATCGTCGGCCGCGCGGGCATGTATCACCCGGTCCGGGTGCAGGCCGGCGCCGGCCAGGCCCGGGGCGAACAGGTCGTTGGTGGCGCTGCACCACAGGATGGAGCGGTCCATGCGCGCGAGAATGCCGGCGGTGAACAGGGCCGCGCAGGCGCCGGGGATCGCGTCCGCACCGCCGCCTTCCACCTCGTGGAGCGCGCCGCAGGCCAGGCCGGATTCTGGCAGATGGCCGTCGATTTCGGCCACGCCGAAGCCGATCACCCGGGTTTGCCGCGCGGCCGGGCGCTCCAGCAGGCGGATGCGCCGGCGCAGGCTATCCAGGTCGGTGACTTGGGGGGTGGCTGACATGTTCGCATTTTGTTCTCAACGGCAGGACGCCGTCAAGACATAAGACTGCGGGATCACATCGCGCACTGAGGTGGTGCGTCTGCCTACGGGGTAGACGGCGCGGAGGCCACCCGCCTCAATTGCGCGACCCGGCAGGGGCGCAGACGCTTCGAACGCCTGCGCTAACCGGCCGACTAAGCCTGGCGTCGCGGGCAGATCTGCCCGCGACGCCAACGGTATCAGATCGCCATCTGCTTGCGGCGGACCAGGCCGATGCAGCCGATGCCCACGCCGAGCAGCAGCAGAGCCGCTGGTTCCGGAACCGGCGCGCCACCCGGCCCACCACTGCCCAGCGGGGAGAAATCGGCCAGGAAGGCGCCGTTCGCACAGTCGCCGGTGCCCCAGAACACACTTGCGCCTGTGGCGAAGCCGGCCGCTTCCGCCGCGGTCAGCGTGATCCGCGTATTGATGGTATAGGAACTGCCCGACTGCCCGAAGGAGACGTTGGCTGCGCCGAGCCGGGTGCCGGCGGTGAGGACCACGGGCGCATCATAGCCCGCATAGCCCGCCTGCCCCGGCTGATACGCCGTGGTGTTGGTGTACTGGCCGCCATAGACATTGCCCGAACGGCTGGACCAGATGTTCTGCGACGTCAGGTAGTTCGAGACGGAGTAGAACCCGGCGCTCAGGCCGCCATTCGCCGTCTCGTCGCCGAGCGCGATGGCATAGTTGAACGGCGCGTTGCTGTAGCCCACGCCCGTGGTGCGGATGAAAATATCCGGATAGAAGATCGTCTGCCCTGTCTGCCCGTTGAGGCTCTCGTTGCCGTTGAACAGCGTGGTATACTGCAGGTCGATCGAATAGCTGCCGTTCGCGAGCACTGTCGTGTTGTAGGACAGCTGCGACGTCTGGAAATTGTTGCCGATCGCCGAGGAACCGACATCCGAGCCATTGAACCAGCCAGTCGGGCCGCCCGAAGGACCGCTGCTGTAAGCAACGACGTCAGTTGTGTTCTGGACAGTCACCGGCGTTGCAAGCGCCCCGGACGCACCAGCAAATGTAGCGGAAAACGCAATGAAAACGGCGGCGTAACGCATGGGACCTTCTCCAGTATTGACTAGCGTCACTATAGCTGCGCCCGAATACGCCGTCTCAACACATTTGTGTCAAAAAACAGCGCCACGAATTCGTGATGTTAACCCTTACGGGTGCCAGACGCCTAAACTATGTTGCTTTTCTGCTCGTCGGTCCAGGAAACATTAATTAATCTCAGGAATAATACAACCAGTGAGAGAATGATCGGCTGAAGAATAGTTTTCGCCATATTTCGGTGTACGTGCATACTCATTGCTACTTGAGAGGTACAGGACTGGCCGAGTACCCAGCCCTCCCAGCGCCACAGCCATATATCGTCGGGAACGCTGTCCGCCCGGTGGCCACTCACCACCCCCAGCACGCAGAGGGCGCCGAGCAGGCAGTCGAACCTGTCCTCGCCGGCGGAGTCGGGGCCGAAACCGTCCGCGATCGCCATACGCAACGGTCCGTCCGCAGCCGCGCCCAATTTTTGCAGGGCCGCGTGCAGCGCCGGCGCGCAGGCCGCCCGGTCCGCCTGGCGCCGCTTGCTGCCGCGCATCGCCACGCCGAGATGGCGCATCGCCTCGGCCGGGTACGTCTCCGCGATCGCAACCGCGCCCGGCGCCAGCAGCGCGCGCAGGCCGCCGTCGAACGGCCACAGAAGCGCGCCGCCGCGCAACGCCGGCCCCACCAAATCCCGCCAGGCGGAAATCGCCGCCTTGCCGGACTGGTTGGCGCCCAGCGTCCAGAACAGCGGCGCCCCGGCCGGGCGGTCCGCCGTGGCAAGGTCGCAGGCGCGGCACAGGGCGGCGGCGTCCGGCAGGCCGAGCGCCAGAGCGTGCGACAGGCGGGTCATGCCGCGCACCCCGCGCGCCGGGTAGAACGGCCGGGCCGGCGAGATCTCGTCGAGCCGGGCAGCCACGTCCAGGAACGGCGCGTCCGGTGCCAAAGCGCGCAGGAAGCCGGGGAAATCGGCC
This sequence comes from uncultured Alphaproteobacteria bacterium, assembly GCA_963795825.1. Taxonomy (GTDB): domain Bacteria; phylum Pseudomonadota; class Alphaproteobacteria; order Acetobacterales; family Acetobacteraceae; genus BOG-908. The sequence continues at coordinate 611,604 of CAWCIW010000001.1, read as the reverse complement.
GCGGTGGCGTGGCGGCTGGCATAAGCGCGCGGCAGGCCGAGCGGGCAATCCAGGCCGAGCGCCACGCCGGCGCCGCGAGCCCGTGCCTGCAGGCGGGCGACGAGGGTTTCGGGCGGACCTACGGGCTCCGGGGCAAGAACGAGGTTGTCCGGCTGGATGACGGTCATCCAGCGTTTGGCGGCGTGTTTGCTCCAGTCGGCGTGGGCGATCAGGGGCATGGGGGTCAGGAAAGCAAGCAGTCCTTTATTTCCAAAAAAGGACTGCTTGCTTGCCTACGGTCAGATCGGCTTATGCGCCCGGTCGAGAATGCGCTTGATCAGCCCAGGCGGCTTGGTCGGCTTGGCCTCCGCGAGACGCGCCTTCTCCAATGCGCGCGCGGCGTCGGCCGCCTCGCGATCCTTGCCGGCCAGCCATTTCTCCAGCGACATGCCGGCTTTGGCGGCGCGTTTGGCTTCATAGGCGCGCTGCCCTTCGGAGAGGTTGCGCTGTGGGGCTTTGCTCATGGGCATGTTTTACGCGCGAGACTTCGGAGTGCCAACAGGACAGCGTGGCGGCGATGCGCGAACGTCAGCCAAGGCAAGGTAAGGCAAGGCAAGGCACAAGCAGTCCTTTTTGCAAAAAGGACCAAAAAACTTTTATCTCGTTTCGCTGCTGCAAGCGCCTGCACCCTATGACGCAGGCCCGCCTTTATCCAGCTTGGGCGCGACAGCACCCCCAAAAGTCTTTTGCTTCTTTTCTTCAGAAAAGAAGGCCTTGCCTTGCCTAGCCTAGCCTTTGCCTAGCTAGCCTAGCCTAAACCCTGCCCACGCCCGCCAGCCAAACCAGCACCACCGCCCCCACAAACAAAGCTCCCAGCGACAAGACCACCGCCAAACTCACCCGCCACCCGGCCTTCGCCAATGCGGAAAGATCCGTCCCCAGCCCCAGCCCCGCCATGCTCACCACGGTCAGAACCTCGGCCACCGCCCCGATCGGCCCCAGCCAGGCCGCCGGCAGCACATGCAACGCCCGGGCGGCGGCCAACCCCAGGAACCCCACGATGAACCAGGGCACCAGCCGGTGCAGGTGCAGGCGCGCCGCCGGGCCGGAGCGGCTGGCGAGCACCGAAAAGGTGAGCACCACCGGCCCCAGCATCAGCACCCGGACCAGCTTGACCAGCGTGCCGACCTGCACCGCGAGCGCGCCCGCCGGCGCCGTGGCCGCGAGCACCTGCGGCACAGCATATACGGTGAGGCCGGCCAGCGTGCCGTAGGCGATGGTGTTCAGGTGGAGCAGCGGGATGGCCAGCGGCAGCGCGAGCACCACCACCACGCCGAACACCGCGGTAAACGCGATCGCCGCGGCAACGTCCGCGGCGCAGGCCCCGATCACCGGCGCCACGGCGGCGATCGCCGAGTTGCCGCAGATCGAATTGCCGCACGCCACCAGCAGCGCCATGCGGTGGGGCAGGCGCAGCGCGCGGCCGATGCCGTAGCTGACGCAAATTGCCAGCGCCACCAGGCAGGCGATGCCGCCGACCAGCGCCGGCCCGGCGCCGGCCAGCGCGCGCACGCTCACCGACGCGCCGAGCAGCACCACGGCCGCCTCGAGAAGGAAATGCGCGCTGAACCGCACGCCGCGGTCGCAGGCGCGCATTGGCAGGCCGGCGGCGCGCACCGCCACGCCGACGAGTATGGCGAGCACCAGCGTGTCGAGCCAGGCGCGGCCGAACAGCGCGAGTTCGGCGCGCTGCAGCAGCCAGGCCGCGCCGGCGACGGCCAGGCAGGCGAGCAGCCCTGGCGCGAACGGCGCATTGTGGTGCGTGGCGCGCGCGTGTTCGAGCGGGGCGGTTACGGCTGTGGCGGTCATCGGCGGCGCTCCTGGCTACGCGCCAGGATATGCGCCCGTCGGAACGATCACTCCAACGCTGCTTTGCGATAAGATCGATCGCTAAGTCAGATCGGTTCCGAGCGCTAACAGGAGTGCCTGGGCAGCGCTGCTCGGCGCGCGCTCGGCGTGTCGCACCACGGTGAAGTCGCGGTCCGGCAGGTCGAACCCGACCAGATGCAGCCGGCCGGAATCCAGCCCGGGTGCGGCCACCGAGGCGGAAATCGCGGTGGCGCCGAGGCCGGCTTCCACCGCCGCGCGCACCGCCTCATTGGACGGCAGCTCGAGCGCCACGCGCAACGCCGGGCGGTGGGGCGCGATCGCCGCCTCGAACATCGCGCGGGTGCCGGAGCCTGGCTCGCGCAACACCCAGTCGCTGTCGGCGAGGCGGGCGGGCGCGAGCGTCGCGCAGCCGGCCCAGGGATGGCCGTCGCCGACCACCACGACGAGGCGGTCGCGCGCCACCACACGGCGCACCAAAGCCGGGTCGTCCACGTCGCCCTCCACGAAGCCGAGCTCGGCCGCGCCGTCATGTATGGCGGCCGCGACCTGCGCGGTGTTGCCCACACCTAATTGTATGGCGATGCCAGGATGCGCCAGGCGGTAGGCGACCAAATGACGCGGCAGCCAGTAGCCGGCGATCGTCTGACTGGCCTGGACGCGCAGCGTGCCGCGTTTCAGGCCGCCGAGTTCGGCCAGCACCTGTTCGGCGGCGGCGGCGCGGGCGAGCACGGCGCGCGCTTCGGCGAGGAACAGCGTGCCGGCTTCGGTGAGGGCGATGCCGCGCCCGATACGGTGGAACAGTTTGGTGCCGTGCTGGGCTTCGAGGGCGGCGATGGTGGCGCTTACGGCGGATTGGGCGAGGTGCAGCGTTTCGGCCGCGCGGGTTACGTGCTGGCGTTCGGCTACGGCGGCAAACACGCGGAGCTGTTCTAGGGTCACAGGAAAGGAAGGCCTTCTTTTTTGCAAAAAAGAAGCAAAAAACTTTTGCTGTGACGCCTGCACGAGGAGTTGGCTCTTTCTGCAGCCGCATCGACTTGCAATTTGAGACCAGGCTTTCGCGCAGGCGCCGGAGCAAAAGCTTTTTGGTCCTTTTTCGCGAAAAAGGACTCGCTGTCTTGCCTTACCCCTCACCCAAACCGCACCAGCGCCCGCCGGCTAACCCACCCCAACGACGCACTGATCGCCAGCCCCGCCGCCGACAGCAACGCCAGAGCCGCAAACATGCGCGCCGTCTGCAGCCGATACCCCGCCTCCAAAATCCGGAACGCCAGGCCGGACGCCGTGCCCCCCGCCCCCGTCACGAACTCGGCCACCACGGCGCCCACCAGCGCCAGCCCGCCCGACACACGCAGGCCCGCCAGGAAATAGGGCACCGCGGCCGGCAAGCGCAGGCGAAACACCGTCTGCCACACCGAGGCGCCATTCAGCCGGAACAGGTCGAGCAGCTCGGGCGGCGTCGCGGCCAGGCCGGTCGCCGTGCTGGAGAACACCGGGAAGAACGCCACCACCGTGGCGCAGACCACCATCGCCGCGAACGGATCGCCCACCCACACGATGATCAGCGGCGCCACGGCCACCACAGGCGTCACCTGCGCGATCACCGTCCAGGGCTGCAACGCCGCGCGCGCCCACCGGCTGGCGGACATCACGGCCGCCAGCCCCACGCCGAACACACAGGCCAGCACGAGGGCCGCAGCGGTGACGGACAACGTGGCCAACAGCGCGCGCAGCAGCCCGGGCGCGTCCGCGGCGAACGCGCCGGCGATCGCCACTGGCGTGGGCACCAGATAGGCCGGCACGCCGCTGGCCATCACCACCACCTGCCACAGCAGCAGCGCCGCCGCGAACGACAGCCAGGGCGCCCACCGGTTCAAGGCGCCGCCTCCATCCGCCTCACCGCATGGGTCAGCGCCGCCACGCGCGCGGCGAACGCCGAGCCCTCGCGGGTGCGCGCGCCGGCCGCGCCCGGCAGCTCGGCGGCGATACGGCCCGGGCGCGGCGAGAGCACCACCACGCGCGTCGCCAGATACGCCGCCTCGTAGAGCGAGTGCGTGACGAAAACGGTGGTGCAGCCCAGCTCGGCCGTGAGCGCCAGGCATTGGTCCTGGAGCTTGTGACGGGTAAACTCATCCAGCGCGGCAAACGGCTCGTCCATCAGCAGGAGCACCGGGCGGGAGACCAGCGCGCGCGCGATCGACACCCGCATGCGCATCCCGCCGGACAGCGCACGCGGCCGGGCGCCGGCGAATTCGGCCAGCCCCACCTGGGCCAGCGCGTCCTGCGCCAGACCCGCCGCCTCCCGTCCGTAGCCGCGCAGGCGCAACGGCAACGCCACGTTTTCCAGCGCGGTGGCCCACGGCATCAGCACCGGGTCCTGGAACACGTAGCCGACCTGGCCGGGGCGCGGCTGGCCGCTGCGCCAGGCCAGCGTGCCGTCGGTGGGCGGTTCCAGGCCGGCGATCAGGCGGAGGAGCGTGGATTTGCCGCAGCCGGACGGGCCGAGGAGCACCAGGAACTCGCCGCGTTTCACTTGCAGGTCTATGCCGGCGAGGGCGGTTACGCCGTTCGGGAAAGTCTGCGTTACGGAAGACAGGGTCAGCAAGTCAGGAAGCAGTCCTTTTTCGAGAAAAAGGACCAAAAAGCTTTTGCTCCGACGGCTGCATCATCACCAACACTGCGCGTGCAAACGCGGAAGCCGGCAGAACCAGCGCAGATCGTCGTGCAAGCGTCGGAGCAAAAGCTTTTTGGTCCTTTTTCTCGAAAAAGGACTGCTTTCTTCCTCACTTCGCCGCCTTATGCCGCACGAACTGCAACGTATACGCCTTCTTATAATCCATACCCGACGCATAAAGCCCCGCCTGCGCCATCTCCGCGAAGAAATCCTGCCAGCGCGTATCCGTCATCACCCCGATGCCGCCATCCACCGCGTCGCCCGACTCCACGATGCCGTGCGCCCGCAGCGCCTCCCGGCCGTAATCCAGCAGCGCGTCCGTCATGTCCGGATTGGCCTGCTTGATCAGCTTGTTGCCCGGCGCCGGATCGCTCTCCAGATAGGATTGCCAGCCCTCCGCGGTGGCGTCTACGAAACGCTGCACCAGCGTCGGATTGCTGTGCACCAAAGCCTGGCTGGTGGTGATCAGGCTGGCATAGCCGGTGAACCCCGCATCCGACAGCAGCAGCACCACAGGATCGAACCCGCCGGCCTGCTTTACCAGGAACGGCTCGGAGCCGAGATACCCCTGCTGGATCGCGTGCTTGTCTGCCAGGAACGGCGCCAGGCTGAACGCATAGGGGCGTATCTGGTCGTCGGTGTAGCCAAATTTCTGCCGCATGAAGCTCCACCAGCCGACGCGGGTGTCCGCACCGATCATGATCGGCTGGCCCTTCAGCGCCAGGAAGCTGTCATTGCCCACGCCGGGATGGGCGATGATCACCGACGGGTCCTTCTGGAACATCGCGGCCACCGCCACGAACGGCAGGCCCTCGCGGGCAAAGTTCAGCGCGATGAAGCTGTTGCCGGCGATGGTGAAATCGAGCCGGCCGCCGAGCAGGAGCTGCGCCTGGTTCACCTGCGGGCCGCCCTGGCGGATCGTCACGTCCAGGCCGTGTTTGGCGTAGATGCCCTGGGCGATCGCCTGGTAGTAGCCGCCGTATTCCGCCTCGGCGAGCCAGTCTATGCCGAAGGTTATCTTGTCGGCGGCGTGGGCGGACGGGGCCCACGCTAAGGCAAGAAAGAAAGCAGTCCTTTTTTGAAAAAAAGGACCAAAAAACTTTTGTTCCCTGCCCTGTCCGAAAGCTCCCTTTCGTCGGGAGAAACCCGGCAGGTTCAGATGCGCCAGGAGCAAAAGTTTTTTGGTCCTTTTTTTCAAAAAAGGACTGCTTTCTTCCTTCCTGCTACCGGCATAGGCGAGTGGCGGCATTGTGCTGTGGGCAGTCATCGGCGCATCCCGGCAGAAGAGCGCGCAAACTGGCGCAATCGCGCGCGGAAGGGAACGGCACGCCATGGCGGACGGACGTATCAAGGCGGGGCTGTGGGTGTCGGCCGCCCTCAGGCTGGCGTTCAACGACGGCCGCGGCGGCGCCGTGTTGCGCCGGGGCGACGCCGATGCCGGCGGCCTGCTCGTGGTGCTGCGCGGGGCGGCGGGGCTGTGCGTGCTGAGCCAGGTGAGCGGCACCGACGGGGCGCCCTCGTGGATGCGGGCGACCGGGGCCGAGCCGGTGGCCCAGGAGGTAGCCGACGCCTATGTGGCGCGCCAGGTCGGCCGCGATCCGGATCTGTGGGTGGTGGAATTCGACGCGCCGGACTATCTGCCGCCCTTCGACGGGCGGATCGTATAGGCCGCGTCGCCAGGGAGACCGGTTCAGCGTGGCACGATCTGTTGTTGTTTTCTGCGGCTCGCGGCCGGGGCGCGATCCGGCCTGGCTGGCCGCCGCCACCGCACTTGGGCAGGGGCTGGGCGAGGCCGGCATACGGCTGGTGTACGGCGGCGGCCGCGTGGGGCTGATGGGGGCCGTGGCCGACGCGACGCTGGCCGCCGGCGGCGCGGTGCTGGGCGTGATCCCCGAGTTCCTGACGCGCATGGAGGTGGCCCATACCGGCCTCTCGTCGCTCGAGATCACCGACAGCATGCACACCCGCAAGCGGCGGATGTTCGACTGTGCGGATGCGTTCGTGACGCTGCCCGGCGGGCTCGGCACGCTGGACGAGACGGTAGAGGTGATCACCTGGCGGCAGTTGGGGCTGCACGACAAGCCGGTGCTGATCTGCAATGTCGGCGGCTGGGCGGACGGGTTGCTGGGCGCGTTCGAAGCGGCGATCGTGGACGGGTTCGCATCGGAGAGCGCGCGCGGGCTGTATGAGGTTTTGCCGGATGTGGCGTCGGTGTTGGCGCGGCTGGGCGGGGTGGCGGAAGCGGGGGCGGCGCAGGGCGGGCGTTTGTAGGGCTGGTGCGGTGGATGTACGCGTCGGGTATGGCGCGGCTTTCATCACCAAGGACACCAAGGCAGCCAAGGACACCAAGAAGAGGGCGGCGCGATGTGCCTGACGCGTCCGCATGGTTACGTGGTGGAGATGTGCTCCGCGCGAATTACGGTTTTAGGCGCATTCGGCATCTCGAATTAGATAATTTGCCCCACGGACATCTTTATCCGCTCTCCGCGAAGCATTCCTAACCACCGGCCCCGCGGCTGCTCCCTGGCAACCAGCCTTGGTGCTCTTGGCTGCCTTGGCGTCCTTGGTGATCCCCCTTTTGCCCACCCTCGAACAAACCCAACGCTAAAGAGGTCCGACAAAACAACAAAGGCCCCGGAACGTATGTCCCGGAGCCTTTGCATTGTGTGACGGCGTGAGTGCCGTCTCGCCAGTGGGACTAACCCGCTGAGGTGACCTCTGCAGTGTTCGTCCACGTCGCGACGGCGCTCGGCTTCATGACACAATGAGACACTGGATCACCTCCTTTCGGTTGTTGATACCACTATACCAGGGGATTGCACGCCGCGCCGTCAAGAGAAAACGTCGCACTTGTGCCGCAGAACGCGACGTGTGGCCGGAGCACACGCCTCCGCGCGCGCCGACGGGCAAAAGCGGACGGCCCGTTGCTAGCAACGCGCCCGCTTCGCGCGGGCCCAAGCTTGCGCACCGGCGGACACCCCGCTATAGCCCCGCCTCGGCCGGAGTGTAGCTCAGCCTGGTAGAGCACTGTGTTCGGGACGCAGGGGCCGGAGGTTCGAATCCTCTCACTCCGACCAGAAGTAAGACAAGGCCAAGGGCGCTGCCCCTGGACCCCGTTTAGGTTGGAACTCCAAACCCCCAATAGACTAGGGCTGCGGTGTCACCATCCCCGATGCGGGATAAGGCGGCAGTAGCGGCGGCGGCTTCGGCAGCCCGGCCGGCGCGTTGCCGATCGCCTGCACCATAAGCTGCACCGCCGTCTCCAACTGCTTGTCATGCCCGGCGAGCAGATCCGCCGGCATGTTCTCCACCTCGATATCGGGGTCCACGCCGTGGTTCTCCACCGCCCAGGTGCCGTCCGGCAGATACAGCGCATCCTCCGGTATCGTCACGTAGCCGCCATCCATCATCGCCCAGTTGCCGCGTATGCCGCGCACGCCGCCCCATGAGCGCGTGCCGAGCAGCTTGCCCAAATGGTAGCGCTGGAACAGCCACGGGAAGATGTCGCCGTCCGACGCGGACCAGTGGTTCAGCAGCGCGATCTTCGGCCCGCCCACCATCTCGTTCGGCTCGGTGGTGGACGCGCTTTCACGGTTGACGCCCGAGCGCCACCAGCGTGCGGCGCAGGCGCTCCAGCGCCATCGGCGCCACGAAGCCGCCGCCGTTCCAGCGGTCGTCCATGATCAGCGCCTGCCTGTCCAGCTGGGTGTAGAACTGCCGGACGAACTGCTGCAGCCCGAGCTGCTCCATGTCCGACATGTAGACGTAGCCGACGCGCCCGCCGGAGAGCCGGTCCACCGTCTCGCGGTTATGCGTGATCCAGGCCGCCTCGCGCAGGGGCAGCTCAGCCTTCACCGGCGTCACCACTATGTCGTGCGGTGGGCCCGGTGGGGGCGCCGGCGATGGTGAGGGTGAGCGGCTGGCTCGGCCTCGGAGAGTCTGCAGCAGGCTGTCCGGCGTGGCCGGCGCGCGCAGGTGGCTGGCCGTCGATCGCCAGCACGTAATCGCCGGCATGCACCGCCAGGCCGGGCTCGGCCAGCGGGCTGCGATACTCCGCGCGGGTGTTGTCGCCCGGATAGATGGTGGCGATGCGGTAGCGGCCCGAGGCGGCATCCAGCGCCCAGTCCACGCCGAGCAGCGCAGGGTGAAGCTTCGGCGTGGTGTCGCCATCATCGCCGCCGCCCACATAGGTGTGCGAATTGCCGATCTCGCCCAGCATCTGGCCGATGATGTAGTTCAGATCCTCGCGCGAGCCGGCAAGCGGCACGAGCTTGGCATAATTGTCGTGCACCGCCTGCCAGTTCTGGCCGTTCATCACCGGCGAGTAGAACAGGTCGCGCTCCAGCCGCCAGGCGTTGTTGAACATTTCCGCCCATTCCGCGCGCGGATCGACAACCATGGTCATATGGCCCGATGTCCAGCTTCTGCGTGCTGTCCTTGTCCTTTTCCGCGTCCGGCTTGGCGGCCAATACGGTGTAGTCCTTCTTGTGCTGTATCAGCACGGCGGCGCCGCCCGCGGCCAGCGCGTAGCTGTCCACGTCCTGGGCCACCACCTCGTCCTTCCGCTTGGCGAAGTCATAGACGTGCAAGCGCGGATTTCTCGCCCTTGAGATCGCCCTCGATGAGCGAGATCGGCTGGGTGAGATAGAGATATCTTCTGGCCCGAGGCATCCATCTGGACGATGTTCGCCGGCTCGACCGGCATCTCCACTGCGCGGTCCATCATGCGGTCGAGATCCATGCGGATCGGCGCGATCGCTCGGCACGGCCGCGGGTTTTGCGCCAGGCTTGTCCTGTCGCCTTTGCGGAGATCGTCGCCTGGGCTGGCGGACGGGCAGCTCTCGTCGGATTGCGGCGCCAGCGGCGACGGCGTTCCGGCGGCCAGCGGGATCGCGTAGATGCCGGCCGATTTCAGCACCGAGAAATCGAACTCGGTATCGGAAATCACGGTGTTCTCGTGACGGCTCGACTGGAAATACAGGTATTTGCCGTCCGGCGACCAGACCGGGTTGCCGTCGGTGGCGCCACCGGCGCCCAGGCGCGTGACTTTGCCTGTCGCCAGCTCGCACAGATACAGATCGCGCCGGCGCTGGTGATCGCGGAACGCCATGCTGAACGCGAGCCAGCGGCTGTCCGGCGAGAACGCCTGGTCGTGTATTTCGGTGAGCCTGTCCTGTGCGATCTGGCGCGGCGCACCGCCCGATGCCGGCACGGTCCAGAGTTTGTGGGCGCTGTCGGAGAACGCGAGCATCTTGCCGTCCGGCGACCACACCGGACCGTAGAGATACCCGTTGGGAAAACTGGTGAGCAGCTTTTCCGCGCCGCCCTCGGCCGGGCGCGTGGCGATCTGCTGGTTGCCGTTGATATCGGTCGTGTAGGCGATCGTGCGGCCGTCCGGCGAGAACACCGGATGGTCCTCGTCGGCATTCTGCGTGCCGGTGAGGTTGCGCGTGGCGCCGTGTTCGGCGGGCAGGCTGAAGATGTCGCCGCGGGCGGAGAAGATCGCGCGCTTGCCGTTCGGGCTCAGCGCGTAATCCACCTGCTGCGCCATGTCCTTGTCGCGCAGAAGCGGTTTCGCATCCGCCACGTGCGGGCGGGTGCGCGTGTTGTCGTCCGGCAGGCCGAGGGCGACCGCGCGCAGCTGCTCGGAGGGCAGATCCAGCGTGTAGAGCTGGCCACCCTGCTGGAAGGCGATCGCGTTGGCGCCGTAGGCGGGAAAGTCGATGTCGTAATCGGTGAAGTGGGTGATCTCGCGCGTCTGCTTGGTATCCAGATCGTAGCACCAGATATTGGCGCGGCGATGCGCATCCTGGTCCGACAGGTAATAGATCTTGCGGCCGACCCACATCGGCGACGTGTTGGTGCCGGACCAGTTGGTGATCTGGGTGAGCTGGCGGCTGGTCAGGTCGTAGGTGAACACCTGCTGGGCCAGGCCGCCATTGTAGCGCTTCCAGGTGCGGAAATTCCGCATGATGCGGTTATACGCGATGGTGTGGCCGTCAGGCCCGTAGGTGAGCAGGCCGACCGCGCTGTCGAGCGGCAGCCTGGTGGGCGCGCCGCCGGCGACGGGCACGCTGTAGGCCTCGTCGATCCAGGTGTTCCACTGGTCCGCCTTCGACAGATAGACCACGGCGGTGGAATCAGGCGTCCAGGTGACGACCATGTTGTCCGGCGCGTGGCGGCCGCCGGTGCCGGCCTCCACCGTGGGGTGGAAGGTGAGGCGGCGGGCCGGGCCGCCGGAAGCCGGGATCACCCACACATCGGTGCCGGCGTTGCTGGCCTCGGTGTAGGCGATCCATTTGCCGTCCGGCGAGACGCGCGGAAACATGTCCTGCCCCGGCGCGCTGGTCAGGCGCGTGGCCTGGCCGCCGGCGCGCGCCACCTCCCAGATATTGCCGTCCGCCACGAACACCACGCCGTTCGCGGTGGGCTGCGGGAAGCGCGGGATCGCGGCCCGGGCCGGGTGGGCGAGCCCCGCCAGAGCGGTGGTGGCGAGCAGGGCGGCGGTGGCCAGGCGGATACGCTTCACAGGGGGGCCTCGGCGATGTTTGCCCGCCGGACGTTAGCCAATACCGGCAGGCCGTCCAGCCGAATGGCCCAGCCTTGCCACACCTTCATCTGCACGCAAGAATTGCCTTCGCATGACGAGGAGATCCCGCGATGGGCCTGCCAGGTTCGGCCAGGACGATGGCCTTCGTGGTCACTGCCGACAGGGCGCGCGCAGTGGCGTTCTACACCGGCGTGCTCGGGTTCCGGCTGACCGGCGCGGACGATTTCGCCGCGGTGTTCGACCTGAACGGGACGATGATGCGCCTGGCGACCGTGCCGGGCCATGTGGCGGCGGCCCATACGGTGCTGGGCTGGGAGGTGGCCGATATCGAGGCCGCGGTGCGCGGCCTGGTGGCGAGCGGGGTGGCCTTCAAGATGTTCGAGGGTATGGGGCAGGACGCGCTGGGGATCTGGCAGGCGCCTGGGGGGCGTTCGCGGGTGGCGTGGTTCGCCGATCCGGATGGTAATGTCCTGAGCCTGGCGGAGATGTAGGAAGCAAGGCCTTCTTTTTTGCAAAAAAGAAGCAAAAAACTCTTGCTCCCCGCCGGCACGGGCGCCCGGCTTTGCTTGCAGATACGCGCACTGGCAGAACCGGCGGAGCCTCGGTGCAGGCGGGGAAGCAAAAGTTTTTTGGTCCTTTTTTTCAAAAAAGGACTGCTTGCTTGCCTACCGACCCGCTAGGCTGAGCGCGTTCGCACACAAAAGCGAAGGTGCCACCATGCAAGCCAACCCCTATGCCGGCCGGGCGGACTACACCTTCTGGCGCCGCTCGATGGCCGGGCGGCCGGTGCACGAGGTGGACCCCGTGGCGGGCGCCCTGTTCCACATCGGCGAGGCCGACCGCGTAGCCACCGCCGGGAGCTGCTTCGCGCAGCATATCGCGCGCACGCTGGTCCGGCTCGGCTTCTCCTATCTTGTGACGGAGCACGCGCCGTCCGGCGACGACGCGGCCGGCGGCTACGGCGTGTTCCCTGCCCGCTTCGGCAACATCTACACCACGCGGCAATTGCTCCAGTTGTTCCGTCGCGCCTACAGCGTGTTCGATCCGCACGATGTCTGCTGGCAGCGCAAGGATGGCCGCTACATCGATCCGTTCCGGCCACAGGTGGAAGCCGCAGGATACGCCACGCCGCGCGCGCTGTTCGACGACACGCAGCGCCATCTCGCGGCCGTGCGCGAGATGTTCGAGACATGCGACGTTTTCATCTTCACGCTCGGGCTGACCGAAGCCTGGGTGTCGCGGCGCGACGGCGCGGTATTTCCGCTAGCGCCAGGTGTGGTCACCAACAACCAGCCGGCGCAGCATTACGGATTCCGCAATTTCACCGTGGCCGAAGTGGAGGCGGACCTGCTCGCCTTCATCGACCTGCTGCGTATCGTGAACCCGGCGGTGCGCATCATCCTCACGGTATCGCCCGTCGCACTGATGGCGACGTATGAGGACCGCCACGTGCTGGTCTCCACCGTGCACAGCAAATCCGTGCTGCGCGTGGTTGCCGGATCGGTGTCTGCAGCGCGCCCGAACGTCGCGTATTTCCCGTCCTACGAAATCATCACCGGGCCGCAGGGCGGGCGGGCGATGTACGAGGACGATCTGCGCGAGGTGCGGCCGGAGGCGGTGCAACACGTGATGGGGCTGTTCGCAAAACATTATCTCGGCGGTGGCGCGCAGCCTGCGGCCGCATTGCCGGCGGCCGAGGCCGCTCCCATGCCGGACCACGAGTCCGCCCTGAAGGCGTTCCTCGATACCCAGGCGGTGATCTGTGACGAAGAGGCGCTGGACCCGGTATGATGGGGTCGCAAGCAGGCGCGCCGCGCATCGGCCTGGTGGGATCCTGCCAGGTATTGGGCATGGGCGCCGCTCTGCAGAAAATGTGGCCGGATGCGGAAATCTCCGCCTGGCATCTCGGGCCGAAATGCCCCGACAGCAGAGACACGATCGCACAACATCTTGCCACCTGCGATCTCGCGATCTCCCAGGTCAACGAGGCCGAAGCGGACGCGCCTCTGGCCTTTGCGAACCTTCTCGAGACGACCAGGCGCGCCGTGTTCGTCCCGACTTTCGTGTTCAACGGGTTCCACCCGGACTGCATCCATATCAAATGGAGCACCGGTTTGCTGGTGGGGCCTTTCGTGAACCTGCATTCCGCCATCATCGCCGGCGGTTACGTGCTCGGCCTGCCGGAAGCAAAGGTCTCGCGCCTGTTCAACGCGCTGACATACGCGAATCTCGGCTACTTCGACGCCTACAAACTGGCCCGCCGTTTCGTGATGATGAGTTACGCCGAACACGGCTTCGACCTCACCAACCTGTTCGATGATTTCGCAAAGTCGCACGACGCCTTCATGCACACGATGAACCATCCCGGTATCGACATATTGGGGACGCTCGCGCATATGACAGCCGTAAAGGCCGGCCTGGCAGCGCCCGAAAGCCCGCCGCCCGATGGGGTGGAGGATCAGCTGGCACTCGGATTGTCCTGGCCGGTCTATCCTGAACTGGCGCGCCGGCTCGGTGTGTCGAAAGGCGACCTGAACGTGCTGCTCGGCAGCAAGACGCGGCAGCGCGCGCCCGCGCATGTCCGCAAACTTACCGATGCGGTGGGCGCCTTTTACAAATTCTATGCGCAGCAGGACCAGGATGCGCTGCGGGCGGCGGTTCCGGCGCGCGTCGTGGCGGGGATGGAAGCGACGCTGGCCGGCTGACGGCAAACCAACTCGCATTCAGGCAAGAAAGTAGTCCTTTTTCGAGAAAAAAGACCAAAAAGCTTTTGCTCTCAAGCCTGCACGATGACTTACACTTGTTTTGCCCGCGTGCGTCCTTGCAGAAAGAGTGTAGCTGCGTATGCAGGCGTCGGAGCAAAAGCTTTTTGGTCCTTTTTCTCGAAAAAGGAGCACTTTCTTGCTCACTACTACCCAGCGTCAAGTATCTCCTCGTCGCAGTTGACCGCAACCAGTTCGGCCATCTCCTGCACATGCCGGTCTGGCGCCGCCGCCGCCGCCGCTGCCGCGGCCCCGGACGTGAACTGGCCCAGGAACACCCGCATCACGTGCGACACGCCAGCCTCGGTCACCGAACGCAGGTCCTGCGCGAAATACGCCCCGCGCGAGAAGCTTCCCGTGATGATCTCGTAGGATGGGAAATACGCCACGTCCGGCCGCGCGGCGGCCACCTGCTCGCAACACACGCGCAACACGGATTTCGAGTAGGTGGTGGCGGTCAGCACGTGCTGGCCCGCGGCGGTGGCGATCAGCGGCACCGGCGACACCGTCAGTATCACCCGCGCGCGCGGGTTTACGCCGCGCAGCTGGTCGATGAAGGCGAGCGTGTCGGCACAGGTTTCGGCCAGCGTGAAATTGTGGAAGCGGTAGCGCGCCGGATCGTAGGTGCCGCCGGCCACGCCGGGGCAGAGCGGCAGCACGGCCTCGTCCGTGCGCGAGATCCACGCTTCGGTCAGGCCGAGCGTGAACACGAACACGTCGAGGTTTTCGAAAGCCTCTCGCACAGCGCGGAGATGTTTCGCACGGTCGAGATGCAGTTCGGCCAGCGTGTCGTAGCCGCCAGGCTGTATCTGCGGGCGGAACGGGTCGATGAAAGCGCCATGGGCGTCGGTCCAGTGATCGTCCTGCGGGATGAAATCGCCATAGGCGCGGGCGAACAGCTGGGTGAGCTGGCGCGGCGTGTAGATATTGCCGTAGCGCGCGGTAAACGTGCCGTAGTTGAATTCCGCGGCGATGTCCGCCGAGGCGATCGGGTGCGCCGGTTCGGTCACGTAGTAGTTGTAGCCGCTCTTCTGCAGATGCCGCGCGATATGCTGGGCGAAGCAGCTGCCGCCGGTGGCCACGCGGTCCGTGCGGCCGATCTGGAACGGCCGTGCGGCGAACGGTTCAACCTGGGCCGGCGCGGGGGCGGCCACCGACTGGCGCCAGAACGCGGCTTTCGGCAGGGATTTATAGGGTGTGTCCACGGTCAGCTCTCCTTGGCACGGGTGAGATGGGCGGCGAGATCGCGCAGCACGCGGCCGCCATAGACGGCATTCGCGTGGGTGGGGTCCGGATTCCAGCAATCCTCGGCCAGCATGCCTTGCGCATCCTGCGTGTCGGCAGGGGCGGGCAGCAGCGCGATGCCGAGTTTGCCGCAGAGCTCGGCGAGTATCGCGGAATGCAGGCGCCACAACTTATAGCGCAAAGAGGCGGGCGAGACGCCAAGTTCGGCGATCTTGCCGGCAAACACGCCGGGATAAGCGCGTATGTGGTCGGCGCTGGGCACCGGCGGCGGCGGTTCGATGTGTATGAGCGGGCCGGTCACGCGTTCGCGCAGCGCGGTCAGCAACTGCACGGCGCAGCCATGCGCGCGCAGCAACGTGGCGCGCACCAGCCGCGCCGGCAGGATTTCAGCATCCACCGCATCGGCAGGTCAGGCGCGCTGGCCAACATGAAATCGAAGCGGCGCGGATTGTTCAGCAGACCGAATACCGTATGGTCGTTGCCGCCTATGCAGGACACAACGGCATGGCCGGTAATCCGGCAAGCGCCGCGATAGCCACTGGCCGGAAGCTGCCGGGTGGCATGGGGATCGGCGGGCGCATTCTTCGCTCTGCCGATATTGCAGAAGGCCGGTGAAAATGCGCGCGCAGCCGCCCGGATCGCGCGTGCGCACCGCGCGTGCCTGGGCCAGTTGCAGGCGGCCAGATGGCTATGGCCCGAGTATCAGCGGTGACAGTGCTTGTGGAGTGCACGGTCATGTTGGGCACCATGCGCTCCGCGCATCAGGCTTGCGCCGGCAGGATCGCACTCAGGACGGCGGCCAGTGCGCCGGCATCGAGTTGCGGCGCCGGCTCCGGCATGTCGGGCGGCTGCATCCAGTAGTCGCGCTCGGCCGCACCGATGGTCCGGCATGAAATCGGCAATCAGCGCGGCGTTGCTCTGCCATCAATTGATCGGCGATGAGGCCTGCCACTCCCGCATCATAGTAATATCGCCATGCGCGCTTGCCGCAGCCAGGTGCGATTTCGCCGGGGTTACAACACCTGCCTCACCAGGTCTGGCCGCTTTAGCGCGTTCAGCGCGCGCAACACTTCCAGCATTTCAAGCGGCAGGCTCTGGTTGACCCGCGTTCCTGCGAACGATCGTCGGCGCGTTGTGCGGCACCGTCAGGCCGAGTATCGAGGTGAAATCGCGCAACGATGTCGCCCTCCTCGAGGAACTCCGGCTCGAAAGTGCGCAGCACCAGCCGGTTCGGGGCCGAGCCACACCGTAGTCGCCAGATCACCTCATGGTACGGAAATATCGCATCTCCTCCGTCTGCGCCGATGAAGTCAGGCAGGTTCCCGTGGAAGCCGTGGTTGCGTATGTTCTGGTAGTAGGTCGGAACGACCATGCGGTCCTGGCGGCGCAAATAGGCGATGACGATGACTTGGAAACCGCGATCATTCGCTACCGCAATTAGCTCGCGGACCATGTGCTTGTAGTAGAACACCAGTTCCGTGCTGAATAAAACGTCGGCATCGCGCGAGAACACATGATCCAGAAGCGTTATCGTACAGTGCTACGTTCTTGGCGGTACGGGCGCATTGAAGATAGGGCCGACATTGCCAGAGAACATCGTGCCCGGCCACGGCAATCGCCCGCAATTAAACGATTTGAACGCGCGATAATCGCCAGGAACCCAGATGCCGTGCGCTTCGAACAGCGCATCGTTCTGGTGCATGAAATTTTGCAGCGAGCTGGTGGCGGTTTTCGCGTGACCGATATGGAGGAAGCAGGTTTTCAATGTCTGGCGTCCTGACGTAGAGAAGAAAGTCGTCCACTTGAAGAGAAGTCGCAAAAAAACCTATGCTTTCACCACTGCATCAGTGAATTCCGCTGCTTCAAACACGCAAGCTGGCAGAACGGGCGCGGCCGCCCACGCAGGCGGAAAGCAAAAGCTTTCAGGTCCTTTTCTCGAAAAAGGACTACTTGCCGGCTTAGTCCCGCGCCTTCATTCCCACAAGATGCGCGCCGATATGTCCATCGTGGCTCGTCGGCAGCACAAGCAAAGGCTGCCCGGAAATACGCGACACGATCAGCATCACCTCATTGAGATCGTAGTCGAACATCGTGATGGTGCCTTCAGGTGCGGCGTTCTCCACCGCCACCAGGTCCTGCACGGTCTGCCCGGTGCGACGATAGTAACTGGCGCGGCCGGTCTCGTGGGGGAAAAAGCGGCGCTCCTTGGCGTAGGTCATCTGCAGCGAAAACACACCGCCCACATCCAGGAGCTGCAGCAGGCGGCGGATGAGCAGGATGCCGCGCTCCGGCGGGATATGCTGCAGCACGATGTAGGTGTTTACGAAGTTGAAGCGCCCGGTGACGGCGGAAAGGGTGTCGTCGCCCAGCACGGCCGTGGCGTTAGTAATGCCGGCGGCAGCGAGATTGGCGGCTGTGAGCTCGAGCATCTTCGGCGCGATATCCACGCCGACTGCCTCCTCTGATACTTTTGCGAGCGGCCGCAGCAAGCGACCGACGCCGCAGCCGAAATCTAGCCCGCGTTTGATCTGAAACCCGGGAACCACGTGGTGGCGCGCGAAGCCGAGCAGGTCGGTGATATATTTCTCTCCGGATGCGAAGAAGCGGGTGCTGTTCTCCTCGGAGAGCGCCACGCCGCGGAACTCCTCGTCGCTCAGAACGCCCCAATAGGGGTTCTCCTCAGCAACCCTCGTCCAATCCTTGTCGGTATCGCGCGCCATTTATCAGCTCTCCCTGTTCTTGACGCTCACGAGATGTCGGCGTCTGCCGCCAAGCCCAAGCGCGCGCAGCATCGCACGCCCCACCACCGCCGGCGCATAAAGCTCCCCGATGCGAACCCGGCCGCGCGCCCCGAGCGCGCGCGCCGCGTCGCGATTGCCATGCACCCAGCGCATATGCCCGGCCGCCGTTGCGATATTGGCCTCCGCCCAGGACTGGCCCGTGACGCCCGGATACGCCGCCGGATCGACCGGCACCAGCGTATAATCCACCAGCATCGCGCAATCGGCGGTCGCGTAATCGGCCGAGCCGGAATAATCGGTGAGGATCACCGGGGTTCCCAGCAGCATCGCCTCCGCCGGCCCGCGCCCGAACCCCTCGGAACGGTGCAGCGACACGAAAGCGTCCGCCGCCTGTATCAGGCCGAGCAGCTCGGCGCGCGGCAGCTTGGCGTCGCGTATCTCGATGCGCGGGTCCTGCGCCAGCGCGGCCAGGGCGGCGGCATCCTCCGAACGGGCGGCCGCCCCGCTCGTCTTGATCAGCAGGCGCACCCTCTCGCGGCCCTCGGGGAACGCCTCGGCAAAGGCGCGCAGCACGGCGCCGGGATTCTTGCGCGCCGCGTAGGAGCGGAAATCGAACATGAAGTAGAACAGCGTGTCGTCGGCCGGCAGGCCGAGCGCCGCGCGGCCCGGGGCCTGGTCGAGCTCCGGCTCGCTCACCGCCATCGGCACCAGGCGCACCGGGCGCGCATCGTCGTGGCGGAAGGCGGCTTCGGCAAACGCCGTGGCGGCCCAGATCTCGTCGTAGAAATTATAGGCGTGGCGCCAGTAGGCGGGCAGCCATTCGAGCTCCCAGGCCCAGAAACCGATGCTGCGCGCGGCCTGCACGCCGAGGCGACGCAGATGAAGCGCGTCCTCCAAAGCGGTGTCGGCATTGGTGTGCACGATATTCGTGCCGGCCGCGACAGGCGTGCCTTCGGCGAGCGGCGTGCCGTCCGGCAATAGCACCCGGTCGGAGTCGAAATCGATCACGACGAAATCGGTGAACCCGGCCTCGGTCAGCGCCCGCGCCGAACCACGCAGATCCTCGGCACGGCCGGAGGCGGCGGTCCAGGCGCCGGTCAGCGCGAGGGTGGCCCGATGCAGCTTCGGGGCGTCCGCCGGTGCATCGGCATCGTGCAGCTCACGCAAGGCGGCGCCGAGCGGCAGTTTTGCCGTCTCCGGCACGAGGTGGCGCGCCGCCCATGCGAACATCTTCTGGCGCTGGGCCGGATCACTCACATCGTAGCGCGCCTGCAGGTCCTTGCGCGCGCTGAACACCATCTCGAGCAGCTGCGTCGCACCGGCAAGGCGCGGCGAAGGGCTCAGCAAAAAGGCGCGCAGCCGCGGATCGAAGCGGTCGAGCGGCACGCCGATATCGCGCAGGCCGTTGAGCAGCAGCCAGCGCAGGAATTTCCATTCCGCATCGGGCGCATCCAGCGGAAAGGCGTCCTGCAGGTCCGGGCGCAGCTCCCAGATCGCGGCGGCCGCGCGGTTGAGGGTGAAACCGTCCGCGTGCAGTTGGGACGGCTGCTGGAAATAGGCGCGCTGCGGTTCGGCGAACGCATCCGGCCAGCCGAACAGGCCGGGTGCGGTGAACGCGAACCAGAGGCCGTGCGCCAGGCGGCCCGTTTTGTCGGCCGGGAAGTTGCGCCAGTTCGGCAGCGGGTTGCGCCCCTCTGTCGCGTTGCGGAACAGGATCATGCCGTCGGTGATCGGCACGTCCGCATAATGGGCGGAGAGCGAGGAGAGCCGGACGAAGCCGGCGATGAACTCCGGCGACAGGCAGGAGAGATCGAGCGCGCCCTCGCGCAGGCCGTTGGTCAGCGCCCAGACCAGATAGGCACCGCGCCCGTCTGCGTCCGACACGTCGAAATGCGCGCGCAGATCCGCCCGCCGCTCCCAGGCGAGGGCGGCATGCCTGGGCAGCCGCGCGGTCATCCCGGGCGATTGCAGCACGATGTCGCGCGCCAGGCCGGCCAGCGCCGCCGTGCTGTGGTCCGTCCAGATTTCCGCGGCCACCGGCGGCCAGGCGGCGCGTGGCGGTTCGCTGGGTGACGGCGCGTCGGCCGGCGGGGCGGCGGCGTAGAACGCGCGTGCGGCCTCGATGGAGGCGGGATCGGCATGCTGGCGCACCGCGTCGCCGCCGAAGAACCAGCCGATATAGGCTTTCAGGCCGTCGGGCGCATACACGTCGAACACCGCGCGCAGGTCGGTGCGGTCGAGCCAGGTACCTGGTGCATGTAGCGCGTCAGGGTGGCCCCTTTCGCGGCAGCGGCATCATCGGGCTGGTCGAAGTAATCCGAACCGGCGGCGATGTCGGACGCGGGATCGATGTCGCCCTGTTCGGCGGCGCGCGCGATCCAGTGTCGCATGGTGTCGTCGATGCGCCGCCCGTCGGGAAAATTGCCGAACCCATACGGCGTCTTGCTGAACGCCTCCCAGCGGTTGGCGAGCACGAGGCGCCGGTAATAGTCGCAGAGTTCGTTGACCACGCCGAGATTTGCCGCGGTGAAACGGTTCTGGTGTTTGGAGAAACTGCCCGGCACGTTCGGCGCGATGCCGCTGAAATGGAAGAACACCAGGCGTTCGCCGTTGACGAGCCATTCGCCGGATCTGCCGCGCGTGACGGCCCGGTGCGCGAGGTTCCAGTAGGCCACGTTGTAGCCAGGATGGCGCAGGATGAACGGGCGGCTGACAAAGGCCGGGGCCAGATCCATCCAGCGCTGGTCGGTGAACATATGGCCCGCGATATCGACGCGGCAGTGCCGGAAGCAGCGGTCCGCCCACCAGCGCGCCAGCGCCACGCCATCCGCGTCGTTGCGCAATCCGAGAAAGCCGAGATTGTAGATACCGGATTTCATGATCGTGAGATCGGACGGCTCGCAGCCATCCTGCAGCGGCTTCATCATGTGCGGCGTGAGCACGCAGGAATGGTCGGCCAGCGCGTTGAACACTTCGGGCATACCGCTGAACAGCAGGATGTCCGGGTCGATATAGCAGGCCTCGTCGAAGCCGAGCGTCCCGAACATGTGCAGGAACGCGTACGGCTTCACCGCCGTGTTGAACTCGATGACCGTGTACCAGGCCTTCATGTTCTCGATGAGCGGTATGCCGAGCTGGTCGCAATCGAGCAGGGTGGCCGAGAGAGCGAGATCGGGAAAGTCGATGCGCTTATCGGCCAGTATGATGAACCGCTCCGCGCCGAGCACATGCGAGGCGACGGATTGCATCAGCGTGGCCGCGTAGCCGATGTAATTGGCCGAGACGATGGTGAACACGGCGCGCCGGCGCGGCGCCGGGGCGGCCGGAGTCGCCGGGCGGCGACGTCTTTTGGGAATCTGCTCGGGATGTGGCTCGATCATCGTGGCAACAAGACGCGCAGGCCTTTGCGTATTGAGCGTCTTGTCCGGGCTGCCGGCCGCAAGCAGGCCCGCGCGCTACAGTATCGGCTTCAGCAAGAAACCTTGGGCAAGCCGTCCTGGAAAGTCAATCGCGCGCCAGCCCTGCCGCCCAGCGCTCGGCCGCGCCGAGCTGGTAGCGCACCCCGGCGCGGCCTTCGAGATAGCCCCGCGTCTCGTAGTGGTGCCGCAGGGCCTCGGTGTCGGTTCGGCTGAACGCGCCGGCGAGGTCCTTGTAGGTGTCAAAATAGAAGCCGGCGTCGAACGGCAGCGGACCAGGCAGCCGGCCCTCGCGATAGCCGGCCGCCCGGAAATGCACCGTCGCCGAGGGGGTGGCGCCGGCCAGTATGGCGGCGTGCACATCCGGGTAGCGATCGAGATACCAGATTTCGTCCACCTCGGCGCCGGCCATCGCCGCACCCAGCAGGCGCATCAGCGCGGCGGTCGGGACGGTGACGGTTTCTGACGCAAGGGCGTGCTCGTTGAGACCGACGGCTGCCAGCACTTGCCGGAATGGCGGCCGGTAGGGTGGCTGCGCCGCTTCTGCGACCGCGTGATGAGACTGCTCCACAGGCTGGATCAGTTGGGTAACCTTCTCACGTACGCCCATGCCTGCCCCCAAGCGGTTTGTGCTCTGCAGCATGCCAAACCTAGTGCACCAGGTGGCGCGAACGCTATCAAAAAATCACCCTTTCAAGCGTCGGATGCAAGATAATCCAGATCGGATGCAACATGAATCTGTATAACCAAAATAAATTTCAAATTGTCGCAGCGGGCGGCCAAAATCGGACCTCAAATGCGCATTTTGGTACTGAGCATTAATTTCGTGCGCTCTCGTATGGCGAGCCGTCCACTTCGCTGCTGCACGCAAACGCGCGGCAAGACTGCGCCCCAACCCTTATACGTCGCGAACTCCGACACGTACGACCATGCGGTGGCGGCTGGCGCGCACGTGCCGAGGAAAGACGCGGTGGCGGCCGATCCTGCAATGCAGCAGCCCGATCGGCCGGCCGCGCACGCCATTGACACTACGACGCCGGTCGGCGCGCGAACGACATGCCGGTCAACCCCATGCGACCCGGCCGCGTTTCTCGCCAGATCCGCCACGCAATAGCACAAGGCCGGCTTATGAAGCGGCGAACGCGTTTCCCACCAACTAACGAATTCGTGATTTCTTAACAAACCGCTTTGTTTCAGTCTCGCAAATTGTTAACCCATGAAGCGCGCCGGCCAGACTACTGATACGCAACAAAAATTAAGAACACGCGAGGAACAGGGTAGAATACATCAGGCGGATCATCTCACACCAAGCAAATATTCTAAAAATTGTTTCTTATCCGTCAACATTTTTATACTTTGTCTTCTTATTTATATTTGCCGCTACACGCATTTTCATGTTGATGTCCGTGTAATTCTTGATCTATGTTGGCGGCAGTCGGAACGATTGCCCGACCAACCATTTCGAGGATTGATCATGACCCTAGCAGCTTGCCGTTCTGGTCTGTTTGCGTCCGCCGTCGCTCTCGCCGCGCTGGCCAGCTTTGCGCAGTCCGCGTCCGCCGACACGCAGCCCTCGCAGGCTTCGGTCAACATGGTGGACAGCGGCGATCGTGGCGTCATCCATCGCTTTCCGCCGTCGGTGATCCACCGCTTCCCGCCGTCGGTGATCCACCGCTTTCCGCCGGCCGTGATCCACCGCTTTCCCTGATCTTCCGGCCTGATCGATCGAAGCCGTGTCCGCGCCACCTGCGGACACGGCTTTTGTATGTTCAGCGCCACACCGAAACTTGTTTTGATATAGTTTTAACTTTTGCACCTTTAAGTTGTGCGAGGCGCCGATCTAGGTATGGTATTCTGCGCATAGCGGCCGGAAGGTCGCCGACTGGCAGGATCATAAGTTTTGATGGCGTCACGACCTTCGACCGGGACCACCTTGCGGACCTGCATCGCATTGTTGGTCGGCCTGCTCCTCGGCCTGCCCTGCGCACCGGCACGCGCCAGCGGATCCGCATTCCGGATCTTCGACGCAGACCAGGGGCTGGCAAGCCTCGGCGGCGCCTGCATGGTGCAGGACCGTGCCGGATACCTGCTGGTCTGCACCGAGCACGGCGTGTTCTCCTACGATGGCCGCCGCTTCACCAACCTTATGCCCAGCCAGGGCCTGCGCGCCGGCGGCGACGTATTCGACATCGCGCTCACCCGCTCTGGCCGCGTCGCCTTCAGCTATGCCGACGAGGTGTTCGTCTCGGACCGCGCATCGGACGCGGCTCATGGACCCGCCTCGCTGACGTTCCACCGCGTGGTCCATCGCGGCCTCACGTATTATGAGAACAAGCGCCATCGCCTGGTCGCGTGGCGCGACGGGCTGGTGCTGCTCGCCGGCGGGCTGACGTCGCAGATCGTCGTGTCGGACGATGCGCTGCCCCTGGCCGAAACGCTCCCCTACACCGCGGCGGAGCGCCGCCTGCTCGATGGCGCGTCCGGCCTGTTCGTCGTGGGCGGCCATCTGTGGGAGGCCTTCGACGACGGCCGGCTCTGCGCCGCCGATCCGGAAGCGGTCCGCTGCTACGGACCGGCAGACGGGCTCACCGGCGGCAAATGGTCCGACGTGCGGGCCGGCCAGAACGGCGCCATCCTGGCCCGCGGCCCCAGCTCGATCGCCACACTCGATCCCAAAACCGGGCGCTGGGCGCTGACGGACCTGCCCGACCAGGGCGGCCGCTACGTGAACTACCTGATCAATCTCGGACTGTTCCAGACCCCGGACGGCAGCCTCGTCACCCAGGCCGAACACGGCCTGGCCGTGCTGAAAGGCGGCGTCTGGCACCGGCTGACGGTGGAAGACGGTGCGCCGCCGGGCATCATAACCAGCGCCATCACCGATGCCTCCGGGCAGATGTGGTTCCAGGTCTTCGGCCGCGGGCTGGTGAGCTGGGTCGGCTACGGCCATTGGGAGGCGGTGCAAAAGTCGGACGGCCTGTCGGACGGGCTGGCCTGGCGTACGGCGCGCACGCCAGACGGTTCGGTCTGGGTCGCCACCGATACCGGCGTGGACCAGGTGGTGCGCCGCGGGCCGGTGCTGCGCGTGGCCCGCGTGCTGCCCGGCGCCTCCTTCGCCATCGCTTCGGGCCCGTCCGGCGATCTCTGGCACGGCTTGGGCAACGAGGGCGCGCGCCTCACCCACACGCTGACCGGCGAGACGGTACGGGTAGCCGCGCCGGCGGTTGATGCCATCGTCGCCGACGCTGACGGAACGGCCTGGCTCGGTACCGAGGCAGGCCTCTACAAGGTCAGCCCGCGCCCGGGCGCCACGCCTGTCGCGGTCTCCGTCACCGGCCGGGACGCGCAGGTCGTCGACGTGATCTGCGACGGCCATCTGGGCGTCTTCTATCTCTCCGGCGGACATCTGCGCCATCTCAGGCCAGACGGCACCGACGTGGCGGTACACGGCCCCTGGCCCGCCGACGGCTTCGAGCCGCTGGCATTGGCCATTGCGAAAGACGGCACGCTCTGGGTCGGTGGCGAGGGCGGCCTGTTCGGCCTGCATATCGAGGACGACCGTATCCTGAGCTACCACGGCGTACCGGTCACCGACACGCGCACCAACAGCGTGGTGTCCGTGCTCGTCGACCACCGGGGCTGGCTATGGGTCGGCACGGCGCTCGGCGTGTCGGTCAACAACGGCAAGCGCTGGGTGTCCGTCGACCAGGATGGCGGGCTGCTGTCGAACGACGTGAACCAGGGTGGCATGCGCGAGGACCCGGACGGCTCGATCTGGATCGCTACCACGCAGGGCGTCTCCCACCTGATCGATCCCGAATGGCTGTTCACCGACCGGCCGACACAGGCCGTGGTGAGCGCCGCGATGATCGGGATGATGCCTGTCGAGAGCGAGACGATGCCGTTCAGCGACGAGGCGCTGACGCTGCAGTTCGGCTCGCCAAGCCATGGCGGCGAGCGCTCCTTCAAGTTCCGCTACCAGCTCTCCGGCGTGGATTCGGAGTGGGCTGAGTCGCAGACCGGCCAGGTGCGCTACCCGTTCGTCCCGCCAGGCCGCCACACGCTGACCGTTGTGGGTTACGACGAACTGACCCACACCAGCTCGCCGCCCGCCACGTTGACGATCGACATGGACTATCCGTGGTGGCGGCAGTGGTGGGCCGAGGCGGTATGGGCGCTGGCCGTGATGTGGCTGATCTGGGCGGGGATGCGGCTGCGCTTCCGGGTGATGCTGGCGCGCCAGGCCGAGCTGAAGCGCTACGTGGCAGAGGGCACCGAACAGTTGCGCTACCAGGCGGCGCACGACGCGCTGACCGGCCTGCTCAACCGCTCCGAGATCGAGCGGCGCCTCGATGCCAAGCTGACACGCGGGCCGATGAACGGCGAGATGATCGTGGCGCTGCTCGACATCGACAACTTCAAGGCGGTGAACGACCGCTACGGCCATCTCGGCGGCGACGACGTGCTGCGCGCGATGGGCCGGCTGGTGCGCAAGGCGGTGCGCGTCGGCGAGTATGCCGGACGCTACGGTGGCGAGGAGATACTCCTGGTGCTCGACGATTCGGACGGCCGCGGCGCGGAGCGCGTGCTCGACCTGCACCACGCCGTGCGCGGCGAATCGTTCAGCGCCGCCGGCAAGGAGCTGCGGGTGACGTGCTCGGTGGGGCTGGCCTGGGCAATGCACGGCGACGACTGGGAATCGCTTATTGGCCGCGCGGACCAGGCGCTCTACGAAGCCAAGGATGCCGGGCGGGACCGGGTGGTGGAGCGTGCGCGGGCGGATTTCAACGCGGCGCGGGTGGGGCTGCGCAGCGGGGGCGAATAGGCGCCCTTGGCAACGCGGTGAGGATCGGCGCAGCGAAATAAGCAAGAAAGCAGTCCTTTTTCGAGAAAAAGGATCAAAAAGCTTTTGCTATGACGCCTGCACCGAGGCCCCGCTCCCATATTGCAAGTCGATGCGCCTGCAGAAATAGCCAACGCGTCGTGCAGGCGTCACAGCAAAAGCTTTTTGCTTCTTTTTCTCGAAAAAGAAGGCCCTCCTTCCTCGCTGCAGATCAAACAGCCCAGTCCGAGTTGGTAGAACGGGAAAAGTGCTTTGCATTTACCCTCCGAAAGCGCGCCTGCTTGCCGCCCGTGCGCGCGCCCGATTCGCAGGAGACAGCATGACAAACCTCACCCGCGTGGAGATACGCTGCTACCGCTTCACCTGCCCCGATTGCGGCATGACCGATGCCGAGCTCGGCCACCTCGCCACCGCCGACGAGGTGCACTGCATGGTCTGCCTGATAGACGAGGACCGCCACGTGGTGCTGCGCCGCTGGATGGAAGACCTGCCGGAGCCGGCGGCCGACGCCGGCGAGACCGCCTGATGATCGACGGGCCGGCGGAAGCGGCCGCAAGGCTCGCCCGCATAAAGCGGCTGGCCTGGCTGGTGGACGGCGCGTTCCGCCTGCCCGGCACGCGCTTCCGCTTCGGCCTGAACAGCGTGATCGGCCTGGTGCCCGGCGCCGGCGACGCCGGTACTGGGCGCGCTTTCGCTTTATATTATATATGAGGCGGCGCAATTGGGTGTGCCGCGGCACCGGCTGGCGCAGATGGTGGGCAACGTGGCGCTTGAGGTGGTTGGCGGATCGGTGCCTGTTCTGGGCGATCTGTTCGACATGGCGCTGAAGGCGAATTTGCGGAACATCCGGCTTCTGGAGGAGCATCTGCGGGCTACCGGAGGGGAAGCAAGCAAGCAGTCCTTTTTTGAAAAAAAGGACCAAAAAACTTTTGCTCCTCCGCCTGCATAGGGGCTCCACTCGGTTCTGCCACGCCCGGCGTGGCCGAGGCAGCGCGGGCGCCGGTGCTGCGGAGAACGCGGAGGTTTTTAAGGGACTGCTTGCCTAACGCCGGCGCAGCCGCGGCAAATGAAAATAGAATCCGGTGCCGCAGCGCATTGCTGCTGATCAGCATCTCCAACCCAAAGAACGCCACCGACACCAGCGTGCAAAGAATCGCCACACCGAAAAACGACAGCAGCACGTCCGCGATCGCCTTTCTGCTCACCGCGAACAGGAACAGCGTCATGATCGAAAAGCAGGTGGCCGCCGCTCCGATCGTGCTCAGGATCACCGCGGCGTCCAGCACTACCGAGCGCCGGTGCAAACGCGCCATCTCTTCGCGATGCGATTGCTTGAGCTCGCCGCATTCGGCGATGTCGTCGGACAATTTGTCGAGCCGGTCCGCCACGCGCCCCCAGCGGCCGGCATACACATTCATCAGCGCGGCGATGCCGGAGAGGAGGAACACCGGCGTGAGCGCCACCTGCACGAGATGGGCCGCCGTATCGAGGGTGAATTCCTGCAATCCGTTCATCGGCACTGTGTAACGGCAACGCCGGAGTGCGTCGATATCGTCAGCCGAACACCGCGCCGACCAGAAGCAAGTAAGCCAGCCCGCCGGCCATCACGTGCACGAATAGCACCAGGCCGGCGCGCCAGCCGCGCCAGAGCAGCACGCCGCAGCCTAGCCCACCCAACAGCAACACGAGCACTATGGTGGCGAACGCGCCGTGCAGCCCGCCGCGCCAGGCGGCCAGAACCACCGCGACCGCGCCGGCCAGGCCGAGCAGCCCGTGTATCGGTGCCACGCCGCGGGCCTGCCCGGACAGCAGCAGCGCGCCCAGCACGAGGGTGACGCTCAGAAACGCAAAGCTGGTGGTCAGCAGGTTTTCTTCCCCTCGGGGCCGGGAGCGCCTATAGCTGAGGTTCACACCCCTGCGCCCGCCCTGTCCAGCCTGCCGCCACACCGCGGCCACGGGCTCCCGCGGGCTGGCCCCGCTCCGGATATTGCACAGAAAATGACGTTCGCCACCAACCCCGCCCTCGCCCGCGCGCTCACCGACCGCGGCTATACCGAGCTGACGCCGGTGCAGGATGCCGTGCTGGAATCCGGCGCCGAAGGGCGGGACCTGCTGGTATCCGCGCAGACCGGCTCCGGCAAGACGGTCGCCTATGGCCTGGCCTTCGCGCCCACTTTGCTGGGCGGCGAGGAGCGCTTCGACAGGCCGGGCAACCCACGCGCGCTGGTGATCGCGCCCACGCGCGAGCTGGCGATGCAGGTGCACCGCGAGCTCACCTGGCTTTACGCCGAAACCGGGGCGCGCATCCTCTCCTGCATCGGCGGCATGGACGGCCAGCGCGAAGGCCGCGCGCTGGAAGCCGGCTGCCACATCGTGGTGGGCACGCCGGGCCGGCTCTGCGACCACCTGGCGCGCGGCCGCCTGCGCCTGGGCGACCTCGCCGTGGTGGTGCTGGACGAAGCCGACGAGATGCTCGATCTCGGTTTCCGCGACGAGCTGGACACGCTGCTGAACGCCACGCCGGAATGGCGCCGCACGCTGCTGTTCTCGGCCACGATCGCCAAGGAAATCACCGCGCTGGCGCGGAAATACCAGAAGGATGCGCTGCGTATCGACACGCTGGTGCGCAACCAGCCGCATGCCGACATCGAATATCGCGTTGTGCGCACACCGCCGCGCGAAATCGAACACGCCGTGGTCAACGTGCTGCGCTATTTCGAGGCGCCGACCGCGCTGGTGTTCTGCGCCACGCGCGAGGGCGTGCGGCATCTGCATGCGAGCCTGCAGGAACGCGGTTTCACCAGCGTGGCGCTGTCCGGCGAGCTCACCCAGAACGAGCGCACGCGCGCGCTGCAGGCGATGCGCGACGGCCAGGCGCGCGTTTGCGTCGCCACCGACGTTGCAGCACGCGGCCTGGACCTTCCCGATCTGGGGCTGGTGATCCACGCGGACATGCCGAACAACAAGCAGACCCTGCTGCATCGTAGCGGCCGCACCGGGCGCGCCGGTCGCAAGGGCACCTGCGTGGTGATCGTGCCGGCCAATCGCGCACGCGCGGCGGAGACGCTTATCAGCTCGGCCGGCGTGAGTGCGCAATGGTCCGGCGCACCGCTGCCCGAGGAAATACGCGCGCGCGATGGTGCGCGGTTGCTGAAAGATCCGGTGCTGACCGAGGAGATGACGGAGGACGACCTGGAACTCGCGCGCACCCTTTTGGAAGGGCGCTCTGCGGAGGACTTGGCCGCGGCCCTGGTGCGCATGTATCGCGCGCGCCTGC
The DNA here is from genome assembly GCA_963795825.1 of uncultured Alphaproteobacteria bacterium. GTDB lineage: Bacteria > Pseudomonadota > Alphaproteobacteria > Acetobacterales > Acetobacteraceae > BOG-908. The sequence continues at coordinate 582,230 of CAWCIW010000001.1, read as the reverse complement.
CGGCGCCCGAGGAAATCACCGATCTGGCGCCGCTGCCCGGCACGCGCCGCCCGCCGGTGCATGAGGCGGGTGCGCGCGAGGCAGGCGTGCGGCCCGAAAAGGCGGGCATCGCGTCGGGCCCGATGGTGTGGTTCAGCGTGAATGTCGGCCGCGGGCAGAAGGCCGACCCGAAATGGCTGCTGCCGCTGATCTGCCGCATGGGCGGCGTGGAGAAGCGCGACGTGGGCGCGATACGCATCCAGCCGGACGAGACACGTTTCGAAATCACCCAGGCGCGCGCAGACGAGTTCGCGGCGAATATTCCGGACGATGCGGAAGACAACGTGAAGGTTACGCGGTCCGAGGCACCGTCGGCGGCGCCGCGCCGCGATCCCGGGGCGCCGAAGCGCTTCGTGAAGACGGGGTATCAGAAGGATCGCGGAAGTAATGCCAAGCGTCGCGCACCTTGAGCGGGAGGCGAAGCTAAGAGGCAACGCCAAGAGATCCGGGGCAATCTCAGTCTGTACTTAGGCTCACTGAGCGACAGGAAGAAAGTAGTCCTTTTTCGAGAAAAAGGACCAAAAAGCTTTTGCTATGACGTCTGCATCGAGGCGCGCTCTCGTTCTGCAAGATGATGCGCTTGCAGAAAAATCCTGGGGCTTTGTGCAGGCGTCATAGCAAAAGCTTTTTGCTTCTTTTTCTCGAAAAAGAAGGCCTTTCTTTCTTGCTGCCGATGGCATTACACCCGCAAAACAGCACGGGCTGTCGTGCAAATCACATCTGATCAAGGCTGCTACGAGCCGGATTGACGTCTTCTTCTTAGCGTCCTTGGCGTCTTGATGTTCTTGGCGTTAAATTCTTGCCTGCTCCCAACAACACATTTTATTAGTTTACTAACCTACTTCCCGCGCTCCCGATCCCCACGCAAAGACCGCCGCACAGACACCAACTCGAACACCAGCCATCCAAGCACCATCACCAGGATGATGATCCACTCCCATTTCGCCATTCTACGACGCCCGCAACTGCTGCTCCTGCAACCGCTCGAACAGATCGAATACCCAGTCCACCCGGGCCTGGCGCGGCACCGCTTCCTGCACCCAGAGATCGCAGGAAGCCGCATCCACCAGATACTGGCATGCCGGCAAGGCCGCAGTTCCCACCATAATCTTTGCCGGATGCAAAGGCAGCAGCGCGCGCCCTAGCAGCGCCACTTTCCGGCGTCCCGGCACATGCGCTCGCAGTGTGACCGAGTTGCAGCCGCCGCGCGCAAGCGTGTTGCCGATCTCGGCATACAGGCTGGCCGCCGCGCGTATGCCGGGCCGGCATGCGCGCGGCAGGCGGGCGATGCCGGTCCGGCCGCGCGCGTACAACTCCGCCGCGCGGCGCAGCAGCCGCGCGATCACGCCGGCAAGCGCCGCATCGAAGCAAGGTGCGGACAGAAATGTTTCGGGGTCGATGCCGGCTTCCGCCAGCCAGTCGAGCGGCAGATACAGCCGGCCGGCGCGCGCATCCTCGCCCACGTCGCGCGCGATATTGGTGAGCTGCATGGCCACGCCGAGGTCGCAGGCCCGCGCGAGCGCATCGGCATCGTGCACGCCCATCAGCACCGCCATCATCGCGCCCACGCTGCCGGCGACGCGCGCGGCATAATCGAGCAGCGCGTCGATCGTGGCGTAGCGCCTGCCCTGCAGGTCCCAGTCGAAACCTTCCAGCAGCGCCAGGGGAAGATCGCGCGGCATGCCATGGCGGGCGACCATACGGGCAAAGGCGCGATCGGCGGGATGGTCGGCGGGTTTCCCGTCATAGGCGAGCGCCAGTCGCCGGCGCAGCAGGTCCAGCGGATCATGCGCGATGCCGTCATCGACCAGGTCGTCGGCCAGGCGGCAGAACGCATATAGCGCGGTGGCGGGTTCGTGTATGCGACGCGGCAGCAGGCGCCCGGCGGCGAAAAGCTGCGCGATCCGCCGCGCATCAGCGCACGACACGCGGCCTGGTCCGCCGCTTCGGCGTGGCGGGTGTCAGGCGAAAATGCTGGCATGCGGCACAACCTTGTCCAGAACACGCGCGGAAGAAAGTACACCGGGCAGCCCGGCGCCGGGATGCGTCCCCGCGCCCACGAGGAACAGATTGGCCACCTCCTCGCTTTTGTTATGCGGGCGGAACCAGGCGCTCTGCGTCAATATCGGCTCCAGCCCGAACGCCGCCCCGCGATACGACAGCAGCCGGTCGGAAAAATCCTGCGGCGTCATCAGGCGCGACGTCACGATCTCGTCCTCCAGCCCAGGCAATATGCTGTCCGACAAAGCGCGCGCGATCTTCTGCCGATACGGCTCCGCCGCAGCCCCCCAATCGGTGCCGCTCTGCAGATGCGGCACCGGCGACAGCACATAAAACGCATCGCACCCTGCCGGCGCCAGAGAAGTATCGGTCGCCGTCGGCCGGTGCAGATACAGGCTGAAATCTTCGGCAAGCGTGTGCCGCTTGAATATATCGCGCCAGCAACTCGCGGTAGCGCGGCCCCAGCAATATCGTGTGGTGCGCCACGTCGTCGTAGCGGCGGCGCGTGCCGAAATACCACACGAACAGGCTCATCGAATACCGCCCGCGCGCGATGCGCCTGTCGGTCCACCGCCGCCGATGCCGCGCCGGCAGCAACTTGGAATAGGTGAAGGCGGAACAGGCGTTCGACACGACCACATCCGCGCGCAGAGTGTCGCCATCGGCCAGCCGCACGCCGCACGCGGCGTTATTCTCCACCAGTATCTCCGCCACCTCGGTATCGCACCGTATCGTGCCGCCCTGCCCCGCGATAAGCCCGGCCAATCCCGATACCAGCGCGCCGGTGCCGCCCATCGCGAAATGCACGCCCCAGCGCCGCTCCAGAAAACAGATCAGGCTATAGATCGAGCTCGCCGCAAACGGATTCCCGCCGACCAGCAAAGGATGGAAGCTGAGCACCGTGCGCAGCCGCTCGTCCTTCACATACTTCCCAACCAACTGATACACGCTGCGCAGGCTGCCGAGCCGCACCAGTTGCGGCACCAGCCGCGCCATGTCGGTCCAGCTCTCGAACGACGCATCGCCAAGCTGCTCGAACCCGACGCGATAGATCTCCTGGCTCGCGCGCAGGAATGCCTCGTAGCCCGCCACGTCGCGTGTGCTGAACGCGGCCACCTGCGCGCGCATCGCGTCCGCGTCGCCGGTATATTCGAACACCTCGCCGTCGTTGAAGCGTATGCGGTAGAAGGGGGTGATCGGCCGCAGATCCACGTCGTCGGACAGGCGGCGGCCGCACAGCGCCCAGAGTTCCTCCAGCAGGAACGGCGCGGTGACGATGGTCGGGCCGCCGTCGAAGGTGAAGCCGTCCTGGCGGAACACGTAGGCGCGGCCGCCGGGCGCATCGAGTTTTTCCAGCACGGTCACGCGGTAGCCGCGCGCGCCCAGGCGCACGGCGGCAGCCAGGCCGCCGAAGCCGCTGCCTATTACGATGGCGTGGGGGCGCTGGGGGATCACGCGGTGGAGTGTAAACTGAGGTTTACACATTAAGGAAGGTAGGAAGCAGTCCTTTTTCGAGAAAAAGGACCAAAAAGCTTTTGCTCCCTGTCGGCGGCTGTTCAGCACGCCCCGACAGGGACCAAAAGTCTTTTGCTTCTTTTCTTCAGAAAAGAAGGCCTTGCCTTACCGTCCCCACTGCCGCTGCAAATCCCAGACATGAAAACACAACCCCCCCAGCAGCGCCACCGACACGAACCCCCACCAAACCCCGCCAAGCGCCAGCCGCATCGCCAGCAGCAAACACGCCCCCGCACACAGATTCGGCAACAACGCCCCAGGCGGCACCCCGCGCCCGCCGAAGCGAAACAACCCCACCAACACGGCGGCTTCCACCACCATGCCCGCCAGGATCGCGTCGAGCACGAAGCTCAAACCACCCCCACCGAACCGGCGAAATCCACGATGCAGCGCACCGCCAGTGCCGCGTCCTCCTCATGCGCGAGATGCCCAAGCCCGGGCCAGCGCACCACCTCCGCGCCAGGCACCAGCGCCGCCACCCGCGCCGCGTCGGCCGGCGGTATCGCCAGGTCCCCCTCCCCCACCACCAGCAAAAGCCGCGCCCGCAGCTTCGGCAGATCCCGCACCAGCGGCGCCAGATCCCAGTTCGCCATCATGCGCAACGCCGCCGCCGCATGCCCGGGATTGCGCACCAGCCGCTGATACAGCGCCACACCGTCCGCATCGAGGCGAGACCCGGTGCCGGCCAGCAGCCGCTCCACCACCCGCGTATTCCCGGCGCGCCACGCGAACAACTGCGGCAACACCGGCAACCCGACAAGCACGCGCGCCAACGGGGCGAACACCTGCCCGGCCGGCCCGCCCAACGGCAGGAACGCGCCGTTCAAACTGACCAGCCCGGCCGGCGCGATGATCCCGTCGAGACACATGCGCGCCAGGATCGCCGCCCCCGCGGAGTGCCCCACCGCCAGAACCGGCGCCAGATCGAGCTTGCCCAGCAGCCCGCCAAGGTCGCGCGCCATCGCCGGAAGCGACAGCGCGTGGTTGCCAGGCACCCGGGTAAGGCCGTGCCCCGGCAGATCCGGCGCCACCACGGTGAACTGCGCGGCCAAGGGCGCCAGCATGTCGCGCCAGGAATGCGTGGCGGCGCCGGTGCCGTGTATCAGCAGCAGCACCGGCCCGGTGCCGGCCACCTGCACGTGCCAGGTGAGCCCGCCTTGCGCCACGAAACGGCTTGCCGCCTTGTTCGGCCAGTCGCTGTCCGGACGGGGTTGCGTCACGTGCGGTCGCGCAGCGCGCGCGACACCGCGCCGGCATCCGCATAGGGCAGCGGCACGTAGCTGGCGCCCATCGCCTGGGCCAGCGCGCGCGCTTCGGGGGCCGGACGCGGCGAGGTGTCGAGCAGGATCGTGGCGATGCCGGTTCCGCGCAGGATGCGGGCGGATTGCAGCGCTTCCTGGCCGGCCAGCGCGCGGCCACCGGCGCCGGCGCGCGTCACGTTGGCGCGGCCATCGGTCAGCAGAACCAAGGTCGGGGTGGCGCCCTGGCGACGTGCCGCCAGCGCCAGAGCGAGCCCGGCATCGATACCGGCGGCCATCGGCGTGCCGCCGCCGCCCGGCAGCGTGGCCAGGCCGCGCTTGGCGCGCACCAGCGAGCGCGTCGGCGGCAGCAGGATCTGGGCCGCGCGGCCGCGAAACGCGATCAGGGCCACTTCGTCGCGCCGCCGGTAGCAATCGGCGAGCAGCAGCTCCACGGCGCCCTTCGCCTCGGCCAGCCGGTTCAGCGCGGCGGAGCCCGACGCATCGACGAGGAATATCGTGGTGCTGCGGGTGCGCTGCTCGCGTCGCACCACGCGGAAATCCTCTCGCCGGATATGCAGCGGAAACGCGCTTTGCTGGGCCGGCGCGCGCAGCCGCTGCCAGGGTGCGGCGGCGCGCAGGGTCTCCACCAGGTTCAGCCGCTGCCCCTGCCCGGGCTGGGCCGCGCACACGCCGACAGGCCGCCCGGTGGCGCCACCCTTCTGCTTTTGCCCTGCAACGCCCGCCGCCCTGGCCGGGCCGCGCGCCTGCTGCTCGAGCCGCGCGAGCAGGCCGGCGGGAATGGCGGCGCGGGCGGCCTGCAGGATCATCTCGGAACTGTCTGTGAGCGTCTCGGCACGCGAATCGGTATCGCCATCCGGCTTGGGATCGGTCTCCGGGCGGTCCTGCGGCTGCGGCGCGGTCTCCTCATCCGCCGGCGCCGGCGGCAGGCTTATGGCGCGCGGGCCAAGTACCAGCCGGGCGGCCAGGGCGGCGTCCTCCGCGGTGGCCTCCGCGCGGCCGGCCAGCGCCGCGGCGGCGCGCGCGGCCCGGACCGCCAGCAGCACGGCACGGACCGATACGATGCCGAGCGCGGCCGCGGCGGTGCAGAGCGCGTCGACCAGCTCGTCGGCGATCCCTGCGGCGGAGGGCTGCACGGCAGGGGCAGGTGCAAGGGCGCCGGCGGTGTCGCGGTGGCTCAGCGCGTCCAGCTCGATATGGAACGCCACACGGTCCAGCAACGCGGCGGGCGCGCACTCGTCCGGCTCCACGCTTTCGTCCAGCAGGACCAGTCCGAAACCGGCGCCGCCATCCAGGCTGGCGGCCAGCTTGGCGGCGAGGGCGGCGGGCAGGCGCTCGGCCATCGGCGCAACCAGCAGGCCGACGCCGAGATCGGCCAGCAACCCGGCGGCGCGAATCGGCCGTCCGGCTTGCAGGGTGGCAGCCAGGTCCACGCCGCCGAGAAGCGCCGCGTCGCCGATATTTGCTGGCAAGCGCCGGGTCGGGCCTGGCAACGCGGCGAGCAGCCGGTCGCGCACCGGCCCGGCCCGGCCGCGTATTGCCAGGCCGCCCAGCCCGGCCGGATCGGCGGCGAACAGGGCAGCGGCAGTCAGCGCATCCTGCCAGATCGCGTCAGGCGTCAAGCGGCCTCGCCAAGCTTCGGCGCCGCGGCAGTCCCGGCAAGCTCGGCGATCGCGCGGGTGATGCGCGCGGTGGAGCCGGATTCGTCCAGCGGATCGCGTCGCAGGCGGTGGCGCAGGGCGGACGGCGCCACGTGCTCAACATGCGCGGCGGTGGCGTCCGGCGCGCCTTCCAGGCAGGCGAGCGCGCGGGCGGCGCGCAGCAGGGTCAGCTCGGCGCGCAACCCGTCGGTGCCGAGCGCCATGCACAAGCGGGCCGCGTGTTCGAGCACGCCGTCCGGCACGATCACCGACGGCAGCAGCGCACGCGCGGCCGCCACGCGCTGGCTCAGGCGCTCGTCTTCCGGCGCCCATTTTGCGCAGAACGCGCGGGGATCGCGGTCATAGGCATCCCGCCGGCGGACGATCTCGATGCGCGAAGCAAGGTCGCCCGGCGTGCTGACCTCCACGGACAGGCCGAACCGGTCCAGCAATTGCGGCCGCAGCTCGCCTTCTTCCGGGTTGCCGCTGCCCACGAGCACGAAGCGCGCCGGATGGCGCACGCTGAGGCCCTCGCGCTCGACCACGTTCTCGCCGGACGCCGCCACGTCGATCAGCAGATCGACCAGGTGGTCCTCGAGCAGGTTCACCTCGTCGATATAGAGGAAGCCGCGATTGGCGCGGGCGAGCAGGCCTGGTTCGAAAGCGCGCTCGCCACGGGTCAGCGCGCGCTCCAGATCCAGCGCGCCGACAACCCGATCCTCGGTGGCGCCGAGCGGCATATCGACCACCGGGACGGGCGCCAGATGTTCGCCCCGCGGCGCGGAGCGGGCGGCGCATTCGGTGCAGGGCATGCCGTCCGGATCGCAATTGTAGCGGCAACCATCGGTGACGCGCATTGGCGGCAGGAGGGCGGCCAGCGCGCGTATCGCGGTGGATTTGCCTGTGCCGCGGTCGCCGAAGGCCAGCACGCCGCCGATGGTGGGGTCGATGGCGGCGATCATCAGGGCCTGTTTTAGTGCGTCCTGCCCTACGATCGCTGAGAACGGGAATGGCATTGGTGGGCGTGCCTGGTTGTTGGGGATCGCACCTTCTAGCGGAGGTCAGGGCAAGGCAAGCAGTCCTTTTTCGAGAAAAAGGACCAAAAAGCTTTTGCTCCCTGTCGGGTGATGGGGAAGTCCTCCCCGACAGGGACCAAAAGTCTTTTGCGTCTTTTCTTCAGAAAAGAAGGCCTTGCTTAAGGTGTGGCCGACCCCGCTCCCTGCGACGCAATCTCCGTGTAAACCCGCTCGCTGAACTCATCGAGCATCTCGGCCCGCTGCCCCTGCGTGGTGAGCGACTTGTTGGCCGCCACCACCGGGCAATACCCCAAGGTGAGACTGTTGATGATATCGGCCTGCTTCGCATTCGGCGCGCCCGCGCGCACCTTCACGATGAGCTGCTCGGCATTCGCCAGAATATTCTGGTCGTCCGTGCTCGCGAGTATCTTCTGCACGTCGGGCTGGGCGATCACTTTCGCCGTGTCGCCCTCGGCAATCTTCGGGCAGCCGCCTGGCGGGTTGGCGGCAAGCAATGTCTGCGTCGCAGCCCGCAACGTGGCGATCTGGCCCGGCCCGACGGTCGCCGGCGCGCCGTTGCCCCAGGCCTTGCGCACGTAATTGGTGGCGTCGGCGATTTCCTGATCCGTCATGCGCGCGCCGATCGCCGGCATCGCGGAGTAGGCGCCCTGCGCCTGGATGCCGCCCACGATCACGCGTATCACGTTCTCCGGCCCCTGCGCGGTGACCGCACCGTTGCCCTGCAATTTCGGCACGGCACCCGCCAGCCCCTGGCCGTTTTCCATATGGCAGGAGGCGCAGTAGTTCAGATACGATTGCGCGTTCACGGCCACCCGCTCGTTGCCCGGCGCGGGTTCGGTCTTCTTGAAACCCTCTTTCGCCGGCGTGGACTTAAGATAAAGCACGATGTCGCGCAGATCGTCGTCGGTCAGCTTGCGCAGGCTCTCGTGCAATGTCTGCGACATCGGACCGACGACGACGCCCATGTCTTTCTCGGTGCCGGTTTTCAGGTAGGTCAGCACCTGCTCGTTGCTGAACCGGCCGATGCCCTCGGTCTTGTCCGAGGTGATGTTCGGCGCATACCATTTGTCGATCGGGCCGCCGCGCAGGCTTTCCGCCATCGCGTGTCGCCGAGCATGTTGTTGCCGTTGTGGCACTCGCCGCAATGCTCCAGGCCCTGCACCAGATAGGCGCCGCGGTTCACTTCCGGCGACTTGGTCGGGTCCGGCTTGAACACGCCGGTCTTGAGGAACACCGCATCCCAGCCGATGAGAGCCGCGCGTATGTTGAACGGGAATACCAGCTTCAGCGGCTTGCGCGGCGCGTGCACCGGCTGCAGCGAGAACAGGTAGGCCTTGATGGCGAGCGTGTCGTCGCGCGTCACCTTGGTGTACCAGGGGAACGGCATAACGGGATACAGCCGCTCGCCCTTCATGCCGATGCCCTGATGGAACACGCGCACGAACTGGTCGTCGGTGATCTTGCCGATACCCGTGTCGTTGTCCGGGGTGATGTTCGGCGTGGAAATCGGCCCGAACGGCGTATTCATATACAGGCCGCCGGCGAAGGGCGTGCCGTTCGGCGCGGTGTGGCAGGCCTGGCAGTCACCCACGTTGGTGAGGTATTTGCCGTGCTCGATCAGCCCGGGATCCGGCACCGCGGCCTGCGCCGCGCCCACGCCGAACGCGGCGCAGGAGGCCGCCAGCACCAACCGCCGCGAAGACCGCGCAAATGCCGCCTGGACCGAAGCTTTCATCATGACCTTCATGCTCCCACTGGTTCCCGTCCGGCCCGTGGCCCGACGGCTCGGGAAGTGTCCGGCCCCGGCCTGGCCTGCCGGCGGGCGGCGCCTTCCTGCAACGCTGCCAAGCTGCAACCCGCATTCTCCGGCACGGTTGCGCCCCCGCGCGGAAATTGCGGAAAAATCCCGGCCGGGGCAGAGTTCGCTGCAATCGTTGGCGGAGACCAGGCGTAATGGACGAGCGCAAACCCGAGGAAGCGCCGCTGCTCATACGGGCCGCCCAGGCGTTCAGCTGGGTGGAGCACGGCGCCTACATGGCGCTCGGCATTCTTCTCTCGTTTGCGGCCCTGCTCGGGCTGCTCGGCGCGGCGGACCAGCTCTGGGCCGGCCTGGCCGACTGGACCGGCGCGCATGCCATCCTGCTGGTGATGGACCGGCTGCTGTTCGTGCTGATGGTGATCGAGATCCTGCACACGGTGCGCGCCTCGATGCGCTCCGGCGAGCTGACCTGCGAGCCGTTCCTGGTGGTGGGGCTGATCGCCACGATACGGCGGGTGCTGGTCATCACTCTGCGCTCGTCGGAGACCACGAAGGACAATTCGCTGAGCGACGCGGCGGAGCGGCTGTTCCGGGCTTCGATGATGGAGCTTGTGGTTCTGGCGGTGCTCATCATGGTGATGGTGGTGTCGGTTTGGCTGCTGCGGTCGCGGCGGGTGCCAGGGTAGGCAAGGAAGGCCTTCTTTTTTGCAAAAAAGAAGCAAAAACTTTGCCGTGACGGTGGGGCTGGCGCTTCGGGGTTGCGGGGATGGCCCGGCTGGTTGAGATTTTACGTTGCTGGTTCTGGAGCGTTTCGGATGTGGACGATAATCGTGGCGGCTGTGCTCACCTTGATTTTGGCGGGGGCTGGCGGGTTGATGACCGAGGTGGGGCCCTGGTATCGGGCGCTACGCAAGCCGCGGCTGCAGCCGCCTGACTGGCTGTTCGGCCCGGCCTGGACGCTTATTCTAGGTGCGGCCGGGGTGGCCGGCGTGCTGGCGTGGCGTGGCGCGCCGGACGCAGCCGGCCGCACGCAGGTTGCACTCTTGTTTGCGGCCAACTGGCTGCTTCATTTGGCGTGGAGCCCGCTTTTCTTCAAATTCAAGCGGCCGGACTGGGCGCTGGCGGAGAACGCCTTCCTGTGGCTGTCCGTACTGGCGCTGGTGATCGGGCTGCGGCCGTATTCGATCACCGCAAGCTGGCTGTTCGTACCCTACCTGGTTTGGGTGAGTTTCGCCTTCTGGCTGAACTGGGCGATTGTCCGACTAAACCCCCGCCCCGCCTAAAGCCACCGCCGGAATGTTGCAAATGCGTACGGGAGTCAAAAGTTTTTTGGTCCTTTTTTGCAAAAAAGGACTGCTTGCCTTGCCTTAAGCAAAAACATCCGCAGGCGTATCGCCCTTCAAAGACCACCCCAACTCCGCCCCGATAGCAGCCGCATCCTTAGGCAGCCCCTCCAGCGACCGACGCAAAAGAAACGTCCCGTCAGCCCGCGCCACCAGCCCCACGATATGCAGCCGCCCGTTCGGCAAGATACGCGCGTGCCCACCGATCGGCGTGTGGCAGCTTCCGTCCAGCACCGCGAGCAGCGCGCGTTCCGCGGTAGCCACCGCGCGCGCCTGCGGATCCTCGATCGCGGAGAGCATTTCCAGCAATTCCACGTCGTCCTCATGCACCGTGATGCCGACGATGCCCTGCGCCGCGGCGGGCACCATCACGTCGGTATCGAGTATCACGGACGCCTCGTGTTCCATGCCGAGCCGCTTGAGGCCGGCGAGTGCCAGCAGGCTCGCCTGGCAGGCGCCGGCGCGCACTTTGGAGAGCCGGGATTGCACGTTGCCGCGTATCAGCGCCATGCGCAGGTCAGGCCGCGCGTGCAGCAATTGCGCCTGGCGACGTACCGAAGAGGTGCCGACGAGCGCGCCGTGCGGCAGCGCCGCGTAAGGGTCGTCGGTGTGTTCGACGGGGTGGCCGAAGATCAGCGTGTCGCGCGCATCTTCGCGCTTCAGCGTGCAGGCCAGCACGATGCCGTCCGGCAGCTTGGTTTCCAAATCTTTCAGGCTGTGCACGGCGAAATCGATACGGCCGGCGATCTGTGCCTCGTCGATCTCCTTGGCGAACAACCCCTTGCCGCCGATATCGGCGAGGCGGCGGTCCTGCACGGCATCGCCGGTCGTCTGGATGGCGTGTTCCTCGAACACGTCCATGCCGCGCAGGACGGGGCATACGCCACGCAGCAGATCGAGAAAGTTGCGTGTCTGCACCAGAGCCAGAGGCGAGCGCCGCGTGCCCACGCGCAGCGGCAGCGTGCGCGAGTGGCGTTTTGTGCGCCGCTGCACCGCAGGTGCGGCCGGGGCGGCGACTTCATCGTCTTGGAAGATCAGGGTGTCCAGCAGCAATGTTCGCTTCCTCGGTCCACATAGTTAAGTAGGCAAGCCGTCCTTTTTCGAGAAAAAGGACCAAAAAGCTTTTGCTCCCTGTCGGCGGCTGTTTCAGCATTCCCCGACAGGGACCAAAAGTCTTTTGCTTCTTTTCTTCAGAAAAGAACGCCTTTCTTGCCTTCCGCCGGCGCCTTCAACCCAACCAGATGCGCCAGATCCTTGAAGAATACGCGCACCTTCGCCGCGGGCTTGTTCCGCGTGATCTTCTTGTTCATATAGGAATCCCAAGTCATCTGCTGCACGTCCGGATCGCGGCACATCGCCACGAAGCTCTCGCGCCGCTTGTCGTTGCTATACCAGAACCACTGCATGATCCCGAGCACCAGGAACACCGTGCCGTGTGCCTTCATGAAACGGCGTCGCGGTGCGCGCAGCGCGCGTGCATCGCCGGTGCGGCAGAATTCGTGGGCGGCTTCGGCGGCGAGCCGGCCGCCCTCCATCGCATAGTAGATGCCCTCACCGGAGGCCGGCGCCACCACGCCGGCGGCATCGCCCGCGAGCACCACGTCGCGGCCGTTATCCCAGCGGCGCATCGGCTTCATCGGGATCGGCGCGCCTTCGCGACGGATCGTCTCGGCGCCGGCGAGCCCGGCGGCGGCGCGCAGATCGGTCACCGAGCCGCGTATAGAGAAGCCCTTCTTGGCCGAGCCGGAGCCCACGCTGACGGTTTCGCCATGCGGGAACACCCAGCCGTAGAAATCGGGCGACAGGCGGCCCTGGTAATAGATGTCGCAGCGGCCCGGCTCGAACAGCCGGCCGAGCTGGTCGGTGGCGGCGGCAGGCGCGCGCACGATCTCGTGGTAGGCGAACACGTAGGGCACGCGGTCCGCACCTTTGACGCATTGTTTGGCGACGGCGGATTTCGCGCCGTCCGCGCCGATCACCACGCGGGCGCGCACCCGGCCCTGCGTGCCGTCCTTGCCGCGGAACACCACGGCGGCGGTGCCATCCGCGTCGTGCTCCAGCCGCTCGAACGCGCCGGTCTGGCGCACCGCGCCGGCCGTTTCCGCGCGCACGCGCAACCATTCGTCGAACTGGGCGCGGTCGACCATGCCGACATAGCCGCCGTCGATCGGCATATCGACCTGCACATCCTTCGGCGACACCATGCGGGCGGCGCGTATGCGCGCCACGATCTGGGCGTCGGGTATGGCGAAATCGCGCACCAGGCGCGGCGGTATGGCGCCGCCGCACGGCTTGATGCGACCGTCGCGGTCGAGCAGCAGCACCGTGCGGCCGGCTTCGGCCAGGGCCAGTGCCGCGGTGGCGCCGGCGGGCCCGCCACCGACCACCACGGTATCGTAGGTCATCGTCTCGGTCATGTGCGGCTCCGATGTCATGTGGCTGCAATCGCGATGGTGGCGGCGGTGCCGGTGGGGCGCGCCGAACTGGTGAGAACACCCCAGGCGAGGCGGGCGGCGACCAGGAACAGTACCGCCTGGCTGGCGAACACCAGCGCGTAAGCCGGGCCGGGCGCGCCGAGCAGGAGGCGGGCCGCGTCGCTGGCGCCGCTGCTGAGCAGGCCGCCGGCGCCCATCGCCACCGCCTGCGCCGCGCCCCATACGCCCATGCGCACGCCGGCGCTGCCGCCGCGTCCGCCGGCAAGGCCCAGCATGGCGCCGATGGCCGATACCGCGAACGCGCCGTTGCCAAGGCCGAGCGCGAAGAGGTTGGCGCGCAGCGGCCAGGTCGGCCCGGCGAGCCCGGCGCAGGCAAGGCCCGCGAGGCAAATCGCCGATACCGCGCAGCCGCCGGCGATCCACCATTTCATGTCGTGCGCGCGGCGGGCGAGGCTGCCGCCGATCGCCACCAGCAACATGCCGGCCAGCACGCCGCTCTGGTGCAGTCCGGTGAGCGACGCGGTCTGCGCCGGGCTCAGGGCCAGCACGCGTCCGGCGAACGGCTCGAGTATCAGCTCCTGCCCGCTATAGGCGAGCATCGCGGTGAACACGAAGAGGGTGAAGCGGCGCGCGGCCGGTTCGCGCCAGGTGGCCGCCAGCGCGTCGGCGAAGCCGCCGGCCAGATGCGCGGGCGCGGGTGCGGCGACGCGGCCGCGCTCGACACCCCAGATGGCGGCGCTGCCGGCTACGAACGCAATGCCGGCGATGGCGGCGGACACGCGCAGCAGCAGCGCCAGCGAGAACGGGTGGAGCAGATGCGCCGCCGTGCCGGCCTCGGCCACGGCGCCCACGATCATCAGCAGCCAGAACACCGTGGCCGCGGCAGGCCGGCGGCCCGGCGCCACGCGCACCGCCATCAGCGCCAGCGAGGATGTGCCGACCGCACCTGCGCCCAGCCCGACGAGCGCATAGGCCAGCACCGCCAGCGCCAGCCCTGCGGCGAAATGCGTGGCGAGCAGCGACACCGCGGCGGCGGCGAGCACTCCGCCGGTGGCCAGAACGGCCAGCCCGCCGACGATCCACGGCGTGCGCCGTCCGCCGGTATCGGACGCGAAACCCACCCGCGGCCGCAGCAATTGCACCGCGTAATGCAGCGCGATCAGCGCGCCAGGCAGCAAAGCCGGCAAGGCCAGCTCCACCGTCATCACCCGGTTCAGCGTGAAGGTGACCAGCGCCACCACGGCGCCCAGGCAGCCATTCACCACGCCGAGCCGCACGATCGCCGGCCAGCCGAGCGGATTCATGCGTGAACCGCCCGGAGTGCGAACGCGGTGACCAGCATGCCGAGCACGTAGAGGCTGGTGCCGGTGGCGTTATACCAGGGCGCCCTGGCGCGCGGGTCGGCGAGGAAGCGCACCATCAGCGCAAGCTGTGCGGCGAGCAGCAGCGCCACCGCGGCCGCATGCAGCGGGAAATGCCACGCGGTGAGCAGCGCCACCACGCCGATCTGCGGCGCCGCCATCACGGCGCAGGCCAGGCGCGCCGCACGGTCCGCGCCGAGCATCACCGGCAGCGAGCGCACGCCCATCTGGCGGTCGCCCTCGAGCGACTTGAAATCGTTCAGCGTCATGATGCCGTGCGCACCCACGCTATACAGCGCGGCGGCGGCAATGATCCCCGCCGACGGCAGCGCGCCCGCCATGATCGCGGCGCCGGTGAACCAGGGCAGGCCCTCGTAGCAGGCGCCGCACGCGGCATTGCCGAGCCAGCCGTTCAGCTTCAGGCGCAGCGGCGGCGCGCTATACGCCCAGGCGAGTGCGAGGCCCACGAGGGTGGCTACAAACGCCCAGCGCCCGAGGGCGGCGCCCATTGCCAGGGAGAGTACCGTCCAGACCAGCGCCAGATACAGCCCGCCGCGCCCGGGCACCCGGCCGGAGGGGATGGCGCGGCCCGGCTCGTTGATGGCGTCGACATGGCGGTCGAACCAGTCGTTGCAGGCCTGGCTGGTGCCGGTGACGAGCGGGCCGCACAGCGCCACGCCGCCGGCCACCAGCAGCCAGCGCCCGGAGAGCGGCCGGCCGGCGGAGACGATGCCGCAGCCGAACGCCCACATCGGCGCGAACCAGGTGATCGGTTTCAGCAGCTCGAAGTAGGCCGCAGCCCCGGTGCGCGCGGGCTTGCCGACGGCGCGCGAGAGCGCCGCTTGTGCGGGTGCTACGCGGTCAATTCTGCTCATTGGTCGCCAGATCCCCGAGGCCGTAACGACGCAGTTTCACATACAGGCTCTGCCGGCTCAGCCCGAGCATCTCGGCGGCGGATGCGCGGTTGTCGCCGGTCAGCTCCAGCGCCGCCTCGATGCAAAGCTTCTCGATCACGTCGGTCGATTCACGCACCAGCTCCTTGAGCGGCACGCGGCCGATCAGCTCGGTGAGCTGCTCGATCGAACGCGGCAGCGCGCGCACCGCCTGGCTGTCCACCTGCAGACGCGGCCCGATATTGCGTATCGCGAACCCAAAGGAATGCTGCCCGCCATTGCCGATCGCGACCGCGGAGATCTCAACCTTTGCGGACCCGGCGGAACTCGCTGCGCACCGTGGTGGCGAAGAACCGCACCGAACCGCGCTGGCGCAGATTGGTGATCAGCACGTCGAGTTCCACGCCCGAATTGCCCACCCAGCGGTCCAGCGACTCGCCGCGCGCGAGTTCTTCGTCGGCGAGGCCCGCCATCTCCAGGAAGGCGTTGTTCGCGGTGAGTATGTTGCCGGCGCTGTCGGTGACGACAAAACCATCCGGCGCGCTCTCCACCAGGCGCAACAGGTTGCGTTTTACGTCGGGCGTGTTCGCCGTCTCGTCGCCGGCCGGCGTGATGCGCATCAGGAACAGCGTGGTGCTGTCCTGGCGAAACAGCGAGGCGGACAGCATCACCGTGGCGTCGCCGACAGCCAGCCTGGCGGCAAATTCTTCCGCGCGGCCGTCGCCGCGTATGGCGCCGAGATGCGCGATCACGCCTTCCAGTGCGTCGCGCGCAAACAGGTCGCCCAGCGCCTGGCCGGACTCGGCCGCCACGCCGAACAGCAGGCGCGCGGCGGGATTGGCTTCGACCACGCGGTGGCGCACCGGATCGAGTATCAGCACCGCTTCGGACGACATCTGGAACAGCAGGCGGTAGCGCGCCTCGACCTCGCGCATGCGCGAATAGTCGCGCTCCAGGGTCTCCTGCGCGGTGACCAGGCGCTGCTGCAGCGCGGACATCGCGCGCAGGTCGCGCCCGAATGCCACCATGCGGCCGTCATTGCCCACCTGAACCGCGCAATACAGCACCGGCACCGAACCGCCCGCAGCGTTGGCGTGGTTGAGATGGCGCCATTTCGGCTTGGCGGCGGGCGTTGCCGCATCCACCAGCAGATGGGTGACTTTCGGCACGCTGTCCGGCACCACGGTGCTCGCCAGCTTGCGGCCGGTCCAGCTGCCGCTGGTGTCCAGGTCGTGGGCAAGTTCGTCGCTCTGGAAAGCAACATCGCGTATCGTGCCGTCCGCATCGACGATGAGTGCCACGTCCGATGCGGTGGCGATCAGCGTCGCCACCGACTGCGCATCCAGACTGCCAAGGGAGCTGTCAGGTGAGGCGAATGTTTTCACGAGCGCCGAGATCCTCCATTGCATGGCCCGTTCCCGCCTACGCCGTTTCTTGGTATTTTTGGGTGTGGTTATCCTTGTAGCGGCGGAGACGCCCGCCCGCCGCGATCGCTGCCGATCTATGGCTCATCGGGCGGCTGCCACCAGGCTCTCCGCCTGCCGCACGGCGTCTTTTCCGTCCGCTGCCGTGGCGTCCGCGCCGACCATGGCGGCCAGTTGCGGATGGGCGATGAAAGGCGGGCCGCCGACCATGATCGCCACCGCGGCATTGCGCGAATGCCGGCGGATGGCGCGTATCTCCGCTTCCAGTCCCGCCATGTTGCTGCTGCAGGAAAGCGAAATGCCCACCAGCCCGAACGCCTGGGTGCGCACCAGATCCTGCAGGCCGGCACTGGTCACCACCGGCTCCTGGCGGACATTCCAGCCGGCGCGGCGGAAGAACTGCGTCACCATCGCCAGACCGAAACCATGCTGCTCGCCCGGCATCTGCACCAGCAGCGCGCGGGGCGCGCTTGCAGCCGGCACCACGTCGCCGGAAAACGCCCGATCGAGCAGGCGCTGTATCTGGCCCAGGCGCAGCATGCCGCGCGTCACGTCGGAGAAGCTGCAGGTATCGTCTTCCCACATCTCGCCCAGCAACCGCGCGGCCGGGGTGAGCAGGTCGAGCAGCAGCGACTCGACCGGCGCGCCGGCCTGGCGCAGGGTTTCCACGTAGGCGGCGGGCTCGGCCTGGCCGCCTTCGAGCACGAGGCCGACCAGGCGGCTGACCTGCTCCTGCACGGGTGCCAATGCCGGTGCCGGTGCCGCTTCGGCCACCGAAGCGGGCGCGGCCGCCAGGCGGGCGCGCAACAGGCGGGGGATCACCTCTTCCTGCATCGTGCGGACCAGAACATCGTGGCGATGCACGGCAGGATCGGCCCGCAACTCCTGGGCTGCCAACTGGCTGCGCGACAGGCCGCGTATCACCCGCGTGGTGTCGGTTTCCGTCCAGACATCGTCGGTTGCCGCCTGAGAGTGCATTGCCGCCATCGCCCTTGCCTTGCGGACCATTCTAAAGCGGCGGCGGCAAAAAGTGTCAAGCTAGATTTACGTAAGGTTTGCTTGACAGTCCTTTGCGGCCCGCTTTAGCCTTCTCTCCAGTTGAGGCGAATGGGCCGGTTGAGCCCGCAGCCGACGCAGACCCGGCTCCGGGGCGTGCGGCGGCCGAGAGAAGAGGGTGTTCAGCTATGTTCGCAACTTCGGCTTTGGAGCGCTTGGTGGGTTCGGTCGATAGCTGCCCCTGGGGCGCCACGACGGGACGCCACGTGCAGGCCGGCCAGACCGCCGCTTCCCGCCATGTGGCCCGGCCGCTCTACACGCCGGAAGAGAAGCGCCGCCGCGACGCCTCGCCCTGGACCCTGGTGCAGGGCGTGCTCGCCCCGGCGCAGTTCGCCGTGTTTCTGATCAGCCTCGGCTTCGTCGCGCATTTCCTGATCACCGGGCAGGGCGCGCTCGCCGCCAATGTATCGGTGCTGACGAAAACCTGCGTGCTCTACACGATCATGGTCACCGGCGCGATCTGGGAGAAAGAGATCTTCGGCCGCTATCTGTTCGCGCCTGCGTTCTTCTGGGAAGATGCGATGAGCATGATCGTGATCGCGCTGCACACGGCCTATGTGGTGGCATTGCTGTCGCATTCGCTGGACGCGCAGAACCTGATGCTGCTCGCACTGGCCGCCTATGCCTGCTACGCCGTGAACGCCGCGCAATTCCTGCTGAAACTGCGCGCCGCCCGGCTGGCCGCACAGGATCCCTGGCACCAGGCAGCGCACGGCCTGAGGCAGGCCTGATGTCCGCCACGGTGCAGGCGCCCGCCGCCGGTTGCCTCGACGCGCCGGTCCTGCGCGAGCGCGGCCAGCGCGAAGTGTTCTGCGGGCTGACCGGTATCGTCTGGCTGCACCGCAAGATACAGGATGCGTTCTTCCTCGTCGTCGGCAGCCGCACCTGCGCGCATCTCCTGCAATCGGCAGCCGGCGTCATGATCTTCGCCGAACCGCGCTTCGCCACCGCGATCATCGACGAGCGTGACCTGGCGGGCCTGGCCGACGCCAACGACGAGCTCGACCGCGTGGTGGCGCAGCTGCTCGCACGCCGACCGGAAGTGAAATTGCTGTTCCTTGTCGGCTCCTGCCCGTCCGAGGTGATCAAGCTGGATCTCTCGCGCGCCGCCGAACGCCTGTCCGCGATGCACATGCCGCAGGTGCGCGTGCTGAACTATTCGGGCAGCGGCATCGAGACCACGTTCACGCAGGGCGAAGATGCCTGCCTCGCCGCGCTGGTTCCGATCATGCCGCGCAGTGCGCCGGGCGCGCAGCGCTCGCTGCTGGTGGTGGGCGCGCTGGCCGAAGTGGTGGAAGACCAGTTCCGCCGCCTCTTCGCGGCACTGGGAATAGCCCAGGTGGATTTCCTGCCGCCGCGCCGCTCCGTCGACCTTCCCGCCATCGGTCCGGAAACGGTGATGCTGCTGGCACAACCTTTCCTCGCCGAGACGGCACGTGCACTCGAAGCGCGCGGCGCGCGCCGGCTGCCCGCTTTGTTCCCGCTCGGCGCCGAAGGCACCACGGCCTGGCTGCGCGCGGCGGCCACCGCCTTCGATATCTCCGACGCACAATTCGAGGCCGCCACGGCAAGCGCACGGACACGCGCCGGCACTGCGCTGGCGGCGGCGCGCGGCAAGCTCGCCGGCAAGCGCATCTTCTTCTTCCCCGACAGCCAGCTCGAATTGCCGCTCGCGCGATTCGCTGCGCGCGAACTCGGCATGGAACTCGTCGAAGTCGGCACGCCGTATCTGCACCGCGAACACCTTGCCGCCGAACTTTCCGTGTTGCCAGAAGGAACGTTCCTGAGCGAAGGCCAGGACGTGGACCGTCAGCTCGACCGCTGCCGCGCCGCACGGCCGGACATCGCGGTGTGCGGCCTGGGCCTTGCCAATCCGCTCGAGGCGGAGGGCATCACCACGAAATGGTCCATCGAGCTGCTGTTCACGCCGATACAGGGCTACGACCAGGCGGGCGATCTGGCCGAATTATTCGCGCGCCCGCTGCTGCGCCGCACGAAACTGGCGGTGTAGGATGCAGCTCACGCTCTGGACATATGAAGGCCCGCCGCACGTAGGCGCGATGCGCGTGGTCACCGCCATGCAGGGCGTGCATTACGTTCTGCATGCGCCGCAGGGCGATACCTATGCCGACCTTCTGTTCACCATGATCGAGCGCCGCGCCGCGCGTCCGCCGGTGACCTACACCACATTCCAGGCGCGCGATCTTGGCGGCGACACCGCGGAACTTTTCAAGACCGCGGCGCGCGACGCCTACGAGCGCTTCCAGCCGCAGGCGCTGCTGGTCGGCGCCTCGTGCACCGCGGAATTGATACAGGACGATCCGGGCGGGCTGGCGCGCGCGCTGCAACTCCCGGTGCCCGTGGTGGCCGTGGAGCTTCCCGCCTACCAGAAGAAAGAGAATTGGGGCGCGGCCGAGACGTTCTACCAACTGGTGCGCGCCTTTGCCGCACCGCGCACACGGCCCCCGGGCGGGCGCCCGAGCTGCAATATCCTGGGCCCCTGCGCCCTCGGTTTCCGGCACCGCGACGATACGCGCGAAATCAGCAAGCTGCTTGGCGAGCTCGGCATCGATGTGAACGTGACCGCGCCGGAAGCTGCGTCGCCGGCCGATCTGGCGCGCCTGCCGGATGCCGATTTCAACGTGGTGCTGTATCCGGAAGTGGCCCAGGTCGCGGCCTCCTGGCTGCAGCGCAATTTCCAGATGCCGTTCACCAAGACGGTGCCGATCGGCATCGCGGCCACGGTGGCGTTCATCGCCGAAGTGGCGGCACTCGCCGGCGTTGACGTGCCGGCGCATCTCTCCGCGGCCGCCTCCAACCTGCCGTGGTATTCGCGTTCGGTCGACTCGACCTACCTCACCAACAAGCGCGTTTTCATCTTCGGCGATGCCACGCATGTGGTCGCCGCCGCCCGCATCGCCAGCGAGGAGATGGGCTTCCAGATCGTCGGCCTCGGCACCTATAGCCGCGAGTTCGCGCGCGACGTGCGTGACGCCGCAAAGCGCTACGGCGTGGAAGCGCTGATCACCGACGATTACCTCGACGTGGAACAGCAGGTGTCCGCCTTGCGGCCGGAGCTCGTGCTCGGCACGCAGATGGAACGCAACATCGCCAAGCGACTCGGCATTCCGTGCGCGGTGATCTCCGCCCCGGTGCATGTGCAGGATTTCCCCGCGCGCTACTCGCCGCAGATGGGCTTCGAGGGCGCGAACGTGGTGTTCGACTCGTGGGTGCATCCGCTGATGATGGGCCTCGAGGAACACCTGATCACGATGTTCCGCGAAGACTTCGAGTTCTCTGCCGACGCCGCCCCCTCCCATCTCGGCGGCAGCACGGCGAAATTGCCCGAGGCGATCCTGCAGGCGGCCATTCCCGCCGCCGGCGAAGCAAGGCGCTGGTCCGCGGAAGCCGAGGCGGAGCTTGGCAAGATACCGTTCTTCGTGCGCGGCAAGGCGCGGCGCAACACCGAGAGTTTCGCCGCCGAGCGCGGTGTTTCGACGATCACGCTCGACACGCTGTATGACGCCAAGGCGCATCATGCACGCTGAACCCGCTGCCTTGCGCGTCGTCATCGTCACGATGGACAGCCATCTGTCGGACGCGGCCGCGCGCGCCCAGGATGTGTTGCGCGCCGAAATACCCGGCCTGCATTTGGCCGTGCACGCCGCCGATGTTTGGGCCGCGGATGCTGGCGCGCTCGCCGCCTGCCTGGCGGATATTGCGCAGGGCGACATCGTGATCGCCACGATGCTGTTCCTCGAGGAGCACGTGCGCGCGGTGCAGCCGGCCCTCGCCGCACGCCGGCTGGATTGCGACGCGATGCTGTGCTGCATGTCCGCCGGCGAAATCACCCGGCTGACAAAACTCGGCCGTTTCGACATGTCGCAGGAAGCGACCGGCGCCCTGGCGATGCTGAAGAAACTGCGCGGCAAGCCGGCCGGCAAATCGAGCGCGGAAGCCTCGAGCGGTGCGGCGCAGATGCGCATGCTGAAGCGCCTGCCCAAGCTGATGCGGTTCATACCGGGCACCGCGCAGGATGTGCGTACCTATTTCCTGTGCCTGCAATATTGGCTGGCGGGATCGCAGGAAAACCTCACCAACATGGTGCGCATGCTGGTCGGGCGCTATGCCCAGGCCGAGCGCCTGCGCGCCGGCACGCTCGCCAGCGTGGAAGCGCCGATCGAATATCCCGATATCGGCTTGTATCATCCGCGCGCGGCCGGCCGCATCGTGGTCGATGTCGGACAGCTTCCCGCCTGGGGCGCGCGCGGCACCGTCGGCCTGCTGCTGCTGCGCTCCTATCTCCTCGCCGGCAATTCGCGCCATTATGACGGCGTCATCACCGCGCTCGAGCAGCGCGGCCTGCGCGTGATCCCGGCTTTCGCCAGCGGCCTGGACCAGCGGCCGGCGATCGCCGCGTATTTCACCAAAGCCGGTGTCGTCCAGGTCGATGCCGTGGTGTCGCTGACAGGATTCTCGCTCGTTGGCGGCCCCGCCTATAACGATCGCGACGCGGCCGAGGCGCAACTCGCCGCGCTGGATGTGCCTTACATCACCGCGCATCCGGTCGAGTTCCAGACGCTGCAGACCTGGCAGGAAGATCCGCGCGGCCTGTTGCCGGTGGAGACCACCATCATGGTCGCCATTCCGGAACTCGATGGCGGCATCATGCCGATGACCTATGGCGGACGCTGCGGCCGCGCGCTGACCGCCAACCCCTGCGAGGGTTGCGACGGCCAGTGCCACGCCATGGTCTCTCATCCCGAGCGCGCCGCCACCCTGGCGCAGCGGGTCGAGAAACTGGTGCGTATGCGCCGGGCCGCCCGCGCGGAGCGCAAGATTGCCGCCGTGCTCTTCAACTTTCCGCCGAACGCAGGCGCCACCGGCACGGCCGCCTACCTCGCGGTGTTTGCATCGCTGCACAACACGCTGCTCGGCCTCAAACAAGCCGGCTACACTGTCGATGTCCCAGACACTGTCGATGCGCTACGCAGCGCGATATTGCAGGGCAATGCGAGCCTGCACGGCACGGATGCCAATGTCGCCGCGCGCATCCCGACCGATGACCACGTGCGCGCGCAGAACTGGCTCGGTGAGATCGAAGCGCAATGGGGGCCGGCACCTGGCCGTCAGCAGAGCAACGGGTCGGGCATATTCGTGCTTGGCGCGCAGTTCGGCAATGTGTTCGTGGGCATACAGCCGGCGTTCGGCTACGAGGGTGACCCGATGCGCCTGCTGTTCGAACGCGGCTTCGCACCGACGCACGCATTTGCCGCTTTCTATCGCTGGCTGCGCGAAGATTTCGGCGCGCACGCCGTGCTGCATTTCGGCACCCATGGCGCGCTGGAGTTCATGCCAGGCAAGCAGGCCGGATTGTCCGGCGCGTGCTGGCCGGACCGGCTGATCGCGGACCTGCCGAATTTCAACCTGTATGCAAGCAACAACCCCTCCGAGGGCATGATCGCCAAGCGTCGCGCCAACGCCACGCTGATAAGCTATCTGACGCCTCCCACCGCGACCGCCGGCCTGTATCGCGGACTTGTCGACCTGAAAGCGTCGCTGGATCGCTGGCGCGCAATGGAGCCGCAAGCCGATGCCGATCAGCGCATATTGCTGGCGGCGCTGATACAGACGCAGGCCGCCACGCTGGACCTTGCGGAATCCGCGCCGGAATGGGCCGCCGCTGACGCAACCGCCGAGATCGACCGGCTTGGCGCCGCGCTACTCGAATTGGAATACACGCTGATCCCGCATGGCCTGCACGTAATCGGCCAGCCGCCGAGCGCGGAAGAGCGCGCCGGCATGTTGGACGCGGCGAACATCGCGCCAGGCGAGGAGCGCAACCGGCTCGACGATCTTCTGGCTACGGACTACGAGATTCCCGCAATCATACACGCGCTCGATGGCGGCTACGTTCGCCCGGCGCCTGGTGGTGACCTGCTGCGCAATACCGCGGTGTTGCCGACGGGGCGCAACCTGCACGGTTTCGATCCCTTCCGGCTGCCGAGCGTTTTCGCCTGTCAGGATGGTGCGCGCCAGGCCGACCGTCTGCTCGCACGCCATGCCCAGGCCGGCGCGTCGCTTCCCGAGACCATCGCGATGGTGCTGTGGGGAACCGACAACCTCAAATCCGAGGGCGGCCCGATCGCGCAGGCTTTGTGGCTGATGGGCGCCGCTCCGCGATTCGACAGCTACGGCCGCCTGGCCGGCGCAAGGCTGATACCGCTTGCCGAGCTGGCGCGTCCGCGTATCGATGTTATCCTAACGCTGTCGGGGATCTTCCGCGATCTGCTGCCTCTGCAAACCAAGCTGCTTGCCGAAGCGGCGCTGCTGGCTGCAACCGCCGACGAGCCACTCTCGCAAAATCACATACGCCGCCACGCGCTTGCCTTTCTCGCCGCACACGGTGGAACAATGGAGCAGGCCGCATTGCGTGTGTTCGGTAACGCGGATGGCGCCTACGGCGCGAACGTCAACCAGATGGTCGGCGCCGGCGTGTGGAACGACGAGGACGAGCTCGCCGACGCCTATGTCAACCGCAAGGGCTTCGCGTATGGCGTCGATGGCAGGCCGGAAAAGCAGACGGCCGTGCTCGGCCATATTCTCGCCAGCGTCGACATCACCTACCAGAACCTCGACAGCATCGAGCTCGGCGTGACCACGGTAGATCACTATTTCGACACGCTTGGCGGCATCACCCGCGCGGTGCGGCGCGCGCGCGGCGGCACCGCGGCGTCGGTATATATCGGCGACCAGACGCGCGGCGACGGCATCGTGCGCACGCTTACCGAGCAGGTCAACCTCGAGACGCGCACCCGCGCGTTGAACCCGAAATGGTATGAGGGCCTGCTGAAGCATGGCTACGAAGGCGTGCGCGAAATAGAGGCGCATGTGACCAATACGCTCGGCTGGTCCGCCACCACGGGAGAGGTCTCCCCCTGGGTGTATCAGCAACTTGCGGAAACCTACGTGCTGGACGAAACCATGCGCGAGCGGCTCGCGACATTGAACCCGAAAGCATCGCTGAAGATCGCCAACCGCCTCATCGAGGCGAACGAGCGTAACTACTGGTCTCCGGACCAGGCGACACTGGACGCCCTGCGCGGCGCCGGCGAAGAACTGGAAGACCGCCTCGAAGGCGTAGGCAAGGAGATGGCGGCATGAGCGAGACACTGCAGCGTCCGAGGAACAACCTGCTGCCGAAGCGCGGCGATGGCGACGGCAGCGTCCAGGTGCAGCTCGATCCGTCGCTCAAGATCGGCAACGCCAAGGTGTTCGCCGTATATGGCAAAGGCGGCATCGGCAAGAGCACCACGTCGTCCAACCTGTCGGTTGCATTCAGCAAACTGGGCAAACGTGTGTTGCAGATCGGCTGCGACCCGAAACACGACTCCACCTTCACGCTGACCAAGCATTTGCAGCCGACCGTGATCGACGTTCTGGAAACCGTAAACTTCCACAGCGAGGAACTGCGCGTCGAAGATTTCGTCTTCCAGGGCTATAACGGCGTGATGTGCGTCGAAGCCGGCGGCCCGCCGGCAGGCACGGGTTGCGGCGGCTATGTCGTCGGGCAGACGGTGAAGCTCCTCAAGGAACACCATCTGCTCGAAGAAACCGATGTGGTGATATTCGACGTCCTCGGCGACGTGGTATGCGGCGGTTTTGCCGCGCCGTTGCAGCACGCTGACCGCGCCCTGATCGTCGCCGCCAATGATTTTGACAGCATATTTGCGATGAACCGCATCGTCGCGGCGATCGCGGCCAAGGCGCGCAACTACAATGTCCGGCTCGGCGGCGTCATCTGCAACCGCTCCGCCGCCACCGACCAGGTCGACCGTTATAACGCCGCGACCGGCCTCTCCACGCTGGCGCATTTCCCCGATCTGGATGTGATTCGCCGCTCGCGCCTGAAGAAGTCCACGCTGTTTGAAATGGAAAGCTCACCGGAACTGGAGGCCGTCAAGCTCGAATATCTGCGCCTGGCAGCACAGCTCTGGGCCGGCACGAAGCCGCTCGAAGGCACGCCGCTGAAGGACCGCGAGATATTCGACCTGCTGGGCTACGAATAATGGCGAGCACGACGTATCTCGCAAGACGCGGCCAGCTCGAGCAGTATTTCGACCGCACGGCTGCGGATGCCTGGGCGAAACTTACGTCGGACGCGCCGGTAAGCGGCATACGCGCCACCGTGCGGGCCGGCCGTGACGAAATGCGCGCTACCCTTCTCTCCTGGCTTCCCGCCAACCTTTCAGGCGCACGCTTGCTTGATGCCGGTTGCGGCACCGGAGCGCTCGCTGTTGAGGCGGCGCGGCGCGGCGCCCATGTGACCGCAATCGACCTGTCCGCCACGCTCGTCGAGCTCGCGCGCGAACGCACCCCGGGCGACCTCGGCGGCACGATAGATTTCCAGGTTGGCGACATGACCGCCCCCGATCACGGCCGCTTCGATTTCATCGTGGCGATGGACTCGCTGATACATTACCGCGCACCGGACATGGCCGCCTGTGTCGCCGCACTTGCCGCACGCGCCGAAAAGTCCGTCTTGTTCACCTTCGCACCGCGCACGCCGCTGCTGACGTTGATGCATGCGGCCGGACGGCTTTTCCCGCGTGGGGATCGTGCACCGGCCATCGAGCCGATTGCCGCGCGCGACATCATGCGACGCCTGGCGCCGTTGCGACTCGGGCGCGATCATCGCGTCAGCAGCGGGTTTTACATGAGCCATGCGCTCGAGGTTTCGCGGCGGTGAAGCAAACCGGCCAATCGCTCGCGCGGGAGTCTGTCGTCCACAAGCGTGCGGCTTCCTGGAATCGCAAGCTTGCGTCCAAATGGACCACCGGTTTTCTTCCGTTCGCCGACGCGGCCACGCCGGACCTGCCGCTCGCCCGCCTGCTGCGCCTGTCGCTGTTCCAGGTCACCGTCGGCATGGCGGCGGTATTGCTGATCGGCACGCTGAACCGTGTCATGATCGTCGAACTTGGCGTGCCAACCTGGCTTGTCGCCATGATGGTGTCGCTGCCGCTGATAGCCGCGCCCTTCCGCGCAGTAATCGGCTTTCGGTCCGACAACCACCGCTCCGTCCTTGGCTGGAAGCGCGTGCCCTATTTGTGGCTGGGCACCATGCTGCAATTCGGCGGCTTCGCGATCATGCCGTTCGCCCTCATCATACTCTCTGGCGACAGCAACGGCCCGATTATCATCGGTCAGGCCGCGGCATCGCTGGCGTTTCTCCTCGTCGGCGCCGGCCTACACACCACGCAGACCGTTGGCCTCGCCCTCGCCACCGACCTTTCGCCGCCTGAGAAACATCCGAGAGTCGTAGCCCTGCTCTGCATGATGCTGCTGCTCGGCATGGTCGTCAGTGCGATATTCTTCGGCGCGCTGCTCGCACATTTCTCCGAAATACGGCTGATCCAGTGCATACAGGGTGCCGCGCTGCTCACCGTCGTGCTGAATGCAGTGGCGCTCTGGAAACAGGAGCCTCGCCGGCCGGCCGAGACCAGACCGGACCGTGCGCGGCCGTCCTTTGCCCAATCCTGGGCTGATTTCAATCGCGGCGGCGACGCACGGCGCCGGCTGGTGGCACTCGGTTTCGGCACGGTCGCCTTCAGCATGCAAGACGTTTTGCTGGAGCCGTATGGTGGCCAGGTGCTGCATCTGAGTGTCGGCGCCACCACCGCGTTCACCGCCTTGCTGGCCGCCGGCGGCCTCGTGGGTTTCGGCCTGGCTGCGAAACGTCTGAGCAATGGCATGGATCCTTACCGACTCGCCTGCCTGGGTGCGGTTGCCGGATTATTCGCATTCTCCGCATTGGTCTTCGCCGCCCCTCTGCAATCGACAATGTTGTTCGCACTCGGCGTGGTCACGATCGGCTTCGGCGCGGGCCTTTTCGCGCATTGCACGCTCACCGCCGCAATGGCGATGGCGGGCGCAGGCCAGATCGGCCTGGCGCTCGGCATCTGGGGCGCCGTACAGGCCTCGGCGGCCGGTATCGCCGTTGCCAGCGGCGGGCTTATCAGAGACGGCGTATCCGTGCTCGCCCTGCACGGCCGTCTCGGCCCGGCTCTGGTCGATACCGCCACCGGATACGGCGTCGTCTACACGATCGAGGTGGTGTTGCTGTTCGCCACGCTCGTTGCCGCGGGACCGCTGGTGCGAAGCCCGTCCGTTGTGCGACGTTACGCAGCACCGCTTCTCGCCACTTCAACCTGACCCGATGAGGACATCGCCATGACACCAGGATACGGCTCGATTGTTGCGCATTTCGATGTGGCACAACTGACGATATATGCCTTCTGGGGATTCTTCTTCGCGCTCATCTGGTGGCTGCGTCGCGAAGATCACCGCGAGGGCTATCCCTTGGTGGCGGACTTCCCCGGGCAGGACGCGCGCGAGTTTCCGCAGATCCCGCCAGCAAAGCATTTCCTGATGGCGGACGGCCACACGATCTCGGCCCCGCGTGGCGACAAGCCGGAAGTGTTCGCGGCAGAGCGTGTTCTGGCCTGGCCGGGTGCACCCTTCGAGCCCACCGGCAATCCGATGCTGGATGGCGTGGGCCCTGCCGCGTATGCGCAGCGTCATGACGTTCCCGAGGTGGCCTACGACGATGGACTGCCGAAGATCGTGCCCCTGCGCACCGCGGAAGATTTCTTCCTCTCGCATGAAGACCCCGACCCGCGCGGCTACACCGTCTTTGGCGGTGACGGCGAGGAAGCGGGAACCATCGTCGATGCGTGGATCGACCGCTCGGAATACATCGTGCGCTACCTCGAAGTGCAGACACTGGAAGCGTTCGGCGCACGACGCGTCCTGCTGCCCACGCACTTCGTCACGTTCCGCTCCAAGCAGCGCATGATCAAGGTCCACGCTATATTGGCCGCGCATTTTGCGACCGTGCCGGCGCTCAAAGATCCCGACACCATCACGTCTCTCGAAGAGGACAAGATCACCGCCTATTACGGTGGCGGTCTACTCTACGCCACGCCAGAGCGTTCGAGGCCGCTGCTGTGAGCGCCCGTCAGTCTGCCAACCGGCCGCAACCCCAGGGTCTGCCTGGGCGCCTGCCGCAGGGAGAGACGCTGCTCTGGCAAGGCGCGCCCGATATCCGCACGATGCTTGTGCGGGTGTTCCACATGCGTTTCGTCGGCGCGTATTTCGCGTTGCTGATCGTTGCCTCCGCAATCACCGCCGCCCAGAATGGCGCGTCCGCACATGCAGTGTTTCTCGTCGTGCTGCACAGGGCGTATCTTGCCATCGCCGTATTCGCCCTCGCCGGCGCCTATGCCTGGGCTGTCCGACGCAGCACCACCTACAGCATAACCACGAACCGCGTCGTGGTCAGCGCCGGGATGGCGTTGCCGATCTCGTTCAATCTTCCGTTCGCCGGAGTCGAGGCGGCTGGCTTGCATGTCTATCCGAACGGCAAGGGCGACCTCACTTTACGCATGCTGCCGGGGGAGAAACTGTCCTACTTCGTGATGTGGCCGCACGCGCGGCCGTGGCGCATGGCGCGCACGGAGCCCATGCTGCGGTGCATCCCCGACGCTGCCAAGGTGTCCCTGATCCTGGCTCAGGCTTTGGCCGACCACGCCGAGGCGCACCCGGTTGTCGCACCAAAACGCGAGGTAAGGCTTGCCAAGCCTGCAATGCATGCGAGGATGGCGCGGGCCTGAAGGAGACAGCCAGGTGAACAAACCCGTGCCGGTCGGCAGCTTTCCGCGCTTCCCGCTTACGGCGGGCGCCGCACTCATCGGCTTCGTCCTGCTTGCCGCGATCGTCGGCCGGCTGGGCGGCGGCGGTGTCGAGCCGCCGACCGCCAAAGCCACCGCGGAGCGCAATCTCCGCTTCTCGGATCGCGATGACGGAGCCGTGATCGTAACCCTCGCCGATGATAACGGCCGCGTGCTAGACGTGATGACCGGCCAGAATGGCTTCCTGCGCGGCACGTTGCGCGGCTTCGCCCGCACGCGCCGCGCCGACCATATCGGCTCCACGGCGCCCTTCCGCCTGACCGGCTATGCCGATGGTCGCCTGGTGCTTCTCGATCCGTCCACCGGCCGCGACGTCGAACTCGAAGCATTCGGCAGCGCAAACGAGGCGGTGTTCGTGCGCCTGCTCACCATGCCGCCGCGCGCGCAAACAGCCAGTGCAGGCCCCACCTGATGGCCACGACGCTAACCATTGCCTGCGATGTGGATCTCGAGCGTAGCCTCGACAGTTTTCACGCCTATGCCGTGCCGGATGGCATCGATATTCGCCCCGGTGACCAGGTGCGCGTCGAAGGCCTGCCGGATCGCCTGGCATTCGGCGAAGTGCGCCGGTTCCGCACGCAGGCGACGGTGATACGCGCGGGCGCATTGCGTCGCGCATGGACCGAGCTGATATCCATATTCGATCTCACCAGCCTCTACGAGGTGGGTTTCATCCCCGCCGAGGAACTGGTTCTGCATCCTAGGAACGCCCCATGAACGCGATCTCGAAGCGCGCAGCCCCGAACGACAGCACGCTGTATGCGCAGCAGGACACGGTGCTGAGCCCCCGCTTCTACACCACGGATTTCGACGCGATGGGCCGCATCGACGTAAGCCTGGTGCGCGCCGAATGGGACGCGCTGATCGCCGAATTGCGCGCCGACCATAACCGCAACCACTTCGTGCAGACCGAGGTATTTAAGCAAGACTTCTCGGCGATGCCGCCCGAGTTGCGGCGCGAGTTCCTGGAGTTTCTCGTGAGCTCGGTCACCGCCGAGTTTTCCGGCTGCGTGCTTTACGCGGAAATCAAGAAGCGCATCCCGGATGGCGACATACACGACCTGTTCGCCTTCATGGCCCGCGACGAGGCCCGCCATGCCGCTTTCATCAACGAGACGCTAAAGGATTTCAACGTCGGCGTAGATCTGAGCTTCCTGACCAAGACGAAGAAGTACACCTTTTTCCGGCCGAAATTCGTGTTCTACGCCACATATCTTTCGGAGAAGATCGGCTACGCGCGTTACATCACCATCTTCCGTCATCTGCAGCGCAATCCCGACAGGATGATCCACCCGATCTTCCAGTGGTTCGAGCAATGGTGCGGTGACGAGTTCCGCCATGGCGAGGCGTTTGCGCTGCTCATGCGCGCAGACCCGAAACTGCTGACGGGGACCAATAGGTTGTGGATACGCTTTTTCCAGCTTGCCGTGTTCGCCACGATGTATGTGCGCGACCATGCACGCCCCGCCTTCCACGCGGCACTCGGCGTCGACCCGACGGAATACGACATGCAAGTTTTCCGCATCACCACGGAAATCTGCAAGCAGGTGTTCCCGGTAACACTCGATCTGGAAAACCCTGTATTCCTCCGCGGCCTCGAGCGCTTCCGCATCATCACTGAACGCAAGGCGGCTGCGAGAGCGCGCGGCGGCCTCATCGGCAAGCTGCACAGTCTGGCCCTGACGGCATCGGCGGGTATCAACTTCGCACGGCTTTATCTGCTGCCGACACACACGGCCTCATTGCCGGGCAAGGTTCGCCTGGCAGCATCGTGGTAGGCGCGGCCGTCCAACAGTGAAAAACAGAGGTCTTGCGTCCTGATGCCGGCCTGGTTGACCCCTGCTTTGTATTGCCTTTTCGTCTGGTGGTTCTCCACCGGCTTGATCGTGTTTTTGAACAACCTGCCGCCGCGCACCTTCGCGTGGAGTTTCACTATATTCTCCGCCATTGCGGCCGTATCACTGTACCGTTTGGCGGCGGGCAGGAATGACGCAACGCTCACCGGTGCCTACGCGGCGTTCACCTACGGCGTGCTGGTATGGGGCTGGCACGAAATGGCGTTTTTCATGGGTTTCCTAACCGGCCCGCGCACCACGGCATGCTCGGCCGGTGCGCAAGGCTGGCGGCGGTTCCGCCAGGCCGTGCAGGCGTGCATACACCACGAACTCGCCATACTCGCCACCGGTGTTTTGGTAATGTGGTTCTGCTGGGGTGCCGTGAATCAGATCGGGCTATGGACCTTCATGGTTTTATGGGGGATGCGACTTAGCGCCAAGCTGAACGTCTATCTCGGCGTGCTGAATCTCGGCGAATCATTCCTGCCCGCGCACCTCACCTACCTCCTCAGCTTCATGTCGCGCCGCCGGATGAACTGGCTGATGCCCGTTTCCCTCCTTGGCGGCCTGCTCGCCACCTTCTGGCTCGTTCATCTCGCGCGAAACCCGGGTACCACGCCGTTCGCGCTCACCGGCCTTGCGTTCCTGATTACCATGTTGGCCCTCGCCGTGCTGGAGCACGCACTGCTCGTATTGCCATTGCCGTTCGATGCACTCTGGGGTTGGTGGCTGCGGGCAAAAACCTCTCCATCTGCATCTTCCAAGCCGCGGTCCCGCAGCGTTGCCATACGCCCCTCCTCAGAACCCGCACAGATAGGTTGCCCATGAACTACGAGCAATTCTTCCAGACCGAGTTGGATACCCTGCGCCAACAGGGAAACTATCGCGTCTTCGCAAACCTGCAGCGCCAGCCGGGAACGTTCCCCCGCGTCATGCACAAGCCTGCGGGCAGCACAGGCACCGCGCGCGACGAGGTGACGGTGTGGTGCAGCAACGACTATCTCGGTATGGGCCAAAACAAACTCGTTCTGGAAGCCATGCACGAGGCGCTCGACAATTGCGGCGCCGGCGCCGGCGGTACGCGCAACATCGCCGGCACGAACCACTACCACGTTCTCCTGGAAGAGGAACTGGCCGACCTGCATGGCAAGGATGCTGCCCTGCTCTTCAACTCTGGCTATATGAGCAACTGGGCCGCGATAGGCACATTGGCCGCGCGCCTGTCTGGCTGCGTCGTGTTATCGGACGCAAAGAATCATGCATCGATGATCGAGGGCGCCCGCCACTCGCGCGCGCGCATCGAGGTGTTTGCGCATAACGATCCGGAGGATCTCGATCGCCGGCTTGCAGCACTCGATCCCGCGCTACCCAAGATGGTGATGTTCGAGAGCATCTACTCCATGGACGGTGACATCGCACCGATCGCCGAAATCTGTGACGTGGCGGAAAAACACAACGCGCTCACCTATCTCGACGAGGTGCATGCCGTCGGCCTCTATGGCCCGCGCGGCGGCGGCATCGCGGAGCGCGAAGGCATCATGCACCGCCTGAACGTCATCGAGGGCACGCTCGCCAAAGGCTATGGCGTGATCGGTGGCTACATCACCGGCTCCACCAACCTTGTCGACTATGTTCGCAGCTTTGCCAGCGGCTTCATCTTCACCACCGCCCTGCCGCCCGCGATCGCCGCCGGTGCCCTCGCCAGCATCAGGCACCTGAAAAGCAGCGACACCGAACGGCGCGAGCAGCAACGCCTGGTTGCACTGCTACGCAGCAAGCTCGACGCGGCCGGCGTTCCGCATTACGCGAATCCCAGTCACATCGTGCCGGTGATGGTAGGCAATGCAGCCTTGTGCAAGCAGATCAGCGACACCTTGCTGGAGCAGCACGGCGTCTACGTGCAGCCGATCAACTATCCAACGGTAGCGCGTGGCACGGAGCGCCTGCGCATCACGCCGTCGCCCAAACATACAGACCAGGACGTGGAACATCTGGTCGGTGCGTTATCCGCAATCTGGTCGGCGCTGGATCTCGCGCGGGCTGCATAGCGTAATCGGGTATCACGCCGCGCGCAGCATCGGGTTCAGAATACGGCTGAGCCCGAGAATGCCCGCGGCCGTCGCCAGCGCGATCCCCGCGATCATGCTGAAGAACGCCGTCTTGCCCATGCCGCTCCAGAAACTGGTGAGATAACCGGCGAAATAAAATCCAATCGCGAGAGACATGTAGTTCACCGCCATCATGATGGATGCCAGGCGCGGCGGCGCCGCCTTGCTGAATAACGACAATGCCACCGGCATCAGATACAGCTCGCCCAAAGTCTGCAGCGCCAACGCGGCGACTAACCACAGCACGCTTATCTTGTGCCCTGCATCGATCGAGAGCGCTGGCACAATCAGAAGCCCGAAACACAGCGCCGTCAGACCGCATCCCATCGCCATCTTCGTCACCGGAGCCGGCTCCACGCGCCGCTTGCTCTGCCAGGTCCAAAACGCGATCACCACCGGAGTCATGGTAAAGATAAAGAACGGATTGAACGCCTGCACATCCTCCGGGTGGAAACTGAACAGCCCGACGGACAAGTCCGTGTAATCCTTTGCCATCAGTGCCAGCGCACTGTATTGCTGGCCATAGCACGCCCAGAAGAAAATGTTGCAGAATGCCACGGCAAACAGTGCAAGCACCGTACGCCTTTCGAGTGAAGTGAAGCTCGCGCGCAGGGCCACCGCGCCTTGTGCTACAGCCTCGCGCGCCGCTTCCCGCCGGCGTGCCCGCACATCGGGCGGCAACCAGCGCAACCCGACCAGAAACACCAGCAGCCCCACCAGCATGCCCGCTCCCGCAACGGCGAAACCGTAATGCCAGCGCGGCGGCGCGCCAGGCGGCGCATGGCCTAACCTCCCCACAACAAGAGGTGCAATCAACGCGCCAAGATTAATGCCGATGTAAAATATCGAATAAGCCCGATCCACGCGCGAGTCGCCCGCCGCATAAAGGCCGCCCACCTGCGTTGCGATATTCGGCTTCAGGAAACTGACGCCTATCGTGAAAACCAGCAGTCCCACAAAGAACAATGCGGGATCGGCCAACATGAACTCGCCAACCGCCATCACCGCCGCGCCCAGCAACACCGCGCGGCTTTGCCCCAAGAACCGGTCGGCAATCGCCCCGCCAGCCAATCCGCCGAGATAGGTGGCCGATCCGAAACTGCCCACGATCAAGGCTGCCAGTGGCTGCGCAGCCAACGGGCCATACAGCCACTCGAAGAAGCGCTTCACCGACGCGTAGCCGATCACATGCGAGGGCTCGCCACCCACCAGCAGGAAATCCACCAGGTAATAGGTGATGATCGCGTTGTTGCCGTAATAGCAGAACCGCTCCCACATTTCGGTTCCGAACAGGACGGATAGGCCTATCGGATGGCCTAGAAATGTTTTCTGCTGCACGCCTGTTTGGTCCTGACGATAGAAAGCAAGCAAGCACTTCTTTTTTGAAAAAAAGAAGCAAAAAACTTTTGTTCCGCTGACGCGCCGGGTTGCTAGATATCGGCGTCCTCCAGGGCTAACACGGCGGCGGCTTTCTCTTCCTCGAGCATCTCCAGGCCTTTCAGCTTTTTTGTCACCACCCTTGTGCGGCGCCTGGCTTCCTCTATGGAGCTGGACATATTGCCGGCGTGCTTCGCCAGCTTCTCGAGCGTGGCATCCATCGTCAGCATCTCGCGCTTCGTGGCGCCCAGCAATTGCGCGATCTCACCCGCCTTCTGCTCCAGCGCCAGCGTAACGTAACCCAACTGCACCGTGCGCAGCAGCGCAGGTAGCAGGCTCGGCCCCATCACCATCACGCGCAGCCGCTGGCCCAGCTCGTCGATCAGCCCGGGAACGCGCGCGGCTTCCGCATACAGCGCATCCGTCGGCAGATACATCACCGCAAACTCCACAGTCACCGGCGGCAGGATATACTTGCTGGCGATCTTGGCAGCCTCCGCCCGCAGCGTAACTTCCAGCGCGCGACGTGCTGCGCGCTCGCCATCGGCATCAGCCTGCTCTGCCGCATCCAGCAGGCGCTCGAAATCGCTGATCGGGAATTTCGCGTCGATCGCCAATAGCGGACGCTGGTCGCCGCGCACCGGCATGCGCACAGCAAACTCCACCACCTCGCCGCTCTGCTCGCGCAGCCGCGCATTGCAAACCACGCTGCCCTCGGGCAGCAGATCGTCCAGCAACGCTTTCAACTGCGTCTCGCCCCAACCGCCGCGGCTTTTCACGTTGGAGAAAACCCGCTTCAGGTCACCAATCTGCGCCGTCACGGCCGCCACATCCGCCATGCTCTTCTGCACGGCCGTGAACTGCTCGATCACCCTGCCGAAACTGGTGGTCATCTGCCGCTCCACTGCGGCCGTCAGTTGTTCGTTCACGCTGCGCTGGATATCGCCGAGCCGCAGCGCCGTGCTGTCGGCCATCTCGCGCAATTTGGCCTCCATATGCGTGCGGTTTTCACCATGATCCTGCGCCAGCCGTGTGGTGAGCTCGCCGAGGCGCTGCTCCGTGCCGGCATGCAGCCCGTCGAGCCGACCGCCCATCGCGCGCTCCAAGGCGGCAAGCGTCCCACGCATCTGCTCGGCTTCGGACCGCTGGCCCGCCAGCGCCTGCTCGCACAGCAGCCGCAGAACCTGCACGTCGGCCTGCCGCGGCATGCCCGTCAGCACGCGCACCAATAACGCGGCAAGCACCGCCGCCACGATCGCCATCACGAAAAGCTCTACGAACACCGTGCATCGTTCCCGTTTTGGGCTTACACTCGCATGGTTGCGTCCGAGTCGGGAAGTCGGTTGAAGCTGGCACGCGGCGCCAAGATTTCAGCTTCTTTTTTCAAAAAAGAAGTGCTTCCTTACGTCGTACCCCGGAGCGTTCGCCGATGTCCGCCAAAAAGCTGCCCACCCTCATGCTGGGGGCGCTCGGCGTCGTGTTCGGCGATATCGGCACCAGCCCACTCTACGCCGTACAGCAGGTATTCTCCGATACGCCGGCCTTCGCGCATGATCCAAATGCAATCCTCGGCATATTGTCGCTGATACTCTGGTCTGTCATCCTCGCGGTCTGCGTGAAATACACGTTGTTCGTGCTGCGCGCGGATCATGACGGCGAAGGCGGAACGCTGGCGTTGCTCGGCCTTATCGAGCAGCACAATCCGCCCGCCGCCTTTGCAGCACCTGGCGTGCTGACCCTGCTCGTGCTGTTCGGCTCGGCGCTGCTCTACGGGGACGGCATGATCACGCCATCGATTTCCGTGCTCTCCGCAGTCGAAGGTCTCAACGTGGCCACCGACATATTCAAGCCGTATGTATTGCCGATAGCAGCCACCATACTCTTCCTGCTCTTCCTGGTGCAGAGCCGCGGCACCGAAACCGTCGGCCGCCTGTTCGGCCCGGTGATGTTCGTCTGGTTCGCCGCCATCGGGCTGGCCGGCGCGGTCGGTATCGCCGCCCATCCCGCGGTGCTGGCCGCCCTCGATCCCAGGCATGCCGTAGGTTTCCTGTTCGGCCATGGCTGGCTCGGATATGCCACGCTCGGCAGCGTCGTGCTCGCCTTTTCCGGCGTGGAAGCTTTGTTCGCCGATCTCGGCCATTTCGGCCGGCGGCCGATCATCCTGGCCTGGTATGTATTCGTGCTGCCCGGCCTGATGCTGAATTATCTCGGTCAGGGCGCGCTCCTCCTGCACGATCCCGCAGCGGCCGCGAAACCGTTTTTCGCCATACTGCCGCACTGGGCGATCTATCCGATGGTGGCGCTCTCCACCGCGGCAACCGTGATCGCCAGCCAGGCGCTGATCTCCGGCGCGTT
Source organism: uncultured Alphaproteobacteria bacterium (assembly GCA_963795825.1). Classification (GTDB taxonomy): domain Bacteria; phylum Pseudomonadota; class Alphaproteobacteria; order Acetobacterales; family Acetobacteraceae; genus BOG-908. The sequence goes on along the minus strand of CAWCIW010000001.1, from coordinate 545,043 downwards.
CTCGCTCACCCGTCAGGCGGTAAATCTCGGTCTCGCCCCGCGCTACGCGGTCTACCACACGTCGGCCGACTCGTCCGGCCAGGTCTACATGCCGGTGGTCAACTATTTCCTGATGTTCGGCTGCCTGGCCGTCGTGCTGAGCTTCCGCACATCGGACGCGCTCGGCAACGCCTACGGGCTCGCCGTGATCGGCACCATGACCATAACCTCGCTGGTATTCTTCGTTGTCACCACACGCGTCTGGCACTGGCCATTATACTACGCCATACCGCTCGCCGCCGCTTTCCTGACGTTCGACCTGGCGTTCCTCGGCGCCAACCTCGCCAAGATATTCCAGGGCGCCTGGGTGCCGCTCGCCATCGCCGCGTTCGTGTTCACCATACTAACGCTGTGGACGATCGGTCGCACCCGCTACCGGCGCGCACTTGCCACCTGGTCGATGAAAACCGTCGATTTCCAGAAAGGCATGGCAGCGTGGGAACGCCGCGCCGGCAGCGCCATCTTCCTCACGTCGAACCTTCATTACGTGCCCCTCGTCGGACGGCACAAATGGCTGCGCGACAATTGCCGCTACGAAAACGTGCTGCTGCTGAAAATCGAAATGACGACGCAGCCTTACGTCACCGACGAACATCGCGTCACCATCACCAAGGTCTGCAACGGCTTCCACACGGGAGAAGCGCGCTTCGGCTTCATGGAACAGCCTTGCGTCGGCGCCGTGCTGGCCAGGGCAGTGCCGTTCAAGCTGGACGATGCGGCGTTCATCCTGCCGCGGCCGATCCCGACCAGCCAGGGCGCCTGGAGCCGGCGCGCCCTGCAGCGCATCTACATCTTCCTGAGCAAGACAGGCCTCACGCCGATAGAATGGTTGCAGATCCCCGCCCACCAGGCCATATCAGTCGGCCTCGAACTGGAAATGTAGGAATACGCCAAGCAATATCGCAATAGGGCCTGCAGCACGAAAACGCGCCAGTCCTGCCGAAGCGCGTTTGCTGAGGTAATCCCGTCTTGGCACTTACAAAAGGAAGCAAGCAGTCCTTTTTCGAGAAAAAGGACCAAAAAGCTTTTATCTCAATGCCCGCACGGCATGCTGGCTGTGACTGCAACCGCATCGACTGGCAGAAAAAGCGTAGGCTCCGGCGCAGGCGTCGGAGCAAAAGCTTTTTGGTCCTTTTTCTCGAAAAAGGACTGCTTGCTTACTAGCCTAGATCCGTCACCTCTATCACTCTGCTATGGTTCTAAGCGTTCAGCCGGAACAGCAGCGTGCTGCGCCCCGTCACGTCATACACATCGCCGATACCGAACGGCTCCTCGCGCACCACATCGGGCGTGTTGGTGTCGAACAGCAGCTTCCAATGCTTGCCGTCCGTGCAATCAGGCAGGGTGAACTGCACCACGTCGTGATAGGCGTTGAGCACCAGCAGCATAGTCGCCGCACTGCCGCGGCGCCTTATGCCGGTCGCCTGCGAACGCCCGTCCATCAGCATACCGAAACAGCGCATGCTCGCATCGTCCCAGTCGCCGCCGGACATCTCCTGGCCGCACGCATTTATCCAGGTCACGTCACGGACATCGAACTCCTCGTTCATTTCGCCGGTCATGAAGCGGGCGCGTCGCAGGATCGGGTAATCGTGGCGAAGCTGCGTGAGCTTGCGCACGAAGGCGATCATGCTGACGCCCTTTTCCTTCACATCCCAGTTCACCCAGCTTACGTCGTTGTCCTGGCAATAGGCGTTGTTGTTGCCCTCCTGCGTGCGGGCGAATTCGTCGCCGGCCAGGATCATCGGCGTGCCCTGGCTCAGCAGCAGCGTCGCCATCATGTTGCGCATCTGACGGTTGCGCAGTGTGCAGATCGCCTCGTCCTCGGTCGGGCCCTCGGCGCCGTGGTTCCAGCTCCTGTTGCTGTCGGTGCCGTCCTTGTTGCCTTCGCCGTTGGCGTCGTTGTGCTTCTCGTTGTAGCTGACCACGTCGTTCAGCGTGAACCCATCATGCGCGGTCAGGAAATTCACGCTCGCCCAGGGCTTGCGGCCGCGCTTGTTGAAGGCATCGGCCGACGCACAGATGCGCGGCGCGATCGCCTTTGGCGGCAGGTCGCCTTTCCAGAAATCGCGCACCGTATCACGGTATTTGTCGTTCCACTCGGCCCAGCCCGGCGGGAATCCACCAACCTGGTAGCCGCCCGGGCCGCAATCCCACGGCTCGGCGATCAGCTTCACGCCGCTCAGCACGGGATCCTGGCTGCAGGCCTTGAGGAACCCGCTCTGCTCGTCGAACCCGTCCGGCTCGCGCGCGAGAATGGTGCCGAGGTCGAAACGGAATCCGTCCACCTGCATTTCCGTGGCCCAGTAGCGCAGGCTGTCCGTCACCATCTGGATCACCCGCGGATGGCTCAGATTCATCGTGTTGCCGGTGCCGGTGTCGTTTATGTAGAACCGCTTCTGGTCGGGCAGCAGCCGGTAATAGCTGGCATTGTCGATGCCCTTGAAGCTCAGCGTGGCGCCGCGCTCGTTGCCCTCGGCCGTGTGGTTATACACCACGTCGAGTATCACCTCGAGCCCGGCATCGTGCAGCCGCGCCACCATTTCCTTGAACTCGGCGAACGCGAAAGCCGGCACCCGGGCGTAACGCGGATCGGGCGCGAAGAAGCCGATCGTGTTGTAGCCCCAGTAGTTGGTGAGTTTCTTGTCGAGCAGGTAATCGTCGTTGATGAACGTGTGTATCGGCAGCAGCTCCACCGACGTCACGCCAAGCGACTTGACGTAATCCACCACCTCCTTGACGGCGAGGCCGGCGAACGTGCCGCGCATATCTTCCGGCACCAGCGGATGCTTCTTGGTGAAACCGCGCACATGGGTTTCGTAGAATATCGTGCGCTCCCACGGCACAGACGGCTTCTTCGCACGTCCCCAGGTGAACGCCGGATCGACGACGCGGCATTTCGGCATGAACGGCGCGCTGTCGCGTTCGTCGAAGCTCAGATCGTCGCCTTCCGCGCCGATCGTGTAGCCGAACACCGCCGGATTCCACGAGAGTTCGCCCACATGCGCGCGCGCATACGGATCGAGCAGCAGCTTGTTGTGGTTGAACCGGTGGCCCTCTTCCGGCGCGTAGGGTCCGTGCACGCGGTAGGCGTAGGTGGTGCCTGGCCGCGCATCATGCACGTAGCCATGCCAGACCTCGTCGGTGAACTCCGGCAGCTCGATCCGCTCCAGCTCGGTCGTGCCGGCATCGTCGAAAATGCAAAGCTCCACCTTGGTAGCGTTGGCGGAGAACAGCGCGAAGTTCACCCCGAGCCCGTCCCAGGTAGCGCCGAGCGGATAGGGCAAGCCCTCGGACAAACGTGAGACGCGCTTGATTACGGCCATGCAAAAAGGCTCCGGCGGAGTGAAGGGCGCAGCGCTAACAGGCGGCAGCCATCCGGGTTGCAGCAGGAATGAATCCGCGAGCGGCGCGGTGTCCGGCTTCGCTACAGGGCGCTCTGAAACTGGCGCCTTCCCAGCCGGGGCAGCAGCGGCAGCAGCACGCCCAGATGGCGCTCCGCCACGCAACACAGATACCGGCTGGCCGGCCCGGCCGCCGTCCCCTCGGGCAAAGGCAGCCCGTCCTCGCCCAGCGGCAGGGCCGTCAACCCGAGATCGCCATACACTTTCAGCATGCCGGCGCCGGCACGCCAGATCGCCGCATCGCAGCCCTCCTGCTGGGCCAGGTCGCGCAACCGCCATACCGCCGATACCCGGTCGCTCTCCGCCCCGGCAGGATCGCCCAGCCCCAGCAACACGCGGCCGATCCGGCGAAACGGTATGCCGGAGCGCCCCGTCTCGCCCATCACCAGGCCGTCCGCCTCGGCCGGCGGCAGCGCGCCCAGCGCCGCATAGCGCAGCCGGCTCTCGGCATCCCACGCCATCCAGCGCACCCGCCCGGGCCGTATCACGCCCCACAGCGCGCCCAGCGCCAGCAACACGGCCAACGCCACCGCCTCGCGTATCGGCAGCGGCGCATTGCGTGACATCACGATCGCCCACCAGCTCGAATGCGCCAGGTTGCGCACCTTCGGCTCGAAACTCGCCAGCCACACAACGCTGAACAGCAGCGCCGTCACCGGCACCAGCGTGCCAGGCCGCAGCGGATGGCTGAACAGCCGCGCCGCGCGGTAATACGCATCGCGGAACGGCGCGATCGAGAGCGCAGCCAGCGTCAGGATCGCCGGCACGAAGGCCGGCTCGCCCTGCAGCGCCGTCATCCCAGCGCCGGCCAGCAGGAACGCGATCGTGGTCCCCCAGGCGAGCGTCACCCGCTGCGACAGCCCGATCGCCAGCACCATCAGCCCGGTGCCCAGCAGGGATGTCACATACTGTCCGGCACTCGCCGCGAACGAGGCGAAATTGGCATCCACCCAGGAATAGTCGGGGTGCGTATCCAGCACGCCGATCGACAGCAGCATCGCCCCGCAGATCGCCACGCCGCCGGTGCTCGCCGCCACGGCCAAATCCGGCTCGCTCCACCGCGGCTGGCCCGGCACCGTATCGGCCAGCCGCCGACGGCTCACCAGAACCTCGTTGCCGGCGAACAGCGCGCCCGCCAGGAACAGCGGCACCACGTAATAGAACAGCCGGAACACCGCGATCGCGCCAAGCACCACGGGCGCCGCCAGCTGCGTGGCCTTCAGCCCAACCAGCATCGCGGTGTCGAACACGCCGAGCCCGCCCGGCACGTTGGAGGCCAGCCCCGCCGCATACGAGCCCAGATAGACGGCCAGGAAGCGCACCCAGCTCAGCTCGCGCATCTCCGGCAACAGCACGTAGAAGATCGAGGCGGTGAGCGACACGTCCGCGGTGGCCAGCGCCACCTGCGCCAGCGCCATGCGCCAGCCCGGCAGCTCGATCTGCCGGCCGCGCACATGCAGCACCGGAAACAGGCTGGCCAGCACCACATAGATGGTCACCACGGCCCACATCGCCGCACCGGCCAGATACAACACCCAGTGCGGCAGCAGTGGCCCGAGCGCCGGCACCGCGCCAGGCTCGGTGAACAGTATCGCGCCGCCCAGAGTCATGCCGCCCAGCCCGAAGGTCAGGCTGCTGAACGCCACCACCTTGCCGATCTGCACGGTGGACAGCCCCCAATGCGCATACAGCCGGTAGCGCACCGCCGCGCCCGACACCGCGGCGAAGCCCAGATTATGCGCCAGCGCGTAGGCGCAGAACGAGGCCAGCGCGCAGCGCCAGTAGCTTACGTGATGGCCGGCATAGATGGTGGCCAGCTTGTCGTAGAACGTCAGCAGGCCGTAGCTCAGCACGGTGAGCACGGCGGCTTCCCACAGCGCGCGGTTGGAGATCGCGTGCAGCGCGTGGCCCACGTCGCGCACGTTGAGGTGGCGGAACTCGCGCTGCACCACGTAGACGGCGCCTATCAGCAGGAGCACGCCCAGGGCTGCGGGGAGGTGCCTGAGGAGGCGTTTAAGCGTTAGGTTCATCGTGAGGAAGCAAGGCCTTCTTTTTTGTAAAAAAGAAGCAAAAAACTTTTGCTCCCTGTCGGCGACCTTTCGATCAGGCCGCTTCGTCCTGGGGCAGTTCGGCCAGGCGACGTTCTATCAGCGCCACCGTTTCGGCCACGCCGTACAGCGCCACGAAGCCGCCGAATCTCGGGCCCTCCTGCTGGCCTAGCAACACCTGGTACAGGCACAGGAACCACGCCTTCAGGCTCGGGAACGGGTGGCGCTTGCCGACCGCATACACCTCGTCCTGTATCGCCTCCGCCGTAGCTCCCGCCGGCATCGCCCGCAGCGTCTCCGCCAGATCCGCCAGCCCGGCCCGCTCGGTGGCATCCGGCGCCCGGAACCGCTTCTGCGGCCGCACGAAATCCGCATAGTACAGCACCGCGTGATCCACCAGCCGCGCCAGGAACGGCTCGCTCTCGGGCGACGCCCCGGCTGGTAACGCCCGATGAACCCCCACAGCATCTCCGGCGTGTCGGCATTGATCACGCTGGCCAGGTTCAGCAGCATGCCGAACGGAATCGGGCTGCCGGCCCGCTCGGGTATCGTGCCCATATGGACATGCCACGCCGGATTGGCCAGCAACGCGGCGCTGCCATCCTCGCTCTCCACCGCCTCGCCGGCGCGCTCCACATTGGCGATATACTCGTCCACCGCGCGGGGAATCACGTCGAAGAACAGCTTCTTCGCCCGATGCGGCTGGTTGAACATGAACTGGCCCAGGCTCTCCGGCGGCGCATAGCGCAGCCATTCCTCCACGCTCAGGCCGTTGCCCTTGCTCTTGCTGATCTTCTGCCCGTTGCCGTCCAGGAACAGCTCGTACGTGTAGCCGATCGGCGGCCTGGCCCCCAGAACGCGACAGATCGCACCCGACAACTTCACGCTGTCGATCAAATCCTTGCCGCTCATCTCGTAATCCACGCCGAGGGCGTACCAGCGCATCGCCCAGTCCGCCTTCCACTGGCACTTGGCCGCACCGCCCAAAACGCTGGTCTCGAACCGCTCGCCCTCGGCGTCGGTCCAGAACACGGTGGCCGCCGCCGGGTCCACCCGGTCGATACGCACCTGCTCCACCACGCCGGTGCGCGGATGCAGCGGCAAAATCGGCGAGTACGTGGCGCGGCGCTCCGGCCCCAGGCTCGGCAGCATCACGGCGAGCACCTCGTCGTAGCATTCCAGCACCCGCCGCAGCGCCGCGTCATACCGCCCCGCCGCGTAATACTCCGACGACGACGCGAACTCGTATTCGAACCCGAAGCGGTCCAGGAACCCACGCAGCCGCGCATTGTTGTGCGCGCCGAAACTCTCATGCGTGCCGAACGGGTCCGGCACCTTGGTCAGCGGCTGGCCGATGAACGCGCGCAGGCGGTCGCGGTCCGGCACGTTGTCCGGCACCTTGCGCAGCCCGTCCATGTCGTCGGAGAACGCCAGCAGGCGGGAAGGCTTGCCGGTCAGCACCCCGTAGGCGTGCCGAACCCAACTGGTCCGCGCCACCTCCCCGAACGTGCCGATATGCGGCAGGCCGGAGGGGCCGTAGCCGGTCTCGAACAGCACCTCGCGTTTTTCCGCCTCTTCGGCGCGCGCGGCGAGTTTCTGCGCCTCCTCGAACGGCCAGGCTTTCGGAAGGGGAGCATCTGCGTCGGTCATCGCGCGATGTTACAGTGTTGGCCCAAACCGCGCAAAAACCCCGCCCCGTCGAATATCGGCAGGACAACACCCCGAAGTGAGCAAAAGTCTTTTGCTTCTTTTCTTCAGAAAAGAAGGCCTTCCTAGCCGTCCTGCCCTAAATACAGGCGCATGCCCCCCTCCCCAGCCCTGGCCACCGGCGCCGGCCGAGCCGCGATCCTGACCCCAGACGGCGAACTCCTGACCCTCCCCATAGAAGAAGCCGCCACCCAGCTCCGCCGCCTCCCCCCGCCGCTACTGGTCCACGCCCCAGCCACCTACCGCCGCCTCGGCCCTGCGCCCCGCCCCCGCGCTGGACCTGCTGGAGCTCTACGCCTTCATCCAACCCGCCCGCCCCGTTCCCCCCACCCCAAGAGGCCTGGCCCTGGCCCTGGACCTTCCCCCACCGAAAACCCTGGAAGACAACGCCGCCCTCCTGCACGACATCGCTGACAGCCTGCTGGCCCGCCTGCAAGCCGGCCGCCTCCTCCCGCTGCACAAGGACGCCGCCGGCCTGGCCGCCAGGATGGGCCGCGCCGGCTGGCTCTGGGCCCCCGCAATCCTTGCCGCGCTGGCAGATCCGTCCCAGTCGCTGGACCATTTCCACGCCTATCGCCGTCTGCCTGAATGGGAGGACGAGGCCCCGCCCCCCCCACCCACATCCCACGCCGTAGCCCCCGCCGAAGCCCGCGCCAGGCTCTCCCGCATCCTAGGCCCCGGCGCCGAACAGCGCCCCGGCCAGGCCGACTACGCCGACGCCGCCGCCGCCGCCTTCGCCCCCCGCCAAACCCAGGGCGACCCCAACCTGGTCCTAGCCGAAGCCGGCACCGGCACCGGCAAAACCCTGGGCTACATCGCGCCCGCCAGCCTCTGGGCCGAGCGCAACGCCGGCACTGTCTGGATCAGCACCTACACCAAGCTGCTGCAGCGCCAGATCGACGCCGAACTCGCCCGCCTGCACCCCGATCCCGCCGACCGCCGCCGCCGCGTGGTCGTCCGCAAGGGCCGCGAAAACTATCTCTGCCTGCTGAACCTCGAGGACCAGGTGGGCCAGGCGCTGTCCGGCCAGCACGACCGCATCATCCCGCTCGGCCTGATCCTGCGCTGGGTACGCGCCACCCAGGATGGCGACCTCACCGGCGGCGACCTGCCCGGCTGGTTCACCGAACTGTTCGGCGCCCAGCTCTCCTATTCGCTCGCGGACCGCCGCGGCGAATGCATCCACGGCGGCTGCCCGCATTACAAACGCTGCTTCATCGAACACACCGTGCGCCGCGCCCGCACCGCCGAGCTGGTCGTCGCCAACCACGCGCTGGTGATGACGCAGGCCGCCTGGCAGGGCCTCGACGACGACACCGTTCCCACGCGCTACGTGTTCGACGAAGGCCACCACGTGTTCGAGGCGGCCGACAGCGCGTTCAGCGCCGAGATCAGCGGGGCCGAGGGTGCCGAACTCCGCCGCTGGCTGCTCGGCGCGGAGACCACCCATTCGCGCACCCGCGGCCTGAAGCGCCGGGTGCTGGACCTGCTGGTGGGCGACGCGCTGCTGGAAGCGCCGCTCGACGCCCTGCTCCACGCCGCGCGCGCGCTGCCCAGCCCAGGCTGGCCGTCGCGCCTGATCGAAGTCCGGCCACGAACTGCCGGCGCTGCAGGAAGAAGGCGGCGCGCCGTTCGAAGCCTTTCTGCGCGCCGCGCGGGCGCAGATCATGGCCCGCCTGCCAGGCACCGGCGAGCCAGGCGGCCACGCCAGCGGCCTCGAAAGCGACATCTTCCCCCCCAACCAGGACGTGATCGAAACCGCCCGGTCCCTGGAGCGCGCGCTAGGCCGCCTCGCCGCCCCAGCCGCCACCCTCCTCGAACGCCTGGAAGCCAAGCTCGAAGCCGAAGCCGACGAGCTCGACACCGGCTCGCGCAGCCGAATCGAGGCCGCCATACGCGCGCTCCACCGCCGCGTGCTCGACCGCGTGCAGATCTGGCGCGCCATGCTCGCCGCCCTGGCCGCCCCCCAGCCGGAACCGGGCGAACGCCCCACCCACATCTATTTCCTACGCCTGGACCGCCGCGAAGGGGCGGACCGCGACGTGGCCTTCTGCCGCCACCACCTCGACCCCACCCAACCCTTCGCCATCACCCTCGTCGCTGCCGCCCACGGCCTGCTCATCACCTCGGCCACCCTGCGCGACGCCGGCCAGGACGACGCCGAAGCCGACTGGGACGCCGCCGAAGCGCGCGTCGGCGCCAACCACCTGCCGAGCCCGGCCCTGCGCGCCACGGTCGGCAGCCCGTTCGACTACGCCACGCAAACCCGCGCCTACGTCGTCACCGACGTGGGCACCGACATCGCCAGCCTCGCCGGCGCCTACCGCGCGCTGTTCACGGCCTCCGGCGGCGGCGGCCTCGGCCTGTTCACCGCGATCTCCCGCCTGCGCGCCGTCCACGCGCGCATCGCGCCGGAGCTCGAAGCCGCCGGCATCCCGCTCTTCGCCCAGCACGTCGACGCGATGGACAACACCACCCTGGTCGACGTCTTCCGCACCGAAGAGGATTCCTGCCTGCTCGGCACCGACGCGATGCGCGACGGCGTGGACGTGCCCGGCCGCGCCTTGCGCCTGGTGGTGTTCGAACGCGTGCCCTGGCCGCGGCCGGACATCCTGCACCGCGAGCGCCGCATCCACCTCTCCGGCGGCGATACCAGCGGCTACGACGACCGTATCGCGCGGCTGCGGCTGCGCCAGGCGTTCGGGCGGCTGATACGCACGGCTACCGATCGGGGGGTGTTCGTGCTGCTGGACCGGCGGACGCCTACGCGGCTGTTGAGCGCTGTGCCGGCGGGGGTGGTTATGCGGCGGGTGGGGCTGGTGGAGGCGGTTCGGGAGACGGCTGCGTTTCTGAGTAAGTAAGCAAGGAAGGCCTTCTTTTTCGAGAAAAAGAAGCAAAAAGCTTTTATCTCGACGATTGCACCGCGGCCAACCTGTCTGCGCAGACGCATATGCTGGCACAGAGAGCGTAGGCCTGCGTGCAGCCGTCGGAGCAAAAGCTTTTTGGTCCTTTTTCTCGAAAAAGGACTGCTTTCTTGCCTTACGCCGGCAGCAACCGCTCAGCCACCTCAACCAGATCCGCCAGATCCCGCGCCACCGCCACCGCCCCCTGCTCCATCCCAGGCCGCCCATACCCCCAGCCCGCAAAGATCGCCCGCACGCCACACCCCGTCGCCGACAATACATCGTTCGTATGATCGCCAACCATCAGCGCACGCTCCAAAGTCCCGCCCGCCGCCGCAATCGTCTCACGCACATGCAACGGATCGGGCTTGTGCGCGGCAAAACTATCGCCCCCGCCGATCGCGGCAAACCGGTCCGCCACGCCCAGCGCGCCCAGCAGCAGCCGCGCCGCATGCTCCGGCTTGTTGGTGCACACGGCGAGCGTCCAGCCACGCGCGCGCAGGGCGTCCAGCGCCGCCGGCACGCCGGGATACAGCTTCGTCGTCTCGGCCACGTTCGCCTCGTAATCCGACAGATAATCCTGCGCCGCGGCCGCGATCCGGCGTCCTTGCCCACCGCCGCAAAGGCGCGCTGGATCAGCGGCTGCAGCCCGTCGCCGACCATCGCGGTAATCGCCGCCACGGTGAGCTCCGGCAATCCGCGCGCAGCCAGCGTACGGTTCACCGCGGCGGCAATGTCCGGTGCGGAGTTGGTCAGCGTGCCGTCCAGGTCGAAAGCTAGCGTTCTGGTCATTGTTCCGGGCTCTACGGGGTTAAGCGAACGATGCGATGAACTCTGGCGCCCGGCCGGCGGCTCGCCGGCTGCGCGCGCGACGGGCTACTGGCTGCTGCCGTCGCCGCGCAGGGGCTCCACGGCGCCCGACAAGGTGTTGCCGCTCAGCTTGGCCTCCGTCGCGGTCATGTTGTTGACCAGCGCGGTGCGGTAATTGCCATCGTTCGTCATGTGGTTGTGCACCACCGTGATCTCCGGCGTCGGCTGGTCCACGCCCTCGGCGCCGATCGAGATCGCCGCCGTGTGGTTGCCGGACATCGGCCCCTTTTCGAGCGTGTTGTCGCGCACGATCACCGCGCCGCCGTTCGGCGCCTCGATCAGGTAGCTCGCCGTGCCGTCGGGGCCGTCCTGTATGTCGCAGCCAGTCACCTCGGTGCGCAGGGCGCGCGACTTGATGTCGTGGCCCTGCCGCGTGTCGCGAAACACGCTGTCCTGCACCACCAGGCTGGCGATCTTGCCGGCATAGATGGCGTGGCTGCACGCCTCCAGGCAGACGCCGTTCTTGGTGAACTGGCTGTGGCGGACGGTCAGAACCATCGCCGGATTGGCGTTGGTGAGTATGCCGTCCTGGTTATTGATGAAATGCACGCCATCGACGGTCAGGTTGCCGCCTTCCGCGCGTATGCCGGCACCGTTGCCATCCGGCACCCGGGCACGGGTTAGCGTGAGGTTGCGTATGGTGATGTCGTCGCCGTCCACCACGAGCAGGGCCTTGCCGCCGCACGTCTTGTCGGTGAGCACCACCGCCGCCGGATCGCCCACACCTTCTACGACCAGGCGGGGCGCGGCCAGGGTCGCGCAGTCGAAATACTGGCCGGGATAAATGTCGATGTGATCACCAGGGCCGGCCGCCGCTGCCGCGGCGGACGGCATGGCGTATGCCTTGCCCGCGCCCACCTCTAGCGACCGCGCCGATGCGGCAAAGCTGGAGGTTGCCATGCCCAGCAGCGCTGCGACCCAGAGAAGACGGTGAAGTTTTAGCACGCCTAAGGAGTGCCTCAGATTGAACGGCGGCGCCAGCCCAGCAGGGTTAGCCCGGCAAGCCCGGCGGCGACGATCGCCAGCGAGCCCGGCTCGGGGACGAATTGCGGCGGCGGATCAGACGAGAACGTGCCGGTGAGGTCGGCGCCGAAGCTGGCCAGCAGGCCGTCGCCGGCGATCGCCAGGTTGGGCAGCAGGGCCGAGAAGGCGTAGCCGGCGGTGATCGTCGAGCCGGAGGTGAACTTCAGGAAATCCGAGGTGAAGGTTTCCGTGTAGCCGGCCGACTGGCTGCCGGTGTTGGACGTGCTGGAAGAGGCCCCCGTGCTGCCATCAGAACCATTGAAGGCGAAGCCGGCGCTGCTGCCGGTATTTGGAACGATCGTGATGGTGAGCAGATTCCTCGAACCCGCAGCGGCGCCGGCCAGCATGTAGCTGATGGTCATTGCGCCATTTATCGACTGAAAATCGGCCCCCATGAACGACACCGCAGCCAGACTGGTCGTCACACCCGCGCCGCCGTTGATGGTCTCGATCGCGGAGACGCCACCCGTAAGGTAGCTCGGAAGCCCGGCGACGTTCTCGTATTGAAACGTCACCTGATCCCCGGTGGCCACATCCGTGTTCAGCAAGGCCGTGCCATTACCGTTATTGGTAAATTGTATGCCGTCGCTCGAATTCGTGTCGTTTACCTGCGCAAAGGTGACCGGCGCCGCATGAGCCGCCGCAAGCGACAGGAAAGGGCTCAGCGCCAGAACGAAGGCAAATCGGTTGTGCATCGCGTGAAACCCCCAGACGGCGGCGTGCTGTCGTTACGAGATCAATATCGGGGCATCGCGGTGAATGCAACCTGTTTCATACAATCTGGCGAAAAAAAGAGAGAAAAACCCGCCCTGACACCAATTTCGGTCATGGCTGTTTCTGCTTCGGCGAGTATGCCATAGGGTAGGCTCGAATCTTCGGGGATGAAACGAGCGTCATGTGCGGAATAGCCGGCGTGTTTCGAGCTGACCGGGACGACAGCCCGCAACCGGCGTTGATCAAGCGGATGACCGACGCGATCAGCCATCGCGGGCCTGACGGCGAAGGATTCTATCATGCGCCGGGCTTGGCATTCGGCCATCGCCGCCTGGCGATCATCGATCCGGCGGGTGGCCAGCAACCAATGTTCAATGAAGACCAGACGGTGGCCATCGTCTTCAACGGCGAAATATTCAATTTCGAGACGCTCCGCAACACGCTGGAAGAGGACGGGCATGTCTTTCAGAACAGATGCGACACCGAAGCCATCGTGCATGCCTGGGAGAGCTGGGGCGCGGCGTGCGTAACCAGACTTTCCGGCCAGTTCGCCTTCGCACTGTGGGACAGCAACAAAAAAATCCTGTTCTGCGCACGCGACCGGATGGGTGAGAAACCCTTCTACTACTCTTATAGAGACGGCACGTTCGTCTTCGGCTCGGAAATAGCAGCCCTCGCCGCATATCCCGGCACGCCGCGCAAACTGCGCCCGCAAGCGGTGGACGACTTCTTCGCCTACGGCTACGTCCCCGAGCCGGACACCATCTTCGACGGCATCTCAAAACTCCCCGCCGGCCACACTTTGCTGATCGACTCCAGCGGACGTGGCCCGCAGATCGCCCGCTACTGGGCGCCGCCCGACCGCACCGAACCCACCACCGAAGCCGACGCCGCCCCCCTACTACGCGAAAAACTCACCCGCGCGGTCGGCGCCTGCCTGGTCGCCGACGTCCCCCTGGGCGCCTTCCTCTCCGGCGGCGTGGACAGCAGCGCGGTGGTCGCCACCGCGGCCGCCCAGCGCACCGCCAAGCTCGACACCTTCACCGTAGGCTTCGACGGCGCCGAGGACGAAACCCCCTTCGCCGCCCAGGTCGCCGAACGCTACGCCACCACGCAGCACAACGACCGCGCCGCCGCCACCGACATGATCGCCGCCGCCCGGATCCAGGCGCGCGTATTCGGCGAGCCGTTCGGCGACAGCTCGGCCGTCCCAACAATGACCGTGTGCCGCCTGGCCCGCCAGCACGCCACCGTGGCCCTGTCCGGCGACGGCGGCGACGAGGTGTTCGGCGGCTACCGGCGCTACCGCTGGCACGGCCTGGTCAGCAGCGTCCGCCAATACCTCCCCGCCGGCGTGCGCCGCCATGCGATCGGCACGCTGGCCGCGCTCTACCCCAAACTGGACCGCGCCCCCCGCTTCCTGCGCGCCAAAACCACCCTGACCGAGCTGAGCCTCGACGCCGCCCTCGGCTACGCCCGCACCATCACCCGCACCCACGCCGCCGAACGCCACGCCCTCTTCAGCCCGGCTTTGCGCGCCCAGATCGCCGGCCACGACCCGTACGCGCCGGTCCGCGCGGTGATGGACGCGGCCCACGACGCAGACCCGCTGCTGCAGGCCCAGCTCACCGATCTCGCGACCTGGCTGCCCGGCGATATCCTGACCAAGGTGGACCGCGCCAGCATGGCCTCGTCGCTCGAGGTCCGCGCCCCCTTCCTGGACCATGACTTCCTGAGCTGGGGGCTGCGGCTGCCGGCCGGGCTGAAGATCGGCGCAGGCGGCGGCAAGCACATCCTGAAACAGGCGCTCGAGCCGCTGCTGCCACACGATATACTCTACCGCCCGAAGCAGGGCTTCACGAGCGACCTGGCGCCGCTGTTCCGCGCACAGATGGCCCGGGTGCGCGGGCTGGTTTTGGGGCCCGTAATGTTGGAAAGCGGACTGTTCGACGGGGCGGCGATCTCCCGGCTGCTGGATGCGCATGAATCCGGCACGCGGGATCATGCGCAGATTATCTGGCTGCTTCTGGCGTTTGAGGGGTTCCTGGCGTGTCTGTAGGAAGCAAGGCCTTCTTTTCTGAAGAAAAGAAGCAAAAGACTTTTGGTCCCTGTCGGGGAGAACTTCCCCAACACCCGACAGGGAGCAAAAGCTTTTTGCTTCTTTTTCTCGAAAAAGAAGGCCTTGCCTCCCTTGCCTAACCTCCTCTGGGTCTTCCCAGGCTTCGGCGTAGGCGGCGCCCAGGTCCGCTTCGCCGCCCTCGCCAATCATCTAGGTCCCACCTGCCGCCACACCATAGTGTCGCTCAACGGCGACACCGCCTGCGCCGAAAAACTCGACCCACGCTTAGACGTGACGCTGCCAATCTCCGGCCATCCGCAAGGCCGCATGATCGCCGCCGTCCAACACGCCAGGCAATTCCTCCTGCGCGCCAAGCCCGATTGCGTGATCACCAGCAACTGGGGCGCGATAGAATGGGCGATCGGCGCAAAACTCGCCGGCCTGCGCCACGTGCATTCTGAAGACGGTTTCGGCCCGGAGGAACGCAGTGCGCAGATACCGCGCCGCGTGCTGACCCGCCGCCTGGTGCTCCGCCGCAGCGCGGTGATCCTGCCGTCGCAAACGCTGGCCCATCTCGCGCGCACGCAATGGCGGCTGCCAACGCGCGTGCTGCACGTGATCGCCAACGGCATCGACCTGGCCCGCTTCTCCGGCGCTGCCGCAATGCCCATGCCGCAAGGCGAAGGCCCGGTGATCGGCACTATCGCCGCCTTGCGTCCGGAGAAGAACATCGGCCGCCTGCTGCGCGCCTTTGCCGCCGTGCGCGCCGCGCGCCCCGCCCGGCTGGTGATCGTGGGCGACGGACCGGAGCGCGCCGGCCTCGAGATTTTGGCCGCGACGCTGGGCATCACGCAGGACACGCATTTCGCCGGTCACAGCACGGTCTCCGAACGATGGCTCGCGGGCTTCGACGTGTTCGCGCTGTCGTCGGATACCGAGCAGATGCCGTTGTCCCTGCTGGAAGCGATGGCGACCGGCCTGCCGGCAGTATGCACCGATGTGGGTGACGTGCGCGCGATGCTGGCCGCCGCGAACGCGCCGTTCGTGACGGGCCTGGACGATGCCGCATTCGCGGCGGGGCTGGCTGCCATGCTGTCCGCGGACCGCGCGGCGATCGGCGCGGCGAATGCGGCGCGCGCGCAGGCCGCGTATGGTGAGGCGCGGATGTTTGCCGAATGGGCGCAAGTGCTGGGATTGGCTTATACCGACCCGCCTTGGGACTGACTCGTCGGCAGCAAGCAAGAAAGCAGTCCTTTTTCGAGAAAAAGGACCAAAAAGCTTTTGCTCCGACGCCTGCATCGACGCCTACCTTCGTCCTGCAAGCCTGTGCGATTGCGGATTGCGGTAACTCTCCGTGCAGGCGTCATAGCAAAAGCTTTTTGCTTCTTTTTCTCGAAAAAGAAGGCCTTCCTTTCTTGACGTCCCGCAACACCCCTGGAGCCACGTGGAACATCACCGCGCCCTGCGCAAAGGTGCCATCGAACGCCTGCCGAAATGGCTTCTCTGTGTCCCGCTCGTGGTACACTGGTTCTGGCTCGGCTTTCGATATCGCAGCCTAACGCTCCCCTCTGCGGTAAATCCCGCCATCGAAACCGGCGGGCTCGCCGGCGAATCGAAACACGCCTGTCTCGCGCTCATCGGCCCGGCATTCTCGCGCTGGGTTGCCCATACCGCGATCGTCACGCCGGGCGACGATGCGGATGCCGTTCGGCGCGCAGCAGGTTTGCCGTTTCCCCTGATCGCCAAACCGGACATCGGCTGGTGCGGATACGGCGTGCGGCGCATCGACAACGCGACCGAGCTGGCCCGATACGACGCGGCCTTTCCGGCAACAGCCAGCTACCTGCTGCAGGAATTGCTGGCGGGCCCCGGCGAGGCAGGGTTGTTCTACACGCGAGAGCCCGGCGCTGCTTCAGGCTGCATCGTGGCGATCGCCCTGCGCCACCAGCCGCAAGTCAGGGGCGACGGCGTGCGCAGCGTAGGCCGCCTGGCGGCGCAGGATCCGCGACTTGCCGGCCGCTCCCTCGACGGTATCGACACGTCGCGGGTTCCGGACGCCGGCGAAATCGTCCTGCTCGCCGCGGTTGCCTCGCTGCGGGTCGGCGGGCGATACGAGGATGGGGCACGGCTGATGGGCCCGGCGCTGTCGGCGCGTATCGATGCGGTGGCGCGCACGATGGTGGGCTTCAATTTCGGCCGCTTCGACGTGAAATTCGGCTCCGAGACGGACCTGCAGGCCGGCGATTTCCACATCATCGAGGTGAACGGCGCCGGCTCCGAAGCGATCGAGAACTGGGATCCCGCGAAAAGCCTGTTGGAGGCGTTTGCCGGCGTGCTGCAGAAACAGGCCATGCTGTTCGCCCTTGCCCAACGCTGGCGTATGCACGGCGGCCGCCCGGCCGGCGTGATCCCGCTCGCACGCGCCTGGATCAGGCAGCAACGCCTGATCGGCCGCTACCCGCCCTCGAACTAGCAGCTGCCGCGAGGGCGATACCAACCCCGATAGATATTGACGCATCCAGGCAAGCAAGAAAGCAGTCCTTTTTCTCGAAAAAGGACTACTTGCTTGCCTGTTCCCCAACGACTACCGGCCACGATCCAGCAAATACGCAACCGGCCAAGCAGCCCCGATACCCGCCGCATAGGCGACCACATTCATCGGATTGAAGATACGGCCAAGCAGCAACCCGCCGGCAAACGTCAGCCGAAACGCGTCCAACGCGGGAAAATGCAAGAGGCGCAGCAGCTCCACACAAATCGCAACGATGCAGGCCGCGACAACACCAAGCCAAGCCGGAGTAGCGCGAGGCCGGCACGCCTGGACCAGCAAAAGCACCATCATGCCCCACAGGAATGATCCGCCGTAATGGAGCCAGCCACGCGGCAATCCCAGCGGCGCCAGGCACCACACCAGGCCGGTGACGATCACCAGCACCGATGCCGCGAGATAGCGCAATCTTCTCGGCCCAGCAGGGCCGGCCGGCGCGCCGATGGACCGGGGCAGAACGGCCAACGCGACCAGCGTGTAGGAAATGAGCATCAACAGGAACCAGGAGGTGAGCTTTGCCGGCGACACCATTGCCCAGCCTTTTATCTGGCTTGGATACAGCCAGGCCCCCATGAAGGTGCCGATGTTTTCGGCAAACCAGATGAACAGCGACACGAGAAAGAACCCGACGAGCAGCGGCATCCGGCGGTGTTGCCGCCAGACTTTGAAGTAGATCGTCGTGCGACCGAACATGATCATCGCCGCCAGAATCAGCGGCGCGCGCAGATCCACGCCCCAGTGGTCGATGAAGAAATTTGCGTAGATGCCGGTGGACAGGAGGACGAGCGCCTGGCGGGACGGATGGCGCACGAAGCGGAAATCGAACAACCGCCAGGCGCGCGTTATGTAGCTGCCGACAGCGGCGTACATGAACCCTGAAAAGAGCGGCACGCCGCCGATGCGGAGATAGCTGGCTTCGGGATAATGCCAGGACCCGACAGCGGTTTTGAAGATCTCCATTATCGTGCCGGTGAGGTGGAACGCGAGGATGACGCGGGCTTCCTCGAGCGTTTCGAGGCCGAAGATCAGCAGACCGGCCTGCAGCACCAGGCATGCGAGAACCAGGCCGTCATATCGCGGCAGATCGGCGTTGTGCGGCCAGACGAAATGGGTGGTGATGATCAGGCTCAGCAGCAGGCCGCCGAACAGGCAGGCCCAGCCTTGCTTGATGCCAAATCGCAAGAATTCGTAGGCGAAGGTGCCGGCCGCGCCGCGCCGCTGCATGCGTTCGCCGAACCGCGCGTCCCAAGCAATGAATGGCGCAAGTGCAGGCCAGCGCCAAGCCTCGCTCAAAACATCAGGGGGTTTGGGGTTTCCAACCCCAACGGGGTCCAGGGGCAGAGCCCTTGGCCTTCGCCCGCCTCAATCCCCCAAAGCAGCATAGGTCAGCACCCGCAACTCCCGCCGAACCGGATAGGTGCTCGAAGGCGCCAACTGCGTAAGAAACACGACAGCCAAATCCTCCACAGGATCGACCCAGAACGCTGTGCTCGCCGCCCCGCCCCAGGCGCATTCGCCCGGCGTGCCCACGATCTGCGCGCGCGCCGGATCGAGCATCACCGAAAATCCCAGCCCGAACCCGATGCCGGTATAGGTGCTCTCGCTGAAGCGCGCCTGGCCCATCGCGGCCATGTCGCCGTCGAGGTGATTGCTCATCATCAGCGCCAATGTCTTGCGGCCGAGCAGGCGCGTGCCGTCCAGTTCGCCGCGTCCCAGCAGGAAGCGGCAGAACCGCATGTAATCCGGCGCTGTGCCGACAAGTCCGCCGCCGCCGGATGCCAGACGCGGCGCCAGGAACCGGCTCGTCGCGGGATCGTCCGACAGCACGGCGCGCCCGTCCTCGCCGCGGCCGTAATTTGCGGCGAAGCGCGGACGCTGCGCGTCGGTCACGTGGAATCCGGTGTCGGTCATGCCGAGCGGGATCAGCACGTTCTCGGCCAGGAAAACGTCGAACGGCTGGCCGCTGTGCAGCGCCACCAGATGGCCCGCGATGTCGGTGCCGATGCTGTAATTCCACCGCGTGCCCGGCTGCGCCAGCAGCGGCATCGTGGCAGCCAGTTCCACCACATCGCCCAGCGCCGCCGGCGATGTCTGGAAATCGACGCCGGCCGCGCGATACATCGCATCCACCGGCGTCGCGTTCATGAACCCGTAGGTGAGGCCGGACGTGTGGGTGAGCAGATCGCGATAGGTGATCTGCCGGTCCGCCGGCACGGGATCGCGGTTTTCCCCCGCATACACCATCATGTTCGCAAAGCACGGCAGCATGCGGGCGATCGGGTCATCGAGCTGGAAACGGCCCTGCTCGTACAACATCATAAGCGCCACAGAGGTCAGCGGCTTGGTCATCGAATAGATGCGCACCACGGTATCGGGCGCCATGGCGAGGCCGCGTTCGCGATCCGCCATTCCGGCACAGTGGTGATACGCGGTCGCGCCGTGGCGCTGCACCAGCACCGAGAGGCCGGCCAGGCGGCCCGAAACGACCCAATCCTCCATCCAGGACGTGATGCGGGAAAGGCGGATCGGATCGAAATCGGGCATGACGGCAGAAACGTCCGCCCGACCGCATTGTCAACTTCGGTTACGGCGACGACAGCGAAGCAAGCGGGCGTTTCTGCAAAAAGAACGCCTTGGCAGGCGTCCCGGTAGATATGTCAGGCGGCTTGCCCGAGATAGGCCTGCACGAAATTCGGCAGATGGCTGCCGAGCCAGTCGCCCATCTCCTGCTCCTCCTTCATGGACATCTCGAGCACCGAAACGTCATCCGCCGCGCCCGCCGCCTGCGCCAGCGTGATCAGCACCTTGTAGGAGCCGATCTCGTACGCCTTGAAGCCCACAGCGGCGAGCACGTCCTTGAGCACTTCGTCCGAGGCGAAGGCATGCGCGAAGCCCGCCACGGTAGCCACGGTGCCGGTCACGGCCTCCTTGGCCAGCGAAGCCTTGGTGCCGTGGCGCGCGAGCAGGCTGTCGAGCCGGGCGGCCTGCTCGGTGGAGCGCTCCTTGTCCTGCCGCATCTTCGCCTGCAGGTCCGGATAGGCGTCCATGCGCGGCAACTGGTTCTGGATGGTGCCGATCGCCTGCGTCTCGACAGCATGCTGGTTGCGCAAACCGGTAAGATAGATTTCGGTCGTGCGGGTAGTATCGCTCATTTACGTGCTCCTGAACGCGTGAGCTGAGGTAACGCGGCAAAGCGCACGCGACGCGCGGACCGCGCATCAGAATAAATTGCCCTTGGCAAATCCGGGAGGCGATACAGGTATTGCGGCTTTGCCGAGTATCCCGACGCGCACAAGACGTCATTATGATATCAACCCGGCTTGGGCCTGACTCATCGTCAGCAAGCAAGAAAGCAGTCCTTTTTCGAGAAAAAGGACCAAAAAGCTTTTATCCCGACGCTTGCACGACATGCCGGCTGTAACTGCAACCGTATCGACTGGCAGAACGAGAGTAAGAGGCGGGGCAGGCGTTGGAGCAAAAGCTTTTTGGTCCTTTCTCTCGAAAAGGACTGCTTCCTTGCTTGCCTGAATGTGTGAAACTTTATCGGGCTTGGCATAAGCCAGCGCGGCCCTGAAAACAGGCGCCCGACGGCCGGAGGCTGACGCGATCAGACCGCCGCGCAGGACCGAAAGGCTTCAAGCACCCGCCAGCCTCGTTCATGCGTCCGGCAGCGGGCGCCGGATCACAGTCGATTTAGATACGGCTCCGCCCCTCGCTCTATGTCGCCTCTATGGCGTCAAGAACAGCCTCAGGCGCCACGTCTTTCTTCACCTCGTCCATCTCGGCCTTGCCGAAATGCACCTCCATTTTCGCCGCCATCGCGGTCACCACTTCGGTCAGCTTGGTGAGCTCATGTTCGGCCAGCAGGTTTATGTGCAGATCGAGGTCGGCACGCTTGTCGCTCGCCTTGGCCGTCCTGTTCTGGCTGATCAGCACGAAGGTGGACAGGAAGATCGCCTCGACGGAGGCCTCCATCGCCAGGATCACGAACGACGGATCGAATTTCGGCACGCCGGGCACTACCCCGAGATTGGCCGCGATCCAGGCGGAATAGATCGCCAGATGCAGATACACGAATGTCATGCTGCCGGTGAAGCTGGTGATCGCTTCGGCCAGCCTTTCCTGCCGCGTGGCCTCGGCCGCCTCGCGCTGCCGCCGTTTGCTGAGCGCCTCGATATTGCGCGCCAGCGAACCACTCATGTCGACCGGCTCGGGCGGCGGAATAGTCGGGCTGCTACTCACTGGCAATCTCGTGGCATGTTCGATCTCGCTTCCGGCGCGGTGATTGCCCCGCGACCCTACCAAGCAGTCCCATGCCAGGCAAAGTCGGGCGCAGGCCAAAACGCCTCAACTAACCGTGCTACTCCACGGTCACAGACTTGGCCAAGTTGCGAGGCTGGTCCACGTCAGTCCCCCGCAACACCGCCACATGATAGGCCAGCAACTGCACCGGAATGCTGTACAGGATCGGCGCCGCAAACGGATCGATTTCCGGCAGAACCAGCGTATCCACCGCGATATGCCGCAACTTCGCCACCCCGGCCGCATCGCTCAGCAATATGATCTGCCCGCCGCGCGCATGCGCCTCCTGCAGATTGCTGGCGGTCTTCTCGAACAGCGGCCCGCTTGGCGCTATGCCGATGATCGGCACGGATTTGTCGATCAGCGCGATCGGCCCGTGCTTCATCTCGCCGGCCGCATAGCCCTCGGCATGGATATAGCTGATCTCCTTCAGCTTCAGCGCGCCCTCCATCGCCACCGGATAGCAATTGCCGCGCCCGAGATACAGAACATCGCGCGCCTCCGCCACGATCGCCGCGATGCGCTGCACCGCCGCGTCACCCTCCGCCAGTATCTCTGCCGCGTGGCCCGGCACTTTCAGCAAAGCGTCCGTCAGCGCGCCCTCCTGCGCCACGGAGATAGTCCCCCGCGCGCGCGCCAACGCGATCGCCAGACAGGCGAGCACCGCCAGTTGCGCGGTAAACGCCTTCGTGCTGGCCACACCTATTTCCGGACCCGCCACCGTATCGAGCACCGCATCGCTCTCGCGCGCCATCGTGCTCTCGGATACGTTCAGGATCGACAATATGCTCTGCCCGCCGGCGCGCATCGTGCGCAAGGCGGCCAAAGTATCCGCCGTCTCGCCGGACTGGCTGATCAGCAGCCCCGCACCGCCCGGCGACATCGGCGGATCGCGATAGCGAAACTCGCTGGCCACATCGGCATCGACCGGAACCCGCGCCAGAGTCTCGATCCAGTTGCGCCCCACCAGCCCCGCGTAATACGCCGAGCCGCACGCGGTCATCGTCAGACGCGGCACCGTCGCGGGATCGAAGCCGAGATCGGGCAGCACCACCGCGCGCGTGCCGGGATCGACCATGCGATGCAGGCTGTCGCCGATCACCGCGGGGTGCTCGTGCAGCTCCTTTTCCATGAAATGGCGGAACGCGCCTTTTCCCATCGAGGCGCCCGACAAAGCGGTGCGCTTTATCTCGCGCTGCACGATGCCGCCCGCCGCATCGTGGAACACCGCGCCGGCGCGCGTCACCACGGTCCAGTCGCCGTCGCGCAGATAGGCGATCTGGCTGGTCATCGGCGCCAGCGCCAGCGCGTCCGAGCCCACGAACATCTCGCCGTCGCCGAAGCCCACGGCCAGAGGCGCGCCATGCTGGGCGGCGATGATCAGGTCCGGCTCGCCGGAAAACAGAACCGCCAGCGCATAGGCGCCTTCCAGGCGCGCGAACGTGGCCTGCGCGGCCTCCTCCGGCCCCATGCCGCCGGCGAGCAGGTAATCCAGCAACTGTGCCACCGTCTCGGTATCCGTCTCGGTGCTGAACACCTGGCCGGCCGCTTCCAGCTCGTGGCGCAATTCGGCATGGTTCTCGATGATGCCGTTATGCACCACGGCGACGCGCGCGGTGCCGTGCGGATGCGCGTTGCTCTCGGTGGGCGCGCCATGCGTGGCCCAGCGCGTATGGCCGATGCCCGTGGTGCCGCCCAGCGGCGTGGCCTCCAGCACCGCGGCCAAGTTCGCCAATTTGCCCTGCGCGCGACGCCGCACGATCCGGTCGTCGACCAGCGTGGCCATGCCCGCACTGTCGTAGCCGCGATATTCCAGCCGGCGCAGGCCCTCCAGCAACAACGGCGCGGCATCCGCCCGCCCGATCACGCCCACGATGCCGCACATCAGTTCTGTTCCTTCTTGTGTGCCGCGCGGAACTTCGCCGCACGGCCCGGCAGCGTCGTCTGCCGCGCGCGGCCGATCGCCATCGCGTCGGGCGGCACATCCTCGGTGATCACGCTGCCGGCGGCCACGAACGAATCGTCGGCCAACGTGACCGGCGCCACCAGCACGGCGTTGGTCCCCACGAACACGCGCGCGCCTATGGTGGTGCGGTGCTTGGCATAGCCGTCGTAATTGCAGGTGATGGTGCCGGCGCCGACATTGGTGCCCGCACCGATCGCGGCATCGCCCAGATAGGTCAGGTGGTTCGCCTTGGCCCCGCGCCCAAGCGTGGTCGCCTTCAGCTCGACGAAATTGCCGACATGGGCGCCCTCGCCCACCACCGTGCCTGGCCGCAGCCGCGCATACGGGCCGATCACCGCACCGGCCTGTATGTGGCAGCCCTCCAGATGGCTGAACGCGCGTATCTCGGCCGGGCCGTCCACCCGGACCCCGGGGCCGAACACCACGTGCGGCCCCACCACCGTGTCCGGCCCCAATAGCGTGTCGGCGCTGAAGAACACCGTGTCGGGCGCGGCGAGCGTGGCGCCGGCCTCCATCGCGGCGGCGCGCAGGCGGTGCTGCACCACGGCTTCCGCCTGGGCCAGTTCGGCGCGCGAGTTGACGCCGCGCAGCTCGGCCTCGTCCGCCTCCACCGCCACCACGCCGGCGCCGTCGCGCACGGCCAGGCGCACCAGGTCCGTCAGGTAGTACTCGCCCTTGGTGTTGTCCGGCCGGATCTCGCGCAGCCACGCGAGCACGCGATCGGCCGGGCCGCACAGCGCGCCGGCGTTGCACAGCGGAATCGCGCGCTCGGCCGGCGTGGCGTCCGCCCACTCGACGATACGGGTGATCCCGCCGGCCGCATCCTGCGACCAGGCGGCCATAGCGCGCGGGGTCCGCGGGGCGCATCGCCATCAGCGCCAGCCCGGCGCCGGCTTGCTGACGGCTGGCCACCAGGCGGCGCCAGGGTCTCCGGCGTGATCAACGGATTGTCGGCGAACAGGATGGCGATCTCGCCAGCACCGAAATGCGCGGCGGCGGCCAAAGCGGCATGCGCGGTGCCCAGCCGCTCGTGCTGTATCGCGGTGGGATGCGGCGCGGCCAGCGCTGCGAGCTGCTCCATCTGCGGGCCGATCACCACCACGATCCGGCCGAACACCGCCTCGGCCGACGCCAGCAGATGGCGCAGCATCGGCCGGCCGGCGATGGCGTGCGCGGCCTTGGGCAGCGCCGATTTCATCCGCGTGCCCAAGCCGGCGGCCAGGATCACGGCGCAGGTTTCGGTCTGGCGGGCGGGTTGCGGCATGCGCAAACTTCTACCGGCGGTAGCGCCCGCGCGAAAGTGCGAACGCGCGCACATTTGATATCGCTTCGTTTCGTGGCACGTAGCGCACGTATGTTCCGGCCGTGCAGGAGGTTGTCAGATGGCGCTGTTCGTTGTCACCGGAGGGGCCGGGTTCATCGGCTCGCATCTGACCGACGCGTTGCTGGCCCAGGGCCACGCCGTGCGGGTGATCGACGACCTCTCCACCGGCCATCGCCGCAACCTGGCCCCCGCGCGCCGAGCTGATCGAGGCCGATATCTGCGACGCCGCCGCCCTGCGCGCGGCCCTGGCGGGTGCGTCCGGCTGCTACCACCTGGCGGCGATCGCCTCGGTGGCGCGCGGCAACGAGGACTGGGTCGGCACCCACCGGGTGAACCTCACCGGCAGCATCACCGTGCTCGATGCGTGCCGCACGGCGCATCTGCCGGTGGTGTATGCGTCGTCGGCCGCGGTGTACGGCAATATCGGTGACGCCGTGGCCCATGAGGGCCTGGCCTGCGCGCCACAAACAGCGTACGGCGCGGACAAATACGGCTCCGAACTGCACGGCGCGGTGGGCTGGGGCGTGCACGGCGTGCCGAGTTTCGGGCTGCGTTTCTTCAATGTGTACGGCCCGCGGCAGGACCCCGCCTCGCCCTATAGCGGCGTGATCTCGATCTTCGCGGACCGCATCGCGCGCGGCATCGGCGTGTCCGTGCATGGCGATGGCGGGCAGACGCGCGATTTCGTTTTCGTGGCGGACGTGGTGGGCCACCTGGTGGCCGCGATGGGATATCTGCAGCGCACGCCTGGCGCGTTCGTGAGCAACGTGTGCACCGGGCGGGAGACGAGCGTGCTGGCGCTGGCGCATGCGCTGGGCGAGGTGTGCGGCGCCGCGCCGGCGGTGTCGCAGGGTCCGGCGCGGGCCGGGGATATACGGCGGTCGGTGGGGTCGGCTGCGCGGGCGCGGGAGATGCTTGGGATTTCGGCGGATGTGTCGTTGCGGGATGGGCTAAAGGCGTTGGTCAGGGGGTAAGGAAGGAAGCAAGGCCTTCTTTTTCGAGAAAAAGAAGCAAAAAGCTTTTGTCTTGACGCTGGCGCGAAGGCTTCGCAGCACCTCCGGCGATCGTCTTGCTGATATGCCGTAACGAAACGCACGCCGGCCACAGAAACCCGACAGGGAGCAAAAGTCTTTTGCTTCTTTTCTTCAGAAAAGAAGGCCTTACTTCCTAGCCCCTCACCGCCCCAACATATCCGCCTCGATCCGCTCAATCTCCGCATCCGAAAATCCGAAATGATGCGCGATCTCATGCACCAGAACGCTGCCGACCAGCCGCCCCAGATCCTCCCCCGTCTCGATCCACTCGATCAAAATCGGATCGCGATACAGCATGATCGTGTCCGGTAGCCGCACCGGGTCCGAAACGCTGCGCTCCGTCATCGGAATGCCGCGATACAGCCCCGTCAACTCCCACGCGCTCTCGATCTGCAGATCGGCGAGCGTCTCCTCGTCCGCCATGTCCTCCACCATGATCGCCAGCCCCTCCACGTGGCGGCTCAGGCGCGGCGGCAGCGCGGCCAGGGCGGCTTCGGCCAATGCCAGGATGTCCTCCTCGCCGGGCGGAGTGGTATAGGCTGGCATGGCAAAACCCTCGGAAAACGGAGAGACGCAGTATGCTGGCAAGGCTCGATGATGCGCAACGCGCCGCACTCGCCGCGGCGCAACCGGACTGGTCGATGGTGGCCGGGCGCGATGCGATAACGCGCCAGTTCCGCTTCGCCGATTTCAGCGCAGCCTGGGGGTTCATGTCCCGCGTGGCGCTGCTCGCCGAAAAGATGGACCACCATCCCGAATGGGAAAACGTCTACAACCGCGTGACGATCACATTGACCACCCATGATGCGAACGGCCTGTCCGAGCGCGACGCCCGCATGGCCGCGGCGATCGATCGTATGGTGCCCGCCTAGCGCGCACGCCCGATCAGTGTATAGCCGCGCCACACAACAGGAGATCCGCCAATGTCGTTCTCGATGTACCAGGCTTCCATTCCCGTATTCATCCGCGCCCTGCGCAATCTCGCCGCCGTTCTGGAAAAAGGCCGCGCGGACGCCGATGCCCGCAAATTCGCGCCTGAAATCCTGGTGGAATCGCGCCTTGCGCCGGACATGCACAAACTCTCCCGCCAGGTGCAGATCGCGTCGGACACGGCAAAGAACGCCGGCGCCCGCCTCGCCGGCATGGAGCCGCCCTCCCATCCGGATACCGAGAGCAACTTCCCCGAACTGCAGGCGCGCATCGACAAGACCGTGGCGTTTCTTGAAGGAATCACCGAGGCGCAGCTCGAGGGTAGCGAGTCACGCACGATAAACCTCAAGTTCCCGGGCCGGGAGATTACGTTCACCGGCGCGGAGTATCTGACCACGTTCGTTTTGCCTAACCTGTATTTCCACACGACTACGGCTTATGATATTTTGCGGCATAACGGCGTGCAGATCGGCAAGCGGGATTTCATGGGAGCTTAAGCAAGCAAAGCCTTCTTTTTTGAGAAAAAGAAGCAAAAAGCTTTTGCGCCCTGTCGGGTTGTGGGGAAGCACTCGCCGACAGGGAGCAAAAGTTTTTTGGTCCTTTTTGCAAAAAGGACTGCTTTCTTTCTGTAACCCTGCAACGGCAACCGGCGAACATTCGGAGCAGGCACAAGGACCAATCCAATGACCCGTTTGCTGCTGGCGCTCGCCGGTATAACCTTCGCCGCGCCGGCTTTTGCCGCCGATGCCGAGCATCCCGTGGTGGTCGAGTTGTTCCAGAGCCAGGGCTGCTCCTCCTGTCCGCCCGCCAACGCGCGCGTGCTGGCAATCGCCGGCCGCCCCGATGTTCTGGCGCTGAGCTGGGAAGTCACCTACTGGGATCACCTCGGCTGGACCGACATTTTCGGCAGCCCGGCTTTCACCCAGCGGCAATACGATTACGCACGCGCGCTGGGCCATGACGGCGTGTTCACGCCGCAGGTGGTGATAAACGGCCGGGTGGATGGCGTGGGCAGCCAAAACGGCGAGCTGGCCGGCCTGATCCGGCAGGGCGACCGCGGCAATGCAGGGCCCGCCTTGCAAGTATCGGATAACGCGGTGCAGATCGGCGCGGGCGCCGGCCAGGCGGATGTGGTTCTCGTGCGCTACGATCCAGCCCTGATACAGGTGCCGATAAAACGCGGCGAAAACGCCGGCGCAACATTGCCGCACAGAAACACCGTGCGCCAGGTCATGAAAATAGGAGCCTGGACCGGCCAGCCAGAGCGCCTGACCCTACCCGAAGCCCCACGAAAAGGCCTGCGAGATGCAGTGCTCCTACAAGCCCCCAACACCGGCCCAATCCTAGCCGCCGCGCACGACTGATACTAATCCGTCTGGACCTGACTCATCGGCAGAAAGGAAGGAAGGCCTTCTTTTTCGGGAAAAAGAAGCAAAAAGCTTTTGCTATGACACCTGCGCGATGATCTGGCTATCACTGCAGCCGCATCGACTTGCAATACGGGAGCAGGCCTTCGTGCAGGCGTCATAACAAAAGCTTTTTGGTCCTTTTTCTCGAAAAAGGACTGCTTTCTTACCTTGAATGCGTCAATCTCAACTTTGGTTGGCATGACAGGAAAATTCGCGCGACAGCGGAGTCAAAAGTCTTTTGCTTCTTTTCTTCAGAAAAGAAGGCCTTCCTTCCTACCTAAATCCCCCCCAGACAAAGATACTTCACCTCCAGATAATCCTCGATCCCATACTTGGACCCCTCCCGACCCAACCCGGAAGACTTCACCCCCCCGAACGGCGCCACCTCGGTAGAGATAATCCCCTCGTTTATCCCGATAATCCCAGCCTCGATCCCTTCGGCCACGCGAAACACCCGCCCCACATCGCGCGTGTAGAAATACGCGGCCAGCCCGAACTCCGTGTCGTTCGCCATCTCCAGCGCCTCGTCCTCGGTCGAGAACCGGAACAAGGGTGCCACCGGCCCGAACGTCTCGTCGCGAAAGATGTCGGCCGCGCGCGGAACATCGGCAAGTATCGTCGGTTCGTAGAAATTGCCGCCAAGCGCATGCCGCTTGCCGCCAACCACCACGCGCGCGCCGCGCTGCAACGCGTCGGCCACGTGATCCTCCACCTTCTGCAAGGCGTCGCCGTTGATCAGCGGGCCCTGCGTCACGCCCTCGTCCATGCCGTTGCCCACGCGCAGCGCGCGCACCGCCACGGTCAGTTTCTCCACGAACGCGTCATACACACCGTCCTGCACCAGCAGCCGGTTCGCGCACACGCAGGTCTGCCCGGTGTTGCGATATTTGCTGGCGATCGCACCGCGCACGGCCTCGTCGAGATCGGCATCGTCGAACACGATGAACGGCGCGTTGCCGCCCAGTTCCATGCTGGTCTTCTTGATCGTCGGCGCGCATTGCGCGAGCAGCTTGGCACCCACCGACGTGCTGCCGGTAAACGTCAGCTTGCGCACCATCGGATTGGCGGTCATCTCCGCGCCGATCGCGGTGGCCGGCCCGGTAAGTATGTTGCATATACCGTCGGGCAGCCCGGCGCGCCCAGCCAGCACCCCCAGCGCCAGCGCGGAGAACGGCGTCTGCGTGGCCGGCCGTATCACGCCGGCGCAGCCCGCAGCCCAGCCCGGGCCGGCCTTGCGGGTGATCATCGCCGCGGGGAAGTTCCACGGCGTGATGGCCGCGAACACGCCTATCGGCTCCTTCTGCACGATGATCCGGCGCCCCGGCAGATGCTGCGGAATCGTGTCGCCGTAAACCCGCTTGGCCTCCTCGGCGAAGAACTCGATGAAGCTCGCGGCATACGCGATCTCGCCGCGGACTCTCGGCCAGCGGCTTGCCCTGCTCGGCCGTCATGATCGTGGCCAGGTCGTCCTGGTTCTCCATCATCAGGTCGAACAGCCGGCGCAGCGGGCGCTGGCGCTCCTTGGCGGTCAGTTTGCGCCAGGCTTTCTGCGCGCGGAACGCCGCTTCGATGGCGCGCCGCGTCTCCGCCTCGCCCGCGGCGGGCACCTCGCCCACCAGCGCGCCCGTCGCCGGATTGCGAACGGCGATCGTCTGCCCGCTATCGGCCTGCACCCAGGCGCCGTCGATCAGGTTCGCCTGGCGCAGCAGGTCGGGGTCCTTCAGGTTCAGCGGGGCGGCAGGGTTCAGCATGGCGGCGTCTCCAGGTTGGGGTGGAAAAGGGGTGGCCCGAACCGGAAAGCAAGCAGAAAACCGCCTGCCCGCCTATCGCGCCTGAACCCGCAACATGCAGGCCGCGCCCAGCACTGCCGTCCCAGCGCCGCACAGGAACAGCGCCCGGAACGACAGCCCCGTCTCGCCGAGCAGCGCCAGCGCGATCAACGGCGCGATCGCCTGCGGCAACGTGTTGGAAAGATTGACGATCCCCAGATCCTTCCCAGCGCTCTGCAAGGACGGCAATACCTGCACGATGAGCGCGATATCCACCCCGTAGAACACGCCGGCGCCGCAGCCATACACCAGGCTGCCCGCCTCCAGCCCCGCCCAGCTCGCCGTGCTGGCCAGCATGGCGATGCCCGCCGCCATCACCAGGCCTGCCACGAACACGAACCAGCTCCTGCGCCCCACCCGGTCCGATACCGCGCCGCCCAACACCGCGCAGACGAGGTTCGCCGCCGTGGCCAGAGCGACCAGATCGGCAAAGGCTGCTTCCGGCCGGCGCGGAATGCCACCCTGCCACCCGGCGGTTCGTTGCAGATACAGCAGCAGATATCCCTGCACCAGGCTGAACGCCGTCATGATCAGCACCCGGCCCGCCAGCGCATAGGCAAAATCCCGGTGCGCGAACGGGTTCAGCAGCAGCCCGGCGCGCCAGGACGGCCCTTCGTCGCCGGCCGGCGCGCCCGGCCGCAGCCGCACGGCGAACGGCAGCACGCAGGCCGAAACCAGGCCCGCCAGCACGGCAAAGCGTTCGGCCTCGCCCACGATCGCGTTGCCAATGATTTGCGTGCCGATCAGGTTGCCGAGCGGATAGCCAAGGCCGAGCAGCGCCGAGACCAGCCCGCGCTGCGCCGCCGGCACCCGGTCCGCCAGCGTGGCGCCGAGCGGTGCAAAGGCCGCGTTGAAGGCGAGCTGGAACAATATCACCGTCCACGAGCAGGCCCGCGCCGGACGCCGATTGCTGGATCAGGCCATA
Source organism: uncultured Alphaproteobacteria bacterium (assembly GCA_963795825.1). GTDB lineage: Bacteria > Pseudomonadota > Alphaproteobacteria > Acetobacterales > Acetobacteraceae > BOG-908. Next base: position 514,009 of record CAWCIW010000001.1, on the reverse strand, counting down.
GGAGAGCAGCATGAAGCCGAGCCCGCCCAGCAGCCACGGCCGCCGCCCGCCGGTCAGGCGCAACGTGCGGTCGCTGAGCGCGCCCCAGCCGAGATTGCCGAGGCTTGCCGCGATCGCCCCGAAGAACGACACCCGGCTCAGCAGCAGCGCCGCATGCGCCGGGTCCACCGCAACCGCGCGCAATGGAACAAGTATCTGCAGCAACGGGATGAACGCGATATACATCCCCAGATTCGCGATCAAATAGAGTGCCAGGAACGGCCAGGCCAGCTTTCCGCCAGCCGCCACATCGCCCCGTTCGGCCGCGGGCACGACGCCCTCGCCTTTGCTCAGCAAATTGCGACCTTGACAATGCGCGACACAAGCGCGGAACCCTGGTTTCATCTTGGGATAGGGGCCGCGCCGGCGTCAAGCCGCGGCCGGGAGACACAGAGTTTGGCTACGATCTACGACGTTGCGGACCGCGCCGGCGTGTCGATCAAAACGGTATCGCGCGTGATGAACGCCGAGCCGAACGTGCGCGCGGAAATGCGCGAGCGCGTGCAGGAAGCCGCAGCCGCACTCGACTACCATCCGAACCGGTCCGCGCGCAGCCTGGCAGGATCACGCTCTTTTCTGATTGCCGCGTTCGTGGACGCCAAGCTCACCTTGCAGCACTGGCGCAACGAACGTGGCACGGATTACCTCGCGCGCATCCAGCTCGGCGCCACGCTGCCCTGCCGCGCCGCCGGTTTCCACCTGCTCACCGAGCTGGTGGACAGCGATGCCCCCTCGATGCGCGACGACGTGCGCCGCGTGCTCTCGGCATTGCGGCCGGACGGCGTGATCCTCACCCCGCCGAGTTCGGACAACGCAACCCTGCTCGGCATATTGCGCGACGCCGGCGTGGCGTTCGCACGGCTCGGCCCGGAGCAGGCGGGCGGCGGCGGTTTGCGGCTGTCGCTCGACGACAGGGCGGCCGCGCGCGGCATGACGGACCACCTGCTCGATCTCGGCCACCGCCGGATCGGCTTCATCGAGGGCACGCCGCGCTACGGCTCCAGCGCCTCGCGCAAAACCGGTTTCCTGCAGGCGATCACCGCGCGCGGGCTCACCACGCCGTGGATCGCCGCCGGCGACTACACGTATGCCTCCGGCATCGCGGCCGCGCACGCGCTGCTCGACAAGCCCGAGCGCCCGACAGCGATCTTCGCCAGCAACGACGACATGGCGCTCGGCTGCATGGCGGTTGCCGCAGAGCTGGGGCTGGTGGTGCCGCAGGATCTATCCGTCGCGGGTTTCGACGACAGTACCGGCTCGCGCTTCAGCCGGCCGCGGCTGACCACGCTGCGCCAGCCGATCGTGGAGATGGCGGCGTTGGCGGCGGAGCGGCTGATCAGCGGCTCGGTGCTGCCGGATTGCGACGAGGATGGCGGGGCGGATTTGCCTGGGTTTACGCTGGTGCCAGGGTTGTCGACTGCGTTCATAAGGTAAAGGCAAGCAGTCCTTTTTTGAAAAAAAGGACCAAAAAACGTTTGCGTTCCCCGCTGCAATACTACCCGCGCCCTTCCTGCCAGACGCGCCTTTGCGCACAGACAGGAAGCGTCGATGCAGCGGAGGAACGCAAAAGTTTTTTGGTCCTTTTTTTCAAAAAAGGACTGCTTGCTTCCTTACGCTGCCGGACAAGCGCTCCCCGCTCCCCCCACCAAAGAAACATTCCGTATAGTAACCGCCGCCGCGTCACGAGTCCGCAAAGCAAACGGCGTATCCACCCGCCCAAGCGCCGCCCCACGCGCCGCGAAACATGCCAGCGGAACACGCAATGTCTGCCATCCCACCGCGTGCAAAGCAGCCGTCACGTCCACCCAACCCGCGCAACCCGGCCCGCATTGCATGCCGAGCAGCATCTTGCCCGCCGGCGCCCGGTCCACCTTGTAGGTGAAGCTCAGGCCGTAACCTTCTTTCGCACGGCTGGCGAAATCGCTTTCGGTGTCGCCGATCCAGAACGTGCCTTCGCCGTTGCCGGACCACGACGCGCGTATCGCATCGCCTTCGCGCGCTGCCCGCAGCGCTTTCGCCGGCGAGTCCTGCGTATCGCGCGTAAGGCGCACCTGTGCCGCCGTATCGGTAAGATAGATCGACCACGGCGCGATCACGTGACCCGCACCGTAGAATGTGTCGACACTTGCCCATTTCGCCGGAATGTCCGCCTGCTCCGACAGAGTCGGGACCGTCGCCGGATGCGCGCTGTCCAGCCCGTAGCCGCGGGCGAACAGCGCGCCGGACACATGATCCTGCGCATCGTAGGTGACGGGCATGGCCGTCGCGGGCCACGGAAAACTCAGCCGCCCGGTAAAATCATAGGCGGGCGCACCGGTTTTTCCGGCCACGAGCAGGTCCGCCACGCCCTCGCTTTCGCCGCCCGGCAGCCAGGCCGCCACGAACGCGTCCGACGCATTCAGTTCCGGATTGACCCAGAGCGGCCGCCCCGAGAGCAACACGCTCACCACCGGAATATGCTGCGCGCGCAAACGGCGCAGCACGCCAAGCACGCGTTCCGCGTGCGGCAACGCCAGCGTCTCGCGATCGCCTTCGAATTCCGCATACGGCGCCTCGCCGAATACCACGATCGCCACGTCCGGCCGGTGGGCGAAACTGCCATCCGCACTGAGTTCGGCGCTGCCCCCCGTCTGCGCCAGGGCGGCGCGCAATCCTGCAAAGATCGAGGTTGCGCCGGCCACATCCGCGTTGCTGTTGTGCGCGCCCTGCCAGTCCACCGTCCAGCCGCCGGATTGCATGCCGATCGAGTCGGCGCCGTCGCCCGTCACCAGAACATGACGGCCCGGCGCGATCGGCAGCACTTTGCCTTCGTCCTTCAGCAAAACGAGCGACTTGCGCACCGCCTCGCGCGCCAGCAGATGATGCGCGGCGGTGCCGACTACCGCGAAGTCGCCGCCCGGATCAGGCGGCGTGCTGGCAAACAGCCCGGCAAGCACCTTGATACGCAGGATACGGCGCACCGCATCGTCGATACGCGCAGCCGGTATCGTGCCGGCGCGCGCCTGGTCGCGCAGGCTGGCGTACATCTCCTTCCAGCTGTCGGGCGCCATCACCATGTCGATCCCGGCATTCACCGCCTGGGCGCAGTCCGATTTCGTGCAGCCCGGGATTTCCTCCTGCGCGTTCCAGTCGCCAATGACGAATCCGCCAAAACCCCAGCGCTGCTTGAGAACGCCGGTGAGCAGGCTGGCATTGCCGTGCATCTTCTCGCCGTGCCACGCATTATACGAAGCCATCACGGTGCCCACGCCGGCCGCCAGCGCGGCCTTGTATCCAGCGGCGTGCACATCGCGCAGAACAGCCTCGGTCGCCAGCGTGTCGCCCTGGTCGCGCCCCGCATCGGTGCCGCCATCGCCCAGGAAATGTTTGGCGGAGGCCAGCACATGCGGCGGCGAGAGGAACCCCGCATCGCCCGGCGCGCCCTGCAACCCCTCGACCATCGCGGCGGCATATCCGGCGACAAGCGCAGGATCGTCGGAATAGCTCTCATAGGCGCGGCCCCAGCGCATATCGCGCGCAACCGCCACGGTCGGCGCGAACACCCAGTTCACGCCGGTGGCCGCAGCCTCCTGCGCGGTCGCCTGGCCGATACGCCTGAGGAGATCGGGATCGTGCGCGGCGCCCAGGCCGATATTATGCGGAAATATCGTGGCGCCGCGAACCTTCCCGTCGCCATGCACCGCGTCGATACCGAACAGGATCGGTATCGCCGGATGCGCGGCGGTAGCACCCGCCAGCGCGGCCTGCTTGTAGGCGGCAACAAGGCTCTGCCACGCCGCCGGCCCGGCATGCAGATTGCCGCCAGGCGCGCTCAATCCGCCCGCCAGGATGGAGCCCAGTTTGTAGCGCCGCAGATCCTCCGGCGAGATCGAGGCGATGTCGGCCTGCACCATCTGCCCGATTTTCTCGTCAAGCGTCATGCGCGCGAGCAATCCGTCGACGATCTTCTCCGTTCCAGGCTGTATCAGCAGGCTTGGCGGCAAGGCCGGCCATTGCGCGGGGTGTGCCGTGGCCAGTGCCGCGCTGTCCTGCGCCCGCGCGCCGGCGCCGGCGCCGAGCAAGGCGAGCAGCATCAGCGCGCGTCTCACGGCATGTGTTCCGCCAACCACCTGCCGGAACTCCCGTATCGTCTGGGTCATGCGACAAACCTTGCAATGAGACATAAAGCGGCAACACGTGATAGCGCTGTCACGCGAGATCCCGCGCAATCGTACGCATCTGCGGTCAGCATGCGGCGCGGCGGGCGCTCTCGAACAGGGCGTCCTGCAAAGGCGAGACGCGCACGATCTGCGACACACCCTGCCGTATCTGGTCCATGACGCCGAAAATGTCGCCGCTGGTCGGCAGCATCGCCACAGGATCGATGCCGGCGGGATCCACGCCCAGTCCCTCGAACACATAGAACCAGCTCAGATCAGTGAAGATCTCGAACGGCTTCGGCACCAGCCGACCGGTCTCGCGATACAGCGCGATGCGCTCCTGCAGCGTTTCGGGCAACTCCATCGTCGCGCAATGGCGCCAGAATGGCGTGTCGTCGCGCCCCGCCAGGCAGTAATGCAGGATGATGAAATCGCGTACGCTGTCGAATTCCTCAACCATGTAGCGATTATATGCGGCGATGTTGCGCGCGCCGAAACCGCGGTCCGGAAAATGGTCGATCAGCTTGTATATGCCGCTTATCACAAGCTGTATGCTGGTGGATTCGAGCGGCTCGAGGAACCCCGCCGCCAGGCCGAGCGCCACGCAATTGCCCACCCAGAAATCCTCGCGACGCCCTGTGGTGAAGCGCAACTGCCGCGGCGCGGCCAGAGGTTCGGCGCCGATCGCATCGCGCAGGAGCCGTTCCGCCGTGTCGTCGTCCATCCACTGGCTGCTGTAGATCACGCCGTTGCCGGTGCGGTGCTGCAGCGGTATCTGCCAGCGCCAACCGGCCGCGTGCGCCGCCGAAAGCGTGTAAGGCGGCCGCGGGTGCAGCACCGGCCCCGGAGCCGCCACGGCGCGGTCGCAGGGCAGCCAGTGCCGCCAGTCCCGATAGGCCACCCCGAGCGCGCCGCCGATCAACGCGCCCCGAAAGCCGGAGCAGTCGATGAACAGATCCGCGGCCTCGCTGCGCCCATCGGCCAGCAGCAATTCCGCGATCCCGCCATCCGCCGCCAGGCGCGTGCCGGAAACGGTGGCCGCCATATGCCGCACGCCGCCGCGCTCGGCGATCTTGCGCAGACGCTGCCCCACCAGGGCCGCATCGAAATGCAGCGCATACCGGAACCCCGCCGCGAGCGCGTTCGATCCGGGTGCCATACCGAGAAACTTCCCAGCCTCACCAAGCGACGCTGCCAGACTATACTCCGGCACCGTGCAGGCACGCTTCTCCTGCTTGGCGCGCTGCCAGTAATGCTGGAACGGACGGTTGTTGATAGGGCCACCAAACGTGCCGAACGGATGCCAGTAGCGATGCCCCGGCCGCGCCCAATCCTCGAACACGATGCCGAGCTTATAGGTCGCCTGGGTGGCGTCCATGAAGGCGCGTTCGTCCTCGCCGAGAAAGCGCAGGAAATCCAGTATCGCCGGTATCGTCGCCTCGCCCACGCCCACGATCGGCACGTCCGGCGATTCGACGACGACGATCTCCATCCGCCGCTGGAACACCCGCGCCAGTGCGGCGGCGGCGATCCAGCCCGCGGTGCCACCGCCGAGTATCACAACCTTGCGTATCGCCTGCTCGTCCATGCGCGCCCCGACCCGTCTTTTCGCCGCCGAAAACCTACAGCTTGAACTTCAAGCCGAGGAAGAACCGGCGGCCGCTATCGTCGTAGGTGAACGGCTCGTTCTTGTATTGCAGATAGGTGTGCTGCGCCGAATCGCTGAGGTTCTGCGCGGAGAACACGAAGCCGAGCTTCTTGTTCAGATCGTAGCCGAGCTGCAGATCCACCTGGCCATACGGCGCCTGGAATATCTCGTATGTCTTGCCGCCGAACGAGAAGGTGGAGCCGCCTATACCGTCGTTGATGGACGTGCTGCGCCAGGTGTAGGAAACCCGGCCGTTGAAGCCGTAACGTTCGTAGAACAGCGTGGTGGTGATCGCGTTGCGCGAAACGCCGGGGATCGGCGTCTGGTCGGAGAAACTGGATTTCTGGTCCGAGAGCGAGTCCGCATAGGTGTAGTTGCCGGCGAAACCGAAGCCCTGCAACCAGGGCTGCAGCCGGTTGGTGAAGATGTATTGCAGGCCGAGTTCCAGGCCGGCGATCTTGCCGTGGCCGGCATTCACCGGGCTCGACACGTTGGCCACGGTGCCGCCGAAATCGTCGGAAATGCGCGTCGGGTTATTCTCGTAGATCTCGAAACTGTCGACCTGCTTGTAGAAGCCGGCGATGCTGGCGATCGAGCCCGGCGCGAAGTAGTTCTCGTAGGACACGTTGCCCTGCGTCGCGCGATACGGATCGAGCGCCGCGTTGCCGGCGCTGCCGCCATCGAAATAGAAGCCCGTCGTGGCGCCCGAAGCCGTCGTCTTGTTCGTCGAGGAAGGCTGCGCGGTGCCGCGGGTGAAATTATACGAGTTGCCGAGCCCGAGTGCCGTGAGGTCCGCCGGCGAGACGACGCGCGCCGCCGACACGCGAACCTTTTCGTCCGGCGACACATCCAGCACGAAGTTCAGCGTCGGCAGGATATCCTGGTAGCTGCGGTCCTTGGCGAACGGCACGTTGTTCGAGTTCACGCCGTTCCACGGCGCGGTGCCGTAATATTCCGGCGGCAGGCCTGCGGTGGCACCATCCACGGTCAGCTCGGTATTGACGAAACGCACGCCGAAATTGAGGTGGAAGCGGTTATACGGGCTGCCCATATCGGCCATCACGTAGCCCGCGGTGGTCTTTTCCGTCACCCCGAAGGAGCTCAGCGTATCCTCGAACAGCCGCTCGGTGTTGTTCGGAACGCCGGCATCGTTCCACACCGAATTGAGGTAGGTGGAAGGATTGCTGAGCGAGCCGATATCCTTCACCAGGAAGCCCTGGCCATTGAAGCCCTTCACCGCTTTCGCCAGGCCGGGATTGCTCGTGGCGGTAGAGAACGGGATATACGTCGTGCCCTGGCCGCAGCCGCCATTCGGCCCGCCGCCGGCGCAATAGCCCGGATCCTGGTAATACAGATAATTGCCGGACCCTGGGCCGGTGCCCGCGCCGCCGGCCACCACGCCGTCCGCCTCGGTGCCATTGATGAGGTATTTGCCGTGGTCCACCTCTTCGGCGCGGCTGCCGTAGCGCACGCCGAAAGATACCGTGCTGTCCACATCCTTGATGAAAGTAAGGTCGCGCTCGCCATCCGCGCGTATCGAGAAATCGCGCGCCACGTTCTGGTCGGCAAACGCGAAATTGGATTTGAACGTGGCGTAGTTCGGGTTGCTCAGTATGTTCTTCAGCGCGCCGATATAGCTGTAGTTCGGCAGGCCGGAATTGCCGCCATTGTTGTAGGTGAACTGGTAAGGCGGATTACCGTAGCCGGTGCCGCAGGTGGCCGCACCGTTGTTGCAGCCGGGCGCTGTCGGCTGCGTCGGCTGGGTATTGTTATTGTAAAGGTAAAGGCCGTGTTCCACGTCGGCCTGTGCGGCCTGCGAGTTGTAGGTGGCATACGCGTAGGCGCCGTCGATGCTGCCGCGCCACGGCCCGCCATTGTTGAACACCGTCTTGAGCTGGAAGTTGTTCGCCTCCGTCGTCACACCCTGATAGAGCGAGGCCGTCTCGGCGCCGGTCGCGGTGAACGTGCCGCTCTGCACCACGCCGTTCGGATCGATCGAGTAGGGCTTCGTCGGATCGATGCCGGTCGGCGGGCTGTTGGCGCCGCCGTTCCAGTACAGCTTGTTGGCGTATTGGATGTTGGTCTCGTCCTCATGGGAATAGAACCAGTTGCCATACACCTTGATGTCGTCGGTGATCTTGCCGGCAATGCCGAACGAGGCGCCGATATCCTTGCGCAAATCGTCGATATCGGTGAAATATTGCAGCTGTGGCTCGATATATTTCTGGCCGATCGTGGTGTATTGCGCGGCGGTGAGCGGCCCGCCCGTCAGTATCTGCGCCGAGTTCGTCACGTTCCAGCCGGAGCGGTTGTAATCCTGCACCTCGTTGGTGTGGGTGTGCAGGTCGTCATACGAGAAGCTTGCCGTCACCGCCAGGCGGTCGCTGAACTTGTAGCCGCCCACCAGCGTGCCGTTCGGCGTCCAGTTGCCGGTGTTCTGCGACGTGCTCTCGCGGAAATTGCCGCCGAGATTGAAACCCATCGTCTGGTCGAGCGGATCGCGGGTCTTGAGGTCGATCGTGCCGCCGAGGCCGCCTTCGGTGATCGAGGCTTTCGGCGATTTATACACATCGATGCCGCCGATCTCCTCGCTGGGAATGCCCTGCAAGGAATTGAACTGCACGTTGGAGCCCGCACCGTTGCCGGCCGCCTCGCCAGACGAATAGAATTCGCGGCCGGTGACGAAAACGTCGCCGTTCAGCGTGGTGAGGTTGTAGCGCAAACCGTCGATCAGAACCGCGGTGCCTTCGCCGGCCGGCCCGCGGTCGATCTGCACGCCGGGCAGGCGCTGCAACGATTCGGCCACGTTGGTATCAGGCAGCTTGCCCACGTCCTCGGGTGCGACGGACTCGATCAGCAGGTTGGAATTGCGCTTGCGGTTCAGCGCCGATTCGAGCGATTTGCGGAAGCCCTGCACAAGGATCGTCTCGGGTTGCGCGGTCGGCTGCTTGTCGGTGATGTCGGTGGCCGGGCCTTGCGTCTCGCCAGATTTCGGCGCCGGCGTCGCTTGCGCCAGCTGCACCTTTGCGGTCGCAGCGGCATGCTTCGCGGCGGAAGCGTGGCGCTTCCTGGCAGGATGCGCGGGCTTTGCCGGCGCGCTGGCAGCCGGGGTGGCGGAATCGGGCGCAGGCGCCTGGGCCTGCGCAGGCGAGACCAGCACTACGGAAAATGCAAACAAAGAGCAGCCGGCGAACAAGGCCGCGCGCCGCGCCGGCGAACTGATTGGCATCGATTTCTTCCCCAAAGATCGAAAGGCTTCGCGCCCTTGCTGGGCGTCTTTCCGGCTACGCATCGCATCATTACGGCAGGGCACATCCGCTTTCGCATCGCGTCGTGAGATGCAACCAGCCAACGATGCCGACCGCGCAAACACTACCGACGTTCTGATAGCGCTGTCAAATGCGCGTCAGCGCGGAACCCGCGTGGCTGCAACAGCAAGCTGGCATCCGGGATTATCGCGGCGCAGCAAACATCGATGCGCAAACCGATGCGGCATCCAAACGCGGCCGGCCCCCTGCTTGGGAAAACCCGCCGCCGCGTCCTATACTCCCGCATGCCAACCCTGCGCCGCCTCGCAACCTGCCTCGCCCCCGCTCTGCTGGCCGCCGCCTGCGCCACCCATCCGCCCTGCCCCACCGCCGGGCAATGGATCGCGCCCGCCACCCACCGCCCGATCGCCGACCCGCTGCAAAACCCGTCCCGCTACAAGATCATCCTGCTCGGCGAACAGCACGACAGTGCGGCGGACCATCGCTGGCAGCTCGAAACCATCACCCGCCTGCACGCCGCCAACCCGGCACTCGTGCTCGGCTTCGAGATGTTTCCGCGCGCCGCCCAGCCCGCGCTCAACGCCTGGGTCGCCGGCGCGCTCACCGAACCCGCCTTCCTCGCGCGCACCGACTGGAAGCATGTCTGGGGCTTCGACCCCGCGCTCTATCTGCCGATCTTCCGCTTCGCGCGTGACCACCGAATCCCGATGATCGCGCTCAACGTGTCCGCCAGCACGATCCACCGCGTCAGCACCAGCGGCTTCGCCAATGTGCCCCCGGCCCAGCGCGAAGGCATCGGCATCCCCGCCCCGCCCAGCCCCGGCTACCGCGCCGAACTGACCGAGGTAATGGGCGGCCACGGCGGCATGCCGATGACCCCCGCGCGGCTCGACCATTTCATCGACGCCCAGCTCACCTGGGACCGCGCGATGGCCGAGGCGATCGCCGGCGCGCGCGCCCAGGCGCCGGCGCGGCCGATGGTGGCGCTGATGGGCGAGGGCCACCTGGAAAACCGCTACGGCGTGCCGCACCAGCTCGATGCGCTCGGCCTGCCAGGCGCCCTGGTGCTGCTGCCGGCGCCCACGGCCGAAGAACCGTTCGGCGCCTCCTACGCCGATGCGGTGTTCGTCGAGCCATCGCCGGCCTGCTTGGCCGCCACGCCGCCCCCTGCCACCTGAACCGCCGTTTTGTGGTTCTCCCACCACGCATCAGCGGCTATATCCCGATAATGCCGGACATGCCTTCCCCAGCCGCCAGCCCATCGCAACCGGGCGGCCCGACACCGGCTCCAGCCGCCGCAGCGCCCATGCCGCCCAATCGCGCGGTTCCGGAATGACCGGGGCAGCCGGGCAGGGCACGGCGGAGATACCCGCGCACACCGCGTCTGCACGCGCCCATCCGGACCTGCCCCTTCCCGCCGCTACCGCAGCGACCGCCCCCAGCCCGCCCATCGCGCCGGACAGCAGCGCGGCCGCGGCCTGGGACTGGCACGTGGCGGACCAGCGCATCGTCGGCGATTTCGGGTTCGCCACCCTGCTCGGCATCCCGCTCGCCGAAGTCCAGTCCGGGATCGCCCCGCAGCGCCTCTTCGCCTGCATACACGCGCCGGACCGCGACCGCATGTGGCTGGCGTTCGGCGCCATGCTCGGCGGCGGCGCCCCGCTGGACCAGCAGTTCCGCGCCAAATCCGCCAACGGCGCGGTCCGCTGGCTGCAGGCCTTCAGCATCGTCCCTCCCGGCGAGCCGGACGGGGCGGCCAGCCCGGCCGGCACGAACCAGCCCGCGCTGTGGTCCGGCGTGCTGGTCGAAATCACCGGGCAGAAGCGCATAGAGGAACGGCTGCGCATCGCCCAGACGGCCGGCGGCGTCGGCATCTTCGAGCATGCCGGCGGCGCCGCCGCAGTCTCCGTCAGCGCCCAGTTCTGCGCCCTGCTCGGCCTGCCGCCAGCCACCAGCCTGCCGGTGCACGCGATCAATGCCCTCGTCGTGCCAGGGGACCGCCTGGTCATCGAACCGGACGCCGAATACCGCGCCGGCACCGCCAGCCGGGTCGAGTTCCGTATCGTGCGGCCCGATACGCACGAGACCGCCTGGCTGACCAGGCAGGGCGAATATCTGCGCGACGCCGAGACAAGCACCGTGCGCTTCAGCGGCGTGGTGTACGACGTCACCCGCGCCAAGCGGGTGGAGCGCGAATTGCGCGAGCTCAACGAAAGCCTGGAGAGCCGGGTGGCAGCGCGCACCCGCGAGCGCGACCGCATCTGGCTCGTGAGCCCGGACCTGCTCTGCGTGTCCGATCCGGACGGCCGCCTGATCAGCGTCAACCCGGCCTGGACCGCGCTGCTCGGCTGGGAGCCGCACGAGATGCTCGGCCGCAATACGGCGTGGCTGGAACACGAGGACGACCGCCTGGTCACCCGGGCCGGCACCGCGCGTATCGCCGCCGGCGAAAAAGCCCTGCGCTTCGAGAACCGCCTGCGCCGCAGCACCGGCGGCTATTGCTGGCTGTGCTGGGTCGGCGTGCGCGACGGCGAGCACCTGTACTGCGTGGCGCGCGACATCACCGCCGAAAAGGCCACCCAGGCCGAGCTCGCCCGCGCCCAGGAACAGCTCCGCCAGTCCCAGAAGATGGAGGCGGTGGGCCAGCTCACCGGCGGGCTCGCGCATGATTTCAACAATCTGCTGACCGGCATCGCGGGCAGCCTGGAGCTGCTCTCCACCCGCGTGTCGCAGGGCCGCCTGGCCGATGCGGAGCGCTACATCGCCGCCGCCCAGGATGCCGCCAGGCGCGCCGCGGCCCTCACCCACCGCCTGCTCGCCTTTTCCCGCCAGCAGGAGCTGGAGCCCACCCCCACCGACGTGAACCGGCTGATCGCCGGCATGGACGAGCTGATCTGCCGCACGATGGGCCCGGAGATCGAGGTGGCGGCGGAGATGGCCCCCGGCCTGTGGCCCATTCTGGTCGATCCCAACCAGCTCGAAAACGCCCTGCTCAACCTCTGCATCAACGCGCGCGACGCGATGCCGGACGGCGGCAAGCTGCTGATCGTGCCCACCAACCACACGCTGGACGCGGAGGAAGCCGCCCACCGCGCGCTGCCGCCCGGCCAGTTCGTCTCCCTCTGCGTCAGCGACACCGGCACCGGCATGTCGCCCGAAGTGGCCGCCCGCGCGTTCGATCCGTTCTTCACCACCAAGCCGGTGGGCCAGGGCACCGGCCTGGGCCTGTCGATGATCTACGGTTTCGCGCGCCAGTCCGGCGGCAATGTGCACATCACCTCGGAAGCGGGGCGCGGCACCACGATGTGCATCTACCTGCCGCGCCACGAGCCCGAGCTGGCCGGCGCGATGCCGGTCCTCCCCGCCGCAGCATCGGCGGAACAGCCCGGGGCGGGCCCGCGCGCCCACGGCGAGACCGTGCTGGTGGTCGATGACGACCCGACGATACGCATGCTGGTGACCGAGGTGCTGGAGGATCTGGGCTACGTGGCGATCGAGGCCGCCGACGGGGCCAGGGCACTGGCCGTATTGCGGTCGGACGCGCGCATCGATCTGCTGGTGACGGATGTGGGCCTGCCGGGCGGGCTGAACGGCCGCCAGGTGGCCGACCAGGGGCGGCTGGTCCGGCCGGGCCTGCGCGTGCTGTTCATGACGGGATACGCGGAGAACGCGGTGCTGGAGCAGGGCTATCTGGCGCAGGGGATGGATGCGCTGCGCAAGCCGTTCGCGATGGATATGCTGGGGGGGCGGATCAAGAAGCTGATCGCGGAGGGGGCGGCGGTAGAAGGAAGAAAGTAGTCCTTTTTCTCGAAAAAGGACTGCTTTCTTGCCTACCCTCAATCCCCCAGACGCGTGTCGATCTCCACCATCACCGGCACATGATCGCTAGTCCGCGGCCAATCCCGCGCCTCCGCCAAGATCTCGTACCGCACCAGGGCCCCCACCAGATCCCGGCTCACCCACACATGGTCCAGGCGCCGCCCCCGGTTGGATTTCCGCCAGTCCTGGTTGCGATACGACCACCAGGTATAGAGCTTCTCGTCGTCCGGCACGAAATGGCGTACCGCATCGTGGAAGCCCGCCGCCAGCCAGTCCCGCATCGCCGCCACCTCTATCGGCGTATGGCTGACCACGCCCAGCAGCTGCTTGTGGCTCCAAACGTCGTGCTCCAGCGGCGCGATGTTCAGGTCGCCCACCAGCACGGTGCGCGGCGCCACCCCGCGCGCCGCGAACCAGGCGGTCGCTTCGGCCACGAAATCCAGCTTGTGGCCGAACTTCGCGTTGGCGGCGCGGTCCGGCACGTCGCCACCCGCCGGCACGTAGAAATCGTGCAGCTCGACCGGCCGCCCCGGGCCCGCCACCCGCACATGGAGATGCCGGCAATCGCCGCGCGCGCACCAGTCCGGGCCGTCGGCCACGGTCAGCGGATAGCGCGAGAGCACCGCCACGCCGTTGTAGCCCTTCATCCCCCGCCGCGCGTGGTACGGGTAACCGAGCGACGCCGGCGCGTCCTCCGGGAACAGCAGGTCCGGCACCTTGGTCTCCTGCAGGCAGATCACGTCCGGGTTCAGCGCGGAGGCGAGGCGCTCCAGCAGGCCCAGGCGCAGGCGGAGGGAGTTGATGTTCCAGGTGACGATGCGCATCGGCGCTGACTGGGCAAACGCGGCCGCAAAGGCAAGCCAAAGCGGCAATTCCACCCGCGCCTGCCCGCCGCAGGTAACCAGCAATTCACGTTCCCGCTGCACAATCGCGCCAGCCCGCACTCACGCCGGCGAGGACACCGCCTTTGGCACCGCCCGTGCTACCCGCTCCAGATGTGCAGCATTGGCAGCCCGCAACGCTGCGTGAGCGTGGCGTCGCCGTGCCGTTCACCACCCCGGCGCTGGCCGGCGCCCGCATCCGCCTGCTCGAGCGCCGGGCGGACCTCATCGTTCCCAACCCGGGCGGCGTCCGCGGCGTGTATGTGTTCGCCCTCGGCTCGCTCGCCGAATTCTGCAAGCCGACTCTGCACGATAGCCGCCTGGTCGCCCGTCTGGCCGCCCTGTCCTGCTTCACGCCGGGCAGCGTGCGCGAAGCTGCCGGCGCCGTGGCGCTCGAGGGCGCGGCAGGGCGCCCCGCCGCCGCCGCCGCCGCCGCGTCGGCTGCCCTGCAGCAGCAGCGCGAGGCGGCCTACCTCAACGCCTTCCTCGCCGCCCTCCAGGCAAGCCCCCAACAAGGCGCGGGCCAGCCGGGCCACAACCCGGCCCAGAACAGCAGTCAGCAGGCCATCCAGAACCTCGCCAAACGCACCGGCCGCTCGCCCGAAGCCGTGATGGCGGACATCGCCCTGCTGGCCGCAACGCTAGCCAGGTCGCCGCAGGACGGCCCGGCTGCCCCCGGCGGCCGGCCGACACCTGGCCGCGGCCAGAATCTGCTCGCAGCCATCGCCGCCTTTGCCGGCCAGGTCGAAGGCTGGTCCAACCAGGGCGGCCAGCACGCCGCCGCCGCACCCCTGGTGGCCGCCGCGCGCACGATGCACGAAGCAGGCAGCCTCGTGCTGGCCGCGGGCGCCCGCGCGGTGAATGACCCGGCGGCCCTGCTAAGCGGATGGGCGCTGTCCCAGGCGAACGTCACCGCCCTGGTCGCCCAGCCGGACTGGCTGCTCGATGGCTGGGAACATATCTGCCTGCTGTGGCGCGTCAGCGAGTTGGACGCGGCGCGCGCCGCCGCCCTGAGCGAAGCCGGCCTCGTCCTGCCCCCGGTCCCCGCCGACGCGGCCCTGTGGTGCGCCGGCGATCCTGGCCTGCAGACAAGGCTGGGCGCGATCCCGCACACGCTGGCCGGCGGCGCGGCGCCGCAAAACCCCGGCGCCCAGGCCCCCGGCAGCCAGGCCGGCGGCGCGCAGAACGCCGGTGCCCAGCCCGCCAGCGCGCCCGGAATCATCGGGCGCGATCCCAGCCAGGCCGTCAGCCTGACCGCGCGCAACGAGCGCGTCAGAAGCCTCGCGGCATGACCGCCGCCGCACGCCCGCACGCACGCCAAGCCCCGCTCATACCGATCAAGGTTGTGATTGACGCATGCAAGGCAGGTAAGAAAGCAGTCCTTTTTCGAGAAAAAGGACCAAAAAGCTTTTGCTATGACGCCTGCACGAAGGCCTGCCTCCGTATTGCAGGTCGATGCGACTGCAATATTAGCCAGATCGTCGCGCAGCCGTCACAGCAAAAGCTTTTTGCTTCTTTTTCTCGAAAAAGAAGGCCTTTCTTCCTCGCTGCCAATAAGTCACCCCCAAAACGGGTTGGCATTGAACGCCAGCACAACCCAGGCCCGCACCCAAGATGAACGCCCAGGCCCTACGCGACGTCCGCCGCAGCGTCGCCGGCGCCGCGGACGCGCAGATGCTCCAGGTCCTGCGCATGGTGGACTCGCTGGAAGTCCGCGGCGCCACCGACGAACTGCTCGCCCCCGTGCGCCCCCGCCTGCGCGCGATCCAGCCCGCCCGCCCTCTGCGCTTCGCCAGGCTGCTGTTCCTGCCGGTGGACGCGCTGATCGTCGCACCCGCCGCCTGGCGCCCCAACACACCGTTCGTGCCCCGCAACGCCCTGCTGGTGCTGGCCAACGCCGTGCGCGAAACGATGCAGGACCACGACACCCAGCAGCCTGGCGGCGCCGGGCGCCTCGCCTGCGTGGACGCGCTGACCGCCGGCGCCACCACCGCGCAGACCGCGCTGGTCCGCCAGGCCGGCGCGCTGCTCTGGCCGGGCGCGGCCGCGATCCTGCGCAACCTGGGCAGCGCGCCGCCCGCCAGCCTGCTCGCCGCCTGGTCCGCCCAAAGCCTGCCGCAGGCCGAGCTGGCGCGGCTCTCCGTGGCACTCGGCGGCATCTTGCGCGCCGCCCTGGCGCTGCACGATCACGATCATTCCGGAATCAAGCTGTCAGGCGAAGATCTCACCAACCTGCTCGCCGAAACCGAGAAACTCGGGCCGAACGCCTGGGGCATGATGCTCGGCCTGCTCGCCATACGCGTGCCGCAAAACAGCGCCGCGCTATTCCTCGCCGCGCAGAAAGTGCCGGTCCGGCGCAAACTCGCGGAAGCCGCCACGGAAACCGCGCTCGCCTGGCTCGAGACCGAAACCGCGGCCCAGGTGGAAAGCCTCCCGCCGAACGCCGCCGCCGAGCTGCGGCACCAGGCCAGCCTGCTGGACACTTTGGCGGACCAGCTCTCGGATACCGCGCAGCGCCGGCGCCTCGGCGCCGCGCGGGCGTCCCTGCTGTCCGGCTCGCTCAACCGGTTCGAGATCGCGCTGCAAACCCGCCTCGCCGCCCCGCTGCAAACGCTGCCGGAGTCAGGGCCAGCGCGCGATGCCGCGCTCGACGCTGTGGAGGAAGCCGCCCGCATCCTGCGCGCGTTCGAACTCGAAGCGCGCCGCTTCGGCGCCGGACCGAAATTCGACAGCCTCGTCCAGTCGGTCCGAGGCGGCCTGCGGGACGTGGCCGGCCTGTCTCGCATGGACCTTGCGCGGTTGACGGAGATACTCGCCGGTCCCGAGGCGGCCGCCCGGGTTCTCGCTGGCGAGGCTTAGAGCAAAAAACGTCTGCGTTACTCGCGGCAGAAGCTGCTCTATTCACTTTTGCCACTTGCGCTGGCACGCGCGCGGCAACCGCTGGCGTTAACGCGGCGTTCGTTGCGGACCGATCGCCGGAGCGCCGCCATGACCAAATTGCCGAAAAAGGGAGACCACGTCACCTGGGGCACCGCCCAGGGCCGCACGGAGGGCACCGTCGAGAAAATCGTCACCACCACCACGCAGATCAAAGGCCACACCGCAAAGGCCACCAAGGATCATCCGGAAGTGCTGGTGAAGAGCGACAAATCCGGCAAGGAAGCCGTCCACAAGCCGGAAGAACTCAAGAAACACTGAGCGGGAGTCCGACGGCATGGCCGTGAAATTACGACGCGCCGTCGATATCGCGGTCGCCGCCCTGGCGCTCGACGCCGGCATGAGCGCGTGGAACGCCGTCCGCCGCAAGCCGGCGCCGACCAGCACCATAGCACCCGCCGCAGTCGGCGCCGGCGCGCTCGCCGACACCCCCTCGCAAATCCCGGCGCGCGGCTGGAAGCAGATCGCCAAGCGCGTCTTCTCGGACGTGGGTGACGATCGCATCCTGGCCGAAGCCGCCGCGGTCACCTACTACGCCCTGCTCGCCATCTTCCCCGCCATCGCCGCCCTGATTTCGCTCTACGGCCTGGTCGCGGACCCGGCCGATATCAGCAAGCACCTGTCCGGCCTCGGCGGCGTGGTGCCGGCCGGCGGCATGCAGATCATCACCGACCAGATAAAGTCGCTCACCGCCGCACCCTCGAAGGCCCTGGGGTTCGGCGCCATAGTCGGCCTGCTGACCACGCTGTGGAGCGCCAACGCCGGCATCAAGTCGCTCTTCGACGCGCTGAACGCCGTCTATAACGAGAAGGAAACCCGCAGCTTCGTCCATCGCACCTGGCTTTCGCTGGCCTTCACACTGGGCGCGCTGGTGTTCGTGATCCTGGCGATCACCGCGGTGGCCGTCGTGCCGGCGATCCTGCAATTCGTCTATCTGGGCGCGCTGGGAGACGTATTGCTGAACTTCGGCCGCTGGCCGCTGATGCTGTTCGCGATCATGCTCTTCCTTGCGCTGGTCTATCGCTACGGCCCGAGCCGGGCCAAGGCGAAGTGGCGCTGGGTGAGCTGGGGCAGCGCGTTCGCCAGCATCGTGTTCATCGTCGCATCCGCCGCCTTTTCCTGGTACGCATCGAATTTCGGCAGCTACAACAAGACATACGGCTCGCTGGGTGCGGCCGTCGGTTTCATGACCTGGATCTGGATCTCGACGATCATTGTCCTGATCGGCGCGGAACTGAATGCCGAGATGGAGCGGCAGACAAAGCAGAATACGAACGCGAGCGGAGTCGAAGGGAAGCAGGCAGGCAAGTAGTCCTTTTTCGAGAAAAAGGACCAAAAAGCTTTTGCTATGACGCCTGCGAGAAGGCCTCCCCTCTTGAACAACAGCGAGGCCTGCATCCAGTAGAACCGCGACAGCACATAGCAAAAGTTTTTTGGTCCTTTTTGCAAAAAGGACTGCTTGCTTGCCTACCCTACTCCCGCTCGACAGCCGGCAAGAACCCAGCCAGCAACCCCAACATCGGCAGAAACGCACAAACCTGAAACACCAGAGCGATGCTGGTCCGGTCCGCCAGCACCCCCAGCCCAGCCGCCCCGATCCCGCCAAGCCCGAACGCCAGCCCGAACATCAGCCCCGACACCGTGCCCACTCGCCCGGGCATCAACTCCTGCGCATACACCACGATCGCCGGAAACGCGGAGGCCAGCAGCAGCCCGATCGGCACGGTCAGCAGGATCGTCCCGGTCAGCCCCACATAGGGCAGCGCCAGCGAGAACGGCAGCACCCCCAGTATCGACACCCAGATGATCCGCTTGCGCCCGATCCGGTCGCCGATCGGCCCGCCCAGGAACGTCCCGGCCGCGAACGCGCCGAGGAACAGGAACAGGCAGAGCTGCGCCGTGTGCTGGCTCACATGGAACCGGTCGATCAGGAAGAACTGGTAATAGTTGGACATGCTGGCGGTGTAGAAGAACTTCGACATCAGCAGCGCCACCAGGATCGCCATCGCCCAGGCCACCCGCCGGCGGCCCAGCCCGGACGACATTACCTCGACAGGCTTGGCCACCCGGGCGCGCAGATTGCCGCCATACCAGCGCCCCACCCAGCTCAGCACCACGAAGCCCACCAGGGCCGCCAGCCCGAACCACGCAATCAGCCCCTGCCCGCCATCGCCGCGCCCATGCGGCACGATCACGAACGCCGCCAGCAGCGGCCCCAGCGCCGAGCCCGCATTGCCGCCCACCTGGAACACCGATTGCGCCATGCCGTGCCGCCCGCCGGAGGCCAGCCGCGCCACCCGCGAGCTCTCGGGATGGAACACCGAGGAGCCCACGCCCACGCACGCCACCGCCAGCAGCACCGCCGGATAGCTCGCCGCCTGGCTCAGCAGCAGCAGCCCCACCAGCGTGCACGCCATACCGAACGGCAACGAATACGGCATCGGCCGCTTGTCGGTGAACGTGCCGACCACCGGCTGCAGCAGCGACGCCGTCAGCTGGTTCACCAGCGTGATGCCGCCCACCTGCGCAAAGCTCAAACCGAGCCGCCCCTTCAGCACCGGATACACCGCCGGCACCAGCGACTGCATAAGATCGTTCAACAGATGCGACACGCTGATCGCCAGCAGGATCGCCATCACGGCGCCCCCGGCAGGATGGCGCAGCCCCGCCGCCGGCGTTTTCGTCGTCTCGTCCTTCGGAGCTAAAGTCAAACTCAACCCGCGGTCTCCTCGATTGCACCGCGCGCCGCTCGAACCAGGACGCACACCCTTATACTAGCGCCGGCCGCGCCCGCGGTGCAGCAAAGCTTTGCCATGCCAGGGTTGCGCAGGTGCCATGGAGGTGGAAAGACCGTGGCACTGCCGCGTTGCTTGCCGGCGGGACAGGAGAGTGGGCGCATGGCGAACGAGTGGGCGCGCAAAGTCGGCCAGATGCTGCGCCAGGTGCGCCCCGGCCTCGGCGCGCTGGCCACCAGCCGGCTGGATCTGCCGCGCCTCGGCCTGACCATCACCAGCCCCGCCTTCGAAGACGGCGGCACCATCCCGGACCGCTACACCCAGGACGGCGAGGCGCTGTTCCCCCCCTTGGAATGGCACGGCGCCCCCGACGGCACCCAATCGCTCGCCCTGATCGTGGAGGATGCGGACGCACCGTTCCCCCGCCCGCTCGTCCACGCCGTGCTGCACTCGATCCCGGTGAGCCTGTCCGGCATCCAGGAGGGCGGGCTGGGCATGAAGCAGACACGCATGTCGCCGCTCGGCTTCAAGGTTGGTCGCAACTCGGTGGCGCGGCCGGGCTGGATGGCGCCCTCGCCGGTGCCGGGACATGGGCCGCACCGCTACGCGTTCCAGTTGTTCGCCCTGGACGTGATGCCGAGCTTCGCCAGCCCGCCTGGGCGCGGGCACTTGCTGCGCACCCTTAAGGGTAATCTGTTGGCAGCTACGCGGGTTATTGGGGTTTATCAGCGGCTTTAGGCTAGGCAAGGCCAAGGGCTCTGCCCCTGGACCCCGTTGGGGTTGGAAACCCCAAACCCCCTGGAGTCGCGAAGCGCCGGCCGGCCACACAGCGCGCCCAGGAGCAAAAGTTTTTTGCTTCTTTTTTTCAAAAAAGAAGGCCTTCCTTTCTTTCCCGCCAAAAGGCCACGCCCAATGACTCAACCCACCGCCTGGATAACCGGCGCCTCCTCCGGCATAGGCCAGGCGCTCGCGCTAGAACTCGGAGAGCGCGGCTGGGCCCTGATCCTCTCCGGCCGTAACGAAATCCGCGCTGCGGCAGGCAGCCGAAACCACCGCCGCCCCCACCCTGATCCTCCCCTTCGAGGCCACCGCCTACGAACACCTCCCCGACATCGTGGCCCGCGCGATCGCCTGGCGCGGCCAGATCGACATGCTGGTGAACAACGCCGGCATCAGCCAGCGCAGCCTCGCGCTCGACACCGAATTCGATATCTATCGCCGCCTGATGGAAACCGATTTCTTCGCCCCGCTCCGGCTCACCCAATTGGTGCTGCCCCACATGGTCGGGCGTAGCACCGGCCGCCTTGTCGCCATCAGCTCGCTCGCCGGCCGCATCGGCTCGCCTTTGCGCACCGGCTACTGCGCCGCCAAACACGCTTTGCTCGGCTATTTCGAAGCGCTGCGGGCCGAGATCGAAACGGCCTACGGCGTGTCTGTCACCACCGTGCTGCCGGGCTCGGTGCGCACCGCGATCGCCACCAACGCCCTGCTCGGCGACGGCGCCGTCCGCGGCACGTCGGATGCCAACATCGAAGCCGGCATGGACCCCGCCGAAGCGGCCCGCCTGATCGCGGCCGGTATCGCGGAAAACCGCCGCGAGATCGTCGTGGCGCAGGGTGGCGAACTGGGCGCCGCCGGCTTGCGCGCCACCGATCCGGAGCGGCTGATGGATTTGCTGGCCCAGGAAGGCGCCCGCCTGGCCGCTTTGCGCGCGGCGGCCGGCGGCGGCGCGTTCCGCCCCGACCCGGGTGTCGTCCGGTCCGCGTGAACCGCGCTGCCGTCAGTTCAGGCTCGCCAGCGCGGACGCCACCGGGCAGAGCGCCTGGAAACCCATCGTCTCCAGCGGCATGTCCAGTCGCCGCGCGCTACAGGCAAGGCAATCCCGCACCATCAACACGATGCGCTCCGGCCCGTCCGGTTTCGCGACGATACCGTCGAGCACGAGCGTCCACATCGCATCCTGCGCGATCAGGATATCCGGCGAGGACGTCATCGCGACGATGCGCGGCCGCGCCCGCCCATGCGGAATTAGCTAGTGTGGACTCTACCAGCGCCTTGGCGGCACCGTTGCTTTTGAGGTAGTGTTTGGAATTATGGCGGAGAGTGATCTTCCGTGGCCAGGCACCAAACCAAGCAGCACCCGCGCCAAGACCTGCTCCGGCTGTACCGGGCGGTCAGAACGCCGGCCGCACCATAAGCGCCGCCGGCCAGGCGGCCGTAGCGCAGCGCGAGGGCCAAGCCCCCGGCGGCGGATACTACAACGACAGCGCAAACAACTGCACATACGGCACCGGCTTGCTGGCGCACACCGGCCCATGCACCGCCGACGAATTGCGCCGCACCGTGGATAGCGCCGCGGCCCAGCGGGAATTCCAGCAGCGCCTCGATGAGGCCGCCCGACGTGTTCGGGACCAAGTGCCAGACAGGGCGCTCAACCAAAATCAATTCGATGCCTTGGCTTCGGCAACGTACAATACGCGTCGCGCTGACAATCAGGCGTTCCTGAACTCCGCAAACCAGAACGACGATGCAGCCGTTGCCCGCCAGCTCGGCGACCTGGTACATACACACAACCACAACGCGCAGGGGCAGGCCGTAGGTCCAGCCGTCCGAAGCCAAGGCCTGGTAAACCGGCGAGATGGCGAAGTCCGCCAATACAACACGCCATGATCCGGGCTTTCTCCTGGACCATGCTTTTGGCGATCGCAGGATGGCCTTGCCTGGCCGCTGAACCGCCGCCGACCTTCTCGTCCTTGGCCGGTGTATGGACTGTCGACCGCCTCGTGGGCGCTGCACCTATTACCGCAGACCAGAAGGCGGCAGACGCTGCGCTTGGGACGAAGATCACCATCTCCCCCGACCAGATTTCGACATATCAAAAATCGGGGGCCTGCAAGCCACGGACTCCGCAAGTGTTCGAGGTCGACACCGAAGCAAAGCTCGATACGGATTTCGGCATAAAAGGAGCTAGCCTCGATCTGCCAGCAGGATCCTTGAAGCCGCGCATGTCATTCCTGGACGCGGGGTGCGCCTTCGCACTGGTTATCGACGCCAACACGCTGTTGTGGCCAATGGGCACCGGGTATTTTTACACGGCGCGTCGGGAGCACCCTTAAGAAAGCTTCTCCCGCCTGCCGCCGCGAACCACGGGCGCCCTCCGCGCGCCGACTGCCGGCACCTCGCACCCTTCCTTCAACACGGTAACGGTCTGTTATCGTTAACAGCCCATTCTGGCCTCATCCGATCGAGGTTCGAAATGACCGCACTGCCCGTGCCGCCAGATGAAGCCGCGCGCCTGTCCGCCCTGAACGAGCTAAGCATCCTAGGCAGCCTGCCTAATGCGAAGTTCGATGCCCTGGTGCAAACCGCCTCGCTCGTCTGCGGCACGCCGATCTCGCTGATATCGCTGGTCGGCGAACACAAGCAATGGATCAAGGCGCAGGTCGGTTTCGAAGGCATCGCCGAGACCGCCAGGGAAATCTCTTTCTGCGCCCACGCGATCCTCGGGGACGACCTGTTCGAAGTTCAGGACGCCCGTGCGGACGACCGTTTCGCGGACAATCCGCTGGTCACCGGCGCGCCGGACATCTGCTTCTACGCCGGCGCACCGCTGATACTGTCGGATGGCCACCGCATCGGCACGCTCTGCGTGATCGACAACGAGCCCCGCTGCCTGGACGATAAACAGCGCACCATCATGCGCAGCCTCGCGAAGGTGGCTGCGTGCGCCCTGGAAAACTGGAGCATCGCGCGCAAGAAAGCCGAAATCGAGCAGGTCCTCGCGCGCAAGCAGCATCGCCTGGAGAACCTGGTCGAAGCCACCAACGTCGGCACCTGGGAATGGAATCTCGCCACCGGCGAGATGGAGGTCAGCGAACGCTATGCCGGCATTTTCGGCTGGACCCTGAACGAGCTCACCCCATTCTCCGCCAACGCCGCCTTCGCCGCCATGCACCTGGAAGATCTCGCCACCTGGCGCGAGAATATCGACGCGGCTCCGGACGGCCGCACCAGGAGCTACGACCACGAGTTTCGCGCCTGGCACCGCAACGGACACGTCATCTGGATACGCGGCCAGGGCACCGTGGTGCTCCGCGCGCAGGACGGCTCGCCCGAATGGGTGTTCGGCACGCTGGAGGATATCACCCAGCGCAAGGCACAGGAGGCCGCGCTCAGCAAAAGCCAGGCCTTCCTGGATGAGACCGGCCGGCTCGCCGGCGTCGGCGGCTGGGAGCTCGATCTCGCCACCGAGCAGGTCGCCTGGTCGACCGAGACCTTCAGGATACACGGCGCCGATCCTGGCTTCACGCCGACCCTGGGCGGTGCGCTGGCGTTCTACGCTCCGGAAGGCCGCGCACCTCTGGAAGCGGCGATCGCACGCGCCGTCGCGGGCGAAGGCGGCTGGGATCTCGAAGCGCCCCTAATCCAGGCCAACGGCAAACGCGCATGGGTACGCAGCGTGGGCTCGGCCATCTTCGCTGATGGCAGGCCGGTCCGGCTTATCGGCGCCGTCAAGGACGTGACGAAAGAGGTGGCCCAGCGCCAGGCCCTCCTCGCCGCCAACGAGCGCCTGGTGCTGGCCAGCGAAACCGCAGGCATCGGCATCTGGGAGTGGGATCCCGTCATCGGCGTGATCGTGTGGGATGACCGCATGCACAGCCTGTACGGCCGCGAGCGCACAACCGGAACGCTGAGCGTCGAGGAATGGCTGCAAACCATCCATCCGGATGATCGCGCGCGCGCCGGCGATGCCGCCCGCGTGGCCGTCGAAGGCAGGCAGCCTTACGATGTGGCCTTCCGCGTCGTCCGGGGGGACGGCACGATCCGCCACCTCCACGCAATGGCCCGCAGCTATGGTGACGCGCAGGGCAAGATCGTGCGCATGGTCGGTGTGAACTGGGACATCACGGACGCGCATGTGATGGAAGCCGAGCGCACCGAACGCGAGCATGAGCTCCGCGTGCTCAACGGCGAGCTCGAACGCACCGCCCGCCACCTCGCCAAGGCGCGTGACGCGGCAGACCGCGCCAGCCGCGCGAAATCCCGCTTCCTCGCCGGCATGAGCCACGAATTGCGCACGCCGCTGAACGGCATTCTGGGTTACGCGCAGTTGCTCCGCCTCGAAGGCGGCCTGAGCGAAACCCAGGCCGGCCGCGTCGATGCCATGCTCGACGCCGGCACGCATCTGCTGGACATGATCAGCTCCGTACTCGAACTTTCGGAAATCGAGACCGAACATGTCGAGCTGCACCCGATCGAGGTGGACCTGGCGAAAATCGCCATGGCCAGCCTGGACCTGGTACGGCCGCGCGCCGACGCCAAAGGCCTCCGCCTGACCTGCAGCGCGGACATCGATGCACCGAAATCGCTCGTCACCGACCGTATGCGGTTGCGCCAGATCATCCTCAACCTGCTGGGAAACGCGGTGAAATTCACCGAGTCCGGCCGCGTGGAGCTGCGGCTGCGCACCATGCAAGCGGCACTCCGCTTCGAAATCGCCGATACCGGGCCAGGCATCAGGCCGGACGAACACGCCCGCCTGTTCCAGGATTTCGAGCGCCTGCAATCGGACGTCGCCGGTTCGGTGGAGGGCGCCGGCCTCGGCCTCGCTCTGTCCTCGCGCCTGGCCGCCCTGCTGGGCGGCCGCATGGGCCATGACGACAATCCCGGCGGCGGCAGCATATTCTGGCTGGAGCTCCCGCTGAACTTCTTCGCCGCAAGCCCCGCCGCACCAAAACCCCCACCACTGCCCGCCGCCGCACCCGCGGCGCTGGAGGGCGCGGCGAGCCGGCTTCGCGTGCTCGTCGTGGATGACGTTGCGATGAACCGCGATATCGCGTGCTCCTTCCTGCGCGTCGCCAACCACGACACGGTCTGCGCCGCAACCGGCGTGGAAGCGGTGCAAGCCGTGCTGTCGCACGAGATCGACGTGGTGCTGATGGACGTGCAGATGCCCGAGGTGGACGGGCTCGAGGCGACGCGCCGCATCCGCCAGCTCAGCGGGCCCGCCGGCCACGTGCCGATCATCGGCCTCACCGCCCAGGCCTTTGCCGAACAGGTGGTCGCCTGCACCCAGGCCGGAATGGATGAGCATCTCGCCAAACCCTACACGCCGAAAGCCCTGTGCGAGGCGGTGCTGCGCGCCGCCGCCCTGCGGCCGCATCGGCGGCACCGGCAGGATGCCGCGGCAAAACCCAGCGCAAGCGCCGACCACCCGGTGCGCGATGCCGCCTCGGTCGAGCGCATGATGGAATACCTCACGCCCGCCTTGATCGACACGTATCTGAACGGCATCGCCGAACGCTGCACCTGCGTCCTGAGCGCGCTCGGGTCCCCCGAAACGCCCGGCCAGCCGAACCCGCAACTGGCGGATACGGTCCATACGCTGGCAGGAAGTGCCGGCATGCTGGGCTACGCGCGGCTGGCCCATAGCGGCGTCGCCGTCGAACGGTCGTTACGCTCTGGCGAACCGGCGGCGGGCCTGGTGGCAGACCTTGTTGCGGCTATCGAGGTTACGCTGTCCGAGATACGGTCTCGGCCTGTTCTTGAACGGGTCTAGCGCTGACAAACAGATAAGCGAAGCAAGGCCTTCTTTTTTGAAAAAAAGAAGCAAAAAACTTTTGCTATGTGCTGTCGCGTGCAGGCTGGATGCCACTCGCGTTGGCGACTAAGCCAGTTTGGGCAGGTTTTCCGGCTGTGAGAACCGGAAGCTCACCTCGGGCCGCGCCGCAGACGCATCCCCCGCTTCCATGATCGACACGCGCAACAGCAAACTCCCCGCCAGCGTCAGCCAGGCCGCCACCCCGCCATCCGTCCCGCCCGACGCAAGCCGCGCCACCCGTAACCCCAACGGCACCAGCGCCCCCAATCCCGTAGCGCCAATCGTCTCCACCGCCCCCCAACCGCCCTGCAACGCCTCCTCCACCCCAACCGCCTTGTAGGTGCGGTGCGACTGCACCGTCGCCGCAAGCTCCGCCGCCAGCGCCGCCACGCTCAGCGCATCCAACGCCCGCCTTGTCCGCGGCGCGCAATCCCCCAACGACAGCGCCGCCGCCCCCGAAGCGATCGCCGACGCCCCGAACCGCACCGCCATAGATTGCGGCGCCGCAGCCCAGAGCGGCGTGCTCGTCGCCGCCAGCAACGACGCGGTATATGTCGACAACCCGAACCCCGCGATCGCCGCCGGCACCTGCGCCGCGCGCGCCACCCGCCACGGCCAACGCAACCGCGGCCGCCGGTCCGCCACGAACTGCGCCGCCCCACCCAGCATCGCCGGCCCGGTAAACGCCAGCAGGATCCACGTCCCGATCGACATCGGCGACGTCCGCTTGGCAACACGCATCATGTTGTAAAACCGCTGCGGCGTAT
The DNA here is from genome assembly GCA_963795825.1 of uncultured Alphaproteobacteria bacterium. GTDB lineage: Bacteria > Pseudomonadota > Alphaproteobacteria > Acetobacterales > Acetobacteraceae > BOG-908. Next base: position 487,174 of record CAWCIW010000001.1, on the reverse strand, counting down.
GCAGGTCCCACACCAGCAACGCAGACCCGATCGTCGGCGCCAGCAACGCAAGATACCGCGCGCGCCTAGCCAGCGGACGCGCCGCGCGCCCCTGCGTCGCCTCCGCCGCCGCACCGATAATCGCCGCCGCCCCCGACAACCCCGCAAGCGCGATATACCCGCCAACAACCCAGTTGTTGAACGGCGCCGGCTTGAGCTGCGAGCGGCCGTAATAGGTGGGGCCGTCCCATTTGCCGGGGCGCTTGATGGTGTCGTGCGCGTCCTGGCCCCGTTCGGGTTTCTCGTCCGGGGCGCGCATCTTGGGGGGCTGGACGTTCATTTTACGGACCAATCAAAGAAAAGAAGGAAGGCAAGCAGTCCTTTTTTGAAAAAAAGGACCAAAAAACTTTTGCGTTCCCCGCTGCATCGGCGCCCGCGCAGGCTGCGCAAATCCCGCCGCTGCAGAAATTACGCGCACTCCGATTCAGGCGTCACAGCAAAAGTCTTTTGCTTCTTTTCTTCAGAAAAGAAGGCCTTTCTTCCTACCCTTAGGCGCCCCACCCGCAAACAAAGCCAAAGCCGCAACCGCCAACCCCGCCACCGCCACCAGCCCCGCCCCCAGCGCCGGCGCCACCCGATTCGAAGCCCGCGTGGGCGCCGCCGGCAAATTATACCGCTCCGGCCGGTCCGTGAGCAGGAAGAACGCGTTCAAATGCCCAAGCCCGCCCGTCGCCCCCGGCGCCCCAGGCGTGCCATACAAATACGCATTGCCCACCCCCAACCCATGCAGCGTCTCCACCCGCTTCGCCGCGCGTTCCTGCAGATCCGACAACTCGCCGAACTGTATGCTGTCCGTCGGACAGGATTTCGCACAGGCCGGCTCGAGCCCACCCTTCAACCTGTCATAACACAACGTGCATTTATGCGCCTTGCCGTCCGTGGTGCTAAGATCCACCACGCCGAAGGGACACGCCGGCACGCAATACCCGCAGCCATTGCAGATATCCTGCTGTATCACGACAGTATCGAATTCCGTCTTGAACAACGCCCCCGTCGGACACGCCTCCAGGCACGGCGCGTTATGGCAGTGCTTGCAAACATCGCTGAGCATAAGCCAGCCGCTTTGAAACGCCTGCTGGTCGTTGCCGCGCACGCCGCCATCCTGCGCATGATTGCCGCACCCGCCGCCCGAGCTCGGCGCGCGCAGATCGGCCTGCTCCACGAATGCCACATGGCGCCAGGAATTGGCCGAAAGCGACCCCGTATTGTCGAAGCTCTGCCCGGTCAGCCCGATATTGTCGGCCGGCAGGTTGTTCCATTCCTTGCAGGCCACCTCGCAGGCTTTGCAGCCGATGCACACCGTCGTGTCGGTGAAGAACCCGTACGACTTGCCCGGCTCGATCAGCACATGCGCGGTCAGCTCGCTCTCGTTCGGGATCACCCCGCCGAATTGCGAACGGGTCTCTTCCAGCGCGCGGGGATGCATATCCATTATCGGATCGCCACGAGAATGCTGCCGGCGATATTGCCGATCAGGTTGGGCGCCGCCTTGTAGCTCACGCGCACTCGCGATTGCTGCCGCTGCAGCGCCGGCAGCTGCCCGGTCTCGGTGCCGCAGAGATGGCCGAGTATGAACAGGTGCCCCACCCCGTCATCGTCGGTCAACTGGAACCGGCCTTCCTGTACGATGGTCACCACGCCCTCCATGAACTTTGCCATCGCTTGTGCATCCTGCCTGCCGGCCCAGTTATGGTCATGGGTGCGAACGCCGCGCGATGCCGGGCGGTTCACGTGTTCGTTGGTTGCCGCCGGCGCGCGCACCGCAGATGGTTCGCCGGCCCAGGAGTATCGCGTTGAAGAAGCCTGCCCCGCCCGCGAAATACCGCAACCTGCGCCAGAGCGTCGGCAGCAGGATGGCGAGCTTCGTGCACGATTGGTCGCTGCCGCGGCAATTCGCCGGCCAGAGCGTGCAATCCAAGGCGGCGGAAAGCGAGCTCTCGCGCGGCCTGCGCCCGCGCCTGGAACAGGCGGACACCGTCGGCACCAGCGTATGCCCGTTCTGCGCCGTAGGCTGCGGCCAGCTGATCTACGCAAAAGGCGGCCGCCCGCTTCACATCGAAGGCGATCCGCGCAGCCCCATCAACCAGGGCACCCTCTGCCCGAAAGGGGCCAGCACCCTCGGTGTCCTGCTCTCCCCCCAACGCATAAACAAGGTGCTCTACCGCGCCCCATACGCAACCGAGTGGGAAGAGCGCCCGCTCGAATGGGCGATGGACCGCGTGGCCGCACTCACCAAACAGGCGCGCGACGACACCTTTGTCGAGAAACTCCCAGACGGGCGCACGGTAAATCACACCTTGGGCGTAGGCTCGCTCGGCGGTGCCACGCTCGACAACGAAGAGAACTACCTGATCAAGAAGCTGTTCAGCGGAGGGTTGGGAATCGTCAACGTCGAGAACCAGGCGCGTATCTGACACTCCTCATCGGTGCCCAGTCTGGGTACCTCCTTCGGACGCGGCGCGGCAACGATGTCCCTCTGGGATCTCGAGAATTCCGATTGCATCGTCATCATGGGCTCCAACATGGCGGAGAACCACCCGATCGGTTTCCGCTTCGTGGTGGAAGCCAAACGGCGTGGCGCCACCATCATCCACGTTGACCCGCGCTTCACCCGCACCTCCGCGCTGGCCGACATACACGCGCCTTTGCGCTCTGGCAGTGACATCGCGTTCCTCGGCGGCATTATCCACCACCTCCTGGAACACGATCTGTGGTTCCGCGACTACGCGATGGCCTACACCAACATCGCGCACATCATAGAACCCACCTACCAGGATCCCGAGCAGCACGACGGCCTGTTCTCCGGCTTCGACCCCGAAACCAACTCCTACGACCAGGCAAGCTGGCAATACGCCGGCAAAACCGTGCCCTCGTCCGTCTCCGAACATCGCGTAGCCGAACAGGAAAACAACGGCGGCGACTACGAGAGCATGACGGAAAGCCCGCCGGAGCGCGACGAAACGCTCCAGCACCCAAACTGCGTGTACCAGATCATGCGCCGCCACTACGCACGCTACACACCGGACATGGTAGCGCGCGTAACCGGTTGCCCGCGCGACACATTCCTCGGCGTCGCCGACGCACTCGCGCGCAATTCCGGCCGCGACCGAACCGGCGCCTTTTGCTACGCCGTAGGCTGGACCCATCATTCCGTCGGCGTACAAATCATCCGCGCCGCCAGCATCGTGCAAGGCCTGCTCGGCAACATGGGCCGCCCGGGCGGCGGCATAATGGCCCTGCGCGGCCACGCCAGCATACAGGGCAGCACGGATATCCCGACGCTCTACAACATGCTGCCGACCTACCTGCCGCAACCCAACGTGTTCCACGATCACGGCACCCTCGCCGAATACCTGAAAACCGAAACGCCAACCACCGGCTGGTGGTCGAACATGCCGAAATACACGGTAAGCCTGCTGAAAGCCTGGTACGGCGCAAATGCCACCGCGGAAAACGAGTGGGGCTACCAGCACCTCCCCAAACTCACCGGTGACCTCTCGCAGCAGCCAATGACAATGGCCATGGTGGACGGCGTGATGCTCGGCCAGTTCATCCTCGGCCAAAATCCCGTGGTGGGCGCGGTGAACTCCGATTTCGTCGAACGCGGCCTCACCAAGCTGAAATGGCTCGTGGTCCGCGACATGGCGATGACGGAGACCGCCAATTTCTGGCAAAAAGGCCGCCTCGTCCAACGCGGCGAGCTGAAACCCGCCGATATCGGCACCGAAATCTTCTTTTTCCCGGCCGCCCTGCCAGGCGAGAAAGACGGCACCGTCACCAACACCAGCCGCCTGGTCCAATGGCACGACCACGTCCTCGAAGCCCCAGGCGACAGCCGCTCCGACCTTTGGTTCATCTACCACCTCGGCAAGCGCCTGCGCGCGATGTACGCCGACAGCACAAACACCCGCGACGCCGCAATGCGCGCGCTAACCTGGGAATATCCCGAAACCGGCGAACGCGCAGAACCCAGCGCCGACGCCATCCTGCGCGAAATCAACGGCTACACCGTAGCCGATCGCAAACAGGTAGAAAAATACCAGGACCTCAAAGACGACGGCAGCACAGCCTGCGGCGGCTGGTCGTACTGCGGCATATACCCGCACGACAACCACAACCTCGCCCGCGGCCGCACACCGGACGGCCCAGGCGGCCCAGGCAGCCACCACGGCTGGGGCTTCAGCTGGCCCTCCAACCGCCGCACGCTCTACAACCGCGCGTCCGCAGACCCCGCCGGCGCCCCCTGGTCCGAACGCAAGAAAATGGTGTGGTGGGACGAGGCCGAAGCCAAATGGACCGGCACCGACATACCCGATTTCGTCGCCGACACCCGCCCGGATTACCGCCCCGACTGGTCCACCCACCCGCACGGTATGGACGCGATAGGCGGCGACAAACCTTTCATCATGCAAGCCGACGGTAACATCCAGCTCTTCGTGCCGAGCGGCCTGAAAGACGGCCCGCTCCCCACACATTACGAGCCGATGGAAAGCCCCGTCCTCAACCCGATATACGGCACGCAAAGCAACCCCACAGCGCACGCCTGGCATCGCCCAGGCAACGTCATACACACGCCGAACGACCCCAACTTTCCCTACGTATTCACCACTTACCGCCTCACCGAACTGCATTGCGGCGGCATAATGGGCCGCGTCGCGCCACACACCGCGGAATTGCAACCCGAAGCCTTTGTCGAGATCTCGCCCGAGCTGGCCAACGAACTCGGCGTCACCCATCTCGGCTGGACCGTGCTCTCCACCCTGCGCGGCGATATCGAAGTCCGCGCCATGGTAACCCAACGCGTGCGCCCCTTCACCATCGACGGCCGCACGATACACCAGATCGGCATGCCCTGGGTATTCGGCTGGGAAGGCTACGCGCGCGGCGATATCGCAAACGTCCTTCTGGCAATCACCGGAGATGCCAACACCAGCATACATTCCACCAAAGCCGTCACCGTAAACCTGCGCCCCGGCCGCCTCCCCAACCCGGGCGGCACCAGCCATGGCCAATGATCCGGCCGCCACCGCGCTCGCCGCACTCGACACGATCCTGGCCCAGCAGCCAAACCCGGATCAGGACCTGTTTTCCAAATGTCTCGCCTGCCTCAGCGTGTTCCGCAACACACTCGTCGCGCGCGGTCAGCGCGAGCATCTGGAGCGCGTAAACGCGGTGATCAGCGTGGTAATGGCGGGGCATTTCCCACTCGGGAAACTGCCGTGGGATGAGTTGCATACAGCGCGGGGGTGGTTGGCGGAGGCAGGCAAGTGAAGCAAGCAGTCCTTTTTTGAAAAAAAGGACCAAAAAACTTTTACATCCCCCGGCTGCACAGGCAGCTACTTCAGATCGGTAAAATAATGCTGGCACATCGGTGCAGGCCGATTGTGTCCCGCGAAACTACGCGGCCATGCAGGCGTCACAGCAAAAGTGTTTTCTTCAGAAAAGAGGGCCTTGCCTAATCCTTCCCAGGATCGGCCACCAGCCCCGCCGCCTCGATCCCCGCAACAGCGGAAGCCTCGTCGTTATCGCCAACATCCCCGCTCACACCAACAGCCCCAACAATCCCCCCAGCCGCATCCCGCACCAGAACCCCACCCGGCCCAGCCACCAATCCCCCCACGATAACGCTGCTCAACGACGCCACGAATGTCGGCATATCGCGCGCCCGCTTGGCAATACTGCGCGATCCCATCGCCATCGCCAGCGCGCCATTCGCCTTTCCGCGCGCCACGTCGAACCGTGCATGGCTCGCGCCATCCTCCGCCGCGCACGCCTTTGGCGCCGCCCGCGCATCCAGCACCAACACCAGCAACGGCTGCAAACCCGCGCGGCGGGCATGCGCCAAAGCGCCCGCCACGATAGCCTGCGCCTGCTCCAAACTAAGATCGGTCATATACGCGCGCTCCCTTCGTCCTGCAGATAGTCGCCGACACGCCGGCCGAGCAAACCAGACATCCAAGCCTTCCTGATCAATCCTGCAAAACCCGATCCGGCCGCATAGGCCGCGGCCGCGGCACCGGCACCACCGGCCCATGCAAAGCCGATCCCCGCCCGGAAAGCGACGGATTGGTCATGAAATACTCATGCGCAGAAACCGGCTTTGCTCCAGGCAACAACCGCGTCCACGTCCCATCCGCCTTCAACTCCCAGGATTGCAAAGTGTCCTTCAAATTCACCACCATGATCTGATCGAGAACCTGCGCATGCACCGTCGCATTGCGTATCGGCACCAGCGTCTCCACCCGCCAGTCCATGTTGCGCTCCATCCAATCCGCACTGCTGATATAGACCAGCGCATGCCGGCTCGGCAGCCGATGCCCGTTGCCGAACACGCAGATCCGCCCGTGCTCCAGAAACCGCCCGACGATGGATTTCACCCGTATATTGTCCGACAGCCCAACCACCCCCGGCCGCAGGCAACAGATCCCGCGCACCACCGCCATCACATGCACCCCCGCGCCGGAAGCCTCGTAGAGCTTGTCGATAAGCTTCGGATCCACCAGGCTGTTCAGCTTGAGCCAGATCGCCGCCGGCTTGCCCGCCTGCGCGAAAGCGATCTCCGCATCGATCAGCTCCACCAGTTTCAACCGCAACGTCAGCGGCGAGAACGCCAGCGCATCCATACGCTCCGGCTGCGCATACCCCGTCATGTAATTGAACAGCCGCATCGCGTCGCGCGTGAGATCAGGATCGGCGGTGAAGAAACTCAGATCGGTATAAACCCGCGCCGTGATGGGGTGATAATTCCCCGTCCCGAAATGCGCGTAACTGCGCATCGCCGTCCCCTCGCGCCGCACCACCAGGCTGATCTTCGCATGCGTCTTCAGCTCAGCGAACCCATACACCACCTGCACGCCCGCCGCCTCCAGCGAACGTGCCAGCCGTATGTTGGCCTCTTCGTCGAACCGCGCGCGAAGCTCCACCATCGCGGTCACCGACTTTCCGGCTTCCGAAGCCTCTATCAGCGCCTTTACGATCGGGCTGTCCCGGCTCGTGCGATACAAGGTCTGCTTGATCGCCACCACGCTGGCATCGTCCGCCGCCTGGCGCAGGAACTGCACCACCACGTCGAAGCTCTCGAACGGATGATGCACGATGATGTCCTTGGCGCGAATCGCTGCAAAACAATCGCCGCCGAAATCGCGTATCCGCTCGGGAAACCGCGGCGTATACGGCGTGAAAAGCAGATCCGGCCGGTCGTCCACGATGAGCTGCTTCAGATCGACCACGCCGAGCAGGCCCGGCTGGATACTGATCTCGTCGCGGTCGGCATCCACGCTGTCGGCCACCAGCGCCACCAGCTTCTCCGGCATGTCCGCATCCACCGCGAGATGTATCACGCTGCCGCGCCGGCGCCGCTTCAGCGCCGTCTCATACATGCGCACCAGGTCCTCGGCTTCCTCCTCGAACTCGATGTCGGTGTCGCGTATCAGCCGGAAAATCCCCTGCCCCGTTACGTAGAAACCCGGAAACACCCGCTGCAGGAACAATGTCACCACGTCCTCCAGCATCACGAACCGTATCCCGCCCCCGGCGCTCGCCGGCAGCCGCACGAAGCGGTCCACCTGGCCCGGCAGCGGGATCAGCCCCCGCATATGGTAGCCGCCATGCGGCGAGGCGTTGCTCGGGTCCTCCTCGCGGTGCAGCGCCAGCGCCATCACCAGCCCCATATTCGGGATGAACGGGAAAGGATGCGCGGGATCGATCGCCAGCGGCGTCAGGATCGGAAACACCCGCTCCATGAACCAGGTATCGAGCCAGGCGCGTTCCTCGGCACTGAGCGAGCCCGCCTCGCATACCGCGATGCCGGACTCGGCCAGCGCCGCCCGCAGATCGAGCCACACGCGCTGCTGGCGGTCCAGCAGAACGCGCGCGCGCTCGCGCACCGCGGCCAGCTGCTGCGCCGGAGTCAGCCCGTCCGGCGAAAGCCGCGTCAGCCCGGAGCGCGCCTGGCCGATCAGCCCGGCGATGCGCACGGAGAAGAACTCGTCGAGGTTGGCCGCCGAAATGCTCACGAAACGCAGCCGCTCGAGCAGCGGGTGGCGGGTGTTCTCCGCCTCCTCCACCACGCGATTGTTGAAGTCCAGCCAGCTCAGCTCGCGGTTGATGAACCGCTCCGGGCTGCCCGGTGTCATCGGAGGGGTGGCCGGCCCCTCCATTTCGGCGGCGGCGGGGGAGGGAGCGGGAACGGGGCGCAAATTGGGGCGGGGCATGGCCGCAGTATAGCAGGCCGGCGCGGTGCCGCCATGCCATGGCGCGGCCGCTCCCTTTGTCCACCCCCCCCCCGAACGCCTTTGTTGCAGGCCCGGCCTCGCAGCTTTCCCTTGCGCGGCCGAAGCGATGAATGTCTTAATCCTGCGATCAGGCGCCGGAGTCTGCCGTTGTCGTTCGACACCCTCGATGGCCGCCCGCTTGCGTCCGAATACTGGCGCCAGGCCGTGCAAGCCGATCCCGCCATAGGGCCGGCGCTGTCCGGCGCGCCGGACGAGGCGGAACTCCGCCTGTTCGCAGACCACCTGCCCACGCTCTGCTGGATCGCCAACGGCGACGGCCACATCGTCTGGTACAACAGGCCGTGGCATGCCTATTGCGGCACCACACCGGCGCAGATGGAAGGCTGGGGCTGGCAATCCGTGCACGATCCGGAAAACCTGCCCGAGGTTCTGATGCAGTGGCGGGCCAGCATCGCCTCCGGCGAGGCCTTCGAAATGACGTTCCCCCTGCGCGGTGCGGACGGCATCTTCCGCCCGTTCCTGACCAGGGTGCGCGCGATACGCGGCCCGGACGGCACCGTGCTGCGCTGGTTCGGCACCAACACCGATGTGAGCGCGCTGGCGCAGGCGAAGGCGGCACGTGTGCAGAGCGAAAGCCACCTGCGGCTGCTGCTCGACAGCAGCGCCGAGGCCTTCTACGCGCTGGACCGCGACGGCACGACCACCCTCTGCAACGCGGCGTTCCTGCGCGTGATGGGCTTCGCCCGCGAATCCGACGTGCTCGGCCGCAAGCTGCACGCCCTCATCCATCACAGCCATCCGGACGGCGCGCCATACGACGCGGCAAGCTGCCCGATCAACGCCTGCGCCCTGCACGGCACCACCGCCCATGTCAGCGACGAATATTTCTACCGCGCCGACGGCACGCCCTTACCGGTCGAATACTGGGCAAGGCCGATCGTGGTGGACGGCGAGCATCGCGGTGCGATCTGCACGTTTTTCGACATAAGCGAGCGCCGCGCGGCGGAGGCGGCGCGGCTGGCAGGCGAGGCCTCGCTGCGCGCCCTCAACGCCGACCTGGAGCGCCAGGTCGTCGAACGCTCCTCCGAGCGCGGCACCACCTGGCAGATCAGCCCCCTCCTGCTCAGCGTGATCGATCTGCAAACCGGCCGCTTCACGCGGGTGAACCCGGCCTGGACCGCGCTGCTCGGCTGGACGGAGACGGAGCTCACCGGCCAGGCCTTCGTGCATTTCCTACACCCCGAGGACCAGCCCGCCATCGCGCCGGCCTGGGCGCTGGTCCAGGCCGGCAAACCCTTGCTCAACCACGAGAACCGTTATCGCGCCGCGGACGGCACCTATCGCTGGCTCTCCTGGGTTTGCGTGCCGGAAGGCGGCAAACTCTACAGCACGGCGCGCGACACCACGCGCGAGCGCGCCCAGGCCGCTCTGGTGGAAGAGCGCACCCGCGAGCGCGACCTGCTGTGGAACACCAGCCAGGACCTCCTGGTGGTGGCCGACTATGCCGGCAAGCTGCTGCGCATCAACCCGTCCTGGATGCGGGTGTTCGGCTTTCCCGAAGACACGCTTCGGGCCGGCACCTGGACCGCGCTCACCCATCCGGACGATCAGCCGGCGGTGCGCGACCTGCTGGCCGGCATGCGCGCCACCGGCAATCCGGTGCGCTTCGAAAGCCGCGTGCGCACGCAGGCCGGCCTGTGGCGCCGCATCGCCTGGACGCTGTCGCCAGGCCACGGCGGCCGCGAACTGACCGGCGTGGGGCGCGACGTCACCGACCAGCGCGAGACCGAGGAGCGGCTGCGCCAGTCCCAGAAGATGGAGGCGGTGGGCCAGCTCACCGGCGGCCTGGCGCATGACTTCAACAACCTGCTCACCGGCATAAGCGGCAGCCTGGAGATAATGCAGCTCCGCCTGGTCTGCGGCGACGGCGCATCGGTGGACCGCTACATCGCCGCCGCCATGGGCGCGGTGCGCCGCGCCGCCGCGCTGACCCACCGCATGCTCGCCTTCTCCCGCAGGCAGACGCTGGATCCCAAGGTGACCGACGTGAACCGCCTGGTGGGCGGCATGGAGGAGCTGATCCGCCGCACCGCAGGCCCGCACGTGGCCATCGAGGTGGTCGAAGCGCCCGGGCTGTGGCCGGTCCTGGTCGATCCCAACCAGCTCGAGAACGCGCTGCTGAACCTCTGCATCAACGCGCGTGACGCCATGGTGGGCGGCGGCCGCATCACCATCGCCACCGCCAACACCGTGCTAGACGCCAAGGCGGCCTGCCAGCACGAGCTGCCCGCCGGCCCCTATGTGACCCTGCGCGTGACCGATACCGGAACGGGCATGACGCCGGACGTGATCGCCCGCGCCTTCGACCCGTTCTTCACCACCAAGCCGATCGGCGAGGGCACCGGACTCGGGCTGTCGATGATCTACGGCTTCGCGCGGCAATCCGGCGGCCAGGTGCGCATCGCGTCGCAGGCCGGGCAGGGCACCACCATGTGCCTCTATCTCCCGCGCGACATGTCGGGCGCCCAGGAGGAGCAGCCCCCCGCACTGCCCGAGCCGGTCGTGGCCGAGGGACGCGGCGAGGTGGTGCTCGTGGTCGACGACGAGCCGACCGTACGCATGCTGATTTGCGAGGTGCTCGCGGAATTCGGCTACGTGGCGCGGGACGCGCCCGATGGCCCCTCGGCGCTGCGCATATTGCAGTCGGACGCGCGTATCGACCTGCTGGTGACGGATGTGGGCCTGCCGGGCGGCCTGAACGGCCGGCAGATGGCGGACGCGGCGCGGGTCGGCCGGCCGGACCTGCAGGTGCTGTTCATCACCGGCTATGCGGAAAACGCCGTGATGGGCAGCCTGCATCTGGACGCCGGCATGCAGGTGCTCAAGAAGCCGTTCAAGATGGAGGCGCTGGCGGAACGCGTGCGCAGCATGATCGGTTCGCGCCCGGAAGAAAGGACGTAGTCCTTTTTCGAGAAAAAGGACCAAAAAGCTTTTATCCCCGACGCCTGCACGAAGATCCAAGCCCTTTCCGCAAACGTATCGGCCGGCAGAACGAACGCGAACTTGCGTGCAGGCGTCGGAGCAAAAGCTTTTTGGTCCTTTTTCTCGAAAAAGGACTACTTCCTTCCTGAACCCTCTGCCCCAATCCCGTCCAGCACCCCCAGAACCTCCGCCGGCAACACCAGTTCCGCCGCCGCCAGGTTCTCCCGCAAATGCGCCACCGAAGACGTCCCAGGTATCAACAGGATGTTTGCCGAACGCCGCAACAGCCAGGCCAAAGCCACCTGCATCGGCGTGGCGCCAAGCTGCGCCGCCACCGCATCGAGCGCCTCGGATTGCAACGGCGCGAAACCGCCAAGCGGGAAGAACGGCACATAGGCGATGCCGTCCGCGGCAAGGCTGTCGATCAACGCATCGTCGCCGCGCTGCGCCAGGTTATACGCGTTCTGCACGCACACGATCTCCACCATGCGACGCGCCTCTTCCACCTGCTTCGGCGTGGCGTTGCTCACGCCGATATGGCGCACCAGGCCCTGGCGCTGCAACTCGGCCAGAGCGGTAAGCGGCGCCTCGATCGGCCCCTCCATCGGCCCGAGATGGCCGAACATGAAACGCAAATTCACCACGTCGAGCACGTCCACGCCCAGGTTGCGCAGATTGTCGTGCACCGCCGCGGTCAGTTCCGCGGCCGAGAACGCCGGGTTCCAGGATTTGTCCGCGCCTCGCGTGGCGCCGATCTTCGTCACAATGGTGAGCCCGTCCTGATACGGGTGCAGCGCCTCGCGCAGGATCTGGTTGGTCACGTGCGGGCCGTAGAAATCGCTGGTGTCGATATGATCCACCCCAGCGGCGACCGCTTCGCGCAACACGGCCAGTGCCGCCGCGCGGTCCTTCGGCGGCCCGAACACGCCTGGCCCGGCGAGCTGCATAGCCCCGTAGCCCATGCGCTTGGTGGTGCGCCCGGCGAACGGAAAAGTCCCGGCTTGTGCGATGTTCGGCATGCGATCTCTCCTTGCGAGACGGCTAGATAGGCCCCGCCCGACCGTGCGATAATACGCCGAGATCCAAACAGGCTGTTCGGAGGAGCGAACAATGGGCGCCAGCATGGCCGATCTCGTAGCGTTCGTGCAGGTGGCCGAAGCCGGCGGTTTCCGCCAGGCGGCGCGCGCCGGCGGCGCAAGCGCGTCCGGCCTGAGCGAGACGGTAACCCGGCTGGAAGCCCGCCTCGGCGTGCGCCTGCTCAACCGCACCACGCGCAGCGTGGTGACGACCGAAGCCGGCGCCCGCCTGCTCGACCGCCTGTCCCCGGCCATCGGCGAAATGCGCGCCGCACTCGACGTGGTGAACCTGTTCCGCGACCGTCCGGCCGGCCTACTGCGCCTCAACGTGCCCGGTATCGTCGCCCGCTTCGTCCTGCCGCACATCGTGCCGGGTTTCCTGCGCGCCTACCCGGATATCAGGCTCGACATCACCGCCGAAGACGGCTTCGTGGACGTGCTGGCCGCCGGCTGCGACGCCGGCATACGCTACGACGAACGCCTCGAGCAGGACATGATCGCGGTGCCGATCGGGCCCCGCCGGCAACGCTACGCCACCGCGGCCGCACCCGCCTATCTGAACGCGGCCGGCCGCCCGAACCACCCGCGCGACCTGCTCGGCCATGCCTGCCTGCGCGGCCGCTTCACCAGCGGCGCCATGCCGCCCTGGGAGTTCGAACGCGCCGGCGAAATCGTCACCGTGGACCCTACCGGCCCGCTGGTGGTGCGCGTGGGCCTCGCGACCGACCTGGCCGTGGCCGCCGCGGTCGCCGGCTGCGGCGTGATCCAGTTGTTCGAGGTCTGGCTGCAGCCCCATCTGGCAAGCGGCGCGCTGGAGCCGGTGCTGGAACCGTGGTGGCAGGAATTCACCGGGCCGTTCCTGTATTACCCGGGCCGCCGCTACGTTCCTGCGCCTTTGCGCGCTTTCCTGGATTACATCAAAAGCGCTGCTGCGGACTGAAGGCTTAAAGCAAGCAAGTAGTCCTTTTTCGAGAAAAAGGACCAAAAAGCTTTTGCTCCGACGCCTGCACCACGGCATACAATCATTCTGCAAGTCGGTGCGGTTGCAGTCACAGCCTTGATGTTCGGGCAGGCGTCATGGCAAAAGCTTTTTGGTCCTTTTTCTCGAAAAAGGACTACTTGCTTCCTTGCCGCCCTTGCGCAAACCCCGCCAGCGCCGCCGGATACAACGCATGCTCCGCCACCAGAACCCGCGCCGCCAGCGAAGCCGCATCGTCCCCCGCCAAAACCGGCACACGCGCCTGCGCCAGCACCGGCCCCTCATCCACGCCCTCGGTCACCAGATGCACGCTGCATCCATGCTCCGAAACCCCCGCCGCCAACGCCCGCGCATGCGTATCCAGCCCAGGAAAAGCCGGCAACAAACTCGGATGAATATTTAGCATCCGCCCCTGCCACTGCCCCACCAGGAACGGCGACAACACCCGCATATACCCCGCCAGACAAACCGCTTGCGCGCCATGCGCCCGCAACACCTCGTCCACCGCCCGCTCATGCGCATCCTTGTCGCGCCCGAACGCGCGCTGGTCCACGCAAACCGCCGCCACGCCCGCATCCCGCGCCGATTGCAATCCCGCCGCATCCGGCTTGTTGCTGATCACCACGGCAATCTCGGCCGGATACGCCTGCGCGCGCGCCGCCTCCACCAGCGCCAGCATGTTACTGCCACGGCCGCTGATCAGCACGCCGACTCGCAGTCGGTCAGTCAAGAAAGCAAGGCCTTCTTTTTCGAGAAAAAGAAGCAAAAAGCTTTTGCTGTGACGCCTGCACGAAGATTTCGCGCCTCATTGCAACGGCATCGGCTTGCAGCATATTGGTAGGCCGCGATGCAGGCGTCGGAGCAAAAGCTTTTTGGTCCTTTTTCTCGAAAAAGGACTGCTTTCTTGCCTACCCCCACCAACCACCCGGCAGCCCGAACCGCACGTCCCCCTCGCCCGCCTCCAGATGCCCGATCACGTAGCCCGTCTCCCCCAGCTCCGCCAAAGCCGCCAGCGCCGCCTGCGGATCGCGCACCACCAGCACCATCCCGATCCCGCAATTGAACACCCGCAGCAGCTCGTCCTCCGCCACCTTGCCCGCCTGCGCCAGCCAGCCGAACACCGGCGGCACCGGCCAGGCCTGGTCCACCACCGCCACCAACCCCGCCGGCAACACCCGCGGCAAATTCCCCGGCAACCCCCCGCCGGTAATATGCGCCGCCGCCCGCACCAACCCCGCCCGATGCAGCGCCAGAACCTGGCGCACATACAGCCGCGTCGGCACCATCAGCGCCGCCGCCACGCTCTCCCCCGGCGACCAGGGCGCATCATCCCCCCACCCGACCCGCGCAATCGCACAAATCCGCCGAACCAACGAAAACCCGTTAGAATGCACCCCGCTCGCCGGCAACCCCAACAGCACATCGCCCGCCTGCACCGCCCCAGGCAGCAACGCCCCCCGCTCCGCCGCCCCCACAGCAAACCCCGCCAGGTCGTAATGCCCAGCCGCATACATCCCCGGCATCTCCGCCGTCTCGCCCCCCACCAGCGCGCACCCGCTCAGCCGGCACCCCTCGGCAATGCCACGCACCACCCGCGCCGCATCCTCCACCGCCAGCTTGCCCGTGGCGAAATAATCGAGGAAAAACAGCGGCTCGGCGCCCTGCACCACCAGGTCGTTCACGCACATCGCCACCAGGTCGATACCCACCTGGTCGTGCAGCCCGCTCTCGATCGCCACCATCAGCTTGGTGCCCACCCCATCCGTGCAGCTCACCAGCACCGGATCGACAAACCCCGCCGCCCGCAGATCGAACATCGCGCCGAACCCGCCCAGCCCGCCCATCACGCCGGCGCGCGACGTGGCCGCCGCGGCCGGCTTAATCGCCTCGACCAGCGCATCACCCGCCGCTATGTCCACGCCGGCTTCCCGATAACTCACCACGCTGGCGCCACTCCTTCGATAGCAAGAAAGCAAGGCCTTCTTTTTGCAAAAAAGAAGCAAAAAACTTTTGACTCCGCTGTCGCGCGCCTTCCTAGGCTACACTCCCCGCATGCCTGATACCAACGCCGCCCGCCATCCAGGCCAAGCCCCCGCCGCGCGATCCAACTGCCGCGCCGCCCGGCCCGCCACGCCGTTCGTCGCCGCCCGCCGCGCCGCCGCATGCCTGCGCACAGCGCACGCCGCATGAACGCCGACCCCCGCCTTCCCGATACGCGCCTTCCCGACACGCGCCTCCCCGACACCCGCGCAACCGCCACCCTCGCGCCACGCCCCCACGCCACCCGCACCCAGCGCCTGGCCCTGCTCGCCGGCATACTCATCGCCTTCTGGCTAACCCTCCAACTCTTCGCCAGCATCCTGCTGCCCTTCGTGGCCGCCTGCGGCATCGCCTACGTGCTGGACCCGTTCTGCACCCGCCTCGCCCGCGCCCGACTAGGCCGTGCCCGCCTGCCCCGCGGCCTCGCCAGCCTCGTCCTCGTCCTCGGCCTCATCCTCGCCGGCCTGCTCTTCGTCCTGCTGCTCTACCCCATCATAATCCACCAGCTCGCCTTGCTCATCAGCCACGTCCCCGACTACGCCCAGGGCCTCTCCAACTTCGCCGGCCGCCTCATCGCCCGCCTCCAGCAGAACCTCGGCCCGGATTACGTCGACGCCAAACTCTCCGAACTCGTCAGCGGCCAGGCCGGCGCCATGCTCACCTTCCTCGCCGGTGCCGCCACCCGCCTCGTAGGCGGCGGCTACGCCCTGTTCAACGTCCTCTCGCTGCTCATCGTCACCCCGGTTGTCGCCTTCTACCTCCTGCGCGACTGGCCCTACGTCATCGCCCTCGTCGACACCTGGCTCCCCCGCCGCTACCAATCCGTCCTCCGCGCCCAGGCCCGCGAGGTGGACCGCATCCTCTCCGCCTGGGTACGCGGCCAGGCGATGTGCTGCATGATCCTCGCCCTCTTCTACGCCCTCGGCCTCTCCGCCGTAGGCCTCGAACTCGGCCTCGTCGTCGGCCTCAGCGCCGGCTTCCTAAGCTTCATCCCCTATGTCGGCACCGTCACCGGCGCCGTCGTCTCCATCGGCCTCGCCTTCGCGCAATTCCCCACCTGGGAAGGCGTGGCCCGCGTCGCCGCCGTGTTCGTCATCGGCCAGATTCTCGAAGGCTACGTCATCTACCCCCGCTTCCTGGGAGACCGCGTGGAGCTCCCCGCCGTCTGGGTCATCTTCGCCCTGTTCGCCGGCGGCGCCGCCTTTGGCTTCGTGGGCGTCATGCTCGCCGTCCCCGTCGCCGCCACCGTCGGCGTCCTCACCCGCTTCTGGCTCCGCCGCTACCTCACCAGCCCGCTCTATCTCGACCCCCCGCTACCCCGCCAAAACCCCGCCCCCCTCGCCACCCTGCCCCCCAATGCCTAAGCGGCCCGCTAAAGCCGGCCGAGCAAGGGTGCCCAAGCCGCGTGAAAATTCGAGCTTTTCAACAATGCCTGAGCGCTTCCCCAAACTCCGCTCGCCAAGCACCCCCACCCGCCAAACAAAATCCGCACGCACGAAAACCCCTTGCCGCCCCGCAAAACCCGGCATGGCGAGTCGGCTGGCGTGCATTTTCGAGCACCGGAGCGGATCGGGCTGCACGCGCCATCGGTCCGAGCGAGCAGCCCGATCCTCCCGTGGCCATGACGCAAAAAACGCGCGTCCAACGGCCGCGTCGTGCGAAAGCACGCTCCGCGTGACGGCGGGTTCTGCCAGGTGAAACAGCTGGTTCTGCCCTTCCCGGTGCCCCACTGGCTCACCGACGCCACCTTCGTCCGCGGCGAAGCCAACGCCTGCGCCACAACCTGGCTCGCCAACCCCAGCACCTGGCCCAACAACCGCCTGGCCCTCCACGGCCCAGCCGGCGCCGGCAAAACCCACCTGCTCCACGCCTTCGCCGAACGCCACGCCGGAATCCTCCTCCCCGGCCAAGCCATCCGCTACCTCCCCAACCTCCCCGATTCCGGCCCGATCGCCATAGACGACGCAGACCTGGCCCCAGACCCCGAAACCCTCCTCCACCTCCTCAACGCCGCGGCCGAAGCCCGCCTCCCCCTCCTCCTCGCCGCCCGAACACCCCCCAGCACCTGGCCCACCTTCCTCCCCGACCTCGCCAGCCGTCTCCGCGCCATAACCACCGCCGCCCTAACCCTCCCCGACGACGCCATGCTCGCCGCCCTCCTCAACACGCTCGCCACCCAACACCAGCTCCGGCTCGACCCCGCGGTCCAAACCTACCTCCTCGCCCGCCTCCCCCGCGACGCCGCCTCCCTGCGCGAAGCCGCCTGCCGCCTGGATCGCGCCTCCCTTGCCCACGGCCGCCGCGTCTCCCGCACACTCGCGGCCGAGGTTCTGCTGGAGATGGGCGCAGAGGGCGGGGATGCGTGCGAGGAAGGCAGCAAGCAAGCAGTCCTTTTTTGAAAAAAAGGACCAAAAAACTTTTGCTCCCTTCTCTGCTGAAGCAACCTCTTATATTTTGACGACACGACGACGCTGATACAATTATCGATTAAACAACAACTTTTCCAAAATTAAGACACTTCTTGCAAATCTGCGCCCCAAAAAGAAAGGCCTCGTGTTCGACCTTGTCGAGAAGGTCGGCTTTGATACGTCCGACTGGGCGGCCAGCGCTAATAATCATGCCATGTATAAGGCTAATCCAAAGTACTGCTATAATTGGTTGTTTGTAGAACCGGCTAACGCCATCATTCTCAATCTATGGTTTGACACCTTTGAAGAGCAGCCAGGGGCAAGCCGCAGTGGGTACACCGCGCTACGAAAGCAGACCAAGCTCTTCAAACCGCATTGCATGATAACCTGCCGGTCCATGTTATCATAAACGACGGTATCACAAGGAATTTCGGCGAACCTAACGGACAGGCGTCGAGAGTCACCGCTCGAGATCTCGATACAGAAACTTGGACCATTACCAGTTACGACTGGGCTACTGGCAAGCATGTTCTAACCCGTGGCGTTCGCCCATGGCACTTCGCGGACCAATTTGATATCGAACAAACGTTCAAAGGAGAACACAGGGAGGAGCGACATGGCTTTGCTTTTGCGCGGGACCCGAAAACGAGAGCCGCCGCGCTCGCAAGAGCAAACGGCAGATGCGAATTATGCAGTAATGCAGGGTTCAAAATGTTAAATGGAGCGATCTATCTAGAGACACATTATATTGTGCCGCTTTGTGAAATGGGGGCTGATAGCGCCGCCAACATCGCGGTGTTGTGCCCAAACGACCACAGACAGGCTCACTATAGTGTAAACGCTGCAGAGATTCGCAAGAGACTTCTCGCCATTGCCCGTTCACGGGTCTAACAGCAGAGCAGTTCGACTGGATTATGATCTCGCTTCGTGGAGAAAAGTGCGATGGCAGAGCAGCTGCAGCGAGCGACACACACAATGAATATACTGTTCTACACGCCTATCGTCATCCTGGCTATAATCGCCTGCCACCCAGCTCAAGCCCAACCAACCGTCGCCGACCAATGCGGCGGCAGCCCCGGCGACCCACCAACCTTCCTGTTCGCACCAGGAAGCACGACGCCAATCGTCGACGGCCCCCCAGCCTCGCGCTGGCTGGAACGCTGGCGCCAGCGCATCCGTCCCGACATCACCCTGGTCCTGCTCACCGGTACCGCCGACACAACCGAAGCAGGCTACACCCCTGACCTCGCCCTGCGCCGCGCCGAAGCAGTCCGCCTCACGCTCGCCGCCACCGGCATCAAAACCGACGCAATCTGGGTCAGAGGCCGCAGCGTCTCCCCAACCACACCGATCGAACACATGGCGATTCTCGCCCGCAACGTCACCATCGACGACCCGCTCAGGGCCGCCGCCTGCCGGGCAGACACCGACGCACAACGCTTCGCCTGGTATGAAACCCATTGCGCCAACAGCAAGACTGCCCTGAACACAGACGCGCCCGCCTGCAAGCTGACGGCCGACAAACTTAGCCGCAGGAAACCCTAAAACGCGAGGCACAGGCAATGGCGACAAACGATCTCCAAATCCAGTATGGCGCGCTGACCTTCGACCTCGCCGGAATGCATACGCCAAATCTGCTGACCCGCGTGCGAGAGGCGCTACGTATCGGGATCGGCATGACGCAGACAGGCGCGCCGCATCTGCGCGACCTGCTCGCCACTCTGACCGTGCTATCGAGAACCACGCCGGTGCGCTTCTTCACCAACCCGCAGGAGTGGCTGCCTGGATCGGGACCCGCCCGCTATCCGGCTCTCACGACATGGACGTCATCCGCCACAACCCAGCCGCGCAGCGTCGACGAGATCAGGGCCACACGATCGGCCGTCCGCGTTTTCATGCAGGATCTGGGCGACAGTTTTGCCGGCACGCTGGAGACGACATGGCACGAGTTGCTGCATCCCACGGTGCCGTTCACCCACCCGCAGGATGGCTTGCCCTCAGATGTCCTGGTCGATTACCCGAAATGGATCGGCGCCATCTACGGCATCAAGGGAGAGATGCCAAAGGAAGTAACCGATCCGATCACCGGCCAGAAAGAGAGCACCGACTATACCTGGTCGATGAACAAGCCGTTCTGCATTCACTGCAAGAACATCGGATGAGAAAAGACAAACAGCTACTCACGCAAAAATCGTAACAACGCCGCGACAGCACCCCAAAAAGTTTTTTGCTCCTTTTTTGCAAAAAAGAAGGCCTTGCTTTCTTCCCTACCCCACGCCCAACGCACCCCAGCCCCACCCTTCCCACCCCGCCCCACCCATGCTTCCCTCCCCCCCAACCAAAAACCCCCAAACCAGGGCGCTCCACACTCATGCGACAAATCCCCCACTTCATCGCCGGCAAACCCTTCCCAGGCACCTCCAACAGAACCGCCACCGTCTACAACCCCAACACCGGTGACCCCCAAGCCCAAGTCCCTCTAGCCTCCCTCGAAGAAATAAACGCCGCCGTAGAAAACGCCGCCGCCGCACAACCCGCCTGGGCCGCCCAAAACCCCCAGCGCCGCGCCCGCGTAATGATGCGCTACGTAGACCTCATCAACCAGAACATGGAAGAACTCGCCCGCCTGCTCTCCAGCGAACACGGCAAAACCGTTCCCGACGCCCGCGGCGACGTCCAGCGCGGCCTCGAAGTCATAGAATTCGCCTGCGGAATCCCCCACCTCTTGAAAGGCGAATACTCGGACTCCGCCGGCACCGGCATAGACCTATACTCCATGCGCCAACCCCTAGGCGTAGTAGCCGGTATAACCCCCTTCAACTTCCCCGCCATGATCCCCCTCTGGAAAGCCGGCCCCGCCATCGCCTGCGGCAACGCCTTCATCCTGAAACCCTCCGAACGTGACCCCTCCGTCCCCGTCCGCCTGGCCGAACTCTTCCTCGAAGCCGGCGGCCCCCCAGGCATCTTCAACGTAATCCACGGCGACAAAACCGCGGTCGACGCCCTCCTGACCCACCCAAAAATCATGGCCATCGGCTTCGTAGGCTCCACCCCGATCGCCGCAATACATCTACGAAACCGCCGCCGCCCACGGCAAACGCGCGCAATGCTTCGGCGGCGCCAAAAACCACATGGTAATCCTCCCGGACGCCGACCTCGACCAGGCAGTCGACGCCCTGATCGGCGCCGGCTACGGCTCCGCCGGCGAACGCTGCATGGCCATCTCCGTAGCCGTCCCAGTAGGCCAGAAAACCGCCGACGCCCTGGTAGCCAAACTAATCCCCCGCGTAGAAGCCCTCCGCGTAGGCCCCTCGAACGACGCAGAAGCCGACTACGGCCCCCTAATAACCAAAGAAGCCCTAACCCGCGTCCGACGGCTACATAGAAACCGGCCTCGCCGAAGGCGCCGACCCTCGCCGTAGACGGCCGAGACTTCCGCCTGCAAGGCTACGAAAACGGCTACTTCATCGGCGGCTCCCTCTTCGACCGCGTAACCCCCGAAATGCGCATCTACCGCGAGGAAATATTCGGCCCCGTCCTCTGCATCGCCCGCGCCGAAACCTACGAACAAAGCCTGCAACTCTGCAACGACCATGAATACGGCAACGGAGTAGCCATCTTCACCCGCGACGGCGATGCCGCCCGCGACTTCACCACCCGCGTGCAAGCCGGCATGGTCGGCGTAAACGTCCCCATCCCCGTCCCCCTCGCCTATCACACCTTCGGCGGCTGGAAACGCTCCGGCTTCGGAGACCTGAACCAGCACGGCCCCGAACTCGATACGTTTCTATACAAAAACAAAAACCGTAACCTCGCGCTGGCCCTCAGGCGTGCGCTGCGGGCGCAAGTTTCGTCATCCCAACGATGTAAGCAAGCAAGGCCTTCTTTTCTGAAGAAAAGAAGCAAAAGACTTTTGGTCCCTGTCGGGGAGCGCTGAAACATTCGCCGACAGGGAGCAAAAGCTTTTTGCTTCTTTTTCTCGAAAAAGAAGGCCTTGCTTTGCTCAATAGGAACCAGAAAATGCAACTAGCCTTCATAGGCCTGGGCAACATGGGCGCCCCCATGGCCGCAAACCTCGCAAAAGCCGGCCACGATGTCCGCGGCTACGACATCTCCCCGATCCAACCCCCACCAGGCATCCACCTGACGAAAACCGCCGCAGAAGCCGTCCGAAACGCCCAGATCATCTTCACCATGCTCCCCGCCGGCCGCCACGTCGTCACCACCACCCGCGAGCTGATCGACCACGCCGCCCCCGAAACCCTCTTTGTCGACTGCTCCACGATCGACGTAGCCAGCGCCCGAGAAACCCACGCCCTCCTCGCCGACGCCGCCATGTTCGCCCTCGACGCGCCGGTCTCCGGCGGCACCGCCGGTGCGGCCGCCGGCTCGCTCACCTTCATGGCAGGCGGCACCGCCGCCGCCTTCGAAAAAGCAAAACCCCTTCTGGAATCAATGGGAAAACGCATCGTACACTGCGGCGAGGCCGGCGCCGGCCAAGCCGCCAAGATCTGCAACAACATGATCCTCGGCGTGTCCATGATAGCCGTCAGCGAAGCCTTCGTGCTCGCCGAAAAACTCGGCCTCTCCCACCAGGCCATGTTCGACGTAGCCTCCACCTCGTCGGGCCAATGCTGGTCGCTAACCACATACTGCCCCGTCCCCGGCCCCGTCCCCACAAGCCCCGCCAACAACGCCTACAAACCAGGCTTCGCCGCCGCCTTAATGCTAAAAGACCTCCGCCTCGCCCAGGAAGCCGCCAGAACCGCCGGTGCCCACACGCCCCTCGGCGCACAAGCCGCCGCCATCTACGAAACCTTCGAATCCAACAACACCGACCCGCGCGACTTCTCCGCCATAATAAACGCAATACGCGCCCAGTCGGAGCCCACCTGACCATGCCCCCCGCCGCCTACGAAACCATTCTCACCGAAACCACCAACCGCGTCGCCCGCATCACCCTAAACCGCCCCCGCGCGCTAAACGCCCTAAACCTGCAAACCCTCACCGACCTGACCGCCGCCCTCACCCTCTACGACCGGGATCCCGAAATCGGCTGCATAATCCTCACAGGTTCCGAACGCGCCTTCGCCGCCGGCGCGGACATTGGCGAGATGGCCAACCAATCCTTCATAGACATGCACCGCGCCGACTGGTTCGCCGGCTGGGACGCAATAGCCCGCACCCGAACCCCCCTGATAGCCGCCGTAGCCGGCTTCGCCCTGGGCGGCGGCTGCGAACTCGCCATGATGTGCGATTTCATCCTCGCCGCCGACACCGCAAAGTTCGGCCAACCCGAAATAAAACTCGGCGTAATCCCAGGCATGGGCGGCTCCCAACGCCTCACCCGCGCCATCGGCAAATCCCGCGCCATGGAAATGATCCTCACCGGCCG
Organism: uncultured Alphaproteobacteria bacterium; assembly: GCA_963795825.1. GTDB lineage: Bacteria > Pseudomonadota > Alphaproteobacteria > Acetobacterales > Acetobacteraceae > BOG-908. The sequence goes on along the minus strand of CAWCIW010000001.1, from coordinate 464,021 downwards.
CCTGATGGACGCCGCCGAAGCCGAGCGCGCCGGCCTCGTCGCCCGCATCACCCCGGCCGCCGACCTGCTAACCGACGCCACAACCACCGCCACCACGATCGCCGAAATGTCGCTCCCCGCCGCGATCAGCGCCAAGGAGGCGGTAAACCGCGCCTACGAATCCAGCCTCGCCGAAGGCATCCTCTACGAACGCCGAACCTTCCACGCGCTGTTCGCCACCGCCGACCAGAAAGAAGGCATGGCGGCATTCAGCGCGAAGCGTCCGCCGAACTTCCAGCATAAGTAAGCAAGTAGTCCTTTTTCGAGAAAAAGGACCAAAAAGCTTTTGCTCCGACGCCTGCACCAAAGCCAACACCAACTCTGCAAGCCTTACACTGGCAAAAAGAGCTAAATCCCCGTGCAGGCGTCACAGCAAAAGCTTTTTGCTTCTTTTTCTCGAAAAAGAAGGCCTTCCTCCCTTCCTACCTACCCAGCCGAAACCACAACCCGTATCTTCTTGGACATCACCGGCGGATCGAACGGCATATGGTTCGCATCCCCCAACACCAGCTGCAACGTATGCTCCCCAGGCGGCAGATCGACGCGCGCCTCCGTCTGCCCCTTCCCAAAATGCACATGGTTCTTGTCCGCCGGTATCGCCTCGCCCGCCTTCGGCAAAGCATCCGCATCGATCAGCAGATGATGGTGCCCCATCCCCGCCATCGTGTCGCCCGCATGGGTCACGCCCATCCCGCGCAGCCCGAACCGACACCAGAACGCCCCACGTATGCGCTCATTGTTCTGCGGCCAGATGAAATACAGATACGCGTCGGCAGGTGCCGCCGTAGCGCGCGCAGGAAACGCCCGCCCAACGGTCAACAGCGAGAGGCCGGCAAGCAGATTACGTCGCAGCATATATTAGGACTTTCCAGATTGGGTGTTGGTTGAAATAATGCCCGCGCCCACCGGCGCGGCCGGCAGCACCGCACCCGCTGGCGCAGCCGGCAAAACCGGCGCGGACGCGCGAACGAGGCGGAAACCATGCGTCGGATATCGCACCGACGCGTCATACGAATCCCGGCTCGCCGTGCGAACATCGTCCGCCTTGCTCTCCCAGGAACCGCCGCGCAGAACCCGCGCGCCGCAGCCCGCCGCGTCCCACGCCTTGCGCGAGGTCGCCGGCGCACCGTCGTAATTCTTGTGCCAGCAATCCTGCACCCACTCGGCCACCACGCCGCCCATGGCGTACAGCCCGAACCCGTTGGCCGGATACGCGGTCGCCGCCGCCAGCTTGCCGGCAGGCTGGCCGCCATTGCAGTCGGCGCAGGCGGTCTTGCCCGCCACCATGGCATCGCCCCAGGCATAGCGCGTCAGGCTGCCCGCGCGCGCCGCATACTCCCACTCGGCCTCCGTCGGCAGCCGGTAGCGCGCCCCCGTCGCGGCCGAGAGCCAGGCCGCATAGACATTCGCGTCGTCCCAACTGACATTCGTCACCGGCATATCGGGCGCGCCCTGCCCGGCCGTCTTGCAGGCGCCGGCGCTCACGCAAACCGCCCACATCCCCACGCTGACCGGCTGTGCCGCCATCACGAACGGCGCCACGCTCACGCCATGCACCGGCTGCTCGGACCGATCCATCCGGCTGCCCATCTGCAAGGTCCCGCCCGGCAGCGCCACCAGCGCCGGCAGGATCGGCGCGGCAGGCGGCTTGGCCGCAACGGCGCGCGGCGCCGCAACCGTCGCCAAAGCCGGCTGCACGGTCGGCCTGGCCGAAGCCACCGCCGCCGGCCGCACCGCCACCGGAACCGGTGCGCGCAGCGCCGGCGCCACCGCGCGGGGCGGCCCGCCCGCCTCAGCCAGAACGGCGTGCGACCCATGGCGCCACTGCATCAGCGCCACCGCAACCACGGCCGCAACAGCCGCCACCCCCGCCGCGATCGGCATCAGCTTCCGGCGTTCCGGCGGCGGCGCCATCTCCGCGGCTTTCGCATGAACCACCCTTGCAGCCGGCGCCGCTTCCGCCACCGCCAGCCCGTCGCCGCCCTCCGCGTCCGGCGCCGCAACAGCCGCCTCGGTCGACAGCAGCGTGAACCGCCGCCGCACCGGCGCCAGTTCGCCGCGCGCGAGTATGCCCGCCACGCCCGTCTGCCCGATCAGGATCACGCTGAGCCGGCGCTGTATGCCCATCGCGTTCGCAATGAACTGCAGCGTCGCCTCGGAGGAGAGCGTATGCGCGTCCAGTATCACCAGCACGATGGATTTGCAGGTCGCATCGATCGTCGTCAGAACGCGGAACGCCTCGCCCTGCCCGGCCCGGCCGGCCTGCGCCGCGCCCGCGGAAAGCTGGTCGGCGAACGACACCAGGTCATGCGGCTTGCCCGCGGTCAGGAACCGCATCTCGCTGAGGTCGAGCACGCCCACGAGATCGGCCGGCGTCAGGCTTTCGCCCGCCGAGAGCGACACCACCGCGCTCTGCCCCGCACGGATCGCATCGCGTATCGGCTCCGTCGGGAAAGTCGTTTGAGCGGTACTGCTGTCTGGCATTGTGCGACCCCGTGTTACCGTTCCATTTAGATAACGTTCCGGTATCGTATGTTAACGCACAAATTTGGGACGGGAAGGCCCCGCATCCTCTTTATTTCGATTGCGACATTTTTGCCATGTCCGCGCGCCGCCATCCGGCCGCGTCGGTCGCCAAGCTGCGCAGAAACACACACGACGCGCAGGTAAACCCGTCGTCGAGCCTCACCCCACACCGTGCATCACAACCAGAGCGTGCGGACGCCATCACCCCCGCCGCCAAATACCCGAACCCTCACCCGCCCCGATGTAATTCATGCTGCGCCGCAACATATAAGTCCCGCCCTCCAGTCGCCCAACAACGCCGATGCAAACACAACAGGTAACATCATGAACGGCCTACACGATGAACCGACGCGCCGGAACAACCCCCACCCAACGCCACCCACGCCGTCCCCAACTCACCCACCGAGATTATTTCAAACCCACCGCACACCAGGGCTAGGCAAACCCGCCGATCTGATGGATATTAGTTTTGCGATCGTAACTTCCCCCCGTTGCGTCGCCAGGCACGGCCGTGTCGCCCGACCCGGCCGTGCCATCCCCTCACGCCGCCAGGCCACCAAGTGACCACCCCGTTCCTCAAAAACCTGCTGCGCGCCCGCACGGCGCTGCCCGCCGCCGCAGACCTCGTCGCCGCCACGCTCAAACGCAACGGGCTCGCCAACGCGCCGAACCCAACCGACGCCCTGGCAGGCCTCCTCGGCCGCCTTCTCAACCGCGGCCAAACCCCGCCCCCGCCCGCCAAAGACGGCCGCTTCACCGCCGGAACCTACACAGGCGAAGCCGGCACCCGCCCCTACCGCCTCTTCCTGCCCGACCACACCAGCGCCCGCCCCGCCGCTGCTCGTCATGCTGCACGGCTGCACCCAATCCGCCGAGGATTTCGCCGCCGGCACCCAGATGAACGCCCTGGCCGCCAAAACCGGCGCCCTCGTGCTCTACCCGGAACAGGTCTCGGCAGCGAACCCGCAACGCTGCTGGAACTGGTTCAAACCCGCCGACCAGGCGCGCGCCGGCGGCGAAGCGGCCCTCCTCGCCGGCCTCACCCGCCAGATCGCCGCCGCCCATAACGTGGACCCGAACCGCATCTTCGCCGCCGGCCTGTCCGCTGGCGGCGCACAAGCCGCCATCCTCGGCGCCCGCTTCCCCGAACTGTTCGCCGCCATCGGCATCCACTCCGGCCTGGCGTGCGGCGCCGCCACGGACGTGATCGGCGCCCTGTCCGCCATGCGAAAAGGCCACGCCGGCCAGGGCCGCCACACTATCCGCACCATCGTCTTCCACGGCGACCAGGACCAGACGGTCAACCCGCGCAACGGCGAACTCGCCGCCGACCAGATCTCGCCCGGCGGCACCGCCACGCACGCGCAAGGCCAGGCGCCCGGCGGCCTGAAATATGAGACATGGCAGGAGCGCGACGCCGCCGGCCGCGTGGTGGTGGAGCGCTGGCTCGTCCACGGCGCCGGCCACGCCTGGAGCGGCGGCAGCCCGGCCGGGAGCTACACCGAACCGGCAGGGCCGGACGCATCCGCGGCGATGCTGCGGTTCTTCCTGGAGGCGTAGAGGTTAGGCAAGGCAAGGCAAGCAGTCCTTTTTTGAAAAAAAGGACCAAAAAACTTTTGCTTCCCCGCTTGCGTAGTCGCTCCATCTAGTTTTGCAAAGTCCAGGCTGGCACACGTTGATCGCGCAGCACCAAACTAACCAACAAACTTACACTTTCATTGCAGCAGTCCTATTTTTTTGAAAAATTGGGCCAAAACTTTTGCTCCACCGCTGGCGGCGTCGCTTCACCGGGTTCTGCAAAGTCCAGGCCTGCACACGTAAATCGCAAAGCACTAAACTAAACTAAACCAACCAAACTTACCACTTCATTGCAGATGCTGCGCCTGTGGAGTTGTGGTCAACGCCCTTGCGTTGTCCACAAATCCACGGGCACCCCGCCCCACCCAAACACACCACCCAAACGCCAGAACACCCTCACCCAACAACCCGCCCCCCAACCTGCGGCGCGCCCACCCCCGTCGTCCCCGGGAAACTCAGCGGCAACCCCAGCCGAACCCGAACCGCCAAAAACCCAAAACACTGCGCCTCCAAAGCATCCCCATCCCACCCAACCGCCTCCACCGCCGCCACCGGCGCACCCATCGCCTCCCCCAGAGCCGCCATGATGGCCGGATTCCGCCGCCCACCCCCACAAACCAACACCCGAACCGGACGCTCCGGCAAAACCAACCCCGCAATCGCCCGCGCCGTAAACGCCGCCAAAGTCGCCGCCCCATCCTCGGTCGATAACCCCCCCATCTCCCCCAAAACCCCGGCAAAATGCTGCCGATCCAACGATTTCGGCGCCCCCAACCCAAAAAACGGATGCGCCAGCAACCGCCCCAACAACCTTTCGTCCACCCGCCCCGCCGCCGCCGCCCGTCCATCCAGATCCACCGGAACCCCCGTGCGCGCCAGCATCCAATCGTCCAGCAACGCATTCCCCGGCCCCACATCGCAAGCCAGCAAAACCCCGTCCCGACCCATAAACGTCACATTCGCCACCCCCCCGATATTCACCACCAGCAAAGGCCGCCCCAACCCGGCCGCCAAAGCCGCATGAAACACCGGCACCAAAGGCGCCCCCTGCCCGCCGGCCGCCACATCCGCCGTCCGGAAATCATACGCCACCGGAACCCCCGTCAGCGCCGCCAACATCCCCGCATCGCCAATCTGCCAGGTCACCCCCCGATCCGGCGCATGCAGTATCGTCTGCCCATGAAACCCGATCAGCTCCGCGGAAACCCCGAGCGCCGCCACCGCCTCGGCATGTATCCGCGTAAGCTCCCCCTCGACCGCACCCACCAGCGCCGGCGCAGCAGCCTCCCCCAGATCGATCAATCCCCGCAGCCGCGCCCGCAAATCCGCCGGATACGCAACCGTCAGCGCCGGCCCAAAAGCCTGCACGCTACGCCCATCCGTCTCCAGCCAGGCCGCATCCACGCCGTCCAAGGACGTGCCGCTCATCAGCCCGATCGCGCGCATCAATTTGGCTCCCGAAGCAAGAAAGAGTAAGCAAGCAAGGCCTTCTTTTTTGCAAAAAAGAAGCAAAAAACTCTTGCTCCGACGCCTGCACAAACGCCCACACACTTTCTGCCAAAGCGCGCGCCCGCAGACATCAAATGGTGCCTCCGTGCAGGCGTCAGGACAAAAGTCTTTTGCTTCTTTTTCTTCAGAAAAGAAGGCCTTGCTTGCTACCTTAGGACACCAAATGCAAAGCGCCTTCCTGCAAGAAGCCAAATCCCGCGGCTTCCTCCACCAATGCACCGACGAATCCGCCCTCGCCGAAGCCGGCCCCACCCCCTTCTACACCGGCTTCGACTGCACGGCAGACAGCCTCCACGTCGGCAGCCTCGTGCAGATCATGATGATGCGCCTGGCCCAGAAACACGGCTACACCCCCATCGTCCTGATGGGCGGCGGCACCACCCGCATAGGCGATCCCTCCGGCAAGGACGAAACCCGCCAACTGCTCGACGACGCGGCAATCGCCAACAACATGGCCGGCATCCAAGCCAACTTCGCCAGCTACCTGCGCTTCGGCACCGCCCCCACCGACGCCCGAATGGCCAACAATGCCGACTGGCTTGATGAACTCGGCTACATCGCCCTGCTGCGCGAAGTAGGCCCGCACTTCACCGTAAACCGCATGCTCACCATGGACAGCGTACGCCTCCGCCTGGAACGCGAACAGCCGCTGACGTTCCTCGAATTCAACTACATGATCCTGCAAAGCTACGATTTCCGCGAGCTGCACCGCCGACACGGCGTACGCCTGCAACTCGGCGGCTCGGACCAGTGGGGCAACATCGTCAGCGGCGTGGACCTGGTCCGCCGCATGGACGGCGCCCAGGTCTTCGGCCTAACCACCCCACTCCTTACCACCGCCTCCGGCGCAAAAATGGGCAAAACCGCGAAAGGCGCCGTATGGCTAAGCGCCGCCCGCCTCTCCCCCTACGATTTCTGGCAGTACTGGCGCAACGTGGAAGACGCCGACGTAGGCCGCTTCCTCCGCCTCTTCACCGATCTCCCCCTCGCCGAAACCACCCGCCTCGAAGCCCTGGGCGGCGCCGAAATCAACGACGCCAAAAAAACCCTCGCCAACGAAGTGACCGCCCTCCTCCACGGCCGCGAAGCCGCCACCGCCGCAGCCGTTACCGCCCGCACCACCTTCGAAGAAGGCGGCGCCGCCGAAACCCTCCCCACCCACAACATCACCGCCGCCGCCCTAGCCGCCGGCCTGCCCATCTACCGCCTGCTCGCGGAAAGCGGCCTGTCCACCAGCAACGGCGAAGCCCGCCGCCTGATCCGCGGCGGCGGCGCCCGCCTGAACGACGAAGCCATCACCGACGAGGCGCGCCTCCTGGCCGACACGGACTTTACTGCGGGGAGCTGCAAGCTTTCTGCGGGGCGTAAGCAGCATCGGATGATACGCCTAGAAAGCAAGTAGTCCTTTTTCGAGAAAAAGGACCAAAAAGCTTTTGCTCTGACGCCTGCCCCGAAGCCCACACCGTATCTGCAAGCCCCTACGCTTGCAGCAGAATCCAGATCCCAGTGCAGGCGTCACCGCAAAAGCTTTTTGCTTCTTTTTCTCGAAAAAGAAGGCCTTCCTTCAAACCACCGTAACCCGCAAATCCGACAACCCATCCACATGCGCATGCAACCGCGCCCCACGCTCCACCGGCCCAACCTTATCCGGCGTCCCCGTAAAAATCAGATCCCCCGGCATCAGCGTCACATAGGTCGACAGCTCCGCAATGATCTCCGGCACGGACCAGATCAGCTCCGACAAATCGCTACTCTGCCGAACCGCATCATCCACCCGAACCCAGATCGCCCCCCGCGTCATCGCCCCCACTTCCCCCGCGCGCGTAATCGTCCCGCAAGGCGCCGAGTAATCGAACCCCTTCGCCATATCCCAAGGCCGCCCAGCCTTTTTCGCCTCCGCCTGCAAATCCCGCCGCGTCATATCCAGCCCAACCGCATACCCAAACACCACAGACAAAGCCTGCTCCACCGAAACGCAATCCGCCTGCGCCCCGATAGCCACAACAAGCTCCACCTCATGATGGAAATCCCGCGTCCGCGACGGATAAGGCACCACCCCACCATCCGCCACCAAAGCATCCGCCGGCTTCTGGAAAAAGAATGGCGTCTGCCGCGTAGGATCGCCCCCCATCTCCAAACTATGCGCCCGATAATTCTGCCCAACGCAATAAATCCGCCGCACAGCAAAATCCGCATCGCCTAGAACAGCCAAAAACATAGAAACCACCCAACAGCAAAATGAATCCCAGCACCGAACGGCGACAGCGGGACCAAAAGTTTTTTGCTTCTTTTTTACAAAAAAGAAGGCCTTACTTCCTACCTGACCAACCGAACCCCAGTCCGCTCCTGCAAATACGCAAACGAAACCCCCTCGCTCAACTCCCGCACCACCATTTCCCGCCCAACATCAATAACCGCCATATCCGTATAAATCCGGCGAACCACCCCAGCAGCCGTCAAAGGATAAGAGCACCGCTCCACAATCCGAGGCGCCCCCTCCTTCGTCACATGCTCCATCAAAACCCAAACCTGCTTAGCTCCGGCCGCAAGATCCATAGCCCCTCCCACAGCCGGCGCCTTGCCAGTCTCCCCAATACTCCAATTCGCCAGATCCCCACCGGCAGAAACCTGAAACCCCCCAAGCAAAGCGTAATCCAAATGCCCCCCCCGCATCATCACGAACGCATCGTTGTGATGAAACACCGCAGCCCCCGGCAGCAACGTCACCGGCTGCTTGCCCGCATTGATCAGATCTACATCCTCCGCCCCAGCAGGCGGCGGCGGCCCCACCCCCAGCAACCCATTCTCGCTATGGAAAATAATCTCCCGCCCCACCGGCGTATGCCCAGCCACCAGCGTAGGCAGCCCGATCCCCAAATTCACATAAGCCCCATCCGGCAAATCCTGCGCCGCCCGACGCGCAATCGCATGGCGAAGATTAGTCGTCATTCGTTACAAGCCCACACACGATTAACAAAAATCCCAGGCGTCACCACCAACTCCGGATCGATCCCCCCCAACGGAACCAAATGCCGAACCTGCGCCACCGTAAGCGTCGCCGCCGGCGCCATAACCGGCCCAAAATTGCGCGCCGACAACCGATACGTAAGATTCCCCCACCGATCCCCCAACTCCCCCTTGATCAACGCCACATCCCCCCGCAGCGGACTCTCCAAAACATAAACCTGCCCATCGATCACCCGTGTCTCCCGCCCCTCCGTCAGCTTCGTCCCCACACCAGTCCGCGTATAAAACCCACCAATCCCAGCCCCCCCAGCCCGTATCCGCTCCGTCAAAGTCCCCTGCGGCACCAGCTCCAGCTCCAGCCCCCCACGCGCATAAACCTCATCGAACACCACAGACCCCGCCGACCGCGGATACGAACAAATAATCTTCCGCACCCGCCCCAACTGCAACAACTGGGACACGCCCTTATCCGCCACCCCAGAATTATTGCTAACCAACACCAGGTCCCGAACGCCGGCATCCGCCACGCCCTGCAGCAATGCAAACGGCACCCCCGTTTCGCCAAACCCCCCCACCAGAATAGTCGCCCCGTCGCCAATGCCGGCAATCGCCGCGGCCAGATCCGGCACAATCTTGTCAATCACGGTCTGCCCGGCGCTCCCAAATCCAACCTACCCGTAGCCGGCACGCAGCAAGAAAGCAGTCCTTTTTTGGAAAAAAGGACCAAAAAACTTTTGCGCCCTGTCGGTTCCGACGCCACCAAAGCTTGCCTTCGCCCCGCCCCAATGGTCAGACCACACCAACCCACCAAGGCCGCGCCAATGTCCGACACCACCCTGCAAGCGCGCGCCCCCTACACCGCCAGCGTCCGCCGCCTCCCCAACGGCTTCGACCTAGCGGCCCTCCTCGCCGTCACCGCCCTCCTCATCGCGGTCGCCCACGCCGCCCGACACACCTTCGCCCCCCTCGAAGTCCCCCAAACAACCGCCATCCAGCTCGACCCCGCCTACCTCCCAGGCTACGCCCTGCGCACCGTAATGCGCATGTTCGCCGCCCTCGCCTGCTCCCTCCTCTTCACCTTCACCTACGCAACCTTCGCCGCCAAAAGCCGCCGCGCCGGCCTAGTCCTCGTCCCAATCCTCGACATCCTCCAATCCCTCCCGATCTTCGGCTTCCTAACCTTCACGGTCACCTTCTTCCTCGGCCTCTTCCCCGGCCAGGTCATCGGCGCCGAACTCGCCGTCATCTTCGTCATCTTCACCAGCCAGGCCTGGAACATGGCCTTCAGCATGTACCAGTCCCTGCAAACCATCCCCTCGGACCTCGACGAAGCCACAAGAGGCTTCGGCCTCTCCCCCTGGCAGCGCTTCTGGCGCCTCGAAGTCCCCTTCGCCACGCCCGGCCTGGTCTGGAACATGATGATGTCGATGTCCGGCGGCTGGTTCAGCCTCGTCGCCTCCGAAGCCGTAACCGTAGGCAACACCAGCTTCCAGCTCCCCGGCATAGGCAGCTACATCGCCCTAGCCCTCGTCTCCAAAAACATCCACGCCGTGCTCTACGCCATCGGCGCCATGCTCCTCGTAATCCTGGCCTACGACCAACTCCTCTTCCGCCCCCTGGTCGCCTGGAGCGCCAAATTCCGCTTCGAAACCACCCAGGTCGATGCCGGCAGCGACCCCTGGATGCTCGCCATGCTCCGCCGAACGCGCGTCCTCCGCCGCGCCGGTGACGCCCTGGGCAGCCTCTTCTTCGCCTTCAGCGGCCTACGTCTAGCCCCCCGCACCGCCGGCCGCCCCCGCCGGGACCGCGCCCCCTCCCGCCGCACCGACTACGCCCTCTTCGCCGTCCTGGGCCTGGTCGTCCTCTGGGCCGCCTGGCGCATCACCACCTTCTGCATCGCCGGCCACCTCACGATGGCGGACCTGGGCACCGCCCTCCTGCTGGGCCTCTACACCCTAACCCGCGTCGTCATCCTGATGGCCCTGGCCACCCTGGTCTGGGTCCCGCTGGGCGTCCTCATCGGCCTCTCCCCGCGCTGGTCCCGCGTCCTAGGCGGCGCCGCCCAATTCCTGGCCGCCTTCCCCGCCAACCTCTTCTATCCCATCTTCGTCGTGCTGATTGTCCGCTACGCCCTGAACCCGGACATCTGGCTAACCCCGCTCATCATCCTAGGCACGCAATGGTACATCGCCTTCAACGTGATCGCCGGTGCCGCCGCCTACCCCGGTGACCTCCAGGAAGCCGCCAAAAACTTCCGCGTCGGCGGCCTGCTCTGGTGGCGCCGCGTGATCCTGCCCGGCATCTTCCCCTATTTCGTAACCGGCGCCATCACCGCCTCGGGCGGCTGCTGGAATGCCTCGCTGCTCGCCGAAGTCGCCACCTGGGGCCGCGTCACCCTGCGCGCCCACGGCCTCGGCTCCTACATCCAGGAGGCCACCTTCAAGGGCGACACCGCCCGGGTCCTCCTCGGCATGGTCGTGATGGCCGGCTTCGTCCTCACCTTCAACCGCCTGGTATGGCGGCCGATGTACGCGTATTCCTCGAAACGTCTGCGGATGTGAGGTAAGGAAGAAAGCAGTCCTTTTTCGAGAAAAAGGACCAAAAAGCTTTTGCTCCGTTTGCCTGCACCACAGCCCGCGCTGACTTTGCAAGCACCAACGCTCGCAGAAATATCGCACGCGCCGATGCAGCCGTCAGAGCAAAAGCTTTTTGGTCCTTTTTCTCGAAAAAGGACTGCTTTCTTCCTTGCCCACCTCGCCCCAACCCAAGCCCGCGTCACCCTCTGCAAACGAGAACACCCATGGACGCAGCCGTAAACCTCCTAGAAGTCCGCAACTGCAAGCAAGCCTACCACAAGGACGCCTCCAGCGACTTCGTGGTCCTGGACAACGTGGACGTAACAATCAAATCCAATGAAATAGTAGGCCTCCTCGGCCGCTCCGGCTCCGGCAAATCCACCCTCCTCCGCATCGTAGCCGGCCTCCTGAAGCCCACCGCCGGCGACGTGATCTGGCGCGGCACCCAACTCCGCGGCCCCGCCGAAGGTGTCGCCATGGTGTTCCAAAGCTTCGCCCTCTTCCCCTGGCTCACCGTCCAGGAAAACGTCGAGCTCGGCCTCGAAGCCCAAGGCGTCGCCCGCGCCGAACGCCACAAACGCGCCGAAGAAGCCATCGACCTCATCGGCCTCGGCGGCTACGAAGACGCCTACCCCAAGGAAATGTCCGGCGGCATGCGCCAACGCGTAGGCCTGGCCCGCGCCCTGGTCGTCCACCCAGACCTCCTCCTGATGGACGAACCCTTCTCCGCCCTCGACGTCCTGACCGCAGAAACCCTGCGCACAGACCTGATAGACCTATGGATGGAATTCAAAACTCCCCGTCCGATCCATCCTGATGGTAACGCACAACATCGAAGAAGCCGTCCTCATGTGCGACCGCATCCTCGTCTTCTCTTCCAATCCCGGCCGCGTGGCACAGGAACTCTCCGTTCCCTTCCCCCATCCCCGCAACCGCCACGACGCCGCATTCCGCAAATTCGTCGACGACATCTACGCCCTGATGACCCGCCGCGCCACCAGCGTCCCCGCGCCCCACCTCCGGCGAAGCCACCACTACACAAGCCCCGAAACATGCACGCGCTCCACCCGGTAAACATAAACCTCATGGCCGGCCTGATCGAAACCCTGCAAGGCGAACCCTACCACGGCCGTGCAGACCTCCCCCCACTCGCCGGCGCCCTACAACTAGAACTCGACGAATTACTCCCCCTAGGCGAAACCCTCGCCCTCCTGCATTTCGCCATCCTCGAAGAAGGCGACATCAAACTCACCGACAAAGGCCGTCAGTTCGCCAACGCCGACACCGACGAACGCAAGCTCCTCTTTGAACAGACCCTGCGCGAACACGTAAAACTCGCCGCCACCATACGCGGCGTATTAGACGAACGCTGGAACCACCGAGCCAGCGCCGTGCGTTTCCGCGACGAGCTCGAGGACCACATGTCGCCAGACTACGCCGAGGATACGTTGCGCGCGGTGATCGGCTGGGGCCGTTTCGCCGAGCTGTTCAACTACGACGAGGACGCAGATCAGTTTTTTCTCGATACGGACGAGTGAGTAAGCAAGGCCTTCTTTTTCGAGAAAAAGAAGCAAAAAGCTTTTGCTCCGACGCTTGCACAAAAGCCCTGTTATATCATGCAGGCAAAAGCGCTTGCAGACGCACCTCATAGCAACCCGAGAACGACGCCGGCACGACAATGTTTGGCTGTCACTGCAGCCGTATCGACAGACAGGACAAGCGCAAGCCGCCGGGCAGCCGTCGGAGCAAAAGCTTTTTGGTCCTTTTTCTCGAAAAAGGACTACTTTCTTGCTTGCCTGATCTGCCAGCCCCAACGCAACCGCCCTATCCGAAAAAGCCAAACTGGTGCAAATGCGTCGGGACAACAGCTTTTTGCTTCTTTTTCTCGAAAAAGAAGGCCTCCCTTCCTTGCCCAACCCCAGGACCAAAAAAGTGCTCCCCGTAGTCGTAATCGCCGGACGCCCGAATGTCGGCAAATCCACCCTCTTCAACCGCCTCACCGGCCGCCGCAGCGCCATCGTGTCCGACACCCCAGGCGTCACCCGAGACCGCAAAGACCACGAAGCCATGCTGCGCGGCCGCCTGGTCCGCCTGGTCGACACCGCCGGCCTCGAGGAATCCGACCCCGAAGCCATCTACGGCCGCATGCGCGCCAGCTCGGAGACCGCGGTCGGCGAAGCGGACCTTATCGTCTTCGTCATCGACGCCCGCATCGGCATCACCCCCGCCGACGAACATTTCGCCCGCTGGCTCCGCCGCCAGAACCGCCGCGTCCTCCTCGTCGCCAACAAATCCGAAGGCCGCCTGGGCCTCGCCAACGCCCTAGAAGCCTACTCCCTCGGCCTGGGTGACCCGCTGGCCATCTCCGCCGAACACAACGAAGGCATCGCGGACCTCATGCGCGAGATCGCCGAAGCCCTGCCCCCCGAACCCGAGGAAGGCGAAGAACCCGAAGGCACCCGCCCCCTCAAACTCGCCATCGTCGGCCGCCCGAACGCCGGCAAATCCACCCTGCTCAACCGCCTGGTGGGCGTTGAGCGCATGATCACCGGCCCCGAACCAGGCCTCACCCGCGACGCGGTGGCCACCATCCTGCACGACCCCGAAGGCGACATAGAACTCGTCGACACTGCCGGTTTGCGCAAACGCGCCCGCATCGAAGAACCACTCGAAAAAATGTCCGTCAGCGCCAGCATAGAAGCGCTGAAAATGGCCGAAATAGTCGCCCTTTGTATCGACGCCTCGCTAGGCCTGCACGAACAGGACCTGCAGATCGCCCGCCTCGTGGAACGCGAAGGTCGAGCGTGCATCATCGTCCTCAACAAATGGGATGCCGTCGAGGACCGCGACAAAACACGCAAAGCGATCAGTGACCGCCTCGAATTCAGCATGACGCAAATGCGCGGCATCCCCGTCGTGACGCTCTCCGCCGCCACCGGCGCCGGCGTCGCCAAACTGCTCCCTGCCGTGCGCGCCGCATCCGCGATCTGGAACACCCGCATCGCCACCGGCGCGCTGAACCGCTGGTTCGAAAGCGCGCTCGAACGTCACCCGCCGCCGCTCGTCGAAGGCCGCCGCCTGAAACTCCGCTACATTACGCAAGCAAAAGCCCGCCCGCCCACCTTTCTGGTGTTCGGCACGCGCGCGGAAATCATGCCCGAGGATTACCACCGGTATCTGGTGAACAGTTTGCGCGAGACGTTCAAGCTGCCCGGCACACCTATACGCGTTCAGGGGCGCGGCACGGTTAATCCTTATGTGGACAAGGAGTAAGGGAAGGAAGGCCTTCTTTTTTGCAAAAAAGAAGCAAAAAACTTTTGACTCCGCTGTCGCGGACTGTTCGAGGAATGCCGCTGCGATGAACCGGCTGCACATCCCGAATGGGCGCCACCATCCCGGAACATTGGCGCTCAGAGAAAGTCGTCAAGCTTTGCTCCGAAGCCCACCGTCAGTCTTATACCAACCCGCCTTGGGACTGACATATCGGCAGCGAGCAAGAAAGCAGTCCTTTTTCGAGAAAAAACGACCAAAAGCTTTTATCCCGACGCCGGCCCGACCTGCTGGCTGTGACTGCAGGCGTATTTACTTGCAGACAGAACGTAAGCTGCGGAGCAGTCGTCGTAGCAAAAGCTTTTTGGTCCTTTTTCTCGAAAAAGGACTGCTTTCTTGCTTGCCCACAATGACCCGCCCAGCGGTCAATATAAAAGCATAGCAACGCCAGCGCCGCCGCCATCAAAGAAAGCCGGCATACCGCCCCAAACCAAACAAAGCCCAAGCACCAATCCCAGGCGCCCTAACCAAAACCACTTGCCCAGATCCGCCCACAGTTCCTACTATGTTCGCACATGCCGCTAGACGACACCCAGGCCCCGCACGCCAGCACCGAGGAAACCCCGGCCGAGCGCAGCATTCGCCAGCTCCGCCTCTGCCGCCGTATCGCCGAACTCGCCATGGCGCTCGCCGAAGCCGCCGCGGAAAATGCTATCCAGGATATCGTCGAGCCGCCCAACCCACCGAGCGCCCCACCTTCCGCTAAACAACGCTGCAACCAAACACCACCGCAATCGCAAGAGTCGCACGAGCAAGCGCTCCAGCGCCTGCAAGCAGAAACCGAAAACCTCGCGAACCCGCAAAACCAAACCACCAGCCGCGCGCCACGCAACACCAGCGCCGCCACCTTGTTCGACCGCCTCTGTCGCATCGTGCTCGCCGCGATCGCGCTGGAAAACCGCATCGCCGCCGCGGCCGCGCAGGAAGCCGCAAGCCGCCCAACCTGGCGCAGCCCGGATCCCCGCCGCCCGGCCCTCACCCGCGCCCTGCACATCGCCGCCGCCCGCCACCCGAACGCCGCGGCCCTACGCCGCAACATGGAAGACCGGCTCGACGAAGAACTGGAAGCCGACCCCACCGCAACCGCCGCCATCATCCACAAAATCTGCCGCGGCTATGGCATCCACATCAACCCGAACCCCACCACAACGGACCCGGGCCAGGCCCTATACGAAATCCTCGGTACCTGGCCGAACGACACCGGCTAAAAACCATCAGCCCAGCCAGCAAACATCCAAGCCCCTTACGGCAAGCTGGCCGCGGATCACATCCTCACGGTTCTTGCAGCAGACTGTCGCGACAGCCGGAACTCACGCACTCGCGCAGCCGATCCTCCAGAAACTTCGTGCGCGCAATCGTCGTCTGCGTCGCGCAAGATAGATTCACGTAAAATCCCGTGCTGTCGCGCTTCCCGCAGGATTCGTTCCGCGCGCTGATCCACGCCAACTGTCCCGTCCGCAATGCCGCCTGCCCGGACGCATCGAGCTTCGGCTTCAATCGCCCGAAAGCCGTGTTCAGATCGGCATCGGCCTGCTGATAAACCTTGTTCAGACAATACAGCCCGTCGAAATCGTCGCGCGGCTTGTCGCAAACCGAATTCGCCAAAGAAGGCCCGGCCACCAGAACGCCAAGCAGAACCGCAACCAGTCGCCGCATGCCAATCTCCCATCTCGATACGCGAGCCATATCACAAATCCAAACGACCCTCAACGCAAACGCCAACACATACAGATCAAAACCGCCCAGATCGCGCAAACCCCGTCGGCGGCAACTTGCCCGCCTGCCCACGCTCGCCCAGCCACTCCCGAACATTCGTCTCCGTACGCACCCGATCCCCAGCCCGCCAAGTCAAACCATCCGCCAGCCGGAACACCTTCGCATCCGCCAATCCACCCTCCTTATACCGCTGCAGCGTCACGCCCAACCCGCGCGAAAGCTCCGCCACCTCGCTCAAAGGAAACACCAGCAACTTCCGATTTTCTCCGACCACAGCAACATGATCGCCAACCGCCGGCACGCAGATCTTCGCCGTCTCGCCAGGCCGCAAATTCAAAACCTGCTTTCCCGCCCGCCGGTCGCTCAAGCAGATCGTCCGCGGGCATTACAAACCCACGTCCGCCGCTACTCGCCACCAGATACCGATGCGCATCCGACCACACAAATACATGCGACATCTCATCCTGCGCCGCCAGATCCAGCATAACCCGCATCGCCTGCCCGTCACCGCGGCCGCGCGGCAACTCCCCCGCCCGCAACGTATACGCCCGCCCGGTATTGGTCATAACAATCAACCGATCCGTCGTCTGACACGGCAACAGCAGCCGGAGCTCATCCCCCTCTTTGAATTTCTGCCCGTCCGCGTCGGCAACATGGCCCTTTACCGCGCGTATCCAGCCCTTCTTGGACAGTATCACGGTGATCGGTTCGCGCTCGATCACTACAATCTGGCTGATATCGACCGGCGCCAGCACAGCCCCCAGTTCCGTCCGCCGCTTGCCAAGCGGCCCCTCGCCGAATACCCGCCGCGTCTCCTCGATCTCCCCGGTAATATGCGCCCAACGCAAACGCTCATCACCAAGCAAGGCGCCCAGATCGCGCCCCTCTTTGCTGAGCGCCTTGTGCTCCCGCCGTATCTCGATTTCCTCCAACCGGCGCAGACTGCGCAGCCGCATATTCAGGATCGCCTCGGCCTGCACATCGCTCAACGAAAACGCCGCAATCAACCCCGCTTTCGCGTCGTCCTCCTCCCGTATGATCCTTATAACCTCATCAAGGTTAAGAAATACCGCAAGGAAACCTGCCAATACCTCGAGCCTGCGCTCGATCGCCTGCAGCCGAAACCGAGACCGCCGCTGCAACACCTCGTGCCGATGCGCAACCCAGGCGCCCAGCACGCCACGCAAACCCATCACCTGCGGCACCTGCTCGCCAGTCAGCACATTCATGTTCAACGGAAACCGCGTCTCCAAAGCCGTAGCCCGGAACAACGTCTCCATCAAAACTTCTGGCTCCACACCGCGCGTCTTCGGCTCCAACACCAGACGTATCTTCTCGTCGGATTCATCACGCACATCGGCCAGCAAAGGCAGCTTCTTCTCCTCGAGCAATGCCGCAATCTGTTCGATCAGCCGCGACTTCTGCACCTGGTACGGTATCTCCGTCACCACCACATTCCAGGTATTGAAACGTCCCTGCTCCACCGCCCAACGTGCGCGCACCCGAAACCCGCCGCGCCCCGTCTCATACGCCGCCAGCATCGCCTCCTGCGGCTCGCTCAATATCCCGCCGGTCGGAAAATCCGGCCCCTGCATATGCACCAGCAAGTCCGCCGTCGTGGCCTCGGGATTGGCAATAAGATGTATCGCCGCCGCACATACTTCACCGGCATTATGCGGCGGAATACTGGTCGCCATTCCCACCGCAATGCCCGCAGCACCGTTCGCCAGCAGATTGGGAAATGCCGCCGGCAACACCACCGGCTCCTGGTCCTCGTTATCGTAAGTCGGCCGGAAATCCACAGTATCTTCGGATATACCGGCGAGCAGACTGGCGGCCACCGCCGTCATGCGCGCTTCCGTATACCGCATCGCCGCGGCGTTATCGCCGTCGACATTGCCGAAATTCCCCTGCCCCTCCACCAGCGGATAGCGAACGGCAAAGTCCTGTGCCAGGCGCACCAACGCATCGTATATGCTGGCATCGCCGTGCGGATGGAACTTGCCCATCACGTCGCCTACAACGCGCGCACATTTCTTGAACCCGCTCGCCGGATCCAGCCGCAATTGCTGCATCGCGTAGATCAGCCGCCGGTGCACAGGCTTGAGCCCGTCGCGCACATCCGGCAGGCTGCGCGACATGATCGTCGACAACGCATAGGCCAGATATCGCTCGGACAAGGCATCGCTGAAACTGGTGTCCTGGATATTGTCCATGCTGTCTCCCGCAATCGGCAACGCCCGAACATCTGCGCCCACCCCGGCTCAGCCGCAAGTCCGCCCGAAATCCCGCCTTGCCATACCGCTCACGAATCCGCTAGCACGTCCCCAGACCTCGGTGTTCGGGAATACGGAGCAAGCCGTAGCTGCCCTCGCAACTGTAAGCGGCGTATAAACCCTGCTCCAACACGCCATTGCCGCAAACCGCGGTGAGAAGGCGGGGCAGGGGCCGCAAGCCAGGAGACCGGCCGTGTGTCGAGACTGCGCGCGAGCGCCGGGCGAGGTGCACCGGAGCAGTGGGAGAAAGACCCACATGCGGCAATCGCCGTGTCGCAGGCTCGCAAATACGGGCCCTGGAGTCGTGTAAGCAAAATGCCCGTCCACCCGAAATCAATACGGATAAAAACTTCTCGCTTCTTTGTCTCGAAGAAAAATGTCTTACTCTCCCTCCTACTTCTACCAGCCTTGGCCGAGGCGCAATCCAACCCGGACAGCCCGGAAAATATCACAGTCACCGCCACCCGGACTCCCTCGCAAGTCGCCAACCTTGCCGCCGGCATCACGGTCATTGACCGCAAAACGATCGAGGAGCGCGGCTACGTAAGCCTGGTGGATGCCCTCTCCGCCGTGCCCGGCCTGCGTGTCGTGCAATCCGGCGGCCCCGGCGCGCAAACCAGCGTGTTCATACGCGGCACGAACTCAAACCACGTGCTCGTCCTGCGTGACGGCATTCCCATCAACGATCCATCCGATCCAGGCGGGGCCTTCAATTTCGGCGTCGACACGCTGGAAGATGTCGACCATATCGAAATCGTGCGCGGCGCCATGTCCAGCCTCTACGGTTCCGGCGCCATAGGCGGCGTCATCAACCTCATCACCCGGCACGGAAGCGGCGCACCGCACGGCCATTTGCTGCTGGCCGGCGGCTCCCCCTCGCAACTCCTCGCACAAGGTGACATCTCAGGCGGCTTCGGCATCTATGACTACGCGGCAAATGCAGAAGGCCTCTCCACCCGCGGCTTCGACCAGACGCCAAAACGTGAAACCCCGATCTACACTGGCGAAGTGGACGGCGATCGCAGCAAGCAGGCCCAGATCGAACTCGGTGCCACACCTTTCACCGACACACGCTTCTCCGTCCTCGTACGCGCCCGCGATGCGAAATACGGCTTCGACGAAACCGGCTACGATTCCGGCAACGCCACCGGCTACGACGCATCCCTGTTCGGCCGCCTAGGCATCACAACCAAACTCCTCGATCGCACGTGGGACAGCAGCCTCTACATTACCGGCCTGCAAAACGATCGCGAGAGCGTCATCACGTTTGAGCCGCGCGATCCCAGCCAGGAGCAGGGCGACGACCGCTATCACGGCCGCCGCGCAGACCTGCAGTGGAACAACACCATCCGCCTGCCGGACCGCCAATATCTCACCGCAACCGCCGTCACATTCGGCTACGAACACGCGGCCGATACGCTGGACTCGAAAAACAACGACTTCTTCTTCGGCGCGCCCGGCGACATCGGCGCCGTAAAAGCACATGCCGATTCCGATGCCGGCTATCTCGGCCTGCAAACCACCGCTTTCTCCCGTCTGGCACTCACCGGCCAAATGCGAGAAGATGCCACAACCATCGCCGGCGACGCCTTTACCTGGCGCGTCGGCGGCGTGCTGGATATCCCCGAGCTGCTCTCGCACATAAAAGCCGCCTACGGCACCAGCTTTCGCGCGCCGGCGCTGAACGATCGTTATGGCGCCGACAACTTCGGTTATGGTAGCTTCTATTTCGGCAACCCAAACCTCAAACCGGAGCGCGGCGACACGTACGAAGCAGGCCTCACCACCGAGCTGCCGCCCAACCTGCCAGGTCACGCCAGCATCTCGGCCACCTTCTTCCACAACCAGATTCGTGACCTCATCGTGGAGGCGCCGATACCGGGTTCCTTCAACTACACCACGCAGAACGTGTCGCGCGCGCGCAGCCAGGGGATCGAAACCACACTCACGCTGCACCTGCAAAGCTGGCTGCAGGCAGACCTCACCTACACCTATACCGACGCGCGCAACCGCAACACCGGTGCGTTGCTGCTACGCCGCCCCTACAACCAGGGAAGTGTAAACCTGCGCATCTCCCCGACCGCCAAACTTATCATCGCCCCGGAACTCCTCTATGTCGGCAGCTTCCAGGATTCGCTCATCAACGATGATGGCAGCTTCCCGCCGGCGCCCGGCTTGACGAAACAGGGCACCATCTTCAACCTCAACATCACCTACCAACTCACCCCGCATCTGCAACTCTTCGCCTGGGGCAAGAACCTCGCCAACTCCACGTACGAACCCGTCAACGGCTATCAAACGCCTGGCGCGTCGTTCCTGGCAGGCACGCGGCTTGGGTTCTAAAACAACAGGCCAGGCGGAAATGCATGTCCCGCCTGGCCTACCCTCAGCTAACGCCGAAATACCTGGCGCGCATCTACTTCGCCAGCGCGCCAATCCAACTGGCCCAGGCTGCCCGCTCCAACGGCTTGCCGTTCGACACGAAGGAGAACTGGTAATTCCCTTCGTCATTGGTGTCCCACACGCACACAAACGCAATCGTCACCCCATTTGCGGAAGCCTGTTTCAGGACCGCGCCAAGCCACCAGGGAAAAGTTTTGTCATCGGATACGTCGTTACCGGCCTGCGAACTGCCGGCGCCAACCTCCGGCAAGGCAAAAGGCTTGCCGTGAGCCTTGGAAAACGCAATCAGGCTGTGCAGGCTCTGGCTATGCCCGTTGCTGCCGTCCAGCGACCATTCCGTCGCCGCCGGATAATTCCAGTAATGCGCCCGGTTGCCGCCGCGCGCGATGAACGCGGAGAGCGAGTAATCCTCGGCACCCGTCACCCAATCATGATACTGCGCGCCAGACCCGTCGGAAAACGGATACATGCCACCATAGATGTCCGCGCCGATGATGTCCACGCTTCGCATCGCCTGGATACATGTTCGCCGTGGCAAGCGCATTGCTGTAGTTCGTCACACCGGGATTCCAAACCACCTGCAGCTTCACGCCGGCCGACGCTGCGGCGGCGTGCAGAACGGTGTAGATATGCTGGAACGCACGAACCCAGTCGGCCTGGCTTTGCGCATCGTCTCCCGCGTAGGTATCGCCGCCAAGGTTCATCTCCCAGCCGGCGCGAATAACAAGCTGCTTGAAACCCGCCCCGGCCCACGCCTGAACCACGCCCCGTATCGCGTAATCATATTGCCCGGATGCAAACGCCTGGAATTGCTGATCCGGGCTGGCAGAACCGCCGGCCAGGGAAGCCATCGGGAACCCGATCACCGGTATCATTTTGCGCGCCACCGGCGACTGCGCATTGGACCAGGCCTGCCAGGATGCGTTCGAAGGCCAACTGCTAACCGGCTGTGTCTTGTCGACATAAACGTCGATCAACGTCGCCGGCGTCCCCATCGCACTCTTGAAACTTGCCGCCGTAGCCTCGAACCTTGCCTGCGCCGAAGAGTCGCTCCCGTTCGGACCGCCCATATACGCGCCAAGTGCAAACGTTGCAGCCTGCGCCGGCGCGCCGGCGAACATGCTGCAGGCAACCGTCGCACGAAGCATCGCGCAACCGGAAACGGATCGCAACCCCGAAAGCAGATTATGTGTAATGCCCATGATCAAATCACCCCGTTGAACAACCGGTGAAATACCCGGCCGCTTTTCCGCGATAACACGCCTACACGGACCCGTGAGCAGCCGCAATCATAGTTACGCTGCACGACGACATTTTCTGTGGACATTCTGATCAACGACAAGAACAGCAACGGCAACAAGTCCCAGGCGATACCGCACCGGGCTCGGACTTTCCCTCACGCTGCTCCAGAACTTCACCCAGTCAGCGCGCGCGCAACGCTCGGCGAGAACCGCCAAGACTGAAACCTAAACCGTCACAAACTCCAACACACGCGCCGCGCACCGAAAACTCATCCACCCCCACCAGGCACCCACAACACATCCCCACCCGCATTCAACCGCCGCCCCAAAACAAACAGCAGATCGCTCATCCTGTTCAACGCCCTTACAACCTCGCCACCAACCACCTCGTCGGCCGCCAACCGAACCACGCGCCGCTCCGCCCGCCTTAACGATCGTGCGCGCCAGATGCGCGTGCGCCGCGCCAGCCGTCCCACCCGGCAAAATGAAACTCGTCAGCGGCGGCAATCCCGCATTCACCGCCTCGATCTCCGCCTCCAGCCGCGCCGCCATCCCCGGCCCCACGCGCAGCCGATCCCCCGCCGCCCCAGGCACGCACAAATCCGCGCCTATATCGAACAAATCGTTCTGCACGCGCGCCAGCATCCCATCCACCTCGGCATCTTCCGTGCTATACAAACGAAGAATACCAACCGCCGCGTTCGCCTCATCCACGGTGCCATACGCCTCCACGCGCAGATGATCCTTGCCCACCCGCGTGCCGTCGCCCAAGGAAGTCTGCCCGCCATCGCCGCCGCGCGTCACCACCCGATCGATCCGAACCATCAATGCTCTCCCTGTTCCATCACCAGCCGGCCCGCCGTATCCAACGCCATCCCGAATGCCGCCGCCGCGGCCGGCAACACCGCCGCCGGCGCCCCATCCGCCACAATGCACCCCTTATCCACAACCAACATGCGCGTCGCATACGCCGCCGCAAGCTCCACCTGATGCAAAACCGCGATCACGCAACGCCCGCCTCGCGCCTGCGCCGCAAGCAACGCCAAAACCTCATGCATCGCGCGCGGATCAAGGTCCGCCACCGGCTCGTCCAGCAGAAGAACATCCGCCTGCGTCGCCAAAGCCCTAGCCAACATCACACGCCTTGCCTGCCCCCCGGACAATTCATCCACCCGACGCTCGGCCAGCGCGAGCACCCCGCAAACCGACATCGCCGCATCCACCGCCGCACGATCCGCATCGCGCCACGGTATCCGTCCCAACGCAACCACGTCAGCCACGCGCAATCCCCAGGCGCAGCGCGCGCCCTGCTCCACATACGCCACCCGCCTTGCATCAACCTGGCCGCCCGGCAACAGGCCGGCCAGCGCGCGAAGCAGTGTGGTCTTGCCTGCGCCATTCGGCCCGCAGATCGCCACGAACTCGCCTGCGCCTGCGCGGAAATCCACATTGTGCAGAACGATCTTCCCGCTTAGGGAAAAGGAGAAGCTTCTAAGCGAAAGCAAGTAAGCAGTTCTTTTTCGAGAAAAAGAACCAAAAAGCTTTTGCTCCCTGTCGGCGACCTCTGAAGCAAAGCTCCGACATCACCCAGACGCGTTTCACGCGGCCCGCCTTGCGATAGCCACCAAAAATGGCGCGCCCAACACTGCGGTTAGAACTCCCAATCTTGGCTCGCCAGCCAACGGCAATATCAACGGCAGCACCCGCGCCAGAACATCCGCCATCAGCAACAACGCTGCGCCGCCAAGTAAACTCGGCCATAATAATCCCCCTGGCCTGGCGCCGAACCACGGCCGCAGCAGATGCGGCACAACCAACCCCACAAACCCTATCCCGCCCGCCACCGCAGCGCCACCGCCCACCGCCAGGCTCACCCCAAGTGCGGCCCAGCGCAACGTCGGCCCAACCGCCACGCCCAAACTCGCCGCTGTCGCCTCCCCCAAACTCAACCCGTCCAACCGGCGCCCCAAACACAACAGCAAACCGCATCCCGCCAACATCACCGGCGCCGCCACCGCCAGATGCGCGAGCGTGCGATCTTCCAGCCCGCCCATCAGCCAGAACGTGATTTCGGCCAGCGCAAACGGGTTCGGCGCCAACGACAATGCCAGCGCAATGAACGCAGACGCCGCCGCCCCGAGCGCCACGCCGCCCAATATCATCGCGCCCGCAGAAACGCCCCGCCCCAGCGCCCCCAAAAGAACCGCGCACCCGATCGCCGCCCCCAGCAAAGCGCCGGCCGGCAACGCCCAGGGCACCACCGCGGACACCCCCCAGTAAAACACCACAACCGCGCCAAAGGCCGCGCACCCGCCAATCCCCAACAATCCCGGATCCGCCAGCGGATTCCGCAAAGCGCCTTGCAGAACCGCGCCCGATACGCCAAGCCCGCCACCCACCAGCAAAGCAAGCAGCGTGCGCGGAACACGTATCTGCCAGAATACCAGCCAATCCGGCACGCCGATCCCCGCAGCCCCCACGAACAGCGAAACAGCACCCAACGCGATCACGCAGGAAACAAGCAACCCGACCTTTCGTGACAACGGCCACATAACGCCCGTCGCCATCACGAACGCCCGCGCCGCGTCACGCAAGCAAACCAGGCCGTCACCTGCCAAGCGCCGCAACCGCACCCACGCTCCAAGGCCCCGCACAAACCAGCAACGGCGCCGAAACCACACGCCGCGAAATCCCTGCCAAAGCCGGATGCCAGGCCAGATCCGTCGCCATCGACGGAAACGTCGCCGCCGCCTCCGTCACCAGAATATCCGGCCGCAACGCCAGCAATCGCTCCACGCCTATCCGTCCGCCGCTCCCCAAATCGGCAAGTCCCGCAGCGCGCAACACCGCATCGCCGAAACTGCCAGGCCCGGCGCTCCACCCGCCCGCCTCCCACAAAACCGCCGAACCCGCATGCGCCCGACGCAGCGCCGCCAACCCGCGCCACATCGCCGCCACCATACGCGCCCCGCGCGCCGACACCCCCAAAAGATCGGCCATACGCGCAACCTGCAAGCCCACAGCAGCAAAATCCGCCGCCTCGTCGAATTGCACCACACGAACCCCCCGCGCGCGCAACAACGCCAGAGTGCCCTGCGCACCATACCGCCCGGCCAGCACCAATTCCGGATGCAACGCCAATACCGCCTCCGCATCCGCCCGCACCTGCGGAAATGCCGCCGCCCGCGCCGCCACAAAGGAAAGCGCCGGATCGCGCGCCAACGGCTCCAACGCCAAAACCCGCTCAGGCGCCAGCAAAACCAGCAACTGGTCCGTGCACAAATTCAGCGAAACCACACCGGCACGCGCGAATGCAGCAGAGCCAGGCAAGCAGGCAAATAAGCCGACGGTGCAGAAAAATGCCAACAAACTCGTGCGTCCATCCCGCCAAAACGCCACACGTCGCCGCGACCCGAGCCCGCCGGAATCGTCAGTCACACCGCCTCACAAGAACGAGCGTCCTGCGGCATCAGCGTCCGCGCGCATCACCAATCCAAATGCTGTAGCCTGCAACCAGATACCAGCAACTCCCAAACCAAACAAAGCACGGACCGTCCTCAAAAAACCGGCCTGCCGCGCACCATGCAAAACCCAAATCACGCAAGGATTCGCAGCCCGCCCGCGAACATCGCCAGACGCGATGCAAAACAGCCAAGCCGGTGACTCCCGAACCAACAAAACACGTATTGTCCCCAAACAACCGCCCCACCGCGCCCCAAAAAAGCACCCTACGTCACGCAAGAATACGCACGCCGCTCTCCAACATCGTGCGCGACGCCACCAAAGCCCCCCCCACTCACAAAGCCACAACCCCCACCCGCTTCGCCTTGTGCTCCGGCTCCACATGAATATTCACCACCAGATGCTCCATGTCCCGCTGCAAGGCCGCCTCGATCCGGTCGCAGATCTCATGCGCCGCATCCACCCGCATCCCCCCAGGCACCACCAGGTGGAACTGCACGAAAGTCGCCCGCCCCGCCTGCCTTGCCTTGATATCATGCACCTCGATCGCGCCCCCGCCCTGCGCCACCAGAACCGCCTCGATGCGCGCAACCGTGTCGTCGGACGGCGCCATGTCCATCAGCCCCCCCATCAACTCGCCAATCAGATGCACCCCGGACCACAAAACATACACCGCCGTCGCCGCCCCCACCGCCGCATCCAGCCGCAAAACCCCCGTCGCCAACACCAGCCCCACGCCGGCCACCACGCCGAAGGACGTCACCACATCGCCCGCCAGATGCCGCGCATCCCCCCGCAATGCCGGCGAGCGCGCCCGCTTGGCCACCCCGAACAGCACCCAGGCCCACCCCGCATTCACCGCGGTCGCCGCCAAATTCAGTGCCACCCCCAACCCCGGCGCCAGCAGCGCCCGCGGGTGGCGCCATGCGCCCCAGGCGTGCTCAAGGATACTGACCGCGGCCACCACGATCAGCACGCCCTCCACCACGGCCGCCACGAACTCCGCCTTGTCGTGCCCATACGGATGGTTGGCGTCCGCCGGCTGGGCCGCAAACCGCAGCGCCGCCAGCGCGATGCCGGACGCCGCCACGTTCACCACGGTCTCCAGCGCGTCCGAATAGAACGCCGCACTGCCGGTCACCCGCCAGGCCGCCATCTTCAGCGCCAGCACCAGCAGCCCCACGCCGATGCTGGCAGTGGCGATTCGCATCACCTTGGTCATGCCCGCCTTCTAGCAAACCAAAACCCCGAACAGACCTTTTTCACCGCATCGGCCGCAAAAAACTTCGCCGCGCTTTTCGCTCCACCTTCACAACGAAAACATGCTATCCTGCCGCCATGCGCCGCCTGTTCGCGCCGGAAACCCGGTTCACCACCCTCGCCGTGCTCACCGCCCTCCCGGTCCTCGCGATCAAATGGCGCGCCCTAGCCCATGCCGCCGGCGCCCTCCTCCTGCCGTTCGGCTCGGCGTTCTCGCTCGCCTCCCTCGCCGCCGCCCTCGCCATCGCCGCCACCACCATCGCCCTGCGACGCCGCCCGAACCGCGGCCCCGCCGCCCGGCCACTCACCCTCCGCCTCTTGCGCCGCGCGCTGTTCCCCCGCTGGCTCACCCACAGCGCCTCCACCCGCGCCGATGTCGGCTTCTTCGCGCTCAATAACCTGGCCACCGGCGCCCTCATCGGCTGGGCGCTGTTCTCCGTCGACGCCGTCGGCGGCTTCGTCACCCATGCCCTCACCGCCCGCTTCGGCCCGCCCCCACCCCCTCACCTACCCGCTTTCGCCACCGACTTCGCCGTCGCCGTAATCATGTTCCTGGCCTACGAATTCGCCTACTGGCTGGACCACTTCCTCAGCCACAAGATCCCCCTGTTCTGGGAATTCCACCGCGTCCACCACACCGCCGAAACGCTCACCCCGCTCACCGTCTTCCGCATCCACCCCGTCGAGAGCATCAAGTTCTACAACATAGGCGTGCTCATCATGGCCCCGGCCGGCGCCTGCGCCGCATACCTCGCCGGCCGCCCCGGCCAGGGCCTCACGCTCGACGGCGCCAACATCTTCTTCATCGCCGTGCTGTTCATCGTCGGCCACCTGCAGCACTCCCACATGTGGATCGCCGCCACCGGCCCGCTCGGCCGCCTGTTCTGCAGCCCCGCCCATCACCAGCTCCACCACTCGGCGGACCCTGCGCATTTCGGCCACAACCTCGGTAGCGGCCTCGCGGTGTTCGACTGGGCGTTCGGCACCCTGCTCATCCCCACCGCCGCGCGCCAGCACCTCACCTTCGGCGTGGAAGCCGGCCAGGCCAGCCCACACACCATAACCGGCGGGCTCGTCACCCCCTTCGTACGCGCTGCGGGTCTCCTCCGGCGCGCGTAACGTCGAGCCGTCCAGGCAAGCAAGAAAGCAGTCCTTTTTCGAGAAAAAGGACCAAAAAGCTTTTGCTCCGACGCCCGCCCCGTCGCCCGCTCCCGTCCTGCCAGTCGATACGCCTGCACCGGCAGCCTCGGCCGTCGTGCAAGCGTAGGAGCAAAAGCTTTTTGGTCCTTTTTTCTCGAAAAAGGACTGCTTTCTTCCTAGCCGCCGTAAGTCGCGGAACCCCGCATCCACCGCCCCACCGGCCGCGTTGAATGGCAAAACACCAACGGAGAACGCCACATCATGAAAATCCGCGCCGCCGCAGCCGCCACCCTGCTCGCCACCGCCGCGCATGCCGCCACCTACACCCCACCGAACCGCCCCGGCCCTGCCCTCACAATCCCACAAACCGAAATCGCCGCCGCCCTAACCTGCACCGGCTCGCTCAAAAACCCAGCCCACCCCCCGATCCTCCTGGTCCCAGGCACCGCCAGCACCCCGCAGACCGCCTTCTCCTGGAATTACGAGCGCGCCTTCGCCGCCGACGCCCGCCCCTTCTGCGCCATCACCCTCCCGGACTCCGCCCTCGCCGACATCCAACAAGCCGGCGAATACATCACCGGCGCCATCCGCACCCTCTACGCCGCCGACAACCACCGCCCCATCGCCATAGTCGGCTGGAGCCAGGGCGGCATGGTCCCCCGCTGGGCCCTCCGCTTCTGGCCCAGACACCCGCGCCCGCTAGTCGCCAAACTGATCGCGCTGGACCCCTCCAACCACGGCACGCTCGACGCCACGGACTGCTACGCCACCGCCAGCTGCCCCGCCGCCTTCTGGCAACAAGCCAGCACCGCTCACTTCATCGCCGCCCTGAACAGCTACGCCGAAACCTTCGCCGGCATCGCCTACACCGTCATCTACAGCCGCGCCGACGAGATCGTCGTCCCCAACCTGAACGCCGCCGGCAGCTCCTCCCTACACACCGGCGCCGGCCAGCGCGCCAACATCGCCGTCCAATCCATCTGCCCCGCCGACGCCTCCGAACACCTGGCCATGGGCACCTACGATCCGGTCGGCTATGCGCTGGTCATCGACGCCCTCGATCACGCCGCCCCCGCCGACCCCGCGCGCATACCCCGCAGCGTCTGCCTGCAAACACTCCAACCAGGCGTGGTCCCGGCCACCTTCGCCCAGCATCTCGCGGCGTTCGATCTGTCCGTTGTCGCGGCGGAGCAGGCCGCGCCGAAGCTTGCGGCCGAGCCTCCGCTGGCGGCATATACGCAGCGGAAATAAGCAAGAAAGCAGTCCTTTTTTGGAAAAAAGGACCAAAAAACTTTTGCTATGGCTGTCGCGGGGTGGCCACCAGTGCCGCCTCGCCTGGGCGGCGCTCGCGGCTCTTCCGATCGCGGCCTATGCCACGCCCGCGACCGACGCTGCCGCCCGCCTTGCCGATATCGAGCGCCAACGCACGCTCCAGACCCAGGCCCACGCCACCGCCAGCCGCGACCTCGCCGGCGCGCAAGCCCAGGCCGCCCGCCTCGCCGCCGCCAGCGCGCAACAAACCGCCGCCCTCCGCCAAACCGAATCCCGCGTGCTCGCCGCCACCGCCCGCCTGGCCGCCCTCCAAACCCGCGTCCGAACCGCAAACACCGCCCTCGCCGCCGCCCAGCGCGATTTCGACACCCTGCTCCCCACCCTGTTGCGCCTCGCACGCACCCCCGAACTCGCAATCCTCGCCGCCCCAATCCGCCCCGCCCAGGCCATCCAGGGCCTGCTCGTCACCCGCACCCTCGCCATAGTCCTGAACCGCCAGGCCGCCGAACTCCGCGCCAGCCAAACCGAAGCCGACGCCGCCCGCCTGGCCCTCACCGCCCAAGCCGTCACGCTAACCCAAGCCCGCTCCGAACAATCCGCCCGCGCCGCCGCCCTCGACCGCGTGGTCGCCCAAGCCCAAACCCAGGTCACCCAAGCCGAAACCGAAGCCCGCGACGCCGCCACCAACGCCGCTACAGCCGCCGCCCAGGCAAAAACCCTCCGCGAAGCCATCGCCACCATCAACGAAGCCCAAGCCCGCGCCGAAGCCCGCGCCGCCGCAGACGCCGCCACCGCCACCCGCCACCACAAACCCGCCGACGCCCAGACCGCCCATGCCCGTCAGGCCGCACTAGCCCGCCCCACCTCGCCGCAATCCGCCGCCTCGCTAACCCCACCAGTAGCCGGCCAAATCTCCCGCGCCTATGCCGCCCCCACCGACGACGGTCCCGCCACCGGCATCACCTACGCCACCGCCCCCGACGCCTACGTCAGCAGCCCCTGCGCCGGCCGCGTCGCCTTCGCCGCCCCCTTCCGCAGCTACGGCCAGCTCCTCATCCTGGAATGCGCCGGCGGCTACGACGTAGTGCTGGCCGGCCTAGGCAAGATCGCCACCCACCCCGGCCACCCCACCCAACCGGCGAGCCCCTGGGCCAAATGCCCCCCAAAAACCCCAGCCTCTACCTGGAACTAAGAAAGCAAGGCCGCCCGATAAACCCAACACCCTTCCTGGGCCAAACCCCCTAACCGTCCAGCGGAGCCCCGACAGCAAGCAAAAGTTTTTTGCTTCTTTTTTCCAAAAAAGAAGGCCTTCCTTGCTGACTTCCGCCAACCGGCGCTCAATGTCCTAAATCCCGCTCCCCCAAGGACCCAGGCATGAAACTCCGCACCGGCCTACTGCTAGGCGCCGCCTTCACCATAGGCCTGGCCTCCGGACCCGTACTCCACAGCTTCGCCCCTCACGCCCACGCCGACGAAGACACCGCCGGCCCGCAGGACACCTATCATCTGCTAACCCTCTTCGGCGAAGTCTTCGAAAAAGTCCGCGCCGACTACGTGGCCCCCGTCAAAGACCGAGACCTGGTCGACAACGCCCTGAACGGCATGGTCAGCTCGCTGGACCCGCACAGCAGCTACATGGACGCCAAGCAGTACAAGGACATGCAGGTAACCACCCGCGGTGCCTTCGGCGGCCTCGGCCTGGAAGTCACCTCCGACCAGGGCCTCGTCAAAGTCATCAGCCCGATCGACGACACCCCAGCCGCCCGCGCCGGCATGAAAGCCGGCGACTACATCCTCTCCCTGAACGGCAAATCCGTAGAAGGCCTGCCCCTGAACGACGCAGTCGACATGATGCGCGGCGCCCCAGGCAGCACCATCACGATAAACGTCAAGCGTGAACACATCGACAAGCCGTTCGACGTAACCATGACCCGCGAGCAGATCCACGTACAGATCGTGAAATCCGCCCTCTACGGCGACGTCGGCTACATCCGCCTCGCCGGCTTCAACGAGGAGAGCGACACCAAAACCCGCGAAGCCATAACCAAACTCAAAGAACAGGCGCACGGCCACCTCCGCGGCATCGTGTTCGACATGCGCAACAACCCCGGCGGCCTCCTCGACCAGGCCGTCGACATTTGCGAGGACTTCATCCCCGACGGCGAAATCGTCAGCACCCGCGCCCGCCACCCCGAAGACAGCCAGCGCTGGGATGCCAAGGGCACCGACCTGATCGACGGCCTGCCCATGGTCGTCCTGATCAACGGCGGCTCGGCCAGCGCCAGCGAGATCGTCGCCGGCGCCCTGCAGGACCACCACCGCGCCATCATCGTCGGCACCCGCAGCTTCGGCAAAGGCAGCGTGCAAACCCTGATCCCTATGGGCAACAACGACGGCGCCATACGCCTCACCACCGCGCGCTACTACACGCCGTCCGGCCGCTCCATCCAGGGCCTCGGCATCGCGCCGGACGTCCCGGTGCAGGAAAGCCGCGAGGACGAGGTGC
Source organism: uncultured Alphaproteobacteria bacterium (assembly GCA_963795825.1). Classification (GTDB taxonomy): domain Bacteria; phylum Pseudomonadota; class Alphaproteobacteria; order Acetobacterales; family Acetobacteraceae; genus BOG-908. The sequence continues at coordinate 432,220 of CAWCIW010000001.1, read as the reverse complement.
ATTTCCTCCCCGATCGCGAGGCGGACCTCAACCACGCGCTGAAGAACGAAGGCGGCTCCGAACCCACCAAGCCGCCGGCCCCGCGCGACGACATCCCCGCCGCGGCCAAGCAGATCGCCGCCAAGCCGCCGGCCAACTGGCCGAAGTTCGACCTCGCGAACCCGTCTACCGACTATCAGTTGCAGCAGGGGATCACGGTGGTTCGGGATATGGCGCAGAAGCAGGCAAGCAAAGGTTAAGCAAGGCCTTCTTTTCTGAAGAAAAGAAGCAAAAGACTTTTGCTCCCCGCCTGCAATAACGCCCGCGCTCATTCTGCAAGTCACCGACTGGCAGGATAAGCGCGGGCGCTGCGGCAGGCGTCACAGCAAAAGTTTTTTGCTTCTTTTTTCCAAAAAAGAAGTGCTTTCTTGCTTCCCTACCCGCCGTGACCTCCTTCCGCCCCCTCCTCATCGCCTGGGCCTGTATCCTCGGCCTGCTCGCCGGAACCGCCATAGCCCTGCAATTCATCGGCCCACCCCCGCCGCATCCCATCGCCCAACCCCAGGCCGCCAAACCACCACCCCCCGCCCCGCAGCGCCCCGCCCGCGCCCTGCCCAGCACGCCAAACCCCGTCCCCGCCCTGAAGATGACGCTGGCCGCCATCCCGGACCCCACGGACGCGATGCTGGAACCCGCCCCCGACTGGCCCGGCCGCACCCTCCCCCACCCCGATTCCGCCAATCACACCCCCGCCACCCTCTACGCCGCCGCCTTCGACCCTGCCGAGCGCCACCCCCGCATCGCCCTCGTGCTCGACGGCGCCGGCCTCGACCGCGCGCTCACCGCCCAGGCCAACCACACCCTCCCGGCCGCCATCGACTTCGCGTTCTCCGCCTACGTCCCCCCCGCAGACGGCGCCCGCCTCGCCACCGAAGCGCGCGCCATCGGCCGCGAATGCCTCATCAGCATACCGATGGAGCCGAACGGCTTCCCCACCGCCGAGGAAGGCGACCGCGCGCTGCTCACAGGCGCCGACCCCGCGCATCTCCAACTCAACCTCGAATGGGCGCTCTCCGGCGTGCCGGGCTGCGTCGGCGCCACCGGCGCGTCGGACGGCATGGGCGGCGAACGCTTCGCCGAAAGCCGCCAGGCCTATGCCGATGTGCTGGCCGCGGTGAGCGCCCGCGGCCTGCTCTATCTGGACCCACGGCCGGGCGCCGCCTTGCCGGACGCCGCCCAGACGCCCCTCTACGTGGCCGACCTGCTGATCGACCCCGAATCCGCCCCCGAATCGCCTGCCGACGCCCAGGCGATCGACCGCAACCTCGCCGCCCTCGAGCAGATCGCTGCCCGACGCGGTGCCGCGATCGGCCTCGCCGGCCCGCCAACCCCCGTCCTGCTGGATCGTATCGCCGTCTGGTCGCACGGCCTCGCCGCCCGCGGCCTGGTCCTGGCGCCCCTGTCCGCCATGCCGAAACCCAGCCGCCCGACCCCGTCAGGAGCCCCGAAATGACCGCCGACGCCCCAGCCGACCTGCCCTACCGCGCCAACGTCGGCGCCGCCCTGTTCAACCCGGCCGGCCAGGTGTTCGTCGGCCGCCGCTTCGACCTGCCGGCCGACGCTCCCGACGTCTGGCAGATGCCCCAGGGCGGCATAGACGACGGCGAGGACCCGGCCGCCGCCGTGCTGCGCGAACTCGAGGAGGAGACCGGCACACGCCGCGCCACCATCCTGGGCGAACATCCCGGCTGGCTCACCTACGAGCTGCCGCCGGACGTCGCCCAGCGCGCCTTCCGCGGCCGCTACCGGGGCCAGCGCCAGAAATGGTTCGCCCTGCGGTTCGATGGCGCGGATTCCGACATCCGGCTCGATACCCACAGCCACCCCGAGTTCTCCGCCTGGCGCTGGGCCGACCTCGCCGAGCTGCCCGCTCTCGCCGTATCGTTCAAGCGCGACATCTACACCGCCATCGCCACCGAATTCGCCCGTTTCGCGGTCCGTTAACCGGCCGGCAACCCAGGCGCGCCACTATGCGGCCGGAGCCCAGGGGAGGCACGATGCAGCAGGAACACGGATGCCGCGCTTTCATGGCTTTGCTGCGCGAGGCAGCGGCAGGAACCGAAGCGCCGCTAGCCGCCTGGCGACGCAAGCTCGGGCCGGCGCCTGTCGAGGCTCTCGTCGTCTGCAGCGTTGCGGAGCTGCGTCCGGTGTAAGCCAGAAAGCAGTCCTTTTTCGAGAAAAAGGACCAAAAAGCTTTTGCTATGACGCCTGCCCGCAGATCACGGCCTCAACTGCAACCGTATCGATCGGCAGGACGAGAGCGGGCTTGCGTGCAGGCGGGGAGACAAAAGCTTTTTGGTCCTTTTTCTCGAAAAAGGACTGCTTCCTTCCTTACCTTCCAGCCCCCGCCAACAACACATTCCTTCCCACATCGAAGCTTTCCGGCTATACAACCACAAGGTGTGATGAAACGACGCACGCGGCGCCTGTCGTGTTGACATGCAACCGCAAAATCGTGACGGATTACACCCGTAACATTACGTCGGAGGTTTGGGTGCAAAAACGCTTTGGGTCCCTTACAAGGCTGGCTCTTCTGGCAGCGACGACAGCAGCCGCAACCTTCGCCATGCCCGCTTTTGCCGAGGAGCCCCGCCTCGTGGTCTCCGCCATCGACGAAGCGCAGACCAAGATGCTGCCAGGCAACGTCCGCCCCGAAGCGGTGCTGGCCAACAGCCGCGGCCCGGTCGAAGACAGCCTTCTGCTCAGCCACATGCAGCTGCTCCTCTCCCGCCCCGAGGGCGCCGAACATAACCTGGTCCGCTACATCAGCGTCGAGCAGGATCCCGCCTCACCGCGCTATCACCGCTGGCTGGATGCGCGCGAGTTCGGCGCCGCTTTCGGCCCGGCCACGGCGGACGTCGATGTCGTCGTCGCCTGGCTGCAGAGCCACGGATTCACCGTGGACGGCGTCCAGCCCAACCGCATGATCATCGATTTCAGCGGCACCGCCGGCCAGGTCCGCCGCGCCTTCCACACCCAGATACACAACCTCGACGTGCGCGGCGTGCACCACATCGCCAACATGGAGAATCCGCAGGTGCCGGTGGCCCTCGCCGGGATCGTCAACGGCATCGTCTCGCTGCACGACTTCAAGCCGCACACCAACTTCAAGCCGAAGCCCGCCTATACCTTCAGCAATTCGAACGGCACGTTCCAGGCCGTGGTGCCGGGCGACCTCGCCAAGATCTACAATTTCAACCCGCTGTTCAGCGCCGGCATCTCCGGCCAGGGCCAGACGGTCGTCATCATCGAAGACACCAACGTCTACAGCACCGCCGACTGGAGCACCTTCCGCTCCGTCCTCGGCCTGTCCGGCTACACCGGCGGCAGCTTCACCCAGGTCCACCCCACCGGCAGCAGCGCGTGCTCGAACCCGGGCACCGTCGCCGGCGCCGAGAGCGAGGCCGAGCTCGATGCCGAGTGGGCCAGCGCCGGCGCGCCGAGCGCACACATCGAGCTCGCCTCGTGTTCGGACACCAACGTCACCTTCGGCGGCCTGATCGCCCTGCAGAACATGCTCAACAGCTCGGCCCCGCCCGCCATCGTCAGCATCAGCTACGGCGAGTGCGAGGCGGAGAACGGCGCCGCCGCAAACGCCGCCTTCTACGCCACCTACCAGCAGGCCGTGGCGATGGGCACCTCGGTTTACGTCTCATCCGGTGACGAAGGTGCCGCAAGCTGCGACGCCGACCTGACCAAAGCCACTCACGGCATCGCCGTCAGCGGCTTCGCGTCCACACCCTACAACGTAGCCGTCGGCGGCACCGATTTCGGTGACGCTTATGCCGGCACCACCAGCACCTACTGGAGCAATTCCAACAGCTCCACCTACGAAATCGGCTTTGTCCTACGTCCCCGAAATCCCCTGGAACAATTCCTGCGCCAGCGTGCTGCTCACCCTCGCCTCCGGCTACAACGTCCCGTACGGCACGTCCGGCTTCTGCAACAGCAGCACCGGCCGCGAATATTACCTGACCACAGGCGGCGGCAGCGGCGGCCCGAGCGGCTGCGCCAGCGGCAACCCGTCCACCGCCGGCGTCGTCAGTGGCACCTGCAAGGGCTACGCGAAACCGTCCTGGCAGAGCCTGGTCGGCAACCCGGCCGACGGCGTGCGAGACATCCCGGACGTCTCGCTGTTCGCCGCAAACGGCGTATGGGGCCATTATTACGTCTATTGCGACAGCGACGTGAACGACCAGGGCGCCGCCTGCACCGGCGCGCCGAGCAACTGGTCCGGCGCCGGCGGCACGTCGTTTGCCGCGCCGATCATGGCGTCCATCCAGGCGCTGATAAACCAGAAGCAGGGCGGCAAACAGGGCAACCCGAACCCCACGCTCTACGCGCTGGCCAAGTCGGAATACGGTGCAAGCGGCAGCAGCATCTGCAACTCCACCAGCGGCAAATCCACCAGCAGCGCCTGCCTGTTCTACGACGTAACCCAGGGCGACATGGACGTGAACTGCACCGGCACCCATAATTGCTACCGGCCGAGCGGCACCAACGGCGTGCTCTCCACCAGCAGCACGAGCTACAACAAGGCCTACGGCACCGGCACCGGCTGGGATTTCGCCACCGGCATCGGCACGGTGAATGCCGCCAACCTGGTCAACAACTGGTAAGTAAGAAAGCAGTCCTTTTTTGGAAAAAAGGACCAAAAAACTTTTGCTCCCTGTCGGCGCGCGATGAAAGTCTCCCCGACAGGGACCAAAAGTCTTTTGCTTCTTTTCTTCAGAAAAGAAGGCCTTCCTTCCTATCTAACCTGAGCCACACACAAAGCCCCCCCATCGATGCAATCCGCATCGATCCCCCGAGGCAACCGCCCACCCAAACTCCGCGCATAAACCTCCCCATAATTCCCCACCGCTTCGATCACCCGCGCCGACCAGTCATGCGCCAACCCCAGCGCCAGCGCCGACGACCAGTCCCGCCCCACCAAGCGCCCAACCACCGGATCGTCCCCCTGCCCCGCCGCCGCCACGCCAGCGCGCGTAACCCCCGCCATCTCCGCCTGCACCAGAACATCCACCGTAGCGCCCACGACAGCGCTCCACCCCACATCCCCCGCACGCGTCGCCACCACAGCCGGCGAAACGGCGAACCGATCGCCTAACAAAACGAAATCTTGCTTGCCCTGAAACGACATCCGAACCTGCGCCAGCTTGCTCGCATACGCCGTCATCGCCTGGCAGTGGCTGCCTGTCAGCGCCGCATCCATCTCCCCCTCTTCCTGAAACGGAAACGGCCGAATCGCCACATGCCGCGCCTGCATCGTCGCCAGCAGCACCCCGTCATTATCGGTGCCCTCGATCGCGCAAACCGTCCGCCCCGCCAGCCCTGCCGCGTCGTGTATGCCGGACGCCCTATGCACCATCACCGTCTGCGCATCCCAGAACACCGGCGGCCCATACACCACCCCAAGCCGCAACCCGCGGCTCACCGAAGGTGTCACGCCGACAGCCACATCCACCTGGCCCTTGCCCAAGGCCGCCAGCGCTTCGGTCTCGGACGGCGCCTGCACCAGCCGCAACGTGCCGTCCGTTCCCAGCGCCGCCACCGCCACCGCCCGACAGATCTCGGCGCCCAGCGGCGACAGGTCGCCGTGCAGATCTTCCTTGTTCCAGTCGATCGTTTCCGCAACCACCGCGCAATTCAGCGCCTTGTGCGCCTGCACGGCCAACAGCGTGGGAGAAGCGGCGTGCGCGGCGTGACACGCCAGGGGCAGGCAAAAAAGCAGGAAGCGCCGCGACCGACGCTCTTGTCTTATACCAACCCGCATTGCGGCTGACTCATTGGCAGGAAGAAAGAAAGGCCTTCTTTTTCGAGAAAAAGAAGCAAAAAGCTTTTGCTCCGACGCCTGCCCGACGGCCTCCCTCTCAGTGCAGCCGCATCGACTTGCAAACAAAGTGCAGGCCAGGGTGCAAGCGTCGAGGCAAAAGCTTTTTGGTCCTTTTTCTCGAAAAAGGACTGCTTTCTTGCCTGCCTCAGATGCCTCACCCTCAACTTTTGTCGGTATCAACCCAAACAAACCAAACACCCCCAAAAAGCAGCGGGGGAGATGTTGCCATCTCCCCCGCCAATATCGCCCGCTAAAACCCGAAAGAGATCAGGGCGTCCAGCCGGGCTGGCTCGGCGTGCCCGGCGAGACCGTCGGACGCGGGTTGAAATCGGCCGGCGGCGGATCGCTCTCCCCGCCTACGGCATAGCCGTTCGGGTAATCCGTCGGCGTGATCCCGAGCGCCGTGCAGCCCGCGCCGTTGTAATGCGGCAGCGCCGCTTGGCCAGCCGGTATCGCGATCAATCGCGTACGATGCCGGCAGCGGCGGTGCCGTCCCCAGCAGACGATCGTTGTCGAACCCTTCCATCAGGTCGCCGATGCCGTTGTTGGGCCGGTCCGCCGGCCCGAGCGACGCCTGGCGCGCACCGGTCGGGCCCTGCAACGTCTGGTCCCCGGTCGGATTGCGATACCCCATCAACCGGCCGTTCACCTCATCCGGCAGGTCGGCCAGCGGCCGAAGCTTGAAGATCTCGTTGATGAATTTGATCACCGAGCTGTGCTCGCTATAGACGTGGCTCACGACATGCGTGGCCGCAAAAGGCGAGATCACGATCAGCGGGATGCGCGGCCCGCCGGACAGCGGCTGGTGATCCGGCCCATAGCTGCGCACGCTCTCCGGCACATGGTCGTACATGCCGTCGCTCTCGTCATAGGTGATGATGATCGCGCTCTGCGACCAGTAAGGGCTGTTGGCAATCGCGTTCACCGAATCGGCCACGTTCTGCTCGGACATCTGCACGTCGGAGTAGCTCGCATGATCGTCGTTGCCGGCGAAGTCGGCGCGCACGTTCGGGTTCGGATCGAGGCTGACCAGGCCGTCATTGTTGAAATATCCGCCGCGCACGTAGAACACGCCCCCGGCCGCCGGCAGCTTCTGGTTGGCCACATCCGTGTAGAACTGCGACAGGCTGTGCAGATTGGCCTGCTCGGCCGGATTGTCGCCGAGATAGCCAAAATATTGCGGCCCGTTGTGATGCACGATGTAGCTGCTGTGCGGCGTGGTCGAGGGGAACGTATCGACGGTCACGTTGCCGTCGAACGGCTCCGCGCCATAGCCCTGCTGATACCAGCCCCAATTCACCGCCGCATCGTTGGAAGCGACGATCTTCATGTCGTTCTGGATATCCGCCAGGTCCATGCCCGGATAGATGTCCTGCGCGGTGATCGTGTTGACGTTCTGTCCCATGAACGAGAGCGGCAGCGTGGCGAAGGTCAGCGTCGGCTGGCTGGCGTAGAAGCCGGTCTCCGGCCCCTTCAGCTTCACCGTCGTCAGCGGGCCGGAATTGGCCGGCGACAGCGGCGTGGGGCAGGCCGGCGCACTGCCGGACTGGCCGGCCGTGGTGCACGAAGCAAACATCGCCTCGTCCGGACCGCTCGGCGGACGGCTACCCGGAACGCTACCCTCCTGCGCCACATCCTGCGGGCCGCCGGCATAAGGCTGCGTGTCCGTCTCGTTCGGGATCGACTGGCCGCCGGCGATGTTCAGCCCGGTGATCGCCGGGTGCAGCGCCCACTGGGTCTCGCCGCTCTGCCCGGCGATCATCGCGATCGCGTTGGGCGTCGACGGGCCGAACACCGTCTGGTGCATGTTGTCGAAGAGCGCGAAACGGTCGGCATACTGCCAGAGATACGGCGCGGTGTCGCAATCGAGATGCGCCACCATCAATTCGCCGGCCTGCTTGGTCGAGAGCGACGGCGCGCTGGTGATCGGCGCGCCGGACTTGGTCACCACGGAGCTCGTCGTCGAGGCGGTGCCGGCATAGGCATAGCCTTCCTGGTCGAGCACGTAGCCGTCGTTCCTGGAAACGCTGCGTGTCTCCTGGTCGAAATGCGTCGAGAAGATATAGCCGGTGTGGGAATGGTCCACCGAAAGCAAGTCTTCCGGATAGATGCTCACCGTGGCCGGCGCGGTGTTCTGGATCGTGCGCGGCATCAGGAACGGCGTCTGCGTGCCGAACGTGCCGTCGGTGTTCAGGATCGCCTGGTTGGCGCTGTTCACGCCGGTCAGCACGTTCACCTGGTTGGCAGGCTGCGCATACGGGTCCTGCGGGTTCGCACCGGCATAGGTGCTGTAATAGCCGTTGGCGCCGGGATAGGTGCCGAAATAATGGTCGAAGCTGCGGTTCTCCTGGAACAGCACGAACACGTATTTCACCTTGCGGCGCAGCAGGCCGAGCTTCTTGGCGTCGGTGATCTGCGTCTCGCCGGCCGGGCTCGTCGCCATCGCGGCGCCGGCGGTGCCGGTCTGCGTCGCGGCCGTGATCGCCGGCTCGGCGTACGCGCCGGTGGTGGCAACCTGCGCGAAGGCGGCGTCGTTGCCGATCATCGCGAGCATCGCCAGGCTGGCGCCCGACGTCTTGAGGCGTTGCTTCGTCGTCATCAAATTGCCCTTTGCTGGCAGTCACTGCAGCCCAATTCGCAGCGCTGCCGACGCGAATGCGTCAGGCGGGCTGCAATGGAGCGGTGCTTAGCCGCGGGCAACGCATCTGAATGTTATGTGATTGTGACAATCGGCGGCAGCGTTGGCTCGGCACGGAAGCGGCGCTGCCCGCCCCCGTGCCGGGCCGCTTTCTAGTGGTTGCGCCCGCGGCCCGTCTTGCTCTGCAGCGCATCGATGTGTTTGGACGCCTCGGCCTTCGACAGGTTCTCGTCGAACGGCTCGCCCGCTTCTTCGCACAGCGTCTTGAGATACGACGCCTGGGCGCCGGTCATCGTCTCGCCGCCGGTCGTCCAGTCGTCCGGGTTCTTCTCGGCGTTCGACGGCAGCGACTGCCCATCGGCCTCGCTGGCGCCCATTTTGGGGTTATGTGCGGCATGCTCGGAATGCTTGGCGGACGGCAGATCCTGCGCGTCGGCGTCGCGTGTCTTCGATGTGTTGGTCATGTCCGCCGAACGCGCGTGTTTCCGCTTCGTTCACTCCGCTCGCGCGTCGTTTACCGCCCGCTTATCGCTGGTACGGCAGCGGCAACAAGAACCCGAGCTTCACCCGCACCAGCCCCTCCGCACCAGGCACGATCACCTCCGCGCCAGGGTCGAAATCCGTCAGCATCTCCCGGCACGCGCCGCAGGGCGGCACCACGGTGATCTCCTGCAACGGCTCGTGTTCCTTGGGATGGCGCACCGCCACCGCACATTCGATCGTGCCGTCGCCCTCCAGGATCAGCCGCCCGACCGCGATCGCCTCGGCGCAGACCTGCATGCGGCCGACCGTGGCGCCGAGGTGCAGGCCGGTCCAGATGCGGCCGTCCCGCGAGCGCAACGCGGCGCCCACCATGTGCCAGAACGGGCGGTAATGGCGCGCTATGGTGGCTCTTGCGGCTTCCACCAGTGCTTGGTCGGCTTGGGTCAGCATAGGAAGCAAGCAGTCCTTTTTTGAAAAAAAGGACCAAAAAACTTTTGCTCCCTCGCCTGCACCGACGCACAACTTCCTTCTGCAACAACGGGACTTGCATATTAAACGCGAGCCTCCGTGCAGCTGTCACAGCAAGAGTTTTTTGCTTCTTTTTTGCAAAAAAGAAGGCCTTCCTTGCTTACTCCGCCGCCTCCGCCTCATCACTCTCATCCGGCCCGACGAGCATCTTCTCCGCCACCGCCCCAGCCTGCTCACGTATCCGCCGCTCGATCGCGTCGGCCGCATCCTTGTGATCGCGCAAAAACTGCTTGGCGTTCTCACGCCCCTGCCCGATGCGCGTGCTGTCGAAGCTGAACCACGAGCCGGATTTCTCGATGATCCCGGCCTTCACGCCGAGATCGACGAGCTCGCCAACCTTGCTGATCCCCTCGCCGAACATGATGTCGAACTCCACCTCGCGGAACGGCGGCGCCAGCTTGTTCTTCGCCACCTTCACGCGCGTCGAGTTGCCCACCACGTTCTCGCGGTCCTTGATCGAACCGGTGCGCCGTATCTCCATCCGTATCGACGCATAGAATTTCAGCGCATTGCCGCCCGTCGTCGTCTCCGGATTGCCGAACATCACGCCAATCTTCAACCGTATCTGGTTGAGGAAAATCAGCATCGTATGGCTCTTGCTCACGCTGCCGGTGAGTTTGCGCAAAGCCTGGCTCATCAGCCGCGCATGCAGGCCCACATGCGTGTCGCCCATCTCGCCCTCGAGCTCGGCGCGCGGCACCAGCGCCGCCACCGAGTCCACCACCAGAACGTCGATCGCGCCGGAACGCACCAGCGTGTCGCAGATCTCCAGCGCCTGCTCGCCGGCATCGGGCTGGCTGATCAGCAGGTTGTCCACGTCCACGCCCAGCTTGCGCGCGTAGATCGGGTCCAGCGCATGCTCGGCATCGATGAACGCGCAGGTGCCGCCGCGCTTCTGCGCCTCGGCGATCGCGTGCAGCGCCAGCGTCGTCTTGCCCGAACTCTCCGGGCCGTACACCTCGATGATGCGGCCGCGCGGCAGCCCGCCTATGCCCAGCGCGATGTCCAGCCCCAGCGAGCCGGACGGGATCACCTCGATCTGCTCGTCGCCGCTGCGGGCGCCCATGCGCATGATGGAACCCTTGCCGAACGCCCGCTCGATCTGCGACATCGCCGCATCCAACGCCTTGCTCTTATCTGCCACTCGCCCGCTCCCTCAACCGTTGCGCGAAACCCAGTCGCTCGTTTCGCTTGCGACGTGTTCTCGCACTCTGTCACTCTGCGAAAGGAGCCGCAACCCTGGCTTGCAAATGCCGGGGTAACTCACCATTCTGCCGCTACGGCATAGCGAACACTTCGTGAACACGCAAGGGCGCTAGGCAAGGAAGAAAGGCCTTCTTTTTTGCAAAAAAGAAGCAAAAAACTCTTATCCCGTGCTGTCGCGTCCAAGCTGGATGCAGGCTTCGCCGTGGAACTACGGTCGAGCCGCCCGCCCCAGCGAACGGAGTCAAAAGTTTTTTGGTCCTTTTTGCAAAAAGGACTGCTTGCTTCATGCGGATAATCGCCGGCGCCCTCCGCGGCCGCGCCCTCGCCGCCCCTGCCGGGCCAGCCACCCGCCCCACCGCGCAGCGCATGCGCCAGGCCATCTTCGACATGCTGATGCACGCCCCCTGGGGCGGCCGCACCCTGCTCGAAAGCGGCCCGGTGCTCGACGGCTTCGCCGGCACCGGCGCGCTCGGCCTCGAAGCGCTCTCCCGCGGCGCCACCGAGATCTGCTTCATCGAGCGCGACCGCACAGCCCTGGCCGCCATCGCCGCCAATGTCGCCGCCTGCAACGCCGGCCCGCATTGCCGCATCCTGCCGGCTGACATCACCCGCCCGCCGCAAGGCGCCGGCCAGGCCCTGGTGTTCCTCGACCCGCCTTATGCGCAAAACCTCCTTCCTGCCGCGGTCGCCGCCCTGCGCCACGCCGGATGGATCATACCAGGCACGGTTGTTATTGCGGAGTGCGGACGACTTGAACACGAAGAGCAATTAGGTGTTAAACTCGCGCATAGGATGCACGGTGCAGCCCAAGTAAACGTTTGGCGGGAGGCCTGATGAGTCCAGCGACCGAAACGATTCTGCACCAGCGCTCGATCGCGACCCTGGCCGCGCCCGCCAGTGCGCCCGGCGCCCACCCGATCCAGCACGTGCATTCCCTCGGGCCGGTCCGCGTCGCCGTGCCGCCACTGCCCACCGGCGAACATTTCTTCTCGCTCTGGCCGGTGCGCGAGCTGCCCATACAGGGCATGTGGAACGCGCCGCATTACGACAGCTTCGCCCCGCCGCTTTTCGTGCTGCACGACGTCACGGTGCATTCCTCGGCCGGCATCCTTGCCGTGGGCGACACCGTGATCGCCGAATCGCTCAACAACACCACGCCGTACGGCAACGCCTACCGCGCCCTCGCCCGCGGCATCGCCATCCGCCCAGCCGCCCTCAAGCGCCTGCCCGGCATACATATTTCCGTGCTCGCCGGCGCCGAGGCCGATTACCGCTGCGCCATGCTCGAGAGCCTGGCCCGCCTCGCCGCCGTGCCGGACACCTACCTCGCCGCCGCCACCGGCCTGCTCGTCCCCGCCGGCAGCATCACCCACACCGACGCTTTGGACCTCTTCGACCTGCTGCCCAGCCTGGCCGTACGCGAAGTCACTGCCGACGAAACCCTGCGCGTGGAAACCCTCGTCCTCCCGCTCTCAGTGTGCGGCGACGCCGCCTACCACCCCTGCGTGTCGGATTTCTACCGCCGCCTGTCCGGCAACGTCTCGCACGTTCCGGCCCGCTTGCCCCGCCGCTTCTATATCGACAGCCGCGGCACCGGCGTGCGTCCCCTGCGCAACGAAGCCGAACTGATCGCCGCCCTCGCACCGCTCGGGTTCACCCCCGTGCGCCTGGACCGGCTCAGCCTGCCCGACCAGATACGCCTGTTCCGCCAGGCCGAGGCGATCGTCGCCCCGCACGGCTCGGCACTGACCAATCTCGGCTTCTGCCGCCCCGGCTGCCTGGTGGTGGAACTGCTGATGGACGCGTTCGTGGACTGGAGCTTCCGCAACCTGGCCGCCCTGATGAAGCTTCGCTACGATTGTGTGCTGGGCCGGGCGCGCCAGCCCTGGCCGGATTTGAACCTGGGCTTCCACGTGACTTCTTGGGACATCTCCGTCCAGCACGTGGCCGCGGCGATCGCGCACTCGCTGTTGCCGGCGGAGGCAGCCAGGGCAGCGTAAGCAAGGCCTTCTTTTCTGAAGAAAAGAAGCAAAAGACTTTTGGTCCCTGTCGGGGAGCCCTTCCCCACGCGCCGACAGGGAGCAAAAGCTTTTTGGTTCTTTTTCTCGAAAAAGAACTGCTTTCTTCCTTCTCTTGCCGTCCTGCGCTAATCCCCCGCGCATGCCCAGCAGCAACGACATCCGCGCCACCTTCCTCGACTACTTCGCCGCCAACGGCCACGAGCGCGTACGCAGCTCCTCGCTCGTCCCCAGCAACGACCCGACGCTCCTCTTCACCAACGCCGGCATGGTGCAGTTCAAGAACGTGTTCACCGGCCAGGAGCGCCGCCCCTACGTCCGCGCCGCCAGCGCCCAGAAATGCGTGCGCGCCGGCGGCAAGCACAACGATCTCGACAACGTCGGCTACACCGCCCGCCACCACACCTTCTTCGAGATGCTCGGCAATTTCAGCTTCGGCGACTACTTCAAGCCCGACGCCATAGAGCTCGCCTGGAACCTGATCACCCGCGACTTCGCACTGCCCAAGACCAAGCTCCTGGTCACGGTATTCTCCGAGGACGAGGATGCCGCCGCCCTCTGGCGCAACATCGCCGGCCTGCCCGACGACCGCATCATCCGCATCCCCACCGCCGACAATTTCTGGCGCATGGGCGACACCGGCCCCTGCGGCCCCTGCTCGGAAATTTTCTACGACCATGGCGACCACATCCCCGGCGGCCCCCCAGGCAGCCCCGACGAAGACGGCGACCGCTTCATCGAGATCTGGAACCTGGTCTTCATGCAGTACGAGGAAGGCCCGCCAGGCACCCGCACGCCGCTGCCGCGCCCCTCGATCGACACCGGCATGGGCCTCGAACGCTTCGCCGCCATCCTGCAAGGCAAGCACAACAACTACGAGATCGACACCTTCGCCGCCCTGATCCACGCCAGCGCCGAAGCCACCGGCGTGCCGCCCGACGGCCCGTTCCAGGCCAGCCACCGCGTCGTCGCCGACCACCTGCGCAGCGCGTCGTTCCTGATGGCGGACGGCGTCACCCCGTCCAACGAAGGCCGCGGCTACGTGCTGCGCCGGATCATGCGCCGCGCCATGCGACACCTCCACATGATGGGCGCACGCGAGCCGGTGTTCTACAAACTGGTGCCCGCCTTGGTGCGCCAGATGGGCGTCGCCTACCCCGAACTCGGCCGCTCCGAGGCGCTGATCGCCGAAACCCTCAAGCTTGAGGAGACCCGCTTCAAGCTGCTCCTGGAACGCGGCCTCTCCCTGCTCGCCGACGAAACCGCCCGCCTGGGCGACGCCGAAACCCTGCCCGGCGCCGTCGCTTTCCGCCTCTACGACACCTACGGCTTCCCGCTAGACCTCACCCAGGACGCGCTGCGCGAACAGGGCCGCGCCGTGGACGTGGCCGGCTTCGACGCCGCCATGGCCGAGCAGCGCGTGCGCGCCCGCGCCGCCTGGGCCGGCTCCGGCGACACCGCCACCGAACGCCACTATTTCGACCTGCGCGAAGTCAGTCGGCGCCACCGAATTCCTAGGCTACTCCACCGAGCAGGCCGAAGCGGAGATCCGCGCCATCATCGCCGGCGGCGCCCCCGTGCAATCCGCCGGCAGCCGGCACCGACGTGATAATCCTGCTGAACCAGACACCCTTCTACGCCGAATCCGGCGGCCAGGTCGGCGATACCGGCACCATCACCGGCGCCAACGGCCTGCGCATCGACATCACCGACACCCAGAAAAAGCTAGGCGACGTATTCGCCCATATCGGCCGCGTCGCCCAAGGCGAAGTGCGCGTCGGCCAGCCGGTGGTAGCCGAGCTCGACCACACGCGCCGCGGCGCCATACGCGCCCACCACAGCGCCACCCATCTGCTCCACGAGGCGCTGCGCCGCGCGCTGGGCACCCACGTGCAGCAGAAAGGCAGCCTGAACGCGCCCGATCGCCTGCGCTTCGACGTCAGCCACACCAAGCCCGTCACCCAAGAAGAACTCACCGCCGCCGAAGCCGTGGTCAACGCCCGCATACGCGAGAACACCGAAGTCACCACCCGCTTGATGACGCCGGACGCCGCGGTGGCCGAAGGTGCGATGGCCCTGTTCGGCGAGAAATACGGCGACGAGGTGCGCGTGGTCGCCATGGGCACCGGCGACGACACCAAACCCGCCTGGTCGATCGAGCTCTGCGGCGGCACCCATGTGCGCCGCACCGGCGATATCGGCCTGTTCCGCATCGTGTCCGAAAGTGCCGTCAGCGCCGGCGTACGTCGCATCGAGGCCGTCACCGGCGTCGCCGCCGAAGCGCTGATCGCCGAAACCGGCCGCCGCCTCACCGACGCCGCCATCGCCCTGCGCGCCAACCCCGCCGAAGTGCCGGACCGTGTGGCAGCCCTGATAGAGGACCGTCGCCGCCTGGAGCGCCAGGTGAGCGAGCTGCAGAAGAAGCTGGCGACCGGCGCCACCGCGTCGGACATCGAGGAGATCGCCGGCGTGCGCCTGGCCGCCCGCAACCTGGGCGACGTGCCGGCGCGCGACCTGAAGGGGCTCGCCGAGGCGATCGGCAAGCAGATCGAGGGCGGCGTGGTGGCGCTGGTGTCCACCGCGGACGGCAAGGCGAGCATCGTGGTCGCGGTGTCGGCGGAGCTGACGTCGCGGTTCAGTGCGGTGGAGCTGGTGCGGGCGGCGAGTGTTGCGGTCGGCGGCAAGGGTGGCGGCGGGCGGGCGGATCTGGCGCAGGCCGGTGGGCCGGATGGGGCGGGCGGCTGAGGCGGCTCTCGCGGCTGTTCGGGCGGCTCTGGCGGGTTAGGCAGGGCCAGGCAAGGCCTTCTTTTTTGAAAAAAAGAAGCAAAAAACTTTTGCTATGTCCGCCTGCGCGTTGGCTCCCGTTTTGTCGGCCGGCGCGTGCGGCTGCGATGAGATGGATGCCTACGTGCAGGTGGGGAGCAAACGTTTTTGCCTGATAACTGCCTAGGTTGAAATCGACGCATCCACGACAGGCAAGGAAGCAGTCCTTTTTCGAGAAAAAGAACCAAAAAGCTTTTGCTCCGACGCCCGCACCACAGCCTACGCTCGTAGTGCAAGTCGATGTGGCTGCAGTAACAACAACCAAATCCTCGTGCAGGCGTCAGGGCAAAAGCTTTTTGCTTCTTTTTCTCGAAAAAGAAGGCCTTCCTTGCTGCCGATGAGTTAGTCTGAAGGCGGATTGCTCTCGCTCACATCAACCCGAGCATCTGAACCAGAACCGCCACGCTTCCGACGAGCAGAACCAGGATCGTCCCCACGAACCCGCTGGCCCGGAACGGATTGACGCCTTGTATCGCCATCCCGATCGGGTGCAGCAGGCGCGATACCACCAAAACGATTCCCAATCCCTTCACAAGCAGCGTAGCGCCCCCGTTCAGCTCGAGTCCGCCGATCAGCAAAAGGCAAAGCGGCACGTATTCCGCAAAATTCGCTTGGCTGCGTATGGCGACGAGCAGCGGCGACCCCTCCCCCTCGCCCAGCATCACCCGGTGCTTGCCGCGCCCCACGACCACGCGGACGCTGAGCACCACGAGGATCAGGCCAAGAGCGCCGGCGCAGGCAAGCGTGAAGGCGGGCATGTGCGCCATATCGGAGAGGTCCTCGGATCGTTCTGCAGCCGACTTGAGCCACGCCGCCGATGTCTCGGTCAAGCCGCATCAAAGGCCCGTTGACAGCCACGCCCCAGCCCAGCTACTCAACGCAAATGAGAATTATTCGCAACTCCCTCGCCGGCACGCTCCTCGGTGCCAGTCTTATGCCGGCTCTGGCTGCCCCGCCACCGCTCTCCATTCCCGGCAACGGCGACCAGGCCAGCCCCGATGGCGGCGGCTATTCCGGCTTCCTGAGTGACCTGCAACGCACCAACTTCCTGCTCGGCAACCTGTTCGGCATACGCACCGTGCTGGCGAAATACGGCATCTCGCTCGCCGTCCAGGAAACCAGTGAGGTGCTGGGCAACGCCACCGGCGGCCAGCACCGCGGCCCCACCTATGACGGCCTGACCCAGGCGATCATGCAGCTAGACACCCAGCGCGCCTTCGGCTGGTACGGCGGCCTGCTCAACGTAAGCGCGCTGCAAATCCACGGCCGCAACCTCAGCACCGACAACCTGCTCAGCCTGCAGACCGCCAGCGGCATCGAGGCGGACCGTTCCACCCGTCTGTGGGAGGCCTGGTATGACCAGCGCTTCCTCGACGAGGACCGCGCCGACATCAAGATCGGCCAGCAGAGCGTCGACCAGGAGTTCATCTACAGCCCGAACGGCGCCTATTTCGTAAACACCATGTTCGGCTGGCCCCTGGTGCCGTCGGTCGATCTTCCCGGCGGCGGTCCTGCTTACCCGCTCTCCGACCTCGGCATCCGCCTGCGCTACAAGCCAACCAACGCGATCACCCTGCTGGCCGGCGTGTTCAACGGCAACCCGGCCTCCACCTCGGAGGGCGACCCGCAGCGCTCCGACAGCTCGGGCACCAACTTCCCGCTGAACGGCGGCACGCTCACCTTCGTGGAGCTGCAATATACCTACCCGGCGGTGGGCGCGCTGGTCTATCCGGGCGCCGGCGCCCCGCTCGGCCACACCTACCGGATCGGTTTCTGGTACGACAGCGAGCGCTTCTCGGACCAGCGCATCGACACCGGCGGCAACCTGCTCGCCTCGGCCGCCAGCAGCGGCAACCCGGCGCAGCACCGCGGCGACTATTCGATCTACGCCGTCGCCGACCAGATGCTGTGGCGTGACTCCGGCAACCCCAACCGCTCCGTCAGCGTATTCGGCCGCATCATGGGCACGCCGGAGGCCAACCGGAACCTGGCCGATTTCAGCTTCAACGGCGGCCTCGTGTATCACGCGCCGTTCCGCGGCCGCATCGACGGACACGGTGGGTATCGGCATGGGATACGCCCATGTTAGCCACGCTGTTACGGCGTCGGATCGCGATCTCGCGGTGGCGCAGCCCGATGTCTATACGCCGGTGCGCACCAGCGAGACGTTCGTGGAGCTGACGTACCAGTATCAGGTTCACCCCTGGTGGCAGCTCCAGCCGGACCTACAATACGTGTTCAATCCCGGCGGCGGGCTGGCCGATCCGGTGAGTCCGCAACGCAAGATCGGCAGCGAGTTCGTGCTTGGCCTACGCACGAATATATTGTTCTGAGGATGAGTGTGATGAAGAACAGCAAGGCCTTCTTTTCTGAAGAAAAGAAGCAAAAGACGTTTGATGGTGCTGTCGCGCCGCGTTTCAGCACTCGCCGACAGGGAGCAAAAGCTTTTTGCTTCTTTTTCTCGAAAAAGAAGGCCTTGCTTGCTTTCTTGGCGCTCGCCACCCCCGCAATGGCCGACCAGCCCACCGGCTTCCTGGAAACCGTCCGCCGCCACGCAACCCTCACCTCGACGGTAACCGACAACGGCGACCTGAACCCCTACGCCGTGGTCGTCTCCCCGGTCACCGCCGGGAAGATCGCCAAAGACGACGTCCTGGTCGACAACTTCAACAACATCTCCAACCTGCAAGGCACCGGCACCACCATCGTCGGCTTCCGCCCCAGCACGCACGACACCTATCTGTTCGCCAAGCTGCCGCAGCACCTCCCGCAATGCCCGGGCGGCATCGGGCTCAGCACCGCGATGGCCGTGCTGAAATCCGGCTGGGTGATCGTGGGCAGCACGCCGAGCCGCGACGGCACCACCGCCACCAAGGGCGACGGCTGCCTGGTAGTGCTGGACTCGAACGGCAAATTCGTCACCGCCTGGGCCGGCCCGAACATCAACGATCCCTGGGGCAACATGGGCATCGACGACCGTGGCGACACGGCGACCCTGTTCGTCAGCATGGCCGGCTTCGGCGTGCCGTCCCCCAGCGTGCTCGATCCGGCAACCGGCCTGCCGGTGGTGGTGAAGAAATCCATCGTGCTGCGGCTCGGCCTGACCATAGCGCCCGGCCAGCCCCCCGTTCTGGCCAGCCAGACCATCGTGGGCAGTGGCTTCGCGCAGCGGGCCGACCGCGACAATTTCCTGCTCGGCCCCACCGGCATCGTGCTGGCGCCGGACGGCACGCTGTATGTGACGGACGGGCTGGACAATTTGATCGCCGCCATTCCGGACGCGCTGACGCGCACCACGAGCGCCGGCACCGGGCGGGTCGTCACGCAAGGCGGGCTGCTGTCCTGGCCGCTGGCGATGGCGCTGTCGCCGCAGGGTCACCTTCTGGTGTGCAACGGCAAGGATGGCCGGCTGGTGGAGGTTGATCCTGTGGCCGGCAAACAAATCTATGCGCAATGGATCAACAACGACCAGGCGCAGTCGCCCCCGGGCAACGGTGACCTGTTCGGCATTGCGATGACGCCGGATGCGAAGGGTTTCTACTACGTGATGGACGACGTGAACACGCTGATGCGGGCCGGCGGCAGGTGACCGGCTGCCCGATGCACTCGCGGCGCGGCTTCCTGGGCGCGTCCGCCGGGCTGGCCGCGGCGGCCGCCACGCTGCGACCCGCTCCGGCCGCGGCGCAAAACGTCACGCGCGACACGCCGGATCCGTTCGTGGCGTTCCACGGCGCGCACCAGGCCGGCATCACCACGCCGCAGCAGGCGCAGACCTACCTTGCCGCGTTCGACCTGAGCACGACAAAGCGCCAGGATGTCCAGGCCCTGCTCGCCCGCTGGACGGTGGCCGCCGCGCGTATGTGCGCCGGCCAGCCCGCCGACGCCGACTCCGGCGAGGTGGCCGGCATGGCACCATCCCGTCTGACCCTGACCTTCGGCTTCGGCCCCACCCTCTTCACCAAGGACGGGAACGACCGCTTCGGCCTGGCCGCGCGTCGCCCGCCCGCTTTCGCCGACCTGCCGAACTTCACCGGCGACCAGCTCCAGCCCGCCCGGTGCGGCGGCGACCTCAGCATACAGGCCTGCGCCGAAGATCCGCAGACCGCCTTCCACGCCGTCCGCCAGCTCGCCCGCCTCGCCTACGGGACTGCGGACCTGCGCTGGGTCCAGGCCGGCTTCATCCCGCAACCCGAGGCCGAAACCCCGCGCAACCTGATGGGCTTCCGCGACGGCAGCAACAACGCCAACCCCGCCGCCCCCATCGACATGGACGCTGTGGTCTGGGCCGGCGCCGAAGGACCCGCCTGGATGGTCGGCGGCACCTACCTCGTCGCGCGCCGCATACGCATCGCGCTCGAACACTGGGACCGCACGCCTATTGCGTTCCAGGAACAGACGATGGGACGCACCAAACTCGAGGGCGCCCCGATCGGCGCACGCCACGAGCACGACGCCGCGAACCTCGCCGCCGAAGATGCCGACGGCAACCCGGTTATCGCCGAAAACGCCCATATTCGCCTGGCCGGCGTGGCGGCCACCGGCGCGCGCATCTTCCGTCGCGGCTACAGTTACAATGATGGCGTGAGCTTCACTGCCGAGCGCTGGCCGCCCTGGCGCCAGGCGATGGAATACGATTCCGGGCTGATGTTTCTGGCGTATCAGAAAGATCCGCGGGCGCAGTTCAGCCGCATGTTCGAGCGCATGGCAAAGTTCGACATGCTGAACCAGTTCGTCACTCACACGGCGAGCGGGCTGTTTGCCGTGCCGCCCGGGGTGGCGCCGGGCGGTATGATCGGCGAGGGGCTGTTCGCCTAGCGGGCGCCGCTCTTCGCGCAGTAAGCAAGCAAGTAGTCCTTTTTCGAGAAAAAGGACCAAAAAGCTTTGCTATGACGCCTGCCCGGCGATCGTAGCTGTCGCTGCAATCACCCATCTGGCAGAACGAGCGCAGGCCTTGGTGCAGGCGTCGGAGCAAAAGCTTTTTTGGTCTTTTTCTCGAAAAGGACTGCTTTCTTACGCTTGCCTGCGATGGGTCTCAGCTTACGCGACCTGGACCGCTATCCGTGCTAGGCCACGCGTCGCGGGTTGATCGGGGATGTCTGGCGTGAAGCAAGCTAATTCGTCTGTTCTGCGGCAGGCAAGCCGGACGCGTCTGGGCTGGCTGCCGCAGGGCTTCCTGCTGGGCTGCATGCTGCTGGCAGCCCCGGCCTATGCCCGCGATTACGTGCCGGCGGGCACCTGCGCCGGGTTTCCGAGGGTGGCGCTGGTAACGCCGCCGGGCCTCTGCGTGGGGCTGGTGGCCGAGCATATCGGCTTTGCGCGCGGCGTGGTCGCCACCGGCGACACCATCTACGTGCTCGACATGGGCGGCTGGCGGCACGGTCATGGCCGCCTGCTGCGCCTGCGCCACGGCGGGCACGACGCCCCCGAGGTGCTGCTCTCCGGCCTCGACGAGCCCAGCGGCCTGGTGGCGGCCCCCGACGGCACGCTGTACGCCGGCCTGCTCGGCCGCATCGTGCGCATCGACCTCTCCGGCACCACCCCCACGCTGCACGACGTGCTGACCGGATTGCCATCGACCGGCCGCCACCCGCTGCCAGCGCTGGCGGCGGCGGCGGACGGCGCGCTCTACGTCAATGTCGGCTCCGGCACCGACCATTGCGAGAACCAGGACGGCACCAAACCCGATCCGGCGGCACCGTGCCGCGAGCGCGACGGCGCCGCTCAGCGCGCCGAAATCATCCACTTCAAACCAGCCGCCACACCGCAAACCTACGCCCAGGCGCAGGTAATCGCGACCGGCCTGCGCAACAGCATGGGCCTCGCCGTGCTACCCGGCGGCACCCTGGTAGCAGCGGTAAACGCCCGCGACGCCATCAACCGCGCCGACCCCGCACTCTCCGACGCCGCCCTGCCCCACGACACGCTCGACGTGATCAAGCCCGGCGCGGATTACGGCTGGCCCTATTGTTTCGACGACCACCGCGCCAGCCCGGAATATCCCGCGCATGACTGCAAAACCACCCAGGCGCCAACCCTTCTGCTGCCGCCGCACGCCGCCCCGCTGGGGTTGATCGTGTATCACGGCAAGTCGCTGCCGGCGCTGGAGGGAAGGCTCATCCTGCCCTATCACGGCTACCGCGCCGGCGGGCACCGCATCATGAGCCTGGCCGTGCGGCCCGACGGTCAGCCGGATGGCCAGCCAGCGCCGCTGGTATCCGGCTGGGAAGCCGGCAAGCAAATGCCGATGGGCAACCCGGTGAGCGTGGCGGAGATGGCGGACGGCAGCGTGCTGATCACCGAAGACCACAACGCCAGCCTGTTACGCCTAGCCAAGGAGTAAGCCTGAGCAGAAAGGTCGGCGACAGCGGAGTCAAAAGTCTTTTGCTTCTTTTCTTCATAAAAGAAGGCCTTGCCTGCCTTACTTCCCAGCCTTCCGAGGCGAGAACAACCCAAACCCCTCCCGCAAGAACCCAGGCGTAAGCGCCGACAAAGGATTGACCCCCACTTTCGGATCGTCCAGCTTCCCGCGCACAGAATAGCGCGCCGCGAACACCCCGCCTCCCTTCTCCGGCGAGAATATCCGCCCGATCAAGGGCAGGTCCCCCAGCAGCTGGTTGAAGAAATATGCCGGCACCACCGTGCCTGTTATGTCGGCGGTGCGCGCGCGCAGGTCGATATCGCCTTGCGCGGTGATGCCGAGGGACGACGAGAACGCGCGCGCGGCGGTGAGGTGCAGCATCTGGTCGTGCAAGGCGAACGGCGCCACCAGTTTGGAGAAGTGCAGGCCGGGGCCGCGCAGGACGTCAGTCAGGCCATACAGCGTCATCGCCTGGAGCAGGCGGCCGATGGCGGCCGCGGTGCGCAGGTTGAATTCGGTCAAGGTCGCGGTGCCGCCGAGCGGCGCGCCCTGTTTGGTGTCGTCCCAGGCGCCGGTCAGGCTGAGCTTCCCGCCGGCCAGGTTGTCGGCCACGCCGAGCGCGCGCAGCGCCGCACCCGCATCAGCCGCCGAGACGGCCAGGCTGCGGCCGCCCGGCTGCGGCGTGATGTCCACCGCGATCTCGCCTTGCGCGCCGGCGCGGGCATGGGCGTGCAGCATGCGCCGGCCGTCATTGGCGGCGTCCAGGGTGAAGGGCGCCAGTGTCTTGCCGTGCGCGAGGTCCACCTGGTCGAATGCCAGCTTTACGGCCCAGGCCTGGCCCGGCTTGTCGGCCGTGGCATCCGGGGCGGCAGGCTTCGCAGGCGGGCGCGCGGTGGCCGGGCTGGCTTCCAGCTGGGCCGCCAGATCGAGCACCGGGCCGGACATCTCCACCTGCACGGGGCCGCCCGGCGCCTCGGGAAAGCCGATCCGGCCCTGCGCCTGGGTGCGGCCGACCTCCAACCGATCGAGCACCAGCGTACGGTGCGCGCCATCGACCTGCGTGCGGCTGACGATCGCCAGACCAGGCCCCTCGGCGTGCAGATCGTCCACGCCGGTCAGCCGGCCGTGGTCGAGCGTCGCGCGCCCGCCGAGCGCCGCCGCCTCGCCGATTTTCTTGGACCAGCCGAACGGCGTCACGAGCGCTGCCCGGGTCAGATCCGAGTCGATCTGCAGGGCGGCGGTGCCGTTGCGGCGGGCGGTGTACTCCACGTGCAGCCCGGCCGCGCCGTCGGTCAGCAGCCGCGCGGCCTGGGCCGGCGCGCCGGCGCCCAGCATCTGAGCCGCGGTGGCGCGCCCGCTGGCCGTCACGTGCTGCTGCACCTGGTCCGGCTTGCCGTCGCGGAAATCCATCTCCATGCCGAGCGCCGCCGGTATGCCGCCTACCGCGCCGGTGCCGGTGGCGGACAGGCCGTCGCC
Source organism: uncultured Alphaproteobacteria bacterium (assembly GCA_963795825.1). Taxonomy (GTDB): domain Bacteria; phylum Pseudomonadota; class Alphaproteobacteria; order Acetobacterales; family Acetobacteraceae; genus BOG-908. The sequence goes on along the minus strand of CAWCIW010000001.1, from coordinate 408,815 downwards.
GGTCACGTGCAGCTTGATCGCGCCGTCATCGAGGTCCCGCCCTGCCGCGATGCGCCCGAGATGCACGCCGGACAGCGTGGCCGACGAATCGATGGCGATCTGCTCCATCGTCACCCGCGCATCGAGCGGCACGTGCAGGCCGATATGGGCGGTGGCCTGGCCGCGCGCGCCGACCACCTGGAAGCCGCCGCGGTCCAGCAGGTGCAGCCGCGGGTGATTCAGCAGTGCCAGCGCGTCGGATAGCGGGCCGGACAGCCCGACCTCGATGTCGCCGAACTGGTCCTTCTGGCTCAGCCCGGTCATCTTTATGGACGAGCCGGGCGCCAGCACGAGGTTGTTCTCGCCGCCGCGGTCCATCGACACCACCATCGTGTCGGCATCCTGCAGCACCACGCGCGCGTGGCCGTGGGTGAGCCCGGGCACCGGCCGCAGCCAGAACACCGTCACGTCGTCTGCCGCCATGCCGCCGGTCAGCGCCGTCAGATGCAGGTTGGAGAGATCGCCTGCCGCATCCAGCGCGCCGCTCACCTGCGCATCGTGCGCGCGCCCGGCCGGCAGGTTCTCCACCAGCCAGGGCCGCGCGCCGCCGCCCACGCCCTCGGGCAGGTACTGCGCGAGATCGGCCAGCGGCAGCGCGTCGAGCTGGACGGCGAAGCTTGCGTGCATATGGCCGGTCGCGGCCGGTCCGCCGGCAGGGGCCGCGCCGTCGCGCGTTGCGGAAGCGGTCGCGGTGAGCACCGGCGCCGGGCCATGCGCGGGGCCGGACGGAGCCAGCGCCGCGCGCAGCGACTCCAGCCGCAGCTCCGCCGGTTGCAGCGTCATCACCGCGGCCAGGCTGGCCAGCTTCACGCTGCCGCGGCCGGCGTGCAGCGTGCCTGCGCCCGCCGCGACCTCCAGGCGGCCGGTGCGCGGCTGCAGGCCGGGGCCGAGCGTGGCCTCGAAGGCCAGCCGCACCGGCGCGTCGATCGCCGACAGCCCCGCCAGCCGGGGCGACACGCCGGCCAGTGCCGCCGGCGACAGCGGCGTGGTGGTGCCAGTGATGTGCGCGCCGCCGTCCCGCATCTCCGCCCGCAGATCGAGCGTGGCGTTCGCCGCGCCCGCCTGCAGCACCACCTGCGCCTGGCCCGCCACCCCGCCATCGCCCTGCCGCGCGAGGTCCAGCTCGATCGAGGGCGCCACCAGCTCCACGCCGGGCGACGCGCCTGACAGGGTCGCGCGCATATCATGCAGCCGCACATGCTGCAGGCCGTCGGCGAGGCGCGCGATATCCGGCGCGCGCCCGCCGCCTGGGGCTTGCGGCAGCAGCCGGACCGCCACGTCGCCGCCCGCGATATCGATGCCGCGCGGCGCCATACGGCCGATTAGGAGCTCGCCGAGCGCGAGCTGCACGCCGGCCTGGCGCAGGCGCACGCGCAGGCTGCCGTCCTGCCGGTCGGCGGCGAGATCCTGCGCGGTGACAGCGAGCGCACGCGCGCCGTCCGGGAGGGCGATGGCGGCATGGCCGACGCGCAATGCCAGGCCGGGCGCGCTGAGCAGGGCCGGCTCGCGACGCAGCAGCCAGGTCACGTCCATAGGCCCCTGGGTCAGGCGCCAGACAAGCAGGCAGGCGGCCAGGGCGGCCAGGGCCAGCAGGCTTAGCAGGACCTCGCCTAGGAAATGGAGGAGGAGTTTCACGCGGGGGGGAAGGAAGAAAGCAAGCAGTCCTTTTTCGAGAAAAAGGACCAAAAAGCTTTTGCTCCGACGCTTGCACCGAGCGCCTACACTTTTTCTGCCGGTCCTGGCGCTTGCAGATTCAGCCTGAGTCTGCGTGCAGGCGTCGGAGCAAAAGCTTTTTGGTCCTTTTTCTCGAAAAAGGACTACTTTCTTCCTCCCTTGCAATGCGTCAGCCTCACCCCGATGCCCTCCCCCTATCTTACCTGGCTCGCCCAACAGGAACCCGACGCCGCGGACCCGGACGCCGCCTGCGACCTCGCCCTCGGCCTGCTCGCCAACGTCCCCCCCACGCTCCCCCGCCCGCAAACCGCCGCCCTGCTCCGCACCGCAAAGCGCCGCGTGGCCCTCGCCGCCGCCACCGCGGATATCGAAGACCGCTGGACGCTCGCCCAGGTGACCGGTGCCCTCTCCGATCTCGCGGAGGGCGCGCTTCGGGTATCCACCGCGCATTTGCTGCGCGCCGCGCACGACCGCGGCGATTTGCGCCTGCCGCACCCGGCCGCCCCGCAGCGCGGCTGCGGCTTCAGCGTGCTCGCGATGGGCAAGCTCGGCGCGCGGGAACTCAACTTTTCCAGCGATGTGGACCTCATCCTTATCTTCGACCCGGAAGCGCATGCCTATAACGCCGACGCGCTCGGCGCCATCTTCGCCCGGCTCGCACGCGACCTCGTGACCCTGATGGCCCAGCGCGACGCCGGCGGCTACGTGTTCCGCATCGACCTGCGCCTGCGCCCCGATCCCGGCTCCACGCCGCCGGCCGTCTCGCTGCTCACGGCACTCGCCTATTACGAGGGTGCGGCGCAGACCTGGGAGCGCGCGGCGATGATAAAGGCGCGCCCGGTGGCCGGCGACCTGGCGCTCGGCCGACGCTTCCTCGAGGCGATACGGCCGTTCGTCTGGCGCCGCCACCTGGATTTCGCCGCGATCGCGGACATACGCGCGATGAAGCGCCGTATGGACACCCACAAGGGCGCGGCCCTGCGGCCGGACGGCGCGCCGGAGCAGCGCCTGCTGGGCCACGACCTGAAGCTCGGGCAGGGCGGCATACGCGAGATCGAGTTCTGCGCGCAGATGCTCCAGCTCGTCTGGGGCGGCCGCAACCCGGCCTTGCGCGCGCCCGCCACCCAGGCCGCGCTCGCCGCTTTGGGCCGCGCCGGCCATCTGCCGCCCGACGCGGTGGCCACCCTGGCCGCTGCCTACGAGGCGCTGCGCCGCGCCGAACACCGCCTGCAGATGGTGGAGGACCGCCAGACCCACAGCCTGCCCGCCACGCCGGAGGCCTTTGCCGCGTTCGCCGCCTTCCTGGGCGACGCCACGCCGGCCGCCCTCGCCGGCCGCCTGCTCGGCCACCTCGACCAGGTGCACGCGATCTTCGCCGGCCTGCTGGAAGAACCCGGCGCCCCGCCCGATCTCGGCCACGCACCAGCGCCGCCGCCGGCCGCACCCGCCGCGCACACCCAGGCGCCCCCCTGGGAAGCCTGGCTCGCCGGCCGCCCGCGCGCGCTGCGCACCGAACGCGCCCGCGCGCTGCTGGCGGACCTGCTGCCGGCGCTGATCGCCACCGTCGAGCGACAGCCGGATGCCGCCGCCGTCTGGACCAGGCTCGACGAGTTCATCCACCGCCTGCCCGCCGGCGTGCAGCTGTTCTCCATGCTGCGCCACAACCCCGCTTTGCTGGACCGGCTGGGCCGGGTGCTCGGCGCCGCACCCTCGCTGGCGGACCACCTGGCCAGCGTGCCTGCGGCACTGGAAGGGCTGATGGCGCCGCAGGATATCGACCCGGCCCCCGCCGCCTCGCTCGCCGCCCAGCTCGCCGATGCGCGCGCGCCCGACGAAGCGCTCGGCCATCGCCAGCCGCTTCGTGCGCGGCGAGGAGTTCCGCCTCGCCGTGGCCGAACTCGACGCCCGCATCGGCGCCGACGCCGCCGGCGCCGCCCGCACCGCCCTGGCCGAAGCAGCGATCGCCGAACTCCTGCCGCGCGTGCTCGCCGACCACGCGCGGCGCTACGGCCGGCTGCGCGGCGGCGGCCTGGCCGTGGTGGCCCTCGGCAAAGCCGGCGGCCGCGAGATGATGGCAGGCTCCGACCTCGACCTCCTGCTGATCTACGACCACCCGCCCGATGCCGCCGAAAGCACCGGCCCCGCCCGCCTGGCGCCCAGCCAGTATTTCACCCGCGCCGCCCACGCGCTGGTCGCCGCCCTCACCGTCCCCACGCGCGACGGCAAACTCTACGACGTGGACATGCGGCTGCGCCCCTCCGGCGGCAAAGGACCCGTCGCCGTCTCGCTCCCGTCTTTCGTGCACTACCACCGCGAAAGCGCCTGGACCTGGGAGCGCCTGGCGCTGACCCGCGCGCGCGTCGTCGCCGGACCCGCCGGGCTGCGGCGCCACGTGACCGCCGCGATCGCCACGGCCCTGGTGCAGGGCGACCCCGAAATGGCGTTGCCCGACACGCTGGCGATGCGCCGCCGCCAGCTCGCCGAAGCCCCGAAACCCGCCGCGTGGGACGTGAAACATCGCGCCGGCGGGCTGATCGAGGTGGAGTTCATCGCCCAGGCGCTCCAACTCCGCCACGCGCGCACGCCAAAGCTGCTGTCGCCCACCACGCGCGTGGCGCTGGCCAACCTGGCGGGCGCCGGGCTGCTGGGCGCGGCGGATGCGGCGCTGCTGATCGAGGCGGATGCGGCCTTGGCGCAGCCTGCAGGGGCTGCTGCGCATCACGCTTGGGCGGAATTTGCCGGCTGCTTTGCCGGCGGGGGTGGAGCTTGTGCTGGGCGGAGGGGATCTGGCTGGGCGGATCGCTTCTATAGGCGGAGGGGTTCGGGAAGTGTTTTCGCGTGTTGTGGGGGTGGTTTAAGGCAGGCAAGGCAAAGCCTTCTTTTTTGAAAAAAGAAGCAAAAAAACTTTTGCGTTCCCCGCATTGCGCCGCGCGTGTTTGTCCGGATACAGCTTGGCGCTGACAAAGGAGATCGCGCATGAGCTTGGCCGAGGGTATTGCAGCACCCGATTTCGAACTTCCCGCCAGTGGCGCCCGCACCGTCAGCAGCGCTTTGCTCAAGGGGCGGCCTTACGTGCTGTATTTCTATCCGAAGGCCGACACGTCCGGCTGCACGAAAGAAGCCTGTGCGTTCCAGGAAGCCCTGCCGCAACTGGGTCAGCTCGGGCTCGAGGTCATTGGCGTATCGCGTGACCCCATCAAGGCACTCGACAAATTCGCCGCGAAATACAGCCTGGCATTTCCGCTCGCCTCGGACGAAGCCGGCGCACTGACGAACGCTTATGGCGTGTGGGTCGAGAAATCGATGTATGGACGGAAATATATGGGCATCGAGCGCGCGACATTCCTGGTGGACGCTGATGGCAGGATCAAACGCGCCTGGCCGAAGGTGAAGGTGGAGGGGCATGCGGCGGAGGTTTTGGCTGCTGCCAACGTGTAGAAAGCAAGTAGTCCTTTTTCGAGAAAAAGGACCAAAAAGCTTTTATCCCGACGCCTGCACGATGAACTACACTTTTGCTGCAAGCGCATCGACTTGCAGAACGAAAGCGGGCGCCGGTGCAGGCGTCATAGCAAAAGCTTTTTGGTCCTTTTTCTCGAAAAAGGACTACCTGCCTTGCCTAAGAATATCCAAACAACCGCATAGCAGGCGCCAAAACCCCATCCAACGCCGCAATCACCGAAGCCGACAATTTCTCCCGGTGATCCCCGGGCGTAACGCGCCGGATAAACGCATGGCTCTGCTCCTCCGCAGGCACCTTGTCCGCCCACCCCATCATCCCGTCCTCCAACCCAGGCATGTCCGCCTTCCAGCCGAAATGCGCCGCCATGCTGTGCAGCCAGGGCCGCTTGGCAAAGATCACGTCCTCGTAACGGTAAACCTTGGTGAGCGGGTCGGCCGCGGCCGCCGCATATTCCACGAACGCCTGGTTCATCAGCGATGCGCGCTCCAGCACCACCGTTTCGATGCGCGAGGCCAGCGCCACGCGTCGCATCTCCAGAAACTCCGCGCGCACCCCGCCGTCGGCATCGCCATCCGGCAAACCGTGGCTGTACGCGATCGAGAAATACTCGCTCACCAGTGCGTCGCGCGGATCGCGCACCAGCAATATCTTGCGCGACCGCCGGTAGATCTCGCTTTGTGCGAACACCAGCGGCATCGTGCGGAAGCCGCCATACACCATGCCCGGCGCCAGCATCGCCAGCACGGCGGGATCGCGCCGCCACTCTTCTTCCGCGATATTAGCCGCAAAGAACGTTCCGCCGACGTCGACGAATGTCATGCCGTTGAGCCGGCCGAGATCGTTCAGCATCGAGTTGAGCAGCGAGCTGCCGCATTTGCGTATGCCCAGAACGAAGCGCGGGTCCGCAACGGCGTTGTCCGTCACCGTAAAGGCCACGCTACGTCCGTTTGCGAGATCGACCGTTATTGACTGCATGGTGCCTTTTACCGTCCGAGACATTTGCGTGACAATGCGTCCGAGACGCTGGTGGGAGCGGACGCGCGACGGCATTGTCGGCTATACGCTCGCTCAAGGACAGGACGCGCCATACCGCGTGGCACACGTAGTCCCGCCCGGACATGTGCCGTGCGCCGAACCTGGCACCGTTCGCCATCTCTGGAGCTTCCGTTGGACACGCAAAGCCCAATCATGTCGGTCAGCGCGTTTTTCCGGGACGCGCGCGGTGGCGACGGGCGGCGGCTCTCCGCCCAGGACAGTCTGGACATCCTCGCGCAGTTCTTCCAGCGCTACAGCTACGAGGCCTGCAGCGCGGACCAGTTGCTGGCGTTGGCCGACCTGGCGTTGCGCGGCCGAAATATAAGCGTGGCGCGCGAGGCGCTTACCCGCGTGCTCGGTATGCCGGAGCGGGTGCATCTGGCCTATTACAAACTCGGGCGGCTCGAGCTTGCGCAGGGCGATGCCGCCGCCGCGGCGGAGCGGTTCGGCTGGGGCACCGAGGTGGATCCCGGTTTCGCGTATAACTGGATGGGCCGCGCCCGCGCGCTGGCGGCCGGCGGCAGGCTGGCCGAGGCCGCCCCGTTCGCCGAGCGTTTCGTGGGCTTCGGGATGAAGCCGCACGCCAGTGAGGAGCTCGCGGTGCTGGCCGGCATCGCCGACCATCTTTTCGAGTCCGGCGAGCGGCTGCGCGCCGGGCCGATCTACGCGGCGTTGCGCGGCTGGGCGCCGGTCAGTCAGAAAACCACCGTACGGCTCGCGAAATCGCTGCTGTCGGCCGGCGACCAGGCCGCCGCGCTCGACATCTTGCGCCCCGCCCAGGTGGCAGGCGGGCTCGACCTCTGGGGCCGCCGGGCGCTTGCGCAATGCGAAAGCCATGCCGGCAATCACGCGGAAGCGGTGGCGCTGGCCGAGAGCGTGGTCGCGGAACGCCCGGAGGATGCCGGCTTCGTATCGAGCTGGCTCGACGTCCTGGTGCGCGCGGACCGTGCCGACGCTGCGACCCGGGTCTGCTGGCAGGACGTAGCGGCCCGGCTGGGCGCGCGGCTGCCCGCCACCGCCCGCGCCGAGTTGCAGGCACGGGCGGCGCTCGCCGAAGCGGATCCGGCCGCCGCGCGCGCGGTGGTCGCCGGCATCGACTTCGCCGTCGACACCCGGCTGTTCTACCTGGGCGTCGAAGTGGCCTACGCCGCCCTCGCCGGCGGCCAGGCGGGCGAAGCGGAGGCGCTATCGGACCGGCTGGCCCGGGCGCGACCGGATGCCACGGCGCCTCTGGTTCTGCAGACCGACATCTACCTGCGCCAGCAGCTCTGGGAGAAAGCCGGCCACACGCTGCGCCTGATCCCGGCGGCCGATGCGGAGAAGCCGCAGATCCTGTTGAAATGGTTCGAGTACCACTGCTTCGTCGGGGCCACGGACGCGGCCGCCGCCACCCTGGCGCGGCTGGAGGCAAACGGCCCGGCAGCGCGCGAATTCACCGCGCCGATCCTGCGCTACCTGGCCGAACGGCATCTCTGGGACGAGGCGGTGCGTCGCGGCGCGGCCTGGATCGGCGCCGATTTCTGCTACGAGCAGATCGGCTACGTGCTGTTCCGCGCCGCCAAGCACACCGGCCGGCACGCCGACCTGCTCACCGCGATCGCGGCGATTGCCGGCTGGCGGGACCTGCCGGATCTGGTGCGCCTGCACGATGCGCTCGCCTGGGACCGTGCCGGCTCGCTGGCCGAGATGGAGATGCTGGCCGGCGCCGCGGGCGCTTATGCGAGCCCCGCCGCATCCCGGCGCATGGAGGTGCAGCGCCAGATCGTGGCCCGCGCCAACGCGCCACCCGGCCGCCGCGCGCTGTTCCTGTGCACCGACGCAACATATCTGTGCGCGACCATCGTGGCGCTGCACAGCGCGTTGCGTCAGAGCGCGCCCGGCCGGGAAGATTGCTTCGTCGTGGTGTCGGACGCGGTGGCCGACCTGGCCCGCCGCCTGGTGCAGCCGTTCCGCGACCAGGGTTTCGCCGTGGAGATCGTGGCCGCCAGCGCGATAGTGGACGACGCCAGCGCGCTCGATCCGGCCTATGGCCTGTTCACCAGCGGCCACATGCTCGCCCAGGCGGCGTATTACCGCATCTTCTTCGCGCGCCATCTGCAGCGCCTCGGGCTTTACGGCCGCGCGGTATATCTCGACGGCGACGTTCTCGTGCGCGGCCGGCTCGATACGCTGTTCGCGCTGGACATGGCGGGCCAGCCGCTCGCCGCCCGGGTGGAGACACCGCGCCCCGAGGTCAGCCGCGCAATCGCGCTGCACGGCTTTGCCGGCGACCTGTATTTCAACTCCGGCGTGCTGCTGTTCGACCTGGCGAGCGACCGGCTGGCGACGGCACTCGATGCTGCGGTCGCAACGCTTTCCGCCCCTGACGTGACGCTGCTGTTCCACGACCAATGCGCGCTGAACCTGGGGTTTCGCGACCGGTTCCTCCGCCTCGGGATGGCATGGAACACGCCGGTCGGCGAGGCGACGCGTTTGGACGAGTTGGCGGCGGATACGGCGGTGCTGCATTATCTGGACCGGCCGAAGCCTTGGAGTGCGGCGTATGACGGGGCTTGCGGCACGCTTTGGTTCGACGCCTGGGCGCTTACGGCGGAGTTGATCGGGGCGGGCGAGGCTGTGGCGTTGTTTGGGTTGGACAGAGAGTAAGCAAGGCCTTCTTTTTTGCAAAAAAGAAGCAAAAAACTTTTGGCCCCACTGGCTCGTTGCAGCGCCTCGTGACGTCAGGAGATGCCCGGGCGCTGCAAATGCGACGGGAGCAAAAGTTTTTTGTTTCTTTTTTTCAAAAAAGAAATGCTTCCTTACTTCCTATGAAGAATACCCTAGCCGCCCTCGCCTGTCTGGCCGCATCAACCGCCGCAGCTTCCCCCGTGCAGCACGAATTCACCCTGCAGAACTTCGCCACCGAAAGCGGCGCCGTCCTTCCCGAAGCGCACGTGACCTACGGCACCTACGGAACGCTGAACGCGGCCGGCGACAACGCGGTGCTGCTGCCGTCGCACTACATGGCGGACATGACCGGCTATGACTGGCTGATCGGCCCCGGCCGCGCGCTGGACCCCACCAAACTGTTCCTGATCACCAGCGAATTGTTCGGCAACGGCCGGTCGTCGTCGCCGAGCAACACGCCGGCGCCGTTCCACGGCCCGCATTTTCCGGTCACCACCATACGCGACAACGTGGAGGCGGTGCATCGCCTGCTGACCGAGCAACTGCATGTGCACCATCTGCGCGCGGTGATCGGGTTCTCGATGGGCGCGCAACAGGCGTTCCAATGGGCGGTGAGCTACCCGGACTACATGGATCGCATCGTGGCCACGTCGGGCACCGCGCGCACCTACGGGCACGGTATCGTCCGGCTGGACGGGCAGATCGCCACGCTGACCCTGGACCCGGCCTTCCACGGCGGCGACTACACCGCCGAGCCCACCGCCGGCATCGAGGCCACCGCTCTGGTATGGCTCGGCTGGCTGTATTCGCAGGAATGGTGGCGGCGCGAGCTGTGGCGCGCCGATCTCCCGCACGGCGCCACGCTGCAGCAGGCGATCGACAAGTACAAGACCGAGTTTTTCAAAGGTGCCGACGCCAACAACCTGATCCTGCAGATGCGCACCTGGCGCGCGCATGATGTGGGCGGCACGAAGCCGTTCGGTGGCGATACCGAAGCGGCTTTGCGTTCGATAAAGGTGCCGGTGCTGTATATGCCTTCGGCCACCGATCTGTATTTTCCGGTGGACGATGCGATGTATGAGGCGAAATCCATCCCGCATTGCCGGTTGGCGCCGATCATGTCGCTGTGGGGGCATCCGGCTGGGGCTGGCGCTTCGCCGGAAGATGCGGTGTTTTTGAATACGGAGATTGGGGCGTTTATGCGGGAGTAAGGCAAGGAAGGTCTTCTTTTTCGAGAAAAAGAAGCAAAAAGCTTTTGCTCCGACGACTGCATCGAGGCCTACGCTTGTCCTGCCAGCAGATACACTTGCAGAAACGGCCTAGGTCGTCGTGCAGGCGTCACAGCAAAAGCTTTTTGCTTCTTTTTCTCGAAAAAAAAGGCCTTTCCTTAACTTTCTCTCAACGCACGATCTTCTTTCTCTGCAAAGCCCAGAACAACCCACCAATCGTCACCAACGTAAGCGCCGCCAGCAGCCGCAACAGCTTCATAACCGCCAGCGTATAACGCCCCGTCGTCGCGTCGAAATGAAAACACAGCAGCAATATCGGCAACGCCGCTTGCGCGATGCCGCCTTCGCCGGCCCGCAGGACCGCGGCGCGCAGGTCGCCCGGCGCATAGCCCACGCCCAGCAGATAAGAGCTGATCCGCCCGGTGCGGGTGAGCACCACGATGCCGGCCGGATGCATGAACTGCTTGAAACGCGTGTCCCACACGGCATGGAAGCCAACCGCCTGCGAAAGTGCTGCTATGCCGGCCGGCGTCGCGGTCAGGTAATGCACGCCGCCGTACCAGCCGGCAGGGAGCTGGGCCAGGTCCGTGCGTTTGGCGGCAGCGGCGTCGGCCGGGCGTTCCGCCGGGTCGATGGAGACCGCGACGACGGAGACATCGCGCCCAGGCGCCAGTCCGCCGGCCTGCAACGCGGCGAACACATCGGCGCGCGCGGTTCCGCAGAGCGACGGACAATGGAAATAGCCAAGGTCCAGTATCGCGGGTGTCGCGCCCAACACGCTGACCAGCGGCGCCGCGCGGCCGGTCTCGTCGCGCAGCACGGTGTCGAGCGGCACCTGCGCGCCAGGGTGCTGTTGCCACGCGAAGCCGTCGGCCGGCGAGGCCTGGGCGCCGCGCGTCAGCAGGAGGGCCAGCAGCAGGGCAAGCGCGCGCATCACGTTGTGAACGTGGCGCCCGCGGCGGCGGTGGCAACCGGCAGGCGCCAACTCACGTTCGCGGCCAGTCAGGAACACGGGAGCGGATAGATGGCCGACACCACGGACGAGAACTACGAAAAGGCGCGCGACCTGGCGGAAGCGGCGCTCGACAAATACGCGCATGGCGCACCCAAGGAAGGCGACAAGCTGGCCGGCGAGGCGGTGAAGATCGACCGTCATGCGGTGGAGGAACTTGTCGAAGAGCTGGATGAGAACGCGGCGGCAACGGGAAAGGGCAAGTGATGGACAGCAAAGAACACGATCCGGGTGATGCTGTGCCACCTGGGGTTGCGGTGGAGACGCCAGAGAAGCTGAGCGAGGCGGACCGTAAGGTGCAGGAGAAGCTGGAGCATCTGGGCGACGGCAAGACGCCGGGGTAAGGCAAGGAAGGCCTTCTTTTTTGAAAAAAGAAGCAGAAAACCTTTGCTCCTGTCGCTTGCCCGATCGCGCGCATCGCTAGTGCTAAACGCGCAAATTTGCACAGTAAACGCGGACCAGCGTGCAGGCGGGAGTCAAAAGTTTTTTGCTTCTTTTTTGCAAAAAAGAAGGCCTTGCTTCCTTACTTAGGAAACGCCCGCTCCACGAACTGCTCCAGCCAATAAATCGTATAATCACCAGCCTGGAACTCAGGCTGCTCGATTATACGCTGGTGCAAAGGCAGCGTCGTCTTGATCCCCAAAACGGCGAACTCGTCCAAAGCCCGCCGCAGGCGCGCAATCGCCTCAGGCCGCGTAGGCGCATGCACGATCAGCTTGGCCACCAGGCTGTCGTAATACGGCGGCACGACATAACCCGCATATAGCGCGCTATCGACGCGCACGCCCAACCCGCCAGGCGCATGAAACGCCAGCACTTTACCCGGCGTGGGCGCGAACGTCTCGGGGTCCTCTGCATTCACCCGGCATTCGATCGCATGGCCGGAGAAACGCACGTCTGCCTGCGTGTAGCCGAGCGGTTCGCCGGCCGCGATGCGTATCTGCTCGCGCACCAGATCCACGTCGCAGACCATCTCCGTCACCGGATGTTCCACCTGCAAGCGGGTGTTCATCTCGATGAAAGCGAACTGGCCGTCCTGGTAGAGGAACTCGAGCGTGCCGGCATTGCGGTAGCCGAGCCGCGCCAAAGCGGCTGTCGCCGTGGCGCCAATCGCGTCGCGTTCCGCGGCGGTGAGCACAGGCGAGCCGGCCTCTTCCAGCAGCTTCTGGTGGCGGCGCTGCAGCGAGCAGTCACGCTCGCCGAAATGCACCACGTTGCCGTGCGAATCGGCCATGATCTGCAGCTCGATGTGGCGCGGCCGGTCGAGATACTTCTCGAGATACACTTCATCGTTGCCGAACGCCGCGCGCGCTTCGGTGCGCGCCACACGCCAGGCCTCCTCGAGCTCGTCCTCGGTATGCGCCACCTTCATGCCGCGCCCGCCGCCGCCGGCGGTGGCCTTTATCAGCACCGGATAACCCACGTGCGCGGCGACAAGGCGGGCCGCATCGATATCCGGCAACGCGCCCGGCGAGCCCGGCACCAACGGCACGCCAAGGCCGGCCATCGCGGTGCGCGCGGTGATCTTGTCGCCCATCATACGAATATGGTCGCTGGACGGGCCGATGAACGTCAGCCCGTGCGCTTCCACCATCTCGGCGAAGCCGGCGTTTTCCGAGAGGAATCCGTAGCCGGGATGTATGGCCTCCGCACCGGTCACGCTGGCGGCGGTCAGGATGGCGGCCATGTTGAGGTAGCTGTCGCGCGCAGCCGGCGGGCCGATGCACACGCTCTCGTCGGCCAGGCGCACATGCATCGCCTCGGAATCCGCGGTGGAGTGCACGGCCACCGTTCCGATGCCGAGCTCGCGGCAGGCGCGCTGCACGCGCAGCGCGATCTCGCCGCGGTTGGCAATCAGGATCTTGCCGAAGAGGGGGCGCGCCATGGGTGTCAGTGCCTTTTAAAACCTGGCCGGCGGGTGATGTCCGGGCAAGAAAGGAAGCAGTCCTTTTTCGAGAAAAAGGACCAAAAAGCTTTTGCTCCGACGACTGCACCAAGGCTTACACTCGTTCTGCCAGCCGATACGGCTGCAGCTAGAAGCCCTGGTCTGCGTGCGGGCGTCATGGCAAAAGCTTTTTGGTCCTTTTTCTCGAAAAAGGACTGCTTGCTTCCTCGCTATTCGATCACCATCAGCACTTCATCATACTCCACCGGCGTCCCAGCACTCGCCAGGATACGCGTGAGCGTGCCGGCGCGCGGCGCCTTTATCTGGTTGAACGTCTTCATCGCCTCGATCAGCAGCAGCGTCTGCCCGGCCGAAACGGCCTGGCCCGGCGTCACGAAATTCGCAGCCCCAGGCTCCGGCGCCAGATACACCACACCGACCATCGGGCTCTTCACCGCACCGGGATGCTTGGTGAAATCGCCGCTCTCCGCCACCGCAGCGGGCCCCGGCCCGGATGGCGGCCGCCACGGCCGCCGGCACCGCGGCCTGCAGCACCGCCGGCGCGCGCACCACGCGTATCCGGCTGTCGCCCTCGGCGATTTCGATCTCGGTCAGCCCGGTCTCGACCAGGATCTCGGCCAGCGCGCGTATCGCGTCGGCATCGACGGGGAGCTTGCTCACTGGTCTTCGTCCAGCAGCATCTCGGCCAGCGCGGTCAGCGCCAGCCCGTACCCCCGAATGCCGAGCCCGCATATCACGCCCTGGGCCACCCGCGAGATCAGGGAGACTCTGCGGAATTCCTCGCGGGCGTGGATGTTTGTCAGGTGTACCTCGACGGTGGGGAGTTCGGCGGCCAGCAGCGCGTCCATCAGTGCGACCGACGTATGGCTATAGCCGCCCGGGTTGATGACGATGCCGCGCGCGCGGGTGCGGCATTCCTGGACCCAGGTGATCAGCTCGCCTTCGTGGTTGGTCTGGCGGAAATCGATCGAAAGGTCCAGCGCTTCGGCCGTCTCGGCGCAGAGCGCTTCGAGGTCGTCGAGCGTGGCGGCGCCGTAGAGCGTGGGCTCGCGCGTGCCGAGCAGATTGAGGTTCGGGCCGTTGAACACGGCGATGAGCGGGAGTGCCATTTGCGGCCGGGGTTAGCACGAGAGCCGCGCGCGAGAGAAGGCGAGCGCTTCGGTTTTGCTATGTTTATATGAAAAACGGGCAAAAAAGCGGCGGTTCCCGCCAGGCCGGCCCCGCGCCGCCGGGCGCATGCGGTTGGAAACAACCCCTTCCGTGCCTCCCCTGCGCAGGTTAGCCTCGCCTGCAAAACAATCCAGAGGCGGCAGACATGCAACGAAGCGTTCTCCTGGGCGCAGGTGCCGCAATCGTAATCGTGGGCGGCGCGCTGGCCTTGCGGGCGGTGAGCCACCACGAAGTGACCGGACAAGCCGCGCAGGCGGTGGACCACGAACTCGCCGAGCTGCTCGCCGGCGCGCACGTGACCCACGGCCCCATCGTGGAGGACGGCCTGACCGGCACCGCGACGGTGCATGATCTGGCGGTGGCGCAGCCCGACGGCCAGAGCTGGACGGCGGGCACGATGGTGCTGTCCGGCGTGCACACCGCGGCGCTGCGGGACGTGTTCGACCCGGCCAACTACCCGAACGGCCATCCGGCCTGGACCGACCGCCGCAAGCTGCTGGGCGACCTGACCCTGAACACCGTGCATATCAGCGCCAAGGGCGACCAGCCGGGCGACATCACCATCGCGAAGGCCGAGCTGCACGGGCTCAGCGGCAGGCCGTTCGCGCTGCCGCCCACCGCGCAGAACCGCACCACCAAGGCCTTCGCCACCGATGCGGTGATGGCCCTCGCCTTCGACAGCGAGCGGGTGACCGGCCTGTCCGTCGTGGCGCAGGGCAAGGATGCGTTCAAGCTGACGATGGCCACGGCCGGGGCCGACGGCTACGATTTGGGCAAGCTCGCGTCTCTGGACGTGAAGTCGCTGGCGCTAGATGGCAGCGGCGGGCCGAAGCACACGCAGGTTCATGCCGAGATCGGCGCGATCGGCCTCAAGCGGGTCGATACCGGCGGCCTGCTCGCGGCGCTGCGGTCCGGCGACCAGTCCAGCGCCCTGGGCGGCGTCACCTACGGCGTCGGGGATGGGTCGGACATGGCGCTGCGGGTGACGCCCGGCCCGGCGCTGGCGATCCACGCCATGCATGCCGAACAGGGCGCCCCGGGCGGAACCGGCATCGTCGAGAAACACGGCACCGTAACCGGCATGACGCTCGGCATCGGCGACACCGCCCTGCCGGCCTCCGCCGCCGCGGAGTTCGCGGCGTTCGGCATGAATTCGCTGACGATGGACATCAACGCGTCGCAGCGCGCCCAGGCGGACGGCGCGACCGAGATAAGCCAGGACATCGACCTGCACGATCTGGGCACGCTGCATCTGCGGGCCGGTTTCTCCGGCTTCGTGCCGCCGTCCGGGGCCAATCTCGCACCCGGTGCGGCACTCGCCGGGCTGCTGGCAACAACGGTCCGGCACGCCACCATCGGGTGGGAAGACCGCAGCCTGACCAACCGCATCTTCAAGGTGGCCGCCGTCGAATACCACAGCACGCCGGAGGCGCTGCGCCGCGGCCTGGCCATGCCGCTGCTTGCCCTGGGCGCGGTGCTGCCAGACCAGCCGGACGCCGCCGACCAGATCACCCGCTTCCTGAACAACCCGCACCAGCTCACCGTCACCATGAGCCCGCCCACCCCGGTCACCCTCAACCAGGTGGCGCAGGCGCCGGTCACCGAGCAGGCGCATCTTTTGGGGGTGCATATCGCGTCGCAGTGAGGCCGGGCCGGGCCGGCGGTTTGACAGGCAAAAGCCGCGCCCGTTATCTGCGAGAACAAAACGCCATCATGTAGAGAGACCCAGATGAAGCTGCTCGTCCCCGTCAAGCGGGTCGTCGACTATAACGTGAAGGTCCGGGTGAAGTCCGACCAGACCGGCGTGGAACTCACCGGCGTGAAAATGGCGATGAACCCGTTCGACGAGATCGCCATCGAGGAGGCGGTCCGGCTGAAGGAAAAGGGCGTCGCCACCGAGATCGTGGCGATCTCCATCGGTGTTGCCGCCTGCCAGGAGACGCTGCGCACCGCGCTGGCGATGGGTGCCGACCGCGGCATCCTGGTGGAGACGGAGGTGTCGCCGGAGCC
Source organism: uncultured Alphaproteobacteria bacterium (assembly GCA_963795825.1). GTDB lineage: Bacteria > Pseudomonadota > Alphaproteobacteria > Acetobacterales > Acetobacteraceae > BOG-908. The sequence goes on along the minus strand of CAWCIW010000001.1, from coordinate 392,613 downwards.
GCTGGCGGTGGCCAAGATGCTGCGGGCGATCGCGGACAAGGAGCAGCCGCGGCTGATCATCCTGGGCAAGCAGGCGATCGACGACGACATGAACGCCACCGGCCAGATGCTGGCCGCCCTGCTGGGCTGGCCGCAGGGCACGTTCGCCAGCAAGGTGACGATCGAGGGCGACACCGCAACGGTGACGCGCGAAGTGGATGGCGGGCTGGAGACCGTGGCGCTGACTCTGCCGGCGATCGTGACGGCCGATCTGCGGCTGAACGAGCCGCGCTACGCGTCGCTGCCGAACATCATGAAGGCGCGCAAGAAGCCGATCGAGACGATAAAGCCGGCCGACCTGGGCGTGGACCCTGCGCCGCGGCTGACCACGTTGAAGGTGGTGGAGCCGGCCAAGCGGGTGGCGGGGAAGAAGGTGGGGTCGGTGGCCGAGCTGGTCGAGAAGCTGCGGGGCGAGGCGAAGGTAATCTAAGGCAAGCAGTCCTTTTTCGAGAAAAAGGACCAAAAAGCTTTTGCTCCCTGTCGGCTGATCGGCAGACTCCCCAACAGGGACCAAAAGTTTTTTGCTTCTTTTTCTCGAAAAAGAAGGCCTTGCTTCCTCGCTCGCTACCCAATTTATCAGAGAACACCAAGAGGCCAACATGAGCGTCCTAGTCCTGATCGACCACGAGAACGGCCTCCTGAAGCAGCCGTCGCGCAGCGCCATCGCCGCCGCCACCAAACTGGGCGAAGTGCACGCGCTGGTGGTGGGCCAGAAGCGTGGGCCCCGCCGCCGAAGCCGCCGCCAAGCTCCCGGGCGTGGCCAAAGTCCTGCGCGTGGACGCCGCCGGCTACGAGCACGCGCTGGCCGAGCCGCTGGCCGCCCTGCTGGTGGGCCTCGCCCCCGGCTACACGCATCTGCTGTCGGCCTCGACGGCCACCGGCAAGAACGTGATGCCGCGCGTGGCCGCCCTGCTGGACGTGCAGCCGATCAGCGACATCGCCGGCGTGGAGGATGCCGACACTTTCGTGCGGCCGATCTATGCGGGCAACGCAATGGCGACCGTGCGCTCGTCGGACAAGATCAAGGTGATCACCGTGCGCGCCGCGAGCTTCGATCCGGTGCCGTCCGAGGGCGGCAGCGCCCCGATCGAGGATGCGGCCGATGCGGGCAACACCGGCTCCTCGCGTTTCGTCAGTGCGGAGCTTTCCAAGAGCGAGCGGCCGGAGCTGACGGCGGCGCGCGTGGTGATCTCCGGCGGCCGCGGCATGCAGAACGGCGAGAACTTCCACCTGCTCGATCCGATTGCCGATAAGCTTGGCGCGGCTGTCGGCGCCTCGCGCGCGGCGGTGGATGCCGGCTACGTGCCCAACGACTACCAGGTGGGGCAGACCGGCAAGATCGTGGCGCCTGAGCTATACATGGCGATCGGGATTTCCGGCGCGATCCAGCATCTGGCCGGCATGAAGGACAGCAAGGTGATCGTGGCGATCAACAAGGATGAGGACGCGCCGATCTTCCAGGTGGCCGATTACGGGCTGGTGGCGGATCTGTTCACCGCGTTGCCGGAACTGAAGGCTGAGCTCGAACGCGCCTGAGTGCGGCTCGCGCCGCGATGGGGCCGGCGCGGGTAGGTGCTTTTTAGCACCGGGGCCAATCGGCGTAGGCATCGTTCATCTGGCCAACATCGTCAGGCCGGGAGCACTGCCGGCTGAGCTGCGGTGCACGTGCTCATGCAGTCACAATGCGATGGCGCCCGGCCGTGCGCAGGTGGCCGAAGGGGCGTGCCTGCCCCACCCTAAATAAATACGCCGGTAGACAGAAGTTGCTTGCACGAAACAAGTCCGCATGTTTATGTCGCTCAGTAACATATTCGTGAGGATACGCGACATGAAGCACGCTCCCGGCAAACGCCGCCTGCCCTGGCGCCGCAGCATTCTGGCAGCCCTGGCCTGCCTCGGCTCCCTGTGCGCCCCGCACGCCGGCATCGCGGCGCCGGTCTCGCCCACCCTCTTCAACTACGTTTTCACACCAGGCACGACAGTCACGGTGGACGGTACGGATACGGTCACCGGTTCGTTCACCTACGACACCTCCACCGACATGCTGACGAACGTCAACGTGATGCTGACCGGAGCGTCGGTGTATTCCGGTACCTACCGATACGAGTTCAGCCACTTCGACAGTAAGGCCCCGGCCTCGGTGGGGATTTCGGCCGTCGGCGACAACAACGATAACGGCGATCTGCTGTATTTTGCTTTCAGCAGCGGCAGCATCGGCTCGAACAGCCTCTCGCTGGTTGGTTTCGCCGCGTATAATGGCCCCCTTGGCAACGAGTTCGCGAGCGGCATCAGCGGCGGCATCGCCCTGGCGCAGGCAGCCGCCGTGCCGGAGCCGGCGTCGCTGGCCGTGATGGTGGGCGGGCTGGCCCTGCTCGGCTTCACCCGCAAGCGCCGCGCCTGATTCATCGGCAGCAAGGAAGAAAGGCTTCTTTTTCGAGAAAAAGAAGCAAAGCTTTTGCTGCGACGCCTGCACGACGATTTCGCTATTTCTGCAGCCGCATCGACTTGCAACATGGGCGCGGGCCTTTGTGCAAGCGTCATAGCAAAAGCTTTTTGGTCCTTTTTCTCGAAAAAGGACTGCTTTCTTGCCTGCCCAGGATGGGCCACTCAGCAATCTAGCCAGTCCTAAACAGCAGGCCTACCCTCTTTGTGCAGCGCAGCATCTTGTGCGCGTGCGCCGCCGCACCCAAGCTCCCGGTTCCTATCCGGAGCCGCCGCATGCCCCTACCGCTCCTCGCTTTGGCGCTCGCCGCCTTTGCCATAGGCACCAGCGAGTTCGTCATCATGGGTCTCCTGCCGGACCTGAGCCACGACCTCCACGTCAGCATCCCTGGCGCCGGCCTGCTGGTCACCGGCTACGCGCTCGGCGTGGTGGTCGGCGCGCCGATCCTGGCCATCGCCACCGCCCGGCTGCCCCGGCGCGCGGCCCTGCTCGGCCTCATCAGCGCCTATGGTCTGGGCAACCTGCTCTGCGCGATCGCCCCCGGCTACGGGCTGCTGATGGCGGCGCGCGTGGCCACCGCTTTGTGCCACGGCGCGTTCTTCGGCATCGGCTCGATCGTGGCCGCCGGCCTGGTGGCGCCGGAGAAACGCGGCCAGGCAATCGCCATCATGTTCAGCGGACTGACGCTGGCCAACGTGCTCGGCGTGCCGGCCGGCACCGCGCTCGGCCAGGCGGAAGGCTGGCGCGCCACCTTCTGGTGCGTGGCCGCGATCAGCGCCGCCGCTGCCGCCGCCATCGCGTGGGCGCTGCCGCGCCTGCCCAGGCCGGCCGATAGCGGCCTGCTCGCCGAATTCCGCGTGCTCCGCAAACCCCAGGTGATCCTCGCCATGCTGATGAGCCTGCTCGGCTCGGCCAGCCTGTTCAGCGTGTTCACCTACATCACGCCGATGCTCGAACACGTGACCCGGCTGTCGCCGCACACGGTCACCTGGCTGCTGCTGCTGTTCGGCGTGGGCATCACCGCGGGCAACCTGCTGGGCGGCCGCCTCGGCGACTGGCGGCTGATGGCGAGCATCGCCGGCGTGCAGGCGGCGCTGGTGGGCACGCTGGCGCTGTTCGTGGCGACGCTACCCTGGGCCGTGCCGGCCGGTGCCACGATGCTGCTCTGGGGCGTGCTGACCTTCGCCGTCGCCGCACCGCTGCAGATGCGGGTGATCGATACCGCGCCGGAAGCGCCGAACCTGGTGGCGACGCTGAACCAGGGCGCGTTCAATCTGGGCAACGCTACGGGCGCCTGGCTCGGCGGCGCGGCCTTGAGCGCGGGCGTGTCCTACGGGGCGCTACCCTGGCTGGGGGCGCTGCTGGGGGTTGCGGCTTTGGCGGCCACTTTGCTTTCGATGCGGTTGGATGTTGTGCGCAGCAAGGCAAGGCAAGCAGTCCTTTTTTGAAAAAAAGGACCAAAAAACTTTTGCGTCCCCCGCTGCATCGAGGGCTACTCTGGTTCTGCCAGCACAGGCCGTTGCGGACAGATACCGAAGCGCCGATGCCGGCGGGGGAGCAAAAGTTTTTTGGTCCTTTTTTTCAAAAAAGGACTGCTTCCTTGCTACGCTTCCTCTCCTTCCTTCTCCTCCTCGCTACGCCCGCGAGCGCCGACCCCGCCCTCTGGGTCGCCCACGGCGCCAACGCCACCGTCTATCTGTTCGGCACCGTCCACATCCTGCCGGTGGGCGAGCACTGGATGGACCCCGCGATCCAGACGGCCCTCGACGCCTCCACGGAAGTCTGGACCGAGGCGGACATCTCGGACCTCTCCAACAGCGTGAACGCGATACGCCATTACGGGATGGGCGCCGCCACGAGCGCCGAGCAATTGCTGCCGGAAGCCTACCGCGCGCGCTACCGGGTGCTCGCCGCCGCCTCCGGCATGCCCGCCGCCCTGCTGGCGCAGGCGCGGCCCTGGCTTGTGGAGGTGCTGCTGCTCGGCGCGTCGCTGCGCCATTCCGGCCCGGTGGAACCGGGCGCCGAGGCCACCCTGCTGGCCTATGCGCACGCGCACCACAAGGCCACGCCCACCTTCGAGACGGTGGACCAGCAATTCGCCATCATGGCGGACATGTCGCCGGCCACCCAGCTCGCGGCGCTGGAGAACGATATCGACGATTCCGACGACGCCGTGGCGCAGTTCCACAATTTAGTGGCCGTCTGGCGCACCGGTGACGAGGCAGCGGTCGACCGCCAGGTCAACCAGACGATGCGACTGCGCAGCGAGGCGGTCTGGACCGAGCTGATCCTGCGACGCAACGAGCGGTTCGCGCAGCGCATCGCCGAGCGGCTGGCAGGGTCCGGCGTGGCGTTCGTGGCGGTGGGCGTGGCGCATCTCTGCGGGTCGGTCGGTGTGCCGCAATTGTTGCGCAACCAGGGATTTGCGGTGGAGCGGGTGCGCTAGGCGCGCTGCTGGGGTTTGGGCAAGAAAGAAAGTAGTCCTTTTTCTCGAAAAAGAATTACTTTATTGCCTTACCCACCTGATACAAACAATCCCCTGAAGTCTAGAACTTCACCCGCGCAATCGCGCCGATCGTGCGCGGCTGGATGATCGTTTCCTGTCCGCTGAAGTTCTGCCCACCTTCGCTCTGGTAATAGGTGATCCCCCGCGCGTCGCTGATGTTGTTGATATACATCTCGAAGCTGTAGCGATCGTCCTCGATGCCGGTGCGCAGCGCGCCGGTGTTGTAGCTCGGCAGCAGCACGTGGGAGACGATGGGCGTCGTCGCAGGCGAGAAGCCGCTGTAGCGCTCGCCCACGTAGCTCCAGGTGCCGGAGATGTAGGCGTGGAACCGGTCCGTCAGCGCCCAGCCGTAATCGACGTTCACCGCGCTGGTGACATTCGGCACGTAGGGCAGGTAGTCGCCACTTGCGCCGCCCAGGCCCAGCGCATCCTCCTTGAGCCGCGAATCCTGGTAGCTGCCTGTGGCATTCAGCTTAAGCCCGGGCAGCGGCACCCAGTTCAGGTCCCATTCCAGACCTTTGCTGACCGCGCTGCCCGCGTTGCCGTTCACGCCGAACGGGCCGTCGCTGGTAATCACGGTGCTGAGGACCTGGATGTCTTTCCAGGTGATGAAGAAGCCGGTCACGTCGATGGAGACGGCTTTGTTGAACAGGTCCTGGCGGAACCCGAGTTCGTAATTGACCGTGCGATCGGGGCTGTAGGAGGTCGGGATACCGGTCACCCCAGGCAGGGCGACGTTTGGCCCACCAGGGCGGTAGCCGGAGGCGATGCGCGCGTATAGCAGCGAGTTGTCGTTAATGTGCCAGCGCGGCGCTACCGAGAACAGCTGGTCGTGGTCGTTGGATTTCAGCGTGGGCAGGAAGAGCGACGTAGGGCCGGTCAGAGCCGCCGGCAGATATTGCTCCTGGGCGTGCTGGGCGTTGCCGCTCAGGCGTCCGCCGAGTGCCAGGTCGACGTTCGGCAGAACGTAGTAGTCTGCATTGGCGAAGAACGCCCATTCGGAGAGTTGCCCGAATATCCTGACCCTTTCGCCGGCTGGCGTTATCAGCTTGGCCGTGCTGGCGCCGAGCGCATCGAGGTCCTGTGATAATATGGATGTTTCATGCGTGTAGTAGCCGCCCAGCAGCCATTCGAACCGGCGGCCCAGCACTTCGAAACCGGGGTCGGATGTGAGCCGGACTTCCTGGTTGAACTTGTCGAAGTCCGAATTCTGCCGGATCTGCGCCAGCGACGGCACGCCGTACACGTCGGCGGAAAAAAAATTGCCGTATGTCAGGCCAGGGCCTGCAAGGTCGTTGGTGGCATCAATGAGGTTGCGGAAACTGCTGTTGGTGTAGCTGGTGATCGAGGTGAGGCTCGACCAGCCCAGATCGTAGTTGATGTTGCCGTAATAAACACCGGACTCGTTCTGGCCCTGCGTGGGCAGGTACGTATTGTTCGTCAGGCCGTTGAGGAGGCTGAGCTGATCTGCTGGCGGCGCTGTGGGCGTGAGCGCAGCGCCGCGGGCCTGCAGGAAGTCCGCGCCGTTGCTGAACAGGGTCTGGCGTTCGGCGGTCAGGCGGATCGTCAGATCGGTGGTCGGCTGCACGAGCAGCGACGCGCGCCAGCCATAGCGCTGGCCGCTGTTGTCGTCTGTCTTGTTGCGGTCCGGATTATCGATGTAGCCGGGTATCCACTCGTTCCAGCCGGTGATGCGCAGGGCCGCTTTGCCGTCCAGCAAAGGCAGGTTGGCAAATCCCTTGAGCGTGCCGCCAAGCCCGCCATCCGTGGTGCCGTCGATGCCGCCTTCGAGCTCAGCCGAATATTTCGTGGGATCGGGCGGGTTGGTGACGTATTTTATCAGGCCGCCCTCGGCGGATGCGCCATACAGGGAACCTTGCGGGCCGCGTAGGACCTCGACGCGCGAGAGGTCGAACGTGTCGAAATTGGGCGAGTTGGTCCCGGCGTTGTTCTGCGCTCCGACCGAATTTGTTGGTGTGTCGTCCAGCAACGATGCGACGGTGGCGCCCGGGCTGCCGGTATTCAGCCCACGGATGATAATTCGCACGGTCGTTTTATCGTCGGCTTCCACCGAGAGGCCGGGCACCTGGCTGACCAGGTCCTGCACGCTGACTTCCTGCCGCCTGTCCAGCTGCGTGCCGGAGATCGCGGTCACGCTGTTTGCGACTTCGCGCGCCCGCTCGCGCCGCTTATTCGCGGTGACCATAATCTGTTCGATCGCGTTGGTCGGCGCGGAGGGCTGGGCGGTAGGGGCCGTGGCACCTTGTGCCGCCGGGCGCGGCGGTGGCGGCACGCTCTGCGCCGCGGCAGGCACGGCCGCGATCGCGGCAAACGCCATCGCCATTCCCGATGACAAACGATATCCGGCCATGAGCAACTCCCCGTGGCAGGATGTGCCCTGCGCTGCTGTTCCGGGCGAGACGCTATTATCCCAGTCAGGACAGTGTCAAGCGATCCCGGCAACAATTCACCTAGCCTGCCACCCCGTGGCGCAACATAGACACATCGACAATACCATTGCAGCACAAACAGAAAACGCACCACCCCTTGCGAAAGGCGCGAGCAGGGCTGGCGGACGCCGAACCTTCCGCGCTAAGATTATCCTGAGTAGGAACATCGCCGGCCCGGTTGCGACAAAGCGCTTCGACCGGGGCCTGCGATGGCAACCGCGGACCGGCTGTCGCATAGTGGCATTGCGTGCTGGAGTGATGAGGAACGTGATGACGGTGCCGGCAAAACCGACCCTCGGCTCGCTGATGCGCTCGCTGCGGGAACGCTACGGCCTGACGCTGAAGCAGATGAGCGAGCGCACCGGCGTGCCGTTCTCCACCCTCGCGAAAGTGGAGCACGACAGGCTGACGCTGACCTACGACAAACTGCAGATGATCGCCGACCGGCTCGGCCTACGCATGTCCGAACTGTTCGCCGAACCGAAGAGCGAGCAGCAGGCGGTCGCCAACAGCAGGCGCAGCGTCGGCACCCGCGCCGGCGCGCTGTCGATCACCACGCCAAATTACGACTATTTCTATTTGTCGCCTGAGCTGCGCAACAAGGACATGATTCCGATCTTCACGCGACTAAAGGCGCGGTCGATCGCGGAATTCGGCGGCCTGATGCGCCATGACGGGCAGGAATTCCTCTATGTTCTGGAAGGGCAGGTCGAAGTGCACACGGAGTTCTACGATCCGGTGATCCTCTCGCCCGGTGAATTGGTGTATATCGACAGCCGTATGGGCCACGCTTATCTGGCGCATGGCGCGTGCGTGCAGGCGCTGGCCGTATGCGTGTGTTCGACCACGCAGGAAGAGCTGCTCGACCAGGCCGCGAGCCAGAACCCGCCCGAACGCGCCGTCGGCCGCGCACAGGCGGCGCGCCAGGCGCCAGGCCCCACGCCAGCCGCGGCGAATGCGCGCTTGCGCAGGATAGCGCCGCCACCCGGCCAGGATGTTGCGCGGCCGCGCTCACGGCGCAATTGAGCGGCCTGCCCGCCATCGCGCGCAGGGCACCGGCGCCCGGCGCGTCGATGCTCGAACTTCCCAGCCCGTATCTGCTGTTTCTGGGAGACGTGCAGCACCCGGGCTTTGCGAAAACCGCGTTCGGGCTGCGCGACTGGGCGGCCCCGCTCTGCATAGGCGAATACGCGTTGCCGGAGGCGCGCGTCAGCACCGGCCTGGCCGCGCTCACCCCCGCCGAAGCTTACGGACGCGGCGCCCGCGCGCTGGTGATCGGCGTGGCCAATATCGGCGGCGTTTTGCCGCCCGGCTGGGTGGCGGCGCTGGTGGAGGGGCTGGAAGCCGGGCTGGACATCGTCAGCGGCCTGCACGGCCCGCTGGCCGCGGTGCCGGCCTTGGCAGAGGCAGCCGGCCGCCTGGGCCGCCGGCTGATCGACGTGCGCGTGCCGCCCGCCAACCTGCCGATCGCCACCGGGCGCAAACGGTCCGGCCGGCGGCTGCTCACGGTGGGCACGGACTGCGCGCTCGGCAAGAAATACACCGCTCTGGCGCTGGCCCGTGCGCTGCGCGCGCGCGGCCTGGCCGCCGATTTCCGCGCCACCGGGCAGACCGGGATCATGATCGCCGGCGCCGGCATCCCGATGGACGCGGTGATCGCAGATTTCGAGGCGGGCGCCGCGGAGTTGCTCAGCCCGGATGCGGCACCGGACCATTGGGACGTGATCGAGGGCCAGGGCTCGCTGTTCCACCCCGCTTATGCCGGCGTGTCGCTGGGCCTGCTGCACGGCAGCCAGCCGGACGTGATCGTGGTGTGCCACCAGCCGGGGCGGCGGACCATCGTGGGGCTGGAGGGCTACAGCCTGCCCAGCCTGGCCGAGACGATCGCGATGAACCTGGCGCTGGGGCGCCGCACCAACCCGGCGATACGCTGCGGCGGCATCAGCCTGAACACCGCGCATCTGGATGCGGCCGGGCGGGCGCTGGCGTTCGCCGAAGCGCACGAGGAGACCGGCTTGCCGGCCGCCGATCCGATGCAGGCAGGGGCCGAGCTCGAAGCGCTGGTGGAGTCCTGCCTCGCCGACTGAGGCGGATGCCTGCGCGGCCCCACCCCGGCGCGCCGTGCCTTGTCGCCACCGGAAACCGCCGGTTATACCAGCCCGTCTTGGGACTGACTCGACTTATCGGCAGCAAGGAAGAAAGGCCTTCTTTTTCGAGAAAAAGAAGCAAAAAGCTTTTGCTGTGACGCCTGCACGACAATTTGGTTCTCACTGCAGCCGCATCGACTTGCAATACGTAAGTAGGCGTTCGTGCAGGCGTCGGAGCAAAAGCTTTTTGGTCCTTTTTCTCGAAAAAGGACTGCTTTCTTGCCTGCCTTGAATGCGTCAAACTTAATTTTGGTTGGTATCACGATGCAAGATCGCCCGGAAGGCACCGAAATCGTCAGCCAGGATGCGCGCAGCGTCCGGTTGCGCATGACGAACTGGCTGTGGTCCGTGTTCGTGCAGCACCGTATCTCGTTCGGCGGGCGTTCCGCGGCCAACATGCCCTTCGTGGAGCTGCACAAAACCGCCCGGATCGAGGCCTACGCCGATTTCACCAACGGCACGCTGCTGCACAGCCTGGGGGCGTTCAGCTACAGCAGGTCCGGCGGTGTCGTGTTCGATGCCGGGCGCTATTGTTCCATCGCCGACCGCACCACGGTGATGGGCGAACGCCATCCGATCGAGCACGTCACCACCAGCAATTTTCCGTATCAGACGACGCGTCCGTCGTTCCGCTGGGCCAGGGAGGACCTGCTCGATGGCAGCTCGCAGACATGATACAGCCCACGATACGCAACAAGCCCCGTCCGGTCCTGCAACATGATGTGTGGACCGGCAACGATGTCATCATCGGGCGCGGTATCACCTTGCACACCGGATCGGTGATCGGCGCCGGCGCGGTCGTCACCAAGGACGTGCCTGCCTATGCGATCGTCGGCGGCAGTCCGGCGCGGGTGATACGCAAACGTTTTGCGGACCGCACCATCGAGCGGCTGCTGGAGAGCCGGTGGTGGGAGCGCCATCCCGGCGTTCTGTTCGATCACGACATAACCGATCCGGACCGCTTCCTCGACCAGCTTGCCGAGGCGCCGCCGCGTCCGGCTTTCACCCCCGCCGTGCTCGGATGGCCCGAGCTGCGGGCCATGCTGAAGGGCTAAGGCGGCGCCGCCTGGTGCGCGCCGGGCGATCGGCCGAAAACCGCTTGCCTTGCCGCCACACCAGCCATAACCCCCAACGCCATGTCCCATTCCCCCGAAGCCCTGCGCCGCGCTACCGAGCAGGCCGCCATCCTGGCCCAGGCGCTGCCGTTCCTGCGCCGCTATGCCGGGGCCACCATCGTGGTGAAATACGGCGGCCACGCGATGGGCGACCCGGAGCTCGCCACCGAGTTCGGCCGCGACATCGCGCTGCTGAAACAGGTGGGCGTGAACCCCGTGGTGGTGCATGGCGGCGGCCCGCAGATCAACGCGATGCTGCAGCGCCTGGCGATCAAGAGCGAGTTCGTCGACGGCCTGCGGGTGACGGACGCGGCGATGGTCGAAGTGGTGGAAATGGTGCTCGCCGGCAGCGTGAACAAATTCGTCACCGAGCTGATCAACCGCGCCGGCGCGCTGGCAGTGGGCATTTCCGGCAAGGACGGCGGGCTGATACGGGCGCGCAAACTCACCCGCACGGTGATCGATCCGGACAGCCATATCGAGCACGTGCTCGATCTGGGTTTCGTGGGCGAGCCGGAGCATGTGGACGCCCGCGTGATCCACGCGCTGACCGGCTCGGGGCTGATCCCTGTGGTGGCGCCCGTGGGCTACGGGATGGACGGGCAGACCTACAACATCAACGCCGACGATGCGGCCGGTGCCATCGCCGGCGCGCTGCATGCGACGCGCCTGCTGATGCTGACCGATGTGCCCGGCGTTCTGGATGCCGGGGGCAACCTGATCGCGGAGATGAGCGTGAACGAGGCGCGCGCGCTGATCGCCGACGGGACGATCCATGGTGGGATGATCCCGAAAGTGGAGAATTGCTTCGAGGCGCTGGAGGCGGGTGCCAAGGGGTGCGTTATCCTGGATGGGCGGATACCGCATGCGGTGCTGCTGGAGCTGTTTACCGAGGCTGGGCCTGGGACTTTGATATATCGGTAAGGCAAGAAAGTAGTCCTTTTTCGAGAAAAAGGACCAAAAAGCTTTTGCTCCGACGCCTGCACCAGGGCCTACCTTCGTATTGCAAGCCGATGCGCTTGCATAGATAGCCAACGCTTCGTGCAGGCATCATAGCAAAAGCTTTTTGCTTCTTTTTCTCGAAAAAGAAGGCCTTGCTTCCTTCTAATTTTCCCGCGTACGCAACCAGTGCGCCACCATGTCGCGGTGGATGTCGTCCGGATCCCACCCCGTCAGGCTGGCCAGCGCGGCATTCTCCTGTTTCCACCGTTCGTGCAGCTCGCGCCGATACGCGCGGCCGGCGGCACAGGTGTTCATGGTGCGCAGTTTCGAAGCGACCTGGATGACGAACCGCGCCTGGAATTGCTGGGTGTCGGGCGTCTCCTGGAATTGCAGGTCCTCGGGGAAATGCGCGCCGTCGTAACGGACGTGCAGCCGGGTGACGAATCCGCGCTGGCCGGCGGCGCCGTCCGGCGCGACGCCGAGCTCGTCCATCTCCCCAGCGGTGATCGGCGGCGAAGAGCAGGGATCGCACAGCCCCATATTGCCCGCGATCGGCCAGGCATATTCCAGGAACACCGCCGAACGATCGGCGGACTGCACCGCGCGGTCGAACACCACATCGTAGAAGGCGGCGAATTTGTCGGCGATATACTCGGGGACATGCGCGTCGTTCGGCATGCGCACGGTGCGGTAATTGGTCACGTCCACGCGGCCGGTCTGCGTCAGTGCCAGCACGATCATGTCCTGCGGGCCGTCCGCGTTCACCGTGCCGAGGCGTATCGGCAGCATGAATTTCGGCGTGTCGTAGGCCACGCGTATCGGGCGCAGGAAGCCGCTGGTGTTATTGTGCATGCGGGCGAGGTTCACCTTGGCCACGAAGAAATGCATGCCCTGGCGCAGGTAGCTGGTGATCACCGGGGCGGCGGCCTGCGGAATGCGGTAGCCGTTGCGGTTCAGCCAGTCGATCAGGCCGACGGCTGTCGGCGGCCGCCAGCACCTTGATGTCGTATTCCTCGACGCTGAAGGCGGCCTCGATGCGCACGTCGGCTTTGCGCAGTATTTGCGGCATTGCGGCCATCGGCGTAGGCAGTGCCATCGCGCTCATGGCGGAGAAGGGCGGCGCGCACGGATCGGGATCGAAATACTGCACCAGGCGCGGTTTGGTGTAGTCGGCCAAATGCTCCACCGTCTCGGGCTTGACGATGCGCACCTGCTCGCGCCGGATCACGGTGGGCACCGGGATCACCAGGGCGAATTCCTTGGGATCGCCGTGCACGTCGCTGGCCATCGTCACCAGCGTGTGGCCATCCTGGTGGACCAGCACCACGCGCGAGGCCTTGTTGGTGAGCGGCTCGTCCAGCGTGGCCACATAGAAGCCGCAGAACGCGCCGGCCGGCGACGACACGGCGATCAGCGCCGCCAGTGCGAAACAGAGGATACGCATTCAGGCCTCCTGTGGGGTGGGCGACCAGGTGAACCGCGCGGCCGGCGCGGCCCAGTCGAGCAAGGGCGTGAGCGGGGCGGCGGCGATCAGCGCGTAGAACATCCCTTCGCGAAGCTGCCAGCGGAACATCAGCAGATGCGCGAGGGCGGCCACGCTGCAGGCGAACAGGATGCGGCCGGCCCGGCTGTCCGGCGTGGAGCGCGGGTCGGTGACCATGAAGAAGGCGAACACCAGCAGCGCGCCGGACTGCATCTGGTGCAGCGGGATGGTCCAGGGGTCCTCCAGCGCGAGGCAGCGCGCCGCCAGCAGCATTCCCCAGGCGCCCAGAAAGGCGAGCGCCGTATCCAGCCGCCTGGCGCGCGACAGCACCAGCGCGGCCGCGCAGCCCAGCGCCGCGGCCCCCCAGGCCCACGCACCCCATTGCCCGGGCGAGACCCATACTATCCGCGTGGTGAGCAGCAGGGCCACGATGGCGAAACAGGCCGGGTTACAAAGATGCTTGCCGCCCACCCGGAAGAGGCGCTTGGACGCGATGCCGAGCCCGCCGGCAGCCGCCCAGGCCAGCGGTTCGTGCGTGCGCAGCAGCAAAGTCAACGACAAGGCGGTGATCGCCGGGCTGCGCCAGTCCAGCCGCCGGCCGGGCGCGGTGGCCGCCTGGACGGCGAGCGCGGCGGCCAGCGTGACACCCAGCTGTGCCAGGCTGGCCCCCGTGTCATAGACCAGGATCGCCGTCGCCAGCAGGGCGGAGAGGGTGGCGAGCTGGAACCAGCGCGGGTCCGGCCTGGCCGCCTGGAACAGTGCCGATGCGCCCATGTCACCCCATCGATCTGGAGACGAACCGTTGCGCGGATCGGCGGGTTCGGCAACTAAATGTTGGTTTAGGGACGGAAGGCAAGAAGGCCTTCTTTTTCGAGAAAAAGAAGCAAAAAGCTTTTGCTCCGACGCCTGCACCAAGAGCTGCTCCCGTATTGTAAGTCGATACGGTGGCAATATCAGCCAGATCTTCGTGCCGGCGTCATAGCAAAAGCTTTTTGCTTCTTTTTCTCGAAAAAGAAGGCCTTTCTTGCTGCCGATCGTTCAGACCTCGACCGACATCCCGTCGAACGCCACCGCGAACCCCGCCGCCTCCACCGCCAGCCGCTCCGGCGAGCCCTCGAGCAGCATCGGATTGCTGTTGTTGATGTGGAAATAGATGCGCCGCCCCCCGACCGACGCCAGCGCGTCCATCGAGCCGCCTGGCCCCGATACCGGCACATGACCCATACGCCGCCCCGTCTTGGGCCCCAGCCCGGCCACGATCATCTCGTCGTCGGTGAACAGCGTGCCGTCGAAGAACAGCACGTCCGCGCCCTCCAGCCGGCCCAGCACCGCCGGCGTGATCTGCGCGCAGGCCGGCGCCAGCACCACGCTCTGCCCGTTCAGCCTCGAGCCGCGCCGCATAGGTGCTGGCCGCCTCGGCCACCGCGGCGCCGCGATCCTCCTGGTAGAGCGGCACCTTGCCCGGCATCTCGAGCAGCGTCAGCACCAGGCCGAAGCCGGTATCGACCGGCTCGCCCGGCACCACGGCCACGCGCTCCACCAGCGCCGGATCGAGCGAGGCGAAGATCGGGTTCTCCGCCATCACCTTCAGGATGGCCGCCGGCGCCCAGATGCGCAGGCGCTGCTGCTCGCGCAGCACCAGCAGGCCCGCCATGCCGTCCACGTCGGCGCTGACCAGCACCACGCCCACGATCGGCGAGTGCCGCGCGCCCACCGGCGCCATGGCCGGATTCGCCAGGATCTGCTGCCGCAAATCCGGCGAGGCCCCCACCACGACCCAGCGCGCGGCATCCGCGGTAACCGCCACCGCCACCTGCGTGCGCGGCAAAGCCCGCGGATCGCCCGCCCGCGCCAACGCACACAACCGACACGCGCAATTCCACTGCGGAAACCCGCCCCCCGCGGCCGCCCCCAAAACCAGACACCTCATATCCGCCTCCCGCGACAGCGGAGCAAAAGTTTTTTGCTTCTTTTTCTCAAAAAAGAAGGCCTTCCTTCCTAGGGTGACAGACCAATGACACAACGCTAAACCGACCCCGCGCGCGCCCCGGGGAAGTGAACCATGAAAATCGTAGCCTGCAACAGCAATCGGCCTTTGGCCGAGGCAGTAGCACGCAATCTGGGGCTGCCGCTAACCCGAGCCTCCGTCCGCCGCTTCGCAGACATGGAAGTGTTCGTCGAGATCCAGGAGAACGTACGCGGCGAGGACGTGTTCGTCATCCAGAGCACCAGCTACCCCGCCAACGACAACCTGATGGAACTGCTCATCATGATGGACGCGCTGCGACGCAGCTCGGCGCGCCGCGTCACCGCCGTGATCCCCTATTTCGGCTATGCCCGGCAGGACCGCAAATCCGCGCCGCGCACGCCGATCAGCGCCAAACTCGTGGCCAACCTTATCACCGAAGCCGGCGCCAACCGCGTACTCACCCTCGACCTGCACGCCGGCCAGATACAGGGCTTCTTCGACATCCCGCTCGACAATCTGTTCGCCGCGCCGCTGTTCATGGCCGACATACGCGCGCGCTACGAAGGCCGCGACATCATGATCGTGTCGCCGGACGTGGGCGGCGTGGTGCGCGCCCGCGCGCTCGCCACGCGGCTGAACATCGATCTCGCGATCATCGACAAACGGCGCGAGCGCGCCGGCGTATCCGAAGTGATGAACGTGATCGGCGACGTGGACGGCCGCGATTGTATACTTGTCGACGACATCTGCGATTCCGGCGGCACGCTCTGCAACGCGGCGGACGCGCTGATCAAGGAGGGTGCGAAATCGGTGAGCGTCTATGTGACGCACGGCGTGCTGTCCGGCGGCGCGGTGGCGCGCATCGCGGCCAGCCCGATCGAGATGATGACGATCACCGACAGTATCGTGGCGACCGATGCGGTGAAGCAGTCGCCGAATTTGCGCGAGGCGACTATTGCGCCTTTGCTGGCGGAGGCGATTCATCGGATTTCCGATGAGAGTTCGGTTAGCTCGCTTTTCGACTAGGCAAGGAAGCAAGGCCTTCTTTTCTGAAGAAAAGAAGCAAAAGACTTTTGACTCCCCGCATTTGCGAGGTCCGTATCATTCCGGATGCGCATACGACAGGACTAGAACTTGCTGATCACACCATCCGAATTCTTCTTTCTGCGTCATGGCGAGACCGACTGGAACGCCGGCGGGCGCAGCCAGGGGCGCACCGATATCCCGCTCAACGCGCTCGGCACGGCACAGGCGCATGCCGCCGCGGCCTTGCTCGCCAACCACGGCATAGCCCGGATCGTCGCCTCCCCGCTCGGCCGCGCGCAGGAGACCGCGCGCATCGTGGGCGGCCGGCTCGGCCTCCCCTTCACCACCGATGCCGACCTGCAGGAAGCCGCCTTCGGCGACCAGGAAGGCCACCCGATGGGCACCTGGTACGACGACTGGGTGCAAAACACCTACACCCCGCAAGGCGGCGAAAGCTTCGAGGCGCTGCAGGCGCGCGTGGTCCCCGCGCTCAACCGCGCGCTCGCCGCGCCGGCCGTAACACTGATCGTGGCGCATGGCGCGATGTTCCGCGCGGTGCGCGCCGCGATGGGATTGTCCGCGCTGGTGCGCACCGAGAATGGGGTGCCTTTGCGGTGCGTTCCTGGAGAGCCCTGGCGGTTGGAGGCGGTAGCGAAGTAAGCAAGTAGTCCTTTTTCGAGAAAAAGGACCAAAAAGCTTTTGCTCCGACGCCTGCACCAAGGCCTGCTCTGGTTCTGCCAATCGAAACGGCTGCAGCGAGCGCTGTCCCAAAACACCAAGCCTGGTACTAACAACCGAAGCCTCGCACGTACGTCACAGCAAAAGTTTTTTGCTTCTTTTTTTCAAAAAAGAAGGCCTTCCTTGCCTTACTTAACAGACCGCAACAACCGAAGAGCCGCCAAATCCTCCGGCGCGATCCGCAAAGCCGCCTCCGCATGCTGCCGCGCCTGCCGCAAATCCCCTTCCTCCAAAAAGAACGCACCCAAACGCAGCCGCGCCAACAGCATATCCGGCGCATACTTCACAGCACGCAGCAGCAATTTCCGCATCGCGGCCCGGTCCTTGAGCTGACGCGCCAGCCGATACTGCGCCATCGCCGCCGCCGCCTGGCGCTGCGTGCTGGCCTGCATCTCGTGCAGCAGAGCATCGAGCGCCGCCGCCAAAACCGCCTCACGCGATACCGGCACCGCCGCCTCCGGCAGATCCGCCACGCTCATCTCGAACAATGTCGCCTGCTGCGGAAAGAAACGCGCGCGGGCCCGTTCGTTGGTGTCTGCGAAGCGGGCGAGAAACGCCGACGCTTCCGCGCGCGTCGGCCGCCAGCCGCGCCCGGGCAGCGCTTCGGACACGGAGGTCGCCAGATGGCGCCAGGCCGGCGTGTCGCGCCAGATCGTGTCGCCGGCGCGCGACGCCATGCGGCGGCCCGCTTCGAGCATCAGCTGCTGGGCCGGCGCGCTGAGGCTGAGGTTGCTCTGGCCGGAGTTCGGGCGGCAACGGCGGCAGCGCGATGCCGGCCAGCGCCAGAAAATCGGCCACCACGTCGCCGTCCAGCAGGCGGTCGCGCGCGAAGATGCGTGGCACGATCGCCGCCGCGCCGAACGCGTCCGCCCAGCAGTCGAGCAGCCCGCCATAATCGTATTCGGGATGCTTCTCCGGGCCGCCCGCCGGCAGGCCCGGTTCGCGCAATGTGCCGCTGCGCAACCACTCCCCATAGGCGCTGGCGGCGTGCTGGTCCTGCCGGCGGATATACACCACCACCTGCACCGGCGCGAAATAAGCGCCGAGCAAAGCGGCCAGGCGGGCCACCTCGTCGGGTTCGCGCAACACCATGCCGAGCTGTTCGGCGGTGATGATCACGCGCGCCACGTCGTCCGGCAGGGCGGACATCTCGGCGGCGAACTCGTCGCGGAAACGGGCGATGCGCACCTCCGGCGAGAGCCCCTCCCAGGTGCCAGGATGGTAGCCCCACAGGATCTTCGGGTCGTTCACCACCGAAGCGGGCAGCAGTGCGTGGTTGGCCCAGCCCGGGCTGCGCGCGAGATACACCCCCTGCGCGCTTAAGGCCGGCCGCTGCTCGGCCAGCACGTGCTGTATCGAGGAGCTGCCGGTTTTCGACATCCCTATGTGCAGGATCAAGGGGCGTTTCATCGCGCGAAAACTAGCTAGGTTGGCGCCGATGTGTCATCCCCCGCACCACGCCCCCGCCGCCGCCCTGCCGCGCTTCGGGGACCGCCGCCGCATGCGGGTGGGCCTGCTGGGCGGCAGCTTCAACCCGGCCCATGCCGGCCACCTCCACGTGGCCCAGGAAGCGCTGCGCGCCCTGCGGCTGGACCAGGTCTGGCTGCTGGTCTCGCCCGGCAACCCGCTCAAGCCGCGCCGCCGGCATGGCGCCCCTGCCGCACCCGCCTCGCCGCGCGCGCGCGCGATCGCAGATGGCAGGCGCGTGGTCGCCACCGACATCGAGCGCCACCTGCGCACCCGCTACACGCTCGACACGCTGCGCGCTTTGCGCACGGCTGTTCCCGCGCGTGCGCTTCGTGTGGCTGATGGGTGCGGATAATCTGACACAGTTGCCGCGCTGGCGTGGCTGGATGGACATTGCGCGCATCGTTCCCTTTGCGGTCCTGCCCCGGCCAACCTACACTCGCATTGCCGTGGCGTCCCAGGCGGCGCGGCGGCTGGCCCGGTCCAGGCGCCCGGCGCGCGAGGCACCCGGGCTGGCCGATCTGGCTGCGCCCGCATGGGTGGTTCTGGGCGGCCGGCAGACCGCAATATCGGCCACTGCCCTGCGCAGGGCCGCCGCTACCGCCCCCGGTGGGGGAACCGCTACCCCGAGAGGGGCCACAAACGGAGAAAACCTATCGCCCGAAAGCCCGCCCCACCCGCCGCCCCAGGCGCCAACGAGCCCAAGCGCCGCGTCCCCAAGGCGCCGGCCGCTCTGAAGGAGGCCGCGCGCACGCCGGGCACCGCGCGCAAGAAAGCGGTGGCCGCCGGCCCGCGCAGCCCCAAAACCCAGGGCGGCCGCGATGCGCCGGCCGACCAGGCGATGCTGGCCAAATTGCAGGCGGTGATCGTGGAGAGCCTGGAGGTCGACAAGGCCGAGGCGGTGGTGGCCATCGACCTGGCCGGCCGCGCCTCCTTCGCCGACCGCATGGTGATCGCCACCGGCCTGGCCGACCGCCAGATCAGCGCCATGGCCACCCATCTGGAGGACCGCCTGGGCGAGGCCGGCGTGAAGCGGGTGCGCATCGAGGGCGCCGGCGGATCGGACTGGGTGCTGATCGACGCGGGGGATATCGTGATCCACCTGTTCAAGCCGGACGCGCGCGCCCTGTATGCGCTGGAGAAGATGTGGGGTGCGGATTTCGATGAGCCGGTGGCGCAGAGCGGCTAGGCAAGAAAGGCCTTCTTTTTTGAAAAAAAGAAGCAAAAGACTTTTGCGCCCCGCCTGCACCAGGGCCCGCCTCCTTTCCGCAAGCGCATTCGCTGGCAGAAGGGGCGGATGGTCATGCCACCGGGGGAGCAAAAGTCTCTTGGTCCTTTTTTTCAAAAAAGGACTGCTTCCTTCCTTCCGGCGCCGCCATGAGCCTGCACCCCCTCCTGCAAGCCCCCCTTCTCTTCCAGATACACGCCTTTCTGGCGCTGGCCGCGCTGGCCCTGGGCACAGTCCAGCTGGCCGCGCCGAAAGGCACGCTGCCGCACCGCACGCTCGGCTATATCTGGGTCGGGCTTATGGCGGCGATCGCGCTCAGCTCGTTCGGCATACGCGTGCTGGCGCAGGGCAGGTTCAGCTTCATACACGTCATCTCCCTCATCACCCTGGCCGTGCTACCGTTCGCCGTGCTGCATGCGCGGCGCCACCGGGTGCGGCGCCATGCGATCGCCATGGTGTCGCTGTTTGCCGGCGCGCTGATCATCGCCGGCGGTTTCACGCTCCTGCCCGGCCGTATCATGCACGACGTGGTGTTCGGCCCGCCGCAGCCCCGCTGATGCGGCTGGTGGCCATCGGCCGGCTCCGCCATGGGCCGGAAGCCGAGCTGTTCGAGCGCTACAACAAGCGGCTACGGCCGAAGCTCGCGGTCACCGAGCTGGCGGACGGCCAGGGCGCGCCAGCGGAGATCAAGCGGCGCGAGGGGGAGGCGCTGCTCGCGGCGGTGGGGGCCGGCGCCTGGCTGGTGGCGCTCGACAGCGAGGCGCCGTCCTGCGGCAGCGCGGCGCTCGCCACCCGGCTGGAAAGCTGGCTGGCCGGCGGCCGCGCGGTCACCTTCGTGATCGGCGGGGCGGAGGGCCTGTCGCGCGGCGTTCTGGAGCGGGCCGATGCGGGCCTGTCGCTGGGCGCGCTCACCTGGCCGCACATGTTGGTGCGGGTGATGCTGGTGGAACAGCTATACCGCGCGCAGGCGATCCTGTCCGGGCATCCCTATCATCGCGCCGGGCGCCCGTGAGGGCGGCGACTTGATTGCGCCGAACGCCTGCCGCCGGAAGTATCCACGCAAGCAAGAAAGCAGTCCTTTTTCGAGAAAAAGGACCAAAAAGCTTTTGCTCCGACGCCTGCACCAAGGCCCACCTTCGTATTGCAAGCCGATGCGCTTGCAGAGATAGCCAGCGCTTCGTGCAGGCGTCACAGCAAAAGCTTTTTGCTTCTTTTTCTCGAAAAAGAAGGCCTTCCTTCCTTGCTGCCGATGAGTTAGCCCCAGAACGAGTTGGTATCAGGCCAGGTGGGTCGCTTCCGCCTGGGCCAGCGCACGTGCCATCTGGCTCAGCGCTTCCTGGTGCTTCAGATTGTCGATCATCGCGAAATTCCGCGCCAGTTCCAGGCACATGCGCTGGCGTGGGCTCAGTTCCACCGATGCCGCATCCTCCTGCATCTCCTCGAAGAACCAGGAGATCGGCACGCTCAGCACGCCGGCGATGTCGTAGAGCCGGCCCGCGGAGATACGGTTCAGGCCACGCTCGTATTTATGCGCCTGCTGATAGGTCACGCCGATCATCACCGCGAGCTGCTGCTGCGACAGGCCGAGCATGACGCGGCGCTCACGTATCCTGGCGCCGACATGACGGTCCGCGTTGTTGGCCCGGGGATCGGCCTGGCGGCACCGGCCTCCATCGTATCGGCATCGTCCGCTTGGCCGTCCGCATGCGCGTCTGTCATCGAGCGTCCTGCCCTGGAAGCGTGATCCACAAAGCTCCTCGAAAGGGTCGGAACAGTTCCAAGCGGGACCGTGATCACATTTTACTGACCGTCACTTCGGTCTGCATCCGGGATAACATATCGCGGCCGAGACAGCAAAATAAGTTTGGTTTCGTTGGCAAACTAATTTCTTTACGCTGTGCCTTCCGCGCTTTTGCGGCGCGGCGGGCCGGAAGCCTCGGGCGCTGCCGGGACGGGTGCTGCCGCTTCCTTGCCGGCCAGCAGCAGCCGCAAATGCTCCACCTCGCGCTGCAGCGACTCGATCCGGCCGGCGGCGTCGCCGTCCGAGGCGCCAGCGCGGCCGGGCGGTCGCGCGTCCGGTCCAGGCTCGGCCGATCGGGGCTCGGGCGAAGAGTGGGCTTCGGATCCGCCAGGATCGGCCGCCGAAGGCGCGCGGTAGAACGGGCTGAACAGCCCCATGGCGCGCTCCATCATGGCGATGTTCTGCCGCCGCATCTCGTCGAGCCCGGGCGGCAACAGGCTGCCCATCGTGTGCTGCATCGCCTCGCGCATCTGCTCCTGCTGGCGCGCGATGACCGCCATCGTGTGCTCGAGGTAGCGCGGCACCATGCCGCCCACGCTGTCGCCATAGAAACCGATGAGCTGGCGCAGGAAGGTGGTTGGCAGCAGCGCGCGGCCCTTGCTCTCTTCCTCGACGATGATCTGGGTGAGCACGCTGCGGGTGATGTCGTCGCTGGTGCGCGCGTCGTACACCACGAAGTCGCGGCCGGCGCGCACCATGTCGGCCAGATTGTCGAGCGTGATGTAGCTCGAGCTCTCCGTGTTATAGAGGCGGCGATTGGCGTATTTCTTCACCACGACAGGCGGGCGCGCCGGGGGCTCTTCGCTGGAAGGTGGCGGACCTTCGATCTGTGTCATTGCACTCTCCTGGCAGGCAGAAACGCTAGCATGGACGCAGGGAACGCACAAAAACGCGGCGTGCGCGCGCGTTTCGCCACACTTCAGCGGGAATTTCCCGCAAGGCGGACGCGTCCGCCGGCCCGCACGCGGAAAGATATGCTTCGTTTTGAAAAAGAAAGTTCGTCTTGTTACTTCGGGAATACCTGTTTGGCGGAAGAAGATTGGCGGCGCGACTGGGCGGTGATCTGGCGGAGCGAGCTGCGCGCGCTGGCGGACGACCGCGAGCTGCGCGAGATGGAGGCAGCTTTCGGTGATGCGGCCAGAGGCGCCGGGGCCGCACCGCCGGCGCGGCCCGCGCCCGCTGCTGTTCCACCTGATGCAGGCCTCCCTGAAGCAGGCGCCGCCGAACGACGCCCGGCCCGGCGCCCCGACGATGCCGGCCGGCCTGGCGGACTGGGCGGCGCACCCCCCGGCTGATTTCGCGCCGGATGCCGCTCTGCTCGCCGGCATCGCCGCCTATCGCGCCCATCCCTAGAACGGCGCGTCACCGACCCGCCGGCGATCTGGGAGGAAGGCCGCTCGCGCCTGCTGGATTACGGCGGCGACCGGGTCCGACGGTGCTGTTCGTGCCGAGCCTGGTCAACCGCGCCCATGTGCTGGACCTGGTGGAGGCCGCTCGCTGCTGCGTTCCCTTGCCGCCGGCGGGGTGCGGCCGCTGCTGCTGGAGTGGGGCTGGCCCGGCGCAGCTGGAGCGGGCTTCACGCTGACCGACTACATCGCCGGCCGGCTGGAGCGCGCGATCGAAGCGGCTCGGCCGCCCGGTGACGCTTGCCGGCTACTGCATGGGCGGGCTGATGGCCGTGGCCGCCGCCGCGCGCCGGCCGGACCGGATCAGCCGCCTGGCGCTGCTCGCCACGCCCTGGGATTTCTGGTGCCGGACGAGGCGGCGTCGCGCCGGCTGGCCGAACTCCTGCCCTGGATGGAACCCGCCTTCTGCGCCAGCGGCACGCATGCCGGTCGATGCGCTGCAGATGCTGTTCAGCCTGCTCGACCCTGGCAGCGTAGGCGCCAAATACCGCGATTTCGGGCGGCAGGACCAGCAGAGCGCGCGAGCCATGCGCTTCGTGGCGCTGGAGGACTGGCTGAACGACGGCGTGCCGCTCGCCGCCCCCGTGGCGCGCGAGGTGCTCGGCGGCTGGTATGGCCGCAACACGCCGCCCGGGGCAGCCTGGCGCATCGCCGGCGCGCCCGTGCTGCCGGAAGCACCGCGCATGCCCAGTTTCGTCGCCGTGCCGGCGCGCGACCGCATCGTGCCGCCCGACAGCGCGCTCGCTCTTGCGGCCCTGCTGCCCGGCGCCGTGATCGTGCGGCCGCAGGCCGGGCATGTGGGGATGGTCGCCGGCGCCGCCGCGCGGACCATGCTGTGGAAGGATTTGCGGGCGTGGCTGGCCGGCTGAGCGGACCATACACAGCGCATCCCGCGGCTCCGGGGGGGGGTGCAATGCGACCTCAGGGAAAGTAACGGTTTTGTGTACAGTCGGGCAAGAAACCGTTAACCTGTAGCTTGCAGCGCATGTTGCCGCCGCGTAGCGTTTCGGCCTGTCCACGTTGTGGACGCCCAGTTCCGGCCCGCCGGCGCCGGGCGACCGGCCAGTCCGGCAGATCTGCCCCCCCCCTTCATCGGAGCCACCCTTGCAAAGAACCTTCAGACATCGCGTTCTCGCCAGCAGCACGCTTGCGGCAATGGCTCTGCTCGCCTCGGGCGCCGCGTTCGCCGCGGATAGCGCCACCGTGCCGGGCAATGTCGGCGGCTGGGTCAGCAAGGCCCAGCGCGTCGGCACCGCGCCCGCCGGCGACCACGTCACCGTCGTGCTGCACATGGCGCTGCGCAATCCGGAGCGCCTGCAGGCGCTGGTGGAAGCGGTCTCCAGCCCGAAGAGCCCGCAATACGGCAAATACCTCACCCAGGCCGGCTTCCGCAGCCGCTTCGCACCCGATCCGGCCGACGTCAGCGCCGCGGCGGACCTGCTCCGCAATGCCGGCATGAAAGCTGTCACGGTCGGCCCGGCCGGCTCCTACGTGTCGGCGGAGGCCAGCGTCGCCCAGCTGCAGGCCACGTTCGGCGTGTCGCAGAACCTCTACGACTTCCACGGCCGCGCCGTGCGCGCCAACAGCGAACTGCCGAGCATCCCGGCCGCCCTCGCCGGCAAGGTGCTCGCGATCGAAGGCCTCGACGCCAGCAACACGCGCCACCCGAACCACGTCTCGGTCACCCAGGGCGAGCGCGTCGCCCCGCAACACGCCGATTTCGCGCATGAAGACGACACCCCGACGGTGACCCCGCCGCCTGTCGCCGCCGCCCTGCCCTCGCCTTACTGCGACACCTACGCCGGCGATCTGAAGGCCGAGCTGAGCACCGCGCCGGCCCCGTATTCGGCATCGCTGCCCTGGCTGATCTGCGGCTACACCCCGCAGCAGGTGCGCCAGGCCTACGGCCTCAACCACGTGCCGGCCACGGGCGCCGGCGTGACCGTCGTGATCGTGGACGCCTATGCCTCGCCCACGCTGATGGCCGACGGCAACGCCTATGCCGCGAACCACAACCTGCCGGCGCTGACGGCGGCCGAATTTTTCGGAGATCATCCCGCAGGGCATCTACAACCTGCCGGCCTCCGAAGTGACCACCGCCTATGGCTGGTGGGGCGAGGAGTTGCTCGACCTGGCCGCGGTGCACGGCGCGGCACCCGGCGCCAACATCGTCTATGTCGGCTCGTCGGACAGCGGAACGTCGCTGAGCGTGGCGCTGAGCAACGCCATCTACAACCGCGCCGGCGACATCATCACCAACAGCTACAGCTATAACGGTGATATCGATCCGGCCGGCACGATGGCGCAGGACCAGAACTTCATGGTGGCCGCCGCGACCGGCATCACCCTGCTGTTCAGCAGCGGCGACGACGGCGACCTCAGCCAGGTCAACGGCATCGCCACCGGCGCCTACGAATCCGACAGCGCCTATGTGACGGCGGTGGGCGGCACCAGCCTGTTCGACCGCAACGCCGCGGGCGCCAAGGGCGAGTGGGGCTGGGGCAACTACCGCGACTACCTGAACGACGCGACCGTCAACAGCGGCACGTCGATCACCACCAGCGGCCTGACGACGGAGACCGCCCCCAACGGCCAGACCGATCTCCGCCTTCGCGTTCTACTCCGGCTCCGGCGGCGGCATCAGCCTGGTCTCTCCGCAGCCCTCCTACCAGGTCGGCATCGTGCCGGACGCGCTGGCCTCCACGCTCTACACCGCCAGCGGCACGGCCTTCACGATCGGCAAGCAGCGCGTGGCACCCGACGTGTCGATGGTGGCCGACCCTTACACCGGCTACCTCTATGGCGAGACCTACACCATCGCCGGCAACCCGATCAGCGATGCGGGCTGCAAGCCGGTGACGGCAACCACCGAATACTGCGAGGGCAGCATAGGCGGCACCAGCCTGGCCTCGCCGCTGATGGCCGGCACGCTCGCCGTGGTGGACCAGGTCCGGCTCGCCGCCGGCAAGCCGCTGCTCGGCTTCGCCAACCCGTTCTTCTATGCGGGCAAGATCGGCACCACGCTGCAATCGTCCGGCATCAACGACGTGAAGCCGCCGACCAGCCCGAAAGCGTTGCTGCGCGGCTATGCCAACAACCTCAACCGCGTACGTGTCGTCACGATCAACTCGGTGCCGTTCAACATCTCCACAACGCCGTATGCGCTGACGGTGTGCGGCCTGAAGATCTGCGAGGGGATCGACGACGTGTTCCTGAGCACCACCCCGGGATACGATGCGGTGACCGGGCTCGGCGTGCCATACGCGCCGTTACTGGCGGCGCAGTAAGCGGCACAACGGCCTTCTTTTCCGCGGAAAAGAAGGCCGCCTTGGCGCCGTCCTGAGCGTATCGTCCGGTTCTGCAGGTTTACCTGCAGAACCGGATGCGTTTTATCTGCCTGCTTCCATCAACAGTTTCTCCGTTCTCGCGTCTTCGATGCGGTTGATGAAACGGCCGCTTTCATGCACGTCGCGCTGGGTTTTCGTCAGTGTGATGGAGGATTGCACCACCATCAGCGCACCCACGAACAGGAATGCGCGCATCCACAGATCGAGAGGCAGCATCGCAATGCCGCCCAGCATGAACAACAGCGATATCGCGAACGAGGCGTAGGTAAAGAAAACCCAGGCGGGCGCGTGGGTTTCGGTCTGTAACTGCTTCATTTTGTGGTCTCCTTGAGTGGGTTGTTGGTGCAGTCGAGCAAGAAAGAAAGCAGTCCTTTTTCGAGAAAAAGGACCAAAAAGCTTCTGCTATGACGCCTGCCCGAAGATCGTGGATATTTTTGCAACCGTATCGACTTGCCGAACGAGAGTAAGCTTTCGGGCAGTCGTCGGAGCAAAAGCTTTTTGGTCCTTTTTCTCGAAAAAGGACTACTTGCTTCCTTGCTGTCTAAGCCGCGCAAGCACGCCAGCCGCCGTAGGCCGCGTAATCGGGCCGAAACCGGCATCCTCCAGCCGTTTGTCAATCGTCTCCGGCGCGGTCTCGGCCGCGAGCCCGGCCAGCGCATCGCAGGCTTCCGCCGTCCGCTCCTGCCGCGTGCGCAGCCTGGCCAAGGTCGCCTCCGCCTCCGACAGCGTGCCGTATTGCGGATCGGCCGGCTCGATGGTGCCGCGGCGCGACACCCGCACCGCCTCGGCCACCCGCGCCACCCGCCGGCCCCGGTGCAACTCGGCCAGGCGGCGCTCGGTGTCCGTCACCCGGCCGCGCAGCCGGGCGATTTCGGTGGCGAACAGCTTGCGCGCCTGCTGGCCGGCCTGGTGCTCGGCTTCCAGGGTGGCGATCGCCTCGGCCGCGTCGGTGGCCAGCGCCTCGGCGCCGGCCGCCAGCGCCGCGCGCGCCCGCTGCTCCAGGCCAGCCAACCGCTCCTGCGCCGCATCCATCCGCCTTCCCTCCATCGCGTCCTCCGCCAGCGCCACCGCGAGCGCCCGCTGGGCCACGGTGTGGGAGGTGGCCACGTCGCGCATCTGCTGGTCGAGCAGCAGCAGAGCGTTCCGGTCGGCGAGTTGCTCGGCGGCGGCGGCGGACGAGCCGCGCATCAGCATCGTCAGGGTTTTCAGCACGGTCAGGCTCCTTTATGAACGTTGTTCAGAGGAGATACACCGATCATGAACAGCGTTCAAGATAAATCTGAACGGCGTTCAGAAAAAACTGCGGAGCGGCAGGACGGCTTGCGGGATCGCCTCGTCGTGGCCGCGGAGGCGGTGATTTCCGCCGATGGCCTGCAGGCGTTGCGCGCCCGCGCGCTGGCGACCGCGGCCGGATGCGCGGTGGGCGCGATCTACCAGGTGTTCCCCGACCTCGACGCGCTGATTCTCGAGGTGAACGGACGCACGCTGGATGCGATCGGCGCCGCGCTGCTGGCGGCAGGCGGGCGGGCGGCGGCCGACGCGCCGGCGCCCCAGCTCGTGGCGCTGGCGGACGCCTATCTGGACTACGCCGCCGGCCACCGGCAGCTTTGGGCGGCGGTGTTCCAGCATCGCGGCAGCGCCGAGGGTCGCCCGCTCACGCCGGCGTTCGCCGCCCGGCAGGCGGCTCTGTTCCGCCACGTGGAGGGTCCGCTCGCCTTGCTGCGGCCCGGCGATACGGCGCAGGCCTGCGCGCTGCTGGCCAGGTCGGTGTTTGCCGCGGTGCACGGGATCGTGGCGCTGGGGCTGGACGGCACGGTGGAGCCGATCGCGCGCGCGGCGCTGCGCGACCAGATGCATCTGGTGGTCGGGGCGCTGACGGCGGGGCTGGCGGGGTGAAATGGAGCGGGCGGCGGGAATCGAACCCGCGTATGCAGCTTGGGAAGCTGCCGTTCTACCATTGGACTACGCCCGCGCTCTGCGGAACCTACCTCAAGAGAGGGCAGCAAGGGAAGGCAAGCAGTCCTTTTTTGGAAAAAAGGACCAAAAAACTTTTGCTCCCTGTCGGCGGCTGTTTCAGCACTCCCCGTCAGGGAGCAAAAGTCTTTTGCTTCTTTTCTTCAGAAAAGAAGGGCTTACTTTCCTGCCATGACCTACCGCCCAGCCACCACCCTCATCCACGGCGAAACCGAGCGCACGCCCTACGGCGAGACGAGCGAAGCCCTCTTCCTCACCTCCGGCTTCGTCTATGACAGCGCGGAGCAGGCCGAAGCCACCTTCTCCGGCGACGTCACGCACTACCAGTATTCCCGCTTCGGCAACCCGACGGTCGCCGCCTTCGAACGCCGCATGGCCGTGCTCGAAGGCGCCGAAGCGTGCCGCGCCACCGCCACCGGCATGGCCGCGGTGCACGCCGCCATGCTGTCGCATCTGCGCAGCGGCGACCGCGTGGTGGCCAGCCGCGCGCTGTTCGGCTCGTGCTTCTGGATCGTGTCCACCCTGCTGCCGCGCATGGGCATCGCCTACGAATTCGTCGATGCCGGGGACCTTGCGGGCTGGCGCGCGGCGCTCAGCCAGCCGACCCAGCTCGTGCTGCTGGAGACCCCGTCCAACCCGATGCTGGAGATCGTCGACATCCAGGCGGTGGCCGACCTGGCGCATGCCGCCGGCGCGCTGGTGGTGGTGGACAACGTGTTCGCCACCCCGCTGCTGCAGCGGCCGCTCGCACTCGGCGCGGACGTGGTGGTGTATTCCGCCACCAAGCATATCGACGGCCAGGGCCGCGTGCTGGGCGGCGCCGTGCTCGGCCGCACGAAATGGATCGAGGAGACGCTGCAGCCTTTCGTGCGCAACACCGGGCCCTCGCTCTCGCCGTTCAACGCCTGGGCCCTGCTGAAAGGCCTGGAGACGATGAGCCTTCGCGTGGAGGCGTCCTGCGCGCGCGCCGCCACGGTGGCGGACTACCTGGCCGCAGCACCCGGGATCGCACGCGTGTGGTATCCCGGGCGCGCGGACCATCCGCAGCACGCGCTGGCGATGCGGCAGATGAGCGCCGGCGGCACCCTCGTCACCTTCGAGCTGGCGGGCGGCAAGCCGGCCGCCTTCCGCTTCTGCAACGCGCTGCGGCTGATCGCGATCAGCAACAATTTGGGCGACGCGCGCAGCATGGTCACCCACCCGGCGACGACCACGCATATGCGAATCGGCGCCGAAGCGCGCGCGCAACTGGGCATCACCGACGGGGCGATACGGCTCTCCGTCGGGCTGGAGGACGTGGCGGACCTGCTGGACGACCTGGCCGGCGCGCTGCACGCCGCCGCGGCGCCCGTGGCGCTCGGGCAAGCCGCCGAATGAGCGAGCCGCGCGAATACGCGGCACTCACCCGCGGCATAAACGTGCGCGTGGCCGCGTTCTACCTGGACGACCAGTCGGACCCCGACGCGCAGCGCTACGTGTGGGCCTATCGCGTGACGATCGAGAATCGCGGCCGCGAGACGGTGCAGCTCCTGCGCCGCACCTGGGAAATCACAGATGCCACCGGGCGCACATTCCGCGTGCAGGGCGACGGCGTGGTGGGCGAGCAGCCGCTGCTCGAGCCGGGCCAGGCGTTCGAATACACGTCCGGCACGCCGCTGGAGACGCCGTCCGGATTTATGGTCGGGTGGTACCACATGGTGTCGCACGGGGTGGGGCCGGCGGTGTCGCTCGCCGATGCGGGCGAAGGGGAGATGTTCGACGTGGCGGTGCCGGCGTTCAGCCTGGACAGTCCGCATCAGGCCGGGCGGGTGCATTAGGGAGGAAAGAAAGGCATTCTTTTTCGAGAAAAGAAGCAAAAAGCTTTTGCTATGACGCCTGCCCCGCGATCTGGCTGCGTCTGCAAGCACGTTCGCCTGCAGCAAAGGGGTCAGGCTCGAAAAAGGACTGCTTGCTTGTGCGCCTTATCCGAAGCCCCATTTGTGCCGCAACGAATACCCCGGAAGTGCCAGCACTTGAACGAAGCCAGCCAGCCGAAACCGCAGGTCCCGGACGCCGCCAGCGAAGCGCGCCCGACGCGCGAGGAGGCCGAATCCGCCATACGCACCCTGATACGCTGGGCCGGCGACGAGCCCGGACGCGAGGGCCTGCGCGACACGCCGACCCGCGTCGCCAAATCCTACATGGAGCTGTTCCGCGGCTACGACCAGGATCCGGTGGCCATGCTCGAGCGCACCTTCGAGGAGGTGGAAGGCTACGACGAGATCGTGCTGCTGCGCGACATTCGGCTGGAGAGCCGCTGCGAGCATCACATGCTGCCGATCATCGGCCGCGCCCACGTGGCGTATCTGCCGGACCGCCGTGTGGTGGGCATCAGCAAGCTGGCCCGCGTGGTGGATGCCTACGCGCACCGCCTGCAGATACAGGAGAAGCTGACCGCGCAGATCTGCAACACGATCAACGACGTGCTGATGCCGCGCGGCACTGCGGTGATCATCGAGGCGGCGCATGAGTGCATGACGACGCGCGGCGTGCACAAGACGGGTGTGACGATGGTGACCAGCCGCATGCTGGGCGCGTTCCGCGACGATCCGGCGACGCGGCGGGAGCTGCTGGCGATGGTGGGTAACCGGGCGCCTGGGACGGCTTCGTAAGACGAGAAAGTAGGCCGTTTTCGAGTAGGACCACACAGCTTTTACCCCGCCGCTGCACCAAGTGCAGGCCGCTCTTCGGGCGCGCTGACCTGCAGAACGCGCCGGTTCGATTGGCTTAGTTACGAATATTTGGCCAGGGAGGGCTTACGTTGCCTTTGCCGAGAGCGACCGAGCCCTGAAAGTTCGAGGTTCAGCCAGAGTATCTTGAAGTGATGTGGTTCGAAATCGGAGATCACAGGACGGTCTGAACAGACCTGCAGAACAACGGCCTGCATCCCAAGCGCTGTATCGGCTGCAACACCGTCCGCGCGTGCTCCGCCGGCCATGCGCTTACAAAACTGCGCAGGCCTTTATGCAGGCGTCGGAGCAAAAGCTTTTTGGTCCTTTTTCTCGAAAAAGGACTGCTTTCTTGCTTCCCTACGCTTCCTAGACGTTGAACCGGAACAGCAGAACGTCGCCGTCCTTCACCACATACTCCCGCCCCTCCACCCGCATCTTGCCGGCATCCTTCGCCCCCGTCTCCCCGCGCAGCGATACGTAATCGTCGTAAGCGATCGTCTCGCAGGCGATGAAGCCGCGCTCGAAATCGTTGTGGATCACGGCGGCCGCCTGCGGCGCGCGGGTTCCGGCGATGATCGTCCAGGCGCGCGTCTCCTTCGGCCCGACGGTAAAATAGGTGATCAGCCCGAGCAGGCCGTAGCCGGCGCTTATCACCCGGTCCAGCCCGCTATCGGCCAGGCCCAGCCCGCCCAGGAACTCCGCGCGGTCGGCTTCCGGCAGCGTGCTCACCTCCGCCTCGATCGCGGCCGATACCACGACGCAGGCCGCGCCTTCCTTACGCGCCAGGTCAGCCACGCGCTCGGACTGCGCGTTGCCGGTGGCGGCTGCGGCCTCCTCCACGTTGCACACGTAGAGCACCGGCTTGCTGGTCATCAGCTGCAGCCGGCTGACGGCCAGTTCCTCGCCGGGCGGGATGGCGGTGCGCGCCGGGCGGCCGGCCTGGAGTGCCGCGATGATCGGCTCCATCAGCGCCACCGTGGCCGCCGCCTCGCGATCGTTGCCGCGCGCCTTTTTCTGCAGCGGCACGATGCGCTTCTCCAGGCTGTCCAGGTCGGCCAGCATCAGCTCGGTCTCGATCGTCTCGGCGTCGCGCACCGGGTCGATCGAGCCCTCCACATGCGTCACGTCGGGGTCCTCGAAGCAGCGCAGCACGTGGATGATGGCGTCCACCTCGCGTATGTTGCCGAGGAATTTGTTGCCCAGGCCCTCGCCGCGGCTGGCGCCGCGCACCAGGCCGGCGATGTCCACCACCTCCAGGCTGGTGGGCACGATCTTGATCGATTTGCCGATCTCGGCGAGTGCGGCCAGGCGCGGATCGGGCACGGCGACGCGGCCCACGTTCGGCTCGATGGTGCAGAACGGGTAGTTGGCGGCCTGTGCCGCGGCGGTGGCGGTCAGCGCGTTGAAAAGGGTGGATTTGCCGACATTCGGCAGGCCCACGATGCCGCAGTTGAAACCCATCTATGGCTCTCCGGAAATCAGCTTTGTGTCTCAGCGTATTGGTTTTCCACCACAAGCCTTGCGCGTGCGGCGCAGGCAAGCGGCAATCGCGCGCCGGCGACAGCGGAGCAAAAGTCTTTTGCTTGATGTCTTCAGAAAAGCAGGGCCTGCCTTGCTTTCCCGCCTGACACCGAAGCTATACTGACACCCATGCGCGACGACAACGACGAGGCCCGCGACCGTCGCAGCCGCATCCTGGATAACGCAAGCGCGGTCTTCCTGCGCTACGGTTACGAGCGCGTGGGCATGGCCGATATCGCAGCCGGCGCCGGGGTATCGCGGACGGCGCTATATCACTATTTCCCGGGCAAGGAGGAGGTTCTCCGCGCGGTCGTCGACAAGCTCCACGCACGTACGGCAGGCGAGGCGGCCGCGGTGCTGGCGGCCAGCGCCACCTTGCGCACCGCTCTGGCGGGCCTGCTGCAGGTGAAGTTCGGCCTCATACTCGAGCTCGCCGCGAAAGGCCCGCATGGCGTGGAGCTTCTGGACGCGTCGCATCGTCTGACCGGGCCAGCCACCCGCGCCGCCGACGAAGCCTTTCAGGCGATCGTCGTGCAGGCGTTCCGGCGATTTGGGCGAAGCGAGGCGGTGGATGCGGCGGCGGACACGCTCATCGCCGCGGCCAAAGGTCTGATGCGCTCGGGCGAACTGCACGTTTCAAAAGCGCATTTCGATGCGCGGCTCGGCCGGCTAGTGGAGTGGGTGACAGGACCTGAAACGAACGCCGATCCCGCCTGACGTGGACGCGGACGAGACGGGCCCTATGCCGGTCCCGATCGGAGCAGACCCTCCGCCGCGAGGCTGCGCGCCGTGTCGGCGATCGCGTCATCATTGCCGCGCGGCTCCCAGCCAAGCTGCTGTCTGGCCTTTTCGGACGAGACCGGACGGAACTTGCCGAGCTCATAGAGCCTGTCTCGTATCAACGGGTTCCGCAGGGCAGCAAGCCGCACCAGCAGGCTCGGCAGCCGGCGCACGGGTACGGTGCTGGCCAGGTCCGGCACGCGCTGGTGCAACGCCCGCGCGACGTCCTGCAGCCAGTAGAACGGACCTGCTCCTATATAGCGCTGCCCGGCCGCGAGCGGCGAGCGGAGCGCGCGCAAATGCAGGTCGGCAATGTCCCGCACGTCCACGAGAGGCCAGCCGAACCGCGGCAGGCCTGGCATGGCACTCCCCAGCAGCGATTTCACGATATCGATGGAGGCCGAGTGATCCGGCCCCAGCACCGGACCGATCACGGCGCCAGGGCAGATGGTGACGAGCTCCAGGGCGCCGCCCTCGCGCGAATGCCAGTCCCAGGCGGCGCGTTCGGCAATCATCTTCGACCGCTCATAGGCGGAGCTGTCGCTCCTGTCCCGCGGGCTGGACCAGTCCGCCTCGGTGAATGGCTGCGTGCGGCTACCATGCCCGTAACAGATCGCGGCGCTCGAGGAGGTCATCACCACCCGTCGCACGCCGGCCTTGCGCGCCGCGGCCAGGACCCGCAACGTACCGTCGCGCGCCGGGCGGACGAGCTCGTCGTCGTCTTTGGGCGTGCGGGTGGGGATCGGGGACGCCACATGCAGAACGCCTGAACAGCCGGCGCTGGCTTCCCGCCAGCCGGCATCGTCATTCAGGTCGGCGACCACGACGTCCAGCCGCTCGTCGGCACGCACAATCTTGCCGATCGCCGTCCGGAGTGCGGTTTCGCGACCGGGATCGCGCACCGTCGTGACGACGGACGCGCCCTCGCGGAGGAGCTGCGCGATGCAGAAGCCCGCAATGTAGCCGGAGCCACCGCTCACCAATACCCGATCTGCCGCCGCCATGATGCTCTCACCTGATTGCCTGTGCCGTACTGACTGTTTGACGTAAATAGTCGAATATGTCAATATCTCGTCGCGGTAAACGGGAGGAACAACCATGGCCAATATCGTCATCACCGGCGCAAACAGCGGTTTCGGGCTTCTGACGGCCCGGACATTCGCCACGGCAGGCCACGTCGTGCATGCGGGGTATCGCTCGAAAGAACGTGCTGGCGACCTGTATGCGCTGGCGCAGGAATTGCCCGCGGTGCGCCCGGTCCACCTCGATGTCACGGACCAGGCGCTGATCGACGCAGCACTGGCAGAGGCGCGCAAGGCGGGCCCGGTCGACGTGCTCGTCAACAATGCCGGCTTCGAGGTTGCGGGTCCGGTGGATTCACTCTCCGACGAGCTGCTGCACCGGCAGTTCGACACCAACGTCATGGGCGTCGTCCGGATGGTCCGTGCGGTGGCGCCGGAGATGCGGGCGCGCAAGAGCGGCGCCATCGTCAATCTCTCCTCGGTGCTGGGCTGGGTGACGCTGGGCTACACGGCCGCCTATGCCGCAAGCAAACACGCGGTGGAGTCGCTGTCCGAGGGCTTGTGGTTCGAGCTGGCGCCGTTCGGCGTGCGTGTCGCAGTGGTGGAGCCTGGCGTGTTCGCCACGGATTTCGGCAACAACGTGGTGCGGTCACCGGATTTCGACGAGACTTCGCCGCATTGGCCCCATGCCCAGCGGTTTCGCGCGGCCATGCAGTCGTTCTCCCGCGCGGCCCAGGGCACGGCCGATCCGCAAGAAGTGGCTGACCTGGTGTTCGAGGCGGCGACGGCTTCTGCCCCGAAATTCCGCTACGTGGCGGGCGCCGACGCGCGCCGGCTCATCCCGGCCTACAAGAGCCAGGAGTTCGAGGGGTTCAGGACCGCGGTTCTGTCCGGCCTGGGTCTGGCGGATTGGGCGGCGTCAGCCTCCGCGGGAACGTAGCGCATGACAGCAAGCCAGCAGAGTCCGGACCCGCGCATCACCTGGCCGGCGCGCTACAAGCCGAGCACGGCACAGGTCTTCACGCAGAACACCATCGATATCGCAGCCTCGCCGGACGAAATCTGGTCGCTTCTGGTAGATTGCACCGGGTGGCCGGTCTGGTACAGGCACTGCTCGGACGTGTCCGTGCTGCGCGGCGGCCCGCGCCTGAGCGCAGGCGGCAAATTCCGCTTCAAGACGATCGGGTTTTTCTTCGAGCCTGAGATCGTCACGTTCGAACCCTCGCGTCACCTCGTTTGGGCGGCGGGGGGACCGGCCGGCACGGGCGGCGCGCATGCCTGGTTCATCGACCCGATCCCAGGCGGCTGCCGCGTGATCACCGAAGAGGCGCAAAGCGGCTTGCTGCTTCGTGTACTGGGGCCGCGCACGCGCCGCAATTTGCTCTCGGCGCAT
The DNA here is from genome assembly GCA_963795825.1 of uncultured Alphaproteobacteria bacterium. Taxonomy (GTDB): domain Bacteria; phylum Pseudomonadota; class Alphaproteobacteria; order Acetobacterales; family Acetobacteraceae; genus BOG-908. The sequence goes on along the minus strand of CAWCIW010000001.1, from coordinate 357,105 downwards.
GAGGATTGGCTGCGCGCGCTGAAGGAACTGGCGGAAGCGAAACACCAAGCGGTTCCGAAAAGAAGTAGTCCGCTGCTGCGATAAAACGGAATCTTGTTCCCCAGGCGCTTCGTCAGGTCGGCGAGATATGGGGTTTTCCGCGGTGTGCCGGAAGCGGGTAAGGCAAGGCCTTCTTTTCTGAAGAAAAGAAGCAAAAGACTTTTGCTCCGCTATCGCCGGCTCATTACCTGGCGCGCGTGCTTGCCCCGGGGCAGGAGACAAAAGCTTTTTGGTCCTTTTTCTCGAAAAGGGACTGCTTGCCTTGCCTACGCCGGCCGCGCCAGTTCCGAGACACGCGTGGCGAAATCTTCCGGCCGGCCCTGCGCCAGCAACGGCGCAGTGTCCGCCACCGCGTCCAGCAACTGGTCCAGCCAGGCGGCGTCCGATTTCGCGAAATCGCCAAGCACCCAGCCGGTCACGCGCGCTTTGTCGCCAGGATGGCCGATGCCCAGGCGCACGCGCCAATACTCGGGAGACCCGAGCGTGCGATCCATGCTGCGCAAGCCGTTATGGCCGGCCGCTCCACCGCCGCGCTTGACGCGTATCTTGCCTGGGATGAGGTCCAGCTCGTCGTGGAAGGCGGTGATCGCCTCGGGGGCGAGTTTGTAGAACGCGGCGGCGGGCTGAACGCTGTGGCCGGAATCGTTCATGTAGGTGAGCGGTTTCAGCGCGATTACTTTCTCGCCGGCGATCGTGCCCTCGGCGCTCAGGCCGCGGAAGCGTTGACGCCAGGGGGAGAAGCTGTGGCGCTGTGCTATGCGGTCCAGCGCCATGAAGCCGATATTGTGGCGTTGGCGCGCCATGGCGGGTTCGGGGTTGCCTAGGCCTACCCATAGAAACATAGCAAGGAAGGCCAGGGCTCTGCCCTGGACCCGCTGGGGCCTCGGCCCCAGACCCCCTTTCGTAGAGGTTCTAAGGACGACTGTCCTTAGCGGGGTCCAGGGGCAGAGCCCCTGGCCTTACTTCTTCTTCGCAGCTGCCGGCTTCGGCGCAGCCTTGGCCGCAGGAGCCGCCGCCTTGGCAGGCGCCTTTGTCCCCTTGGCCGGAGCCGCCGCCGCCGCAGCCGCCACCGGCTCGGCCAATTCCGCCGAGCGCGTCGGCGGGGCCACCGTCGCCACCACGAAATCGCGGTCGGCGATCGTCGGCCGCGCGTCGCCGGTGCCCGTCAGGTTGTGCCAGCGCACGTTGTCGTTGATGTCCAGCGCGCCGAGATCGGCCTCGAAGAACGCGGGAACGCTCTCCGGATCGGCCCAGACTTCCACCGTGTGACGCACCACGTTCAGCACGCCGCCCTTCTTCAGGCCGGGGCTCGTCGCCTCGTTGGTGTAGTGCACGGCCACCGACACGCGTATCTGCTCGCCGGCCGCCAGGCGCTGGAAGTCGACGTGTTCGGCAACGTCGGTGACGGGATGAAACTGCACGTCGCGCATCAGCGCGCGCTCGGACACGCCGTCCACCTTCAGCTCGAACAGCCGCGAGCGCCAGCCGCCCTTCTTGAGCTCGTTCAGAACCGCCTTGGGTTCGAGGGAAATCATCGCCGGGGCCTGCTTGGCGCCGTATATTACAGCAGGAACACGTCCTGCCCGCCGGGTCGCACGCGCCGCCCCCTTACCGGCTCGCGCACGCGCCTCGGCTTCGATCGTGACAAAATTGGCCATGAGAAGCTCCAACGTGAAACACGCCGGCCTCCAGGGGTGCCAGCGTAGCGGGCGGTGGTAGCGGGGCGTGGGCTGGATGGCAAGATGGGATTTGTGCGATCCGGCGGCGGGACGCGCAAGAAAGGTTTCATCACCAAGGACGCCAAGGCAGACAAGAGCACCACGAGGCCGGGACTCTGGGGCAAGCGCACACCGGACTTCGTGTGTTTGAGAGAGCAAACACACAAGCCAGATTTAGCGCCAAGGACGCCAAGGCAGATAAGGACGCCAAGAGGCCGGGACCGTGCGGCAAGCGGAACGCTATCCCAAGCATTTCAAATCAGACTGCGTCGCCAAGCCCGCCACTTCGGCGAAGCCAACAAACCACCGGGTGCAAACGAGCCATCGTTAACCGGACGACACCTCTTGGTGCCCTTGCTCTTCCTTGGCGTCCTTGGTGATTCCTCTTGCCTAGACCCCCTCACGATCAAGCGGCCTCGGAAAGCACCACCCGACGCACAGCCGGCGCACCCAAAGGCAAAGCCGCATACGTATCCTTCACCGCCTCGGTCAGGGTCACCCCCGCCAGATCCCAGAACAGCGCGCGCCCCACCGCCTCCCAGAACCGCGCCGTGCGCAGCACCAATCCCCATGCGGAAGGCGGCATGAACAACGCCACGTCCCGGCGCTCGGCGCGGAACATGGCGTCGGCCAGCAGCCGGTCTATCTGGCCCTGGCTGTACGGCTGGCCCTGGCCAAACGGCGTGCCGTCGACATGCGCCCACAGCCCGATGCGGTTCGGCGCCACCACCACGATGCGGCCGTCATCCTTGAGCACGCGCCAGATCTCGCGCAGCAGCCGGCCATCCTGCCCCACCGGCTCCACACCGTGGATCACCAGAATGCGGTCGAACGCCAGGTCCGGGAACGGCAGCCTTGTGGCGTCGGCGGCGCAGGCGCCGGGCGGCGGCGGGGTGTGGTGGGACGTGGTGGCGTTCAGGCAGCGATACGCCTGGTGTTGCCACAGGCCGAGGAACGGCGCGGGGTAGCCGATGCCCAGCACGCTCTGGCCTGTGAGGTCCGGCCACAGCGTGCCGAGTTGTTGGCGCAAGGCGGCGGCGGCCATCTGCCCGGTCGGCCCGTCGTAAAACGCGCCGGCGTGGAAAGCGGGCGCCGACGCGCCGGGATGGGAAGCGGGCCCCGGCGCACCGGCGTTCGCAGCAGGCGCTGGCGTGCCGGCCTTCGCAGCAGGCGCTGGCGCGCCGGCCTTCGCAGCAGGCGCTGGCGCGCCGGCGTTCGCAGTAGGCGTTGGCGCGCCGGAGTGGAAAGCCGGGGGCATCGGGCCGTCAGCGCGCAACGCGGGGGCAATCTGGCCGTCGTCGGGCGCCGCGCGTATCACTCTCGCTCCCTTTTGGCCGGCCATGCGGTGCGTTTGCGGCGGGCCGGTGGTAGGCTCGCCTTCGTTTCACATAAAGTGGTGTCCATGACTGTCACAGTCCAGGCCGTGCCGATGTTCTCCGACAACTATGCCTGGCTGCTGCGTGATTCCGGCACCAATGCGGTGGGCATCGTGGACCCCGCCGACGCCGATGCGGTGATCGCCGCGATCGATGCCGATGGCGGCCGGCTGGACACCATCTTCCTCACCCACCATCACGACGACCACGTGGCCGGCACCGACGCGGTACGCGCCCGCTACGGCGCCCGCGTGGTAGGCGCCAAGGCGGACGCGCATCGCCTGCCCCGGCTCGACGTGGCGGTGGCCGAAGGCGATACCGTGCCGTTCGGCAATACCGTCGCCCACGTGATCGACACGCCTGGCCACACGCGCGGCCACATCGCGTTCTTCATCCCGGACGGCGAAATTCTGCTGTGCGGCGACACGCTTGTTCTCGCTCGGCTGCGGCCGGCTGCTGGAGGGGACCGCGGCGGAGATGTTCGCGTCGCTGCACAAGCTGGCCGCCTTGCCGGGTGCGGCACTGGTGTGCTGCGGCCACGAATATACCCAAAGCAACGCGCGGTTCGCGGTGACCGTGGAGCCGGACAACCTGGCGCTGCGCACGCGGGCGGCGCAGGTGGACCGGCTGCGCGCGGCGGGCGAGCGGACGGTGCCGTCTCGGCTGTCGGCGGAGATGGCGGAGAACCCGTTTCTGCGGGCGACGGATGCCGGGCGGTTGGGGCAGATACGGTCGGCGAAGGATCGGTTCTGAGGGCGCCTGCAAGGAAGAAAGGCCTTCTATTTCGAGAAAAGAAGCAAAAAGCTTTTGCTGTGACGTCTGCGCGCAGGCTTAGGCTTCTTCTGCAAGCGAACGGGCTGGCAGAAAAAGAGCACGCTGCGGGGCAGGCGTCGGAGCAAAAGCTTTTTGGTCCTTTTTCTCGAAAAAGGACTGCTTTCTTTCCTTCCTGAGGTCGGCTCCGGGAGCATGCGCCACAGGGCGAAATCCACGGACTCCGCCCATGTTAAAGATTGACTTCACAACCTTGATGCTTTATACGCCCGCGCACAGGTCCGGCCCCCAGCCAGGGCCTGTTTTCGTTAACCCGGCCCCAAACGGGCAAGCCGTCCGGCCCACCAGGCCGCGCGCACACAACTGACCGAGCCCGGCGAACCCGGGCCGCTCACAACAGGAACAACCTGCCCTCATGGCTTCCAGCTCCAACGCCCAAACCCTAGAGCGCCCGCGTGACGAAGAGGATTTCGCCTCCCTCCTAGATGAGACCCTAGGCCGCGACACCGGCTTCGACGGCTCCGTCGTCACCGGCCGCGTCGTCCGCCTCACTGAAGAATTCGCCATCGTCGATGTCGGCCTGAAATCCGAAGGGCGCGTGGCGCTCAAGGAATTCACCCAGCCCGGCCAGAAGCCGGAGATCAAGCCCGGCGACATCATCGAATTGTTCGTCGAGCGCTACGAGGACCGTGACGGCTCCATCGTGCTCAGCCGCGAAAAGGCCCGCCGCGAGGAATCCTGGACCCTGCTGGAGAAGCAGTTCGAGGCAAACACACGCGTCAACGGCACGATCTACGGCCGGGTCAAGGGCGGCTTTACCGTCGATCTCGGCGGCGCCGTGGCGTTCCTGCCGGGCAGCCAGGTCGATATCCGCCCCGTGCGCGACGTGGCCCCGCTGATGGGCGTGCCGCAGCCGTTCCAGATCCTCAAGATGGACCGCGCGCGCGGCAACATCGTGGTATCGCGCCGTGCCGTGCTGGAAGAGACGCGCGCCGAGCAGCGCAGTGAGCTGATCCAGGGCCTGAAGGAGGGCATGATCCTCGACGGCGTGGTCAAGAACATCACCGATTACGGCGCGTTCGTCGATCTCGGCGGCGTCGATGGCCTGCTACATGTGACGGACATCGCCTGGCGCCGCATCAACCATCCGGCCGAGGCGCTGACCATCGGCCAGCAGGTCCGCGTGCAGGTGATCCGCTTCAACGCGGATACCCAGCGCATCAGCCTGGGCATGAAGCAGCTCGAGGCCGATCCCTGGGATGGCGTGACGGAGAAGTATCCGCCGAACGGCAAGTTCAGTGGCCGCGTCACCAACATCACCGACTACGGCGCGTTCGTGGAGCTGGAGGCCGGCGTCGAAGGCCTGGTCCATGTCAGCGAAATGAGCTGGACCAAGAAGAACGTCCATCCCGGCAAGATCGTGGCCACGAGCCAGGAAGTCGACGTCATGGTGCTCGATGTGGACGCCTCGAAGCGTCGCATCAGCCTCGGCATCAAGCAGGTGCAGCGCAATCCGTGGGAGCAGTTCGCCGAGGAGCACCCGGTGGGCAGCACGGTCGAGGGCGAGATCCGCAACATCACCGAGTTCGGTCTGTTCGTGGGCCTGGCGCCGGAGATCGACGGCATGGTGCATCTGTCCGACCTCTCCTGGGACGAAGCGGGCGAGACGGCGATCAACGCCTACGAGAAGGGCGGCATGGTCACCGCCCGCGTGCTGGATATCGACGCCGAAAAGGAGCGCATCTCGCTCGGCGTGAAGCAGCTCCAGGAAGATCCCTTCGCCGAGAGCATGGGCAAGGTGAAGAAGGGCGAAGTCGTCACCTGCATCGTGACCGCGATCCAGGCGAACGGCATCGAGGTGAAGATCGACGACGTTCTCACCGGCTTCATCCGTCGCGCCGAGCTGTCGCGCGAGAAGAGCGACCAGCGGCCGGACCGTTTCGCGGTCGGCGAAAAGGTGGACGCGAAGATCACCGCGATCGATCGCGCCGCGCGCAAGCTGTCGCTCACCATCAAGGGACGCGAGATGGAGGAGGACAAGCAGGCTATGGCCGAGTTCGGCGCTACGGATAGTGGGGCTTCGCTGGGTGACATCCTGGGGGCCGCTATACGTCGGCGGAACCAGGCTAGCGAGTAAGTAAGGAAGTCGTCCTTTTTCGAGAAAAAGGACCAAAAAGCTTTTGCTCCCTGTCGGGGAGTGCTGAAACGCGGCCCGACAGGGAGCAAAAGTTTTTTGCTTCTTTTTCTCAAAAAGAAGGCCTTACTTGCCTATGCCTCTCGAAACCGACGCCTTTCTCGATCGCCAGCGCCTCAAACGCAGCCTGAACTTTTGGCGCATTCTCGCCGTGGTCGCGGTGGTCCTGGCCGCAATAATAGTGGCCCCCAAAGGCACTCGCGGCGGCAACGCCCGCATCGCGCGCTACGCGATAAACGGCGTGATCGGCGACGGCCGCACTCAGATCGAGGCGCTTGACGCCCTGCGCCTGGACGCCCGCGTGCGCGGCGTGCTGCTCCATCTCGACACCCCCGGCGGCGCGGTCGGCGGCGGCGAGGGCATACACGCGGCCCTCCTGCAGCTTGCCGCGGCCAAGCCGGTCGTCGCCGTGATGGACGGCACCGCGGCGTCGGCCGGCTACATGATCGCCGTCGCCGCCCCGCATATCGTGGCGCGCGAAAGCACGCTGACCGGCTCGATCGGTGTGATCCTCGAACTCGGCGACGTATCCGGCCTGCTAGACAAGCTCGGCATCAAGTCGGACCCGCTGGTGTCCGGCCCGCTGAAGGGCCAGCCGAGCTTCACCGCGCCGCTGTCTGCGCCTGGCCGGCAATATTTGCAGGCGCTGGTGATGGATTTGTACGACCAGTTCGTCGGTATCGTGGCCGCCGGCCGGCACATGCAAAAGGCGCGCGTGCAGCAGCTTGCGGACGGCCGCGCCTATACCGGCCGGCAGGCGCTCGGCCTCGGCCTGATCGACGAGATCGGCGGCGAACAGCAGGCGCTGCACTGGATGCAGACGCAACGGCACCTGGACGCGGCCCTGCCGGTGCGCGACGTGGAAAAGGGCACCTGGTTCGATCGCCTGGGCAAAACCGACGCAGACAGCCTGCTCGGGCTGGTTTTCGGCGCACATGCGGGGCTCGGCCAGGCCCTTCACGTTGACGGGTTTTACGCGCTCTGGCAGCCTTCCCTCATGCAAAATTAAGGAGTGGCGAGTGCCTTCGTGGGTTTTCGCTGGCACTAGCCTATGACCAGGTCCGAACTGATCGCCGAGCTCGCGGCGGCCAACCCGCATCTACGCGCGCCGGATGTGGAGCTGATCGTGGGCACCGTGTTCGACGAGATCGCCGAGGCGCTCACCCGCGGCGAGCGGGTGGAATTGCGCGGCTTCGGCGCCTTCACCATCAAGCGGCGTGAGGCGCGTACCGGCCGCAACCCGCGCACCGGCGAGGCCGTGCCGGTTGATGAAAAAGCGGTGCCGTTCTTCAAGGCGGGCAAGGAATTGCGCGAGCGGGTGAACCAGCCGAACCGGGTCATCGGCCGAATACGCGCGCGCGCCACGGCATAACGGACACAAGCATCACATGCTTCGCTTCATCATTCTGCTGCCGTTCCTGATCCTGCTGATCGTGTTCGCGCTGTCGAACCCGCAGCCGACGCCGCTCGGGCTGTGGCCCACGGATTTCACCGTCGAGGTGCCGGTTTCGATCGCGATCCTGCTGTCGTCCGGGCTGTTTTTCTTCCTGGGCGCTTTGTTCGTTTGGTTCGGCACCGTGGCGGCGCGCCGGCGGCACCGGCGGGCGGAGCGGCGGGCGCTGGCTTTGGAGGCGGAATTGCGCACGCATACGGCGCCGGCGCCTATCGTGCGGCCGGCGCGGATGGCTTTGGCTGGGCCTAAGTGACGCGGGGCTGGTCAGGAAGAAAGGCCTTCTTTTTCGAGAAAAAGAAGCAAAAAGCTTTTATCATGTGCTGTCGCGGGCAGGCGGTTTGCGTGCGTGCTTTGCGGCGTGTGAGCGTGCGGTTTTGAGTGTGCGCGTGAAGATCTGCGGCGTGACGACAGAGGCTGCTTTCGACGCCTGTCTGCAGGCGGGGGTGGATTGGATCGGCTTCGTGTTTTTCGCGGCCTCGCCGCGCTGCCTCACCCCTGGCGCGGCCGCCCTGCTGTCGCATCGTGCGCCGGGCGGGCCAGGCCGGGTCGGGCTGTTCGTGGATCCCACCGACGACGAGATCTCCGCAACGCTGGACAGCGTCGCGCTGAGCGCGCTGCAGCTCTATGCGGCGCCGGCGCGGATCGGCGCGATACGCGCGCGGTTCGGCGTTCCGGTGTGGCGCGCGGTCGGCGTGGCCAATGCGGCGGAGTTGCCGGAAGGTGCCGGTGTGGCATCGTGCCTGGTGGTGGAGGCCAAACCGCCCGCGGGTGCGGACCGCCCGGGCGGGAACGGCGCCGCGCTGGACTGGACGATGCTGGCGGGCTGGGAGCCAGGCGCACCCTGGATGCTCGCGGGCGGGCTGACGCAGGGCAATGTGGGCCGGGCGATCCTGCAGAGCGGGGCGCAGGCGGTGGACGTGTCGTCCGGGGTGGAGAGCGCGCCAGGGGTGAAGGAGCCGGGGTTGATTGCGGGGTTCGTGGCGCAGGCGCGGGCGATAGCGCGGTAAGAAAGGCACGCAAACCAGGCTGATTCTGCAAGCGGATCGGTCCGCAGACAGAGTTACGCCACGGTGCAGGCGTCAGAGCAAAAGCTTTTTGCTTCTTTTTCTCGAAAAAGAAGGCCTACCTTGCTTGCCCTAACCGGCAAGCTTGCAGCGCCGACCCCAACAATGACATACTGACGCAAGCCGCTGCGCGCGGAGCTATCCGTAATGAACCTACGCCGTCTCGCCGCACGCTGGCTGCCGATGCTCCTCCTGTGTGCCCTCGCGGCCTGCGGCGGTGGTGGCCGCCAGCGCGCCGTCACCAGCTCCGGCGGCGGTCCGGCGAATTACGCGCCGCCCGGTCCGGCCAGCGATCCCTGGGGCCCGTATATCGGCGCGGCCTCGCACCGTTTCGGCGTGCCGCAGCCCTGGATACGCACGGTGATCAAGCAGGAGAGCGGCGGGCGGCAATATCTGCACGGCCAGCCGATCACGTCGGATGCCGGTGCGATGGGCCTGATGCAGATCATGCCGGCGACGTATGGCGAGCTGGCGGGCCGGTTCGGGCTGGGGCCGGACCCTTACGATCCGCACGACAACATCATGGCCGGCACCGGCTACATCAAGGATCTGTATGGCCAGTTCGGCTCGCCGGCGTTCCTCGCGGCCTACAATGCCGGCCCGCACCGGGTGCAGATGTATCTCGCCGGGCATGGCAGCCTGCCCAACGAGACGGTGAATTACCTGGCCTCCGCAGCACCCGGCCTGGGCAGCGAGCTGCCGGCGAGCGGGCCGCTGGCGGCGTTCGCCGAGCAATCCGCGCCTGCCGCACCCGGCCCGGTGCTGCACGATTTCGCCCAGGGGTCGGCCGCAAGGTGCTGGCAGGATCCGGATGCGGCGTATGACCCGACAGCGCCGTGCCGCAGCGCGCCGCAGCAGGCGCCGCCCTCCGCGCTGGTCCTCGCGGCTGCCAACATAGCCCCGCCGATGCCCGTCGGCGCGTATGCCCGGCCGGCGCCGGCGAATTGCTGGCAGGATCCGAACGGCGCGTATGACCCGACGGCGCCGTGCCGGCGCGCGCCGCCGCCGACCTATGCAGCGGCCGCGCCGAGCGGCGCGCATTGCTGGCAGGATCCGGATGCGGCGTATGATCCGACAGCACCGTGTCGCGCCGCGCCTGTGCGCGTGGCGGCCGCAACACCGGCGCCCTACCGGTTTGCCGGCGATCTGGGGATTGCGCACACACAAACCGCCTACGCGCAGCAAAGCGCGAAGGTGACGTATGCGGCGACGGCGCGCGCGCAGAGCGTGTCGTTCGCGCGGGCGCAGGGCGCGCGGATACGCCCGGCGATGGCGACGGGACGCTGGGCGATCCAGGTGGGCGCGTTTCCGACGCCGGCCCAGGCCAGGCGCACGGCGGAGAGCGTGCGGTCGCTGGCACCGAGCGAGCTTGGCGGCGCGCAGGCCGTGCTGGGAACCACGGCCCCGTTCGGCGGCCAGGTGATGTACAAGGCAAGGCTGCTGGGCCTGTCGGCACAGAACGCCGCAGCCGCCTGCCGGGACCTGCGCGCGCAAGCCCAATCCTGCGTGCCCGTAGCCCCAGGCGGCTGAGTCTGCCAGGCGCGGCGCCGAAAATTCGACACGGGCCTTTGGGCAGGCAGGAAGCAAAAGTTTTTTGGTCCTTTTTTTCAAAAAAGGACTGCTTGCCTTGCCTTTCTCCCCAAGATCGAGAAACCCTGCCGCGAACAACATGCAGGACGGCATACCTCCGATGAAGCAGACGAACGGCATACGCGCGGCACTCCTGGCGGCAGGACTGCTCGCCACGGGCAGCCTGGCCAACGCCGCCGACGCCCCCGCCAAGCCGCACGATGCCGACAAGGACGCCGCCAAGCAGCCGCATTTCAAGCCGGAATCGCGCGCCAGCGACGGCACCGTGACGGTCGGCGGCCGGCCGATCGCCTATAACGCGGTGGCCGGCACGCTGGTGGTCCACCCGAAAGGCTGGGACGACGCGGCCAAGGCGGACCATGACGACGCCGACGAGGACCACAACCCGACTGCCGAGGCGTCGATGTTCTACGTGGCGTATTTCGCCAAGGGGGCGCCGGCGGAGGGCCGGCCGATCACGTTCTTCTTCAACGGCGGTCCGGGATCTTCCAGCGTGTGGCTGCACATGGGCGCCTTTGGGCCGCGCCGCGTTGTCACGCTCGATGACAGCCACACGCCGGCCGCACCTTACCAGCTCGTCAACAACGACCAGAGCCTGCTGGACGCGACGGACATGGTGTTCGTCGATGCGCCGGGCACCGGATTCAGCAGGATTGCCGGCCACGACAAGGAGAAAGCGTTCTACGGCATCGACGCGGACGCGCATGCGTTCAGCGAGTTCATCACCAATTTCCTGTCGAAATACAATCGCTGGAATTCGCCGAAATACCTGTTCGGCGAGAGCTACGGCACCACGCGGTCCGCCGTGGTGTCCAACATGCTGCAATCCGAATACAGCCTCGATCTGAACGGCGTGATCCTGCTGAGCCAGATACTCAGTTTCGATACCAGCGTGGACGGGCCGGAGACCAATCCGGGCATCGACGTGGCCTATCCGCTGGCGCTGCCGACCTATGCCGCGACGGCGTGGTATCACCACAAGCTCGGCGCCAATCCGCCTGGCAACCTGCCGGCGTTCCTGGGCCAGGTGGAGCAGTTCGCGATGGGCGACTACACGCTGGCGCTGGCGGCCGGCAATACGCTGCCGGCCGGCGAAGAAGGACGCGATCATCGCCAAGTTGCACGACTATACCGGCCTGCCCGCCGCCTATATACGCAAGGCGAACATGCGCATCACTGGCGGCGAGTTCGAGAAGACGCTGCAGGACGATACCGACACCACGACGGGCCGGCTGGATACGCGGTTCTCCGGCCCGACGATGGATCCGCTCAGCAAGGAAGCGGATTACGATCCGCAATCCGCCTCGATCAGCAGCGCCTATGTCAGCAGCTTCAACGATTATGTGCGGCGCGTCCTGCATTTCGGCGAAGGCGTGGCCTACAAGCCGGAGATCGACGTGTTCCGCTGGTGGGACATGCAGCACCAGCCGCCCGGTGCCAACGAGAAGCTGCCGCAATCGGCCAACGTGATGCCGGACATTGCAGCCGCACTGAAGATGAACCCGAACCTGAAGATACAGCTCAACGCCGGCTATTACGATCTGGCGACGCCGTTCTACGAGGGTATCTACGAGATGCAGCATCTGCCTATACCGGACCGTCTGGCCGGCAATATCGAGTTCAAGCAGTACCAGTCCGGGCACATGGTTTATGCGCACCAGGCTTCGCTGCAACAACTTCATGATAACGTGGCCGGCTTCATCGGCCGCACACACGGGAAGTAATACGATGCGCCTTGGTCTGTTGCTGTGTGCCGCTGCCTGCTTGCCCGGTGTGGCGCAGGCGCAGGCCAGTGCGGTGATGCTGTCGCAATACTACGCGCAGATGGTGCCCGGGCAGACGCTGGCGTTCAGCGCCAGCGTGGGCGGCGGTGGCGGGCAGTCGGTGATCTGGCAGGTGAACAAGGTGGTCGGCGGCAATGCCAGGATAGGCACGATCACCAGCGCCGGCGTGTTCACCGCGCCCGCCGGCGTGCCGGCTTCGGGCCTGGTGACGGTGACCGCGGTCTCCGCGCAATCGCCGCAATCCAGCGCCACGGCGAGCGTGACGCTGACCGCGCAGCCGCCGGCCGGACAGACATATTACGTGGCCAGCACAGGCGCCGATACGAATGCCGGCACGCTCGGCCACCCATTCGCCACGATCCAGCATGCGGCCGATATCGCGATGGCCGGTGACACCGTGCTGGTGCGGCAGGGCACCTACAACGCGCTAGTGGTGCCGCCGCATTCCGGCAATGCCAACGCGGGCTACATCACATTTTCCGCCTATCCCGGCGAGGCGCCGGTGATCGACGGCACCGGGCTCACCGTTCCCGGCGGCCAGGCCGGCCTGGTGACGCTGCAGGATGTGAGCTACGTGATCGTGCAGGGTTTCGTGCTGCGGAATTACACGACGGCCAAGCGCAGCCAGGTGCCGATCGGCATTTTCGTGACGGGCGGCGGGCAGAACGAGCAGGTGCTCAACAACCATATCACCGATATCACCACCACCGCGCCCACCTCGCCGGCGGCCTGCGCCTCCGGCGCGCAATCGGCCAATGCGCTCGGGCTTGCGGTATATGGCAGCCGCGCGCCGATAGCGATCGGCAATCTGTCGATCGCCGGCAACGAGCTGGATGCGATGAAGACCGGCTGCAGCGAGACGATGACGGTGAACGGCAACGTCGACGGCTTCACGATCGCCGGCAATTACGTGCATGACGACAACAACATCGGCATCGACGCGATCGGTTTCGAACAGGTATCGCCGAACGCCACCTACGACCAGGCCCGACACGGCGAGATACGCGGCAATCTCGTGCTGCGCACCAGCTCCTACGGCAATCCGGCTTACGGCAAGATGTATGCGGCGGATGGCATCTACGTCGATGGCGGCAAGAATATCGTGATCGAGCAGAACATCGTCAGCGGCGCCGATCTGGGTATCGAGATCGCCAGCGAGAACAAGGGCCGGCTGACCAGCTCCGTGATCGTGCGCAACAACCTGGTCTATGGCAACACGAGCAACGGCATTTCGATCGGCGGCTACGGGCCGAACCAGGGCGGCACGCAGGATTGCACGATTGTCAATAACAGCCTGTATCTGAACGACACGAAGAACACCGGCAGCGGCGAGCTGCAGATCCAGTACAACGCCACGGGCAATGTGATCGAGAACAACATTGCCTACGCCACCGCACAGGCGCTGTTCCTGCACGACTACCCGAAAGTATCCACCGCGCCGGCGATGCTGGACTACAATCTGTATTACACAGCGTCGAAGACGGCTTCGCGTATCTGGATCTGGGAGGGCGTCCGCGATGTGGGTTTGCCCACCTACCAGGCGCGGAGCGGCCAGGATGCGCATGCGATCTTCGCCGATCCGGAGTACACCGGCGCGCTGGTTCTGGCGGCCGGATCGCCCGCTCTGGGCGCGGGCGCGAATCTGGGTGCATCGGTGATCGGCAGCGTGGATTTCGCCGGCCGGCCGCGCGCGCCCGGCGGCGCGGTCAGCATCGGCGCGTTCGCCCACTAGCGGAGGCGAACGGCGCGCGCAGTGTTGCCGCGATGTCTCACTGGCGCGCATACCGCAAACCAACTGTTTCGGAATCGATTACAAAAGCCTAAGGTGTCCCGGCAAGACCAATTTCCGAGGGCCTTTCTCGATGACCGTGCGCCGTGGCCGCTGCAACAATATCGGACTGTGCGAGAACGCCACGCGGCAGCGCACCATCGAGGTGGCGGGCGCCGAGCCGTTCGTCTGCCCGAAATGCGATACGGATCTGGTATCGGTGAGCGAACGCAAGAGCACGCGGACGGCGGGCAGCATGACCTTGCCGGCGGTGGTGATATCGCTGGCGGTGGCCGCCGTGGCCTACGAGGCGTGGGACATCTATGGGCGCCCGAACGCAATGCCGGCGAGCCAGGAGGTTGCCGTGCAAGCCCCAGCACCGATGGCGGCGGCGGCTCCGGAGGCGCCAGCCGCGGCTGCGCCGGCACCCGCACCGGCGCCCACGCAGATCGCCGAGGCCGCGCCTGCGCCGGCCGCCGCCGTGGTGGCGACGGACGCGATCGCACTGTCGCCCGCCCCCGAGCCGAGCCCGGCTGCCCCGCCGGTCGCTGCACCGCCACCTGCCGCGCCACCCGCCCTCGCCGCCGTGGCGCCGCCCGAGCCGGCCCCCAGCGTGGCGCCCGTGCCGCAGGACCCGGCTCCGGCGACAGACCCGGCCGCGCGCGTGCAGGCCTTCGTGGGCAACGCCGCGCGGGTGCCCATCACCTTCACCTTCCGCTCGAGCGTGGTGGCGCTGGGCGCGCGCAGCGACCGTGACCTGGAGCGGCTGATCGGCTATCTCAAGCAGCACCACGCGACCGGCGAGCGGGTATATCTGGCGGGCTTCACCGACAACCAGGGTGACCCTGTCGCCAACGATGCCGTCTCGCAAAAGCGCGTCGCCGCGGTGGCCGCGGCACTCACGGAAGCGGGGTTGACGCCCGGGCATCTGGCGAGCTTCGGATCTGCGTTGCCTGTGGCCGATAACGCGACGCAGGCCGGGCGGGACCGCAACCGCCGGGTGGAGGTGTATCTGGCGCCTTGATGTCGGCGGCGAGGAAGGAAGGCCTTCTTTTTCGAGAAAAAGAAGCAAAAAGCTTTTGCTGTGACGCTTGCACGAAGAGTTGGCTAATCCTGCAGTGGCATCGACTTGCAATACGGGAGCAGGCATCTACAAAAGATGTTTCGTTTTGCATGGCTTTTATGCGCCAATCTCACCCTTGCTCTGTATAGGACCGCATGGGCTGCCGCAATTGTGGACAGCGGCAAGCCGACCCACACTTTCGCGATGCGTAAAGAAAATCGTAGCGATACTGGCGAGACCCCTCATTCGGATCAGGTAGGGTTTCTGCTTCAACCTTGTGCCGAATAAGCCGCGCCAGTCACCGTTCCGGAAAGCAAGTCCAACGCGAACGGAAGCCAGCCATCCGCAATTGGGGCCAGGCCTCTGCTCGCAGAGTGGCACCTTCAATGACAATGCTGCGTATGCCGTCGTGTGATATGCGTGCGCTCATCCAGCCGCGATCATTCGCAGCCAAAGCCTCGAACGCTGCGCCATCGCATATCAAAACCAATCCCAAGTCAGGAACGGCCTGCGCGAAGCTGATAGCAGGGCCGAGCTCGCACGACTGCGAACGCGTTTCCGGGTCAACGAGATATCCAGCGCCGCCCGCTATGACGATCAGCAGGTTTCCGTCCGGATGCGGAAGCACCACGTCGAGATCGGTCCAGCCACGCTGGTATTCCCGATCCACGCATCGCCGCTTCCCGTGTTGAAGCGAACATTAGGCCTTCCCTGAACCTCTGCGTGCCATCTGGCGGAAACGGCAGAGCCATCGCACCATAAGGTGGCAAAAGCAAGCAGTGCAAAGCGAGCTCTCTCCCCACCACCCGACAGGGAGCAAAAGTCTTTTGCTTCTTTTCTTCAGAAAAGAAGGCCTTGCCTAACCTTCCCCTAAGCAGCCGCCGCCGCAGCAGCAGCCTTCTGCCTGGAATACGTCCGGTAATACGTAGGGAACGTAGCAACGATCTCGTCCGCCAAAGGCACGCGCCCGTTCTCCTGGATGAACGCAGCCAGAAACGCGATGTAGATGCGCCCCAAAGTCAAAGTCAGGCTGCCCGCAACGCTGGCATTCATGATTCCGCCGATCAGCGAACCGGGCCCCGGTATCAGCTTCAGCGCGGAACCCACCGCCCAGCGCCCCGCCACGGAGAGCGCCACGCAGCCGAGCACCGTGGTGAGCAATTGCAGGATCGCCTGGCGATCCAGCTCCAGCCCGAACGCGCCGGAGATGCCCACGAGCATGCCGGTCTGGATCGGTGCCAACGAAAGCGCGTCGGCCAGCGGAATGGGGATCACGGCGGCGGCCGCGGCGGCCGCGGCGGCGGCCATGACGTATTCGTTGGCGGTCTGCCTGTTGAGGTCGAGATTTACCTTCTGCGCGGCGGCGAACGCCGCGCGGTGCGCGGTCGGCAGAGCCTGGAAGGAGGAGACCACGAGTTCCGACAATCCGTAGGACGGGCGCCGGGGTTTGGCGATCGCGCGGACCGGGATGATGGCGTGGCACCTGATACCGTGCGCCGTGAAGATGTTGGTGACGATATCGATGAACTCCTCGTCCTCGTCGTATTTGGTGAGCACGACGATGGCCGGGATGTTGTAGGCGTTGAGCACGCGCAGCACGTCGAGTTCGGCTTCCTGCACGCGGCTGCTCGGCGCGGAAATGCACAGCCAGCCGATATGCAACTGGTCCTTCGCATCCTTTTTGGTGCGGCAGACTTCGATTTCCGCGCGCAGATCGGCCACGGTGCCGGCGTAGTCCTTCACCTCGAGGCCCTTGGTGTCGAGTATGCGCAGCGGGATCTTGGTGGACGAGAACCATTCGGCGCGTTGCGTGACCGGCTCGCCGGCGGCGGTGCGGGCGAACTGTTCGCCAAACACCGCATTGATCAGCGAGCTCTTGCCGACGCCGGTCTGCCCCGCCACCACGATGTTCACATGGCCTATGCTGCGCAGGTGCTTGGACGTCTCGCGCAGCAGCGGCGTGAGCATGTCCTGCTCCTCGCCTTCGACCGTGCCCTCTTCCTGCACCATCACCTCTTCGCCGGGCAGCAGGCGGAGCAGGCTGTTGAGCGAATTGGCGGTGGATTGCGGCGAGAGCGGGCGGCCGCCGAGTTCGATACCTTCCACGAACGAAAGCAGGCTGTGATCGATGCCGAGCGTGGGCGAGGTGCGTATCTGGGCCGAGGAGAGATTGACGGTGGTGCTGGAGAGCGACGCGATATGCGAGAGCGGCAGACCCGGCATGGCATGCACGGCCGGCGACGCGGAGGCGGGCATCTCCGTCTGCGACAGGTCGGAACGGGCCGTGCTGCGCGGCGAAAAGGGTATCAGGAACTCGTCGTCGTCATCCATCGGCGCACCGTTCGCTCCACTCATCCGCAAAATCCCGTCGGCAGGTTATAATGATGCCACATCAAACGCCGTCTCTTTATATGTTATTAATCTGCCACACGCTACATTTCGTTGACGATTTGAATGCCTTGTTGGAAAACTTTTTCGTTCCTGTTGCGGCACGGGTTTTGCCTCGGGTCGGACATCGGCTAAGGAAGAAAGCAGTCCTTTTTCGAGAAAAAGGACCAAAAAGCTTTTGCTCCGACGCCTGCCCCGCCGCTCCCCATTCATTGCAAATACGTTACTTGCGGGATCCAGGTAGGCCGTCGTGCAGGCGTCATAGCAAAAGCTTTTTGGTCCTTTTTCTCGAAAAAGGACTGCTTTCTTCCTTGCCTAAGACGTGCCTTCCAAAGCTTCCTCGGCCGCCAGCCAGTCCGCCTCCGCCACCGCCGTCTCGCGCGCGATCGCGGCCAGTCTGGTGTTAGCCGCGGTCACATCGGCCGCGCGCCCGGCAGCATACATCTTCGGATCGGCCAGTTTCGTCTCGATCGCAGACCGTTCGGCCGCCAGCTTCGCCATCAGCGCTTCGGCCGCGCGCGCCTGCCTTCGCAAAGGCGCCAGGTTCTGGCGTGCTTCCGCGCGGTCGCGGCGGTCGTCGCGCCGGGTGGGCGTGGCCTCGGCGCGCTGCGGGCGGGCGCGCTCCGCCAGCAGCGCGCGGTAATCGTCCATGTCGCCGTCGTAGGATTTCACCGTGCCGTCGCCGACCAGCCACAGCCGGTCCGACGACCAGCTCCACCAGGTCCGGATCGTGGGTGATCAGCAGCACCGCGCCCTGGTATTCGCCGAGCGCGCGAACCAGCGCGTCGCGCGCGTCGATGTCGAGATGGTTGGTCGGCTCGTCGAGGATCAGCAGGCCGGGCGCCTCGCGGGTGGCCAGCGCCAGCAGCAGGCGCGCCCGCTCGCCGCCGGAGAGGTTCTGCGTCGGCGTGTCGGCGCGGTCCGCATCCAGGCCGAAGCGGGCGAGCTGGGCGCGCACCTGCGGCGGCGTGGCCTGCGGCAGCGCGCGCGCCATGTGGGCCACCGGCGTGTCGGTCGCCACCAACTCGGCCTCCTGGTGCTGGGCGAAATACCCGACGCGCAGCTTGCCGGAGCGGCGCATTTCGCCGGCGAGCGGGGCCAGCCGGCCGGCGATCAGCTTGGCGAAGGTGGATTTGCCGTTGCCGTTGGCGCCGAGCAGGGCGATGCGGTCGTCCATGTCGATGCGAGAGCGACAGGCCGCGCAGAACCGCCGCGCCGTCGTAGCCGACGCGAGACGCGCTCCAGCGCCAGGATCGGCGGCGCGAGCTGCACCGGCTCGGGAAACGCGAATTTGGTCGGCGCGGCCTCGATCACCGTGTCGATCACCGGCAGGCGGGCCAGCGCCTTTATGCGCGCCTGGGCCTGGCGCGCCTTGGTGGCGCTGGCGCGGAACCGGTCGACGAATTTCTGCATGTGCTCGCGCTGGGCGGCGATGCGCTCCGCGGCGCGGCCGAGCTGCATCGCCTGCTCGGTGCGTATGCGCACGAATTCGGTGTAGCCGCCCGGCGTGAGGCTGATCTTGGCCGGTCGAGATGGGCGATGCTGTCCACCGCGCGGTCCAGCAGGCCGCGGTCATGGCTGACCACCAGCGCGGCGCCGGGGAAGCGGGCTAGCCACGTTTCGAGCCAGAGTGTGGCCTCCAGGTCCAGATGGTTGGTGGGCTCGTCCAGCAGCAGCAAATCGGGGGCGGCGAACAGGGCGGTGGCCAGCGCCACGCGCATGCGCCAGCCGCCGGAGAAGCTGTCCACCGGGCGGGCCTGGGCGGCGGCGTCGAAGCCCAGGCCGGCCAGGATGGCGGCGGCGCGGGCGGGGGCGGCGTCGGCGCCTATGGTGCGCAGGCGCTCGTGTATGTCGGCCACGCGGGCGGGGTCCGGCGCTTCCAGCTCGCGTAGCAGGGCCAGGCGTTCGGGGTCGCCTTCCAGCACGGTTTCCAGCAGGGATTGCGGGCCGGAGGGGGCGGTCTGGCGGACCTGGGCCATGCTGGCGCGGGCGGAGAAGTGGATGTCGCCGCCGTCTATGCCTAGTTCGCCGGAGATGGCGCGCAGGAGGGTGGATTTGCCGGCGCCGTTGCGGCCTACCAGGCCTATGCGGCGGCCTGGGTCGATGGTGAGGTCGGCGTGGTCCAGCAGGGTGCGGCCGGCCATGCGCAGGGTCAGGTCGGTTATGGTCAGCAGGCTCATGCGGGGGGAGTTAGCGAAGCCGGCAATAAGAAGGAAGCAAGGCCTTCTTTTTCGAGAAAAAGAAGCAAAAAGCTTTTGCTCCCTGTCGGCGCGCGTTTCAGCGCTCCCCGACAGGGACCAAACGTTTTGCTACCTAGGACGGGTTGATCACCGCCGACCACAAGCCGCAATGGTGCGCGGCCGAGAACCCGGTCTCCGGCACCGGCGTTGGCGGCAGCAGCGACTGGAAGACGTCCGACCCTACGGCATAAGGCTGCCACTCCGGCACGCGCGCCGAATCAGGCGAGGACTGCTTGGCGAAGTTGGTCCAGTATTTCACCATATCGGACGCGAGCACGCGCTCCTTGCCGGTCAGCGCCGGGGTGCCCGGCAGCTCGGGTGTCACGAACAGGAACTGGATCTCGGTCGCGTGCGCGGCGCCGAACGGATAGCCGGACGGCGGCAGGGAATCCTCCGGCGCGTTCTCGTCGTTGAACTCGTACGCGTAGGTCGGCACGTAGCGGGACAGCCAACGGTCCACCTGGCGCGCGGTGCAGGCGAAGGTCTGGTCCGTGAGCACCGCGGCCAGCGCCAGCACCGGCTGGCTGTAATGCTTGGCCGGGTAGTTCTGCAGGATCTTGCCGCCGAACGTGGCGCCGTAGAGCGCCTCGATCGTGCCGTCATACTGCGCCGCGGTGATGTTGGCGTACGGCACGGTGAACAGCCGCTCCTCGTCGTGGTTGGAGCCGTTCAGCACCGGCACCCGGTTGAACTGGCCGGATTTCAGCGCGGTGTTGATCGAAAGCGGCAGCGTGGTGCCGTCCACGATCGTGGTCACGCTGAGGCCGGCGCCACCTTCCGCCTGCAGGAGAGCGGTGGTGCTGGCGGCGCGCAGGCAGGCGGTGTCGGACGGATCGCAGCCCACGCCGGATGCCACGGCGGCGCCGGTGGTCTCGGCCTGGCTCAGGCTCGGCAGATCGAGGGCATAGGCGCCGCTCTCCACGATGGCGCGGTTGAACAGGCCGTAGGCCGTCGGCGAGGCCAGGTTGGAGAGCACGCTCAGCCCGCCCGCGGATTCGCCGAATATGGTGACCCGGCCGGGGTCGCCGCCGAAGCCGGCGATGTTGCGGCGGACCCAGTCCATCGCGAATTGCTGGTCCTGCAGGCCGTAATTGGCCGCCAGGTGCCCTTCGGAGTCGAGCCCGGACGTGGCCAGGAAGCCGAAATACCCCAGGCGGTAGTTGATGGTGACGACGATGACGCCGCCCTCGTTGACCAGGTGGACCGGGTCGTAGGAGTCGCTCTCGCCCACCAGCAGGGCGCCGCCGTGGATCCAGACCATCACCGGCAGCGGCTTGGCGTTCGCCGGCCGGGCGGCGCCAGGCGCGAACACGTTGAGGTAGAGGCAATCCTCGGTGTTGCTGGCCACGCCGTACGGCGAGGCGGGCTGGGCGCAATGCGGGCCGAACGCGGTGGCCTGGTGGGTGGCCATGGCCTGGGCCACCGGCTGTGGGGGTTGCCAGCGCATGTCGCCCACCGGCGGGGCGGCGTAGCGTATGCCGAGGAACTCCTGCATGCCCTCGGCGGTGAGGCCGGTGACAGTGCCGTTCTGCGTGGTGGCGGTCGGGGCTGCGTGTGCGGTGCCGGTAAAAGCCGGGGCGGTGAAGGCCAGTCCGGCCAGGAGGGGCAGGGCGGCGCGCGGCCGTATGGCTCGAGTTGGGTGCATGAATGTCTCTTCCCTTGCGCCGCCTCGCCCCGTTAAGCCGGTGCGATTGCGCGCGCCACGAATTTAGCCGCCGCGGCTCGGCAATGGGAATGGCCCGGCCGGTAAGCTTTTCGTGGCAGCGCGCGCGGCGGCCAACCTTGCCTTGCGGAGGGCGAGCCGGTATGGCGCGGGCAATAGTTGAGGACGCCCCCATGGCCATCGAGCGCACGTTTTCCATCATCAAGCCGGATGCCACGCGGCGCAACCTGACCGGCAAGATCAACGCCAAGTTCGAGGAGGCCGGGCTGCGCATCGTGGCCCAGCGCCGCGTGCACCTGACCAAGGAGCAGGCCGAGGAATTCTACGGCGTTCACCGCGCGCGGCCGTTCTTCGGCGGCCTGGTGACGTTCATGACCAGCGGCCCGGTGGTGCTCCAGGTTCTGGAAGGCGAGGACGCGGTAGCCGCGAACCGCAAGATCATGGGCGCCACAAACCCGGCGAATGCCGAGCCGGGCACGATACGCAAAGAGTTTGCCGAGGATATCGAGGCGAATTCGGTGCATGGCAGCGACAGCGCGGAGAATGCGGCCCAGGAAATCGCATTCTTCTTCAAGCCGGAAGAGATCGTAGGGTAGGAAGGCCTTCTTTTCTGAAGAAAAGAAGCAAAAGACTTTTGGTCCCTGTCGGGGAGCGTTGAAACGTTCGCCGACAGGGAGCAAAAGCTTTTTGGTTCTTTTTCTCGAAAAAGAACTGCTTACTTTCTTAGGATGTCTCCGTGAAAATCCTGATCCTAGGCAGCGGCGTAATCGGCGTGACCAGCGCGTGGTATCTCGCGCAGGCTGGCCACGAAGTAACCGTGATCGACCGCCAGAAGGCGGCCGGCCTGGAGACGAGTTTTGCCAATGCGGGCCAGGTGTCGCCCGGCATGTCCGCACCGTGGGCGGCGCCCGATACGCCGCGTAAAGCGATCCTGTGGATGATGATGCGGCACCGGCCGCTGGTATTCTGGCCGGTGCCGGACCGCGCGCTGCTGGACTGGGTGACGCGGTTCCTGGGCAACTGCAATGCCGAGGCCTATGCGCGCAACAAGGCCAGCATGGTGCGACTGGCGGAATACAGCCGCGACAAGTTGCGTGATCTGCGCGCGATGACCGGCATTTCATACGATGACGGCCAGCGCGGCCTGCTGCAATTGTTCCGCACGCAAAAGCAGGCGGATCACGTGGGCGACGACACCACAGTGCTGGACCGGCTGGGCGTGCCCTACACGATTTTGGACCGCGCCGCCTGCGTGCGCCATGAGCCGGCGCTGGCCGGCGTGCAGGGAAAGTTCGTAGGCGGACTCAGCTTGCCCGGCGACGAGACAGGCGACGCGCATATTTTCACGCAGCGCCTGGCGGCCCTGGCGGAAGCGGCCGGCGTGGTGTTCCGCTACGGCGTGGCTATCGAAAAACTCGTGGTGGATGGCGGCCGCATTTCCGGCGTGGTGACCGATGCGGGATTGCTCACCGCGGATAGTTATGTTGTGGCGCTCGGAAGTTACGCACCGGCGCTGCTGCGCGCAGCGGGCATCAAGCTGCCGGTTTATCCGGTGAAGGGCTATTCGATCACCATGCCGGTGGCGAATGCGGCGGAAGCGCCGGTGAGCACGGTGATGGACGAGACGTTCAAGGTGGCGATCACCCGGCTGGGCGACCGCATACGCGTGGGCGGCACGGCGGAGCTTGCGGGGTTCAGCAACACGCTGCGCGAGCCGCGCCGCCGGACGCTGGTGCATTCGGTGACGGATCTGTTCCCGCATGGCGGCGACGTGCGCCAGGCGAAGTTCTGGACCGGGTTGCGGCCGATGACGCCGGACGGCCCACCGGTGATCGGGCCTACGAAAATCGCGAATCTGTGGCTGAACACGGGGCATGGAACGCTGGGCTGGACGATGTCCTGCGGGTCCGGCGCGCTGCTTGCGGATCTGATGAGCGGGGTGCGGCCGAATATCGCGTTCGAGGATCTGTCGGTGGCGCGCTACGGGTCCTGAGGGGCTCGTCTGGCCTGCCAGGCCGCCGCGTGATCTTGAAATCTCCTGCTCTGGCTTCGCGTTTTTTGGGAGCGGCTGCTGCGGCCGCGCCTGCCACGCTTGCGTGTCATAAATCGTAGTCCCAGGCGGCGTAGACCGCGGAGCGCGGCAGGATGAGCCAGGTGGCGGCCGATCGTTACGCGGTAGATGCCGCACTTCCGACAGCGCGGATTGCCGGCGGCTACGGAGCGAGCCGGCGCAGCGCGATATCGCAATACATGTGGCGCTGGAGCGAGAAGCCGACGACGCGCCAGTCCGATGCGAGCACGAGTTCGTTCACCGCGCGTACAACGCCGAACGGCTCATTGCCGATATGCGCCTGCAGAACGTAATCGTTGAACACCAGCAGGCCATCCGGCTTCATCTTCGGCAGGGCTGCCACGATATCGCGCTGCACGCCGGCATAGCTGTGATCTGCATCGACATAGAGCACGTCGATGGACAGGTCGGCGCATTTGCCTAGGGCTTCGGCGCTCTGGCCTTCCAGCACGGTCATCCGGCTCGCATGGGCGGCGAACATGTCTTCGAAAAACGCCCGGTGCGTGCGATCGCCGAACACCTGCTGCGCGGTCCTTCCCCAGATGTTCGGTTTCGTGTGCAAGTCGAACAAGTCGATCGCCAGGAAACGGTCCGGCTGCAAATATGGCAGCACAAAGCTGGAGAAATGCCCGAGGCCCACGCCCACTTCCCCTATCGTGCCGCCTTTCTGGCAGAGTGCGAGGAGCATGTCGCTCCTGTCGGCGAACAGCCGGGCGTCGTGCATGTGGGTCGCTAGAAGCTGCGGGTATTCTTCGTGTTCAGGCATTTTGCTTGTACCTACGCGCCTTTAGATCGAACCAATCGGCAGCAAGGAAGAAAGTAGTCCTTTTTCGAGAAAAAGGACCAAAAAGCTTTTGCTATGACGCCTGCATTGAGGCCTGCTCCCGTATTGCAAGTCAATGCGGCTGCAATGATAGCCAGATCATCGTGCAGGCGTCATAACAAAAGCTTTTTGCTTCTTTTTCTCGAAAAAGAAGGCCTTTCTTCCTTGCTGCCGATGAGTCAGCTTCTCTGCAGCACAGTGATACCGGCCGCGCGACGGAGATGCGGTACAGACTAGGCCTCCGGCCGGTGGTTCACGAACTCCACGCGCACACCGGCGTCGTTCAGGATGAGCAGGCTGCGCGAGGCCGGCGCGATTTCAAGCCGCTGCATCATGTCGATCGGCAGGCCGAGCGCGAAGGCGAGCAGGGATTTCAGGATATCGGCGTGGCTGACGAGCACGAAGCTGCCGCCTGGCTGACGTGCGTGCAGACGCGGCAGGAGAGCGGCCGCGCGGGCCTGGGCCTGCAGCATGGTCTCGCAGCCAGGGGCGGGCGCCAGGCTGCGGTGGGTGTTCCAGCGCGTCCAGTCGGGGCTTCCGTCGAGTGCGACGAAAGACTGGCCGGTCCAGGAGCCGAAATCCACTTCGTCGAGCGCTGCTTCCGCATGCACCTCCAGGTGCAGTATGTCGCCGATCGCGTGGGCTGTTTGCAAAGTGCGGTGCTGTGGGCTGGCATAGATCGCATGCACGGCTGTTCCCTCGAAGCGGCGCGATAGCAGCGATGCTTCCACCAGACCAAGCGCGTTAAGCGGCGCGGCGCTGCGGCCAGACAGGGTGTTGCCAACGGCATCCGTGCGCGCATGCCGAACCAGATAAAACTGCGTATCCGCCAGCGTAGCTCTCCCCTGCTCGAACGACCATCACCAACACGGCGCGACAGCACCCCCCAAAAGTCTTTTGCTTCTTTTCTTCAGAAAAGAAGACCTTACTTCCCTTCCACAAAAGCCTCGGTACGCAACCGAGCCTCATGATCGTCGAACTGCAAAGGCGGCGACTTCATGAAATAACTCGAAGGCCCCACCAGTGCGCCCCCGATCTTACGGTCCAAAGCCAGCTTCACGCAGCGTATGGCGTCGATCACCACACCCGCAGAATTCGGCGAGTCCCAAACCTCCAGTTTCAGCTCGACGTTGAGCGGCGTGTCGCCGAACGTGGTGCCCTCGATACGTATGTGGCACCATTTGCGATCCTCCAGCCAGGGCACGTAGTCGCTGGGGCCCACATGGGCGTCGTGATCGGAAAGATGCTCGGCCAACTGGCTCGTCACCGCGCGGGTTTTCGACAGCTTCTTCGATTCCAGCCTCTCGCGCTCAAGCATGTTCATGAAATCGGTGTTGCCGCCGAAATTGAGCTGGTAGGTGCGGTCCACGCGCACGCCGCGCTCGCGGAACAGATTGGCCAGCACCCGGTGGATGATGGTGGCACCCACCTGGCTCTTGATGTCGTCGCCGAGTATCGGCAGGCCGGCGCTCTCGAAACGCGCGCACCAGGCGGGGTCGGACGCGATGAACACGGGCACGCAATTGACGAAACCGCACCCGGCTGCGAGCGCCTGCTCGGCGTAGAAATGCGTGGCCCGCTCGGCGCCCACCGGCAGGTAGGAGACCACGATCTCGGCGCCGGAGTGGCGCAAAGCGGCCGCCACATCTACGGGTTCGGCGGTGCTCTCATGAACCACCTCGCGCACGTAGCGGCCGAGCCCGTCCAGCGTGGGGCCGCGCTGCACCAGCACGCCGGTATCGGCCACCTTCGCGAACAGGCGGGTATTGTTCGGCGCGGCCAGTATCGCGGCGGCCACGTCCTGGCCCACCTTGGCGTCCGAGATGTCGAAGGCGGCGACGATCGCGATATCGGCCACGTGGTAGCCGCCGAGCGTCACGTTCATCAGGCCGGGCACGCGATCGGCGGGGTTCGCACCGGCGTAGAAGGTGATGCCCTGAACCAGGGATGACGCGCAGTTACCGACTCCGACAAGCGCCACGCGTATCTTGGACAATGCTAAGGAACCCAACCTGTTGCTGCACCCGCCCGTATCATCGGGTGGATGGTGGAACGATTTCGCAAGGTAAGAAGTTGCTGGCCAACCACGAGACCGCGAGCGCCGGAACCGGGGGCGCCGGCCGCTTGTTGAAGGCGGGTCAATCTGACCAAGGAGCGATCGCGATGGACGACACGAAGCCGCATGAGGTGCATCTGCCCGACCGTGCCGAAGAGGCGCGCAACCTGGCCACGGAGGGCGTGGAGGAGCTGCAGCATGGCAATAAGGACGAGGGCAAGTTCCTGATCGACGAGGCGCGCGCTCTGGACAAGGCGGCGGCTGACGCGGTGGTTAAGGAGAGCAAGTAAACAAGTCGTCCTTTTTCGAGAAAAAGGACCAAAAAGCTTTTGCTATGACGCCTGCACCACGGCCAACACTCTCTATGCAAGCCAATGCGCTTGCATAGAGAGCCAGATCGTCGTGCAGGCGTCGGAGCAAAAGCTTTTTGGTCCTTTTTCTCGAAAAAGGACTGCTTTCTTACTTAAACTTTCTCCCGCTGCCGTGCCTCCAGGCTCAGCAGCCGCTCGAAATACGCGATCGTCCGCCCCAGCCCCTGCTCCAGCTTCACGTTCGGCTGCCAATCCAGCGTCTTCTTCGCCAGCGTGATGTCCGGGCAGCGCTGCAACGGATCGTCCTGCGGCAGCGGCGCATGCACCAGGCGCGAAGGCGCGCCTGTCATCGCAATCACCCGCTCGGCCAGCTCGCGCACGGTGATCTCGTGCGGGTTGCCCAGGTTGATCGGGCCGGTCACCTCGTCCGGCGTGGCCATCATGCGCACGAAACCGTCGATCAGGTCGTCCACGTAGCAAAAGGCGCGGGTCTGCAGGCCGTCGCCGTAGAGGGTGATGTCGCGGCCGGTGAGCGCCTGGATGATGAAGTTGGAGACCACGCGGCCGTCCTGCGGGTGCATGCGCGGGCCGTAGGTGTTGAAGATGCGCACCACTTTCACACGGGTTTTGTGCTGGCGGTGGTAGTCGAAGAACAGCGTCTCGGCGCAGCGCTTGCCCTCGTCGTAGCAGGCGCGCGGGCCCAGCGGATTGACGTTGCCGCGGTAGCTTTCCGGCTGCGGGCTGATCGTGGGATCGCCGTAGACCTCGCTGGTGCTGGCCTGGAACACCTTCGCGCGCGTGCGCTTGGCCAGGCCGAGCATGTTGATCGCGCCGACGACGCTGGTTTTCGTCGTCTGCACCGGGTCGAACTGGTAGTGGATCGGGCTGGCGGGGCAGGCCAGGTTGTAGATTTCGTCCACCTCCACGTAGAGCGGGAAGGTGATGTCGTGCCGCATCGCCTCGAAATTCGGGTCGCCGAGCAGGTGGCCGATATTGTCCTTCGAGCCGGTGAAGTAATTGTCCACGCAGAGCACGCTGGCGCCGTCCGCCAGCAGCCGTTCGCACAGATGCGAGCCGAGGAAGCCGGCGCCGCCGGTGACGAGGACTTTCTTCTTGGTGATGCTCATGGCCAGGGGGGCACCTTTCAGGCGTCAGGGCGCCAGAAAACGCGGACGGGGTGCGAAAGGCAAGCGTGGCCGCCTGTCCAGACCGCTCCCGATCGGTGCAAATGGCCGCCGACACTGAGGTGACCCGAGACATGAACCTGCAAAGAAGCTGGCTGCCCAGCGCCCGCGACCCTGAGTGCGACTTCCCGCTGCAGAACCTGCCGTTCGGCGTGTTCTCCACCCTGGCGGACTCCGCACCACGCGTGGGCGTGGCCATCGGCGACAGGATCGTCGACCTGGCCCAGCTCGGCGCCGCTGCTGCCGGACGAGGCCGGCTGCTTCCGGCGTCCGACGCTGAACGCGCTGATCGCCCAGGGCCCGGGCTGGTGGCGCCATGTGCGGTTCACCCTCACGGCGCTGCTGGCGGACGGCAGCGCGCTGGCCACCGACGACGCGGCGCAGGCGCGCCTGCTGGTGGCGCAGGCCGACGCCACGATGCACCTGCCGGTGGCGATCGGCGACTACACGGATTTCTATTCGTCGCGGCACCACGCGCAGAACGTGGGCGCGCTGTTCCGCGATCCGGCGCGCGCGCTGAACCCGAACTGGCTGGAGATCCCGGTGGGCTATCACGGCCGGGCCTCGTCCGTGGTGGTGAGCGGCACGCCGGTGCGCCGGCCCACCGGGCAGATCAAGCGGGCGGATTCGGCGCGCCCCGTCCTGGCGCCCTGCGAGCGGCTGGATTTCGAGCTCGAGCTCGGCACCATCATCGGCGTGCCAACGGGGCTGGGCGCGCCCGTGCGCCTCGCCGACGCGGAGGCGCATATCTTCGGCGTGGTGCTGTTGAACGACTGGAGCGCGCGCGACATCCAGCTCTGGGAAGCGCAGCCGCTCGGGCCGTTCAACGCGAAGAACTTCGCCACCAGCATCTCGCCCTGGGTGGTGACGCTGGAGGCGCTGGCGCCGTTCCGCATCGCCCAGCCGGCGCAGGACCCCGCCCCGCTGGACTACCTGCGCCCGACCGGCGCGCAGGGGTTCGACATCGCGTTGGAGGCGGCCGTGCAGCCGGCCGGGGCCGCGTCGCCGGTGACGGTCACGCGGACCAATTTTTCGCACATGTACTGGACGATGGCGCAGCAGATCGCCCACCACACGGTTGGCGGCTGCAATCTGGCGATCGGCGATCTGCTCGGGTCGGGGACGGTCAGCGGGCCGGAGCCTGGCGCGCAGGGCTGCCTGCTGGAGCGCACGCTGAACGGTGCGGTGGCGGCGCCGGGGTTGTCGGCGAGCTTTTTGCAGGATGGGGATACGGTGATCTTGCGCGGGCATGCGCAGGGGGATGGGTATCGGGTGGGGTTTGGGGCTTGTTCTGGGCGGGTAAGCAAGTAAGGCAAGCAGTCCTTTTTTGAAAAAAGGACCAAAAAACTTTTGCGTTCCCCGCTGCGCAGTCGCCCGCTTCTATCCGCCACCACGAACGCCTGCGTATGGACGCGGGCGGTGATGCCACGGGCAACGCAAAAGTTTTTTGGTCCTTTTTTTCAAAAAAGGACTGCTTCCTTGCCTTACTGCGCCGGCGGCAAAGCCGAAGAAGGCGCCTGCAAGAACCCAGGCGGCGGCGACATCTGCTGCGGCGGCGGCGGCTCCGCCGGATCGACATACCCGCTCTGGTCCGGCGCAGCCGGAACCGGCGTCAGCGCCTGGTCCTGCGAGGCCGCCGGCGGCAAAGGCGGCGGCGGCGGCACCGGGGCCAAAGGCGCGCTCGGCCCATCGAGCGGCTGGGCCGCCACCGGGGCCGGCGCGTCGCCAGGCGCCACCAGCCACGCGCCCAGGCTGCGGCGTATCTGGAACTCCAGCTCCACGTTCATCGCGTCCATCATCTGCTTGGTGAACGCATAGAGCGCCGCCGTGCCGTTCTCCGGATCCGATCCCGGCACATACTGGCGCGAGACGTCCGCCTCGGCGAAACCGGTGCGCGTACCGCCGTCGGCCGTCAGGCTCAGATGCACCGCGAGGCGGCCGGCCAGCCCGCCGCCCGGGCTGCGTACGATGCTGGCCTGATCAATCACGAAATCGGCGGTGCCCTGGGTGCCGGCGGCGAACAGCCGGTCGCGCGCCAGTTGCTGCAGGGCCTGCGCGGGGATCACCGGCGAGGAGCTGGCGATGTCCTGCGGGCTGACCGGCAGGCTGCGGTCTTCCACCTGTATGGTGCCGACGCTGAGGCGCAGCTTGGACAGATAGCCGTATTGCAGGGGCGGCAGGACCTGGGTGGTGGGCGCGCTGTCCGTGCAGGCGGCCAGCAGGCCGCAGGCGAGCGCCACGGCGACGGCGCCGCGCCGGAAATGGCGCGCGCGGCGCGGCCGGGGCGCACCGGTGTTTCGTGGGGCTGCGTGTCTGGTCATCACTCTTCCGCCTGGCTGGTCAGTTCGTTTCGGGGAAAGCGGAAATCGTATTTACAGAATTCGCATGTCATGACGATGTCGCCGTCCACCACCATGTCGTCGAGGTCCGTCTCCGGAAAGCTCGCGAGTATGCCGGCCAGCTTGGCGCGCGAGCAACGGCAGCCATAGGCCAGGGCGCGCGGCAGATCTATCTCCACCCCCTCGGTGCCGAACAGGCGCCAGACCAGCGCGTCGGGCGCCAGATCGTCATCCAGCAGCTCGGCCTGGGTGATCGTGGCCGCCAGCGTGGTGGCCGTGCGCCACGCCTCGTCCTGCGCCGCGGTGTCCAGCTCGGGATCCACGCCGCCCTCGCCGGCCACGCGCTCCAGGATCAGCGCCGCGGCGCGCCAGCCCTCCGGCGTCTGCCCGGCGGCGAGATGCACGTCATACTGGAGTTGTTCGCTGGTGCGGAAGTAGTGCAGCGCCATCTCGGCCAGGCTCTCGCCCTCCAGGGACACGATGCCCTGGTAGCGCTCGGTGTCGCTCCCCTGGTCCACGGTGAAGGCGAGATAGCCGGCGCCGAGGAGCTGGGCGGCGGTGGGCTCCGGCGTGTCGGCGAACAAGGCGGCGAGCCGGTCCGCATCGGCGCGCGCATAGCCCCGCAGCGCGCCCGCTTGCGTGCAATCGGCAAGCAGCATCGGCACCGGCCCGTCGCCCTTGGCCTGCAGCGAGAAACTGCCGCGGTATTTCAGCGCGCTGGACAGGCCGGCCGCGAGCGCCAGCGCCTCGCCGGCCAGCCGCGTGACAGCCGGGGCGTTCTGGTGGCGGCCGAGCAGCGCCTGCGCCAGTGCGCCAAGGCGGACCAGGCGGCCGCGCACCGGCCGGTTCGGCAGATGGAACGGCGTGATGCCGCTGGTCACGACGATATCGGGCACGTCCGGACGGTTGGTATCGAGGATGATGGGGGTGTCGTTCATCCGGCGAAGATAGGGAGGGTGGTGGTGCGACGAAAGGCGTGCGGGCCGGGCTTGGCGCCGCGTGCCCTGGGTGGGAACGGGCAGGATCACGAGATCATTCCCGCAAAACCGCGCCAACCGATACTGTGTCACGCAAATAACCGGGCCGGGCGGTTGAACTACGCGGCTGCCGCGGGCAGTTTCCGACGCGCCTGCTGCGCTGCGGCGCGGGCGATGCGCGCGGCTCTTCCCACCCCACCCACGGCGGCTCGGCTTCGATCCGGCGGCGCAAGCTGCCGCGATCCTCGCCTGCCCGAATGCAGGACCGATCCATGCCGAAGCCTCGCCTCGCCGCAGCCGCCCTGCTGCTGGCCTGCCTCGCCCGCCCGGCTTTCGCCACCTGCGCGGGATACGACATCGTGATCGTCGCCGGCCAGTCGAACGCGGTGGGGCGTGGCCTGACCGGCACCTGGAGCTACCCGCATACCACCACCGCGCCGCGCATCTTCCAGGTCGTGCGCACCTACATCGCCGGCGCGCCGGATACGCAGACCTATATCGCCGCGCCGCAATTCGCCGTGGTGCAGGCGAGCGAACCGCTCGACAACGACACGCAGATCACCGATTTGCAGAACCCCGCGCGCATCGGCTTCGCCTACGCGTTCAGCCAGTACGTCGCCGCCAGCCAGGCCAGCCACAACACCTGCGTGGTGATCGTGCCGGCGGCGCGCTCCGGCACCTCGGTGCTCGCGTGGAATCTGGTCACGCGGCAATATGCCGGCGATCTGTCGTTCTTCTATCTCGACATGATCAACCGCACGAAACTGGCGCTGGCCGCACTGCCGAACAGCCATGTGACGGCGTTCCTCTGGCAGCAGGGCGAGGACGATACCGCGACGATCGGCTCCGTGGGATCGGCGGCGCCGCTGCGCCTGGCGGGCCTGATGCCGGATGTGGCGACATTCCACGCGCAACTGACCGGCGTGATGGCGCAGCTGCGCCGCGATCTCGGCTGCGGGTTTCCGCTGCTGATGGGCAGGATGGCCGACAGCTACCTGACGGGTTTCTTCGCCGACCCGACCGAAGAGGCAAACGCGCAAACCGCGAAGGCGGGTGTGACGGCGGCGATCCAGGCGGTGGCGGCGGCGGAGCCCTGTGGCAACGGGCATTTCGTGACGAGCGCGGGGCTGCTTACGAATGCGCAGGAGCCGGCTGCGGTGTTGCCGGTGTTTCTGGATTATACGCATTTTTCTGCGGCGGCTTTGGTGGGGAATGGGGCTGGGACGGATAGTCTGGCGTTTCGGTATTTCCGGGGTTGGATAGGGGCTGCGGTTCGGTAAGGTCTAGGCAAGGCCTTCTTTTTCGAGAAAAAGAAGCAAAAAGCTTTTGCTCCCTGTCGGCGAGTGTTCTGTCGGGATGCGTTATGGGACGAAGTCGGTTCGCCAGTCGAGGTCGCGCTCTACGCGGTCGCCGCGGACCAGGAGCGGGGTTGTGGTCTCCGTTGTCGTGTGGTTCAAGAGCATCCGCGTGCAACGCGATACGCGAGGCAAACAGTCCGTTTTTGAGCAAGGGACGCAAAAAACTTTTGACTCCGCTGCCGCGCCGCATCCGGAAAAGGCCGCGACAGCACCTCCAAAAGCTTTTTGGTCCTTTTTTTCAAAAAAGGACTGCTTGCTTTCTTATCTATCTGGTTGTGCGGCCACTCTTCCCTCACTTCCTGAGCCCCGCAAAAAACCCCCGCAGAACCGCCCCGCACTCCCCCTCCCGCACCCCTCCCGTCACCTCCGGCACATGCAAACACCCCGGCGCCGACAACACCCGCGCCCCATGCTCCACCCCGCCGCCCTTCGGGTCGTAAGCGCCGAACACCACCCGCCGCATCCGGAAATGCACCGCGGCGGCCGCGCACATGGCGCAAGGCTCCAGCGTCACCCACAGATCGCAGCCGACCAACCGCGTGCGGCCCAGCCCGGAAGCGGCCGCGCGCATCGCCAGCAATTCGGCATGCGCGCTGGCGTCGTGGGTGGCTTCGGTGGCGTTGCCGGCCACGCGCCAGAACGCGGCCGTCCGGCGCCAGCACCACGGCGCCCACCGGCACCTCGCCGCGCAGCGCTGCATCCCGCGCCGCATCGAGCGCGAGCTGCATCGGCGTGGCACGGGGCCGTGGCGCGGCATTATCGCTGTCCAGAAACGCCTCCGCCCGGTAGCACTGCGCGCATGTCCCGCTCCCGCAAGCCGCTCGTCGGCGTGACTCTCGATTCCGAGCAGCCCGGCGGCTACTCCGTCTATCCCTGGTATGCGCTGCGCACCAACTACGCCGCGCCATTGCCGCGGCCGGCGGCGTGCCGGTGGCGTTGCCGCACGATGCCGGCGCTGGCGGCCGACATGCTCGACGCGATCGACGCGCTGGTCGTCACCGGCGGCGCGTTCGACGTGGATCCCGGCGCTGTACGGCGCGGCGGACGCGCACGCCACCGTGACGCTGAAAGACGGCCGCACCGCAGGCGAAGCGCGCGCTGCTGCGAGGGCGCGCTGGCGCGCGACATGCCGGTGCTGGGCATCTGCGGCGGCGAGCAATTGCTGGCGGTGGCGCTGGGCGGCACGCTGATCCAGCATATTCCGGACAGCGTGCCGACGCTCTGGCGCACGAGCAGCCGAACCCGCGCCACGAGGCCGGGCCACGGGTCGCGCGTGATGCCGGGCACGCTGCTGCACCGGATCGTCGGGCGCGACACGATGCAGGTGAACTCGTCGCACCACCAGGCGGTGCGCGAGGCCGGGCCGCGTCGCCGTGGTGAACGCGCACGCGCCGGACGGCGTGATCGAGGGCATCGAAGATGCGCGGCTGGCGCTTCTGCCTGGGCGTGCAGTGGCACCCGGAGTTCCTGATCGATCCCGGGCGACGCGCTGATCTTCGCACGCCTTCGTCGCAGGCCGCGGCCGAGCGACGATCCAGGCGAGATCTCGGCGATCCGAAGCGGAGGCCCGGCCGGGCGCGAGGCGACCGCATCGCCAAGTGGCTGGCGCGCGCCGGCGTGGCCAGCCGGCGGGATGCAGAGAAGCTGATCGCCGCGGGCCAGGTGACGTTGAACCGGCAGCCGGTGACCCATCCGGCGACGTTCGTCGCTTCCGGCGACATCGTGCAGGTCGGCCGGCGTGGTGGTCGATGCGCCGGCACGCGCCCGGCTGTGGCGCTACCACAAGCCGGACGGGCTGATGACCACCCATCGCGATCCCGAAGGCCGGCCCACGGTGTTCCAGAAAATGCCGGAGCGATGCCGCGGGTGGTCAGCGTTGGCCGGCTCGACCTGAACAGCGAGGGGCTGCTGCTGCTGACCAATGACGGCGCGCTGGCGCGCCAGCTCGAGCTGCCGGGCAATGGCTGGATACGCCGCTACCGCGCGCGCGTGCATGGCGATTTCGAGCAGCCAGGCGGCTACTCCCTGTATCCCTGGTATGCCCTGCGCACCAACTACGCGGCCGCCGTGGCCGAGGCCGGCGGCGTGCCGGTGGCGTTGCCCCACCATGCCGAGCTGGCGGCCGACATGCTGGACGCGATCGACGCGCTGGTCGTCACCGGCGGCGCGTTCGACGTGGACCCGGCGCTGTACGGCGCGGCGGATGCGCACCCCACCGTGTCGCTGAAAGCCGGCCGCACGCAGGCGGAGCGCGCGCTGCTCGAGGGGGCGCTGGCGCGCGACATGCCGGTGCTGGGCATTTGCGGCGGCGAGCAATTGCTGGCGGTGGCGTTGGGCGGCACGCTGATCCAGCATATTCCGGACAGCGTGGCCGACCCTCTGGCGCACGAGCAGCCGAACCCGCGCGACCAGGCCGGCCACGCGGTGCGCGTGCTGCCGGGCACGCTGCTGCACCGGATCGTCGGGCGCGACACGATGGAGGTGAACTCCTCGCACCACCAGGCGGTGCTGCAGGCCGGGCCGCGCGGCGTGGTGAACGCGCTGGCGGCCGACGGCGTGATCGAGGGCGTGGAGGACCCGGGCCGGCGATTCTGCCTGGGCGTGCAGTGGCACCCGGAGTTCCTGATCGATGGCGGGGACGCGCTGATCTTCGCCGCCTTCGTGCGGGCCGCGTCATGAGCGACGATCCAGGCGAGATCTCCGGCGATCCCGAAGCGGAGGCGCCGGCCGGGCGCGAAGGCGACCGCATCGCCAAGTGGCTGGCGCGCGCCGGCGTGGCCAGCCGGCGGGATGCAGAAAAGCTGATCGCCGCCGGCAGGGTGACGTTGAACGGCAAGCCGGTGACCCATCCGGCGACGTTCGTGGCTTCCGGCGACATCGTGCAGGCGGCCGGCGTGGTGGTGGATGCGCCGTCACGCGCCCGGCTGTGGCGCTACCACAAGCCGGACGGGCTGATGACCACCCATCGCGATCCCGAAGGCCGGCCCACGGTGTTCCAGAAAATGCCGGAGTTGATGCCGCGGGTGGTGAGCGTGGGCCGGCTGGACCTGAACAGCGAGGGGCTGCTGCTGCTGACCAATGACGGGGCGCTGGCGCGCCAGCTCGAGCTGCCGGGCAATGGCTGGATACGCCGCTACCGCGCGCGCGTGCATGGCGATATCGAGCCGCAGCGCCTGGCCGATCTGGCGCGCGGCCTGGTGATCGACGGGGTGCGTTACGCGGGCATCGAGGCGGGGCTGGACAGTCGCAAGGGGACGAATGCGTGGCTGACGGTGTCGTTGCGGGAGGGGCGGAACCGGGAGATACGCAAGGTGATGGGGCATCTGAATTTGAGCGTTACGCGGTTGATCCGGATTGCTTATGGGCCGTTTCAATTGGGCAATCTGGATCGGGGGGAGATCGCGGAGGTTCCGCCGAAGGTGTTGCGGGAGCAGTTGCCGGATAAGTAAGGAAGGC
The DNA here is from genome assembly GCA_963795825.1 of uncultured Alphaproteobacteria bacterium. Taxonomy (GTDB): domain Bacteria; phylum Pseudomonadota; class Alphaproteobacteria; order Acetobacterales; family Acetobacteraceae; genus BOG-908. The sequence goes on along the minus strand of CAWCIW010000001.1, from coordinate 321,419 downwards.
CTTCTTTTTCGAGAAAAAGAAGCAAAAAGCTTTTGCTGTGACGACTGCATTGGCGCGGGTGTTTTATTCTCGGGCGCCCGCGCTTGCATCTGATGCCAGTGCGGGCGCCCTTGAACGAAACCGAAGCGTTGCTGCAGGCGTCAGGATAAAAGCTTTTTGGTCCTTTTTCTCGAAAAAGGACTACTTGCTTTCTTGCTTGGCAAATATCCGCAAAGCGTTCCCCCCCAGCACACGCGCCACCAGCTCCTCCTCCAGCCCCAAAGCCACAAAATCCGCAACGCTCTGCCGCATAGGCCGGAACGGAAACGACGATCCGAACACCAATTGGTCGCGCAGGAAGCCGCGCGCCGCATCGGCATAGCGGATGCCACCCGGGGCGAAGAGATACATATCCGGCGAGACGAACACGTTCTCGTTGCGGAACGCCACGCCGATCATCGCGTCGATATTCGGATAGAAGCCGTGGCAGCACACAATGCGGAGTTTCGGGAACATCCGCGCGACGGTATCGACGGCCAGCGGATCGTTGAAGGCGAGGTCCGGCGTGGTCGGTCCGGACATGACGAATGCCGGAACATCGAGGGCGGCGCAGGCTTCGTAGAGGGGTAGCAGGAGATCGTCGTCGGCGCGCAGCGGCCTGGCGTAGAAGCCGGCATCCAGGTTCAGCGCGCGCAGGCCGAGCTGCGATATTGCGCGGCGGGCTTCCGCCACGGCGGCGTCCGCGCCGAGTTCGACGGGATCGACGGAGGCCACGCCGATCAGTCGCGCGTTGGCGTGCGCGGCGAGGTCGGCGATCGTGTCGTTGGCGATGCGCACCGTGGGCGTGCTGCGGCCGACGACGACGCCGAGTTCGATGCCGGCTTCGTCCATGCCCGCGACGATGTCCGGCAGGGTTGGATATCGGGTGAAGTGGTCGATGTCGCGCGAGCCGACGCGCTTGTTCACCCAGCGCACCGTGTCGAATTCGGGCGAGTTGGGTTGGGCGCCGAAGAAGGGGTGGAGGAAAGGTGGGCGCAGCCGCATATCGACGATGCGGGGCGGTGGTGGTGGTGGCGGAGTGCGATGTCATAGTGCTCGCTATAGCGGGTTGCGGAGGGCTTTGCACCTCAGCGGGGCAAAAAGAGCGGAACGCGACCGCTTTGGTTGCCGTGGCAAGCCGGGCTTTGTTCACCAGCACCAAACCCTGGCTATTCGGGCAGGCAAGATCACGGTGCCGCTGGGCATCCAAGGTTCGCCGGATAGACCTCTGTTGCCCGCCAAGCACACTGGTGCTGCAAAGCATCAGTTGGCGTAATGGCGCACTCGCGGAGCGGCCCATTTTGGGGAATGTTCAGGCGGCAACAAGCGGCAGAGCAAGCCATGAAATTCCGTCACGTTCTCCTCGCATCGCTGGTCACCTTACCGGCCGCGGCCGCGGCGCCGGTTTCCGGTCCTTACGTGGACATCGGCGGGGGCGCCGACTTCCTGGAGAACCAAACCGTAAAACCCTATGAGGGATACGGACCGACGAGACGGGATTACACGTTCGACACCGGCGCGGCCGGGTTTGCGGGCGTTGGTTACGGCCTTGGAAACGGGTTTCGGCTCGAGCTGAACGGCGATTACGCATACGACCACATCCGCGGCGTGAAGACTGCCATATCCTGAACGCGCCGGCGGACACGAGCAGCAATATGGCGGCTTTCTCGATGCGATCTACGACTTCGATCTCAACCTGCCGGTCACGCCCTATCTTGGCGCGGGCGCCGGTGCCCAGGCGCTGGATCTCGACTACATCAACTCCAGCCAGACGCAACGTTGCCAGCCGGGGCCTCCCGCCAGAGACGAAGACCAAGTTCGGCTATCAGGGCATTGCGGGCGTCAGCCTGCCGCTATTCATTCCTGGGCTTTCGCTGACAGCGGAATACCGCTTTATCGGCATGATCGATCCCGAGCCGTTCGATCGCGGTAACGGCACAAAGACCGATACGGTTGTGCGCAACGGTCAAACGCTGACCTATCGCGCAACGTTCGGCAACATCCTCAACCATGAAGCCGTGATCGGCTTGCGCTACGCGTTCGGCAGCCCGCCGCCCGCGCCCGCGGCTGCGCAAGCCGCAGCCGCGCAATCCGCCGCGCCCGCGCCGGAACCTTCGCGCACCTATCTGGTATTTTTCGATTGGGACCGCGCCGACCTTACCGCGCGCGCGCGCCAGATCGTGGCCGAAGCGGCGCAAGCGTCCACCCATGTGCAGACGACGCGCATCGAGGTGAACGGCTATACCGACCTGTCCGGCACCGCCGCCTACAACCAGCGCCTCTCGGTGCGGCGTGCGCAAAGCGTGCAGGCCGAGCTGGTGCGCGACGGCGTGGCCCGCGGCGCGATCAGCATACACGGGTTCGGCGAAAGCAATCCGCTGGTGCAGACGGCCCAGGGCGTGCGCGAGCCGCAGAACCGCCGGGTGGAGATTATACTCAAGTGAGGTCTGCCTGATCGGGGCAGCAAGTTATCGTTTTTGCTAAAAGCAGGACCAAAAACTTCTGTCTCGAACCTGCATGAAAGCCTGGTGTGTTACCGATTCTGATAAAAGCTGACCTATTCAGGCAAGAAGGGAAGCAGTCCTTTTTCGAGAAAAAGGACCAAAAAGCTTTTGCTCCGACGCCTGCCCCGCAGCTTACCTTCGTTCTGCCAGTCGATACGGCTGCAGTAAAAAGCCAGCATGTCGTGCCAGCGTCGGGATAAAAGCTTTTTGGTCCTTTTTCTCGAAAAAGGACTGCTTTCTTGCTTACTGCCGATGGGTCAGTTCGAACGCGGGTTGGTATGATTTCCAAGTAGATGCGCCTGCAGAAACAGCCGCGCGTCCGATGCAGGCGATTGCGTGCCAGAACGCGATCCAGCGATCAGCAGCAAAACATACCACGTCGGGTGCATCCAAAACGAACCCCGACAGGGAGCAAAAGTCTTTTGCTTCTTTTCTTCAGAAAAGAAGACCTTGCCTTGCCCAATCTCACGCCGCCAGCAATTCCCGCAAAGCCCCCGTAAGCTCCGCCATTCCGAACGGCTTAGGCAAAAACCGTATATCGGCCGCCTGCAGATCGCGCCGCAAAGAAGCGTCCGCATACCCCGACATCAGGATCGCCGGCAGCCCCGCCTGGCTCTCGCGCAGGTTGCGCACCAGCGCCGGCCCGTCCAGCCCAGGCATCTGCACATCCGAGATCACGCAGGCCAGCGCGTTGCGCAGCCCGCCGGCATCGACCAGCTCCAGCGCATCTTCCGCGCATGTGGCGGCCACCACCTGCCAGCCGGCGCGCAGCAGCACGCGCTCGGCCAGCCGGCGCACCGGCGCTTCATCGTCGACCAGCAGCAGCGTGCGGCTGATGCGCGCGCGCGACGCCGGCTGCGCGAGCACCACCGGCGTCGGCTGCCAGACGGCGGATTCCTCGTGGCGGGGCAGCAGGATGTCGAAACGCGTGCCTTTGCCCAGCGTGCTGTGCACCGCCATGTAGCCGCCGGACTGGCGCACGATGCCGTGCACGGTGGACAGGCCGAGCCCGGTCCCGCCGGCATCGCGGCGGGTGGTGAAGAACGGCTCGAAGATGCGCGGCAGCACGTCCGGCGGGATGCCGGTGCCGGTATCCGCCACGCTGAGCCGCGCGTAGCGGCCGGGCGGCACGATGTCGCCGCCCAGCGGCTCGGGGCTGAGTTTCAGGTCGTGCCCGGTGGAGATGCGCAGGCAGCCGCCGCCGGCCATCGCGTTGCCGGCGTTCACGGCCAGGTTCATCAGCACCTGATCGAGCTGGGTGGGGTCGATCTTGATCTGGCGGCCCGGCTCTTCCAGCTCCAGCTCCAGTTTCACCCCGGCGCCGAGCAGGCGGTTCAGCAACTGGGCGCAGCCGCGCACGGCGTCGTTGAGCGCCAGGACGCGCGGTTGCAGCGTCTGCTGGCGGCTGAACGCGAGCAATTGGCGCACCAGGGCGGCACCGCGATCGGCGCTCGCGCGCACCATCTCCAGATCGGCCGCATCGTCCAACCGGTCCCCGGCGCGCGCCTGCAGATCCTCGGTGGCGCCGATGATGGCGGTGAGCAGGTTGTTGAAATCATGCGCGATGCCGCCGGCGAGTTCGCCCACCGCCTGCAGCCGCTGGGCCTGGCCGAGCTGCTCCTCAATATCGCATTCGCGGGTGATGTCGCTTACCCGCAGCAGCGCGCCGGAGGGCGGCACGGGCAGCAGGTTGAGCCGGAGCGAACGGCGCACGCCTGCCGCTATGCGCACCACGGTGATCTGCTCCTGCTGCGCCTCGCGCAGCTTGCCTTGCAGGTTGGCGGTCTGTTTCGGCAGCGTGGACCAGGCGGACGCGCCCTCGGCGGCACCGGTCAGCTCGGTGAAGCGCGGATTGGCGCGCAGAACGATGCCGGCGGCGTCCAGCACGGCCACGCCGTCCGCCTGATCGAGGAAAACGCTACCGGCAATGGCGGTATCACGCCCGAAGAGGCGGCCGACTTTCACTTGGTCGCGCGCTGGGAGGCGGTGTGGGGTGTGGCGGGCGGGCAGGCACGCCTCTGCCGGTTCGCCCGGTCAGGACGGCGCCGCCTGTCGGGTATCACAGCCGCCCCGGCCGATGCCGGAGCCGCCACACGAACGCAATAACCTCAGCCACAGCCCTGAAATGCTCCGCCGGTATCTCGGTGTCGATTTCAACACGGAACAGCGCGCGCGCAAGAGGCGGATTGGCCACAATCGGAACGCGATGTTCGCGCCCGAGCTCGCGTATTCGGGCGGCCACCTCGTCGGCACCCTTCGCCACGATGCGCGGCGCCCCCTGCCCGCCGCGCTCGTAGGACAGCGCCACCGCGTAATGCGTCGGGTTGGTGATGATCACCGAGGCGGTCGGCACCGCGCTCATCATCCGCCGGCGCGCGCGCGATCGCGCAAGCTGGCGCAGCCGGTGCTTGATCTGCGGGTTGCCATCGCTCTCCTTGTGCTCGTCCTTCAGCTCCTGGAGGCTCATGCGTAGCTTGCGCATATGCTGCATCCGCTCCCAGGCCAGGTCCGCGCCGGCGATCACCGCCTGCGCGCCGAGCAGCAGCAGGATCAGGCTGCGCGCGTGCGCCACCGCCTGGTGCAGCACGGTGACGGGGGCGGCGCCGGGCATCGTCAGGAGCTGCGGCACCAGGCTGCTGATCGCCTTGTAGAGGCAGGCGCCCATCACGCCGAGCTTGACCAGCGATTTGCCGAGCTGGACCAGGGTTTGCGGGCTCAGCAGGCGCTTGATGCCGGAGAGCGGGCTGATGCGGGAGAAATCCGGCTGTATCGCCGCGCCATGTATGAGGAAGCTGGTCTGCAGCAGCGTGGCCGCGGCGAACGCCGCCAGCCCGGCCGCGGCGGGTGGTATGGTGGCCATCAGCAGCGCGTGGCCGGCGAGCGAAAAGGTTTGCGTGCCGTCGAAGCGCGTCTGCTGCAGGGCCACCGTCATCCAGCGCGCAACCGAGGTCGTGTCCGCCTGCGAGGCCAGCACGATCAGCCCGGCCGAGAGCCCCGCCAGCATGGAGGCATCGCGCGAGACCGGGCTGCGGCCATCCTCGCGCGATTTCTCGAGCCGTTTTTGGGAGGGTTGTTCGGTTTTTTCGTCCGACATGCCGGGCTCTAGCTACCGGGCAGCGCCAGGAACCCTTCCCGCACCGCGCCCATCCACACGCGCATCATCGGCGCGCCGAGCAGTGCCAGCAGCAGCAGCCCGCCCAGCACCTGGCCGGGCAGCGCCACGAAATACACCTGGATCTGCGGCACCAGCCTTGCCAGCAGGCCGAGCGCCACCTGCCAGATCAGCGACACCAGGACGAACGGCGCGGCCAGGCGCAGCGCCAGCGAGAAGCAGGCGGACACCGCGCGGACGGCCACCTGCGCCAGATCGTCGGCCGGCAGCACGCCGCCGGCGGGAAACACCGTGTAGCTGTGCGCCAGCGCGCCGAGAGGGAGCGCATACAGGCCGCTCGAGAGGATGAGCACCGGCGCCAGCAGGTTGAACAGCCGGCCGATCACCGCCGATTGCGCGCCCAAAGTCGGGTCCTGCTGCAGCACGCTGGACAGTCCGGTCGAGAGCGAGATCATCTGGCCGAGGATCGGCAGTGCCAATGACAGCAGCCTGGCCAGCCACCCCAGCAGGCCGCCCGCCAGCAGCTCGGTCATGATCATGCCGGCCAGGCGGAGGAAGCTTTCCGGCGCCTGTGGCATCGCCGGCGCCAGGCCGGGCAGCAGCAGCACCGCGAGCCCGATCGCCAGCCCGGCACGCACCATCACCGGCGGCTCTTCCTCGCCTAGACCAGGCAGCAGCATCACCGCGCCGACGCAGCGGCACACTATAAGCATGAACGCGAATGCAAGCGTGGAGAGTCCCGCAAGATCGGGCGCCGGCACCGGCAAGCTACTGCCCGCCTATGGCGACGATCTTGTCCGCCATCTCATGCATGTAATCTGACAGGACGCGGAACAGGAACGGGCCGGACACCCACATCGAGGCGCCGGTGGCGATCAGTTTGGGCAGGAAGGAGACCGTGCTGTCGCTGATCTGCGTGACGGCCTGCAGTATGGCGACGATGAGGCCGGCGGCGAGCGAGGCCAGCAGGATGGGCGTGCACATCTTCAGCGTGGCGAGCATGGCGGAATGCAGGATAAGCGCTACGTCTAGATCCTGCATGGGTGTTTCTTGAAGAGGCGCAAGCCGGGGGATCTCCTTTGCCAGTCATTCAGCCGGAATGCGTGTTCAGATCGGCATCTTTATGATATCCTGGTACGCCTGCAGAACGCGGTCCCGCACCGCCACGGTGGTTTGCAGGGCCAGTTCCGCGCGCGATACCGCGGTGACCACCTGCGTGAGGTCCGCACTGTTGCCACCCACAGCGGACGTGGCCTGCGCCTCCGCCTGCTGGCCGGTTTGCACCGCACCTTTCAGCGACTGGTTCAGCAGGCTTGCGAAATCGCCGCCCGATGCGGGCGCGCTCGCGCGGTCCACGTTCTGGTAGGCCGACAGCGCCTGCTGTGCGACACGCATGAAGGGGATGTTGTTCATTTGAGCAGGTCGATCACGCGGGTGAGCATGGACCGCGAGGCCTGCATCACGTTGAGGTTGGCACTGTACGACCGTTCCGCCTCGCGCATGTCCATCATCTCGACGAAGCTGTTGACGTTCGGCATGCGCACATAGCCGGTGGGGCTGGCTGCGGGGTTGGACGGATCGTATTTCAGCGGGAACGCGCTGCGATCCGGGACGATCGCTTTCACCTGTACCGTCTCTGTATCGAGCGCGCGATCCAGCACGCTGCCGAACACCGCCGTCTTGCGCTGATACGGGGTGGCGCCGGGGAAGGACCCGGTACTGTCCTGGTTGGCCAGGTTTTCGGCGATCACGCGCAGCCGTTTGGTCTGTGCATCCATGCCGGCGGCCGATATCGCAAGAGCGCGCGCGAGATCCATGCTGTCAGTCCCTCGAAGTTGCGGGGCGATCAACCATGACCGAGCGCCGTCATGAACATGCCCATATAGGTTTTCCACAGATTGCCGGTCAGCGCCTGGGCGCCTTCGTTATCGGCGACTTTGGTGAGCTGGTCTTCGAGATTGACCGCATTGCCGTCCGGCGCCGTCTCGGCAATGTCCTGGTGGTGCGCGCTGCCCGAATTGGTGAAGCCAGCCAGGTGCAACGGGCTGGTCTGCACCGGCGTGATGTCGAATTTGTCCAGCATGGCGGAGAACGGCGCGACGTCCTTCGGCCGATAATTGGGCGTATCGGCGTTGGCGATATTCTGCGCCACAACGTGCTGCCTGGCGGAGATCCAGTTCAGCTTGCGCTCAAGTACGTCGAAGATGGCGGGCTCGGTCATGCCGGCAGGCTAGCCGGTAGATGTTGAAATCAGATTAATGGGACGACGGCAGAAATTGGCATAACCAATTTGACAACGGAATGGTACAGCGGCGCCACAGGATGAACGGGTAGCTGATTCCGCCCCTGCCCGCGGCGTTACGATTTAATAACCATTATCCGCCAATCATTGCGCATGGTAAAAACCCAGCCGCAAGGCGAACCGCTCGACCGGCGACAACGGCTCATCGTCATGGCCTCTCGCCTGTCCCGCACGATCGGCATCGCGCGCGCTCTGGCGCAGAACGGCCGCACCGTCGATCTCACAGGCCTGGATGACGGCATCGGCATGCTGTGCGCGCAGACGCTGGACCTGCCGACGGAAGAGGGACGCACGCTGCTGCCTATGCTGGCCGACGTGCTGCAGCAGGTGGAACTCGCTCACCGCCGCGTTGCGCGCGGCCGAAACCAGCCGGACATCCGGCGCATGACGGGCGGACTGGCCATGCAAGGCCTGCTGGCGGTGGCCTGCCTGGCCGCGGTTCTCCTGTTGATACTCGGCGCGGGGCGCGTGGCCCGCAGGATGCCGGCGCTGCGCCTGGCCGCACAACCCGGGCAGCCGATCCAGCTCCGCGGCTCGCTGGCCCTCGAGCGTGGCCGCCGCCTGCATCTGGTGGAAGCGGACGGGCACCAGGCCCTCGTACTCACCGGCGGCAGCGCGGACTTGATGATCAGCCTGCCGGTCCGGCCATGAGGCGTCGCATCCTTCTGCTGCTGGCGCTGCTGCTGCTGCCGGCGGTGGCCAGCGCACAATCCGTGGCGATCGATCTGGGCCATGCGGGCGAGGCCGGCGCCACCGGCCGGCTCGTGCAGATCACCGCTTTGTTCACCGTGCTGTCGCTGGCGCCAAGCCTGCTGGTGATGGTCACCGCGTTTACCCGCATCGTCGTGGTGCTCTCGCTGCTGCGCGGTGCCCTGGGCGCGCAGGGCACGCCGCCCAACATCGTGCTGATCGGGCTGTCGTTGTTCCTCACTCTGTTCGTCATGCAGCCGACGCTGGATGCCGCCTGGGTGCACGCCATCCAGCCGATGCAGGCCGGCACGATCGGCCAGATGGAGGGGCTGCGCCTCGCCGCCGAACCGTTCCGCCACTTCATGGCGCTCAACCTGCGTCCGCCGGATCTGGCCCTGTTCGAGCAGATCGGCCATCTGCCGCCGTCGCACGATGCGGACCATGCCGAATGGCGCGCGCTGATCCCGTCGTTCCTGATCGGCGAACTGCGCCGCGCCTTCGAGATGGGGTTCCTGCTCTATCTGCCGTTCACCATCATCGACCTCGTCGTGTCTAGCGTGCTGATGTCGCTCGGCATGATGATGCTGCCGCCGAGCGGCGTGTCGTTGCCCTTCAAGCTGATCTTCTTCGTGATGGTGGATGGCTGGCGCCTGGTGGCCGGCAGCCTGACGCAGAGTTTTATCCCCGGGTGAGCGATCCCTTGCCGCACCCGCGCGTTTATCGGGGCAATACAGGGAGAACACCGATGAAGCAGCCCCACACAGAGGACGCGGTGAGCCACACCGACGATCAGCAGAACACCGGCAATCACGTGGCGCCCGGCCAGGCCAAGCATATCCCGGGCGGCACGCGGCAGGGTGCCGAAAATGTCGGCGAGCCCGTGACGAATATCGAGAAGGGCACGGATGTCGATAAGGTGGCGGGGCTGGAGGAGAACCTGGACGACTCGTTGAGCGTCAACGGGCCTACGGAGCGGGTGGCTGAGCGGGATGAACACGGACGGATGTGACGGCGTAAGGGAGGCCTTCTTTTCTGAAGAAAAGAAGCAAAAGACTTTTGCTCCCTGTCGGGGTTTCTTCGTAATTTACCCGACAGGGGCTGGTGCGGCCGAGAAGACTCGAACTTCCACAGGGTTTCCCCCACAAGCACCTCAAGCTTGCGCGTCTACCATTTCGCCACGGCCGCTGGCCGGCGCGGGCTATAGCGTAGGATGATGCCCACTTCAACTGGCCCCGCTCCGACAGACCTCGCTTCCCTGGAACTCGACTGGACATTGGCCGAGGATCTGGTCCCGTACGAGGACGCCGTTGCCGCCATGCGCGCCCGTATCGCGGCGATCCGGGCCGGGACGGCGCCGGAACAGGTCTGGCTGCTCGAGCACCCCCCGCTCTACACCGCGGGCACCTCGGCCAAGCCGGCCGATCTTGCCGATCCTGATCGCTTCCCGACCCACAGCGCCGGCCGCGGCGGCCAATGGACGTATCATGGGCCGGGACAGCTCGTGGCATACGCTATGCTGGACCTGACGCGCCCGCATGGCGCCGTGCCGCCGCGCGATACGCACGCCTATGTGGCGGCGCTCGAGTCCGTGTTGATCGGCACGCTCGCGCGGTTCGGGGTGTTGGGCGAACGCCGGGCGGACCGCGTGGGCGTATGGGTGGCCGACGCGCGCACCGGCACGGAAGCCAAAATCGGCGCGATCGGCGTGCGTATCACCCGCTGGGTGAGCTGGCACGGGGTGTCGCTGAACGTCTGCCCGGAACTGGATCATTTCGGCGGCATCGTGCCGTGCGGCATACGCGCGCATGGGGTTACCAGCTTGCGCGCATTGGGGATTGGGGTCGGGATGGCAGAAACGCGGGTTGTGGTTCGGGAGGAATGGGCGCGGGTGTTCGGGTGAGGGTCTTGTGGCGTGCGTGTTGCTGGTGGTCGGGCGCATCACCAAGGACACGAAGGAAGATAAAAGCACCAAGAGCAGGCGGCGCTTCAGGCAGAGTTACAGAAATGGCAATGCTTTATGGTGGCAATGCGTATCGAGCCTAACCTGAAATGGAAACTGCAGCGCCGCGAGGCGCCTGCCCCTTGTCGCAAGCGCAGTTTACAACCAGGCGCAACAGCAGGCACCGCTGGTTAACGAAACCGCTGGTGATCAACATATTGGTGCGCGAAGACGTAGAGATAATCGCATAGAAGAACGCGGAGACCAAACTTTCAAGCTTTTTACAAGCCACATTGGAACTGACTTATCGGCAGCAAGGAAGGAAGGCCTTCTTTTTCGAGAAAAAGAAGCAAAAAGCTTTTGCTGCGACGCCTGCACGACGATTTGGCTATTATCGCAACCGCATCGATTTGCAATACGGGAGCAGGCCTCGGTGCAGGCGTCGCAGCAAAAGCTTTTTGGTCCTTTTTCTCGAAAAAGGACTGCTTTCTTGCCTACCTTAAATGCGTCAATATCAACCCTAGTTGGTATTACACACGAAAACCTTGGTGTTCTTGTCTGCCTTGTCGTCCTTGGTGATGAAACAAGCCCGTCGACCACGGCACCAATCCCAAGCCAAAGCGGCACCCCCCGCCCTACAACTCCCCACGCGGAATATGGCACCGTATCGGATGCGCCTCCCCCGGATCGAAAGCCGGCGCCACCGTCTCGCAAACCACCCCGATCTTGCGCGGACAATTCGCCTGAAAAATACAGCCCGCCAGAACCGCGCCCGCCCCCGGTATCTCCCCACGCAGCCGCACCCGGTCCGTGGCAGAAGCCGCCGAAACCAGAGCCGCCGTGTAAGGATGATGCGGCCCGGCCAGCACTTCGGCCGCCGGCCCGATCTCCAGCATATGGCCGAGATACATCACCGCGATACGGTCCGCGAGATAGCGCACCACCGCCAAATCGTGCGTGATGAACAAATACGCCACGCTCTCGCGCAATTGGAGCTGGACCAGCAAATTCAGGATCGCCGCCTGCACGGATACGTCGAGCGCGGAGGTCGGCTCGTCGCAGATCACCACGCGCGGCCGGCCGGCAAACGCGCGGGCGATCGCCACGCGCTGTTTCAGTCCGCCCGACAGAGCACGCGGCCGCATCGCGAGTTGGGCGGGGCCGAGCCGCACGCCCGCCGCCAGCGCCTGCAACGCGGCCTCCTTCGCCCGGCCGGACAGCCGCGCCAGCCTGGCCAGCGGACGGCCCAGTATGTAGCGGACGCGATGGGCGCGGTTGAGCGCGCTGTCGGGGTTCTGGAAGATGATCTGCAGCGCCTGGCGCTCCGCGGGGCCGCGGGCGGCCAGGCCGGGCGCGAGCCGGATACCGTCGAGCAGCACCGCGCCGCCAGGATCGGGCGCGGTCAGCCCGAGCAGCAGCCGCGCCAGCGTGGTTTTGCCGCTGCCGGATTCGCCCACCACGCCGAGCGTCTGCCCGGCCGCGATGCGGAAACTGACGTCGCTGAGCGCGCGCACCGGGCCGGACGCGCCGGTGTAGGTCTTGCTGAGATGCACCGCCTCCAGCGCCGGCACGTCGCGCAAAGCCTGGGCGTGCGGCGGTTCGGGCACGGCCGCCTCGGGCGAGGGCGGAAACGGCGGCGCGAAATGGCAATACGCCATGTGGCCATCCACTTCCGTGCGCGGTGGCGGAACCTCACGGCAGATCGCCTCCGCGCGGTCGCAGCGCGGCGCGAACACGCAAGGCAAAGCGGGCGCGCCGGGCGCCGGTAATTGGCCGGGGATCGTCTGCAGCGCGCCATCCTGGTGGCGGCTGCCGGCGCCGGGCAAACACGCCACCAGCCGCGCGGTATAGGGATGGCGCGGGGCGCGCAGCACCGCGTCGGCCGGCCCTTCCTCGACCAGGCGGCCCGCGTACAAAACGCCGATCCGGTCGCACATGCGCGCCACCATCGGCAGATTGTGGCTGATCAGCAGGATCGCGGTGCCCTGCTCGCGCCGCAGCACGCCCACCAGGTCCAGGATCTCGGCCTCCACCGTGGCATCCAGCCCGGTGGTCGGCTCGTCGAGCACCAGCAGCGCCGGGTTCTTCGCCAGCGCCATCGCGATCACCACGCGCTGCTGCATGCCGCCGGAAAGCTGGTGCGGGTAGGCCGCCATCACCCGCGCCGGCGACGGTATTTGCACGCGCGCCAGCATCGCCTCGGCCCGCGCGCCGGTGTCGGCCGCGCCCAGCACCGCGAACGCCTCGCGAAGCTGCGCGCCCACGGTGAGCGTGGGGTTCAGCGCGCGGCTGGGGTCCTGATACACCATCGACACGCGTTTCGCCCAAAGCTGGCGCAGCCCGGTGGCCGAGAGCGCCATCACGTCCGCGCCGTCGATGCTGATGGCGCCGCCGGTGATGCGCCCCCCTCGCGGCAAAGCGCGCAAGGCGGCGAACGCGGCGGTGGATTTGCCGCAGCCGGACTCGCCCACCAGCCCCACGCACGCGCCGGCTGCCACCTCCAGCGACACGCCGTGCAGGATAGGCACGCGCCCGTAGGCCACCGACAGATCGGCGAAAAGCAACGCCGGCTGCGTCATTCCAGCGCCTCCTGCAGGCCCTCGGCCACCAGGTTCACGCCCACCACCAGCGACGCGGTGGCGATCGCGGCGAACCCCACCGTCCAGCCATAGCCGCCGACGATCAGCCCGTAATTCTCCGCGATGGTCAGCCCCCAATCCGGCGACGGCGGCTGTATGCCGAAACCCAGAAAACTCAGCGAGGCCACGGTGAAGATCGCGTAGCCCAGCCGCACCGTCACCTCCACGAGTATAGGCGGCAGAATGTTCGGCAGGATCTCGGCGAACATGATGTGCAGCGCGCGCTCCGAGCGGAGCTGGGCCGCCGGCACATAATCCAGCTTGCACTCGGCCAGCACGGCGCTGCGCACGGTGCGCGCGATGATCGGCGTGAACACCAGGGCGATCACCACCGTCACGTTCAGCGAGGACGGGCCGAGGGCTACCAGCACCACCAGGGCCACCACGATCAGCGGCAGCGCCAGGATCACCTCGATGAGCCGGCTCAGCAGCGCATCCACCCAGCCGCCCGCATAGCCGGTGATCAGCCCGAGCGTGGTGCCGCAGAGCGTGGCCAGCAGCGTGGCAATCGGCGCCACCGACAGGATCGGCCGCGCGCCGGCGATGATGCGCGAGAGGATGTCCCGCCCGATCTGGTCGGTGCCGAACCAGTGCGCGGCGAGGGCGGGGCGAGCGCGTTCATCAGGTCGTCGGCATACGGGCTGTGCGGCTCGATCCACGGGCCGAAGAGGGCGCAGAACGCCCAGAAGCCGACGATCGCGAGGCCTGCCACGAAGCCGGGGCGCCACAGCCGCCTCAACGCGCGGCCGCCTTGGCGCGCGGGTCCAATGCGGCGATCAGCACGTCTGCCAAAATCGCCGCGGCGATATAGGCCGCGCCTACGGTGAGGATGCCGGCCTCCAGCATCGGGTAATCCTTGCCGCGCGCGGCCGTGAGGATGAGGCTGCCGATGCCCTGGTAGCGGAACAGGGTTTCCACCACCACGAGGCCGCCCAAGAGGTAGCTCGTCTGGCTGGCGATGACGGTGATCGTCGGCAGCAGCGCGTTGCGCAGCACGTGGCGCACGATCACCGTGCGGCTGGGAAGGCCCTTCAGCCGGGCGGTGCGGGTGTAATCCGCGTCGAGCGCTTCGACCATGCCGGCGCGCGCGATGCGCGAGATGTAGCCGAACAGGATGAGCACCAGCGGCAGCGCCGGCAGGATGAGGTGCCGGAGCTGTTCCGGCCAGGCGGTGCCGGCGCGCGTGTTGGCGGAGATCGGCAGCCAGCGCAGCCACACGCCGAACACCAGGATGAGCAGGATGCCGGAGACGAATTCCGGCACCACGGTCAGCGACAGGCCGCCGAGCGTGATGGCGCGATCCTGCCAGCGGCCGCGGTTCAGCGCGGCCACGATGCCGGCGCCGATCGAGAGGGGGATGACGATGACGGACGTGATTGCGGCGAGGGCGAGCGATTTGCCGAGCGCGTGCCAGATGAACGGGGCGACGGGGCTGCGGTAGGCGTAGGATTGTCCGGCGCTGCCGTGCAGCAGGCCGCCGACCCAGCGGATGTACATGAGGAGGGGTGGCTGGTCGGTGCCTAGCTGGTGGTTCAGGGCGGCGACCGCTCGGGGGTCGGCCAGGGGGCCGAGGATGGAGCGGCCGACGTCGCCGGGGAGGAGCTGGCCGGCGGCGAATACCACCATGCTTAGGAGGATGAGGGTTAGGGCGCTTAGGGCGGCTCGCTTCATAGGGAGGAAGCAAGGCCTTCTTTTTTGCAAAAAAGAAGCAAAAAACTCTTGCTATGACGCCTGCACGTAAGCCCGCGTACTGTCTGCAGGCGTATGCGGTGGCGGCTAGGTTGGCCGTGGTGCAGGCGTCGGGACAAGAGTTTTTTGCTTCTTTTTTGCAAAAAAGAAGGCCTTACTTGCCTCACGACAATGCCGCATTCTGCAGGAATATCTGCGTCAGCCCGCTAACCTCCACGCCAGTAACCTTGCCCCCCGTCGCGCATAGATAATCGTAGAAATACGCGATAATAACCGGCGTCTCCTCCAGCAGCAGCGTCTGTATCTTGCCCGCGGTCTCACGCTGCGCGGACAGGTCCGTAGCGGCAACGTACGACGCGACGAGGCGATCGTAGTCCGCATTGCGAAAATGCGCGGCGTTCCACGCGCCGTTGCTGACGTATGGTGCGCCGAGATTGACGTTCGGCACGCCGCGATGGCCGTAATCGGTGATGCCCATCGGGCTATCCAGCCAATCCGAGCGGCCGAATTGCGCGGCGCCGTAATAGGTGCCGGGATCCTCGATGCGGAGTTCGACCTTGATGCCGATTTCCGCGCAGGCGTTTTGCACGAGCACTGCGTATTCCGGGATTTCCTGCACACGTTCAGTGGTGAGGATTATCGGAAAGCCTTCGGCGTGGCCTGCTGCCTGCATGAGTGCGCGCGCCTGGGCGATGTTTTTCGTGCGTTGGGGAATTGCGGTGTCGGTGGAGGGGTAGATTGGCGCAAAGGGCGAGTTGTTGCCGAGGCGGGAGCGGCCCTGGAACAGGCCGTGTACGATGCCTGGGCGGTCCAGCGTGAGGGCTATTGCCTGGCGCACGCGACGGTCCGCGGTGGGGCCCGCGTCGCAACGGAGGTGGAGTTGGCGGTGGGTGGCGGCGGGTATGTCGATGATGCGCATATCCGGGTCGCGCAGCAGGCCTTGGGCGCCCTGCACAGATATTTGGACGATGGCATCGACCTGATCGTCTTCGAGCGCGAGTATCTGAGGTTGCTGGTCTGCAAAGAAGGAGAATTCGGTGCGGGCGGGGAGTGCGCGGCGACCCCAATAGTTTTCGTTTCTGACGAAGGTGGCGC
The DNA here is from genome assembly GCA_963795825.1 of uncultured Alphaproteobacteria bacterium. Classification (GTDB taxonomy): domain Bacteria; phylum Pseudomonadota; class Alphaproteobacteria; order Acetobacterales; family Acetobacteraceae; genus BOG-908. Next base: position 305,431 of record CAWCIW010000001.1, on the reverse strand, counting down.
CGACTTTTGGCGTGTAGCGATCAAGGCGGAACGGGCCTGTGCCGTTGAAATTGCGTTCGAAATCACCATCGTAATTCGCCGGCAGGATAATCGCGTTGTAGTTGTCCGATGAGACGTAGAACGGGAAATTACCGACCGGCGCATCGAGTTCGAACCGTATGGTCAGATCGTCGATGCGTTTGGTGCCGCCTGGCGAAAGTGCGCCACGCAATACGGAGAGCGCGTTCGAGCCGCGTTTCGGATCGCAGAGACGGTCCATCGTGGCGACCACGGCAGCGGCATCGAAGCTTTGACCGTCGTGGAATTTCACGCCGGGGCGCAACGTGAATGTCCAGACCGAACAATCCGCGTTGGGTTTCCAGCTCGTGGCCAGAGCGGGGCGCAGGATGAGGTCCGAGCCTGCCATCAGGAGGAACTCGCCGGTTTGCTGGAGCATCGCCAGGCCGCCGATTTCCGACACCGTCATCGGATCGATGGCGCCAGCCGGCACGTTAGACGCCACGCGTATCGTGGCGCCAGGACGGCCGAGCGGCGCGGCATTTGCGCGCAGCGGTAAGGCGGTGAGCAGGCCGATGCGGGTGGCGTGCTGGAGGAACTGGCGCCTGTCCAGGCGGCCTGTACGGTATTCGTCGGCGATGTGGCGTTCGAGTGGCGTCATGACTGGTTTCACTATGCTAGCATGATGGCCAAGGGTGGAAGCGCTTCTTTTGCGGCAGCGCTCCGGGCCATGATGCGGAAGGCGCAGAATGAAATTCGCTATGCCGGCCATCGAGGCGAACACGATACGGCAGATACCGTTGGACGAGCGCCACGGCCGGCCGCGCGACCTGTTCGCCATCTGGTTCGGCGCGAACATCATGATGCTGACGATCGTAACGGGCGCGCTGGCACCGACGATCTATCATCTCACCCTGCTGCAATCCGCGCTGGCGATCGTGCTGGGCAACGCGATCGGCGGCGTGTTCATGGCGCTGCACGCGGCGCAGGGGCCGGAGCTCGGCGTGCCGCAAATGGTGCAGACGCGCGGACAGTTCGGCACAATCGGCGCGATCGCGGTGATCGCACTCGTGCTGCTGATGTATGTGGGGTTCATCGCGGCGAATTTCGCGCTCGGCGGCGAGTCCCTGCATCTGCTGGTGGGCGGGATGAGCCCGCATTTTTATGCAGCAGTGATCTGCGCGATCAGCCTGCTCGCCGCGATTTACGGGTACGACGCGATACATCTGTATTCGCGGTATCTGTCGTGGCTGGCTGGTGCGGCATTGCTGGCCTGTTTCGCCTGGCTGGTGTTCGTCCACGGCGTTCCGGCGGCCGTCTTTGCGCGCGGCGCCTACACCACGAACGGGTTCCTGGGCGCGGTATCGGTGGGTGCGCTGTGGCAGATCGCGTATGCGCCTTACGTCGCGGATTACTCGCGCTACCTGCCGCCCGGCGCCGGCGCGCGCCAGGCCTTCTGGGCGAGCTATGCCGGCTGCGTGCTGGGATCGATATTGCCAATGCTGCTTGGTGCGCTGCTGGCTGTGGTTGCGCATACCTCCGATATCACCGCGGCGTTCGCCAGCGCGCTCGGGCCGGTGGCGCTTGTGGCGATTCCGGTATTTTCGCTCGGCATCGCGGCGGGCAGTGCGATGAACATCTATTGCGGCGTGCTTGCCGGCGTCACCGTGGTGCAGACATTCGTGCCGCGCTGGCAGGCGCGCGCACTGGATCGCGTGCTGGCGTCCTGCATGATCGCAGGCGCGTCCGTGCTGCTCGCGGTGTTCGCGGCGGGCAATTTCATGGAGACCTACACGAACTTTATCCTGCTGCTGCTGTATGTGCTGGTGCCTTGGACGGCGATCAATCTGGTCGATTTCTACCTGATCCAGCACGGCGCGTATGACGTGGCAGCGTTTTTCCTGCCGGATGGCGAGCGATATGGCCGGTATAATGCGCGGGCTTTGCTGTGCTACGGTGCGGGGATCCTGGTGCAGATCCCTTTTGTCTCCAATCCGCTTTATACCGGCGTTGCGGCACGGCTGTTGGGCGGGGCGGATGTTTCCTGGATAGTGGGGCTTGCGGTTGTGGGGCCGCTTTACTGGGTGGTGTCCCGGGCGAAAGATAGCAAGAGAGGCCTTCTTTTTTGAAAAAAGAAGCAAAAAACTTTTGGATGTGCCGTCGCAGATCTTTCCGTTATTCGGCGACAGCGGAGTCAAAAGTTTTTGGCTTCTTTTTTTCAAAAAAGAAGGCCTTCCTTGCTTTACCCCAGTATTGCGCCCTGCAGAGCGTGTAACAAATCCGCAGCGGCCGAGCGCGTGGTCGCAATCTCGTAATCCTGCGCGCCTACCCGGCTCACACGCACATCGAGGTGCCCGGCACGCGTAAGCGCCAGATCGCCGACCTGGAAGATATCCGGCGCGACGTCGATCGGCACAACGCGGGCCAGGCGATCATGAGCGTCCGCGCCGATAACGCGCCAGCTTGCCCACATGTCGCTCTGGTCGGTGACTGCCGCGATGCCGTCCAGCAATTCTGCGAGATGCGCAACCAAATTTGCGTCCGCCGGGCCGATCGCGAGATAGCGTGCGGGGGCCACGCAGGCGAGCGTGATGGCGCCGGCTTGGATGAAACGCGACTGCGCAGGCGCGGATACGCCGAACTCGGTCTGCAACGCAGCTTGCAGCTGCGCGCGATCGCGGAAGCTGGCGATACCGATTGTGGCGCGTGGCGGAACCGCGGCGATCTCAGCCATGCAGCGCGCGGCCTTCGGGATCGTGGAACACAGGTGATACAATTTCCACCTCGGTGTCGATGTTCTGCACAGGGCTGACGGCACGCATTACCTCGCCGATACGCCCGGCACCACCGTTGCAGAGCGCCAGGCCGATCAAGTGGCCGAGCGTGGCGGAATAGGCAACAGACGTGACGTGGCCTTGATCGTTCGCGGCTGTGGCCGGCAGGCCAGCCGGGATGAGATGCGCGCCGGCTTGCAGGGTGGCGCCCGGCAAACGCGGGCGAAGGCCCACGAGTGCGGGCCGGTCCGGCGCGAGCAGGGCCGGGCGCTGGGAGAGCACGCGGCCGACGAAATCCTGTTTCTTCTTCAGCATGCGCCCGAGCCCGAGATCGGCCGCGGTGGTCTGGCCGTTCAGTTCCGCGCCGACGAGATGGCCTTTCTCCAAACGCAGCACGTTGAGTGCTTCCAGGCCATAAGGGGCAGCACCAGCGCCCAGCAAAGCGTCGGCGAGCGCTGGGCCGTGCGCGGCCGGCACAGCGAGTTCATAGGCCAGCTCGCCGGAAAATGAGATACGGAACAGGCGCGCTTGTATCGTTCCGCAGACCGTGGCCCGCGTCGTGCCCATGAACGGCAAGCTCGCATCGTCAAGATCGGTCGGCGGCGCAATGATCTTCGCAAGTGTCGTGCGCGCGTGTGGGCCGGCGAGGGCGAACTGCGCCCATTGATCAGTGACGGGCTCCACGCACACATCGAGATCGGGCCTTAGTATCTGCGCGCAGAAATCCAAATGGCGCAGCACAGGCGCGGCGTTGGCGGTGCTCGTGGTCAGCAGGAAATGCGTGGGTGACAGGCGGGCGACGGTGCCATCGTCGAACACGAATCCGTCCTCGCGCAGCATCAGGCCGTAGCGGACGCGGCCGGGCGCCAGGGTGGAGATCGTGTTGGCATAGATGAAATCGAGAAACGCGGCGGCGTCCGGACCTTGCACGTCGATCTTGCCGAGCGTGCTGACGTCACAGAAACCGACCGTGGTGCGCACCATGCGCACTTCGCGGTTGATTGAATCCTGCAGCGCCTCGCCCGGTTGCGGAAAATGCGTGGCGCGCAGCCATTCGCCGGCCTCGATGAACACGGCGCCGCGCTGCGCCGCCCAATCATGCGCGGGGGTGCGTCGCGTCAGGCGGAAATGCGCACCGCGATGCGCGCCGGCGAACGCGCCGATCGCAACCGGCGTGTAAGGCGGGCGGAAGACCGTGGTGCCGGTCTGCGCGATCGTGCGGTTGGTGAGCGCCGCAAGTATCGCCAGGCCGGTAACATTGGAGGTTTTCCCCTGGTCCGTCGCCATGCCGAGCGTGGTGTAGCGTTTCAGGTGCTCCACGGCGGTGAAACCCTCGCGCGCGGCGAGCGCCACGTCCGGCGCCGTGACGTCGTTCTGGAAATCGACGAACGATTTGCCGCGCGCGCCCGCAACCTGCCAGAGCGGCGTGATGGCGTCCGTCTCCGGCCCGGTTTGCACCTGCGTTCCAAGCGCTTCGGCAAGCAGGAACTGGCCCGCGACCGCGCCCGCAGCAATCATTCCAGGCGGGAGCGGACCGGGCACGAAAGCCGCGATCTTGTCGGACCACACAGGCTTTCCGCTGAATTGCGAGCCGAGATGCACCGCCGGATTCCAGCCGCCCGACATCGCGAGCAGGTCGCATTCCAGCGTGATACCGTCTGCCGCACCGCCAAGCATCACGCGCTTCAGCGCCAGGCCGCCCGCCGCCGCGCGCACGGTGGCGTTCGCGAATACCGAGATACCGTGCGCGGCGGCCAGGTCCCGGACCGCATCGGGCAATTTCGCGCGGCTATCGACCAGGCCGGCAACCTGCACACCGGACGCCACGAGGTCGGCAACCGTCGAGGCCGCGTCGTCATTGTTGATGAATACCACGGCGCGTGTGCCAGGTTTCACCGCAAACCGGTTGAGGTAGGTGCGCACGGCGCCAGCCAGCATCACGCCCGGCGTGTCGTTGCCGCCGAACACCAGCGGACGCTCGATCGCGCCGGTGGCGAGCACAGCGCGCGTCGCCACGATACGCCACAGGCGCTGGCGCGGAAGATCGCCGGGAAAAGCAAGATGATCAGCCACGCGCTCGATACCCGCGTAGGTTCCGCCATCGTACACGCCGGTGATTGTAGTGCGGGCCAATATGCGCACGTTGCGCGCGGCACGAAGCTCGGCTTCGGTATCCCCCAGCCAAACACTCGCAGGTTCGCCGCCGATACTGCGTCGGTCCGACAACAACCGACCGCCAAGCGCATAATCCTGCTCGGCCAGTATCACCCGCGCACCGCTGCGCGCGGCATGCAACGCGGCGGACAATCCCGCAGGCCCCGCGCCGATCACCAGTAAATCCGCAAACGCCGATTGCTTGTCGTAGCTGTCCGGATCGGCCAGGCCGGAGGCGCGGCCAAGCCCCGCGGCGCGCCGTATCAGCGGCTCATACACGCGCTCCCAGAATGCGGCCGGCCACATGAATGTTTTGTAGTAGAAGCCCGCAGCAAAGATCGGCGCCAACGCGCCGGTGGCCGCCATCGCATCGAAGCGCAAACTCGGGTAGCGGTTCTGGCTGCGTGACGACAAACCGTCGAACAATTCTGCCACCGTGGCACGCGTATTCGGCTCACGCGCGGCGCCCTCGCGCAATTCCACCAGCGCGTTCGGCTCCTCCGGCCCCGCGGACAATATTCCGCGCGGACGATGGTATTTGAACGAACGACCAACCAGGCGAACGCCGTTCGCCAGCAGCGCTGAGGCGAGCGTATCGCCCGCATGCCCAGTGAACTGCGCACCATCGAAACTGAATCGCAGCTCCCGCGTGCGGTCGATCAGGCCGCCGGAGGGCGTGCGGAAAGGCTGCGTCACGCGATCTGTACGGAAAGAACGGCATGCGAGCGAGTGTCGCGTTCCACGCGCAATATCTGCCGGCAAGCGGCGGCGTGATACCAGAGTTCGCTGTGCAAGCCTGCCTTGTTGTCGCGCATATACACGTAGTCCACCCAGGAACCGGGTTCGGCGTTGCTGCCGGGGCGCGTCAGCGTGGCGTCACCGGAATAGGAGAATTCGGCTATGCTGCGGTCGCCGCAGTTTGGGCAATTTAGGCGCATAAAGAAAGCAAGCAGTTCTTTTTTGAAAAAAAGAACCAAAAAACTTTTGACTCCGCTGTCGCCGAGTCATGGCACACAGCTAGGGTTTGCATCAATGTAGCGCCATGTTCGTGCCGCCGCCTGTCTCGTCCAGCAGCCGTCCTGTGGCAAACCGATCCAGCCGGTACGCGCGGGCCACCTCGTGCGGCTCGTCGCGCGCCATCAAATGCGCCAGGCACAGCCCCGCGGCCGGTGTCGCCTTGAACCCGCCGATGCACCATCCCGCGTTCAGATACAGCCCCTCCACGGGCGTGCGGTCGATGATCGGGCTGCCATCCATGGACATATCCATGATCCCGCCCCAACTCCGCAACATACGCAAACGCCCCAGCGCCGGCATCAGCGCCATCGCCTCCTCGCAGGTATCCTCCACACACGGCAAATTGCCGCGCTGCGCATAGGAATTATACCCGTCCACGCTGGCGCCGAACACCAACCCGCCTTTGTCGGACTGGCTGATGTAGAAATGCCCGGCGCCGAAGGTGATCACCGAATGGAGCAGCGGCTTGATGCCCTCGCTCACGAACGCCGTCAGGACATGGCTCTCGATCGGCAGCCGCATCCCCGCCATCGCCGCCACGCGCGAGGAATTGCCCGCCACCGACAACCCGATCTTGGCCGCCTTGATAAAGCCGCGCGAGGTCTCGGCCCCGATCACCCGGCCACCCTCGATGCGCAGCCCCGTCAGCTCGCAATTCTGCAGAATATCCACGCCCAGCCTGTCCGCCGCACGCGCATATCCCCACGCCACAGCATCGTGCCTTACCGTGCCGCCGCGCTGCTGCAACAGCCCGCCCATGATCGGAAAACGCGCGGTGTCGAAATCGAGGAAAGGATGCCGCGCGCGTATCTCCTCGCGCGACAGCAATTCGGAATGCACGCCGTGCAGGCGCATCGCATTGCCGCGCCGGATCGCGGCATCGCGCTGCCCGTCCGAATGGAACAGGTTCAGCACGCCGCGCTGGCTCACCATCGCGTTGTAGTTGATATCCTGCTCCAGACCCTCCCACAATTTCAGCGAGGTTTCGTAGAACGGGATGTTGCCGGGCAGCAGATAGTTGGAGCGGACGATGGTGGTGTTGCGGCCGACATTGCCCGAGCCCACCAGCGACTTCTCGATCACGGCGATATTGTGCAGGCCGTGGTTGCGCGCCAGGTAATAGGCGCAGGCCAGTCCGTGGCCGCCGCCGCCTATCACCAGCGCGTCGTATTCCGCGCGCGGCTCCGGGTTGCGCCATTGTGGCGCCCATCCGGTCTGGCCGCGCATGGCTTGGGCCAGCACTGATGCGATGGAGAATCTCATCGCGGAAATAAAGAAAGCAAGGAAGTAGTCCTTTTTCGAGAAAAAGGACCAAAAAGCTTTTGCTCCGACGTCTGCACGGCCGATCGGGTATCTTCTGCAAGTTGCGGTCTGGCAGAACGAGCGCGGACCTCCGTGCAGGCGGAGAGATAAAAGCTTTTTGGTCCTTTTTCTCGAAAAAGGACTACTTTCTTACCTTCGCAAATCATGCCGAAACCAGCGCCCGCCACCCACGCGCCGCGCGCCAATCCGCCGGCAGCCCCGCGAAACGATCCAGCCCCAGCTTGGAAATATCGGCAAAGCTGCAAGCGCCCGTGGTCACCAGATCGGCGATCGCGCGGCCGCTCGCAGGCGAAAGCCCGAACCCCACGCTGGACATCGTGGCAACCGTCACGTTGCCCGGTGCGGACAGCCTCGCCAGAACCGGCCGCCCATCCGGCGTGTTTTCGATAATGCCCGCCCAACTGCGCAGCACGCGCGCATGCGCCGCGCGCGGAAACAATGTCGCCAGCCGTCCGGCGAGGTTGCGCAAAAGCGGCGTGGTCGGGCGCGACGGCTGGTCGAACGCGTCGTCGTCCAGCCACTCATGCGGGCCGCCGCCATAGGCAAGATTACCGCGCAATGTCTGCCGACCATACAGACCGTTGCCGTCCACGCCACCGATCTTCTGCACCGGCAGCGCCTCCGTCACGATCATCTCGGCGCGCGCCGAAGCCAGCGGCAAATAATGGCCGAGTTGTGCCATCAGCGCGGCCGTGTGCGGGCCCGCGGCGATCACCACAGCGTCGCAGCCGAAACGCGCGCCGCCGACATGCACGTCACACACCGCGCCGCCACGCGTGGTGAACCCATCCACGCTGCTGTGCTGGTGGATAATCCCGCCATGATCCTGCAGCGCCCACGCATAAGCCTGCACCGTGCGCTGCGGATTCGCATGGCCGCCGAAATGGAAATACTGCGCGCTCAACGCGTTTTCCCCAGCCAACGGCACCAACTCCCGCAACTGGTGCGCGTCCAACTCTTCCGAGCGATAGCCCATCGCCGTGGTGACGGACGCCATGTGCCGGTATCGCGCCTCCTCGCCGGCATTGAGGTTGAGGATGATGCGTTCGCGCTGATATTCGGTGGGGTAGCCGAGCAGCGCGTCCATCTGCGGCCACAGGCGCTGCTCCTCGTGAAACAGCGGGCTCTGGTAATGCGTGGCGCCGCCGCCGTTGCGCCCCGAAGCCTCCCAGCCGACGATGAAGCGCTCGAACACATGCACCGCGTGCCCCGCGCGGGCCAGCCACCAGGCCGCGGACAGGCCCGTCACGCCGCCGCCGATCACCGCCACGCGGGAGGTGGGCGCGCTCATGCGTGCATGTTCCCGCCGCGGCCGGCGGCGAGGAAATCGGCCTCCGCCGGCGTGCCGATGATGTCGTACGGCACCCATTGCGCGCGTATGCCGAACCACACGTCCCACAGCGCGCGCATATCCGGCGGCTCGGCGGCGTCGGCGAGAACGCTGAGCGGCAGGGGGCGGACCGGCGCGCGGTAGCTGGCGAGCGGGATCTCCGCCGGCGAACATTCGGCGGCGACGGCCAGCGTGAGGGCGATCTGCTCGCGGCAGCGGCGGCCCTGGCAGTGGCCCATGCCGGCGCGCGTCAGGCGCTTGATCTGGTCCGGGTTGAACGGGCCGTCGGCCAGCAGGGTGGCGGCGCTGCGGGCGGCCTGGCGCGGCGGGGCGGCGCCGAGATAGCGCGGCGGCTGTATGCCGAGCAGTTCCGCGCGGGTGACTTCCTCGCAGAGGCAGGCCGGCGTGGCGGCGTCGCCGGCGGCGAGCAGGGCGCGCATCCACGCCAGGCGGTAGGCGGTGGTATCGGCGCCGGACGCGACGGTGGCGGTATCCGGGCCAGGTGCGTCGGCGACGGCTTCAGGCACGGCGGCACGGTTCTGCAACCAGGCGGCGGCTGCTTCAGCCGTGGACGCGGGGGCTGTGGAAGCGGGCGCGCCGGCGTGGTCCAGCCCCGCGCAGTCGCCAACGCAGAAGATGCCGGGCAGAGACGTGGCTCCGTGCGCGCCGGTAAGCGGCACATGGCCGCCCAGCGCGCCGCGATACCCGGTCCGGCAGCCAAGCACGCCGGCCAGCTCGATCGCTGGCACCGCGCCGACCGCCAGGCAGATCGTGTCGCACTCCAGGCGCGACACCTCGCCCGCATCTGACTGCACGATGGCGGCCGCCACCCCCATCGCTCCCGCCTCCGCGCGCAGGATCGTCGTGGCGGTGAGTACGTTCACGCCACGCGCGACAAGCGCCGACGTATCGCCGACCGCTTCCGGCAAAACCTCCACCAGAGCGGCAACGTCCAGCCCGCGGTCCAGCGCCATAAGCGCGGTGGTAATGGCCAGCGTGCCGGAGCCAAGTATCACCACGCGCTTTCCGTTGAACGCGTCGTAGCGGGTGAGCAGGCTGTGCAGCCCCTGCGCGCCCATCACGCCGGGCAGGTCGATGCCGGGAAAGCCCAGCACCAGGTCGCGCGCGCCGGTGGCCAGGATCAGCGCGCCGAAGCCGCACATCCAGGAGCGCGCGCCATCCGTCAGCCCCACCACGCGCTCCGGCAATGCGCGCAGGCCGGGACCGTTGGCAAAGGCGCCCCAGGCGGTGATGCCGAGGCGCACATCCACGCCGGCATCGAACGCGGCCTCCAGCGCCGGCGACGCGGCCACCAGGCGCTCCACCATGCGCGCCGCCTCCTGCACCGCGGCGTTCATGTGCTGGCCGTAGAATAGCGGAACATCGATGCCCATGAGCGAGAGCGGCACAGGGTTTTCGTCCACCAGCACCACGCGCAGGCCAAGGCGCGCCGCCTGCGTGGCGGCCGCAAGTCCGGCGGGGCCGGCGCCGATCACCAGCAGCTCCGCATGCTCCTCAGGGGGCGCGAACTTGCCGTCGATCGCCCAGGGGTCGGTCGGGGTTGGGCGGCAGGCCGGTATCCATCAGGCGAGCGCCTGGCGGAGGTCTTCGACCAGGTCGTCGACATGTTCCACGCCCACGGAAATGCGCAGCGAATCCTCGTCGATACCGACCTCCAGCCGGCGCGCGGCGGGCACGTTGAAATGCGTGGTGCTGGCGGGGTGGCAGATCAGCGTTTCCGTGCCGCCGAGGCTCACCGCCATGTGTATCACGCGCAGCCGGTCGAGCATCTCGAACGCCGCCGCCTCGCCACCGCGTATCTTGAAGGTGAAGGTGGAGCCTGCGCCTTCGCACTGCCGGGTGAACACGGCGTGCGCGCGCGTGCCGGGTTGCTGGAAACCGATATAGTTCACCGCGTGTATCGCCGGGTGGTTGGCCAGGAATTCCGCGATCGCGCGCGCATTCTGGCCGGCGCGCTCGGTGCGCAGATGCATCGTCTCCAGCGAGCGCAACACCATCCAGCTGGTATGCGCGTCGAGCTGGCTGCCGAGCAGCGTGCGCAACTGCTTCAGCGTATGTATCGGACCGGCGGCACCACTCACGCCGCCGGCCAGAAGATCGCTGTGCCCGCCGGCATATTTCGTGAGCGATGTCATGCAGAGATCGGCGCCGTGGGCCAGCGGGTTCTGCTGGAACGGGCCGAGGAACGTGTTGTCCACCACCACGTGCGGCCGGTGGCCCTGCTGCCTGCCGATCTCGTCGGCGACGGTAGCGATCAGCGCGATATCGGCGATGCCGCTGGTGGGATTGGCCGGCGTCTCCACCATCACCAGCCCGACGCGGCCATGCGCCATCGCTTCGTCGCGCGGCCGCGCGCACCGAGTGCGCGTCGAGCGCGTCGCCGATGCCGAACGGCACGATGCCGAACTTGCTGAGATGCGTGTGCAGCAGCCCGTCGGTGCCGCCATACACCGGCCTGGTGTGCAGCACCGCGTCGCCCGGCAGCAGGAATGCCTGGGTGATCGCGTTGATCGCCGCCATGCCGCAATTGAACACGGCCGCATCCTCCGCCCCGTCCAGCACCGCCAGCCGGGCCTGCAGCATCGACGCGTTCGGATGGTCCAGCCTGGCATAGATGTAGCTGGGCGCGGCAGGTTTGCCGTCTGCCGGCGCGCTGACGAAATACGCGGCGTGCACCTCCTTCGCGTATTGCGCGCTCGGGTAGGAAAACGTGGAGCTGGCGAACAGCGGCGGCTTTACCGAGCCGTGATGCGCCTTGGCGTCGTAGCCGGCGGCCACGGTGAGCGTTTCGCGACGCAACGAGACCTGGTCCGCCATCAGGCAACAGGCTCGAGTGCGGCGGCCGAAGCGCAGTGGTGTTCCAACGCGGCGTCGGGCCGATGCGCGAGGGCGGACATGGTCTCGACCGCGCTTTTTGCCTCGCGCTCATACCAATCGACGAACCGCATCACCAGCGATTCCGCTTCCTCGCAGTACGGCCCAGGCACGTATCCCACCGAATTGACGCCGCGCTGGTTGTTCTCCACCAGCTCGATATCCTGCAAATTCGTGGTCAGCCACAACGCGACCAGACTCTCGACGTGATAATCCACGCCCTCGACGGCATCCTTGTGCACGAACCACTTGGCCGTCACGATCGTCTCCTGCGGGCCAGAGGGCTCCGCGGTGAACATGAACGTGTGGTCGGCCACCGCGTGGCAGAACGCGTTCGGCTCGCTGGCCCAGCGCACGGAGCCCACGTCGCCGGCCTCGTTCTCGACCATCAGGCGCCGCACGGCATGTTTGCCGTCCATCGTCATGGAAACCACGCCGTCGTTCAGCGGAAAACGTATCGCCTGCCACCAATCGCCCATGGTGGGCCCGATCGGCAATCCGGTCTGCGCCATGCGCGCATTGAAACGGTCCGTGTAGCCCTCTTCATCGGAATCGAAATGCGCGCGCACTTCGGCGGGAAATGTCAGCGCCAGATCGGGGTGGCGCGCCGCGCAATGGTAGCACTCGCGCGCATTCTCCATCACCAGCTTCCAGTTGCCGCGCTCCACGAACACCTGCTCATGCGCCAGCTTCGCATTCGCCAGGTCGTGCGGCGCCAACAGCGGCGCCAGGCCCTCTGCGAACACGTCGAATTCCGGCGCCTCGTCGGCCAGGCACACATACACGCAACCAGCCACGCTGCGCACATGTATCGGCAGCAGCGGATGCGCGTCCGGATCGAAATCCGCCTGCATCCTGCGGGCACGTATCAGTTTGCCGGTAAGATCGTAGGTCCACTGGTGATACGGGCAGACCAGCATCTGGCGCTGGCTGCGGCCCGGTGCGCACACCATGGCGCCGCGATGCCGGCAGGAATTGTGGAAGCCGCGCAGCGCGCCCGCGCGGTCCCGCACCACCACGATAGGCGAGGTGCCGACGCTCAGCGCGAGTGCGGCACCCGGCTGCGGCAGCTCGCATTCCAGGCCGACCAGTATCCAGTGGCGCCAGAAGATCGCCTTCATGTCGAAGGCGAAGGCCTCGGCGTCCGAGTAGAGCGCCTGCGGCAAAGCGTGGCCGGGGCGGCGGGACTGCAGCAACTGGCGTATGCGGCTGAAATCTTGCATCGGATTTCTCGTGAGCGGCGCTGGGGTTAACGCACACCCGGACAGTGGCACGCCCCGGGCGGTATTCGATAATGCCAAATCTGCATTGGGCCATCGCGCTTAGCAAGGCAGGAAGGAAGGCCTTCTTTTTTGCAAAAAAGAAGCAAAAAACTCTTATCTCGTGCTGTCGCGCCCAAGCTGGACAGGCGCTTCGCCTGCGCCCGCTCCGCCAGTCAATCCGACTGCAGCAATAGCCTCGACCTTCGTGCAAGCGTCATAGCAAAAGTTTTTTGGTCCTTTTTTTCAAAAAAGGACTGCTTGCTTCCCTTACTTACCCGAAGCCAAAGCCCGCCTGCGCCCGGAAAAGTTCGTGATCACCTCATGCACCCCGCCCGCCGCCTCGTCGGCCACCACGCTCGCCACATCGCCCCAGAAACGATCCAGCGTGCCCTTGCCGATATCGTGGCCCTGCGCCACGTCGCCGGCGATCGTGCCGGATGCGTCCGACACGATCCAGTGTATCTCCACCTGCTGCTGGCCGCCCGGCTCGTCGGTCATCTTCACCGTGCCGCGCAGCACGAAATCGGCCGAGGCCTGGTGGTCCACGAGCTGATCGCCGGTCTCCGGTATCTTGCGGCGCATGAAGCGGGACAGCGCCGCGTCGCCATCGCCCGGCGCGCCGGTCACGCCGGTGAAGAAGATGCGCGCCGGCCGGTTGTAGAGGCTGTTCGGGTCGCTCTGCTTTATCGTGGCGTCCACCGCGCGCAGCAGGCCCAGCACCTGCGGCGCCACCTCGCTTGCCGCCTTCTGGAACCCGGCCGGCGCCGCCTGCGCCCAGGCGGCGGCGGGCACCGGCTGGCCGGCCACGTCGCCGCGGTTGGCGCCCTTCGGATCCAGCAGCGTGTAAGTCGGCACCACCTGGTCGCCGCGCAGCGTGGCGGACAGGCGGAGCTGCCACTCGCCCGGGCCGCCGACCGTGGCAAAAGCGGGTATCTCGTCGGCGATCAGCGCTTCGGCCACGTCGTGCGCCCACACGGCAGCGTCCGGCGCGGGGAGCAGGCCCTGCTGGGGCGGCGGGATCACGAGGCGGGGCGGCGGCGGGGCGGAGAGCTGTAGCGCGCGGCGGCCTGGGTTGCCGGCGAACGGTCTGGGGAGGTCGCCGCAGGAGGCCAGGAGGATAGGAAACAACAGCAAGAAAGGCCTTCTTTTCTGAAGAAAAGAAGCAAAAGACTTTTGACTCCTGCTGGGGCCGGCGCCTTGTTTTCCCAGAAGCCACCCGGGTGCGGCAAATGCGGGGAGCAAAAGCTTTTTGGTCCTTTTTCTCGAAAAAGGACTGCTTTCTTGCTTGCTCATATCACTATCCCGGAAACCTGGTGCCCGATCGCCCCGCCGCCCGCCAGCGTGCGCCGACGATGGCTGAAGAACCGCTCCGGCTCGCCACACGTATCCACACCCAGGGCGCACGCGACCACGCCGGCGTCCCGCAACCTTGCCACGCAATACCCCGCCAGGTCGAACTGCCAATGCCCGGGCCGGCCCGCCACGAAAAATGCCGCCCCGCCCGGCGCCACCGCGTCATAGAAATCGGCGCCCACCTCGTAGCTCGCCTGCGCGATGCAGGGCCCCACCACTGCGGCGATCCGCCCGCGCACCGCGCCGAGCGCCTCCATCGCCGCGATCGTGGCCTCCAACACGCCGGCGGCCGCCCCGCGCCAGCCGGCATGCGCCGCGCCGACCACCCTTGCGTCGGCATCGCAGAACAGCACCGGCGCGCAATCCGCGGTGATCACGCCGAGCGCCAGGCCAGGTATGGCCGTAACCATCGCGTCCGCCCGGGCGCCGGCACCGGCGGGCCAGGCCGCTTCCGCGCGCACCACGTCCGTGCCGTGCACCTGCGTAACGCCCAGCAGGTTCGCGGGCGCCACGCCCAGTGCGGCGGCCACACGCGCGCGGTTGATGGCGACCACCGCCGGGTCGTCGCCGCCGGATAGCGCGCAGTTCAGGCTGGCATACGGCCCTTCGGAGACGCCGCCCTGCCGGGTGAAGAAGCCATGCGTGGCGGCGAGCGAGGGATGGGTCAGGCGTGGCACGGTCATGCGGCGAATCCGGGTGGTTCAGGCGCGCCAGGATGGGTGAGGCACAGCGCCTTGAACAGCGTGCCCATGCGCTCCGGCGCGGCCAGGCGCGCGGCGGCATCGCGCAAGGCGGCCGCCTGGTCCGGCCGGGCGGCGGCCAGTCGCGCGGTGCGCGGCCCCAGGCCGAGCCCGCCAAGGAACGCCCCTTGCCCCACCGGGCCGTGCACCGCGGCCCCCGCGCGCCGCGCCGCGCGGGCCAGGGCCGCGAAATCGACATGCGCGGTGAGGTCCGCGCAGCCGGGATCGGCCAGCGGATCCGCCGGGCGGCCGTCGCGCAACGCCTGCAGGCTGTCACCGGGCAGGCTGCGCGCCGTGCCGTAATCCAGGATCAGCGCGGCGCCGCCGTCGCGGACGAGGCGGGCGGCCAGCGCCGCGGTCCAGGCCAGCCCCACCTCGCCGATCTCCACCACGGCGCCGTCCGCGGCCTCGCGCGGCAATGCGTCGAGGGGTGGCGCGTCCGCGGGCAGCGTCACGAAGTTGCCGTCCAGCACGTGGCGTTCGGCCCAGCCGCCCGCGACGCGCACGAACTGCCGTATCGGCAGCGCATCGAGGAACTCGTTGGCGATCAGGAGGGCGGGCCCTGGCGGCACGCTGTCGAGCGTGTCGTGCCACCGGGCATGCGGCAGCCGCGCGGCTTGTTCGGCGCGCAGGCGCGGCGAGGTCTCCACCAGATGCAGCCGCGCGGCGGCCACGAAGCCGGGCGCCACGCGGGACAGGGCGCGTAGCGCGTCGGCCATCAGCGTGCCGCGGCCGGGGCCGGCCTCCACCAGGGCGAACGGCGCCGGCGCGCCGATCTGCTGCCAGACGGTGGCCGCCCAGGCGCCGATCAGCTCGCCGAACACCTGGCCGATCTCGGGGGCGGTGGTGAAGTCGGCGAACGGGTTGTGGGTGGCGTAGTAGGCGGCGTTGGCGCGGGCCATGAAGGCGTCCAGGCGTTCCGGCACGGCGGCGGTCCTTTGCGATCGGCAGTAAGGAAGCAAGCAGTCCTTTTTCGAGAAAAAGGACCAAAAAGCTTTTGCTCCCGACGCCTGCACCACCATCGCAGCGATGTCTGCAGGCGTATCGACTGGCAGAACGGGCGTAGGCCTGCGTGCAAGCGTCGGAGCAAAAGCTTTTTGGTCCTTTTTCTCGAAAAAGGACTGCTTCCTTGCCTTACCCGAATCAGAACCCCGTCGGCCCGACAGCCCCGACCCAGCGCGCCACCTTCGTCGGGTCGCGCGGATCCATATAGAAGAAATGCGTCATAGTCGGCCGCACCGGCGCCAGCGAAGGATCGTCGAACGCCATGCGCACCTTGCCGTGGAACACCTTCAGCAACGGGCTGTCCAGATATTCCACCACCTCGTGCACGGCGGTGAACCCGCGGTCGATAAAGGCGCGCAAATTCGCCCGTATCGTCTCGCGGCCGTGCCAGTCCGCCACGCCGAGGTTGCACACCGCGTCCTCGGCGAAGCAGTCGAAACCGGCGCCGAACGTCTTGTCGTCGATCTCTTTCCACATCGCCAGCAACCAGGCGGGCGCTGCGGTGGCGGTGAAGGTGATGCTCGTCATGTAAGGCTCCCTATCTCGCGTTGGCGGCCATCCGGCGGAACCGGCCGGCCTTGACACGGAAGGTGGCAACGCCCGTCCTGGCCCGCATGCCAGATACCCCTCGTTTCGCGCCAAACCCGGTACGCACGATCGAGCTGCTCGCCGTGCCGCGCCTGCAGATCCTCGACGTGACCGGCCCCATGCAGGTGTTCGCCACCGCCAACGACCTCGCCGGCGGCGCGGGTGCGCCCTACGCCCTGCGCCTGGTCTCGCCGGGCGGCGGCGCGGTGGCGGCCTCCTCCGGCTTCGCCCTGCTGACCGAGGCGTGTCCGCCGGCAGGCCCCGCGCCGGACACGCTGATCGTGGCCGGCGGGCCCGGCATCGAGGATGCCGCCGCCGACCCGTCCGTCGTGGAGTGGGTGCGCGGGCGGGCGCACGGGGCGCGGCGCTACGCCTCGGTCTGCACCGGCGCCATATTGCTGGCCGCCTGCGGCCTGCTGGACGGCCGGCGCGCCGCCACCCATTGGTCGCTCTGCGCCGAGCTGGCCCGGCGTTTCCCCGCGATCCGGGTGGAGCCCGACCCGATCTTCGTGCAGGACGGCCCGGCCTGGACCTCGGCTGGCGTCACCGCCGGGATCGACCTGGCCTTGGCGATGGTGGAGCAGGATCTGGGCCGGACGGCGGCCCTGGCGGTGGCGCGCTACATGGTGGTGTTCCTCAAGCGGCCCGGCGGCCAGGCGCAGTTCAGCGCGGCGCTGGACCTGCAGCAGGCCGGCCGGTTCGAGGCCCTGCACGGCTGGATCGCCGGCCACCTGGCCGACGATCTGTCGCTGCCCGCGCTGGCCAGCCGGTCCGGCATGAGCGCGCGCAGCTTCAGCCGGCACTACCAGGCCGCCACCGGCCATACGCCGGCGCGCGCCGTGGAGCGCCTGCGCGTGGAGGCGGCGCGCCTGCTGCTGGCCGATTCAGGCATGGCGGTGAAGCGCGTGGCGCAGAAATGCGGGTTCGGTTCGGAGGAGACGATGCGGCGCAGCTTCCTGCGCCTGGTGGTGGTCACGCCGCAGGACTATCGCGCGCGGTTCGGGCGCTCCAAGGCGGGCTGAGCGTGTATCCCGCCGGGAGCGCCCGGGCGCGCGCGCCGGTCAGTCGGCGTCAGAACCTATTTTGCAGCCGGGCGGAACGGGCGGCATCTGCGCAGGCGGCGCCCGGTTCGGCCCCTGCTCAGGGATCGGGCCCGGGTACGCCCGTTGTCGCCGGCACGGCCGCCAGGCGCGCCCTGGTCCCGGAGCCGCGCAGCGCCAGCATGAGCGGGCGTTCGAGCAGGAGATGGACACCGACGCCGAAGCATATCGCCAGCACCGCCGGCACCAGGATACGCAAGAAGGCGGGAGAGGAATGCAAGGCGCGCCCGATCGTCTCGAGAACGAACGGATGCGCGAGGTAGATGGCATACGAGGCATCGCCCAGCAGCTTCAGCCCCGGCAGGCGCATAGCTCTGCCGCCGTCCTCCCAGGCGATGGCACCGCCGACCAGCAGCAGGCTCGGCAGGCCCCAGGCCAGGCAGCGTGCCCAGCCCTCCGGCACCGCCGCACGCGCCGGCACGAACAGCGCGAGCAGCGCCAAAAAGGCCAGCGGGATCGCCCAGAGCGGGTGCGGCAGGCGGCCGAGGCGGCGCAGTTCCGCCAGGCCGATGCCGCCCAGGAACTCCAGTATGATCGGGCTGGTGTAGGTCAGCAGCGGCGCATGGCCGGCGGGGATGGCTGGGTGTAGCAGAGCGAGCGACACGAGCAGGGCGGCGATGGCCGCCAGCCGCGCCCGGCCGGGCAGCCACAGCAGGGCGCCCAGGGCCGCGTAGAAGAAGATCTCGTAATCGAGTGTCCAGCCCGGCACCATCACCGGCCAGATCTGCCCCTGCTCGCCGAAATACGGCCAGAACAGCAGGGATTTCGCGATCGGCACCACGCCTGCGCCCTGGTGGAGGCCCATGACGAGGGTGGCGATCCAGTAGAGCGGCACCACGCGCACCAGCCGTTGCCGCCAGAACACCAGCGGTGTCGTGGGCTTGCCGACGATGCTCCAAAGGATGAAGCCGGAGATGACGAAGAAAACGTCCACCCCCGCCTGCAAGGCGAAAGCCCGCGGCAGCGTATGGGAGAACACCACCGCCACCGAAGCCAAAGCCCGCAAATACTGAATCGAAAGCAGCATCGTCACGGCACCCCCATCCCGCAACGCCGCGACAGCACACCCAAAAGTCTTTGCTTCTTTTCTTCAGAAAAGAACGCCTTGCTTACTTTCTACTCCACCGCCGCCGGCCGAGACCGAGCAAAAAGTATTAACCCAACCCCCGCCAGTATCATGGGAAACGACAACAACTGCCCCATGGTAGCCCCGGCCCAGAGATAGCTGAGGAACGCATCCGGCTCGCGGAAGAATTCGCCGGTGATGCGCGCGATGCCGTAGCCGATCAGGAATATCCCGGTCAGCATGCCGAACCGCCGACGAATGCGTTCGCTGCGCGAGAAGCTCCAGACCACCAGGAACAGCACCAGGCCTTCCAGCAAAGCCTCGTAGATCTGGCTGGGATGGCGCGGGATGCCGTCCTCCGAGCGCGGGAAGATCATCCGCCAGGGCAGCCAGTCCGGCGCCGGGCGGCCCCACAGCTCGCCGTTGATGAAGTTGGCGATGCGGCCGAGCCCGAGGCCGATCGGCGTCACGATCGCCATGCGGTCCGCGAAGCCGAGTATGGGGATGCGGTTGCGGTGGCAGAACAGGATGATCGCGGTGACCACGCCTAGCATGCCGCCGTGGAAGCTCATCCCGCCGGTCCATACCGCGAGGATCTCCAGCGGGTGGGTGAGGTAGTGGCCGGGCTGGTAGAACAGGCAGTAGCCGAGCCGCCCGCCGAGCACCACGCCTAGCGTGGCCCAGGTGAGGAAATCGTCGGTCTGCGCCAGGGTGGCCACCGCCGGCGGCAGGCGCACCAGGCGGCGCATCACCTGCCAGCCGGTGACCAGGCCGGTGATATAGGCCAGCGCGTACCAGCGTATCTGCAACGGGCCGAGATGCAGCAGCACGGGGTCGAACTGCGGGAACTGGAGGGGGGCGCTCATCTGTAAGGGTTCGCCTGGCTGAGATAGTCCCGCACGTAGCGGCCGATGCCGTCCTCCAGCGTGGTGAACGGGGCCGCGTAGCCGGCGGCGCGAAGGCGGTCGGTCCGCGCGCAGGTGTAGGACTGGTATTGCGGCGCCAGCGCGTCCGGCATGTCGACGAACGCCACGTCGCAGGGGAGGTGGCTCGCCGCGGCCACCGCGTGGGCCATGTCCAGATAGGTGCGCGCGATGCCGGTACCCACGTTGAACAGGCCGCACACGCCGGGATTATCGAGCAGCCAGAGCATCACGGCCACGCAATCGCCCACCCAGATGAAGTCGCGCTGCTGGGCGCCGTCCGCCAGGTCCGGCTGGTGGCTGCGGAACAGGGTGGCGGGGCGGCCGGCGGCCAGCTCGTCGTGCTTCACCTTCACAACCGAGATCATGCCGTTCTTGTGGTACTCGTTGGGGCCATACACGTTGAAGAATTTAAGCCCGGCCCATTGCGGCGGGGAAGGCGCGCCGCGCCGCAGCATATCCATCACCCGCAGGTCGAACACGTGCTTGGACCAGCCATACAGGTTCAGCGGCTCCAGCGTCGGCAAGGCCGCCGGATCGTCGTCGAAGCCGGAGGCGCCGTCGCCATAGGTGGCTGCCGAGGAGGCATACACGAAGCGCACGCGATGGCGCGCGCACCAGGCCCACAGTTTCAGGCTTAGCTCCACGTTGGTGCGCCAGACGTGGTCGCCGTCGGTGGCGGTGGTGCCGCTGATGGCGCCCATGTGGAACACCATCTCGATGGCGGGATCGGTGGCGAGCCAGGCCTCGAGCTCCGCGGGCGGCACGATCTGCATGGGCGGATGGCGGGCGATGTTGCGCCACTTGCCGTGCGCGCCCAGCCGGTCCGCAATCACGGTCTGCAAGCCACGGTCTGCCAGTTCGCCTTGCAGGTAACTGCCAATAAAGCCGGCGCCGCCGGTGATCAGGATCATGCGGCGGGTTTATAGGGGCGCGCGGCGATGATACAAACCGGGCATACGGCGCGAACGCCCGAGAGGAACAGAGCACCATGGCTGAACGGCCCCGCTTTTTCGAGGATATCGCCGGCGTGGCCGGTGGCGCGCTGTCGGCCCTGGCCGGACTGCGCGAGGAGATGGAGGCGATGGTGCGCGCCCGGGTGGACGACACGATACGCCGGCTGGAGCTGGTACGCCGCGAGGAGCTGGACGCGGTGGCCGAGCTGGCGGCGCGGGCGCGGGCCGGGCAGGAGGCGGCCGAGGGGCGGGTGGCGGCTTTGGAGGCTCGGGTGGTGGCTCTCGAGGGGAAAAACGCGATTCACCTTGAGGCCGACACATAGGAAGGCAGGCAAGAAAGTAGTCCTTTTTCGAGAAAAAGGACCAAAAAGCTTTTGCTCCGACGCTTGCATCGAAGCCTGCGCTGCTTCTGCCAGCCGATACGGTTGCAGGCAGAGTCGCGACCGTCGGGCAGCCGTCGGGAGCAAAAGCTTTTTGGTCCTTTTTCTCGAAAAAGGACTGCTTCCTTCCTTGGACCGGCATGAAATGGCGGATGCCCACCCATGACCACCTACGCCGGCGAGGCCCTCGAAGTAGAGGTCGCCAAACGCATCTGGGAGGCGAACGGGCAGACGATCGACCTCCTGCCCGCCGCCGATGCGCATAGCTGGGGCGGCTCCGTGCAGGCACAGCTCCGGAATTTCGGTCTCGCCCCTGACCTCTCGCCGCGCGCGACCAGCCACGCCGCAGTCCCGGACGTGGCGGCCGTGACCCTGGTGAAGGACGAGGCGGACGTGATCGGCCTGAACCTGGAATGGCTGCACCATCTCGGCGTGCGCCGCTTCGTGGTGCTGGACAATGCCTCGACGGACGGCACGGCCCAGGTGGTCAGCGCGTTCGCCAGCCGCCATCGGGCGGATTGCGAGGTCGAGATGGCGCGCGACGAAACGCTGGCGCATCTGCAGGGCGACAAGGTGACCTTCGCCTGCCGCCATGCCATCGCGCGCTGGCCGGACCTGGCCTGGCTGATGCCGTTCGATGCCGACGAGTTCATCCAGGCAAGCGACGGCCTGCAGGCTTTGGCCGCCGTCCCCGCCGATATCGACGCGCTGACGATCCTCCGCGCGATCCACTTCCGCCCGACCGGCACCGCCGATCCGGCGGGCCTGGACTGGCGGGACCTGGCCGCGATGTCCGTCCGCAGCGGGCTGTTCGCGGTGCCGCCGAAAGTGTTCATACGCGCGACCGACCGGCTGGGCCTGGGCAACGGCAACCACCTGGCGCATCCCGCACCCGGCGCGACACTCCGCTACGATGGCGGATTGTTCCACGGCCTGTTCATCCGCGAGTTCCAGACCCGCAGCTTCCGCCAGTTCCACAGCAAGGTGCGCAACGGCGGTGCGGCGATACGCGCGGCTGCGGCGCTGGGCAGCGACGCCGGCGGCCAGCACTGGCTGGCGTGGGACGCGCTCCTGCAGGAGGGCGGCGAGCCGGCCCTGCGCGCGGAATACTTGAAGGTCGCGTTCCGGGACTGCGAGAACTACTATGTAGCCGATCGCTTCGTGGGGCTTGCGGATGCGGACTAGCTTTGTGTCAGGGTAGCTCAAGCAAGTGAGAAAGTAGTCCTTTTTCGAGAAAAAGGACCAAAAAGCTTTTGCTGTGACGCCTGCAGAGCGGTCCGCCGTCGTTCTGCAGGACTGTGCGCTTGCAGACGCAGCCAGATCCTGGTGCAGGCGTCACAGCAAAAGCTTTTTGCTTCTTTTTCTCGAAAAAGAAGGCCTTCCTTACCTGACTGGAATGCACCGGCTGCAAACTTCGCCGCACTGCACACCAACAATTTGCAATCCGCCTGCCAGCGCGCCCAAGCTCCCCGATCGGGCATCTCGCCCGCCAGGGAGCCACCGCCATGACCATCGCCGCCATCTTGCGCCACAAGGGCACCGATATCGCCGCTGTGGCGCCAACCGCACGCATTGCCGAAGTGGCCGCAACCCTGGCCGACCGGCGCATCGGCGCGGTGCTGGTGCGCGACAGTGCCAACCAGCTCCTGGGCATCGTCAGCGAGCGCGACATCGTGCGTTGCCTGGCCCGAAGCGGTGGCGCCTGCCTGGACATGACGGCTGCGCAGCTGATGACGAGCCAGCTGCACACGGTATCGCCGGCCACCAGCACCGGCGAGGCGCTGGCGCTGATGACGACCAGCCGGATACGCCATCTGCCTGTGCTCGAGGAGGGGCGCCTGGTGGGCCTGGTGAGCATCGGCGACGTGGTGAAATCGCAGCTGGATTACCAGGCGCAGGAGGTGGACAGCCTGCGCGCTTATGTGGCGGGGTCTGTGTAAGGGGGGGCTCACCGGCGCCGACGACCGCCGGCATTGAAATCGGGTGAAGGCGGTCCGGCCTCGCGGCAAGCGGACGACGACCGGCCCTGCCGGTTGAGGTTATACCAACCCGTCTTGGGACTGACTCATCGGCAGCAAGTAAGAAAGGCCTTCTTTTTCGAGAAAAAGAAGCAAAAAGCTTTTGCTATGACGCCTGCCCGATTGGTTCTTGCAGCCGCCGACTTGCATACGGAAGTAGCGTCCGTGCAGGCGTCATAGCAAAAGCTTTTTGGTCCTTTTTCTCGAAAAAGGACTGCTTTCTTGCCTGCCTTGAATGCGTCAAACTCAACCTTGGTTGGTATTAGTCGAGCCGCGCGGCACGAGGCGGCCGATGTTCAGGCCGAGAAAGACGCTGAATCCGACGCCGGCCAGAAATGCCGGAGCGTGCGTATCCAGCCAGTCCAGGCCGACAGCCACCAATGTGACGATGAGACCGATCCCCGGGAGCAGGACATAATCGCGCCGGCGCAACCGGCCGGATCGGACCAGGCGCTCCGCCGCGCAATAGAGCAGGTGGATGCTGATCGCCGAAAGCAGCGCCGTCCCGGCGTATATCAGGCTCGATGTGGTCACCCCACCAGCTTCAGGATTGTCGCCCCCGCATCCCCCCAGGCCGCCGGCCCCTCCAGCGTGCCGCGCAGCAAACCGTCCGCCCCGATCAGCAAAGTCGTGGGGAACCCGCCCACCCCGAGCGCCTGCACCGCCGCGTTCCCCGGATCGAGCAGAAGCGTCAGGTGGTCGATATGGTGGGCCGCCGCGAACGGCCGCACCGCCGCCGCACCGCCGCGATCCGCGGAGACCGCCAGCACCGTGAACGCACCCGCAGCCGCCAGCCGGTCCAGCTCCGGCAGTTCGGCCACGCACGGCACGCACCAGGTGGCCCAGAAATTGAGCACCACCGGCTTGCCGGCGTAGTCGGCCAGCGTTTTCGCCGCGCCGTCGAGCGTGGTGAAACGCGCGGCTGGCAGCGCCTTGGGCGGCGCGGCGCGCATGATGTCGGTGAGCGGACGCATGTCCACCTGCGGCGCAGTGGGCTCCTGCGCGCCTGCCGGTTTGCCGCGCGCGGTCGCCGCGAGTACCGTCCCGGTTGCCGCCAGCAGCGTGCGGCGTGTCAGCAGAGCCAAACCATGTCCTCCGAAATACCCAAGCCGGCCAACGCCCAATGGGGCGGCCGTTTCGCCACAGCGCCCGCCGAGATCATGCAGCGCATAAACGCGTCGATCGGCTTCGACCACAGGCTCTGGCGCCAGGACATCGCGGGCTCGCGCGCCCATGCCGCCATGCTCGCGCATGTGGGCGTGATCGCGCCGGCGGACCAGGGGGCGATCGACGCCGGCCTCGCCGCCATCGCCGCCGAGATCGAGGCCGGCGCCTTTGTGTTCGACGACGCGCTGGAGGACATCCACATGAACATCGAGGCCCGCCTGACCGCGCGCATCGGCGAGGCCGGCCGCCGGCTGCACACCGCGCGCAGCCGCAACGACCAGGTGGCCACCGATTTCCGCCTCTGGGTGCGCGACGCGATCGATGGCCTCGACGCCCAGCTCACCGCGGTGATGGCCGCCTTCGCCACCCGCGCCGCCGAGCACGCCGCCACCGTGATGCCCGGCTTCACCCATCTGCAAACCGCCCAGCCCGTCACCTTCGGCCACCATCTGCTCGCCTATGTGGAGATGCTGGCGCGCGACCGTGGCCGCCTGGCCGATTGCCGCGCCCGCCTCAACCGCTGCCCGCTCGGGTCCGCCGCACTCGCCGGCACCAGCTTCCCGATCGACCGCGCGATGACCGCCGCCGCCCTCGGCTTCGACGGCCCGACCGACAACTCGCTCGACTCCGTCAGCGACCGCGATTTCGCGCTGGAATACCTCGCCGCGGTGGCGATCTGCGCGATGCACCTGTCGCGCTTCGCCGAGGAGGTGGTGCTGTGGTGCAGCGCGCCGTACGGCTTCATCCGGCTCTCGGACGCGTTCACCACCGGCAGCTCGATCATGCCGCAGAAGCGCAATCCGGACGCCGCCGAGCTGGTACGTGCCAAAACCGGACGCACCACCGGCGCCCTGGTGTCGCTGCTGACCGTGATGAAGGGGTTGCCGCTGGCCTACGCGAAGGACATGCAGGAGGACAAGGAGCCGGTATTCGAGGCGACGGCCGCGCTCGCCTTGTCGCTGGCCGCGGTGGGCGGCATGGTGACCGACATGGAACCGGACGCCGCCCGCATGCGCGCGGTGGCCGGCGCCGGGTTCGCCACCGCCACCGACCTGGCCGACTGGCTGGTGCGGGTGGCGGGGTTGGCCTTCCGCGACGCGCATCACGTGACGGGGCGGCTGGTGGCGCGCGCCGAGGCCAAGGGGGTGGATTTGTCAGGATTGAGCCTGGAAGAGATGCAGTCGGAAGCGCCGGCGATCACCGCGGAGGTGTTCGGCGTGCTGGGCGTGGACGCTTCGGTGGCGTCGCGCACCAGCCATGGCGGCACGGCGCCGGGCAACGTGGCGCGGCAGGCGGCGCGTTGGCTGGCGGTTCTGGCGGTGATCGGCATGATGGGCTGCGGCAAGGTGGGGGCGCCTAGCCAGCCAGGGCCTTCGGATCAGATTACGTATCCTAAGGTTTACCCTACGCACTAAGGAAGAAAGCAGTCCTTTTTCGAGAAAAAGGACCAAAAAGCTTTTGCTCCCTGTCGGCGAGTGCTGAAACGCGGCGCGACAG
Source organism: uncultured Alphaproteobacteria bacterium (assembly GCA_963795825.1). Taxonomy (GTDB): domain Bacteria; phylum Pseudomonadota; class Alphaproteobacteria; order Acetobacterales; family Acetobacteraceae; genus BOG-908. The sequence goes on along the minus strand of CAWCIW010000001.1, from coordinate 279,886 downwards.
CGGACCAAAAGTCTTTTGCTTCTTTTCTTCAGAAAAGAAGGCCTTCCTACCCTTCCTTGCGCAATTCGACACGCCGTAACTAGATTGCCCCCCAAGCGCACCCCAAGGACCACACAGATGAAGCTCAAGGCCGACCGCGCCACGCTGCTCAAGGCGCTGGCCCACATCCAGAGCGTCGCCGAAAAGCGCAACACCATCCCGATCCTGGCCAACGTGCTGATCGCGGTGCGCGACGGCCGCCTGAGCCTCACCGCCACCGACATGGAAATCGCCGTGGTGGAAGACGTGGTGGCGACCACCACGCGAAACGGTGCCACCACCGCGCCGGCCGCCACGCTGTACGACATCGTGCGCAAGCTGCCGGACGGCGCCGAGGTCGAGCTGGATCACCCGGGCGGCGACGCGCAGCTCGCGCTTGCGCGCCGGCCGCTTCGCCACCGCTTTGGTGGTGCTGCCGGTGGAGGATTTCCCGGCAATGACCGCCGGCCAGTTGCCGCATCGTTTCCACCTGCCCGCACTGACGTTGCGTGGCCTGATCGACCGCACGCGCTTCGCCATCAGCACCGAAGAGACGCGCTACTACCTGAACGGCATCTACCTGCACGCGGTGGAGACCGACGGCCACAAGCGGCTGCGCGCGGTGGCCACCGACGGCCATCGCCTGGCGCGCGTGGAGGAGGACATGCCGGAGGGAGCGGGCTCGATGCCCGGCGTGATCGTGCCGCGCAAGACGGTGGGCGAACTGCGCAAGCTGCTCGACGAGGAGAGCGGCAGCGTGGAGGTCGGCCTGTCCGACACGCGCATACAGTTCACCGTTGGCGCCATCACGCTGACCAGCAAGCTGATCGACGGCACGTTCCCCGAATACGACCGCGTGATCCCGCGCGACAACGACAAGATATTGCGCGTCGGGAAAAAGGATTTTTCCGAGGCGGTGGCGCGCGTGGCGGCGATCAGCAGCGAGCGGTCGCGTCCGGTGAAGCTCGCGTTGCAGAAGGATGTTCTGACGTTATCGGCGGCCAGCCCGGACCAGGGGACCGCGGTGGAGGAGTTGGACGGCGATCGCGTGCAGTATTCCGCGGGGCCATTGGAGATCGGGTTCCAGGCGCGGTATCTGAACGACATCACCGACCAGATTTCCGATCAGGTGGAGTTCCGGTTTGCCGATGGGTCGGCGCCGACGATCGTGTGCGATGCGGCTGACGAGAGCGCGCTCTATGTGCTGATGCCAATGCGGGTCTAGCTGCCGCGAGTTGGGAGGGGGGCAATCGCCTCCCGCTAAACTAGCTCCGCGGCAAGACTGGACGGGCGGTATCCATAAAGCCAAGCAAGCAGCTCTTTCCTGAAAGAATCGCGAAAGCCTGACAAAGGTGTTTTGCTTCTTTTCTGCAGAAAAGAAGGCCTTGCCTCGCTTACCGCAAACCCTCGACCAACGCCGCATCTGCCGCGGCCACCGGCGTTACGGAAACCGCATCCAGCCCGCAATCCGTATCGTTGGCAGGATCTCCATTGATGAACGACAGGCTAGTCCGCGCGGCCGAAGCGGTGAACACGACGGTAAATCCGCGCCAGGTCTGGTGCGTGCTGCCAGGCGTGCCTTTCGCCACGGCCTTGTAGATCTGCGTGCTGCCCTGCGAGACATAGACGGTCGAGGTGGTGCCCACCACGCCGCCGGTGTCAAACACGCTGCCGACGAAGAAATGCAGCCGGTAACGCGTGCCGGGCGTGGTGGCGAAGCTCTGCGTGACGCCGGTTGCCGTCTGCGTGCTGCCTGTCAGGTCCAGCCATTGCTGGCCGCTCGCGGCGTTGAAGGTGAAGCCGTCATAGGCGTAGGTGGTGCTTATCAGATCGACCGTGCCGCTGGCGCCGACCACGGTCCAGGGCCCGATTTTATCGCCGGTGGAGAACCGTTCCAGATTGCCCGCGGGCACCACGGGCGTCTCGAACCCGGCATCCCTGATCAGGTTTGCGGCGCAGGCTGTGCCAGGCAGGCTGCCGGCAGATAGGGCGATGATCATCCGAGTCATGGCGCGCATGATTGTTCTCTTGCAGTATAGAACACCTTTGCGCCGATTGCCTGCACAGGCAAGTGTGTTGCTTGATGCAAACGCCTCATACACAGCCAATAAGCTGCGATACTCCGGTATTTTCGCGCGCGGGTTGTCTCACTGAGACGTGAGTCCGCGTTACATGAAACTCACAGTAGAAACCTCGGGAATTCTTGACTGAAAACCTGATGTTCACGCGTTGCGCGCTTCTCGGTCTTTGCCTTCTCACCGCGCCGGCGGTAGCCGGGCAAACCTGGCCGAATTGGGGTGGCCCGCTGGACACCAACACGCGCAACGCGCCGGACGAAACAATCCTGACGCCGGACAACGTCTCCGGCCTGCAAGTGAAATGGACCTTTACCGGCCGCGGAAACTTCACCACATCACCCACCGTGGCCGGCGCGCGGCTATATGCTGCCGACGATGGCGGTGGCGTGTACGCGATCGACACGGAGACCGGTGCGGCGGTGTGGACGCACGCAATGTCGGATTACGGACTGAGCACGTCGCGCAGCAGCCCGGCCATCGCTGGCAATCTGCTCATCCTCGCCGATCGCCGCTCCGGCACCGTCATCGGCATCGCCCGCGCCACCGGCAAACTGGTGTGGAAAACATCGGTGGAGCCGAACCCGTATGCCACGCTGACCGCCAGCCCGATCGTGCAGGGCGGCACGGTGTTCGTCGGCACCGCGTCCAACGAGGAATACGAAGTATCCGTCTCCAGCAGCTACGTTGCGCAATTCCGCGGCAGCGTGGTGGCGCTCGATGCGGCCACCGGTGCAGTGCGCTGGCAGAGCTACATGGTGCCGGAGGGCTATACCGGCGGCGCCGTGTGGGGCAGCGGTTTCGCGGTGAACGCGCGCGCCGGCCTGCTCTACGTCGCCACCGGCAACAACTACACGATTCCGCAGGCCGCCACCGCCTGCCAGCAGCAGGCCAGCGGAGGGGCCGCCCGGCTCGCCTGCCTGGCGCGGACGGATTACGTCGGATTCGGTCGTGGCACTCGACCTGGCAACCGGCGCGCCGCGCTGGGGCCACCGCCTGCAAGGGTCCGATACCTCCACCCTGAACTGCCGCACGGCCACGCCGGCGCAGCCCTGCCCGATGCCCACCGGCCCAGATTTCGATTTCGGCTCCGGGCCGAACTTATTCGATGCCGGCAGCGGTCCGGCGCCGCGCCTGCGGGTGGGCGCGGGCCAGAAAAGCGGCGTATACTGGGCGCTCGATCCGCTCAGCGGCCAGATCGCGTGGCGCGCCCAGCCGGGGCCGGGCGGCGTGCGCGGCGGCATCATGTGGGGCTCGGCGGTGGACCGCGCACATGTGTACGTGGCGGAAAACAATTCGTCCGGCGCGGCCTATAAATCGGCCGAAGGATCGGCCCGGCTGCAGGGCGGTTCCTGGGCGGCGCTCGATGTGGGCACCGGCGCGGTCGCCTGGCAGGTTGCGGTCACCGACGGCCAGGGCAAGCCGGCGGGCACGGAGAGTGCGATGAGCGTGGCCAACGGCGTGGTGTTCGGCGGCTCGACGGCCGGGGAGATGGTGGCCCTGGATGCGGGTTCGGGCCGCGTGCTGTGGCGTTTCGGCAGCGGCGGCGGGGTCACGTGCGGGGCGGCGATCGTGGCGGGCGTGGTGTATTGGGGGTCTGGCGATCCTTACGGGTTGGCCAACGACAAACTGTATGCGTTCGGGTTGTCGGGGCGGTAGGCAGGCAAGGCCTTCTTTTCTGAGACCGTGACGGCTGCATGCTGGCGCAGCGCGCCGATGCAGCCCCGCGTGCCGCAGACGCACACGCAAGCCCCCGCCACGGGAACGCAAAAGTTTTTTGGTCCTTTTTTTCAAAAAAGGACTGCTTGCTTCCTAACCTTCCCTCACCCTACGCCCCAACAATGCCCCAAGCCCTGCTGAAAGCCATGTTCCACGCCGCCGTGGAAGCCGCCGCCCCGGCGCTCTGCGTCCCCCCGAACCTCCCGCCACCCCCGAAAGGCCGCACCATCGTGGTGGGCGGCGGCAAAGCGGCAGCCGCCATGGCCCAGGCCGTGGAAGCGCACTGGCCGCCAGACCGCCCGCTCTCCGGCCTGGTCGTCACCCGCTACCAGCACGGCGTGGGCCCCCTGCCCCGCATCGAGGTAATCGAAGCGGCGCATCCGGTGCCGGACGCCGCCGGCCAGGGTGCCGCCGCGCGCATGCTGGACCTGGTGGCCGGCCTCACGCCGGACGACCTGGTGCTGTGCCTGGTGTCGGGCGGCGCCTCGTCGCTGCTCGCCCTGCCCGCCCCCGGCATCACCCTTGCCGACAAGCAGGCCATCAACCGCGCGCTCCTGCGCAGCGGCGCCGACATCGGCGACATGAACACCGTCCGCAAGCACCTCTCCGCCATCAAGGGCGGGCGGCTCGCGCAAGCCGCCTGGCCCGCGCAGGTGGTCACGCTGCTGATCTCCGACGTGCCGGGCGACGACCCGTCCGTCATCGGCTCCGGCCCCACCGTGCCGGATGCCAGCACCTCCGCCGCGGCGCTCGCCGTGCTGGCCCGCTACCGCATCGCCGTGCCGGACGCCGTGCTGCGCCATCTGCGCGCCGACGCGGCCGAGACCCCCAAGCCGGGCCACGCCGCCTTTGCCCGCGCCACCGCCCGGGTGATCGCCACGCCGCAGGCGGCCCTCGAAGCCGCCGCCGCAATGGCCCGCGCGGCCGGCATCACCCCGCTGATCCTGGGCGATGCCATCGAGGGCGAGGCCGCCGAGGTGGCGCGCGTGATGGCCGGGATCGCGCTGCACTGCGCCCGGCGCGGCCAGCCGGCGGCGCCGCCTTGCGTGCTGCTGTCCGGCGGGGAGACCACGGTGACGGTGCGCGGCGCCGGCCGCGGCGGGCGCAACCTGGAGTTCCTGCTGGCGCTCGGCGTGGCGTTGCGCGGCCACCCGTGCATCCATGCGCTGGCCGCCGATACCGACGGGATCGACGGGACCGAGGACAATGCCGGGGCTGTACTGGCGCCGGACAGCCTTTCGCGCGCGGTTGCCTTGGGGCTCGATCCTTTGGCGCGGCTGGCGGACAATGATGGGTATGGGGTGTTTTCGGCGCTGGGTGATTTGGTGGTGACTGGGCCTACGCGCACGAACGTGAATGATTTTCGGGCTTTGCTGGTGAAGTAAAGGTAAGCAAGGCCTTCTTTTTCGAGAAAAAGAAGCAAAAAGCTTTTGCTGTGACGCCTGCACTGCGGCTCCATTTGATTCTGCAGCGCTCGGCGTTGCAGAATTCAGCGCACGCCTGGGTGCAGGCGGGGGAGCAAAAGTTTTTTGGTCCTTTTTTTCAAAAAAGGACTGCTTTCTTCCTGGCATCCGGCAACCCACCAGGCCGCCCAAACAGCCAACCCTGCCCGAACGTCACCCCCAGGCTCGCCAGCGCCGCCGCCTCCGGCTCCGTCTCGATACGCTCCGCCACCACCTCCGCACCCACCGCGCGCGCGATCTCCACCATGCCGGCGATGAACGAGCGCTCCCGCCCCGCCGTGGTGATCCCCGGCACGTAGGAGCCGTCCAGCTTGACGATATTCGGCGTGAGCGCGCGCAGGGTGCGCATGTCCGCCGCACCGGCGCCAAAATCGTCCAGGCAGAACTTCACGCCGATACCGCGCAGCGCCTCCGCGGTGGCGAGCGCTTCCGCCTCGTCCTCGATCTCCGCCGTCTCCGTCATCTCCACGATGGCGAGCCCCGCGGCGCAGGCCGGATGATGGCGCAGCAGCCGCACCAGCCGCTCGCGGAAATTCGGGTTCTGCACGGATTGCCCGGAGATGTTGAACGCCACGGTCGATCCCGCCGCCACCGCGCGGTCGCAGGCCATCTGCGCGATGCGCAAATCGAGTTCGTCGACCAGGCCGAGCGCTTCCACCAGCATGATGAAATCCTGCGGGCCGGCGAGCGGGATCTCGGGTATCGGCTCGGGGCGTATCAGCGCTTCGTGGTGATGCGGCCGGCGGTCCGCCAGATAGACGATCGGCTGGTAGCTCAGGGTGAAGCGCCCTTCGCGCATCACCCGCCGCAGGATATCCGCCTTGCGGCCGGCGCGCTGCATGTAGCCGGCCAGCTCCTGGTCCAGCCCGGCCTCGCTCAGGCCGCGCAGGCCGCCGCGCGCAAACGTGCTGAGCGCCTGGCGCAGCGCGCGCGCGGCCTGCGGCCCCGTCAGCCCGTTCGGCGCTATGTTGAGCCGCGTCGCATCCACCGACGCATCGACGCCCTGCCGCCGCAACGCCGCGGACAGCGCGGCCGAGCGCGCCGCCGCGTTCTGGTCGGATCCCGAATGGTCCAGCACGCCGTAGCGGCCGGGCGCCAGCTCGCTCGCCTGCGCCTGCGGCGCCAGTTCGGCGAACACCCGCTCGAACATCATGGCGTCCAGCCCGCTCCTGCCGTTCGAGATCTCGATCAGATAAATGTCGTCGCACGTCGTGTCGCGCGCCCGCGCCTCGGCGATGCGGGCGAAGCGCTGCGCCGAGGCCGGCCGTAGCAGCGCGGTGACCGGCTCAGGCGACCGCGCAAAGGTCAGGCACAGCCGCGACGGCCGGTTGGGGCCGGACAGCAGGATGCCGGCCATGGCGAGCTGGCTGCGCTTGGGGTCCGCCATGCGCACCAGCATCGGGCAGAGCCGGCCGCGCTGCGTCAGCATCATCAGCGCCATGGCGAGCGCCTCGTGGTCCGACGGTGCGATCAGCGAGCTGAGCGGCCGTCCGACAAAGGCTTCGGGCACCTCGCCCAGGCGGCTGCGGAACGCACCGGTGGCGTAAGTGAGTGTGCCGTCCAGATCCGCCTCCGCCATGAGTTCGGCGCCGGCGAACGCGAACGCCACGAAGCGCTCGTTGCTGTCCAGGCGGCGGAGATGCACCTTTTCCAGAGGCGGGGCGGCAGACATGCAGGGCGGTTTCCTGGTGGCAGGCCACCTGTATGCGCCCGAGAAGTTTACCGGCGATGAGCCTGACGCGCTTTCTGCAGCGCGTCAGCCTGCCTGACCACGTCGCCGGAACGCCAGCAGAACCCCCATCCCAAGCGCCAGGCAGCACGAAGCGGACGCCCAAGCACGCGCATCGGCCTGCAGCATCAACCAGGCGCAGAGTGCCGCGGCGGCCACCGCCATCCACAGCCCGCCGGGCAGCATCAGCGGATGCGGCTGCTCGGACAATCCGCGCCGCCGCAGCACAACCAGCGAACCGGCCGTCATCGCATATAGCATCAGCCGGGTCAGCGTGCTGGCGGTGAGCGCGCCCAGGAAGCTGCTGCCCACCGCCAGGCCCCAGGCCAGCGCCGTATGCAGCAGCGTGGCCGCCAGCGGGCTGCCGGACCGGCCATGCAGCCGGGCCAGCCTTGCCGGCAACTGGCCGCCCTCCGCCAGCGCGAACACCAGGCGGGGCCCCACGAACAATATGGTGAACAGCGTGCCCGCCATGATCAGCACGGCGCCGCATGCGACGACCTTGCCCGCCAGCGGCCCGAGCATGGCGACCATGCCGTCGAACACCGGGCGCTGCGAGCTGGCCAGATGCGGCACCACGCCTGCGCAGACGAGCAGGATCGCCGAATACAGCGCCACCACGGCCACCATGCCCACGCCCAGGCCGAACGGCACGTCGCGCCGCGGATCGCGCATCTCGCCGCCATTGACCACGGCGGAATCCATGCCGATCAGGCCGAACAGCAGCAGCACCACACTCGGCGCCCAGTGTGTGGCGGCGGGCAGCGGCGGCAGCGCAAAGGCGCGCGGCGGCCACAGCACTGCCACGCCGACCGCCACGAAAAGGCTGAGCAGCGCCAGCTTGGCCGCGGTGAACGCCGCGTTCGCGCGCGCCGAGAGGCCGACGCCCGCCGCGATGATGCCGCCCAGCCCCCAGGTGAGCGCCGTGATGGCGATCACGCGCCAGAGTGGCTGGGCGATCGCGGGCAGCACGCCGGCGGCGTAGCCGATCGCCAGGTTGGTGATGCTCGCATAGGCCAGCAGCCTGGTGGCGATCGCCAGCCAGCCGGCGATGAAGCCGGCGCCTGTTCCGAATGCCGCTCTTGCATAGAGGTAGGTGCCGCCGGTGCCGTGGTAGCGGCTGGCGGCCTCCGCGTAGCTCGCGGCGACCAGTCCCATAAGCAGGCCGCCTGCCAGGCAGGACAGCACGCTGTACGGGCCTGTCAGGGTGTACACCCGGCCGGGCAGGCCCAGTATGCCGGCACCAATGGTGCTGTTTATGGTGATCGCGGTCAGATCCCATTTGCCTAGGGCTCGTGTCAGTTTGGGCATCTGGGGAGGGTCGGTTCGGGGGCGGGTAGAAAGCAAGGCCTTCTTTTTCGAGAAAAAGAAGCAAAAAGCTTTTATCGCGACGCCTGCCCGAAGATCGCGTTTCTGTCGCGGTCGCACCGACTGGCAGATTGAGCGTAAGCGTCGGCGCAGGCGTCACAGCAAAGGCTTTTTGGTCCTTTTTCTCGAAAAAGGACTGCTTTCTTGCCTGCCCGATACGACGACTTAATCGGTATCAGAACAGAACCGCATATTCCTTCGTTGCTTTCCGCCCGGAGAACGCGTGCAGCAGCGCCGCCACGCTTTCATGCGGCACCGGCGCGGAATAGTGGAATCCCTGCCCGAATTTGGCGCCCAACTCGGCCACGCGCGCCTCCGCCTGCGCGGACTCCACGCCCTCGGCCACCATCGCCACGCCAAGGTGGCCGCCCAGCGCCAGCATCGCGCGCACGCACGCCTCCGCCCGCGGGTCCGACGCGACGTCGGTCACGAAACTGCCGTCTATCTTGATGCGGTCGAACGGCAGTTCGCGCAGATGGGCGAAATTGCTGTAGCCGGTGCCGAAATCGTCCAGCACCACGCGCGTGCCGCGTTGCTGCAGCAATGCGATCACCTCGCGCGCCACGGCGATATCCTCGATCAGCGCGCTTTCGGTGACTTCCACCTCGAGCCGCTCGGGATCCAGCACGCCCTCCGGCCAGGTCGGCGGATTGCGTATCATGCCGATCAGCTCGCGCAGCTGGCCCGGTGACACGTTGAACGCAAAATACAGCCAGGCCGGCCAGTCCCGCGCATCCGCGATCACCCGGCGCATCAGCGTCTCGGTGATCTGGCCGGTAAGGTTCAGCTCCTCCGCCAGCGGGATGAACATTTCCGGCAGCAGCAGCCCCTGCGTGGGATGCTGCCAGCGCGCCAGCACCTCGAGGCCCACGATACGCCGGTCCGCCAGCTCGATGATCGGCTGATAGAACGGGATCACCTGGCCGGCGGCCAGGCCGGCGCGCAACTCGTCCGCCAGGGTCGCGCGCCGCAGCACCTGCGCGTCGAGCGCCGGATCGTAGAACCGCCAGCCGGCGCCGCCCGCCGCGCGCACATGGTCGAGCGCCGCCTCGGCCTGGCGGAACGCATCGTCCGCCTCCTTGGCATGCCCGGGCAGCAGAACCACACCGATGCTCGCGGTGCAGCCGATCAGGCCGGCGCCGAACGGCACCGGCGGCAGCAGGCCGCGCAGCACCGCAAGCGCCGTCACCTCCGCGTCGGCCAGGCCGCCGGAGGCCGGCGCCAGGAGGCCGAAGCGGTCCGCGCCCAGGCGGGCGACCTGGCCGGCGGCGGGCGAGAGGCTGCGCAGGCGCCGGGCAAGTTCGACCAGCACCGCATCGCCGGCGCGGCAGCCGTGGCGGGCGTTCAGGCCGGAAAAATCGTCTATGTCGATCACCAACAGGGCGATCGGGGCGCCGCGCAGGGCCGCGTCCACCGCTGCGATAAAGCCTTCGCGGCCGCCCAGCCTCGTCAGCGCATCGCTGCGCGCGGCACGGAACTGGGCGAGCTCGGATTGCTGGCGCTTCGAACCGCCAGAGCGGCGCCGCACCAGCACGCCCACCAGCAACGCCAGGCCGGCCAGCCCAGCCGCCACACAGCCGAGCAGCTCCGGGCTCAGATTACGGCACCCTTCGAAGGCGAACATCGGTTTTTCCTGATCCCATCCAGCGCGCCTGCCCGGTCAGGCGACCGGCTGGCGCACGATACCGCGCGGGAATGAACGCCGGCTTTATGCGCGGGCGGCCGCTTCTTGCAGCCGGGCGCGCGCGATCGCATGTTCGCGCCGGGGAGAACGCGGTTGCAGAGCAGGACAATCACCATCGTCTGGGTCGTCGGCCTGGCACTGGCAGCTTTGGTCTATGCGCTGGGGCCGGATGACGCGCTGGCCGCCCTGTTCGCCTGGGCGGACCAGGCCGGCGAGATCGTGCAGCGCGAAGTGGCCAATCTGGGCGGCCGCGCTTACGACGTTCTGCGCGCGCTCGCCGTCGGCTGCTTCGCGATCTTCTTCGTGCTGTGCGTGATCGCCACCGGCCGCGGGCAATCCGCGATCTGGCAGATGCTGTGGGTCAGCCTGCTGTTCCTGCTGCTGGTCTGGCATCAGGGGCGGGAGGCCACGGGCCACTGGACGCTGGCGTTCCTGCTGGCGGCGGCGGCGGCGCTGAACGCGACGCGACGCCTGGAGCTGCGGCCTTTGCCGCCGCCTTTGTAGCATGGGCGGGGCTAGGATAGCGAAGAAAGCAAGTCGTCCTTTTTCGAGAAAAAGGACCAAAAAGCTTTTGCTGTGACGCCTGCACGGAGATTTGGCTTTGATTGCAACCGCATCGACTTGCAATACGAATGCAGGCTGTGGGGCAGGCGTCGGAGCAAAAGCTTTTTGGTCCTTTTTCTCGAAAAAGGACTGCTTCCTTGCTTACCTTGATGGGTCAATCCCTACCGGGATTGGTATCACTTGCTGACCGTGGCGTCCGCGATCCGGTGCATCAGTATCGTATAGGATTGCTGGCAGGCGCCGGTCGTCACGATACGGACCGACATCTGTCCGCCGATCGTGGGCGGGTAGCCGGCGATGACGGGATTGAGCGCGAACGCCACTTCGCCGGTGTTGCCGGGGCCGGACAGGGCGCGGCCGTTCTCGAACGTTTCCACATCGGTGCCCGCGGGGTGGCTGGTGCTCCAGCCGTTGAGGCCCGCTTCGGGCACGGTGGGGAAAGCATAGAAACGCACCTGGTCGATCGCGCCGTTCGGGTTGAGCGCCGCGTAGTCGATCTCGAACGGCTGGTTGCCGGCGCCGGGGAAATTCACCGTGCCGGTGAAGCTCTGGCCTTTTTTCACCGGACAAAAGTTCTGCGAGGATGAGGACAGGGCCACGCCGTTAACGACATAGAGGCCGGCCGGCAGCGCGGGCGGCGGCGTGGCGGCCAGAGCGGGGGCTCCGCAGAGCAGAGCGAGCATAACCAGACGATTATTCATCACGGAAATCCTTGTGCAACATGGTTTTTCTGCCGTGCAGAGAACCATGAGTGAGGGCGTATTGCGCGTGACGTTTTGTAGCAGGACGGACGTTTGCTTCGTTGAGCGAGAGGACGAGAAGTTTCCGCGATTGTCGTAATGGCTTAGCTTAAGTGTCCCGCCGCACCGGTCCGCATCCGGGCTGGGCGGTTAATGCAGTGCGACAGCCGTTCGAAACCTGCCAAGCATAACAGGCCGACATGCCAGTTTTCGCAAAAACTGCGTCAGTGTCTCCGGTCGAAACTTTCGATCGCAGGGCGCTGGACGATGTTTTTATATCGCTGTGCTAGCAACAAACCCCCGCGGCAAATACAAGCCGGGTGCCGGCTAAAGCAGAGTCTCTAACTGAAACACCACCTCTGCAAATGCCCTAGCTCTCAGCCGAGAGCCAACTTCCAGCCTGCGCGCGACAGCACATACCAAAAGTTTTTTGCTTCTTTTTTACAAAAAAAAGCCTTTCTTACCTTCCCCCCCAAACCACCCTCAATGCTGCTGGCTATTACCAAGGCTCCCCGTAGGACGCGCCGCCACCGAAGCCGGCGCAGGCAGGTTGGCCGGTGCCGTGGCGGTGGCGGCCGGCAACGGCGTGCTGCCCATATGAAACTGCGGGCCGCTCGGCGTGGGCGGATTGAGCTGAAGATATGTCTGTGCCGGGATGTTCTGCAGGCCGGCCAGGTTGGTCATCGCATAATAGGTGAACACCAGGAACGCCACGAAAGCGAGCCAGTAGGGCGCGTGTGTATCTTGCTGTGGAACTCGAGCCAGAGGTCGATCACCCGGCGCGACGGATGCGGCGCCACCGCCACGATGCCGGTGATCTCGCCCATCGGATAGCGGCCGGTCCGCTCGATCAGGAGCTCGCGTATGTCCTGCGGCCCGCGGGTTTCCAGCGCGATATACCAGCGCCGCAGGTCATCGGGGTTGAAGTAGACATATTCGTATTCGCCGAGATGCTTGCGCCAGAACTGCGCAATGTGGATTTCCTCGATGAAGTCGACTTCGTTGCTCATGGGGCCATCCTACACCAGAGGGATGCGGCAAAGAAGCAGACAGGTGCAATTGCGAAAACACGGTGAACGAATCCTGCCGAAAACCCGCGCCGGCCTAGTCTTCCGCCGCGTAGCCCCGCAGGAACAGCCACACCGCGCGGTCCACCACGTGATCGATCTGCGCCGCCGAGGGGATGTCCGCCAGCCGCAACTGCCGCTTGAGGTAGAGCCGCGCCTGGATCAGCGCGAAGAACTGTTCGGCCCCGAAGGCCGCGTCCGGCACGGCGAGCCACCCTTCCGCGCTGGCATGCTGGAGGTAGGCGGCAAGATGGGCCACCGCCGGTTCCGGCCCGGCCTGGTAGAACGACTGGGCAAGTTCGGGGAACTTCTCCGCCTCGGCCACCACCATGCGGTGCATCACCAGCGCCGATTCCGACACCAGCATCGCGACCATACGCCGGCCGATCCGGCCCAAAGTCTCGGCGGGCGAGTTGGCGTAATCCAGGTTGTCGAACACCTGCGCCACCCGGCTGCTGCATTTGAGCTGCACGTATTCGGCGAACAGCTCGGCCTTGCAGGAGAAATAGTTGTACAGTGTGCCCTTGGAGACACCGGCTTCGGTGGCGATGCGCGACATGCTGGCGCCCTCGTAGCCGTCCTGCGCGAACACCGTGGCCGCGCCGTTCAGTATCTGGACGCGCTTGTGGCTGCCGGCATCGACACCCTCGGTGGTAAGCCCGAGATCGGGCGGCAGAGTGGTGATGGCGGCCATGCGGCATTCCTTGAGCGGATTGACGATCCCTTCAAACCCGCTAGCTTGTCAAGGCTGACCGAACCGTCCGGTCAGCGCCTGCGCGCGTCGCCCGGCACCGGCCATCCAGGCCGTGTCGTTTTATGTCCAAACCGTCTCAGGAGCCGCAATCGTGCGCAGACCTTCCTCGCCCGGCCGGCCTTCCCCATCGCTACGCGCGCTGTGCGCCACGGCGCTCGGCCTTTCGCTCGCCGGCTGCACCGTCGGGCCGGACTTCAAGCACGAGGCGATGTGGTCGCCGGCCACCTGGTTCGCCGGCCGGCCGAAGCCCGCGCCCGTTGTCACACCGATCAGCGAGCCGGTCTCCGAGCCGATCGACCCGAACTGGTGGAGCCTGTTCCACGATGCCGAGCTGACCTCGCTCGAGAACCGCGTCGCCGCGGCCAACCTCAACGTGCGGCTGGCCACGATACGGCTGGCGGAAAGCCGCTCGCAGCGGCAGATCACCGGGGCGGACCAGTTCCCCTCGCTGACCGGCGACGGCTCCTACACACGCGAGCGCATCAGTCAAAAGGGCGTGCTGGGCGTGATCGGCGGCGGCGGCGGCGCTGGCAGCAGGGGCTCGTTCGCCAGCAATGGCGGTGCGGCCGACGGCACCACCGGGCGCACCGGCGCGATCCCCAACAAGGTTGCGGGCGGCACCAGCGTTCCGCCGTTCAACCTGTTCCAGTATGGGTTCGACGCCTCCTGGGAGCTCGATCTGTGGGGCCGGGTGCGACGCGAGGTGGAATCCGCCGACGCCTCGCTGGAAGCCTCCGCCGATGCGCGTCGTAATTCGCTGCTCTCGGTGGTGGCCGAAGTGGCGCGCGACTACGTGCAGTTGCGCGGCGAACAGACGCAGCTCGCCATAGCACAGGACAATATCGTGACGGAGCGGGAGTCCCTGACCCTGTCGCAGGACCGCTTCCGCGCCGGGCTGACCACCGACCTCGACGTGGCGAACGCGGCCGCGCAGTTGCAGACGATCCAGGCGCAGGTGCCGCAGCTCGAGCAGCGCGAGGCGGAGTCGATCAACGCGCTGAGCTTCCTGCTCGGCGAGGCGCCCGGCGCGCTGCGCGCCGAGCTGGTGCGCCCCGGTATGGTGCCGCCAGTGCCGCCGCGGGTGCCGGTGGGCGTGCCGTCCGAACTGGCGCGGCGCCGGCCCGATATCCGCCAGGCCGAGGCGCAACTGCACGCGGCGACCGCCGATATCGGCGTGGCCGTGGCCGATTTCTACCCGAAGGTGACGCTGGACGGCAGCATCGGCCTGCAGGCGCTCAAGGCGAAGGATCTGGGCAACTGGGGCGCGCGGCAATACGGGCTCGGGCCCACGATCAGCATCCCGATCTTCGAGGGCGGCCGCCTGCGCGCCACGCTGGCGTTGCGCAAAGTGGAGCAGCAGGAAGCGGCGCTGAACTACCAGCAGACGGTTTTGCAGGCGTGGCACGATGTGGATAACGCGCTGACCGCGTATGCCGCGGAGCAGCGCCGCCACGATGCGCTGGCGGAGGCGGTGGTGCAGAACCGGCTGGCGCTCCGGCTGGCGCGCGAGCGTTATACGCAGGGTGTGGCGGATTTCCTGAACGTGCTGGATGCGGAGCGGACATTGTTGAGCGCGCAGGATTCGTTGGCGGATAGCTCTACGACGGTTTCTGCGAATTTGGTGCAGTTGTACAAGGCGCTGGGGGGTGGGTGGGAGCAGACTTATCCGGTTCGGACGGCTGCTAGGTAAGGCAAGGCCTTCTTTTTCGAGAAAAAGAAGCAAAAAGCTTTTGCTATGACGATTGCACCGAAGCCCACGCTTTTTCTGCAGGCCGATACGCTTGCAGATGCAGTGTAGATCTTCGTGCAGGCGTCGGAGCAAAAGCTTTTTGCTTCTTTTTCTCGAAAAAGAAGGCCTTCCTTCCTTACTCCACAGCCGAGAACGAAAGATAAGCCAACCGCTTAACCTCCCGCCGCCCCCGCGCCACGGAATCCAGTATTAGCCCGCATACAACAGCAAGAAACGAAAGTGCCACCAAAGCCGCCGACACGATCGCGGTGGGCAGGCGCGGCACCAGCCCGGTGCGCAGGAACTCGGCGATCACCGGCACGCCGAGGCCGATACCGGCCACCAGCAACACCAGCGCCGCGGTGCTGAAGAACGGCAGCGGGCGCTCGTCTTTCATCAGCATCAGGATCAGCCGCAGGATGCGCAGCCCGTCATGTATGGTGCGCAGTTTGCTGGCCGAGCCCGCGGGGCGCTCGCTGTAGGCGCTTTCCATTTCGCCTAGCGGCATGGCGAGCTGCAAGGCGTGCACGGTGAGTTCGGTTTCTGTTTCGAATCCGCTTGATAGCGCCGGAAATGTTTTGACGAAGCGGCGGGAGAACACGCGGTAGCCGGAGAGCATGTCGGTGACGCGGGCGCCGAACAGGGTGGCGACCAGGCCGGTGAGCAGGGTGTTGCCGGTGCGGTGGCCGCGGCGGTAGGCGCGCACTGCGTCGCTCACGCGTATGGCGGTTACCATGTCCAGCCGGTCCTCGCGCAGCAGCGCGATCAGGCCGGGTGCGGCCGCCGCATCGTAGGTGTCGTCGCCATCGACGAGCACGTAGATGTCCGCCTCGATGTCGGCAAACATGCGGCGCACCACATGGCCTTTGCCCTGCAGCGCCTCGCGGCCGATCTGCGCGCCGGCATTGCGGGCGGCTTCGATCGTGCCGTCGGTGGAGTTGTTGTCGTAAGCGAAGATGCGCGCGTCCGGCAGGGCGGTGCGGAAACCGGCCACCACGCGCGGGATCGCCACCGCCTCGTTGTAGCAGGGGATCAGCACGGCCACGCGCGGCGCGGTCATTTGAACACCAGGCGGCGGCTGAGGAAGAAATTGACGAACATGGCGCTCACGCCGCCGGCGCCGATGGCGATCACCGGATAGGCGTGGCAGAGCGGCTGGGTGGCGATCAGCGCGAAGTAGATGCCGCGGTTCAGCACGAAGCCGGCCGAGTTCACCAGCAGGAACATCAGCACCTGGCGGTGCATGGCGCCATGCGGCACGTGCCGGTAGGTCCAGATGCGGTTGAGCAGCCAGTTTATCGTGCCGGCGATGATATAGGAGATCACGCCGGCCACGTAGAGCCCGACGAAGGGTGCCGTGGCGTAGACCACGATGGTGTCCCACACGAAGCCGAGCGTGCCGATAACGCCGAAGCGGAAGAACTGCACCACGATGAGGCGCCGCTCGGGCGGCACGCGCGCGAGCAGGGGTTCGAAGCGGTGCAGCAGGTTGGTTTGCAATCGGGCCCCGGTTGTCTGTCTGGAACGCGGCTGACGGCCCGCGGCATCCAGCAAGCAAGTAGTCCTTTTTCGAGAAAAAGGACTGCTTTCTTACGTACCTGACCGCACGCGAGAAACAGACAGGGGAGCCGCGCCAACCCTCCCAGGCATCCCGCACGGTCCGGAGCTTAACCCCTGAACGCGGAAGCCCGGGAGAGACGGCACGTCTCCCCCTGATCGCTCACCCTACGCCGAAGGCCTTACTTCAGGATGATTTCCACGCGGCGGTTCTGCGGCTCGCGCACGCCCGGAGCGGTCTGCACGAGGGGGTTGCTCTCGCCGAAGCCGTGGATGCTGATCTCGCTGCGGTTCACACCGTCACGCACCAGTTCGGACTCCACGCTCTGGGCGCGGCGAACGGACAGGCGCTGGTTGTAGGCGGCCGTGCCGGAAAGGTCCGTGTAGCCGTTGACTTCGATCTGCGTCGTCTGGACGTGGGTGGAAGCGGAGGCGGCTTCGGCCACGATCTGGCGGGCGCGAGCGGTGAGGTCGGCACGGTCCCAGTCGAAGAACACGAGGTAGGTGCGGGCCTGCGTCATCGGCGGGGCGGATTGCTGCTGCTCGACCGCCTTCGAGACGACCGGCGCCGGCGCTGCAAACAACGCGTAGCGCACGCCGACGAGGGCTGCGTCGTTGAGCTGGCCGTCCGTCTTGAGCTTCACGCCGCCGCCGAACTGGCCGTCGAAAAACTGCGTGTGATAGCTGCTGTCGTTCGGTGTCGCCGTCACGCGATCCTCGACGGTGATCGCCAGGCCAGGGACGGCAACGATGTTGAACGCCACGCCGAGTATGCCCTGGACAGCGAAATCGCCGTAGGTGCCGGTCGTGTGCAGCAACGTCGAATTCCCGGCGGCATCGGTGCCTTCGATGTTCAGGTTACTGAAATGCGACTGACCGTATCCGCCGCCCACGCCGATATAGGGCGAGATGGCAGGCACGCCGAACAGCGCGCCATCGATGTCGTAAAGCACGTTCACGAAGCCGTGATACTGCTGCTGGTAGTTGCTGCTGGTGTTCACGCCGGCGTCTTCGCGCGTGGCGCCACCATCGGCCTGGATTTCGACCCGGAGGCCGTTGCCGAAGCCATAGCCCACCGATGCACTCAGCAGACCGCCCACGTTGTGATTGGTCAGCTTGTCGCGACCGCCCGTGTAAGGCAATGACTCCGAATGGATGTCCTGGTCGAACAGGTAGTCCGCGCCTACTCCAAGGCTCACATACGGCCCAGTGACAGGCTGGGCGAGAGCGGCTGCTGGCACCGACAGAACGCTGGCAACCAGAAGAGCTGCACGAAACTTCATCTAAACCTCTCCAAGTGGGCCGGCGCTCCGGCACAGGCGGATACCCCCGCCCTTCTGTCCACGCACCTCTAATAGCAGCCTTTCGCCATCTTGTTGCCCCTCCGTAAAGCATTTTGTCGCATTGTTGCCGCAGCGCCACAGCGTGTTGCCCTACCCTGGTACCTACGGTTGAAACGGACCCACCATGACTGCCCTTCCGCCCAAGCCATCCAACGCGCCCGAGCCCGCCGACTCTGCTGAGAGCAGCAAGCGGGCACGCCCCCAGCCGGCCACCACCGCCGGTGCCGGCCCCACCCATGTGGCCGGCGTGAGCGCCCTGCGCACCAATCCGCCGCTGCCAGGTGCCGGCCAGCAGGCCGCCCAGCCCTCCGCCAATCCGGACGTGCTGCTGGTGCTGCAAGGCGGCGGCGCGCTCGGCTCGTATCAGGCCGGCGTGTTCGAAGCGATGTCGGACGCCGGCAAGCTGCCGAGCTGGGTGGCCGGCGTGTCGATCGGGGCCATCAACGGGGCGCTGATCGCCGGCAATCCGCCGGAACGCCGGGTGGAGCGGCTGGCCACGTTCTGGGAGCGCATCACGTCGCACACCAGCCTGTGGCCGCAGGTGGCGATCCCCGGCTGGGAGCAGATGGAGAAGAAGCTCGGCCTGGCCGGCGCGCTGCTCCTGGGCCAGCCCGGCTTCTTCCGGCCGCGCCTGCCTTATGAATGGATGGGCGAGTCGCCGGTGAGCTTGTATGATACCGGAGACCTGCGCGGCACGCTCGAGGAGCTGGTCGATTTCGACCGCATCAACGACGGACCGATGCGCCTCTCGGTGGGTGCTGTGAACGTGGAGACCGGCAACCTCGCCTATTTCGACAGTGCGCAGACGCGGCTGGGGCCGGAGCACGTGATGGCCAGCGGGGCGCTACCGCCGGCGCTGCAGAGCGTGGAGATCGACGGCCAGTCCTATTGGGACGGTGGCCTGGTGAGCAACACGCCGCTGCAATACGTGCTGGCGGAACACCCGCGGCAGCACAGCCTGATCTTCCAGGTGGATCTGTTCTCCGCGCGCGGTCGCATCCCCACCAACCTCGACGAGGTGGGCGAGCGGGACAAGGACATACGCTATTCGAGCCGCACGCGTACCGGCACCAACGATGCGGGCGAGCGGCAGAACCGGCGGCGCCAGGTGCGGGTGTTCCTGGACCGGCTGCCCGAGCACCTGCAGAGCGATCCGGTGGCCCAGCAGCTCCGCGCGTTCGCCAGCGGCGCGCTGGTGGATGTGGTGCACCTGATCTACCGGCCGGAGGTGCCGCAGGGCGCGATGAAGGATTTCGCGTTCGACCGCGGGACGATGCAGCGGCGTTGGGCGCAGGGTTTGTCGGACGCGCGCGTCTCGCTGGCGGCGGCACCTTGGACGGCGCCTTTGGGGGAGGATGTCGGGTTCCGGACTTTCGATGCGTTCGCGCCTGGGTGACGTGTGTTCGGCGGTCGGCGCGGCAAGGGGAATCACCAAGGACGCCAAGGCAGACAAGGGCACCAAGAGAGCTTTTCACACGGCCTGGATTGGCGCGGTTTCGGGTTCGGCGGGTTGTTTTGCCTTGATTAGGCAAGAGGAATCGCCAAGGGCGCCAAGAGTAGGCAAGGGCGCCAAGAGGCTTCTTTAAACGGCCTGAGTTGTACGGCTGTCGAAGAGGCAAGGCGTTTTCTTAGCCGGGACGGTGCCTTTTACCACGCGGCAGCGTCATCACGCTCGTCCAGCTTGGGCGCGACAGCATAAACCACCAAAACGAACGAGATATCAACCAGACCCCGACACCTCTTGGTGCCCTTGCCCTTTCTTGGCGCCCTTGGTGATTCCTCTGGCACCCGCCCGAACCCGGCAATTCCCTAGAGAACAGCCCCCCCTCACATACCCGCAAACCAGCTATACCCAAGCTTCTCCCAATACCCAGGCAAATACGTGTTCGTCACCTCCATCGCGGTGATCCATTTCGGATTCTTATAGCCCAGCTTCGTCGACATACGAAGCCGGAGCGGAAACCCGAACGGATCGGCCAACGTGTCGCCGGCATATTTCGTGGCAAGCAGCGTCTGCGGATGCAAAGCGGTCGCCATGTCGATGCTGCTGGGGTAATCGTCGACAGTGCGGAACGTCACGTATTTCGCGGTGAGATCGGCGCCCACGCGCTCCAGGAATGTACGCAGGCGCACGCCGGACCACTGGCCGATATAATCCCAGCCTTCCACGCACACATGCCGGATCACCATCTCGGTCTCCGGCAGCGCCCGGATCTGCCCCACGGTCCAGGCCCGCTTGTCGGCGATCAGCCCGCCCAGCTCCAGCCGCCAGATGTCGCCGTCGATCGGCTTGATCTTATCCACATCGAAATACGCGTTGAATTTCGGTGGTTTCAGAACCATCGACGCCGGATAGGTGGGCGCCAACTTCGTAGGGTCGAACAGCAACGCCTGCACATCGTCGGTGAGGTCCGTCATCGCACGCAGAGCGGCATCCACCGTCTTGGACGAGGTGAGCTGGCACCCTGTCAGCATCGACAGCGCGCCAAGCGAAAGCCCGCCGCGCAGCAGGCCGCGCCGTTCCAGCGAACCGAGCAATTTGCGATGGTTGTCGAGCAGCGCGGGATCTGGCCGCGTAGCGGGGCGGAACGGCGACTTCACGATACGATGTCCGGTGCGGCACGCCGGGCGAAGCGCGACTTAACCGGCGGGCCGCCGGTCAGCATCGCCCACAACGTCTGCGGCACCAGCAGCGCCAAGGCCACATGCACCACGAGGAACCCCACGATCACCGACATGCCGAGGAAATGCAGCGTGCGCGCCTGCTGGAAGCCACCGAGCAGGGCGACGAGTCCGGAGAACTGCACCGATTTCCAGATCGCCAGTCCGGTGACCACCTGCGAGATGCCGGCGAGGATCACCACGATATAGAGCAGTTTCTGCACGGCGTTGTACACGGTGAGGTCGGCGTGCTTGATCTGCAAATGCAGCGTCTCGATCACCGTCTCCTTCACGTCGCGCAGGCGTATCGGCAGCAGGCGCTCGCGGAAGCGGCCGGTCACCAGGCCGTAGGTCAGATAGGCCAGTCCGTTGATCACCAGCAGCCACATGCCGGCGAAATGCCATTGCAGGCTGGGTGCGGCCCATACGCCGAGCCGGAACCACTGGTTGAAGTGCAGGCCGCGGATGATCACGTCGTCGTCGTAGATGCCCCAGCCGGAGGTGATCATCACCAGCATCACCACGGCGTTCGTCCAGTGCATGATGCGTATCGGCACCGGGTGGAGCTTGCGGCCGCGTGCGGGCGGCGCGGCGGCGGCTGGTGTGCTGTGCATGGTCGGTTTCCTCTGCCGTTAGGCGTTGCAAGCCATTCGACGGTAACGGCCTGACGGTTGCACACGAATGTTCCGGCAGGCGAGGAGGATTTGCGGTGATGGCGTATCGGATGGGGCGGACGCGGCGTGGCTTTGCGGGTATTTGCGCATGTGCCGTGGCGGCGAGCCTGGCGGCGGGCCCGGCCGCAGCCCAAAGCCAGCCCAGCCAGGACGCCCTGGCGGCGCAGACGGCGAAGCGTTTTCCGCAATCGGTGCGGGTGGGGGATTTGTTGCACCGCGTCGTGCAAAAGCCGCTGGAGAGCCACGATGCGGTGGGCCGGGTGGCGCAGGTGGTGCGGGGCCAAAACGGCGTGATCAGCGTGGTGGTGCGCTACGGCGGCGTACTGGGCGTGGGCGCGCGCAACATCGCGGTGCCGCTGGATGCGATCGTCAGTGTCGGCAGCGTGGTGGAGATCGTGGGCCTGACCCCGCAGGAACTGCGTTCGCTGCCGACATACCGCCCGAGAGAGGAAACACCGTTACCGGACGACGCAGAAATCAAAATTGGCCTGGGCAAGCCATCCCATTAATACCGACACGTCTTGGGACTGACTCATCGGCAGCGAGGAAGAAAGCAAGGCCTTCTTTTTCGAGAAAAAGAAGCAAAAAGCTTTGTCGAGGATTTGGCTATCATTGCAGTCGCCTTGCATTACGGGGGCAGGCCTCAGTGCAGGCACCGCCTACGCTCGTATTGCAAGTCGATGTGGCTGGAGCAGTAGCCAGATCCTCGTGCAGGCGTCATAGCAAAAGCTTTTTGCTTCTTTTTCTCGAAAAAGAAGGCCTTGCCTCCCCTTACTGCTCGGTAACCGGAACAGGCCCCTTAACCGAAGCAACATAGCCCGGCGTAACAGCATCCGTATAAGCATTACCGAAATGCGTGCGCACGTAATTCACCACGGCGGCGATCTGCGCATCATCCAGGGTCCCGTTGAACCACGGCATGCCGCCGTTGCCGCGCAGCACCATCGCCACCGGATAACCGAAGGCCGCGAGCCGTTTGTTGTTGGCGAGTGCCGGATAGCGGCCGGCGCCCACGGCCCCCACGCCGCCCGGCATGTGGCAGCCCTGGCAGACGTGCTGGTAGAGCGCCTCCCCCGTGGTGGCGGACACGCCATCTATGTTGTTGCGGGTGGCGGCGTCGGCGAAAGCGTGGGCTGGGGCCAGAAGCAGGAAAGCAAGAAAGTAGTCCTTTTTTGCAAAAAAGGACCAAAAAACTCTTGCTCCCCGCATCTGGACCGCGCGTGTCTGTCCGGCAAAAATGGAGCGTCGGCCACGGCCAGGAGCAAAAGTCCTTTGCTTCTTTTCTTCAGAAAAGAAGGCCTTTCTTACTTCACCCATATCAACCAGCCCCCACAGACCGCGCATGCAACTGCGTCACCGCGGACACCGCCGACAGCAACGCCCCCTCCTGCCAGCACCCCACATGCGACGCATGTTCCCCGGCCAGCACCAGCCGCCCCTCCATCGTGGTGAGCGTGCGATAATGCGCCTGCCGCGCCGCCTCGCTCCACTGGCTGCAGCAGCCGAGCGTCCAGGGCATGCGCGCCCAGGCCACGGCCACGCCGTTGGAGAACTCGGCCGGGTATTGCTTATGTATGCGGGCGCCCTGGGCGAGCGCGGCCGCGATGCGCTCCTCCGGGCTCATGCCGGCGAAGTCCCACGCCGCCGGCCCGAACATGTAGCCGCCGAGCATCACCGCGGGGCCGCGCTCGAAATAGCCGTGGCTGGGGTAGGACATCACGCTGATCTGCTGGTTGGTGAAGCTGATGCCGCCGTAGATCTGCTCGTCCTCCTCCCAGAACCGCCGCTTGAATTCCAGGCCCACCTTTACCGACGCGGCATAGGGCACCGCGGCGATCGCGGCGCGCATCGGCGCGCTCACCTGCACGTCGAGCTGGCTCAGCACCGGCAGCGGTATGGTGCAGACGCAGTATTCGGCTTTCGCCTGCGCCACCGCGCCGCCCTGGTTGTGGTCTTCGTACGTGACGGTCACGCCGGTATCGTCCTGCGCGATCGCGCTGACATCGCAGATTATGCGTCACCAGCCCGTCGATCTGGCGGGCAAAGGCGCGGCCGATCATGTCCATCCCGCCGACCGGCTGGAACATCGTGGTCTGGAAATCATTGAGCATGTGGAAGGCCAGATACTGCGACAGGCCGGAGCGCATGATCTCGGCGCGCGGCAAAGGCTGGGACGGCACGCCCGCGCCGTCCGGCCCGCCGCCGGGGGGCTTCTCGAAGCCGCGGCGCTCGCTGGCCAGCCGCGCGGTGTAGGCGCCGTCTTTGTCGAGCATGCCCCACACGCGCATGTTGTGCAGGATGTCGCGGCCCTCTTCGGGGCTCATCGCGTCGTCGAGGTTCTTCTGGTTGATCGCCTTGCTGAGCAACTCGGCGGTGTAGCCGGTGAAATCGCCCGCCACATGCCGGTAGCGCTGCGGCGCGCCGCCGAAGCTTGCGGTATCGTGCAGGTAGGCGTTGTGGTTCAGCTCGATGAACGGCTCAAGTGCTACGCCGAATGCCTTGCAATAGTGCAGTATCGCCTGGTGGTGATACGGAATGCGCCACGGCCCGGGATTTATGTAGTTGCCAGGCGCGAAGCCCACCTTCTGCGTGGCGCCGCCGAGTTCGGTCAGGCTGTCGCCGCCGCGCAGGGTGTAGTTGCGGCCGCCGGAGCGGGTCTGGAACTCGAGCACGCGGACGCTGTAGCCGGCGCGGTTCAGCTCGTAGGCGGCCAGCATGCCGGCCAGGCCCGCGCCCAGCACGAGGACGGTGGTGCCTGGGGCGGCGCCGGAGAGGGTTGGCGGGGCTTTGAAATCCGTGCCGGTGGCGTGGCCCATGCGGGTCATCGCCTGATACATGGCGACGCTGCCGCCCATGATGCCGATTCGGGTTAGGAGCTGCCTGCGCGTTGTCATACGATTGCAGTTAGCAGATTGCGTGCCAGGGCTGGCAGGGAAAGAAAGCAAGGCCTTCTTTTTTGAAAAAAAGAAGCAAAAAACTTTTGCTCCGACGCCTGCACCACGGCTTCCGCTCGGTCTGCCGGTCGATACGACTGCAATAAGAGCCACAACTTGGTGCAGGCGTCGGAGCAAAAGCTTTTTGGTCCTTTTTCTCGAAAAAGGACTGCTTTCTTCCTACCCCGAAATCGGCGCCTCGGCCCCGATCTCCGCCTCCAGCTCCACCTCGGCCCCACCGCCCTGCACCCCCGGCCGGCAGAGATCCGCCGCCTTGGCCAGCACCGCGCCCAGCAGCATCAGCCCGGCCATCGGCAGCGCGGTCCCATCCGTGAGCCAGCCCACCAGGAAACCGCTGCTGGCGCCGATGAGGAACTGCATCGTGCCGATCAGCGCCGAGGCGGTGCCGGCATGGGGGCCGTGATGGCGCAGCGCGCCCACCGTGGCCGTCGGGAAGATGAAGCCGGTCAGCCCCTGCGTCAGCGCCAGGCACAGCAGCATCCAGGGTGCCGCCACGTCCACCAGCGTGGCGCCGACCAGGATCAGGTTGAGCACCAGATAAAGCGTGCTGGCCAGGCGCAGCGTGCCGTCCAGCTCGAAGCGGCGGATCACCCGCATGTTGAACTGGCTCGCCGCGATGAAGGTGGCCGCCACCAGGCCGAAGCCAATGGCGAACTGCCCCGGCGTGAAACGGTAATGCGTGATGAAGGTGACGGGCGAGCCGCCCAGATAGGCGAACAGCGAGAAGCTGCAGAACGACATCATCAGCGCGTGGGTCAGGAAGCAGCGGTCGGACAGGATGGCACGGTAGCGGCGCAGCATCGGCCCCGCCTGGATCGGCGTGCGGTCCGCCCGCCTTTGGGTGTTCGGCAGGCTGCGCGCGGCCGCAACCAGGGCCACCAGGCCATAGCCCACGTTGATCCAGAAGATGCCGCGCCAGGTGGACCATTGCAGGATCAGCCCGCCCAGCGACGGTGCCAGGATCGGCGCCGCGCCGAGCACCAGGATCAGCCGGCTCATCAGCCGCGCCGCGTCATGGCCCTCGCTGATGTCGCGCACGATGGCGCGCGGGATCACCGCACTTGCCGAGGCGCCGAAGGCGGCGAGGAACCGCCAGGCGGACAGCACGGCGATGCTGGACGACATGGCGCAGCCGACCGAGCCCAGCGTGTAGATCAGCGTGCCGACCAGGATCGGCGAGCGGCGGCCGAACCGGTCCGACAGCGCGCCCTGCACCAGCTGGCCGAGCGACAGGCCGAGGATCCAGGTGCCGAGCGTGATCTGCGCCGAGCCCGCCGGCGCATGCAGGCTCGCCTCGATGGCCGGAAAGGCGGGCAGGTACATGTCGGTGGACATCGGGCCCACCGCCTGCAGGAAGCCCAGCAGGATCGGCAGCCAGCCGGGTATGCGGCCGCCCGGCTTCCACATCGCTAGCTCCTGCGTGCCAGCGGGGGGACGAACAAAGGCGCGGTGTCCCACGGGAACAGGATCCAGGTGTCCTGCGGCACTTCGGCCACGAAGCTGTCGATCGCCGGCCGGCCGGCGGGCTTGGCGTAGAGGCAGGCGAAATGCGCGCGGGGGAGAAGGGTGCGCACCAGAGCGGCGGTGTCGCCGGAATCGACCAGGTCGTCGATCACCAGGAAGCCGGTGCCGTCGCCGGCGGCGGCGGGCGGCTTGACCACCACCGGCGCCTGCTGGGTGCCGGCCTCGCCCGCGTAGCTCACCACGGACACGGTTTCCACCAGGCGGCATTCCAGCTCGCGCGCCACGATGGCGGCGGGTATCAGGCCGCCGCGGGTGATGGCCACGATGCCGCGGAAGGGCGGGTGGGCCATCAGGGCGGTGGCCAGGGTCCGCGCGTCCCGGTGGAGCTGGTCCCAGGTGACGGTGGCGTAGGGCACGGCGGCGTGCGCCGGCCTAGAACAGGCGGCCGCCGTCCGGCAGTTTGAAGTCCGGCTTGATCAGCACGACTTCGCCGTTCTCGTCGGGCAGGCCGAGGGTGAGCACTTCGCTCAGCATCGGGCCGATCTGGCGCTGCGGCAGGTTGACCACGGCGCACACCTGGCGGCCGATGAGCTGGTCCGGCTTGTAGTGGACGGTGATCTGCGCGCTGGATTGCTTGATGCCGAGTTCCGGCCCGAAATCAATCCAGAGCCGGATGGCGGGTTTGTGGGCCTCCGGGAACGGCCGGGCGTCCGTGATGGTGCCGACGCGTATGTCCAAGCGGTCGAAGTCGGTGATCTCTGCCATGGGGTGTGCTTAGGCCGTTGCGCAGCGCAGCGTAAGCAAGCAAGGCCTTCTTTTTTGTAAAAAAGAAGCAAAAAACTTTTACTATGACGCTTGCACGCAGGCCTGCGCTCAATCGGCAAGTATCGCTGTGGCAGAACCAGCGCGGGCGGCCCGGCAGCAGGGAACGCAAAAGTTTTTTGGTCCTTTTTTTCAAAAAAGGACTGCTTGCTTTCTTGCTCCCCAAGTGTCCACCCGGCGAATGTTCCAGCTAGCCGAAATCCTCAGAGGCGACCGCGTAGAATCCCGCCACACCGGCGCGTTCGTCGTAGCCGACACCGACGGCCGCATCGTGCTCTCCGGCGGCGACACCGACCGCGCCATTTTCCCGCGCTCGGCGATCAAGGCGCTGCAGGCGCTGCCGCTCGTAGCGTCGGGCGCCGCCGCGCGGTTCGGGCTGGCGGAGGCCGGGCTGGCGCTGGCCTGCGCCAGCCATGTGGGCGCGCCGATCCATGCGGAGGTTGCCGCCGGGATGCTGGCGGCGTGCGGGCGGGACGTGGCGTGCCTGGAATGCGGCGCGCACTGGCCGACCAGCCGCAGCGCGGCGCGGGCATTGGCGGCGGAGGGCGGGCTACCGAGCGCGCTGCACAATAACTGTTCGGGCAAGCATGCGGGGTTCGTCTGCACCGCAGTGGCCACCGGGCGGGACCCGGCCGGCTACGTGTCGCCGGACCACCCGACGATGCGGGAGGTGATACGGGCGGTGGCGGCCGTCACCGGCGCGCGGCTGGCCGACCAGGTGCCGGCGGTGGATGGCTGCTCGATCCCGACCTACGAGATCCCGCTGGTGGCGCTGGCGGCCGGTTTCGCCCGGTTCGGC
This sequence comes from uncultured Alphaproteobacteria bacterium, assembly GCA_963795825.1. Taxonomy (GTDB): domain Bacteria; phylum Pseudomonadota; class Alphaproteobacteria; order Acetobacterales; family Acetobacteraceae; genus BOG-908. The sequence continues at coordinate 252,702 of CAWCIW010000001.1, read as the reverse complement.
ACCGGCGTAAGACTGCCGGAGGGGTTCGCCGCGGCGGCGGCTTCGTTGCGGGGGGCGGTGGCGGCACATCCGGCGATGCTGGCCGGCGCCGGCCGGTTCGACACGCTGGTGGCCGAGGCGCTGGGCGAGACGGCGTTCGTGAAACTGGGTGCGGAGGGCGTGTATTGCGGCGCACTGCCGGCGCTGGGGCTGGGCTTTGCGCTGAAATGCGACGACGGCGCCATACGCGCCGCCGAAGCCGCCACCGCCGCGCTGCTGCGCCACTTCCTGGGCGCGAGCGCGCTGCTGGACCGGCTGGCGGCGCCCGTGCTGACGAACTGGAACGGCGTGGCGGTGGGCGCGATACGCCCCTGGTCCGCGGCTTCTGCGATCGGTGGGCGCCCGGCCGCGGCGTGATGGGTGACATCCCTGGCCTGTATGCTGCATGATGCCGAAAGGGCCTTGACGCAGGGGCCTTGCTTCCGGGGCATCCCGGGGCACATCCCTTATGCGACCGCAGCCCCCACTTGAAGCGATCCCCATCGTGAAACGGCCCACACCGACCCGCCCGCCTGCCGCGTCCGAAATGGCGCTCCTGCCGCGCATCTTCGCCGTGCTGGCGGCCGTGCTGCTCGTGGGCTCGGTGGCGATGGCCGCCCTGCTGCCGACCGACGTGTCGCTGTATGGCGCCTTGCACCTGGTGCGTCCGGTAAGCCCGGAGCATCTGCAGCAGGCGGTGGCCGGCCGCTTCGGGCATTTCGTGTGGAATGCGGTGGTGTTGCCTTTGCTGAACCGGCCGGTCTGGTTCATTCCAGTGTCGCTGGGGCTGATCTGCGTGGGTGGGGCGATTACGGCGCTCGGGGGCGCGGCGCCTCGGACTAAGCAGCGGCGTAGCTAGGCAAGGGTTAGAAAGCAGTCCTTTTTCGAGAAAAAGGACCAAAAAGCTTTTGCTCCGACGCTGGCACCGCGGTTTACATTCATTCTGCAAGTCGCGACTGTTGCAGTGACAGCCTTGATCTTCGTGCAGGCGTCATAGCAAAAGCTTTTTGGTCCTTTTTCTCGAAAAAGGACTACTTGCTTCCTTGCCTACTCTTCCGGCTCCGTCGTGAACATCAACGGATGCCCCTCCTGCCGCGCCAGATCGATCGCGTTGGTCGCCTTCGTCTCGGCCAGTTCGCGGGTGAATACGCCCACAACGCAAGCGCCCAATTTGTGCGCCGTGCTCATCACCTGCGCCGCGCGGTCCTCCAGCATGCCGAACTCCGCGCGCAGCACGCGCACGACGAAGTAGCGCGGCGTGAAATCGTCGTTCAGCAGGATCACCTTGTGCAGCTTCGGGCGCTCCACCTTCAGCTCGGTCTCGCCGCGAACGATCGTCGTGGTCTCAGGCATTTCGGGATTGCTCCGCCAGGGTCGGGCGACGCGGCCCCCTTGGCGCCGCGTCATTGCAAAGCGGGATGTTAGCATCCGCGACCGTCCGCGCGAAGCAAGCCGGCCGGTGCTGACGGGGCTGTGATGTTGCCGGTGCCGATTACCGGGCCAGCTCTCGAAACAGCATGGCGAAAGTGTTCATCACCGGATCGTCGGACGGGCTGGGCCGCATGGCGGCGGAGTTGCTCATCGCGCGCGGCCACGACGTGCTGCTGCACGCGCGCGATGCCGCCCGGGCGCGCGCCACCGCGCTGCCGGGTGCGGCCGGCGTGGTCCTCGGCGACCTGGCCAGCATTGCGCAGACAAAAGAGCTTGCCGCGCAGGTGAACGCGCTGGGCGATTTCGACGCGGTGATACACAACGCGGCGGTCGGCTACCGCGAGCCGCGCCGCATCCTGACGCCGGACGGGCTGAGCCATGTGTTCGCGATCAACACGCTGGCGCCGTTCATCCTGACCGCGCTGATCCACCGCCCGAAGCGCCTGGTGTATGTGAGTTCGGAGCTGCACCGCCGCGGTGACTCCACGCTCGCCGACCTGAACTGGGCGGATCGCGCATGGCGCGGCAACCAGGCCTATTCGGACACCAAATTGCACAACGTGCTGCTCGCCTTTGCCGTGGCGCGCCTTTGGCCGGATGCGGCCTCGAACGCGATGGAGCCGGGCTGGGTGCCGACCAAGATGAGCCCGCGCGCCACCGGCGATCTCGATGCGGCGCACCGCACGCAGGTCTGGCTGGCCGCCTCCGACGATCCGGAGGCTTGCGGCAGCGGCGGCTATTTCTACCACATGCAACAAAAGAAGCCGGTGGGCGGCAGCGGCAATCCGGACCGCCAGGCGCGGCTGATCGCGGCGTGCGCGCAGTTGTCGGGCGTGGCATTTCCGGCGTTATGACTCTGCGGGTGATATAAGAAAGAAAGCAGTCCTTTTTCGAGAAAAAGGACCAAAAAGCTTTTGCTCCGTTCGCTTGCATGCAGGCCCGGGATGCTTCTGCAAGCGCATCGTCCTGCAGAATGGAAACTGGTTTCGGTGCAGGCGTCGGAGCAAAAGCTTTTTGGTCCTTTTTCTCGAAAAAGGACTGCTTTCTTTCTTGCCAGCGCTTCACCGATAGGATCTGGCCGGCGTCGGATGGTGTTTGGGACGAGACCGGGCGCTCCCATATGAGTGGCGTGGGCACGCGCGCAGATTACCCGGTGACACCGGACGGCCGCTACTTCGTGGTCCGCGGCCGCCTGTGGCGCCGGGCCAACCCGCTTCTGGCGGAAGAAGCGCGCGCGCGGCTGGTGGCCGAGCTGATGTCCGCGCGGCGGGCGAAGGGGGTTGCGATGGCGGCGGGGGATAGGGTGGCACGCGAGGCGGCGCGGGCGCGTGTGGACGCGGCGAAGCGGGCGCTCGGCGAGCGCGGGCCGGTGTGGTGGGCGGACGGGGCGCCCGACCTCAACCGGCACATGGCGGCCAATACGTGTTACGCGGCTTGGTTTGCGGGTTTGCCGGCGGCAGGGCGGTGATCGCTGGTCGGGCGCGCCACGCGGGCTTTTGGGACAGCCGACGGGCTTGGATGGGTGCCAGAGGGATCACCAAGGGCGCCAAGGAAGGTCAAGGACGCCAAGATGGGTGAACGGTCTTCGCGTCGGCCGGGTTATCTGGCCGGCGGTCTGGTGCTGATGGCCGTGTTGCTGGGGGCGGCGCGGCTGTTGACCGGTGTGGTGTATGGGGGCGATTCACCGGTCGCCTACTTCGTTTTGAAGACGGCGCCGGCGTACTTGGATGGAACGTGGCGAGGCGAATGGGCGGCCGGTCGGGGCGGACATCGTGCTCGATAGCGAGGAGCCTTCGCTGTCGTATGGGTGGCTGTATTTTGGGCTGATGCGTGCGGTGCCGGAGCTGGTGGCGGGGCTGCTGGCCGCGTCGGTGATGGTGGCGGTGCGTTCGAGGCGGGGCTGATTGGGCGAAGGAAGAAAGCAGTCCTTTTTCGAAAAAAAGGACTAAAAAGCTTTTGCTCCGTTCGCTTGCACGCAGGCGCGGAATCCTTCTGCCAGCGCATCGTCCTGCAAAATAGAAGATGATCTTTATGCAGGCGTCGGAGCAAAAGCTTTTTGGTCCTTTTTCTCGAAAAAGGACTGCTTTCTTCCTTACCTAAACATCATCCGGACTAAGCAGCAGCATATGCTCCGCCGACTTGCCGTGCACCTCCGCCTCGCGCTCGAGGTTCTTCGGAAACCTGGAGCGCCCCGCCTGCACGAGCGCCTGCTTCGCCTGCGCCTTGTGCCAATGGCTGGCCGCATCGATCGCGGCATCCCAACCCTTCTGAAACTCCGTATCCCTGGCCATTCCCGCTGTCCCTAGCGCCGCGTGGTTCGCTGCATATCGTGTTCGTGGCCGGCGCGCGGCATCACGCCTTGAGCAGTTGCTCGACCAGCACGCCGGGGCGCGCCTCTTCCTGCATCTGCTCGCGCGTGCACTGGTGCGGCGCCTTGTCGGGCCGCCAGCGCCGCAGGGCGGTGCCGTGGCGGAAGCGGCCTTCGCTGGCGTGGTCGTAGGTGACCTCCACCACCAGTTCGGGCCGCAGCCTTTCCCAGGCGGCGGACTCGGCGGTGGCCCAGCGGCTCGGCCCGCCTGGCGCCGCGCCGGTGAAGCCGGTGCCACCGGCAAGGGCTTCGAGCCGGGCGGTCAGTGCGGGGCGTTCGGCGTTCGAGATCGCCGAGGTGAAGCCGACATGGTCGAGCTCGCCCGCCGCGTTATACAGGCCGAGCAGCAGGGAGCCGACCTCGCGCGTGCCGCGTGCGTAGCGGAAGCCGCCGACGACGCAATCCGCGCTGCGCAGCCGCTTGATCTTCAGCATCTCGCGCTTGCCCGGCGCGTAGGGCGCGTCCAGCCGTTTGGCGACCACGCCGTCCAGGGCGCCGTGCGTGGCGTCGAGCCAGCTCTGCGCCGCGTCTCGGTCGCTTGTGATGGGGGAGAGCCGGACGCGATGCGCGCGTCCGAGCCGGGCGGCGAAGCCTTCGAGCAGCTCGCGCCGTTCGGCCAGCGGGGCTTCGAGGCGGGCGCCGGTGGCGTCGGTGAACAGGCAGTCGAACAGGATGAGCAAAGCGGGCGTGGCGGCAGCCAGTTTGCGCACGCGGCTCTCCGCGGGGTGCAGCCGGTCCTGCAGGGCGCCGAACGACAAGGTGTCGCCCACCGGGATGGCCAGTTCGCCGTCGAGCACGAAGCCGCCGCCCGGCGCGCGTTGCAGGGCATCGATCATTTCGGGGAAATAGCGCGAGAGCGGCTTGCCCGATTTGGCGTAGAGCTCGACGTGGCCGTGCGCCTTGAACGCCAGGCAGCGGAAGCCGTCCCATTTGGGTTCGAACTGCCAGCCCGGTTCGGTAGGCAGGGCGTCGACGGGCTTGGCTTCCATCGCTTCGAGGTTTGTGGGCAGGCCGAATTCAGCTGGCATCAGGTGCCTGCCGGGTGATGGCGGGGCGGTTGTGTCCGGCTGCGGGTGGCGGTGGCGGGCTGCTGGGGCGGCTCATGGCGTGTGTTCGCTCCACACATCACCGCGCCTCGCGCGCCCGAGTCGCCAGCACGTCCACCCGCTCGTTCATCACCTCGCCGGAATGCCCGCGCACCCACAGCCACTCGATATTGTGCGGCTTTGCGGCATCCAGCACGCGGCGCCACAGATCCATGTTCGCCACCGGATCGCCGGCCGCATTGCGCCAGTTGCGGCGCACCCAGCCGGTATGCCAGCGGGTGATGCCGTTACGGACATATTCGCTGTCGGTGCGCAGAACCACGCGGCACGGCCGGGTCAGCGCCTCCAGCGCGCTGGCCGCGGCCGTCAGCTCCATGCGATTGTTGGTGGTGGCGGCCTCCGCGCCCGACAATTCGCGCTCGCGGCCGCGGAACAGCAAGATCGCGCCCCAGCCGCCGGGCCCCGGGTTCGGCTTGCAGCCGCCATCGGTCCAGATCTGCACGGTCTCGGTGGAGCCGGCGTCGGGGAGTTCAAAATCCGTAGTCATGCGCATCCTTGGCGGCCAGATGGAACCGCAGGCGGCGCAGATAGTCGATCGGGCTCTTGCGCACCACCAGCGCGCCCGGCGGCGTGTTCAGCCAGTCGAACAGCCGGGTGAGCAGGAAGCGCAACGCGGCACCCTGGCACAGCACCGGAAGCGCTGCCGCCTCGGCGTCGGTCAGCGGCCGGATGGCGGCGTAGGCGCGTAGCAGGGCGCGGGCGCGCGTCACGTTGAAGGTGAAGTCCGGCTCGAAGCACCAGGCGTTGAGGCACACCGCGATGTCGTAGGCCAGCACGTCGGTGCAGGCGAAGTAGAAATCGATCAGGCCGGAGAGCGCGCCGTCGAGGAAGAACACGTTGTCGGGGAACAGGTCGGCGTGGATGGCGCCGGTGGGCAGATCGCGCGGCCAGGCGCCGACGATGCGCGGCACGGCGGCATCGAGCTCGGCGCCCAGGCCTGGGGAGACGCTGTCCGCGCCGATGCGGCAGCGGTCCAGCAGCGGCGCCCAGGCGGCGGGGCCCAGGCCGTTGGCGCGCGCCGGCGGATAGGTGGCGCCGGCCAGATGCAGCCGGGCGAGGGCGGTGCCGAGTTCGGCGCAGTGGGCGAGCTGGACGCGGCGGGGCCAGACGCCGGGCAAGAAGGTGGTGATCGCCGCATGGCGGCCGCAGAGCAGGCGCAGGGCGCTGCCGTCGCGCCCCGCCACAGGCAGCGGGCAGCTTATGCCCGCGGCGGCCAGATGCCGCATGAGGCCGAGGAACCAGGGCAGGTCGGCCGGGTCCACGCGACGCTCGTAGAGGGTGAGGATGAAGTCCCCGCCGGTGGTGCGCAGAGAGAAATTGCTGTTCTCCACGCCCTCGGCGATGCCGCGGAACGCCACCAGCCCGCCGATCTCATACTCGGCCAGAAATGCCGTCAGCGCCTCGTCGGAAACCTCGGTATAAACGGCCATACGAGAGCTAATGCCAAAGCGCACGAAGCAGAACCAGCCCGGACGCCAATGCCACGGGGAACGCAAAAGTTTTTTGGTCCTTTTTTTCAAAAAAGGACTGCTTGCCTTGCCTTAGGGTGCAAGGTTTTTAAACTTGAACCGACACCATTCAAAAGCCGCGCACCGCCAACACTCAGGCCGCCGCGCCTTGCAAACATACCGCCCGTGCAGGATCAGCCAGTGATGCGCCGGCCGCAGCATGTCGGCCGGAATGCGCGCCACCAGCCCGTCCTCCACCTCGCGTACGGTCTTCCCGGGCGCGATCCCGGTGCGGTTGCCCAGCCGGAAGATGTGCGTATCCACCGCCATCGTCGCCGCGCCGAACGCCACGTTCAGCACCACGTTGGCGGTCTTGCGGCCCACGCCGGGCAGCGCCTCGAGCGCCGCGCGGTCGTTCGGCACCGCGCCGGCGTGGTCGCGCAGCAGGATTTCCGATAGCGCGACCACGTTGCGGGCTTTGCCCTGCCACAGCCCGATCGTGCGTATGTGGCGCGCCACGCCGTCCACCCCAAGGCGGACCATCTCGGCGGGGCCGGGCGCTTCGGCGAACAGGCCGACGGTGGCTTTGTTGACGGAGACGTCGGTGGCCTGGGCGGAAAGCACCACGGCCACCAGAAGGGTGTAGGCGTCGGTAAAGGCCAGCTCGCTCTGGGCATCCGGGCGGGTATCGGCGATGGCCTGCAGGAATAGCGCCACGTCGGCGCGCTTCATGCGGGTGGCTGGGCGGGGTGGGGGTGGCACGCCTGGGGTTTTGCGCCATCTTAGGTCAGGAAGGCCTTCTTTTTGTAAAAAAGAACGAAGCAAAAAACTTTTGCTCCCTGTCGGGGCTTCTTCTTGGTAGGCCTCTGCCTGTTGGGTGGATTTATGCACGCGTTCGATCCGATTGTTTTCGAGGCCGAAGTCACGCCGCATCGAAGCCTCTCCGCGCGGGGGCTGCGGCGCGTGATCGGGGCGGTGGCGGCGGTCAGCCTCTGCACCACCAGCATGTTCTGGTATCTCGGCGCCTGGCCGATCGCCGGCTTCAACGGTGGCGAGATCCTGCTGGCGCTGGTGCTGCTGCGCACGCATGCGCGCTCGCGGCGGGAACGCGAACTCCTGCTGCTGAGCGGCGCGTCGCTGCGCATCCTGCGCACGGATGCCGCCGGGCGGGCCAGCGAACGCGAGCTGGCGCCGGGCTGGCTGAACGTCACGCTGCAGGAGCGGCCCGGCCGGGTGCCGGGGCTGTTCCTCTCCTCGCGCGGGCAACTCGAGGAGGTGGGCGCGGCGCTGGGCGAGCCGGAGAAGCGCGATCTGGCGCAGGCGCTCGCGGCGGCGGTGCACCGGCTGCGCAATCCGGTGTTCGACAATCCGCAGCTGCGGGCTGAGATGGGGTAGGCCGGCGCGGCCTCAGCGGCAGCAAGGAAGAAAGCAGTCCTTTTTCGAGAAAAAGGACCAAAAAGCTTTTATCCCGACGCTTGCACGAAATCGCAACTATTAGTGCAACCGCACCGGCTGGCAGAAACAGCCTAGGCGGCGGTGCAATCGTCACAGCAAAAGCTTTTTGGTCCTTTGTCTCGAAAAAGGACTGCTTCCTTGCTTGCCTGACCCAACCAGGAACCAACCGCCATGCCCGACGAGCCACGCCTGACCACGCTCGCCCACGGCGGCGGCTGCGGCTGCAAACTCTCCCCTGCCGTGCTCGCGGACCTGCTGGCGCGCGTCCCACAAGCCGCCGCCTTTCCAAACCTCCTCGTAGGCACGCAGACCAGCGACGACGCCGCAATCTGGCGCCTGAACGACAGCCAGGCGCTTGTCGCCACCACCGATTTCTTCACCCCCGTCGTCGACGACCCCTACGATTTCGGCCGGATCGCCGCGGCAAACGCGCTCTCGGACGTGTACGCGATGGGCGGCACGCCGATCCTGGCACTGGCGCTACTCGGCCTGCCGCTGGGCCGCCTCTCGGCCGCCACCGCAGGCCGCATCCTGGAAGGCGGTGCCGCGATCTGCGCGCAAGCCGGCATTCCGGTCGCCGGCGGCCACTCGATCGACACGCCGGAGCCGCTCTACGGCCTGGTGGCGCTCGGCCTGGTCCATCCGGACCGCGTGCTGCGCAACTGCGCGGCGCAGGAGGGCGACGTGCTGCTGCTGACCAAGGGCCTGGGCATCGGCATCTTCTCCGCCGCCCTCAAGCGCGGCGCGCTGCCGGCGGCCGACTACGCCACGATGATCACCTCGGCCACCCAGCTCAACGCCGTGGGTACCAGCCTGGCCGCGATGCCGGGCGTGCATGCGATGACGGATGTGACGGGCTTCGGCCTGCTCGGCCATGCGCTGGAATTGTGCCGCGGCTCCGGCCTGGCCGCGCGCCTCACCTTCGCCGATGTGCCGCTGCTACCGGGTGCGGCGGCGCTGGCCGAAGCCGGCGTGGCCACCGGGGCCGGCGCGCGCAACTGGGCCAGCTACGGCGAAAGCGTGGGTGCCGGCGGGTTGCCGGACTGGCAGCGCGGGCTGCTGTGCGACCCGCAGACCAGCGGGGGCTTGCTGGTGGCGGTCTCGCTGGCCCAGGCGCGCGAGGTGCTACTACGGATTCGGGCGGCGGGGTTTGCGCGCGCAGTGGTGGTGGGGGAGTTGGTGTCTTCCGGGGGTGGGCATCTGGTCGAGGTGAGGTAGGGGCGTTTCAGGAAGGCAAGGAAGCAGTCCTTTTTCGAGAAAAAGGACCAAAAAGCTTTTGCCGTGATTTCTGCAGTGGCGCTCCCTTCTGTTCTCCAGGCCGATGCGGTTTTGGAACGGCGGGTGGTTTCAGGGGCCGCACACGGTCAGGCCATCCTGGCCGCAGATACCAGGCAGGTTTGCATTGCCATACTGCGTCAGCAGCAGACCGCCGGTGACCAGCACGAGGGCAAGGAACAGCACCCGTCCGGTATCGGCCCGCGGCAACGCGCGCGCGGCGCTCATTCGCCCTTCGATTTCCGGCTCTAATCTTCGGGGCGAGTCGTGCATCGGATTTTCCCTGTGAATGGCGTGACGATCGCGTAACTTCTGGTCGGGCAGGCGTCCGCAGCCGTTTTGTTTCGAAAATATACTGACGATAAAGTGTCAGCCGGGTCAACGACAGTTCTCTACAGCAACCATTGCTTTATTCCTGCCTACTGAATTACGCCGGAATGGTTGATAAACCGCCAACACCAGCCAGCATCGCATCGCTCTCCAGCGTCTCGCGCCCTTCCGAAGTCTCACCGGCCTGGCTACCCGAACCCGGACGTTGCGCCCAGCGCCCCCGCATCTCCCGTATCCGCCGCACAACCTGCGCTGCCATCGCCGGCACGCCCCGGCGCGCCGGGCGCTCCACCCAGTGATGGATCGCGAACCCGATTGCCACGGCCAAAGCGGCCGCCACGGCCATCGCGCAGGCCGCATCCACGCCGGCGCGTTCGAGGCCGCGCATCAGCACGAAGCCGGGCGTCTGGTGCGCCACATAGATCGGATAGGACAGGTCGCCGAGCCAGACCAGCGGCCAGCACAGCGAGAGCGTGGGCAGCCGGCCGAACGCCGCCAGCGCCAGCAGGCAGAACGCGCCCGCCACGATCGCCGCGTGCCCTGGCGTGTTGATGCCGCCGGCCTGCAGGAACGCGACCGCGGCGACCGCGCCCCAGGTGAGGCGCCGTTCGCCGCGCACCAGCTGGTAGATCGCGAGCCCGAAGGCGCAGGGTGCGATGTAGCCATCGCAGGTTAGCGCGCCGGCGAGCTCGAATACGTGGCTGTGCGACGGGTCCGCGAAAGGCAGCCGCACGGCGGCCAGCGCCAGCACCGCAAGCAGCAGCCCCGCCGATAATCGCCGCCTGCCGGCGAACCAGGCGGTGGCCAGCCCGACGGACATCAGCAGCTCGAGTTTCAGCCGCCAGAATGCGCCATCCAGCGTCGGCAAACCGAAGAAATCCGATGCCATCAGGAGGTTTGCCGGCAGCACGAAATTGGAGCCGCGCCAGGCGGCCGCGCTGCCCTGCCACGTCGCCAGGCTGAGCGCCACGCAGACGCCCACCGAAACCCAAAGCGCCGGCAGGAAATGCAGCAGCCGCGCCGCCACGTAGCCGCGCAGGTTCGGCATGGTCTCGGTTTCGCGCAGCAGGCGGAATGCCGAGATGCTCAGGAAAAGCTGCAAGGCCAGGAACCCGGCCGAGGGCAGATGCAGCGGGCGTGCATGCCCGATGGCAACCTCGTAGGTGGCGCCATAACTGTTGAACAGCACGAGTATTATTACGATGCCGCGCAGCGCGTCGATTGCGTGCTGCCGTTCCGCACCTTCACTGTTGGGCATTTTCGGCATGGTGTGTCCTGACCGGTCAATTCTTGAACGGAGTCGACAGGATCGTCGACAGGCGTTGGTTTTCGGTTAAAACGCCTCGCCCTACGGGCGTGTGGGCGGCGGCGGCGGCGGCGGCGCGCCACTTGCGTTTTCGGCGTTCGTCCTTAACGCGTCGACAAGATTACGGCGCTATACCGAATGCATGACGCAATTCGCACCGTTCTTCTCCAGGCGTGCCCGCCAGCAGCGTGCGGTTCCGACACCTGCCCTGCCGATATTGCCTGCCGAAGCGCAGCCGCACGCTATCGCGGATACGGCGAGCGGGCGGACCAATCTGTGCGAGCTCGTGGAATTCCGAACTGGACAGCGCGCGCGCTGCCTGGCGGCGCCAGAGCAGGCTCTCCGCCGCGCGCTCGGAGACCATGTTCAACGAGGCGCATTCGGTGGCGCTCGAAGCCGCCAGTGTCGCGGACATGGCAGGCCTGGTCAGCCAGAACGTGGCCGCGATCGCGGCATCGGGCGAAGAGCTGTCGATCGCCGGCCGCGAGATCGCCCAGCAGGCGGCGCACTCCTCGGTGATCGGCCGCCAGGCGGTCATCGCGGCGAACGAGGCCGCGGAAGCGGTCGCAGCGTTGGGCACAGCCACGGTGGCGATCGATGACGTGGTGCGGCTGATCGCGGAGATCGCATCGCGCACGCGGCTGCTGGCACTGAACGCCACCATCGAGGCAGCCCGCGCCGGTGCCGCGGGCGCCGGATTTCAGCGTCGTTGCAGCCGAGGTCAAGGAACTCTCGGTGCAGACCGCCGCCGCCACGCAGGAGATCGCCGAGCGGATACTCGGCATGCAGGCCGCCACCAAAGGCAGCGTGCAGGCGGTGCAGAATATCGGCCGCGCGGTCGGCGAGATGGACGATGCGAACACCACCGTCGCCGCCGCGATCGAGGAGCAGGAAGCCACGTTGCGCTCGGTTGCCGAACGCCTGCAGGTCGTCTCCGGCAATACCGGCGCCGTGGCCGAAACCATACAGAGCGTGGCGCGCAGCGGCGCGCTACTCTCCGGGCTCGCCGAGGAATCCAAGGCGGATATCAGGCTGGGTGACGTGCGGACCGACGAACTGCGCGACAACGTGGTGCTCGTGCTGCGCCGCATGGCGAGCCTCGGCGATGACTGGCGCCAACTGGTGCCGCTGCAGATGACCGGCGATTGCAAAACGCCCGCGTGGTCCGGGCCCGCCACCATACTCGAAGCCTCGGAGACCGTGGCGCTGATGAAGCTGCCGGGCGACCAGGCCGCGCGCCGCGCTTTGGCACCCGGCAGCCGGCTGGACCTGACGCTCGGCGGCCAGACGCGTATCGAAGGCGTCGTTCTCGCCGGCAGCAGCGAGCGCGTGCTGGTGATACCGCCGGCGGACCGGCCGCAAGCCTGGGCGTGCCTCACCGCGTTCCTGGCGCCGATACGCGCCGATGACGAGCGCTACACGCAAGCCGCCCGGAACGCCGCCCGCGAAGTCTGCCTGGTGCTGGAGCGCGCGATCGAGAGCGGATCCCTCACGCTGGCGGCGATGTTCGACGATGCCTACCAGCCGGTGCCGGGCAGCAATCCGGCCCAGTTCACCACGGCGTTCAACGCCCACGCGGAACGCCTGGTCCGGCCGATACTGGACGAGCTGCTGAAGTTCCAGGGCAACGTGATCGGCGCGTTCCTGGTGGACCGCAACGGCTACGCGCCGGTGCACAACACCCGGGTCTCCCAGCAGCAGCGCCCGGAGGACCCCGCCTGGAACGCCAAGAACTGCCGCAACCGCCTGCTGTTCGACGATCGCGCCGGCCTCACCGCGGGCCGCACCACGCAAACCTATCTGTTGCAGAGCTACGAACGCGACATGGGAAACGGCGAGCGCATGATGATCAAGGAAGCCGACGCGCCGATCGTCGTGTGCGGCCGCCACTATGGCGGGTTCCGCATCATGTTCCTCAACGCGGCACCCAGCCCCTGATCACCCCAGCAGCCCGGCCCACGCCCCGCTCATGCATGTGGCGATCGTGCCTGACACCATCGAACGCAAACTCAGGGCCGCCACCTCCGCCCGGCGTTCCGGCAGCATCGCGCCGATCCGCCCGCCATGATCCCGGCACTGCCGAAATTGGCGAACCCGCACAGCGCGAACACCATGATCCGCCGCGCCGGCGCCGAGAGGGCCGCCGCCGGCTCGCCCGCCAGGCCCACATAGGCCACGAACTCGTTCAGCACCGTCTTGGTCCCCAGCAACGCGCCCGCCGCCGCCGTCTCGCGCCACGGCACGCCGATCAGCCAGGCCACCGGCCGGAACGCCACCCCCGCCAGCCCCTGCAGGCTCCACGCCGGCCCGGCGCCGTGCGGCACCAGTGCCAGGGCGGCATTGGCCAACGCCACCAGCGCGATCGTCACCAGCAGCGTGGTGGCGATCCCTACCAGCGGCCCCACCCCCTCGGCCGTTCCCCGCGTGATCGCATCGAGCGCGCTGGCCGGCCGATCCCGCGCCAGGATCGCCGGCGCACCGCCAGACGGCGCGAACGGAATCATCAGCCCCGGCCACCGCCAGCGCCGCCGGCGTGCTGACCACGGAGGCCACCAGGATCGCGCCGAGCGCATCGGGCAGTCACCGGCGCCAGCACGCTCGCATAGATCACCATCACGGTGCCCGCCACGCCCGCCATGCCGCAGCTCATCAGCGCGAACAATTCCCCGCGTGACATCGCCGCCAGATACGGCCGTATCAGCAGCGGCGCCTCGATCATGCCGAGGAAGATATGCGTGGCCGCACCCAAAGCCAGCGCGCCGCCCACCCCCAATGTCCGCCGCAGCAGCCAGGCGAACGCGCCGGTGACCGCCTGCAGTAGGCCCAGATACAGCAGCAGCGAACTGAGCGCGCTGATCACCAGCACCAGCGGCAGGACCTTGAACGCAAGCACGAAACTGGCGCCCTGGTGCAATTCGGCGAACGGCAACGGCCCGCCGCCCAGATAGCCGAACACGAAGCTCGCCCCCTGGTCGGTAGCGGCCTGCAGCGCATCCACCAGGCGGCTCAGCAGCAGCACGGCCCGTCGCGCGGCGGCCAAATGCAGCAGCAGCAGCGCGAGTGCGGCCTGCAGGCCGAAACCGCCGATCACGGTGCGCCACGGGATGTCGCGCCTGGCCTCGCTCAACAGCCAGGCTGTGCCTGCCAGAACCATCAGTCCGAGTATTGCCTGCACGCGCCCGTCCCGGATCAGATGTCGTTTGTGTGTTCGGGCGCGGTGAGCAAGAAAGCAAGGAAGGAAGGCCTTCTTTTTCGAGAAAAAGAAGCAAAAAGCTTTTGCTATGACGCCTGCACGGGGATTTGGCTGTGATTGCAGCCGCATCGACTTGCACCACAGGCGTCGGAGCAAAAGCTTTTTGGTCCTTTTTCTCGAAAAAGGACTGCTTTCTTGCTTGCCTGGATGCGGCAATCTCTATCGGGGTTGGATTGAGTCAGAAACTGGTCATGTTTCTCGAAGCGGGCCGGCCGGCATGCGATCGTATTTAGTTGGCGCCAGCCAGCTTACACTTGGTTCCGGCCTCGCAAGCATGCTAACCCTCGCCCCGAAAGGGGCACGTCCCACCGGCGTCGCCGCACTCAATGCCGCAACCGGCGCCACGGTCTGGACCAGGAATCTCGGCCAGACTGTCGGCGTGTCCGCGGCACTTGCAAATGGCAACGTCTATTTCGCGGCCTATGACCATACCGTCTATGCCCTGAACCAAACCACCGGCGCGTTCGTCTGGAAATACACATTGGGCAACGCGATCGACAGCTCGCCGGCGATCGTCAACGGCCTGCTCTACATTGGAAGCTACGACAAGTCGGTCTATGCCATCGGCACCGCGCCCGCCAACGCGGGCGTATTGCAATGGTCTTACACGACCGGCGGCGGCGTCGGTGCCAGTCCCGCGGTTGCAGGCGGCCTGGTGTATATCGGATCGGGCGATGGCAACCTCTATGCGCTGAACGCCCGCACCGGCGGCGTCAATTTCAGCCTGGCGGCAGGCGGCGTCGTGAAATCCGCCATAGTCGCGAATGGCGTCATCTATTTCACCACCTCTGCCAACACCGTCTTCGCCGTCGACATGTATGGCAGCGTTCTGGCGAGCGGTTCGGTCGGCGCCACGCTCTTCGGCTCGCTTGCGGTGTCGGACGGCCGGCTGTTCGTCGCCACCACAGGCGGTGCCATCTACGCGCTTGCGCCGAACGCCGGCTACGACACGGTGCGTCCCCGCCCCCCGAACCCCTCCGCGCTGCACCCGGACATGGCATTGCACATAACGCGCTGAGGCAAGCCGCCCAGGATCGGGTTGCCCACCCGCGCCGGCAGAACCAGGCAAGGCCGCCCAGCCTGCGACAGGAGCAAAAGTTTTTTGCTTCTTTTTTTAAAAAAGAAGGCCTTCCTTCCTTCTATCGCCTGCGCTACAACCCCCAAATCATCTCAACATCTTCCGCTCTCGGGGGGTGGCCTTCGCGGGCCGCCTTTTTTGTTTTGGACGCACAGGACGCACTCCTAAACCATACCGGCCTAGAGGGCCGTATCGCCGCCAGCATCGGGCCCACGCTCGAGAGCATGGGCTTCGAGCTCGTGCGCGTATCCGTCCTGGGCCGCGAGAAACCCACCGTGCAGATCATGGCCGACCGTGCGGACGGCGCCCTGATACGCGTCGAGGATTGCGAGGCGATCAGCCACGCCGTGGGCGCCGTGCTGGACGTGGACGACCCTATCCCCGGCGAATGGACCCTTGAAGTCAGCTCCGCCGGCATCGACCGCCCGCTCACCCGGGCGAAGGACTGGAACCGCTTCTCCGGCCACCTCGCCAAGGCCGAGACCACACATGCCGGTCGCGGCCGCAAGCGCTTTGCCGGCATCGTGCTCGGCGCGGACGACACCCACGGCCGCCTGCGCCTCGAGGACGGCACCGAAGTGGCGCTGCCCCTGGGCGACCTCCGCCGCGCCCGCCTGGTGCTCACCGACGCGCTGATCGCCGCCTCCGCCCCTGCCCGCCAGCCCGACGCCTGACCGTGCCTGCAAATCCCGCGCCAAACCCTGACGACTGGAACCTGACGATGGATACCGCCGTCGCCCGCCCCGAACTGCTGCTCGTCGCCGACGCCGTCGCGCGCGAGAAATCGATCGACCGCGAGGAAGTGCTCGAGGCGATGGAGCAGGCGATCCAGAAAGCCGGCCGCGCCAAATACGGCCACGAGAAGGATATCCGCGCGACGATCGACCGCCGCACCGGCGACGTGCGCCTGTCGCGCTGGACCGAGCTGGTGGAGACGGTCGAGAACGAGGAGACGCAGATCCCCGTCCACATCGCCAAGAAGTTCCGGCCCGACCTTGATCTCGGCCAGTTCATCGTCGATCCGCTGCCGCCGATCGATTTCGGCCGCATCGCGGCGCAGACCGCCAAGCAGGTGATCGTGCAGCGTGTGCGCGAATACGAGCGCCAGCCGCCAGTTCGACGAGTTCAAGGACCGCGTGGGCGAGATCATCAACGGCGTGGTCAAGCGCACCGAATACGGCAACCTGATGGTGGATCTCGGCAAGTCCGAAGCGCTGCTGCGCCGCGACGAGCTGATCCCGCGCGAAAGCTTCCGCAACGGCGACCGCGTGCGCGCCTATATCTACGACGTGCGCGAGGAAGTCCGCGGGCCGCAGATCTTCCTGTCGCGCACCCATCCCGCCTTCCTGGCCAAGCTGTTCGCGCAGGAAGTGCCGGAAATCTACGACGGCATCATCGAGATCAAGGCGGTGGCGCGCGATCCCGGGCAGCCGCGCCAAGATGGCGGTGATCAGCCGCGACAGCTCGATCGATCCGGTCGGCGCCTGCGTCGGTATGCGCGGCAGCCGCGTGCAGGCCGTGGTGCAGGAGCTGCAGGGCGAGAAGATCGACATCATCCCCTGGTCGCCGCAATCGGCCACCTTCGTGGTGAACGCGCTGGCCCCGGCCGAAGTCACCAAGGTGGTGATGGACGAGGATGCCGGCCGCGTCGAAGTCGTGGTGCCCGACGAGCAGCTTTCGCTCGCGATCGGCCGGCGCGGCCAGAACGTGCGCCTGGCCAGCCAGCTCACGCGCTGGGACATCGACATCCTGACCGAGGCGGAGGAGAGCGAGCGCCGCCAGGAGGAGTTCCGCCGCCGCACCGGCCTGTTCGTCGAAGCGCTGGACGTGGACGACGTCATTGCCGGCCTGCTGGTGACCGAGGGCTTCAACTCGATCGAGGAGCTGGCCTTCGTCGATCGCGACGAGCTGGCCGAGATCGAGGGCTTCGACGAGACGGTGGCCGACGAGCTGATCCGCCGTGCCGAGCAGTTCCTGGTGCGCCGCGACGAGGGGCTGACCGAGAAGCGCCTGGCGCTCGGCGTCACCGACGAGGTGGCCGCCTTCGAGCTGTTCACCCCGCAGATGCTGGTCACGCTCGGCGAAAAGGGCGTGAAAACGCTGGACGACCTGGCCGATCTCGCCGGCGACGAGCTGGTGGAGATGCTCGGCGCCGAAGCGGTGGACGAGGCGACCGCCAACGAGGTGATCATGGCCGCCCGCGCGCATTGGTTCGCCGAGGATGGCGAGCCCGCGCCGAGCGACGGCGAGCCGGCCGCGGACGGTGCCGGCGTGCATGACGGCGAGGAGGCTTCAAACGTCTGATCCGGCGCCCCATGTAGTCGGAGTCCGCCGGATGTGGAGCCCGGTGAAGACCCGGAGCGCGGCCCGCAACGGCGCTGCATCGTCACGCGCGAACGCAGGGCGACCGTGGCCGGATGTTACGCTTCGTGGTCGGGCCGGACAGATCGGTGGTGCCCGATCTGGCGGCCAAGTTGCCGGGCCGGGGTTTTTGGTTGAGCGCGCGCGCCGATGTGCTAGAAACGGCGCGGCCAAGGGCGCCTTTCGCTCGCGCGGCCCGCGGCCCGGTTTCAGTGCCCGCCGATCTGAACAGCGTCCTGCAAGCCCAGCTTGCCAGGCGCATTGTCCGATCACCTGGGCCTGGCGCGCAGCGCGCAGGCCAGGCGGTTGCCGGCTTTGCCAAAGGCGCGCGAGTGGGTGCAGGCCGGGCAGGCAGGCCTGGTGGTGCAGGCGAGCGACGGCAGCGAGGACGAACGCCGCCGCCTGCTGTCGGGCGCCGGAGAGTTGGCCGTGATCTGGCCGATGGACGCCGCTGGCCTGGGAGCCGTCTTCGGACGCGACCAGGCGGTGCATGTGGCGGTAGCGCCCGGCCGGCTGGCCGAGGGGCTGATGAACGAGGTTCTACGCCTGTCCGGACTTTCCGGCCGGGTGATGTGCAAGCAGGCAGGTGAATGAGCGAAACCAACGACCGCGATGTGGGCACCGAAGGCGGGCAGGATGCGGGGGAGGCCAAGGGCCGCCTGTCGCTGCGCCCGGCTGGCCGGCTTGAGCTTGGCCGCACGGTCGATGCGGGATCGGTAAAGCAGAGTTTCTCCCACGGCCGCACCAAAACCGTGCAGGTGGAGGTGCGCAAGACACGCGCAGGCGCGCCGAAGCCGGCCTACCAGGCGGTGCCGCAGCCGGCTTTGCCGGCCAATCTTGGTGCGCCGAACCGGCCGCCCGTGACCGCGCCCGTGCCGCACGTGGCGCTGTCCGGCGCCGCCGCAAAGGCCGCCCCAGCAGCGGCCACCGCCATGCCGGCCGCTGCCGCCGCGGCAGCACCGGCCGCCGCCAGGCCGTCGGGCGCCGCCCGCCCAGGCATGGGCGGCCGCGCGCTCACGGCCACCGAACTGGCCGTGCGCCAGCGCGTGCTGCTCGACCAGCAGAAGGTGCTGCAGGAGCAGGCGCGCGAGGCCGCCAAGCGCGAGGCCGAACGCCGCGAACAGGAAAAGATCTCGATCCTCTCCGCCGCGGAAGAAGCCCGCCGGCGCGAGGAAGAGGAGCGCCGCCAGGCCGAGGAGGACAAGCGCCGCGCGATCGCCGAGCAGGCCCGCGCCCGCGAAGCCGCACCGGCCGAGCCCGCACCCGAAGAGGCGTCGCCAGGCGCAGCCGCTCCCGCCACCGCCGCGGCACCGGCCGCAGCCGCCGCGCGTTGCCGGCGCCGCGCGCAGCCCTGTCGGCACCCGCCCGGCGCGGCCCCGGCCGCTCCCGGCACGCCGACCGAGACCCTGCGCCTGCGCACCGGCCGCGAAGAGGAAGAAGAAGGCCGTGGCGTCGTACGTCGCCCGGGCGGCGTGGCCGTGCCGCGCCGGTGCTCACCCCCGTCGCCGCCAAGAAGGGCCCCGGCGAGGGCCGCCGCGCCGGCCGCATCGACGTGCAGGCCGCGCATGGAAGGCGAGGACGAGAAAACCCGCAGCCTGGCCAGCGTCCGCCGCCAGCGCGAGCGCGAGCGCCGCAATGCCGAGCTCGCCGCCCTGCGCGCCGACCAGGTCAAGGTGGTGCGCGACGTCATCCTGCCGGACGCGATCACCGTGCAGGAGCTCGCCAACCGTATGGCCGCCCGCGCCGTCGATGTGGTGAAGACCCTGATGCGCATGGGCGTGATGGCCACCATCACCCAGGTGCTGGATTCCGACACCGCCGAGCTGGTGGTGCAGGAATTCGGCCATCGCGTGCGCCGCGTCTCGGAATCCGACGTCGAGGACGGCATCGAAGGCGACATCGACGAAGACGAGGACCTGATCCCGCGCGCCCCCGTGGTGACCATCATGGGCCACGTCGACCACGGCAAGACCAGCCTGCTCGACGCCCTGCGCGCCACCGACGTGGCGGCCGGCGAGGCCGGCGGCATCACCCAGCACATCGGCGCCTACCAGGTGACGCTGCCCTCGGGCAGCCAGATCACCTTCATCGACACGCCCGGCCACGAGGCCTTCACCTCCATGCGCGCCCGCGGCGCATCGGTGACGGACATCGTGGTGCTGGTGGTGGCCGCCGATGACGGCGTGATGCCGCAGACCATCGAGGCCATCAAGCACGCGAAGGCGGCGCATGCGCCGATCATCGTGGCCATCAACAAGATGGACAAGACCGACGCCACCCCGCAGCGCGTGCGCCAGGAGCTCCTGAGCCACGAGATCGTGGTGGAAGATCTGGGCGGCGACACCCAGGACGTGCCGGTTTCGGCCACCAAGCGGATGAACCTCGACAAGCTCGAAGAGGCCATCCTGCTGCAGGCCGAAATCCTCGACCTGCGGGCCAACCCGCATCGCCCGGCGGAAGGCAGCGTGATCGAAAGCCGGCTGGATCGCGGCCGTGGCCCCGTCGCCACCATCCTGATCCAGAACGGCACGCTCAAGCAGGGTGACATCATCGTCTGCGGCGCCGAATGGGGCCGCGTGCGCGCCATGCTGGACGACAAGAACAAGGCGATCAAGGTCGCAGGCCCCTCCACTCCGGTGGAAATCCTCGGCCTGGGCGGCGTGCCATCCGCCGGCGAGCCCTTCATCGTGGTCGAGGACGAGCAGCAGGCCCGCGAAGTCAGCGAGTTCCGCACCCGCAAGGTGCGCGACAAGGCGGCCGCCGGCGCCACCGCCGCCCGCGGCACGCTGGAGCAGATGCTGACACGCATCGCCGCCGGCGCGCAGAAGGAGGTCGCCGTCGTCATCAAGGCGGACGTGCAGGGCAGCGCCGAGGCGATCCAGGCCACCGTGCTCAAGCTGGAGCACGAGGAGGTCAAGGTTCGCGTGCTCAATTCGAGCGTGGGCCAGATCACCGAAGGCGACGTGCAGCTGGCCAAGGCGAGCCACGCGATGATCGTCGGCTTCAACGTGCGCGCCAGCAGCCAGGCGCGCGAGCTGGCGCATCGCGACGGTGTGGAGATCCGCTACTACTCGATCATCTACCAGGTGGCCGACGACATCGCCGAACTGGTGAAGGGCAAGATCTCGCCGAAATACCGCGAGAACTTCCTGGGTTATGCCGAAATCCGCAAGGTTTTCGACATCACCAAAACCGGCAAGGTCGCTGGCTGCATGATCACCGAGGGCCTGGTGAAACGCGGCTGCGGCGTGCGTCTGCTGCGCGACGGCGTAGTGATCCACCAGGGCGAGCTCAGCCAGCTCAAGCGCTTCAAGGACGACGTGAAGGAAGTGGCGCGCGGCTACGAATGCGGGCTCTCCTTCGCCGGCTATAACGACCTGCGCGAAGGCGATCTGGTCGAGTGCTACGAGAGCGAGCTGGTCCCCGCTTGAGACCTGCGTCTTGAAGCTACCGCGCAAGGACAGCCGGGCGGAGAAGCCACGCGCGGCACCGCCCCGGCTGTCCAAGACCGCCAGCCGCAAGGCCGGGCCGAAGCCGCCGTCGCAGCGCCAGCTGCGCGTGGGCGAGGAGGTGCGTCACGTGCTCTCCACCATCTTCATGCGCGGCGAATTCCACGATCCGGATCTGGCGGATATCCTGATCACGGTGACCGAGGTGCGCATGTCGCCGGACCTCAAGCACGCGACGGCCTTCGTGACGCGGCTGGGGCGGACGGATATCGAGGCGAAGCTGCCGGCTTTGAAGCGCGCGGCGCCGTTCTTCCGGGCGCAGTTGGCGCATGAGATGCGGTTGCGGGTGGCGCCGGACGTGACGTTCCTGGCGGATACGGCGCTTGAGTATGCGATGCATATCAATGCGCTCCTAAGGGCGCCCGGGGTGGTTGAGGATATTCAGAAGGAGTAAGCAAGGCCTTCTTTTTCGAGAAAAAGAAGCAAAAAGCTTTTGCTCCGACGCCTGCCCCCAGGCTCACATTTTCCTGCCAATGCGCGACTTGCAGAACCTGCGTAGGCGCTGATGCAGGCGTCATAGCAAAAGCTTTTTGCTTCTTTTTCTCGAAAAAGAAGGCCTTGCTTCCTTCGCCCAAACCGGGGACCCCAATGGCCGCCTACCGCGCCCTCCCCTCCATCCAACGCCTCCTCCAACACCCGGACGCCACCCCAGCCCTGGCCGACGCCCTGCGCGCCCAGCTCGCTTATCTGCGCACCGAGATTGCCGCCGGCCGCCTCGCGAGCATACCTACCGACGCCCTACTCGTGGCAAAGGCGCGCGATGCCGAAGCGCCCGTGCTGCGGCGCGTGATCAACGCGACCGGCATCGTGGTGCACACCAATCTCGGCCGCGCCCCGCTCGCCGACGCGGCTATCGCGGCGGTTGCCGAGGCCGCGCAGGGCTGCAACCTGGAATACGACCTGACAACGGGCAAACGCGGCCATCGCGGCGAGGGCGCCGAGGCGTTGCTGTGCCGGCTGACCGGGGCGCAGGCGGCACTCGCGGTAAACAACAACGCGGCCGCCCTGCTGCTGACGCTGACCGCGCTGGCCGGGCCGGAGACCGAAATCATCGTCTCGCGCGGCGAGCTGGTGGAGATCGGCGGCGGCTTCCGCGTGCCGGATATCATCGCCGGCGGCGGCGCCCGGCTGGTCGAGGTGGGCACCACCAACCGCACCAGGCTGGCGGATTACGCCGCCGCGATCACCCCGCGCACCCGGATGCTGCTCAAGGTGCACCAGAGCAATTTCCGCATGGTCGGCTTCACGGAGGAGACGTCGCTGGCCGAGCTGGCCGGGCTGGCGCGCGCGCACGGTGTGTTGCTGCTCGACGATGTGGGCAGCGGCACCCTGGCGAGACTGCCCGGCGGGCTGGCGCCGCTGGAGCCCACGGTGCGCGAGAGCCTGGCCGCCGGGTCCGATCTGGTGGCGTTCAGCGGCGACAAGCTGCTAGGCGGCCCGCAGGCCGGGTTGCTGGCCGGCCGCGAAGCTGTGGTGGCGCGGCTCAGGCGGCACCCGCTGATGCGGGCGCTGCGGCTGGACAAGATGGCGCTGGCCGCGCTGGAGGCCACGCTGCGGCTGCATGCCGATCCGGCGCGGACGGCCGAGATACCGGTGCTGCGCATGTTGGCGCAGAGCCCGGCCGGGCTGCGCAAGCGGGCCGAAGCATTGTGCGGGTTGCTGGGCGATGCGGGCGTGGAGATCGTGGAGTCGGTGGCGCCATGCGGGCGGGCGGCGCGTTGCCGGGGCAGGATATCGCGAGCGTGGCGGTCAGCCTGGGCGGCAGCGCGCCGGACGCGTTGGCGGCGCGCCTGCGGGCGCAGCGCCCGGCGGTGGTGGGGCGCATCCACGAGGGTCAGGTTTCTGCTGGATATGCTGACGGTGGCCGATGGCGAGATCGAGGCGTTGGCAGCGTCGGTAAGGCAAGGCCTTCTTTTTTGAAAAAAAGAAGCAAAAAACTTTTGGTCCCTGTCGGCGGATATCGGGGCCACCACCCGACAGGGAGCAAAAGCTTTTTGGTTCTTTTTCTCGAAAAAGAACTGCTTCCTTTCTTCCTATGACCAGGGTGCTTATAGGCGTGATCGGCCACGTGGATCACGGCAAAACCGCCCTGGTCCGCGCCCTCACCGGCATGGAAACCGACCGCCTCGCCGAAGAACAGGCCCGCGGCATCTCCATAGCACTCGGATTCGCGCATCGCGGCGACGTGGATTTCATCGACATGCCCGGCCACGAGCGCTTCGTGCGCACCATGGTCAGCGGCGCCACCGGCATCGACGCGGTGCTGCTGGTGGTGGACGCGCAAGAGGGCGTGATGCCGCAGACGCGCGAGCACGTGGACATCGCCGCCCTGCTCGGCGTGCGCCGCGCGGTGATCGCCGTCGCGCGCACCGACCTGGCGGATTCGGGCCAGATCGCGGCGGCGTCGCGCGCGGCCGCGGCGCTGGCGGCCGAAGCGGGCCTGCAGGCGGGCGCGCCCGTCGCGTGCTCGGCGGTCACCGGCGCGGGTTTGGACACTTTGCTGGCCGCGATCGAAGGTGAGCTGGCGCATGGCGCGGCGCGGCCGGACGAGGGCGCGCCGTGGCTGCCGGTGGACCGGGCGTTTTCCATGTCCGGCCACGGCACGGTGGTGACCGGCACGTTGCGCGGCGGCACGCTGGCGGTGGGCGACACAATCGAGATCGTGCCCGCCGGCCTGGCGGCCCGGATACGCGCGCTGCAGGTGCACGGGCGGCGGGTGCCGGCGGCGGGGCCTGGCAGCCGAGTGGCGGTTAACCTGCGCGGCATCGAGCCGGGCCAGGTGCCGCGCGGGGCCGCCCTGGCCGCACCCGGGATGCTGGCGCCGTCGGGCTGGCTGAGCGTGCAGGTGCGCGCGGTGGCGGAGGCGCCGGTGCTGGCGACGGGCACAAGGCTGCGGCTGCTGTTCGGCACCGAGGAGGTGGGCGCGCGGCTGCGGCTGCTGGATCGCGACACGCTGGCGCCCGGTACCGCCGGGTTCGCGCAGCTGCGGTGCGAGGCGCCGGTGAGCGTGCCGGCCCGGGCGCGTTTCGTGCTGCGGGGCGGCTCGCCGTTGCGCACGCTGGCGGGCGGCGCGGTGCTGGACCCGCAGACAGGCCGGGCGCGACGCCAGGCACCGGGCGTTCTGGCCCGGCTGGCCGCGCTGGCGGATGCGGCGCCGGCGGTGATCGTGGGCGGCGAGCTGGCGCGAGCGGGGGCGTCGGGGAGCTCGCTCGCGGAGCTGGCCCGGCTGTCCGGCCTGGGGGCGGCGCAGACCGCCGCGATGCTGGCCGAGGCGGGCGCGCTGCTGACGAAAAGCGGCGCGGCGATTAGCGCCGAAGGCTTTGCCCGGCTGCTCGCGGCGCTGCCCCGCGCACTGGCCGCCCATCCGGACGGCCTGGCCCGCAGCGCCCTGCCCGGTCTGCTGCCCGGAACGCAAGCGGCCCTGGTGGACGAGGCGGCGACCCGCCTGCTCGCCGCCGGCACGCTGGCGCAGGATGGCGCCCGAGTGCGTGTGCCGCACGCCGACCAGGATGCCAGCCGCGCGCGCGACCTCGCCGCCCGGGCCGCCAGGCTGGCGGTCACCTTGCGCGATGCCGGGCTGTGCCCGCCGGACGCGGCCGCGCTGGCGCCCGATGTGGCCACCCGCCGCCTGCTCGACCAGCTCGTGCGCGCCGGTATCGTGATACGCGCGCCGGACCGGGTGCAGAAGCGCGAGATCCTGTTCCACCGCGACGCCGTGGCCCAGGCGCGCCGCACGCTGGCGCCGCTGCTCGCCGGCGACGGGCTGCTGGTGGCCGATGTGGGCGCGGCGCTCGGCATATCGCGCAAATTCAGCGTGCCGCTGCTCGAGCATCTCGACAGCGTGCATTTCACGAAGCGCGTGGCGGAGCGCCGGGTGCTGGCAGACGGCGGCTGAGCGGACCATATGTGCGCGCGGAGGCGATTGGAGTCTGGTGGCTTCCCTGGTCTTCAAAACCAGCGGCCCGCCGCAAGCGGGCGGTGGGTTCGATTCCCATCCGCCTCCGCCCGGGTTCTTCCTTATCCGCGTCAAGCACCTAAAATCGCCTTAATAGCCCGGCAAAGCCGGCGCAGGTTCGCCTGTGCGACATTGCTACCAAGGAGATACTTGCCATGCGTCTGTCCGTTCTCGCGTCCGCCGCCCTGGCCTGCGGCCTGCTCGTGGCTTTGCCGGCTGCCGCCCAAGCGCCCCAGAGCGGCGACGGTGCGGAGCAGGTGGTGGGGCTGTTCAGCGCCACCTGCCTGAACTTTGCCGGCGATACGGCCGCCTTGCGCGGCTTCCTTGAGGAGCAAAAGGCGCCGCGCATGCCGCAGCAGGCAGAGACGGCGTTCCTCGCCGGCCGCACCGGCCAGGCGTTCGACACCAGCTATCAGACGACCAAACTCGCCCTCGTCTCGCTCGACGACGGCAGTTGCGAGGCGGTCGCCGAACATGCCAACGGCGCCCGCGTGCTGACGGTGCTGGGCCAGGCCGCCGCGGAGAACCACGTGTCGCTGGCCCAGGCCGACGGGCAGCCGCCGAAGGCCAGGCCGGGCGTGACGCAGACGGCCTATGCCATCACGCTGGTCGGCCGGCCGATGCACATACTGGTTTCCACCGAGAAGCCGGCGCCGGAGGCGGTGCTCACTTTGATCCCGAAATGAGCCTGCACGTCCAGCTCGCCTGCACCGGGTTCGCCCGCTCGCTGCGTTTCTACACGGACGTTCTGGGCTTCACCACGATGCGCTATGAGCCGGAGCACCGGCGCGCGCAGCTCGAGCGCGATGGCGTTTCCGTGGAGATCGCCGAGGGCGTGGCGGCGGGCCAGGACGCGCCGAGCTACCCGTTCGGCCGTGGCATGACCCTGGTCGTATGGACGCCCGATGCGGAGGCCGTGCTGAGCGGCGTGGAGGCATATGGCGCGCGGCTGTCGCGGCCGATGGCGGAGAGCTGGCGCGAGGAGGACGGCACGCGCGTGGGGCACATGGCGTTCGAGGTGCTGGATCCCGACGGATACTGTCTGCGGTTCTGCCAGGCGCTGCCGCCGGCGGGCCGATAGGGCAACGCCGCTTAAAAAAAGCGACACTCCCGCCGGTTATCGCAAAATTCGTTTCGATGTTGACACAGCCATTCCACGCCTCTATGCAGGGCGTAGAACCGGGATCGAAACAAATGCAGTATCGTTTTCATATCTACCTGATGGCAGCCGCGGTCGGCGTGCTCGGATGCGCCAGCCAGGCGCAGGCCGGCCTGATCACCAACGGCACTTTCACCAACGGCAGTGGCCAGCCCAGCCTTGCGGGCTGGAATGCCAGCAGCAGCGGCGTGAATGCCGCAAGCGAAGCCAGTTACGCCAGCTGTTGCGGCGGGCAGAACACCAGCGCTGCCGACCTGGCGGCCTTTGGCAGCGGACAGACCTCCGGCGGCTCGCTGGCGCAGACATTCGCCACCGTGGCGGGCCAGACCTACACGCTGACGTTCCTCTACGGGGCCTTTGGCGCCAACGATCCGCAATCCCTCGCCGTCTCGGTGGGCAATCTCGCGACCAGCGTGGCCAACTCCACCGGCTCCTCCAATTTCACCAACCTGTTCAATACCGAAACATTCCTGTTCACCGCCCTGGGCGCGACCAGCACGCTGACGTTCCGCGACACCTCCACGGCGGGATCGAGCACGGACGGCTTGCTGGAGAACGTGGCCGTCAGCGGTGCCGTGCCGGTCCCGGAGCCTGCTTCGCTGGCGCTGCTGGCCGTCTCCGCCGCCGGTGTGTTCGGGGTCACGCGTCGGGCGCGCCGGTAGCAATTCGCCGCCGCTTTCGAAGGCGGGACAAGCTCGGCGCCTGGGTCGGCATATCCCGCCCGTTCGGGCTGCAGTGATCGGCGGCCTGGCTCTCGGCGATATGCCGGAAAGCCAGGTCCGACGCAGGCCCGCTGCCCCGCGGCGCCGCGGCGTGCTATCGCCGGTGCAAACGCGGCCGCCCGGCTGCCGCCTCGCGCGTCGAGAAGAACCGCTCCTTGGCCAAATCCAGCACGCTCTACGTCTGCCAGTCCTGCGGCGCACCACCCCCAAATGGTCCGGCAAGTGCGAGTCCTGCGGCGAGTGGAACACCATCGCCGAGGAAAAGGCCGAAGCCGCGGCCGGGGGCCGGCGCGCAAGCCGGGCGGCCGCGTGGCCTTCGTGGGCCTGGCAGGCGAGGCCGCGCCGCCGCCGCGCCTGCTCACCGGCATCGGCGAGCTGGACCGGGTGCTCGGCGGCGGCCTGGTCTCCGCCTCCGCGATGCTGTCGGCGGCGATCCGGGCATCGGCAAATCCACGCTGATGCTGCAGGCGGCCGCCGCCCTGAGCCGCGCCGGCCAGCGCGTGCTGTATATTTCCGGCGAGGAATCGATCGACCAGATCCGGCTGCGCGCCCGCCGCCTGGGGCTGGACACCGCGCCGCTGGCAGCTCGCCGCCACGATCAACGTGCGCGATATCGGCGCCTCGCTGGAAGCCGAGCCGAACCTCGCCATGGTGGTCATCGACTCGATCCAGACCATGTGGCTCGACAACGTCGAATCCGCGCCCGGCACCGTGACGCAGGTGCGCGCCGCCGGCTTCGAGCTGATCCGGCTGGCGAAGCAGCGCGGCTTCTGCCTGATCCTGGTCGGCCACGTGACCAAGGACGGCGCATCTGGCGGGCCCGCGCGTGCTGGAACACATGGTCGATGCGGTGCTGCATTTCGAAGGCGACCGCGGCCACCAGTTCCGCATCCTGCGCGGCACCAAGAACCGCTTCGGCGCCACCGACGAAATCGGCGTGTTCGAGATGACCGATCGCGGCCTGGCCGAAGTCGCCAACCCGTGCGCGCTGTTTCTGGCCGAACGGCGCGGGCATATCGCCGGCAGCGCGGTGTTCGCCGGGCTGGAGGGCACGCGGCCGGTGCTGCTCGAGGTCCAGGCGCTGCTCGCACCTGCCGGCGGCGGCGCGCCGCGACGCTCGGTGGTGGGCTGGGATGGCGGCCGGCTTTCCATGCTTCTCGCGGTTCTGGAGACGCGCTGCGGGCTGAAGCTGTCCGGCTCGGACGTGTTCCTCAACGTCGCCGGCGGGTTGCGGATCACCGAACCGGCGGCCGACCTGGCGGTGGCGGCCGCGCTGGCGTCGGCGGCCACGGACCAGCCGACCCATGCGGGCACGGTGTATTTCGGCGAGGTCGGGCTATCGGGCGAGGTGCGCCAGGTGGCGCAGGCGGATGCAAGGCTGAAGGAGGCGCAGAAGCTGGGTTTCGACCGGGCGGTGCTGCCGCGGCGGGTGGCGCGCGGGGGGCGCGCGCCGGCGGGCGAGGGGATGCGGCTCGAGGAGATCGGGCATCTTGGCGGATCTGGTGGAGCAGTTCGCGGTGGACGGATCGTAGCAAGGAAGAAAGTCCTCCTTTTTCGAGAAAAAGGAGCAAAAAGCTTTTGCTCCGACGGCTGCATCGGCGCGAAGCCCGTTCCGCCGGTACGCGTGCTTGCAGATACGGCGCAGGCCTCCGGGCAGGCGTCATAGCAAAAGCTTTTTGGTCCTTTTTCTCGAAAAAGGACTGCTTTCTTCCTTGCCGTCAGGAGACCCCAACCAGCTGCATCTCCCGCGCAGGCAGCGCGCGCCCGGCCAGGAAGCGGTCGAACTCGGCAGAGGGAAGCGGCCGGCTCACCAGGAAGCCCTGCACGAAGGTGCAGCCCTCCACGGCGGAGAATGCGAGCTGCTCCGGCGTCTCCACGCCCTCGACGGTTATCGCCATACCCAGACAGGCGCCCATGCTGATGATCGCGCGCACGATCGCCGCGGTCTCCGGGTCGCACGGCAATTGCTGGACGAACGAGCGGTCTATCTTGATCTTGTCGAACGGAAACCGGCGCAGGTAGCTCAGCGAGGAATACCCGGTGCCGAAATCGTCCATCGACACCCGCACCCCCGCGCGCCGCAACTCCTGCAATATGGTCAGCGTGGCCGTCTCGTCTGCCAGCAGCACGCCCTCGGTGATCTCCAGCTCGAGCCGGCTGGCGGGCAGGCCGGTCTCGGTGAGGATGTCGCGCACGGTGGCCGCGAGATTGCGGTCGCGGAACTGCACCGGCGAGAGATTGACGGCCACGGTGAAGTCGGCCGGCCATTGCGCGGCGGTGGCGCAGGCTGTGCGCAGCACCATCTCGCCGAGCGGTATGATCAGGCCGGTCTCCTCGGCCAGCGGTATGAAGTCGCCTGGCGAAACCAGCCCGCGCTCGGGGTGGTTCCAGCGCACCAGCGCCTCCGCCCCGCAAACCCGGCCCGATTGTGCCTCCACCAGCGGCTGGTAGTGCACCACCAGCTCGTCCTCGGCGAGCGCCTTGCGCAGGTCCACCTCCAGGCCGCGGCGCGCCTTCATCCGCGCGTCGAGGTCCGGGTGGAAGAAACGGTAGGTGCCCCTTGCCGTCCGCCTTGGCGGCGTAGAGTGCCAGGTCGGCATTGTGCAGCAGCACCGCGGGGTCGTCCCCATCCTGCGGGGCAAAGGCCACGCCCACGCTGGCGCCGACATGGACCGCCTGCCCGTCTATCGTCATCTTCTGCGTCATCAGCTCGACGATACGGCCGGCCAGCGCCTTGCCGTCCGCCGCGTCACGCACGTCGAGCTGGAGCAGGGCGAACTCGTCGCCGCCCAGCCGGGAGAGGACATCGCCGCTGCGCAGTACCGAGCGGAGGCGTTCGGCGGTGATGCGCAGCACCGCGTCCCCGGCGGCATGGCCGAGCAGATCGTTCACCGGCTTGAAGCGGTCGAGGTCGATCATCAGCACGGCGAAGGTCTGGTCCCGCTCGCGGCGCGAGGCGACCTGCAGCGACAGCAGGTCATGGAAGCGGCCGCGATTGACCAGTCCCGTAAGGGGGTCGTTATAGGCCAGGCTCTCCAGGCGCGCTTCGGTGCGCAGGCGATCCCGCTGGTCGCGCACCGCCAGCACGATCTGCCGCTTCGATCCGAGCAGCACTTCGCTGTGCACAACGCGCACCGGCACCAGCGATCCGTCGGCGGCGACCAGTTGGGCTTCCTGCTCCTCGCTTTGGAGCAGATGCGCGAGATCGACCTGCGGCAGCAGCAGGTGCAGCGGCGTGCCTTCCAGTTTCGCGGGATCCACGCCGCACATCCTGGCGAGGCTCGCATTCACGGTGAGGACCGTCCTGCCGTCCGAGATCAGCAATCCCTCGAGCGCCACGGCAGCCAGCGCCTTCACCCGCTGCTGGTCGCGCCGCAACTGTGCCGCGGCCTGCAACGAGAACCGCAATCCGACGAATGCCATCACGAGCAGCCACAGGCTGACGCCCGCCACGATGGGCGCCACCACGGAAGGGGACAGCGCGTCGGCGGGCAGGGCCACGCGCGGATCGAACATCAGGCGGGCCGCTGTCATGCCGGCGAAATGCAGCACGGCGATCGCCAGGATCAGCATCGGCGCCGCCAGCCGCCGGCAGGCCCGCGACCGCAGGCCCGCCACCGACATGGCCAGGCCGCACAGCAGGATGCCGGCCGGGACCGAGAGGCCGACCAGGCCCATATCCCAGTCGATCCGGCCGGTGACGAGGTAGCCCATCTGCCCCAGATAATGCAGCGCGGTGATGCCCACGCCGATGACCATGCCGGCGCAGAACCGCCTGACGCGGCCGCCGCCCTGGATCAGCAGGAGCACGCCCGCGGCGATGCCCAGCACGCCGGCGAGCAGCGCCGCCGCCGTCAGCACCGGGTCGAACGCCGATTGCATGCCGGGCCGGAACGCCAGCAGGCCGATCATGTGGGTCGCCCAGGCGGTGCTTCCGGACGACAGGATGCTGACAGCACCCCAGGTGCGGCCGGCCAGGCCGCTGGTCCGTATGGCATGTACCGTCAGCGTGAAGGAGGCGTATACTCCGGCTATGCACACGACGGCCGCCAGCAGCAGCAGGCTGCGTTCGTTCGCCAGTGTGACGCAGGAGAGTATCGAATTGATCGCCCGCCTCCCTTTAGGTGCCGGCTTCCGGTTTATACCTTAAATCCTAACAGCATGTGAGCAGCACGGCCGCTAACATAGGCGCGCCGCGCGCATGCGCGATGGTGTCCGCGGTTGCAACGGACAGGCTGGCCACGTCCGCCCCGCATGATCGTCGGCCGATATATGTCTCAAATACGGCGTGAGTTATCGTCAGCCGATACGCGCCGTGCATCGCCGGGGCACGCGATACGGATACGGTGCTCAGCCATTTCGCAAACGCGGGCTGAACCTGCAGTTGAAAACTCTCCTGTTTCTAGCGAGAAGTTTCAGGAAACAGGCACGCGCCGAAGAAACGCTGCGCCGCGTGTGGAACCGTATATGCGCCGCGCCGGAACACCTGCCGTATCCCGTCGCATTGTCAGAAAATTACGCCGCGACGGGCAGGCTTGACAGCGCTGGCATGTGCTCCTAGCACGGCCGGCAACAATATTATGTCCGGTTGCTCAACGAGCACCGCTTCAGACGGATGGAGATCGCCAGATGGGCACCATGAAATATCACGGCGCGACGCGCCGGCTGTCGCGCAATCTCGCCTGCGCGGCCTCTATGCTCGCACTGGCCGCGGCGCAGCGCGCCCAGGCCGCGCCGGCCGGGAATAGCACGGTGCCGACCGAGAAAATCCTCTACAATTTCGGCGTCGTCGCCGCCGGCAACACGCCGCAGGCGCCCCTGACCCTGGGCCCGGACGGCAGCTATTACGGCACCACCGATGCTGGCGGCGCCACCGGCAACGGCACCGTCTTCCAGCTCGTGGCAGATTCGCGGGCGCCCTCTGGCTGGACCGAAAAGGTGCTGCATTCCTTCTCCGGCGAGACCGACGGTGCGACACCCGCCTCCGGCCTGCTGCTCGGCCCGGACGGCGCGCTGTACGGCCTGACAGCGACGGGCGGCGCGCAGAACGCCGGTGTCGCGTTCCGGCTGGCACCGCCCGAAGCGGGCCAGTCCGCCTGGACGGTGACCACGCTGCACAGCTTCAACGGCACCACCGACGGCATGACCCCGTTCGGCAAGCTGGTGATGGACAACGACGGCGTGCTGTACGGCTCCACCAACAGCGGCGGCAGCGGCCAAGGCGGCGTGGTGTTCAGCCTGGCGCCACCCGCCGCCGGCCAGTCCGACTGGACGGAGAAGGTGCTCTACAGCTTCCAGTTCGGCACCGACGGCATCAGCCCGACCGGCGACGTGTTCCGCGACCCGGTAACCGGCGCGATCACCGGCATGACGTCCGGCGGCGGTCTGAACAATGCCGGCGAGGTCTACCAGATCACGCCGCCCGCCGGCGGCGGCGCATCCTGGACCAAGGCCACGGTGTATAGTTTCCGCAGCATCACCGATGGCAATTTCCCGCTCGGCGGCCTGGTGCGCGACCAGAACGGCACCTTTTACGGCGTGACGGATGCCGGCGGCCTTACCGGCTGGGGCACGGTGTTCTCGCTGGCCCCGCCTTCCGGCAATCGCCGCGCCTGGCTGGAGACGGTGATCTACCATTTCAGCGGCCATCTCGACGGCGGCGCACCCAACTCCACCCCGGTCCTGGCGCCGGACGGCACGCTGTACGGCGTCACCAATGCCGGCGGCCGCATGGGATCCGGCGCGGCGTTCGCGCTCAGCCCGCCGCAGGCCGGCAAAACCACCTGGACCGAGATGGCGATCGCCAGTTTCGACGGGCCGAACGGCAACAACCCGTCCGGCCTGACGCGCGATCCCGCCGGCCGGCTCGTCGGCCCCACGGTATATGGCGGCACGCTGGGCATCGGCGGCGGCACGATCTTCGCGCTGACGCCGCCGCCCGCCGGCGGCACCGCCTGGACGCAGACCGAGCTGCAGCAATTCCGCACACCGAGCACCAACGCGGCGGAGCCGATCGGCCCGCTGCTGCTGACCAAAGCCGGAACGCTCTATGGCAGCGCCAGCGTGGGCGGCGCCAGCAACCAGGGCGCGGCCTTCGAACTCACCCCGCCCGCCGCCGGCGAGACCGCCTGGCACGAGACGCTGCTGCACAGCTTCAACGGCGCGGACGGCTCCGAGCCGAACGGCGCGCTGATTCCGGGGCCCAAGGGCGTGCTCTACGGCGTGGCGGCGGAAGGCGGCGACAGCGCCACGCCGTACGGCACCGTCTATGCGCTCCTGCCGCCGGCCGGCGGCAGCGGCGAATGGACCAGCCAGGTGCTCCACGCCTTCACCGGGGTGGCCACCGGCGACGGCGCGTTCCCGGCGGCCGGCCTGATCGCGGATGCTTCGGGCGCGCTGTACGGCACCGCCGGCAGCGGCGGCACCACCACCCCGGACAACAGCTACGGCAACGGCATCGTCTACAAGCTCACACCGCCGGCCAAGGGCGCCACTGCCTGGACCGAGACGATCCTCTACAGCTTCAGCGGCCCGGACGGCTCCTCGCCGCAGGGCACCCTGCGGTTCGATCGCAGCGGCGCGCTCTACGGCACCACCTATACCGGCGGCACGGCCGGCGAGGGCACCGTGTTCAAGCTGACGCCGCCCGCCGCCGGGAGCACCGCCTGGACCGAGACCGTGCTGCACAGCTTCGATGCGACCGGCGGCAATGACGGCGCGATACTCGGGCAGGAGCAGCTCCTGGCCGATGCCGGCGGCGCGCTCTACGGCACCGCCAGCCAGGGCGGGCTCTACAACAACGGCGTGGTGTTCAAGCTGGCGCCGCCCACCGGCACATCGACGGCCTGGACGGAGACCGTGCTCTACAACTTCACCGGCGGCAGCGACGGCGGCCAGCCTTACGTGGGCCTGCTCGCCAGGAAGGGCGGCGGGCTCGTGGGCGTGGCGCAACAGGGCACGATGTACCGCGGCGGCACGGTGTTCAGCCTGACGCCGCCCGCCACCGGCACTTCCGCCTGGACCGCCAAGATACTGCACACCTTCATGCCGGCTTACGGCAAGGACGGCACCGATCCGGCCAGCCCGCTCGTCCAGGACGCCAAGGGCGACCTGTTCGGCACCACGGCTTTGGGCGGCCACGGCGCCAGCGGCATCGCCTACGAACTGCCCCGCTGACCCCGCCGCCGACCACCGCAATCAAGGAGCGCCCCGTGTCCGACTTCCCGAAATCCGCCCTGCTCTGCACCGCCGCCTGTCTCGCCTTTGCGGCCCCCGCTTTTTCGGCCCCGCTCGTGGTGGGCGCGGTCGATGACGCGGCGACCGCCGCGATCGCCGGCGAGAGATCGCCGCTGCTCGCCAGCGCGCGTGACATGGGCGCGCTCGGCGGCGCCGTGCTGTCGCATGTGCAGCTCGAGCTGAAGCGTCCGCCGGCGGCCCAGGCGGCACTCGACGCGCTGGCGCACGCCCAGCAGGACCGCGCCTCGCCGGCCTACCGCAAGTGGCTCACCGCCGCCCAACTCCGCGCCTACGGTCCGGACCAGTCCGACATCGACCAGGTGACCGCCTGGCTGGCCGCGCACGGCCTGCACGTCAACGCAGTGTCGCCGAGCGGCATGTCGATCGATTTCGGCGGCCCGGCGGATGCTGTCGGCCGGGCGTTCCACACCGAGCTGCACCAGGTGGTGCTGGCGAACGGCGAGCCGCATATCGCCAATGTCAGCGACCTGGCGATCCCGGCGGCCCTGGCCCCCGTGGTGCGCGGCGCCACGCTGGCCAATTTTTTCCCGAAACCCAACATGATGCGGGCGACCCGGCCGGTCACCGCGGCCCGGGCCGCGCGGCGCGGCGTATCGCCCGATTTCAACGTCGGCGGCTACGAGGCCGTCGGGCCGCAGGATTTCAACACGATCTACAACGTGAACCCGCTGCTGCGCGGCACTGGCGCTGCGGGCAAGCTGACCGGCGCCGGCGTGACCGTGGCCGTGCTCGAGCAGACCGACATACAGGCCGCCGACTGGACCACCTTCCGCACGGCGTTCGGCCTGGCCGGCTATGCCGGCACGCTGGTCGCCAGCAACCCGCATTGCACCGATCCGGGGCTCGGCGCCGATGAGGGCGAAGCGGCGCTGGATGCCGAATGGATCGGCGTGGCCGCACCCGACGCCGATGTGATCGAAGCGTCCTGCGCCAGCACCGCGCTCACTTTCGGCGTGGAGACCGCCTTGCGCGGCGTGGTCGAGCATCCGTCCAAGGCGTCGGTGTTCTCGATCAGCTATGGCGGGCCGGAGCTGCAGAGCAGCGCGTCGTTCCTCGCCGGCTGGTCCAACCTGCTCGAGGAAGCCTCCGTCGAGGGCAAGTCGGTGTTCATCTCCAGCGGCGACAGCGGCAGTTCGTTCGACCGCGGCAAGATCGCCATAGACGGGCTGGCGGTGAACGGGCTTTCCACCAACGCCTACAACACCACGGTCGGCGGCACCGATTTCCTCGACAGCTTCCGCGGCACCAACTCGCGCTACTGGACGCAGGCGAACCACGGCGCGCTGAGCTCGGCCAAGGCCTACGTTCCCGAGACGCCGTGGGACAATTCCTGTGCCGGCGCGCTCGTCACGCGCTATGGCGGCTACGCCAACGCGATCGCCACCTGCAACGACCCGTCGAGCCAGTTCAACTTCCAGAACGGGGCCGGCGGCTCGGGTGGCGAGAGCACGATCTACGCCAAGCCCGATTTCCAGAGCATCGGCGTGCCCGGCATGCCGACCGACGGCATGCGCGACCAGCCCGACGTGTCGCTGTTCGCGGCGAACGGGTTCTGGGGCCATTTCCTGGTGTTCTGCATGTCCGACCCGAACGAGATGGGCACCGCCTGCGACTACACGAGCGAGCAGGACGTGTTCGGCAATGCGGCGGGCGGCACGTCGTTCGCGGCACCGGCCTTTGCCGGCATAGCGGCGCTGATCGTGCAGAAGAACGGGCCGGTGGGTAATGCGGCGCCGCGCCTCTATAGCCTGGCCAAGGCGCAGTTCACCGCTTCGGCGACGGCGGCCGCCTGCAACGCCACGCCCGGGGCGGGCACCTGCGTGTTCCACCAGGTGACCGTCGGCAACATCGCCGAGCCCTGCGAGGCCACGACAGGCGACTGCCATACGACGGCCCAGGCGACCCAGGGCGTGGGCGTGCTGCGCGGCTCGGATTACTCGAACCAGGACGCGTATCCGGCAACCCCGGGGTATAATCTGGCGACCGGGCTGGGCACGGTAAACGTGGCCAATCTGCTGGCGGCCTACTGAGGAGAGTAAGAAAGAAAGCAGTCCTTTTTCGAGAAAAAGGACCAAAAAGCTTTTATCCCGACGCCGGCACGACAACCCGGCTGCCAATGCAACCGCATCGACTGGCAGAACGAGCGTAGGCTGTCGGGCAGGCATCGGAGCAAAAACTTTTTGGTCCTTTTTCTCGAAAAAGGACTGCTTTCTTACTGCCTGGCGTGCGCCAGCCTCGTGCCGGCAAGAGGCTGGGGCGCATGATCGACTAAGCCTTGGCTGGGTCCGCATCCCGCTGCCTGCCGGCCCTTCCGCCACGCGGCAACCAACCCCATACCGTACGTGAGCGCGGCGGCTCCGCGCCTGGAGGAACAGGCTTGGCTTTCAGACCGGGTGATGCGTTTTGGAAAGTGCCGGCCATCGTGCTGGCGGGGCTGCTGGCCACGGGCGCCGCTTTGCCGCCGGTGCGTATCCTCCACCCCTGGGCGCGCGCCACCGCGCCGGGCCAGGATACCGGCGCCGTCTATCTCACCATCGCCGCGGCGCAGCCGGACAAGCTGCTCGGCGTGGCCAGCCCGGATGCCGGCGCCGCCATGCTGCACCAGACCACCCACATGGGCGACATGTCCTCCATGACGGACATGGCGGCCCCGGCGATCGCCGCCGGTGGCACGCTGGCGCTGGCGCCCGGCGGCGCGCACATCATGCTCACCGGGCTGCCGCACGGCCTGCGCGCCGGCGATCGCGTCCGGCTGGACCTCACCTTCGCCCGGGCCGGCGTGGTCCATGTCGAGGTTCCCGTCCAGCCGATCACCGCGACAGGCGCGCCGGACTGATGCGCCGCACCCCCATCGTCGCTGGCCTGGCCGGTATCGCCGGGGCCATTTTGCTGGCGCTGTTCGCCTTTCCCGGCCTGGGCGCCCGCGCCCCGGCTGCGGGACCGGGCCTGGCGATCGGCGGCCCGTTCGCGCTGACCGACGGCGCCGGCCACCCCGTCACCGACGCCTCCTATGCCGGCGACTGGCGGCTGGTCTATTTCGGCTACACCCACTGCCCCGATGCCTGCCCCACCACGCTGAGCAAGCTCGCCGCTTCCCTCGACAAGCTCACGCCCGCTGCCCGCGCCCGCCTGCGCGTGCTGTTCATCACCGTCGATCCGGGGCGCGACACGCCGGCGATCGTGGGCGACTACGCGCGCGCCTTCGGCCCGGAATTCGTGGGCCTGACCGGCACCCAGGCCGCGCTGGACGGCGTGGAGGCCAGCTACCACGTCTATGCCAGGCGGCATGACCTCAAGGGCGGCGACTACGCCATGGACCACAGCTCGATCATCTACGTGATGGGGCCGGACGGGCAGTATGCCGGGCTGCTGGACGACAGCCTTTCGCCCGCCGACCTGGCCGCACGTCTGCGCGATTTCGGTGCCTGACACGGCGATACCGGCCGGCCGGGACCGGGACCGCTCGGACGAGGGCCTGGCGATCCCGGTGCGCGTCACGCCGGAACAGGCGTTCGCCGCGTTCCGCGCGGACCCGCACACCGCCTGGCTGGACAGCGCGGGCCCGCTCAGCCCGCGCAGCCGCCACAGCTACCTCGCGATCGATCCGTTCGAGATCGTCACCACCGACGTGCTCGGCCGCCTGGCCGCCAGCCTGCGCCGCTTCGCCCAACCGCCCAGGCCGGACCAGGCGCCGTTCACCGGCGGGGCCATCGGCTTCCTTGGCTACGAACTCGGCGCCACGCTGGAGGACGTGCCGCGCCACCCCGGCCCGGCCGGCCTGCCGGATGCCTGGATCGGCCTCTACGACCTGGTGTTCGCCTTCGACCGCGCGGACGGCACCGCCCGGCTGCACAGCTCCGGGCTGCCGGAGCAGGACCCGCGCCGTCGCGCCACCCGCGCCGCGGACCGTGCCGATGCCGTCCTGCAGCGCCTCGGCGCGGTGCCCGCCACGCCGGCCGCCCACCCCGCTCTGCACTGGCAGGCGGAGACCGCGCGGGCCGTGCACGAGGCGCGCGTGGCCCGCACCATCGCCTACATCGCGGCCGGCGACATCTGCCAGGCCAACATCACCGCCGCCTTCCACGCCGCCCGTCCGCCCGGCCTGACGGCCGCCGACATCCATCTCGCGTTGCGCGCCGCCAGCCCGGCCCCGTTCGGTGCGTTCCTGGATCTGGGCGGGGACCGCGCGATCGCCAGCGTGTCGCCCGAGCGCTTCCTCAGCCTCACCGCCTCCGGCGCGATCGAGGCGCGGCCGATCAAGGGCACCCGCCCGCGCCATCCCGACCCGGCCGCCGACGCCGCGCTGCGCGCCGAGCTGCTCGCCAGCGCCAAGGACCACGCGGAGAACCTGATGATCGTGGACCTGCTGCGCAACGACATCTCGCGCGTGGCCGCATCGGCAGCGTCCATGTGCCGCAGCTCGCGGCCGCCGAGACGTTCGCCAACGTGCATCACCTGGTCAGCGTGGTGCGCGGCCAGCTCCGGCCTGGCGCGTCCGCGGTCGATCTGCTGCGCGCGGCGTTTCCGGGCGGCTCGATCACCGGGGCGCCGAAGCGGCGGGCGCAGCAGATCATCCACGAACTCGAGCCGGCGGCGCGGGGGCCGTATTGCGGGGCGGTGCTGTGGGTCGGGTGGGATGGCGCGATGGACAGCTCGGTCGCTATCCGGACGGCCACGGTATTGCCGGACCGGGTGACCATCCAGGCGGGCGGGGGGATCGTGGCGGATAGCGATCCGGCGGATGAGTATGCGGAGCTGGTGGTGAAGGTGGCGCCTTTGCTGCGGGCGCTGGGAAGCAAGGAAGGCCTTCTTTTTTGAAAAAAAGAAGCAAAAAACTTTTGACTCCCGGCTGCCCAGGCGCATGCCCTCTTGCGGCCAGAGCGCGACTGGCAGAACCTGCCCGGCCGCGTCAAATGCGTCGGAGCAAAAGTTTTTTGGTCCTTTTTTTCAAAAAAGGACTGCTTCCTTCCTTGCCCCCTGAGCCATGACCCTCTGCTGGCTGAACGGCCGCCTACTCCCCCCGGAACAAGCCCGCCTGGACCCCGCCGACCGCGGCTTCCTCCTGGGCGACGGCGTGTTCGAAACACTGCGCGCCACCGCGCATCTGGACCGCCACCTAGCCCGCCTGCGCGAAGGCGCCGCCACCCTGGGCATCGCCCTGCCCTGGCCCAACCCAGAGATCGCCGCCGCCGCCACCGCCGTGCTCGGCGGCCGCGACGCCGCCCTGCGCATCACGCTCTCGCGCGGCCCGGCGCCGCGCGGCCTGCTGGCACCGGCCGGCACGCAACCCACGCTGCTCATCACCGCCGGCCCGCTGCCGCCGCCATTGCCGCCTGCCCGGCTGATCGTCGCGCGCACCACGCGCCGCAACGAGCATTCCCCTTTGGCGCGTATCAAGTCGTTGAATTACCTGGACAGCATCATCGCCCGCCAGGAGGCCGAAGCTGCCGGCGCCGACGACGCGCTCCTGTGCAACACCGCCGGCCGGATTGCCGAAGCCACCGCCGCCAACGTGTTCGTGCGGCATGGGCGCGCCTGGACCACGCCGCCGGTGGCGGATGGCGCGCTGCCCGGCATTGCGCGGGCGCTGCTGCTGGAGTTCGGGGTTTGCCGTTGAGGCTTCGCTGTCGGTGGAGCGGCTGCTGGACGCGGATGAGGTGTTTTTGTGTAACAGCCTTGGGCGGCGGGGTGTCGTCAGTTTGGAGGGAAGGAAGGAAGCAGTCCTTTTTTGAAAAAAAGGACCAAAAAACTTTTGCTTTCCCCGCCTGCCCGTAGGCTCCAGGTCGTTCAGCAGCATCCGACCTGCATGTGCAAGGGAGGCTTAGTGGGACTACGTGGGCGCCGATGCAGCGGGGAACGCAAAAGTTTTTTGGTCCTTTTTTCAAAAAAGGACTGCTTGCTTCCTAAAACCCGCCCCCGCGCGCCAGCCAGGCCGCCAAGGCCCCACTCTCCCGCAATTCCCGCACCCGCCCCACCAGCGCCCGCCTTGCCGCCGCCGCATCGCGCGAAAGCGCCAGCAGCGCGCCCAATTGGCCAGGCTGGGCCACCAGCGACCGCGCCAGCCGCACGAAACCGATGCCGCCCCCTTTGGTCAGCGCCCCCACTGCCGCCGGCGGCAGCGCACGCGTCGCCGGATCGCACACGGCGCGCAGCACCGCATACGGCACGCTTGCCTGCCGGGCCGCCTCGGCCACGGCGCCGCTCTCCAGATCCACCGCCTCCGCATTCGTGCCGTGCCATCGCTCGGCCTTGCCGGCGATCGAGGCCACCACGGCGTCACCGGCCAGCAGCGCCCGCGCGTTGACGCCGCCCAGCGCAGCCGACAGCTCCGGATCGGTCGCGAGATGGCGGCCCTTGAACAGCACCGCGGACGGGACAATGAGCGCACCGGCGGCTATTTCCGGCGAAAGCCCGCCCGCCAGGCCGAAACTCACCAGCGCGGTGGCACCGGCGCCCAGCGCGCGGCGCGCGGCGTCCGCAGCACCGCGTGTGGTGCCGCCGCCGACATACACCTTGCCGGTCAGCGGCTTTAACAGGCGAGCTTCGGCGCGCAGGCCAACGATAAAGGCGAGCATCAGGCGGCCGCCGCCGAAGGCTGCGGCGTGCCACGCAAATACGTATCCACCGGGGACCGCTCCCTTCCTAGATGCCCCAATCCACGCGCCGCTGGTTGCCGCGCCGGAGGTTGCGATAGCGCGACAGCGCCAGCAACGGGAAGAACAGCCGATAGCCGTGATATTTCAGGTAGAACACGCGCGGAAAACCGACCGCCGTATAAGGCGCCTCGTCCCACTCGCCGTCCGGCTTTTGGGTGGCGGACAGCCAGGCGATGCCGCGGGCCGTGGCCGGATCGTCCGTACGGCCGGCGCCCATCAGGGCCAGTACCGCCCAGGCGGTCTGCGACGGGGTGCTCTCGGTGTAGCGGCCGGCCGGCGCGTCGGCGTAGCTCTCCTCGTCCTCGCCCCAGCCGCCATCCGCGCGCTGCACGCCGACGAGCCAGTCGCAGGCGCGGCGCATCGCCGGATCTTCCGGCGGGATGCCGGCGGCGTTCAGCGCGTTGATCACCGACCAGGTGCCGTAGATGTAGTTGGTGCCCCAGCGGCCGAACCAGCTGCCGTCGCGTTCCTGCTCGCGGCGCAGATAGGCGATCGCGCGCGCCATCACCGGATGGGTGCTGTCCATGCCGATCTGCGCCAGGAAACCTACGCAACGGCCGGTCACGTCGGCCGTCGGCGGGTCCAGCAGCGCGCCGTGATCGGCGAACGGGATGTGGTTCAGGTAGGAGTGGGTGTTCTCCGGCTCGAAGGCGCCCCAGCCGCCGTCGCTGCTCTGCATGCCGACGATCCAGTCGCGCGCGCGGGCGATCGATTCGTCGTGCGCGGGGTCGCCGTTGCGGGCCAGCAGCATGCCGACGAGGGCGGTGTCGTCCACGTCCGGATAATGGTCGTTGGCGTATTGGAACGCCCAGCCGCCAGGTGCGACGTCTGGCCGGCGGACCGCCCAGTCACCCTTCACGTCGAGTATCTGGCGCGACACCAGCCACTCGCTGGCCGCCTCGACGGGCGCGCGGCCGCCTGGCACGGAATTGTCGCAGCCATAGGCGGCTTCGGCCATCGCCACGCCGGCCAGGCCGGTATCCCAGATTGGCGACACGCAGGGCTGCACGTAGGCGCGTACCCCGTCATCAACGATCAGCTTGCGCACCGAGAGCCAGGCCAGGGCGGCATCCGGATGATCCGGCGCATAACCGAGGGCGGCGAACATCATCACGCTGTTGGCCATCGCCGGATAGATCGCGCCGAGACCGTCTTCGCCGTTCAGCCGCTCGGTGACGAACGCCACCGCCTGGCTGACCGCCCGCGCGCGCGCCGCCTTGGGGAACCGCGTTTCGCCACGCTTCAGGCAGATGTCCAGCGCCTTGAACGCGTGGCCCCAGTAGCTGCGATACGGGCCGCGAATGTAGTCGCGTATCTGGTCGGCGGGCTTGGTGAACAGCTCGGGGATGTGGATGTCGCGCGGGTTGGTGGCGCGCGGCCGCAGCGTCATCAGCACCAGCAGCGGCACTATCACCGTGCGCGACCAATACGAGATCTTCGACAGATGGAAGAAGAACCACTCCGGCAGCAGCATGATCTCCACCGGCATGGTGGGTATCGCGCGCCACGGCACCTCGCCGAACAAAGCGAGCTGTATGCGGGTGAACACGTTGCAGCGCTCGGCGCCGCCGGCCGCCAGGATCGCCGCCCGCGCGCGCGCCATGTGCGGCGCGTCCGGCGCGTGACCCAGGCATTTCAGCGCGAAATACGCCTTTACGCTGGCCGACAGATCGAACTTGCCGCCGTGGAACAGCGGCCAGCCGCCGTGGTCGCCCTGGATCTCCAGTAGATAGACGCCGATGCGCGCCTGCAAAGCAGGATCGATACGGTCCAGGTAATGCTCGAGCAGGATGTATTCGGCGGGGATCGTCGCATCCGCCTCGAGCTCGAAACGCCAGTGTCCGTCCGCGTTCTGGCGACGGCCAAGCGCCTGGGCCGCCCGCTCTATGCTGGCTTGCAGGGTTGGTGTCGGCACCGTTTCAGCGGGCGGGGTCAGGGTCTGGCTTTGCATCACTCGTTCAAGGGAAGTTACGCACTGGTATTCAGGGCCGTTACGTGCTGCGCCGCAGCGAAACCTGATCTGATCGCACCTTCAATGGTTGCGGGCAACCCGGTATCCGTCCAATCGCCCGCCAGCAACAGATTCGGCAAGTCTGTCGTGGCTTGTGGGCGACGCCTGTGTTGCGCTGGAGTTGCAGTAAAGGTCGCTCGCTTCTCCCGGATCAGCCGCCATTGTGGCATCGGTGCCACGATACCGGCAGCCTGGCACACTTCCGGCCAGACGGCGCGCGCCAGCACCTCGGCCGGCCTGTCGAGCAGGCGATTGGCCGCCGAAATCGTCACGGATGCCACGCCCGCCTTGGCGAAAACCCATTCCGCAGTGCCGCCGACGAGCGCCCAGAACCCGGCCTCGCCGGGCGGCACCTGCAATTTGTAATGCAGGTTGACGATCGATTCATGTTCGTCCGGCACGCGCAGGGCGGGTAGCAGCCCTGCTGCGATTGCAGCCGGCGCCGCCAGCACAACCCGGTCCGTCGGCCCCACCTCTACGGGCCCGCCAGGACCTGCCAGCCCGCTGACGCGGCCGCCCTCGGTCTGCAGCCCGGCGATGCGCGTACCGGTGCGCACCGCGCCGCCGGCCGACGCGATCGCCGTCACCGCAGGGTCGATGAAGCTTTCCGACAGCCCGATCTTCGGCCAGCACGGCACGCATTGCGCGCCGCCGCGCGCCAGGGTTTCGGCGATGATGGCCCAGAACAGCCGCGCGCTGCCGGCATCGGCCGGCGTGTTCAGGCCGGATACCGCGAGCGGCTCGACGAGGCGCTCGTACAGCGCGTTGTGCGGCAGCAGCCCGCCCACGGTATCGTCCGGGCCGGCGAAGCGCAGGCGCAGCAGGGCCGCGTAGTCGCCCAGCCTGGCGCCGGGCACCCCGCGTTTTGCGGAGAACACCCACCAGGGCACCCGGCTGTCGTTCGGGCGCAGCGTCCAGCGGGCGCCGGTGCGCACGTCGAGGAACGGGAAGATCGGGGCGGACGGGCCGGCCAGGGTGTCGCGCGCGCCGGCGAGGTCGAGGTAGCGCATCGCAGCGCGGTTGCCGGAGAGCAGGAGGTGGTTGCCGTTATCGATGCGGCAGCCGAGCTCGCGGTCGAAATAGGAGCGCGCGCGGCCGCCGCAGGCTGGGCCTGCTTCGTAGATGATCACGCGTTGGCCGGCTTGGGTGAGCGCCAGGCCGGCGGCCAGGCCGGAGAGGCCGCCGCCTATTATGTGGGTTACGCTCAAGTTTTCGGGGCTCCGAAGGAAGGCAAGGAAGGCCTTCTTTTTCGAGAAAAAGAAGCAAAAAGCTTTTGCTATGACGCCTGCACGGAGGTTCAGGCTGAGTCTGCAGGCGCATCGGCCTGCAGTAAGAGCGTAGGTTTGGGTGCAGGCGTCACAGCAAAAGCTTTTTGCTTCTTTTTCTCGAAAAAGAAGGCCTTGCTACGCTTCCTTACGTAATCAGCACCCGCAAAGTGATTAAAAGCTTCTCCCATTTCGGCACCGACACCGCGACCTCCGGCCGCGTCCACCCCCGCCGCTCCAGCCGCCCGAGCACCGCCGCATAACTCCCCGCCATGATCCTTGCCGGCTTCATCGCGCGCCGATCGCACCGCGCCATCGCCGCATAGGCGTCGCCGAAATGCTGCCGGGCCCGGCGCGCCGTCTGGTCGCAAACCTGGGGCAACGCGGGACTGGCGAGGGCCGCGGCCGGTTCGGGTGGCACGCCGGCGCGCGCCAGCCATTCGCGCGGCAAATATAGCCGGCCGCGCGCGGCATCCTCGGCCAGGTCGCGCAGGATGTTGGTCAGTTGCAGCGCGCGGCCGAGATGGTGGGCCACCTCGTCGGCCGCCGGCGTGGCGTCGCCGAAACAGCGCACCGAGAGGCGGCCGACGGCGGAGG
This sequence comes from uncultured Alphaproteobacteria bacterium, assembly GCA_963795825.1. GTDB lineage: Bacteria > Pseudomonadota > Alphaproteobacteria > Acetobacterales > Acetobacteraceae > BOG-908. The sequence continues at coordinate 208,142 of CAWCIW010000001.1, read as the reverse complement.
CGACGCGGTCGCAATACAGGTCCAGCGTGTCGAAGGCGGGTGCGACGATCACCGTCTCGGCGTCCATCTGCATGCCGTCGATCACCGCGAGGAAATCGGTGCGCCGCAGCGCGTATTTTTGCAAAGCGAGCTGCAGGACGCGCGTGACGGCGCCGTCGTCGCCGGCGCCATCGGGCTGGCGCTCACTTGGCGCCTGGCCGGCGGCGATCGCCTCGATCCTGGCGCGCCAGGCATCGAGCTGCACGCGCTTGATCTCCATTGCAGCCGGCTCGTCGGCGATGTCGTCCACCAGGCGGCAGAAGGCGTACACGGCATACATCGCCACGCGACGCTCCGGCTGGAGGATCGCCATGCCGCGGTAGAACGACGTGCCGGACGCGCGCACGATGCGGCTCACCACGGCCAGGTCCTCGCGCGTGGCGCCCAGCGGGAGGCTCATGCGGGCACCTGGCTGCCGCGCGGGCAGGTAGCGCGCGGCACCGGCCAGGCTGGCCGCCACGTCCAGCCGGCTGAGTTTCACCCGCGTGGCCAGCGGGTCGCCGGCGCGCAGCCGGGCGGTCAGGCGGCGCGCCAGGCCCACGATCACGCCGGTTTCCAGCCGCAGCCGCCAGTCCCGCACGCGCAGCGGCAGGGCGGCGGCCTGGTCGTTCATCACGTCGCAGCCGTCCAGCAGGCGGTCGATCACGCGGCGCAGGCCTGGTGTTTCGGCAGTGGCGCGCAGATCGGCCATGCCGGCGCCTTCGGCGGCGAGCCAGTCCTGCGGCAGGTAGCAGCGGTCCAGCCCGGCGAGGTCGCGCGCCAGGTCCTGCAGATGGTTGAGGATCTGCAGGGCGGCGCTCAGCGCGTCCGACGGCGGGATGCAGTCGGGGGCCTCGCCGTGCAGTGCCAGCACGTGGCGGCCGACCGGCATGGCCGAGTAGCGGCAATAGTCCAGCAGGTCCGGCCAGGTGGCGTAGCGGGTTTGCGTGGCGTCCTGGCGGAAGGCGCGCAGCAGGTCACGGCTATGGGCGTCGGTCACGCCGGTTTCCGCCAGGCTCTGGCGCAGACGGGCCGCGGACGGGGCGCCGGCCTCGGTTTGGCCGAGCAGCACGTTCTCCATCACGCCGAGCCGGGCGAGTTTGTCGGGCGGGGCCAAACTGGGGCTGTCGGCGATGTCGTCGGCGTTGCGGGCGAAGTCGTAGAAGGCGTGGACGTGGCGGCGGAGGCTGCGGCGGACCAGGAGCGAGCCCACCGGGAAGTTCTCCTGGGTGCGGTCCTTGCCGGACCAGGCTTCCACGTTGGCTGTGGCGGGGTTCATCGTTTCGGGCATTGCTTGGGCATCGCTCCGGTTGGCGTTTCGGGGGTGTTTCTTTATGCGGCAAGAAAGCAAGCAGTCCTTTTTCGAGAAAAAGGACCAAAAAGCTTTTGCTCCGACGCCTGCACGATGATGTTGGCTGCTTCTGCAGGAGTATCGACCGGCAGAACGAAAGTAAGTCGCAGGGCAGGCGTCGGAGCAAAAGCTTTTTGGTTCTTTTTCTCGAAAAAGAACTGCTTGCTTCCTTGCTGCCAAGCCGCGCTCACCCATGATACGCCCGCTGCTTCCACACCGTGCCGCGCCCGCGATAATGGTCCACTGCGGAGCCCAACGTCGCCGCGGTATAGAACATCGCCGCGAACGGCAGGCATACGGCCCAGGCGGCGTTCAGGCCGAACCGCCGCAACGTCGGCAGATACGACGCGGTCATCAGTGCCCAGGCGAGCAGGCCCATCAGCCGTGCCGCGCCCTGCCCGGACACCGTGAGCAGCGGGGGGACGAGGTAGACGAGCACCATGCCGGCCACAGCGCCGGCCAGGCGCCACGGCGAATAGCCGAGCTGCACGAACGCGCAGCGCGCCACCATCCGCCACACGTCGGCGACGTGCCGATACGGCCGTATGCTGGTGGCGAGCCCGCTATGGCCGAGCCAGATGCGGCCGCCGGCCTTTACCCGGCGCGCCAGGGTCACGTCGTCGATCAGGGCGCCGCGCATCGCCGCCACGCCGCCGACGCGCGCCAGCGCCGCCGCGCGTATCAGCACGGTGCCGCCGGCCGCCGCAGCCGCGCGGTGGCCGGGGTCGTTCACCCAGGCGAACGGGTAGAGCTTCTGGAAGAAGAACACGAAGGGCGGCACCAGGGCGTATTCCGCCGCGCGCTCGCAATGCAGGGCGACCATCTCGCTCACCATGTCCAGCCCGCCGGCCTGCATCTGGCTCACCAGCGTGGCCAGATGGCGCGGCGCATGCACGATGTCCGCGTCCGTCAGCAGCAGGATCTCCGCCCGGCCGGCTTCCGCCACGCCCTGGTGCACCGCCCAGAGCTTGCCGCTCCACGCGGCGGGATGGGCGGCGCCGCGCAGCACGGTTAGGCGGGGGTCGCCTATGGCGTCGGCGAGCGCGCCGGTGCCGTCGCTGCTCAGGTCGTCGACCAGGATGACGCGGAACGGGCCGTTGTAGTCCTGGGCGAGGAGGCTTTGCAGGCAGGCGACTATGGTTTCCGCCTCGTTGCGGGCGGGCACGATGATCGTGACGGGGGGCATGGCGCGGGTGGACGGGATGGGCTGGAGCCTGGGGCCGGCCTGCCAGAAGTCTCCGTGGCCCAGGAGCAGGTAGATCCAGATTGCCAGGGCGAGCGCGGCCAGGAGGGTCAAGAAAGGCCTTCTTTTTCGAGAAAAAGAAGCAAAAAGCTTTTGCTGTGACGGTGGGGCTGGCGCCTCGTTTTGGGTGGCGGCGCCGCGCTTGGTCGCGGGTAGGCGGTCGTTAAAGGGTCGTTTTGGTTGGTTGGGTGGCGGTGATAGGCGAGCGCCGCCGGATGGCCGCCATAGGCCCTCACGACGGGCGGCCCTGCTTGAACCAGTCCACCGCATCGCGCACCGCTTCTGCCGCCGGCCTGGGCTTATAGCCCAGCTCCGCCATCGCTTTGGCACTCGAGAAGAACATCTTCTTGCGCGCCATCGCCAGGGTCTCTCGGGTGACCACTGGCTCTACGCCGAAGCGCGCCAGCGCCTCGCAGACCAGCGCCACCGGGTAGAGCGGCGCCAGCGGCAGCTTCAGGCGCGGCGGTTTCCGGCCGGCCACTTCGGAGACCAGCGCGAACAGGTCGCCCAGCGCGAAATCCTCGCCGCCGAGGATATACCGCTCGCCGATCGCGCCGCGTTCCAGGGCCAGGGCGTGGCCTTCGGCGACGTCGTCCACATGCACGATGTTCAGGCCGGTCTCCACGTAGGCGGGCATGCGGCCTTCCGCGGCGTCGCGTATCATCTTGCCGGTGGGGGTGGGCTTGATGTCGCGCGGGCCCACCGGCGTGGATGGGTTGACGATCACCACCGGCATGGCGTGGTCGCGCACCAGGTCCAGCACCGCCTGCTCGGCGAAATATTTCGATCTCTTGTAGGTGCCAATGATTTTGTCGGGATGCACCGGCGTGGTCTCGTCGGCGACCGTGCCGTCGCCGACCAGGCCCAGCGCGGCCACGCTGCTGCAATACACCATGCGTTCGACGCCGCGCGATTGCGCCGCCAGCAGCAGCGCGCGCGTGCCCTCGACATTGGCCTGCATCATCTGCGCGGGGTCCGGCACCCAGAGGCGGTAATCGGCGGCGACGTGCACCAGATAGCGGCAGCCTTCGGCGGCGGCGGCCAGCGAGGCCGGGTCGCGTAGGTCGCCTTCGGCCAGCTCGGCGTCCAGGCCCGCAATGTTGCTTCGGTCGCCACCCGGGCGGACCAGCAGGCGGATGCGGTGGCCGCGCGCCAGCAGCACGCGCGCCACCGCGGAGCCCACGAAGCCGGTGGCGCCGGTGATCAGGGTGGGTGGGGCGGACGAGGCGGCGGACGCTTGCATGGGCGGCTTCCTAGCCGACCGGCGCGCCGCCCCCAAGCCCGGGCCGCTTGATATTCGGCATCGCGGTTTCCTAATCTGCTGTGGTCACTCTTTACGGGCGCCCCGCACCCTCATGCCCATGACACGCAAGCGCGATCTGCTGACCAACATCGTGGTCCTGGCCCGGCTGATCCGGACCGAGGCGGACCGTCGCGCGCGCGCCCATGGCATGACGCGCGCGCAATGGACGCTAATGATACGGCTCGAATCCCAGCCGGGGCTGCTGCAGAAGGAGCTGGCCGAGATACTCGAGGTGGAGCCGATCACGGTGGCGCGTCTGGTGGACCGGCTGGAGGCGCGCGGCATGGTGGAGCGCCGGCCCGATCCGAGCGACCGGCGGTGCTGGCGGCTGCACCTGACCGAGGCGGCCCAGCCGCTGCTTGGCGAGATCGACCGGCAGCTCAGCGATGTTGCCAACACGCTGTGCGCGGGGGTTGGCGACGCCACGCTTGCGACGACGTTCGCCGCCCTTTCGTTGATGCGCGATCGCGCACAGGAGCAGCGCAACGCCGCGGGCGAGCCGCCGCCGGCGTGCGACGCGGGGGTGGACGTGTCGGTTTGCGTGCCGCCGGCGGGCGAGCCGGAGGGTCTGGTGAAAAGGCCGCCGGCGAGCGAGCCGGAAGGTTTGGTGAAAAGGCCGCCGGCGGGCGAGCCGGCTAGGCTGGAGACGATCGGCTGATCCCGCGTCGGCATACCGGCGGCGGCCTGTGTTCGGGCGGGCAGGACGCTTGACCGAGATCATCCGCCTTCCCGCGACGCGCGACGACACGCTCTGGGCGGTGGTGGCGTCGCTCGGCAAGACCGACCGCATTGCCGAGATCTATCCCAACCGGACCGCGGCGCTTGCGGACCGGACCTGGCGCGAGCAGCAGGTGAACGCTTATGCCGGCTTCTTGCGTGGCACTCGGCAGCCTATGCCTCGCTACAGCGTGGCGCCGATCCGGCGAGCGGATGTGCCTAAAGCCTGGCGGCCGTTGCCGGCGCTGGGGTTCTTGCGCGGGCAGTTCATCTAGGCCTGTCGCTGGAACGCGTCCGCTTTGAGGCGCAGCGGCCTGGAAAATCGACGCAGGCTGCCGCCATCAATCAGGCCCGATGCAGAGACAGCGCACGCCACGGCGAACATGTTACCCGCCTGCCGGATCGGCCAGCTACTTCTGGACCTGCTGGTTGGCCGTGCTGTTCTGTTGAATGGGCTGTGCGGGAGGTTTTGTGCTGGCGGGCATGGGAACGCTCATGCCCATGCGGGGTATCGCACCGTTCTTTATGACGATTTGCCTGCCGTTCGGGCGCGGCGGCTGCGCTGGCTTGTCGGGCATGTCACGATCCCTCCGGGTACAGGCCATAGAAGTAAGCATCAGCCTCGGCCTTTGCGAGCCTTTTGAGCTTATCGCTGGCCGGGAGACCGCGTGGAAGCGCTTTCTTCTCCGCATCCGCCCTGGACGCCATCAGGCGACCCCAGCTTTTCTTGATCTTGGCCTCGTCTATCCGGCCGGCCGCTATGTCCTGCTCCCACGCCTGCAAAGCCGTGATGAAAAGGCTCTCGAAAGACGAACACAGCTCGTTGGTGCCGTGCAAATGCGCGGCGAACGATGTGGCTTTCATCCCCGCCTCCACCGTCTGGCCGGCCACGATCACCGCCGCCCAGATATGCGGGTCCACGTTGGTCGTGATCCATGCACCGAGTGCCGCAAGCCCGGTGACGCTGCGCGCTACCGAGATCCGGGTGTCCCATCGGGTGAGCTGGTCGCGATACAGCCGCACGTATTCATAGGCGGCGCGTAGCTCGGTAAGCTCGTGCCAGTAGAGCGATTGCGCCGAGCTTTCCATGCGCCCCGGTCAGATCCCGAGCCAGGAGAGAGAGGCGGTCGCTCTCCCGGCCTGCCCTGTCATTACAGCCCGCCCGCGTGCGCCATCAGCCAAGAACGCGACGTTCGCAACTGGCGTGCAGTCACCGACGGGTGGCGGCCGTCGCCCATTCGCTCCGTTCGGTGCCGGAAAGCAAACGTTCTGCCAGCCTCGGCATGCCAAAGTTAAGCGCCCCTGAGTGCAGACGTCACAGCAAAAGCTTGTTGGTCCTTTTCTCGAAAAAGGACTGCTTTCTTCCCTCTCCTCAATAAGGCGTAGAATCAGGCAGCCCAGCCTGCATCAGCAGAACCGGCTTCCAGAACGCACAGTGATGCGCCGCCACGAAATTGCTCTCCAGCGCCGGCGCCGGCGGCACCAGGCTGAGCACCAGGCCCTGCGTGTTATACGGCTGCCAGGTGGTGGCGAGCGGGGCGAGCGGACGGCCGTAGCGCGCCAGGCTCGTCCAGTAGGCGCGCATGGAGCTGGCAAGCTGCAATTGCGGCGTGGTGAACGCCTCCGGGCCGATGCCGAGCAGCGGGTCCGAGAGGTCCGGGAAGATGTAGGGCAGCTCGGAGGCGTGGCTGTCGCCGGGGTTGGGGATGCCCGGCTCGGGCAGCAGGAACAGGTCCGGCGCGTGCGGATCGTTGAGTTCGTAGCTGTACACGGTGGTTTTCTGGGCGAGCAGGCTGTTCAGCAGGTGGCCACCGCAGGCGAAGGTGTAGTCGGTCACCAGGGCGGCATAGGCGTAGCTCGGGCCGCAATCGTAGCCGGCCGTGCAGGCATAGGCGGCGGTGTTCTCGTAATTCGACACCGGATATTGCGCGAGCACCGCGAGGCCGAAGCTGCCGAAGGCGGCGTCGATCGCGTCCATGTAGCTGGCGGACGTCATCACCGGCTCGCCGAGCAGTTCGTCGATGCTGACGAAGAGGCGGAATTCGTCGTGGTTGGTGCCGTTGATGATGGGGACGTGCTGGAAGCGGCCGGCGGCGTAGGCCTGCAGCGGCTCCTGCGGGACCGTGGTGCCGTCCACGTCCGGCGAGGTGGTGAGTGCGGCGGGGCTCAGCGCGTTGACGATGCTGGCGGCCGAGGCGGCGTGCAGGCAAAGATAGGTGAGCCCGCCGGTGCCGCCGCAATCGAGGCTGTTGGTGGCGGTGGCCACACCGGCAGCTTCGGCGTTGGCCAGGGTGGGCAGGGACTGCAGGTAGTCGCCGCTTTCGATGATAGCGGCGTGAACCTTGGGCAAGCCCGGCGTGGTCAGCAGGGTCTCCACGCTGGCGCCGCCGGCGGACTCGCCGAAGATGGTGACGTTGGCGGGGTTGCCGCCGAAGGCCGCGATATTGGCCAGCACCCAGCTCACCGCCGCCTGCTGGTCCTGCAGGCCGTAATTGCCGCTGCTGCCGCGCGGGTCGTAGGCCGCCAGCGCGGGATGGGCCAGGAAGCCGAGCAGGCCGAGGCGGTAGTTGATCGTCACCACGATGACGTTGCCCTGGTTGACCAGCGGGCTGCCGTCGTAATCGGCGCCCTCGCCGGAGGTGAAGGCGCCGCCATGGATCCACACCATCACCGGCAGCTTGGACGAGGCGGCTGCGGCGGCCGGCGCATAGATGTTGAGGAAGAGGCAATCCTCGTTCGTGCTGGACCGGCCGAACTGGCTCACCCCCTGTGGGCAGGGGGAGCCGAACTGGGTGGCCTGGTAAGTGCCGGTGAAGGGCGCGGGCCGCTGCGGCGGATACCAGCGCAGATTGCCCAGCGGCGGGGCGGCATAGGGGATGCCGAGCCACTCGTTGACGGTGCCGATCTTCATGCCCTGCACGGGGCCGGACTGGGTGGCGACGGGGGCGGGCTGCGCGTAGGCGGCAAGCGGCGCCAGGCAGAGTGCGGCGGCGGCCAGGCGGATGCGCTTGAGATGCACGTGAACGTCTCCCGGGGTGGCGTTTTGTGGGGAGCGTATGCGGATGTTGGGGGATCGCCAAGGTTGGGCGAAGGGAGGAAGGCCTTCTTTTTTGCAAAAAAGAAGCAAAAAACTTTTGGGGGTGCTGTCGCGGCTTGGCTGGATGCATGCTTCGCCGTGGGACTTGGTTCAGGGCGCCGGCGCAGCGAACGGGCGCGCACCGCGCGGCCAAACCTTGCCCCTCACCCCCCGGCGCACCATAACCCCGGCTACACGCCTGACCAGAAAGGCCCTGACATGTTCATCGAGACCGAAGGCACGCCGAACCCCGCCACGCTGAAATTCCTCCCCGGCGTTCCGGTGATGGGCGCGGGCACGGCGGATTTCGCCAGCCGCGACGTGGCTGGCCCCAGCCCGCTGGCCACCGCGCTGTTCGCGCTGCCCGGCGTGGCGCGCGTGTTCCTGGGCGGCGATTTCATCACCGTGACGAAGGGCGATGCCGACTGGCAGGCGCTGCGGCCGCAGGTGCTGGGCGCCATCATGGAGCATTTCGTGGCCGGCCGGCCGGTGATGGACGGCCAGGCGGACGCCGCCCTCGAAGAGGACGTGGCGCCGGAAGACCGCGAGGTGGTGGACCAGATCAAGGAGCTGCTCGACACGCGGGTGCGCCCTGCGGTGGCCAGCGACGGCGGCGATATCGTGTTCCGCGGCTACAAGGACGGCGTGGTGCGGCTGCACATGCAGGGCGCCTGCAGCGGGTGCCCTTCTTCGGCCGCGACGCTCAAGCACGGCATCGAGAACATGCTGCGGCATTATGTGCCTGAGGTTCTGTCAGTCGAGCAGGTTACGGCCTGACGAGTGGGACAGGCAGGAAGCAAGGCCTTCTTTTCTGAAGAAAAGACGCAAAAGACTTTTGCTCCTGGCGCCTGCCCGGTACGGCGCGCTCAGTTCGGGATGAGCGCGATGGCATCTTGTTGCCTGCGGCTGACATGAACATGCTCGACACGCTGTTTCAGAATGCGCGCACGCATTACAGCTGGACTTCCGCGGAGGTCAGCGACGCGGAGCTGGCGCAGCTCTACGACGCGGTGAAATACGGGCCTACCTCGGCCAACACATCCCCCGCGCGTTTCGTTTTCCTGCGCACCCCGGACGCGCGCGAGCGGCTGCGTCCGGCGCTCTCCGCCGGCAATGTGGACAAGACGCTGTCCGCGCCGGTGGTGACGATCGTGGCGTGGGACCCGCATTTCTACGACAGGTTGCCGGAGCTGTTCCCGCACGCCGATGCGCGCGCCTGGTTCGCCGGCGATGCGGCGCTGGCCGAGGAGACTGCGTTTCGCAACTCCACGTTGCAGGGCGCCTATCTGATCCTGGCGGCGCGCGCGATGGGGCTCGATTGCGGGCCGATGTCCGGGTTCGACCGTGGCCGGGTGGACGAGATCTTCTTCGGCGAGAGCGGCTGGCGGTCTAACTTCCTGGTCAATCTGGGGCATGGCGACGGGGCCGGGCTGTTTCCGCGCGCGCCTCGGCTGGCGTTTTCGGATGCTTGCGTAGTGTTGTGAGAAAGAAAGAAAGCAGTCCTTTTTTGAAAAAAAGGACCAAAAAACTTTTGCTCCCCGCATCCGACGCAGCGTGTTTCAGCCGCCTGATCCGAAGCGCCGGCAAAGGCGGGGGAGCAAAAGTTTTTTGCTTCTTTTTTTCAAAAAAGAAGGCCTTTCTTTCTTGCGAGCCTGAATGCGCATTCTAGCCATTTCCTCGCCCTACGCAGGCTGCAACGCCGCGATAACGGTGGATGGCCAGATTATAGCCGCCGCCCAAATCACCGAGGAGACCGGACTGGCCGCCGCCCTGCCCGGCCTGATCGCGGGATTGCTCGACAGCGCGGGACGTGGCCTCGACTTGATAGGCGTGGTGGTCGGGCCCGGCAGCTTCACCGGCCTGCGCGCGGGGCTTTCGGTGGCGGCCGGGATCGGCCTGGCACTCGGGGTGCCGGTGGTGGGGGTGACGGTGTCCGAAGCGCTGGCAGCGGGGGCCCTGGCGGCGGGCGCGCCGGCGCTGGACGGGCGGGCGCTCTGGGTTGCGGTGGCGGCGCGGCGGGGGCGCGTGTTCATCGATGCAGGCGCGGGGTTCGCGGGTTATGCTACCGACGCTTTGCCCGGCGCGCGCGGCCGGGTGGCGGTGTGCGGCAACGCGGCCAACCTGGTTGCCGCCACGCTGGCGGCGCGCGGCACGGATGTGATGCTGTGCGCGGCCAAAATGGTGGCGGCGGGGGATGTGGCGGTGGTGGCGGAGCGCCGGCATGCAGGTAAGTTGCCGCTGCTGGCGGCGTCGCCGCTGTACGTGGATGCGCCGGAGGCGCGTCTGCCGGCGGGCGGCTTGCGGGCGGCGCCGGTATGACCGGGTTGATCAAGGCGGGGCCGCTGCATGCCACCGCGCTGTCGGCGATCCATGCGCGGGCGTTTCCGGAAGACGAGTTCTGGAACGAGCGCATCATCGCGGGCCAGCTCTCGCAGCCCGGCGTGTTCGGGTTGATCGACAGCAAGGGTGGCATGTTGCTGGCCCGGCTGGCCGCCGACGAGGCGGAGATACTCACCGTCGCGGTGGTGCCGGAGCGTCGGCAGCAGGGTATGGGGGCGGCTTTGCTGACGCGCGCCGCGGAGGAGGCGCGCCTGCGCGGTGCCGTGCGAATGTTCCTCGAGGTGAGCACGCGCAATCCGGCGGCGCGCGGGTTGTATCAGCAGCTCGGCTATCAGCAGATCGGGCGGCGCGCGGGGTATTATGCGGACGGTAGCGATGCGCTGGTGCTGAGCAAGTCGCTACTTAAGTAGCGTTCGCACGCGCGCTGATTTTGGCAAGCAAGGAAGCAGTTCTTTTTCGAGAAAAAGAACCAAAAAGCTTTTGCTCCGACGCCTGCACCAGCGCCAAGGCGTTCTGCCAGCCGATGCGCCTGCAGTGAAGGCCAGATTTTTATGCAGGCGTCATAGCAAAAGCTTTTTGGTTCTTTTTCTCGAAAAAGAACTGCTTACTTGCTGCTCTAGCGTAACGGCAACATGCACGTGTGGCGCAACTCCAGCGCGCCAGCAATCGGCCTGGTCATTTCGATCAATATAGACATAGACAGCGCTATCAATCGGGTACAAGCATTGCGTATTCGACGCTCTGCGACGCGGCCGAACGCGGCAGCCGCAGGGACGCCAAGAGGAGAAGACTGCATGCTCGCTTACGCACAGAACATCGTTGGCAAGGCGCATCGGCGCCGTATGGTAGCGCTCGCCGGCGTGGCCATGCTGATGTCCGGAACGGCACTTGCCGCGCCCCGCATCGGTGCCGCACCGCACGTGACCGCCGCACTCGTCGGGCCGTCCGACGCGGCGAAGACGCTTACCGTTTCGCTTTACCTGCCGTCGCGCGATCCTGCCGGCCTTGCAAAGTTCCTTGCCCAGGTCACCAAGCGTGGCAATCCGCTGTATCGCGCCTATCTCACGCCCGAGCAGTATGAAGAGCGCTTCGGTGCCAGCAGCGCCGATTATGCGGCGGTGGTCACGTGGGCGAAGAGCCAGGGCCTCACGCCTGGCGAGTATTTCACCGGCCGCCACATCGTTCCGCTGACCGGCACCGTGCAGGCGCTCGAGACCGCGCTCGGCACGCATTTCAACGATTACCGTGACCGCGCCGGCACCGTGTTCTATGCCGCGTCCGAAGATGCGAAATTGCCGGCGGAAGTGGCGGGCCGCGTCGGCGCCGTTGTCGGCCTGAACGGACAGACGCACTTTGCGCCGATGGCGCGCATCCTGCCGCATGGCGTGAAAACGCTCGGTGGCGGCACCGGCCCCGGCGGCGGGTTCTCCGCGGCGGACCTGGAGTCGATCTATGCCGTTCCGACCCAGACCATCGGCCAGCGGCAGAGCCTGGCGGTGTTCGAACAGGGCGGTTTCGACCTATCCGACGTGACGACCTATCTCACGACGAACAAGCTGCCGGCGGTGCACACGCCGGTGCGCAACGTCGATGGCTATAACGGTTCTGTCGACGACAACAACGTCGAGGCCGAAGCCGTTCTCGACATCGACATGCAGATCGCGATGAACCCGAAGGCGCTGCGCGTGATCGTGTACGAGGAAGGCAAGTCGGCGTTCTCGGTGGCGCTGGTGAACTCGCTGGCGGCGATGGCGAAAGACAATCTCGCCAAGTCGATCGACATTTCGTATGGCACCGACGAGTCGATCCAGGGGCAGGATGCGATCACTGCGGAGAACGGCGCGCTCGAGCAGCTGACCGCGCAAGGCCAGGCGGTGTTCGCCAGCTCCGGCGACGATGGCGCGTTCGGGCGCAGCGGCGGCGGGCTCAACGTATCCGATCCGTGCACCCAGCCGTTCATCACCTGCGTTGGCGGGACGACGGTGTTTCCCGGCCAGAACGAGACGTACGGTGCCGAGGAAGTCTGGAACAACCTGTCCTCCGGCTACGGTGCGACGGGCGGCGGCATCAGCACCGTCTGGCCGCTCCCGGGCTGGCAGAAGCCGGGCGGCTATTCGGTGACTGTCGGCAATGGCGGTTCGAGCACGATGCGCAACGTCCCCGATGTGGCCGCGGTCGGCAACCCGCTCACCGGCGTGTCGGTGTATTCGGCCATCAACGGCGGCTGGATCGTGATCGGCGGCACTTCGGTGAGCGCGCCGGTCTGGTCGGGGTATTACAGCCTGCTGGTCGCCGATTCGCAGGCGCTCGGCCTGGGCACGCCCGGTTTCGCCAATCCGGGCATCTACGACATCCAGGCGTTCGGCGGACTGTTGCAGACATCGCTGAACGACGTGGCCGACGGCTTCAACGGCAGCTACTTCGAAGGCCAGGCCATGGGGTTCTACGCCGGTGCCGGCTACGACAACACGACGGGCTGGGGCAGCATCCTCGGCAACGCGTTCATCGTGAACTTCCTGGTGCCGCCGAATGGCAGCGGAACGCCGCCGAAGAAGCCGAAGAACTTCCAGGGTGTCGCGTCGCCCACCAGCATCGCGCTGAAATGGGCGGAAGCGGCCAATGCGACAGGCTATGTCGTGCTGGTCACCGACAGCGATACCGGCACCGCGCAGACACAGGCCGTGTCGCAGAAGAATGCGGTCACGATCAAGGGCCTTTCGCCTTCGACCGATTACTACCTGCAGATCTTCTCGCTTTCGCCCACCGGCAACGCCATGGGCAACGCGATCTCCGTGACGACGCCCGCCGCTCCGAACTGACGATCGCAGCGCTGCCGGGCCGGCCATTGTGGCGGGCCTGGTGGCGCGGAGACGCCGTGCCTGATCCGCGCGCCTCGTCTGGCGAGGCGCGCGGGTGCGTTTCCCAACAACCAAGGTTGAGATCGACGCGTTCAAGGCAGGCAAGAAAGCAGTCCTTTTTCGAGAAAAAGGACCAAAAAGCTTTTGCTCTGACGCCTGCACGAACGCTCACTTCCGTGTTGCAAGTCGATGCGGCTGCACTGACAGCCAAATCGTCGTGCAGGCGTCATAGCAAAAGCTTTTTGCTTCTTTTTCTCGAAAAAGAAGGCCTTCCTTCCTTTCTGCCGATGAGTCAGCCCAAAGACGGGTTGGATTCGCCTCTGTAAAGGCCGGCGAAAAGCTCCTAACCGTATCGCACGCGCCGCGAGCGTGTGTCCGGCAAGGAAGCGCCCCCACTTATGCGACCGATCAGCACAGATGCCCAGGCGGCGGCGCGATGGGGCGCCCTCGCCCTCTGCCTGGCGGCGCCGCCGGCCGCCCAGGCGGAGGATCCGGTGCGCGATTTCAACGCCGACACGCCGGGCCGGACCTACTCGCCCTACACGGTGGCGGAGACGTATTTCCAGATCGAGAGCGACGCCCTGCACGTGGTGCAAAGCAACAACACGCAAAGCTGGCAGGCGCTCGATCCCGTCCTGAAATACGGCGTGGAGCACGATCTGGAACTGCAATTGCAGATCGGCGGCCTGCTGAACATTCCGGTTGCCGTGAACGGCCGCGTCGCGCGCGCAACAGGGTTCGGCGACATCACGCCGGCGGTCAAATACAACATCTACGGCAATGACCAGCAGATTTTCGCCGCAGCGGTGATCGCCGGGGTGAAGATACCCACGGCGACGCCCGGTTTCGGCAACGGACAGGTAGAATACAGCATCATCTTGCCGACCCAGGCCGCGCTGCCGCTGGCACTCACGTTGCAGGTGCAGCAGGAGATCGACCTGCTGAAGAACCAGGCCGATACCGGCCATCATTTCACCTATGCGGAAGCCGTGTCGCTGAGCCGGTCGTTCGGCAAGGTTACCGTGCTGGTCGATGCCTATGCCCAGAGCGGCACGGATGCGCGCACGCCGGCGTTGTACACCGCCGATCTGGGTCTTGCGTATGCGCTCAGCCCGGTGTCGCTGGTGTCGTTCGGCGCGTATGCCGGGCTGAACAGGTATGCGCCGCCGATCGAGGCGTATATGAGTTTCGCGTTCCGGTTCTAGCGACCGGCCCGGTCAGGCAGGGCGGTAGATTTGCGCTATTGCACCGCGCGGAAAGGCTTGCGAGCTCACCAGGGTGAAACGCTTCTGCTCGGCGAGGCCGGTGAATATCGGGCGGCCCTGGCCCAGCGCCACCGGACAGATCACGAGGTTGAGCTGGTCGACCAGGCCGCTTGCCAGGAGGCTGCGCGCGAAGGTGGCGCCGCCATGTGCCACGACCGGTTTGCCAGGCGCTGTCTTGAGTTTTGCGATTTCCGTCGCGAGATCGCCGCGGGCGACGTATGCCTCGGCCCAGCCTGCGCTTGCCGGCTGCGACGCGTCGGTGGCGGGCGGGAGGATCGCTTCGCCCTGGGCGGAGAATACCGCTTTGGGGATCTGGTTCATCGCCGGCGCGAAGATGTCCGTGGAGGCGGGCCAGTGCGCGGCCATGTCGCGGAAGGTGCGGCTGCCCATGATGTGCAGCCCGGCCTCCGACACGACGGCCAGCCTCCAGGCGCGTGCCGCCTGGTCGCCGTTGAACATCCAGGCGATGCCGCCGTCGATGTCGCTGACGAAGCCGTCTAGCGACATCGTCATTACGAGTATGAGGTCTCTCATCGGCTGGGTCTCCGTATGCCGGAACAGTAAAGCCAAGGCCGGGCCTGCATCCAGCCTGCGCGTGACAGCACGAGATAATACCAAACGAGGTTTAGACTGACACATGCTAGACGAGCAAGAAGCAGTCCTTTTTCGAGAAAAAGGACCAAAAAGCTTTTGCTCCGACGCCTGCCCCACAGCCTACGCTCTTATTGCAAGTCGATGTGGCTGCAATAATAGCCAAATCCTTGTGCAGGCGTCGTAGCAAAAGCTTTTTGCTTCTTTTTCTCGAAAAAGAAGGCCTTCCTTCCTACCCGCCCTCCCCGGCCACAGGCGGCGCAGCAGACGCGGCAAACACCAGCACCCGCTCCGCCTCGAGAGTTCTCCGCCGCTTCGGCGGAGAACACGGTGAGCGCGCCATCCGCCTGCACGCCGAGCACGCGCATGTCGTCGATGCCGGTCTCTGCTTCGGTCAGGCGGAACCGGAAGCCCTGGGTATACAGCTCCTCGAACAGCGACACGTCCCAGGACGCCTCGCCCAGCACCTTGCCGCGCGACTCGCGGGAGAGTCCGCGCCGCTCGTTAAGCCGGCGGGCGCCGGGGCTGACCTGGAACACACGCTCGCGGCCCAGCTCGGGCGCCAGGCGGGCGCATACCGTGCCGTTGTAGATCGCATCCGGGGTGGTGCAGATCAGGTAGTCCACGGCGCGGCCGTCGAGCGCTTCCATGCCGGCATCGGAGAGCAGCTCTGCCTGCAGCACCGGCGTGCCGGCTTCGCGGGCGCCATCCAGCGCGCCGGGGAAGATGTCGATCAGAAGGGTTGGTATGCCCGCCTGGTTGAGGCAGGCGGCCATGTCCGTGGTCCAGTCGGACGCGCCGAGGATGGCCAGGCCGGGGGCGTCGCTGAGGGTGAGTTTCAGGCGGCGGGCGAGCGGGCGCAGGGTGAAGCCGTGCAGCACCATGGTGGCGGCGATCACCGCGAACACGCAGGGCACGATGAGGTTGGCGCCGGCATAGCCCGCGCTTTGCAGTTTCAGCCCGGCGACGCCTGCCACGGCGGCGGCCACGATGCCGCGCGGCGCCACCCAGGCGGCCAGCGCGCGCTCGGCGGTGGACAGGCCGCTGCGGAACGTGGCGAGCCAGATCGCCGCGGGGCGGACCACGAACAGCACGGCCAGAGTGAGCCCGCCGACCGGCCAGGAGAGGCCCGCCAGCGTGGCGCGGCTGAGGTCCGCGGTGAGCAGGATGAACAGGCCGGAGACGATCAGGACGACGAGCGATTCCTTGAACCGCCGCAGTTCGGACAGGCCTGGCACGCCCAGATTGGCGAGCGCTACGCCGAGGATGGTGGCGGCGGCGAGGCCTGCGCCTTCGAGGGCCAGGTTCGCCAGGGCGTAGACCGTCATGGCGCAGACCAGGAGCGCCGGAGTTTTCAGGCGCTCCGGCATGTGGTCGCGCAGGAAGAGCCAGCGGAGTGCGAAGGCGGTGCCGATGCCCAATGCCGCGGAGAGGGCGAGGGCCACGCCTATGCGCAAAGCGAGGTGGCCGGCGACTGCTAGGCCGCCGCCGCCGCCATGCGCGGCGAGCAGGGCCTGCAACACGAGCGTGGCCAGCACGGCGCCGACCGGATCGTTGACGATGGCCTCCCATTTGAGAAAGGCGGCGGCGCGGCGTTGCAGCCTGGTGTGGCGCAACAGGGGGAGAACCACGGTGGGGCCGGTGACGACGGTGATGGCGCCGAACAGGCTGGCCGCACCCCAGCCCAGCCCGCCGATCCAGTGCGCGGCGGCCGAGCCGAGCAGCCAGTTGATGGGCAACGCCACCGCTGTGAGGCGGAGCACGCCCTCGCCGGCGGCGCGGAGTTCGCGGAGCTCGAGGCCGAGCCCGCCCTCGAACACCACTATGGCGACGGCCAGGCCCACGGCGGGCTGGAGGAAGCGGCCGAGGCTGGCCGTAGGGTGGAGCAGGCCGAGGCCGGGGCCCACGGCGAGGCCCACGACGAACAGCAGGACGATGGCAGGCAGGCGGTAGCGCCAGGCGATCCATTGGGCGGCCAGGCCGCCGAAGCCTACGCAGAGCACGCCTATGGCGAGGCCTTGGTCCAAATGCTTGCGTTCCTATGGGAGAAAGAAAGCAAGGCCTTCTTTTTTGGGCAAAAGGAGCAAAAGTTTCGCTCCCGGGCTGGACCGCGCGACAGGGCGGGCGGGCTGTGAAAGCGCGCGGCGCGCGGAGGTTGCCTCAGGGTTTGGCTGGGACGGGGGCGGCGCGTTCGAACAGTTCGCGCACCAGGTAGATCGCGGCGATGGCGGCGCTCCACCACAGGGTGGCCCTGCCCTCATCCAGCGCCATCGCCAGCAGCGACTGGCCGAAGCCGGCGACCTGGCGGAGCGGGTCCAGCAGGACCATCAGGAGGGTGCCGAGCGAGAGGCCGGTTCCCAGCAGCTCGATCCAGCCGCGGGCGGTGCGGTAGCGCGGCTGGACGGCGAGGCCGAGCGGAACGTAGAGAATGGCGCAGCAGATCGAGACGATGTCTCCGCTCGTCCACGGCTTCAAACGGTGGGGACCTACAGGATTTTGGCGGCGCGGAGCGCACCCCAGGTGAACAGCGCGCCGACGCTGAGCCAGCCTTGCAGCCCGCGGTCGGCCCCCAGCAGGCCGGACCCGGTGGCTACGATCAGGCTCAGGGAGGATGCGCCGAGGGCCTCGGAGAAGATCTGCGAAGTGCGCGTGCGCCAGTCGGTCGATGCGACACGGGCGGATTGGCCGGCATGTGTCTGGGTTAGCATGGGAGATATATTGCGCTTTTTGGGGGGTTGAATTAATAGGTTTGGGGTGGCGTGGCGTGGCGTCCTGCGGTTCGGCGCCCAGGTGATCTTGCTCCTGTGGCGGCGGAGGGGCAAATCACGCGGCAAACAGGCAAGGACGAGACATGGCCAAGATCCGCGTGAAGACGCCCGTCGTCGAGCTCGACGGCGACGAGATGACCCGCATCATCTGGGGGTTCATCAAGGACAAGCTGATCCTGCCGTATCTCGAGATCGATCTGAAATACTACGATCTCGGCATCGAATATCGCGACCAGACCGACGACCAGGTGACGATCGACGCGGCGCTCGCCATCAAGCAGTACGGCGTGGGCGTGAAATGCGCGACGATCACGCCGGACGAGGCGCGGGTGAGCGAGTTCAAGCTGAAGCGCATGTGGCGCAGCCCGAACGGCACGATACGCAACATCCTCGACGGCACGATCTTCCGCGAGCCGATCATCTGCCACAACGTGCCGCGCCTGGTGCCGCATTGGACGAAGCCGATCGTGATCGGGCGCCATGCTTACGGCGATATCTATCGCGCGGCGGAGACGAAGATCCCTGGGCCTGGCCGGGTGACGATGGTTTACGAGCCGGATGACGGGTCGGAGACGCAGATCTACGAGCTGCACAATTTCAAGGGCCCCGGCGTGGCGATGGCGCAGCATAATACGCGCGCCTCGATCGAGGGGTTTGCGCGCGCCAGTTTCAATTACGGGCTGCTGCGGGAATATCCGGTCTATCTCTCGACCAAGAACACCATCCTGAAGGCCTATGACGGCATGTTCAAGGATGTGTTCCAGGAGGTGTTCGATAAGGAGTTCGCCGACCGCTACAAGCAGCTTGGGCTTACGTATGAGCATCGGCTGATCGACGATATGGTGGCGAGCGCGCTGAAATGGTCGGGCGGGTATTTGTGGGCTTGCAAGAATTATGACGGTGACGTGCAGAGCGACATCGTGGCGCAGGGGTTTGGCTCGCTGGGTTTGATGACGAGTGTTCTGATGAGCCCTGATGGCAGCGTGATCGAAAGCGAAGCGGCGCATGGGACGGTGACGCGGCATTATCGCGAGCACCAGCGCGGGCGCGAGACCAGTACCAATCCGATCGCGTCGATCTTTGCGTGGACGCGCGGGCTGATCTATCGCGGGCGGTTCGACGACACGCCGGATGTGACGGCGTTTGCGGAGACTTTGGAGCGGGTTTGTGTGGAGACGGTGGAGAGCGGGGCGATGACGAAGGATTTGTCGATACTGGTGGGGCCGGCGCAGCCTTGGATGAATACGCAGGATTTTCTGGCGCGGATCGATGCGAATTTGCAGAAGGCGATGAAGTAAGAAAGGCCTTCTTTTTCGAGAAAAAGAAGCAAAAAGCTTTTGCTCCGACGCCTGCCCCGACGCCTCGCGTGATTCCGCAACGCTCGCTCTGGCAGAACCAGCGCGGGCGGATATGCCGCGGGGAACGCAAAAGTTTTTTGGTCCTTTTTTTCAAAAAAGGACTACTTGCCTTGCTAACCTGGAGTTTCCCGCATGCCCCTAGATCGCCGCACCCTGCTGATGTCCACGCTGATGACCGGCTTCACCCTGGCCGTAGCGCGCGCGGCGGAGGCGCCGATCCACACGGATGCGGCCGGACTGGAGGCCGGCGAGGCGCAGGTCAGCACGCCGAACGGCCCGATCCCGGCGTATTTCGCGCGTCCGCAAGGGGCGGGACCGTTCCCGATCATATTGGTGATCGAGGAGATTTTCGGCGTGCACGAATACATCAAGGATGTGTGCCGCCGGTTTGCGAAGCTGGGCTATCTGGCGGTGGCGCCGGAGTTGTATGCGCGCATTGCGGATCTTTCGAAGATGACCGATCCGCACGAGATCGTGGCGAAGGTGATTTCCAAGGCGCCGGACGGGGTGATGCTGAACGATCTGGACAGCACGGTGGCCTGGGCCGAGGCGAACAAGGGCGATGCGGCGCGGCTGGGGGTTACGGGATTTTGTCGGGGTGGGCGGGATACGTGGCTGTATGCCGAGCATAATCCGCATCTGCGCGCGGCGGTCGCCTGGTATGGGCCGGTGAAGGGCGCCACGTCGCCTATACAGCCGCGCACGCCGACGGATCTGGCGGCTGGGCTGCGCTGTCCGTTGCTGGGGCTGTATGGCGGCAAGGATGACAGTATCCATCCAGCCGATGTGCAGGCGGCGGCGCAGGTGGCGCGCGATGCAGGGCATGTTGTGGAGATCAAGCTGTTTCCGGATGCGGGGCATGGGTTCCATGCGGATTACCGCGCTACTTACAACAAGGCTGCGGCGGAGCAGGGTTGGGCGGATGCGCTGGCCTGGTTCAAGTCGCATGGGGTGGCATGAGCGATAGCGACACGCGGAGCGACGCGCCTGCCCGGGCGGTGAGCGAGGCGCCCTCCCGGGCCATAAGCGAGGCGCCCTCCCGGGCCATAAGCGAGGCGCCCTCCCGGGCGACACCGGCGCAGATACGCCAGGCGATGGCCGGGCTGATGCTGGTGCTGGCGTTGGCGTCGTTGGACGGCAATATCGTGGGGCCGGCGCTGCCGCAGATCGTGAGTGACCTGGGCGGGCTGGCGCATCTGTCCTGGGTGGTGACCGCGTTCGCGGTGGCGTCGACCGCGAGCACGCCGCTCTACGGCCGGCTTTCGGACCAGTTCGGGCGGCGGGCGGCGTTTTTCACCTCGATCGGGATTTTCCTGGGCGGCTCGCTGCTATGCGGCGCGGCGCACAGCATGGGGATGCTGATCGGCGCGCGGGCGGTGCAAGGCGTGGGCGCCGGCGGGCTTATCACGCTGACGCAGACGTCGATCGCGGACCTGGTCTCGCCGCGGGAGCGCGGGCGGTATCAGGGGCTGATTGCGGCGGTGTTCGCGCTGTGCAGCGTGGCCGGGCCGTTGCTGGGGGGCATCATCACGGATGCGGCGTCTTGGCCGTGGATCTTTTATTTGAACCTGCCGGTGGGGGTGGCCGCGGTGGCGATCCTGGCCATCAGCCTGCCGCGGCGGCAGCCGACCTTGTCGCGCAGCGTGGATTTCGCGGGATTCGGGCTGCTGATCGGGGCCACGTGCTCCGGGCTGTTGCTGCTGAGCTGGGGCGGGTCGGTCTATGGCTGGGGCTCGCCGCAGATCATTGGGCTGGGGGTGCTGACGCTGGCGCTTTTGGCGCTGCTGGTGCCGGTGGAGCGGCATGCCATCGAGCCGGCGCTGCCGGCGCGGCTGTTCGCGGACCGGGTGTATAGCTGTGGCGTGACGGCATTGTCGATGACCACGGCAGCGTTGTTCGGCAGCTTGGTGTTCGTGCCGCTGTTTTTCCAACTGGTGTTTTCGACGTCCGCCACGGAAGCGGGGCTGCGCATGGCGCCGCTGATGGGCGGGCTGATCATCAGCTCGGTCATCGGCGGCCGCATGGTCACGCGGACCGGCAAGCTGAAGCGTTTTCCGGTGAGCGGGCTGGCTATCGGCACGCTGGCCTATGCGGGGCTGACGGCGGCGGTTCTGGCCGGCGTATCGGCCAACGGGTTCGACGCGCTGCTGGCGGTGCTGGGCCTGGGGCTGGGTTTGGTGATGCCGAACATCACCACGGCGGTGCAGAGCGCTGTAGCGCCGGCCGACATGGGCGTGGCCACGGCCACGATGGCGTTTTTCCGCTCGCTCGGCGGGGCGTTCGGGGTGGCGGTATCCGGCACTATACTGGCGGCGACGTTGCGGGCGAGGCTGCCGTCGGGTTCGGGCGGGTCGCCGCTGAATTTGGGGTTGGCGCATTTGCGGGCGTTGCCGGTGGCGGAGCGGCTGCTCGTGGTTACGGCGTATGGGCATGCGCTGGCCTGGACGTTTGCGGCGGCGGCTTTGGTGACCGCGAGTGCGTTCGTGGTGATGCTGTTTATGCCGGATCGGAAGTTGCGGGGGTAGAGGCCAGGCAATGAAGGCCTTCTTTTTTGAAAAAAAGAAGCAAAAAACTTTTGCTATGACGCCTGCACGAAGGTGGTGATCTACTGTGCCAGCGCGCGTATTTGCAGAACCTGCGGGAGCCTCGGTGCAAGCGGGGAAGCAAAAGTTTTTTGGTCCTTTTTTTCAAAAAAGGACTGCTTGCTTTCTTTGGGATTTCCAATGCGCATTTTAGTTGTTCTATTTTGCATGACCATTCCCGCCCACGCGGCAACGCTGCTGCACTACACGGCACGTTTGCGCGGCATAGCGTTTTTCGACGTCGATTACTGTCTCAGGCTGGACGCCACATCGTACGACGCGGGGCTGCGCGCGCGCACCGTGGGGCTGGCGGATTTCCTGGTGCATGGGCGAGTGGAGGGCGATGCGCAGGGTGCGGTGTCCGGCGCGACGCTGGTGCCGCGCGCCTATACCGAACATGGGCGTATTTCCGGCAAGGATTACGATCTGGCGATCGGGTATGCGGGCGGGTCGCCGGTTGTGCAGCGGGTGTCTCCGCCGCCTGGCACGTATCGGGAGGCGATACCGGCTGGGGGATTGGGCGGCGCGGTAGATGGCATGACGGCGATTGCGTTGGAGACGCTGGTGGTGACGCAGACCCATGCGTGCCAGGGGGCGGCGCTGGTGTTCGACGGGCGGCAGTTGCGTCGGTTGACGACGCATACGGCGGGGTTGGAGGTTTTGGCGCGCAGCGGGCGGTCGGTGTTTTCCGGTTCGGCTTTGCGGTGCGATACGGTGTCGGTTTTGTTGGCGGGGATTTTGAAGGACCAGGCGGCGGCGGCGCAGCGCAAGCCGCGGTTCAGCAAGGCCTGGTTGGCGGCTGTGGTGCCGGGCGGGCCGGCGTTGCCGGTGCGGTTTGCGTTCGATGCGGATTTTTTGGGAGATATTCTGGTGGATTTGGATAAGGTTTCGGAATGTCCGTAGGGTAGGCAAGGAAGAAAGCAGTCCTTTTTCGAGAAAAAGGACCAAAAAGCTTTTGCTCCGACGCCTGCATCCAGGCATGCGCTTGATGTGCAAGCGCGCGCGCCGGCACATAGAAGGGGAGCCATCGGGCAGGCGTCGGAGCAAAAGCTTTTTGCTTCTTTTTCTCGAAAAAGAAGGCCTTGCTTGCCTAACGCTAGCCCCGCAACTCCATCTCGATCGGCCCCTCGCGACGCCCATGCGTGAACTGGTCGACCATCGGATTGCCGCTATCGAGCAGATGCGCGGCCTCGCCCTGCCACACCAGCTTGCCGGCAAACAGCATCGCGGCGCGGTCGCCGATGCGGGCGGCGCTTGCCATGTCGTGCGTGATGGCCAGCGCGGTGCTGCCGAGGCGACGCACGCAATCGGTGATCAGGCCGTCGATGATGGCGCCCATGATCGGGTCCAGGCCGGTTGTCGGCTCGTCGAAGAACAGGATGCGGCCGCCGCCGGCGATGGCGCGCGCCAGGCCCACGCGTTTCTGCATGCCGCCGGAGAGCTCGGCGGGGAAGAGGGCGCCGACGGCGGGGGCCAGGCCGACCTGGGCGAGCATTTCGCCGGCGCGGGCGCGGGCGTCGGCGCGGCTGACGTGGCCTTGGGCGAGCAGGCCGAAGGCGACGTTTTCCCAGACGGGCAGGCTGTCGAACAGGGCGCCGTTCTGGAACAGCATGCCGATCTGGGCGCGCGCGGCGTCGCGGCCGGCCTGGTCGAGGCGGGCGAGGTCCTGGCCGTCGATTTCGATGGTGCCGGAATCGGGGGCGACCAGGCCGAGGATGCATTTCAGCAGCACGGATTTGCCGGAGCCGGAGCCGCCGATGACGACCATCGAGGTGCCGGGCGCGATGTCCAGGTCGATGCCGTCCAGCACCTGCTTGGCGCCGAACGCTTTGCGCAGGCCGCGTATGCGGATTTTCGGGGTGTGTCGCTCATCTGGAGAAGAACAGCTCGGTCAGCACGTAGTCGAACGCCAGGATGAGGATGCTGGCGGAGACCACGGCGGAGGTTGTGGCCGCACCTACGCCCTGGGCGCCGCCGCGGCTGTTGTAGCCGTAGTAGCAGCCCATCAGGCTGACGATGATGCCGAACACCGCGGCTTTCGCCACGCTGAGGATCACGTCGGACGAGTTGAGGAAATGCGCGGTGTTGGCGATGTAGGTGTGGGCGTCGAAGCCCAGTTTGGCGGTGGCGACGAGGAAGCCGCCGCCTACGCCCAGGACGTCGGCTACCAGGACGAGGAGGGGGAGTGCCAGGAGGCCGGCCAGCAGGCGGGGGGCGACCAGGTATTTCATCGGGTCGGTGGAGAGGGTGCGCAGCGCGTCTATCTGGTCGGTGACGCGCATGGTGCCGAGCTCTGCGGCCATGGCGGCGCCTACGCGGCCGGCTACCATCAGGCCGGCCAGGACGGGGGCCAGTTCTCGGACTACCGAGATCAGCACGATGTTGGCTATGGCGCTGGTGGCGCCGTAGCGGGAGAAGCCGGTGTAGCTTTGCAGGGCTATGACCATGCCGGAGAAGACGGCTGTCAGGGCTACTACCGGGAGGCTGAAATAGGCGAAGTCTATGAAACTGCGCAGGAACAGGCGGCCGTAATAGGGAGGACGGAAGACATGGGACAGGCCGGAGATGGCGAAAATCATTATTGCGCCGGCGCCTCCCAGGAGGGAGAGGACGCTGCTGCCTAGGGTGCCTAGGGCGTTCATTCGGGACACCGGGGGAAGGAAGTAAGGCCTTCTTTTTTGGAAAAAAGAAGCAAAAAACTTTTGCTCCCTGTCGGGACGTTGGGAAAATGGGGTTTCATAGGGCCGCGTACTTTCGGCCTGCTCTTGGTTTTAGGGAGGTCAGGATTTCGTAGCCGTTGGTGCCTGCCCAGTCGGCTACTTCGTCCGGGGATACGCTTGGGCCTATCAGCTCTAGCATTTCGCCCTGGCGCAAGGTGGGATGGTCGGTCGCGTCGAAGGTCGCCAAGTCCATGGAGACACGCCCTATCAGTGGAAGGCGGGCAGCGTCAAAGCCTGGCCGGTGGATTGCGGCCTGGGCGCGGTTGGAGAGGGCGCGGTGGTAGCCGTCCGCGTAGCCGGCGGAGACGGTGGCGACGGTGGTGGGGCGGGCTGCGGTCCAGATCGCGTTGTAGCCCACCGAGGCGCCGGCCGGGATTCGGCGAAGCTGCAGGACAGGAGCGGTCAGGCGCAGAACGGGGCGCATCGGGTTGGGGTGCGCCGGCGTGGGGTTGATGCCGTAGACCGCGGCGCCGGGGCGGGCGAGGTGGGAGACGAAGCCGCCGCCGAGGAACAGGCCGGAGGAGTTGGCCAGGCTGAGGGGGATGTTGGCGAGCGCGCCGCCGGCGGCCTGGCGCAGGGCGGAGGCCTGCCGCGCGTTGCCGGGGTCGGCCTGGTGCTCCGCATTGGCGAGATGCGTCATGACGAAGCCGATCTCCAGGCCGGCCAGCAGCGTGGGGTCGGCTTGCAGCCGGGCGGTGTCTTCGGGGGTGAGGCCCAGGCGGTTCATGCCGGTATCGACGTGGATCATCGCCGGGAGGCGGCGGCCGGTGCTGGCGGCTGTGGTGGCGTAGGCGGCGATCTCGGCGAGGTTGCCCAGGACGGGCGTCAGGTCGTGGGCAAGATAGAGGTCGGCCTGGGCGGGGAAGAAGCCGTTGAGTATGGCGATCGTGGCGTCCGGCGGGAGCAGTGGGCGGAGGGGGGCGCCCTCCTGCGGGTAGGCCACGAAGAAGTGGCGCGCCCCCTCGGCGTAGAGGCGCGGGGCGACACGGGCGGCGCCCAGGCCGTAGGCGTCGGCTTTCACCACGGCGGCTATGGGCTGGCCGTGTCTTGCGGCCAGGATGCGCCAGTTATGGGCTATGGCGTCGAGGTCGATGGTCAGGGTTGTCATCTAGGAGGGAAGAAAGGCCTTTTGTGCACAATGTGCGAGACGATTTCGTGTGCTGGTTTCGAGAAAAAGGACGCCTGCACCGGAGCTACGCTGGTGTTGCCAGTCGAGGCGGCTGCAATACAGCCCGATCGCCGTGCAGGCGTCGGAGCAAAAGCTTTTTGGTCCTTTTTCTCGAAAAAGGACTACTTTCTTCCTTGCTGCTTCAAGCCGCCTGCAAAGCGGCCTGTATCTTCGCCTCGAGCGCTTCCGGCTTGGTCAGCGGAGCGGCGCGGTCCAGCACCTGGCCGTCCCGCCCGATCAGGAACTTGGTGAAGTTCCACTTGATGGCGCCACCGAACAGGCCGGATTTTTCTGATTTCAGCCAGGCCCAGAGCGGATGGGCGTTGGCACCGTTCACCTCGATCTTGGCGAACATCGGGAAGCTGACGTCGTATTTGGTGCTGCAGAAAGTGGCGATCTCGGTGGCGTCGCCGGGCTCCTGGTGGCCGAACTGGTCGCAGGGGAAGCCGAGCACGGCGAAGCCCTGGTCGACGTATTTCTTCTGGAGCGTTTCCAGGCCGGTATATTGCGGGGTGAAGCCGCATTTGCTGGCGGTGTTGACGATCAGGAGCACCTTGCCGCGGAAGCCGTCGAGGGATGCGGGTGCGCCATCGAGCGTGTTGGCGGTGAAATCGTAGATGCCGGCCATCTTCAGGTCTCCCTCATGGGCTGGTGACCTGTGTGGCGCGGACCGGGGGAGAAAGGAAGCCGCGCGTTCGGCCGCATGTCGGGGGCCAGAGCGACGGCCCCCGACGGCAGGCGTGTTGCTGCGCTCAGTAGGTGGCGGCGCGGCGTCCGAACAGCGCGTGGTAGAGGACCAGCACGACCACGGCGCCGATTACGGCCACGAACATGCTGTAGAGGTTGAAGCCGGTGATCGGGGTGGCGCCCAGGAACGAGAACAGCCAGCCGCCGACCATGGCGCCCACGATGCCGAGCACGATGTCCAACAGGACGCCGGCGCCGGTGTGGTTGACGATCTTGCTGGCGATGAAGCCGGCGATGAGGCCCAGGACGAGCCAGGCGATGATACCCATTGGAAGCTCCTTGCGGTGGTGTGACGGTCACAGAAACGACACGTTCGCGCCGCGGTTTCGCAAGGCCGCTTCGCAAAAAGTTACATGCCGGGCCGGGCGACCCCGCCGGCGGCCGCGTGACGCTTCAGGAAGGCGGCGGCGGCGGCCATCGATTGCCGGGCTTCGGGGACGAACTGGGCGAGCTGCCAGACATGGGGCACCACCGGCCAGACGCGTAGGTCGACTTCCAGGCCGGCCGCGCGGGCATGCTCGGCGAGGCGGATGCTGTCGTCGCGCAGGATCTCGCGGTCGCCGACATGGATCAGCAGGGGGGAAGGCCGTGCAGGTCCGCGTAATGCGGCGAGGCGATCGGGTTCTCGGCGGCGGCGCCGGCGAGGTAGGTCTGGCCGCCGCGCACCAGGCCGGGGGCCCAGAACATGGCGTCGCGCCGGGCATTGCCGACGACCGAGGCGCCGGTGGCGGCGAGGTCCGTCCAGGGCGAGAACAGGGCGGCGGCGGCGGGGCCGGGGAGTGCCTTGTCACGTAGGGTGAGCATCAGGGCGAGGCTCAGGCCACCGCCGGCGGAGTCACCGGAGACGGTCAGGGTTTCGGGCGCATGGCCACTTTGCACCAGGCCGTTCCAGGCGGCTTCGGCATCCTCGACCGCGGCGGGGAACGGGTGCTCCGGGGCAAGGCGGTAATCGGGCACGAACACGTCGAAGCCGGCTTTGGCGTAGGTGCCGCTGAATGGGCGGTGGGTGCGCGGGGAGCAGGCGAAGTAGCCGCCGCCGTGCAGATAGAGCAGCGTGGCGGCGGGCTGGCCGGCGGATTGCGGGGCATCGGCGCGGGCCCACTCGCCGGCGATGCCGCCCACAGTGCCCGGCGTGTAGGTGACGCCCTTCGGCGGCGGCAGCGCACCGCCTTCCATGGTGCGGCGCACCGCCAGGACGTCCGACACGCCCTTCATCTTGGGCTTGATCTGGGTGCGGAACATCAGATCCAGGAAATGCGCTTGCAGGCTGGCCATGTCAGCGAGACTTCCGGTTGGCGCCGGCGACGTTGCCGGTCTGCCGCTTGATATATTTCCAGTAAGTGACGGGAAAAAGGCGCTGCAGGCGCTCGGCCATGCGAGCGTCGTTGCCGATCAGCAGGCGTGGGGCGCGGGCGACGATGGCGCGCGCGATCTGCTCGGCGGCGTCGGCGGGGTCGGTGCGCAGGAGCTTGTTGAACTCCTTGGTCTGCGCGCGGGCGGCTTCGGGGTCGATGCCCTGCGGGATGCGGGCGCTGTTGGCGATCTCGGTGCGTATGCCGCCGGGATGGACGACGGTGAGCGAGACGTGGCTGCCTTCGAGCTCGTGGCGCAGGGCTTCGGAGAAGCCGCGCAGGGCGAATTTCGCGGCGCAGTAGGCCGCCTGGCCAGGTGGGGCGATGATGCCGAACAGGCTGGACACGTTGACGATGTGGGCGGCCGGCTCGCGGTCCAGCGCATACATGAACGCCTTGGTGAGGCGGACGGGCGCCCAGAAGTTGATGTCGAACAGCCACTCGAAATCGGCGAGCGAGACGTCGGCTACGTCACCGGCGAGGGCTACGCCGGCGTTGTTTACCAGCAGGTTCACCCGGTCATGCTTGGCCAGGACGGCTTCGGGGAGTGCGGCGAGCGCTTCGCGGTCTGCGACGTCGAGCACGTGGGTGCTGACGGTGACGCCCTGGGCACGGGCGGTTGCGGCGGCGGCTTCGAGGCCGGCTTCGTTGCGGTCGGCCAGAGCCAGATTGGCGCCGCGGTTGGCCAGGTTGGCGGCGAGGGCGGCACCTATGCCGCTGGCGGCGCCGGTGATGACGGCGGTTCCGCCTTTTAGTGGGAACGCCATTATCCGATTTTCTCCCCGCTTGTGCGCGGGTTTACTGGCCTGGATGGTTTGGTATGGCAAGCTCAGGGGCGGAAGCGCGAGCGTCGTCCCCCCACGAAGAAAAGTGCCTTGCGTTTCATTGGGCCGAATAGTCGCAGTGTATGAGCGCGACTCTTGGTGCCCTTGCCTAACTTGGCGTCCTTGGTGATTCGTCTTGGCTTTGCCTGTCGAGCACACAAACGCTCAGTCAGCGAAACCGACCTGCTGTTACGGGTGCCAGAGGAATCACCAAGGACGCGCGAGGGCACCAAGAGGTGTCGGCCCTTTTTCTCGCGGAGGGCTGATTTTTCTTAGGTGCTTCGCAGCGTGTCGATCGCGACCATCGTGCTGTCGCGGTCGAAATACCAGAAAATCCATCCGTTGCAGCTCGGCGCATTCTGCACCGCTGCGCCGACCTGGTGTATGGAGCCGCGATGCGGGCCGCATGTGAGCGTGCCGTCCGCCATCACGGTGGCGGCGACGCGGCGCTGGCGATCGCTGAGAATGGTGCCGGGCGCGATCAGCGCGCGCTCGACCAGGCTGCCGAAGGAGATCCGCGGGGCGTCGCGGCGGCTGGGGGTTGCTTCCATCGCTTCGGCGGCGGCCGGTTTCACGCGGCGTATGCGGCCCCAGGCGGCTTCCACGTAATCCGGGTGGCGCTCGATGCCGACGAAGTGGCGGTGCAAGCGCTTGGCCACCGCGGCGGAGGTGCCGCTGCCTAGGAAGGGGTCGAGGATGACGTCGCCGGCCATGGTGCTGGCGAGCAGGATGCGGTGGAGCAGGGCTTCGGGTTTTTGGGTGGGATGGAGTTTGAGGCCGTGTTCGTTTCGCAGGCGTTCTTTGCCGGTGCAGAGCGGGATCAGCCAGTCGCTGCGCATCTGCAGGTCGTCGTTGAGCGCCTTCATGGCGGCGTAGTTGAAGCGGTAGCGGCTGTCCTGGCCGCGGGCGGCCCAGATCAGGGTTTCGTGCGCGTTGGTAAAGCGGCGGCCGCGGAAGTTTGGCATCGGGTTGGATTTTCGCCATATGACGTCGTTTAGGATCCAGAAACCGAGGTCCTGTAGAACGGCGCCTATGCGGAATATGTTGTGGTAGGAGCCGATCACCCAGAGGGTGCCGTCTTTGCGTAGTAGGCGGCGGACTTCGGTCAGCCAGCTTCGGGTGAAGTCGTCGTAGGTGACGAAATCGGTGAATTTGTCCCAGTCGTCGTCGACGCCGTCGACCAGGCTGTCGTCCGGGCGGCGCAGTTCGCCGCGGAGTTGGAGATTGTAAGGCGGGTCGGCGAAGACGCAGTGCACGGATGCCGTGGGGAGCATGCGCATCATCTCCACACAGTCGCCGCGCAGGATCTGGTCTAGGGGTAGGTCGCGGGAGATGTCCAAGGCCCTGGGGTGATTCCGGGAGGAAAGGCCGGACAGTGGAGATCGTCCCGCATGCGCGTCAACCTGGGCCTGGTGTTGGTTTGGGGTCACATCATGGGGGCCGCGCGGACGCCGGTGGCGTCGGCCAGCACGCTGAAGATGCGGCCGCCGTCCCGGGCGGAGACCATCAGCATGTCACCGCCGGCCAGCATGTCGCCGGCGTCATCGAAGAAACCTGGCGCGGCAACGCAGGACTGGTCGTCGGCACCGGTCTTGTAGAGCCACAGGGTGAATCCGTTGGCGTAAGCGAGCACCGAAAGGTTGCGGAGTGAGAAGGCCATGAAACGGCTCCTTTCAGACAAAAAAAGCCGCCCCCTTGCGGGAGCGGTGGCGCTGGGATCGGGTCAGGCGTGGCGCGGTTCTGGACGCGCGCGTGCTGGATTGTTGGGCGGCGAAGGACTGTTTTCCTATAGGTCGGGGTTGCTTCCGGGCGCTCCGATGCGGGGTTCCTGCCCTTGCATGCCGGTGTGGCAGGCGGAAGCAATCTCGAAAACCAACTTGGGCGTGTATCGAACATAACGTGAACAACCTACGGCGTTCATCACACCATGGCAACCCCGAACCGCTATTTTCCTATTGCCGCGAGGATTATTTTCCGGCAGTATCCTCTGCAATGAAGCATGAGGATATCTGGCGTGCGCTGGATACGCTGGCAGCCGAGAACGGCATGTCGGCGTCCGGCCTGGCGCGCCGGGCCGGGCTGGATCCCACCACGTTCAATCCTTCGAAACGCAAGATGCCGGACGGCCGGTTCCGCTGGCCGGGGACCGAGAGCCTGGCCAAGGTGCTGGAGGCTACGGGGGCCAGTCTGGAGATGTTCTCGCATCTGGTGGCGGGCGAACGGGCGATCGCGTCCGGGCAGGCGGGGCCGCGGCGCATTCCGCTGATCGGCATGGCACAGGCGGGGGGCGACGGGTTTTTCGACGATGGCGGGTATCCGGTGGGGGGGAGCTGGGACGAGGTGAGCATCCCTGAGGTGGGCGATCCGCATGCCTACGCGCTGGAGATTTCCGGGGATTCCATGGAGCCGGTGTTCCGCGATGGGGACATGGTGGTGGTCTCGCCATCTGCGCCGATACGCAGGGGGGATCGGGTGATTGTTCGCACGGCGCGGGGCGAGGCTATGGCCAAGCAGTTGGTGCGGCAGTCGGCGCGGCGGGTCGAGTTGCGGAGCTTAAATCCGGAGCATCCGGATTATACGTTCGATTTGCGGGAGGTGGCTTGGATGCATCGGATTGTTTGGGCTAGTCAGTGAGGTTGAGCGCGTAAGGAAGAAAGTAGTCCTTTTTCGAGAAAAAGGACCAAAAAGCTTTTATCTCGACGCCTGCACGAAAATCTACGACCATTCTGCAATCGTATATACTGGCCGAACAGATGCGGGCTTCGGTGCAGGCGTCGGAGCAAAAGCTTTTTGGTCCTTTTTCTCGAAAAAGGACTACTTTCTTTCTTGCTTCACTCAACCGTCCCAAACGCCCCCATCCGCACATCCTTCGCCTCCCGGCCAAGCAGCATGAGCACAATGATCAACACGGCCGCCGTGCCGGCGACGCTGACCAGCGCCCACCGATAATCATGGCCCATCGAATCAGCGATGCCGCTCTGCAACGGCAAATTCAACGCGGCGAGAAAATTACCCAACTGATACGTGAGCCCCGGAAACGTGCCGCGTATCGGTGCCGGCGAGATCTCGTTGAGATAGACGGGGATGACGCCCCAGGCCCCTTGCACGCAGACCTGCATCAGGAAGGCGCCGACGCCGATCCAGAGCGGCGAGGCGGAGAACGCCCAGAGCGGCAGGATCGGCAGAGAGAGCGCCGCGGCCAGGCCGATGGCGCGGCGTCGGCCGATGCGCTGGGACAAAGTACCGAAGCCGATGCCGCCGACCATCGCGCCGATATTGTAAATGACGACAATCGTGCTGAGGGTCGCGCCGACGATGTGGTGCTGTCGTTGCAGGTAGCGGGGAAAGATATCCTGCGTGCCGTGGCTGAAGAAATTGAAACACGCCATCAGGCACGCGGCATAGATCGTGAGTGGCAGATAGCGCCGCACGACGGTGAGCAGACCTTCCTGCGGGCCCGAACGCGCGCGCTCCGTCCAGTCCGGACTCTCCGGCACGCTGCTGCGTATGTAGAAAACCAGCAGCGCGGGTACGGCGCCGGCCATGAACATGCCGCGCCAGCCGAGCAGGGGATAGAAGCGGTAGAGCAGAGCCGCGAGCAGATAGCCGCTGGGGTAGCCCGCTTGCAGCAGGCCGCTCACCCGGCCGCGCCAGGAAGCGGGAATGCTTTCCATGGTGAGCGAGGCGCCGACGCCCCACTCGCCGCCCATGGCCAGGCCGAACAGCGCGCGCACGATGAAGAACACCGTGGCATTTGGCGCGAGGCCTGTGCAGAAGCCGAAGAAAGAGAAACCGAGGATGCTCGCCATCAGCGCGGGGCGGCGGCCGTAACGGTCCGCCAGACGGCCGAAGATGTAGGCGCCGAGCGCGCGCGTGGCCAGCGTGAGCGTCACGGCAAAGGTGACGGAGGTCTCGCCGATATGGAAGGTCCGTGCGACGTCGCCGAACACGAAAACCATGATGAAGAAGTCGAACGCGTCGAGCGTCCAGCCCAGATAGCACGCTGCGACCACGTGCCTATGGTGCTGTCCCGTGCCGGCCATGACGCTTCCCCTGTATTTGGGGAGAGCGTCACGCGCCGGGTTGTCGCCGTCAACAGGGCGGCGGACGGATCGTCGGTTACGGCGTGATATGCGCCGAGGCTTCGTAGGCGACAAAGGCCGCGATAGCCGCGTTGGCCAGAGCCGCATCCGCGGGACTCGTCGAGACTTCCCAAGCGCCGATCGCCGCCTGGGCACTCGCCATCAGGCGCGTCAGGTCGGCCACGATCTTCGGATCTGCACTCGGGCGCGCAGCGTAGGCCGTCTCCAGTGCAGTGGCCACTTCGAGGCCGGCGTTCAGGTCAGTGGACACTTCCGGCTTGGTGGCCGCGCAGGCCGAAAGGCACAGGGCGGCGAGCAGGACGGGCAGGCACGAGATGTTGGAGCGGATGTTCATTACGGTGTTTCCTTCTTGGTGAGTTTGCCGACGATTTCGGCAGCGAGCTTCTGGGCCTGGTCGTGCGCGCCGGTATTGTCCGGCAGCAGCATCGAGACCGCGCTGCCCACGAGTAGGGGCACCGCCTGGGACCAGACGATCTGATCCATCAGCAGCCCGCTGATCGTTGCGATCAGCGCGGAGATTCCGGCAATCGTCGTCGGCTGCCGCAGCCATGGGCGCAGGTCTTCCATCTTGTCCTCCGATGTGATGTTTGGGCCGGGAGTCGGGCGCCTCAGGGCGCCTGGAACATCGCCGGCGTGATCAGCCCGGCATTCACTGCCGCCTGATGCAGTACGGCGGCGGGATGCACGCCGTCGGCGCTTGCCGATCCGAGATCCACACGCCATTTCCCGGAGCCTGCCTGGTCCGCAAAGATCTTGTCAGGATCAATGAGACCGCTGCAGCCGAGGACGGACGCGTGTTGACGCAGGTATCGGTTATAGGATTGGCGATATGTCTCCGCGGGCGACGCCGCTGCCGTGCCCGAACCGAAGCTGAGCTTGGTTGCGGGCGCGACCGCGGCGGTGAGCGGAGCCGAGAGGGTGATGGCAGAACCGCCCAGAGCGCTGACCGTGGTGCCGGCGGCGATGCCGGGTCCGGAGACCGCCTGGCCCACGGCAAGATTGGCCAGGCTCGCCATCGTGACACTTACGCTGCCGGCGCTGGTCGCGGCCGATCCCGTGTTTGCGACGGCCACCGTCCAGCTTTCGTTGGCGAGTGTCGTCCAGCCATCGTTGCTCTGTGTTGTGGGCGGAACGGTATTTCAGTCCCCGCCCCGCCTGGCTCAACTGGTAATCGATTTCGATACTGGTATCGATCGCACTTCGGAAAGTGCAAGCGCCATCCACCCCGCCACCACCGCCCGGCAGATTCTTCACCCAGACGAGCGGCACGAACCCCAGCCCATGCCGTATCGTCCGCTCCGGATCCTCGACAGGCAGCCCCGCACTGCCAACCGCCAGCGGCTCATACCAGCGCTCGAACTCCTTGTCCCAAACGCGCTGAAACCAATAGACTCCGCCGATATCGCTGACGGCGAAGCCCTGCGCCGCTAGGTTGGCGCCACTCACCTTGTAGCGCTCAACAACCCTGCAAAGCGTGTCTGGCGCATCGGCCGCCCATTGCGGCCACAGATACGGCGTATCCAGAACATCAACGAACACCCGCCCGCGCAACACCCGCAGCAGCAACGCCACGGAACCGATCGAGCCGCGCAGCCCGGCTTCCACCATGATAGCGTTGAGCTTGAGGTCGCGCGCCACAGCAGCCAGAGCATCGCGCACCACAGGATCAGGCGAGTCGAACGCCGGAAAATGCCCTTCGCTGAACAGCAGCGCCACGCTGTCCTCCACCACCAGGCGCGCTAGTCCGTAGCGTACGGACGGACGCCTCTGCCGCAACGGGATATACTCGCCTGACGATGTCCGCTCCTCATGAAACTCATAGGGCAGCGCATCGTAAAACGTCCCGTCCAGCAGCTTCTGGTAGATCGAAAGCTGCCGCGAGCGCTCCGCATAATCCTGGTCGAACGGCAGAAGATCGCAAATCGTTCGATACAACCTGCACCTCCCTCAAAAGCTGATCGCGCCGGATCAGCGCGTCGAAAACCCCGACCTGATGAACTTTGCCGGCGCACCGGTGTTCAGCAACATCGTGAACGCCCGCCCAAGCGCGTCCACCTGGTCGTCTTTCCGCCCATGCGGGAAATTCGCCAGCTCATCCATGAACAGCGAGTTCCAAGCCGCCCGGCGCATCGCAATCGCACCGTTCGAAACCTGCGATGCCACCGGCACCGCCCGCAACTCCTTCGATCCCGTCTCGGGAGATGCCACAACCCGAAAGCCGGCCAGTTGCTGGGTCAGGAACATGATCTGGCTCTTCCCCGCCTGTCCCGGATCCTGCGGCAATCCGATCGCCACCGCCTGCCCATCTGCCATGGCAACCATCCGTATCCGGTCGGCCACCTCCGCGGACACGCCACGAAACCGCACCACATCGTCGATGAACACCGCACCCTGCGTATCGCGAACCAGCTTCACCCCAACAGTCCAGTCAGGATCACCGGAGTCGCCAGCCGTACCTGCCAGGTCCCAGCCCCGAACGGCCACGCCGTCCGGCACCGTATCGACCACACGCATCCCCTTCACATTGAAAAGCGTGCCACTCGCAAGCAGCGGCATTTGCTGGAACAACGCGGCGAACTGCCGCTCCCCCATCAGCGCCCGCTTCGCCTCGATTGCCGCAAGATCCTCCCACTCCGGCCACAGCGCCTCGCCAGGCGCCCGCCCCATCGGATCGGCCGACTCCGCCAGAGCCGGCAGACGCAGCGAGGCCCAGCCACCCTTTTCGATCAGCCGCCCGGCAATATCGTCGGAATGCCAGCGCGTCATCACAAGCACGATACGGCCGCGCGGCTTCATACGCGTCAGCAACTCGGAGCGAAACCAGTCCCACAAATGTTCACGCGCCGAAAAACTCTCAGCATCCGCAAAACTCTTGATAGGATCGTCGATGATTGCCAGGTCGGCACGCCGCCCGGTCACCGCACCATGCACGCCGATGCCGAAAAACTCTCCCCCCTGCTCGGTCGAAAACCGCACCGCCGCCCGCGCATCCGCCCGCACCTGAACATCCATGTGCTCGGAGTGCTCCTCCAACAAACCACGCACGCTACGGCCGA
Organism: uncultured Alphaproteobacteria bacterium; assembly: GCA_963795825.1. Classification (GTDB taxonomy): domain Bacteria; phylum Pseudomonadota; class Alphaproteobacteria; order Acetobacterales; family Acetobacteraceae; genus BOG-908. Next base: position 172,702 of record CAWCIW010000001.1, on the reverse strand, counting down.
AATGCTCCGCCAGCCGCGCCGTATGGCAGGCCATGATCACCGAATGCTGCGGGTTGCGTATCAGCCACCAGGCCGGAAATATCTTGCTGGCATAGGTGCTTTTTGCAGACCCCGGCGGCAGCAGCACCAGCAGCTGCCGCATCGTGCCTTTCTCCAGCTCCTGCAACATAGTGAGTATTCGCAAATGGTGCGCCGCCGGTACCTGCCCGGTCGATCGCATCGCTACACGCGACCAGCCCTCAAGGCTCGTCCGTATCTGCCTCTTCAGTGCTAACGCCGAAGAAGGCCGCTGCGCAGAGCTCATCCAGCCTGTTGCCCCCCATACCGCTCTTCGAGCTCGCCCCCCGGCCGCCCGCTGGCTTCGCATGAACGTAAGGCGCGGCCGCTTTCGCAAGCGCCACCGCCTCGTCCGTTTTCTCATCTTTCCAGCATTGCCGCATCGCCATCAGCAACACGTCCAGCGGTGACATCTCTTCCACTTTCATTCCACCTCCGATCGCCTGCTCACATCACGGCAAAGCGTATTCCGCCCAACTGCGAAATCCGCTAATCCCGATACCAGGCAACGATCTTCAGGAAACCGCAGTGAGCCAGTCGTTCGCTCAAACCGCCATCCTTGAGCAAAATATACATAAAGTTGGGGTTCCTGGGCAACCACAAAAATCACTTCGCGCCAAAAACAAGGAAATCACCTGCCCAAACGCAAATGCCCCTGCTAAAAGCCTGCACATGCGCACCATCATCACATTGCTGATCCCGCTCGCCGCCTGCACCGGCCTGCAGCACACCGAAGTGTTCACCGGCCCGCAGCGCCCCATAGCCGGCGCGTGTGACCCGCAAACCCGCGCCACCCTCACCAGGCGCGGCAACGCAATCACCGTCTCGCCCGCCGACGGCACGCTCACCCTGACCGGCACAATCACCGGCACCGCGCTGGCCGCCAGCACCACGCTCCCCGGCCTCGACAAGAAACCCTACGAGCTCACCTTCACCGGCCAGCTCGCAGGCGACCGCATCGAAGGCACGCTCGCCTCGCCACGCTGCCGCTACGCCCTCACGCTGGACCGGACCGGTGACTGAACGGACCGGTCCACGCCGCATCGTCTAACACTCCCGCCGCAACGCGCCGACCGCCGCCACCAGCATATCGACTCCCTGCGCATGCCAACGCTGCACCGCTTTGTGGTCGGCCCCCATCACCCCGCCCAGCCGCCGCCACGAAAACAGGTGCCGCTCCGTCACCGGGCTGACCAGGCACCGCGCCCCCACGATCCGCCGCAGCACGTAGCGCTCGCGCGGGATCAGCGCGATCCATCCCAGCGCCTCGTCCATGCGGGTGATCCGCGCCGCCGAAGGCACCGGCGGCCGTATCTGCCCCGAGCCGGACGCGCCAAATACCTCGCACGCCTCCTGCACCACCTCGAGGTGACTGACCTTCATGCGCGTCGAGTACCCCGTCCCCGGCAAAGCCAGCAGCGTCGCCCCCGCCTCCTCCAGCCGGTAGATGATATACGCCGCATCCACGTCGCGTGACCGCTCGGACAGCGCCTCGTCCATAAGCCCGTCCGTCGCAAAATCGAATATGTTCATTGTTTGTTCCTATAAAAAGACAGGATACGGGTAAGCTTCGCCGTCGAGCACGGTCCCCGCGGTCAACAGCCCCCATGTGATCGGATGCCCAGCCTGCCGCGCCGGCCGGTCGCGCGCCTCTTCCACCACGGGCGCCACCACCGGCCGCAACCGTCGCGCCCCGATCTTGCGGCCGCGCTCCAGAACGGTGTTGCGCCCAAGCCCGAGCGCCTCGGCAATTCCGTCCCAGGTCACGCCCGCCTCGCGCAATCCCTTCAGCCGCTCGTCCAACGCCGGCGTCCAATGCACATGTGCCCGCAACTTCGCCTCCTGTTCGCTAACACGAACGTTAGAAGCACTGACACGCTGATGTCAACGGGGTCACCTGGATTTGTTAGTATCTCTGGCGTATTCTCCCGAGCATGCAGGAAGAGCAACACAGCGTCGGCACCCGTATCCGTGCCTTGCGCCGCGCACGCGGCCTCACCCAGGATGATCTCGCCGCCGCCTGCGGAGTCAGCCGCAGCGCCGTCGCCCAGTGGGAGACGGACCGCGCGGGCCAGCTCCGCGGCAACATCACCCGCATCGCCGAAGCGCTGGACGCCTCGATCGAGCATCTCCTGCAAGGCGCCAACCCGGCCGACCCCGCCACCGGCGACGAGCTGGCGATGCTACGCCTCTATCGCTCCTGCGACCCCGAGGACCGCGCCTTTCTGCTGCGCACCGCGCACAAGCTGGCCCGCCACACCTGACCCGGGCCTACGCACCACCCGAAACCATCGCCCGCGCCAGCACCCCGGCTCCCGTGCTGCGCGCCGCCGCGCATCGCGACGCCTCTAATATAGTGGCCACCTGCGCCGTACACGCCGCCAGATCGTCATTCACCAGCACGTAGTCGAACTCGTCCCAGTGCGCGATCTCGTCCCGCGCAGCCTGCATGCGCCGCGCCACCTCGTCGGCGCTGTCGCTGCCGCGCTTCTGCAGCCGCGCCGCGAGCGCCGCCACCGAGGGCGGCAGGATGAACACCCCCACCACATCGCCGGGCAGCGCCGCGCGCAATTGCCGCCAGCCCTGCCAGTCGATATCGAGCACGATGTCGCGCCCCGCCGAGAGGCAGGCCTCCACCGGCGCCCGCGGCGTCCCATAGCCGCGGCCGAACACCACGGCATGTTCCAGCAGCTCCCCGCCGGCCGCCATTGCCGCGTAACATTCCATATCGATGAAGTAGTAATCTGCGCCTTCCGTCTCGCCTGGGCGCGGCGCGCGTGTTGTCACGCTTACGGAGGCGGAGAGCCGCCCGTCACCCGCCAAAAGGCCCCTGACGATCGAACTCTTGCCGGCGCCCGACGGCGCAGCAACGACCAGGCAAACGCCGCGCCGCGGCAAAGTCAAAGCTTCTGTCATATCGTTCCACAACAAAACACCTGGCGGACAAGATCTTTTCTACGAGTCTCTGACATGACACAGGCCGCCGCCGAACTCATCAGTATAGAGCAGGTAATACAACCGCTGGGTGTTTTCAGCCACACCGCTCACCGCTCTGTCCGAGCAAACGGAAAAAACATGCGTCGCCAGACATTTCGAGGTTGTTGTCTCGGCTTTCGTTTGATAGACGTGTCACGAGCCGAGCAGACGAGTGCGGCGCAGCATCTTCGGGCAGACTTTCAGGGTGGGGTACGGGTACCATGGCAACAACAGTTTCAGTTCCGGGGGCGTCCGGAACGCCGATTGTCTTCAAGGTGAACGGCACCAGCACGATAAATTACGCAGTCGCGTTTCAGAACGCAGTCGGCAATGATACCGTGCAGGTGTTGTCGAACCCGCAGACCCAGGTTGCCGGGCCGAACATCCTGAACGACATCTTTTCGAACACCAGCACGAACACCTTCGCGCTGCAGTTCGGCAACCAGCACACGTTCGTGGACGTGGGTCTTCCGACCACCGTCACCGGCTCGAGCCAGGGCGGCGACACTGTCCTCGCAACCGGCTCCACCACCTATGACGCGACCGGCCCGAACAACCAGGTCACCTTCGTATCCGGCGCCAACAACTATGTCGGCGGCACCGGCACCGGTGATACCATCACCGGCGGCTCGGGCGCGGACACGATCAATACGTCGACCGGCTTCAGCACGGTATTCAGCGGCGCCGGCAACGGCCTCATCGTCCTGAACGACACCGTCGGCAGCAGCGGCTCGGCACCGGGCGATCTCGTCTATCTCGGCGACGGCCACTCCACCGTCCTGGCCGATGGCCATTTCGACGACGTGATCGCCGCCACCAACGGGCAGACGATCTTCGGCGGCACGGACTCCACCAGCACGCTCAACGTCGTAGTCGGTGACAACGCCACGTCGTCCGGCCCGTCCGGCGATATCATCACGGCCGGTGCCGGCACGACCAACATCTTCGACTCGGTCGGCGGCAGCAGCATCTTCGGCGGGTCCGGCCCCCTCACCTTCGTCGGCGGCTCGCCGGCAGCCGGCGGCACGATGTCCGACTCCATCGTCGGCGGCAGCGGCTCCAGCGTCATCTTCGGCGCGTCGGGTGACAACATCTCCTTCGCCGGCGACACCTCCGGCAGCGTGGCCACGTTCGTCGCCGGAACGGGCAACGAAACCCTCAACGCTGCCAATGCCGACGGCCGCGCGAACTTCTTCGGCTCCAACGACAGCAGCTCGTCTGCAACGTTCGTCGGCAGCGAGACCGGTTACAACTACTTCCAGACCGGCGGCAACGACACCACCGGCGGCACGGCCACCGGCGGCAGCGAGACCCTCTTCGGCGGCAACGGCACCAACATCTTCGGCATCAACGACGGTGGCACCTCCGCCCACGTCACGATCTACGACTTTGCTGCCGGCAATGACTCGGTCAACTTCCTCGGTGAAACCACCGCGCAGGTCCAGGCCGATCTCAACAGCGCAACGTCGAACACCTTCGGCCTCACGGTCACCCTGTCCGACCAGAGCACGGTCACCTTCGTTGGTCTCTCCAGCGTCAGCCAGCTCCACGTCGCCAACGGCAGCGGCAGCAACACCTAAAACCCGCTTCTCTGAAAAGTGGGCTAGTCGAAAGACTAGCCCCCTTTTTTTGCCTTCCGTCCCGGCCGCCCGTCACGCGCCGACACACAGCCGGGCGAACACACGCAACCAATCAGAGGCCGCGCGGAACAACTTCCCACAGCGCCGCCCAGCCTCCACCGTAAAACCCCGCCTACCGCCCGAGCGCCCGATACCGTGCAACATTCGCGCGATGCACCTCAAGCGACCGGGTAAACACATGCCCGCCCGTCCCGTCCGCCACGAAATACAAAGCATCCGTCGCCGCAGGATGCGCCGCAGCCTGCAGCGAAGCCGCCCCGGGATCGCAGATCGGCCCCCCGGGCAAACCCGCCAGCGCATACGAATTATACGGCGTCACCCACGCCAGTTCGTCGCGCCGCAAGCCGTGCCCGAGCATGTCGGCCCCACCCCCGGCTCCGAACTCCACGCTCGCATCAGCCTGCAACCGCATTCCGGCCCTGAGCCGGTTCAGAAATACCGCGGCAACCACGGCACGCTCGGCCGGCAGATGCGTCTCCCGCTCCACCAGGCTCGCCAGAACCACCAGCTCTTCCGGGGAGCGCAACGCCAACCCCGCCGCCCGCCCGCTCCAAACCCGCGCCACCGTCTCGGCCATCGCCGCCCGCCCGCGCGCCAAAACCGCATCCGCGCTGTCGCCAAGCTGGTAAGCATAACTCTCTGGCAGAAAACCGCCCTCCTCCGGCACGGCAACCGCCCCGCCAAGCCCCCGCGCGCCTGCAACCAGCCTAGCCACCCGCGCAGCCGTCACGCCCTCAGGCACCGTCACCAGATGCTGCACCGGCCGGCCACGCCGCAACACAGCCAAAACCTGTTCGACACTGGCGCCCGCCGGAAAGGCAAACTCACCCGCTTTCACCGGGCCAAGCCAACGGCTCGCCGCTTCGAACCCGCGCAGCTCCCACGCATGATCCACCACGCCGGCCGCGCGCAAAGCCTGCGCCACGCCGGCGAAGGCGCCTCTTGGAACGACGACATCCGCCGGATGTGTAAGCGGGCCTGGCTGCCTGTATGCGGTAAGCACGCCATAGGCCGCGGCAGCAAGCAGTGCGCTGGCGAGCAGGAGCTTACGCAACGGAAGCTACCCAGGAAGAAAGCAAGCAGTCCTTTTTTGAAAAAAAGGACCAAAAAACTTTTACTTCGGCTGTCGCGGTCTCACCACGACAAATCTCGCCTCTACACACGCCGGAAGATTATGCTCGCGTTTGTACCGCCGAAGCCGAAGCTGTTGGACAGCACGCAATCCACCGCCCGCTCCTGCGTCTGCAGCGCCACCCGGTCGATCACGCTCTCGCGGCTCGGGTTCTCCAGATTGAGCGTCGGCGGCACAACACCATCGCGTATCGCCAGCAACGAGAAAATCGTCTCCACCGCCCCAGCCGCGCCTAGCAGATGCCCCGTCGCGGACTTCGTCGACGACATCGCCAACCCACGCGCATCATCGCCAAAAAACCGTTCCACGGCCTGCAGCTCCAGATCGTCCCCCATCGGCGTGGACGTCCCATGCGCATTCACATACTGCACGTCGCCAGGCCCGATCCCGCCATTGCGAAACGCCGCCCGCATCGCCCGAAACGCCCCATCATGCCCATCGGCCGGCGCCGTGATATGATGCGCATCGCCGGATAGCCCGTATCCGACAACCTCACCATAAACCTTGGCGCCCCGCGCCCGCGCATGCTCCAGTTCTTCGAGCACCACCACGCCGGCGCCCTCCCCCATAACAAACCCATCGCGATCGCGATCCCAAGGCCGCGAAGCCCGCGCCGGCTCATCATTGAACGCCGTCGACAGCGCCCGGCTGGCCGCAAACCCGCCAATCCCCAGCTCGCAAACCGCAGCCTCAGCCCCGCCCGCCACCATCACGTCGGCATCGCCCAGCTTGATCAGCCGCATAGCGTCGCCGATCGCATGAACGCCGGTGGCGCAAGCCGTCACCGCCGAATGGTTAGGCCCCTTGTAGCCATACTTTATGGAAAGATGCCCCGAAGCCAGATTGATCAGCGCCGACGGGATGAAGAACGGCGAAAGCCGCTTCACCTTGCCCTCGAGCACCATCTTGCTGGCCTCGAAGATCGTCTGCAGCCCGCCGATCCCCGACCCGATCATCACCCCGGTCGCCTCGCGCCCCGGCTCGTCCTGCGGCAGCCAGCCCGAATCCTCGACAGCCTCGGTCGCCGCCACCAGCGCCAGATGGATAAACCTGTCCATCTTCTTCTGGTCCTTCACCGGGATCCACTCCCCCAGCGTCAGCCCGCCCTCGCTTCGCGTCCCGGCCGGAACCTGCCCGGCGATCTTCGCCGGCAGGTCCGTCACATCGAACGACTGTATGGCCCCGATCCCGGACTCACCCGCAATCAGTCGCCGCCATACATGTTCCACCCCAACGCCCAGCGGGGAGGCGATCCCCATGCCAGTAACAACAACACGCCGGTCCGCAAAGCTCATGGCTGAAATCAGGCCGCCTTCTGCTTCTCGATATAGTCGATCGCATCCTTCACGGTGCTGATCTTCTCGGCCGCATCCTCAGGTATCTCCACCCCGAACGCCTCTTCGAACGCCATCACCAGCTCAACGGTATCCAGGCTGTCCGCGCCCAGATCGTCGATGAACGACGCTTCCGGCGTAACCTTGCTCTCCTCAACGCCGAGGTGCTCGACCACGATCTTCTTAACCTTGTCGGCAACTTCACTCATCGTGTCTAACCCTCAGTCTGCGTGAACATTAATAAAGAACCGCTAACCAAACGCGGCTCCGCTCCGCGCGCCGGGTGCAGAACCAGCCGCAGTTGCAGCGCGCTTAGCACGTCTCTCAGAGGCCGCAAAGCCGCGCAAGGCCGTTCCAAGTCAGCACCATGGCAGAACAATGACGGCGCCTCACAGCATCGCCATCCCGCCATTCACATGCACTGTCGAACCCGTAACCCACCCCGCCTCATCAGACGCCAGATACACCACCGCGGCCGCCACATCCTCCGGCCGCCCCATCCGCCCAAGCGGTATGGCATCCACCAGCCGGCTCTTCTGCGCGTCCGCCAACCCAGCCGTCATCGCCGTCTCCACAAACCCAGGCGCCACCAGGTTAACCGTGATCCCCCGGCTCCCCACCTCCTGCGCCAACGCCCGGCTCATCCCCGCCAGCCCCGCCTTCGCCGCCGCATAATTCGCCTGCCCCGGATTGCCGGTATGCCCCACCACGCTGGAGATCTGCACGATCCGCCCCGCCCGCCGTTTCAGCATCCCCCGCAGCACCGCCCGACACAGCCGAAACGGCGCCCCCAAATCCACATCCAGAACCGACGCCCAATCCTCGTCCTTCATCCGCAACGCCAGCATATCCTTCGTAAACCCGGCATTATTAACCAGTATCCCCACCGGCCCGGCCGCCGCCTCAGCCGCCGCCACCAACCCATCGGCCGCCCCCGCCTCCCGCAAATCCGCCGCACAAACAAACGCCCGCGCGCCCAACTCCCCCGCCAGCGCCTCCAAAGCCGCAACCCGCGTGCCGGACAGCACCACCGCCGCGCCCTGCCCATGCAGCGCCCGCGCGATCGCCGCGCCTATCCCCCCGGAAGCCCCGGTCACCAGCGCCACGCGTCCAGTCAGGTCGAACATCGAAACACCCCAAGCAAGAAAGAAAGCAGTTCTTTTTTGAAGAAAAGAACCAAAAAACTTTTGCGACCCCGCATCTGCAGCAATCGCGTTCATCCGGATCTCAGCGAAGCGCTGACACCACCGTCATAGAAAAAGTCTTTTGCTTCTTTTCTTCAGAAAAGAAGGCCTTCCTTGCCTAAAACACCCTAAGCAAAGCCTCGATCTCCCCAGGCTTCCCCGCCGAAATAGCCTCCGCCTCCGGCAAAATCCGCTTGCTCAACCCAGCCAAAACCCGCCCCGCCCCCAGCTCCACGAACCGGTCCACCCCCATCGCCGCACAAGCCAGCATGCTTTCGCGCCAACGCACCGTCTCCGTAACCTGCGCCACCAGCAGCCCCCGTATCGCATCCGGATCGCGCACCTTCGCCGCCGTAACATTCGCCACCACAGGCACTACCGGCGCCTCCAACCGCACCTCCGCCAGCGCCGCCGCCATCACATCCGCCGCCGGCGCCATCAGCGCACAATGGAACGGTGCGGACACAGGCAGCAGCATCGCCCGCTTCACCCCTCGCGCCTTGGCCACCTCGATCGCCCGCTCCACCGCCTCGCGATGCCCCGAAATCACCACCTGGCCGCCGCCGTTATCGTTGGCCGCCTGCACCACCTGGCGCACATCCGCCTGCCCATCCCTGCGCCACACCGCCGCCTCCGCGCAGATCTCCCCAGCCTGCGCCATCTCCACACCCAGAAGCGCCGCCATAGCCCCCAACCCAGGCGCCACCGCCGCCTGCATCGCCTCGCCGCGCAGCCGCAACAGCCGAGCCGCCGGCGCCAGCTCCAGCGCCCCACTGGCAACCAACGCGCTGTATTCCCCCAAAGAATGCCCGGCCACCAAAGCCGCCACCTCCCCCACCCGAACACCGCCCTCCGTCGCCAGCACCCGCACCACAGCCACGCTCAGCGCCATCAGCGCCGGCTGCGCATTCTGCGTCAGCGTCAGCTCCTCGATCGGCCCCTCGAACATCAGCTTGGAGAGCCGCTGCCCCAGCACGTCGTCCACCTCGCCGAACACCTCGCGCGCCGCCGCGAACGCCGCCGCCAGGTCGCTCCCCATGCCAACCGATTGGCTACCCTGGCCAGGAAAGATAAAAGCCGTAACAGACATAAAGCTCACCCGAGAAACCGGCCCCGGCGTATCGCCCCCGACCCCACCCCTGTCAAATACGCGCATCCAAGCCGCCTACCAAAGGACCCGCCCGATGCCGTCCCTCATCGAATCCCTGATCGGCAGCGGCGTCGTCCGCCCCGACACCAAACGCCTGGTGCCCACCCGTCGCCCCATGCCCGCCCGCCCGCGGGATCTGCTGGAGCTGTTCGCCGCGCTCGGCGCCGAAGCCACGCTGCCCAGCCTCTTCCAGGCCACCCAGATCGACGACGCCGAACCGCGCACCCTCGCCTATCTCGCGCTCAGCCGCTGGCCAACCGAAGCCGAACTCGCCGGCGTGCGAAACCCCTACGAGGCCCGGGCCCATTTGCGCGCCCTGCTCGGCAGCGCCGAATTCCGCGCCGGCATCGTCCGCCGTATCTGCGACGCCTACCCCGAGCGCCCCCGCATGCTCTTCGTCCGCATCCCGCGCTGCGCCGGCGCGCACTTCCTCACCATGGCCAGCCACATGCACCCGATCGTCCCGGCCGGCCTCGGTGCCGCCACAAGCGACGACACCGCCAGCTTCTACCGCGCGCTGGGCACCTATCTCGGCCGCTTCACCCTCACCAAATCCATCATGCTGGTCCAGCCCAGCCTCGCCTGGTTCACCGACGTCCCGCGCGCCCCGGACTTCCCCGTCCCGGCCCCCCGCCGCCGCCATGCCCGCGCGCCCGATCCCACGCCCGACCACGCCGACGCCGAGGCACGCGCCGCGTCCGGCATGGCATGGAACCTGAACCCGCCGCCCCGCCGCGTCGGTGACCGCCTGTTCACCATCCTGCGCGAGCCCGCCTCGCTGATCCTCAGCGAAGTAAACGCCACGCTGGACGCCCTTCTCCAGCCACCCGAGGCCGACACGCCCGACATCGCCGCCTGGCGCGCCCGCCTGCCCGCCAATCCCGCAACCGCGGACCAGGCCGGCCTGAAACACATCGCCCGCGAAATCCTCCGCCAGCTCCCTATGCGAAACCCGATCTGCCACGCTTTGGCCGACGGCACCGCCGCCGCCGCCTTCCGCGCCGTCCGCCTGCAGGATGTCGAGCTGGCGGACCTCTCGCACTACCCCGACTGGACCAAATACACCTGGGACGTAGAGCCCGAACCCGCCACCAACACCAGCATCCCCCACCTGACGCTCGCCGATCTAACCCCCGCCGACCGCGAACACCTGGACAGCCTGATCGCCGAAGACCTCCGCTTCTACGCCCCCGTCCGAACCGCGCTCGACAAACTCGACGGCTTCAAAAACGCCGTCCGCGGGCGAGACCTCTAACCCGACCCGCCCTCGACCGCATCCCGCATCGCCCTTTAGCGCGCCCCGTCCAACACGATGCCGCCCCTGCTCAGCCCCTTATGACTGCCCTCAGCCCTCCCGCTTCGCGGCCGGCACGAATGTCACTCGGCGCCTGCGCCGCCCAAACACCAGCACCCGCACTACCCAAAGCACCAAAACCCACAAAATCCCGACGGGCACCCAAGGCAACGCCTCGATCGCGAACGCCAAAGCCTCTGCCGCACTCGTCCGCAGCCGCGCCGGCGCCTCGGCCAGAACACCCGTAATCGGATCGACCGCCGCCACCGCCGCCACCCGCGCGCTGAACCCGACATCCACCTCCTCGGTATCCACCCGCAACGCCAACTCCCGTTGCCGCGCCTGCGCCTCTTCCATTTGCGTCTGCGTCCGCGCGGTCTCCTCGGCGATCTTCACCTGGTCCGCCACGCTGATCGTCAGCCGCGCCCCCAACACCTTCAAACTCGCCAGATATTCGCTGAGCTGCGCCACGCGCTGCGCCGCATCCGCCACCGGCTGCCCCAGATCGTCGGCCGACGTGGATTGCCGCGTAACCAGAACCGACCCCGCCGCCTCCCCCGGCAACGCCGCCGTCAACCCAGCGGCAAACCCCGCCACCTGGTCATGCGGCAACCGCACCCGCAAAGAAGCCGACTGCACCACCATCCCGCCGTCCTGATACACAGACTGCGGCGCACCGATCTCCGCATGCAGCAACAGACAATGCAGCGAAGCGTCCTTCAAACATCTGTCCTGCGCCGCCGCGAAATGCGCCGCCAACACAGCGCCCGGCAGCTCCAACCCGATCTCGTGCGTATAGGCGAGATGCAGCCCGTCCCCTCGCTGCGCCTCAGTAATCGAAATCAACCTGTTTCCGGTGCCCGCAACAGCCGATCGCGCCACCGGCCCCGCCACCTGCCCGAACATCCCCACGCGGTCGCACCCGGAAATACCCCCCGCCACCACCGCCACCCAAACCAGCCGCGCCGCCAAACTCCGCAAAACACCCATGCTCATCCGCCCACCAACTACGCCCCACATCGTGCCCCCACGCACCCACCCCGGCAATCGCGCCCGCGCCCCCTTGCCTTTCGCCCCCACCCCCGCAACCCTCCGCCGCACACAACCCCGAGCCCCCAAATGCCCGTCCCCGGCCTAAGCCCCTACGACCCGCAAAACATCTTCGCCCGCATCCTGCGCGGCGAAATCCCCAGCCGCCGCGTCTACGAGGACGAGCACGCGCTGGCCTTCCACGACATCAATCCCCAAGCCCCCATCCACGTGCTCGTCATCCCCAAAACCCAGCACGTCTCGCTGGCCGACTTCGCCACCACCGCCCCACCTGAAGCCGTCGCCGGCTTCTTCCGCGCCGTCGCCCTCGTCGCCCGCCAGCTCAACCTTGAAGACCCCGGCTACCGCATCCTCGCCAACATGGGCCACCACGCGCACCAGGAAGTCCCGCATTTCCACGTGCATATCTTCGGCGGTGCACCGCTTGGTGCAATGCTGCACCCGCCTGCAACGTAAGAACGCATTGCCCTACTGCTCAAGGTGGTTTTTTATACCAACCCCGATAGAGAGTGACTCATCCAGGCAAGCAAGAAAGCAGTCCTTTTTCGAGAAAAAGGACCAAAAAGCTTTTGCTCCGACGCCTGCCCCGCAGCCTACGCTCGTATTGCAAATAGATGCGATTGCAATCGCAGCCAAATCCCCGTGCAGGCGTCACAGCAAAAGCTTTTTGCTTCTTTTACTCCAAAAAGAAGGCCTTCCTTGCTGCTGATGAGTCAGTGTCAATATGGATTGGTTTTACATACGTTTTTTAAACTGCCGCCAAACGCGCCAGAGTAGATCTCCCAGAAAACACAAATACAGAACTATAATCAAAACTCCAAAGTCCAGAATAAAAAGTATGTAGTCTCCCGTGAAGTCCTGATCATTCCCGGAGTGAATACCGCAATCTGATCCTTGGTACGGATCAAGCTACGAAAAGGAAGACCGTATATCAAACAAAGCAAACGCCGCCAGTATAAACCACAAGGCTTCGCGTGAGACCAGTACTGGCGGTATCGCGGCAATCAGGAACGCATAAAGCATCCCAACCGTCAGGCGTCCGTCATCAGCGTCTTTAAGGTCAGCGCCGGCTATATCACGGCAATCCGCAAGAAATCCTGCGTAAAATAAACGTCCATATTCAGAGTATATAGCAAAGCCTGCCGCAAGAATTGCCACTGCCATAACGCGCAAAGTCGAAGTGCGGCGAGAAATCAGCAAAACCTGCTCCTCCCTTCAGGCAAGCGTACGACCGCCGCGCAAGCTTTCTGGCTCCACCGAAGTGGCTCTACCTTGCCGGCAGAAACATCAGGGCCAGACCACGTCGGCATAGTCTGCGCATGACCTACACCGTCGGCGAGAAATCAATTACCCCCACAAACCCCTCCTCGGTACCAAACCCCAACCACCCCCCACTCGGCGCCCAAGCCAACGCACTCACCGGCCCACACCCCCCACCAGCCACCCGCAAAACCCGCTTCCCCGCAATATCAGCCATCAGCACCGTCCCGTCCGCATACCCGGCCGCCACAACCTCATCGCTCGGATGACAAGCCACGCGCGTACAAATAACATTCTCGATCTGCGCCAGCTCGAGCGGCGCTTTCCCCATAGGTCCGCCACCAAAAAACGGCCAAAGCACGATCGTATCCGCCCCTGAACTGGCCAGCCACTTTCCACTCTTGGTAAACCCCAGCGACTCAGGCTTGGCCGGATACCCGCTCATCCGCATGTCGTGCCCGTCCGGCAGGCGCCAGCCATGCATCGCATTCTCCTGCATCGCACTCACCACCGCTTCCGCCGCCGGATGCATCGCCACCCCGATATGGCTCCCCTTCCACTCCAGCCGACGCGGCGTGGCGGCATCGCTGTTCACGAACCAAACCGAAGCCCCGTTGTAATGCGAAGCCGCCACCCGCTTGCCCCGCGCATCGAACGCAATCCCCGTCACCGTCGAAGGATGCTCCAACGATTTCAGCCGCGCGCCGGCTGCGGAAAACAGATGCACGAACTTGCCCGCCGCGCACGCAACCACACCAGCCTTCCCATCCCACCAGGAAGCCGCCTGCTCCACCCACTTGCCCCCGAAAGCGCCGATCTCGCTCACACCCCCATCCGCCCCCACGCGAACGAACCGCCCATCATCCCCACCGCAAACAAACCCATGCGCCGCCGCATCCGCCGCCAGCGCCAACACGCCGCCATCGCAAACCGCCACCCGCGACCACGCCCGTTCCCCCAGTGCCAGAACACGCACCGACCCATCGCCCAAAGCAAACGCCGCCTGCGTGCTCCCCCGATCGAATGCCGCCGCCACCACGAATGCGCCGAACGCCTCGGAAATACCGCGCGTCTCCAGCAGCAACGGCGCCGCGTCGGTCTCGCTCACGCCGACACCTGGCAAGCCTCGAACCCGCGCCGCAACTGCGGCCGATTCAAATCCCGCCCAATAAACACCAGCTTGGACCGCCGGGCCTCTCCCTCAGGCCAGGTCCCCACAAACTCCCCATCCGCAATCATATGCACCGCCTGAAAGGCAAACCGACGCGCCTCCCCCGGATGCGACAATATCCCCTTCGTCCGCAACAGATCCTGCCCCTTCTCCTGCAGCAAAGTCCCCATCCACTGCTGGAACTTATGCGGATCGATATCGCGCGAAACCTCGAAACTCACGCTGTTCACGCCTTCGCTATGGCTATGCAACTCCGCCTCCAGAAACGCGGGCTCAACCTCCAATATACGCGCCAGGTCGAAAGCCCCGATATCCAAAATATCCGTCACCAACACATCGCTGCGCGTCGTCCGATGTATCCGCGCGAACCGGTTGATCTCCCGTATCCGCCCCTCCACCGCTTCCAGCTCCTCGCCGGAAACCAGATCCAGCTTGTTCAGCACGATAACATCCGCAAAAGCGATCTGTGCCGCCGCCTCCTCGCTATCAGCCAGCCGCGCCGGCAAATTTGCCGCATCCACCACCGTCACGATCGCATCCAGCCGCGCCTTCGCCCGCACCCCGTCATCGACAAAAAACGTCTGCGCCACCGGCGCCGGATTGGCCAACCCCGTCGTCTCGATGATGATCCCATCGAATTTCGTTGCCCGCTTCATCAACCCGTTCACGATCCGGATCAGATCCCCCCGCACGGTGCAGCAGATGCACCCGTTATTCATCTCGAACACTTCCTCGTCGGCATCCACCACCAGGTCATTATCCACCCCCAGCTCGCCGAACTCGTTGATCACCACAGCATATTTCCGCCCGTGCTCCTGCGTGAGTATCCGGTTCAGCAACGTCGTCTTCCCCGCGCCCAGAAAGCCGGTGAGCACAGTCACAGGAACACGAAGATCAGCCGACATTAGAAACACTCCAATCAAGCCAGGAAGAAAGCAGTCCTTTTTTGAAAAAAGGACCAAAAAACTTTTGCGTTCCCCGCCCGGAAGCAAACGTTATACACGAAACACAACGCGGCAGCCGACGCAGCCATTCCCGCTTCTCTGCAAAAAAGAAGCCCTTGCTTCCCTCAATAGGGCGCGCCCAAGCCCCCCATCAATACCCCGCCCGCAACCCAGCCAACCGCCCACGCGCCAACCCCACATCAAACAACGCCGCCCGAGCCAACCCAGCCGCCACCATCTCCCCCCGCAACCCCACATTCCCCGCCACCCGCAAAAGCGCCGCCTCCAAAGCCCCCACCTCATCAGCCCCCGCATACACCGCGGCATCCCCCGCCACCTCCCGCAACCCCCCACGATCGCTGCAAATCAGCGCCGCCCCGCTCGCCATCGCCTCCAGCGCCGTCAACCCGAACGGCTCCGCCCACCGGCTCGGCACCACCACAATCGCCGCCCGCGCCATCGCCGCCAGCACCGCCCCATGCGGCAAATACCCCAGCCGCTCCACCCCGGCCGCCGCCACCGCCGGCGCCAACGCCCGCTCGAAAGCCGTCGCCGCCCCGCCGGACCAGAACCGATCCGCCCCGATCATCACCGCCCGCCACCCAGGCAGCAGCGGCAACACGGCCCCACAAGCCCGCACGAACGCATCCGCCCCCTTATCCGCCACCACCCGCCCAACAAACAAAATCGTTCGCTCCCGCGCCCCAACATCGAGCCGCGCCGGCAACGCGCCCAGATCCAACGCATTCGGCAACACCGCCGGCCGCAGCTCCCCCGCTGCAACCCCCTCCATGAACCGCCCCGCCAGATACTCGGAAACACAAACCACCCGAACCGCCCGCAACAAAGCCGCCCGCTCCCCAACCCGCTTAGCCCCCCGCATCCCCAAAGGATCGTTGTGCAGAAACAGCGCCACCCGCGCCCCAGGCACCCCCCGCCGCACCGCCAGTGCCAACCCCACCCGGTTATGCACCTCAACCAAATCCGGCCGCAGCCCCCGCAGCGTCTTCACCACACCAGCCATATACCGCTCGACCCGACCCACCACCGGCCACCAAGGCACCGCAGCCGCCACGAACCGCCGCCCCGCAAACACCGGCCGCCCGCTACCCTGCCCCACCACCACATCGTCCGCCGCCGCCAGCCGGTGCACCAGCAACCCGATCGCCCCCACCGCCTCAGGCCCGAACCCCTCCCGCGGCGGCAGAACAACCGCAACCCGCAAGCTCAGCCCCCCATCCCCTCATACTTGTCCAACAACCACCCCGCCGGCTCCGCCCCCGCCGCCGCATACCATTCGTCCACCAAAGGATGCGCCCGAACCGCCGCACAATAATCCCGCGCCCCGTCCGACAAACCAGGCGCATACGTCAGGAACCGCGCCACTACCGGCGCAAACATCGCATCCGCCGCCCCGAAATCCGCCCCGAACAAGAACGGCCCGCCACCCCCAAACGCCGCCCGCGTCTCCTCCCAGATCGCCTCCACCCGCGCCACATCCGCCAGCGCCTCGTCGCTCACCGCCATCCCCGCATAATCCGGCCGCCCCAAATTCATCGGCATCGCCGCCCGTAGCGCGCGAAACCCCGCATGCATCTCCGCCGCCACGGACCACGCCTGCGCCCGCGCCAGCCGCCCCGCCGGCCACAGCGGCGCCCCCACCTCCGAGCAATACGCGCAGATCGCCAGGCTCTCCCAAACCCGCGCCCCGTCATGCTCCAGATACGGCACCAGCCCCGCCGGGGTGCCCGCCTTGATCGCCGGCGTGGCCCCCGCCTGCATCGGCAACACCACAACCTCCACGTCCAGCCCCGCCAGCCTTACCGCCAGCCAGCCGCGCAGCGACCACGACGAATACCGGCGGTTACCTATGAACAAACGCCCCATCTGCCGCACCTCCCAAGTAAGCAAGCAGTCCTTTTTTGAAAAAAAGGACCAAAAAACTTTTGCTCCCCCGCCTGCACCAAAGCCTCGTGCAATGTGCAACCACGAGCGCCGGCAGAACCAGCGTACATCGCCGTGCAGCCGTCGAGACAAAAGCTTTTTGGTCCTTTTTCTCGAAAAAGGACTGCTTTCTTGCTTCCTAATCCCCCAAGTTAGCCACCGTGCCCCAAACTCCCACCCTCTGCCGGGACTGCGGCCAATCCCCCGCGCAAACCCCCTGCCAGCAGTGCGGCTCCGTCCGCACTCTCGCCCACCCCGAACTCCTGACCCTCACCATCGCCCACATAGACTGCGACGCCTTCTACGCCAGCGTCGAAAAAGCCCGTAACCCCGCGCTCGCCACCCGCCCCGTCATCATCGGCGGCGGCACCCGCGGCGTCGTCACCACCGCCTGCTACATCGCCCGCCTCTCCGGCGTGCACAGCGCCATGCCGATGTTCAAAGCCCGCAAGCTCTGCCCCGACGCCACCATCATCCGCCCAGACATGGCCGCCTACGCCGATGTCGCCCGCCGCCTGCGCACCCTCATGCGAACCCTCACCCCCCTCGTCCAACCCCTCTCCATTGACGAAGCCGCCCTGGACCTCGCCGGCACCGAACAGCTCCACAACGCCCCGCCCGCCGTCACCCTCGCCCGCTTCGCCCGCCAGGTCGAAACCGAATTCGGCATAACCATCAGCATCGGCCTCGCCGCCAACCGCCTCCTCGCCAAACTCGCCGCCGGCCGCGACAAACCCCGCGGCTTCGCCATCCTCGGCGCCGACGCCCCCGCCCTCCTCGCCCCCGAACCCGTAACCCTCCTCCCCGGCGTAGGCCCCGCCCAAAACCGCCGCCTCGCCGCCCTCGGCCTGACCCGCATCGGCCAACTGCAAAACCTGACCGACCGCGAAGCCCGAACCCTCCTGGGCGACGACGGCCCCTCGCTGGCCGCCCGAGCCCGCGGCGAGGATGCCCGCATCGTCACCCCCACCACCGCCGCCAAATCGATAAGCGCGGAGACCACCTTCTCCGAAAACCTTTCCACCCCAGCCGCCCTCGAAGCCCACCTCTGGCGCCTCTCCGAACGCCTGGCCGAACGCCTGCGCACCGCCGGCCACGCCGCCTGCGGCGTCACCCTGAAACTGAAAACCGCCAGCTTCGCCTCGCGCACCCGAACCCAGCGCCTCCCCCAACCAACCGCGCTGCCCGACACCCTCTTCGCCGCCGCCCAAAACCTCCTTGCCCGCGAGGCCGACGGCACCTCCTTCCGCCTGATCGGCATCGGCGCCTCCGGCCTGGCCCCGCTGGCCACCGCCGACGCCGGCGATCTCGCCGACCCCGACGCCGCCCGCCGCCGCGCCCGCCAGGGCGCGATCGACGGGCTTCGCGCCAGGTTTGGCGACGCTGTTATCGGCAAGGGGCGGGGGTTGGGACAGTAAAGGCAAGGCCTTCTTTTCTGAAGAAAAGAAGCAAAAGACTTTTGACTCCGCTGTCGCGCCCGATCTGGGCCAGTTAGCGCGTTGGTCTTTGCGCCTGGCGCCGATACAGGCAATACAAGGCGTCGAAGACACTATTGATGGTGTCGCGCTTTCGCGTGCTCATCCATCACCGTGCTGACGCTCTGCCGCATCGGCCGTATCCTCAGGGCGCGTGTTGAACGCGGTAGAAACCCACAGTGCAATTATATGCACACCCCACCGCCGATCACCACGCAATCCGAATGCGCACGCATGGCGTGCGTCTCGATCATTGCACCAGCGCTGTCATCGGCGGGCACCATGCAAGGATCACCCGCCATCCTCGCTCTTCAATCTTGGCGAGCGCGACGGCAATGTCGGCTTCTATCTTTTTCTTTTACGCGTCGACATCGGGCTGGCCGCGGACACGGCCGAGACGGTCGGCTTGATGTTTTCAACCGAGCCGCACGCACCGGCCACCATTCCCTCGATAGCCTTCTGCACGGTGGCGATGTCCTGGCGCTTCCCGTCGGACAGCTGTGGATCGAGCTGGAAGCCTCCCTCCACCTTGGCCGCAACCGTCACCGCGCGCGCAATATGCTTGTCCGGCGCCGTCGTACCCCAGCGCTCGCCCACTGAGATCACCGCCTTCACGCAGTAATCCGGATTTCCGTGCTCCCCGGCGTCATACAGCAGCGTATACAGGTTTCGCAGGTATTGCGCCGCGTATTTCAAATTGTTGTCGAAACTGGTCATCGACGTATTCGCGGAAGCCGTCAGTATTGTCATATTCCCGGCCAGCTTGCCATTTCCGCCAAGATCGCAGTTCAGCATGTGCCCGGCCTTGAAATTGCACGCCGGATAGGTCTCCCGGGCCAGCGCGATGCCACTCGGCAGATCCGGGTTGGCATCGTTGGCCTGCGGCATATAAGACCCCGGCCCCAACGTCACGCTGACGCTCTTGCTGCCTGCCTCGGAATCCGCGTCCAGCATGTACTTAACGCGCCGCAAATTCGCCTCGATTTGCCGCAGCCAGATCTCCAATGGCGGCCGCGACACCCGCGACGACCGCCGCAATCCCCCGTCCGCCTGGTTCCCGCTACCCGACATCGACCAACATCCCTGCTGTGCCGGCCAAGGCTAACCGCCGCCCACACCCGCGCCAAATACTATCGCGTAGCTTGGTCGGCCCTCCCCGAAAACCGCCATAGCCGCCGCCACCCCGAATTCCCCAGGCAACGCCCCCAGCGGAAACAGCCGCGTCACATGCCCCATCTTCCGCCCCACCCGGGCCTCCGCCTTGCCATACAGATGCGGTATCAACCCCGGCTCCGCCACGATACGCGGCCACAGCGCCACATCCCCCGGCCCCACCAAATTCTTCATCACCGCATCCGAATGCCGCACCGCCGGCGGCAAAGGCAGCCCCGCCACCGCCCGTATATGCAGCTCGAACTGGCTCGCCGGGCAGGCATCGATCGTCCAGTGCCCAGAATTATGCGGCCGCGGCGCCAGCTCGTTCACCAGCAGGCCACCCTCCCGGCTGACGAACATCTCCACCGCCAAAACCCCCACCAACCCGATATTATGCGCCAGGTCGGTGGCGATCCCCGCCGCGCGCACCGCCAGCGCCGGGGTGATGCGCGCCGGCGCCAGGGTAAGATCGAGAATGTGGTCGCGATGCCGGTTCTCCACCGCATCGAACGCCACGATCCGCCCATCCTGCCCGCGCGCCACGATCACGCTGATCTCGCACGCGAAATCGACGAACGCCTCCAGTATGAACGGCGCCGGCGCCAGCCGCCCATACGCCGCCCGCGCCTCGTCTGCCGTGCGCACCACCGCCTGGCCCCTGCCGTCATACCCAAGCCGCGTCGTCTTCAGCACCGCCGGCAAACCGAGCAGGGCGATCGCCCGGTCCAGCTCTTCAGGTGAATTGACCGGCGCCCAGGCACCGGTCGGCGCGCCGGCGCCGTTGATGAAGCTCTTCTCCGTCACCCGATCCTGGCTGATGCGCAGGATCGCCGGCGAAGGATACACCGGCCGCAGCGACCCCAGCAGGTCCAGCCCCGCGGCACTCACGTTCTCGAACTCGAATGTCACCACGTCGCAGGCGCCGGCAAACGCCTGCAACGCCGCCGGATCGTCATACGGGCCGATCGTGACGCCTGCCGAGACCTGCGCCGCCGGGCTGTCCGCCTCCGGCGTGAGGATATGCACCCGGTAGCCGAGCCGCGCCGCCGCCAGCGCGGACATCCGGCCGAGCTGCCCGCCGCCCACGATCCCGATCGTGGCATTCGGCGGCAAGGTCTGCACCGCCAGCCCGCGCTGCCGCTTCGCCGCAGCCTCGCTCATGGATCCACCGGCGCGTCGGCCACGGCCTGGGTTTGCGCAGCGCGATAGGCGTCCAGCGCCGAGGCCAGCGCATCGTCCGTCAGCGCCAGGATCGCCGCGGCCAGCAGCGCGGCGTTCACCGCGCCCGCCCGACCGATCGCCAGCGTTCCCACCGGGATGCCGGCCGGCATCTGCGCGATCGACAGCAGGCTGTCCATCCCGGACAGCGCGTGGCTCTGCACCGGCACGCCGAGCACCGGCAGCGCCGTCCACGCGGCGCACATGCCGGGCAGATGCGCCGCCCCGCCGGCGCCCGCGATGATCACCTTCAGCCCCCGCCTTTTGGCCGATTTGGCATAGTCCGCCAGCCGGTCCGGCGTCCGGTGCGCCGAGACGATGCGCGTCTCATGCGGAACGGCCAAGCCGGTCAGCGTATCGGCGGCATGCCGAAGCGTCGTCCAATCCGACTGGCTGCCCATGATGATGCCGACCCGCGCCGCCGCCGCATCGCTCAAGCGATGTTATCCGGAATGAGGTGGCTTTCCAGCCAGGCGATCTCGTCCTTCAGCAGCAGCTTGCGCTTCTTCAGCCGCTGAACCTGCAGCTGATCGAGCGGCGCCGGCACGAGGCGGGCGATGACGGTATCGAGATCCCGGTGTTCGCTGCGCAGTTCGTGCAGCTTGCGCAGCAGAGAGTCACGGTCGTTAAGCATGGCGGCTGGTTACCATGGCAAGAGTGGACGCCGCGTTTGGGTATGCGGGAGCAAGGCAGTCTTTTGCAGGCAAAAACAGCGGCCTGTCCAGGCGTGAAATCCGGCGCGCCGCCTCCCACCGATTTGCGTGGCATTAAGCATCGCGGCCGTATTACGGTTTCGTTGCACCCGAGCGCTGGGTGCGATCGATCACGAACCCGGGCGCACCATGCGATCCTCGCACGGGGCGCCCGGGTACGATCTTCAGAATGGAGGCAACATGAGCCTGCAAGCCCGTATCGAGAGCCTGAGCAACCGCCACGCCAGCCTGGACGCGAAGATTTTCGACGAGGATCATCGCCCGAAACCGGACGACACCACCCTCTCGCGCCTCAAGCTGGAAAAGCTGCGCCTGAAGGAAGAGATGGAGAAGCTGCGAAGCACCTAGCCGCCAGCCTGCCCGGCGGGCTCACCCGCCGGGCAACGCCCGCCCGCTGTGATGCATCCAGGCAAGAAAGGAAGCAGTCCTTTTTCGAGAAAAAGGACCAAAAAGCTTTTGCTCCGACGCCTGCACCAAAGCCTACGCTCGTAGTGCAAGTCGATGCGCTTGCAGAAGTAGCCAACTCTGCGTGCAAGCGTCACCGCAAAAGCTTTTTGCTTCTTTTTCTCGAAAAAGAAGGCCTTCCTTCCTTGCTGCCAATGAGTCAGTCCCAGAACGTATCAGCACAACATCGGGGAGATCAGGCCGCCTCGTCCGTCTCGATCTGCGGCAGCGGCGGCGGCGTCTTGCCCTCGCGCGTCAGCCGCTCGTTCGCCGACTGCACCATCGCATTCAGATCTGTCTGCGAGCACAGGCCCAGGATCACCGGATCGCGCGGCTTGATGTTCTGGCTGTTCCAATGCTGGCGATCGCGCACCTTCTGGATCGTCTCCTTGGTGGTGCCCAACAGCTTGATCACCTGCGCCTCCGAGAGCTGCGGATAATGCCGCAGCACGAACGCGATCCCGTCCGGCCGGTCGTTCCGCTTGGCCACAGGCGTGTAGCGCGCGCCCTTCTGCTTCTTCGGCGTATGCGTCGTCACCGGGCTGATCTTCAGCCGCGCGTCCGCATCCTTCTCGCAGCGCACGATCTCCTCGGCCGTCACCTGGCTGTTGGCGACAGGATCGTAGCCGTTGATCCCCTGCGCCACCTCGCCATCGGCGATCGCCTGGATCTCCAGCGGGTGCATGCCGCAAAAATCGGCAATCTGGGTGAAGGTGAGTGCCGTCTTGTCGATCAGCCAGACGGCGGTGGCTTTGGGCATCAAAGGGAGGGTCATGTGAGTCGGATCCTTCGGCACGGCGGCGGACCGCCTGCCCGGGAGCTCACTCCCAAGGAGCGCACTCCCAAGAGCGCACTCAGTGTCGCGTGTGATTGCCCTGGCAGGGGGGCGCCATCAAAATGGCATTGTGGCTGATATGGGCCGCGGCTACGCAACGGGTCAAGGTGGTGCGATGAGAGACGACGAAGAAATCCCGCGGCCGAAGCGGGTGGAACGTCCGCCGCTCGACGCACTGAGCGTGGCGGACCTGCGTGACTATATAGCCGAGCTGCAAAGCGAGATCGCGCGGGCGGAGGCGGCGATCGAGCATAAGCAGGGGGCTCGCGGGGTGGCGGATAGTTTTTTTCGTAAACCATGAACCGCGAAGCAAGTAAGCAAGCAGTCCTTTTTTGGAAAAAAGGACCAAAAAACTTTTGCTCCCTGTCGGCCGCACGGACGCACACGCTCAGTCCTGATGCACGTGTAATCGTCGCAGAACAGAACGCCATGCCGATGCAGCGGAAAGGGAGCAAAAGTTTTTTGGTCCTTTTTTTCAAAAAAGGACTGCTTGCTTCCTTGCCCAGCCAACAAAAAGGCCCGGGCGCAAACCGCCCGGGCCCATAAATGTCAGGCCGCCTTGTGCTCGATCACAGCCGAGTCATCGTTCGCGGTAGCAGGCGCGCCACCGATGCTGATGCGGCGCGGCTTCAGCGCCTCGGGCACAACGCGCTTCAGGCCGACATGCAACAGGCCGTGCACCAGGTCCGCGCCATCGACCACGATGTGGTCGGCCAGCACGAAGCGCCGCTCGAACGCCCGTCCGGCAATCCCGCGATGCAGGATTTCCGTCTTGTTGGCGTCCTCGGCCACCCGGCCGCTGACGAACAGCGTGTTGTCCTTCACCACGATCTCGATGTTCTCGGGACCGAAGCCGGCAACGGCCATCGTCAGGCGATACGAGTCATCGCCGGTCTTCTCGATGTTGTAGGGGGGATACGCCTGCGTGTTCGCAGCCTCGGCTGCGGAATCGGCGAGGCGGGCGAGACGGTCGAAACCGATCGCGGTACGGAAAAGCGGTGCGAAGTCGTACGTCATGATAACAAAACCTCCTGCATCAGCAAGGTTGATCGACAAAGCTGGGCCGCACCGGTCGGTGCCGGCCCTGTCACGCCCCGAAGCCCCGAATTGGGCGCCTCGAACGTTACAGAAGTTAGTCCACGCGCAGGCCCGGTTCAAGATTCCAGCGCCTGCGTTTTGCAAAAATTTTTGCCGCGGCGCGCGAAATCAGTCGCCCGCTGCTTCCTTCTTCACGCCGAGGCCAGCGAACTTCTTGTTGAACTTGGCGACCTGGCCGCCGGTGTCCATCATGCGCTGCACGCCGGTCCACGCCGGGTGGCTCTTGGGATCGATATCCAGCCGGATGGTGTCGCCGGCTTTGCCCATCGTCGAGCGCGTCGTGTAGGTCGTCCCGTCCGTCATGATGACGTTGATGTCGTGGTAGTCGGGGTGGATCCCGGATTTCATGGCGAGCCTCTTGTCTGGTGACGCCCCCGATACCGACCGGAAGCGCGAAGCGCCCGCCTATAGACGAACCCGGCCGAAAACGCCACCCACGCCGCCACGCCCCGCTTTCTCGCCCGCCCCGGCCATGCCAGGCTCGCGCCAACAGCAAGAGCACGCGCCATGGCCGGCACACCAACCACGATCGCCCCAACCACCATCGCAACGGACATCGCCTTCGCCGAAGCGCCCCGCTGGCACCAGGGCACGCTCTGGTGGTCCGACATGCACGGCGGCGGCGTACGCAAGCTCGTCGCCGGCCATACCCAAACCGTGTGCGAAATCCCCACCCGCCCCTCCGGCCTCGGCTGGTTGCCGGACGGCCAGCTCCTCGTCGTCTCCATGACCGACAAGCGAATCCTGCGCCTGCAACCCGACGGCACGCTCGTCACCCACGCCGACGCCGCCCACCTGGTCCCGTGCCGCCTCAACGACATGATCGTGGACCGTCACGGCCGCGCCTATGTCGGCAATTTCGGCTTCGAGCTGGACGAAGGTGCGCAACCCCGCCCCACCGTCCTGGTCCGCGTGGACCTCGACGGCACCGCCCGGATCGTCGCCGACGACCTGATGTTCCCCAACGGCATGGTGATCACCGCCGCCGGCCACACCCTCGTGGTCGCCGAAACCTTCGGCGCCCGCCTCACCGCATTCGACATCGACGCGGCCGGCGCGCTCACCAACCGCCGCACCTGGGCGCCGATGCCGGACGGCGCCGTGGCGGACGGCATCTGCCTGGACAGCGAAGGTGCGATCTGGGTCGCCTCGCCCACCACCCACGAATGCCTGCGCCTGGGCGAGGGCGGCGCCGTGCTCGACCGCATACCCACCGGGCGCGGCGCCTATGCCTGCGTGCTCGGCGGGGCGGAGGGCAAAACCCTGTTCGTCTGCACCGCGGATTCGCACAAGCCAGAGCGCCAGCGCACCGAGCGCAACGGGCGGATCGAGGCATTCGCGGTGGCCGTTCCGGGATAGGAAGCAATCTGCCGCGAAGCCCGCGCCCTGCCGGCAGGCGCCTCCCTCCCGACATCAGGCAAGCGGCCGGGCCAAGCGATCATGCATGCCGGCCGCTTCGCCGATCAGCCGCGAACACCGGCGACAAACCAGAATATCGACTGAACGAGCCACAACGCCGGCCACAAGCGTTCAGCCTGGTGTTGGCCGTTATAATACGGATGCAGATACCCTTCGCAGGCAAGCAATAGATCCAGGGCGCTCAGCGAGAACCCGGCTATGCGCTTTATCGGCCGGAAACGACGGCGCGTTTTGGTGTCAGCCATCGAGCCCCGACCGTGCAGTCATGAACGCCCCGCGAAGCCGCTCGCCGAGCACCGCGCGGCCTACGCCGCCACAACCTTGATTATCTCGCTGGCATGCCGCGCAACGCCACCCGGCGTCGGCTCATACCGCCCGTCCGCCCGCGCCTGCGCAAACCCATCCCCCGCCAGCCGCTCCAGACACGGCCCGTCCTTCAACCCGGGCGGCCGCCCCACCTCCCCCGCCAAAATCAGGCGATGCAACGCCGCGCGGCAACATGTCTCCAGATACGGCTCGTTCCACATCGCCTGAACCTCGGACGCCACCGCCCCCCGCGCAACCCCCGCCGCCAGGGTTGCTGCCAGCCGCGCCGTGCGCCAGGAACACCGCGTGATGAACCTCAGCGCGCTGGCCTCCCTGCTCACCCCCCTGCTGCGAAGCATGGACGCCGAGCGGGCCCACAACCTCGCTTTGCGCGGCCTCGAAGCTGGCCTGGCCGGCGCCCAGGCCACCCCGGACGACCCCGCCCTGGAAATCCGCGCCCTGGGCCTCGCCTTCCCCAACCCGATCGGCCTGGCCGCCGGCTTCGACAAGAACGCAACCGCCGTGGCCCCCCTGCTCCGCCTCGGCTTCGGCTGCGTGGAAGCCGGCACCGTCACCCCCCTGCCGCAGGACGGCAACCCCAAACCCCGCCTGTTCCGCCTGCCGCAGCACCGCGCCGTCATCAACCGCCTCGGCTTCAACAATGACGGGCTGGACGCCTACATAGCCCGCCTGCGCGCCCTCGGCCCCCGCAGCGGCCGCTTCGGTGCCAATGTCGGCATCAACAAAACCGACGCCGTCCCCGAGCGCGACTACCCCGCCCTCGTCGCCGCCGTGTCGCCTTATGCGGACTACGTCACCATCAACGTCTCCTCGCCCAACACTCCCGGCCTGCGCGACCTGCAAGGCGAGGCCCGCCTGCGCGCCATCCTGCAGGCCATCACCGCCGCTGTCCCCGTGCGCCCGCCGCTCCTGATAAAAATCGCCCCCGACCTCAGCGAAGACGGCCTGGCCGCGGTCGTGGAGACCGCCATCGCCCATGGTGCCGCCGGCCTGATCCTGACCAACACCACGATCAGCCGCCCCGCCGGATTTGCCGGCCCCAACGTGCACCAGGTCGGCGGCCTGTCCGGCGCGCCGCTGTTTGCCCGCTCCACCGCCATGCTCCGCCTCGCCGCCAAACTCTCCGCCGGCCGGCTCACCCTCATCGGCTGCGGCGGCGTGCGCACGGGTGCGGACGTCCTGGAAAAGCTCCTCGCCGGCGCCAGCCTGGTCCAGCTCTACACCGAATTCGCCTATACCGGCCCCGCCCTCGTCGGCCGCCTCAAATCCGAGCTGCTGACCGCCCTGCGCCAACGCGGCTTCCCGCGCGCGTCCGACGCCGTAGGCGCCGGCCTATGACAACGCACGCCGTAGGCGCCGGCCTGTGACAACGCACGCCGTAGGCGCCGGCCTGTGATCGCCCGCATCGCCGGCCTGCGCGACATCGCCGCCAACTACGACGCCTTCATCATCGACCTTTGGGGCGTGGTCCACGACGGCGTCCGCCCCTACCCCGCCGCCCTCGAAGCCCTGGCCAACCTCGCTCCGCGCCCCGTCCTCCTCCTCAGCAACGCCCCCCGCCGCGCCGCCTCCGCCCAGAACATGCTCCGCCGCATGAAAGTGCCCGACGCCCTCTACACCGCCATCCTCACCAGCGGCGAAGCCACCTGGCTCGCCCTCCGCCACCGCACAAACCCCTGGTTCGCCCGCCTCGGCCAGCGCGTCTACCACCTCGGCCCGCAACGGGACCGCAACGTCCTGGAAGGCCTGGACCTCACCATCGTCCCCCACCCCGCCGACGCCGACTTCGTGGTCAACACCGGCCCGGACGACGACATGAACGACCCCGGCACGCTGGAGACCTTCCTCCCCGAACTGCAAGCCTGCCACGAAGCCGGCCTGCCGATGATCTGCGCCAACCCGGACCTCGTGGTCATGCGCGACGGCATACGCATCCTCTGCGCCGGCAGCCTCGCCCGCCACTACGAAACCCTCGGCGGCGACGTCTTCAGCCTCGGCAAACCCGACCCCGCGATCTACGCCATGGCCCTGGCCGAGCTCCAAACCCCACCCGCCCGCGTGCTCGCCATCGGCGACTCGCTCCACACCGACATAGGCGGCGCCCACGCGGCCGGCATCGACAGCCTGTGGGTGCTCGGCGGCATCCACGCCGCCGCCCTGGGCGGCGACGACGCGCGCGCCGCCGCAGAAGCCGCGGCTGCCGGCGTCTCGCCTGTCGCGATGATCGATCTGCTTCGGTGGTGAGCGGGGCAAGTAAGCAAGCAGTCCTTTTTCGAGAAAAAGGACCAAAAAGCTTTTGCTACGACGCCTGCATCAAAACTTACGCTTGTATTGCAAGTCGATACGGTTGCAGACAGAGCCAAATCCCCCGTGCAGGCGTCACAGCAAAAGCTTTTTGCTTCTTTTTCTCGAAAAAGAAGGCCTTCCTTCCTTGCTGCCAATGCGTTAGTCCCACGACGGCTTGGTTTTAGCACAGGACGCCGAGAGAAGGCCCCTTGGTGCTCTTGACTGACTTGGCGTCCTTGGTGATTGGGTCTTGCCCAAACACAGGCGCCCCGAACTTCCTAACCCGAATCGGAAGAACGCTCCCCCAAACTCTCCGGCGTATCGAAATCCACCAGCACCCCATCCCCCGCCAACGCCACCTCGCACACCACCCCCGCATGCAAACCAAACAACCCCCGCGCGCCCACATCCCCGCGCAACCCCGCCATCTCGCCAAAAAACCGCCGGTCCCACAGCACCGGATTCCCCCGCCGCCCCTCAAACGTCGGAACCACGATCAGCCGCCCCGCCGCATGGCACCAAGCGCCGATCACCCGATCCATCTCACCCGCCGAAACAAGCGGCATATCCCCCAGGCAAACCAGCGCCGCCCCAACCTCCGCGCCCAGCGCACCCACCCCCGCTTGCAAACTCGCGGACATCCCCTCCGCATAGCCCTCCGCCACAACGAACCGCGCCCCCGGCGCCACCGCCCGCACCGCCGCCCCCACCGCCACGGCCTGGTGCCCCAAAACCACCACCACCTCGTCGGCCAGGCTCGCGCAACACGCGGCAGCCACCCGCGCCACCATCGCCACGCCCGCGCCATCGGCCACCAGCAGCTTGTTGCGCGGCGCCATCCGGCGCGAAAATCCCGCCGCCAGCACCACCGCCGCAACCCGCCCCGGGCGCTGGCTCACGCCACGCCGGCCCGCACCCCAAGCGCCGCGCCACGCCGCACCGCCACGATCTCCGCCACGATGCTCAACGCGATCTCGCCGGCCGAAGCCGCGCCGAGCGCCAGCCCGACCGGCCCGCGCACCCGCGCCAGCGCCGCCGCATCATGCCCCAGCGCCGCCAGCCGCCCCAACCGCGCCGCCTGCGACTTGCGGGATCCCAAGCGCGCCCACGAAAAACGCCCCGCTGCGCAGCGCCGCATCGAGCGCCGGATCGTCCAGCTTCGGGTCATGCGCCAGAGCCACCACCGCCGTCTGCGCGCCGAGCGACAACCCCGCCATCGCCACCTCCGGCCAGGCCACCACCCGCCGCGCCCCGCCGAACCGCTCCGCCGTGTTGAACGGCGCCCGCGGATCGACGACCGTCACCGCCATGCCCACCGCGTCCGCCAGCGGCACCAGCGCCTGGGCGATATGCACCGCGCCCACCACCACAATCCGGTAGGCCGGCACCTGCACCTGCAGGAACCACCGCTCCTCACCCACCGCCACGCTTTCGCTCCGGTCGCCCGCCGCAGCCGCTGCGCACAGAACCGCAAGCGCGTCCTCCACCGCCTGGTCCGGCCAGATCGCCTGCGCCCCGTCGCGCAGCCGCGTCGCCAGCACCACCGGCCGCTCGGCCGCCGCGGCCGCCAGCAGGGCGGCCAGCGTCTCCGGCGTCATCGCGCCACCGTCACGGCCTCTACGAACACCTCCATGCGGCCGCCGCAGGGCAGGCCCAGCGACCAGGCGCGCTCGTCGGACACGCCGTATTGCAGCACCTGCGGCACGCCATCGCGCATCACATCCTGCGCCGCCTCGATAACCGCGCCTTCCACGCAGCCGCCGCTGACCGAGCCCGCCAGGCGGCCGCTCGCAGTGATCGCCATGCGGCTGCCGGGTGGCCTGGGGGAGCTGCCCCAGCTCGCCACCACGGTGGCGATTGCCACCCGCTCACCCTCGGCGAGCCAGGCGGCCACTTCTGTCAGGATTTCCATGCGTGAACCTCAAGAAAGAAAGCAGTCCTTTTTTGAAAAAAAGGACCAAAAAACTTTTGCTCCCGCCTGCACGAAGGCCTGCGCTCCTGTGCCAGCATCAGCGGCTGCGCACGACACCGAGGTGGCGATGCCGCGGGGGCCGCGAAAGTTTTTTGGTCCTTTTTTTCAAAAAAGGACGGCTTGCCTTGCCTTCCTCGCCCAACACGCCAAAACCCCCGCCATGCACCCCCGCGCCCGCGACGACATCGCCACCATCCACCCCTACACCCCAGGCGTGGCCCAGTTGCCCGGCCAAAACCGTGTGGTGAAGCTATCCTCCAACGAAGGCGCCTTCGGACCGCCACCAGGCGTCGCCGAAGCCATCGCCGCCCTGGCCACAACCTACCATCGCTACCCAGACAGCGAGGCCACCGCCCTGCGCGCCGCCATCGGCGCCCGTTTCGGCCTGGACCCCGCCCGAATCGTCTGCGGCGCCGGCTCGGACGACCTGATCTTCCTCCTCTGCCACATCTACGGCGGCAAACTCGCCGACGGCGCCCCCTCCGAACTCATCATGACCGCGCACGGCTTCTCCATCTACGAGATCGCCGGAAAGCTCGCCGGCTGCCGCATCGTCAAGGCGCCCGAGCACAACCTGACCACCGACATCGACGCGATCCTCGCCGCCGTCACGCCCGCCACCCGCCTGGTGTTCATCGCCAACCCGAACAACCCGACCGGCACCTTTGTCCCCACCGCCACCCTGCAGCGCCTGCGCCAGGACCTCCCGCCGGACGTGCTGCTGGTGCTGGACGCCGCCTACGCCGAATACGTCGACCGCCCGGATTACGACGCCGGCGCCGCCCTGGTAGATGCCGGTGGCGAGAACACGGTGATGACCCGCACCTTCAGCAAGATGTTCGGCATCGGCGGCCTGCGCCTCGGCTGGGCGTACGCGCCGGCCGAGATCGTGGGCAACCTCAACCGGGTGCGCGGCCCGTTCAACGTGTCGCTGGTGGCCCAGGATGCCGGGCTCGCCGCCCTGGCCGCCCCCGGCTGGGTGGAACATTCCCGCCGCCACAACAGCACCGAGCGCGCCCGGCTGACCAAGGCGCTGCATGATCTGGGCTTCCCCGTGGTGCCCAGCGAGACCAACTTCATCCTGGCCGATTTCGGCTCGCCCGCCGGCGCCGAAGCCGCCGATGCCCATCTCCGCGGCCGCGGCCTGATCGTGCGCCGCGTCGCCGGCTACGGCCTGCCCGCCTATCTGCGCATCACCATCGGCACCACCGAGGAATGCGACCTGGTGATCGACGCGCTGACCGGCTTCGCCGCCGCCTCGGCCATGACGCCGCCGTTCCGCCGCCTGGCGCTGATCGGCTGCGGGCTCATCGGCAGCTCGATCGCGCGCGCCGCCCGCGCGCACGGCCTGGCCGACGAGATCGTCGCCACCGCCCACACCCAACCGCTCTGCGACCAGATCGCCGCCCTTGGCATTGCCGACCGCGTGGAGCTCTACCCCGCCCGCGCCGTGGTCGGCGCCGACTGCGTCATCCTTTGCACGCCGGTGGGCGCCTACGCGGACCTCGCCACCGCCATCGCGCCCCATCTCGCGCCCGGCGCGATCCTGTCGGATGTCGGCAGCACCAAACAATCCGTGATACGCGACGTCGGCCCCCTGGTCCCCGCCGGCATCCATTTCGTGCCCGCCCACCCTCTGGCCGGCACCGAACATTCCGGCCCCGATGCCGGCTTCGCCACCCTGTTCGAGGGCCGCTGGTGCCTGCTAACCCCGCCCGCCGGCACGGATGCCGCCAGCGTGGCCCGCATCGAGGCATTCTGGCGCGCCATGGGCAGCATGGTCAGCATCATGGAGCCGGCCCACCACGACCGCGTGCTGGCCATCGTCAGCCACCTGCCGCATCTCATCGCCTTCACCATCTGCGGCACCGCGGACGACCTGGCCGACGAGACCCGCCAGCAGGTGCTGCAATTCGCCGCCACCGGTTTCCGCGACTTCACCCGCATCGCGGCGAGCGACCCGGACATGTGGCGCGACGTGTTCCTCAACAACCGCGAGGCGCTTCTGGAGATGCTCGCGCGATTCACCGAGGATGCGCAGGCAATGGCGCGCGCGGTGCGGTGGGGGGATGCGGGGTATATCGAGGATCGTATCGGCCGCGGGCGGAAGATACGGCGGTCTTTGATCGAGTTGAAGCAAGCGTAAGGCAAGGCCTTCTTTTTCGAGAAAAAGAAACAAAAAGCTTTTGCTCCGACGCTTGCACCGAGGCCTACGCTTTTATTGCAAGTGGACGTTGTTGCAATTAGAGCCAACGCGTCGTGCAGGCGTCACAGCAAAAGCTTTTTGCTTCTTTTTCTCGAAAAAGAAGGCCTTACTTCCTTACTTTCTCAGAGCGCGGTATCAAACGCCCGCCGCCGCATAAGCTGCATCCACCAGCCCCTGCCCGCGCGCGTTGAGCAATATCCCAGCCCCCATCCGGTTCATCGTATACCCGAACGACAACCCAACCGCCGGATCGGCAAACCCCACGCTCCCGCCCATTCCCACATGCCCAAACGCGCGATCGCCGATCAGCAGATTATGCCCGCCCGCCAGCCGGTTATCGATGCACATCATGAAGCCCATCCCGAACCGCATAGGCTGCAACAGCGTCGCATCCATATGCGTCGCCGACATACACGTTCCCATGCGCGCCACCGTCTCCGGCCGCAGCAGCCCGCCGCCACCCGCCGCCAGCGGCGCATACATCCCCGCCAGCCCGCGCGCGTTGGTGATCCCGTTTGCGCTGCCAAGCTCGGCCGCATGCATCGCGCGCGAGTTGAAATCCGCCCCACCGTTATTGCCCAGGAACAACTGCGGCAGGCTGCCCGGCTGCCCGATCACCGCCTGCAGGAAGCGCGACCCAAGATCGGCCTCCGCCGGATCGCTGCCGATCATCGGCGCCACGCGGCCTTCCTCGCGCTCCGGCAGCCCGATGTGGAAATCGAGCCCGAGCGGCCCGGCCACCCGTTCCTGGAAATACGCGCCAAGCGGCTGCCCCGCCGCCAGCCGCACCATCTGGCCCACCGTCCAGGCGAAGGTCAGCCCGTGATAGCCCTGTCGCGTGCCAGGCTCCCACCAGGCCGGCTCGGCCGCCACGCGCTCGACCATGTAGTCCCAGTCCGTCATCCCGCCGGGCCGGATCGGCTCGCGCAGATGCGGCACCGGGCTCGCATGGCCCAGCATCATCGCCGTGGTGGTGCCCGCCTTGCCGCCTTGCGCGAACTCCGGCCACAGCCGCGCCACATCCTCGTAGAGGTCGAGCCGGCCTTCCTCGGCCAGCAGATGCGCGCACAAAGCGGTGGCGCCCTTGGTGCAGGAGAACACGATGCTCACCGTGTCCGCCTCCCATGCGCGCCCCGTCTTGGCGTCCGCCATCCCGCCCCACAGATCCACCACCGGCTGGCCGTGCAGCTGCACGCATACGCTGGCGCCCACCTCCCGCCGCTCGGCGAAATTCGCCCGGAACGCCGCGGCCACGCCGGCAAACGCCGGGGCATAGGTGCCGGCGATCCGCCCGCCGTCCGGCGTCGCCTCGTCCATCGTGATGTCGGCCAAAATTTTCTCCCCTGCCGCGGCGCTAACGCCACCCGGCATAAACCAAGCCGCGTCGTTCGGAAACGCAGCCAACGCGCCCACCCGTTGCCGCCTGCAGCGAAGCCGCCATCGCACGCCCTGCCGCTTTTCCCGCAGCCAGGCCCTCCCCGCTGGCGCCCCCCACCCCCAAATCCCGGCTCATGCTCGTTCCCAAAATCCAGGTGGGCGCCACGCCGGACGGCACGCTCACCTACCTCATCGACCACGCCCCGGGCGACCTCCCACCCGTGCGCGGCCGGGACCTGCTCGCCGCCTGGGACCTGGCACGTGAGGCCGCACACCGCGCCGCCTGGAGCACCACCCGCGCGTTCCGCTTCCGCCGCCCGGACGGCGGCTGGACCGACCTCGCACTGCACGACGCCGACGCCCAATGCTGGGCCGGCGCCGTGGACCAGTCGGTCGGCATGAACTCCGGCTACGGCCTGTCCGTGTGCCTACGCCTGCTCGCTTTGGTGGACCTGCTCGCCCGCGCGCCCTGGGCCGCCGGCCTGATGCAGCTCGATCGCCGCGGCGCCGAGCTGCATCCCGCGCTGCTGAGGCTTGCAGCCGAGACGCGCCTGACCGATGACGCTCGCTTCGACGAGACAGGCTTCCGCGCCAGCCTGCAGGTGCTGCCGCACGCGCCCGCCGCCACAGGAGATACCCCGCCATGAACGCCGCCGCCCGCCCGCTCGCCCAGTTCCTGCTCCTCGCCGCCAGCGCGCTCGCCCTCGGCGGCTGCGCCTTCCCTGGGCCGGAATCCAGGGCCGACCGCGATACGCTTCAAAGCTGCCGGGCGGAGGCGGACCGCGTGTATGACGCGCAGAACCGCTACCAGCTCTCCGAACGCGACACCCACGATACGCCGTTCTCCGGCAGCGGCCAGCCGACCACGCCGTCAGACGGGCTGGCCGACCAGTACACCCACGAGAACCGGGTGGAGGCCTGCGTGCGGCATGGCGACGCGTCGGCCGAGACCGCGCCGCCGGCCACCACGGCGCCGGCCTCCGCCCCGGCCTCGGGTATGGCCGGAACACCGTAAGAAACGCTCGCTTCGCCGTCCTCCGATTTGCGGGATCGCACGCGGACCCTTGGTTTTGTTTTACCTCAGGGCCTATTTACCGATGATGAACACCGATCCCGTAGGCTGGCACGGCACCACTATCCTCTGCGTGCGACATGGCGGCCAGGTGACCATGGCCGGCGACGGCCAGGTGACGATGGGCCAGACCGTGGTGAAGGGAAACGCCCGCAAGGTGCGCCGGATCGGCGCCGACAACCGCGTGCTGACCGGTTTCGCCGGCGCCACCGCGGACGCCTTTACATTGCTCGAGCGCCTGGAAGCCAAGCTCGAACGCTTCCCCAGCCAGCTCGAACGCGCCTGCGTGGAACTCGCGAAAGACTGGCGCACGGACCGCTATCTGCGCCGGCTGGAAGCCATGCTGGCGGTGGCCGACGCCACGCATAGCTACACGCTGACCGGCAACGGCGACGTGCTGGAACCCGAAGATGGCGTGATCGCGATCGGCTCCGGCGGCAACTACGCGCTGGCAGCGGCGCGCGCGCTTATCGGCGTGGAGGGGCTCAGCTCGGAGGATATCGCGCGCCGGGCGATGGGTATCGCGGCGGATATCTGCGTGTACACGAACCATTCGCTCATTTTGGAAACGTTGTAGGAAGCAAGGCCTTCTTTTCTGAAGAAAAGAAGCAAAAGACTTTTGGTCCCTGTCGGGGAGTATTTCCCCATCACCCGACAGGGAGCAAAAGCTTTTTGCTTCTTTTTCTCGAAAAAGAAGGCCTTGCCTTGCTGAGGAGTTACCAATGCCAGACTTCACCCCAAGAGAAATCGTAGGCGAACTGGACCGCTTCATCGTGGGCCAAGCCGACGCAAAACGCGCCGTAGCCATAGCCCTGCGCAACCGCTGGCGCCGCGCAAAACTGCCCGAAGACATGCGCGAAGAGGTGGTGCCGAAGAACATCCTGATGATCGGCCCCACCGGCTGCGGCAAGACCGAGATCGCGCGCCGCCTTGCCAAACTGGCGCAGGCGCCATTCCTCAAGGTGGAGGCTACGAAGTTCACCGAGGTCGGCTATGTCGGGCGGGACGTGGACAGCATCGTGCGCGATCTCGTCGAGGTCAGCCTGAACATGCTGCGCGAGACCAGCCGCCGTGACGTGGCCGGAAAAGCCGATCAGGCCGCGGAAGACAAACTGGTGGATGCGCTCGTCGGCGCCACCGCGAGCGGCGACACGAAATCCAAGTTCCGCCGCATGCTGCGCGCCGGCGAAATGGAAGAAAAGGAGGTGGAGATCAGCGTCGCCGATACCGGCGCCGGTGTGGGGCAGATGGATATTCCCGGCATGCCGGCCGGCCAGATGATCAATCTGGGCGAGATGATGCGCGGCATGATGGGCGGCCGCACGGTGCAGAAGCGCATGAAGGTCGTCGATGCCAGGCCGATCCTGGCGCGCGAGGAAGCCGACAAACTGGTGGATGCCGAGCGCCTGACGAAAGATGCGGTATATCTCGCCGAGAACGACGGCATCGTGTTCCTCGACGAGATCGACAAGGTTTGCGCGCGATCCACCGAAGGCGGCGCGCGCGGCGGCGACGTTTCGCGCGAGGGCGTGCAGCGCGATCTGTTGCCGTTGATAGAGGGCACCACGGTCTCCACGAAATACGGCCCGGTGAAAACCGACCATATCCTGTTCATCGCGTCGGGCGCGTTCCACCTGGCCAAACCCGCGGACCTGTTGCCGGAGCTGCAAGGCCGCCTGCCGATACGCGTGGAACTGCAGCCGCTCACGCGCGCGGATCTGCGACGCATCCTGACCGAGCCCGAGCATAATCTGCTGCTGCAATACGCAGCCCTGATGCTGACCGAAGGCGTGTCGCTCGAATTCGCCGAAGATGCGGTGGACGCGCTGGCCGATCTCGCCGCGGACATCAACGACCGCGTGGAGAATATCGGCGCGCGCCGCCTGGCGACCGTGCTGGAGAAGTTGCTCGAGGAGATAAGCTTTTCCGCGTCGGATCGCGCGGGCGAGGTGGTGCGGGTGGATGCGGCGTATGTGCAGGCGAAAGTGGCGCCTTTGGCGGCGCGGGGCGATCTGAGCCGGTTTATATTGTGAAGGAAGCAAGCAGTACTTTTCCGAGAAAATGGATTAAAAAGCTTTTGGTCCCTGTCGGGGCTCTGCCGGAAAGAACCCCGACAGGAAGTCAAAAGTCTTTTGCTTCTTTTCTTCAGAAAAGAAGGCCTTCCTCGCAATGACAATCCCCCCTCTGCGCCAGGTAATAGGCGACTACCGCCTGGACGCCAGAAGAAAACTCGGCCAGCACTTCCTGCTCGACGAAAACCTCACCGCCAAAATCGCACGCCAGGCTGGCGACCTCTCCGGACGCCACGTGATCGAAGTAGGCCCCGGCCCCGGCGGACTGACGCGCGCCCTCCTCGCAACACCGGCCGCCAGCGTAGTCGCCGTCGAGTTGGACCCACGCGCTGCCGAAGCAATACGCGCGCTGGCCGCATCCACCGAAGGCCGACTTACGCTGGTGGAAGCCGATGCGCTGGATACCGATCTGACAACCCTGGTGGCCGCACCGAGGCAGATCGTGGCGAACCTGCCGTATAATGTGGCCACGCCGTTGCTGATCGGCTGGCTGCGCCAGGCCGCACTCTGGGAGCGCCTCACGCTGATGTTCCAGCTCGAAGTGGCCGAGCGCATCGCCGCCGCGCCGGATACCGAAGCCTACGGCCGCCTGGCCGTACTGGCACAATGGGTATGCGAGACCGAGTTCCTGATGCGCATTCCGCGCGAGGCCTTCACCCCGCCGCCAAAGGTGATTTCCGCCGTGGTCGGCTTCGTGCCGCGCGCCGCCCAGCCCGATGCCGCGCTGTTCGCCAAAATGGAGAAGCTCACCGCGGCCGCTTTCGGCCAAAGGCGAAAGATGCTGCGTGGCTCGCTGAAATCGCTCGGCGGCGAAGCGTTGCTGGAGCGCGCCGGCATAGATGCGCAGCGGCGCGCGGAGACGTTGTCGGTCGCCGAATTCGAGACGCTCGCGAAGCTGACCTGAACTACTCGGACGTTATTGTGATCAGCTGACCCGGTTTCTCCACGCCGCGGCCGTTCTCCAGTATCGGTGCGAGCTGGGTTTGCTCAAGCTGCAGCAGCGCTCCTCGTGAAGGGATCGACGGATCGGATTTCGCGACGACCTCCACGTCTTTTGTCCGGCCCTCCGCCGTAAGCGTGTAACGCAATCTGATCCACTGTCCCGGCTTGAGATAATGTCCTTCGTGATCGGACACGCCGTCGAACCGGAAATTGATCTGCGCAAAATGCTGCCTGCGGCGATTGAGCGCCGGATCCGTTTCCAGCTTATACGTTGCGTATGAAATCGCCTTCAAGGTTGCCGTTTCGAAAAAACCGGCCGGAACGCAATATCTGATGTGTGCGTCGCTGGTAGTTCCGTCTGGCTCGATCCAGTAAGCGACTTTGCATCCGCCCATCACGCGCGAACGAAACACGCCACACCTCCCAGGCCATAACGCACAGCATGTTATGCCACAGTAACCATTATCGCCAGCCGATAAGACGGACGGCCTGCGTAGGTTAACCTTTTAGTGGCTACCGAACAACGACGGCACGGTCGTGAACAACCCAGGCTGGTCCTTGTCGAAACACCCGGATTTATACGAGCAGCTATCCCCTATACCCGGCACATAGGATTGCGCCGCCTCGGACTGCCAGGCCTCGGACCCCGGCGCGTCATGACGCACCAGATCGGACTCCACAGGCGCCCGCGGCAACCTCTTGCCGAACACGATGATCGTCTCGCTCCCAGGCGCCGGATCGCTCGCCTGCCGCTCCGCCCGCATGTTCAACCGCGCCTCGGTAGAACCCAGCGCCGGCGCCAGAGACCAAGGCACAACCTCAAACCCCGACGAAACCTTGGGCTTCACCGGCGCCGCGCCACAAATCAACAGCCCAAACGCGATCCAGCAGGCCCGCGACAGCGGAGCAAAAGTTTTTTGCTTCTTATTCTCAAAAAAGAAGACGTTGCTTACCCCCTCAGGACCAAACATCGAAACCCTACCCCCAGAGCAACAGCCCCACCCTGCGCCCTATGTATTCATAGCGTCAAAGAAATCCTGGTTGGATTTGCTGTATTTCAGCTTGTCCAAAAGGAAATCCATACCATCCGAAGCGCCCATAGGATTCAAAATCCGACGCAGAACCCACATCTTGGACAACGTCCCCTTGTCCACCAGCAGCTCCTCCTTGCGCGTCCCGCTCTTGGTAATATCGATCGCCGGGAACGTCCGCTTGTCAGACAGCTTCCGGTCCAGGATGATCTCGGAATTGCCGGTGCCCTTGAACTCCTCGAAAATCACCTCGTCCATCCGGCTGCCCGTATCGATCAGCGCCGTCGCAATAATCGTCAGCGACCCACCCTCCTCGATATTGCGCGCCGCACCGAAGAACCGCTTCGGCCGCTGCAGCGCATTCGCATCCACACCACCCGTAAGCACCTTGCCCGAAGAAGGCACCACCGTGTTGTAGGCGCGCGCAAGCCGGGTGATGCTGTCGAGCAGGATCACCACATCGCGCTTGTGCTCCACCAGCCGCTTGGCCTTCTCGAGCACCATCTCCGTCACCTGAACATGGCGCGTCGCCATCTCGTCGAACGTGCTGGCAACAACCTCGCCTTTCACGGTGCGCGCCATATCCGTCACCTCCTCCGGCCGCTCGTCGATGAGCAGCACGATGAGGAACACCTCGGGATGGTTGGTCGAAATCGCGGTGGCGATGCTCTGCAGCATCACCGTCTTGCCAGTGCGCGGCGGCGCCACGATCAAAGCGCGCTGGCCCATGCCGATCGGCGCCACGAGGTCGATCACCCGCGGCGTATTATCCCGCTGCGCACCCTTCACCGTGCTCACCGGCAGATCCATTTCCATCTTCAACCGGCGGTCGGGATAGAGCGGCGTCAGATTGTCGAAATTGATCCTATGCTTCACCGCCTCGGGATTCTCGAAATTCACGTTGTCCAGCTTCAGCAAAGCAAAATACCGCTCACCATCCTTCGGCGCGCGTATCTGGCCATCCACCGTGTCGCCATTGCGCAGCCCATGCCGGCGCACCTGGTTCGGGCTCACATAAATGTCGTCAGGCCCCGGCAGGTAATTGCTCTCCGGGCTGCGCAGGAAGCCAAACCCGTCTGGCAATATCTCCAGCGTCCCGTCGCCATGTATCGCCTGGTCGCTCTCGGCCAGGTTCTTCAGGATCGCGAACATCATGTCCTGCTTGCGCAGGCTGGACGCATTCTCGATTTGCAGATGTTCGGCGAAGCTCAGCAGGTCGGCCGGTGATTTGGCCTTGAGTTCTGCTAGGTGCATTGCGGGTAGCCTCGGGGGATATGGGGCGGGAACACGCAGGAAAATGCGTATTCAGAAAGCTGGAGGAGAAATTTGGGTTCCCTGGCCGTGCCGCAGGAGCCGCTTTAGCACGCGAGTGGTGCCGTGGCACCAGTCAGTGGCATAGGCTCGGCAAGCAGGCAAGGCCTTCTTTTTTGAAAAAAAGAAGCAAAAAACTTTTGCTATGTTCAGGCCGGGCGCGCGTCGGCGCCCGCTCCGTCCTTTAGAAGGGTTGAACTACCACCATCACTACGGCGACCAGCATCAGCAGGGTCGGGACTTCGTTGGCAATACGAAAGAACTTCTGCGGCTTCACGTTTGCGTCGGCGAGGAATGCCTTGCGCCATTTGTTCATCGCGCCGTGCACGCCGCCCATCCCTAGAACGGCGACGAGCTTCACGTAGAACCAGCCTGCGTGCCAATCCACCAGGCCGGGCGTTAGCGCCAACACGATCCCGAACGCGAACGTCGCCAGCATCGCCGGCGTCATGATCAGCT
This sequence comes from uncultured Alphaproteobacteria bacterium, assembly GCA_963795825.1. Lineage (GTDB taxonomy): Bacteria > Pseudomonadota > Alphaproteobacteria > Acetobacterales > Acetobacteraceae > BOG-908. The sequence goes on along the minus strand of CAWCIW010000001.1, from coordinate 132,154 downwards.
TGTAGAGCCGGCGCTCCATCACCTTGAACAGTTCGCTGGCCTGGCTGCCGGGCGCCACCTCGCAGTGATACACGAACAGCCTGGGCAGATACAGCATCCCCGCCATCCAGGCGATCATGCTGATCAGATGCAGCGCCTTGGTCCACGGATACAAATAGCCGAAGGCGGGTATCACGCCGCCGCCGCCGCTGCGCCAAGCAGAACCCGGCGAAACAGCGCCGGCAATTCCGCCAGATCGGCCACCACAAAATCCGGCGCGCGCGGCAAATCCCGGTGCAAACCCTCCGGCGCATACGCCACCACAGCCATGCCAGCCGCCTGCGCCGCCGCTATCCCCGGCACACTGTCCTCCACCACCAGACACCCCTCCGGCCGAACCCCCTCGGCCGCGGCCGCCGCCAGGAACAGATCCGGCGCCGGCTTCCCCCGCGCCACATCCCGCGCGCTATGCACCCGTCCCGCCACCAGATCCGCGAGCCCAGTCGAAGCAAACTTCGCCGCCATCTCCTCGTGTGACGAGTTCGACGCCACCCGATACGCCAGCCCCATACCCCGCACGGCCTCCAGCATTGCCCGCGCCCCAGCCACCGCCGGCACGCCGGCCGAAAGCCGCGCGATCAGCCGCGCCTGCAGATCATCCGGCCAACCCACCGGCAACGCCCGCCCGATCGCCGCCTCGAAATCCGGCCGTATCGCCGTCCACGTCATGCCGGTGAACCGGCGCGCCTCATCCGGCTGCATCGGCCATCCCAAGGCGGTCGCCTCCTCGGCCAGCAACGCCCGGCTCGGCGGCTCGCTGTCGATCAACACACCGTCGCAATCGAAAATCACCAGCCGGCCGCTCATGCCGGCATGCGCATCGGGCAATCCTTGTGTCGCCCAGGGCAAGCCCGCGGCCCGGCAAAACTGCAAGTCCCCGTCCCGCGCGCCCGCGCCGTCAGCACCGCGTCGGCCAGCGCCCCGATGAACACCGGATCGCTGTTCTGCGCCGGAGACCGGTAATACCCCGGAACGCCCATCTTCTCCGCCAGCTCGCGATACTCCACGTCGAGCTCCACCAGCGTCTCGGAATGCTCGGACACGAAAGCGATCGGCACCACCAATACGGCCACCTTGTCGCGGGCGGCGTGCTCGATCGCCTCCTCCGTCGAAGGATCCAGCCATTTCTGCGGTGTGGCGCGGGACTGGTAGCAAACCTGCCAGTCCAGCTCCGGCACCGCCATACGCTCCACCACCGCCTGCACGGTGCTCTCGATCTGGAACTGGTAGGGATCGCCACGCTGCACGATGGTCTCCGGCAATCCATGCGCCGAGAACAGCACGCGCAAGGGCGCCGTCGCCGTCGCCCGCGCCTCCGTCAAAGCGCGCTGCACGATCGCCGCGGTCGCCGACACATATCCCCCATCCCGGAACCAGCAACACAGGGTCGTCACCGGCAAAGCCAGCCCGATCTGCGCCGCGGCATCCCGCCAGGCCGCCAACGAACTCCCGGTCGTCGTCGTCGAAAAATGTGGATACAGCGGCAACAGGAAAACCTCGTCCGCCCCCCAGGCCTTTACCTCGGCCGCCGCTTGCGGGCTGAACGGATGCCAGTACCGCATGGCGATGAAGCACCGCGCCTCGATCTCGTCGGTGCTCAGCACCGCCTCCAGCGCCCGCGCCTGCTCCTGCGTCAGCTCCAACAGCGGCGACTTGCCGCCCAATATCGCATAATTCTCCGTCGCCGGCTTTATCCGCGCCCGCGCGATGATCCGCGCCAGCAGCGGCCGGATAAAGAACGGCACCCGCAAAATCGCCGGATCGCGGAACAGATTCAGCAAGAACGGCTTGATCGCCGCCGGGCAATCCGGCCCGCCGAGGTTGAACAGCACCACCGCCAGCCGGCGCCTGGGCGCCACCGGAAGGTCCGCCTGCGCGCCGCTCAGGGCCGGCGCGTCCAGTGTCAGCGACTGCGCAGAAATTCTACCAACTCCGCCACATGTTCGGGCCGCGTCTGCGGCAGGATGCCGTGCCCGAGATTGAAGATATGTGGTCGTCCGCGAAGTGCACCCAGTATCGACGAAATCTCCCGCCGCATCGCCTCGCCGCCGGCGATCAACGCGATCGGATCGAGGTTGCCCTGCAACGCCACGCCCTCCGGCAACCCGGCCGCCGCCCGCACCGGATCGGTGCCGGTATCCAGCGCCACGCAATCCACCCCGGTCCGCTCGGCATACAGCCCCACATACAGGCCGGCCAGCCGCGGAAACCCGATCACCGGCACGCCCGGATGACGCGCGTTCAGCTCGGCCACGATGGCGGCCGCCGGTGCCACCACATAGCGCAGGAACTGGCTCGGCGAGAGCATCCCCGCCCAGGTGTCGAACAGCATCACCACTTCGGCGCCCGCCTTGATCTGGGCCGAGAGGTAGTCGGTGGTGGCCTTGGTCAGCATGTCGATCAGCCGGTCGAACAGCGCCGGCGCGCCATACGCCATGCCGCGCGTCTGCGGGAAATCGCGTGAGCCGCCGCCTTCCACCATGTAGCACGCCACGGTGAACGGGGCGCCGCAGAACCCGATCAACGTGCAGGCAGGCGGCAACGCCACGCGCAGGCGGCCGATCGTCTCGAGCACCGGCGCCGTGGCCTCCGCCACCCGAGCCGGATCGAGCGCATCCACGCCGGCCGCATCGCGTATCGGCTTGAGTATCGGCCCCACGCCGTCTTCGAACCGCACATCCTGCCCCAGCGCCCAGGGCAGAATGAGAATATCGCTGAACAGGATCGCCGCATCCATGCCGAACCGGCGTATCGGCTGCAGGGTGATCTCGGTGGCCAGGTCCGGCGTCATGCAGCGCGCGATGAATCCGCCCGAGCTGTCCTTGATCGCCCGATACTCCGGCAGATACCGCCCGGCCTGGCGCATCAGCCAGACCGGCGGCGGCCACACATCGTGGCCAGCGAGAACGCGCAGGATTGGCTTGTCGGTCATGGTGGTCCCGTCCGGTCGTGCGCCCTTCTAAACTCTAAGAAGTCTTAAGATAAGATGGGGTTGTAGATAGAGGGTGTGGATAACGGGGTACCCCTCTGTCCCTGCGCTGCCGGCCGGCTGTCCACATGCGCCGCATCCTGCAAGGGTTTGACGGCACACGCGATTGTGCATCCATCCTCATCCCGGGACGGTCGCAACGCGGTTGCCGCACAGCGCCGCCGACCCGCTGCGTTATCCCCGGCTTTCTTTCGCCGGCCCATCTTGGGCCGTGCGCGGCCCGGTTATCCCCGCTATCCTCGCACCCATGAGCCAGGATCGCATCAACCTCCATCTGGTGTCCGACGCCACCGGCGAGACGCTGAACTCGATCGCGCGGGCAACCGTCAGCCAGTTCGAGGAAGCCCGCATCATCTACCATCGCTGGAGCCTGATACGGACGCGCTTCCAGCTCCATCGCGTGCTCGAAGGCATCGAAGCCGAGCCCGGCCCGGTGCTCTCCACCGTCGTGGACCGCGCCTTGCGCAACGATCTGGAGAGCACCTGCGAGCGCCTCGGCCTGCCCGTCGTCAACGTGCTCGAACCCGTCCTCGCCGTGCTGGCCGACCAGATCGGCGCCCAGGCCACCGCGCGGCCTGGCCGGCAATACGTGCTCGATGCCGATTATTTCCGCCGCATCGACGCGATCCATTTCGTGCTCGCCCATGATGACGGCCAGGCCCAGGCCGGCATCGCCGAGGCCGACGTGATCCTCGTCGGCGTATCGCGCAGCTCGAAAACCCCCACCAGCTTCTATCTGGCCAATCGCGGCGTGAAAGCCGCCAACGTTCCGCTTGTCCCGGGCCTCGCCGACCCGCCCGGCCTGGAGCAGCCGCACTGCCCGGTGATCGGCCTCACGCTCGAGGCACATGCGCTGATCGAGATACGCCGCCACCGCCTCAAGCTGATCGCGCACGGCCCCGGCACGGTGCATATCAAGCAGGATACCGGCGATTACGTGGACATGGAGGCGGTGAAGGCGGAGCTGCTCTGGGCGCGTCGGCTGTGCTCGCGTCGCGGCTGGCCGGTGATCGACGTCACCCGGCGGTCGATCGAGGAGACGGCGGCGACGGTGTTGCAGCTCATGGAGGCCTGGCACGTGCGGCGGGATGGCAAGCACGTGGAGCCGATGTCTTTGGCGGTGCCGCAATCGTAGTAAGCAAGGCCTTCTTTTCTGAAGAAAAGAAGCAAAAGACTTTTGCCATGATGTACCGGCAAAGGCTGCGGTCCTGTTCGGCTGACACGCGCGTCGCAGATGCGGGGGAGCAGAAGTTTCGTAAAAAGGACTGCTTGCCCTGCCCAAACCGCCGCGCCTGAAACTCTCCGCCGAGTCCCTGGAAACCCTCGGCGCCCCACGCCTTGCCGCCCTCCTGATGAACCTGGCCGACGCCGACAGGGCCGTAGCGCGTTCCCTCAAGCTGGCCTTGGCCGGCGGCGAAGGCAGCGCGTTCCTGGCCGCCCAGATCGAAAAGCGGCTGCGTGCCATCGCCCACGCGCGTGCGTTTCTGGACTGGGACAAGGTGCACCGCCTCGCCGACGAAATCGACGATCTGCGTCGCACGATCGCCACCACGCTCGCGGAGGCGGACATCCACGCCGCAGTCGCGCAGATGCGCGCGCTAATAGGCTTGAATACGAACGTGTTCGGCCGTTGTGACGACAGCAACGGCATGCTCGGCAGGTGTTTCGACGAAGCCGGCGCCGATCTCGGCCGCCTGTGGTGCCTGTTGCCGGAAGCCGATCGCGCCGGCCTCCCGCAGGAACTGCTGGGCCTGCTGGAAGCCGACGAGCACGTGGTTCTGACCGGGCTTCTGGCGGCCGCATCGCCGGCGCTCGGCACCGCGGGACGGGCCGCCCTGCGCCAGCTCCTGGAGCAGAAACAACCCGGACGCATCTCCGGCAGCAGGACACCAGACGCCACGATCGTCTACCCGTGTATCGACATGTCGGAACGGCTGATGGAACTCGCCGACCTGGACTCAGACGTGACCGCCTTTGTCGCGGCCGTGGAAGCCAGCGAGCGGCCGGACCACTACGCGGCAGAGGTCGGAAAGCGCCTGATCGAAGCCGGCCGACACGAGGAAGCTCTGGCCTGGCTCGATCGCGCGCGCGACATGCACGCCGGCGACGCCGTGGAGCGCACCGATCTGCGCCTGGCCGCGCTGGAAGCGCTGGGTCGCAAAAGCGACGCGCAGTCGCTGCGCTGGGCGTCGTTCTGCGATACGCTCAACCCCGGCCACCTTCGCGCCTATCTGCGCGCATTGCCGGATTTCGCGGATGTGGACGCGGAAGACCGCGCGCTCGCCCACGTGCTCGCCTATCCGCGAAAACTATCCGCGCTGAAATTCCTGGTGGGCTGGCCGAGCCTGCGTGCCGCCAACGATCTGGTCCGCGCGCATCACACGACATTCGATGGCCGCGACTACAAGGAATTGCGCCCGGCCGCCGATGCGCTCGCGTCGAAATATCCCGGCGCCGCGACTCTCCTGTATCGGTGCCTGATCGAGGATGTCCTGGCCAGGGCAGCCTCCCTGAAATACCGCTACGCCGCGCGCGACTTCACGACCTGTATCACGCTCGCGTCCGCGTTGCCCGACGACCTGGAATCCCACCAGGCATTCACCGACCGGTTGCGCCAGAAGCACGGCAAGAAAGTCGCCTTTTGGACTCTACTGCCAAAGTAGCGGGCGTCACTTGTCCGCGTCAGGGTCCTTGAACACGAACAAGCTCTGATCGAAATTCCCGCCAGGCCGCACATCGGACATGCGCAACCGCGTCTCGCGCCCCTGCGCATCCACCACGGACCACCCGACGAGCGCCATCGGGTCCGCGTTCAGCGCCAGTGTCAGGCTGCCATCGCCCGGCGTCTTGGTCCGCACCAACGTCACCAGTATCTGGCCGGGCGGCCGGTCGAACGCCGTCACCGTCACGTCGCCCGACAGCGTGATCACGTCGGCCAGCAGCAGGCCGAGCGGTGTCTGGTTCACCGGGATATTGGTCGTCTGGTCGAGCTGCGAATCGTGGAACACCACGGTCCCGCCGCCCGCCACCAGCAGAAGCGGGCTAGGCTTGTCATACTGAAACCGCATCCGCCCCGGCCGCTGCAACCACAGCGTGCCCTGCGTCGTCGCACCATCAGGCCCGACTTGCAGGAACCGGGCCTTTAGCGACCGCAAACCGTTCAGATACTGCGCGATCTGCTTCAGCGTGGCCGCATCCGCGTCATTCACCACCGCAGCATGTGTCTGCGCCAGCGCCGGTCCGGCGAATGCGAAAGTGGCGAGGGCCAGGCAAAGGGTACGTCTGTTCATGGCTGCGAGTATGCGCTTGGTGGTGCGGCGGAAAAAAGGCTCGTATTTTCGGCTCGGCGAAGCAGGATTTATCACCAAGGACGCCAAGGAACGAAAAGAACGCCAAGAAGCTTCGGTGTAAGCGTGTACAGCAATCTGCTGCCAGTTTTTATCGCCGAGCCTCGATAGGCAGCGCTAAGATTGTCCGGCCTACTTGCTGATTCAACGTGAAAACACGAATGCTTCCGTGTCGCGGAAGCAAAAGAAAGATCTACCCGAATAGCTTCAAACCGCCAACTTATCCCACGGCAAGCCTCTTTGTGCCTTATCTTACCTTGGCGTCTATATTACCCTTGCCCACTCCTCACCACAACGCCACGCAAGCCCCCTCAAGCCACCCCCCGCGTCGTACTATACTCGAAATGCAAAGCCTCCCCAGGCCGCGCAATCGGATGCATCGCATGCGCCGCCATCGCCGCCTCCGAAAACCCCTGCAAGATCAACTTCAACTTCCCAGGATACTGCGCCACATCCCCCACCGCGAAAATCCCCGGCGCCGACGTCTCGCAAGTAGCCGCCGTCACCGCAATATGGTTGCGCTCCAGATTCAAACCCCACCCGGAGATCGGCCCCAGATCCATCGACAACCCGAAAAACGGCAACAACCGGTCCGCCGCAAGATGCCGCGTCACCCCGTCCAGATCGGCAATCTCGACCGCCTCCAGCGCCCCCTCGCTGCCGTGCAACGCATGCAACTGATACGGGATGACCAGCTCCACCTCGCCCGCCGCCGCCGCCGCATCCAACCGCGATGCGCTCTCCGGCGAAGCCCGGAATTTGCCGCGCCGATGCACCACATAAACCTTTTCCGCCACGTCCTTGAGCTGCAACGCCCAGTCCACCGCCGAATCCCCGCCGCCCGCGATCACCACGCGGCGGCCGCGGAAATCCTCCCGCCGGCGCACGTAATACTGCACCGCCCCGGTGCCCTCGAACATGTCCAGCCCGGCCAGCGGCGGCCGGTTCGGCCCGAACGCCCCCGCCCCCGCGGCGATCAACACGCATTTGGCCCGAACCTCGTCGCCGCGATCTGTGCGCAGGGTAAAATCGCCCGGCTGCCCGAACAGCGCCTCAACGCGCCGGCCCAGCAGCCGCCCGGGCGCGAACGGCGCCACCTGCGCTTCCAATTGCGCGATCAACGCCCCGGCCTCGATCGCGGGATGGGCGGGAATGTCGTAGATCGGCTTCTCCGGGTAGAGCGCCGAACACTGGCCACCCACCTCGTCCAGCGCGTCGATCAGCACGGAGCGGAGCTTCAGCATGCCGCATTCGAAGGCGGCGAACAGGCCTACGGGGCCGGCGCCTATTATGGCTATGTCGGTCTGGGTCATGGGGGGTGATGTTATGGAACGGGTTGGGTAGGTAAAGGAAGCAAGGCCTTCTTTTTTGCAAAAAAGAAGCAAAAAACTTTTGCTCCCTGACGGGGCGCGCGGCTGGCTTGGGGTTCGACATGGCTGATTTTCTTGACCAGGTCGGACTCGAACAATGCGCGGCATCGCTCGCCACCACGTTGCGCCCTGGCGACGTGATCCTCCTCAGCGGCCCGCTTGGCGCCGGCAAATCCACCTTCGCGCGCGCTTTGATACGCGCCGCCTGCGCCGATCCGCTGCTGGACGTGCCAAGCCCCACCTACACGCTCGTCCAGAGCTACGACGCGCCCACCCTCACGCTGCACCATTTCGACCTCTGGCGCCTCACCACGCCGGACAGCCTGGCCGAACTCGGCTGGGACGACGCCCTCGCCGACATCGTGCTGGTGGAATGGCCGGACCGCCTGGGCCCGCTCGCCCCGGCCGCCGCCTTGCGCATCGTCTTCGAAATCGACGGCGATACCCGCCGCCTGACACGCACCGACACCCGCTCCGGCCCGCCGCGCTGACCCTCAGAGCGACAGCGAAATCCCGCCGCTGCTCCCGCTCGAATTCGTCGAACAAGGAGAGGAGGCCCGAACTGTCGCCGGACGAGCTGGAGGGATACAGCGTGGAGAGCAGGTTCGGCCCATCGCCGCCATCGTTGGGATTGTCGCCGAACAGGTCGGAAATCGAGCTGTTCGCCGCATCCGCCTGCGCCTGCTCGTTCGCCACCGCCAGATATTGTTCCGCCGCCTTTTGCACCTGCGCCGGCTTCATGTCGTCCGGTATCTTCACCTCCTTCGTCATCAGCGCAACCTGCTGGTCGAAACCGAGATTGCTGAAGCTGTCGGTGATGCCGAGATTGTTCGTCACCACCTTGAGCAATGTCGGATCGCTCATCAGCTCGTTGATGGTGGTGATCGTCGGCATCGTGCGGGTGAAATACAGCGCGGTGTCGAGCCCCGTCACCAGGCTGCCCTGCTGGGACTCGAACGCGTTCGTCTCATACTGCGTCAGCACATTCTGCGCATTGGAAGCAACCGACAGCCCGGCGATCGATGCGCCGCTGATGCGCGGCAGAATGCTCAGCGTGTCGCCCGCCTGTACGGGTGCGGCCAGGGTGTCCTGGAACGTCACGTTCCCGCTGCCGTCCACGTTGGCCACGATACCGATGACCTTGCCGCCATCCACGATCGTGGCACCCGGCGCCACCGCGGCGCCCGCGCTGCCCAGAGCAAGTATGTTCGTGCCAGCGCCAGCGCCGGATTGCGCTGTCACCTGAACGCCGATGTTGCTGATTCCGGCGCCGATCGCCACATCCACCTCGGCGCCGGCCGCCAGGCTGAACGCCGCGTTGGCCACCAGCCCGACCTCGCCATATTTGTTGACGGACTGCACCGTGCCGATCACCTGCCCCTGGTTGAGCAGTATCTGGCCAGGCTGCAGCGCCAGGCCCGCGTTCCCCAGGAACAGATAGCGATCGCTGGTCGATATCGCCTGCGGTGTCACGGCGGCGAAACTCGAATAACTGTTGGTCGCCAGCGAAAGCGTGGTGTTGCTGGTCGGGTTGGTGATGGTGAAACCCGTGCTGCTGGACGCAACGTTGAACCCCGTGGTGGTCAGCGCCGCAGCGAGCAGGCCTGCGCCCTGGCTTGCCGATATCTGTGCCGGCGCCGTGCCATCCGTCGCGGTCGACGTACTCACCGCGATCACATTCGCCGTGCGTATCGCCGCACCGCTCGAATTGCTGGCGAGCGTGATCGTAAAATTCGTGTTCCCCGCTGCATCTATCGTCTTCGTCAAGGCCGGCGCACCGCCCGACGCCACGATATTGCCGTTTGCATCGGCCGTGTAGCTTCCCGCAACCGGCGCCGCGGTCGAGCCTGACGATTGCCACGCCGTGGTCAGCGCAGCGGCAACCGCATGTGCCGCCGTCCCATTGTCGAGCACATACGTCCAGGACTGCGCCGGCGAGGCTGCGGAAATCCCCGCATTCAGGGTTCCCCATTGCGCGTTGCGCACCGAGATGCTCGAGGCACCCGCGCCGGCCGTGGTGAATACCTGCGCCGCGCCCACGCCGAAATCCAGCGAGACCGTGCTGAGATTGCTCAGGCTGCGCACGAAATGCAGGTAATCCGAGCTGCCCGTCTCCTGCACGATGGATTTCGACGAGTTCGGGTCCTGCGTCAGCAATCCGCGCAGCAGCGCCGTCTGCGTGGCCTGCTTGTCCATGTTGTAGGCGCCCAGCACCACCTGCCGCGCCACGTAATTGCCGTTGCTCAGGATATCCGTGGGCGTCTTGATATCCACGATGTCCGAATCGAAGGCCGTGGCATTGCGCTGGATCACCGGGCTGGATTTCGCATACGCGGCCACCGCCTTGCTTTCGTTCTTGGTGATCGACAGATAGCTGCCGATCGGATCGAGGCCGCCGAGCGAAAACGCCATGGTCAGATACGCACGCCATCTGCGCAACGCACCACATCCGGCCTTTTGCATCGATCCGCAACGGTTGACGACACGGACATGCTCCTTCCGAAAACTGCGCTTGCAACATCCCACGCAATGCGCGTGCCACTTGCGCACGACCGCGCCTCGCCGGGGAAGCGGACGGGGGAAGAGGCGAAATCTGCCGGTCGGCAATTTTTGCCGGATCGAGGCAAAGCAAGGAAGCAGTCCTTTTTCGAGAAAAAGGACCAAAAAGCTTTTATCCCGACGCCTGCACCACGGCTTACACTCGTTCTGCAAGCAGATACGGTTGCAATTATAGCCCCAACCTTCGTGCAGGCGTCATAGCAAAAGCTTTTTGGTCCTTTTTCTCGAAAAAGGACTGCTTCCTTTCTTCCCAGCGCCGACGATAAACGCCGGATTAACCACCCAACGCCTAAACTACACGCCATGACCCAGGTCGCGCCCGCCTCAACCACCAGCAGCGGCAACGTCACCAACCTGACCGTCACCGCGCCGCGCCCCTCCCACCGCAGTGGCTTCGGTGAACTGCTGCACGAGCTCAACCCGCTGCAATACCTGCCGGTCATCGGCACCATCTACCGCGCCGTCACCCACGATCAGATTTCGGACGAGGCGCGCACCGCCGGCTCCCTGGTCGTCAGCGGGCTGACAGGCGGTCCCGCCGGCGTCGCGATCAGCCTCGCCACCATGGCGGTCGAGAAACTCACCGGCCTGGATCCGGAAAAGATCGCCCAATCCTTGCTGTCCCATCTGGGCATCGGCGGGGCCGGCCCGCACCCGCCCGCCGCCACGATCGTGCAAGCCGCCGCCCCGCCCGCCCCCGAAGCGAAAGCCTGGTCCCCCACCCAGCTCGCCGCCTACGGCATCACCACCACCCCCTCCGGCACGCTCGCACAAGGCGCGCTCACAGGCAGTGACGTCCTGAACGCGCTCGAACTCCAGCGCCTGGCGCCAGGCTCCCTGCAGAAACCCACAGCCTGAACCCCAAACCGCGCCACCTCGGAAAAAACAGCGCCCGCCCGCGCCAACCCTCCAAACCCGCCCGCAAATCCCCTACAACCGCCAAATGCAAGCGATCCTCCTGGCCGCCGGACTCGGCACCCGCATGCGTCCGCTCACCGACACCACGCCCAAACCCCTGCTCACCCTCGGCGGCCGCGCCCTGCTGGACCGCGCGCTGGACCGCCTGGCCGATGCCGGCGCCACCAGCGTCGTCGTCAACGCCCACTGGCACGCCGCCCAGATACGCGCGCATCTGGCCGCCCGCGCCGGCCCGCCGCCGATCGTGCTGCGCGAGGAGCCCGAACTGCTCGATACCGGCGGCGCCGTGGCCGCCGCCCTGGCCGACGGCCTGCTCGGCACCGCCCCGTTCTACGTGATCAACAGCGACACCGTCTGGCTGGACGGCCCGAAACCCACGCTGGCGCGCCTGGCCGCCGCCCTCACCCCGGCGCTGGACGCGGTGATCCTGGTACACCGCACCTTCCAGATCCAGGCGGAGATCGGCCGCGGCGATTTCTTCCTCGATCCGCTCGGCGTGCCGCGCCGCCGGCGCCAGGGCGAGGTGGCGCCCTACCTCTACGCCGGCATCACGCTGGCCGCACCTGCGCTGTTCGCCGGCTGGCCCGCCTCCGGAACCTCGATGAACGCCGCATGGGACAGGGCGATCGCCGCCCGCCGCGTGGTCGCCGTGGTGCATGACGGGCTGTGGTTCCACATGACCTCGCCGGCCGATCTGGCCGCGGCCGAGCACGCCCTTGCGGCGCAGATGACGGGAGCCACCACGTGAAGCACCCACGCCGCGCCCCGCCGCCCCGGCAACACCCATGAGCCTCACCCTTCGCCCCGCGCTGGCCACCATCGCGCCCAACCTCGCCTTCCTGGACACGCTGGCCGCCTGGTGGCTCGCCCGCACCGCGGGTGACCCGCTCGAAGCCGCAAACGGCCTCTTCCTGGTGCCCACCCGCCGCGCCGCCCGCAGCCTGTCCGACGCATTCCTCCGCGTGAGCCAGGGCCGCCCGCTCCTCGCCCCCCGCATCCTGGCCCTCGGCGGCCTGGATGAAGCGCCCCTGGCGCTGGCCGGCGCGCTGGACATCCCCCCCGCCGTCCCGCCCGCCCGCCGCCTCGCCGTGCTGGCCAAGCTCGTGCTCGCCCTGAACGGCGCCAACGGCGCGCCCACCACGGCGGACCGCGCCTGGGTGCTCGCCGTGGAACTCGCCAACCTGCTGGACGAAGCGGCCCGCGCCGAGATCGACCTCGCCCAGGCGCTCCCCGGCGCCGTCGGCGAAGCCTTCGCCTCGCACTGGCAGGTGACGCTGCGCTTCCTCTCCATCGTGACCGCCGCCTGGCCCGCCTGGCTGGCCGAGCAGGGCTGCACGGACATCGCCGTCCGGCAAACCCGCCTGCTCGATGCCCAGACCGAAGCCTGGCGCGCCAACCCGCCAACCACCCCGGTGATCGTCGCCGGCACCACCGGTGCCATCCCCGCCGTCGGCCGCCTGCTCCGCCTGGTGGCGCATCTCCCGGCCGGCCTTGTGGTCCTGCCCGGGCTGGACCGCACGCTCGATGCGGCAAGCTGGGATGCGCTGGATATCAGCCACCCCCAGGCCAGCCTGCGCGCCCTGCTCGCCACGATGCAGGTCCGCCGCGAGGACGTCCGCGACTGGTCCGAGATCGCCCCGGCCGCGCCCGCCTCGACCTGCCCCGCCGTGCGCATCGACACCCTGCGCACCGCCCTCCTCCCAGCCGCCGCCCTCTCCGCCTGGCAATCCGCCACCAACCTGGACGCCGCCGGCCTCCAACGCCTCGAACCCGCGGACCAGCAGGAAGAAGCCCAGGCCATCGCCCTGGTCCTACGCGAAGCACTCGAACGCCCAGGCGCCCGCGCCGCCCTGGTAACCCCCGACCGCGAGCTCGCGCGGCGCGTCTCCGCCGAGCTGCTGCGCTTCGGCGTCGTCGCCGACGACAGCGCCGGCGAGCCCCTCGCCGAAGTGCCCGCCGCGGTGTTCCTGCGCCTGCTCGCCGAAGCCGTGGCCGAGGACCTCCGCCCCGTCCCCCTGCTCGCCCTCCTAAAACACCCGCTGACCGCCGCCGGCCTGGCACCCGCCGCCTGCCGCGCCGCCGCCCGCACGCTCGAGCGCGAATGCCTGCGCGGCGCCCGCCCCGGCCCGGGCATCGCCGGCCTCCGCGTGCGCGCCAAAACCGGCGGCTTCCTGGATCGCCTCGCCAACTGCCTGCGCCCGCTGCTCACCCTCACCGAATCGCCAGACGCCACCCCCGACCTGGCCCTGACCGCCCTCCTCGAAACCGCCGAAAAGCTGGCCGGCACCGACACCACGTCCGGCCCCGCCCGCCTCTGGGCCGGCGAAGACGGCGAGGCCCTGGCCCAGCACCTCACCGCCCTGCACGACGCCCTGCCCATCCTGCCAACCCAGAACGCCCGCATCCTCCCCGGCCTGCTCGACGCCATGCTCGACGGCCCCACCGTGCGCAGCCGACGCAGCCTGCGCGGCCGCGGCGGCGTGGAACACCCGCGGATCTTCATTTGGGGCCTCCTCGAAGCGCGCCTGCAAACCGCCGACGTCATCGTGCTGGGCGGCCTGAGCGAAGGCGTGTGGCCGCAAACCGCCGAATCCGGTCCCTGGATGAACCGCCCGATGCGCCAGGCGGTAGGCCTCCCCTCCCCGGAAGAGCGCGTCGGCCTGTCCGCCCATGATTTTGTGATGGCAAGCTGCGCCGCCCCGCTGGCCGTATTGTCCGCCCCGCGCCGACGCGGTGGCGCCCCCGCCGTAGCCGCGCGCTGGCTGGTCCGGCTGGACGCCCTGCTAGGCAAGGATCGCGCGCTGAAACCCCATCCCGCCGCACAATGGTGCCGCCTGCTGGACCGCCCGGCCGGCCCGCCGGTGCCGGTGGCGCCCCCCGCTCCCGCCCCCGCGGTGGCTTTGCGCCCGCGCCGGCTGAGCGTGACCGAGATCGAGACCTGGCTGCGCGACCCCTACGCGATCTACGCCAAACACATACTCCGCCTTCGCCCGCTGGACCCGCTCGAGCAATCCGCCGACGCCGCCGATTACGGCAGCATCGTGCATGCCGGCCTCGGCAACTTCTTCACCCGCGTGGGCCTCGCCTGGCCCGCCGACGCCGCCCGCCAGCTCGTGGCCGACATGGATGCGGCCCTCGACGACGCCCGAATGCGCCCGGCCCTGTCCGCCTGGTGGCGCCCCCGCCTGCGCCGCATCGCCATCTGGGCCGCCGAGGCCGAGGCCGACCGTCGCGCCGCCGGCCGGCCGCTGGTGCTCGCCCCCGAGAAGCCGGGCGAGTGGATCTTCGAGGCGCCCGCCGGCCCGTTCACCCTGCATGGCCGCGCGGACCGCGTGGAGCGCCGCGCGGACGGCAGCATCGCCATCCTCGACTACAAGACGGGCACCGCGCCGAACACCAGGCAGGTGGAGGAGGGCCGCTCGCCGCAGCTTCCGCTGGAGGCCGCGATGGCGGAGGCCGGCGCGTTCGGGCCGGAGCTGGCAGGCGTGGTGAGCGAGCTGGTGTACTGGCAGATCTCCGGCGGGTTCGAGCCGGGGCGGGACCTGAAGCTGTTCCGCGGCAAGGCCGAGAAGATCGCCGAGGTGTCGGGCGTGGCGCGCGAGAGTCTGCAGGCGCTGGTGGCGAGTTTCGACGATGTGCGTCGGGCGTATCTGTCGCAGCCTGGGGCGGTGCCTAGGTTTTCGGATTATGCGCGGTTGGCCAGGGTGGCGGAGTGGGCGGTGGCGGAGGAGTAAGGCCTTGCTTACTTCCTACTGATGGAAGCTCAGCAAAGTCCCACCCCCCTGCTCCGCCGTCAGCACAAAATCGGCGGCACTCACCGCCCCAGAAAACACCTCCGTGCCCAACAGCGCATGCGCACCATCGAACAAACTTAACGTGCCGTGCGAAAAACTATCCGACGCGATCGCCTGCCCGCTGAACAGAATCGCGTCGCCCCCCTGCCACCCCGAAAGCTCGCCAGCAACCCCCGCGACAGACGGCGTCACCAAAGTCCCCGCCGCGCCGAAGGCGATGCCCACCCCGGCCGCTTCCCCCTGCGCCAGATCGAGCGTCCCGTCGCTGAGATGCAGCACGCCGGCGCCGCTCACCGGCCCGATGAACGCCAGGCTGCCGCGGCTGACGAAAACATCGCCCTGCACGGCGATGTCGCCAGCCTGGAGCGTGCCGCTACCCAGGATGGCCGCGTGCGGCGCCAGATCGATCGTCGCGGCGGCCAGCAAGCCGCCATGCCCGAGCCGCAGCACCCCATTCAGGCTGGCCCCCGCCACAGCGACAACCGCCCCGCCGTCGATGCACAGATCGCCGCGGCTGAGCGCCGTGCCGATCTCCAGCGCGCCGGTGTGGAGGGAGGACCCGCCGCCATCCACCATGATGCTGCTCGCCGAGATGCCGGTCTGCCCCGCGGAGAGCGTGCCGCCGCTGACCACGGTGTCGGTATCGCCTGTCGACACGTTGCCGGCCGATCGCGCGCCGCCGATCTGCAGGGCGCCGCTGATCTCCACCACGGCTCCGTTCGCCGAAAGTGCGCCGTGGCCGGTGGCGCCCACCAGGAAACGGCCGGTCACCGACCAGGTCGCCTGCGCGATATCCGCGCTGCCGCCGCAAATCGCGACGGCAACGCCGCCCGGGCTGGCCGCCATGCTGTCGAGCACGGCGCCCGAACCCGCGGTGAGCGAGCCGCCTGGTGCAAACGTAGCAAGGCGCCTGTCGCTGTCACCGATGCTGAACAAGCCCGAAGTTTCCAGCGTCCCCGCCTGCACGTCGACGCGGCCGCCCGCCGCGATATCGAGCGCCAGCCGCCCGGACGACGCCAGCACCGTGCCGCCCTGGATTTCCAGCGCCCCGTCGCTCGCAAGGATACCGCCCTGCGCCGTCAGGCGGGAGCCAGACCCTTGCAGATCGGCGAGGCCGCCATTCGCCAGGGTGAGCGCATACCCTTGAGACGCCAGCAGGGTCGCGGTCCCGCCATACAGCGTAAGCCCGTTCTGCCGGCTGGCGGAAAGGCTTCTGTCGACGCGCAAATTGCCGCGTGCCGAGAGCGTGCTGCCCTGCCCGAGCAGGAGAGATCCCGCGATCGCCCCGGCCGCGCCGGCGGCGGAACTGCCGAGCGTTATCGTCCCGGACTGCGACGCGATGACAAAGTCCTGCGTGCCCACCGACAGAAAACCCGCAATCAGGCTACTATCGGCCGAAAGCGTGACCGAGTCGCCACCTGGCTGGAAGGGGCCCGCCACGGTGCTGCCGACCAGGCGCACATCCTGGCCGGCGCTGTTCCACGCGGCATCCTGCAGAATGATCGTATCCTGGTGGCCGGCGCCAAGCACCGTGCGGCCCGAAACCGTCAACGTGCTGCCCTGCAACGTCACGCTGCCCGAACCGCCCGCGACGCCGATCTGCACGTCGCCATCGATGCTGCTGGCGCCGTATGGCCCGACGCTTCCGGGATCGGCACTGACCAGGAGCGACCCCGCGCCATGCTCGCCCACGACGACGTCGCCGGTATCCTTCCACGCATCCTCTGTCAGTGCCACCGCGCCCTGCGCACCGGCGACGGCGCCGATCACCAGGCCATGCTCGGTATCGAACATCGTGTCGGTGAGGGAGAGCGAGCCCTGGCCTGTCTCGCCCACATCCACCGCGCCCTGCGCGCTGAGCTGTCCGCCCGACGCATTTAGCGCGCCCGATCCCGGCTTTTCGCCGGATGCGTAGTCCGTGGTCCCGATGACCAGTGCGGGCCCTCCGCCATCGCCCAGATCGAGGGTGACCGGATAATGCAAGACGGCGAGCCCGGTCCCGGAATCCCCCACAACGAGCCTGCCGGCCGATAATGTGGTCTGGTTGCTGGTGTCGTAGAGCCCGCCGGACCCACCGTCCTTCCCGATGACGATCGCCGAACCCGCATCCCCGGCGATCGCGCCGTCGTTCAACACCAGGGCGCCAACCTGGCCATCGCCCGCGCCGATGGTCGCGGTTCCGGTGCCGAGATCGACGAACCCCGCTTTCGCACCGGTGCTGGAGCCGACCACGAGCTGCGCATCCGCCAGTCCGTTCGGGTTCGCCGTGGACACCAGCACATCGAGATGGCCGTGCAGCGCGCCCAGTGTCGCACCTTCGAGGGTCAGCGAACTGTCTTCGCCGGCGACGGTCACGGCGGTGGCGAGAAGCTGGCTCGGCGCGCCCGGCGCGAGCGTGTCGGACAATGTGAGCGTCCCCAGGTCTGACACGACGCGGCTGGCGAACTGGCCATCCAGCGTCCAGCCGAGGCTGCGCGCGGCCGTTATATCCAGCGCGCTCACCGCGCCGGCGCCGGTGATTGCGCCGGTGCCCGCCAGCTCCGCGGTGTCCCCGGCGCCCGGCACGGCACCCGGCAGGCCGGTGCCGTTGTCGATCCAGTTCGCCGCGTTTGCGAACGCGCTCGAAGCCGTGCCCGTCCAGCTAAAGATCGTCATCGCGGCAATGCTCCGGACTCTGGCGGCTTGCAGACGGCCCACCCGCGCATCCCGTTGCGGAACCATACCGAAAACATCACCCGCCCGCCAGCACCCCACGCGCGCAATACCGCCCCTGGTTCGCGCGCCAGAACAATCCAGCCGCCCTCCCATGCGCTAGGGATGCACCTCGCCACGCTGGAGCAGCCCGCCATGAACGCACCCGTCGAACACCACACGCTCGGCCGCCTCGCCGGGAAAGTCGCCGTGGTGACAGGTGCCGCGCGCGGTATCGGCCGGGCCAGTGCCGTGGCGATGGCGCGCGAGGGCGCGGACATCGTGGGCATCGACGTCGCAGGCCCGGTCAGCGCCACGCTCGACGTGAAACCCGCCGAACTGGCCGACCTGGAAGAGACCGGCCGCCTGGTGCGCGAAGCCGGCCAGGAATGGCTGATGATCACGCTCGACCAGCGCGACCTGCCCGCCCTGCGCCGCGCCGCCGACCAGGTGCGCGCCGAATTCGGCGGCATGGATATCCTGTTCGCCAACGCCGGCATCCAGGGCTTCCGCTCGATCCTGGAAATGGAGGATGCCGACTGGCACGACCAGATCGACGTGAACCTCACCGGCACCGCCAACACCCTGCGCGCCTTTGCCCCACTCCTGGTGGCGCGCGGCGCCGGGCGCATCATCCTGACCAGCTCCACCCAAGGCCGCCACGGCACGAAAAACGGCAGCGCCTATTCAGCCACCAAATGGGGCATCATCGGGCTGATGAAGTCCGCGGCACTCGAACTCGGCGCGCACAAGATCACGGTGAATGCGGTGATTCCCGGCCTGATCGACACGCCGCTCACCCGCCACGAGGAGCGCTACGCCGCGGGCATCAAGGAGAGCGGCGGCACGCCTTCTGGCGATGTCGAGCAGGATGAGAAAACCATGGAGCAGAGCCAGGCTAAGAAGACTCCGCTTGGGGTGCCGTTCATTGCGCCTGAGGATGTGGCGCCGGCTGTGGTGTTTCTGGCGTCGGACGAGGCGCGGATGATCAGTGGGGCTACGCTCGATGTGACGGGTGGGGATAGCGCGCATTATCAGTAAGGCAAGGCCTTCTTTTCTGAAGAAAAGAAGCAAAAGACTTTTGCTCCCTGTCGGGGTTCTTCGATATTATGGGGACCAGGGCCATAAATCGGCGTGGGTCGCCGGCGTAATGGCTCTTCTGTTGGCTTGGCGGCTCTGGACTCAGCAGCTAAAGGGGACGACGTCTAGGCAAAAGACACTTCAACTGAGTAACGATAGCCTTGTAGCCAGAAACGCCATCTTTAGGAAAATTCAGATCATCATTGGTTGCAATTCTACGGAAAATTACCTCATTTGGATTTTTATCTGAATACTCCTGAACCCAAATGCTATCTGTAAGAGCTTCTTCTGAAATAAGCGGAGACATGCTCCACTCACCCCTAACCCAGTAGGGGCACTTACCAAAAATTGGCCACTCGCCATTTATTAAACCAAGATCACCAAACCGGCGTTGCAAAACGGCGTCGCTAGGCTGCCAGCGCGGCAGTTTGTCTATCGTTGGAATGGCATCAAACAATTCAGAAAAGAAATATCCACAAAGCACCTTCTGTGCCTTCGGCACGCGAGCAGCCAGTCCAACGCAAAACTGTCTTTCTGTCAGGGGAATAGCAAACAAGTCCCCTTCCTCATAGGCGTGCTTTTTCACTCAACGACACTCACTTGTTGTCTAGGTATTGCTGGCCTGCATTCATATAATTCTGATAGTTTGGATTGCTTGGTGAAATGGGATTAATTCTATTGAGCGGCGGCGCATTCTGATCGTGCAGCATTTGTTCAAGTCCACGCTGCTCGTTCCATGTGGCGAGGGCCTCCGCAGACCACAAATTTTCCGCTTGGTGCGCGACGGTTAGGGCGGATCGGATCGTCATAAACGCTCACATCGTTGATGAGCGCGTCGCGCGTCGAGATGTTCAAAACCTCAAAGTGGCCTCTTCGAAGTCAAGGAGGCCTCTTTCACTCATAGAGTGAAGGTAGGCTAATAAATTCAGGTAGGAAAATTCGTCTCGGACATTTATAGCGACTAAGTTAAAGGCCTTGTGCCATTCATGATCGCATCCGATGCTGTCCAACGACTCAACAACATCGTCTACAGCAGATGGGTCAAACAAGATTGCTCGTATTGTGCTATTTGCAGAGCGGCTAAAGGTCTTATTATAAACAAGACCCTTTCCGTCAAACCAAGCACTTACTATATCCCCTCGACTTACACCTTTCGCATAAAAAGGGATGTTTTGAATAAGGTAAGAGTCATTAGAAGTTGGCTCTGCCCACATTGATTCGGCTCCGAACGGAGGGTATCCATCTTCATCTTGCTCGACCGCAAACTTAATTTTCACATTCCGTGCCATATCTAGTGATCGCTTTTGACGACATTGCATGGAGCACAGAGGGCTTGCCCATTCTCAGCGCATTCCGCTCCACTGCAGTGGCTTGCTTGAGCCTTGTAGTAGCGCTGCTCCGATCGATAGCGGCGTCCCGCGATCGCTGCCTGCCCCGGCGTGATTACGGTAGGGAGAGGGCTATGTATCGACTGCCCGAAATCAGGGAAGCGCCGCACGATGAGTGTCACATCGCCCGTCCGTGCGAGAGGCGTGGGGCGCCAGCGCTCGACACTGCAACAATGAAACGACGCTGTAGTTGAAGTCAAGGATGTAATTCCTGCTAGGCATCGCTTACCACCCAGATCGCAAGCTGGCATCGGCGGCTCACATACAAATCGACGCGCAGAAATATTTCAGCGGTGAGCAGCCTTCGCACCGCCCTTGTCCATCTCCGCAACAATCGCCAGAGCTGCCGCCCGCCGATCAGCCGCCTCCACAACAGGCCGCCCCACAACCAAATAGTCCGCGCCGTTCGCAATCGCCGTCGCCGGATCCGTACTGCGCCGGTGATCATGCCGTGCGCCATCCAGCATGCGCACCCCCGGCGTCACCACAAGCAACCGCCCCGCGTCGCCCTCCTGCCGCAGCCGGTCCGGATTATCATGCGCCGACGCAATTATCCCATCGCACCCGCACGCCAGCGCCGTGCGAACCCGAAGCGCCACCAGCTCCTCCACAGTCAACCGATACCCCATGGCCGCCAGCGCCGATCATCCATGCTGGTCAGCACGGTGATCGCCAGCACCTTCAGCGGCGACCCACCGCGCCCGGCAACGGCCGCCTCGATAATGGTCTGGTCGCCATGCACCGTCACGAAGGTGATCCCCCGCGCCGCCGCACCCGCCACGCCGCGCCGCACCGTCTCGCCGATGTCGTACATCTTGTAATCCAGGAACACGCGCTTGCCCGCTTGCACCAGCTCGTCGATCAGCCCGTCCGTGCCAGGCTGGAAAAACAGCCACATGCCGATCTTGAAGAACGACACCAGCCCATCAAGCTCGGCCACCAGACGGCGCGCATCGGCAACGGTAGGCACGTCGAGTGCCACAATCAAACGGTCACGCATCTCGGCGGGAAGCAGGCGCGGCACAGAACTCTCCAAAACGAAACACCCCAGACTTCAACGACAACGCAAAATCACGCAAGCCGCAGAATAGCAGAATAGGGCGAGACCCCAATGCCGATGCCGCGCGCATTGCCGGCCGGCATGGTGGGGAATTTCGCAACGTGTCGGTTTGTTCAAAGATATAACCGACACGCAGAAGCAGCGACCGAAATAAAAGTCTTTTGCTTCCTGTCTTCAGAAAAGCAGGCCTTGCCTGCTTCAGGGCGTCGGAACCGCCAGCCACGACCTGGCAACACCGTCCGTGCCGGTGTCCGAGATGGCCAGGAACTTTCCGAAATGGCTGCTTGCCACGTGCACAACGTCGGCGAGCGAAAACCGCTTCAATCGCGTGACGCCGTCTGCCGTGTAGATAAACGCGAACTGGGTGCGCCCCTTGGTATAGACGCCGACGACGCGGCCTTCCTGGTCGATGCCCTGGGTCGTCAGCGTATCCGGTTTGACCGGCAGATCGAACGGCGTGTAGCTGCCCGCCTGGAAGACGAAGCCATGCCAGACGCCCGCTTTGTCCTGGAACGAACCGGCGACCTGGCCGGCATCGTTAATCCATCCGCCGGAAGCGCTCTGGGCGCCCGGAGGAAGCAGCGTCTGCGGCTTGCCGGGCCGAAGCGTGGCCACGGTGAACACAGTCTGCCGTTCAATGGAGCCGACGAAGCCGTCATATTGCCCCGCAACTTCGCCGTGGATGTTGATGCTGGCTACGAGCGGGAAACCATTTGCCGGGACCAGGCTTTGCGCAGCCGGCGTACCGGAATAGGCACGGAAATTTCCGTCGCCGATATACGTGTTGTAGCTCAGCCGATTGTTCGTTCCGATGTACGGCGGGAATGAAACCTGGGTATCCGTGCTCATCGAAAAATACGCGATGTAGGCGCCGTCTCTCCAGGCAAAATCCCATTGCTGTTCTCCCACCAGGTAGGTTCCAACCACCGTTCCGCGGTTGTTCATGCCGGTGGGTGAGGGGATATATTCAAGCGGGAAGGTTGCGTTGGGTGGCCCGAGCAACGCCATGGTTTGCACCGCGCCCCGATTTCCCACGAAGCCCGCGCCGTTCGGCTGCGCGGGCGATGTGTAGCGTCCGGCGGCCAGTCCGGTATCGGTCACGGCAGCCACCGCCACGCTGGTGGCGCCTTGGACGTGGAACGGCCGGAGCTCGTAGGTCTGGGCATCGGCCCTGGCCGCCGAGGCGCAGACCAGCGCTGTCATCATCGGAACGGTTGCACGCATTTGCAAGATCCTAAAGATTGCGAGAGCACCATACCCAACTCCGCTCGTGGGCAAAACGAATTTCGGGCCTGAAGGGCGTGCTGGCGGGGTGGAGCAGGCACCAGCCGGTCGCGAATGGATTGCGGCTGCTCCCGCGTGCCGGTCACTTCAAGCGCACCCAAACCCGCAACGCAGGCAAACGGACCAATCTTGCCTGCGCGCCCAGGCCCAAAACAACCCCCCGCCCACCAATCCCAGCAATGCACCATGTCGATTGCAAAACGGCTGTGCCCAGCGCCATCTTACCCACGAGCCCCATCAAGGGGCGAGCCGGACCCCCCCCATGCCAACCGACAACGAGCTGTTCTGGCTCTACGTAGCCCTGGCCCTGCTGACGTTGCTGCTGCTCCTGCTGATCGCAGGCCACACCTTCGTGTTCATCCAAAACGACAGCTTCGGCGTCGTCGAGCGCAAATGGGCCCTGCGCGGCGGCACCTCGTCCGGCTTCATGGCGCTGCAAGGCGGCCCCGGCTTCCTGCCGCGCACCATCAAGGGCGGCTGGCACCGCTTCGCCCCGTTCCAGTACCGCGTGCACAAACAGAAGCTCATCACCGTGCGCAGCATCGGCTACCTGTTCGCCCGCACCGGCGCCCCGCTCGCCGAGGGCCAGGCGCTGGCCGCCTGGCCGGCCGACGTAGATCCCGGTGACGCCGGCGCGTTCCTCCTGCAGGGCGGCCAGGGCGGCCCGCAGCGCCGCATCCTGCGCGCCGGCACCTACGCCATAAACACCGCGCTGTTCGTGGTGCTGACGGACGAGGGCGTGAGCCAGATCGCCCTGGGCGACGTCGACCGCGCCAGCCAGCTCCTCGCACTCATCGAATCACGCCAGGGCTTCACGCCCGTGGTGATCGACGGCGACCGCGTCGCCATCGTCACGGTGCAGGACGGCCCGGCGCTCGAGCACGAGGAGATCATAGCACCCACCGTCGGCACCGACGCACGCCAGCCCGCCGCCTTCCACAACTGCTTCCAGGACATCCCGCGCTTCCTCGCCGCTGGCGGCCGCCGCGGCCGGCAGGAGCAGGTGCTGGTCGAAGGCACCTATTACATCAACCGCCTGTTCGCGACCGTGGAGATGACCGCCAAAACCCAGATCGGCATCGGCAACGTGGGCGTGGTGGTCAGCTACACCGGCCCGAAAGGCGACGACCTTTCCGGCGAGGATTACCGCCACGGCCGCCTGGTGGCTCCCGGCCAGCGCGGCGTGTGGCAGACGCCGCTGCAGCCGGGCAAATACGCGATCAACCCGTTCGCGCAGGACGTGAAGCTGGTGCCCACCACCAACTTCCAGCTCCGTTGGATCGAGAACTCCACGACCGACATGCACAATTTCGACCAGAACCTGTCCGAGATCCGGCTGATCACGCGCGACGCGTTCGAGCCGATCCTGCCGCTCTCCATCGTGGTGCATATCGCGCAGGACGATGCCCCCTACGTGGTCCAGCAATTCGCCGAAATCGGCAAACTGGTGGATCAGACGCTCGACCCGATGGTGAGCGCCTGGTTCAAGGACGCCGCCCAGGAAATGACGCTGATCGAGCTGGTGGGCAAGCGCGCCGAGCTGCAGGCCAAGGCGCTGGGCGAGATGAAGGTGCGCTTCCAGAAATACCGCCTGCAGGTGATGGAGGTGATGATCGGCACGCCGCGCGCGATGCTCGGCGACAAGCATATCGACACCGTGTTCGAGCAGCTCCGCATACGCCAGGTGGCCCGCGAGCAGGCCGCCACGTACAGCAGCCAGCAGGAGGCCGCGCTGAAGGAACGCGAGCTGAACGAGGCGCGCGCCATCGCCCAGCAGCAGACGGCACTCTCCGCATCGAAGGTGGCGATCGCGGTGGCGCAGAACGAGGGCGAGGCGCAGCTGGCCCGCCGCGGCCGCGAGGCCGAAGGCATCAAGATCACCGCGGCGGCCGAGGCGGAGCGCACCCGGGTGAGCGGCCAGGCGGAGGCGGACCGCATACGTGCGGTGGGCGAGGCGGAGGCCTCGGCCACCAAGGCGCAAGCGGATGCTTTGGGCGGGCCGGAGGTGGCGTTGCGCAAGATGATCGCGCAGATCGCGGCGGACGCCATGCAGCACGCGAGTCAGCCGCTGGTGCCGCAGATCGTCATGGGCGGCGGGGAGAAGGGGGGCGTCGGGATCGTCGATATGCTGATGGCGATGTCGTTGGCGAATGGGAGCGTGGGGGCGGCGCTTACGGGGAAGTAAGCAAGTAAGGCCTTCTTTTTTGCAAAAAAGAAGCAAAAAACTCTTGCTCCTGGCGCCTGCACCGAAGCCTACATTGGTTCTGCAATTGCGGACTTGCGGAACCAGTGTAAGCCATCGTGCAGGCGTCGGGACAAAAGTCTTTTGCTTCTTTTCTTCAGAAAAGAAGGCCTTGCCTTAGATCACGCCCTTCCCACGCAGCTTGTCGAGCTCCGCCTGAACTGCCGCGATACCCTTGGTGGTGTACAGCACCAGTATACGCTCGCCGCTCAGAAAGCTGAACGTCGGATTACGATACTTGGTGTTATATACGGCAGTGTTCGTAGGATCGTAACCGTAACGCGAAGCCAGGCTCGCGAGAATGACCTGGCTCTCGGTGATCGCCGGGATGGTAAACACGAAGTCGGCGTCGGAAAGGTTGTGGATCTCCTCCTCGATCACCGTATTGGTCTGGCCGGCGGCGTTCAGCCCCACGGTATCGGGCGCGCGCAGCGCCGGCAGGCGGAAATTGCCGTTCGCATCCTTCACCAGGTAGCCGCGCGCCACCGGATCGACCTGCGCGATGATCGCGGCCGTGCGTATCCAGTTCACCACCTTGAACTCGTCGCCGAGCGTGGGCGCGCTGTGCGCGGAGGCCTGAACATCCACGAAGAACGCCGGGAAGTGGCGGGCGATCGACTCGGCCAGGCTGAGGATGTGATGGCCGCCGGTGCGGCTGTCGCCGGCCGCGCCGTAATCGTCGTTGGTGCCGGTGCCGCCGAAATCGAATTCGGTGAACTCGGTGCCGTCCTCGTTCCACTGAAACACCAGCGTCTTCGCCCAGTCGTGCCACATCGGGGCCGCGACCAGCTCGTCATGCGCGATCTCGAGGTCGCCGGTGGCGGCGGTGGCGGCCGCGCCGAATGGCGGCAGCGGCGCCACGTGCGGCAGGCCGTCGGCGCCGAGCGTGCCGTAGTTCAGCTCGTAATTCGCGCCGAACGACAAAGCGGACGACATGTTGAACGATTCGTGGATCGGCAGCCCGCCCGGATAGGATTGGTGGCCGCCGAAGCTGCTGCCAGGCGCCGTGCCGAAGGATTGCGGCAGATGCGGGCAGGCGGTGCCGTCGTTCAGCACCGGCGGGAACACGCCGGCCATGGCGCCGCCCTGGATGTTGGCGGCATCGGCCGGATTGTAGAGGCCGGCGGCGAGAAGCTGGGCGAGGATCGCCTGCTTGGCCGCGGTGGTCAGGTTCGCGCGGTGCGCCACGCAGGTGGCGGGGTTGAACAACGCATCCTCGGTCTGCTCGCGCAACGCACGGTTGCCGATCGTGGCGATCTGCTGGTTGAGGCGCTGCAGCGCGCTGCCCACCAGCGGCGAGCGGCGCGCGGTGGCGGTGGCCTGGGCGTTGCCGGCGCCCGGCACGGTCTGGTCGGCGGCGTGGGCCGCGGCGGCGCTGGCCAGCAGGGCGGCGGCGGCGATCGTGGTTAGGCGCATCTGGGGTTCCCGCTTCGTGGTTGAGCGGGTGTGGGTAGCAAGCGTGTGGGGTGTGGGCGTGTGAAGGTTTTCTGACGTAGGGCAAGATAAGCAAGCATTTCTTTTTTGAAAAAAAAACAAAAAACTTTTGCTATGACGGCTGCACCAAAGCCTGCGCTCTATCTGCCAGCTTCCGCATTGGCACAGAAAGGTTGGCGTTCATGCAGCATTCATAGCAAAAGTTTTTTGTTTCTTTTTTTCAAAAAAGAAACGCTTGCTTACTTCAGGATAATCTCCACCCGCCGATTCTGCGGCTCCCGCACACCCGGCGCCGTCGGCACCAGCGGGCTCGACTCGCCAAGCCCATGTATCCCGATTTCGCCACGCGCCACGCCGTCGCGCACCAGCTCGGCCTCCACGCTCTGCGCCCGGCGCACCGACAGACGCTGGTTATAGGCGGCCGTGCCCGACAGGTCGGTATAGCCGTTCACCTCGATACGTGTCGTCTGCACATGGGTGGATGCCGCCGCGGCCTGCGCCACGATCTGGCGTGCGCGTGCGGTGAGGTCCGCACGGTCCCAATCGAAGAACACGAGATAGGTGCGGACCGCGATTGCAACCGGCACAGCCGACGCCGCCATTTCGGAGGGCGGCGGCGCGGGCATCGGCGCCGGCACGCCGCCAAAGGCGAACAGCACGCGCGCGGTGTAGAGGTTGCTCTGCTGGTGGAAGAAGCGCTGTTCGTTGCCGAACGGGTTCGCCACCTTCTCGTTGTCGACGAACTCGTGCTGATAGAGCACCTCGCCCACCACATGCTGCCCGAGGATCGGCACCAGGATCCCGGCATAGGGCGAGATCGAGCCGGAGGGCTCCACGGTCGAGGAGAAATCCGCCCCGTCGCCGATGGTTTCGCGATCGAAGCGCACCGCCTGCTGCGCGTTCACGCCGGCATTCACCGCCAGCCAGTCGAACAGCCGCGTCTGGCTCTGCAGCCCGGCGGTATAGGCGGCGTGCGGCGCGCTGCGCAGGTCCTGCAAGCCGCCATCGGCGCGCTCGTTGCGACGCCCCTCGTAGCTGAAGCCGGCATAGGCGCGCAGCGTCAGCCGCGTCATTTCGCGCGAGATGGCGAGCTGCAGCGGATACGCCGGATACTGGCCGACAAACCGGATGGGTACGCATTAGGGCAGTTGCTGCCCGTATCGGAAAGCGATGCTGCGCCGATAAGCTCACTGCGGCGGCGTTCCGCCTGGACCAGCACGTTCTCGGCAGCGCTCGAACTGGTCAAGCTCGGCAAGATCGTTCTAGATCAGCCCGGGGCGTTTGAAGCAATGCAAGCCCGTCAGGCCGAAACTACACGACCCACAACTTAGTTAGCCACCTGATCGCCGGGAGGCAGCCCCAGCAATAACACCGAGGACCCAGACTGCCACGAATGTCCGATAATATAACAGTCACCAACCTCAACAGGTTGAGGCAAAAAGGCGAGATCGTTTGCCTGTGGATATCGCAACACCTGCGCTACTGGTCGTCGCGGCCGCTTCATTGGTCGACGCAAAATGCGTGAACGTATGCAGCCACTCCTGTTAAGGTAAGAGTAGCAATGCGAGTTTTAAAATGTCTGAAAGCTTGGTGTGGTAGACCGAGCTTAGAGCAGCAGTGTGATGCCCCCCCTATACGGATGCCAGACTTAGGCGATCGAGCCGTGTTCATCATTGGTTTTGCGCGCTCAGGCACTACTATCCTTCAGAACATCTTGAACGCAAGCGCTGACTTCTTCTTGTTTGGAGAGCCGAACTTCCATTGCGACCCGGGGACACACGATTTCGGCGCGCGTTATAATGCTATGCACCGTGCCTGGCGTAATCAACCCACAAAGAGCAGCTTTTGCCCACCTGTAATTCTTGGCGATGCAGCCTGGTGGATGTATTTGACCCGGCTAGCCGATATGCATCGGTTCGTTGGCGCTAAAATTGTTATAAACCCGACTGACGGTCAAACTGGTATTGATGCTCTCTTCGTATTCCACTGCCAAAACTTCTATCGGGCTCGTACAATCTTTGCTTTTCGGAACCCTCGAAGTGCATTGTTCTCAATTCAAGGTCTGTCACGGCTACAAGGCTGTGAAGAGGCATCGGTTGATCTGATCTTAGGGTCTTATGTCCGTGTAATAGGACTTTATATTCATATGTTGCGCACGCAACCACATGTCTGCGCGGTGTTTCATGAGGAAGGCCCCACCGCCATATTAGACCGTGTTGCAGACTTTACCGGAGAAGCGACGTTGAGAACGTTCCGACCCTATTATGACTCCACACGCGTGCGGAATTACTGCGATGCGCGGCTTTCCCCTATCCCACTACGCCGCCTGGCCTTAGTTGAAGATTTATACCTAGAACTTCGCAAAGCAGTAGCGGAAGGACCTGAACTCGTCCAGCTTGACCAAAATGACGGTCACCTAGAACACGCGCATTTCACAAAGCTGGGGCATCTAGCGTCGCGTGTGGACACGATTGCCGCTGCGTTCGACGCGCCATCAGCTACCTGGCCTACTATAAAATAGACAAGAATTTTAATCCAAGTGACAAACAGTGTGGTGTGACTACGCAGCAGTATCTCACCGAGGGGCTATCCCCAAATGGGACTTACACTGCCACCGTGCCGGATTGCCCGCCCGAGGCCTCGCTGCCGGTCATCTCCCGGTTCGAGCCGCGGCCCTGGAAGATATCGGGCGAATACGAGCCGGTAAGATCGACGCTGACCGGTGCATTGCGCTGGTCGATGGCGCGCCAGGTGGCGCCGAATACCGCGATTGTCGGCGCCGAGGGCGTGGAAGTTCGCCTCCGCCTTGGTCCGCACTGTGTGGATCGGCGTTCCGAGCACGAACCTATTATAGTAATAGTCCTCCTGGTTGCGGGCGTTGCCGAAACCCAGATTGGCGAACACCGAGATGTCGTCGGTGATGCCGAAGCTCAGCGTAGGGAGGAAGTTGTTGTCGTCGCGCCGGAACGACGAGGGCGGCAGCCCGGCGGCGGCCCGGTTGATCGACTGGGTATCGTAGCGATCGTTCTGGTAGGTGTAGCTGAAGCTGCCTTCCACCTCGCCGGCGAGCGGCAGGAAACTCGGATCGCCGAGGATGCGCGCGTTATCCGGGTCCCAGTCGCCGGCCAAAGCGGGCGAGAGTGCCGGTGTCAGCAGGGGCAGGGCGAGCAGCGCACGGCGGGCCAGTCGTTTCATTTTGGGTCTCTTTGATTTCCCGCCGCGTGTGCCATGCGCTGCGCTCGAATTTCAACAGCATATGCGAGGCTGTGTCCCGTCGGCCACCACAGAGTGGCGGTTCGGCAACAAAGTGTTGCGCGGCTTTGCCTGCCGGAATGGCGTGTCTTGAGCAGGCAAGAAAGCAGTCCTTTTTCGAGAAAAAGGACCAAATAGCTTTTGCCATGACGCCTGCTCCAAGGCCTGCGCTCTAGTTGCAAGTCGGAACGGCTGCACCAGGAGCCAGACCTACGTGCAGCCGTCATGGCAAAAGCTTTTTGCTTCTTTTTCTCGAAAAAGAAGGCCTTCCTTTCTTGCCCCCCAATCACCCCTCCACGGCGATCCGATCCAGCCGCCGCAACCCCGGAAACAGCGCCGCCCAAACCCCCGCAACCACCAGCGTGCCGATCCCGCCCAGAACCACCGCCGGCACCGCGCCCGCCACCGCCGCCAGCGCGCCGCTCTCGAACTCGCCCAACTGGTTCGACGACCCGATGAACAGCAGGTTCACCGCCGCCACCCGCCCGCGCATCCCGTCCGGCGTGCGCATCTGCACCAGCGTGGAGCGTATCACCACGCTCACCACATCCGCCCCGCCCAGCACCGCCAGCGCGGCGGCCGACACCGGCAACGACCGCGAAAACCCAAACGCAATCGTGGCCACGCCGAACACCGCCACCGACGCGAACATCGCCGGCCCCAGATGCCGGGTCATCGGCCGGCGCGCGAGCCAGAGCGACACGCAAAGCGCTCCCGAGACCGGGCGACGCGCGCAGCAGGCCCAGCCCGATCGGGCCGGCGTGCAGGATGTCGCCGGCGAACAGCGGCAGCAGCGCCGTGGCGCCGCCCAGCAGCACGGCAAACAGGTCGAGCGAGATCGCGCCCAGTATATCCGGCCGCCGGCGCACGAAGCCGATGCCGGCGAAGAAGCTGGCCAGCGTCGGCGGCGGCTGGGCGGTCACCGCGATGCGGCGCGGCAGCCGGGTGCTCGCGGTGGCGGCCACCAGGAACGACGCGGCACACGCGCAATAGGCGAAGCCCGGCCCCGCGCCATACAGCAATCCGCCCACCGATGGTCCGGCAATACCCGCCAATTGGAACAGCGACGACGAGGCGGCCGCCGCCCGCGGGTAGCTCGCCTGCGGCACCAGGCTGGGCAGCAGCGCCTGCAGGCTCGGGGCCTCGAAGGCGCGCGCGCTGCCGGTGGCCGCGGCCAGCGCGTAGAGCATCGGCGGCGTCGCGCCATGCAGCAGGGTCAGCGCGGCCAGCGTGAGCGCGGAGAGGCATTCGACGGCTTGGCAGAGGCTGGCGATGCGCCGCCTGTCGGAGCGGTCCACCACCGTGCCGGCGACGAACACCAGCGCCATGAAGGGCAGGAACTGTGCGAGCCCGATCAGGCCGAGCGCCCAGGCGCTGTGGGTGAGCGCATACATCTGCCAGCCCAGGATGACGGCCTGCATCTGGGTGCCCAATGAGGAGAGCGCTCGGGCGCAGAGGAGGGCTACGAAGCCAGGGTTATCGCGTAGGTTGGTTGTCACGGGCCAGGGGGTAGCGCGCGAGCAAGGAAGCAAGCAGTCCTTTTTTGAAAAAAAGGACCAAAAAACTTTTGCTTCCCCGCCTGCACGGGCGCCCGGCTTCTTATGCCAGCGCCTATATCTGCGGAGAGACGCGGGCGCCGATGCCGCGGGGAACGCAAAAGTTTTTTGGTCCTTTTTTTCAAAAAAGGACCGCTTCCTTCCTTAGGCTCCACGCATGACCCTCCAAGACCTGCGCTACGTCGTAGCCCTCGCAGAACACGGCCATTTCGGCCGCGCCGCCGCCGCCTGCTCCGTGGCCCAGCCCACGCTGAGCACCCAGATCAAGAACCTCGAGCTGCAACTCGGCGTCACCCTGTTCGAGCGCACCACAAAATCGGTCAGCGTGACGGTGGTCGGCGCCGAGATCACCGAACGCGCCCGCCATATCCTGGCCGAAGTGGAGGCGATCGTCAGCGCCGGCCGGCAGATCTCCGGCCCGCTCGCCGGTGGCTTCAGCCTTGGCGTGATCCCCACGCTGGGCCCCTACCTGCTGCCCTGGCTCGTCCCCGCTCTGCACCGCGAATACCCGGAACTGCGCCTGTCGCTGCGCGAGGACCTCACCGCGCCGCTGCTGGAACGGCTCGGCTCGCACCGCCTCGATGCCGCCTTGGTGGCGCTGCCGGTGCCCGACGAGCGGCTGGAGACCCTGGCGCTGTTCGACGAGCCGTTCTGGTTCGCCGAGGCGAAGGGCGGGGCCGCCGACGCCCGGGTGATGCGCGAGGACGAGCTGCGCGGCCACCGGCTGCTGCTGCTGACGGAGGGCCACTGCCTGCGCGACCAGGCGTTGGCGGTGTGCGGCATGGTGGAGAGCGACAACGAGGGCGATTTCCGCGCCACCAGCCTGGAGACGATCCTGCAGATGGTGGCGATCGGCCTGGGCAGCACGCTGCTGCCCGCGCTGGCCTGCGGCGGCGAACGGGCGCGCTCCATCACGCTGCGGCCGTTGGAGCCGGGAGTGGGGCGGCGCATCGGCCTGGTGTGGCGCCGCAGCTACCAACGGCGGGCGGACATTCATCTTCTGGCGGCCACGCTGCGGCGCTCTCTGCCGGACGGCGTGCACGCGCTGCCGGATGACCCATAGGCCCGATCAATCGTACCGCGGCTGACAATCAATTTCCCTGCGAAGGCAGCCGGCGCTAAGTAAGCCAGGTCTGAACGCGTGAGCGGCACGCCCTCCGGGGTTCAGGGAACGGCAGGTGAGCCTGCCGGGCAGCACGATTCGAACGGGAAAGAAGCAATCATGGATGGCATGACGGATAAGAACGCGTCGGGCGGCCAATGCCCGATGTCGCCGGCAGGGCGCTCGCGCCGCGGCAACCGGGACTGGTGGCCGGATCAGCTGAGCCTCAACACGCTCAGCCAGCACTCGCAGCGCGCAAACCCGATGGACGAGGGCTTCAACTACGCCGAGGCGTTCAAGAAGCTCGACCTGCACGCGGTGATCGCCGACCTGACCGCGCTGATGACGGACTCGCAGGATTGGTGGCCGGCCGATTTCGGCCATTACGGCGGCCTCTTCATCCGTCTGGCCTGGCACAGCGCCGGCACCTACCGCACGATCGACGGCCGCGGCGGCGCCGGTGGCGGGCAGCAGCGTTTCGCCCCGCTCAACAGCTGGCCGGACAACGCGAACCTCGACAAGGCGCGTCGCCTGCTGTGGCCGATCAAGCAGAAATACGGCACCAGCCTCTCCTGGGCGGATTTGTTCGTGCTCGTGGGCAACGTCGCCCTGGAATCGATGGGCTTCCAGACATTCGGCTTCGCCGGCGGCCGTCCGGACACCTGGGAGCCGGAGGAGCTCTACTGGGGCCCTGAGGGCACCTGGCTCGGCGACGAGCGCTACAGCGGCGAGCGCCAGCTCGAAGGCACGCTCGGCGCGGTGCAGATGGGCCTCATCTACGTGAACCCGGAAGGCCCGAACAGCCAGCCCGATCCGCTCGGCTCGGCGCATGACATACGCACCACGTTCGCCCGCATGGCGATGAACGACGAAGAGACCGTGGCGCTGGTCGCCGGCGGCCACACCTTCGGCAAGACGCATGGCGCGGGCGATCCGTCCTTCGTGGGCCCGGAGCCGGAAGGCAACGTGGTGGAAGACCAGGGTCTCGGCTGGCGCAGCAAACACGGCACCGGCCACGGCGCCGATGCGATCACCGCCGGGCTGGAAGTCACCTGGTCGCAGACGCCGACCAAGTGGAGCAACCACTATTTCGAGAACCTGTTCAAATACGAATGGGAACTGGTGAAGAGCCCGGCCGGCGCCTGGCAGTGGCAGGCCAAGGACGCCGTGGCCGACATTCCGGACGCGCACGACCCGACCAAGAAGCGCCTGCCGACGATGCTGACCTCGGACCTGGCCCTGCGGGCGGACCCGGCCTACGAGAAGATCTCGCGCCGCTTCCTCGAGAACCCGGACCAGTTCGCCGATGCCTTCGCGCGCGCCTGGTTCAAGCTGACGCATCGCGACATGGGACCGATCCAGCGCTACCTCGGGCCGCTCGTGCCGACCGAGGCAGCTGATCTGGCAGGACCGTATCCCGGCGGTGGATCACAAGCTGATCGGCGAGGCGGAGATCGCAGCACTCAAGGGCAAGATCCTGGAGAGCGGGCTGACGGTGTCCGAACTGGTGTCCACGGCCTGGGCGTCGGCCGCGAGCTATCGCGGGTCCGACAAGCGGGGCGGCGCCAATGGCGCGCGTATCCGTCTGGCGCCGATGAAGGATTGGGCGGTGAACGAGCCGGCCAAGCTGGCGACCGTGCTGCCGAAGCTCGAGGCGGTGCAGGCGGCGTTCAACACTTCGGCCACCGGTGGCATGAAGGTGTCGCTGGCCGACCTGATCGTGCTCGGCGGCTGTGCGGCGATCGAGCACGCGGCAAAGGCCGGCGGCACCGAGATCCAGGTGCCGTTCACGCCTGGCCGCATGGATGCATCGCAGGAGCAGACCGACGTCGGAATCGTTCGCCCCGATGGAGCTTTCGGCCGACGGGTTCCGCAATTTCTACGAGGGCGCACAGTTCATGGCCCCCGAGGAAGCGCTGGTCGATCGCGCCGAGCTGCTTCGCCTGACGGCCCCGGAGATGGTGGTGCTGGTAGGCGGCCTGCGCGTGCTGGGCGCCAATACGGGCAACTCGCCCAACGGCGTGTTCACCAGCCAGCCCGGCGTATTGACGAACGACTTCTTCCTCAA
Organism: uncultured Alphaproteobacteria bacterium; assembly: GCA_963795825.1. Taxonomy (GTDB): domain Bacteria; phylum Pseudomonadota; class Alphaproteobacteria; order Acetobacterales; family Acetobacteraceae; genus BOG-908. The sequence continues at coordinate 97,981 of CAWCIW010000001.1, read as the reverse complement.
CCTGCTCGACATGAGCACGGAGTGGCAGCCGACCGCGTCCGAGCATGTCTATGAGGGTCGCGATCGCAAGACGAAGGACGTGAAGTGGACCGGCACGCGCGTCGATCTGATCTTCGGCTCGCACTCGCAGATGCGCGCGCTGGCCGAGGTTTATGCCCAGGCGGACACCAAGGCGAAGTTCACGCGGGACTTCGTTGCCGCCTGGAACAAGGTGATGAACGCGGATCGTTATGATCTGGCGCTGACCGTTACTTCGGGCACGCGCGCTTAGGTCGGGACGGGGGCGGCGCCTGGTGGGTGCCGCCCCTTTTTCATATTAGTTTGCTGTCGGAAATCAGAAGTAAGAAAGCAAGCAGTCCTTTTTCGAGAAAAAGGACCAAAAAGCTTTTGCTCCGACGCCTGCCCCACAGTTTACCTCCGTTCTGCCAGTCGATACGCCTGCAGTAAAAAGCCAGCATGTCGTGCCGGCGTCGGGATAAAAGCTTTCTGGTCCTTTTTCTCGAAAAAGGACTGCTTTCTTGCTTGCTGTTGAACGTATCAGTGGGATGGTTTTGCCAGCCCTACTTTGAGGTTTTCCTCTGGTGCCAGCTCCTGGTCGGTTCCGGGCACGAAGGTGGGAAACTTGTCGAGCTGGTCCGGGGTGAACATGACGACCTCCATGTCCGCTCCCGACAACACCATGGCCTCGAGCGGAACGGCGATCAGCCGGCCGCCCCAGCCCAGGAAGCCCCCGTGTCTGATCACGACGCGCACGGTGCCGTCCTTGCTCCGCACCACCGCGTGGACCTTGCCCACATAGTCCTGGCTTTCCCTTGGCAGCACGACCGTGCTGTTCAGGAGTTGCCCTGCTTTCACGGGTTGTGGAAACCGCATGGCTGTTGAGTTGGCCATACTCATCCCCGGCGGCGGGGGCATGCCGCCTGGCGTGGCACTCTGCGCCAGGGCGGACGAGATCGGCAGGAGCAGCGAGGTGAGGACGAGCAAAATGCGCATGCCCTTGCCTTCGGCGGGCTCGGGCGGTGGTTACAGTGCGCGAAGCCGAATGCAGGTCCAAAGGCGCCAGAAGCTCGGATGGTAGCGACGGGGTGACTTGAACACCCGACCAAGGGATTATGATTCCCCTGCTCTACCGCTGAGCTACGTCGCCACACGCTCCGGAGGACGCGCAAGTAAAGCCCAACCCCTCAGAAGGCAACCCCCCAGACCAACGGAACGGCGACAGCGGAGTCAAAAGTCTTTTGCTTCTTTTCTTCAGAAAAGAAGGCCTTGCTTGCTTAGCGCGTCAAACCGGCAACCGAACCCGAGCCCGCAACCCCCCCAGAGGGCTATCCTCCAAAGTGATATCCCCCCCATGCGCCCGAACGATATCGCGCGCGATGGTCAGCCCCAGCCCGGTCCCGCCGGCCGCCCCGCTCTCGAACGGCCGGAACACGCTCTCCCGCCGGTCGGACGGTATGCCGGGCCCGTTATCGTCCACCATCACCAAAGCCGAGCGCCCCAGCGTGGCGGCCGAGAGTGCCACGTCGCCGGCATGGCGGCGTGCATTGTCCACCAGGTTCGTCAAAGCGCGGCGCACCGCGTCCTGACGCAACTGCACGGTAAGCGGACCGGGCGCATCCACCGTCACGTGCGCGCCGGCGCGCCGCGCGCTGGCCGCCACGTCCTCCAGCATCTCCGGCAAATCCACCGGCTGCGCCTGCTCGGCCTGCTCGCCGCGCGCAAAGGCCAGGTAGCCGCTGATCATGCGCTCCATCTCCTCCACGTCGGCCGTCATATCGGCGGCGTCCGCGGCCAGCGTGCCCACGTCCGGCAGCATGGCGAGCGCCAGGCGCAGGCGGGTGAGCGGCGTGCGCAGATCGTGGCTGACGCCGGCGAGCATCTCGGTGCGCTGGGTGAGGAAGCGGCGTATGCGCTCCTGCATGCGGTTGAACGCGGTGGCCGCCTTGCGCACCTCGGTCGCGCCCTCGGGGCGTATCGCGCCGGTATCGCGCCCCAGGCCGAAGTTTTCCGCCGCCGCGGCGAGGCGGCGTATGGCGCGCACCTGGTTACGCATGAACAGCGCCGCAATGCCGAACAGCAGGATCGAGGAGCCGCCGAGCCACAGCACGTAGACATAGATCATGCTGGTGTAGAGCCGCTTGCGGGGCGCTTCGACGTGCAGCAGGCCGTCGCGGAGCTGGATGTCGATCAGCACGGAGTTGGGGTCGTGCGTCCAGTCCATCAGGAAGGGGCGGCGGACGCGTTCGCGCAGGGCGACGGCCAGGTCGTCGTCCATCGGGCCCAGGATGTTCACGCGCTTCGGGTCGGCCGGCAGATGAGCGCCCGGCCGGATCTGCATGCGCAGCTCGAAATCCGTGAGGCTGGTGCGCATGATCCAGGAGCGGTCGGAGGCGTCGTCGGTGGAGTTGAGGAGTTGGATGGTCTGGGCGATTTCGCCGGCGACGGCGCCGGAGAGGCGGCGGGAGATGAGGTCCAGGTGGCTGCCGTAGAAGATCAGGAGGGCTACGGCCTGGACCACGACCAGGGGGATCGAGATTATCAGGAGAGAGCGGCCCAGGAGGCTTCTGGGGAGGAATTTCCGGATCGGGCGGTCCCAGGTGGTCATTTCTTAGCGCCAGGAAGAAAGCAAGCAGTCCTTTTTTGAAAAAAAGGACCAAAAAACTTTTGCTCCCCCGCCTGCACCTTGGCCTGCGCTCTTTTTGCAGGCGTGCGTGCCGGCAGAACCGGGGGGAGCCTTGGGGCAGGCGGGGGAGCAAAAGTTTTTTGCTTCTTTTCTTCAGAAAAGAAGGCCTTGCTTCGATTCAGACACCCGGCTTCAACACGTAACCACGCCCCCGCACCGTATGCAGAAACCTAGGCTCCCGCGGGTCCGCCTCGATCTTGCGACGCAGCCGCGTCACCTGCACGTCGATCGCGCGTTCGCCGGTCTCGTCCATGCTCAGGGCCGCCGCGATATCCTCCCGTGTGAACACCTCGTTCGGCCGCGCCGCCAGCGCCGCGAGCAGCGCGCTCTCGCCGCCGGTGAGGTGCACCGGGCCGTCCGGGCCGCTCAGCTCGGCGCGGGCCTGGTCGAAGCTCAGCGAGCCCAGCCGGAGCGGGCCGGCCGGCGCCGCCTCGGCCGCTACGGTCGTGGAGCGGCGCAGCATGGCGCGCAGGCGCAGGACGAGTTCGCGCGGTTCGAACGGCTTGCCCAGGTAGTCGTCGGCGCCGCTCTCGAAGCCGGCGATGCGATCTTCGGGGGCGCCGCGGGCGGTGAGCAGCAGGATCGGCACGTCGGCGCGTTCGGCGCGCAGGGATGCGGTGAGCGCCAGGCCGGTCTCGCCCGGCATCATCACGTCTAGCACCAGGGCGTCGGGCGCGAGGAAACGCATCTTGTCGCGGGCATCGGCGGCGTGGGTGGCGGTGCTGACGCGGAAGCCGTTCTCGGCCAGATAGCGGCTGAGAAGGGAGCGCAGGCGGGCGTCGTCATCGACGACGAGAACGTGGGCATCGGCGGTATCGTCGGACATTGGTTGGCCTCGGCCTATAGGCTAGCACGACGCGGCGGCGGTTTGCCTTCGGAATCGTCGAGCCAGGCGCGGCCTTCGGGTCCGGTGATGGCGCGCAGGACGCGGCGGAAGCCGTCCACGGCGGGGCCGCCTGCTTCGCGGTAGGCGGCGAGGAGGCGTTCGCGCTGGCGATCGAAGAGGGCGCGTTCGAGGGCTTCGCCGTCGGGCGTGAGGCGGAGGTGGCGCTGGCGGCGGTCGGTGCGGCCGGTGTGGAGCGCCACCAGGTTGCGGGTTTGCAGGAGGGTGAGGACGCGGGAGAGGCTTTGTTTGGTGATGCCGAGCACGGTGAGCAGGCCGGTGACGGTGATGCCTGGGGTGCGGGCGATGAAGTGCAGCGCGCGGTGGTGGGCGCGGCCGAGGCCGGCTTCGTCGAGGAGCGGGTCGGCTGAAGCGGAGAAGTCGCGCCAGGCGAGGAAGAGGAGGTCCTGCGCCTGGCGTATCTGTTCCTCGCGGAGGAAGAGGAGGGCGCTACCTGGGGGAGTGGGATCGGGCATGCGGGACAGAAGAACCTTTTTGGCCAGGGAGAAGAAGGGACAACCCTCTTTCGTCCAGCACAGTGTCACGTCTGGACGCACCGGACCGGAGCCGCGCGCGCGGGCTCCCGTGGCGCTGGTTGGTGACAGGTCAGGCGGATATCGGCTATTTGCCCGTCAACGAGCGTTCGTTTGAAGCGTGCGCAGCGTCGCCCGGGGTGCATCCGGTGCTGCCAGTTGCGCCTACGGTCGGGTTGTTCTCACGCAATCCTGCGGCAGCCGCGGCGGCTATTACGATCCCGGTCAGAAAGGCGCCTGCCGGTAGAAGCCATATGTCCGCTCCCGTATCCAGCTGCATGAGGCGCGGATCGCAGGGATCGTAGAGCACATTCACCTTGGTATCGGGCAGATGGCTCGTCGTACCGCCCAACTCGCGGAGCACGGTATGTCCGGTCAGCATCGTCACGCGTACGACAGGATGGTAGGCGCCTCGGGGCGACGGGCGGACGACGCCCACCACACGCACGCTTCGGGTCAGGAAACCCACGGTGGTCACGGTAGTGTAGGCGGAAATGAGCAGACAGAGCAGGCCCGCGGCCGCGAGGATACAATAGGAGCTGCGGCACGGTCGTATCACCGACATGATGAGGGCAGATCTGCCTCCAGGTCTTGTCTGAGGGCCGCTTCCCCCTCGGGATCTGAGCTTGGCCCGGCTTGGCGGTTCTCGAACAATACGGTGAACCCCATTGCTTGGCTTTGTGTCAGACCAAGCAGTCGATCACGATTGGCCCAAACGATCGTTTTAGCGCCGACCGCGCTGCTACCTCGAAAACACGGTTGCTCGAGTTTAGCAGACAACGCCATCGCTAGTTCGGCAAACGCTGGAGCGGCAATCTGCAGCCTAAAGAATAGCAGCGGCTTCGGGCCGTCGCAGTTCACTACGTGCTGGAACGATCCTAATGCCCCAGCTACCGGAACCTGATTGCCTTTGATAACGAGGATCGGATTACACGTTTGGTCAGCCAATCTCGAAACGGTCAGGTCGTTTCCGAAGTAGGGCGTCAGGTTCCGATCGTTGGTCTGTACCAGAGTTCTATCTGCGAGCTTGCTGCTGAAAGACGCGACCCAGTCGGAACAGAGCGCGGGTTGCGCGACGATTGTAAAGAGTAGCATGCCGAGAAGGGTGCAGAGACGTAGTTTCACTAAGGCACCCTTCTGCTGAGGTCCCAATTGCTAAAAGTCAGCCTAGGGATATCCCAGTCCTGAAAGCGTAATCGTGAGGCTTTTGCGGGCGGTGGGGGAAGCGGTACGCTCTTCACATGAAGATTGTAGATCAAAGCATCTGCCCAATGCTGGCGATCGCGGCTGCAAATCCACCGCTGAGCGTAAATGCGATTCCTCTGATTAAGCTAATCTGCGTTTGCGCCGGGAGTGCAAACGACAGGCATGAGCGAGAGAGAAACAGGATCACCGATGGGCCCGCGGACAGGCCGCTCAGCGATATGCCGCCGGACCAGACAATACACGCGCCTTCCCAATCTTTCGCTGACATATTGTCCTGGATGCCCAATCCAGAGAGCACTGGACTTCCAACACCGAGCGTTTTGTCTGTACCTTCCAGAGCCGCCGACCGGAGCGTTTTTCAACGGCATTTTCGCGTTGTGAAAGTCAATAAACGGAATTTGAAGACCGGCTGAAACCAGCCCCGACGCCCCAGCCAGAGGCGATGCACTGCTCTACAACCGATCCGTCTCGGTCTACTCGGCTCATGGGAATGGAAATGCGTCCAGAGTCTGTTGTGGGGCCTTCGGCAAGAGGTGCAAAGCCTGCCATCCCGCCAGAGGTCGACCCGAGAACCCAACCGGATGACTTGAATTCACGATCAACGTTGATTGTTGGCAGCTTGAATTGACAGAACATTGTCGTCACCCAAGAAGTTCATGTCGCCAGTTGAAGTAGAGCAGGTTCGGCAGAAAAAACGGGGGCGAAGCCCAGGGGTATGCGGCAGATGCCAAGTCACGCGACAGGACCCGCCCGCCTAGATAGCCACCCGAACCCCCAACTCCACAACCCGATCGCTGGGTATCCGGAAAAACTCGGTAGCCGGCACAGCATTGCGGGCCATCAACAGGAACAGCTGAAGCCGCCAGAGCGAAAGCTTTGGTGCCATGGCACGCACGAGCACTTCCCGCCCCAGGAAATAGCTGACCTGCATAGGATCGTAAGGGATCCCACGCGAAGCCAGGTCCTCGAGCGCGCGCGGCACGTTCGGGCTTTCCATGAACCCGTAATTCAGCAGCACGCGGTGGATGCCCGGTGCCAGCTCGGCCACTTCGGTGCGGCGGTCCGGGCCAGCTTCGGGTTCATCAAGCGTGCTGACCGTCACGAACAGGACCCGTTCGTGCAGCACCTTGTTGTGTTTGAGGTTGTGCAGCAGGGCGGCGGGTACGTAGTCCGGGTTGCCGGTGAGGAACACGGCGATGCCCGGCACGCGCACGGTGCGCGATTGCGGCAGCCGGGCGAGGAAGCTGGCGAGCGGCAGGCTGTCCTGTTTCCAGCGCGAGAACATCAGGTCTCGGCCCTGTTTCCAGGTGGTCATCATGGCCATCAGCCCGGCGGCCACGACGAGTGGCACCCAGCCGCCGTCGAGAATCTTCAGGGTGTTGGCAGCGAAGAACACGAAATCGATGGCGAAGAACGCGCCCCATACCGCGAACGAGGCCCAGGCCGGCCAGCCGAACTGGCGCTGGAAAACGATGTTGGCGAGGAAGCAGGTGCACAGGAACGTGCCGGTGACGGCGATGCCGTAGGCCGAGCCAAGCGCGTCGCTGCCGCGGAAGGTGAGCACCAGGATGAGCACGCCGATGAGCAGCGCGTTGTTCACCTGGGGGACGTAAATCTGGCCTTCTTCGGTGGTGCTGGTGTGGCGCACGGTGAGGCGCGGCAGGAAGCCCATCTGCATGCACTGGCGCGCGATGGAAAAGGCGCCGGAGATCAGTGCCTGGCTGGCGATCACGGCGGCCAGGGTAGACAGCATCACGAGGGGCAAACGCAGCCAGTGCGGGCCGAGCAGGAAGAACGGGTTCGCCACTGTCGCGCGGTCCGACATGACGAGCGCGCCCTGGCCGAAATAGTTCAGCACCAGAGACGGCAGCACCAGCACGAGCCAGGCGAAGCGTATCGGCCGGGCGCCGAAATGGCCCATATCCGCATAAAGCGCTTCGGCGCCGGTGACGGCCAGGACCACGGCGCCGAGCGCCACAAAGGCGAGCCAGCCGTGATGCAGGCAGAAGACGATGCCGTGTTGCGGCAACAGGGCTTCCAGCACCGAGGGGTCCCGCAGGATGCCGAAGATGCCGAGCACCCCGATGGCGATGAACCACACGACCATCACCGGCCCGAAGATCTTGCCGACGGTGCCGGTGCCGCGCGACTGGATGGCGAACAGGGCCAGGATGATGACGACGGAGGCCGGCACCACCACCTGGCTGGCTTCGGGGACGGAGACCTCCAGCCCCTCGATGGCACCGAGCACGGAGATCGCCGGCGTGATCGCGCCGTCTCCGAACAGGAGGCAGGCACCGCCGATGCCGGTCAGCGCCACGATCCAGTGCAGCTTGGGGCTGGTGACCGCGCGCTGGGCCAGCGCCATTAGTGCCAGGATGCCGCCTTCGCCGCGGTTGTCCGCCCGCATCACCAGCAGGACGTATTTGATGGTGACGATGAGGATCAGCGACCAGAAGATCAGCGAGAGGCATCCGACGATCTCGCCGTTGCTGATGGCGCGGCCGCCGAACAGGGCGAGGATCGCCTTGAAGGCGTAGAGCGGGCTGGTGCCGATGTCGCCATAGACGACGCCGAGGACTCCCACCAGCGCGCCAAGTTTTGGCACGCCGCGCTGGAGCTTGGCGGTGTCCGCGTTGGTAAGCTGGTTCATGGGTGCGCGGGGTTTACGCTTGTTGAGGGTGTGGTGCAACGCAGCGAAGTATAACGCGGGAAGGCTTAGTTTTTCGCCAAGATCGTGGCGGGTGGCGGCGATGGGAACGTTTGGTCGGCGCCAGTAAGGAAGAAAGCAGTCCTTTTTCGAGAAAAAGGACCAAAAAGCTTTTGCTCCGACGCTTGCGCAATCGCTGTGGTTTTCACTTCAGACGTATCGACCGGCAGAATGAGCGCAGGGTAAGGTTGGCGTCAGCCCAGCCTGGGCGCGACAGCACCATCAAAAGTTTTTTGCTTCTTTTTTGCAAAAAAGAAGGCCTTGCTTGCTTTTCGGACCAAGCGTTCAAAGCGCAGCAGGCCGGTGCCCGAACAGCGCGCTGCCCACCCTGATATGGGTCGCCCCCGCTGCGATAGCGGCTTCGAAGTCGCCGGACATACCCATCGAGAGCGTGGCCAGGCCGCGATCACCGGCGAGGCGGGCGAGCGCCTGGAAGAACGGCGCAGGCGGCAAGTCGGCGGGCGGGATGCACATCAGGCCTTGCAGTGCGGCGCCGAAGCGGGCCTGGCAGGTTTTGATGAAGGCGGGCGCGTCCGCGGTGGCGATGCCGGCCTTTTGCGGTTCGTCGCCGATATTGATCTGGATCAGCAGGTTGGGGAGGCGGCCGGCGCGGTCGGCGGCGGTGGCGATGGCGTCGGCGAGGCGCGGGCGGTCCAGGCTTTCGATGGTGTCGGCGATGCGCACGGCGTCGGCCGCCTTGTTGGTCTGCAGGGCGCCGATGAGGTGGAGGCGCAGGTCCGGGTGGGCGCTGCGCAGGTCCGCGAACTTGGCCTCTGCTTCCTGGACGCGGTTTTCGCCGAAGGTCATCTGGCCAAGTGCGAGGGCTTCGCGGACGGCATCTGCCGGATGGGTTTTGGAGACGGCGACCAGGGTGATGTCGTGCGGGCTGCGGCCGGCCTGGTCGGCGGCCCGGGCGATGCGGGCGCGCAGGGCCTGGAGGGCGGCGGCGATACCCTGGGTGGGATCTTGCATGAGGGAGGCATGGGCGGGGTGCGGCCGGTGGTCAAGCTGGTGGCGAGGGCGCGGGCAAGCCCGGGGCCGCTTGGCGCAGGCGGCGTCCGGCGCTAGACAGGCCAAAGCCCGCGATCGCGCGCGCTCCGAGTTCATCAGGATATCATGGCCCGCTCCGTATTCCGCACGACCGCCCAGATTGCGCTGCTGCTGCCGATGGCGGCCCTGGCCGGCTGCGGCGGCGGCGATAGCGGGTCCGCCAAGCCGCTCGCCAACTCCTCGTATGCCGACCCGAGCGGGCTGGCGCCGCCGCTGATCGTGCCGGGCAGGAGCAAGAGCAATTCGCAGCAGGAAGCCGACGCTTCACTGCAGGTGAACAAGTATTTGTGGCGCGGGGCGCTGGAGACGCTGCAGTTCATGCCGTTCGCCTCGACGGATCCGTTCGGCGGCGTGATCGTGACGGACTGGTATTCGCCGCCGACGACCGGCGGCGAGCGGTTCAAGGCGACGGCTTACGTGCTGGGACGGCAGTTGCGGGCGGACGGCGTGCACGTGACGATCTTCCGCCAGACGCGGGACGGGGGCGAGTGGGCGGATGCGCCGGTCAACCCGCAGACGGCGACCGATATCGAGAGCAAGATATTGGCGCGGGCGCGGGAGCTTAGGGCGCAGGGGACCAATTGAGTTAAGCGAAAGCAAGGCCTTCTTTTTCGAGAAAAAGAAGCAAAAAGCTTTTGCTGCGACGGCTTGGCCGACGCTTCGGTGTATTTGGATAAACACGACTGCCGCAAATGCGGGCAAAGTAAAAGTTTTTTGGTTCTTTTTTTCAAAAAAGAACTGCTTGCTTCCTTTTCTTCGAAGTCGGAATCATGAACGAAACCTCCCCTCCTGCGGTTTATGATTTCGCAGCCGCCGAGCCGAAATGGCAGCAGGCCTGGGAGGCGGCAGGCTGCTTTCTCGCCGACGACGTGCCGCACGGCGACCGGCCGAAATACTACGTGCTGGAGATGTTTCCGTATCCCAGCGGCAAGATCCACATGGGGCATGTGCGCAACTACACGCTGGGCGACGTGGTGGCGCGCTACAAGCGGGCGCGCGGCTACCAGGTGCTGCATCCGATGGGATGGGATGCGTTCGGGCTGCCGGCGGAGAACGCGGCGCGCGAACGTGGCATCCATCCCGGCGCATGGACGCGGGCCAATATCGCCGCGATGCGCACGGAATTGCAGCGCATGGGGCTGTCGATCGACTGGCGGCGCGAGTTCGCCACCTGCGATCCGGACTATTACGGCCAGCAGCAGCGGTTGTTTCTGGCGTTCTTGCGCGCGGGGCTGGTCGAGCGGCGGGAGAGCTAGGTCAACTGGGATCCGGTGGACGGCACCGTGCTGGCCAACGAGCAGGTGATCGACGGGCGCGGCTGGCGGTCCGGCGCGCTGGTCGAAAAGAAGCAGCTGTCGCAGTGGTTCTTCAGGATCACCGAGTTCGCGCCCGAGCTGCTGGCGGCGCTGGATAGGCTGGAGCGCTGGCCGGAGCGGGTGCGGCTGATGCAGGCCAACTGGATCGGCCGCAGCGAGGGCGCGCGGGTGCGGTTTCCGCTGGTCCGACCGGAGGCTGGCATCGCCGATGTGGAGGTGTACACCACGCGGCCGGATACGCTGTTCGGCATGTCGTTCGTCGCGGTCGCGGCCGGAGCATCCGCTGGCGGCGGCCGTGGCGGCGCGCGATCCGGGGGCGGCGGCGTTCGTCGCCGAATGCCGCGGCATGGGCACCAGCGAAGCGGCGATCGAGACGGCGGAGAAGCGCGGCTATGACACCGGTCTGCGGTGCGGCACCCGTTCCTGCCGGATCGCGACATTCCCGGTCTGGATCGCCAATTTCGTGCTGATGGAATACGGCACCGGGGCGATCTTCGGCTGTCCGGCGCATGACCAGCGCGACCTGGATTTCGCGCGCAAATACGGACTGGCCGTGGTGCCGGTGGTGGTGCCGGCGGGCGAGGATGCAGCCACGTTCAGCGTCGGCGGACGGGCCTATGACGGCGCCGGGGCTGATCGCCAATTCCGGGCTTCCTTGACGGGCTGCGACATCGAGGCGGCCAAGCGGGCGGCGATCGACGGCGCTGGAGCGGCGGGCTGGGGCAGGCGTGGTGAACTGGCGGCTGCGCGACTGGGGCGTCAGCCGGCAGCGTTACTGGGGCTGCCCGATCCCGGTCATCCATTGCGAGCACCTGCGGCGTCGTGCCGGTGCCGGACAGCGAGCTGCCGGTGCAGCTGCCGGACGACGTGACCTTCGACCGGCCCGGCAATCCGCTCGACCACCACCCGACCTGGAAGCATGTCGCCTGCCCGCGCTGCGGCGGCGCCGGCGCGGCGCGAGACCGACACGTTCGACACGTTCGTCGACAGTTCCTGGTATTTCGCGCGGTTCTGCAGCCCGCAGGCCGCGGAGCCGGTGACGCGGGCGGCGGCGGATCACTGGCTGCCGGTGGACCAGTATATCGGCGGCATCGAGCACGCGATCCTGCATCTGCTGTATTCGCGCTTCTTCACCCGCGCCATGCAGGCGACCGGCTATCTGGGCGTGGCCGAGCCGTTCGCCGGCCTGTTCACCCAGGGCATGGTGACGCATGAGAGCTACAGATCGGCGCCGACGGGCGCTGGCTGTATCCGGAGGAGATCGATGCGGCCGACGGGCGCGGTCGTCGAGCGCGCGAGCGGCGAGGCGGTGACCGTCGGGCGCGTCGAGGCGATGTCGCAATCCAAGCGCAACACGGTCGATCCCGGCGCGATCATCGCTCGCTACGGGGCCGACACGGCGCGCTGGTTCATCCTGTCCGACAATCCGCCGGAACGGGACATGGAATGGACCGAGGCCGGCGTGGCCGGCGCCTACCGTTTCGTGCAGCGGCTGTATCGGTTGGCCGAGGCGAGCTTGGGCACGGCGGAACGCCATGCCGGCATCGTTCGGGGCCGAGGCGCTGGCGCTGCGCCGCGTGACACATCGCACGATCGCCAGCGTGACGGAGGCGCTGGAGGTTTCGCGTTCAACGTGGCCGTGGCGCGCATCTACGAATTGGCCGGCGCCATGGCCGAGGCGGACCGGGCCGGTGCTGCGGACGGGCATGGCGTATGCGCGGCACGAGGCGGTGGAGATGGCGGCGCGGCTGGTGGCGCCGATGATGCCGCATCTGGCGCGAGGAACTGTGCGCCAGGCTGCGGGCATGACGGGCTGCTGGCGGACGAAGCCGTGGCCGGAAGCCGATCCGGCCCTGGTCGGCGGCGCAGAGCCGTGACCATCGCGGTGCAGATCATGGGCAAGCTGCGCGGCACGGTCGAGGTGGCGCCCGATGCCGATGCGGCGGCGGTGATCGCGGCGGCCGAGGCGGAGCCGAACGTGGCGCGGTTGCTGGAGGGCAGGCGGGTCGTCAAGCGCATCCATGTGCCAGACCGTATCGTCAATTTCGTGGTGGCGGGATGAGGCTGGGCGACGCGGCCTGGTGCTCGGGCTGGCGGGCGCTCGCCGCGGGATGCGGGTTCCATCCGGTCTATGCGGGAGGGGCAGGCCGGCGGCGGCGCGCTGGCGGCCGTGTCTGTGGATATCATCCCGAACCGGGCCGGGCAGCTGCTGCGGCAGGCGCTGCAGGCGCGGCTTGAGGGGGCGGACGGCGGTGTTCCGCAAGCGCTACGACCCTGGCGGTGGGATTTTCCGAGAGCGTATCGGGCCTCGACGTGCAGGCCGACAACTCGACGACACGGAACAGGGTGGTGGGCAATGCGGCCTGGAGCCTGCACCTGGTCGACAAGCCGGGGGTGCCGCTCGTCGGCGGCAGCGTGCGCAGCGTGGACGGCTACAACGTCTATCGACGAGCAGTTCTTCTACCAGGATCTGGAGCAGGACGCGACGGAGCGGCGCCTGGCGCAGGCTCTGGCCGACCAGATCGTGTTGGCGCTGGGTGTCTATCTCGAGCAGGCATCCCGGGTAGGCCAGCGTTGGTTTTCGCGTTTTGAAGCTCGATGCACGACAGTTTGCCGGGTGTCTACGTGATCCCGGACGGTATCGGCTGGCGCTTGTCTACGGCGAGGATGAGGGGCGATACGCGAGCGGTCGCAGGCGACTCACGCGCCAGGTGGCTGGCAGCCTGGACGATCCATTTCGCGTGGTCGAGCTGACCCGCGAAGGCTGGCGGCAGATGCCGGCGGAGATGCGGCGCTCTCCATGATCGGCGGAAGACGGGTGATCGTCGTTCGCGATGCCGGCGAGGCGGTATTGCGGCCAGGCTGTGCAGGCGCTGAAGGGTCCTGGCGGGGCCATGCTGGTGCTGGAGGCGGCGGGGCTCGGCAAGGGGAAAGCTGCGGCATTCTGCCGAGGGCGCGGCCGACGGGGTGGCGATCGCCTGCTATCCGGATGAGGGGCGGGCGCTGACGGAATTGGTGCGGGAGGGGCTGGCTTCCAGCAAGGTCACTATCGAGCCGGACGCCCTTGCCTGGCTGGGACAAGCGCTGAGCGGCGACTGAGCGGTTCTGCGCGGCGAGATCGAGAAGCTCGCACTTATGGCGGGGGCTGGCGGGTCAGTCGATTTGGACCTGGCGCGGGCCTGCACAGGCGAGCGCGCCGCGGCAGTCGCCGATGAGGGCGTTCGGCCGCAATGGGGGGACGTATCGACACGGCGGATATGGGCGTTGAGGCGGCGATGCAGGATGGGCTGGCGGGCGTGGCCGTAATACGCATCGCATTGTCGCTGCTGCAGCGGCTGCATCAGGCGCGGTTGCGTATGGATGACGGAGAGAGTGCGTCCGATGCCGTGCGGCTGATGCGGCCGCCGGTGTATTTTCGCACCCAGACGGCGACGTTGGCGGCTTTGTCGGTCTGGACGAGTGCCGCGCTGCTGCGGGTGATCGAGGAGGCACGGCAGGTGGAGCTGGCATGCAAGCGTACCGGGCAGCCGGCAGGAGTTGCTGGCGCGCCGGTTCGTCGCCGCCCTGGCGCGACAGGCGCAGGCGCGCAAGGCCGGCTAGGATTCAGGCCGGGTTGAGCAAAGCCAACAGGCCGTCGAGCTGATCCAGGCTGCGGTATTTGATTGTGACGGCGCCGCCCCGCCCGTCGAACGCGATCTGCACCGCCAGGCCGAGCCGTTCAGAAAGGTCGCGCTGCAGAGCCTCAGTTTCGGGGTCCTCCACGCGCGATTTGGTGGCGGGGGCTTCCGCCTTGTTGGTGCAGAGCGCTTCGGTCTGCCGCACGCTGAGGCCACGTGCGATCACGGTGCGCGCGGCCAGTTCCGGGTTGGCGTGGGCGAGCAGCGCTCGGGCGTGGCCCGCGGAGAGCCGGCCTTCCTGCACCTCGGCTCGGACGCCTGCCGGTAGCTGCAGAAGCCGCATGCTGTTCGCGACATGGCTGCGCGATTTGCCCACGGCAGCGCCGAGCTGTTCCTGTGTGAGGCCGAACTCCTCTATAAGACGGCGGAAACCCTCGCCCTCTTCGATTGCGTTCAGGTCTTGCCGCTGCAGGTTCTCCACCAGCGACGCCGCCATTGCGTCGGCGTCCGACAAGTCGCGCACCAGGACCGGCACCTCGTGCAGGCCGGCCTGCTGGGCGGCGCGCCAACGCCGCTCGCCGGCGATGATCTGGAAATGCTTGGGCTGGGTCGGATGCGGCCGGGCCAGGAGCGGCTGCAATATGCCCTGCGCCTGTATCGAGGCGACCAGCTCGGCAAGTGAATCCGGGTTGAAGCTGGTGCGCGGCTGAAACGGGCCAGGTTCGAGATGGTCGACGGGCAGCGTGCGGATCGGTGCGGCCGGTCCGGTGTGCTCCGGTTTGTCCGGCATGTCGCCCATCAGGGCAGCGAGGCCGCGGCCCAGGCGCGGGGCGGTGCTCATCGTGCGTCGGCCTGTTCGCGGGCGAGCAGCTCGGTGGCGAGCTTGGTGTAGGCGATCGCGCCGGCGGACGCTTTGTCGTAGATCAAGACGGGTTTTCCATGGCTCGGGGCTTCGGAAATGCGGATGTTGCGCGGTATCATCGTCTCATACACGCGATCGCCGAAAAAGCTTCGCGCATCGGCGGCCACCAGATCGGAGAGGTTGTTCCGCCGGTCGAACATCGTCAGCACGATGCCTTCGCAGCCGCAGCGACGGATTGAGGCTGTGCTTCACGCGCTCGATCGTCTGCACGAGCTGGCTGATACCTTCCAGCGCGAAGAATTCGCATTGCAGCGGCACGATGACGGCGGATGCGGCGACCAGGCCGTTCAGGGTCAGCAGGCTCAGGCTCGGCGGACAGTCGATGATGATGTGGTCGTAGCGCGGCGCCGCGTGTAGCGCATCGCGCAGCCGGAATTCGCGGCGCTGCATGGGGACGAGCTCCACTTCGGCGCCGGCCAGGTCGGGGTCTGCGGAGATCACGTCCAGGCCCGCGATCGCCGTGTGCTGCAGCAGGCTTTCGGCATCTTGCGATTCGAGCAGCATCGCGTAGGTGCCTGAGCCGCGGCGCCGGCGATCGATGCCTAGGCCGGTGGAGGCATTTCCTTGCGGATCAAGATCTACCAGCAGGACGCGTTTGGCTTGCAAGGCGAGTGCGGTCGCGAGGTTAATCGCGGTGGTGGTCTTGCCGACCCCGCCTTTCTGGTTGGCGATTGCGATGACTTTCGCGGCCTGCGGTGAGTGTGTGTCAGGCACGTTGGACCTCGCTGATACGCAGGATGACTCCACCTCCGCCCGTCTGGCTTATATGCTGCTCTATGGTGAGGGTCCACGCGCGCCTTGCTTCCGCGATCTCCGCATCGGCTTGTGCCCCCTTCAAGAGAAGCAGTGTGCCGCCCGGGCTTAGCAGTGGCGTGGCCAATTTGAGAAGTTGGGCGAGCGGCGCCAGCGCCCTGGCTGTGATGAGCGGGGCTGGTTCAGCGCGGACCGTCTCGATGCGGCTGTTCAGTATCTCAACCTGGGTGCCGGTGAGACGGGCAGCTTCGCGCAGGAAGGTGGCTTTGCGGCTATCTGCTTCTACAAGGGTGAATTTCACTTCGGTGGCTATGGCAAGCACGAGGCCAGGGAAGCCACCGCCGGAGCCAAGGTCAAAGGCGGTGGTCGCAGTATGAGGGATCAGCGCTCGTAGCTGAAGCGAGTCGGCGATGTGTCGGCTCCACAATCCTACCAAGTCGCCGCGGCTGATGAGATTGATTCGCGGGTTCCACTTCGCCAGCAGTTCGGCAAACACATCCAACCTGGCCAGTGTTTCACGTGAAACACTTTCCGCGAGTGTTTCACGTGAAACACTCACGCCGATTTTCGGAGGTGGGCCATGACAGCAATCGACGCCGCTGGTGTCAGCCCAGAAAGCCGGCTCAGCGCGCCGAGAGAGGCGGGCCGCGCAAGTGACAGACATTCCTGGGCCTCGGTCCCAAGCCCGGCCACCTCGCGATAATCCAGGCCACTGGGTATGGACAGCTTTCCGGACGCCAGAAGCTGCCGCATTTCCGCTTCCTGGCGGGCTATGTAGCCGCCGTAGAAAGCCGCGTTCACCACCTGCTCGCGCGCCTTTTCAGACAGCGTGCCGAACCACGGAAACTCGGACCTGACGATGTCGCTGTCTCCACATTTCACGATCGCATCGTCGATCGTCTTGGTGCGCCCCATCCTGCCGCACACCGAGGCCACCCAAAGCGGAGGCCGTTCTTGTATCCGTCCGCGCCAGATCGAGCGCCCGCGCGACCTCTTCCGAGAATTGCGTGTAGCGCGTCGCGCGCGCAATGCCGACGCAGCCGATTGTCATGCCCAAAGCGGTCAGCCGTAAATCAGCGTTGTCGCATCGCAACGCTAGCCGGAACTCTGCGCGCGAGGTAAACATCCGATACGGCTCCGTGACCCCGCTGGTCACGAGATCATCAACCAGAACACCGATATAGCTCGAGGTACGGCTCAATGTCAGAGCGTCAGCACCGGCTGCGCGCAGCCCCGCGTTGAGGCCGGCCAGCATGCCTTGGGCCGCCGCTTCTTCGTAGCCGGTGGTGCCGTTGATCTGCCCGGCCAGGAAAAGTCCGGTGACGCTCTTCATCTCGAGCGAAGCGCTGAGGGCCGTGGGATTGATGAAGTCGTATTCCACCGCGTAGCCAGGCTGCGTGATACGGGCGTGTTCCAGCCCCGGGATGGTCGTCAGGATCTCGCGCTGAACATCGGCCGGCAGGCTGGTCGATATGCCGTTTGGGTAGACAATCGTGCCATCCGCCGTTCCAGGCATTCCCTCCGGCTCCAGGAAAATCTGGTGCCTGTCACGATCGGCGAAACGCACGACCTTGTCTTCCAGCGAAGGGCAATAACGCGGTCCCCGCCCGGAAATACCGCCGCCATACATCGCCGACTCCCCCAGTCTCGCCTTGACGATCGCGTGGGTAGCCGGGGTGGTGCCGGTGATCCGACAATCCGTCTGCTCCTGGGTGATCGCATCGGTCATGAAGCTGAGCGGCATTGGCGCCGCATCGCCATGATCCGCCGTGAGCGACGCCCAATCGATACTGTCGCGTGCCAGCCGCGGCGGTGTGCCGGTCTTCAACCGACCCAACGGTAAACGCATAGCCGCAAACTGCTCGGCAAGGCGCACGGACGGCTGCTCGCCGACGCGGCCGGCTTGCGTTTGCGCGTGCCCGACATGGATCACGCCCCGCAGAAATGTGCCCGTGGTGATAACCACAGCCGCACAATGCCACACCACGCCCGAAGCGAGCCGCACGCCCGTCACCCGCGTCTCGCGCTCCAGGATCAGCTCGCTCACCTCGCCGGCGCACAACGCCAGATTAGGCGTGGCCCGAAGCAGATCCTGTATCGCCATCCGGTAGCGTGTGCGGTCGACCTGCGCCCGCTGCCCGCGCACCGCCGGCCCCTTGCTCCTGTTCAGCAGCTTGAAATGTATGCCGGCCAGATCCGCGGCGCGGCCCATCAGCCCGTCCAGCGCATCCACCTCGCGCACCAGATGCGACTTGCCGATCCCACCTATCGACGGATTGCATGAGAGCTCGCCGATCCGGTCGAGCCGGTGCGTCACCAGCAGCGTACGCGCACCCAGGCGCGCGGCCGCGGCCGCCGCCTCCGTGCCGGCATGGCCGCCGCCCACCACAATCACGTCGTATTCAGCCGAACCTGACATCGCCAACCTATTTGCCAATGCAAAAAGCGCCGAATACCACATCGAGCACGCCCTCGGTATCGACTTCCCCGGTCAGCCGCCCAAGGCTGTTACGCGCCAGCCGAAGCTCCTCCGCCCGCAATTCGGCCAATGGCGCCGAAAGACAGGCCGACAGCGCAGCCTCCGTGTCGCGCAAGGCGGCCACGTGCCTGGCGCGGCTAAGCAACGGGTCGTGCGCCGAGTGCACGAGTGCGGCCGCCCGCGCCGTCAACAGCGCCAGTAGTCCCGCCAGCCCCTCGCCGGTTTTGGCGCTGACGCCGATGCTGCCCAAGGGCGCTGCTGCCAGGTCGCATTTGCTGGCCACCAGGATCGCACCATCCGGCGCCGCCCCCTCGATACCACCGGCCTCCCGCAACAGGATCACCAGGTCTGCCCGATCCATGACCGCCCGCGCCCGCCGTATCCCCTCCGCCTCGATCTCGTCCGCGGCCTCACGCAACCCCGCAGTATCGACAAGCGTCACCAGCACGCCGCCAAGATCGAGCGAAACCTCCAGCGTATCGCGCGTGGTGCCCGGACGCGGCGACACGATCGCCGCCTCCCGTCCGGCTAGCGCGTTGAACAGCGACGACTTGCCGGCGTTGGGCGGCCCGGCGATCGCGAACACCAACCCGCCGCGCACCTTCGCCCCGGCCACCGCCGCGCGCAGATGGCCGCGTATCGCCGAAAGCAACGATGCGACCTCCGCCGCGGTCTCCGCGTCAATGCCGTCCGGCAAACCCTCATCCGGAAAATCGATCAGCGCCTCCTGAAACGCCAGGCAGCGCGTCAGCCGGACGGACCAGCCCTGCACCAGCGCCGCAGCCCCGCCCTGCAACGCCTGCACCGCCTGATGACGTTGCGACTCCGTTTCAGATGCGCTGAGATCGGCCACCGCCTCGGCCTCCAGCAGGCTCATCCGCCCGGCGAGAAACGCCCGCCGGGTGAATTCACCCGCATCCGCCGGCCGCGCGCCTGCCGCCACCAAAGCCTGCATAACCGCCTGCAGTACCGCCCGCCCGCCATGCACGTGCAGCTCCGCGCTGTCCTCCCCGGTGTAGCTGGCGGGCCCCGGAAACCACAGAACCAGAGCCTGATCGAGCACATCGCCCTCCTGGCCGCGTAGGCTGCGCAGAGCGGCAAGGCGCGGCGCCGGAACAGCACACATCCCGCCCAGTATGGCGCGCGTAGCGGGCCCGGACAGCCGTATCACCGCGATAGCGCTACGCCCCGCCCCTGTCGCCAGCGCGAAGATCGTATCGGATGCCCGGCCGGGCTGGGCCACGAAACCGGTCAAGGCGCCAGCATCAGCGCGTCCGCATGCCCGCCATCCTGCAGATGCAACGTCAGAACCGCGTCGACATCGGCCGGGCTGCCCACCCGATACCAGACGCCCTCGGGATAGACGACGATGCACGGCCCGAGCTCGCAACGGTCCAGGCAGCCGGCCGTGTTGATACGCACGCTCTGCAGGCCGAGCTCCTTGGCGCGCGCCTTCATGTAGTCGCGTAGTTGCTCCGAGCCGCGTGCCGCACAGCTGCCGCGCGCATGGCCGTCCGGCCGGCGGTTGGTGCATACGAACACATGGAAGGCGAAATACGGTTGCGGGCTGGCCATTGCCGGGTTTCCTACGTCGCGAGTGTGCAAAATATGCGGTCAGGCCTGGCGCGAGGCGCCCGCACGCCCGCCGCATGTGGGTAAGAAAAACACCGCTTTCATCCTGGCGCCCGGCCGCAAGCAACGCTACTGATCAGGCAATGCCCCAGCTTTCGTTCCACACGCCCCTCGGCGCGTTGACCTTGTCCGAAGAAGACGGCGCCATTGTCTCGCTCGATTGGGGTTTCGCCCGCGACCAGACCCAGACCGCGCTGCTTCTGGAAGGCCGCGATCAGCTCCAGGCCTATTTCGACGGTGAGCGCACCACCTTCGACCTGAAGCTGGCGCCCATGGGAACACCGTACCGCCAACGCATCTGGTCCGCCTTGTGCCAGATCCCCTATGGCGAGACCACATCCTACGCCGCGATCGCCGCACGCGCCGGCGGGTCGGCGCGCTCCGTCGGCGGGGCGAACAGCGCCAATCCGATACCGATCCTGATACCCTGCCATCGCGTGGTCGGCACGTCCGGGCCCGGCGGCTATTCCGGGGGCGAAGGCGTCGAAACCAAAGGGTGGTTGTTGACGCTTGAGCAAGGCGCACGCCGGCAAGATTTCCGCCTGGAGGCCAGATGAGCAAAGCAGTCCGGATACACCAATATGGCGGGCCGGATGTGCTCCTGTGGGAAGACGTACCGACGCCCGAGCCAGGGCCCGGCGAGGTTCTGATCGAGCAGAAAGCGATCGGCCTCAACTTTATCGACGTGTATTTCCGCACCGGACACTACAAGGTTCCGGGTTTTCCCGCCGTGATCGGCCAGGAGGGTGCCGGCATCGTCCGGGCCCTGGGCCAGGGCGTCACCACGCTGGCCGAAGGTGACCGCGTCGCTTACGCCGGCGCGTTGGGCGCCTACGCGACCAACCGGGTGATCGCCGCGGACCGGCTCGTGCGCCTGCCGGACGCCGTCGATGACGCCACCGCCGCCTCCATGATGCTGCAGGGCCTCACCGCGCAGTATCTCCTGCACAGCACCTATAGATTGCGCGCCGGCGAGACGATCCTGGTCTATGCCGCGGCCGGCGGCGTGGGGCTCCTGCTCTGCCAGTGGGCGCACCACCTGGGCGCCACCGTGATCGGCGTGGTGTCGACCGAAGCGAAGGCCGAACTGGCCCGCCAGAACGGTGCCGCCCACGTCATCACCGGCCAGCAGAACGTCCCGGCGGAGGTCAAGCGCATCACCGGCGGTGCCATGGTGCCCGTGGTCTATGACAGCGTCGGCAAGGATACGTTCCAGGCCAGCCTGGATTGCCTGGCCCCGCGCGGGCTGATGGTGAGCTTCGGATCGTCCTCCGGCCCGGTGCCGCCGGTCGATGTGAGCGTGCTAGCGGCCAAAGGCAGTCTCTTCCTCACCCGCCCGAGCCTGGCCACCTACGTGGCCAAACGTGCCGAGCTGGAGCAGATGTCGGCCGATCTGTTCGCCGTCGTTGCCAGCGGCGCCGTGCGGGCCGGCGTGCACCAGACATTCGCGTTGCGTGACGCCGCGTCCGCGCACCGGGCGCTCGAGAGCCGTTCGACCACGGGCAGCACGGTGCTGCTGCCCTGATCGCCTGAGCCGCACCAGCCGCCGGCCGGCCGTCATCTTCCGTGACACTTCGTCGCCGCGGGTCTTACACGCGCGGCCCAGATTGAGCCTGTGTTGGAGGTTCAATCATGATCTGGCGTGAAGCGTTGCACACGGCCCTCGCTGCCGGCGTCCTGGCGATCGGGGTATCGGCAATCCCCGCGGCACCGGCGCAGGCTGCCTGGGGCGGCGGATACCACGGCGCGCACTGGGGCGGCGGCTGGTCCGGCGGCCTGCACGCGGGCTTTGGTTTTCGCGGCGGCTGGGGCGGCTGGCATGGCGGCTATGGCTACGGCCGCCCTGGCTGGGGTTACGGCGCCGGCTGGCGCGGCTACCCGGGATATCGCGTGGGCTTCGGCTACGGATATGGCGGCTATGGATACCGCGGTGGCTACGGCTACCCCGCCTACAACGCACCCCCCGTCGTAACCCTCGCCGCACCCGTCTATGTGCGGCCCTACGCGGCGCCGATCTATCACCACCGCTACTACCACCACGTGGCTACGATCTGCCGCTAGGCAGCGCAGCGCGGCTGGCCGGGAACCAGGTACCCGACCAGCCGCACGGCGCCTGCTCACCCGTAGGCGCGGGCGAACAGCGCCACGGTCAGGAACACCCCGATCGCCACCACGCCCATGCGCAGCTTGCGCTCGTCCACCCGCAGCATCATCCAGGCACCAACCTGCCCCCCGGCAATGGCGCCGATCCCCACGGCCAGCGCCGCCCGCCAGTGCACCTCAGGCGAAAAGGCGAAGATCGCCACCGCCGACGCGTTCATCACCCCGGCCAGCACATTCTTCGTGGCCCCCGCGGCACGCACCGCAAGGCCCGCCAGGATCAGCGCCGCCAGCATCAGCATGCCGATCCCGCCGCCGAAATAGCCGCCATAGATCGCAATGCAGAACTGCGCCACGCCGGCCCAGAACGGCTTCATATGCGCGCCGCCCGCAGAGTCCTTCCGCAGGAAGCTGCCCCAGGCGAACACCGCGGTGGCGAACAGCACCAGGAACGGCACCAGGCGCTCGAAGAAGCTGGCCGGGGTCTCCAGCAGCAGGATCGCGCCCAGCGCGCCGCCGATCAGGCTGAGGATCACCAGCATGCGGAAGCTCAGCCCTTCCGCGCCGGATACGTGGCTCCGCCCGGCCCAGCCGGTGGTGAGCTGGCCGGGAAACAGCGCCACGGTGGAGGTGATGTTCGCCGCCCTGGCATCCATGCCGAGGAGCAGCAGCGCGGGAAAGGTGATGAAGGAGCCGCCGCCGGCTAGCGCGTTTTGCGCGCCGGCGATCAGGGCGGCTATGACCAACAATGCGTATAGGGCCACGCTTGGGTGTCCTCAAAGTGAGCAAGGAAGGAAGGCCTTCTTTTTCGACAAAAAGAAGCAAAAAGCTTTTGCTCCGACGCCTGCACCATGGCTCACCTGCGTCTGCAAGTGCGCGCGCTGGCAGAAGCGGCTCGGCTGCGTGCAGCGGGGAACGCAAAGGTTTTTTGGTCCCTTTTTTTCGAAAAAGGACTGCTTGCTTGCCGCTATCCCCCACCCAAAACCCAGGTTAGAACGCTCCTGAAACGCTCTGGAACGCTTGCATGTCGGACACCGCCGCGCAGAACGAAACCCCCGACCAGGCCCTGGCCCGCGCGCTGAACGCCGCCAAGCTCCGCCGCATCAACGAAGCCATCGGCATCTGCCGGGACCTGCTCGCCGCCACACCGGGTCTCGCTGGCGCGCTGGGCCTGCTGGGCGGCATACTCGGCCAGGAAGGCCGCGCCGACGAAGCGATCGAGCTGCTGCGCGCCGCCGTCGCCAAACAGCCCAACGTCGGCAACTGGCACCTCAACCTCTGCGCCCTCTATCGCGGCAAGAACATGCTCGATGAAGCCCTGGCCGCCGGGCTGGACGCCATACGCACCAGCCCGGACACCGCCGCCCACCGCGTCGAACTCGCCCTCACCCACCTCACCCGCGGCGAGCGTGACCTCGCCTCGCTGCGCTACCGCGAGGCGATGGGCCGCGAGCCGGAGCACCCCGCCGCCCATATGGGCCTGGGCGAGCTGCTGCTGTCGATGGGCGAATACGGCCCCGGCTGGATGGAATACGCCTGGCGCAACAAGCTGGACCAGGCGCGCGGCACCCTGCCGAAAATGACCGCCGCGCAGTGGAACGGCATGGCGCTGCCAGGCGGCACGCTGCTCCTGGTCGCCGACCAGGGCTTCGGCGACATGATACAGTTCGCCCGCTACCTCCCCTGGGTGAAGCAGCGCGTGCCGAAACTGGCGGTGGGCTGGGGCCCGGAAGTCACCGCCCTGCTCGGCCACCACCCGGACGTGGATTTCTGCTTCGCCAAATGGAACGACGCCCCGCCGCACGACGCCTACGTGCTGCTCTCCAGCCTGCCGCAGATCTACAACACCGAACTCGCCACCATACCGGCGCCGATACCCTATCTGAGCGTCGACGAGGCCCGCGTGGCTTTCTGGGGCCAGCGCCTGGCGCAGCTGCGGCCGCAACGCCGCCTGCGCGTGGGCCTGGCCTGGTCCGGCCGCCCGACTCACCCAAACAACCTGCGCCGCTCCCTGCGCCTGGCCACGCTGGCGCCGATCCTGGCCGTGCCCGGCGTGGATTTCTTCGGCCTGCAAAAGCCGTTTCCGGAAGAGGACCGCGCCACCGCCGCCGCCCACCCGCATTTCACCGACCTCTCGCAGGAGCTGGCCGATTTCGCCGAAACCGGCGCGGTGATGCAGAACCTGGACCTGGTGATCGCGGTCGATACCGCCGTGGTGCATCTCGCCGGCGCGCTCGGCGTGCCCGGCTGGGTGCTCGTCCCCGAACCCGCCGACTGGCGCTGGCTGCTCGGCCGCACGGACAGCCCCTGGTATCCGACGCTCCGCCTGTTCCGCCAGGCCAGGCCCACCGAATGGGCGCCCGTGGTGGCCGAGCTGGCCGAGGCCCTGGCGTCCCGCGCGGCGAACGGCTGAGCGCCGCAGCGTGATGCGGCGTCTCTGGCGTGCTGCCTTCCCACGCCACGACACCGCCGGCATAACCGTTCCCGGTGTCGGCCCGCTTGCGATCAGCGGATGCGCGGCCGCCGATCCCTTCATCTTCGGCCGGCTGCAGCGCGGCGAGATGTTCGAGCCGCACATACTGGCGGGGCTGGCAGCGCTGATCGCGCCGGGCGCCACGGTGATCGATGTGGGCGCGAATATCGGGTTGTTCACCCTTTGCGCCGCGCGGCTCGCCGGCCCGCAAGGCCGCGTCCTGGCAGTGGAGCCGGAAGCAGGCAATGTGCGGCTGCTGCGCCGGAATATCCGGCAGAACGGCATCCGCCACGTGCGCGTTCTGGCGGCGGCAGCCAGCCGGCACGAGGGCACGGCCCGGCTCGGCCTGTCCCAGGCGAATGCCGGCGACCACCGGCTCGCCAGCCAGTCGCGCCAAGCCGGCATCGCCGTCCGCACCCTCCGGCTGGACGATCTGGTGCGCGAGCCGCGCGGCCTGCTCGTCCTCAAGCTCGACATCCAGGGCAGCGAGGTGGCGGCGCTCTCGGGAGCCGCCCGCCTGCTTGCCGGATCCGCCACGGTCCGTGTGCTCGCCGAATTCTGGCCGCACGGGCTCGTGGATTGCGGCAGCTCGGCGGACGCGCTCGTCTCACTGCTCGAGCACCACTTCCAGCGCTTCTGGATCCTGTGGTCGCATTGCGGACCGCTGCCCATCACCCCGGCCGGGCTGCGCCACGCGGCCGCCACCAACCTGGCTCCCGCCACCGAGATGTTCGCCGACATCGTGGCCCTGCGCGCCAGCGACACCGCCGGTATCGCCGCCATGGAACGCCGCGAAGCCGCCGGCTGATCCTCGACATGCCGGCCCACGGTTCCCATCTGTTCCTGCATGTCGCAAACCATGGCCCGCCCGGCGCCCGTAGCCTTCATCCCGCACCGCCAGCCGGTAAAGGCGCCCACCAACCGCTTCCGCGTGCAGTCGGACTACCAGCCCGCCGGCGACCAGCCGACCGCCATACGCGAGCTCGTGTCCGGCATCACCGCCGAAGAAAAAGACCAGGTGCTCCTAGGCGTCACCGGCTCCGGCAAAACCTTCACCATGGCCAAGGTGATCGAAGCGGTCCAACGCCCCGCCCTCGTGCTGGCCCCGAACAAGACGCTCGCCGCGCAATTATATGCCGAGATGAAAGGCTTCTTCCCGGACAACGCGGTGGAGTATTTCGTCAGCTATTACGACTACTACCAGCCGGAAGCGTACGTGCCGCGCACCGACACGTATATCGAAAAAGACAGCCAGATCAACGAACAGATCGATCGCATGCGCCATGCCGCCACGCAGGCGCTGCTCGAACGCAACGACGTGATCATCGTGGCGTCGGTCTCCTGCATCTACGGTATCGGTTCGGTCGAAACCTATTCGCGCATGGTGGTGAAGCTGCAGGTGGGCGGCAAGATCGACCGCGACACGCTGGCAAAGGCGCTGGTGGAACTGCAATACCGCCGCAACGACGCCGCCTTCCAGCGCGGCACCTTCCGCCTGCGCGGCGAGAATATCGACGTGCATCCCGCGCAATTCGAAGACCGCGCCTGGCGCGTGACCCTGTTCGGCGACGAGATCGAGCGCCTGGAAGAGTTCGACCCGCTCACCGGCGACCGCACCGGCACGCTCAACGAGATCTCGATCTACGCCAACAGCCATTACGTGACGCCGCGGCCCACGCTCAACCAGGCGATCATCAGCATAAAGGACGAGCTGAAAGCCCGCCTCGACGAACTGGTGGCGAACGGCCGCCTGCTCGAAGCCGAGCGGCTGCAACAGCGCTGCACGTTCGACCTGGAAATGATGGAGACCACAGGCTCCTGCAAAAGCATCGAGAACTACTCGCGCTATCTCTCGGGCCGCAAACCCGGCGAGCCGCCGCCCACATTGTTCGAATATCTGCCGGAAAACGCGCTGCTCATCGTCGATGAAAGCCACGTGACGGTGCCGCAGATCGGCGGCATGGAGCGCGGCGACTATGCCCGCAAGTTCACCCTCTCCGAATTCGGCTTCCGCCTGCCCTCCTGTATCGACAACCGTCCGCTCAAATTCGGCGAATGGGAAAGCTTCCGGCCGCAGACCGTGTTCGTCAGCGCCACCCCCGGCCCATGGGAGATGGAGCGCACCGGCGGCACGTTCGCCGAGCAGGTTATCCGCCCCACCGGCCTGATCGATCCGGTCTGCGAAATCCGCCCGGTGGAACACCAGGTCGACGATCTGCTGGCCGAAATCCGCATCACCGTGCAGCGCGGCGCGCGCGTGCTCGTCACCACGCTCACCAAACGCATGTCCGAGGACCTCACCGAATACCTCACCGAACACGGCGTGAAAGTGCGCTACCTGCATTCCGACGTGGACACGCTCGAGCGCATCGAGATCATACGCGACCTGCGCCTCGGCGTGTACGACGTGCTCGTGGGCATCAACCTGCTGCGTGAGGGACTCGACATCCCGGAATGCGCACTGGTGGCGATACTGGACGCCGACAAGGAAGGCTTCCTGCGCTCCAAAACCTCGCTGGTGCAGACGATCGGCCGCGCCGCCCGCAACGTGGACGGGCGGGTGATACTCTACGCCGACGTGATGACGGAGAGCCTGCGCTACGCCATCGAGGAGACCGAGCGCCGCCGCGCCAAGCAATCCGCGTGGAACACCGCGAACGGCATCACGCCGCAATC
Source organism: uncultured Alphaproteobacteria bacterium (assembly GCA_963795825.1). GTDB lineage: Bacteria > Pseudomonadota > Alphaproteobacteria > Acetobacterales > Acetobacteraceae > BOG-908. The sequence goes on along the minus strand of CAWCIW010000001.1, from coordinate 70,948 downwards.
CGTACGCAGCCATATCGGCGAGGCGCTCGCCTCGGTGTTCGAGCAGGATTACGTGACGGTGGCGCCGATCAAGGACAGCAGCGTGACCAACATGGTCGGGCGCGACCTGAAATCCTCCATCACCGAGCTGGAGAAGCGCATGCGGGCTGCCGCGGCCGACCTGGAGTTCGAGGAGGCCGGCCGTCTGCGCGACGAGATCAAGCGTCTGGAAGCGCTCGAGCTGGGCTTGCCGCCGCCGCCCGCGTCCTCCAGCTTCAAACCGAAGCGCGACCGGTACGCCTGAGCCGCTGGGCCCGGGTGGCGGTGGATACGATCCTTCCAAGCTGCGCCGCGGGCGCGGGCCTAAGCGGGCGGCGGGCTGAGTGTCGCGGTTTCGAGTGAGCGAGGTCTTTTCACCGCTCTCGGCTACTACCACTCGGCTCTGGGACTGATCTATCGGCAGCGAGGAAGGAAGGCCTTCTTTTTCGAGAAAAAGAAGCAAAAAGCTTTTGCTGTGACGCCTGCACGAGCATTTGGCTATCGTTGCAGCCACATCGACTTGCAATGAAAGCGTAGGCGGTGGTGCAGGCGTCGGAGCAAAAGCTTTTTGGTCCTTTTTCTCGAAAAAGGACTGCTTTCTTGCCTGCCTTGCATGCATCAATCTCAATTTGGTTGGGACAAATCGCGCAAAAAGCGCGCCCCAAAGCGCAAACTAATCGATAGCCGGCGACAGCGGAATCAAAAGTCTTTTGCTTCTTTTCTTCAGAAAAGAAGCCTCACCTTACTTCGCCGCGCATGCCCGGCTCACCCACCGCGCGGACGAACCAACACCGACCACCCAAACCCGTCCTACCGCACCTGCCCCACCCCAATCACCTGATACCGGAAGCATGTGAGCTGCTCCGGCCCCACCGGCCCGCGCGCATGTATGCGCCCTGTGGCGATACCGATCTCCGCGCCGAACCCGAACTCCCCGCCGTCGCAGAATTGCGTGGACGCGTTCCACATCGTCACCGCGCTGTCCACGCCGGCCAGGAACGCCGCCGCTGCGTCCGCATCCTCGGTGATGATCGCATCCGTATGTGCGCTGCCGTGCAGCTCGATATGCCGCAACGCGCCCTCGAGCCCGTCCACCACGGCCACGGACAACACGCTGTCCAGCCACTCGGTGTCGAAATCCGCTGCGTCCGCGCGCGGCAGCTCCGGCACGATCGCGCAGGCGCGCGCGTCCGCCCGGAAGGCGCAGCCGAGAGCCGCGAGGTCCGCCACCAGCAAAGGCAGCAGCGCCGGCGCCACGCTGGCGTCGATCAGCAGCGTTTCGGTGGCGCCGCAGATGCCGGTCCGGCGCATCTTGGCGTTTGCCAGCACGCGGCGGGCCATCTCCGGATCGGCCGCCGCATGGACGTAGGTGTGGCAGAGCCCGTCCGCGTGGGCCAGCACCGGCACGCGCGCCTCTGCCTGCACGCGGGTGACGAGGCCGCGGCCGCCGCGCGGGATCAGCAGGTCGATCCACCCCGAGGCGGCCAGCATCTCGGCCACGAAGGCGCGATCCGTGTCGGGCGCCATCTGCACGCAGGCGACAGGCAGGCCGGCTTCGGCGAGGCCTTCCACCATCGCCGCGTTGATGGCGCGCGCGCTGGCGAAACCGTCGGACCCGCCGCGCAGGATCACCGCGTTGCCGGATTTCAGGCAGATCCCGGCGGCGTCCGCGCCCACGTTCGGCCGGCTTTCATAGATCATCCCGATCACGCCGATCGGCGCCGCGATCCGCCGTATCTCGAGCCCGTTCGGCCGCGTCCACGTGGCCAGGGTGCGCGCCAGCGGATCGGGCAGGGCGGCGATCTCCTCCAGCCCGTCGGCCATCGCCGCGATGCGCGGCGGCGTCAGCGTCAGCCGGTCGCGGAAGGCGGCGTTGCCCTGGCAGGCGGCCAGGTCCGCCGCATTGGCGGCACCGATCGCCGCCGCCCGTCGCCGGATGGCGCCGGCGGCCGCGCGCAACGCCGCCTCGCGCTGCGCCGCCGGGGCGCGGCCCAGCACACGCGCGGCCGATCGCGCGGCCTGGCCCAGTTCGGTCATCACCGGCGGTGCGGCGGGCTGATCGGTGTCCATCCCTGGCATCGTACCGTGCGGCGCACCACGTTGGCAAAGTCTCTCCACCCGGAATGAAGGACTTTCCATGAACCGATACGTCACCCTGCCGGCGCTGAGCGCCGCGGCCCTGCTCTTGCCCGCCTGCGCGCAATTGCTGGCAGCGGCGGCCCCGCCGATCACCCACGATGCCGCGCGCGTGAAGCCAGGGACCTACGTGGTGGATCCCACGCACACGCAGGTTCTGTTCAGCGTCCTGCATCTCGGGTTCACCAACTATTACGGCAATTTCTCCGGCGTCAGCGGCAGCCTGTCCGTGGTGCCGAAAAAGCCGTCCGCCATGTCGGTCACCATTTCGGTGCCGGTGAGCTCGGTCGCCACCACCAGCACCAAGCTGGACGGCGAGCTGAAATCCGCCGACTGGCTGGATGCCGCGCACTATCCCACCATGGTGTTCCGCTCCGAGACGGTAACGCCGACCGGCCCCACCACGGCGGACGTCGCCGGCACGCTTACGCTGCATGGCGTCACCAAGCCGTTGACGCTGCACGCGACCTTCATCGGCGCCGGCGTGAACCTGCTGGACAAGAAGGAGACGGTGGGCTTTCAGCTGAGCGGGACGGTGAAGCGCAGCGAATTCAACGTTACCAAATATGTGCCGCTGGTGAGCGATGATGTTGCGCTGATGATTTCGGCGGCGTTCGAGCGTAGTTAAGGAAGCAAGGCCTTCTTTTTCGAGAAAAAGAAGCAAAAAGCTTTTGCTCCCCGCCTGCACGCAGGCCCGCGCCCGGTGTGCAGATACACGCATTTGCACACCGAGATGGGGCGCCTGTGCAGGTGGAGGAAGCAAAAGTTTTTTGGTCCTTTTTTTCAAAAAAGGACTGCTTGCTTCACTTACTCCGCGTAAGCAGCCCCTGCAAAAACCCACCAATCTCGGTAGGCTGCACCGAAGCCCCCCGCACGATCTGGTCGAAATGCCGCGTCAGCGCGCGTATATGATCCGTCGAGCGGAACACGAAATACGTCTGCCCCAGATAGATCGCCGCGCGCAACGGGCCGAACACCGTGAACGGCACGGAGAACAGCCGCTTGCGATCGTAGAGGAACAGCCGGAAGCGCGGATATAATTCGTCGCACAGCGCCACCACCTGTTCGAGCTGGGCGCGGCGCGCGCGCAGCGGCAGGGTGCGCCAGATATCCTCGCCGCGCGCCAGCGCTTCGAAAGTCTGCAGCCCGGTGCAGCATTCTATCTCCGTCTCCGGCTGGCGCAGATATTCCAGGCGGGACTGGGTGATGCCGATCTGCCGGCGCGGCCCGAGCGAGACGAAATGGCCGTATTCGTGTTCGATCACCGCGTCGGTCTTCAGCAGGTCGGCAAACGTGGTGGGGATGTGGCGTATGCGGTAGCCGGCCGCCTCGGTGTGCCAGCGCAGCAGGCGTTCATCGAGCGGGCTCGGCGCGTCGCGTTCGATCTGCAGGCTTTCGTCGACCATGTCCGCGTCCGGCTTGTCGCCCTGGCTCAGGCCGAGCAGCCAATCCAGCGATACGCGGCCGATCTGGGCGATGGCGGCGATGGATTCCACCCGCGGCAGGCGGTCCGCGCCGGCGGCCAGCAACTGGGAGAGCGTGCTGCGGTCGATGCCGGCGGCGCGCGCGAAATCCGTCTGGCTGAGTTCCGAGCGGGCGAGCACCTGGCGCAGCCGCTGCTGGAATCGCGGCAGGATGTCGCGCCTGTCGAGCGCTTCGTGAGGCGAGATCACCGGTGGGCACGGTCCATTGTGATGTGCATAAACACCACATGTAGCATGAACACAACGGCTACGTTGTTTTTAGCGCAAACGCAGCGTTTTCCGCGCAGATGCAGCAAGCGCCCGAGTACGTAACGAAGCTTAAATGATCCCGGGGGCATCCTGCCCGCCTACGGGAAAGGCACTTCATGCGGCATTGGGGCGGCGGAGCGGCTGAGTGGCTGCAGGTTCGGGAGGCGCCGACCTGGGGCCTGGTGGTGATCATCTATGGCGCCTGGCTGGGCCTGACCTGGTTCTGGCACGATCTGCCGGTATGGGCGCTGGTGCCGCTCTGCGCCTGGGTGTGCGCCTGGCACATGTCGCTACAGCACGAGCTGATACATGGCCACCCGACGCGCAACGAGCGCATCAACGCCGCGCTCGCCACCCCGCCGCTCAATCTGTGGCTGCCGTTCACCCTCTACCGGGAGGCGCACCTCCGCCATCATTGCGCCGAGTACCTGACCGACCCGCTCGAAGACCCGGAGAGCACCTACATGACGGCGGAGGCCTGGGCGCAGGCCGGCCTGGCGCGCCGCGCGCTGCACGGACTCTGCAATACGGCGGTGGGCCGCGTGCTGCTCGGCCCCGCGCGTGCGATGTCCGGCTTCTGGCTGAAGCAGGCCGCGCTGGTGGGCGCCGGCGCGGCGCCGTGGCGGGCCTGGCTCGCGCATGCGATCGGCGCAGGCGTGGTGCTGGCCTGGGTGTGCGGCGTGTGCGGTATCGGTATCGCCGCCTATGCCGTCTGCTTCGTGTATCCCGGCACCGCGCTGATCATGATCAGGTCGCTGGCGGAGCATCGGGCAGCGGAACGGCCGCGCGACCGAACGGCCGTGGTGGAAGAGGCCGGCCTGCTCGGCCTGCTGTTCCTGCACAACAACCTGCACGTGCTGCACCACGAGCGCCCGCATCTGGCCTGGTACAGGCTGCCGGCGCAGTGGCGGCAAGCGCGCCCCGGGGTGCTCGAGGCGTGGCGCGGGCCGCTCTATCGCGGCTATGCCGACGTGGCGCGCCGCTATGCGCTCACCCGCCACCATCCCGGGCCGCATCCCCACGCCCGGCAGGAACCCGCCACACCGTAGCCGCGCCCAGGCCGGGCGGCAGCTGGCCGGGCCGCCGCCCCCCTGCGTCGGCGGCGGCACTGTGTTGCCCGAACAAGGGCGCGCGCAAAAACGATTGGCTCATGCGAATTAACAATGGCCGAAGCGCCGGCTTCCATGCCAGCCTTGTGAACCGGAACGATCTGGGCGCGCACCTTGGCGGCAGCCGCCCAGTGCGCCGGGAAGCGTGGCCGACACCGTAGAGATGGTGTGACAGCCATCTGGGGGGAGTTCTTGGCCATGACCACACGCGATGACACAGCGAGCCCGGACGCGGCAGGTTTGCAGGGATTGCGCAAGGCGCTCCTGTCCGGCGTAGCGGTGAGCGCGCTGCTGGCGAGCGTGGCACAGGCCGCGACCCCGCCGATCCCCGATCCGGGAACCGACACCGGCACCGGCAAGCCGGAAGTGGTGACGGTTACGGCGCAGCGCCGCACGCAGAACCTGCAGGACGTGCCGATTTCCATCCAGGTGCTGAGCGGCGAGACGCTCAAGCGCACCAACGTGGAGAACTTCGACGATCTGCTGGCCCAGTTGCCGAACGTGACCGCCGCGGGCCAGGGCCCGGGCCAGGTGAACGTGGCGATACGTGGCCTGAGCCTGGGCGCCGGCGGCATCCAGGAGAGCGGCATCATCGGCTCGTTCCCCAACGTGGCGGTGTATCTCGATGACCAGTCCGCGCAGGTTCCGGGCCGCAATCTCGACGTGTACGCGGTGGATCTGCAGCAGGTGGAGGTGCTGGAAGGCCCGCAGGGCACGCTGTTCGGCTCGGGCGCCCAGGCCGGCGTTCTGCGCTACATAACCAACAAGCCGGACCTCTCGAAATTCGGCGGCGTGATCGACCTGGGCGGCGCGCTCACCGAACACGGCGACCCGAGCGGCAACATCGATGCCACGATCAACATCCCTGTGGTGGAAAACAAGTTCGCGGTGCGCCTGACCGCGTATGACGACGACCGCGGCGGCTACATCAACAACGTGCCCGGCACGTTCACGCGTCAGGCGACCGATATCGGCATCCATTACGCGGGCTATACGAACAACATCCCCGGCAAGGCGAATGCCACGAACTCCGTCAACAACTTCAATTATGCGAAGAACGACATCAACCCGGTGCGCTACGAGGGCTTCCGTGGCGAGGCGCTGTTCAAGTTCGACGACGACTGGAATGCGCTGCTGACCGAATCCGTCCAGCGGCTCGATGCGCATGGCGTGTTCTACGAAGAGCCTTACACGTCGGGCAGCAATCCGATCAAGCTGCCGCCTTTGTCTGTGCAGACGTTCGAGTCGAACTACAACGAGGACCAGTTCGAGAACACCGCGCTGACCATCAACGGCCGCGTCGGTTTCCTGAAGATGGTGTATGACGGCGCCTATCTCATTCGCCACACGACATCACAGCAGGATTACACCAACTACGCGCGCGGCGTGTATGGCGATTATTACCAGTGCCAGGGCCCGAACAAGGCAAAGGGCACACCGGCAAAATGCTTTTCCCCAGCGACGACCTGGAACGATCACGAGCAGGACAGCCATCTCAGCCAGGAGTTCCGCGTCAGCACCCCGGACGATCTGCGCCTGCGCGCGATCGGCGGTTTCTACTACGAAAGCTTCAAGGTCGCCGAGCAGACGAACTTCGACTATAAAACGGACACCGGAAATTTCGTGCCGGTCGGCCCGCTCAACGTGGAAGGCGTCAGCGATCACAATGTGCGCTCGCCGAACACCGGCTTCTTCACCGACGCCACGCGCGGCTATTCGCAATACGCGATCTTCGGCTCGGCGGATTTCGACATCATTCCGCGCGTCCTGACGGCCACATTCGGCACACGCTGGTTCGACTTCTACGATTACGAAAAAGGTTACGTCGCCGGCAGCTTCGGCTGCACCGTGGCCGATTACGCCGGTCCGCCACCCTGCACCGTCGGCAACGACCATAACCTGACGGCCGCGCACCTGCAGACCCGCACCTACGGCTTCAGGAATCGCGCGAACCTGACCTATAAACTCACGCCCGACATCCTGTTTTACTACACCTACTCGGAAGGCTACCGGCCACCAGGCTTCAACCGCCAGGCGCCAACCGACAGGCTGAATGGAGAGACAGGCAATATCGGCTACGCATCCGACTCGCTCACCAACAACGAGGTCGGCTACAAGGCCAGCTTCTTCGATCATCGCCTGATACTCGATGGCGCATTCTACCAGGAGGACTGGACCAACACCCAAGCCTCCCTGTTCGCACCAGGCGTGTTCGGCAACCTGGCTTTCACCGTCAACGGCCCGAACTTCCGCGTGCGCGGCACGGAGCTCCAGGCCACGGGCCGACCGCTGGACGATCTTACGATCAACTTCAGCGTGGCGCTGAACGACAGCAAGCAGCTCAATGCGCCCGGCATCGAGTCCACATCAGGCGGCACGCTACCCGGCTCCAGCACCGCCTTCTCGCCGGCCGGCGGAACACTGGGCGAAGCGCCGGCGTTCAAAACCACATTGCGCGCGCGCTACGAATGGTTCGAAACCCGCTACCAGCCCTATGTGCAATTCGTGTTCAGCCACTCCTCGCACGAGCATTCGAACGTAGGTGGCATCCTGCGCTCGCCGGGAAGCGACGCGCAGCAGATACTCACATCCAACTATGCCAATGGCCAGTTCACCGACTTCTTCCAGCAGCCGATCACCAAACTCGACGTGTCCGCCGGGTTCCGGTTCGGCAACTGGTCGGCGAACGTGTTCATCGACAATATCACCAACGAGCGTGGGCAGGAGTTCATCACGGCTACGCAGTTTGTAGAGTCTATCGTTGTGGACAGACCACTAACGGGTGGCGCCAAGCTAAGCTACCGGTTCTGACAGGCAAGCAAGGCCTTCTTTTCTGAAGAAAAGAAGCAAAAGACTTTTGACTCCGCTGTCGCGTGCTGCTTGGTTTTATTTGGGGTTTTTGGATTCCAGGTTCATGCCTGCCGTGTGCGCCTGCTGGAAGCCCGTCCATAGCGTGGACGCCGGCGGGCCGGGGCTGAACGCGCCGTAGGCCGATGGCGGGTTTGGCCAGAGTCCTTTGTCGGAATCCTCGGGCAGGCCGTCGATGTATCTGGCTTTCGCGCTGTCGCCCTTGACGTAGCGGTCCAGAAAAGCCGTGATGAAATGCGCCTCTATCCCGATCAGCCTCGCCTTTGCCCAGACCGGATCCTCGAACCAGTCCTGGTCCCACAGTCTTGCGTGCATTTCCGCCGGCGCGGTGCTCAGCGCGATATTGTGGCCCGCCTCCCGGAATGTCAGCAGATACCGTTTCGCGTTTATCTCTGACTCGAACATCGTGCGCACTGCGTCATAGCCAACCAGGTGATCCTGGCTGCCAACAATGAAAAAGCTCGGCACGGTGATCGACGCCAGCGCCTGCGGTGCGAATAACGCGAGCTTGCCCATATGGGATGCGGGCGAGATGACGACCATCGCTTTCAAATGCGCAACCTTGAGCGCCTTTGCCTGCGCGCCGCCCGCGACATAATCCGCGAGCGCCCCCCCGGTAGCCTGCGCCAGCGCGGGATCGAGCGGCGCGCCGGAATCCGCGACCACGCCGTAGCCGCCTAGCGAATAGCCGATGAGTGCCGTGCGGTCCGGATCGGCATGGGCAAACACGCCGCCGCCCGCGGCGTCGCGTTGCGCCTGCGCGGCAATCGCGGCGATGTCCAGCGGCCGGTGCGCCGACGCTGCGAGCGCACTCGGCGCGTCGAATTTCGGCGGATCGCCAAAAGCGGGTGCCGCGACCACATAGCCTTTCGTGGCCAGGTTTTCGCCCAGCCAGGCCAACACCTCCGGCGTATTGTCGAACCCATGCGCCAGGATGACCAGCGGGAAGCGGCCCGGCGCGGCCGGTGCACCGGCGACGGCGATGCCGGCGAGCGAAAATTCGGCAGGCTGCCCATCGGGGCCGACCAGCGCTGAATGATAAGTAACAGAGGGGCCTGCGCCCGGCACGGCCGGATACCAGATGCTGACCGCAAGCTTGCGCTCCGGCGGCCCCATCTGCCGGACCGCGAGGCCGGCACCATAGGGGCCGAGCGCAGCCAAAGCCGGCGCCTCCACGCCCGGTCGCGCGGCGGACGGCAATTGCGCGAAAGCGGGCGCGCCGGAGAGCAGGAGGGCACAGACTGCGCAGCCCAGGCGATGCAGACGGGACATGCCGGCGTACCTCTGTTATGTCGGTGCTCTGTTTGGCGCCGAGACCGCATTTTTGGCAAGCGGCGCGCGCACACGGCTTTATCTCCAGGACGCCATGCGGCAAAACAGCGCGATCATGACAACCGAAAACCCTACCAGATCACCGGTAGAAGCCGAAGTACTGCGCATACGCGCGCTGCTGCAGGCCGGGCGCCACCAGGACGGGTTGTACGCCGCGCAGGTGCTGCGTGCGCGCGTTCCGGAAAATCGTGACGTGCTCTACATGATCGCGGTAGCCCAGAGATGCCTGGGGCAGCCTGTATCGGCGCTGGAAACCTTGTCGCTGCTCGAGCATACGCACCCGCGCTACAGCCGGCTGTTCCAGGAGCGCGGACATTGCTACGTTGCGGCCGGCGATCCTGCGGCAGCGCTTGCCGCATATCTGCACGCGGTGAACCTCAATCCTGCGCTGCCCGCGAGCTGGCGCGCGGTGAGCCTGCTGTTCCGCGCGGCGCACCGGAGGGAAGAGGCGCAGATGGCGGCAGGCCACGTGGCGAAACTTGCAACTTTGGCGCCTGCCGTGGTGACGGCCACGAGCATGTTCGCCGATGGCGAAACCCACGAAGCCGAGCGGGTGATCCGCGCGTTTCTGCAAACCAGCCCGCGCGATATCGAGGCAATGCGGCTTCTCGCGCGCATCGGAATGGAGCTCGATGTACTCGATGATGTGGAGTTCCTTCTGGAAAGCGTGCTGGCGTTCGCGCCGGCGTATCACCTGGCGCGCCTCGATTATGTACGGGTGCTTCTGAAACGACATCGCAATGCCCGCGCGCTGGAGGAGTTGCTTGTCCTGTTGCGCGCAGAGCCGGACAATCGCGATTTCCGCGCGGTTCATGCCACCGCCTGTCTGGCGCTTGGGCGATATGATGAGGCGATCGAAATGTATCGCGCGCTCTCCCGCGAAGCACCGGACGCAGCCGATCTGTACCTCTCCACCGGGCACGCTTTGAAGACGATGGGCCAGCAGGAGGAGGCAATCGCCGCCTATCGGTCCGCGGCAGACGCGAACCCCGATTTCGGTGACGCCTACTGGAGCCTGGCAAATCTCAAGACGTATCGGTTCGCCGTGGACGATATAGACCGCATGCGCGCACGTGAGGCGGGCGTGAATATTGGCACTGTCGACCGCTATCATTTGTGCTTTGCGATTGGCAAGGCGCTCGAGGATAGCGCCGATTACGGCGAGTTATTCGCCTATTACGCGCGCGGAAACGCGTTGAAGAAAGCGGAGCTCAACTACCGGCCGGCAATTGTGGAGCGCAACGCGCGTTCGCAAATGGCGTTCTTTACACCGGCTTTTCTGGCGAGCCGGCAGGATCTCGGGTGTAAGCGGCCCGATCCGATTTTCATCGTGGGCTTGCCGCGCGCGGGCTCGACTTTGCTGGAGCAGATACTGGCGTCCCACTCGCAGATCGAGGGCACGATGGAGCTGGCCGACATCACGCGGCTGGTCGTGCGTTTGCAGGGCCGCAACCCTGACGAGAACGCGCCGGTCTATCCCGGTGTGCTAGCCGGTCTGCCGGCCGCCACGTTGCGCGCATTCGGCGAAAAATACCTGGCCGACACCGCGCCCTATCGCACCGGGAAAGCGTTCTTCATCGACAAAAACCCGAACAATTTCCGCCACCTCGGCCTGATCCACTTAATACTGCCAAACGCGCGTATCATCGATGCAAGGCGCGATCCGATGGCCTGCTGTTTCAGCAATTACAAGCAACTTTTCGCGGCCGGGCAGGAATTCACTTATAGTCTGGAAGACATCGCGCGTTACTATAAAAGCTACGTGTCGCTAATGGCGCATTGGGATACGGTTCTGCCAGGCAGAATTCTGCGCGTGCAGCACGAGGATGTGGTGGCGGATCTCGAGGCAAACGTGCGGCGCATGCTGGCCTTTATCGGCGTGCCATTTGAAGAATCCTGCATGGCGTTTCATCGCAATGCCCGCAGCGTGCGCACGGCCAGTTCCGAGCAGGTGAGGCAGCCGATCTACACGGAGGGGCTCTCACAGTGGCGGCATTTCGAGCCCTGGCTCGGTGAACTGTCGTCGACATTATCGTCTTAAACGCCGGTCACAGACCCTGCACAAACCATCCAGATTGTCCGCTCACGGCCATCATTGCAAAGTAGGATATCCTGCCTGTTCCGCAGCGCGTTCTATCTCGAGCAGCCGATCGTAAGCGCCAGGCGGCAATCTCACGAATCGGTCGAGCAGCAGCGCATCGCGTAGCGCGGCCAGCGCCGGGTCTGCAATCACGTCGTCCAGCGTGTCGGCGAGCGCACGCCGGGTCAAGTCCGGCGTGGCGTTCGACGTGATGAACGGCAGGCCAGGCGTCGCATCTGTCCAATCCAGAACACGAAGTCTGCCGGATTGGTTGGGCCGCCAGCGCTGCAAATGTGCCCAGGTCACGCAGTCGATGGCCGCGACATCGGCGCGTCCTTCGGCTACCGCCGATATGCTGGCGACATGCGCGCCCGTCATGACGATTTCGGAGAAGAAGGATGTCGTGCCCACAGACAGGCCAGCGATCGCCGCGCGCAACACATTCATGCCGCTGTTCGATGTTTTCTCGTTGATGGCGCAACAACGTCCGCGCAAGTCGATCAGGCTGGTGGCGCTGTCGCCATTTCGTACGACGATGGCGCTGCGATAGGTGGCGTCCTCGCATCCTTGCGCGCGATAGCACGGCGTAGCCACTGCGGCTACTTTGCCCGCCAGATTGGTAACCAGCGGGTATCCGCAAGTTTGGCCAAGCAGAAGATGCGGGTCTGTCCACATCGCCATCAGATCATCGCAACGCATGAGTGTATCAGGCGCTGTGATGCCGCGCGCTCGCAGCCGCGTGGCGATAGCGGTCCAGAACGCGTCAGTGTAGGGGCGCAACTCCGGCAGATCATACATAGGAAGCGTGGCCAGCATCGCGTTTCGCCCGGACTAACGTTCGCCGCGCGCAAAATTCCGGATCATCCACGCCCTGAACGTGGCGATCACCGGGTCGGCGAGATCTTCTGCTGCCAGGTTCAGGAAGTAGCCATATCCATCGTCGAAAGTCTCGGGAAACGGCGTAACCAACAGGCCCGAAGCTATGTCGTTGGCGAACAGGTCAACGTCGAGCAGCGCCACCCCCTCGCCGCTTACGGCATATTGCGCGGCGAGCGCCGCGGTGTCGAAGGCCAGGCCGCGGCTTGTCTGCATGGCCAGGCCGAAATGGCGCGAAAACGCGTCCCAGATCAGTCCTGGCGACTCGCCTTCCAGTTTTACGTGCAGCAATTCGTTATCGGCGACGAACTGTGCGAGCGGCTTGCCAGCGTGTGCGGCCGCCAGGCTGGGGCTGCACGCCGGTGTCACGCGGCTCATCCAGAGCAGGTCGGAGATCGCCATGCCGGTTTTGCGTCGATCGTAGATCACCGCAACGTCGGTTTCCGTGCGCGGCGCGCCGGTCCATCCCAGGCTGGAAAAGTCCACGAAGATGTCGGGAAATTCCCGTCGGAAACCTTGCAGGATGGGCAATGCAAGTTTCTGGGCAAAGGAAGGCGGCAGTTGCAGTCGCAGCGTGCGCACGCCGCCGCCGTCGCGTACCACGTCGTTGAGCGCGTGCTCGATACGGTCGAAGGCGCCGCGCACTATCGGCAACAAGGCGGTGCCCGCTTTGGTCAGCGCCAGGGATTGCGGGCGGCGTTCGAACAGGGGCAGGCCGAGCAGCGCCTCCAGCCCGATGACGTGCCGACTGACCGCGCTTTGCGACACGTTGAGCGCGTTCGCGGCGACGGTGAAGCTGAGATTCCGCCCGACCGCGTCGAAGGCGCGCAGCGCGTTTAGGGGTAACCACCGCCTGTCGAACGTGACCATGCCGTGAACATAGGTGGCCCACGGCGCGGAAGAAAGTAGAAAGCCGCTAGTCGGCGCGCCGGAAATGCAGGTCCTGGTAGTCGAAACTGAAATCCGCCAGCGGGGAGATCGCGTGCAGCGTCGCGCCGCTGACCTTGCCGTCGGCCGTGGTGAAATCCACGAACGCGTCCTCGATGTTGCGGTCCGCCCAGTGCGTGCGGAATCTGTTCGCCGAAACCGGCTCGAGCGCACCTGCCATGCCCGGCGTCTGGGTGAAATCGATCGAGAGCGCGCCGCCGGGCTGCGGCTTCACCGTCATGCGGCCATACCAGTCGTCCCGGTAATTTCCGGCATATTGCGGCAGCGGCAAAGCCGGGGCGGCGCCGGTGCTGGCCGCCGGTTTCGGCAAAGCCTTTAGCGCAGCTGTGGTTTTGGCAAACATATCGGTCCGGGCGGCAGCGAGCTTGCCGAGCCAGTCCGTGGGCGGCAGCCCGAGATAATGGTCCAGCAGATGATACGCCACAGCGCGGCGTGTGAAGCTGTCTTCGGAATTGATCGTGACGGAAATGCCGACATGGGCGTCCGGCACCAGGAATTGCATGGCGAGCGCGCCGAATACCGCGCCAGAGTGCTCCACCACGATGTGTCCGCGGTAACTCTCCACGAACCAGCCGAGCGCATAGGTTTGCATATCCGGCTGCATCGCGGAAAGCCCCGCCGGTAGCGCGAACTCCTCGCGCGGCACAACAACCACGGGCGCCCACAAGACATCCGCCTGCGCCGCGCTGAACAGCCTGCTACCATCCGGCAGCTTGCCGCGGTTCAGTTGCACCTGCATCCAACGCGCCATGTCCTGCGGGCTCGCGTTGATCGCGCCCGCGGGCGCAATGGTGTGGAAACCGGCAGGCTCCGGCATCACGGCCTGCGGCCCAACGCCGCGGAACAGCCCGGACAGGCGCGCGTGCAAGGCCACTTCATTCGTGGCGTCCGGCATATAATTCGCGTGCGCGTCCGTCATGCCGACGGGCTTGAAGATGTTCGCGCCGACGAAATCCTCCCAGCTCTGGCCCGACACCGCCTCAACCAACGCACCCGCCACGATATAAAGGATATTGTCGTAGGCAAAGGTTTCGCGAAATCCCGTGACAGGCTTGAGATAGCGCAAGGCGTGCACGATGTCGGCGCGGCTGCGCCTGGTGCCCGGAATTACCAACAGGTCACCCTCGCCAAGGCCCAGGCCGCTCCTATGCGTGAGCAGATCGCGCACCGTCATATGCGCGGTGGCGTAGGAGTCGTACATCTGGAACCCTGGGAGCTTGTCGGACACGCGATCGTCCCAGGCCAGCTTGTGGCGATCGACCAGTATCGCCAGCGCCGTGGCGGTGAACGCCTTTGTCTCCGAGCCGATCGGAAACGCCGTATGGCTGTCGACCTCCTGTTTCGTATCCAGCTTGCGCAGGCCATAACCCTTGGCGAACACCTGGCCGTCCTGCGTGACCGCAAGGCCGAGACCTGGCGCGCCAAATTTCTGCATCGCTTGTTGCACGTAGGCGTCCGTGTCGGTCGGCACCGCGGCATGCGCTTGTGTGGTCAGCCATGCGGTCAGCAGGAGTGGCAGGCAGATTCTACGCACTTTGCGGCGCTCCTGTAAGGGACACTGGATTCGTGGACTTCCTTGCGGCGTTCTGATCAAAACTCCAGGCCGGCGGTGATCAGGTGCTGGCCGATGATGATCCACGCCATACCCAGTGTTGCAAACGCCAGCGACACCGCGGTGACTTTGGCCCACCAGCTGCGCCCGTTGTCGCGCAACACCTGCACCAGGTTGAGCACGCCGGCGACCGCGCCCAGCAATCCGAGAACGGCAATGGCCTGCAGCAGGCGCATCCAGGGGTCGAGCGGATCGTTCATCACCACGATATTGGCGTTGACTGCCATCACGAGGATGAACCAGCCGATCGCCAGCATCACGTCGGCCACGGCTGCCAACCTGACAAGGCGATACAGCGCGGCCGAATACCCGCCGAGCCGGAACGGTGCGCGATAGTGCCGGCGAACGAGCGCGGAAACCGGCCACAGCACGCTGGCCACCGCGAGTATGCCGAGCGAAACCTCGAGCACGACCGCATTCCACGGCGCATAGGTGCCCGTTGCAGGCTGGAAGACTTCGAACGGCAAGCCCTGTGCGCCGAACGTCGTCACGCGCCCATCCTTCGCCACGGCCGCGAGCAGATCGACTCCGCCGGCCTTTTTCCAGACCATAGGCGCTATCTCTTTCCAATGCGCCGGCGCGATACCGGGCAGCAGCGGATCCTCGAACACCAAGTTGCCATCCTGATCGGCGGAGATAGCGGTCTCGCTGATCATGCCGAGAAGATGCAGGAAGCTGGTATCGCTTCTGCGGCTGCTGATATAGCTGCCAGAGACGAGTGCCGCATCCGCTTTGGCGCTGGCAAGCGGCGCCGGACTTGATGCGGCGGGCGCAGGATAATAGCGGTCCACAAAGGAGCGGAACAGCATCGTGCGGGCGAGATGCGCACCGCCATTCTTGCCGAGGCTGTTGAAGGACATGAACAGCCCGGTGCCGTCGTTAAGGAAAAGATGCAGGTCCGTATGGAAGGTTTCCGTATCGCCGGCATGGCCCACGATCACGTGCCCGTTGCGGTCCTCGTGGTAGAAACCCAGCGCCATGCCTGGCACTGGCGGCGTGGCCGCATAGGCCTGCGCGTGCATCAGCTCCGCGGTCTCTTTCTTCAGGATGCGCACGTCGCCGAACTGGCCGTCGTTCAGATGCGCGATCATGAAGCGCGCCATGTCCGCGCCGGTGATCGAGAGGCTGCCGGCCGGTGCTGCCGGGATCAGCTCGAAAGCGGCTGCCGGTCCGCCGGCTTCCTTGTAGCTTTTCGAAAGATCGGGCGCGAGATTGGCAGGCAGTGGCTGGTCGAACGTCGCGTGCTGCATGCCAAGCGGCAGGAAGATATGCGTGTTGATGTAAGAGTCGAACTTCTCGCCTGAGACGCGCTCGACGATGTAGCCGGCCAGGGTGGCGCCGTAATTCGAATAGGCGGGCACCGTGCCGGGCGCGAAGATGCGCGGCGGCACCCAGGCTTTCAGGTAGTCGCCGATCGACATCAGGTCGGCCGGCTTCTCCACGAACAGATGCTTGGCGTGTTCCTCGAAACCTGCGGTGTGCGTCATCAAGTTTCGCAAGGTGATCGGCTTGTCGAAAGTCTGCGGTATCTTGAAATCGAGATAGGTGTTGATGTCCGCATCGAGGTTCAGCTTGCCCGCTTCCACCAGCTGCATCACCGCCGTCCAGGTATACAGCTTGGAGGTGGAGCCGGTGCGGAACAGCGTGCGCGCGGGATCCACCGGCGCCTGCGTCGCCTCGTCCGACACGCCGAAGCCGCGCTGCGTGAGCACCTGGCCGTCTTTGACCACCACGACCACCGCGCCGGCGACACCGCCTGTCAGCAAAGCCTGCGGCATGAAACCATCCAGCCAGGCATTGACATCCGCTGCGTCGAGCGTGGCCGAAGCCGGCGCTTTCACCGGCTCGGCGCGCGTATCGGCCGCCGGCGGCGGCGGCGGTATCGTGTTCGGCACCTGTGCCGCGGCCAGGCCGTTTGCCAGAAGTGCCAGTCCGAAGATCCAGGCTGCGACGTATTTTCTGTAGTGCATGGCGGCAACCTCGATGTTTCGCAGGGTCGGCACGGCGCGGGCGATACGGTGAAGACTCATCCGCCTGTCCCCCAGACATGATCGTCGCAGACGATACGGCCGTCGCGATATTGCACGGCCGGATCGCGATCGGTGGCCAGCGATATCGGCCCGTCCAGATCGACGATCTGGCAGAGCTGGCCCACGATGTAAGCCGGCGCCATGGCCCAGCTCGAACCCGCCATGTTGCCCACCATCACGCCCAGGCCCATCTCGCGCGCGCGGCGCGCCATGGCCAGCGCCTCGGTCAGCCCGCCGCATTTGTCCAGCTTGAGGTTTGCCACCTGGAATCGCCCCGCCAGCCCGGCGAGATCATCCATCGATTGCAGGCTTTCGTCGGCCGCAAGCGGTATCGGCGAGACGAACCCGTCAAGCGCGTGCTCCTGCCCGCGCGGCAACGGCTGCTCCACAAGCTTTACGTTCTGCTCTACGAAGTCCGGCAGCACCGCGCGCAGATCGTCGATACCGTAGCCCTGGTTGGCATCCACGCCGAGCCACGCATCGGGGCACGCCGCGCGCACGGCCGCCACGCGCGCCACATCGAGCGCCGGCTCGCCTGTGAGTTTCAGCTTGATCGCGCGCACGTCAGGGAAGTCGCGCGCCGTCTCTGCCATCAGTTCGGGCGCGCCAGCGCCGGCCGTCATGGTCGTGATCAGCGGCGACACTGCGTCGAACCCGGCCAGGCGCCAGACCGGCACGCCTTCGCGGGCCGCCTCGAGCTCCCATAGCGCGCAATCCAGCGCATTGCGCGCGCCGCCCGGCGGCAGCCGCGTCTGCAATTCCGCACGCGTCAGCCCAGCCTCGATCTCGCCGCGTATGCTCTCGACTTGGCGCACCATGTTGTCGGTGTCGTCGTGCAAATAATACACGCCCTGCGCCTCGCCGCGGCCGACATGGGCGCCGTCTGTCAGCGTCACGATAATGGCCGGCATGGCATCGAACACGTAGCCGGTGATGACGAAGGGCCGCTTCATTGCCAGGCGTTCGATCGCGACGTGCAGCTTGGGCATGGAACGCCTTTTCAGATACGACGCGACACTATCATATATGAAAAGACATGCCAGCCCTGTTTTGCCCGTTACCCCCGCGCCGCCCGCGGTGCGGTGAACGCCTTCATCGCCAGGGAATGCGTCTCCGGCCCAGAAGCGGCACCAAGCCGCGCGTATTCCGGGTGCGAATACACACACAGCATGCGCGCCGGAATCTCGCCGCTGCGCAGATAACGATGCTTCAGCGCGGCATCGAAATACACGCTGTCGCCGGGTTCCAGCACGATGTCCTCGTAGCCCTCGCAAACGAAGCGCACGGCACCCTCGATCACGAACGAGAACTCCTCGCCGCCATGCGATACCGCGTCCGCACCGTCACCGTCCGCGCGCACTTCGATCAGGCACGGGAAATAATGCTTGCCGGCCAAATCCGTAGCCAGGAACTGGTGGAGATTGCTACCGGCATCCACCATCGGGCCGCGGCCGCGCCGGTCCACCACGCGCCGGCCGCCCTTGCGCATGGCGGGCAGCGGGTTGGCGAACAGCTCGCCCACAGGCACGTCCAGCCCGGCCGCCAGCTTGGCCAGCTTGCCGTAGGTCAGCGTCGTCTGCCCGTTCTCCACCTTCCACAGCATGCTCACCGACACGCCGGCCCGGCGCGCCGTCTCGGCGATCGTCCAGCCGCGCTGCTCGCGCAGGGTTTTCACGCGCGTGGAAAGCAGCGTCTTCTCGTCATCCATGAAGCGTCCCGTCCGATCCTGGCCAACATAAGCAGGCTGGACCGTTTGCGAAAGCTGCGACGACCTTTCATATATGAAAACACCGTGTCGCCCGGGGAGCACATCATGTCGGCTGTCACTGCAAGCGCGCCTGGCCCGCTACCGGCGAGGACGCTGTTCGGCCATCCGCCCGGCCTGACCGTGCTGTTCCTGACCCAGATGTGGGCCGAGTTTTCGTATTTCGGCCTGCAGGCGCTGCTGGTGTACTACATGACGGAGCGGCTCGGCTTCAGCCAGCAGCGCTCCTCGCTTATCTACGGCGCTTACGGGGCGGCGGCGTTCTTCACCCCGTTCTTCGGCGGCATCATCGCCGATCGCTGGCTCGGCCGCACGCGCAGCGTGATGCTCGGCGGCGCGCTGATGATGTGCGGCCATTTCGCGATGGCGGTGCCGGCCCTGCTGCTGCCGGCCCTCGCCCTCGTGGCGGTCGGCAACGGACTGTTCATCCCGCCGCTCGCCGTGCAGGTCGGCAGCCTGTACGCGCCCGACGATCCGCGCCGCGCGCATGCGTTCAGCGCGTATTACATGGGCATCAACCTCGGCGGCCTGCTGGCCCCCCTGGTGTGCGGCTCGCTCGGCGAATTCGCAGGCTGGCACTGGGGCTTTGCCGCCGCAGGGTTCGGCATGCTGGCCGGCCTGGCGATCTATCGCGGGTTCGCAAGCCTGCTGCCGCCGGAGCCGCTGGCCATGCGCCAGGCCGCGCGCGCGGAAGGCGGGGGCGTGCTCTCGCCGCGGGAGCGCGCCGATCTGGGCCGGCTCGCCGCGATCATCGGCGTGATCGTGCTGTTCCGCATCGGCTACGAGCAGAGCGGCAACGTGATCGCACTCTGGGTCGCCCACCAGACGGACCGCACGGTCGGCCTGTTCGGCCACGTATTCACCCTGCCGGCCACCTGGTTCCAGGCGATCAACCCGCTGCTCATCATCGCCCTCACGCCGGTGCTGATCGCGTGGTGGGGCCGCCGGGAGCGCCTTCATGGCGGCGCCAACCTGCTGCGGCGGATGAGCCTGGGCTGCGCGATCTCCGGGCTGGCGCTGCTTGTCATGGTGGGCGCGGCCCTGCGCTATGCGGCGCACGGCCAGCCGGTCGGCGTCGGCTGGGTGATCGGCTATTTCGTGCTGCTGACCATAGGCGAGCTGATGGTGATCCCGGTGGGGCTCTCGCTGGTCAGCGCGCTGGCGCCGGCCCGGCTGGCGGCGATGGCGATGGGCGCCTGGTATATCGCCAAGTTCGCGGGCAGCCTGCTGTCCGGCGTGATGGGGATGTATTGGGGGCAGATACCGGCCGCGTCGTTCTTCGGGCTGAGCGCCGGCGCGGTGCTTCTGGCCGCACTGGTGCTGGCCGGCATGGCAGGGCGCAAGGCGGCCGCCTGACCGCCACGCACACCGCTTGCCTTTGCCACCCCGGCCCCGCTAGCCTGCCCGCACCCACGGGAACACAGCATGAACGACGACCTGTTCGGCGGGGCAGCCGACAAACGTGCCAGCCAGGACTACTCCGCGAAAGATATCGAGGTACTCGAAGAACTCGAGCCCGTACGCCGTCGCCCCGGCATGTATATCGGCGGCACCGACGAGACCGCGCTCCACCATCTGGCCGCCGAGATCATCGACAACGCGATGGACGAGGCGGTCGCCGGCCATGCGAGCTTCATCGAGGTGTCGCTGGCACCCGGCAACTTCCTGAGCGTGCGCGACAACGGCCGCGGCATTCCCACCGACCCGCACCCGAAATTCCCCAAGAAAAGCGCGCTCGAAGTGATTCTCACCACGCTGCATTCCGGCGGCAAGTTCGGTGGCAAGGCCTACGAGACATCGGGCGGCCTGCACGGCGTCGGCAGCTCCGTGGTGAACGCCTTGTCCGAAATACTCGAGGTGGAAGTGGCGCGCGACCGCGTGCTGTACAGGCAGACATACGCGCGCGGCGTGCCCACCACGAAACTGATCAATGCCGGCGCCACGCAGAACCGTCGCGGCACCACGATACGCTTCAAACCGGACACGCAGATCTTCGGCCCGCTGCAATTCAGCGCCGCGCGGCTCTACAAACTCTGCCGCTCCAAAGCGTACCTGTTCCGCGGCGTGGAGATACGCTGGTCCTGCGATGCCTCGCTGATACGCGACGCGACACCCGCCGAGGCGGTGCTGCACTTTCCAGGCGGACTCAGGGACTCTCTGGAAGCCGACATCGAAGGCGAAGCGCGCGCGACTACCGGAGATCTGGGCCGGCGACGCCAACCTGCCGGACGCGCCGGACGGACGGGCGAGCGGCCGCGTGGAATGGGCGGTGATCTGGCTCGAGCAGGGCGAGGCGTTCCTCAATTCCTACACCAACACGGTGCCCACCCCGGCCGGCGGCACGCACGAGACGGGCTTCCGCAACGCGCTGCTGAAATCCTTGCGCAACTGGGGCGAGCAGCGCGCCAACAAGCGCGCGCTCGCGGTGACGGCCGACGACGTGACGGGACAGCTCGCGGCGAAACTCTCGGTGTTCCTGCGCGACCCGCAGTTCCAGGGCCAGACAAAGGAAAAACTCACCAGCCCGGAAGCCACCCGCCTGGTGGAAACCGCGTTGCGCGACCGCTTCGACCATTATCTCGCCGCCGATCCCGCACAGGCCGACAACCTGCTCACCTTCGTGATCGAGCGCGCGGAAGAGCGGCTGCGTCGCAAAGAGCAGAAAGACACGCCGCGCAAATCCGCTACGCGAAGGCTGCGCCTGCCCGGCAAGCTAACCGACTGCACCAAAGAAGGCGTGGCGGAGACCGAGTTGTTCCTGGTGGAAGGCGACAGCGCCGGCGGTTCGGCCAAACAGGCGCGCGCCCGTGAAACACAGGCGGTGCTGCCGTTGCGCGGAAAAATCCTCAACGTGGCCAGCGCCAGCACGGAAAAGCTGAGGCAGAACCAGGAACTGAAGGATCTGGTGGAAGCGCTCGGCTGTGGCGTGGGCGAACGTTTCGACGCGGCGCGCCTGCGCTACGGCAAGATCATCATCATGACGGACGCCGACGTGGACGGCGCGCATATAGCCTCGCTGCTGATGACATTCTTCTACCGCGAACTGCCCGACCTGATACGCCAGGGCCGCGTATATCTGGCGCAGCCGCCGCTCTACAAACTCACCCAGGGTGCCAAATCGGTATATGCAATGACCGACCGCGACCGCGACCGCAAAATCAAATCCGCCTTCAAGGCAAACACCAAAGTCGACATCAGCCGCTTCAAGGGACTCGGCGAAATGCCGCCCTCCGCGCTGAAAGAAACCACGATGGATCCCACCAAACGCACGCTGCTGAAAGTGGTGATCGCCAACGATGACCGCGCCAGCACGTCCACCCTGGTGGAAGCGCTGATGGGTCGCAAACCGGAACTGCGTTTCGCTTTCATCCAGGAAAACGCAGGCAACGTGGAAACCGTAGATGTCTGACGCGCTGCCCGCGACGGAAACTATCGACCCCCGTTACCGTGATATCGCCGAATGGCCGTCCGATGTGGCGGTGAGCGCGCTGCTGGAAGCGCAACTCGCCGCCGTCGCCGCCGTACGCCCGGCAGTAGCCGCAATCGCCGCCGCCGCAGACGATGCCGCGGCACGCCTGCGCGGCGCCGGCCGTCTGATCTATTGCGGCGCCGGCACCTCCGGCCGCATCGGCGTGCAGGACGGCGCCGAACTGCCGCCCACCTTCGCCTGGCCCGAACACCGCCTCGCGCTCCTGATCGCCGGTGGCCGCGACGCACTCACCCAGGCGGTGGAAAATGCCGAGGACAGCACGGACCAGGCGGCCGCCGACATCGCCGGCCTGGCGCCCGGCCCCGACGACGTGCTGATCGCGATCGCCGCCAGCGGCGCCACGCCCTACCCGCTCGCCTGCCTCCGCGCCGCCGCGCAAGTCGGCGCCCTGACCATCGCGGTGGCCAACAGCCCCGCAGGCCCGCTGCTCGCCGCCGCCCGCCATCCGATCCTGTTAGAAACAGGCGCCGAACCGATCGCCGGCTCCACCCGGCTGAAAGCCGGCACGTCGCAAAAGGTGGCGCTGAACCTGCTGTCGACCACGATCATGCTTCGCCTCGGCCATGTGTATCGCGGCCAGATGGTGGACATGCAGGCGCGCAACGAGAAATTGCGCGGCCGGGCGGTGCGCATGGTGTGCGGTTTCACCGGGTGCGACGACGCGGCCGCGCGCGCGGCTTTGGCGGCTGCGGACGGGCATGTGAAGACGGCGGTCTTGCTGGTGCACGGGGTTGCGCTGGAGGCGGCGGCTGGCCGGCTTGCGGCGTGTGGTGGGGATCTGGGGGTGGCTTTGCGCGGTTAGGCGGGCCTGCAGGCGGGCCTGCAGGAAGGAAGAAAGCAGTCCTTTTTCTCGAAAAAGGACTGCTTTCTTGCCTGCCTTAAACACGTCAACCTCACCATGATTGTCGCGCCACCGCATCACTCCGAGCACGCCACCTCAACCGCACGCCACTCCTGCGGCGTCAGTGCAGAACCGCCGGCATCGTCGCCCGGTAACATCGCGATACGGTCCGAGGTCGCCGGATGATCCGAAAGAAACGGCAGCGGAGTATCCCCTGCACCGCCCTCGAGCCGCTGGAAGAAGCGCCGCAGCCCATCCGCCCGCAGCCCGGCCCGGCGCAACGTAACGATGGCGCTCGCGTCCGCCTTCGCCTCGGCCCGCCGTCCGTACGAGAGTGCCGTCATCTGGCTCGCCACCGACGATCCCCACCCGAGGCTGCGCGCGACCATGTTCAGCGCAAGGCCGCGCAGCATCTCGCGCGTCGGATCGTGGCGCCGGACATGGCCCAACTCGTGCGCGAGTACGCCGGAGAGCTCGTCCGGGCCGCCGGCTTTCTCGATCAGGCCGCGCATCAGCAGCACCCGTCCGTCGGGCAGCGTGAACGCGTTGACGAGCCCGTTATCCAGCACGGCGATGCGCGGCGGCTGCGCCAGCCCGGCCGCGGTGGCGAGGCGGGCGGTGAGGCCGCGCAGTGCGGCGGTGGCGGCAGGATTATCGCAGTGGGAGGTGTCGGCGGAGAGCACGGTCTCGATGGTGTCCGACCAGCCGCGCTCCAGGGCCGGCGGCACGAACGGCGCGGCCAGGCCTGGCAACTGGTCGATCAGGCCCGCGGCCAGCAGGAGGCTGCCGGCAAACCCCGCGGCAAAGGCGGCCCAGCGCCTGGCGGACCAGGATGCGGAGCTGCCGAACTTCACCCCCGCCGCGCGCAGGGCGGCCAGCAGTGCTGCATCGCTCACGCAGAGGCGCGCAGGCCCTGTCGCCTTGAAGATGGCCGTATCTGCGGGCGCGCCCGGGTCGCATCGCGTGACGGTGCGCAGCGCCCACGGCTCCAGGGCGCCGCCACCCTCCGCCTGCAAGCGCAGGAGCGGGCCATCGACGGTGGCAAACACCTTCTCGCCGAGCGCGGTCCTGCCGTCGAAGAGGATCGCCGCGGCCGTGTGCAATCAGCCGATCCCCGCGCCCGCGTCCAGGGCCTGGAACATGCCCTCGCCGAAGCGCGATGTCGGCTGCGTGCTGGCGCCGATCTCCGCCATGTCCGGCATGCCGCTGCCCAGCAGATTGGCCGCCATGAAACGCAGGTTGCGGTGGATCACGATCGGCATGCCGAGCCCCAGCGTGAACACCAGGATGAGGATGTTGCCGAAGGTAATGCTGAGCACCGCCAGGGCGGTGACCCGGCTGGAGAACTGCAGCGCGCCGAACTGCGTATGTCCCGTGATGTGGCGGAAATACGCGGCGGTGAAGGCGGCGGAGATCAGCGCGCCGCCGAAGATCAGCACCAGGTAGGCCGCCAGCAGCGCCGGCGCCAGCGCGCTGAACGCCCGCTGCACCACCAGCGGGTCCTGCGCATGTGTGATGAGCGCGAATGCGGGGCGCTCGATGAGATAGAACAGGCCGAACACCACGATCGCCAGAACGATGGTGCCCACAAAGGCGAGCACGTAACGCAGATAGACCGAGGCCGCGCGTGTGGCGGCGGTGAAATACTGGGTGCCGAAGAAGCTGGCATTCGTGCGCCGCTCAAAGAGGCGCAGCATCGCCCAGGGCGCCAACTGGTAGAACGTGAGAGCGCTGAGGAACAGATAGAGCAGCGAGCGCAGGCCGTAGGCCAGCATCGAGCCTTTCACGCCGCCGCGTATGCCGCGCCAGATCGTATGGTTGAGGCGGTAACGCTGCGCCGAGAACGGTGCGCCCAGGGCGAGAATGATTATGGCAAGCTCGAACAGGAAGATCGGCACGGCGGCCAGAATCTTGCTGCCATTACCAGCAAACTTGACGAGCAGCGCGCTGCAGACGGCGGCTGCAGCGCCCAGCCCGAAGATCACCAACAACGCCAGCAGGAAACCCAGGAAGAGCTGCCCGCCGGTGCCGTCATATTCGAAGCGCTGCCCGAAGCTGCTGGTGCGCGACCAGACATAGCGGCGCATGCGCGTCACCGCCCAGAAACGCCAGATCCCGAGCGTCACGATCGTCAGCAGCAGGTTGACAAGGAAGATACGGTAGAGATCGCCGATGCTGCCGTCATAGACGAGCACGGGGGCCGGAACCGGGTCGCGCAGTGTTGTGGCCGACATGAGCTACCTTATGGATCGGACCGCGGGAACGGCAGGTCGTTGCGACGGACCTTGTAACTCATTTAGCTGATCGTTGCCAGGGCGATACCTGCCCGGGCAGCTACGGTCTGATGGCCCCGCCGTTCGCGCGAGGGATCGATAATAAACACGGTTGCGTTTGGCGCGTGCAAGGCAGGCAAGAAAGCAGTCCTTTTTCGAGAAAAAGGACCAAAAAGCTTTTGCTCCGACGCTTGCGCCAAGGCCTGCGCCCTTATTGCAAGTCGATGCGGTTGCAGAAATAGCCAATTCGTCGTGCAGGCGTCATAGCAAAAGCTTTTTGCTTCTTTTTCTCGAAAAAGAAGGCCTTTCTTTCTTCCGATGCATCAGTCCCAAGACGGGCTGGGGCGAAAGCAAGGCCTTCTTTTCTGAAGAAAAGAAGCAAAAGACTTTTGCTCCCTGTCGGGGTTCTTTGCCAAAGGCCCGTTGCGACTCAGGGGGCGCCGGGTTCCGTCTGGATCGGGCGCACCGGCTCCTGGAACAGGTTGCGCAGGAAGCGTCTGGCGGGTTTCTCCACCAGGCTGTGCACGGCGGCGGCGGTGACGATCACGGCGACCGCAACGAACGCCAGTGCCGCTTCGTGCTGGTGCGCGATGCGCAGCCTGTGGAGAAATGCCTCGATGGGAACAAGCAAGTCCAAAGCCGGCCAGTGCAGAAGATAGATCGCATACGACCACTCCCCCAGCCGATACGGCACGGCCGACGCCAGGCAGCGCGCCAGCTTCGTGTCGTCCTCGCAAACCTGCAAAATCAGCAATGGAAGGAGCCCAACCACCACCACGTCGCCCTCCGGGAGGATCCACGCCAGACCTAGCGCCACCAGCAGCAGGAAATCCGTCCGCCCGCCACGTCGCCTGCCGTCCAGCCCGGCGGCCGCGCGGAACGTGAGCAGGCCCAGAGCGAACTCCGCAAGGCAGCGCGCCAGCGGCCAGAGCGTCTCGCCGGAGCTGATGTTCAGCGGGTCGTTCCGGAACGGCAGATGCCGCCAGGAATGCGGCATCACCGACAGCCACAGCACCGTCACCGCGCAAACCAGCAAAGTGCCCACGGCCGCGGCCCTGGAACGGTGTAAGGCAACAAGGGAGAGCAGCGGAAACAGCAGATAGGCACCCAGTTCGGTGCTGATAGACCAGCTCGGCGGATCGAGGTATTCGGCAAGTCCCGGCGCCAGCAAACCGGCACCGAGATTTTCCAGCATCGGCATGTTGGAGAGCAAAGCGCGCACCGGAAAGGAGGCGCTCGTGATAACATGCATCTTGGTCAGCAGGAAAATACAAACGCAGATGAGCGCGTAGAGCGGATACACGCGGGCGAAGCGGGCTTCGAGGAACCGACGATATCGCGACCAGGAAAAGCCGCTGGCAAAAGCCGGCCCATACGTACGCGCCATGACGAAACCCGACAGTATGAAGAACAGATCCACCATCAGGTAGCCCGGCCCAACGGACCTCACGCCAAAAACAGCAACGCCCGGCACAGCCAGGAAATGATAAACCATAACAGCCAAAGCCGCGACGCCACGCAACCCGGTCAAAGACCGTATCTCGCGAGCCCCTTTCAAGAAAAAACCCCGACAGGGAGCAAAAGTTTTTTGCTTCTTTTTTTCAAAAAAGCAGGCCTTCCTTCCTTGCCACCCAACGCCCCCCCTCCCAAACCCGTCCCTCGATAAACCCCGCCCCCTCCGCCGTAACAGTCACCACGTTATAAGCATTGGACTCCCCCCGAAGCCGCACTGAAGTCGCCGACCCACCCTGCAAAACCACCGGCGCCGCCTCCCCTGCAGCACTCACCCGCGCATAACTCCGATGCAGATGCCCCGCCAGCACCAGCCGCACCCCATGCGCCGCGAACGCCGCCAGCGCGCGCCGCGCCCCGCCCGCCACCTGGCGCGAAATCTCCCCCTCCGGCGCCAGCAGCGGATGGTGCGCCACCACGATGCGCACCAGATGCGCCGGCATCGCATCGAGCCGCGCCAGCAAATGCTTGAGCCGCAACGTGCTGACGGTGCCGCGCGACCAGTCCAGATGCGGCCCGATGCGATGCGCGGTATTCAGCCCGAGCACTGCCACGCGCGAGTCGCACCAGACCGGCTCGGTCTGCGGCGAGATCTCCTGGTGCCACCGCGCATAGGGCGCAATGAACCGCTCGATCAGCCGATACGGCGTGATGTCGTGGTTGCCCGGCACCGCGAGCGTCGGCACGCCGAAGCTTTCCATGAAAGCCCGCGCGGCGCGGAACTCCCAGCGGCGCGCGCCCATCGTCAGGTCGCCGCTGATCACCACGAGGTCCGGCGGGTCGGCGCGTATGTCGGCCACCAGGCCGTCCACCACGGCCTGGTCTGTGGCCCCGAAATGCACGTCCGTGAGGTGGGCGATGCGCGTCCGCGCGCCGCTCATCGCGCCGGCGCCGGGTCGTGCGCGGCGGGATCGGCAGGCGCCGGCGCCACCACGCGCAGCGCGCGCGGCCGGACACTGTAGCGCAAAGGCGGCGTCAGCAGCCGCATCTCGCCATCCACCAGAACGTGCATGCCGGCCCCCCTGGCCGCGATCTCCAGCGTCTCGGTCTCGATCACCTCGATCTCGGCCACGTGCAGCGTGCCGGACAAAGCGGTGCGCAGCAGCCGCCACGCCTGCCGCACCGCCGACGCGCGCGGCACGATATACAGCACCAGCTTGCCGCCATCGAGGCGGGAGCGCCCGAACATCCGCCCCGCATCGTCGTCCAGCCGGTTCACGGTGATGGTCAGCGACGGCGTGCGCCGCTGCAGCACCCGCCCGCCATCGAGCCGCAGTACCAGCCGGCGCGAGCGGTTGGCCACCAGCGCCCGCAACGCGGCCCGGCCAAACCCCGCCCAGGCGAGCAACCCGTTGCCGCTGCGCCGCCCGGCCTCGCGATGCCGGCTCAGCCGCGCCGGCGTGCCCAGCATCGAGGCGCACAGGAAGAGGTGCGCCTCGCCATCCGCGCCGGTCGCGCAGCCCACGTCGATGCTGCGCACTGCGCCCTGGGCCAGGTTGCGTATGGCGCCTTCATGGTCCGCCGGATCTAGCCCGATATCCTTGGCCAGCAGGTTCATCGTGCCGCACGGGATCACGCCGAGCGCCGTCCCGGTGCCGGCCAGCGACGCCGCCGCGCAGGCGATGCTGCCGTCGCCGCCCGCCACCACCACGCACTCCGCCCCGCTGGCGATCGCCTGCCGCATGCGCTCGGGCAGGCTGCCCGCATCCGCGGGTATCACCGCCAGGCTGGCCGCCGCGCCGCGCAGCATCGCCTCCAGCGAGCCGGCGCCGGCATCCTTGCCGAGCAGCGCGCCCGCCTTCGCGTTGGCCACCAGCGCCATGCGAAGCTGCCCCGCCGAAGGGTCCGCGCGCCGATCCTGTTCCGCCTCGGTGATGGCCATTGGTCGCGCAACCTCATTCTCGCAACGGACCAGATTCGCATCCGCGGATGGACAAAACGCCGGCCGACGCCGATGGTGCCGCCACAATTCGGCCCCGCGTGGCCGGCAATACCCAACCCTCGACGACCAACCACCAACACCCAGCCCGGGACATACCGGGCGGAAAACTTTCGGGACAGCCTGATTATGGACATCTACACCGGCCCGTTCTTCGAACAGGCGCGCGAGAACTTCGCCGTCATCGCCGATTACCTCGAAATCCCCACCCACCAGCGCGACCGCCTGCTCCTCCCCAAGCGCGCCATCATCGTATCCTGCCCGATCCACCGCGACGACGGCAGCGAATCGGTGTTCACCGGCTACCGCGTGCAGCACCATCTCACCATGGGGCCCACCAAGGGCGGCACGCGCTACGCCAGCAACCTCCACCTCGGCGAAGTGGGCGCGCTCGCCATCGCCATGAGCTGGAAATGCGCGCTGGCCGGCCTGCCCTACGGCGGCGCCAAAGGCGGCATCGCGGTCGATCCGTACTCGCTCAGCCGCCGCGAGCTCGAAGCCGTCAGCCGCCGCTACATGCAGGAGATGATCCCCTTCGTCGGCCCGAAAACCGACGTGATGGCGCCGGACATGGGCACCAACGAGCAGGTGATGGCCTGGTACATGGACACCTACTCCATGTACCAGGGCCAGACCGTCACCGAGATCGTCACCGGCAAACCCGTCGATGCCGGCGGCACCGTCGGCCGCCGCGAAGCCACCGGCCGCGGCGTGGTCCACCTGGTGGGCCGCGCGATGGAGCGCCTCCACCTCAACCCGATCGAGTCCACCGCGATCATCCAGGGCTTCGGCAACGTCGGCAGCGTAACGGCCAGCTCGCTGGTCCAGCAGGGCGTAAAAGTGCTCGGCGTGTCGGACCACACGAGCTGCTACTACGATCCGCGCGGCCTGGACGTGCCCGCCCTGATACGCTGGACCGAGGAACACGGAACCCTCGCCGGCTGGAGCAACGAAGCCAGCTTCGACCCGGCCCAGCTCCTCACCCAGAAATGCGACATCCTGGTCCCCGCCGCCCTCGAACAGGTCATCACCGCCGACGTGGCCCGCGCCCTGCAATGCCGCATCCTCGCCGAAGGTGCCAACGGCCCCACCACGCCGGAAGCCGACCGGATCCTCGCCCAGCGGCCGGAAATCTTCGTGATCCCGGACATTCTCTGCAATGCCGGCGGCGTGGTGGTGAGCTACTTCGAGTGGGTGCAGGACCTGCAGCAGCTCTTCTGGACCGAGCCGGAGGTGCGCGACCGCCTGAACCGGGTGCTGGAGCGGGCTTTCCAGGCGGTGATGGCGCGCTCCGAGCGCGACGGCGTCTCGCACCGCACGGCCGCTTTGGCGATCGGCGTGGAGCGGGTGCAGAAGGCTAAGATTACGCGGGGGCTGTTTCCGTAGGGAGCTAGGCAGGCAAGGGGAAGGCAAGGCAAGCAGTCCTTTTTTGAAAAAAAGGACCAAAAAACTTTTGCTTCCCCGCCTGCATTGAGGTCTGTGCTGGTTCTGCTAACCTAGGCGTGGTTGCTCAGGATTGGGTGAATAAAGGCGGACTAAAGTGCGGCGAACACCTGCCACCATTCCGCAACCAATGCGTTTTGCCGCCCAACTCGGCATCAAACGCAACCATCATCGCGCTCGCCGCCGTCCGCTGGATAATTTATGATCGAATGTAACAATTCAGCCAACTTTGCGTTAAATCAATAACGCAGTAATTTGACTATTGCGAATCGCGAAAAAAACGTACCGGGTCCGGTAACAACAAACTTTTGGTTGGAAATCTCCTCCAGGAACTCTTGCGGAAGAATACGCTCGGCTGCGGCTAAGAAAGCCTCAATCAAGATACGCATATGGTCTAAGTCACCTTCTTGCACCCGGCGCCAGATACTTGGGCGATATCGCACAATAATCGATAGGGCGTATAGCAACACCACACAGATAGCTCGGTATTGATTTATTACGCCAAAGACAGGCTTTATAATTGCCGCTCCGACGTATGGGCTGCGATGAAGCTCGATAGCGTTCCACCAGATGGGTGTGTCAGGGTGGCTCACCGCAATCCTAAAATGATGCTGCGACCCGTCTGCCTCTAGAGGAGCTATCTCGCTAAAGGGGCCAGGAAATTCTGCGACATCCTCCTTAGTTAGACGTCCGGATTTATCTACGAAATTGCCGTAAGTCTTTGTTGTGGTTGACCGGTCAGTAAAGAGGCTAGTGGAATGATTTGCGAATGCATCGTAGTGAGGCGCAATCCACGCTGGCTTACTATCAAAAATTGCGCAAAACAGGTCAGAGACTTCTGGTATACGGGCAAATAAATCTTCTATCGTGAGCCAAGTTGTTGGAGAGACTGTCGCAATATCAGCAAATTGACGGGGTTTCTTCTTTGGCAAATGTGCTGTAGCCAATTTCATCGATCCCATCCATGCAGGGAAAAATCCCACGCGATGCCACCAACTACAAGAGAGCCCAAAGCAGTATCCATGCCATCTATCGTGTATAAGCCATGCCCGAACTTTGTGTAGGCCTCGATTTCGTCCAGAGTTTTTGAGCCCGTCGGTGAAGCAAGCATCTCTGCAGATGCAAATCCAAGGCTGCCGTAGTAAAGATTGAGAACCCTTTGACTGACCGGCGAGCCCTCTGTCACTTGAAAAGTAATCATTGGCATTCCGAATGGAATAAGAAACACCCTTGGCTTTTTGGTCTATCTCGATTTCGGAAAGAGCAATGCCGGCCTGCTCTGCCCGTTCTTTGATCAGCTTCTTCGCCAAAGTTTCGCTTTGGAGCTGACGGATACGAAGCCAAACAGCCTTTATAGGCTCTTCTGTTTGAAGAAGACGTTGGCCAGGACGGGACGGCCGTATTTGGTCCGGCCTGCTCGTTGTGGGTGCGAATTTACCGTCAACGCTGGTGGAATTCCACTCGCTGAGGTACGACTGAAATCGTTGGGGCTGCTTACAGGAATTTCGATTCCCTGGGTAAATTGCTCCACCAGATAGGGTTGACCACTGAAATAAATTTGCTCGACCTGTTCGGCAAGCTGCCTATAAACGCCGTTACTCGTCGCTGAAGAGTAAATTAACGCCACTTTGTGAAGATGGCCTCCACGTTCTGCCGTTAGAATGAGGCCGTCTGGGATTTCAGTTTCAATCGAGACTTCCCAGCCATGTATTCGAAGAAGCGACATCATCTTATTTTCAGCTTCGCGCCGAGAGAATCTCGAGCCGCGCCTTGCCACCAGCGTCCATGAAGTTTACCTCCTAAAGAAGTTTGCAGGTCCCGTGTGGCGGTTAGCAAGCTCAAGCTAAATTTCGGCCTGAAATGAACACGGTCGATGTCTTGTGCTTTGGCGACTAACCCACGCTCGCCAGCAAAGCCAGTTCTGGATGCAACTCAGAAAAGTCCTTGCCCAGCTCCCGCCCAAGTTCCTATTATGTTCCCACAAATGCCAACCCACCCAACCCGGCCATGAACGCCATCCCCGCCCCGCCGCCCACGCACCGGGAAACCGCCACCGAGCGCGATGACCGCCATATCAGCGTCTGCTGCATGCTGACGGACCTGGCAGCCGAACTCGCCCGGGTCGCCGCCGCCGTGGCCCTGCGCGAGTTCGCCCAACACCCCCCAGCACCCGACGAAACCCCCAAGCCCCAGAAGCAAACCAGACACCCGGCCAGGCTCTTCGCCATCCTCGCCTGCGCCGCCAGGCAAGCCATGGCCCTGGAACGCCGCATCGTGGACGCCGCAGCCCAACGCCCAGCCCCCCGCCCCATCTACCGCGCGCCAAACCCGCGCCGCCCCACCATCACC
This sequence comes from uncultured Alphaproteobacteria bacterium, assembly GCA_963795825.1. Lineage (GTDB taxonomy): Bacteria > Pseudomonadota > Alphaproteobacteria > Acetobacterales > Acetobacteraceae > BOG-908. The sequence continues at coordinate 38,594 of CAWCIW010000001.1, read as the reverse complement.
CGCGCCCTGCACCAGGCCGCAGCCGACCACCCCCAGGGCCCCGCCCTGCGCGCGGAAATGGAAACCCAACTAGACCGCGAACTGACCGAAACGCCCGAAAGCCCCACCCCGGACATCATCCGCCGCATCTGCAACGGCTTCGGCATCCCCATCGACCCGGACCCAGGCCCCGGTCACCCCCGCCGCCACCTCTACGCAGCCCTGAACACCAGCTGACCACCCACCGAAAACCACCCCACCACACCCGCCCGCGCTCTTCCTGCAAGCGTATCGCCCAAAGAAAAACCGAACACGCCAACGCAGGCGTCGGAACAAAAGCTTTTTGCTTCTTTTTCTCGAAAAAGAAGGCCTTGCTGTCGAGCTATCCCGCAAACACGGCCGCGCACGCCCAACCCTGAAACATGTCCCCCCCACCAAACGTTACCTCCGGCCACACCGCCGGAGCTAAAACCCATGGTACCCGATGGTGACATCGCCTTCGCAGCCGGCACCCAATGGCAATTCCTCGATGCCCTGGGTGACGGCATCTATGGCGTGGACACCGCCGGGCGCTGCGTGTTCGTCAACAAAGCCGCCCTGCGCATGCTCGGATACGCCGCCAGCGAAGAGCTGATCGGCCGCAACATGCATGCCGTCATCCACCACACCCGCGCCGACGGCACCAACTTCCCGCAAGCCGAATGCCCCCTGCTGCACACCACCCAGAGCGGCCGCCCGGTCCGCCTCGATAACGAGCTGCTCTGGCGCCAGGACGGCTCGCCCTTCTTCGCCGAATATTCCTCCTTCCCGGTGATGCAGGGCGAAACCGTCACCGGCAGCATCATCACCTTCACCGACACCACCGTCCGCCAGGACGCCCAGAAGCGCCTCGCCGTGCAATACGCCGTGGCCCAGGTGCTCGCCGGCTCGGGCCGCGAGACGGTACACGCCCAACTCCTCGAAGCGATCGGCACCGGGCTGGATTGGGAGGTCGGCCTGTTCTGGCAGCGCGTCACCCTGCCCGCCGGCCGCGACGTGATGCGCTGCGTCGCGAGCTGGGGCGCCGACGCGCGCGCCAAAAGCTTCGGCGTCGCGAGCGTCGGCTTCACGCTGGAGCTGGGCGCCGGGCTGCCCGGCCAGGTCTGGGTGATGGAGAGCCCGATACACGTGGCGGATCTGTCGGCGGGTTCGGCCGCCATGCCGCGCTCCACAGGCGGCATCCAGTCGGGCATGCGCTGCGCCCTCGCGTTCCCTATAATGGACGCCAGCCGGGTGGTCGGCGCCGTCGAGTTCCAGAGCCGCCAGCCGATCGCCCTCGACGAAAGCCTGCTCGAGGCGGTGGCCACCCTCGGCCACCAGATCGGCCAGACGCTGGAGCGCCGTGCGGTCGCGGACTCCCTGCGCGAAAGCGAGCGCCTGAAGGCGGCGATACTCGCCTCCTCGCCGGACGGCATCGTCACCACCGACGCAAGCGGCCGCATCGTCGAGTTCAACGCCGCCTGCGAGACCATCTTCGGCTGCGACGCGGCCGCTTTGGCCGGCCGGCCACTCGCCGGCATCGTCTTCCCGCCCGGCATAGCGCCGCCGCAGGCCGATGTGGTGCAGCGCGCGCTGGCCGGCGATGCGTCCGTGCTGGGCCGCCTGATGGAGATAGGCTCCGCCCGCGCGGACGGCACCCGCTTCCCGCTGGAGCTCTCGATCACCCGCACCGCGGAAGGCGAGCGGCCGCTGTTCACCGCCTATCTGCGCGACATCACCGCACGCCGCGCCGAACAGCGCCGCCTCCGCAGCAGCGAGGCCCGCTTCCGCACCATCGCCAACGCCATCCCGCAGCTCGCCTGGATGACGGATTCCACCGGCGCGATCGTCTGGTACAACCAGCGCTGGTACGACTATACCGGCACCACGCCGGAGGCGATGGCCGGCTGGGGGTGGAAGAGCGTGCACCACCCCGATCACGTCGAACGCGTGGAACGCCGCCTGCGCCAGAGCTTCGAGGCCGAGGCCTATTGGGAGGACACCTTCCCCCTACGCGCACAAGACGGCAGCTACCGCTGGTTCCTCTCCCGCGCCATGACGATGCGCGACGAGCCGGACGCCGAGAACCCCGAAGGCCGGGTCACCGGCTGGTTCGGCAGCAACACCGACGTCACGGAGATGCGCGATTCCGAACACAGCCTGGCCGTCGCGCGCGACGAGGCGGAGGCCGCCAACAAGGCCAAGAGCGCCTTTATCGCCAATATGAGCCACGAGCTGCGCACCCCGCTCTCGGCCATCATCGGCTACGCGGAGATGCTGGTCGAGGAGATCGAGGACGGCTCGCCGCCCGCCGAGCTGCTGCGCGACATGACCAAGATAGAGGGCAACGCGCGCCACCTGCTCGGCCTGATCAATGACGTGCTCGATCTCTCCAAGGTGGAGAGCGGCAAGATGGAGGCCTTCGCCGAGACGTTCGATGTGGCCGCGGTCGCCCGCGAAGTCGCCGCCACCGTCAAGAGCCTCGTCGAGAAGAAGACCAACCAGCTCGCTCTGGAGCTGCAGCCGGGCCTCGGCACGATGCATTCGGACGTGACCCGCATACGCCAGGTGATGCTGAACCTGCTGAGCAACGCCGCGAAATTCACCGAGAACGGCCGCATCACCCTGGCCATCCACCGCGCCATCGACGCAACCGGCCAGGACATGGTCACCTTTGCGGTCAGCGACACCGGAATCGGCATGACGCCGGACCAGCTCGCCAGCCTGTTCGAACGCTTCCAGCAGGCGGATATCTCCACCACGCGGCGCTTCGGCGGCACCGGTCTCGGCCTGGCGCTCACCAAGGCGTTCGCCTCGCTGCTCGGCGGCGACGTGACGGTGACCAGCGAGCCAGGAAGCGGCAGCGTCTTCACCCTGCGCGTCCCCGCAACGCTGCCCGTAGCAACCCCCGGCGCGGCGGATGACGCGCCAGCCGATCCGCCGGCAACCGACAACCAGCTCGCCGGCCGGGACCTCGTCCTGGTGGTCGATGACGACGAGACGCAGCGCGACCTGATGAGCCGCTTCCTGGTCCGCCAGGGCTACGCCGCCCGCCTGGCCGCGGACGGCGCGAGCGGCCTGGACCTCGCCCGACGCATCCACCCCCGCGCCATCCTGCTGGATGTCACGATGCCGGGCATGGATGGCTGGTCCGTGCTGGGCGCGCTCAAGGCGGACCCGGACCTCGCCGGCATTCCCGTGGTGATGGTCACCTTCGCCGTGGACCGCGCGCTGGCCTCCGCACTCGGCGCCGCCGACTACATCGTCAAGCCGGTGGACTGGGAGCGGCTGCGCGTGGTGATGGAGCGCTTCCGCGAGGCCGAAGGCGACGTGCTGCTGGTCGACGACGACGCCGACACCAGGGCGCGCACCCGCCAGGTCCTCGAGAAGAACGGCTGGACGGTGCTCGAAGCGGCAAACGGGCAGGAGGGACTGGACCGGCTCGCCTACGGGCTACCGCGGCTGATCCTGCTGGACCTGAACATGCCGGTGATGGACGGCTTCCAGTTCCTCCGCCTGCTGCGCGAGCGGCCCGGCTGCGCGGACGTGCCGGTGGTGGTGCTCACGGCGCGCGACCTCACGCCGGAGGACCGGCGCCGCCTGCGCGGGGCCAACCAGGTGCTCAACAAGGGGACGACCGGGCTGCCGCAGCTTGTGGAGATGCTGCGCACGCTGGGGTCGGCGGAGATTTCTTGATAGGAAGAAAGCAGTCCTTTTTCGAGAAAAAGGACCAAAAAGCTTTTGCTCCGACGCTTGCACCACGGCTTTGTGTGAGTTTGCAGCCTCTCGAGCTGCATCGCTGGCGCAGGCTTGCTGGCCGCATTCGGAGCAGGCGTTTTTTGCAGAAAAGGCGGCCTTTGCTTTAATGCATGGCCCCCAGATGGCTCCCGAACCCCACACCCGCACCCTCTGGCTCATGGGCGCCTTTGGCTTCCTGAGCGGCCTGCCCCTCTCGCTGACCGCCTTTACCCTGCAGCTCTGGTTCACCACCTTCGGCATCTCGGTCCACGCCATCGGCCTCACCGCCTGGCTCGGCCTGCCCTACACGCTGAAATTCCTGTGGTCCGGCTTCTTCGACCGCCCGCCCCCCGCCGCCCTCGCCCGCCTCGGCCGCCGCCGCGGCTGGCTCCTGCTCGTCCAGCCTTTGCTCGCCGGCGCCGCCATCGCGATGGCGCTCAGCGACCCCGGGCACCGTCCGGCCATCACGATCGTCGCCGGCCTGGCGCTGGCGTTCTTCTCCGCCAGCCAGGACATCCTGATAGATGCCTGGCGTATCGAAACCTTCCCCGAACGCCTGCAAGGCACCGCCCTGGCCATCTATGTGTGGGGCTATCGCGGCGCGATGATCACCTCGACATCCGGCGCGCTCTGGCTGGCACACGCGTTCGGCTGGCGCACCGCATTGCTCTTCCTGGCCGGGCTGCTGGCGGCCGGGGTGATCGTCACGCTGCTGGCGCCGGTGGCCGTCGCCCTGCCGCGCCTCGCCCGCCTGCCGGGCTGGCGCGCCGGCGTGGAAGCCGCGTTCCTGGCGCCTCTGCGCGACTTCCTCACCCGGCCCGGCGCCCTCACGGTGCTGGCGTTCGTGATCCTGTTCCGGCTCGGCAAGGTGTTCGCCGACGGCGCGGCCGCCGCCTTCTACCGCTACGGCGTGGGATTCAGCGCCCAGGTAATCGGCGACGCGAATTTCTACGGCTGGGCCGGCACGCTGGCCGGGGCGGCCATAGGTGCCTGGCTGGTGCTGCGCCTCGGCACGCTGCGCGCGCTGCTGCTGACAGGCGGGCTGCAGGCGCTCTCGCTCGGACTCTACCTCGCCCTCCTCGCCACCGGCCCGAGCGAGGCGGCGCTCACCGCCAAGATGCTGGTTGAGAACTTTGCCGGCTCGGCGGCCGACATGGCGTTCCTCACCTACGTCTCGGCGCTGTGCTCCACCGCCTACACGGCCACGCAATACGCGCTTCTCTCCTCGCTGGCCGCGCTGGCGTTCCACACCCTCGGCGGGCTGTCCGGCTATGCCGCCGAGGCGCTCGGCTATCGTCTTTTCTTTGCCGCAACAATGCTGGCCAGCCTGCCCGCGCTTGGCCTCCTGTTGCAGATGCGCCGCAGTTCGACCCACCAGCCCGCCTGACCCCCGGACCAGGGTGCACGGCGCTGCCCGGCGTGCTGCAGCGGCAGCGCAAATCCCGTGAACCCCAGTGAACATTGGCTTTATCACGTTTCCGTGAGCGCCGCTCGGGCGTTCGGCAGGGCGGAAGACGCAGAATCCCATGCGTGTCGTAAGGAGAACGAAACGCGGCACAACCAGCACGTGATGCAGATACGCCGCACCGATAGCGACATTTCCGCATCGCCTCCAAAGCACAGAATGGTCGTTACGATTTAGTATAGTGCGGGTGCGAAGGTCGATTACCAAGCCAGCTTACGTTTATGGGATTTTTACATGCCCTTGAACAATGTTTTCGATCTTCCGAACATTTTGTGCTTGCCAAGCCGGCCGTCTGTAGTCTCAATGCAACCACAACATCACAGACCCGCGACCAGGGCAGCTCTCCTGGAACCGGGTCTGGAACACGGAGATTTCATGCGCGCCCGCTGTCTGCGCCCGACTATCGCCCTGCTGCTTTGCCCCCTTCTAGTGGGCGCCGCCCTGGTGTCCGGCCGGGCGAAGGCGAGCGGCATCCCGTCGGTGCATGAGGATTCGGGCTACACGGAAAGCGGCCAGGCGAGCTGGTATGGCCCGCGCCACGAAGGCCTGCGCACCACCAGCGGCGAGGTGTTCGACAGCTCGAAGATGACCGCGGCGCATGCCAGTCTGCCGCTCGGCAGCTACGTGCGCGTGACCGACACCAGCACCGGCCGCTCGATCGTGGTGCGGGTGAACGACCGCGAGCCGCCGCACGGCGTGCGCTGCATCGACCTTTCGCGTGCGGCCGCCACCAAGCTCGGCTTTGCCAGCCGCGGCGTGGCCGACGTGACGCTCGCGGCAATCAGCGCCGACGAAGCGCGCGGCGCCGCCGAGGAACTGGCAGAAGCGCCGGACGACGCCACCAGCATCGACGGCCGTTCAGGCCTGCGCGTGCGCCCTACTGCGCCACGTGGTCAGCGACGTATGCACCGCGGGCACCGATAGGCTTCGCCTCGCCCGACGTGCTGTCATGCACCGTCTGTAATTCCAGTTCGGCGTTCAGCTCGGCGCCCACCAGAACCGCCAGCGCGCTCACGTAAAACCACATCATCACGCCGACCACCGCGCCCAACGGACCGTAGGTCGAATTGTAGCTTGCCAGGTGCTCCACGTAAAAGCTGAACAGCGCGGACACCACGAGCCATAGCAGCGTGGCCACCACCGAACCCGGCGTGACCCAGTACCAGGACGCAGCGCGCCGCGACGGGCCGAACCGGTAGAGCAGCGACAGCGCCAGCAGCACGAATACCACCAGCGCGCCGAAGCTGGTCAGCCGGGCAACGGCGGCGCCGTAGGTCGAGATGCCGAAGAAGCCGATGAAGGCCGGCAGCAGCACCAGGGCGGCCAGGCCCATCACGGCGGCCAGGATGCCGCCGAGCGTCATGCCCAGGGCGGTGAGCTGGAAGCGGACGAAGCTGCGCTGCTCGCGCTCCTCGTAGGCGAGGTTCAGCGCGCCGAGGATCGATTTGGTGCCGGTGGAGGCCGACCATAGAGCGATCATGATGCTGACCAGCAGGCTGAACGTCAGCGTGCCGGCCGGCTTGCTGACCAGCATGTTCACCCGGTCCGCGATCAAGTGGAACGCGCTTTCCGGCAGCAGGTCCCGCAGCACCTGCATTTGCGGGCCGACCGTCGCGGGGTCGAACGCCAGGCCGTAGATCGAGACCAGCATGGAGATAGCGGGGAACAGCGCGAGCGTGGCGTAGAACGCACAGCCGGCGGCGCAGAGCGAGATACGGTCGGTGATGACTTCGCGGGCGGTGCGCGCGATGACGCGGCGCCAGCCGGCCCAGGGGATATCCAGCGGGCGCTTGGCGAGGCGGCCCAGGCGTGCGGCATCCGGCTTGCGGGCGATCGACGCGGCGCTGACCATGTCTCCGCGCGCGCGCAGGACGGGGCCGGGCGGCGGCGCTTCCTCCGGCTCCATCAACCGAATCTCCTGGATTTTGAGGATAACGTGAGGGTGGCGCGCGGGGTTGCTTGACGGGGCGCGCAGGCGAGACGCAAAGGGGGCAGGCCTTCTCTTTCAAAAAAAGAGGCAAACGTCTGCCCGGCGACGGCGCAGTGCCTGCAACCGCATTTTCATGCAGAAATTGTGTACACCGTGGCGCAGGCGTCGGAGCAAAAGTTTTTTGCTTCTTTTTTTCAAAAAAGAAGGCCTTCCTTCCTTGCCGGAGCTCCCGCCGCGATGACCCCCAAGATCGACCACTACCTGCAGGCCGAGCACCCTCCGACACCCTGCCTGGTGCTGGACCTGGACCGCGTGGCGGAAAACTACACCGCCATGCACGACGCCTTTCCCAACGCGCAGATCTACTACGCCATGAAGGCCAATCCCGCCGCGCCCGTGCTGGCCCGCCTGGTGGCGCTGGGCAGCAATTTCGACGCGGCGAGCTGGGAGGAGATCGCGCTCTGCCTGGCCGCCGGCGCGTCGCCGGCGCGCATCTCGTTCGGCAACACTATCAAGAAGGCTTCGGCGATACGGCGCGCGCATGCCGCCGGGATTGGCCTGTTCGTGTTCGACTGCGAGGCGGAGCTCGAGAAGATCGCCGCCAACGCGCCGGGCGCGCGGGTGTTCTGCCGGCTCGCGGTGGGCACCACGGGATCGGTGTTCCCGCTCTCGCGCAAGTTCGGCACCGGGATGGACATGGCGCCCGGGCTGCTGCTGCGCGCGCACGAACTCGGGTTGGAGCCGTACGGGATCTCCTTCCACGTGGGCAGCCAGCAGGTGCAGGCCGAGGCGCACGAGGCGGCGATCGGCCAGGTGGCGATGCTGTTCGACGAGCTGGACCGCGCCGGCATCAAGCTCCGCATGATCAATCTGGGCGGCGGTTTCCCCACGCGCTACGGCGAGGACATCCCGGCGATCGGCGCGTTCGCCGACGGGATCGACCGCGCGTTGCGTTTCCATTTCGGCGACGCCCAGCCGCAGGTGTTCCTGGAGCCGGGCCGCTACATGGTGGGCGACGCCGGCGTGGTCAGCACCGAGGTGGTTCTGGTGAGCCGGCGCACCAAGACCGACGATCTGCGCTGGGTGTATCTCGATATCGGCCGGTTCGGCGGGCTGGCGGAGACCGAGGGCGAGGCGACACGCTACGTGTTGCGCACGTCACATGACGGCTCGGCGGAAGAGGGTCCGGCGGTGATTGCGGGGCCTACCTGCGACAGTGCGGATATCATGTACGAGAAGACAGCCTTACTGGTTGCCGTTGGCTTTGCAAGCTGGCGATGTGGTGGAGATATTGGCGGCCGGGGCTTACGTTACGACTTATGCCTCTACGGGGTTCAATGGGTTCGCGCCTTTGGCGGAGCATTATATCTAGGCAAGGCAAGGCCTTCTTTTCTGAAGAAAAGAAGCAAAAGACTTTTGCTCCGTTTGCCTGCACCACGGCCCGGACATTTCTTGCAGGCGCATGCGTTGCGGTCCAGGACACGACACCTCTTGGTGCCCTTGCGCTTCCTTGGCGTCCTTGGTGATTCCTCTGGCACCCGTCTGAGCGCCGCGTCGCGCCACCGAAAGGCAAGAGGAATCGCCAAGGACGCCAAGAATAGGCAAGGGCGCCAAGAGAGCTTTTCACACGATCTGCGTTTGGCGAGACCCAGGCGCAGTCAGTGACTTTTCAAAAAAGGACGGCTTGCTTCCTTGCCGCGAGTCCCATCGCCGCCCCCAGCATACCGCCGGCCAGGCAATCCGACAGGAAGTGGAAATCGCACCCGAGCAGCCCCACCACGACCAGCGCCGGCAGGGCTGCGAGGAGCGGCCGCAGGCGTCGTGCGGGCCAAAGTGCGGCGCAGGGCGCGCTGATCACCGTGGTATGGCCGGACGGGAACGACGCCCAGCCGGCGCCGCCGTGGAACGGGTAGAGGCCATAGGTGTGGGTGCCGATCCAGGAAGGATTGTTGTTCACCCAGGTCTCCGGCCAGGGGCGGCCGAAGGCGAATTTCAGCAAATCCTTGGCCGCGCTGGCGGCCAGCGTGGCGATGCAGGCGGCGAGCAGCAGGCGGCCCCACGGCCCGGGTTTCCAGCCGGCGAGCCAGGCGACGCCGGCGGCGGCAAGGCCGAGCATTGCGGCGGGGGCTGGTGCGTCGGCGATCCAGGTGAGCCACACGCACCAGCGCGGGCGGTGCAAAGCGTGGACGGCGGTGGCGATCGGCTGGTCGAGCAGCGCGTAGGCCAGCGCCACGGCCAGCAGGCCGGCCGCCAGTACCATGGCCGATTGTCGACGGAGGCGGGCGGTGTTGTCGCTGGCCGGAAATGCCGGTGTCATCGGTATCGTTCCTTGCCGTGGCGGCCGCTCTGGTAGGGCAATCCGTGTGTTCTGGACAGGGCGCGCACGTTACGTCACGCTCGGGGCATTGGGGGGTTTCATGCGCAGGCGATGGCTGAACTACGCGATTGTTGCCGTTGTGATGGCGTGCTTCGCAATGCACGCCGATGCGGCCGATTTCGACAGTGGTGGCACACCTTTTGGCTGGCGCACGCTCGATACGGCGATGCGCGATTCCTATCACGGGCACTATAGCGACGCGATTGCCGCGGCCGGAAAAGCCATTGCCGCAACGCCCGATTTCGCGGAAGCCTATGTGGTTCGCGCAGGCCTCGAGATGACTGCCGGGCGGTATGCCGAAGCGGTGGCCGATCTCGATCATGCGTCGGCGATGCATCCGGAGGCGGTGGTGCTGGTATTCATGCGCGCGGAAATCGCGGTGCGGCAGCGCGATGCGGGCGCCGCACTTGCCGATCTGGCCCGGGCGTCCGCGATGCCGGAGCGAACCCTCTGGCATCGGCGTTACGCCAGCTTCAACATCTATACCGCCGCGCGCCTGTATGCACTGCAGAGTATCGCCTTGGAATTGCGGCACGACGACACCGGCGCGCTTGCCGGTTTCGATAACATGCTGAAATTCGAGACGGTGTTTCCGTGGCACATCCTGGGTTTCCACTGCTATGAGGCCGCGGTTGCGGGCTTGGCGGAGATGGCAGAACTGAGCTGCAACGAAGCGATACGGCTGCAGGGGCAGGATCGCGGCGCGTATGACAGCCGGGGTCTGGCGCATCTGAAGATGCAGGCGTGGGCCAAGGCGGTGGCCGATTATGACGCGGCGTTGGTGGCGCGTCCGGACCTGACTCTGTCGCTCTACGGTCGCGGCCTGGCGAAGCTTCATTTGGGCGACACCGCAGGCGGCAACGCCGATATTGCGGCTGCCAAACAAGGCGACCCGGATATCGCCAACATCATGACCCGCCTGGGCGTAAAAGCATAACCAGCGCAGCTCCCGATCTTGATCGGCGTGGCGCAGCCGTCAGGAGCAAAAGTTTTTTGCTTCTTTTTTGCAAAAAAGAAGGCCTTGCTTCCTTGCCAGACCTGACCCGCCGCACCCTCCTGGCCACCGCGCCTGTGGCTGCCCTGACCGCCGCCCCAACCTGGCAGTCCACCCTGAGCGCCCGCGCCGCCGCGCTCTCCGGCCCCGGCCTGCTACAGAGCTACGAGGTGACCGGCGCCGGCGACTTCGCCCGCACCCAGGCCAACTGCGCTTACGTATACGACAACGCGGTGGCTGGCCTGGCGCTGCTCGCGGCCGGCGATACGCCGGGCGCGCGCAGGATTGGCGACGCGCTGGCAAGGGCGCAGGCGACCGACAGGTTCTGGCGCGACGGCCGCCTGCGCAATGCGTATCGCGCCGGCAGCGCGCCGACCGCGGGTAAGTATCCCTTGCCGGGCTGGCCGGACCGCAACTGGCACTGGATGGAAGACGGCTACCAGGCTGGCACCGCGACCGGGAACATGGCGTGGGCGATGCTGCTGTGGATCGGGCTGGGTCCGGCGTGGCGCGCGCCGGCGGAGCGCGCGGCGGATTGGGTGGAGGGGCAGGTGCGTGGGCCGCGCGGCTATGCCGGTGGGTTCCTGGGATTCGAGCCGTCGCCGCAGCGCCTGGCCTGGGTCAGCACGGAGCACAACATCGATCTTGTGGCGGCGTTTGGGGCGCTGGGGCGGGCGGCGGCGGCGGCGCATGCGCGCGATTTCGTGGCCAGCATGTGGCAGGCGGGCGAGGGCCGGTTCGCCACCGGGCTGAAGCCGGATGGCAGATTGAACCTGCATTCCGCGGTGGATGCGAATTTGTGGCCCTTGCTCGCTGCGGGTGCACGGCCGGAGTGGGGGCGCGCGCTGGATTGGGTGCTTGCGCGGCATGGGTTGCCGGTGGGGGCGCCGGCGGCCGAGATCGCGGGGGTGGATTTCAACACGGACCGTGACGGCATATGGCTGGAGGGGACGGCGATCACGGCGCTTGTGGCAGGTCGCGCGGGGCGGCCGATCGCGCAGCTGATGGCCACGCTGCGCGCCAATACCGCGCCGGGCGGTTTTATCTATGCCGCCACCACGCCGACGCTGACCACGGGTTTGTCCACCGGGCTGGATGCTGATGCACCGGATTTCCTGTATTACCGCCAGCCGCATCTGGCGCCGACCGCCTGGGCCGCGCTGGCCCAGCTTGGCGCGAACCCGTATCCGCGGTAGCAGCCGGAGCATGCGCATACTTTATAGCCACCGTATCCAGTCCCATGACGGCCAGGGCGTGCATATCGCGGAGCTGGTGCGCGCTCTGCGCGAGGCGGGCCATGAGGTGCGCGTGGTGGGGCCTAGCTTTTATGAGAAGGCGGAGTTCGGCGGGGAGAGCAGCCTGGTGGCGCGGGTGCGTCGGTTGTTGCCTGGTGCGCTCGGCGAGTTGGCTGAACTGGGCTATAATGTTGTGGCGTATCGCCGGCTGAAGGCAGCCTGGCGGGAGATGCGGCCGGATGTGGTTTACGAGCGCTGCAATCTGTATTTCCTGGCGGGCGCGTGGCTGGCGCGGCGACATGGCGCGCGGCTACTGCTGGAGGTGAATGCGCCACTGACGCGGGAGCGCGCGGCGCATGGCGGGCTGCGGCTGCCCGGCCTGGCGGCGCGGCTGGAGCATTGGACGTGGCGCAGCGCCACGCGCGTATTGCCGGTGACGCAGGTATTGGCGGACATGGTGGTGCAGGCCGGCGTGGACCCCGCGCGCATCGCGGTGATCCCCAACGGGATCGACCTGGCGCGCTTCCCGCCGCGGCCGCCTGCGCCGGAAGATGGCAGCGTGACGCTGGGTTTTGTCGGATTCGTGCGCGCCTGGCATGGGCTGGACCAGGTGATCGAAGGTATGGCGAACGGGCCGGCGCATACCAAGCTCGTGGTGGTGGGCGACGGCCCGGCGATACCGGATCTGACGGCGCTTGCGGATAGGTTGGGGATGAGCGGGCGGGTGCAGTTCACCGGGCTGGTGCAGCCGGCCGATGTGCCGGGTGTGGTGAGCGGGTTCGATATTGCGTTGCAGCCGAGTGCTACGGCGTATGCGTCGCCGTTGAAGATATTCGATTACATGGCGGCGGGTTGTGCGATTTGTGCGCCGGACCAGCCGAACATATGCGAGATTTTGGTGCATGAGCGTACGGCGCTGCTGTTTGGTGCGGGGGGGATGTGGGCGGCGGTGGAGCGGTTGATTGCGGAGCCTGGGTTGCGGGCGCGGTTGGGTGCGGCGGCGCGGGGGGAGTTGGAGGCGCGGAATTATACGTGGGCGGGAAATGCTGGGCGGGTGGCGGCGTTATAGGAAGGCAGGCCTTCTTTTCTGAAGAAAAGAAGGCCTTGCTTTCTTAAACTCCGAGGATCCCGCAAAATGCGCACCAACAAACTAGGCCGCACCGGCCTGCTGGTTTCCGAACTCTGCCTTGGCACGATGACGTTCGGCGGCGGCGAAGGCATGTGGCAGAAGATCGGCGCCGTGCAGCAGCAGGATGCGGAAAAGCTCGTCGGCCGCGCGATCGACAAGGGCATCAACTTCTTCGATACCGCCGACGTTTATTCGGAAGGCCTCTCCGAGCAGATCACCGGCCAGGCGCTGCGCGATCTGGCTGTGCCGCGCAGCCAAGTTGTTGTGGCGACAAAGGCTTTCGGCCAGATGGGGCCGGGGCTCAACGAGCGCGGCAATTCGCGCCTGCATCTGATCGACGCGGTAAAGGCCAGCCTCAAGCGGCTGCAGATGGATCACATCGACCTGTATCAGATACACGGTTTCGATCCCATCACGCCGATCGAGGAGACCGTGCGCGCGCTCGATCTGCTCGTGCAGCACGGGCATGTGCGGTATGTGGGCGTATCCAACTGGGCGGCCTGGCAGATCATGAAGGCGCTTGGTATTTCCGAGCGGCTGGGGCTGGCACGCTTTGAAAGCCTGCAGGCGTATTACACGGTAGCCGGTCGGGACCTGGAGCGCGAGATCGTGCCGATGCTGCGATCCGAAGGGGTGGGGTTGCTGGTATGGAGCCCGCTGGCCGGGGGGCTGCTGAGCGGCAAATACGGGCGCGATGAGGCTGGGCCGGCCGAAGGACGCCGGGCGGCGTTCGATTTCCCGCCGGTGGACCGTCCACGCGCGTTCGATTGTGTGGATGCGATGCGGCCGATCGCTGAGGCGCATGGCGTCTCGGTGGCGCAGATTGCGCTGGCGTGGCTGTTGCATCGGCGCGTGGTGAGCAGCGTGATCATTGGGGCGAAGCGGCTGGAGCAGCTCGACGACAATATCGCCGCGAGCGAGGTGGCGCTGAGCGATGCGGAACTCGATGTACTGGATAAAGTCAGCGTGTTGCCGCGCGAGTATCCCGGCTGGATGTTCGAGACGCAGGGCGCGCGCGGGAAAATGCTCGGCGAGATCGGGCGCGCAAACGCCCGATAATTGATCGGGCTAACACGGCGGCGCCGGCGCCGCCTGACTTCCAAAAGGGCGCCAAACGCGCTACGCCGGTTCCGGTAGTCGACGCCGCCACGGGAGAACATCATGCCGCATTACGACCTCATCGTGATTGGCAGCGGCCCGGGCGGCGCGTCGCTGGTGCACAGCCTGGCGTCGACTGGCAAGCGCATCCTGCTTCTCGAGCGCGGCGACTACCTGCCGCGCACGAGATTTAACTGGGATTCGAAAACGGTATTCGTCGACGGCGCGTACCAGTGCACCGACACGTGGCATGGCAGGACGGGCGAGACGTTCCATCCGGGGCTGCACTATTACGTGGGCGGCAATTCGAAGGTTTACGGCGCGGCCCTGTTCCGTCTGCGCGAACGCGATTTCGGTGAGGTGGTGCACCAGGAAGGTGTGTCGCCGGCATGGCCGGTGGAATATGCGGAGTTCGAGCCGTTCTACACCGCGGCGGAGAAGCTTTTCGCGGTGCACGGGCAGCGCGGCGAGGACCCGCTGGAGCCGCCGGCAAGTGCGGCTTATCCTTATCCGCCGGTGAGCCACGAGCCGAAGGTGCAGGCGCTGGCTGAGGGATTCGCGCGACAGGGCCTGCATCCGTTCCATCTGCCGCTCGGTATCAAGCTGGACGAGCGCGACGGACGCGCGACGCCGACGAGCATTTGCATACGATGTGATGCGTTCGACGGATTTCCGTGTCTGCTGAATGGCAAAGCGGATGCGCAGGTGATGTGCGTCGATCCCACGCTTGCGGCATATCCGAACGTGGAATTGCTGGTGAATGCCTACGTGTCCAAGCTGGAGACGGATGCGGCCGGGCGCACGGTGACGGGTGTGGTGGTGGAGCGGGAGGGCGCGCAGGAACGCTACACGGCCGATATCGTGGTGGTGGCATGCGGTGCGCTGTCGTCCGCGCTGCTGATGCTGCGTTCGGCGAACGACGTGCATCCGCATGGGCTGGCAAACGGCTCCGGCCAGGTCGGGCGCAATTACATGCGGCACAATCAATCCGTGCTGATGGCGCTGATGAAGGAACGCAACGATACCGTGTTTCAGAAGACGTTGGCGGTGGGGGATTACTATTTCGGTTGCGACGACTGGGATTATCCTTTGGGGCTGATCCAGATGTGCGCCAGCTCGCATGCCGAGCAGATAAAGGGCGAGGCGCTGCCTGGCTGGCTCGAGTGGCTGCCGGACCTGCCGTTCGACAAGATGGCGCTGCACTCGATGGATTTCTGGCTGTCGTCAGAGGATCTGCCGCGGGCCGAGAACCGGATCTACTACGATGGCGACAAGGTGGTTCTGGATGTGCATGAGCAGGGGCAGGAGGCGCATCGCCGGCTGCGCAAGAAGCTCGAGCAGCACATGACCGAGCTCGGCGCGCATCCTGTGATGGTGGAGCGCAATCTCTATTTGGGCAAGGACATACCGATCAGCGGCACCGCGCACCAGGCGGGAACGCTGCGCTTCGGGACCGATCCTGCAAGCTCCGTGCTCGACCTTAACTGCCGTGCGCATGAGCTCGACAATTTGTATGTGACGGATGCGAGCTTCTTTCCCTCTATCGGTGCGGTGAACCCGACGCTGACCATCATCGCGAACGCGCTGCGCGTGGCGGAACATCTGCGGGAAAGGCTGGGCGCATGACGATAACCTTCCTGGGCGTATTGGCCACACGATATCTGCTGGTCATGCTGTTCTTTCCGTTCAGCGCGCTCGACAAGATCATCAATTTCCGCGGGGCGGTCGATCAGGCAAGGCAAGTGGCGCCGGGCGCGCTCGCGGTGCTGTTGATATTGATTGGACTCTCGGTGGAGATATTGATGCCGATGGCGATCCTTACCGGAACGGCGGATCGCGCCGCGGGGCTGATCATGGCCGGCTATTGCATGATGACGGCGCTGTTATGGAAGCAGTTCTGGCGGCCCGGCGATTTCTGGCGCGCGGGAAACAGCAAAGGGCGTGATCTGTTTTGGGACTTTCTGAAGAATTTCTCGCTGGCAGGCGGCTTCCTGCTGCTCGTCGTCGGCGTACAGGGATCGCTTGGCGCGTTCTTCAGTGATCCGCTCGCTTCCACCCATCCCTACGCGCAGGTGCCGCAGCCATGAGCAATGCAGGCGAGGCGCCGCGTGTCGGCTACTGGCATCTCTGGGTCGACGACGATGGCGTCAGCCACCAGGAGCGTTGCGAACTGACGGCGTTCGAGCTGCACGGCGTGGGGCCGGCCGACCCGCAATGGAACGACAAGCAGCCGCGTTCGGAAGCCACAACGGTATTCACCGTGCAGCCCGTAGGCTGGGTGGGCGACTGGCACGAGAATCCGGCGCCGCAATGGATTGTGCCGCTTTCCGGACGCTGGTGGGTCGAGGCGATGGACGGCACGAGAGTCGAGATGGGGCCAGGGGAGATCTCGTTCGGCGAGGACCAGGGTTGCGTTCGCGACGGGCAAGGCAAGCAGGGTCACAGAAGCGGTGTGGTGGGCGATCAGCCGGCGGTTCTGATGACGGTGCAATTGCATATTGCACCGGTGCGCAAACCTGGCCATTTCCGCTAGCCGGGGAATGGGAATATACGAAGCCTGCGATCCGGCGTTTCGCGGATTGGTGCTGTCGAACGCCAGCCTTGAGGTTCTGGCGGGTGATTTCCGTTGGACGGAAGGCCCGGTCTGGTTCGCCGATGCGGACCATCTGCTGTTCAGTGACATACCAAATGACCGTGTTCTGCGGTGGACGGAGGCTGGCGGCCTGAGTGTTTTCCAGCAACCTTGCGGGTTTTCCAACGGACATGCCCGCGATCGGCAGGGGCGGCTGATCACGTGTTCCCATCAGCGTCGCTGCATCTTGCGCACCGAGCTCGATGGCACGGTGACCGTGCTGGCGGACAAGTTCGAGGGAAAGCGGCTGAACAGCCCGAACGACGTGGTTGTGCATAGCGACGGCGGGATCTGGTTCAGCGATCCGCATTACGGCATCAACACGGATTACGAGGGCGGCAAGCAGGAGGCGGAACTGCCGGCGAACGTATATCGGCTCGATCCTGCGAGCGGCGATTTGCGTGTGGTGGCGGATGATTTCCGGGGGCCGAACGGGCTGTGTTTTTCGCCTGACGAACGTATCTTGTATATCGCGGAGACCGGACGGCAGTTCGAGCCGGGCGATCCGCGGCATATCCGCGCCTTTTCAGTGCAGGAGGGAACCCGTTTGCGTGGGGGCGGTGTGTTCCATACCGTGTCGCCCGGTTTGGCCGACGGTTTCCGCTGCGATACCGATGGGCGGCTTTGGAGCAGTGCTGGCGATGGTGTGCATTGCATCAGCCCTGCGGGAGAGCTGCTCGGCAAGATACTGACGGGCTGTGCTGTCTCCAACGTCGCGTTCGGCGGGCGCAATCGGTCGCGGCTGTTTATCTGCGCGTCGGACCGGTTGATGGCGATCTATACCAATGTGCGTGGTGCCGCGTGGCCATGAGGGCATTGCGACTCGATCGGGTCGGCATGAACGTGCGCGATCTGGACTCGGCGATCGCGTTTTACACGACGGCACTCGGCTTCTCGATGGTGGGTGTCGATGCCGGGGATGCGGCGATGCTTGGCGCGCGGTCAGTGCGGCGCGCGGTGTTGCGGCGTGGCGGGCAGCATATCGAGTTGACCGCGTGCGATCCGGCCGGTGCTGCGTATCCTCTTGAACGTGCAAGCAATGATCTGTGTTTTCAGCATATCGCGCTGGCCGTGGACGACATTGATGCGGCTTATGCGCGTCTGTGCCTGGCCAACTTCAAGCCGATTTCCCTGGATGGCCCGCAAATCCTGCCAGGCGGTATCGTGGCTTTCAAATTCCGCGATCAGGACGGCCACCCGCTGGAGCTGATCCAGTTTCCGGATGGCGATGCGCGCACGGCTGGCGGGATCGATCATTCGGCGATATCGGTCAGCGACGCTGCGGCAAGCGTGGCGTTTTACGGTTCGACGTTGGGCCTGGATGTGAGCGCGCAGCAGGTGAATAGCGGGCCGGCGCAGGAAGCGTTGGACGGGCTGCGTGGCGCAATAGTGGATGTGGTGGCACTGGCCCCAGCGGACGCTGCGCCGCATCTGGAGCTGTTGGGATATCGTGCGCCTAGAGGGCGCGCAGCGAATCCGGGTGGACTTTCCGATATCGCCGTCTCACGGCTGGTTTTCGCGGTGGCAGATTTACCGGCGACACGCATTTTGCGCGATCCGGATGGGCATGTCTGTGTGTTGGAACCAGCAACGCCTGTGTGATGGCCTCGGCAGATAACCGCGCGGCTATGGTGCGCTCCGGTAAGCGGGCTCTACCGGGGAGCAGCCTCAGGGCCGCCGATCTGTTTGCGCATGCGTAGGAGCGGCACTATGCCGGCTTCGATCGGCTCGCCTTTTTCATAGCCGCACGCAGCGTATAATTGCGCGCCGCAGGCGGTTGCAGCGAGTTCGACGGCGCGAAAGCCTTCGGCGCTGGCGGCATCCTCGCACAAGGATAGAACCAGCCGGCCGACGCCCTGGCGGGCGTAGTCGGGTGCGGTGTACATTGCGCGCACGCGGGCGGCATCGTGTGCGGGGTCCAGCAGCGCGGCATTTCGGCCGGAGGTGTGGTCGCCGCCGAAAAGCGTGGCGCGCCGGCTCCAGCCGCCGCAGCCGGCGATCTGGGTGCCATGCAGAACGACGAAGTAGGTGCCGTCGGTGATGAGCTGGGTGTCCAGCCCCATAATTTGCCGGCTGGCGGCGATCTGCTCCGGCGAGAGAAGGCCGCGCTGGAGCAGGGAGATCGCATCATCCATGACAATACGAAGCGCCGGCACATCCGCAAGAACGGCGCTCCGCCAAGTCAACATCACGACTGCATCCGGAAACGCCGCGACAGCACCATCAAAAGTTTTTTGCTTCTTTTTTGCAAAAAAGAAGGCCTTACTTGCTTACTAACAAGCAGATCACTTCAACACAATCTCCACCCGCCGGTTCTGCGGCTCACGCACACCCGCAGCGGTCTGCACAAGCGGATCGGATTCGCCAAAACCGTGGATGTAGATCTCGTTTCTGGCGACACCGTCCTTGACCAGTTCGCTTTCCACCGACTCCGCGCGACGAATGGAAAGTCGCTTGTTGTAAGCGGCAGTTCCGGAAAGGTCCGTATAGCCGTTCACCTCCAGGCGGGTGGTCGAAGTCTGCGTGGAAGCCTGGGCGGCCTGGGCCACGATCTGGCGTGCGCGCGTGGTCAGATCGGCGCGATCCCAGTCGAAGAACACCAGATAGGTGCGGGCCGCGGTGGCGGCGATTGGTGGCGGTGCGATCGCCGGCGGCGGCGGCTCCGGCAGTGCTGCGGGTTTGTCGCCGAAGGTGAAGTTCACGCGGCCGTAGTAGAACCCGCCATCGATGCCGTAGGGCGAAGATGCAATGTATTCCTCGGCATTCTGGTAGCGCGCCTGGGCCGTGGTGTGATTGGCATAGGTGTCGAACAGGTTGTCGGCACCGAGCACCAGCGTCACGTTCTTGGTGAGCTTGTATCCCAGCTCGAGGTCCGAGATGAAATGCGGTGCGTTGCGATTGGTGGTGAAGGGCGATCCGCCGGAATAGGCGTCGGCCAGTATTTCGACGACCTGGCCGAAGCGTGTCTCGCGCGCGGTGACGCTGAACGGTCCGTTCGTGTACACGGCTTGCAGAAGCACCTTGCTTTTCGGCGTGGAGCTCTTGATTTCCGAGAGCACGTCCGGTGTGAGCTGGGCCGAGGCGACGGTGCGGGTGATTTCGACATCGTTGAAGTTTCCGGCGAGCAGCCAGGCGATCTTGCTGTCGTCGGACAGCGGTGTGACGTAGTCGATCGTGAGATCCGCGCCGCGTGTCCGGGTGTTGACTCCGTTGGTATAGAATTGCGCGAACAGACTGCCGGCCGCTCCGGCCGGCGGCGCGCTGCCGTCCAATATGAAGGCCTGGTTCACCGCAGCTTCGGAGGCGGGCGTGCCGCCGATCAGGCCGGAATTGACGATCTGGTCGCGTATGTCGATCTGGTAGAAATCGAGCGCAATATGCATGCGCTCGATCGGGCTGGAGACGAAGCCGACCTCGTAATTCTGCGAGCGCTCGGCCTTCAATGCCGAGCTGCCGAGGAAGCGGGCGGCCGCCGAGTCCACCGGGAATTGTCCGGTGGCGCTGGTCGGCGTCACGTTCACCGCCGCGAAGCCTTCCTGGGCCAATGTTGGTGCGCGGAAGCCGTTGCTGATGGTGCCGCGAATGCCGAGCAGCGGGCTGAAATCGTAGCGCGTGGTGAACTTGCCGGTCTCGGTATCGCCCACGTCGCTATAATGTTCGAAGCGGCCCGCAAGATCGACCTGCCATTTCGGCAGGATGTAGGTCGCCACATCGGCGTAGACGGCTTCGTTCTCGCGCTGGAAATAGCCTGTGCTCTGCGGCGTGAAACCCGGATAGGCCTGGGCGCCGCCGCCGTAATAGGCGGAGAAATCGCCTTGCTGTATCTGGTAGGTGTCGCGGCGGAATTCCGCGCCGATTGCCACGTTCAGCGGTTTGGCGAGGAACGGCAGATCGAATGGCTTGCTCACATCGAGGTTGCTGGTCCATTCGGTGTTGTTGAATTCGCCGGCGTGAAATTTCGTGGGCGATGAGCCGAAGGTTTCGAGGTAGAACGGATTGACCGAGTTCAGGGTTGAGATGTTGTCGATGTCGCCGCCATAGGTCGTGCTCAGGTCGTAATGGTAGTCGCCCGGCAGGTCGCCTCTGGCGCCCGCTGTGAGGGAGTAGTCATCCTCGTTGAGCGCTTCGAGCGGAGAGAAACCGTTCGGGTAGTATTTGGCGGCGGTCAGGTTCGGGTAGGGCAGCAACGGCGCCGGCGGCGGTGGCTGCTGGCTCGAAAAGGAACCCTGGTAGTTTGGATCGCGATAGTTCTCGAAGGCTTCGGCGTGCCGGTAGCTATAGGTGGCAAAGGAATAGAGCTCGACCGGGCCGATATCATAGCCGGCATTGTAGCCGAAATTGACCAGGTTGTAACGCGGGTCACCCTCAATCTCGTTGGCCTTGGCGGGGACCTTGAAGGTTCCGCCGCCGGCATATCCGTTCGCGGTGAGCGGTGTGGGGCCACCGGGTATCTGGCTTTGCGAGATGAAATCGCCGCTGCGGTCCGTGTGGTCGTGGTAGCGGTAATCGGCCGCGATATCGAAGTATCCGTCTTTGGCGATCGGCAAAGCGAAGCTGGCGCCGATATTGTTGGTGAAACCATCCTGCACGTAGGTCGCACCTTCCTGTGCGAAGGCGCTGCCCCCGTGATCGGCGTGTTTGAGGATGATGTTGATCACGCCTGCGATAGCGTCCGATCCGTATTGCGCCGCAGCGCCGTCACGCAGGACTTCAATGTGATCGATCAGGCTGATCGGGATCATGTCGAGGTCCACCGGATCGGACCCGCCGGCCGGCCCGATATCGGCGTTGATATTTGCCGATACGTGCCGGCGCTTGCCGTCCACCAGAACGAGCGTGTCGTCGGGGCTCAGGCCACGCAGACGGGCGGAACGCACCAGCCCGGCGGTATCGAAGCCGAACGGTGGCAGGTCGAGCGAGGGCAACAACGTGTTCAGCGCGTCAAACACGTTCTGCTGGCCGGTGCGCTCGAGCTCGGCGGCGCTGACCACGTCGACGGGCGCGGGGCTATCGGCTTTCGTGCGGCCCTGCTGGCGCGTGCCGGTCACGATGATGTCTTCCTGCGCGCCGAGATTGGGGGCGTTCGCTTCTGCAGGCTCGCCCGACGCACCTTGCACGGGCGCCACGCCGGGCGTGGGCGTCAGTTGCGCCACGAGTGCCGGTTGGGTGGCCTGCTGCGCATGCGAGGCGAACGGCAGCAAGCCGGCGAATGCGGCGGTGGCGAGAAGATGGCGCTTCATGCGTTGTAGCTCCGTGATGATGCAGCCTGTTGCAGGAACGAAGGCAATTCAGTGCGCCTTTGCGGCGATCACTTCGATTTCGACGAGCGCGCCGGGCATCGCCAGTCCGGCCACCTGCACGGCACTGCGCGCCGGTTTGTTCGGCTGCTCCTTGGTGCCGAAGAACTTCGTGTAGGCCGTCATCAGGCCGGGGAAATCCATCTGGCCGCCGCGGTCCGGGTCGCCCACGAGGAACACGTTCATCTTGACGACGTCGCCCATGGTCATGCCCAGGCGCGCGAGCGTGGCCTGCAATGCCGTCAGCGCGCCGGTAGCCTGGGTGGCGGTATTGCCCAGAGCGGCCGGGCTGCCCTTAGGCGCCGAAGGGTCCACCACGGGGCCGAGCGCGCCGCTGAGAAACACCATGTCGGTTCCGGCCTTTACGGTGACGGCAGCGGAGATTGGAAAGCTGCTGTTCAGCAAAGGCGTTCTCTCGACCGTCGCTGACGCGGGCTTGCTGTCGGATGCGGCGGGAGGCGTGTCGGAAGGGGGCGGCACTGGCACGGGTGGTTGTGCCCGCGCTGCCGCGGCGCAGCATATCATTGCGGCCGACAGCGCCACCCGAGTTGTAAATGCCATGCTTCCGGCTTCCCCAAGCAATAAAGTTCGGGGACGGTGGCGATTGCAGAAGCGGGTTGTCCAACGAAATATTACGGCGGCAAGTCAGCTTCCCGCTCGGTGCAAGCAAGGATTGCACAATGACTAAGCAACATGCGCCGAAGTTTGCCTGGACAAAGCAAAGTATCGACAAACAGAGAAATCGGTACCAAAACGAAAACCGGAAAAAGCCCAGAGAAATCCAGGCCGAGCGCCAATCTCACAAAGCGGGCGTGTCCAAAACCACACGGCAGCCGCAAATGCGAGGGAGCAAAAGTTTTTTGGTCCTTTTTTCCAAAAAGGACTGCTTGCCTTGCTTGGCCCCTCAGGCCTCCGCCAGCTTCTCCCGGGAAGCGCGCACCTTCACCACCCGCCGCCCATCCATCTCCAACACCTCGAACAGCCACCCGCCGAACACGATCCGGTCGCCCCCCTGCGGCACCCGGCGCAGCAAGGCCAGCACCAGCCCGGCCAATGTGTGATAGCTCCCCTCGGCGGGAAGGTCGGGCAGCAGCAGCCGCGCCTTGAGCTCGTCCACCGGTGTCATCCCGTCCATTACGATCTCGCCGCCCACCTGGTCGGCCGCCTGGCTGGGCGTGCCGTAGCCCGGCTCTGCCAAATCGCCGATGATCGCCTCGAGCACGTCGGCCGCGGTCACCACGCCTTCGAAGCTGCCGTATTCGTCCATCACCAGCGCGAGGCCGAGGGCGTCGCTCTTCAGGCGCTCCAGCGCGTCGAGCGCGCTGATGGTGTCCGGCACCACCATCGGCTGGCGCAGGGCGGCGGCGATCGAGAGGTCGCGGCCGGCGAGTATGCGGTCCAGCAGGTCCTTGGCCTGCACCACGCCCACCACGTTGTCGACGCGGCCGTCGCACACCACGAAGCGGCTGTGCGAGGCGGCGCGCAGGGTGTCGATGATCTCGCGCGGCGGGTCGGTGCGGTCGATCCAGACGAGCTCGGTGCGCGGCGTCATGATGGCGCGGACTGGTTTGTCGGCGAGGCGGAGGACGCGTTCGATCATGTCGCGCTCGCCAGTCTCCAGCACGCCGGTCTGGGTGCCCTCGGCGAGGAGGGCGCGCAGCTCGTCTTCCGTCACGTCCTCGCGGTTGTGCTCGCTATGGCCGATCAGGCGTAGCACCAGGTCCGACGAGCGGCCGAGCAGCCAGACGAGCGGGCCGCTGACCTGAGCCAGCAGCGCCACAGAGGGGGCGAGGCGGGCGGCGATGCGTTCCGGCGAGCGCAGGGCAAGGCGTTTCGGCACCAGCTCGCCGAGCACGAGGGTGATGAAGGTGATGCCCAGCACAGTGAGCGCCAGCGCCACGCCGGTGGCGGCCTGCGCCAGATACGGGATGCGGGCGATGCTGGGGGCCAGGGTGTTGGCGATGCGCGCGCCACCGAAGGTGCCGGACAGGATGCCCACGAGAGTGACGCCGACCTGCACGGTGGGGAGGAAGCGCTGCGGGTCGTCGGCCAGCTCGCGGGCCACGCGGGCGCCGTGGACGTGCTTGCCTTCCAGCACGGTGAGGCGGGCGCGGCGGGCGGAGACCAGCGCCATTTCGCCCATGGCGAAGATGCCGTTCAGGAGGGCCAGGAGGATGATTACGACGATCAGGAGGGCGGTGGTCATCAGGAAGGAAGGCCTTCTTTTTTGCAAAAAAGAAGCAAAAAACTTTTACTTCCCTGCTTTGCGCCTGTCGTGTTCGTCCTGGCGAAGTGGCGCGCGGACGCTAGACGAAGGCGTGTCGCGCGAGCGTCGTCAGGATGCGGGACCCCGCTTTCAGCGTGCCCCGGAAGCTGCCCGCCACCTTGGACTCGCCTGCCACCCGTCGGTAGTAAGGCAAGGGGATTTCCATTACCGTCAGGCCGGCGCGTGGCGCTTTCATCTGCATCTCCAGATTCCAGCCATACGTCATCTCGGTCATGCCGAGGGCCATCAGGTCGGCGGTGCGCATGGCGCGGAAGGCGCACATGTCGGTGTAGCGCTTGCCGCACAGCGTGCCGAGCGCGCCGCCGATGAGGTAGCCGGCGGCGAGCTGGTGGGCGCCCATGCTGCCGGACTGCCGGCGCCCGCCGGCGCGCGTGGCGATGGTGAAGCCGGCGGCGCCGGAGAGCAGGGGGGCGAGCAGGGTGTCGGCTTCTTCGACGGCGTCCGCGCCATCACCATCTAGGAACAGCACGATGCCGGCGCCTAGTGCGGCGGCGCGTTCAGCGCCGGAGAAGCAGGCGCGGCCATAGCCGCGGCGGGGCTCGGCTACCACTTCGGCGCCGTGGGCGCGGGCTTCCGCCACGGTGGCGTCCGTGCTGCCGCCATCCACCACGATGCGGAGCCCGACGCTGGGCGGCAGGCGCGCCAATGTGGGGCCGATCGCGCCGGCCTCGTTGAGCACCGGGATCACCGCGGCGATCAGCGGCGACGCGCTGCCGAAAGGCGGGGCGGCACGCGGTTTCGGGTGGTTATCGAGCGGCATCGCAGGCTCCGGTAAGCGGTCGTCCGGCCCGCCAGTCGAGGCAGGCGAGGATCAGGATGGGCACGAATACCAGCGAGGGGAACAGGATGGTTGCGTGATACGGATCGCAATACAGCAGGACCGGTGCGCAGGACAGCAACACCACGCTGCGCCACGGGGCCAGGCAGGCGAACAGCGCCGCCCAGGGATAATACCAGGGGTAGTGCGGGCTCATCGCCAGCAAGGTGCCGGCAACCAGGATGGCGGCATTGCTGCCGACACGCCGGAGTTCGGCCGGGCCCTGCGCCACGCGCTGGCGAAAGCCCATCCAGAGCGCGGTGGCCGCCAGGGCCAGCCCGCACAGGATCACATAGACGGCGCCGGCCGCATGCGGCAGGGGGATCGCGCGGTCCAGCACGGCGAGCGGCCAGAAACCCACGCCCTGGGCCAGGCCTTCCTCCGAGGTGTAGGCCGACAGGAAGCCCAGCACCTGCCAGCCGGCGCTCAGGTAGATCGCGTAGAGCGCGGCGATGGTCGCGGCGCAGGCGGCGGGCAGGCGCCAGCCCCAGCGTCGCCACAGCGCGGGGGCGACCACCACGGGCAAGAATTTCACCAGTATCGCGGCGCCGAGAAGCGCGCCGGTAGCGGCCTGGCGGCCGCCTTGCTTGTCGGGGCGGTCGCCGGCGCGGGCCAGCAAGGCTAGGCCGAGCAGGCCGACCATGGCGCCGTCCACGTGACCGTCGGCGGCGAAGCTCCAGATGGCGAGCGGGTTCCAGGCGTAGATCAGCAGGCGGGCGGGTGGCAGGCCGGCCAGCACCAGCACGCGCCACATCGCCAGCATCCCGGCCAACTCGAGGGCGAGTATCGCGAGCTTGGTCACCGTCACGCTGTAGGCCAGCGCGCCGGCGGCGCGGAACACCAGCTCGGCCGCGGGCGGGTAGATGGTGTGCGCGTAATCGAGCCGATTGATGTTGGGGAAGATCGCCGGGTCGCGCAGGTGGGCCAGCGCCGGGTCCGCCGGTATATAGAGATACGGGTTGATGCCGGCTTGCTGCACGCGGCCATCCCAGGCGTAGCGATAGACGTCGCTCGACATGAAGGGCGGCGTGGCGACTAGGCCGAGCCTGGCGATGATGGCCACGGCCAGGATCAGCCAGACGGCGCGCGCCGGCAGTTTCACGTGAAACACGAACGCTACGGTAGCGAGATAGATAAGGCAGGCGGCGCCGATCAGGCCGACCACGATATCCTTGCGCAGGAGCGTGCCGGCCCAGATCGCGCCTGGCTGGTGGAGCAGGGGAGCCAGTAAGAGCAGGGCGGTGATTGCCAGGCCGAGCCCGAGCAGGGTGGCGGTGGGGCGCCGCCTCACGCGTGTGGCGGCTTGGGTTGCGGGCTTTGCAGATTGGCCGCCAGGAACGGCAGCATGTGCTGCCAGTAGGCTACCGGGTCGTAGCTCTCCAGATCCTGGTGGGTGGCGCCTGGCACGGGCCAGAAGATCTTTGGCTGGTGGGCCGCGTCGAACAGGGCTGTTGCCTCGCCGATCGGCGTGTAGGCGTCCGACGTGCCGGACGCCACGAGCAGCGGCGCGCGCGCCGAGCCGATCCGGTCAATCGGGCGGAGATCCGCGAAATTCGCGCCGAGCACCGCCGGCATCTGCAAGCGGAACAGCGGGGTGATCACCGCGGCGGCGACCTGGCCGGCGATCGGGCCGAGCCGCGCGCGCAGCCGGTCATCCAGTGCCGCGCCGATATCGGGGAAGACGGATTCCAGCACCAGCGCGTCCACGTCGAGCGGTTCGGGGCCGAGCAGGCAGGCGGCGCCGCCCAGCGATACACCGATGGCACCGATGCGCTCGCGCGGCGCGCGGGTTTTCAGGAAAGCGACGGCGGATGCGGCATCCATCCCTTCGCGATAGCCGAAGGTGATGCGCTGGCCGACGCTCTCGCCATGCGCCTGCAAGTCGAACAGCAGAACGCCGAAGCCATGCTGGTGCAGCACGAGGGCGCGCCGCACCATGGCGAGCCGGTTCGCGCGCACGCCGTGCAGCAGGACCACGGCGCCCGCGCCCGGCTGCCCGGGCGCCAGCCAGCCATGTAAAGTGGTTCCCGAGAGCGAGGGGAACTGCACCGTCTCGGCGTTGAGCGCGGGGGGCGGCTCACCGACCGACATCTGCACGGGTTTGGAGAGGGCGAGCCCGAGCGTCAGGGCGACGCCGAACGCGAGTGCCGGCAGAGCCAAAGCGAGAAGGTAGATAGTCCGTCTGCGGAAAACCTGTCCGAACGCCCGCGTCCGGTCAGCCACCCTCAAACGAAGGCTTCCGCGAACCGTCCTGCTACAAGCTCCACCGCAACCCGCAATTCGCGCAGGGCGCCGGCGGCGTATCGCTCAGCAACCGCTCGCGGAAATCCTGGTAGAGCCCGCCATTCCACATATCCGCCAGACTCTGCGTTTTGGCATCCCCCAGCGTGTAGGTCTCATAGCCGCGCGCGGAAAACGGCGCGATGCAGCACGGCAGCGCGCGGCCATGCGCGGTGAAATACATCAGGCTCCAGGGGCGACGGCACGTGGCCCACGGCTGGTCGCCCTGCTGCTGCAGACTAAGCCCGGCTCGGTGGCGCCGGACGCATCGAGCAGCACGCCCATTTCGTGGCCGAGCGCCACGGCGGCCTCGATTGCGGCGATCTCCTCGCTCTGGGTCGCCTCGAACAGGCTGTTATCGGCGCGCGCCATGCCGAAGCCGGCTTCGTCGAACACCAGGCGCTGCAGATGCACCTCGGCCACGCCCATGCCGGCAGCCAGGCGCACGAACTCGGGGAGCTGCTGCACCGTCTCCTTCATGCCGGTCAGCCAGATCGACACGCGCGGGTTGGTGGCGCCCACGCGCTTCTGGTATTCGGTCATCAGGCGGACGTCGCGGACGATGCGGTCGAAGAACGGCTTGCCGCGCACCTCGGCATAGGTTTTGGCGTCCGCGGCGTCGAGCGATACACGCAGCTCGTCCAGCCCGGCGTCGATCAGCTCGCGGAAGCGCTTTTCGCGCAAGAGCGTGCCGTTGGTGTTGAACAGCACGTGCACGCCGCGGGCTTTCAGGTAGCGGATCATGTCCGGCAGTTCGCGCACCAGCATCGGCTCGCCCACGCCATGCAGCACGGCGCGTTTCAGGCCGGGGAGCTGGTCGACGATGCTGGTGAACAGGTCCCAGGTCATGTCGGCCGGCGGCTCGAGCGCCTCGAAGGTACGCGGGCAGGTTTCGCACAGCAGGTTACAGCGGTTGGTCACTTCCAGGTACACGCAGAGTGGCGGCGCGGCGGCCTGGCGGTCGCGCTGCGGGGCGACCTGCTCGAAGTAGCGGCGCGGGTCGGGCAACGGCATGTCGGCCCTGGTCTCGACGATGGTCTCGGACATGATGCGGTCTCCGGAGGGGAGGGTCAGGCGGCGTGGCGTAGGTGTTCGGCCAGGCCGAGGCGGCTGGCGCAGGCGCGGGTGGCCGGTGCGTGATAGGCGGGCGTCGCATCTTCCGGCGCGCGACCGTCGAGCAGGCGACGCAGGGCGGCGGCATCGTCCACATCGTACCAGGGTGGCAGTTCGGCCAGAGTGAGGCCGGCGTCGCGGGCGCGGTCGCGCGTCTGCTGCGCCACGATGTCCGTGCTCCAGGCGATGTCGGTGAACAGCGCGGCATGGGCGGCGCGCATGCCGAGCAGGTAGTAGCCGCCATCGTCGGCGGGGCCGAGCACGGCGTCGGTGTGGCCCTCGGCCAGCCAGTTGGCGGCCTGCGCCAGATAGGCGGTGGGCAAGGTCGGGCTGTCCGCGTTCAGCACGCACACGCTGGCGTAGCCCTCGGCGAACAGGCTGCGCATTGCGTGCAGCAGGCAGCGCCCGAAGCCGGATACGCCGGGCGGCATGTCGCCGGCGCCGTCGGCGAGCAGCAGGCGGGTGCCTGGGGCGAGTATGCCGTCGAACAGCGCTTCGTCGCCGGCGGGCGCATAGGCCACCACGGGGGTGATCGGCGCCAGGCGGGCGGCGGCGAAAAGGTTGCTGGTGATATCGTGCAGAAAGGCGCGGCTGAGCGCGCAGGCCTGGTCCGGCGAGAGCGGCGGGGTGAGCCGGGTTTTGCAGAATCCTGGCCGCGGCGCCTTGGCCATAACCGCGATCGCGCATCCGTTCGACTGCATGGCCTGCGCATATCCTGAAATTGTGGCCGCAGCGAGGCCAACCCACCCGTATTCGCGGCGTGATTGCCAAGGTTACAGTAAGCGCTTCCCCGCGCGCCGACAGGGAGCAAAAGTTTTTTTGGTCCTTTTCGCAAAAAAGGACGGCTTCCTCCTTCCTTCGGCTTCCCGCGAATGCCTTACTGCCCGCAAAATCCCGGGAAGAGACGATGTTCCACCAGATGTTGACGCCGGTTGCCAACAACCTGGCCCTGTCTTTTGCCGTCGCTGCCGTGCCGATCGTCGTCGTGCTGCTGCTGCTGGGCGTGGCGCGCCGCCCCGCCTGGCAGGCGTCGCTGGCCGGCCTGGTGGTGGCGTTCATCATCGCGGTGGCGGTCTGGCAGCTGCCCCTCAAGCTGGCGGCCGACAGTGCCGCGGCCGGCGCGATCTTCGCGCTGTGGCCGGTGATGTGGATCGTGGTCAACGCGCTGCTGCTCTACAACATCGCCGTCGCCAGCGGCCGGTTCGACGCGTTCCGCGACTGGATACTAGACCACCTGCCGAACGACCGACGCGTGGTGCTGGTGGTGATCGGCTTCTGTTTCGGCTGCCTGCTGGAGGGCATTTCCGGCTTCGGCACGCCGGTGGCGATCACCAGCGCGCTGCTGATCCTGGTGGGTTTTCCGCCGCTGGAGGCGCTCACCTTTACGCTGATCTTCAACACCGCGCCGGTAGCGTTCGGCGCGCTCGGCGTGCCGATCACCGTGCTGGGCGCAGGTGACCGGGCTTTCGCCGGTAACGTTCGGCGCCATGGTCGGGCGGCAGCTGCCGTTCATCGCGGTGCTGCTGCCGTTCTATGTGATGGCGATCTATGGCGGGATGCGGTCGCTGCGGGCGCTGTGGCCGGTGCTGCTGGTGGCGGGCGTGAGTTTCGCCGGCGCGCAGTTCGTCAGTTCCAATCTACTGGATTACGCATTGACGGACGTGCTCTCGTCGCTGACGGCGCTGATCGTGACGATCGGCTTCCTGCAGATATGGCAGCCGGTGCACGATCCGGAATTCGCGGTGGGCGTGCGACCGGCGGCCGCGGCGCGGGCCGCGCGCAGCGTGCCGCCGTGGCAGGGCTGGGTGCCGTGGATCGTGGTCAGCGCGGTGGTGATCGTGTGGACGCATTTCAAAGTGAATGCGAACGGCGCGCAGGCGATACCCTGGCCGGGCCTGGATAAGGCGGTGTCGATCACGCTGTATCACGACAAGCCGTATGCTGCGCTCTACAAGTTCGAGCCGTTGGCGTCCGGCACTGCGATCTTGCTGGCGGCGATCATCACCTCGGCGCTGGTGGGCGTGGGGCCGGCGGGGTTCTTCCGGGCCGCGGTGGCGACCTGGCGGCAGGCGCGCATCGCGATTTTGACGGTGATGCTTATCATCGCGCTGGCGTATCTGATGAATTATTCGGGGATGACGTATACGCTCGGCCTGGGCGTATCGAAGGCCGGGCTGCTGTTCCCGCTGGTGTCGCCGTTCCTTGGCTGGGTCGCGGTGTTTTTGTCGGGCAGCGACACGTCCGGCAATGCGCTGTTCGGCAATCTGCAAGTGGTGGCGGCCAACCAGCTCGGGCTCAATCCGGTTTTGATCGCGGCTACCAATTCTTCGGGTGGCGTGATGGGCAAGATGATCTCGCCGCAAAACATCGCCACGGGTGTTTCGGTGACGGATCTGAAGGGGCAGGAGGGCGTGGTTTTCGCGCGCACGTTCAAGCATAGTATTGTGCTGACGGTAATGCTGGGCGGGCTGGTGTTGTTGCAGCAATACGTGTTTCCGGGGATCGTGCCGAAATAGGCGAGGGTTGAGCTAGGTGATGAGGGGTGTGCTTGCGGTATCCGTCGGGTTGAGGCGGGTGCCAGAGGAATCACCAAGGACGCCAAGGAAGCGCAAGGGCAACAAGAGGTGTCGGGTTCTGGTCGAGACTTTGTGTGTCTCGTAGATTTTTTGCTGTCGCGCCAGGCTGGATGGGCGTGGTCAATTGGTAAAGGTGCTGATCCCGAATAACAAAAGGCCGGCTTATTCTGCCGCCGGATGAACTCAGTCATGTGAAGAAGCATCTTGGCGCCCTTGCCTTATCTTGGCGTCCTTGGCGATTCCTCTTGCCTTGCTGGCTTCCACAACCCGGCGACGACCGCCCCCGAGGTCGTGTGAAGCCGGCCAACAAACGCCGACAGGGAGCAAAAGCTTTTTGCTTCTATTTCTCGAAAAAGAAGGCCTTGCTGACCTTCCATCTTCCGTGAGTAGATCACCCCGGGGTTCGATTCCCCAAGGACAACCCCCCGCCGTCGCGCGACGCCGCCTACGCGGCGCGGCCAGCTTCTACCCGGGGGGGTGTCACAAATGGTTGTAACTGAATCCTGCCGCCTGCCCGAAACGGCATCTCTCCCCCGGCCCTGCGGGTCTCGGGCCCCCGCCAGGGAGCGTGGCGGCAGGATCGACCACTACTTCAGGAGACCGCGTGCGCACCGTCGTCAATGAATGGGAGGTGGCGCTGCTGTTCCGCGACGGGCGCTACGAAGGCACCCTGGCGCCTGGCGCGCACCAGCATTGGGGGCTGTTCGAGACGTTCACGGTAAAGCGCCTCGCGCGCCGGCAGTGGATCACCGAGGCCAAGGCCGAGGCGGTCAGCGCGGATCGTTTTCCGCTGCGGCTTTCGGTGACCGCGCTGTGCGAAGTGACCGATGCGCGGCTGGCGTTCGACACCGATCACCTGGTGCGCGCGAAACTGGCACTGGGCGCTGCGGCGGTGCACGCGGCATCGTTGCAGCCGCTCGATGCGCTGGTGGTAGGCCGCGCGGCGCTGGCCACGGCGGCGGCGGCCCATGCGGAAAGCCAGGTGCCTGGCTGCAAGCTGGCCTATCTGCAGATCACCTCCGTCACGCTGCCGCCGGAAGTGCGCCGCATGTTCACCGATGTGGAGCGCGCGCGCCGGGAGGGCGAGGCGGCGCTGGAGCGCGCGCGGGCGGAACATGCCGCGTTGCGCGCTCTGGCGAACGCGGCGCGGCTGCTGCGCGGCAACCCGGAGCTGATGAATTTGCGTCTGTTACAGGCGGTGGGGTCGGGGCAGAAACCGGGCACGCTGGTGCTTGGCGGGTCCGCCCTGTCGCCGGTCGGCCCGGCCGGCGCGCGACCAGACGAGGAGATGGACACGACATGATCTATTTGGACGATATGGCCGAGGGCGACACCAGCGTGCTCGGCCCGATCCACGTGACGCGCGAGGCGGCGCTGGATTTCGCGCGGCAATACGATCCGCAACCGTTCCACCTCGACGATGCGGCCGCCGCCGCGCACCCGTTCTTCAAGAAGCTGTCGATCAGCGGCTGGCAGACCTGCGGCTATGTGATGCGGCTGATGGTGGACGACATGCAGGCCCGCGACATCCAGTCGCTCGGCTCGCCGGGGATCGACGCGATACGCTGGCTCAAGCCGGTCTATCCCGGCGACGCGCTCACGCTGGAGAGCGAGACCAAGGAGGTGCGCGTGTCGCGCAGCCGGCCGGAGATGGGCTCGGCGCGGCGCAGTTATGTTTGCCGCAACCAGGATGGCGAGGCGGTGATGACGATGGATGCGACCGGGCTGTTCAAGACACGGCCGAAGTAGCAGCGCCCGGCGAAATAGGCGCGCGCGCGCGGAACTCCGCGCCCCCGCCTCCCGTTTGCGCGATCATGAAAACCGACCCGAACGCCCCCGACATGATTGTCGCCATCGAGCACCACGCCGCCCGCATCTTCCGCGTGGAGGCGGAGGCCGGCGACGTATCCGAGCATACGCTGAAGCCGCATGACCCGCATCATTTCCGTCATCATCTGACGCACAAGAACGAGGGTGCCGAAGCGGGGCAGCGTGCCTCGGAGGATCCTGCGTTCTACGAGCAGATCGCCCACGAGCTGACGGGCGCCGGGCGTATCGTGGTGGTGGGCCACGGCACCGGCCACAGCAATGCCGGGCATCATCTGGCCGAGCACCTGCGCGCCAAGCATGGCGACGTCGCGAAGCGTATGCAGGAAGTCACCGCCGATCTGTCCGCCACGACGGATAAGCAATTGCTGGCACTCGCGCGCGACAAGCTCGGCCCACAAAAATAGGCGAAAGCGCTTCACGCTTTCGCGGTCATGCGGATTTCGTGCGCAGCCCTGCGTTACATGTGCAGCCGGCGAGTGGCCGGCTCCATTTGAGGGATAAGCGCCCATGTTCATGCGCATCGACAAATTGCAGGCCGACCTTCCGGCGCCCAAGAAGGCCGATCCCAACGCGGCCGCGGCATTGCAGGAGCTGCTTGGCGGCAAATACGGCGAGATGTCCACGCTGGGCAACTACATGTTCCAGAGCTTCAATTTCCGCAGCAAGAGCAAGCTGCGGCCGTTCTACAGCCTGGTGGCCAGCATCACGGCCGAGGAACTGGGCCATCTGGAGCTGGTGAGCAACGGCGTGGCCATGCTCGCCAACGGCCCCGGCGACCAGACCGAGGATGTCGATATCAGCAAGGCGCCGTTTGCCGAGATGCAGGATATCCGCCTGGCATCCTCGTTCATGTCGAACGGTGGCGGGTCCATGCCGATGAACGCCAATGGCGCGTCGTGGAACATGGATTTCGTGACCACCACAGGCAACGTGATCATCGACCTGCTGCACAATTTCCATCTCGAATGCGGTGCTCGGATACATAAGCTGCGCGTGTACGAGACGATGACGGAGCCGACGGGCCGGGAAGTGTGCGGGTATCTGCTCGTTCGTGGATCGGTCCATGCGCACGCCTACGCACTCGCGCTGAAAAAGATCACCGGCGTCGAAGTCGAGAAGATGCTGCCCACGCCGAACATCAATCTCAGCAAGATCCCAGAGTGCCAGAAGTATCTGGACGAGGGCAGTCATCGTCGGCTGTATCGCTTCAGCCCGCATGACTACGCGGAGATGAAGGGCATCTGGGGCAACGGCGAGATGGCGCTGCCGGGCGACCCGCCTGGCGAGCTCGAGGTGGTCGACGGCCATCCCGAAGGCGGCAAGATCCATGACATGGCGGGCAATTACGGTGCTTTCGCGCCGGATTACGCGCCCGAGGAAATGTTCGAGGTCGCCAGCAAACTCTACAAGAAGTCGCGCTGAGACAGCCGGCTTTTCGGACTGGGCTGATCGATCGTGCTGGCCTTTTGCCAGCATGAACGATCTCCTTTGCGTCTCCGTGTCTGCCAGGTGCCGGCTGGCATCTGGCGGGCCGGCGGGCTACCACAAACTATGACCTTGCCGTAGAAGGCAAGGCGCATCCGGTCTGTCCGGCGTTGTCTGACGTGTCTCGAGGTAGTGTTTTGCCGGATTTGCGCCTGGCTTCGACGTTCGCAGCGTTACTCGCCGTCTGTCTGGCCAGTGCTGGCGCACGCGCCACGCCGCCGCCGATCGAGCCGCTAAATACGCTGTTCCCGCATCTTCGCCCTGGCCCCGACGATGTCGGCCGCCGCACGGTTGTCCCGGCGATGTCCACACGGGCCGTATTGCCGTTGCCGCCGCTGACCGATGCTTCGGGCAACGTCTCCCAGGAAGCGGAGGCGTTGCGCGCCGCGATGGCCGCCAGCGTGCGCAACCTGATACCGCCGTCCAAGGCACATGCGGCGAACACCGCCTGGCGCGCCACGGAGATGCTGCGGCTGGTGGGGCGCACGATCGACACACCGCAGCTCGTCGTGGTGGTGGATCGCAACCCGGCGGTGGAGACGCTTTCCGTCATGCTGGCCCGGCCGGGTGGCGCGGCCGCCTGGCAATTGATCGGCGCAGCGCATGTCTCAACCGGGCAGGCGAACCGGAAGGATTATTACATAACCCCGATCGGCGTGTTCGCGCATACCGACGCGATACTCGATTTCCGGGCCCTGGGAACCTACAACGAGCACCATGTGCGCGGGCTCGGGCTGGCCGGCATGCGTGTGTGGGATTTCGGGTGGCAGTGGGCGCTGAAAGGCTGGCACACCGACAACGCCGGCGGCGACATACGCCTGCAGATGCATGCGACGGATCCTACGCAACTCGAGGGACGGCTCGGCCGGCCGGCAAGCGAAGGTTGCGTGCGCGTGTCGTCCACTATGAACAAGTTTCTGGATCGCTACGGCATACTGGATGCGGATTACGAACGCGCCGCCGTCACGCAGGCGAGATATCGCGCGCTGCTCGCCGCGGACCGGACGCCGACGCCGCTTGCCGGTGGCTTGCTGATCGTCATCGATACGCGGCTGCCGTCGGATTCGCCGCCGACACAGATGAGCCGGCCGGCGGATTGGCCGGATCCGAGCCTTACACCGCCGCCGGTGGCTGGCACGTTGGATGACGCGCCTAGTACGCAAAGTAAGTAAGCAAGGCCTTCTTTTCTTCAGAAAAGAAGGCCTTGCTTCACTTAACCCTGATCCCCATCCCGCATGTCGCCCAACGGCTCCTGCACATGCGCCTCCAGGAACCAAAGCTGCTTGTCGATCCCGCGGCTGACCTCGGTGAAGATATCGGCCGCATCCGCATCGCCCGCCTCGTCGGCCTGGTCGATGCTCTCATGCAGCGCGTTGGCGTAGGTGCTGAAACGGTCGATCAGCGCGGCCAGATGGTCCGCCACGGCGTAGGTGTCGGTCGGATACGGCGCCAGCTTGGTCATCGCACCCACGGTCTGCGTGGTGCCCAGGGCAGTGCCGCCGAGCTGCACGGCACGCTCGGCCATCGTGTCGTTCCACTCGTCCTGGTCGGTGCGGAAACCGTCCAGCATCATGTGTATGCCGATGAAGGCCGGGCCTTTCAGGTTCCAGTGCGCCTGCTTGGTCGCCAGCGCCAGGTCTATGCCGTCCGCCAGGCGGGCGTTCAGCAGGTCGATCGACACGGTCTTCGCGTTAGACGACAGGTTGTTCCGCGTCCGGTGCATACGGTGCGCCTGGGCGGGGGCTTTCTCTTTGGTTGCCATGTCATGGCTCCTCGATTGTGTGGTGCGGCAACGCGAGGGAGCGCCCGGCGTTTCCCCGCGCTCAGGGATCGATGAGGTCCGCCAGCTCGTCCGGCAGCGACACGGCGAAGGTCAGCTTGATCGTGCGGCCGACGAGCCCGGGCAGGCCGTCGATGCCGTAATCCTGGCGGCGCAGCGTGCCGATCGCGGTCACGCGCGGGCCGCTGCGGCTGGCGGTGAGCTCCAGGCTGCGCGTCTGCCCGTGCATGGTGAGCAGGCCGGCGGCATGGCCATGCGCGCAGCTGCCCTGATAGGCGAGCATGGGGAAATGCGGCTGGTCCAGCATCTTGGGCCCGGTCGCCAGGCGCGCGCGCGCGGGATCGGCCATCTCGAGGCTCGCCACATCGATCTGCAGGGCCACGGTGCAATCCTGCGGGTTGCCGGGATCGATCAGCAGGTGCCCGGTGAAGCGGGTGAAATGGCCGGTGATCGCGAACAGTCCCATGGCGTAGCTGGTAAAGGCGACGCTGGTGTCCGGCGGGGACAGCACGATCTGGCGTGGTGCGGCAGCGGCCGATGTGGCCAGCGCGAGACAGCAAATTGCTGCGCCGGCACGCGCCAGCACGCTTGCGGGACGCGGCGTTTCGCCGGTCCGCGGTCTCAAAAAAGCAGTGTTTGCTTCCTGCACTTGCGGCGCCACCGCCCGTTCCTTCGCTCAAACATACCAGCTATGTCACCGCTAACCTACACGGTTGAGCAAGGAGAAGGCTGCATGGATTTGCGAGGAAAAGTTGCCATCGTGACTGGCTCCACGAGCGGGATCGGCCTTGGCATCGCCCGCGCACTCGCCGCCGAAGGTGCCGCGATCCTGCTTAACGGGTTCGGCGCCGCCGACGCGATCGCCGCCTTGCGTGAGGAGCTCGCCGCCACCCATGGCGTGGAGATCCGGCATTCCGGCGCCGACATGACGCAGCCGGCGGAGATCGCCGCCATGGTCGAGATGGCGCAACGCGAGCTCGGCGGCGCGGATATCCTGGTGAACAACGCCGGCATCCAGCATACCGCCACGATTGCGGCGTTTCCGCCCGCTAAATGGGATGCGGTGATCGCGATCAATCTTTCGGCGGCGTTCCACGCGATGCAGGCGGCGATCCCGGGCATGCAGGCGGCGGGCTGGGGACGCATCATCAACATCGCCTCGGCGCACGGTCTGGTCGCCAGCGCGCAGAAATCGGCCTACGTCGCGGCCAAGCACGGCCTGGTCGGGCTCACGAAAGTGGCGGCGATCGAGCTGGCCAACACCGGCATCACCTGCAACGCGATCTGCCCCGGCTGGGTGCTCACGCCGCTGGTGCAGGGCCAGATAGACGCGCGCGCCAAGGCGGCCGGCCGCCCCGCCGCCGAGGAGGAGCGCGCCCTGCTCGCCGAGAAGCAGCCGATGCTGCGCTTCACCCAGCCGGAGCAGATCGGCGCGCTCTGCGTGTTTTTGTGTTCGGACGCGGCGGCCACGATGACCGGCGCGCCGATCTCGATCGATGGCGGCTGGACGTCGCAGTGAGCGTTCTCGTCACCGGAGCGGCGGGCTTCATCGGCTATCACGCGGCGGCCGCCCTGCTCGCGCGCGGCGAGACGGTGATCGGCGTGGACAGCCTCAACGACTACTACGATGTGGCGCTGAAGCGGGCGCGCCTGGCCCGCCTTGCGGGCCCGGCGTTCCGCTTCGTCCAGGCAGATGTGTCGGACCGCGCGGCGATGTTCGGACTGGCCGCCCCGGAGATCACCCATGTTCTGCACCTGGCGGCGCAGGCCGGGGTGCGTTTTTCGATGGTGGATCCGTATGCCTATGTGAGCGCCAACGTGATGGGCCAGGTGGTGATGCTGGAGTTCTGCCGGCGCCTGCCGAACCTGGCGCATTTCACCTATGCGAGCTCGTCGTCGGTGTATGGGCTGAACCGCGAGCTGCCCTTCGCGGAGGACGCGCGGGTGGATACGCCGTCTTCGTTATACGCCGCGACGAAGCGCTCCGGCGAGCTGATCAGCCATGCCTATGGGCATCTGTATGGGTTGCCGCAGACCGGGCTGCGGTTCTTCACCGTGTATGGCCCGTGGGGGCGGCCGGACATGGCGTATTACGGGTTTGCCGAGGCGATCATGGCCGGGCGGCCGATCACGCTCTACGAGGGCGGCCGTCTGAAGCGCGATTTCACCTATATCGACGACATCGTGGCCGGCGTGCTGGGCGCCCTGGACCGTCCGCCTGCGGCGGGCGAGGCGCCGCTCGTGCTCAATATCGGCAACCACAGGAGCGAGACGGTCAACCACCTGGTGGCGCTGCTGGAGGAGAGTCTCGGGCGGCGTGCGCTGGTGGAGGAAGTGCCGCGGCCGGCGGCCGACGTGGCGGAGACCTGGGCCAGCGTGGATGCGATCGGCGCCCGCACGGGGTATGCGCCGACGACGCCGCTGGAGGTGGGGATACCTTTGTTCGCCCGTTGGTTCTTGGATTTCCGTGCGGGCGCGGAACAGGCGTTAAGATCGAGTTGACAGGCTGATTTCGGGGGACTAGATAGCCCCTC